>NZ_CP186008.1:2437500-3457859 GCF_049311595.1 Cupriavidus sp. H18C1
CAGAAGGGTGACGGGGTTGCAATAAAATGGTGGCTGCGACTGTTTAATAAAAACACAGCACTCTGCAAACACGAAAGTGGACGTATAGGGTGTGACGCCTGCCCGGTGCCGGAAGATTAAATGATGGGGTGCAAGCTCTTGATTGAAGTCCCGGTAAACGGCGGCCGTAACTATAACGGTCCTAAGGTAGCGAAATTCCTTGTCGGGTAAGTTCCGACCTGCACGAATGGCGTAACGATGGCCACACTGTCTCCTCCCGAGACTCAGCGAAGTTGAAGTGTTTGTGATGATGCAATCTCCCCGCGGCTAGACGGAAAGACCCCATGAACCTTTACTGCAGCTTTGCATTGGACTTTGAACCGATCTGTGTAGGATAGGTGGGAGGCTTTGAAGCGAGGACGCCAGTTCTCGTGGAGCCGTCCTTGAAATACCACCCTGGTTTGTTTGAGGTTCTAACCTAGGCCCGTGAATCCGGGTCGGGGACAGTGCATGGTAGGCAGTTTGACTGGGGCGGTCTCCTCCCAAAGTGTAACGGAGGAGTTCGAAGGTACGCTTGGTACGGTCGGACATCGTACCTAAAGTGCAATGGCAAAAGCGTGCTTAACTGCGAGACCGACAAGTCGAGCAGGTGCGAAAGCAGGACATAGTGATCCGGTGGTTCTGAATGGAAGGGCCATCGCTCAACGGATAAAAGGTACTCTGGGGATAACAGGCTGATACCGCCCAAGAGTTCATATCGACGGCGGTGTTTGGCACCTCGATGTCGGCTCATCTCATCCTGGGGCTGTAGCCGGTCCCAAGGGTATGGCTGTTCGCCATTTAAAGAGGTACGTGAGCTGGGTTTAAAACGTCGTGAGACAGTTTGGTCCCTATCTGCCGTGGGCGTTGGAATCTTGACGGGGGCTGCTCCTAGTACGAGAGGACCGGAGTGGACGTACCGCTGGTGTACCTGTTGTCTCGCCAGAGGCATCGCAGGGTAGCTATGTACGGAAGAGATAACCGCTGAAAGCATCTAAGCGGGAAACTCGCCTGAAGATGAGGATTCCCTGGAGCCTCGAGCTCCTTGAAGGGTCGTTCAAGACCAGGACGTTGATAGGCTGGGTGTGGAAGCGCAGTAATGCGTTAAGCTAACCAGTACTAATTGCCCGTAAGGCTTGATCCTATAACCAGTGCGTTTAGATCCGCTGGTGTTGCCGCACACGTGCCATACAGCACAACCCGACGCTACATCCCAATACGCCAGATTGGCCCAGCCAGTCCGGCAACCCTTTATGCCTGGTGACCATAGCAAGTCGGAACCACCCCTTCCCATCCCGAACAGGACCGTGAAACGACTTCGCGCCGATGATAGTGCGGACTACCCGTGTGAAAGTAGGTCATCGCCAGGCTCTCCATCCCCAAAACACCCCAGATCTCCCAAGGTCTGGGGTGTTTTGCTTTGTGGCGGCGGGAAAGAAGACGACACAGACAACTCCCGCCGCGCAGACGGAATACAACAGATCGCCTCCGTGCGTGAAGTCACTGGTTCTCGCTCCGCATCGGCTCTGTTATGGTGTCGCTCGGCGCCGGCGCTTGCCCCACTTGTGGGCATCGCGGTGCCATCGTCACGCAATCAAGCCACGGCCCAACCAGGGGCGGGCAATCGGGAAGTTCGGGGGAAGGTATGGCCGCAAACATGGCCGGAATCATCGGCATGGGCCTGCGCAGGCCCCGGTTTGCAGGCGTTGTCCTGACGGCTGCGGCGACACTCGCGGGATGCGCGACATCCCCATTGTCGCCTCCCGACGCCGAGGCATCTGTGTCGAAGTCCCCCAAGGTGGCCAGGATCTCGCCGCTGGATTGCCGCAAGTTCCACCAGCGGCTGGCTGTCTCCACTGCCAAGTCGCTGCGGAACGAGGCATCGCAGCGCTCCGACTCCCCGGCCCAGCTTCGGAAAGTTAGCGACCAAAGCGAGCAGGAAGCTGCCGAGCCGATGCCGTTGCAGCAACTTCCGCTATTTTCGACATTCGGCCCAGAGCAGGCACTGCCGGTGGGCTGGCACAGCTGGACCGTCAACCGCAGCAAGACCCCCACGCAATACGCGCTGACCGAGGTCGACCAGCGCGTGGTGCTGCATGCCCGCGCCGATGGCTCCGCGTCCGGACTCTATGTTCCCCCTCAAACCGCGGGATCCCGGCAAGCTGCGCTGGGCCTGGAAGACGCGCGACGTCATTGCCGACGGCGACAACGCCAGCGGACCCCGCGAGGATGCGCCGCTACGGGTGTTCGTTGCCTTCGACGGCGACAAGAGCACGCTGTCGCTGAAGGATCATCTGATGGACGAGATGGCGCGGCTGATGACCGGGCGGGAGATGCCGTACGCGACGTTGATGTATATCTGGGGCGCCAAGCGTCCGGAAGGTACGGTCATACCGAACCCGCACACCGAGCGTGTCCGCATGATCGTCGTGGACTCGGGCACCCGGCACGCCAGGCAGTGGCGTTGCCACGAACGCGATCTGCGGGCGGACTATCGCGCCGCCTTCGGCAAGGAGCCGGGCCGGCTGTTGGCCGTCGGCATCATGACCGACACCGACAACACCAAGAGCCAGGCGGAAGCCTGGTATGGCGACATCGCGCTGGACTAGTGTGCGCAGGTCCGGCGCGTGCGCGGCCGGCAGGGGGGGCGAGCCCAGCAGGGCAGGCGTCGGTGGCGAAATCAGGGGACCACGGGATCGGTCAACGCCAGCGCCGCGAACGATGCCAGCCAGTGCGTCCCGACATAGTCCCCGCTGACCGCCTGCGCCAGCGACGCGTCCAGATGATCGACCCACGCACCCGCTGCCTTTACCCGCAACGGTTCCGGCATCGACGGTCCGAGCAGGCGCCAGCACCAGGCACGCGACAGGTTCAGCCCGTCCAGATGCACCAGCTTCGGATCGGTGCGATCGCCAACCACCACCGGTGTCAGCCACGTCGCCAGGTCGGTCGGTGCCGGTGCAAACATCTCCCACCATTCGGCGAACGCGCAGTCGTCCAGCACCCTGCGCATCAGCACCGCTTCCATCAGGCCGCCTGACAGGAACTCGTCGCCGCCCGGCTCGTAGCGGGCGGGGTAGCGCTGGTCATGGCCGAACCACCGATGCGCCCGTCGCGCGATTGCGCGGCGCAGTGCCGGATGGCTGTCCGCGCGAGCATAGCCGTCGGCCAGCACCAGCGCGAAGGCGCTGTTGGCATGCGTGCCGGTGCGGATCGGAAAGTCGGCGATATCGAGATAGTCGGTCAGCCGTCCGGCGAGATACGTCGCCAGCGGTTCGCAGGCGCGCGCCCAGCGCTGTACCTGTTCGTCGTCGCCCGGAAACTGGCGCAATTCCGCCTGCAGCCGCAGGATCCACGCCCAGCCATAGGGACGTTCGAACGTGCCCGAGCCCGACCGCCGGAAATACGCCAGCTCGGCTTCGACCGCTTCCGGCCGCCACTGGATATCGAGCGTCGCGCGGATCGCGCCCGCTTCGGGCAGGTCGGGCCGGTGCGCCAGCAGCCGGACCAGCAGCCAGTGCATATGCACGCTGGAGTGCCAGTCATAGCTGCCGAAATAGACGGGATGCAGCGTGCGCGGCTCGGCCAGGTCGCCGGCGCCCATCATCATGTGGTCGACCCGGTAGGGATAGGGCCGCAGGATGTTCTCGAGCGCGACCTGCGCGAAGGCGCTGGCGGTGGCGAGATCGAGCGCCGGCAGCGCCGGCCGGGTCGTGGCCGTGGCGGCCATACCGCCAGCATCCGTCCCGCCCGCGCCGCTCATGCCCGCCCCATCCGCGCTATCCGAACCATGCACGCCGCTCACGCCATTCACACCATTCACGCCGGCGCCAGCCATTTCTCGACCAGCTTGACGAAGAAAGTCGAGCCCACCGGCAGGATCTCGTCGTTGAAGTCGTAGCTGGGGTTGTGCAGCATGCACGGTCCGATGCCGTGGCCCGCCTCGCGGTGCCCGCCCTCGCCGTTGCCGATGAACAGATAGCAGCCCGGCCGCTCGAGCAGCATGAAGGAAAAGTCCTCGGCGCCCATGGTCGGTTCGGTATTGGCGTCGACGTTGTCGACCCCGACCAGCTCGCGCGCGACCTCGACGGCGAAGGCCGCTTCGGCGGCGCTGTTGACGGTCGGCGGATAGTTGCGGTCGAAGCTGAATTCGATGGTGCAGTCGAACGCCGTGGCGACCGCGCGCGCCACCTCTTCCATGCGGCGCTCGATCAGGTCGAGCACCGGCAGGGTGAAGGTGCGCACCGTGCCGCCGATCCACGCCTCGTTGGGCACGATATTGGTGGCGTCGCCCGCGTGGAACTGCGTGACCGAGATCACCGCCGCGTCGATCGGCCGCTTGTTGCGGGTGATGATGCCCTGCAGCGCACCGACGATCTGCGCCGCGGTGAAGACCGGATCGTTGCCGTTATGCGGCATCGCCGCATGCGCGCCCTTGCCGCGCACGACGATGCGGAACTCGTTGCTCGATGCCATCAGCGGGCCGGGGCAGGTGCCGAACGAACCGGCCGGCATGCCGGGCCAGTTGTGCATGCCGAACACCGCGTCGCACGGAAAACGCTCGAAGAGCCCGTCGCGGATCATCTCGCGCGCGCCGCCGCCGCCTTCCTCGGCCGGCTGGAAGATCAGGTTCACGGTGCCGTCGAAGTTGCGGTGCCGCGCCAGGTAGCGGGCGGCGCCGAGCAGCATCGCGGTATGGCCGTCGTGGCCGCACGCGTGCATCTTGCCGTCGTGCTGCGAGCGGTGGCCGAAGGTATTGGCCTCCTGCAGCGGCAGCGCGTCCATGTCGGCCCGCAGGCCGATGCTGCGCGTGCTGCTGCCGTTGCGGATCACGCCTACCAGACCCGTCTTGCCCAGGCCGCGGTGCACCTCGATGCCCCAGTCGGCGAGCGTGCGCGCGACCACGTCGGCGGTGCGCTGCTCCTCGAATCGCAGTTCGGGATGAGCGTGGATATCGCGGCGGATCGAACGGATCTCGTCTTGCGCCTGGAGGATTTCGGGGATCAGTGTCATGGCCGTGGCAAGAGCGGTAAGCGGTGATAAACGAGAGGGTAGAAAACCAGGGCGGAAAACCCCGGCCGGCAAACCGAATTGGGGAAAACAGCAGGGGTGAAATATCCGGATCATACGACGCCGCGCCCGAATGCGCCAAAACCATCACGGCGCGAGGTTTCCCCGATAACCCGCCCAATGGCGGCCACCATGCCGCCCAACATGCTGCCCAACGCGCCGCCCGGCATACGGCCCCGACATGCCGCCCCGACATGCCGCCCAATATACCGTCGAATATGCCGCCCCCATTCGGCGCGGTATCCACCGGAGGTGGGTTTCCCCGCATTGCAGCCGGTGCTTCTCTACTGGAACAGTTAATGCTTGCCGTACCGCGTCCGCGAGCCGGGCCCCGCTTGTATCACGACGCCTGCACCAATTTGCGGCGTCGCAGCTTGCGACGGTCACAGGCCGCTCGTTATAGTTGCCCCCACTTTTCGGGAGAATCGCTCGATGCCGCTTCGCCACCACCAGAAGGCATTTGCAACCGCTCTGCTCGCCGCAGCCATCAGCTTCGGCGCCGGCGGTCAGGCACTGGCAGCCGATTTCAAGCTGGCCATGAGCTCGCCGCCGACCTCGATGGACCCGCACTTCTACAACCTGTTCTCGAACATCAACGTGTCGGAGCACATCTTCGACAGCCTGATCAAGATGGACGCGGACAGCCGCATCATTCCGGGCCTGGCCGAGTCGTGGAAGCTGGTCAACGAGACCACTTGGGAGTTCAAGATCCGCAAGGGCGTCAAGTTCCATGACGGCTCGCCGCTGACCGCCGAGGACATCCTGTGGTCGCTGGACCGGCCTGCGACGATCCAGAACAGCCCCGGCAAGTTCGACGTCTACACCAAGGCCATCGTCGCCAAGAAGATCGTCGATCCGAACACGATCCAGCTGATCACCGCGCAGCCCTATCCGCTGGTGCTGAACGATCTGACCTCGATCTTCATCGTGCAGAAGAAGGCCACGCAGGGCCTGAACTCCGACGATTTCGCCCAGGGCAAGGGCATGGTCGGCACCGGCCCGTTCAAGTTCGTCAGCTACGCGCGCGACGACCGGGTCGAACTGACGCTCAACCCCGACTACTGGGGGCCGAAGCCCGCCTGGGACAAGGTGACGCTGCGCTTCATCCCGAACCCCGCCACCCGCCTGGCCGCGCTGCTGTCGGGCGACGTGCAGGCGATCGAGAACGTGCCGACGCCGGACCTGCCGCAGGTGCGCAAGAACCCGAAGCTGTCGTTCTTCTCGAAGATCTCGCACCGCGTGATCTACCTGTATTTCGATGCCAAGCGTGACAAGTCGCCGTACGTCACCACCAAGGACGGCCAGCCGATGGACAAGAACCCGCTGAAGGATGCGCGCGTGCGCAATGCCATCAGCATGGCCATCAACCGGCAGGGCATCAAGGACCGGCTGATGGAAGGCCTGTCCGAGCCGACCAACAACCTGGTGCCGGCGACGCTGTTCGGGCATAACCCGAACCTGAAGACGGTCAAGTACGACCCCGAGGGCGCCAAGAAGCTGCTGGCCGAGGCCGGCTATCCGAACGGCTTCGGCGTGACGCTGCATACGCCGAACAACCGCTACGTCAACGACGAGAAAATCGCGCAGACCGTCGCGCAGAACCTGACGCGGATCGGTATCGCCACGCGGGTCGAAGGCATGCCGATGGCAACGTACTCGTCCAAGGGCATCAAGCACGAGTGGTCGTTCGGCCTGCTCGGCTGGGGCGCGCAGACCGGCGAGGTCAGCTCGCCGCTGCGCGCGCTGCTGGCGTGCGAGGATGCCAAGAAGGGCTTCGGCACCACCAACTGGGGCGAGTACTGCAATCCGAAGATGGATGCGGTACTGGAGAAGGCGCTGTCGACCGTCGACGACGCCCAGCGCTCGAAGCTGCTGCAGGAGGCGACCGCGATCGCGATCAACGACGGCGGCATCATTCCGATCCATCAGCAGGTGACCACCTGGGCCACGCAGAAGGGCATCACCTACGTGCCGCGGACCGACGAACGGACCTACGCGCACAACTTCAAGCCGCAGCAGTAACCGCTGGCGGCAGGCTGTTCACTTGACAGCCCCGGCGCGCGCGGTGCCCAATGGCGCCGCGCGCCCAACCGGCCCGCGCCGCGCAGCCGGCCCCGCCGCCCGCGGGTCCGGCGATGCGCCGATCGCCACGAAAACAGCCGCCCGGCGATGATCGGGCGGCGATAGCCGTCAGCCGGTGCCGCGTCCCGCCCCATGCCTTCGCGCGATCCCTCGCGCGGGCCATGGCGGTGTGCGGCGCCGGCGGCGAAGGAAAAGCGTCCCGACTATGCTGGTCTTTATCATCCGGCGCCTGATGCAGAGCGTGGTCGTGCTCTTCGTCATGTCGCTGCTGGTCTTTCTCGGTGTGTTCGCCATCGGCAATCCGGTGGACATCCTGATCAATCCGCAGGCCGATCAGGAAGACATCAAGCGCACCATCGCCGCGCTCGGCCTCGACAAGCCCCTGTGGGAGCAGTACTGGATCTTCCTGACCAATGCGCTGCAGGGCAATCTGGGCATCTCGTTCGCGCACGGCACGCCGGCGCTGAAGCTGATCTTCGAGCGGATGCCGGCGACCATGGAGCTGGCGATCTCCGCCATCCTGCTGGCGATCGTGCTCGGCATCCCGCTCGGCCTGTGGGCCGGCCTGCGGCCCAACGGCATCGCCGGCAAGTCGATCATGACGGTGTCGATCCTCGGCTTCTCGCTGCCGACCTTCTGGGTCGGCCTGATGCTGATCATGGTGTTCGCGGTGCAGCTGGGCTGGCTGCCGTCGAACGGGCGCGGGCAGACCGTCTCGGTGCTCGGCATCCCGGTCAGCTTCCTGACCGTCGACGGCATCCGCCATCTGGTGCTGCCGGCCGTCACGCTGTCGCTGCTGAATATCGCGATGGTGATCCGGCTGACGCGCGCCGGCACCCAGGAGGCGATGCTGCAGGACTACGTCAAGTTCGCGCGCGCCAAGGGCCTGTCGAACACGCGCATCGTCGGCGTGCACGTGCTCAAGAACATCCTGATCCCGATCGTCACCGTGATCGCGCTGCAGTTCGGCTCGATCATCGCCTTCGCCATCGTCACCGAGACCATCTTCGCCTGGCCCGGCATGGGCAAGCTGATCATCGATTCGATCCAGCTGCTGGACCGGCCGGTGATCGTCGCCTACCTGATGGTGATCGTGACGCTGTTCATCCTGATCAACCTGGCGGTCGACATCATCTACAGCGTGCTCGACCCGCGCGTGCGCATCGCCGACAACAAGGGCTGATCCCATGACCATCGCTACGCAACCGGGCACGCCGGACGGGCTGCCGGCTCCCACCACCGATATCCCCGCCGGCCCGCCGGGCACCCCGACTGGCACGCCGTCCACCGCGGCGGGCGTCGACACCCCATGGCGCCGCTTCGCCCGGCAGTTCTTCTCGAGCAAGATCGCGGTGGCGGGCCTGGCCGTGCTGATCGCGATCGTGCTGATCGCGATCTTCGCGCCGTGGCTCGCGCCGCAGAACCCCTACGACCTGGCGACGCTGGACGTGCTCGATGCGCGCCTGGCGCCGGGCGAGGTGGCCGGCAACGGCATGACCTTCCTGCTCGGCTCGGACGAGCAGGGCCGCGACATCCTGTCGGCGGTGATGTACGGCCTGCGCATCAGCATCGGCGTCGGCGTGGTCAGCACGGTGATCGCGCTGGTGCTGGGCGCCACGCTGGGGCTGATCGCCGGCTTCGTCGGCGGACGCGTCGAGGCGCTGATCATGCGCGTCGCCGATCTGCAGCTGTCGTTCCCGCCGATCCTGCTGGCGCTGATCCTGCTGGCCTTCCTGCGGCCGGGCATCGGCAACATCGTGATCGCGCTGGTCGCGGTGCAGTGGGCCTACTACGCGCGCACCACGCGCAGCGCCGCGCTGGTCGAGCGGCGCAAGGAATATATCGAGGCGGCCACGTGCCTCGGGCTGCCGGCGCGGCGCATCATGTTCCGCCACCTGCTGCCCAACTGCCTGCCGCCGCTGATCGTGATCGCCGCGCTGCAGGTGGCCTCGGCGATCACGCTGGAGGCCACGCTGTCCTTCCTCGGCCTGGGCGTGCCGATCACCGAGCCCTCGCTCGGTTCCCTGATCTCGAACGGCCAGCAGTACATGCTGTCCGGCAAGTACTGGATCAGCTTCTTCCCCGGCATTGCGCTGGTGATCACCATCGTCGCGATGAACCTGGTCGCCGACCAGCTGCGCGACGTCCTGAACCCGCGCCTGCAGACGCTTTAAGAGACGCCACAAGGGGGAGTACCGGATGAGCGGCAAACCAACACTGCTGGTCGAGGACCTGGAGACGCATTTCTTCACGCGCGGCGGCGTCGCCCGCGCGGTCGATCGCGTGTCCTTCTCGATCGGCCGCGGCGAGATCATGGGCCTGGTCGGCGAGTCCGGCTCGGGCAAGTCGATGACCGGCTATTCGATCATGGGGCTGATCGACCCGCCGGGGCAGGTGGTCGGCGGGCGCATCGAGCTGACCAGCCGCGACGGCGTCACGCGCGACCTGCGCAGGCTGACGCCGGCGCAGATGCGCAACGTGCGCGGCAACCGCATCGCGATGATCTTCCAGGATCCGATGATGACGCTGAACCCGGTCCTGCGCATCGACACGCAGATGATCGAGGCGGTGCTGGCGCACGAGAAGGTCGACAAGGCGGTGGCGCGCGAGCGCGCGCGCAATGCGCTGGCGCGGGTCGGCATTCCCTCGCCGGAGGAGCGGCTGCAGGCCTATCCGCACCAGTTCTCCGGCGGCATGCGCCAGCGCGTGGCGATCGCCATCGCGCTGCTGAACAAGCCCGACCTGATCATCGCCGACGAGCCGACCACCGCGCTGGACGTGACGATCCAGGGCCAGATCCTCTACGAGATGCAGAAGCTGTGCCGCGAGTCCGGCACCGCGCTGATCTGGATCACGCACGACCTGTCGGTGATCGCGGGGCTGGCCGACAGCGTCTGCGTGATGTACGCGGGCAGGATCGTCGAGGCCGGCGACGTGCGGCAGGTGCTCGAGCGTCCCGAACATCCCTACACGCACGGGCTGATCGGCTCGGCGCCGTCGCGCAATCCGCGCGGCACGCCGCTGCGGCAGATTCCCGGCATGACGCCGTCGCTGCTGAACCTGCCCGGCGGCTGCGCCTTCCGCGAGCGCTGCCCGCGCGCCACCGAGATCTGCCGCACCGAGCCGCCGCTGAGCAGCACGCCCGACGGACGGCGCCTGCGCTGCTTCCATCCGGTGCTCGAAACCCAGGAGGCCGCATGACCGGCATGACCGATATGTCCGTGATCGACGCGCCCGCCGCCGGGGCATCGACCGCACGCCCGGCGTCGGCGAGCGAAACGCCGCTGCTCGAGCTGCGCGGCGTCTCCAAGCGCTTCGTCAAGTCGCTCGACGCCGCCGCCCGCATCGCCAATCTGTTCGGCGCGCATGCGAAGGAAGAGGTGGTGCACGCGGTCGACCATGTCGACCTGTCCATCCGCGCCGGCGAGGTGGTCGGCCTGGTCGGCGAATCGGGCTGCGGCAAGTCCACGCTGGGCCGGATGGCCGTCGGCCTGCATACGTTGACCGAGGGCACGAGGCTGTGGAAGGGCGTGGACCTGGAGCAGCTGCCCGCGGAGAAGAAGCGCGAGAAGCAGCTGGCGATCCAGATGATCTTCCAGGATCCGTACGCCTCGCTGAACCCGCGGCTGCGCGTGCTGGATATCGTCGGCGAGGCGCCGGTGGTGCACGGCATCGTGCCGGCCTCGGAGCAGAAGGCCTATGTGGAGGAGATGCTGACCCGGGTCGGCATGGATCCGACCGTGCTGCGGCGCTTCCCGCATCAGTTCTCCGGCGGCCAGCGCGCGCGCATCGGCATCGCGCGGGCGCTGGCGGTCAGGCCGGAATTCCTGGTCTGCGACGAATCGGTGGCGGCGCTCGACGTGTCGATCCAGGCCCAGGTGTTGAACCTGTTCATTCGGCTGCGCGAGGAGCTGAACCTCACCTACCTGTTCATCAGCCACGATCTGGGCGTGGTCAAGCACATCAGCGACCGCGTGGTGATCATGTACCTGGGCCGCGTGGTCGAGTCGGCGCCGACCGAGCAGGTATTCGCCGCGCCGAACCATCCGTACACGCAGGCACTGCTGGCCGAAGCGCCGAAGCTGGAGGTCGGCAAGAAGACCTATGTGGCGATCCAGGGCGAGATCCCGTCGCCGCTGCATCCGCCGTCGGGCTGCCACTTCCATCCGCGCTGCCCGTACGCGATGCCGCGTTGCCGGGAGGAGGCGCCCGCGCTGAAGGAGATCGCGCCGCTGCGGATGTCGGCCTGCCATCTGAACGACCAGCGCTGAGCGGCTCGCCGTACGGCCATCGGGGCACCGTCAGGCGGCCGTCCGTGGGCCATCGGTGAGGCGCCGGCGGGGCCTCGGTGGGCCGGTCGGCGGCGCCTCGGTGGGCCGGTCGGCGGCGCGGTGGATGGGTCGTCGGCCTGGCCGTCGGCGGGCGCCGGGCCCCGCCCGCCCGGGCGCGATCGAATACAATCGGGCACAAAGGAAAACGCCCCCCGGAGAACCCATGTCCACCCGCATCGTCCGCGCCGCCTGCCCGCACGATTGTCCCGACAGCTGCGCGCTGCTCGTCACCGTCGAGGACGGCCGCGCCGTCAAGGTGGCGGGCGATCCGGACCACCCGGGCACGCAGGGCGTGCTGTGCACCAAGGTGTCGCGTTATACCGAGCGCACCTACCATCCCGACCGCCTGCTGAGCCCGATGAAGCGGGTCGGCCCCAAGGGCAGCGGGCAGTTCGCGCCGATCGGCTGGGACGAGGCGCTCGACATCGTCGCCGAGCGGCTCGGCGCGATCGCCGCGCGCGATCCGCAGGCCATCGTGCCGTACAGCTATGCGGGCACGATGGGGCTGGTGCAGGGCGAAAGCATGGCCGCGCGCTTCTTCCACAGGCTCGGCGCCTCGCTGCTCGACCGCACCATCTGCGCCAGCGCCGGCGCCACCGCGCTGCGCTACACCTACGGCGCCAGCGTCGGCATGGATATCGAGCATGTCGAGGATGCCAAGCTGATCGTGATCTGGGGCGGCAATCCGATCGCCTCGAACCTGCACTTCTGGACGCGCGTGCAGCAGGCCAAGCGCCGCGGCGCGACGCTGGTGGCGATCGATCCGTACCGCTCGCTGACGGCCGAGAAGTGCCATCGGCACATCGCGCCGATGCCGGGCACCGACGGCGCGCTGGCGCTGGCGATCATGCACGTGCTGATCCGCGACGACCTGCTCGACCACGACTACATCGCCCGGCATACGGTTGGCTTCGATGCGCTGCGCGACCGTGCCGCGCAGTTCTCGCCCGCGCGCGCCGCGCAGATCTGCGGCATCGATGCCGAGGAGATCGAGTGGCTGGCGGGCCTGTACGGCACGCTGGCCGTGCGCGAACGGCAGCCTGTGGCGATCCGCCTGAACTATGGCATGCAGCGCGCGCACGGCGGCGGCCAGGCGGTGCGCGCGGTGGCCTGCCTGCCGTCGCTGGTGGGCGCGTGGCGCCACGCCGCCGGCGGCATGCAGCTGTCAACCTCCGGCTTCTTCCCGATCGACAACGCCGCGCTGCAGCGCCCGGACCTGCTGCCGAGCTGGCCCAAGCTGCCGCGCACGATCAATATGAGCACCATCGGCGATGCGTTGCTCGGCGAAGGGCTGCCGGCCGGCACGCCGCCGATCGAGGCGATCGTCGTCTACAACAGCAATCCGGTCGCGGTCGCGCCGCACTCGGGCAAGGTGGCGGCGGGCTTCGCGCGCGAGGATCTGTTCACCGTGGTGCTCGAGCACTTCCGCACCGACACCGCCGACTACGCCGACATCATCCTGCCGGCCACCACGCAGCTCGAGCACGTCGACGTCCACAAGGCCTACGGCCACACCTACTTCCTCGCCAACAACCAGGCCATCGCGCCGCTCGGCGAGGCGCTGCCCAATACCGAGATCTTCCGGCGGCTGGCGCGGCGCATGGGCTTTACCGAGCCGTGCTTTGCCGACAGCGACGAGGACATCGCCGCGCAGGCCATCGTGCGCAACGATCCCCGCGCGGCCGGCATCGACTGGCAGACGCTGAAGGAAAGCGGCTGGCAGAAGCTGAAGCTGCCGGCGGCGCCGTTTGCCGAGGGCGGTTTTCCGAGCCCCACCGGCAAGTGCCAGTTCTACGCGGCCGAGATGGCCAAGGACGGGCTCGATCCCTTGCCGGGCTACGTGCCGCCGTACGAGGCGCCGGCCAGCGCGCCGGAGCTGGCGGCCCGCTATCCGCTGGCGATGATCTCGCCGCCGGCGCGCAATTTCCTCAACAGCACCTTCGTCAACGTCGACAGCCTGCGCGCCACCGAGGGTGAGCCGCACCTGGACATCCATCCGGACGACGCCGCCGCGCGCGGCATCGCCGACGGCATGATGGTGCGCGCCTTCAACGACCGCGGCAGCATGCAGGCGCGCGCCCGTGTCACCGACCGCGCGCGCCAGGGGCTGGTGGTCGGACTGTCGATCTGGTGGAAGAAGCTGGCCCCGGACGGCAAGAACGCCAACGAGCTGACCAGCCAGCGCCTGACCGACATGGGCCGCGCGCCGGTCTTCTACGACTGCCTGGTGCAGGTGGAGGCCGCCGCGCAGGCGGTGACGTGATGGCACGGCGGCCGGCTCGCGTCCGCGTGGCGGCCGCGCTGGCCGCCGTCGCGTTTGGCGCGCTGCTGGCCGGCTGCGAGGCCGTCGGCTATTACGCGCAGTCGATCAGCGGCCATCTGGGCGTGATGGCCCAGGCCACGCCGCTGTCCGAGGCGATCGCCTACGCCAACGGCAGCAACGACAAGCGGCTGGCCGACCGGCTCGCGCTGGCCGGGCGCATGCGCGATTTCGCCTCGCGGGAACTGGCGCTGCCGGACAACGGCAGCTACCGCCACTACGCCAACCTGCATCGTCCCTACGTGGTGTGGAGCGTGTTCGCCACGCCCGAGCTGTCGATGGAGCTGCACAAGTGGTGCTTCCTGGTGGTCGGCTGCATCAACTACCGCGGCTACTACGCGATCGAGGATGCCCACCGCTATGCCGCCGCGCTTCGCAGCCAGGGGCTGGAGACCTATGTGGCCGGCGTGCCCGCCTATTCGACGCTGGGCTATTTCGACGATCCGCTGCTGAACACCTTCGTCTATCTGCCCGAGGGCGAGCTGGCGCGGATGATCTTCCATGAGCTCGCGCACCAGGTGGTCTACGTGCGCAACGACACCACCTTCAACGAGTCGTTCGCCTCCGCGGTGGAGATCGCCGGCGTCGAGCGCTGGCTGGTCCGCGAGGCATCGGCCGACGCGCGCGCCAGCTATCGGCAGTACGACGCGCGCCGGCAGCAGTTCCGCGCGATGCTGCTGCAGGCGCGCGCGGAACTCGACGCGCTGTACCGCAGGCCGATCGACGACGACGCCAAGCGGGCCGGCAAGGCGGCGATCTTCGCCGCGCTGCGCCAGCGCTATGCGGCGCTGAAGGAATCGTGGGGCGGCTACAGCGGCTACGACCGCTGGTTCTCGCAGCCGCTGACCAACGCCCACCTGGCCGCGGTCGCCACCTATCAGCAGTGGGTGCCGGCGTTCCTGGCGCTGCTCGATCAATGCGGCGGCGACTGGAAGGCCTTCTATGCCGAGGCCGAGCGCATCGGCAAGCTCAAGCCCGAGCAGCGCAAGGCGCGGCTGCGCGCGCTGGCGCCGAACGTCCCGGCGACCGGGGCGGCCACCGTGAACGCCGCCGCAGGCAACGCTGCGGCCGGCAACGCTGTGGCTGGCACCGCTGCGGCCGGCAATGCTGCGGCTGGCAATGCTGCGGTGAACGACGCCGCGGCGGCCCACACTGCGGCAGGCAACGATGCAACCACCGCCGCGCCGGGCGGGTCCTAGGGTATTCCCGCGCCTGCGCGCGCACCGATTCCGCGATCGACCGCCTTTACACTGGCAACGGTCCAGAGGACTTCATCTAACGTGTGGTCCTGGTGTTGTCTTAAGTGGGCCCGCCGTTTAGCATCGCCGTTTAGCGTCGCAAAAATCGAACGATCATTCAGAAACCAGGAGACGGCATATGGAAAAGCAGTGGCTGAAACACTATCCGGCAGGCGTGCCCGCCGAGATCGACGCCACCCAGTACCGGTCGCTTGCCCAACTGCTGGAGGAATCCTTTCGGGACTACGCAGACCGGCGCGCCTTCGTCTGCATGGACAAGGCAATCACCTATGCCGAGCTGGACAAGCTCTCCGGCCACTTCGCCGCCTGGCTGCAGGCGCGCGGGCTCAAGCCGGGCGCGCGGGTCGCGATCATGATGCCGAACGTGCTGCAATACCCGGTGGTGCTGGCCGGCGTGCTGCGCGCGGGCATGGTGGTGGTCAACGTCAATCCGCTGTACACGCCGCGCGAGCTCGAGCACCAGCTCAAGGACAGCGGCGCCGAGGCGATCGTGATCCTCGAGAACTTCGCCGCCACGCTGCAGCAGGTGCTGCCGGCCACGCCGGTGCGGCACGTGGTGGTCGCCAGCATGGGCGACATGCTGGGCGGCCTCAAGGGCGCGGTGGTCAACTTCGTCGTGCGCAACGTCAAGAAGATGGTGCCGGCGTGGGAGCTGCCCAACTGCGTGCGCTTCCCCACGGCGCTGGCCGAGGGCAGCCGGCTGCAGCGCAAGCCGGTCGACACCGGCCCGGACGATATCGCCTTCCTGCAGTACACCGGCGGCACCACCGGCGTGTCCAAGGGCGCGGTGCTGCTGCACCGGAACGTGGTCGCCAATGTGCTGCAGTCGCAGGCGTGGATGCAGCCGGCGCTGGCCAAGGGCGCGCCGATCGATCAGGTGGTGACGATCACCGCGCTGCCGCTGTACCACATCTTCGCGCTGACGGTCTGCGCGCTGTTGGGCATGCGCAGCGGCGGCCTGAGCGTGCTGATTCCGAATCCGCGCGACATCCCCGGCTTCATCAAGGAGCTGCAGAAGTACCGCTTCCACATGTTCCCGGCGGTCAACACGCTGTACAACGCGCTGATCAACCATCCGGACATCGACAAGGTCGACTTCTCGGGGCTGCGCGTGGCCAATGGCGGCGGCATGGCGGTGCAGGAGGCGGTGGCGAAGAAATGGCTGGCCAAGACCGGCTGCCCGATCATCGAGGGCTACGGCCTGTCGGAGACCTCGCCGTCGGCAACCTGCAATCCAACCGACACCGACGCCTTCTCCGGCACCATCGGCCTGCCGCTGCCTTCGACCGAGATCGCGATCCGCGACGACGACGGCCGCGACGTGCCGCTGGGCCAGCCGGGCGAGATCTGCCTGCGCGGGCCGCAGGTGATGGCCGGCTACTGGAACCGCCCGGACGAGACCGCCAAGGTCATGACGCCGGACGGCTTCTTCAAGACCGGCGACATCGGCATCATGGACGAGCGTGGCTATACCCGCATCGTCGACCGCAAGAAGGACATGATCCTGGTGTCGGGCTTCAACGTGTACCCCAACGAGATCGAGGGTGTGGTCGCGGAGTGCCCGGGCGTGCTGGAGGTCGCGGCGGTCGGCGTGCCGGACGAGCATTCGGGCGAGGTGGTCAAGCTGTTCGTGGTCAAGAAGGACCCCGCGCTGACCGAGCAGGACGTGATCGCGTTCTGCAAGGACCGGCTGACCGGCTACAAGCGGCCCAGGTACGTCGAGTTCCGCACCGAGCTGCCGAAGACCAACGTCGGCAAGATCCTGCGGCGGGAGCTGCGCGACTCGCGCAAGGCGGCCTGATCGCCTTCACGGCGCCGGGGCTCTCGGGAGCGTTCCCGGCGCCCGGAAGCCCGGCGCCGCGAGGAGCGGCGCCGCGGGGAGCGGCGTAGTGAGCAGCGGCGTTGAGAAGAGCGGCGCCCAGCAGCGCCGGCTCAGCACTCGTTGGACGGCGCCAGCCCCGGCTCGCGCCGTCCGTCCGCGTAGACCACGCGCACGCAGCTGCCGACATCGAGGCCCGGTGCGGCCGGGCCGTTGATGGTCGCACTGGTGCCGTCGTTCAGCTTGATCTCGTAGGCGAAGATGTCGACCTGCTGCACCGGCTGGCGATTGAGCAGCCGGCCGAGGTCGAAAGCAAGGCCGACGCCCACGCCGCCGCCGTGCCAGCCGCCGCCGCTGGCGGCGCCCACGCCCACTCCATAGCCGGAATAGCCGCGCGCCTGCTCGACGTCGACGCGCGTGACGAAGCGCTTCTCGGCGATCCGCCCCAGCTTGACGGTGGCATTGACCGGCGTGATCTGCGGCGCCGGCGGCGCGCTCGGCGACCTGGCGCAGCCGCCGGCCAGTGCGGCTACGGCGGCGGCCGCGACGGCCATCGCGGCGGCCCGCGCGGGCAGGCCGAACACACGCCACGCTTGCGGTTGCGGCCGCTGTTGCGACTTCGATTGCAACCCCGGTTGCGGCCTCGGTTGCGTCATCAGGGATTTCATGCGGACACCAGTGTCGATTTGAGGCGGCCCAGCAGCTTGAACAGCGCGCGCCGCTCCGTTTCGGCCAGCCCGTCGAACAGTTGCTCGACCCATTGCTCGTGCGCGCGCGCCATGCGCGTGAAGGCGGCGCGGCCGGCGGGCGTCAGCCGGATCAGAAAGGCGCGCCGGTCGTTGGCGAGCGGCTCGCGCGAAACCAGCCCTTCCTGCTGCAGCTGGTCGGTGATGCCGGTCACGTTGCCGCCCGTCACCATCATGCGGCGCGACAGCTCGCCCATCTTCAGGCCCTCGGGATGGCGCTCGAGCTGCGCCATCAGGTCGAAGCGCGGCAGCGTGCAGCCGAACGACTCGCGCAGCCGGCCGCGGATATCGGCCTCGACCAGGTTGGTGCAGGTCAGCAGCCGCAGCCACAGGCGCAGTGCCTCGTGGCTGGCGTCATCGGCGCGGGTTTCGAGATCGACTGGCACCGCGTTGGGCGCGGCGTCGGCGGCGGAGGTCGGCATCGCAGGCGGCAAGGGGAAAATGTTGACGCCTGAAGTATATGCGCTAAGCCGGCCGCGAGGCGCGCTCCCGCGGCCGCCGCGCCAGGGGCCGGATCAGTCGACCTTCGCGCCCGAATCCTTGACCACCTTGGCCCACTTGGCGGTCTCGGCGCGGATATGCTGGGCGAACTGCTGCGGCGTGTTGCCGACCGGCTCGGCGCCCTGCGCCTGCAGCTTTTCGCGCATGGCCGGCGTCCCCAGCGCCTTGGCCACTTCCTGCTGGATCCGCGACACGATCGCGGGCGGCGTGCCGGCCGGCGCCAGCAGCCCGAACCACGAGCTCGCTTCGTAGTTGGGCAGCTTTGCCGCCTGCGCGATGGTCGGCAGGTCGGGCAGCGCGGGTGACGGCTTGGCGCTCGTCACCGCCAGTGCCTTGAGCTTGCCGGCCTTGATCAGCGACATCGACGACGGCAGGTTGTCGAACATCACCTGCATGGTGCCGCCGGCCAGGTCGGTCAGCGCCGGGCCGCTGCCCTTGTACGGGAAGTGGACCATGAAGGTGCGGGTTTGCGTCTTGAACAGTTCTCCGGCCAGATGGATCGAGGTGCCGTTGCCGCTCGAGGCCATGTTGAGCTTGCCGGGATTGGCGCGCGCATAGGCGATCAGGTCGTTGACGCTGTTGATCTTGTTCTGCTGCGCGAACGCCGGGTTCAGTACCAGCACGTTCGGCACCGCGGCGACCTCGGTGATCGGCGCGAAGTCCTTGATCGGGTCGTAGGGCAGTTTGCTGTACAGCGACTGGTTGATGCCGTGGGTGCCGACCGTTCCCATCAGCAGCGTGTAGCCGTCGGGCTCGGCCTTGGAGACGATCTCCGCGCCGATATTGCCGCCGGCGCCGGGCCGGTTGTCGACCACCACGTTCCAGCCCGGCAGCTTCGACAGTTCCGCGGCGACCGCGCGCGCCAGGATGTCGGTGGTGCCGCCGGGGGCGAAGGGCACCACCATGCGGATCGGCTTGGCCGGATAGCCGGCAGGGTCGGCGGCATGCGCGGGCGATAGCCACGCGAGTCCGGCCAGCCCGCTCAGGGTGGCGGCCAGGGTCAGGCGCAGCGCGCGGCGGCGGGGGGGCTTGCATCGGGTCGTCTCCTTGCGCGCCTTCGGGAAGAGCAAGCGCGTCGTGTTGTCGGTGTGGTGTTGCTGCGTTGGCGCTGCGTAATTGCTGCGTTATTGCCGCGTTGTCGCGGCGTTGTTGCTCACGGGTCCGGCGGGTCGCCGGGACTGCTGCATTCTAGTGGCGCCGACGCGGCAATGCCGATGAGGTGAAGCCCTATGGCCTGGACGCCGCCGCTTGCCGGGCCGGTCTGGGCCGGCCGAGCCGAGCCGAGCCGAGCCGAGCCGAGCCGGGGCAGGGGCAGGGGCAGGGGCAGGGGCAGGGGCAGGGGCAGGGGCAGGGGCAGGGGCAGGGGCAGGGGGCAGAGCCAGGGCAGAGCCAGGGCAGAGCCGGGGCAGGGCCGGGCGGGGAGGCAGGGCGGCGCCGCGCGAGGCGTGGCCGATAAAAAAGGCACCCGAAGGTGCCTTTCGAAGACGCGCGTCAGGCCGGCGCATGGCCGGCCGTCCGTGCTCGCGTTCAGAACTTGTGGCGGATACCGATGCCCACGCCCACCATATTGTCTTCGCCTGCGCCCAGCGGGTAGCCGTTGGCGAAGCTGATGACGGCGCTGTCGAAGTTCAGGCCGGCGTTCTTGGTGTAGGCCGCGGTCAGGTAGATGTCGGTCCGCTTGGTGA
Source organism: Cupriavidus sp. H18C1 (assembly GCF_049311595.1). NCBI lineage: Bacteria > Pseudomonadati > Pseudomonadota > Betaproteobacteria > Burkholderiales > Burkholderiaceae > Cupriavidus > Cupriavidus sp. H18C1. Next base: position 2,457,332 of record NZ_CP186008.1, read on the forward strand.
TGTTGTAGTCCGCCACGAAGCTGACCTGCCACGGGTTCGGTGCGTTGACGCCGTTCAGGTTCTTGACGTCGGCGTAGTAGTACGCCAGCGTCAGGCCCAGCGCGGCGGTGGCCTGGTAGTTGGCGCCGGCCCAGTAGTAGTCGTCGCGATAGACGGTGGCGTCGTTCGGGGCCTTGTTCTGGCCCCCAGCGGTAGCCTGCCATCAGCTTGGCCGGGCCGAAGGCGTAGCTGGCGGCGGCGCCTGCCTTGCGGAACGTCGCGGTGTCGCCGCCGGTGTTGGCCACCGTCGGGTTCGACTGGTCGTAGGCGATGGTCACGCCCAGCGGACCGGCCGCGTACGCCACCGCGCCACCGTAGCCGGTGTCGCGGCGGAACTGGCCCGGGACTTCGCCGGTGCCGGCGACACCGTTGCCGAACGACCAGTGCGCGATGGCCGTCACCGGACCGAACTTGCCGGTGTACTTGGCGGTGTTGTCCGAGCGGAAGTTGGTACCCAGCTGATAGGCGATCGGTTCGTACTGCGTCGCGTAGCCGGTCGGCGAGAAGTTGGCGAACGCATCGAACATCGAGGTGTACTGGCGGCCGAAGGTGAAGCGGCCGACCTGGTTGCTCTCGATACCGACATACGCCTGACGACCGAACAGGCGGCCGCCCTGCTGCATGCGGCCGTCATCCACGCCGAAGCCGCTTTCGAGCACGAACAGCGCCTTCATGCCGCCGCCGAGATCTTCCACGCCGCGCAGACCCCAGCGCGAACCGGACAGGCCGCCGGAGGTCACCCCCGAACTTGTTTTCTCCACGGCCCGGGAATCCGGCCGTGCCCGCCGCGGTCGAGGACATGTTGCTGACGTACTCGATGTTGGCGTCGACCACCCCGTAAAGCGTGACGCTCGATTGGGCCTGTGCGGTCCCGGCGAAAGCGCCGAGCGCGGCCAATGCAAGAAGCGACTTCTTCATGCTGGTTTATCTCCTGTAGTAAGAATTATTGGTGTGATGCGCGAGACAGCCTCCTGAACTCTCCATGGTCTGCGCACCCAACTTCGCGAGAAGTTGTCGGGTACTGTAACAAACGGCATTGTTTGCACAATCGCACAGTCGTTCTATTGTCGGCTTTTCACAACTCAGGGTTTTGGAGTAGCCCGCCAGCCCAAGCCAGTACTGGCAAGGCGCCCCGCGAGGGCGGTCCGAAACGGGGGCGGTACAATGCGGGAATTCCCCGAACCGACCCAAGGCGGCTCATCGTCACTTTCACCGTCACGCGGGCCGCCACCGCCGTACCGACATGGACAAATTGATCCACGAATTCGACGTCGCCCTGCGCGCCATCACCGGCGCGACCCGTGCGGGGCGCCCCAGCCCGGCCGAGTCGCTGGCCGAGCACGACGACACGCAACTCGACGCCGGCGAGCGCCGGCATGTCGCCGGGCTGATGCGGGTCAACCATGTCGGCGAGGTCTGCGCCCAGGCGCTGTACCAGGCCCAGAAGCTGACCGCGCGCGATGGCGCGGTGCGCGCGCAGATGGATGCCGCGGCGCGAGAGGAAGAGGATCACCTTGGCTGGTGCGCGGAGCGCCTGCGCGAGCTCGGTTCGCGGCCGAGCCTGCTCAATCCGCTGTGGTACGCCGGCGCCTTCGCCATCGGCTGGCTGGCCGGCCGCGCCGGCGATCGGGCGAGCCTGGGCTTCGTGTCCGAGACCGAGCGCCAGGTCGAGCAGCATCTGACCGGCCATCTGGAGCAGTTGCCCGCCGCCGATGTGCGTTCCCGCGCGATCCTCGAGCAGATGCGCGACGACGAGGCCCGCCACGGCGCCAGCGCGCGCGAAGCGGGCGGGATCACGTTACCCGCCCCGGTGCGGGCGGCGATGCGCGCGGCCTCGCGCGTGATGACCACCACCGCTTACCGGATCTGAAGCGGATCTGACGCGGATCCGACGCGGATCCGACGGTCCCGTCACCGACCCGCACGGCGCGCCGCACCGCTTTGGCCGGCGCGCGGCGCGGGCTCTCCCCAGCGGCTCTCGGCATCGAATCGTTGTATCCTTTGGCCGGGCTCGGGACCGCGGTATTTCCTTGCGCCAGCGACTTCTCCCCGCGTAGTTCTCAGGTGGTTTCTCGGCTTTCTCCCCTAAGACCTTCATTTCATTAGGAATTCACCTTCCTGGTGCGCGCTCGCCCTGCGCTAAGTCTTTGTTCTGATTCCGAAAAACGCCTTTTGGCACCGTTGACGAGCCTTGACCCGCCAATAGGCTTCCTCTAAAGTGGGGAATAGTGTGAGGAAGTGTATTTTTGTGTGAAGAAAGGGCTTCGGTGTGGGATGATGTGCACTAGCCGAAGCGGACCAGTCAACGCCACGCCAAGCCGCCGAAGGCAGGCGCGGGACGGGGGTGAACTTGTTTCAGGGAGCATCGGCGCTCTCCCTCGATGCCAAGGGTCGGATGTCCATTCCGACGCGGCACCGGGAAGCGCTGCAACAACAGGCCGAGGGCCGGGTGACGCTGACCAAGCACCCGGATGGATGCCTGCTGCTCTTTCCCCGGCCGGAATGGGAAACCTTTCGCACACGGATTGCGGCGTTGCCGATGGACGCGCACTGGTGGAAGCGCATTTTTCTGGGCAATGCCGCCGACGTCGAAATGGACAGCGCCGGACGCGTGCTGATCGCGCCGGAGCTGCGCAGCGCCGCCATGCTGGACAAGGAAGTGATGCTGCTCGGCATGGGCAGCCATTTCGAGGTCTGGGATGCCGCGACCTACGCCGCCAAGGAACAGCAGGCGATGGCCCAGGGCATGCCTGAAGCATTGAAGAACTTCTCTTTCTGAAGTGGTTATGGAACCGACCCGTACGCCGGGGCCCACCCCCCTGCGCCATCGCACCGTGCTGCTGGACGAAGCCGTCGATGCGCTCGTGTGGCGGCCCGACGGCGTCTACGTGGACGGCACCTTCGGCAGGGGAGGGCACAGCCGGGCCGTGCTGGCGCGGCTGGGACCCGAAGGGGCACTGGTCGCCTTCGACAAGGATCCGGCAGCAATCGCAGAAGCGGGCACCATCAAGGATGCCCGCTTCTCTATTGAGCACGCGAGCTTCGCCGCCATGGGCGAGCGCCTGGCCGGCGCGAAGGTGGCGGGCGTGCTGCTCGACCTGGGGATCAGCTCGCCCCAGATCGACGACGCAGCGAGGGGGTTTTCGTTTCGGTTCGAGGGCCCGCTCGACATGCGCATGGACACCACGCGCGGCATCACTGCCGCCGAGTGGCTGGCGCAGGCCGACGAGCAGGACATCGCGAGGGTGATACGAGACTATGGGGAAGAACGGTTTGCTGTACAGATTGCAAAGGCGATTGTTGCTCGCCGGAGCGAACCCGGCGATGGCGGACGCCTCGCCACTACTGCCGACCTTGCCGCGCTCGTGGCGAAAGCCGTCAAGACACGCGAGAAGGGTCAGGACCCTGCGACCCGCACCTTTCAGGCTCTACGGATTTTCATCAATCAAGAGCTTGCGGACCTCGAAAGCGGTCTGAGCGCGGCCTACGATCTGCTCGAGGTAGGGGGGACGGCTGGTGGTGATCAGCTTTCATTCGCTGGAGGACCGCATCGTCAAGCGGTTCATGCAGGCGCACGCACGCCCGCAGCAGGACGCCGATCCGGCGCTGCGGCGCGCGCCGCTGCGCGCGGCCGACCTGCCCCAGCCCACCATGAAGCTGCTCGGCCGGGTCAAGCCCGGTGCCCAGGAGACCGCCGACAATCCCCGCGCGCGCTCGGCCGTGATGCGCGTCGCTGAAAAACTGGCGCCCGCCGCGCCGCAGGGTGGGGCGCGCGCATGAACCGCCTGACCTTCTTCCTGCTCGGCGCGCTGATCCTGTGCGCGCTGTCGCTGGTCAGCGCCCAGCACGAGGCGCGCACGCTGTTCGTCGCGCTCGAGCGCGCGCAGTCCGAGGAGCGCCAGCTCGAGACCGACTGGTCGCGGCTGCAATACCAGCAGAGCGCGCTGTCCAAGAGCGCGCGCATCGCCGAGGCGGCCCGCGCGCAATTGAAGATGTCGCCGGTCAGCCCCGGCCGTACCCAATACCTGCAGGGCATCGTGCTGCCGCGCACCGAAGGCGAGGCCGCCAACGGTGCCGCCGGTGCCAATGGCGCCAATGGTGCCAACGGTGCCAACGGTGCCAACGGTGCCGAAACGCAGCAGCGCAACGCCGCGGAGGCGCGTCCATGACGATGGCCCGCCCGAGCCTGCACCGCCCGCGCAACGCGCGGCCGGCCGCCACCCGTCCGCGCTCCGGCCAGTTCTCGGCCAGCCCGGTGCTCGGCCTGCGCCTGCCGATGTGGCGCTCCAAGCTGGTGGTGTTCCTGATGTTCGCGGCCTTCGTCGCGCTGGCGATGCGCGCGCTGTGGATCCAGGGCCCGGGCAACCAGTTCTACGAGGCCGAGGGCAAGAAGCGTTTCCAGCGCACGCTCGAGCTGCCCGCGACGCGCGGCAAGATCCTCGACCGCAACGGCCTGGTGCTGGCCACCAGCCTGCCGGTCAAGGCAATCTGGGCGGTGCCCGAGGACGTGCCGTCGAGCCTGGATGCCGGCAAGCTGCGCCAGCTCGCCCGGCTGCTCGACATGTCCGAGAAGGACCTGCGCAAGAAGCTGACCGAGGACAAGAGCTTCGTCTACCTGAAGCGGCAGGTGCTGCCCGACGTGGCCGAGAAGATCGCCGCGCTGAAGATCGATGGCGTGCACCAGAGCGGCGAGTACAAGCGCTTCTACCCGGAAGGGGGAGGCGATGGCCCATATCGTCGGCTTCACCAACGTCGAGGACCGCGGCCAGGAAGGCATGGAACTGGCGCGCGAAGGCGTGCTGGCCGGCAAGGCCGGCGCGCGCCAGGTCATCAAGGACCGGCTCGGCCGCGTGGTCGAGGACATCGGCGTGCTGCGCAGCCCGCGCGACGGCCAGGACCTGCAGCTGTCGATCGACGCCAAGATCCAGTACCTGGCCTTCAACGAGGTCAAGGCGGTGGCCGAGCGCAGCAAGGCCAAGGCCGCCAGCGCGGTGGTGCTCGACGCGCAGACCGGCGAGGTGCTGGCGCTGGCCAACTGGCCCAGCTACAACCCGAACGACCGCGCGCGCCTGTCGGGCGAGCAGCTGCGCAATCGCGTGCTGACCGACACCTTCGAGCCGGGCTCGATGATGAAGCCGATCACCGCCGCGCTCGCGCTGCAGCTCAAGCGCGTGACGCCGTCGACGGTGTTCCAGACCGAAGGCCGCTACACCTTCGAGCGCGCGACGATCTCCGACACCCACAACTACGGCCCGCTGACCGTCGCCGGCGTGATCCAGAAGTCCAGCAACATCGGCACCATCAAGATGGCGATGCTGATGAAGCCGCAGGAAATGTGGGACATGTTCACCAGCCTGGGCCTGGGCCAGGCGCCCAAGCTCGGCTTCCCCGGCGCCGCCGCCGGCCGCGTGCGTCCGTACAAGAGCTGGCGGCCGATCGAGCAGGCCACCATGTCGTACGGCTACGGCCTGTCGGTGTCGCTGATGCAGATGGCGCACGCCTATACGATCTTCGCCCACGACGGCGAGCTGATTCCGATCACGATGTTCCGCACCGACGGCCCGGCCAGCGGCGAGCGCGTGATCTCGCCCCAGGTCGCGCGCGATGTGCGCGGCATGCTGGAAATGGTGACGGCGCCGGGCGGCACCGCGACCCAGGCCCAGGTGATGGGCTACCGAGTCGGCGGCAAGACCGGCACCGCCTACAAGCACGTCGGCCGCGGCTACGACCGCAGCAAGTACCGCGCCTCGTTCATTGGCCTGGCGCCGATGTCGAACCCGCGCATCATCGTCGCGGTCAGCGTCGACGAGCCGACCTCGGGCAGCCACTATGGCGGCGCCGTCGCCGGCCCGGTGTTCGCCGCGATCACCGGCGGCACGCTGCGCGCGCTGAACGTGCAGCCCGATTCGCCGATCCGGCAACTGGTGGTCACCGAGAGCGTGCCCGAGACCCTGCCCGATACGCCGCCCGAAGCCCTGTCCGCCCGCGGACCCGGGAGCACCACCCGATGACCGCTCGCAGCAAGCACGCCGCCCTCGAACAGGCCGCTGCCAAGGCAGCGGCCTGGTTGCGCCAGCACGCCGGCCAGCAGTCGGGCCAGCAGTCCGGTCATACCGCCCGCCTGACCGGCGACACGCGCCGGCTGCGCCAGGGCGATGTCTTCTTCGCCTATGTGCTCGGCAACCAGCGCCTGTCGACCGACGGCCGCCCCTATATCGGCGAGGCGCTCGCGCGCGGCGCCGCGGCGGTCGTCTACGAGAGCCGCGGCTACGAGTGGCCGCATGGCGACGCCGTGCCGCATCTGCCGATCGAGGGGCTGGAGCGGCTGGCCGGGCCGATCGCCGCCGCGTGGTACGGCAACGCGGCGCGCGGGCTGGCGATCACCGGCATCACCGGTACCAACGGCAAGACCTCGTGCAGCCAGTGGCTCGCACGCGTGCTGCAGGCCACCGGTACCTGCTGCGCGACCATCGGCACGCTGGGCAGCGGCTTTCCGGACGCGCTGCAGCACACCGGCTTCACCACGCCCGACGCGGTGCAGCTGCAGGACAGCCTGGCCGAGCTGCATGCCGCCGGCGCGGCCGCGGTGGCGATGGAAGTGTCCTCGCACGGCCTCGAGCAGGGCCGCGTCGCCGGCACGCCGTTCCAGGTGGCGGTGCTGACCAACCTGACCCAGGACCACCTCGACTACCACGGCAGCATGGCCGAGTACGAGGCGGCCAAGACGCTGCTGTTCCACTGGCCGAAGCTGCAGGCCGCGGTGATCAACCGCGACGACGCGATGGGCCGGCGCCTGCTGGCGGGCGGCATGGCGGCGCGGCAGGTGATCGAATACGGCATCGGCGGCCCCGCCGGCCCGACCGGCTTCAGCGGCGGCGCGGCATGGCTGCGCGCCACCGGCGTGACGGCGACCCCGACCGGCACCGTGTTCAAGGTGGACGGCAGCTTCGGCAGCGCCGAGGTCGCCACGCCGCTGATCGGCGAGTTCAACGTCAGCAATCTGCTGGCCGTGCTCGGCGCGGCGCTGGCCAACGGCGTCGGCTGGGACGCGGCGCTGGCCGCGCTGCGCGCGCTGCGCCCGGTCGACGGCCGCATGGAGCTGTTCGGCGGACACGAAGGGCCGCTGGCCGTGGTCGACTACGCGCATACCCCCCGACGCGCTGGAGAAGACGCTGAATGCGCTGCGTCCGGTGGTGGCGGCGCGCCAAGGCCGGCTGTGGTGCGTGTTCGGCTGCGGCGGCGATCGCGATCCGGGCAAGCGTCCGCAGATGGGCGCGGTGGCCGAGCGCCTGGCCGACGAGGTGGTGCTGACCAGCGACAACCCGCGCAGCGAGGACCCGCAGGCGATCCTCGATGCGATCGCCGACGGCATGCAGGACTTCCGCCGCGGCCGCCAGATCGAGGACCGCGCCGCGGCCATCCTCTACGCGGTCAAGCATGCCGGCGCGAACGACGTGGTGCTGGTGGCCGGCAAGGGCCACGAGGCCACGCAGGAAATCCAGGGCCGCAAGCGGCCGTTCTCCGATCGCGAGCATGTGCGCCTGGCGCTGGCGGCGCGCGGAGTATCGGCATGAGTACGAGCATGAGCACCGGCATGACGGCGATGGCCCAACCAGAACAGACGATGACCGACCTGCAGCAGGCCGCGGGCTGGATCGCCGGCGCGCGCATCGAAGGCGATGGCGCGCGGCGGTTCACCCGCGTGCATACCGACAGCCGTACCGTCGAGCCCGGCGATCTGTTCGTCGCGCTGCGCGGCGAACGCTTCGACGCGCACGACTTCATTGCCGACGTGGCAGCGAAGGCGCCGCCGCGGTGCTGGTCGAGCGCGACATCGGCGCCGCGGCGCCGGGTTTGCCGGCGATCGTCGCGCAGGATACGCGCGTCGCGCTGGGCCAGCTCGGCGCCGGCTGGCGCGCGCAATTCACGCTGCCGACGGTCGCGGTGACCGGCAGCAACGGCAAGACCACGGTCAAGGGAAATGATCGCGGCGATCTTCGCCGCGGCGGTGGGCGAGCCGCAGCGCCTGGCCACCGGCGGCAACCTGAACAACGACATCGGGTTGCCGCTGACGGTGCTGCGCCTGCGTCCGAGCCACCGGCTGGCGGTGCTCGAGCTCGGCATGAACCATCCGGGCGAGACCGCGACGCTGGCGGCGATCGCGCAGCCCACGGTGGCGGTGATCACCAACGCGCAGCGCGAGCACCAGGAATTCATGGTCAGCGTCGAGGCCGTCGCGCACGAGCACGCCAGCATCCTGGCCGCGCTGCCGGCCGACGGCACCGCGGTGTTCCCGCTCGACGCGGCCAGCGGCGGCGCGCATGCCGGCATCTGGCGCGCCGCGGCCGGCGGCCGGCCGGTGCTGACCTTCGGCCTGGCCGAAGGCGGCAACGCAAGCCAGGCCGACGTGACCGCCGAAGTCACCCTCGACGACGGCGTGCAGCGGCTGCAGGTACGCGCGCCCGGGCGCGCCTTCGAGGTCCGGCTGGCGCTGCTCGGCACGCACAACGTGCGCAACGCGCTGGCGGCGATCGCCTGCGCGCTGGCCGCCGGCGTCGACATCGAGGCGATCCAGCGCGGCCTGGCCGGCTTCGCGCCGGTCAAGGGCCGGCTGCAGGTCAAGCGCGCCGCGGCCGGCACCGTGGTGATCGACGACACCTACAACGCCAACCCGGACTCGATGCGCGCCGCCATCGACGTGCTGGCCGGCTTCGCCGCGCCGCGCGTGCTGGTGATCGGCGACATGGGCGAGGTCGGCGATCAGGGTCCGGCGTTCCACGCCGAGATCGGTGCCTATGCGCGCGCGCGCGGCATCGAGACGCTGTGGGCCACCGGCGAGGCCTCGCCGCACGCGGTGCAGGCCTTCGGCGAAGGCGCCCGGCACTTTGCCGGCGCCGACGCGCTGGCGGCGACGCTGGCCGCCGATGCCGACGGCACCGTCGCGCGGGCCAGCGCCGTGCTGGTCAAGGGCTCGCGCTTCATGCGGATGGAGCGCATGGTCGACGCGCTGGTGACGCCGCCGGCCGGGTCGGCTGGTTCGGCCGGATCGGCCGGGGCGGCGAACAAGGGTTGAGACTGAACGGTTGTGTGAAGCTTAACGATTGATTGGAATTGGCCGCCAGGCCCCTGAACGAGGGCGGCGGCAGCAGACAGGAAAACGAAGAACGATGTTATTGGCCCTGGCCCAATGGCTGCAAGATGACTACAGCTTCCTGCGGGTCGTCAACTATCTGACCTTCCGCGCCGTGATGGCCAACCTCACGGCGCTGGTGATCGGCCTCGCGCTGGGTCCGTGGGTGATTCGCAAGCTGACCGAGATGAAGATCGGCCAGGCGGTGCGCACGATCGGCCCGCAGACCCATCTGGTCAAGTCCGGCACGCCTACCATGGGCGGCGTGCTGGTGCTGCTGTCGATCGGCATCTCGACGGTGCTGTGGTGCGATTGGGGCAACCGCTTCGTCTGGGTGGTGATGCTGGTGACCTTCGGCTACGGCGCGATCGGCTGGGTCGACGACTACCGCAAGGTCGTCTATCGCGACCCGCGCGGCATGTCCAGCGGCGAGAAGTATTTCTGGCAGACGCTGATCGGGCTGGTGGCCGCGGTCTATCTGGCCTTCTCGATTTCCGAGGCCAGCAACGTCAAGGTGTGGGAGCTGTTCCTGAGCTGGGTCGAGGGCGGGCTGTCGCTGGACATGCCCTACAAGTCGAACCTGCTGGTGCCCTTCTTCAAGGAAGTCAGCTACCCGCTGGGCGTGGCCGGCTTCATCGTGCTGACCTATTTCGTCATCGTCGGCTCGAGCAACGCCGTCAACCTGACCGACGGCCTCGACGGTCTGGTGATCATGCCGGTGGTGCTGGTCGGCAGCGCGCTCGGCGTGTTCGCCTACGTGATGGGCAACGCGGTCTACAGCAAGTACCTGCTGTTCCCGCATATCCCGGGCGCCGGCGAGCTGCTGATCTTCTGCTCGGCGATGGCCGGCGCGGGCCTGGCCTTCCTGTGGTTCAACGCGCATCCGGCGCAGGTGTTCATGGGCGATGTCGGCGCGCTGGCGCTGGGCGGGGCGCTCGGCACCATCGCCGTGATCGTGCGCCAGGAGATCGTGCTGTTCGTGATGGGCGGCGTGTTCGTCGCCGAGACGGTGTCGGTGATGCTGCAGGTCACCTGGTTCAAGTTCACCAAGCGCCGTTATGGCGAAGGGCGGCGGCTGTTCCGCATGGCGCCGCTGCACCACCATTTCGAGCTGAGCGGCTGGAAGGAAACGCAGGTGACGGTCCGCTTCTGGGTGATCACGCTGCTGCTGGTGCTGATCGGGCTGTCGACGCTGAAGCTGCGCTGAGGCGCACAGGCGGAACGCAGACCGGCAAGTTGAATCGACGACAGGAAATCAAAGGCAGGAAACGAAGTGTTTGGCGAGTTGCAGACCCCTCATGTGCTGGTACTGGGCCTCGGTGAATCGGGCCTGGCGATGGCGCGCTGGTGCGGCCGGTATGGCTGCGCGCTGCGCGTCGCCGACACGCGTCCGGCGCCCGCCAATCTTGCCTTCCTGCAGGCCGAGCTGCCCTCGGCCGAATTCGTCGGCGGCGCCGCCTTTGCGTCCGCCCTGCCGGCGCTGCTCGACGGCATCGCGCTGATCGCGATCAGCCCGGGCCTGTCGCCCGCCGAGCCCGATACCGGCGCGCTGCTGGACGCGGCGCGCGAGCGCGGCATCCCGGTGTGGGGCGAGATCGAACTGTTCGCGCGCGCGCTGGCGCACCTGCAGGCGGAAGCGGGCTATGCGCCGAAGCTGCTGGCGATTACCGGCACCAACGGCAAGACCACCACCACCGCGCTGACCGGCCGGCTGGTCGAGCGCGCCGGCAAGACCGTCGCGGTCGCCGGCAATATCAGCCCGTCGGCGCTGGACAAGCTGTCGGCCTGCATCGCCTCGGCGACGCTGCCCGAGGTCTGGGTGCTGGAGCTGTCGAGCTTCCAGCTGGAGACCACGCATACGCTGGCGCCGCACGCGGCCGCGGTGCTCAACGTCACGCAGGACCACCTGGACTGGCACGGCACCATGCACGCCTATGCGGCCGCCAAGCAGCGCATCTTCGGGCCGCAAGCCGTGGGCGCCGACGGTGCCGACGGTGCCCGCTGTGTGCAGGTGCTCAACCGCAACGACCGCCTGACGATGGAGATGGCGCGCCCGGGCACGGTCCCGGTGACCTTCGGCACCGACCTGCCCGAAGTGCCGGGCAGCTTCGGCATCCTGCGCGAGGGCGGCATGCCCTGGCTGGTGCTGGCCGAGCCCGACGGCGAGGCCGACGAGGCGAAGCCGCGCCGCCGCAAGAGCGCCGCGGGCGACGAGGCCGCGCCGGTGCCGGTGCGGCACAAGCGCCTGATGCCGGCCGACGCGCTGCATATCCGCGGCATGCACAACGCCACCAACGCGATGGCGGCGCTGGCGCTGTGCCGCGCCATCGACCTGCCGCTGAACGCGCTGCTGCACGGCCTGCGCGAATACCGCGGGGAGCCGCACCGGGTCGAATGGATTGCCACCATCGATGACGTCGAGTACTTCGACGACAGCAAGGGCACCAATGTCGGCGCGACCGTCGCCGCGCTGTCCGGGCTGGACAAGCGCGTGGTGCTGATCGCCGGTGGCGAGGGCAAGGGCCAGGACTTTTCGCCGCTGGCGGCGCCGGTCGCGCAGTACGCGCGCGCGGTGGTGCTGATCGGCAAGGCCGCCGGCGAACTGCGCGCGGCGCTCGAAGGCACCGGCGTGGCGCTGCTCGACGCGGGCTCGGACGAGGGCGCGCTGGAAGCGGCGGTGCGGCTGGCCGCCGAACAGGCCCAGGCGGGTGACGTGGTGCTGCTGTCGCCGGCCTGCGCGAGCCTGGACATGTTCCGCAATTACGTGCACCGCGCGCAGGTGTTCCGCGCCGCGGTGGAAGAACTGGCGCTGTCCCGGGGGATCATGCCATGAGCGAGATGCACGCAGAGCGCCAGGCCAAGCGCAGCGGCTTCGTCGGCGCGACCATCGTCGGCGCGACCATCGGCAATGCCTGGGAAGGGCTGCGCGATGCGGTGTCGGGCGTCAAGCCGACCCGCTCGCGGATGATGGAGTACGACCAGCCGCTGCTGTGGGTGGCGATCGTGCTGCTGGCGCTCGGCCTGGTGATGGTCTATTCGGCCACCATCGCGCTGCCCGATTCGCCGCGCTTCGCCAATTACCGCGAGAGCCATTTCCTGATCCGCCATGCGTTCTCGCTGCTGATCGGGCTCGGCGTCGGGCTGCTGGCCTTCCAGGTTCCGGTCAAGTACTGGGACCGCTATGCGCCCAAGCTGTTCGTGCTGGCGCTGATCCTGCTGATCCTGGTGCTGGTGCCCTTCATCGGCAAGGGCGTCAACGGCGCGCGCCGCTGGATTCCGCTGGGCCTGATGAACTTCCAGCCGTCCGAGCTGATGAAGCTGGCGGTGGTGCTGTACGCGGCCAACTACACGGTGCGCAAGCAGGAGTGGATGCAGAGCCTGGGCAAGGGCTTCCTGCCGATGGGCGTCGCGGTGGCGGTGGTCGGCATGCTGCTGCTGCTCGAGCCCGACATGGGCGCCTTCCTGGTGATCGCCGCGGTGGCGATGGGCATCCTGTTCCTCGGCGGCGTCAACGGCAAGCTGTTCGGCGCGCTGGTGGCGATCGCGGTGGGCACCTTCGCGCTGCTGATCGCGGTGTCGCCGTGGCGGCGCGAGCGGATCTTCGCCTATCTCGATCCCTGGCGCGAGGAATACGCGCTCGGCAAGGCCTATCAGCTGACGCATTCGCTGATCGCCTTCGGCCGCGGCGAATGGGCCGGGGTGGGGCTCGGCGGCAGCATCGAGAAGCTGCACTACCTGCCGGAGGCGCATACCGACTTCATCCTGGCCGTGATCGGCGAGGAGCTCGGCTTCATCGGCGTGCTGACCGCGATCGTGCTGTTCTACTGGCTGGTGCGCCGCGCCTTCTCGATCGGCCGCACCGCGCTGCAGCTGGACCGCACCTTCGCCGGGCTGGTCGCCAAGGGCATCGGCATCTGGATCGGCTGGCAGGCCTTCATCAACATGGGCGTGAACCTGGGCCTGCTGCCGACCAAGGGCCTGACGCTGCCGATGGTCAGCTACGGCGGTTCGGGGATCCTGATGAACTGCGTCGCGTTGGCGCTGCTGCTCCGTATCGATTACGAAAATCGGGTGTTGATGCGTGGAGGGAAGGTATGACCGGAACGCAGCAACGCCCGATTTCGGCGCAGGCTAACTTCCTGCGCCAGCAGGAAGTCAAGCGAAGCGGCCGAAGCCAAAACAGCGTGTTGATGCGTGGAGGGAAGGTATGAGTTCCACGCAGCCACGCACCCTGCTCGTGATGGCGGGCGGCACCGGGGGGCCATGTGTTCCCGGGGCTCGCCGTCGCGCATGCGCTGCGCGCGCAGGGCTGGCGCGTGGTCTGGCTCGGCAACCGCACCGGCATGGAAGCGACCCTGGTGCCGAAGCACGACATCCCGATGGAGTTCATCCAGTTCGGCGGGCTGCGCGGCAAGGGGCTGCTGACCAAGCTGCTGCTGCCCCTGAACCTGCTGCGCGCGTTCTGGCAGAGCATCGGCGCGCTGCGCCGGGTGCGCCCGAGCGTGGTGCTCGGCATGGGCGGCTATATCACCTTCCCGGCCGGCATGATGGCTTCGCTGCTGGGCCGGCCGCTGGTGCTGCACGAGCAGAACTCGATCGCCGGGCTCGCCAACAAGGTGCTGGCCAAGGTCGCCGATCGCGTGCTGTGCGCGTTCCCGCAGACGCTGCCCGGCGCCGAGTGGACCGGCAATCCGGTGCGCGAGGAAGTGGCGGCGCTGACCGAACCGGCGGCGCGCTACGACGGCCGCCAGGGTCCGCTGCGGCTGCTGGTGGTCGGCGGCAGCCTCGGCGCGGCCGCGCTCAATGCGGTGGTGCCGCAGGCGCTGGCGCTGCTGCCCGAAGGCGAGCGGCCGCTGGTGCGGCACCAGGCCGGCGTCAAGCAGATCGACACGCTGCGGGCGAACTACGCCGCGGCCGGGGTCGCGGCCGATGCCGTGCCCTTCATCGACGACATGGCACAGGCGTATGCCGACGCCGATCTGGTGATCTGCCGCGCCGGCGCGATGACGGTATCGGAAGTGGCGGCGGCCGGCGTGGCCGCGCTGTTCGTGCCGTTCCCGCATGCGGTGGACGACCATCAGACCACCAACGCGCGCTTCCTGTCGGAACAGGGTGCCGCGCTGCTGGTGCAACAGAACGCATTGACCGCGGAAGGGCTGGCGCAGACGCTCGCCCGGCTGACGCGGCCGCAATTGAAAGAGATGGCGCAGCGTGCGCGCGGACTCGCCAAGCCGGATGCGACCCGGCGCGTGGCGCAGGTCTGCAGCGAGCTGGCCAGGAATTAGCCAAGGATTAGCACGGGGAACCGAGGGATCGAGGTCCACCGACAAGCAACGGATTCATGAAGCATATCGTCAAGAACATCCACTTCGTAGGCATCGGCGGCGCCGGCATGAGCGGCATCGCCGAGGTGCTGCTCAATCTCGGCTACCGGGTGTCCGGTTCCGACATGGGCAGCAACGCCGCGACGCGACGCCTGAGCGCGCTCGGCGCGACGGTGATGCACGGCCATGACGCCGCGCATATCGCCGGCGCCAACGCGGTGGTGGTGTCGACCGCCGTCAGCGGCGACAACCCCGAGGTGCTGGCCGCGCGCGCCAAGCGCATTCCGGTGGTGCCGCGCGCGGTGATGCTGGCCGAGCTGATGCGCCTGAAGCAGGGCGTCGCCATCGCCGGCACGCACGGCAAGACCACCACCACCAGCCTGGTGGCGTCGGTGCTGGCCGAGGGCGGACTCGATCCGACCTTCGTGATCGGCGGCCGGCTGAACTCGGCCGGCGCCAACGCGCGGCTGGGCACCGGCGACTTCATCGTCGCCGAGGCGGACGAATCGGACGCGTCGTTCCTGAACCTGTTCCCGGTGATCGAGGTCATCACCAATATCGACGCCGACCACATGGACACCTACGGGCATGACTTTGCCCGTCTGAAGCAGGCCTTCATCGAATTCACGCAGCGGCTGCCGTTCTACGGCATCGCGGTGCTGTGCGTCGACGACCCGAACGTGCGCGAGATCCTGCCCTTCGTGTCCAAGCCGGTGGTGCGCTATGGCTTCGCCGAGGACGCCCAGGTGCGCGCGGTCAACGCCCGCGCGGTCGACGGCCAGATGCATTTCACCGTGCTGCGCCAGCTGAACAACCATGCCGAGCCGCCGCTCGACGTGGTGCTGAACCTGCCGGGCCTGCACAACGTGCAGAACGCGCTGGCGGCGATCGCGATCGCGACCGAGCTGGAGGTGCCCGACGCCGCCATCGTCAAGGCGCTGCGCGAATTCCACGGCGTCGGCCGGCGCTTCCAGCGCTACGGCGAGGTCGCCTGCGCGGACGGCAGCGGCACCTTCACGCTGGTCGACGACTACGGCCATCACCCGGTCGAGATGGCCGCGACGCTGGCCGCCGCGCGCGGCGCGTTCCCGGGCCGCCGCCTGGTGCTGGCGTTCCAGCCGCATCGCTTCACGCGCACGCGCGATTGCTTCGAGGACTTCGTCAAGGTGCTCGGCACCGTCGACGCGCTGCTGCTGGCCGAGGTCTACGCGGCCGGCGAGGCGCCGATCGTGGCCGCCGACGGCCGCGCGCTGACGCGCGCGCTGCGGGTCGCCGGCAAGGTCGAACCGGTCTTCGTCGAGCTGATCGACGACATGCCGCAGTCGATCCTGGACGCCGCGCGTCCGGGCGACGTGGTGGTGACGATGGGCGCCGGCACGATCGGCGCGGTGCCGGGCCTGCTGGTGTCGGGCCAGGCCGCCGCGCTGTCGGCGCCGGCCTCGTCGGCATCGTCTCCCACGGCATCGGCGGCATCTTCCTCTTCGCAACCCGCTGCCTCGTCAGCGTCGCAACAACCAGGGCAAGCGGCCGTGCCGCAAGCCGGAGGCCAGGCATGAGCTTCGTCCCCAATCCCCAAATCGATCCGAAGACGCTCGGCAAGGTCGGCGTGCTGATGGGCGGCCGTTCGGCCGAACGCGAAATCTCGCTGCTGTCCGGGCAGGGCGTGCTGGCCGCGCTGCAATCGCGCGGCGTCGACGCGCATGCCTTCGATCCGGCGCTGCGCAGCGTCGCCGAACTGGCCGCGGCCGGGTTCGATCGCGTCTTCATCGCGCTGCACGGCCGCTACGGCGAGGACGGCACCATGCAGGGCCTGCTCGAGCAGCTGGGCATTCCCTACACCGGCAGCGGCGTGCTGGCCTCCGCGCTGGCGATGGACAAGCCCGCCACCAAGCGGCTGTGGAGCACGCATGGGCTGCCGACGCCGCGCTTCGCGATGCTGACGGCCGATTGCACCGAGCGCGAGTTCGACGCGGTGGCGGCGGACCTCGGCCTGCCGCTGATCGTCAAGCCGGCGCGGGAAGGCTCGTCGATCGGCCTGACCAAGGTCACGGATGCCAGCCAGATGCGCGCCGCCTACGAGAAGGCCGCCGCGCTGGACAACGACGTGATCGCCGAGGCGTTCATCGACGGCGCCGAGCTGACCTGCCCGATCGTCGGCGAGGGCCGCGACGCGGTGGCGCTGCCGGTGATCCGCATCGTCGCGCCCGACGCCAACTACGACTATCAAAACAAGTACTTCACGGACGTTACCCAGTACCTGTGCCCGGCGAACCTGGGCGAGGCGCTGGAGCAGCGCGTGCGCAGCCTCGCGGTCGAGGCCTTCCGCGTGCTGGGCTGCCGCGGCTGGGCGCGGGCCGACGTGATGCTGACCGCCGACGGCCAGCCCTACCTGCTGGAGATGAACACCTCGCCCGGCATGACCGGCCATTCGCTGGTGCCGATGTCGGCGCGGGCGGCCGGCATCAGCTACGAGGACTTCGTGCTGCAGGTGGTCTCCGCGGCGACGCTGGACCTGCATCCGAACGAGCACTGGAAACCCGAATAACCCGCGGCTGACCCCGTACAACGAAGCCATCGCGCACCCCGAACCGACATGTGGCACAACGCACGCCTGCTGAACCTGATCGCCACCACGCTCTACGCCGTGGTGGTGGTGATGGCGCTCGCGGCCGGCCTGATGTGGCTGGCGCAGCGGCCGGTGTTCGCGATCACCCATGTCGAGCTGGCGCCGATGTACGGCGGCGCGCTGCGCCACGTCAACGCGCCCGCGGTGCGGGCCAACGCGCTGGGCAAGCTGTCGGGCAACTTCTTCACGCTGGACCTGGACGCCGCGCGCCAGGCCTTCGAGTCGGTGCCCTGGGTGCGCAAGGCCAGCGTGCGGCGCGAATGGCCGAGCGGCCTGACGGTCAGGATCGAGGAACACGAGGCGCTGGGCACCTGGGGCGCGTCCGATACCGGGCGGCTGATCAATACCTATGGCGAGGTGTTCGTGGCCAATCCCGCCGAGGCGGAAGAGGATGCACGGCTGCTCGCGCTCGACGGCCCGCCGGGAAGCGAGGCGGATGTCGTCGACAAACTCGAGATCATGCGCGAGTGGTTCCGGCCGTTGAAGGCCGAGCCGCTGGCGGTGACGTTGTCCGGGCGGTATGCCTGGCGGGCCAGGCTGTCCAACGGCATGGTGGTCGAATTGGGACGGGAACAGACCGACCTTGACCGGATGGCGATGGAGGAGCGCGTCAAGCGTTTCGTCATCGCCTGGCCGCAGGTGACGGAGCAGTGGGGCAAGCAGATCGAGTACGCGGACTTGCGCTATCCGAACGGGTTTGCCATCCGGGCAGCCAATGTCCGCTTCCTGACAGAGGCCCAGGCGGCAGCCGCCGCCAAGGCCCGCGAGCAGGGAACGAGCAATGCGAACGGCGCCAGCCGTGCCAATGCAAATGGCGCGAAGCGTGGACCGGCTTCCAACAACAATCCGACGCGACTGAGAAAAGAGAACGCGGAGAAAACCCGATGAGCAAGGAATACAAGGACCTGTTGGTTGGTCTGGACATCGGCACCTCGAAGGTGGCGGCGGTGGTCGCGGAATTGCGCCCCGACGGCAGCTACGAAGTGATCGGGATGGGCCAATCCGAGTCCAAGGGGTTGAAGAAAGGGGTCGTGGTCAATATCGAGGCCACCGTGCAGTCGATCCAGAAGGCGCTCGAGGAAGCCGAGCTGATGGCCGACTGCAAGATTTCCGAGGTCTTCACCGGCATTGCCGGCAGCCACATCCGTTCGTTCAATTCGAGCGGCATGGTGGCGATCAAGGACAAGGAGGTGACCCAGACCGATGTGGCGCGGGTCATCGAAACGGCGAAGGCGGTCAACATTCCGACCGACCAGCAGATCCTGCACATCCTGACCCAGGAATTCATCATCGACGGCCAGGAGGACGTGCGCGAGCCGATCGGCATGAGCGGCATCCGCCTGGAGGTCAAGGTCCATATCGTGACTGGCGCGGTCAGCGCGGCGCAGAACATCGTCAAGTGCGTGCGCCGCTGCGGGCTGGAGGTACACGACCTGATCCTGCAGCCGCTGGCGTCTAGCCTGGCGGTGCTGACCGAGGACGAGAAGGAGCTCGGCGTGGTGCTGGTCGACATCGGCGGCGGCACCACCGACATCGCCATCTTCAGCGAAGGCGCGATCCGCCATACCGCGGTGATTCCGATCGCCGGCGACCAGATCACCAACGACATCGCGATGGCGCTGCGTACGCCGACGCCCGATGCCGAGGACATCAAGATCCAGTACGGCATCGCCAAGCAGGCGATCGCCGATCCGGAGGAAATGATCGAGGTGCCGGGCGTGGGCGATCGCGGCACGCGCACGCTGTCGCGCCAGGCGCTGGCGGCGGTGATCGAGCCGCGCATCGAGGAGCTGTACTCGCTGGTGCATCAGGTCGTGCGCGAGTCGGGCTACGAGGAATTGCTGTCGTCCGGCATCGTGATCACCGGCGGCACCGCAATGATGCCCGGCATGGTGGAACTGGGAGAGGACATCTTCCTCAAACCGGTTCGGGTTGGCGTTCCGGAGTACCGCGGCAATCTGCACGAGGTCGTCAAGAGCCCGCGCTACTCGACGGTGATGGGCCTGCTGCTGGAAGGCCGCGTGCAACGGATGCGCGGACGCAAGGTTGCGGTGCAGAGCGGTTCGGTCAAGCAGATCTGGACGCGCATGAAGGAATGGTTCGTCGGCAATTTCTGATCGGCCGGCATGAATTGGCGACGCGCCGTCGCCGACTGTCCACCGTGGCGGGCGCGGCGCGTTGATGGAGCAGTTTCTTTCTTTTGGTTCTTTGTTCAGGAACCAAGGGTTGCGGCGGGGAGGCCGCAGCGTTTGGCGACTGATTTTTCTCGGAGGCAGTGATGGACTTTGACATGATCGAATCGGAAATGCAGGACGGCACCATCATCAAGGTGGTCGGCGTGGGCGGCGCGGGCGGCAACGCCGTGCAGCACATGATCAACCGCGGGGTGCAGGGCGTCGAATTCATCTGCATGAACACCGATGCGCAGGCGCTCAAGCGCTCGACCGCTTCGCGCGTGCTGCAACTGGGCAATACGGGCCTGGGCGCCGGCGCGAAGCCGGAGGTCGGCCGCACCTGCGCCGAATCGGCGCGCGAACAGATTGCCGACGCGCTGCGCGGCGCGCATATGGTCTTCATCACTGCCGGCATGGGCGGCGGCACCGGTACCGGTGCGGCGCCGATCGTGGCGCAGGTCGCCAAGGAGATGGGCATCCTGACCGTCGGCGTGGTCAGCAAGCCGTTCGACTTCGAAGGCGCGCGCCGGGCCAAGGTCGCCGAGCACGGCTCGGCCGAGCTGGAGTCCAGCGTCGACTCGCTGATCGTCGTGCTGAACGAAAAGCTGTTCGAGGTGATGGGCGACGACGCCGAGATGGACAAGTGCTTCCAGTGCGCCGACGACGTGCTGCACAACGCGGTGGCCGGCATTGCCGAGATCATCAACGTGGACGGCCTGGTCAACGTCGACTTCGAAGACGTCAAGACCGTGATGGGCGAGCAGGGCAAGGCGATGATGGGGACGGCCACGGTGTCGGGCGTCGATCGCGCGCGTCTGGCCGCCGAGCAGGCGGTCGCCAGCCCGCTGCTGGAAGGCGTGGACCTGTCCGGCGCGCGCGGCGTGCTGGTCAACATCACGGCCAGCCGCTCGCTGAAGCTGTCGGAAACCAAGGAAGTCATGAACACCATCCGCAGCTATGCCGCGGAAGATGCGACCGTGATCTTCGGTACCGTCTACGACGACTCGATGGGCGATGCGCTGCGCGTGACCGTGGTCGCCACGGGCCTGGGCCGCGCCAGCAAGAAGCAGCAGCCGATGACGCTGCTCAAGACCGGTACCGACAATATGCCGGTGCAGATGATGGCCGGCCTGCAGCATGGCTCGGCGCTGCACAGCGCGCCGGACTACAGCGGCCTCGATACGCCGGCGGTGTTCCGCAGCTCGCGCGAAACCGCGTCGGCGCACGTGGCCGCGCTGCAGGAGAAGGGTGTCGACACGTACGACATCCCCGCCTTCCTGCGCAAGCAGGCGGACTGAGCACGGCGCGACGTCGACCCACGGCGAGCCGATTCTCTCGGCCAGCCGATCGCATCGCCGGCAGGTTGCCGGCCGCGCATCCGCGACAGCGGGGGCACGATGGGCGCTCCCCATCCGCCCGTGCCGCGCTACGGATGACGGCCGCCGGCCTTTCGCGCGAGCGAGGAGATTGACGCCGCTCGCTGTCCTCCGTCCGCATCCCGTGCCGGGACAGGCGCGCCGCCGGCCGCCTCCCCGGACTGGTCTCCCGCCGTATCCCGGCCGGGATGTGCCTTCCGTCCGCGCGGCGAGCACAAGCTCGCCGCGCCTGTTTTTGTCAGTTCTGCTTGCCCGCCTGTCGGCATCCGCCGACAGCGTCCCGCGCCGCCGTCCCACTTGGGATGCCGGTAGGCGGCAACTATGATGCAGACTGGGTTTGGCCAAGGCGTTCGCTGCGCCGACGCCCCGGCTGCCTGAGGAAATCGCCATGATCGAAATCGGTGCACGCGTGCCCGACGCGACGCTGTACGAGTACTTCGAAACCGAGGCCGGCGGCTGCGCGCTCGGTCCCAACGCCTTCTCGGCCGCCGAGCTGGCCAAGGGCCGCCGCATCGTCGTGTTCGGCCTGCCCGGCGCCTTCACGCCGACCTGTTCCGCCCGCCACGTGCCCGGCTACGTCGAGCAGGCGGACGCGCTGCGCGCCGCCGGCGTCGACGAGATCTGGTGCGTGTCGGTCAACGACGCCTTCGTGATGGGTGCGTGGGCGCGCGAGCAGGGCACCGCCGGCAAGGTGCGGATGCTCGGCGACGGCAGCGCCGACTGGACGCGCGCGCTCGGCCTGGAACAGGACCTGGGCAAGCGGGGCATGGGCGTGCGCTCGCTGCGCTATGCGATGGTGATGGACGATGGCGTGGTCACGCATCTGGCCGTCGAAGCGCCGGGCGAATTCAAGGTCAGCAGCGCCGAAGCGGTGCTCGCGATGTTGCGCGGGTAAGACGGCGTTCTTTGACCTCGGCGGCTGTAGATGTGGAGATAGCCGCATTAGATGTGATTCAAATGCCGCTTATCCGGCCTTCTGCGGCGATTTTTCCGCCGTTTCCCGCATCTTTTCCGGGCCTTTAACCGTCGAATGCCACACCGTTAACACGACGAAACAAAACTGGTGCAGCGCAATATGCTCGCCGGTGGTAAGATGCGGTTTATCGAATCTCAAGCCCGATAGATTTTAATAATTAGCAGAGGCCGTCATGCTCAAACAGCGCACTATCAAGTCCCTGGTCAAGACCGTTGGCATTGGCTTGCACTCGGGCCGTAAAGTGACGCTGACATTGCGGCCCGCCCCGACCGATACCGGCATCGTCTTCACCCGCGTCGACCTGCCCGAGCCGGTCGAGATCCCGGTGAAGGCCTCGGCCATCGGCGATACGCGCCTGGCGTCCGTGCTGCAGAAGAACGGCGCGCGCGTTTCCACCATCGAACACCTGATGTCCGCCTGCGCGGGCCTGGGTATCGACAATCTGTTCGTCGACGTCGACGCCGAGGAAATCCCGATCATGGACGGCAGCGCCGCGTCCTTCGTGTTCCTGCTGCAGTCGGCGGGCATCGAGGAGCAGCCGGCGGCCAAGCGCTTCATCCGCGTCAAGAAGGCGGTGGAAGTGCGCGAGGGCGACAAGCTCGCGCGGCTCGAACCCTACTTCGGCTTCAAGCTGTCGTTCACCATCGACTTCCGCCATCCGGCGGTCGACAAGACCGGCCAGACCTTCGAGATCGATTTCGGCGACACCAGCTATGTCCGCGAGATCGCGCGGGCTCGCACGTTCGGCTTCGCGCACGAGGTCGAGGCGCTGCGCGAGATGGGTCTCGCCCGCGGCGGCAGCCTGGACAATGCGATCGTGCTCGACGAGCACCGCATGCTGAACAACGAGGAACTGCGCTACGGCGACGAGTTCGTGCGCCACAAGATCCTCGATGCGATCGGCGACCTCTATGTGGTCGGCCATCCGCTGATCGGTGCCTACGTCGCCAACAAGTCCGGCCACGGGCTGAACAACCAGCTGCTGCGCGCGCTGCTGGCCGACGAGCAGGCCTACGAGATCGTCAGCTTCGAGCGCCAGGAAGAGGCCCCGGCCGCCTTCCTGCCGCAGCTGCAGCCGGCCTTCGCCTGACCCCAAGGCGCGCCAGCCGGCGCGCTCGCTTTTCCCCTGGCCCTTCCCCCTGGTTCTTCCGCGGGCTCTCCCGCCGGCGCTTCCGCTAGCCGCGTCCCTGGCGGTGCCGCGACAGCAGCGTCTGCACCGCGTCGCGCAGCGGCGAGTCCGGCAGCGTCTGCGCCAGTTCGCCCAGGCTGTTCAGCCCGGCCGCCGGCACGCCGGTCTTCTTCGGCCGCTCGGCCGGCTCCACGTCCCAGTCGCCGCGCGCGACGTCGGGCTGCACCCGCACCTTGACCGCATCGATCCGCGCCCCGCGCTGCTGCAGCCGCGCCAGCAGGCTGGGCACGATCTGCCGCACCCGCGCCGCGGCGGCGCCGTGGGCGGCCAGCAGCAGCAGCGTGTTCGGTTGTCCCGGGCTGCGGGTGTCCTGGCGCACGCCACCGATCGCGATGCCGGCGCGCATGCCGGGCGGCAGCAGGGCCATCACCTCGGCTTCCAGCGCGGCGAGCTCGCGCGCCGCCTGCATCAGCGAGGACATCGGTCCGGCCTTGGCCAGCCAGTCGTTCAGCGGCTTGGCGGAGGGCGTTTGCAGGGCGTGGTGGGTGAACAGGCGCATGCCGCATTCTAGCCCCAAGCCGGTTTCAAGCCGGTTTCAAGCCGGTCCCAGGCCGGCCCCAGGCGGGTCGCAAGCGGGTCCCAAGCGGGTCCCAAGCGGGTCACAAGCGCGTCACAAGCGGACCCGGGCGCGACCGCCGCGGTGCCGTGCTCGAGACACCATAGCGGCACGGTCCCGACCCGCGCGCGGCGCATCGGGAACCGCGCGGCAAGTGCGCGGGAACGGCACGGGATCGCCCGCGGAACCGCCCCCCGCGCGTGATAAACTCGGCGTTTTGCGCTAATCCTCTCTTCGCCACGCGCGCTTCGCGTCCGGCCCTCCGGCTCGGACGGCAGGACCGCAATCGTGCGCAGGTGACACCAATCGATGATCACGGGCCTTCTCAAGAAAGTCTTCGGCAGCCGTAACGAGCGGCTGATCAAACAATATCGACGGACAGTCGAGCGGATCAACGCGCTGGAGCCGAAGTTCGAAGCACTGTCGGACGACGAACTGCGCGGCATGACCGAACAGTTCCGCCAGCGCCACGCCGGCGGCGAATCGCTCGAATCGCTGTTGCCCGAAGCATTCGCGGTCTGCCGCGAGGCCAGCAAGCGCGTGATGAAGATGCGCCATTTCGACGTGCAGCTGATCGGCGGCATGGTGCTGAACGACAACAAGATCGCCGAGATGCGTACCGGCGAGGGCAAGACCCTGACCGCGACGCTGGCGGTCTACCTGAACGCGCTGACCGGCAAGGGCGTGCACGTGGTCACGGTCAACGACTACCTGGCCCAGCGCGATGCCGAGTGGATGGGCCGGCTGTACAACTTCCTCGGGCTGTCGGTCGGCGTCAACCTGTCGCAGATGCCGCACGACCAGAAGCAGGCGGCGTACAACAGCGACATCACCTACGGCACCAACAACGAATTCGGCTTCGACTACCTGCGCGACAACATGGTCTACGACCCGGGTCAGCGCGTGCAGCGGCCGTTGCACTATGCGATCGTCGACGAGGTCGATTCGATCCTGATCGACGAGGCGCGCACCCCGCTGATCATCTCGGGCCAGGCGGAGAACCATACCGACCTGTACCAGCGCATGAACGGCATTCCGAAGCTGCTCGAGCGCCAGATCGGCGAGGAGAAGGCCGACGGCACCGGCGTCGAGAAGCCGGGCGACTACTACGTCGACGAGAAGGCGCACCAGGTCTACCTGACCGAGGCCGGCCACGAGAAGGCCGAGCAGATCATGGCCCAGCTGGGCCTGATCGGCGAGGGCGAGTCGCTGTACGCGCCGCAGAACATCACGCTGATGCACCACCTGTACGCCGCCCTGCGCGCGCACAGCCTGTTCCATCGCGACCAGCACTATGTGGTGCAGAACGACGAGGTGGTCATCGTCGACGAATTCACCGGCCGCCTGATGACCGGCCGCCGCTGGTCCGACGGCCTGCACCAGGCGGTCGAGGCCAAGGAAGGCGTCACCATCCAGCAGGAAAACCAGACGCTGGCGACGATCACCTTCCAGAACTACTTCCGGATGTACGAGAAGCTGGCCGGCATGACGGGCACGGCCGACACCGAAGCCTATGAATTCCAGGAGATCTACGGCCTGGAAGTGGTCGTGATCCCGACCAACAAGCCGACCCAGCGCAAGGACTTCCAGGACCAGATCTTCAAGACCACCAAGGAGCGCTACGACGCCGTGGTGCGCGATATCCGCGAGTGCTTCGAGCGCGGGCAGCCGGTGCTGGTCGGCACCACCTCGATCGAGACCTCGGAATACCTGTCGGACCTGCTGAACAAGGAAAAGCTGCCGCACCAGGTGCTCAACGCCAAGCAGCACGCGCGCGAGGCCGAGATCGTGGCGCAGGCGGGCCGGCCCAAGATGATCACCATCGCCACCAACATGGCGGGCCGCGGTACCGACATCGTGCTGGGCGGCAACGTCGAGAAGCAGGCCGGCTTCATCGAGGCCGATGCCAGCCTGTCGGCCGAGGACAAGGCCGCGCGCATCGCGCAGCTGAAGTCGGAATGGCAGTCGCTGCACGAGCAGGTCAAGGCCGCGGGCGGCCTGCACATCGTCGGCACCGAGCGCCATGAATCGCGCCGGATCGACAACCAGCTGCGCGGCCGTGCCGGCCGCCAGGGCGACCCGGGCTCGTCGCGCTTCTACCTGTCGCTGGACGACCAGCTGCTGCGCATCTTCGCCGGCGACCGCGTGCGCGCGATCATGGACCGCCTGAAGATGCCCGAGGGCGAACCGATCGAGGCCGGCATCGTGACGCGCTCGATCGAATCGGCGCAGCGCAAGGTCGAGGGCCGCAACTTCGATATCCGCAAGCAGCTGCTGCAGTACGACGATGTCGCCAACGACCAGCGCAAGGAAATCTACAAGCTGCGCAACGAGGTGCTGGAAGCCCAGGACGTCGGCGACATGATCAAGAGCCTGCGCGAGGGCGTGCTGGTCGATCTGTTCCGCGAGTACGTGCCGGCCGAATCGATGGAAGAGCAGTGGGACATCGCCGGGCTGGAGAAGCGCCTGCGCGACGACTTCGGCCTCGAGCTGCCGCTGGCGCAGACCATCGAGAACGCGCAGAGCATCGAGGACGAGGAACTGCTGCAGATGATCGTGTCGGCCGCGGCCGAGCGCTACGAGGCCAAGGTCGCGCAGGTCGGACGCGAGGCCTTCGCCGGCTTCGAGCGGTCCGTGATGCTGCAGAGCATCGACACGCACTGGCGCGAGCACCTGGCCGCGCTGGACCATCTGCGCCAGGGCATCCATCTTCGCGGCTATGCGCAGAAGGACCCGAAGCAGGAGTACAAGCGCGAGTCGTTCGAACTGTTCGCGCGCCTGCTGGACGTGATCAAGAGCGAGGTCACCCGCATCGTCTTCAACGTCCAGATCCAGTCGCCGGAAGAGCTCGAGCAGGCCTCGGAGCAGATCGAGGACGACCTGTCGCACGTGGGCAATGTGCGATACCAGCATGACGAGTTCGGCGGCGCCGGCCCCGATACCGGCGAGCGCGCGATCGCGGCGGCGGCACGCGGCGCCCGCGACGACAGCGAAGTGGCCACCATGCCCCGCGTCGGCCGCAACGACCCCTGCCCGTGCGGCTCGGGCAAGAAGTTCAAGCAGTGCCACGGCCGGCTGAGCTGAGCCCGCCGGCGGACACTGGGTATCGCATCGAAGCAAGGAATCGAACATGGCCGTCAACTTGCCGCTGCCGCAGGCAGAGAATCTGAAACCGGTCGCCGGCGTCGAGCTGGGCTGGGCTGAAGCGGGCATCCGCAAGGCCAACCGCAAGGACGTGCTGGTGGTGCGCCTGGCCGAAGGCAGCACCGTGGCGGGCGTCTTCACGCGCAACCGCTTCTGCGCCGCGCCGGTGCAGGTGTGCCGCGAGCACCTGACGGCCGGCCGCGGCATCCGCGCGCTGGTGATCAATACGGGCAACGCCAATGCCGGCACCGGTGAGCCGGGGCTGGCCAACGCACGCGCGACCTGCGACGCGGTCGCCGGTGCGCTGGGCATCGGCGCCGACCAGGTGCTGCCGTTCTCGACCGGCGTGATTCTCGAACCGCTGCCGATGGACCGGCTGCTGGCCGGCGTGCCGAAGGCGATCGCCAACGCGCGCGAGGACAACTGGCTGGCGGCGGCCGAATCGATCATGACCACCGACACGCAGCCGAAGGCCGCGTCGCGCACGGTGCAGATCGGCGGCAAGACCGTCACGCTGACCGGCATCAGCAAGGGCGCCGGCATGATCCGTCCCAATATGGCGACGATGCTGGGCTTCATCGCCACCGATGCGACCGTGGCGCAGCCGGTGCTGCAGGCGCTGGTGTCGCACGCGGCCGATCATTCGTTCAACAGCATCACGATCGACGGCGATACCTCGACCAACGATTCCTTCGTGCTGATCGCCACCGGCCGCGCCGGGGCGCCCGCGATCGAGCGCGCCGACGGTGCGGCGTTCACGGCGCTGCGCGATGCGGTGACGTCGCTGGCGCAGGAGCTCGCGCAGATGATCGTGCGCGACGGCGAAGGCGCGACCAAGCTGATGACGATCCAGGTCGAGGGCGGACGCGATGTCGCCGAGTGCCGGCAGATCGCCTACGCGGTCGCCCACTCGCCGCTGGTCAAGACCGCGTTCTACGCCTCCGATCCCAATCTGGGCCGGATCCTGGCCGCGGTCGGCTATGCGGGCGTCGACGACCTCGATGTCGGCGGCGTCAACCTGTGGCTCGACGATGTCTGGGTCGCCAGGAACGGCGGCCGCCATCCCGACTACCGCGAGGAAGACGGCCAGCGCGTGATGAAGCAGGCCGAGATCACGGTGCGCATCGCGCTCGGCCGCGGCAACGCCACGGCCACCGTCTGGACCTGCGACCTGTCGCACGACTACGTATCGATCAACGCGGACTATCGTTCCTGATCGTTGTAGAGCGATGCCTTGCCGCCTGGCGAGGCATCGTTCGAACGATGGCGGCGGAGTCCTTTAGCGAGATCGCCATCGCTATCGCTATCACGCATCGCCCCGCCATCCCGGCCGTTCCGCTTCTCCCATCCCCCGCCTCTCCGGATTGCCGCCATGTCCGATCTCGCCTCCCGTCTCGACCAATTTCTCGCCCGGCTCGAACAGTGGCTGCCGCCGCAGCTGACCGAGGCGGACTGGCAGCAGGCCGTCGCCTTCCGCTGGCGCAAGCGGCAGAGCCTGTTCGGCAATATCGGCTATCTGCAGGCGATCCGGCAGCTGCCGCCGATCCATCTGGACGACCTGAAGAATATCGAGCGCCAGAAAGACGCCATCGTCGCCAATACGCGCCAGTTCGTGCACAAGCTGCCGGCCAACAACGTGCTGCTGACCGGCGCGCGCGGCACCGGCAAGTCGTCGCTGATCAAGGCCTGCCTGAACGCCTTCGTGGATGAGGGGCTGCGCCTGGTCGAAGTCGACAAGGCCGATCTTGGCGATCTGGGCGATATCGTCGAGCAGCTGACGCAGCGGCCGGAGCGCTTCGTGATCTTCTGCGACGACCTGTCGTTCGAGGAAGGCGAATCGGGCTACAAGTCGCTGAAGTCCGCGCTCGATGGTTCGGTGGCCGCGCAGTCGGACAACGTGTTGGTCTATGCGACCTCGAACCGCCGCCATCTGCTGCCCGAATACATGAAGGACAACGAGGGCTACCGGCACACCGACGATGGCGAGATCCATCCGGGTGAAGTGGTCGAGGAAAAGATCTCGCTGTCCGAGCGCTTTGGGCTGTGGCTGTCGTTCTATCCGCCGAAGCAGGACGAATACCTGAATATCGTCGCGCACTGGCTGCGCCAGTTCGGCTGCGGCGACGACGATATCGCCGCGGCACGCGGCGATGCGCTGGTCTGGGCGCTGGAGCGCGGCTCGCGCTCGGGCCGCGTCGCGTGGCAGTTCGCACGCGACTGGGGCGGCAAGCACGGCAGGCCCTACGGTGCCCATCAGGGCGAGCCGGCATGAGCGGCGCGCGCAAGGTCACCGAGGTCGCGGTCGGCGTGCTGGTACGCCCGGATGGCCGCTTCCTGCTGGCGCAACGGCCGGCCGGCAAGCCTTACGAGGGCTACTGGGAGTTTCCGGGCGGCAAGCTCGAAGCGGGCGAGTCGGTCGAAGCGGCGCTGGCGCGCGAGCTGCACGAGGAACTGGGGCTGGACATCACGGCCTCGACGCGCTGGCACGTGCTCGAGCACGATTACCCGCACGCCTATGTGCGGCTGCACTTCTGCAAGGTCACGGGCTGGGCCGGCGAGCCGGTGGGACGCGAAGGCCAGGCGTTCTCGTGGGAGCAGGTGCCCGTCACGGTCGGCCCCTTGCTGCCGGCGACGATTCCGGTGGTCGAGTGGTTGGGGGAGGAGGCGGCCTGAGGGCTGCGAGACGGTCTGAGGGCTGAGTGGCGGGCTGAGGGCGGACCGTCGGGCTGAGCGTGGGTGCTCAGCTTTTTTCGCCGTCGTTCAGTCGTTATTCAGCCGTCGCTCAGTCGTCGTCCCGGTCCTGCTGGTCCTCGGCCGGATTGGCCGGCTTGCCCTCGATCACGTATTTCTCGGCGGCCCAGGCGCCCAGGTCGATCTGCTTGCAGCGTTCGGAGCAGAAGGGGCGGAACTTGTTTTCCGGCGCCCAAACCACGTCCTTGCCACAGGTCGGGCATTTGACTACGGATGGCATGGCAAATCAGAAATTGCAGAGTTTGAGCAGGAAGGGGATGTCGGCGTCGACCGAGCGCGGTCGCATATCGCCGTCCTGCTGGGTGAAGCGCACCCACAGCATGTACTTGTTGGCGCTCATCTCGGGGATGAAGGCCAGCAGCGAATCGTCGAGCAGCACCTGCATCAGCTGGTAGCTGCGCCCGGACAGCATCTGCTGATAGCTGCCGCCGGTGGCGATCACCTTGCCGCTCTGTCCCGATTCGCGCAGCAGCCGCAGCACGGCGCTGGTGCCCACGCGCAGCGGAATCAGCGGACGTACCCACTTCAGGATGTCGGCGCGCCGTTCCTCGGCCGGCCGATGCTGCCAGGCATAGTACGAGGGCAGGTCGAACTCGCAGGTGCCGCCCGGAATGATCGCGCGGCTGCGGATGCTGGTCAGCCACTCGTTGTCGGTCAGCAGCTGGCCCGCCTTGCCGACGGTCTGGTTCAGCTGCGCGATGGCCTGCTCGAGTTCGCCGATCACCGCGTCCAGCGTCTGCTGGTCGATCTGCGGGCTCGAGCGCAGCGCGCTCAGCGCCTGCCGCTGGCGATCGAGTTCCTTGATCAGGTCGGTTTTCAGGTCGGCGCGGCCAGCGACGTCGATGATCTCGAACAGCGTGGTCAGCGCGACATGATGCTGCAGCGCATGTTCCTGTCCGAGAAAGTAATCCAGCCGATCGAACAGGTCCTCCAGACGCAGGAGTGTCCTGATGCGTTCGTTGAAAGGATATTCGTACAGAATCAAGGGGAAGTCCGTGCAGCGCGGCGTCGGCCAGCTTGCCGGCCCGGTGCTGGATTCGACAGACGAATCGGCTCAGGCTGGCGCGCGAGGCGATCGGTACAGAATGCATGCGAGGCTCGCATGCGACCGTATGCATGCACTTGGCAGCATATTCCAACGCATTCTATGCGAGACAGCGCGCAAGGACAATGAAACGCCGCCGATGGTGCCCTCGGCGGCGCCTGATGCGAAGCGTCTGGTGAAGCGTATGGCGGAGCGGGTGCCTCGGGGATGCTCAGCGTGTGGCGGGCGCGCGCGACGCGGGCTGCATCGCGCGATAACGGCGATCGAGCGTCTCGACCTGCGGCGGCAGCGCCTCGACCGGTCCATCGTTGTCGATCACATCGTCAGCGACCGCCAGCCGCTGCGCGCGCGTGGCCTGCCTGGCCATGATGGCCTCGACCTGCTCGCGCGAGAAGCCGTTGCGCGCCATCACGCGCGCGATCTGCGTCGCTTCGCTGCAGTCGACCACCAGCACGCGATCGACGCGCTCGCGCCAGCGGCCCGATTCGACCAGCAGCGGCACCACGTGGATCAGGTAGGGATGGGCGCCGCCCGCGCGGATCCGGGCCGCGCGCTGTTCGGTGACCTCGCGGATCAACGGGTGCGTGATCGCCTCGAGCCGCGCCTTCGCGGTCGGATCGGAGAACACCAGCGCGCGCATCGCGTCGCGGTCCATCGCGCCGTCGGCGCGCAGGCACGTGGGGCCGAAGGCCTCGACCAGCGCGGGAATCGCCGCGCCGCCGGGCGCGGTGATCTCGTGCGCGATCAGATCGGTATCGATCAGCGCGGCGCCGCGCTCGGCAAACAGATCGGCGACGCGGCTCTTGCCGGAGCCGATGCCCCCGGTCAATCCGATTTCCAGCATATGTCTCCAGGTCAGTGGGCGTTGTTGGGGCGCTATTGAAGCGTTATTGGGACGTTGGTGGGACGTTGGTGGGACGTTGTTGGGCCGTTGTTGCGGCGTAGCGGGCGTTGTCGCGGCGTTCGTGAAGAGGCGCAGGTCAGTGGTTCACCGTCGCGCCCGCGATGCCGGCACCCGGCGCCAATGCCGGCAGCAGCCAGTCGCCCCCCGCGAACAGCACCAGCAATCCGGCGCCGGCAATAAACGGCCCGAACGGGAACGGCGTATCGCGATCGTGGCGGCGCAGCGCGATCTTGGCAAGACCGTACACCAGTCCGACCACCGACGACACCAGCACCAGCGCGGGCAGCGCCTGCCAGCCGAACCAGCCGCCCAGTGCGGCCATCAGCTTGAAGTCGCCATAGCCCATGCCCTCCTTGCCGCGCAGCAGCTTGAACAGCCAATAGGTGGTCCACAGCAGCAGGTAGCCGGCGGCCGCGCCGATCACCGCATCGGCGATTGGCGCGAACACGCCCATCAGGTTCAGCAGCAGGCCGAGCCACAACAGCGGCTGCGTGATCTGGTCAGGCAGCAGTTGCGTATCGGCATCGATCAGCGCCAGCGACAGCAGCGACCAGATCAGCACCATCGCGGCCAGGGTCTGCCAGGTCGGCCCGAAATGCCACGCGGCCAGCGCGCACAGCGCCGCGCTGGCCAGCTCGACGGCGGGATAGCGCAGCCCGATCGGCTTCCTGCAGGCCGAGCAGCGGCCGCGCAGCAGCAGATAGCCGAGCACCGGGATGTTCTCCCACGGGGCGATCGCATGGCCGCAGTGCGGGCACGACGAGCGCGGCACCACCAGGTCGTAGCGTTCGGGGTAGGGCGCGGGCTCGTGGCGCAGCGCGGCCAGATAGTTGGCCTCGTCGCGCTCCATCATGCGCGGCAGCCGATGCACGACCACGTTCAGGAAGCTGCCGACCACCAGCCCGAGCAGCGCCGCCGCGCCCAGCTGGAACCACGGCGGCAGCGCGGCCAGCGTGGCGATGGTCCAGGTGCCGGCCGGCATGGCGGCGTTCCAGTTCGACAGGAAGCCTTGCATCTCAGACCACCTGTGCGAGCTTGAAGATCGGCAGATACATCGCGATCACCAGCCCGCCGATCAGCACGCCCAGCACCACGACGATCAGCGGCTCGACCATCGCGGCCACCGCGGCGACGCCCTCGTCGACCTCGCGCTCGCAGCATCGCGCGACATGCAGCAGCATCGTGTCGAGCGCGCCGGATGCCTCGCCGATGCGGGTCATCTGCAGCGCCATCGGATCGAACACGGCGCTGGCTCGCATCGCGGTGGCCAGGCTGGCGCCGCAGCGCACCGCGCGTTCGATCTGCCGGGTGGCGTCGCGATACACGCGATTGCCGGCCGCTCCCGCGACCAGCGCCATCGCCTCCACAACGGGCGTGCCCGCGGCGGACAGCGTCGCCAGCGTGCGCGTCCAGCGCGCCACCGCCGCCTTGCGCAGCAGCGGACCGGCCAGCGGCAAGCGCAGCAGCGCCCGGTCGCGCGCATGGCGCAGCGGCGGCGAGCGGTCCAGCGCATGGCGGATGGCCAGCCACGCCAGCGGTGGCAGCGCCAGCAGCAGCTGCCAGTGCGCGACGAAGCCGTCGGACAGCGCGATGACGAATTGCGTCGGCGCCGGCAATTGCGCGCCGGCACCGAAGCCGACGAAGACCTGCTTGAAGGCGGGAATCACGAACAGCATCAGGATCGTCGTCACGGCGGCCGCAACCGCCAGCACTACCAGCGGATAGCGCAGCGCGGCGCGCACCTGGCGGCGCAGCGCGGTCGCTTGTTCCTGGCAGGCACACAGCCTGTCGAGCATGCCACCCAGCGCGCCGCTTTGCTCGCCGGCGTCGACCAGGCCGCAGTACAGCGCGTCGAACGCGCGGGGATGCCGGCGCATGGCCTGGGCCAGGCCACTGCCGCTTTCGATGTCATTGCGCAATTGCGCCAGCAGGCGGCGCCACGCCGGCTGGCCGTGGCCGCGCGCGATGATGTCGAGCGCGGGCAGCAGGGGCACGCCGGCGCTCAGCAGCGTCGACAGCTGGCGCGTGAAGCGCGCAATCTCCGCGGCACGGAATCGTGGTGGCGCGAGCGAGCGCGCTACGGCGGGAAGGCGGACCGCGGCGCGCGAGGCGGGCGCCGCCATGGTGGACCCGGATGGCATGATCGTTCGGTCGATCTTCGTTATGGATTGGTGGTCGCCAGCACCTCGGCCAGCGAGGTCGTGCCCGCCCTGACCTTGAGCAGCCCGGCCTCGCGCAACGATAGCACGCCCTCGCGGCGTGCCTGCTGCGCGAGCGCACGCGCACTGCCGCGCGACAGGATGATGCGCTGCATCGCGTCGGAGACCGGCATCACCTGGTGGATGCCGCAGCGGCCGCGATAGCCGCTGCCGCGGCACGCGGCGCAGCCGACCGGCTGGCAGGGCTGCCAGTTGCCATCGAGCAGGGCGTCCGCGAAGCCCGCCTCGCGCAGCGCGGCCAGCGGCACCGGGCCGGGCCGTTTGCAGGCGCACAGCATGCGGGCCAGCCGCTGCGCCGTGATGACCAGCACGCTGGCGGCCAGATGGAAGGGCGCGACGCCAAGCTGCGCCAGCCGTGTCAGCGTGCCCGGCGCATCGTTGGTATGCAGCGTCGACAGGACCAGATGGCCGGTCTGCGCGGCCTTGACCGCGATATCGGCGGTCTCTGCGTCGCGGATCTCGCCGACCATGATCACGTCCGGGTCCTGACGCAGCAACGCGCGCAGCACAGTCGGGAAGTTCAGGCCGACCTTGTCGTGGATATTGACCTGATTGATGCCGGTCAGCTGGATCTCGGCCGGGTCCTCGGCCGTCGAGATATTGCGCTCGTCCTGGTTCAGCAGATTCAGGAAGGCGTACAGCGAGACGGTCTTGCCGCTGCCCGTAGGCCCGGTGACCAGCACCATGCCGTGCGGACGGCGCAGGCGCTCCAGCAGCACGGCGCGCTGCGCCGGCTCGAAGCCGAGGCCGTCCATGTCGAGCCGCACGCTGGAGGCGTCCAGCATGCGCAGCACGATCTTCTCGCCGAACAGCGTCGGCAGCGTGGATACGCGCAGGTCGACGGCCCGCGTTGCCGCGCCCTCCGCCCCCGCACCGCCTTCGCGCCGCGGCACCACGAAACGCATGCGGCCATCCTGCGGCACTCGCTTCTCGGCGATGTCCAGCCGCGCCAGCACCTTGATCCGCGTCGCGATGCGGTCGCGGATTTCCAGCGGTGGCCGCGCGACCTCGTGCAGCAGTCCATCGATGCGAAAGCGCACGCGGTAGAAGCCTTCGTACGGTTCGATGTGCAGGTCCGAGGCGCCGCGCCGCCAGGCCTCGGTCAGCAGCGTCTGGACGAATCGCACGACCGGCGCATCGTCGGCCGAGGGCATGGCGGGGTCGTATTCGATCGGCGCATTGGCGGTGGCGATCATGGCGAGATGGCGGGGCAGCGCGCAGTGCAGGAGTGGCCCAGTGTGCGATGCGCCGGCGGAGACGGGAATGCGCGCAGTCTCAAAATGGAATAGACGGCGCGATGCGCGCGTACCTGCCCAAGTCCTTGCCCAAGTCCCTGCGTAATAGCGGCGTGCAGCGGCGTGCCGAAAGGAACCGCGTGCCGAAACGAACCGCGCGCCGAAAGGAACCGCGTGCCGAAACGCCGCGCCGCGGCCAGCGACGCGACGCCCCGGCACGACAGAGCAGCAAAACAACGACAGAGCAGCAAAACAACGACAGAGCAGCAAAACAACGACAGAGCAGCAAAACAACGACAGAGCAGCAAAATAAAAGGGCCGTGCATCGCTGCACGGCCCTTCTGAAAAACTGGTCGGGGTGAGAGGATTCGAACCTCCGGCCTCTACGTCCCGAACGTAGCGCTCTACCAGGCTAAGCTACACCCCGTTTTTGCTTCCCGCCGCGTCAGGACTGACGTTGCAGCGAGAAAGCACATAACTTTATCAGTGTTTCCTTCAGTTGTGAAGGGGGAAATTGCATTGCCGCGCGTTCGGCCGCATCGGCCTCGCGTTTTGCGGCCTCGAACGTCGCATCCAGCGCCCCGCATTGATGGATGGCCGAGAACACCGCGTCGAAATGTTCGGTGCCGCCCTGGACGATCGCCTCGCGCGCCAGCGCGCGCTGCTCGGCGGTGCCATGCTCCATCAGATGCAGCAGCGGCAGCGTCGGCTTGCCCTCGCGCAGGTCGTCGCCGGCGTTCTTGCCCATCTGCTCCGCGCTGGCGGTGTAGTCCAGCATGTCGTCGATCAGCTGGAAGGCGGTGCCGATGCGGCGCCCGTATTCGGCGGCCGCTTCCTCCATCTCCGCGTCGGCGCCCGCCAGCACCGCGCCGAGCTGGGCCGAGGCCTCGAACAGCTTGGCGGTCTTGTAGCGGATCACCTGCAGGTAGCGCTCCACCGTGACGTCGGGGTCGTGCATGTTGAGCAGCTGCAGCACCTCGCCCTCGGCGATCACATTGGTCGCGTCCGACAGGATCTGCATGATGCGCATGCTGCCGGCATCGACCATCATCTGGAAGGCGCGCGAATAGAGGAAGTCGCCGACCAGCACGCTGGCGGCGTTGCCGAACACCGCGTTGGCGGTCTGGCGGCCGCGCCGCAGCTCGGATTCGTCGACCACGTCGTCGTGCAGCAGCGTGGCGGTGTGGATGAATTCCACCACCGCGGCCAGTTCGTGATGGCGATGTCCGTCATAGCCGAGGGCGCGTGCGGACAGCAGCAGGATCACGGGGCGCAGGCGCTTGCCGCCCGCACCGATGATGTATTCGCCGATCTGTTCGATCAGGGGCACTTCGGAAGACAGGCGCTGCCGGATGACTGCATCGACGGCGCGCATGTCGGCAGCGACCGGAGCGAGCAAGGCAGAGGCGGAAGACTCGGACAAGATGATCACCGTTACGCAGAACGAGCGATTATATGCGATGGCCGTGTCCAGATGGCTTGTCATGCGCGCCGTCTAGCGCCATCGCGCACCGGTCTGGCGGCCGGTCTTGCCCGCTGCGGGGGCGCCGCCGCAGCGGCGCACGAGCGGCCCGACCAGGCGGTCCCACGCGGCGCCTATAATGCGCGGATGAACAAGCCCGCCGCTCCCGATGGCCATGGCCGCCGTTCCTCCCGCCGCCTCGCGTGGTGGGTCGCGTTCGCCGCCCTGGCTGGATTCCTGCTCGCCGAGGCGACCTGAGCGTCGGCTCCGGCAAGTGCGTTGCCCGCCTCTGCGGGCCTATGTGTTTGTTTTCTTTGCACTTTTCCGGCCGCTCGTATAGAATGCCGAGTTTCCTCCGGCTGAACTGCTGTTGTTGCGTCCGTGCCGGCGGGAGATAACCGGGCCGAAAGCGCGTTGCCTGGCCGCTTCGCCTCACCGCGAAGCCGCGCCGGCGCTGGCTTTTGGGCGTTTATTCACATCGAGAGGTTCGACAATGTACGCGGTCGTAAAAACCGGCGGCAAGCAATACAAGGTTGCTGCTGGCGAAAAACTGAAAGTAGAACAGATACCGGCAGACATTGGCGCAGAAATCACGCTCGACCAAGTGCTCGCAGTGGGCGCTGGCGACCAGATCAAGTTTGGTACGCCGCTGGTCAGCGGGGCTTCCGTCAAAGCTACCGTTATCTCCCAAGGTCGTCACGACAAAGTGAAGATCTTCAAGATGCGCCGTCGCAAGCATTACCAGAAGCGTCAAGGCCATCGCCAGAACTACACCGAACTGCGCATCGAAGCGATCGTTGCCTGAGTCCCCGCGGACCGCAACGAGAGCAAATCGAGCGACATCTAGGTAAAGCGACAGGAGTTAAGTCATGGCACAGAAAAAAGGCGGCGGTTCCACACGGAACGGCCGCGATTCCGGATCGAAGCGTCTGGGCGTGAAGGTGTTTGGTGGCCAGGCCATCAACGCCGGCGGCATCATCATCCGCCAGCGCGGTACCCGCGTGCATGCCGGCGAGAACGTCGGCGTGGGCAAGGACCACACCCTCTTCGCCCTGGTTGACGGCCACGTGAAGTTCGCCGTCAAGGGCGCTGCCAAGAAGCAGCAGGTCAGCGTCGTTCCGGCAGCCTGATCACTGCCTTGCAGCACGAAGGCCCCGCAACCCTTGCGGGGCTTTTTCTTTTCTGGCGACAATGTCGAACGTCGCCCGCCGCCGGCAACGCCTGACAGGGCCTTGCGACGCGGCACGCTCCATCACGGATCACCATCATGAAGTTCATCGACGAAGCCCGAATCGAAGTCATTGCCGGCAACGGGGGCAATGGCAGCGCGTCGTTCCGGCGCGAGAAGTTTGTGCCGTTCGGCGGGCCGGACGGCGGCGATGGCGGCCGTGGCGGCAGCGTCTACGCGGTGGCCGATCGCAACATCAACACGCTGATCGATTTCCGCTACGCCAAGAAGCACGTCGCCCGCAACGGCGAGAACGGCCGCGGCTCCGACTGCTACGGCGCGGCCGGCGAGGACGTGACCCTGCGCATGCCGGTCGGCACGCTGATCACCGACATGGACAGCGGCGAGGTCATCGCCGACCTGACCGAGCACGGCCAGAAGGTGTGCCTGGCCGAGGGCGGCATCGGCGGCTGGGGCAACCTGCATTTCAAGTCCAGTACCAACCGTGCGCCGCGCCAGCAGGTCGACGGCAAGCCGGGCGAGCGCCGCATGCTCAAGCTGGAGCTGAAGGTGCTGGCCGACGTGGGCCTGCTGGGCATGCCGAACGCCGGCAAGTCGACCTTCATCTCGCACGTCTCCAATGCGCGGCCGAAGGTGGCGGACTATCCGTTCACCACGCTGCATCCGAACCTGGGCGTGGTGCGCGTCGACCACGAGCAATCGTTCGTGATCGCCGATATCCCGGGGCTGATCGAGGGCGCCGCCGAGGGCGCGGGCCTGGGCCATCAGTTCCTGCGCCATCTGCAGCGCACCGGGCTGCTGCTGCATATCGTCGATCTGGCGCCGTTCGACGAGGCCGTCGATCCGGTAGCGGAGGCGCGCGCGATCGTCAACGAGCTGAAGAAGTACGACGCCGAGCTGTACGAGAAGCCGCGCTGGCTGGTGCTGAACAAGCTCGACATGGTTCCCGAGGACGAGCGCGAGGCGCGCGTCAAGGACTTCATCAAGCGCTACAAATGGAAGGGGCCGGTGTTCCGCATCTCGGCGCTGACCGGCGAGGGCTGCCGTGAACTGGTCTACGCGATCAAGGACCATCTGGCCGCGCTGAAGGCCGAGGAGGCCGCGGCGCTGGCCGAGCCGGACGTGCGTCTGGACGAGCGGCTGCACAACGTCGACCGCGACGGACAACAAGGCTGATTTCGCGCCGAGTATCCGACCCGAATATCCGCCTCGAACATCGGCCCCGATTCGCCGCGATCTGCCCGAACACCCGCGCCGAATTTCCGCGCCGGTTCATCGCCCGGCACGACCCCACTTCAGGAGACAGAGTTGCCCACCCAATCGGTCATCGCGCAGGCCCGGCGCATCGTCGTCAAGGTCGGATCGAGCCTCGTCACCAACGATGGCAAGGGGCTCGACCACGACGCTATCGCCCGCTGGGCGGCGCAGATCGCCAAGCTGCGCACCGCCGGCAAGGAAGTGGTGCTGGTCAGTTCGGGGGCGATCGCCGAGGGCATGCAGCGGCTGGGGTGGGCGCGCCGCCCGCGCGAAATCCATGAGCTGCAGGCGGCCGCCGCGGTCGGGCAGATGGGGCTCGCCCAGGTCTACGAAAGCCAGTTCGGCCGCTATGGCATCCGTACCGCGCAGGTGCTGCTGACCCATGCCGACCTGGCCGACCGCGAGCGCTATCTGAATGCACGGTCCACGCTGCTGACGCTGCTGGGCCTGGGTGTGGTGCCGATCATCAACGAGAACGACACGGTCGTCACCGACGAAATCAAGTTCGGCGACAACGATACGCTGGGCGCGCTGGTCACGAACCTGATCGAGGGCGACGCGCTGGTGATCCTGACCGACCAGCGCGGCCTCTACACCGCCGATCCGCGCAAGGACCCGGCCGCCGAGTTCGTGCACGAGGCGCTGGCCGGCACGCCGCAGCTCGAGGCGATGGCCGGCGGCGCCGGCACCGCGATCGGCCGCGGCGGCATGCTGACCAAGATCCTGGCCGCCAAGCGCGCGGCCAAGTCGGGCGCCCATACCGTGATCGCCTCCGGCCGCGAGGCCGATGTGCTGGCGCGGCTGGCCGGCGGCGAGTCGATCGGCACGCAGCTGCTCGCACCGACCGGGCGGTTGACCGCACGCAAGCAATGGATGGCCGACCACCTGCAGCTGCGCGGGCGCGTCGTCATCGATGCCGGCGCGGTCGACAAGCTGACCGCGGGCGGCAAGTCGCTGCTGCCGATCGGCGTGGTGGAGGTGCAGGGCGAGTTCGCCCGCGGCGAGGTCATCGCCTGCGTCGATGCGCAGGGCCGCGAGGTGGCACGCGGCCTGACCAACTATTCGAGCGCGGAGGCGCGGCTGATCGCCCGCAAGCCCTCGTCGGAAATCGAATCGGTGCTCGGCCATCTGAACGAGCCCGAGCTGATCCACCGGGACAATCTGGTGCTGGTCTGAGCGGAACGTGAAGCGCCCCCCGGCCTTCTGAGCGGACGGCGAATCGCCGCCCCCGGCCTTTCTGAACGGAGGGCGAATCGCCGCCCTCCGGTCTTCATTCCTGCCGACCGATACGCCTTACTGGTACGCGCCCTGCCGGGCGACGCCGTCGCGGATCGCGCGCACGATGTCCTCGGTCTTGCCGGCCACCGCGCGTCCGTCGCACAGGTATTCCGACGCCAGCGTCGCCGCATAGCTGTTGCGCACGCTGGTGCTCATCGTCCGCCATTGTTCGGCGCCCGCGCTCTGGTTCGGCACCCAGGTCTTGCTGCCCGGCGGCATGGTGGCGAACAGCTTGCGCTGGAACACGTCGCAGCGCACCCCTTCGTAGCTGATGTTGCGCACGCCGGTCGGGCTGGTGATCACCGCGGTGTAGCGCACCGCGCCGTCCTCGCCGATCATGATCGACTTGGCGTCCACGGCGAACGACAGCCGCCCGGTGGTGCTGACGTTGAAGGGCAGCAGATCGGCGTCCGCGGGCGGCGGCGGCAGCTTGGTCGCGGCCTCCTGGAAGCCCTTGGAGGCGAGCCGGTCGAGCAGGAAGACCGGTTCCTCGGCCTCCTCCGCTTCCAGCTGGGCGGCGCGCTTGGGCGTCTCGGTGCTGGTCGAACAGGCGCTCACCAGGGCGAGCGCGAACAGCGTGGCAAGCCCGGCAGCCAGACCCGTGGGGGTTGCGCTGCCGGCGCGGCGTCGGCCGAAGCCGGCGGGTTTATTCATCAGTGCTCCGCGTTTGCGCGCAGACCGGCGGTTCCGGCTGCGTCAGGGTAGGGGACGGCTGGCTGGCGGCCGGCGCATTGCCCGGGCCTTGCCGGCCCGCGCGTTGGCCGCCGGCGCGGCCGGGGTTGCCATGGGTCCCGGCGTGGTGGTTGCCGTAGGGACTGAGCGGCGCCCGCTGGCCGCGATGCAGAAAGCGCGACAGTTCCGTCAGCGCCATCTGGTAGACCTCGCGCTTGAATTCGATCACCGCGTCGAGCGGCACCCAGTACTGGCTCCAGCGCCAGGCATCGAATTCCGGGTGGTCGGTGGCGCGCAGGCAGATATCGCAATCGCGCGCCGCCATGCGCAGCAGGAACCAGATCTGTTTCTGCCCCTTGTAATGCCCGCGAATCTCGCGGCGTATGAACTTGTCCGGCACCTCGTAACGCAGCCAGTCGCGCGTGCGACCGACGATCCTGACGTGCTCGGGCAGCAGTCCGACCTCTTCATGCAGTTCGCGGTACATCGCCTGTTCCGGCGTCTCGCCGTATTTGATGCCGCCTTGGGGAAACTGCCAAGAATGTTCGCCGATTCGCTTGCCCCAGAACACCTCGTTCCGTGCGTTGATGAGGATGATGCCGACGTTCGGGCGAAAGCCTTCACGATCGAGCATGACTGCACCTCGAATCCTTTAGAATTACGTCGATTATAAAGGAAGCGCGGGGTCCGTCCGGGCCGCTCCCGGGTGGTGGTTTTCCCCGACGGAAAGCGCCGTTTCAGGCGCCTTTCGCCGATCCGCAAACCGTGCCACAACCGGGGTCCTCGCCGGCCTTTCCTGACCTGCTTTCTTGACCTGTCTTACCCCTTACGCCTTTTCCCATCGATCCGCGCCGCGCGCGCTGTCCCAACCGAAAGCCACGGATGAAAGCTTCGCAATTCTTCATTTCCACTCTCAAGGAAGCCCCCGCCGACGCGGAGATCGTCTCGCACAAGCTAATGATGCGCGCCGGCATGATCAAGAAGCTGGGTGCCGGCATCTATAGCTATATGCCAACCGGCCTGCGCGTGATCCGCAAGATCGAGCGGATCGTCCGTGAGGAGATGAACCGCGCCGGCGCCGTCGAACTGCTGATGCCGTTCGTGCAGCCGGCCGAGCTGTGGCAGGAGACCGGCCGCTGGGACAAGATGGGTGCGGAGCTGCTGCGCCTGAAGGACCGCCATGAGCGCGACTTCGTGCTGCAGCCGACCTCGGAGGAAGTCGTCACCGATATCGTCCGGACCGAGATCCGCAGCTACAAGCAGCTGCCGCTGAACCTGTACCAGATCCAGACCAAGTTCCGCGACGAGCGCCGGCCGCGCTTCGGCATCATGCGCGGGCGCGAGTTCACGATGAAGGACGCCTATTCCTTCGATCGCGACGAGGAAGGGATGAAGGTCTCGTACCGCCAGATGTACGACGCCTATATCCGCATCTTCCAGCGCTTTGGCCTCGAATTCCGCGCGGTGGCGGCCGACAACGGCGCGATCGGCGGTTCGGGCTCGCACGAGTTCCACGTGATCGCCGACACCGGCGAGGACGCCATCGTCTACTGCCCCGAGTCGGACTACGCGGCCAATATGGAGGCTGCCGAGGCGCTGCCGCTGATCGCCGAACGCGCGCCCGCGCGCGAGGCGCTGACGCGCACGCCCACGCCAGGCAAGGCCAAGTGCGAGGACGTCGCCGAGCTGCTGGGCATTCCGCTCGAGCGCACCGTCAAGTCGATCGTACTGGCGACCGAGGGCGCCGAGGGCGAGCCCGCGCAGATCTGGCTGCTGCTGCTGCGCGGCGACCACGACCTGAACGAGATCAAGGCGTCCAAGGTGCCGGGGCTGGCCGAGTTCCGCTTCGCCACCGAGGCGGAGATCGTCGCCACCTTCGGCACGCCGCCGGGCTATCTGGGCCCGATCGGTGCCAAGGCGCCGATCCGCGTGGTGGCCGACCGCACCGTCGCCAACATGAGCGACTTCGTCTGCGGCGCCAATGAGCGCGACTATCACCTGACCGGCGTCAACTGGGGCCGCGACCTGCCCGAGCCCGTCGTCGCGGACCTGCGCAACGTGGTCGAGGGCGATGCCTCGCCCGACGGCAAGGGTCGGCTGGCGATCTGCCGCGGCATCGAGGTCGGCCACGTGTTCATGCTGGGCACGCGCTATTCGGCGGCGATGAACGCGACCTTCCTCGACGAGAACGGCAAGACCCAGCCGATGCAGATGGGCTGCTACGGCATCGGCGTGACCCGCATCGTCGGCGCGGCAATCGAGCAGAACTACGACGAGCGCGGCATCATCTGGCCCGCCGCGATCGCGC
This sequence comes from Cupriavidus sp. H18C1, assembly GCF_049311595.1. Taxonomy (NCBI): domain Bacteria; kingdom Pseudomonadati; phylum Pseudomonadota; class Betaproteobacteria; order Burkholderiales; family Burkholderiaceae; genus Cupriavidus; species Cupriavidus sp. H18C1. The sequence goes on from NZ_CP186008.1 coordinate 2,500,186, forward strand.
CGTTCGAGGTGGTGGTGTGCCCGGTCGGCTACGACCGCTCGGAAGCGGTCAAGGCCGAGGCCGACCGCATCCATGCCGAGCTGCTGGCGGCCGGCGTCGACGCGATCCTGGACGACCGCGGCGAGCGCCCCGGCGTGATGTTCGCCGACTGGGAGCTGATCGGCGTGCCGCACCGCGTGGTGGTGGGCGACCGTGGCCTGAAGGAAGGCCAGGTCGAGTACCAGGGCCGGCGCGACGCCGAGGCGAGCCGCGTGGCGGTGGCCGACATCGTCGGGCATGTGCGCAAGCTGCTGGCCGACTGAGGCCATGCAACCGCCGCGATGCGCCGCCATCGCGGCGGCGCCGCTTCCCGGCAAGTCTCCGGTCATGCGTCCGGGCGAGTTTGCGGGCAGCGTTCCCGGCAGCGTCCGGGGCAGGTTTGCCGAACCCGCGTCGGGGCTCGCGATGCTGGCGGCGGCGCTGCTGTCCGCGCTGGCGTTGCTGCTGGCTTCGCCGCCGGCGCACGCCGGCGCCCAGCGCGAAGAGCAGCTGGCCGACGCCGTGCGCGGCGCGCTGGCCGCGGCGATCGCGGATGCGCGCCCGTCCCGGCCGGTGTTCGTCTCCGCCGGCGAGCGCGACGCCTATCTGCGCTGGGTGGCCGAGATGTCGCGCCGCCTCGAGCGGCGCATCCCCGAGCCGCTGATCCGCACCGAGCTGGTCGAGACCGTCTACTACGAGGCCAAGCGCGCCGGACTGGAGCCGGCGCTGGTGCTGGGACTCATTCAAGTCGAGAGCAACTTCCGCAAGTACGCGATCAGCACGGCGGGCGCGCGCGGGCTGATGCAGGTGATGCCGTTCTGGGCGCGCACCATCGGCGATGGCGACGCGCGCAAGCTGTTCCATCTGCAGAGCAATCTGCGCTACGGCTGCACCATCCTGCGCCACTACCTGGACCGCGAGTCCGGCGACCTGTTCCTGGCGCTGGGCCGCTACAACGGCAGCCGCGGCCGCGCCGAATACCCGAACGCGGTGCTGGCCGCGTGGAAGCGCTGGCAGGAGGCCGAGGTCGCGGTCACGGTGGCGAGTGCCGCCGAGCCCAATGGCGCGCTGGCTGCCATGAGCGGCCCAGGCCGTGCGGGCGATGCCGCCGCGCGCCTGCTGCCGGCACCGTCCCGACCCCTCGGCGGCCCCGCCGCGTTCCCGCCCACCCGCCTGTCCGATCCGTCATGACCTCCCGCTCGCATCCGGCGGCCGGCAAGACCGGCTACGCCACCTCGTCGCCCGAACTCGAACGCTGGCTGGCCCGGCATATCGCGCAGGGCTTCGGCGCCGATGCGCTGGTGCGGTCGATGTGCCAGTCCGGCTACGATGCGGCCTTCGCGCGGGCCACGGTGCATGCCGCGCTCGCCGGAGGCGGGGCGCGCGGCGCGCGGTCGGGTCCATCCCCGGCGGCAGCCGCATCGTCACTGACATCGCCATCGTCATCGTCGTCGTCGTCATCGCGGTCCGCGAAGGCCAGGGCCCCTGCGGACGTCACGACGCACACCGCGCAGGCCGCCGCCGACGCGACCCCCCGCCATCACCGCTCCCAATGCGCTGCCCGCCGGCGACGGCCGCGACGTGCCGGTGCTGTTCGCGATGGAATCGCCCCGCATCGCGCTGTTCCAGCGGCTGCTGATGCCGGACGAATGCGAGGCGCTGATCGCGCTGTCCCGCGGCCGGCTGGCGCGTTCGCCGGTGGTCAATCCCGATACCGGCGACGAGAACCTGATCGACGCGCGCACCAGCATGGGGGCGATGTTCCAGGTCGGCGAGCATCCGCTGATCGAGACGCTGGAGGCGCGCATCGCCGCGGTCACCGGCGTCCCGGTCGAGCAGGGCGAAGGGCTGCAGATCCTGAACTACAAGCCCGGCGCCGAGTACCAGCCGCACTACGACTTCTTCAATCCGCAGCGCCCCGGCGAGGCGCGCCAGCTGCGCGTCGGCGGGCAGCGCATGGCGACGCTGGTGATCTACCTGAACGACGTTCCCGCCGGTGGGGCGACCGCCTTCCCGAAGCTGGGTTTGCGCGTCAATCCGGTGCAGGGCAATGCGGTGTTCTTCGCCTATCTGGGCGAGGACGGCGCGCTCGACGAGCGCACGCTGCACGCCGGGCTGCCGGTCGAGCAGGGCGAGAAGTGGATCGCCACCAAGTGGCTGCGGGAAGCGCCATATCGGGGAGAAGGCTGAGCCAACGCCGGCCCGGGCCGTCTGGCCCTTGATCGCGATCCGCAGCCCTTAATCCGCGGCCACTAATCCGCAGCCCCCCAATCCGCAGCCCCTAATCCGCAGCCCCTAATCCGCAGCCGCTAATCCGCAGCCGCTATCTGTGCTGGAACCCCAGCAGCACTGTGCCGGTATTTGCCCGGCAATCTGTACCGGTACTGTATAGGGTCACCACGCTAGACTGCCGCTTCCCCTGCATTCCAAGGAGTTGCCATGGCACTGTCGGAACTGGCGGCAGGCTCTGCCGTGTTTGCCGCCTTCGGCGGCTTCGTGCTGGTGTCGTCGATCACCCCGGGACCGAACAACACGATGGTGCTGGCGTCCGGCGTCAATTTCGGTTTCGTCCGCACCATTCCCCATCTGCTGGGCATCAGCAGCGGCTTCGCGCTGATGATCGCGCTGATCGGCCTCGGGCTGGGCTCGCTGTTCACCGCGCTGCCGTGGACCTGGCCGCTGCTGCGCGTGGCGGCCACCGTGTACCTGGTCTACCTGGCGTACAAGCTGGCCACCGCCGGCGGCGTGCAGGACCGCCATGTCGGCAAGCCGATGGGCTTCCTGCAGGCGGCCGCATTCCAGTGGGTCAATCCGAAGGCGTGGGTGATGGCGGTGGGGGCGTGCAGCGCCTATGTGCTGCACCCCAATCTGTGGCTGAACGTGCTGCTGCTGGCCGGCCTGTCGGCGCTCATCAATCTGCCGAGCGTGGCGGTGTGGGCGGTGTTCGGCGCCTCGCTGCGCCGCTGGCTGGCGCGGCCGCGCGTGCTGCGCGTGTTCAACGTGACGATGGCGCTGCTGCTGCTCGGCTCGCTGTGGCCGATCCTGGCGGCCGGACACTGAGGCGCGTCCGGCAGGCTTCGGCTTCGGAGCCGAAGCTGTAGCTGTAGCTGTAGCTGTAGCTGTAGCAGGAGCAGGAGCAGGAGCAGGAGCAGGAGCAGGAGCAGGAGCAGGAGCAGGAGCAGGAGCAGGAGCAGGAGCCGGAGCCGGAGCCGGAGCTGGAGCTGGAGCTGGAGCTGGAGCTGGAGCTGGAGCTGGAGCCGCAGCCGGGCCCAAGGGCGGGCCCGGACCCGAGCCCCAACCGGCCGAGCCGGAGCCGGCTCAGTCCTTCAGCGCCCGGATGGTGCCGAGGTTGCGCCAGTAGCCCTTGGCGTCCATGCCGCAGCCGAACACATAGCGGTCGGGTACCGTGAAGCCGCAGAAATCCGGATGCATCGGCTTGGCCTTGGCCAGCGTCTTCTCGCACAGCACCGCGGCGTAGAACTCGCGCGCGCCCATGTCCATGATGCGCTGGCGGATGGCCGCCATGGTCTCGCCCTCGTCCAGGATGTCGTCGAGCACCAGCACGGTCCGGTCCTTGACCGACTCGCGCGGGGCCACGCGCCACTGCATCTCGCCGCCGACCGTCTTGTTGTTGTAGCGGGACAGGTGGATGTAGTCGAACTCCAGCGGGAATTCGAGCTTGGGCAGCAGCATGCCGGTGAAGACCACGGCGCCGCCCATCACCGACAGCACCAGCGGGAAGCGGTCGCCCATCTTGTCGGTGATCTCGCGCGCCATGCGGTCCAGCGATTGCTGCACGGCCTGGGCGCTGACGATTTCCTCGGAGTTGGCCCACAGTTCGCGGGCCTGTTCGGCAGTCATCATGATGTTCGGTCCTGATCTGGCGGTGTTCTTTGCGGCGGCAGCCGGCCAGGAAGCCAGGGTGCCGCGGTCGGTGGTGCGAATGTTGGTGCGAACGTTGGTCCGATTGTCGGTGCGATCGGAGGTGCGGTCAGTGGTGCGGTCGGTGGTGCGGTCGTGGCGCAGTCCGTGATGCGGCCGGGCTTCGCTCGGCGGCGGATCAGCGATTGAACAGGCCCTTCATGCCGCCCTTCATCCCGCCCATCGAGCGCATCATCTTGGCCATGCCGCCGCCCTTGAGCTTCTTCATCATGCTCTGCATCTGGTCGAACTGGTTCAGCAGCCGGTTGACTTCCTGCACCGGCACGCCGGCGCCCGCGGCGATGCGGCGCTTGCGGCTGGCCTTGATCAGTTCGGGCTTGGCGCGCTCGGCCGGCGTCATGCTGTTGATGATGCCTTCCATGCGGCGCACCTGCTTCTCCGCCTGGTCCATATTGGCGCCCTGGGCCTGCTGGGCGAATTGCGCCGGCAGCTTGTCGACCAGGCTGCCCAGTCCTCCCATCTTCTTCATCTGGCCGATCTGGGCCTTGAAGTCCTCGAGGTCGAAGCCGCCGGTCTTCTTGATCTTCTTGGCCAGCTTCTCGGCCGCTTCCATGTCGACGCCGCGCTGCGCCTCCTCGACCAGCGCGAGGATGTCGCCCATGCCCAGAATGCGCTGGGCCATGCGGTCGGGGTAGAAGGGCTCGAGGCCGTCGAGCTTCTCGCCGACGCCGACGAACTTGATCGGGCGGCCGGTCACGTGCCGCACCGACAGGGCCGCGCCGCCGCGCGCATCGCCGTCCAGCTTGGTCAGCACCACGCCGGTCAGCGGCAGCGTGTCGTTGAAGGCCTTGGCGGTGTTGACCGCGTCCTGGCCGAGCATCGCGTCGACCACGAACAGCGTTTCCGCCGGCTTGAGTGCGGCGTGCAGCGCGGCGATCTCCTGCATCATCGCCTCGTCGATGCCGAGCCGGCCCGCCGTGTCGACGATCAGCACATCGTGATAGTGCTTGCGGGCCCAGTCGACCGCCGCGCGCGCGATGTCGACCGGCTTCTGGTCCGGCTGCGAGGGGAAGAAGTCGGCGCCGACCTGTTCGGACACGGTCTTGAGCTGGGCGATCGCGGCGGGCCGGTAGACGTCGCACGAGACCGTCAGCACTTTCTTCTTCTTGTTTTCCTTGAGCCATTTGCCCAGCTTGCCGACCGTGGTGGTCTTGCCCGCGCCCTGCAGGCCGGCCATCAGGATGATCGCCGGCGGCTGCACCGCCAGGTTCAGCTCGGCGGCCTTGCCGGGCGCGCCGTCGGCCGAGACGGCTTCCTCGCCGCCGATCACCGCGGTCAGCTCGCGCTGCACCACGCCGACCAGGGCCTGGCCCGGCGTGAGGCTGCCGACGACTTCCTCGCCCAGCGCCTTTTCCTTGACGCGGGCGACGAACTCCCGCACCACCGGCAGCGCGACGTCGGCCTCCAGCATGGCCAGGCGAACCTCCCGCAACATCTCGGCGGTATTGGCTTCGGTCAGGCGTGCCTCGCCGCGCATGGTCTTGACGACCCGCGCCAGGCGTTGAGTGAGATTGTCCAGCATGGCAGAAATCCGGAGGTGGGCTTTGTAGGGTTGCGGCGCGCCGCCGCGCTTATCGGCCGGTCATCGATCGGTTGTTGGCCGACCATCGGCCGGCTGTCGACCGACTATCGGCCGACCGGTGACCGACTGGTGACCGGTCATCGGCCGCATCGTCGACCGCGGTCCGGACCGTGGCGTGGCACCGGCGCGGACGATGGCGCCGGGCGTCCATCGCGGCGTCGCCATCCGGCCTTGCCGCCGCGGGTCACTGCCGTCGGTCACCACGGCAGGCGCTAGGGTAAACTGCGCGAATGGCGATTGTACTGTATGCCCTGACGGCACTCCTCTATTGCGCGCTGGCCTATCACGGCTGGGCGACGCGCCACGCCGGGCTGGCCGCCAGCACGGCCGGCGGTCCGGCGGGCGGTCCCGGCATCGGGGGGCCAGCCGGGTTCGATGGTGCTGATGCCGGGTCCCGCGCCGGGCGGCAGTGCGGAGGGGCAGCCCGCCTGGTGGCACGTGCTGATGGTGGCGGTGCTCGCCAGCCACGGCATGCTGCTGCACGAGACCATCTTTCCGGCCGACCGCATGGTATTCGGCTTCGCCTTCGCGCTGTCGGCGATGCTGTGGCTGGGCGTCGGCATCTACTGGATCGAGAGCTTCTTCTTCTCGCTGGCGGGACTGGGGCTGGTCGTGATCCCGGTGGCGATGCTGGCCAGCCTGATGCCGCTCGCCTTCCCCGGCGCGCAGATCCTGGGCTATGCCGCGCGGCCGCTTTTCAAGCTGCATTTCATCATCGCCAACGTCGCCTACGGGCTGTTCACGCTGGCGGCCTTCCATGCCTTCCTGATGCTGCTGGTCGAGCGCCGGCTGCATGGCTTCAACCGCGGCCACGGCGTGCACGTGCCGGGCGGCGCGATGGCCGCCGGCGCGCCGCAGCAGGTCGGCTGGCTCGGCCGCTGGCTCGATCTGCTGCCGCCGCTGCTGACGCTGGAGAAGCTGCTGTTCCGCCTGATCGCGGCCGGCTTCGTGCTGCTGACGCTGACCATCGCGTCCGGGCTGCTGTTTTCCGAGGAGCTGTTCGGCCGGGTCTTCCGCTTCGACCACAAGACCGTGTTCGCGGTGGTCTCGTGGGTGATGTTCGCCGGCATCCTGGCAGGCCGGCGGTTCTACGGCTGGCGCGGCCGCGTGGCGCTGCGCTGGGTCATCGCCTCGTTCTGCATCCTGCTGCTGGCCTATGTCGGCAGCCGCTTCGTGATCGAAGTGATTCTGCATCGCCTCTGAAGCAAGGCATCGTCGATGGCACGTCTGTTCCTGTTGCTGGCGATCCTGCTGGCCATTTTCTGGTGGCTCGGCAGCCGCGTGCGCGCGCGCCGGGCCGAACCCCCGCCGGCCGATGCCGGCGTGCCGCGGCAGGGCGCCGACGGCCGCGCGCAGGAGGCGATGGTGCCGTGCGCCCACTGCGGCGTGCATCTGCCGCGCAGCGAGGCGATCGCCTACCAGGGCCTGCACTACTGCCGTGCTGCGCATCTGCCCGAATCCCAGGACCGTTTTGGCGACAGGGACGGCGATAACGGCGGCAATCGCGGCGGCAATCGCGGCAGCGACGGCGGCGACGACGGAGGCGGTCCCGCATGAAGGCGCCGCTTCCGTCCCGGCTGCGGCTCGACGGCGCGGGCTGGGTCGAGGGCGCGCGCCGGGTGCCGTCGCCCAACTTCGATCCGCGTCCCCCCGGCATGCCGGTCGATCTGCTGGTGGTGCACAACATCAGCCTGCCGCCCGGCGAGTTCGGCAGCGACGATATCGAGGCGCTGTTCCTGAACCGGCTCGACCCGGCTCGCCATCCGTTCTTCGCCACCATCCACGCGGTCCGTGTGTCGGCGCATTTCCTGGTGCGGCGCAGCGGCGAGCTCGTGCAGTTCGTCTCCTGCGAGGACCGCGCCTGGCATGCCGGGCAGTCGGCGTTCTTCGACCGCGAGCGCTGCAATGACTTCTCGATCGGCATCGAGCTCGAAGGCTGCGACACCTTGCCGTTCGAGCCGGCCCAGTACGACACCGCCGCCGCGCTGACCCGGCTGCTGCTGCGCGCCTATCCGATCGCGGCCGTGGCCGGCCACAGCGATATCGCCCCCGGCCGCAAGACCGACCCCGGCCCGTGCTTTGACTGGCCGCGCTTTGCGCAGGCGGCGGGGGCTCGCTCCGGCGATGCTGCCGTACCGCCCCGACGGGGCGGCTTCCCTAGCCGAAAACCCTTGCCGGTGCGGGGCTTTCGGGGGGGATATCGGCGGGACTATCGGAAGCGCGGCGCTCATCGAAAAAATTCTTTCGTCGGTGCGGCAACCGACAAAACGGTCGCAACCCTTGAGCCGCTTGGTCTGGCGGGGAGGTGGGCGGTTCGCGTGGCGCCGGACCGGCCTGCGGCAGCGCTTGTCAAGACTGGTCAACGCGATTCATTTCACTATACTTAGTCCAGCTTTTCGTTATGACCACTACATCTAGTGGTGCTTTCGGGGGAGCCGACCTAGGCGTGCAGCGTTCGCCACGGGCTCGGCAGGTTGCCTTCGCGCCACGCGCGACAAGCGTTTCCAGCCGGCCGGCAGCGCGTACAGCCGCGCGCCACAGGGTCGGCACGTCACAAGAGCCCTCCACGGGAATGCAGCAAGGCAGTAATCCGGCACGGCATCGCCGCGCCCGGGATGTCTCTTTTTGCGCATTTTCCAAGGGCTCTTTGTCGTTGATAACACTGGTCAAAAAAACAGGAGTGCTTCATGCAGACGGCCCAACAAGAATTCGCCGGCAAGGCCGGTTCCGCCGCCGTGGCGCAGCCGAGCCCCGCCGCTGAGAACGCCGCTGGCAACTACCAGGATTACAAGATCATCCGCCGCAACGGCGCGGTGGTCGCTTTCGAGCCGAGCAAGATCTCGGTGGCGATGACCAAGGCCTTCCTCGCCGTCAACGGCGGGCAGGGCGCCGCCTCGGCCCGCGTGCGCGAGCTGGTCGAGCAGCTGACCCAGAACGTGGTGCGCGCGCTGCTGCGCAGCCGTCCGAACGGTGGCACCTTCCACATCGAGGACGTGCAGGACCATGTCGAGCTGGCGCTGATGCGCTCGGGCGAGCATGAGGTCGCGCGCGCCTACGTGCTCTACCGCGAGAAGCGCAACCAGGAGCGCAGCCACGCCAACGCGCAGGCCGTCGCCCGCGTGCAGGGCGGCGTCAGCTTCAACGTGACCGATGGCGGCGTCACCCGACCGCTGGACCTGGTCGCGCTGCACGCGCTGATCGACACCGCCTGCGCCGGTCTGGGCGGTGGCGTCGAGGCCGAGCCGATCCTGAAGGAAACGGTCAAGAACCTGTACGACGGCGTGCCGATGAGCCAGGTCTACGACTCGGCCATCCTCGCCGCCCGCACGCTGATCGAGAAGGACCCGGCCTACAGCCAGGTCACCGCCCGCATCCTGCTGCACACCATCCGCAAGGAAATCCTCGGCGAGGAAGTGACCCAGGCCGAGATGGGCAGCCGCTACGCCGAGTACTTTCCGAAGTTCATCGCCCGCGGCATCGAGGCCGAGCTGCTCGACGAGAAGCTCGCGACCTTCGACCTGGCGCGCCTGGGCGCGGCGCTGGACGCCTCGCGCGACTTCCAGTTCAACTACCTGGGCCTGCAGACGCTGTACGACCGCTACTTCCTGCACATCGACGAGACCCGCATCGAGATGCCGCAGGCGTTCTTCATGCGCGTCGCGATGGGCCTGGCGCTGAACGAGAGCGACCGTGAAGGCCGCGCCATCGAGTTCTACAACCTGCTGTCGTCGTTCGACTTCATGTCGTCGACGCCGACGCTGTTCAACTCGGGCACGCGCCGCTCGCAGCTGTCCTCGTGCTACCTGACCACGATCTCCGACGACCTCGAAGGCATCTACGAGGGCCTGAAGGAGAACGCGCTGCTGTCGAAGTTCGCCGGCGGCCTGGGCAACGACTGGACCAATGTGCGCGCGCTGGGCTCGCACATCAAGGGCACCAACGGCAAGTCGCAGGGCGTGGTGCCGTTCCTGAAGGTGGTCAACGATACCGCCGTGGCGGTCAACCAGGGCGGCAAGCGCAAGGGCGCGGTCTGCGCCTACCTGGAGACCTGGCATCTGGACATCGAGGAATTCCTCGAGCTGCGCAAGAACACCGGCGACGACCGCCGCCGCACGCACGACATGAACACCGCGAACTGGATTCCGGACCTGTTCATGAAGCGCGTGATGGAGAACGGCGAATGGACGCTGTTCTCGCCGTCGACCTGCCCGGACCTGCACGACAAGGTCGGCAAGGAATTCGAGAAGGCCTACCTCGGCTACGAAGAGAAGGTCGCGCGCGGCGAGCTGAAGCTGTTCAAGAAGATCCCGGCGATGCAGCTGTGGCGCAAGATGCTGGGCATGCTGTTCGAGACCGGCCATCCGTGGATCACCTTCAAGGATCCTTGCAACATCCGCAGCCCGCAGCAGCACGTCGGCGTGGTGCACAGCTCGAACCTGTGCACCGAGATCACGCTGAACACCAACGACAGCGAAATCGCGGTCTGCAACCTGGGCTCGGTGAACCTGGTCGCCCACCTGAAGCAGCAGGCCGACGGCAGCCATGTGCTCGACCACGCCAAGCTCGAGAAGACCATCCGCACCGCGATGCGCATGCTCGACAACGTGATCGACATCAACTACTACGCGGTCGACAAGGCGCGCAATTCGAACCTGCGCCACCGTCCGGTCGGCATGGGCATCATGGGCTTCCAGGACTGCCTGCACGTGCTGCGCGTGCCGTACGCCAGCGACGCCGCAGTGCAGTTCGCCGACACCTCGATGGAGGCGGTCTGCTACTACGCCTACCAGGCCTCGACCGAGCTGGCCGAGGAGCGCGGCCGCTACAGCACCTACGAGGGCTCGCTGTGGGATCGCGGCATCCTGCCGCAGGACTCGCTGAAGCTGCTGGCCGAGGAACGCGGCGGCTACCTCGAGGTCGACCAGTCGTCGACGATGGATTGGGACAAGCTGCGCGCCCGCATCAAGCAGCACGGCATGCGCAACTCGAACTGCATCGCGATCGCGCCGACCGCGACGATCTCGAACATCATCGGCGTGTCGGCCTGCATCGAGCCGACCTTCCAGAACCTGTACGTCAAGTCGAACCTGTCGGGCGAGTTCACGGTGGTCAACGACTACCTGGTGCGCGACCTGAAGGCACGCGGCCTGTGGGACGAGGTGATGGTCGCCGACCTGAAGTACTTCGACGGCTCGCTGGCCCGCATCGACCGCATTCCGCAGGACCTGCGCGACCTGTACGCGACCGCGTTCGAGGTCGAACCGACCTGGCTGGTGGAGGCCGCCAGCCGCCGCCAGAAGTGGATCGACCAGGCCCAGTCGCTGAACATCTACATGGCCGGCGCCTCGGGCAAGAAGCTGGACGACACCTACAAGCTGGCGTGGATCCGCGGCCTGAAGACGACCTACTACCTGCGCACCATCGCCGCCACGCACGTCGAGAAGTCGACCGTGTCGCGCGGTTCGCTGAACGCGGTGTCGTCGGGCGCCGCCGCCGGCGGTGCCTCGGCCTCGGCGCTGGACCAGGCTGCCGCCTCGGCGCCGGCGATGCCCGAAGCCGAAGGCGCGGTCTGCACGATGCGCCCGGGCGATCCGGGGTTCGACGAGTGCGAAGCCTGCCAATAACGGTGGAAACGGAAGCCGGCTGACAGCGGGCTTCTAAAAAAGACCCGTAGGTCCCTGATCAGGGCCTGCGGGTTTTTTTGTTTTACGGAGCGACCTCACGAGGAGCATCGCAACCGAATCGGTATTCGACATCCTTGCCGACAAGCCCTATGTCCATGAGACTTTGGAGCCGTCGCGACATGACCTCCCAGTCTGCCTCTTGCGATGCCAGGTCGTATCCGCGCATCCCGCCGAAATGTGGCAGCCGGCACAGGACCGAATACTCTTCGTCCGTCAGCAGATGCGTTCGACCCAGCGCGTATATCTTCACACTGTCGGCATTTCGCTCGAGCGGTACCGCGTCGATCGGTATTCGCCGGAACATCGCCTCGCCCGTGGCTTGATTGAGAACGGGGAAGTCTGCCTTGATTCTCGCGTTGGCATGGCCCGAGCGATAGAACCGCAAGAATCTGTTCAGATTCTCGTCGCTGATCAGAGCGGTCATGAACTGCATGCTGTCGTCCACCAGCGTCTCGAATGACCCGTCTCCCGGTCGAATATCGGTAAAACGGGATACCAAAGCGATCCTGCTGCATGCCCCATGCGATGAAATCGGAGACCGTGGGGTAGACCACGCTGATGGTCAAATGCAGACTGGGCTCGCCGATCGAAATGACGTCATGCCAGGTGCCTTTCGGGATGAACATGATGTCGCCCCGCGAGACGGTCACGGCCGCGCCGGGTTTCAGCTTCTCGGGATCCGAAATTTCGGTGACGCTCGCGTGTTGGTGACCGCTTGGCGATTCAAAGAAGGTCCATTTTTTTCGCCCATCGATCTGTATGACGATGACGTCATGATCGTCATTGTGCCGCCCAAAACCCGATGTCTCGCCGAACGAAACGTAGGCATTCGCGGTCGATCTGGCCCCCCAGGGTGCCTCCCACCTGTTCCGTAAATGTCTCCACTCCCGAGGCGAGCTCATTGACTGCTTCCAATACGGCAGTCACGCCTTCCCGCATCAATCGGTGCAATTCGCTGATCACGAGCTGGTCCGTTCTTCTGCCGAATCGATCCTTGACCGGTCGGAATGCTCTCCTGTTGACAAGATCGTGGTCCCTCTCCGTCGACAAACGCAGCCGATCGTTGGTCAGCCGGTTACAGGACAAGCAGTAGTTGAGGGCGTCCCAGGAGAACAATTCTCGGAGCTCGCGCTCCGAGGCCCGCATGCGCAAGAACGTTCTGCGATGGCAGCTTGCCCTGAAGGTGTCGTCGTGGAGCAGGCGATGAGCCAGATCAGTGTGTTCCACATTCGTCTCCTAGTGCCTGACCTCGACGATGGTCCGGTCCATGCAGCACTGGTCCAGCAGTTCATCGAGCGCCTCGCGATTGGAGGCATCCAGGTTGGCGTCCCATTCATCCAGCAGGATCAGGTTGACGTCATCCAGCTGAAGCAGTTCCGCGATCGAGGCCCTCGTCCGCTCGCCGCTGGACATGGATGAAAGATCCGCTTTCCAGATCAGTTGGTGATGCTGAGTAGGAAGCAGAAAGCTGCGCTCCTTGAAACGGTCTTTCAACGCCAGCAGAACCGTGGACTTGCCGCTGCCGTTGGCGCCCGTAATGGTCAGGCGCCCGTTGTGCGCGGCGCCGATGATGCGGGTTGCCTCCTCGACGCCGGCTACCGGCTGACCGTTGATTCGAACCACGCCGCCGAGATTGAGGGAGGTTTCGCCTTCCGGCCGGATCGACCTTGCGGCATCGAGCAAGACGTGGAGCCGCGAGTGAACCGACGAAAAATCCAGCGCCTTGTAGACAAGGGCACTGAGCGAATTGAGTACCAGAAATACGCGGGTGAGGCTGACAATGATGGCCGCAACGATGCTTGCATCGGCATGCCCCCATTGCGTCACGGACAGGATCAGATAGACGGTCGGCAGTAACGAAGCGGCGGCGAGGACAATATTTCCGAGCTGCCTTGTGGCCTGCAGACGGTCGGCACACCCATAGAATTGCGCAGCCGATTCCCTGCGCTGCTGCTGCCACAGCAGTTCGTTGTGGCGATTGCCCAGCGTCACGTTTTCCCAGGCGCGAGCCAGCACGGATGCGTAGCGGATATAGTTCCCCCTCGTAACGGGCGGATGCACGGGAGACAAGGCCGCGGGTGGCGAGGACAATGGCCGTACACAGCATCAAGCTGACGAGATAGCCGAGCAGCAGCCTTGGGGGCAGCAGCAGCCCGATGACGATCATGCTCAAGACACTGTTGAGCGTGAAGCTGGTCAGATCGTGGATAAAGGTGATGTGATCCCGTAGTACCGGCAACGAATTACTGGCCAATGCGGCACCGATCCGTTCCTTGAGCGTGGTATTCCGAAATACTTCCGTCTTGTCGCGAAGACATTCGACAAAACATTGAACGACAGCCGCATGGGCTTCGTTGATCCACCGCTGCATCACATACAGTGACAGACAGCCCGGCAGATAAGGAATCGTCATGCTGGCGAGATAGAAATAGAGCCATTTTCCGTAATCGCCGCCTGCTTCGAATTGGGTGATAACCGCGGTCAGGAAATAAGTGGAACTGGCAATGATTGCCTGATGCAGGACAATCAGCCCAATTGCAAGCCAGGCACTTCGATGGAGCAGCAGAATGCGCCAAGTGTCACAGTCACAGCTTGCGGGAGTGGTTCGGTTCACGGTTCACCAGCATGGATTCATGATGTCGTCACGCAGCGGGCGGAAGGCGGCCGCGCGGAGGCTCACTGCGCGCACCCTTCGGTCGGCCTCACCTCGTCGAGCACGGATGCCGCATGCAGCAGCAGCTGGGTTGCGCGAGGCCGGAATGCTTGGGGATAGCGGGACAGGGTTCGCTTCGTCGACTGGATCGACTCGCGAAGCTGTTCCAGCATCAGATGGGTTGGCGGATGGACCCGCGGCGCGGAGAGATGTCCCGAGCACTGTTCCCGGAACAGGAGCACTTCCGCCGCAACGACAATGCTGTGGAGCACCTTGTCCAGCGGACGTGGGATGTTCAGGATGGCCGAGGTCGTCCAGGTGCTGGAGTCGAATAGAACGGAGTAGTTGTAGTGCGCGTAACGCAGCTCATCCAGAAACAACGCGTGATGGGTGAGTTCATGGACGAGGATTTCTACTACATCGCTCCGGTGATAATCCGGCCCGGGATTCATCCATATCAATCCGATGGCCTGTGACGTCGAGCCGCCCCTCGCCACCGACGAAGAACAAAGCAGGATGTCCGTGATGATGATGTCGAACAATGCCGCATGTTGTGGGGAATGCTGCGCGAGCTGATTGACAGCCCCGGTGACAAGGCGTCTTTTCCGTTCGTTGTCGGGGTCGTTGGCGCTGCTTATCACGCATGCTTGCGCCTTGTCATCCAGCAGCGAGTCGTTGCTGAACAGCCGCGACAGTCGAGCCTGTGCGTCGGCGTCCATCACGAACGTCGGTTTCAGCTCCACCTCGGAAATCGGCCGCTGTTTGAGGGTGGCCAGGAAGTTCCGATACCGAGCCGCCAAACCGCTGAGCGTAGCGCATTCGCTCGCGCCCTCAGGATGAGTCGTGGCAGTCAATGTCAGGATCGTCTGGATTTGCGCGTCGAAGCTTGTTTGAAAGATCAAGGCGGCCTCCTGCTCAACGAGAGAGTGCCCACCAGGGCGATGGGCACATTCCATGCACTTAGATCTGGTCTTCGTACGCGATCATGTTCAACGGCTGGTTCATATTCCAGGCGCGCCCTTCGATTTGTGCTTCGACTTCGATGGCGGCGAGCTCGACGTCCTGCTCATTGATGAGCGCAGCCGAGGCCTTTACGACTTGATCGAGTTCTGCTTTCGACATGATGGGCTCCAATGGTTGGGGGTTGCCCTCGAGGCGGGCGAATGGAATATGGCAGCGATTTCCTGGGATGAGCGCTAACACTCGCAGGAAAGGAAAAGGAGCGTTCGTTTTTTATACAAGCGCGCCGGAAAACGTCATGACACCCTCAATTCCCATAACTTCAGCCGGATCCGTGAGCCTGCCGGCGGGCTCCAGTGGCGACTGGCTCCGCCGCGTCCGTATGCGGCAGGAGCGCAGAGGCCGAGCCGGGAAAGATGGTGATATCGTCAGCATCCGGCCCGCCCGCCTCACTTGGGCGGAAGGAAGGCGCACCTACTACTGATAGTGTTTGAGGATGGTCCCGGCACGATCAGTAGTATTTCTTTGGCCCCGGCCTTCGACGCGAGTGCTACAATCGCATCCAGATCAACACAGTGATGGAGGGATGGCATATGAAGGCTTATTCGCGCCATCCCAGCCACACACGCAGTCCGGCACCTGGACGTTTATGGGGCACGTACGGCATCCCCGCGCAGCCTGAAGTCGCCCCCGGCCAGTAAGCCGCAAAACCCTTCCGGCGCGACGCCGATCCCGACAATGGAACGCCTGCGCGGGCGTCGTCGGAATTGGCGCACCAACGCTTTCCACGGAGAACAACACCATGCTCAGCTGGGACGACGACGTTCAAGCCAATTCGCAGGCTGCCCCGCAGCCCGCGCCTCAACCCGCCCTGCAACCTGCCGTCGCCGCCACCGCCGACCAGCAGGGCGTGCTGCCGCCCGCTGCGACGCAGCCGGGCGCCGGCATCCTCGGCAACAACCCGAACGCCGCGGCCGCGCAGAGCACGCGCCGCGTCAACGCCGCCGACAAGCGCGTGATCAACGGCGCCACCGACGTCAACCAGCTGGTGCCGTTCAAGTACAAGTGGGCCTGGGAAAAGTACCTGGCCGGCTGCGCCAACCACTGGATGCCGCAGGAAATCAACATGTCGCGCGACATCGCGCTGTGGAAGGACCCGAACGGCCTGACCGAAGACGAGCGCCGCATCATCAAGCGCAACCTGGGCTTCTTCGTCACCGCCGATTCGCTGGCCGCCAACAACATCGTGCTGGGCACCTACCGGCAGATCACCGCGCCCGAGTGCCGCCAGTACCTGCTGCGCCAGGCCTTCGAGGAGGCCATCCACACGCACGCCTACCAGTACATCGTCGAGTCGCTGGGGCTGAACGAGGCCGAGATCTTCAACGCCTATCACGAGGTGCCGTCGATCCGCGACAAGGACGAGTTCCTGATCCCGTTCATCGACACGCTGACCGATCCCTCGTTCAAGACCGGCACGCCGGAGAACGACCAGAAGCTGCTGAAGTCGCTGATCGTGTTCGCCTGCATCATGGAAGGCCTGTTCTTCTATGTCGGCTTCACGCAGATCCTGGCGATGGGCCGGCAGAACAAGATGACCGGCGCGGCCGAGCAGTACCAGTACATCCTGCGCGACGAGTCGCTGCACTGCAATTTCGGCATCGACCTGATCAACCAGATCAAGCTCGAGAACCCGCATCTGTGGACGGCGGAGTTCAAGGAAGAGATCGTCGGTCTGTTCAGGAAGGCGGTCGACCTCGAATACCGCTACGCCGAGGACACCATGCCGCGCGGCGTGCTGGGCCTGAACGCGCCGATGTTCAAGAGCTATCTGCGCTTCATCTGCAACCGCCGCTGCCAGCAGATCGGCCTCGATCCGCTGTTCCCGAACGAGGAAAACCCGTTCCCGTGGATGAGCGAGATGATCGACCTGAAGAAGGAGCGCAACTTCTTCGAGACGCGCGTGATCGAGTACCAGACGGGCGGTGCGCTGTCCTGGGATTGAGATTGCCAGCGTCGCGCCGGGGTGTCGGACGGTAGCGAAATCGGCGGTAAGGAAGGGGACGTTTCGGTCGAAACGTCCCTTTTTTCATCAAAGAGGATGCGGGTACGAGCGGAGCGGGGTGGGAACGCCATGCAGCAAGAGCGGATCGCGGGCAAGGAAGCCGAACTCCGGCGCATGCAGCGTGTGGCGCTGGCATGCGTCGGCGCGGCGGCGGCGGTGTTCGCCACGACGCTGTTCCTGCCCCCGACGTTCTGGATCCGGCTGGTCAGGGCGGGCGCCGAGGCGGCGATGGTCGGCGGTCTGGCGGACTGGTTCGCGGTCGTGGCGCTGTTCCGGCGCCCGCTTGGCCTGCCCATTCCGCATACGGCGATCATCCCGAAGAGCAAGAACCGCATCGCCGACAATCTCGCGGCATTCGTCCGTGACAAGTTCCTGAACCCCGAGGTCGTGACGGACCTGGTCCGGCGCAGCGATCCCGCCCAGTGGCTGGCCGCCTGGTTCAGCCAGCCGGCCAATGCGCGCCGCATCGGCCGGCATGCGGCCAATCTGATGAGCGTGCTGCTCGATCTGGTGGACGACCGGCGCATCCAGGCATTCCTCAACGATGCCGCGCGTACGGTCATCGGCCGCATCGATTTCTCGCAGGCGCTCGGATCCGTGCTGGAGATGCTGACCCGGGGCGGCAGCCATCAGCAGTTGCTCGATGCCGTGCTCAGACACGCAATCGCCCTGCTGAGAAGGCCCGAGACGCAGCAGCTGATCGCCCAGCGCGTGGTGAACTGGCTCAAGAGCGAGCACAAGTGGAAGCAGATCGTGCTGCCGACCGAGTGGCTGGGCGACAAGGCCGCCGAGGCGGCGCGCACCAACGTGATCGACTTTCTCGACGAGGTCGCCCGGATGCCGGCGCACGAGCTGCGGGCGGCCTTCGACAAGGCGCTCGAAGCGCTGATCGCGAGGCTCAAGACCGATGAAGCGTTCCTGCGCAGGGGGGAGGAGTTGAAGGACTTCGTGCTGCGCAATCCCGAGCTTGCCGACTATGCCGCCAGCGTGTGGGCCTCGCTCCGCGAATGGCTGTCCAACGACCTCCAGGCGAGCTCGCCACAGCTGCAGCAACAGGTCGAGCGCGTGGGCCTGTGGTTCGGCCGGAAGCTGTCCGGCGACGAGGAATTGCGCCGCTCCATCAATGACCACGCCGAGTCGTTCGCCGCGACGGCCGCACCGCGGTTCGCCGACTTCCTGACGTCGCATATCAGCGACACGGTGCGCAACTGGGACGCGACGGACATGTCCCGGCAGATCGAACTGAGCATCGGTCCCGACCTGCAGTACATCCGGATCAGCGGCACGGCGGTGGGCTGCTGCATCGGCATCCTGCTCTTCCTGGTATCGCACCTGGGCGAGATCTTCTGAGCGGCTGCCCGGCTTCCGCGGCGCGTTTCCGGGCTTCTTCCCCCGAGGCGCGTTTACCCTGAAGTCCGCGCCGAACTGCAAGGTTTTTTTGCCGGGGCGGTCCCTCGTCGTGAGGCCTGGGTCACCAACCCCGCAAGGAGCGGACCAAAATCGATAGTCTGCTGCCCTAACGGCATGGTCGGACGTCTCCGCCGCGGGAACAATGGCTGCCATTCGAATCGACGCTTTGATCCGACCCATCGATTCAACGCTTCGAGTCGACCCTTCGATTCAACGCTCCAATTCGATCCTTCCAGTCGAACGTCGAATCGAACAATCCACCGAGCAGCCTGATTCCACAGCGGGAGAGCCGACATGACCATTCCCAGTATCCACCGCGGCGTTGCCGTGCCTTCCGCGCCGGAGCAGTCTGGCGCCATCCCCACCGCGTCCACCAGGCCGGTGAATGCCGGTATCGAGCTCGCGGTGCATGACGCCAGCCAGGCCGAGCCACCGGGTCACGATGTCGTGCCCCGGCAGCGCGGCTGGCATGGCTTTCTGGAGCTGGCCCGGCGGCTGGTCGGGCTGGGCGCGAACGACGCCTCCCGCGCCCCGTCGACGACCGCCGCGCAGCGCAGCGCGCTGCTGCGCCGCGTCAGCCTGGACCCGCGCGACGAGGCGCCGCTGACGGCGCTGGCCTTCGATTTCAGCAATGCGGACCTGGCGGGTGCCGATCCACCGGTTGCCGGCGTATCGCATCTGCGTTTCAACGGCGCCAATCTGAAGCAGGCGACGCTGCGCGATATCAGCCTGGCGTGGACCGATTTCAGCGGCGCCGAGCTCGACGGGGCGCGCGTCACGATCGCCGCGGAGACGCTGGCGCGGGTCGCGCGGCCCAGCGTGCTGGCGCTGGCGTTGCAATCGATCGCGACCATCGACCCGCGCCATGCGGGGCTGCGGCGCGCGCTGACGGAGCAGGTGCTGGGCGCCCTGCAGCAGGCGGCGGCACTGGCGCGCAGGGACCGCGCCATGCTGCCCGCCGAGTTGCGCGCGCTGGTCTCGGTGCATCCGCTGTTTGCCGGCATGCCCGGCCGCGAGGCGGTGCTGGAGCGATGCGCACCGGCGGGTGCCGAGCGGCATCCGGCGCGCTGAGTCGCTGAGTCGCTGAGTCGCTGAGTCGCTGAGGCCGTAAGCCGTTGCGTCGCTGAGCCGGGGCCGGCATCGACGCCGGCCCCGTATCCAAAACCGCCGAGGCGGGCGACTACCGCCGCCGAAACCGGCCTCAGCCCTTCCGTTCGCCGCCCAGCGCCTCGGTCAGATCGCCCAGCATGGCCGACAGCTCGCCGGCCATCAGCGCGAAGTCCGCGTCGAAGCGCTCGTCCTCGTCGCTCATGGTGCCGTCGATCTGCTCCTTGACCACATCGAGCGGCGCCACGCGCTTGATCGCCAGCGCGTCGGTCAGTACGAAAGAAACGCGGTCGTTCCAGGTCATCGCCAGGCGCGTGCAGCGCTTGCCGGCGGCGATATGGCGGCGCAGTTCTTCGGCATCGAGCGGATGGCGGACATAGCGGACGGTGGCCTTGCTCTCGGCGCTGGCCTGCAGTTCGATCTCCTGATCGACGGTAAAGCCGGCCGGCGCCGCATCGTCGGCCAGCCAGCTGGTCATGGCCGCCACCGGCGACTGGTTGACCTGCAGCGAGGTCAGCGGCAGCGGGTCCAGCGCCTTGAACAGCAGCGTGCGCACCTCGTCGGCCTTGATCGCCGAGGCCGCGTCGATTGCCAGCCAGCCGCGCTCCGGGTCGATCCAGACGCGGGTATCGCGGCGGATGCTGAAGGCACGCGGCAGCAATTCCTCGGTGATCTGTTCCTTCAGCTCGCGCAGCTGCTTGCGGCCCGGCTTGTAGCCCTGCTGCTCCTCGAGTTCGGCGGCGCGCGCCTTGGTCACCTGATTGACCACGGTGGCCGGCAGCAGCTTCTTCTCGGCGCGCATGGTCAGCAGCATCTGCTTGCCCACGCGGTGCACCAGCGCGCCGTTATCGCGCGGCGAGGCCCATCCCTGGGTCTGCATTTCGAGGCTGGTACCCGGATAGAAGGCGTGCGAGGCGAGGCAGGCCTCGACCTCGTCGGCGTCCTTGTTCCAGGGTGCGGAGAAGCGGTGTAGCTGAAGATTCTTGAACCACATGAGAATTCGGTACCTCGGCCGGTTGGCGAAAGGGACGAATTCTAGCGGCTTGGCGTTGCCGGTGTCGCGGACGTTGGCGTGGCGGAGGAAACAAAGGCGGCAAGGAGGCCGGCAAGGACGGCGGCAAAACGGCTCGGCTTCCCAGCCACGGAATCGACAAGAAAAAGCGCCGCGGCCCCCTGCCAAGGGCCGCGGCGCGAGGTGCTGCAAGGCATCACCCGCGGAGGGCGCGCCTTACAGGTCCAGCTTGGTGATCTTGGTGCCTTCGAGGCTCAGGCCCGCCATCAGGCCCGCATTGGTCAGCGCGAACCCCACCACCGGCTGCTGCACCGTATTGGTATCGAGCGCGCCGTTGGCGCCCACCTTGGCGACCGCCACGGTGGCGTCGACACCCGCGGTCCAGCCCTCGCTCGCCAGGAATTTGTCGAGCGCCTGCTGGTTCATGAACATGAAGATCAGCGCCTTCGATTGCGCGCCGATCTGCCAGCCCAGCGAACCCGAGATGGTGCGGTAATAGCCGCGGGTCGTATTGCCCACGCGCAGCGCGCCATCGCCATATTCGCCGCCGACGAAGAAGCCGGCCGACAGCGTGCGCGGAAACACCAGGATGCCCCGGGCGCGCGAGGCGAGGTCGCGCGAGCCGTTGACCGAGCTGTACAGCCGGTCCAGCGTGTTTTGAACGCCGGAATCGATCTCGCGGCGGCGCGTCGTTTTCTCGGCCGGGGAAGTGGCCGAATCGCGCGTGGTCGTGCACGCGCCCAACAGCAGGCCGCTGCCGGCCACCGCCAAACCGAGACCCGCACTGGCGTTCAGGAATGCCCTACGTTCCATGTTGTTCTCCTTTGTTCCTGTCAAACACTGCGATGCCAACCAGGATGGCGCCACGCCGACGGTCGCTGGATCGTTGGACCGGGCAAATGGCTTCCATCACGCTGCCCTCCGTTTGTGCAATATACAAAGCGAGAAACGCGACCGCTGTAGGACTTCCCGCCCAGCCGGGGTGGTGTCTGTCCTACACGGCACTTTTTGCGGCGCCAATGCAACGCGATGTAACGAGGTGTTGCGATGTCCGACACGGGCGCTACCATGCGGCATGCCTAATGTTCTTGCCCTGATCCCCGCCATCCTGCTGGTCGGCGCGTGCGCCTCGCATGCGCCCGCGGACCAGCAGGCCGCCGCTGCCGCCACCGCCGCCGCCGCCGAGAGCCAGGTCGCCTCCGGGCCGCCGCCCGAGTGGCAGAAGAAGCGGCAGCAATACACAGACTGCGCGCGCGACAAGGCCGAAGCCCGCTCGGCCAAGCCCGGCACGACGCAGGCCGTGGTCAACGATGCGCTGCGCGACTGCCGCGGCGAACTCGATGCCGTGCGCACCTCGTTCCGCGAGTACCTGGATGGCCAGATGGTGTCGGCCCACGGCAAGCGCTCGGCGCGCCAGGCCGCCGACCGGCTGGGCCGCGATACCGAGGACAAGGTGCGCGCCTATCTGCTGCGCCACGTCGAGTACCACCGCGCCGTCGCCGCGCGCCAGTAAGCCGGCGTTCGCACCTGCGCGGCGGCCCGCCGAGGGCCGCCCGCCGACGGGCACCGCCTCGATGGCCGCCCGGCTTTATCTCGTTTCCTCCCGATATTCCCCTCAATGCGGCGCGCCACTGCGCGCCGTTCCTGCGTCCGCCTGCCGGATCGGAATTCCCCTGAGTTGACCCGCGCCATTGGCGCCATGCGCGCTGTCCGGACGCGGATAGCGCTGTGCGTCGAAGCGGTGCAGCAACTCGGCCGCACGCGCGGCGGCGACCGCGTGCGCGGCCAGCTTGATGTGGCCGAAGCCGCGTACCTTGGCGGGCAATTGCGCGATCTCGACGGCGATCGGCAGCCGCGCCTCCGTCAGCGCCGGCAGCAGGGCGCGGATGCGGGCCTCGTAGTCGGCGATGGACTGCCGCTCCAGCCTGCGTTCGGCGGTCCTGCCGAACGGATCGAAGCGCGTGCCGCGCAGCCGCTTGCCCCCTGGCGAGCCATCCCATCAACGGCCATAGCCAGGCGCCAAAGGCGATCTTGCGCGGCGGCTCGCCATGCTTGCCGGGCCGGGACAGCAGCGGCGGCGCCAGATGGAAGCGCAGCCGCAGCGGGCCGTCGAAGCGCTCGCGCAGCGCCTGCCGGAAGGCGGGATCGCTGTGCAGCCGCGCGACCTCGTATTCGTCCTTGTACGCCATCAGGCGCGCGAACTGCTCGGCCACCGCACGGGTCAGCCGGCGCTCGCGTCCGGCCTCGCCAAGGGCGTGCTCCGCGGCCTGCACGGCCTCGACGAGCGCGGTATAGCGCGCCGCGTAGGCGGCGTCCTGGTAGGCGGTCAGCAGCGCCACGCGCTCGGCGATCAGCTGCGGCAGCGGCGTGGCCGAGGTCGCCGCGGGCTCGGGCGCGACCAGGGCCAGGCCGGCGGGTTTGCCATCGCCCGCGCCCAGGCGCGTCAGCGCGAGAGGATCGCCGGCCGCCAGGCGTCCCAGCGCCAGCGCTTCCAGGTTGGCGTCGACCGCGACGCCGTTCAGCTCGATCGCCCGTGTCAGCGCCGCCAGCGAGACCGGCACCAGGCCCTTCTGCCAGGCAAAGCCGAGCACCGCGATGTTGGCCGCCACCGTATCGCCGAGGAAGGCCGTGGCGAGCGCCTGTGCGTCCAGCGTGTCGATGCCGCCCGAACCCGTGGCGTGGCGCAGCTTGGCGAGCAGCGCGTCGGCATGCAGGTCGGCATCCGGATTGCGCTGGAATTCGGCCACCGGCGTCGGATGGGTATTGGCGACGATCTGCGTGCGCCGCGGCGCGACCGTCTGCAGCACGTCGGGCGAGGCGCCCACCGCCAGGTCGCAGGCCAGCACCGCATCGGCCTGCTGCGCGTCGATGCGCGCCTGGTTCAGCCACTGCCGGCTCTGCGCCAGCCGCACGAAGGACAGCACGGCGCCGCCCTTCTGCGCGAAGCCCATGAAGTCGAGCACGCTGGCCACGCGCCGCTCCAGATGCGCGGCCATCGCGATCAGCGCGCCGACCGTCACCACGCCGGTGCCGCCGACGCCGACCACCAGAATGTCGAAGGGCCCGGGGCCGAGCCGGGGCGCCGGCTCGCGCAACGCCGCCGCGCGCTCGCGCAGCGCCGTCGCGCCGCGCTCGTGCCCCACCGGGTGGCGCAGCGTCGCGCCCTCGACGGTGACGAAGCTCGGGCAGAAGCCCTTGATGCACGACTCGTCGTGATTGCAGCCGGCCTGGTCGATCTGGCGCTTGCGACCCAGCGCGGTCTCGACCGGCTGCACCGCCAGGCAGTTGGACTGCACGCTGCAGTCGCCGCAGCCCTCGCATACCGCCTCGTTGATAAAGACCTGCCGCGCCGGCGTCGGCGCACGGCCGCTCTTGCGGCGGCGGCGCAGTTCCGCGGCGCAGGTCTGCTCGTACAGCAGCACGGTCACGCCCGGCACCTCGCGCAGTTCGCGCTGCACCGCATCGAGCGACTCGCGCGGATGGAAGGTGGTGCCCGCCGGAAAGCAGACGCGGCGGCCGCGATGCACGTCGATGCGATCGCTGACCACGGCGACGCGCGCGACCCCTTCGGCGCTGACCTGGCGCGCGATCGCCTCGACGTCGAGCGGGCCGTCGACCGGCTGCCCGCCGGTCATCGCCACCGCGTCGTTGCACAGGATCTTGTAGGTCACGTTGGTGCGCGCGGCCACCGCCTGCCGGATCGCCAGATAACCCGAGTGATAGTAGGTGCCGTCGCCCAGGTTCTGGAACACGTGCGGCGTCGCGGTGAAGCGGCTGTGCGCGACCCAGTCGACCCTTCGCCGCCCATCTGGATCAGCCCCGAGGTCTCGCGGTTCATCCAGCTGGCCATGAAGTGGCAGCCGATGCCGGCCTGCGCGCGCGAGCCTTCCGGTACGCGGGTCGAGGTGTTGTGCGGGCAGCCGGGGCAGAAGTAGGGCTGGCGGCGGATGCCGTCGGCCGCATTGGACAGCAGCGCGTGCTCGCTGAACTGCGGCACCAGTTCGCGCCGGTCCAGGCCGCGGCTCAGGCGGGCGAGCCAGTCGGCCACAGGCTGCATCAGCCGCGATGGCCGCATCTCCTCGCGCTCGGGCAACAGCGGCCGGCCATCGATGTCGAGCTTGCCGGCGATGGCCGGGCGCACGCCGTCGGGCGCGTTATAGAACAGCGCCTGCAGCTGCCGCTCCACCAGCGGGCCCTTTTCCTCGACCACCAGGATTTCTGCCAGGCCGCGCGCGAACGCCCGCAGCCGGGTCGGCTCGACCGGACAGGCGAGCCCGAGCTTGTAGACGCGGATGCCGGCGTCGGCCAGCGCCTGCGTCGAGATGCCCAGGCGCCGGAACACTTCCATCAGATCGTGATGTGCCTTGCCGCAGGTCACGATGCCGGCGCGGGCTTCGTCCGCCTCGACCACCATGCGGTCGATGCTGTTGACGCGGGCGAAGGCGCGCACCGCGTCGAGCTTGGCGCCGAGCCGCTGTTCGATGCGCGGCGACGGCAGGTCGGGCCAGCGGTAGTGCAGGCCGTCGGGCGGCGGCAGATGGCCGGTGGCCCGGTGTATCGCCTCCGCGTCCTGCCAGCAGGCGACGCGCGCATGGACCTGGTCGAGGTCGACCGTCATCGCGCTCTCGACGGTCTCCGACAGCGCGGTGAAGCCGACCCAGTTGCCCGAGTAGCGCGACAGCGCCCAGCCGTAGAGGCCGAACTCCAGGTACTCGGCGACATCGGCGGGGGCCAGCACCGGCATCGACCAGGCCTGCATCGCGAAATCGCTCTGGTGCGACATCGACGACGACACGCAGCCATGGTCGTCGCCGGCCACCACCAGCACGCCGCCGTGCGGCGAGCTGCCATAGGCGTTGCCATGCTTGAGCGCGTCGCCGGCGCGATCGACGCCGGGGCCCTTGCCGTACCAGAGGCTGAAGACGGCGTCGACGGTGCGTTGCGGATCGCCCTCGACCTGCTGGGTGCCGAGCACCGCGGTGGCGGCGAGCTCTTCGTTGATCGCGGGCAGGAAGCGCACGCCCGCGGCATCGAGCAGCGGCGCGGCCTTCCACATCGCCTGGTCGACCATGCCGAGCGGAGAGCCGCGATAGCCGCTGACGAAGCCGGCGGTACCCAGGCCGGCCGCATGGTCGCGCCGCGCCTGTTCGAGCACCAGGCGGACCAGCGCCTGCGTGCCGCTCAGAAAGACCTGGCCCGCGGGCGCGGTCAGGTTGTCCGACAGTCGATAGTCGGTGCGCAGCGTGCGTGTCTCCATCGCGGCCTCCTTCCGGCCTCCTTTCGGCCTGTTGACCAGCCTTCTTTTTGGCCTGCTGGCAGCGTCCTCTTTGGCCTGCGAGCAGCGTCCGGCCAGCGTCCCGGCGGCGCGCTGTCGTTGACGCACGGGCGCTGCGCGGGCGATGCGCGGCCGGTATTCCGGCCGTCTCCAGGCCCATCTCCTGAAGACCATGTTAGGCACGCGATCGGAGAAATGGATTTCTCAATTTTGCCGCCAGGGCCTAGATTGGAGAAAACCCATCTCGATAACGGGCGATATGAAGAACGAAGAGGTTCTGGACGAGTACTCGCGCCGCATCCTCGCCGAGCTGCAGCGCGACGCGCGCCAGTCGCTGCAGCAGCTGGCCGGCGCGGTGGGCCTGTCGGTCACGCCCTGCTGGAAGCGGCTCAAGGCGATGGAGGAGAGCGGGGTCATCCGCAACTACACGGTGTGGGTCGACCGCGAGCGGGTCGGGCTGTCGAACTGCGTGCTGGCCGAGATCAATCTGACCCGCCACAGCGAGACCGTGGTCGACGAATTCGAGGCCGCGGTGCGCCGCTGCCCGGCGATCGTCGAGTGCTATCGCACCACCGGCCAGGCCGACTATCTGCTGAAGGTGCTGACGCCGGATATCCGCGCCTACGACGCCTTCCTGCACGACGTGATATTCCGGCTGCCGGGCGTGACCGGCATCCGTTCCAGCATCGTGCTGTGCGAGGTCAAGAGCGGGGCGCCGCTGCCGATCGGCGCTTGAGTTGGAGCCTGAGTCGGGGCCTGAGTCGGGGCATGAGTCGGGGCATGAGTCGGGGCATGAGTCGGGGCCTGAGTCGGGGCCTGAGTCGCGCGCCTGGGTGGTGCTCCTGAGTGGTGCTCCTGAGTCGCGCGCCGGAGCTGCGCGCATGCCTCGGTGCCTTGGTCGCTCTTCCCGGTCAGCGCCGGCGGTGCTACAGCATCTCCAAGGGATGCGGCCCGCGCGGCGGCGGAAACAGGGCATCGAGCTCGGCCAGCTGCGCGGCGTCGAGCGCGATCGACAGCGCCGCGGCGTTCTCGCGCAGGGCGTCGCGCCGTCCCGTCTTCGGAATCGCGATGACGCCCTCGCGCGCCAGCAGCCAGGCCAGCGCGGCCTGCGCCGGGGCGATGCCATGGCGCGCGGCAAATTTCTTCAGGCCGGCATGGCGCAGCAACCGGGCCTGCTCGATCGGCGAATAGGCCATCACCGGCACGCCGCGCTCGCGCAGCCACGGCAGCAGATCCCATTCGATGCCGCGGCGGCCCAGGTTGTACAGCAGCTGGTTGGCCTGGACCCGGTCCCCGCCCGGCACCTTCCACAGTTCGCGCATATCGTCGAGGTCCAGATTGCTGACGCCGAAGTGGCGGATCTTGCCGGCCTGCTGCAGCGCGAGGAAGGCCTCCATGGTCTCGGCCAGCGGCACGCCGCCGCGCCAATGCAACAGGTACAGGTCGATGCGGTCGGTGCCGAGCCGGCGCAGGCTGCGTTCGCAGGCCGCCACCGCGTCGCGCCGTCCGGCGTTGTGCGGATAGACCTTGGTGACCAGGAACACCTCGTCGCGCCGGCCGGCGATCGCCTCGCCGACCAGTCCTTCCGACAGCCCCTCGCCATACATCTCGGCGGTATCGATCAGCCGCAGGCCGAGGTCCAGGCCGAGCCGCAGCGTGGCGATCTCCTCGGCGCGGCGCGCGGGATCGTCGCCGATATTCCAGGTTCCCATGCCGAGGGCCGGCACGCGTTCACCGCAGGGCAGCAGCACTTCCTTCATGGCGCATCGCTCCTATGTGTTCTGGGATTCGAGGTTCGAGGTTCGGGTTCGGGTTCGGGTTCGGGTTCGGGTTCGGGATTGGGATTGGGATTGGGTTCGGGATTGGGTTCGGGTCCGGGATTGGGGATTGGGTATCGGGGATCTGGAAGCCGATGGCGTGGGCGCATCCGTCGGCGCCGCATCCATCGGCGCTTCATCCGTCCACACTTTATCCCTCGGCGCTTCGTTCGCCGGCGCGGCCATCGATGCCGCTCTGCTGCACCAGCCATTGGCGGAACGCACGCGCCGCCGCCGGCTCGGCGCGCTCGCGCGGCCAGACCGCGTAGTAGCCGCCGCCCAGGGTCGCGCTCGCCTGGGTCGCACGCACCAGCAGGCCGTCGCGCAGGCAGGCATCGATCATATGCCGCCAGCCCAGCACGATGCCGTGGCCCTCGATGGCCAGCTGCAGCAGGATCGGATACTGGTTGGCCACCACGCGGCGGTTCGGGCGTGCATCGGGCAGGCCGTTCTGCGCGAGCCAGGTCTCCCATGACATCCATTGGCGCTGGGCGTCCTCGAGCACCAGCAGCGTCTCGTCGACCAGGTCGGCGGGTTCCAGATGCCGGCCGCGCAGGTAGCCGGGCGCGCAGACCGGGAACACTTCCTCGTCGTACAGGCGCCGCGCCGCGAAGCCCGGCGGCGGACCTTCACGCAGATAGTAGAAGCCGATATCGAACTCGGCGCCGGACATCGAGGCAAGGCTGTCGTTGACGACCAGGCGCAGGTGGAAGTCCGGATGCGCGGCGCGAAAGCGCGCCAGCCGCGGCGTCAGCCACAGCACCGCGACGCCGGAAGAGCAGGCCACCGACAGCTCGGTATGTCCCTTGCGCTTCATCACGTCCTCGGTCGCCTCGGCGCAGCCGACTCAGCAGCCGCTGCACCACCTCGGCATAGCGCTGGCCGCTGACGGTCAGCCGCAGCGCGCGCGGCTCGCGCACGAACAGTTTCTTGCCGAGGAATTGCTCGAGCTGGGCGACCTGCCGGCTGATCGCGCTCTGCGTCAGATGCAGCTCGGCGGCGGCGCGCGTGAAGCTGCCGTGCCGCATCGCCGCCTCGAAGGCGATCAGGCAGGGCAGCGGAGGAAGCGGGGAAATGCGCATGGCGGCGTCCGGTCGGTCAAGCCGCCATGATAGTGGAGCGTTTGAAGTCGCCGCCGAGCAGGGGCGCAGACCGGCTGCGCCCCCTCTCCGGCTGGCGGAAGAAGGGCAGGGAGAGGGCAAGCGCGCTCGCCATGCGATGGGGCGCTACACCATCGCCTCTCCCCGGCCCTCTCCGCCGGCGGGGGAGAGGAAGTACGAAGGGAACGGAAGGGCCGCAGCGTTACTGGGCCGCGCGCGTATGGATCCGCCCGCCCTGCATCACCAATGCCAGGTGCGCGCCCTGGCCCATCAGCAGGCCGATGTCCGCCAGCGGATCGCCGTCGACCACCAGCAGGTCGGCCAGCGCGCCGGCGCGCACCGTGCCGAGCTCGTCCTCGCGCTGCAGCAGCGCGGCGGCGATCGAGGTGGCCGAGCGGATCGCCTCCAGGTTGCCGAGCGCATCGGCGCGGATGCGGAATTCCTCGCTCTGGCACTGGTGCATCTCGCCGAGCAGGTCGGAGCCGAACGCCATCGGCACGCCGGCCTCGGCGTAGATGCGCAGCGAGTCGTGGCCGGCCTGGCGCACGGTCTCGATCTTGGCTACCGACTCGGCCGGCAGGCCCAGCCGCGCGCCGTCGCGCGCCAGCGCCTCGTAGGTGATCACGGTCGGCACCACGAAGGCGCCATGCTCACGCATCGCCTCGGCGGCGGCGCGGTCGACCAGGTTGCCGTGCTCGATCGACCGGACGCCGCAGCGCACCGCGCGGGCAATCGCGCGCGGCGTGTAGGCGTGCGCCGCGACATAGGTCTGCGCGGCCTCGGCCTCCTCGACGATCGCGCGGATCTCGGCCTCGCTGTACTGCGTGTTGGCGATCGGATCGGTCGGCGAGGCGACGCCGCCCGAGGCCATGATCTTGATCTGGGTGGCGCCCTTCTGGATCTCTTCGCGCACCGCGAGCCGCACCGCGTCGACGCCGTCGACCACGCGGGCAATCGCGCCGGCGCGGAACGCGCACGAGCAGGGCTCGAGCGAGTCGCCGCGCGGGCGGAAGTCGCCGTGGCCGCCGGTCTGCGACAGCGCCTTGCCCGACGGAAAGATGCGCGGACCCGGGATCAGGCCGCTGGCCACCGCCTGCGACAGGCCCCAGTCGGCGCCGCCGGCGTCGCGCACGGTGGTGAAGCCGCGCTCGAGCATCGCGCGCATGATCGGCAGCGCGCGGATCGCCACCAGCACGTTGGGCTGGGTCGCGTTCAGGCCGAGGTTGGCCAGCGAGGCCAGCACGTGCACGTGGCAGTCGATCAGCCCCGGCATCACGGTCTTGCCGGCGACGTCGATGCGCTGCAGGTCAGGGGCATCGGGCAGGTCGAGCGGCGTGGCCGATACCGCGGCGATGCGCTCGCCGTCGATCAGTACGTCGTGGCGGCGCAGCAGGCTGCCGTGCGCCGGGTCGAGGACGTTGCCGCCCTGAAGCAGGATTCTGGTCATGAGTCTCAGTGTCGTTGCAGATAGGCCGGCTCGCGGACGAAGCGCGTGCCGACGAAGCTGATCGCGGCGGCGATCATCACGTAGAAGGCGGGCGCCATGGTGCTGCCGGTGCTGGCGATCAGCCAGGTGATGATGAACGAGGCGAAGCCGCCGAAGATCGTCACCGCCAGGTTGTAGGCGACCGACAGGCCGGTCGACAGCACCTTGGCCGGGAACAGTTCGGAGAAGGCCGCCAGGATCGGGCCGGTGTACGCGGCGATCAGCACGCCGAACACCAGCTGGAACACCAGCAGCGACACGAGGCCCGGCACGTGGTTGATATAGAAGAACATCGGATAGGCCAGCAGCAGGATCAGCAGCGCCGAGCCCGACAGCAGCGCGCGCCGGCCGATGCGGTCGGCGAGCCAGCCGACGATGGGCGAGAACACCATGATCGCCAGGCCGCCGACCATGCCCGCGATGAAGCCGGTGGACTGCGGCACTTGGAGCACTTTGACCGAGTAGGTCGGCATATAGAACAGCAGCACGTAGGTGCAGACCGTCCACAGGATCACCATCGAGAAGCTCGCGGTGGTCTCGCGCGGGTAGGTCTGCACGATCTCCTTCAGCGGCGAGTCGGAGCGCTCGGCGTTGTCGCGGAAGGTCGGCGTCTCGTCCAGGTGATGGCGGATGTAGTAGCCGACCGGACCGATCACGATGCCAAGCAGGAAGGGCAGGCGCCAGCCCCAGCTGTTCAGTGCCTCGGGGCTCAGCGCGCTGGTGACGAAGGTACCGACCGCGGCGCCGAGCAGCACCGCGACGCCGATGCTGGCCTGGATCCAGCTCGAATAGAAGGCGCGCTGGCGGACCGGCGCGTACTCGGTCAGGAAGGCGGTGGCGCCGCCCATCTCGCCGCCGGCGGAGAAGCCCCTGCATCAGCCGCGCGACCACGATCAGCAGCGGCGCGAACACGCCGATCTGGTCGTAGGTCGGGGCGATGCCGATGATGGTGGTGCCCAGCGCCATCAGCAGGATGGTCAGCGACAGCGCCTGCTTGCGGCCGACGCGGTCGGCATAGACGCCGAGCACGATGCCGCCGACCGGGCGCATGAAGAAGCCGACGCCGAAGGTGGCGACCGCCAGCAACAGCGACGACAGGTCGTTGCCGGTCGGAAAGAACAGCCGGGCGATGATGACCGCGAAGAAGCTGTAGACCGTGAAGTCGAACCACTCGAGGCCGTTGCCGATCACCGTCGCGACGATGGCGCGGCGGCGTTCCCTGGCATGAGTGGCGGGCAGCGCGTCGGCGTGGGCTACGCTCGCTTGCATGTTGTTCTCCTGTGCATGGTTTCCTCCTCTGAGATGGACAGCGCCCGTCCGCGGCTGGCGCAGCGGGACCGACGGCCGATGTTAGAAGCTGGGCCCGCGCAGGCGGTAACGAAATCTGCGCATGTCCGTATGCCGTCGGCGCATGCGTGCAGGCATGCGCCGGTGTCCGCCATCGTCCGACAGCGAGTCGTCGGCGAGTCGTCGGCGAGCGATGGACAGCGATGGCGTCAGGGGACCATCGACGGCCGTCGAGGATCGTCGATGGCGGGGCGATCTCGCGGTCGATGGCGTGGTCGATGGCGAGGAATCGCGAAGCCGATAGCGGGGCCGATCGCGAGACCGATCGCCCCGTCCATTGCGTGGCCGATCGCCCTCGACGGTCATCATCGAGCGTCGATGGAGCGTCGATCGCGCGTCGACGAGGCATCGATATCGCGTTCGCGAAGGGCAAAGCGTTGCGTCGGCGCATCACTCGATCGACGTGCGCGCACGCTGCGCGACGACGCGCGAGGCGATGTCGATGCGCGATGCGTGCCGCCATGTCGCGACCTCTGTCGTCGCCGTCGATGCGCTCGTCGCTGGGCTCGCCGCGAGGGTGTCGAGCGGTGCCGCGATGCGCTGCGATGACGCCGCGTCGCGCGGTGACGAGCGAGCCCGCAACACGCGCGACCGATCTTCAGTGCATGCCGCAAAGCCTTGTCGCATGCGGCTTTGCGGCGAGCATGCGGGTTCTCCCTCGTGTCTTCGCCGCGGCCTCGCGAGGGCTGGCGATGGGGCGCTGCGAACGTCGTCGCGAGGTCCGCGCGCAGCGGTCGCGCACCGCATCGTCGGCATGTCGATGGGGCCGCGATGCGATCGAAGACGAGGGTCTCGCAGCGTGTCGTCGCGGCATGCGATGCGTGTCTCGACAGCGCGTCGCGCATGTCATCGCATCGATGTGTTCGTCATCGCAATGCGCGCGCATTCGATGGCGTGATTTTTTGGAACTTTTTTCTTAACATCACCGACCAAACGAATTATGATTCGCCTTGACAAGAGTCTCTCTTCATTGCATGAAGCAAGACATCGCGAAGCGAAGAACTCGAACAACAACCGCGGCGCGTTTCGATGCAGTGATGCAGGTAGCCGAGGAGCAACAGAACTTTGACGCAGACCAGACCGGGCTGGCTTCTTACAACGCGTACAGTCTCCTGTGGCCCATTGACGGGATGGGTTCGCTACCTCGAACAACACGGCGTCTGCCTGGCGCGGGCCATGACCGCGAATGCAGGTCTGCCGTCGGAATACTCCTACTTGGAAGCCGCGTGTCGTCGGGCAACGACGCGCGAGCGGATCGAATACTGCAGGACGCGGCGAGCGTTGCGCGCGGGTCATCGCGTTGCACGTCGCCACGGAAGCTTCGCGCTGCGCGAAGCGCCTGCCAAGGAATTCATTAGCGTGCGGCAGCCGTATTGCGGCACGCCGATGAATCGCTCGCTCGACTGGGGTTCGCAAGCATTAACGCCTCGGGTCGGTCGGGTCGCCAATTTTGGACATTCGATATTCACGCTCTAGTGAAGGAGTCATCCATGGCAACGACTGCGAAGAAGAAACCTGCGGCCAAGAAGGCCGCGCCCGCCAAGAAGGCAGCCGCCAAGAAGGCCGCACCGGCCAAGAAGACCGCGGTGAAGAAGGTCGCCGCGAAGAAGGCCGCGCCGGCCAAGAAGGCCGCGGCGAAGAAGGCCCCTGCCAAGAAGGTCGCAACCAAGAAGGTAGCGGCGAAGAAGGCGGCACCGGCCAAGAAGGCTGCAGCGAAGAAGGCCCCCGCCAAGAAGGTCGCGACCAAGAAGGTAGCGGCGAAGAAGGCGGCACCGGCCAAGAAGGCCGCAGCGAAGAAGGCCCCCGCCAAGAAGGCCGCGACCAAGAAGGTAGCGGCGAAGAAGGCGGCACCGGCCAAGAAGGCCGCGGCCAAGAAGACCACCGCGAAGAAGGCGACCGCCAAGAAGGCCGCGCCGGCCAAGAAGGCTGCCGCGAAGAAGGCGCCGGCGAAGAAGGCTGCCGGCAAGAAGGCCGCTGCCCAGCCTGCCTCGGCCCCTGCCTCCTCGCCTGCCTCGGCTCCCCCGCCGGCCGCCAAGACCGCGCTGAGCCCGGCCGCCGCCTGGCCGTTCCCGACCGGCAGCCGTCCGTAAGCGTTGACGCGCGACCTGTGCGCGCTCGATTCCTGCGGGAATCCTCGGGGCACCTTCGCGTGCCCGGATGACCGGATACCCCGTATCCGGTCGGCATGACTGCGGTCCTGCCAACCCGCCGCCGGCGACAGCCGCGGCGGGTTTTTTATTTGGGGCTTGTTCCAACGCACCCCGACGCACCTGACGCATCCAACGCACCCAGCGCACTCAGCGCACCCAGCGCGATATCGGCTCCCGGGGATTGCGCCACCCCCTGAACGCGCAAACAAAAACGCCGCCCCCCGAAGGAGGCGGCGTCGTGATCGACCGCCGCTGAAGCCCGCCTCAGTGCGCGCGGCTCAGTGCACGGCTCCGTGCGCGGCTCAGTGCGCGGCGCTCAGTGCGTGACCCGCGTGACCCCGCCCGAGGACAGCAGCCGCACGCGTTCGCCCGGACGGAAGATCTCGTCGGCGTCCTGTGTGATCGCGCGCATCTCGCCGTTGTCCAGGCGCACTGTGATCTCGAGCCCGCGCCGCTGGTCGACCCGGTTCTCGATCGCGCTGCCCGCCATGCCGCCGAGCACCGCGCCGAGGATGCCGGCCGCCACCGAGCCGCTGCCGCTGCCGATCGAGCTGCCCGCCGCGATGCCGCCGATGGCGCCGCCCGCCAGCGTGCCGACGCCCGATTGCTGACCCTGGATCATCACCTCGCGCACGCTCTCGACCACGCCGTAGCGCAGCGTCTGTTCACCGCTGCGCCTGCCCCGGCGTATAGATGCTGGCGGAGTTCGATTGCGTGGCGCAGCCGGCCACGAGGCTGGCGGCCGCCACGAGCGCGACGCCGCAGGTTCGGATAAGGGTTTGCATGGTGATTCCCCAGCAAGGGTTTACGCGTAACGGTAGCCGAAGGCCGACTCGAACATCTGGCCGATCTGCTCGCGCGAGACCTTGTAGTTCTGCGGCCCCTGGTGCGCGATCTTGATCGCGCCCATCAGACTCGCCAGCCGGCCGGTAGTTTCCCAGTCGAGGCCTTCCTCGATGCCGTATAGCAGGCCGCCGCGGAAGGCGTCGCCGCAGCCGGTCGGATCGACGACCCGTTCGGCCTTTACCGCGGGAATATTGTACTGCCGGCCATCGGCATGAATGGTGGCGCCGCGCTCGCCGTGCGTCACGATGAAGGCACGCACGCGCGCCGCCACCTCGGCGCTGCTCCAGCCGGTGCGCGACAGCAGCACCTGGCCCTCGTAATCGTTGACCGTCACGTAGCTGGCCAGCTCGACGAACTGGCGCAGGTCCTCGCCGTCGAACAGCGGCATCGCCTGGCCGAGGTCGAAGATGAACGGAATGCCGGCCTCGGCGAATTGCCGGGCGTGGTGCAGCATCCCCTCGCGGCTGTCCGGCGCGACGATGCCCAGCCGCGGTGCGCGTTCGCCCTTGAGCGCGTCCTGCACCTGCGACAGCTGCGACTGGCTCATCGCGCCCGGATGGAAGGCGGTGATCTGGTTGTTGTCCAGATCGGTGGTGATCATCGCCTGCGCGGTGAAGGTATCGGGCAGTGTGCGGATGTGCTCGGTGCCGATGCCGAGCGCGCGCAGGTAGTCCAGGTACGGGCCGGCATCCTCGCCGACCGTCGCCATCACCACCGGCTCGCCGCCGAGCAGCTTCAGGCTGTAGGCGATATTGCCCGCGCAGCCGCCGAACTCGCGGCGCATGCCGGGGACCAGGAAGGACACATTGAGCATGTGGATCTGGTCCGGCAGGATGTGTTCGCGGAACCTGCCTTCGAACGTCATGATGGTGTCGTAGGCGACGGAGCCGCAGATCAGGCTGGGCATGGATGCTCCAAGGTGTTTTGGTTCTGGTGGATCGCTGGTGGTAATGCAGTTTTTTCGCCCTCTCCGGCGTGCGGGAGAGGGGGCGGGGGGAGAGGGCAGGGTCGCTATGCCGTTGTGGTTGGGCACCACCCCTCACCCCGACTCTCTGCCCCTGAGGGGGAGAGGGAGAACACAGTCGGGTCGGCAGACGCATCCGCCAACCGCGGCCTGCTTCGATTACTTCAACGCCGCCAGCGCCGCGTCGTAGTCCGGCTCGTTCTTGATTTCCGGCACCAGCTGGCTGTAGGTCACCGTATCGTTCTGGTCCAGCACCACCACCGCGCGGGCCGTCACGCCGGCCAGCGGGCCGCTCTTGATGTCGACGCCGTAGTCGTTCTTGAACTGCGCGCCGCGCATCGTCGACAGCGGCACCACGTTGCTCAGGCCTTCCGCGGTGCAGAAGCGGCCCATCGCGAACGGCAGGTCCGCGGAGATCGTCAGCACCACGGTGTCGGCCAGCGCGCTGGCCTTCTCGTTGAACTTGCGGGCGGAGGCCTGGCACACCGGCGTGTCCAGGCTCGGCACGATATTGAGGACCTTGCGCTTGCCGGCGAAGTCGGCCAGCGTCACGTCCTTCAGGTCCTTGCCGACCAGCGAGAATGCGGGGGGCCTTGTCACCGGGTTGGGGAAATTTGCCGCCGACTTCGATCGGGTTGCCGCCGAGGGTCACAGTGCTCATGGTCGCTCCTGGTTGATGGGGACGCGGCGCGCGCGGCCGGATGCCGCGGCGGCGCATCCCGGGGAATTCGGGGGATGGTTCGGGTGTTCGGCGATGCATCAGCGATGCATTCGGGATGCTCAGGGATAAAACACCGACACGCGGTAGTTGTCCGCTGCCTGCCGAGTCCGGAATCGTACCTGAAGGGGCAGCTCGGCGCCCGCCTGCAGGCCCGCGGCACCATCTGGATCGCGCGCACGGTGGTCCGCCGGCAGGTAGTCGGCCGGCATCAGCACGCGCCGCTGCAGCGGGCGGTCCTGCGCGTCGGTCAGCACCAGCTCGATCGCCGGCAGCGCGACCACCGCGCGGCCCTCGTTGCGCAGCGTCATCGTCAGCAGATAGTCGTCGGTGCCGGCATCGGGCATCTGCAGCTGCGAGCCGTCGATGCGCAGCGCGGACAGCTGCTTCGCCGGCGGCACGCGGCAACCGAGCGGCGCGCAGGCGGCCTCGAGCCACGGCCGCAGCGCGGGCACGCGTCCGGCCAGTTCGGTGCGCCACAGCAGTGCCGCGGCGAGCAGCGCCAGCAGCGCGGCCAGCATCGCGGCGGCCGCGGCCCAGCGCAGGCGACGGCGGCGCGCGGCCGCCCGCCGCGCCGCCAGCGCGGCCTCTTCGGGCGTGCCGGACAGATCGGCGGAGAAGGGAACGGTGTCGGGGGGCGGCGCCGCCTTGCCAGCGTCGCATGGCCAGTTCGCGCGCGATCGCGCTCGGGGCGATCTCGTTGGATTCGGCGGCCCGTGCGCGCAGATAACCGCCGGCGCTCAGGCCGGCTTTGGTGCCGACGTTGGTGCCGACGTTGGTGCGGGCGTTTGCGTCGGCGTTTGCGTTGGTTTGGGCAGTGGTCCGGACGTTGGTGCCGGTGTTGGCGTCGGCGCTGGCGTCGGCATTGGTGCCAACGTCGCTGTCGGCATTGGTGCCCGCATTGGTGTCCGCAGCGCTGCCGGCGTTCGTGCCGGCGTTGGCACCGGAGCGGGTGCCAGGGTCCATGCCGCCATCGCGGCCGGCATGCCGCGGCCCGGCCTCGCGCCGGGCGTCTTCAGGGAGTTCGGAGTGATCGGCGTCAGGGGCGGGTGCCATGCAGACACACCCAGCCTTCGTCGCTGCGCCAGACGCTCAGCGGCAGCCACGGCGCATAGGCGGCGGCGACCTCGTCGGCCTGCCGTTCGAGCACGCCCGACAGCACCAGCCGGCCGCCCGGCCGTACCCGCGCGCTCAGCATCGCGGCCATCAGCTTCAGCGGGTTCGACAGGATATTGGCGACGACCAGGTCGTGGGTCGTGGCGCCGGTGGAGGCAGCCAATGCCGCGGCGTCGTCCGGCAGCGCGAAGGTCGCGCTGACGCGGTTGCGTTCGGCGTTGTAGCGCGAGGCCTCGACCGCGTTCGGATCGATATCGACGCCCAGCGTGTCGCCGGCGCCGAGCTTCTTGGCGACGATGGCCAGGATGCCGGAGCCGCAGCCGTAGTCCAGCACGGTCTCGCCCGGGATCAGGTTCTGCTCGAGCCACTGCATGCACAGCCGCGTGGTCGGATGGCTGCCGGTGCCGAAGGCCAGGCCCGGATCGAGTTCGAGCACGACGGCGTCGGGTTCGGGGGGCATCGTGCCAGGACGGCACCACCCAGATGCGCTCGCCGATGCGGATCGGCTCGAACTGCGACTGCGTCAGCCGCACCCAGTCCTGGTCGTCGACGCTGCGCACTTCGCTGGCCGGCACCGCGCAGCCGAGCGCGTTGGCCGCGGCGGCCAGCACCAGCGCCGGGTCGGTGTCCGCGTCGAACAGCGCGACGAGCCGCGAGTGCTGCCATGCCAGCCGGGTCGGTTCCATGCCCGGCTCGCCGAACAGCGGCTGCTCATCGGGCGTGTCGGCGTCGGCGTCCTCGACCGAGACCGACAGCGCTCCCAGCTCGAACAGCGCGTCGGACCAGGCCTCGGCCTGATCCTGGGCAATCTCGATTACACATTCCTGAAATGCCACGCGCTTTCCCCATGCTGGCCGCCTCCCGTGGTCGGCGGGGCGGCCGTCAAACTGCCTGCTGCAGCCAGCCCCGGCCGGGACTGGCTGGGGCCGGCTCAGACCTTCTCGCCCTTGGCCACGCTCTTCTGGGCCAGGCGGTGCTCCAGATAGTGGATGCTGGTGCCGCCTTCGACGAAGTTGGCGTCGAGCATCAGCTCGCGGTGCAGCGGCACATTGGTCAGGATGCCGTCGACCACCATCTCCGACAGCGCGATCCGCATGCGGGCG
Source organism: Cupriavidus sp. H18C1 (assembly GCF_049311595.1). Taxonomy (NCBI): domain Bacteria; kingdom Pseudomonadati; phylum Pseudomonadota; class Betaproteobacteria; order Burkholderiales; family Burkholderiaceae; genus Cupriavidus; species Cupriavidus sp. H18C1. Next base: position 2,538,541 of record NZ_CP186008.1, read on the forward strand.
ATGGCCTGCTCGCGGGTGGCGCCGTAGGTGATCAGCTTGCCAATCATCGAATCGTAGTGCGGCGGCACGAAATAACCATCATACGCGTGCGAATCGACCCGCACGCCGGGGCCGCCCGGCGCGTGCCAGGCGGTGATGCGGCCCGGCGACGGCGTGAACTTGAACGGATCTTCGGCGTTCACGCGGCATTCGATCGCGTGGCCGCGGAACTGCACGTCCTTCTGGCGATAGCGCAGCTTCTCGCCGAAGGCGATGCGGATCTGCTCCTGCACGATGTCGATGCCGGTGATCATCTCGGTCACCGGATGCTCGACCTGCACGCGCGTGTTCATCTCGATGAAGTAGAACTCGTTGTTCTCGTACAGGAACTCGAACGTGCCGGCGCCGCGATAGCCGATCTTCTTGCAGGCCTCGGCGCAGCGGTCGCCGATCCGCTCGATCAGGCGGCGCGGAATGTGCGGTGCCGGCGCTTCCTCGATGACCTTCTGGTGACGGCGCTGCATCGAGCAGTCGCGCTCGCCCAGCCAGATCGCCTGGCGATGCTGGTCGGCCAGCACCTGGATCTCGATATGCCGGGGGTTCTCCAGGAATTTCTCCATGTAGACCTCCGGATTGCCGAACGCGCGGCCTGCCTCCTCGCGCGTCATGTTGACGGCGTTCAGCAGCGCGGCCTCGGTGTGCACCACGCGCATGCCGCGCCCGCCACCGCCGCCGGCCGCCTTGATGATGACCGGATAGCCGACCCGGCGCGCGGTGGCCAGGATCTCCTTCGGATCCTCGGGCAGCGCACCCTCGGAGCCCGGCACGCAAGGCACGCCGGACTTGATCATGGCCTGCTTGGCCGACACCTTGTCGCCCATCAGCCGGATGCACTCCGGGGTCGGGCCGATGAAGACGAAGCCGGACTTTTCCACGCGCTCGGCGAAGTCGGCGTTCTCCGACAGGAAGCCGTAGCCCGGGTGGATCGCCTGTGCGTCGGTGACCTCGGCCGCCGAGATGATGGCGGGCATGTTGAGGTAGGACTGGGGGGGAGGGCGCTGGGCCGATGCAGACCGCTTCGTCGGCCAGCTTGACGTACTTGGCCTCCTTGTCGGCTTCGGAATAGACCACCACGGTCTTGATGCCGAGCTCGCGGCAGGCGCGCTGGATGCGAAGGGCGATTTCGCCGCGGTTCGCGATCAGTATTTTTTCGAACATAGTCTCTCTCTGCGCAGCAGAAGGGCGGTCACAGAAGGGCGGTAACGCCGGGGGGCGGGCAACGAACGCCGCGTTGCGACCGGCGGCCGGCACCGCACGCCGCCACGCGAAACGCCCGCATGGTGCGGGCGTGGGGCGCGGCGTGCCGTCCTCGGAATCAGCCGATGACGAACAGCGGCTGGCCGTATTCGACCGCCTGGCCGTTCTCGACCAGGATTTCCTTGATCACGCCGGCCTTGTCGGACTCGATCTCGTTGAGCAGCTTCATCGCCTCGATGATGCAGACGGTCTGGCCTTCCTTGACCGTGTCGCCGACGTTGACGAAGGGTGCCGCACCGGGCGACGGCGCGCGATAGAAGGTGCCGACCATCGGCGAGGTCACGACGTGGCCCGCGGGCAGCTGGGGCGCGGCCGGTTCGGCGGGGATCGCGGCGGGGGGCGGCGGCCGGAGCCGGCGCGGCGGCGATCGCCGGGGCGGCCTGCATCGGCATCGCCTGGGCGACCACCTGGGGCGGCGCCTTGACGATGCGCACCTTGCCTTCGCCCTCGGTGACCTCCAGCTCGGAGATGCCGGATTCGGCCACCAGGTCGATCAGCGTCTTCAGCTTGCGCAGGTCCATCTTCTATCCTCCTGAATCGGGTTGTCCGGCACCGCCCGCGATGGCGGCGGCCCGGAGAAAATCGTTGCGGCCGGCAATCGCGCCGCCGCGCCGGGCACGCGAGGTAGCCGGCGAGGGCGCGCACACCGGCGCGCGCCATGGGTACTGTGTCTGTTTCTATTCGACGCGGGGCTCAGGCCCCGGGTGGCGCCTGTTCCTGCCCGAGGGCGTAGTCCAGCGCCAGCAGGTAGCCCTGCCAACCGAGCCCGCAGATCACGCCGACCGCCAGATCGGAAAAATAGGACCGGTGGCGGAAGCTCTCGCGGCGATGCACGTTCGACAGATGGACTTCGACGAACGGTATCGACACGCCCGCCAGCGCGTCGCGCAACGCCACGCTGGTGTGCGTATAGGCGGCGGGATTGATGATGATGAAATCCACACCCTGCTCGCGCGCGGCGTGGATGCGGTCGATCAACGCACCTTCGTGGTTGGACTGGAACGTCGCCAGTCCGATGCCCGCTGCGGCCGCACGCTGCCCCAGAGCGGCATCGATGTCGGCCAGCGTGGTCGTGCCATACGTCTGCGGCTCCCGCGTGCCCAGCAAATTCAGGTTCGGTCCATGGAGGACCAGCACCTGACGGTAGCGGGCGGCGCTAGGGCTTGGACGGATATCGGTCACGGCAGCTCGACCAGTTCTACGAAATTGCGCGGAGATTACCGTAGCTTAGAGGGATTTGTCTAGCACACGGTACAAGGCGGATCCGCGAATTCCGCCTGCGAGGGGCACGATGCATCGCATTTGGTGGCGTTGGCCTCGCCATTGCACCGTGCTCAGACCATTTCGCCGCAATTGCGCCCGGGTTCGCCGCAGAAGGCGGCAAAACCTCGCTGGCAGCACCCCGGGACGAGCCGAGCCGTCATCCCTTGGGCAGCACGGCGCGCAATTCGTCGGGCATCACGCGCCCCATCTTGCGCATCCGCACAACCCCGTCCGGGTCGATGACCACCGTGTAGGGCAGCCCGCCCGCTGCATTGCCGAAGCTGCGCGTCAGTTCCGTGCCGGCGAAACCGGCCACCGCCAATGGGTAGGCGACCGGCACCTTCTGGACGAACTCCCGGATGTTGCTGGCTGAATCGATGCCGATGCCGACAAATTCGACGCCCCGCGACTGGTATTCCTTGTGCAGGGCGGTCAGGTCGGGCATCTCCTCGACGCAGGGCCCGCACCAGGGCGCCCAGAAGTTGATGACGACCGTCTTGCCGCGCAACGCCGCCATCCGGATCGGCTTGCCCTCCGCATCCGGCAGCTCGGTGCGGTACAGCGCTTCGACGGCCTGGTCGCTGGCCGGCTGCGGCGAGAAGACGCGGTGGCCGACCACCGCGCCGGCGATCGCGGCGGCGACGGCGATGGCCACCCAGAACAGCAGGCGGCCGCGGCGGACCGGCTGGGGCGCGTAAGGCGTGGCGGAGGACGTGGACGGATCGGCTTTCATGGTGGCCTCTAGCAAGAAGACGCAGAGATGGCGCCAGATCGGCGCCCGTTCTATTTATATGGAGTCGCCGTCGGCGGCCGGATTGCCGGCCGCGGCCTCGTCTTCGGCGATCAGCGCGCGCAGCGCGCCCTCGTCGATCCGCAGCGGCCGCCCGCCGGGCTCGCCGCGTGCGCCGCGTTCGTCGTTGGCGTCATACAGCGCGATATGGATGCCGACCGGGGCGCCCAGTTCGGCGCGCACCTCGCCGGCCAGCAACCGCGCCTCGCGCTGCGCCGGCCACTGGCCGCGCCACAGGAAGCTCAGCGTCTCGACCTCGCCGCGGTTGGCGAAGTGGCGCGTTTCGCTGGTCTCGAAGTCGACGCCGGCGTTCAGCAGATGCAGCGCGACATCTTTCGGGCTGTCGCAGAAGCACTGCAGATGGATGTCGGAATGCTCGGTCGCGGTGCCGTTGAGCACCGCGCCGGCCAGATAGGGGGCGGAAGCCGGCCAGATCCTGCATCGCCAGCAGGGCCACGCGGCGCAGCAACGCCAGGATGCGCGGCTGGCTGTCGGCATGGAACAGCGCCTGATAGGCGCGGACCTCGTCCTCGACCATCTCGTTGTCGGGCAGCCAGTCGCCGGCGACGCGCACATCGCCGAGCAGCTGGCGGGCGGCCTTGCGCTTGGCGGTGGCGTAGTCGGCGCCATCCTCGGCGATCATCCGGGCGGCGGCTTGGGCGATCTCGTTGCGCAGGCGCGCCGGATCGATGGGGGTACGTCGTGACATCCCACGATGATACCCGCTGCCGCCGAGGCCCGGCTCGCACGGTACAATGCGGCACTGCGGCACGGTGCGGTCGCGCCGATGCCCGCGTCCCGCGCATCGCCGGCGACGATTCCCGCGTGCCATCGATGCCCGCCCGATGCCTGGCCAATGCCTACCTCGGGCCGGCATCGGCCTTCGCCGCGGCTCGCGCCATCAACCCTCGCTTTCCATCCGGCTGTTCTCCGATCCCCATGCATATTCATATCCTCGGTATCTGCGGCACCTTCATGGGCGGCCTCGCCGTGCTGGCCAAGCAGGCCGGCCATCGCGTCACCGGTTGCGACGCCAATGTCTATCCGCCGATGAGCACGCAGCTCGAGGCCCAGGGGATCGAGCTGATCGAGGGCTTCGATCCCGCGCAGCTGTCGCTGGAACCGGACCTGTTCGTGATCGGCAACGTGGTCTCGCGCGGCAATCCGCTGATGGAAGCCATCCTGGACCGCAACCTGCCCTATGTGTCCGGCCCGCAATGGCTGGGCGAACATGTGCTGCGCGGCAAGTGGGTGCTGGCGGTGGCCGGCACGCACGGCAAGACCACCACTACGTCGATGCTCGCCTGGATCCTGCAGGACGCCGGCTACGAGCCGGGCTTCCTGGTCGGCGGGGTGCCGCAGAACTTCGGCGTGTCGGCGCGGGTCACGCCGTCGGACTTCTTCGTGATCGAGGCCGACGAGTACGACACCGCCTTCTTCGACAAGCGCAGCAAGTTCGTCCACTACCGGCCGCGCACCGCGATCCTGAACAATCTGGAGTTCGATCACGCCGACATCTTCCCGGATCTCGCCGCGATCGAGACGCAGTTCCATCATCTGGTGCGCACCGTGCCGCGCCAGGGCCGGCTGCTGGTCAACGGGATCGAGGAGAGCCTGGCGCGCGTGCTCGAGCGCGGCTGCTGGAGCGAGGTCGAGCAGTTCGGCACCGGCGACTGGCGCGCCAGCGATGCGGCGCAGGCCGCCGCGGCCAGCCCCGAGCTGGACGCCTTCGATGTCTGGCACGGCGAGACCGTGGTCGGCCGCGTGCAATGGACGCTGCAGGGCGTGCACAACCGCATGAACGCGCTGGCCGCGATCGCCGCCGCCCGCCATGTCGGCGTGCCGCCCGCCCAGGCCATCGATTCGCTGGGCCGCTTCGCCAACGTCAAGCGCCGCATGGAAGTGCGCGGCGTGGCCGGCGGCGTCACCGTCTACGACGACTTCGCCCACCATCCGACCGCGATCCAGACCACGCTGGACGGCCTGCGCCGGCGCGTCGGCGCGGCGCGCATCCTGGCGGTGCTGGAGCCGCGCTCCAATACGATGAAGCTCGGCGTGATGAAGGCGCAGCTGCCGGCCAGCCTCGAACTGGCCGATCTGGTGTTCGGCTATGGCGCTCCCAGCGGCAAGGACGCGCTGGGCTGGGACCTGACCGAGGCGCTGGCGCCGCTGGGCGAGCGCGCCGGCGCCTTCGACAATCTGGACGCGCTGGTCGCCGCGGTACGCGCCGCGGCGCGGCCGGGCGACCATGTGCTGGTGATGAGCAACGGTGGCTTCGGCGGCGTCCATCAGAAGCTGCTGGACGCGCTGGCGGCGCCCGCCAAGGGCTGAACGGAGCGGCGCCGATGCTGTTGTATCTGCACGGATTCCGTTCGTCGCCGCGCTCGTTCAAGGCGCAACTGGTGCAGCAGCGCCTGCGCGAGCGCGGGCTAGGCCGCTACTACGCCTGCCCGATGCTGGACGTGTCGCCGGCGCGCGCGATCGAACAGGCCGAGGCCGCGATCGCCGCGGCGCGCCTGTCGGCCCCGGGTGATCGGCCCCTGGCCATCGTCGGCTCCTCGCTAGGCGGCTACTACGCGCGCTGGCTGGGCGAGCGGCACGGCTGCCCGACGGTGCTGCTCAACCCGGCCGTGCATCCGTGGACCGATCTCGAGCGCCATCTCGGCGAGCAGCCGCTGTGGCATGGCGGCGGTTCGGTCAAGGTCGAACGCCGTCATCTGCAGGAACTGCTGGATCTGCGCGTCGACACGCTGCGCCACCCGGAGCGCTTCTATCTGTTGGCCGCGACCGGCGACGAGGTGCTGGATTACCGCGAGATGGTGGCGTCCTGCCCGGGCGCGCGCATCCGCGTGATCGAGGGCAGCGACCACGGCATCAGCGAGTTCGCCGACTATGTCGACGAGGTGCTGGACTTCTGCGGCTACGGCAACGCCGAGAACGCCAAGAACGCCAAGAACGCCGGGGAAACCCGCGAGACCGGGGAAGCCGGGACATCCGGCGAGGAGACGGACAACAAGGACGGTGGCAATGCCTGACGCCTGCGCGGCGCGCGTGCGCCGCTGTGCCTGGAGCGGGCATCTGCCGTTCGACGCGGCAATGGGCGCCAACCTGCGGCGCTGGATCACCGGCGAAGGCTCGCTGACCGCGCGGCTGATCACCGCCTCGTCGCGCTTTCGCGTCAGCAAGCTGTCGCAACGGATGGAGCGCCCGCTGGCCGACGAGTGGCACACGCTCGGGCTGGGCGCGCCGCTGCCCGTGATCGCGCGCGACGTGCTGCTGGTCTGCGACAACACCCCGGCCGTGTTCGGCCACACCATCGTCCATCCGCGCCATGCGCGCCGCGACTGGCCATTCCTCGGCGGACTCGGGGACCGGCCGCTGGGCGGCGCGCTGTTCGTCGATCCGCGCGTGCGCCGCGACCCGTTCGAATTCGCCCGCCTGCTGCCGCATCATCCGCTGGCGCAGCGGCTGCGCCGCGCGCTGCCCGCGTTCGGCGAAGAACTGGCGGCGATCATGCTGCCGGCGCGGCGTTCGGTGTTCCGGGCGCGGCGCCGGCGTGATGCTGGTGACCGAGGTGTTCCTGCCCGACCTCGCCACGCGTCCGGCGCCGCGCACCGCGACCGGCATGCCGGTACCGATGCGTCCGCCGCGATAGGGGAGAGCGACCCGACAGACGCGATGGATGCGATGGACGCGATGTATGCGTCGGAGGTGATGGACGCGACCGATGCGACCGATGCAATCGATGCCGACGGCGCCGCGGCCGACGACGCGCGGACCCGCCCCAACCCCAACAAAGAAACGATAACGACAGCCAACCCCACTACCACGAGAACTCAACGATGAAACTTCAGGGACGGATTGCCATCGTCACCGGCGCCGCCGCCGGTATCGGCTTTGCGACCGCGCGGCGCTTCGCCGCCGAGGGGGGCCATCGTGATCCTGTGCGACGTCAACGCCGAGCGCGTCCAGCAGGCCGCCTCGCAACTGGCCGCCGGCGGCGCCACCGTACGCGCGCACCGGGTCGACGTCACACAGCGCGAGCAGGTCGACGCGATGGTCGCGGCGACGCTGACCGAGTACGGCCAGATCGACATCCTGGTCAACAACGCCGGCATTACCAAGGACGCGCGCCTGATCAAGATGACCGAGGCCCAGTTCGACGCGGTGATCGACGTCAACCTGAAGGGCGTGTTCCATTGCGCGCAGGCCGTCGCCGGTCCGATGATCGAGCGCGGCCGCGGCGTGATCCTGAACGCCTCCAGCGTGGTCGGCCTGTACGGCAATTTCGGCCAGACCAACTACGCGGCGAGCAAGTTCGGCGTGGTCGGCTTCACCAAGACCTGGGCGCGCGAGCTCGGGCCCAAGGGCGTGCGCGTCAACGCGGTGTGCCCGGGCTTCGTCGCCACCGAGATCCTGCAGACGGTGCCCGACAAGGTGCTCGACGGCATGAAGCAGGCCTGCTGGCTGGGCCGGCTGGCCGAGCCGGAGGAAATTGCCAGCATCTACGCCTTCCTGGCCAGCGACGACGCCAGCTATATCAACGGCACCGCGATCGAGGCCAGCGGCGGCATGTCGATCTGAGGGCGCGCTTCCGGACACACTTCCGGACGCGCTTCCGCACGCGCCTCCGGACGCGTTTCCGGTCGCCCGTCCGGACGGCTCCCGGGCAGGGTTTCCGGGCGCGTTCGCGGGCACGTTTCCCGGCACGCCGCCGCGCCGCGCCGCGCACCGGCCGCCGCCGGACACGTTTTATTGCGTGGCCCGGCAGACGGCCGCGCCAGCCCGGTACGGTATCATTGACGACCGGCCGCGGCGCCCATGCGCGCGGCCCATGACCCCCGCCCGGCCCGTGCCGGGCGGTGACGCTTATCCATTTCCGAGGCGGGCGGCGCGCCTCGCCGACGCCCGGTTTCCGGCATATCTGAAAGACCCGATCCCATGCAGTTGTTGTTCGAGGAAGGCGGCGAGATCCGCGCCGGTACCGTGCTGAACCAGCAAGGCGAGGCCTATCAGGTCGAATTGCCCGCGGGCAAGCGCACCAAGGTCAAGTCGCGCGACGTGCTGCTGCAGTTCGCGCAGCCGAGCGCGGGCGAACTGCTGTCGCAGACCGCGGCGCTGACCGGCGAGATCGATCTCGATTTCCTGTGGGAATGCGCTCCCGAACAGGAGTTCGGCTTCACCGAGCTGGCCGCCGAGTACTACGGCGCAGCCGCCAGCCCCGCGCAACAGGCGGCGCTGGCGATGGCGCTGCACGGCAATCCGGTCTATTTCCGCCGCAAGGGCCGCGGCCGCTACCAGCGCGCGCCCGAGGATCAGCTGAAGGCGGCGCTGGCCGGGCTCGAGCGCAAGCGCCAGCAGGCGCTGGTGCAGGCCGAATACGAACAGCAGCTGAAGGCCGGCGTGCTGCCCGAGGCGTTCCGCGGCAAGGTGCTGACGCTGCTGTTCAAGCCGGACAAGAACAGCCTCGAATACAAGGCGCTCGATGCCGCCTGCACGGCGCTGGGCAAGTCGCCGATGCGGCTGATGATCGAGGTCGGTGGCGTGCCGAACGCGCGCGCGCTGCACGAGGCTCGTTTCCTGTCGGAATGCTTCCCCAAGGGCACCGGCTTCCCGGAGATCACGGTGCCGGAGCCGGGCGGCGACCTGCCGCTCGCGCCGGTCGAGGCGTTCTCGATCGACGACGTCACCACCACCGAGATCGACGACGCGCTGTCGGTGATGCCGCTGGACGAGGGGCGCCTGCGCATTGGCATCCATATCGCGGCCCCGGGCCTGGGCATCCGCCGTGGCGATCCGCTCGACGCGATCGCGCGGCAGCGGCTGTCGACGGTCTATTTCCCCGGCGACAAGATCACGATGCTGCCGGACGCGGTGGTCGAGCGCTACACGCTGCAGGAGGGCCGGCAGTGCCCGGCGTTGTCGCTGTACGTGGTCTACGATCCGGCCGCGCAGCAGATCCTCGCCAGCGAGACGCGCGCCGAGATGGTCAGCATTGCGGCCAATCTGCGCCACAACCTGCTCGACGAGGTGGTGACCGAGGCCGCGCTGACCGAAGGCAGCGGCGACTATCCGTTCCGCGAGGCGCTGACCGCGCTGTGGGGCTTCGCCAATTTCCTGTACGACGAGCGCCAGCGCGCGCGCATCGCCAGCGGCCTGCGGCCCGAGTCGCACAGCCGCGCCGACTACAGCTTCTATCTGGACGAGCAGCCCGACGGCAGCCAGCGCGTGCGCATCGAGCAGCGCAAGCGCGGATCGCCGCTGGACAAGATCGTCGCCGAGCTGATGATCCTGGCCAACAGCACCTGGGGCAAGCTGCTCGCCGACCACGGCGTGCCGGGCATCTACCGCACGCAGAAGGCCTGGGGCATGCATCGGACCCGCATGCAGACCTATCCGGCTCCGCACGAGGGGCTGGGCGTCGCGCAGTATGCGTGGAGCACCTCGCCGCTGCGCCGCTATGTCGATCTGGTCAACCAGTGGCAGATCATCGCGGCCGCGCAGCACGGCGTCACCGCCAAGCTGGTGGCGCCGTTCAAGCCCAAGGACGCCGACCTGCTGGCCGCGGTGGCGGACTTCGAGGGCACCTATGCCGCCTATGCCGAGCACCAGTCGACCATGGAGCGTTACTGGTGCCTGCGCTGGCTCGCGCAGGAGAACCGCGAACGCATGATGGCGACCGTGCTGAAGGACGGCGCGGTGCGCTTTGCCGAGATCCCGCTGGTCACGCGTGTGCCCGAACTCGCGCAGGCCGCGCGCGGCACGCAGGTGCTGCTCGAAATCGCCGGCACCGACGAGCTGACGCTGGAAGTCAGCTGCCGGGTGCTGGAGGTGTTTGCCGGCGAGGGTGAGCTGCCGGCCGAAGAACTCGAAGGGGACGAGGAGTCGGCCGAGGTCTCCGCCGAAGCCGCCGCCGAGGTCGCGGCCGAGCAGGCCGCGGAAGACGCTGCCGAGCAGGGCGCCGAGACGGTGCCGGAGACGTTGGACGGTACCGGTACCGAAGCGCAGGCCGAAGCCATCCGCGGCGAAAGGGCCAACGACAGCGCCAACGCCAACGACAGCGCCGGCGACGGCGCAGATGGTCGTGAAGGCGCTGCCAGGACCGCCGGCAACGGCGGCCCCGCTGCCTCCTGATCCAGGCCGGCCGTGAACCTCGCCCGCGCTTCCCGCCAGTGGTGGCAAGGCAGCAGCACGATGGCCAAGGCCATCGCGATCTCGCTGGCCGTGCATGCGCTGCTGCTGGCGGTGCGCTTCGGCGCGCCGGAGGCGTTCGACATCAAGCGCAGCGATACCGCGCTCGACGTGGTGCTGGTCAATGCGAAGTCGGGCCAGCAGCCGCTCAAGCCCGCCGCGCTGGCCCAGGCCGATCTCGATGGCGGCGGCGACCATGAACAGCAGCGCGCCAGCACCCCCTGCCGGCGCAGCCCATCCCGCGCGAGGGCGACCTGGTGCGCCAGGTGCAGCGCCGCGTCGATCTGCTCGAGGAGCGCCAGCAGCGCCTGATGACGCAGCTGCGCGAGAGCGCGCCGCCGGTCCACAGCCAGCCGCTGCGCCCGGGCGAACGCCGTCTCGATACCCCGGCGCGCGGCCAGGACGAGCACGATTCGCTCGACGAGATGGCGCGGCTGGAGGCCGAGATCGCCCGCAATCTGGAGCACTACGCGCGCCGGCCCAAGCGCCACCAGATCACCGCCACCAGTGCGCAGCAGGTCGTCTACGCCCGCTACTACGACCGCCTGCGCAAGACGATCGAGGCGCGCGGCACCGCCGACTTCCCGCGCCGCGCGGGCCAGCCCCTGTACGGCGAGTTGATCGTCGCGATCAACGTCGACCGGCATGGCCGGCTCGGCTACGAGCGTGGCGGCTATCGCGTCGACGGCGTCGAGCTGGTCAAGAGCTCGGGCAACGCGGCGCTGGACCGCCAGGCCATCGCGATCGTGCGCGCCGCGGCGCCGTTCGGCGAGTTTTCGCCGGAAATGCGGGCCCGCTACGATATTCTCGAAGTGATTTCGACGTTCAAGTTCTCGCGCAGCGGGCTGGAAACCCGGCTGCAATCCCGGCTGCCCTCCCAATAAATGCCCAACGCTACCGACATGCCCAACCCTGACCTCGCCGTGGACCGCTATGCCGTGGTCGGCAACCCGATCGCGCACAGCCGCTCGCCGCAGATCCATGCCGCCTTCGCGCGCCAGACCGCGCAGGCGCTCAGCTACGAGCGGCTGCTGGCGCCGCTGGACGGGTTTGCCGACACCGTGCGCCGGTTCTTCGCCGAGGGCGGCCAGGGCCTGAACGTGACGACGCCGTTCAAGGTGCAGGCCTTCGAGCTGGCCGACCGGCTGACGCCCGGCGCCGAGGCCGCCGGCGCGGTCAACACGCTGTGGATGGAGGACGGCCTGCTGCACGGGGACAACACCGACGGCGTCGGCCTGGTGCGCGATATCGTCGATCGTCTCGGCGTCGAGCTCGAAGGACGCCGCATCCTACTGCTGGGCGCCGGCGGCGCCGCGATGGGCGCGATGCTGCCGCTGATCGATTGCCGGCCCGACCGCATCGTGGTGGCCAACCGCACCGCCGACCGCGCCAGCGAGATGCTGGAGAACTTCGCCGAGGCTGCGGGCGAGGCGGGCGTCGAGTTGTGGGGCGGCGGCTTCGAGGCGCTAGCCGGGCTGTCCGAGGAGGACGGCTGCGAGGTGGTGATCAACGCGACCGCCGGCAGCCTGCAGGGCGAGGTGCCGCCGGTGCCCGAGGCGCTGCTCGGCGAGGGCGTGCTGGCCTACGACATGATGTACGGCGCCGAGCCGACCGTGTTCCTGCAGTACGCGGCGGCGCAGGGCGCGCGTACCGCCGATGGGCTGGGCATGCTGGTCGAGCAGGCGGCGCAGGCCTTCTATCTCTGGCGCGGCGTGCATCCCGATACCGCGCCGGTGCTCGAGGAACTGCGGGCCGCGCTGCGTGCCGAAGCGGGGGGCGAAGCGGCTGCCGAACCGGGCGCCAAAGCGGCGGCCGAACCCCAGGCCAAACCGCAGGGCAAACCGCGGGCCGGACGCTGACCTCGGGCGCATCCCGTTCTTCCGCTACGCCGATCGACCGACGCGAGTTCCGCCTTGGCCCAACGTAAACGCGCCGTCCGTTCCCGTGCCGCCGCCGCGTCCGCGCGCGCCGGCACTTCCGCGCCGCTGCGCTGGCTCGCATGGCTGCTGGGCAGCGTGCTGGCCGGCGTGGTCGCGATGCAGGTCTATTTCTTCCTGCAGATCGCGGCGTGGCAGGTGGTCGATCCCGGTCCGACCTCGTTCATGCGCGCCGAGCGCTGGCGCCTGTGCGGCTGGAATGTCTGGAGCTGCGGCATCGAACGGCAGTGGGTGCCGTATGGCGAGATCTCGCGCAATCTGAAGCGGGCCGTGATCGCCAGCGAGGACGCCGACTTCGTCAATCATCCGGGCTACGACTTCGACGCGATGCTGGAAGCCTGGGAGCGCAACAAGAAGCGCGGCCATATCGTGCGCGGCGGGTCCACCATCACGCAGCAACTGGCCAAGAACCTGTTCCTGTCGCCGGAGCAGCATTACCTGCGCAAGGGCCAGGAACTCTTGATCACCTGGATGCTGGAGTTCTGGCTCGACAAGCAGCGCATCTACGAGATCTACCTGAACTCGGTCGAGTGGGGCGAGGGCGTGTTCGGCGCCGAGGCCGCCGCGCGGCACTACTTCAAGACCAGCGCCGGCCGCCTCAGCGTGGGCCAGGCGGCGCGGCTGGCGGCGGCGCTGCCCGCGCCCAAATGCTTCGACAAGAAGCAGTACTGCGCGCATGTGCGCGTCAACTTCCGCGCCAAGGCCGGCATCATCGCGCGAAGGATGGGCTCGGCCACGCTGCCGGACTGAGGCCGTACGGCGGCGGGCCGCCCGTCGGGCCGCCCGGTCCTGGCGGCGCCGGGCCTTGCCGCTTCAGCTGAGCCAGCCCTTGCGGCGGAAATAGATCAGCGGAATCGCCGCCGACACCGCCATCAGCGCGATCGCCCACGGATAGCCGGCGGCCCAGTCGAGCTCGGGCATCACCTTGAAGTTCATGCCGTAGACGCTGGCGATCAGGGTCGGCGGCATCAGCGCCACCGACACCACCGAGAACAGCTTGATGATCTTGTTCTGGTTGATGTTGATGAAACCGACCGTGGCGTCCATCAGGAAGTTGATCTTGTCGAACAGGAACGCGGTGTGGTTCTCGATCGAATCGATATCGCGCAGGATCTGGCGCGCCTCGTCCTGTTGCTCGGCGGACAGCAGCTGGCTGCGCATCAGGAAGGACAGCGCCCGCCGGGTGTCCATCACGTTGCGGCGGATGCGGCCGTTGCGGTCTTCCTCGCGCGCGATGGTCTCGAGCACATCGGCCGCGGCGGCGTCGGTCACGTTCTCGGCCAGCACGCGCTTGCTGGCGTCCTCCAGCCGCTCGTAGATCTCCTCGATCGAGTCGGCCGAGTATTCGGCGTCGGTCGCGTACAGATCCATCAGCACGTCCTTGGCGTTGCGCACCGAGCCCGGGCGCATGCGCGCGCGCAGCCGCACCAGCCGGAACACCGGCAGGTCCTCGTCGTGGATGGAGAACAGCACGTCGCGCGTCAGCACGAAGGCCACGCGCACGTTGCGCGAAACCTCGTCCTCGTCGAGCAGGAAGTCGGTGCGAATATGGATGTTTTCATCCTCGCCCTCGAAATAACGCGCCGAGGCTTCGAGGTCGCCGAGGTCCTCGAGCTCGGGCAGGGCCACGCCGTAGGCTTCCTTGATCCAGTCCAGTTCCTCGTCGTCGGGGCTGACGACATCGATCCAGATGGGCTTGTGCTGCAGCAACTCGTTGCGGTCGTCGACCTGCTCCTGGGCGAGCCGGCCTTTCTGCAGGACGAACAGATTGATCATCCCCGGTATTCCTTATGCCGTGCGATGAAGAAAAGCGGCAGGCAGGCTTGCGGCACGGCCGGGCCGCGCCCTTCGCGACGGCGAATGGCGGGCTCGAAGGCAAGCGTGATCGCGCTGCGCGGGCGGGCCGTGCAAGGCGATGGCGTTTGCCGTTGATGGCTGGCAAGCCGGGTGAGGGAAGTCCGCAACAACGCGGCGGGCCGTTGCATCGATGGCCGCCGGTGGCAGTACGGAAAAAACACTCGCCCGCAGTGTGCTGCGGGCGGGTTCGGCGAGCGTCCGACCAGGATGGTCCGGACGGGTTCGTCGTTACGCAGCCCGCAGTGACATGGCATTCGTAGAGGTCGCGGCTTTGCCGCGGCAACTCGAACACCCGATGCTACTGCCCACGTAATTTCTCCGGGATTATGGATGGGCGCGAGTGTAGCCCAACGCGACCGCGTTTGTTAAGTGAAATCTGGATGAAGCGTCACCGCAGCCGGGGTGCGCGGGTCGGCCCGGCTGCAGCTCGGCTGGGGCCCGGCTCCGGCTCGGCGGTGCCCTACGCGCGACGGCGCAGCCGCGGCATCAGCAGCGGTACCAGCAGCACCGAGGCCAGCGCGGCAAACATCAGCACGATCGCGGCGTAGTCCTGCCAGTGGGGCTGCTCGCCCAGCATCCACATGCCGGAGAAGACCCCGACCACCGGGATGAACATGATCGACAGGCTCGATACCACCGGCGGCAGCGAACGGGCCAGCGCGAACCAGACCAGATGGCAGAAGGCGAACACGACCACCGCGTTGTACAGGATCGCCGCCCATTCGATCGCGTTGGGCATGCGCCAGCCGTCCTCGAACAGCAGCGTGCCGGCCAGCAGGAAGGGCAGCGCGACCGCCAGCATCCAGAAGGTCAGCGTCCCAAGCGGGATATCGACGGGGGTGCGCTTCATCAGCTGGGTGCCGTAGCCCCAGCCGGCCGCGGCGGCCAGCATCATGACTGTGCCGGTCGGGCTGCCGGTCAGCGCGCCGAACTCGCTCGACATCAGCAGCAGCGTGCCGGCCAGCGCGCAGCCGATGCCGACCCAGGCCCAGGCCGAGATGCGCTCGCGGAACAGCAGCAGACCCCAGACCACGGCCCAGAT
The DNA here is from genome assembly GCF_049311595.1 of Cupriavidus sp. H18C1. Lineage (NCBI taxonomy): Bacteria > Pseudomonadati > Pseudomonadota > Betaproteobacteria > Burkholderiales > Burkholderiaceae > Cupriavidus > Cupriavidus sp. H18C1. The sequence goes on from NZ_CP186008.1 coordinate 2,553,917, forward strand.
CGGCATCGTGTAGCCGAGGATCGCGGCGCGGCCCGAGGACAGCATCTTGACCGCGCCGATCGCCAGCAGGTGCCAGATCACCATATTGGGCAGCGCCAGCTTGAACACCGTGCCCCAGGTCTCGCGCGGCAGCGTCAGCGGGATGCCCTTGGCGCGCAGCGCCAGCCCCAGCGCGATCAGGCCGCCGGCCATGCACAGCAGGCGAAAGCCCAGCGGCGGGAAATGGGCCACGCCGATCTTCATCACGGGCCAGTTGACGCCCCAGGCGAGCGTCAGCGCGACGAGCAGGGCAAGGTTGCGGCGATCGAGAGTCATGGAGGGGGAGGCGGTTACCGGTCCGTTACCGCTCTTTCTATTGGTTTCGTCTGTCGGAAAAGCGCAAGGAAGATAGCATGCAACGGGTAAAATTGCCGGCAACGACCCGACCGTCGCCGGCCGCCGCGATTCTTCTCCGTGCCGACAGACGATAGCCAACGGTCCGCCGCGGCCCATCCCGGGCCCGGATGCCACGCATTCGAGCGATCCATGACCCGTCCTTCCGTTCCTCCCGTCCCGTTCACCGAGCAGTTGACCCAGGCCTGGCGGCGCAACGATTCGCTGCTGTGCGTCGGGCTCGATCCGGATCCGGGCAAGCTGCCGCTGTCGCTGACCGGCGCCGGCGGCGCGATCTTCTCGTTCTGCCGCGAGATCGTCGACGCCACCGCCGACCTGGTCTGCGCCTTCAAGCCGCAGATCGCCTACTTCGCCTCGCAGCGCGCCGAGGACCAGCTCGAGCAGCTGATCCACTATATCCACGACGCGCATCCCGGCATCCCGGTGATTCTCGACGCCAAGCGCGGCGACATCGGCTCGACCGCGCAGCACTACGCGATCGAGGCCTTCGACCGCTATCAGGCCGACGCGGTCACGGTCAGCCCCTATATGGGATTCGATTCGGTCGAGCCGTATCTCGCCTATCCGGAGCGCGGCGTCATCGTGCTGTGCCGGACCTCGAATCCGGGCGGCTCCGATGTGCAGTTCCTGCAGGTCGAGGGCAAGCCGATCTATCAGCTGGTGGCCGAGCAGGCCGCGGCGCGCTGGAACACCACCGGGCAGATGGGGCTGGTGGTCGGCGCGACCTTCCCGAACGAGATCGCCAAGGTGCGCGAGCTGGTCGGCGACATGCCGCTGCTGATTCCGGGCATCGGTGCCCAGGGCGGCGATATCGAGGCCACGGTCAAGGCGGGCCGCAGCGCCGAGGGTACCGGCATGATGATCAATTCGTCGCGGGCGATCCTGTACGCCAGCCGCGAGAAGGACTTCGCCGCGGCGGCGCGCCGCGCCGCGCTGCAGACGCGCGACACGATCAACCGCTTCCGCGAGGGCTGAACGGCGGGGCCGCTGCGCCTGGGTACTTGGGTACTGAGGTGCTCGGGTGCTCGGGTGTTCGGCGAACGGGCGAACGGGCGAACGGGCGAACGGGCGAACCGCGGCCCCGGCCCTCAGGCCTCGTTGCGTACCAGGTCGAGCAGGCCGCGCATCGCATGCTCGGCGGCCTGGCGGCGGATCTGCTGGCGGTCGCCCTTGAAGCGCTGGGTTTCGACCCGGGTCACGATGCGGTTGCTCCAGCCGAAGCAGACCATGCCGACCGGCTTCTCCGGCGTGCCGCCGGTCGGGCCCGCGACGCCGGTGATCGACAGCGCCACCTGGGCACGGCTGTTGAGCAGCGCCCCCTCGGCCATCGCGTGCGCGACTTCCTCGCTGACCGCGCCGAAATCGCGGATCAGCTTGGCCGGAACGCCGAGCATGGTGCTCTTGGCTTCATTCGAGTAGGTGACGAAGCCCCGTTCGAACCAGCCGGACGAACCCGCGACGTCGGTGATGGCGGCCGCCACCAGGCCGCCGGTACAGGACTCGGCGGTGGCCACCATCAGCGATTTTTCCTTGAGGGCGATGCCGGCCTGGACGGCAAGCTGGTCGAGCAAGCGGCTGATGGACATGATGACGGCTCTCGTGCTGGCGGTGAATCGGTACGGTTCGGATGCGGCGGTGTGAATGCGCTCAGAACGAGCGCCACAGCGCGAACACCAGCAGCGTGTAGAACGCCGCGACCAGATCGTCGAACATCACGCCGAAGCCGCCGCGCAGGCCCGGGCCCTTGAGCGTGCGGTCGTAATAGGCGATCGGCGCGGGTTTGGCCATGTCGAACAGCCGGAACCACAGGAAGGCGGCGAACTGGCCCCAGAAGCCGGTCGGCATCACGAAGGCCAGCACCAGCCAGAACGCCACGATCTCGTCCCACACCATGCTGCCGTGATCGTGCACGCCCATCGCGCGCGCGGTCCGTGCGCAGGCCCACAGGCCCAGCAGGAAGCCGCCGCCGATGATCCACAGCCAGGCGGACGGTTGCACCCACAGCGAGATCACGACGAAGGACAGCCAGCCGTACAGCGTGCCGACCGTGCCGGGCATCACCGGCGACAGGCCGGAACCGAAGCCCAGCGCGATGAAATGCGCGGGGTGGGACAGCATGAAGCGCGCCGTCGGGCGCAGGATCTTGGCGGTCTGACCGGCCTCCAGCGTCATCGCGGGATCCGTAGACGCCGAACCGGGAGGATAGGCGGACATCAAGGTATTTGGCTCGTTTGTTATCGCGGTCGGAGGCGGAACTCGCCGGCGCGGAAGGCGGCCGGCGGCGCGGCGCTCCGCCGCATGGCGGCATCATGACATGCCGCCGTCCGGCTGTCAGGGGTTGGCGAAATGATCGAAGCTCCGGGCCTGGAAGGAGACGGGCTCGCCATCGGCATCGACCAGGCGCAGCCCCGGCTCGGCGGTGATCGTGCCGACCCGGGTCAGCGGCAGCGCCAGCCGCTCGGCCAGCGCGTCCAGCGCTTCGCGCGTCCCGACCGGCGCGGTGAAGCACAGTTCGTAGTCGTCGCCGCCGGCCAGCACGCATTCGAGCTGGCAGTCGCGCGGCTGGCTCGATAAGACCTCCGAGCGCGGCAGCGCATCGACGTCGAGCAGCGCGCCGACCTGCGATCGCTCCAGGATATGGCCCAGATCGCCGACCAGCCCGTCCGAGATATCGAGCGCGGCATGGGCCAGCCCGCGCAGCGCCATGCCAAGCGCCACGCGCGGGGTCGGCGTGTCCATGCGCGGACGCACCAGCGTGAAGTCGGGCTCGGGCAGCAGCCATTCGCCGCGGCAATCGCCCAGCGCCAGGCGCGCATCGCCCAGCGTGCCGGAGATCCAGAGATCGTCGCCGGGGCGGGCGGCGTCGCGGCGCAGCGCGCTGCCGCGCGGCACGTCGCCGAACACCGTCAGCGACAGCGTCAGCGGGCCGCGCGTGGTGTCGCCGCCGACCAGCTCGCAGCCATGCGCGTCGGCCAGTTCCAGCATGCCGGCGGCCAGTTCGGCCAGCCAGGCGGGATCGGCCTCGGGCAGCGCCAGCGCCAGCGTGAAGGCGCGCGGTTCGGCGCCCATCGCCGCCAGATCGGACAGATTGACGGCCAGCGCCTTGTGGCCCAGCGCGCGCGGCGGCACGTCGGGGAAGAAGTGCCGGCCGCTGACCAGCATGTCGGTGCTGACCGCCAGCAGATGGCCCGGACGCGGGTCCAGCAACGCGCAGTCGTCGCCGACGCCGAGCACGGCCTTGCGGGCCGGACGGGTGAAATAGCGGCGGATCAGTTCGAACTCGGAAAGCGGCGCGGAAGGATCGGCGGAGGGATCGGCCGAAGGGTTCGCCAAAGGATCGGCGAAAGCGGGCGCAGCTGGGGCGGGGTCGGTCGAAGGCATGCTGGAGTCGGCTCGGAAACCCGCCCGGCGGGGCGCGGCAGGAAGGCGGGAGAGTCCTGGGAGTCTGGTGACGGCGCCGCCGGACCGAACCTCGGACGGCATGCGCGGCTGGTCAGTGCCGCCCGCATCCGGCATATTGTACCGAAACGCAAAGGTGCCTCTCGCAAAACGCTTATTGTGAAATAAAATTTCACAATATAAAATGCGGGGCTCGATCAGGAGACAGCGGGCAGGTGGAGCCGGCCCGCAAGGGTGTGTTCCCACCGTTTTCCGCTTCGTCAAACACGGCTCCACAGACCGGAAGATGCGCCGATGACCAGTCCTTCGCAGCCCGCTTCGCAGCCGAATTCGCAGGCACTCTCGCAAGACGAACTGAAACAGCAGCAGCGCGAGGCGCTGCGCAAAGCCGCCCTCGAGTATCACGAGTTTCCGACCCCGGGCAAGATTTCGGTCACGCCGACCAAGCCGCTGTCGAACCAGCGCGACCTGGCGCTGGCCTACTCCCCCGGGCGTGGCGGCCGCTTGCGAGGAGATCGTCGCCGATCCGGCCAATTCCTTCCGCTATACCGCGCGCGGCAATCTGGTCGGCGTGGTCACCAACGGCACCGCGGTGCTCGGCCTGGGCGACATCGGCCCGGCGGCATCGAAGCCGGTGATGGAAGGCAAGGCGGGCCTGTTCAAGAAATTCGCCGGCATCGACGTGTTCGATATCGAGATCGACGAGAAGGACCCGGAGAAGCTGGTCGACATCATCGCCTCGCTGGAGCCGACCTTCGGCGGTATCAACCTCGAGGACATCAAGGCGCCGGAATGCTTCTACGTCGAGCGCAAGCTGCGCGAGCGGATGAAGATTCCCGTCTTCCACGACGACCAGCACGGCACCGCGATCGTGGTCGGCGCGGCGGTCATCAACGGGCTGCGCGTGGTCGGCAAGGACATCAAGGACGTCAAGCTGGTGGCCTCCGGCGCGGGCGCCGCGGCGCTGGCGTGCCTGGATCTGCTGGTCGATCTCGGCCTGCCGCTGTCGAACATCTGGGTCACGGACCTGGCCGGCGTGGTCTACGAGGGCCGGACCGAGCTGATGGATCCGGAAAAGGCGCGCTTCTCGCAGAAGACCGACAAGCGCAAGCTGGCCGAGGTCATCGACGGCGCGGACATCTTCCTGGGCCTGTCGGCCGCCGGCGTGCTCAAGCAGGACATGGTGCAGCGCATGGCCGACCGTCCGCTGGTGCTGGCGCTGGCCAACCCGAATCCGGAAATCATGCCGGAGCAGGTCAAGGAAGTGCGGCCCGACGCGGTGATCGCCACCGGCCGCACCGACTATCCGAACCAGGTCAACAACGTGCTGTGCTTCCCGTTCATCTTCCGCGGGGCGCTTGACGTGGGTGCGACCACCATTACCAAGCAGATGGAAATCGCCGCCGCGCACGCCGTGGCGGAACTGGCGCGGCAGGAGCAGAGCGATATCGTGGCCACCGCCTACGGTATCCAGGACCTGTCGTTCGGCCCCGAATACCTGATTCCGAAGCCCTTCGATCCGCGCCTGATCGTCAAGGTCGCGCCCGCCGTGGCGCAGGCCGCGATGGACTCCGGCGTGGCGACCCGCCCGATCGAGGACATGGAGGCGTACAAGCTGCAACTGCAGCAGTTCGTCTACCACTCGGGAACGCTGATGAAGCCGATCTACGCCGCCGCCCGCAAGGTGGCGATGGAGAAGAAGCGCATCGTGTTCGCCGAGGGCGAGGAAGAGCGCGTGCTGCGCGCGGTGCAGGTGATCGTCGACGAGAAGCTGGCCAACCCGATCCTGATCGGCCGCCCGGCCGTGCTGACGCACCGCATCGAACGCTTCGGCCTGCGCCTGCGCATGGGCGTCGACTTCACCGTCGTCAACCCGGAGCACGACGACCGCTTCCGCGACTACTCCGACACCTACTACCGGATGATGGCGCGCCAGGGCGTGACGCCGCAGTACGCCAAGCTCGAAATGCGCCGCCGCACCACGCTGATCGGCGCGATGCTGGTGCACAAGGGCGAGGCCGACGGCATGATCTGCGGCACGGTCAGCAATACCGCCGCGCATCTGCGCTACATCGACCAGGTGCTGGGCGGCACCAACGAGGTCTATGCGGCGATGAACGGCCTGGTGCTGCCGGGCCGCCAGATCTTCCTGGTGGACACCCACGTCAACGTCGATCCGAGCGCCCCGCAACTGGCCGAGATCACCATCATGGCCGCCGAGGAGCTCAAGCGCTTCGGCATCGAGCCCAAGATCGCGCTGCTGTCGCATTCCAATTTCGGCTCGTCCGAGGCGCCGTCGGCGCAGAAGATGCGGGAGACGCTGGCCATCCTGCGCGAGCGCGCGCCGGAGCTGGAGGTCGACGGCGAGATGCACGGCGACTGCGCGCTGGACCAGAAGCTGCGCGACCAGCTGGTGCCGGACGGCACGCTGAAGGGCGAAGCCAACCTGCTGGTGTGCCCGAACATCGACGCGGCCAATATCGCCTACAACCTGCTGAAGACGGCCGCCGGCAACAACGTTGCGATCGGCCCGATCCTGCTGGGCGTCAACGCGCCGGTGCACATCCTGACGCCGTCGGCGACCGTCCGCCGCATCGTCAATATGACGTCGCTGGTGGTGGTCGACGCGGCGGCGAAGCGATAAGAACTTGCCAGTCGAGTGCTGAAGCCGGGGCATGCCCCGGCTTTTTTACCGCCCTCGAAACGCGGTTAGTGTGCGCATACATTCCATTAACGCCTTGAAACAATTCAGGTTTTCGGCGTCACCCGGGCGCGGGGATTGATTATTTAACAGCTTGCGCGTAACCTAGCGCCTTCGATGCAGGCGATCCGTCGACCGCGCTTGGCGTTGGATCGCTGCGCCACCAGACCAGACAACGTGGGTTCCCCGACTTCTTTGCCGCAACGCGCCTCGCGCTCCGACAAGATCCTGCAACGGGTCCAGCCTTCGCTCCAACGGGTTGCGCGCACAGCACTGCATACCCTCGCGGCGATGGCCATGGCGGCCACGCTGGCGCAGCCGGCTCAGGCGAAGCAGTCCTCGCAGGTGCTGTCGGATACGCTGGGAACCATTGCAGTGCAGCAACTGCCCAACGAGGCACAGCAGACGCTGCAGCGCATCGAGGCCGGGGGGCCGTATCCCTACGCAAAGGATGGCGCGCGGTTCGGCAACTATGAACGGATCCTGCCTCGGCGGCCGCGCGGCTATTACCGTGAATACACGGTTGCCCGTCCGGGCAGCCGGAATCGGGGTGCGAAGCGAATCGTCTGTGGCGGCGAACAACGGTCCGCCAACGACTGCTATTACACGGAAGACCACTACAACAGCTTCAAACGGATAATCAGATGATGACTGACATTTTCGGACTGGGCGACGCCCTTGCCGCCCGCGAAGAGCGCGGCGCCGGAGATGGCTGGCAGCGGGCTCAACAACATGCCCAGAACCTTTATGACAGTGTGCTGATGATGCCCCGCTACGAGGTCGCGCACAATAAACTGCCGCCGGCGTCGCCGCAGGACGGCAACGCCGAAGTGGCCTGCGGCAGGGAGGCCGCGTTGAACCTGTTCAAGACCGTGCGACCCAATATCGTTCAGTCGATCCGCGCCTTCCGCGTGCCCGAGCTGGCACAGGCTGCCGCCGACCTCGGCCAGCATTTCCTCTACGCCAATTGCGCCCATTGCACGACCAAGGGCGAGGTGCTGGAAACCATCGCCACCGCGTTCCTCTTTCCGAAGCACTTCGGCAAGAACTTCGATGCGCTGGCCGATTGCCTGACGGACATGATCCACAAGGCCGGCGTGCAACCCGGCTTCGTCATCGTGCTCGAAGGCCTGCCGTGCGCGCAGAAGTTCGACAAGGAAGCACGCGAGACGCTGCTCGACGTGTTCCGCGACGCCGCCGAATTCTGGGCCGAGCGCCGCGTGCAATTCCGCGTGTTCTACTCGTTCGCCTGAGCGCGTCGAGCTGGCGCGTTCGCCGGATTTCCCGCACGGCGCCGCGCACGAATCCCGGATAGAAAAAGAATAGGCCCGCCAAATGGCGGGCCTTTTTGCGTGGAGAGCGGCGCGCAGGCCGTCCCCATACGGGGCTGGAACGATCAGGCCGCCGGCGGCACCTGGCCCTGCGGCGTCAACTGGTCGATCAGTTCCGGCAGGCCGGCGCTGAGCTGCGCGGCGACGTCGTCGCGCGACATGCCGGTGCTCGACGACAGCGTGTCCAGCGCGCCCGTGCCCTGCAGCGCCTCGGCCAGCGAGGACGGCGACACCGGCTGATTCGGACCGGTGCCGATCCACGAGGACACCTGCTCGCCCAGTCCCGCCTGCGCCAGGATCTGCTGCAGCGCGCCGATGCCCCCGGCCGCGGCGCCGATCGACTGTGCCTCGCCGGCCGCGCCGCCCTGGCCGCCGAGCAGGCCGCCCAGCAGCGAACCGAGATCGAGTCCGCCACCGCCGCCGGCCAGTCCGCCGAGGACGCCGCCCAGTCCGCCCGCCATGCCGGCCGGGTCTTGCGTCGCATCGGCGCCACCCTGGCGGCCGCGCATGGCCAGCATCGCCAGCAGGCCGAGCGCCAGCATCATCTTCGGATTCATGCCGGGTTGGCCGGATTCGCCGGCCTGTGCCGGATTGGTTTGGCCGAGCACGCCGCCAAGCACACTATCGAGCAGTCCCATCTTCAGCTCCTTGTTGTTGATTCATTTATCGGACCGGCCGGTGCCATGCTGCGCGGACCGGCTCGGCTCGATAGCGGTCGACGGCGCGGTGCCGTCAGAATCCGCCCAGCAGCGCGTTCAGCGCGGCCAGGCAGGCCAGACCGGCGGTCTCGGTGCGCAGGATGCGCGGTCCGAGCGACACCGCCGTGAAACCTTGCGCCAGCGCGGCGCGTTCTTCCTCGGGCGACAGCCCGCCTTCGGGGCCGATCAGCAGCGTGACGCCGCTGGCGATCCAGTCGTCACGGTGCGCCTGCGCCAGCGCCACCAGCGTCGATTCGGCGCGCGGCGACACCAGCAGCCGCTGTCCGGCATCGGCCGGGATCGCCGCCAGCCACGCCTCCAAGTTAGCCACCGGCGACACCGCCGGCAAGCGATTGCGCCCGCATTGTTCGCAGGCCGCCGTGACCAGCGCCTGCCAGTGCGCGTGGCGCTTCTGCGCACGGTCGCCACTGAGTCTCACTACGGCGCGCGCGGTCTGCAGCGGCTGGATCGCCCCGACGCCAAGCTCCACGGCCTTCTCGATCAGCCAGTCCATCTTGTCGCCGCCGGCAATGCCCTGGGCGAGTGTCACGCGGAACGGCAGTTCGCATTCGGCCGTGTCGCGCGCGCCGATCTGCGCGGTCGCGCTGCGCTTGCCGATTTCGATCAGCGTCGCGGCATGGCTGCCGCCGCGTCCGTCGAACAGCGTGATGGGCTCGCCGGGATGCAGGCGCAGCACCTGGACATGGCGCACCACCGCCTCGGGCAGCGGCAGCAGGGTATCGGGGGGCGAGCGGTTGATCGACGTAGAAGCGAGGTGGCATCGAATCCAGGGGAAATCGGTCAGGCGGGGCGGGTCCGCAGGATGGGCGCGACAACCGCCATGGGCAACATGGGCAACATGGGCAACAGGGTCGATATGGGCAACCGGGCCGACATGGATCCCATCGCGGCATCGGGCCCCGGCATCCGGGCGGGTCAGGCTGTCAGTCGCTCAGGCAGCCTCAGAACCGGTGGCCGCGGCGACGGCCTGGTCCAGCGGCCGCGCGAAGCCCCAGCGGTAGCCGTCGAGGTCCTCGACCATGCAATAGCGGTCGCCCCAGAACTGGTCGCCGGGCGCCATCAGGCTGACCGCACCGGCCGCCACCGCGCGCGCATGCATCGTGTCGACGTCGTCGCAGTAAAGGTAGAAGGTCTGTGGGCATTCGAAGCCGGTCGAGCGCGGCGTGCGCGCGGTGCTGCCCCATGCGCCCTCGGGGGGCGAACATCACGACCAGCTCGCCGTGATAGTGCATCTCGGCATGGGTGGGCACGCCGTTCTCGTCGACCACATTGCCAGGCACGAAGCCGAAGGCGCGGCTGTAGAAGTCGAGCGCGCGGCGTGCATCGCTGACGGTCAGGTAGGGAATCAGCCAGGGCGTGTTGGCAGGTTTGGTCATGATGGTGTCCTCCCGGATTCCGTACGGCAGGGGCGCCGGGGTGGGCGCGCCTGCACGCAGGCTCCACGGTGGCAGGCATCGCGCGCGAAGCGAACGCCGGACGAGCGCTGCGCCTGGCTTGCCGCAAGTCCCCCCGGTGGAGCGGTCAGCCGAGCATATCATGCCGATGTGGCGCCGCCGTCGAACAGCGGCTGCAGGTGGCGCGGCAGCGCGAACAGCGCCGCATGCAGGCCGGCGTGATAGCAGCGCAGCGCGCCGTCGAGCTGCCAGTCGGCGAGCCGCGCGGCCAGCATGGCCGGATCGGCGGCGCGCACGTCCAGCGTGTCGCTGGCGACCGCGATCGCCCACAGCGCCCCATAGACCGGAATCGCCACCGTCATCGGCTGCACCACGCGGAAATGGTCGCGCAGCCGCCGCCACAGCAGCCGCGCCGTGTCCGGGCGATGGAAGGGCGGGCCCAGATGCAGCGACATCGCGCCGCCCGGCGCCAGGCAGTCGTGCGCGGCCTGCAGGCCGCGCGCGCCGAACAGCGCGGCCGCCGGACCGTCATCGTCGGCCTCGGTCAGATCGAACACCAGCAGGTCGAAGCGGCGGCCGGCATCGCGCAGCGCCTCCATCACGGCCAGGCCATCGCCGATTTCCAGCGTCACGCGCGGGTCGCCGAAGGCGCCGTGGTGGATACCCGGCAGCCAGCGCCGCGCCAGCCGCACCACCTCGGCATCGAGCTCGGCGACCACGACCTCGCGCATGCCCGGCAGCCGCAGCAGTTCGCGCGCCGAGCCGCCGTCGCCGCCGCCGATCACCAGCGCGCTGGCGGCATTGCCGTGGGCCACGGCCATCGGGTGGATCATCACCTCATGCTGGATGAACGCGTCGGCTTCCGCGCTCATGATGCGGCCATCGAGCCGGAAGACGCGGCCGAACAGCGGATGCTCGCCGATCTCGACGTGCTGGTGGGGCGAGTGCACCGAGGCCCGTAGGGTGATATCGCCCAGTGTGGAGCCGACGCCGCTCGTCAGCGCTTCGCGCCATTCGTGAGCCGCCTCCGAAGGCGCCGCGGGGGTCGCCGCCGTACCGGAAACGTCGCCTCCTTCTGGTAAAATCGCGCTTTTCCCGCCGCCAATTTCCCGCCGCATGTCTCACCTCGCACACCCAGCCACCAGCCCCTATGCCAGCCAGCCCGCGTCGCTGATGGCCAATGCGATCCGCGTCCTGGCGATGGACGCCGTCCAGCAGGCCAATTCGGGCCATCCGGGCATGCCGATGGGCATGGCCGATATCGCCGTCGCGTTGTGGAGCCGTCATCTGAAGCATAACCCGGTCAATCCGAAGTGGGCCGACCGCGACCGCTTCGTGCTGTCCAACGGCCATGGCTCGATGCTGCTGTACGCGCTGCTGCATCTGACCGGCTACGAGCTGCCGATCGAGGAACTGAAGAACTTCCGCCAGCTGCACAGCAAGACCGCGGGGCATCCGGAATACGGCATCACGCCGGGCGTCGAGACCACCACCGGCCCGCTGGGCCAGGGCATCACCAACGCGGTCGGCATGGCGCTGGCCGAGCGGCTGCTGGGCGAGGAATTCAACCGTCCCGGCTTCGACATCGTCAACCACTACACCTATGTCTTCCTCGGCGACGGTTGCCTGATGGAAGGCATCAGCCACGAGGCCTGCTCGCTGGCCGGCACGCTGCAGCTGAACAAGCTGATCGCGCTGTGGGACGACAACGGCATCTCGATCGACGGCGACGTCGAGCACTGGTTCTCCGACGACACCCCGAAGCGCTTCGAGGCCTACGGCTGGAACGTGATCCGCGCGGTCGACGGCCATGATGTCAACGCGATCGACGCCGCCATCGCGCAGGCCAAGGCGAGCGACAAGCCGACGCTGATCTGCTGCCGCACTGTGATCGGCAAGGGCTCGCCGAACAAGCAGGGCGGCCACGACGTGCACGGCGCCCCGCTGGGCGGCGCCGAGATCCTGGCGACGCGCGAGGCGCTGGGCTGGAGCCACGCCCCGTTCGAGCTGCCGGAAGAGGTCTACACGGCGTGGGACGCCAAGGCCAACGGCGCGGCGCTGGAGAAGGCCTGGGCCGCACTGTTCGAGGGCTATTCGGAGCGTTATCCGTACGAAGCCGGCGAGTTCGAGCGCCGCATGCGCGGCGAGCTGCCCGGCGCGTTCGACGCCGCGGTGGAAGCCTACCTGGCCAAGTGCGAGGAAAAGGCCGAGACCATCGCCACCCGCAAGGCCAGCCAGAACGCGATCGAGGCGCTGGCGCCGGTGCTGCCCGAACTGCTCGGCGGCTCGGCCGACCTGACCGGCTCGAACCTGACCAACTGGTCGGGCAGCAAGGCGGTGCGCGTCGATGCCTGGGGCAACCACATCAACTATGGTGTGCGTGAGTTCGGCATGAGCGCGATCATGAACGGCATCACGCTGCATGGCGGCTACATTCCCTACGGCGGCACCTTCCTGACCTTCTCGGACTACAGCCGCAATGCGCTGCGCATGGCGGCGCTGATGAAGATCCGCACGCTGTTCGTGTTCACCCACGATTCGATCGGCCTGGGCGAGGACGGTCCGACGCACCAGTCCATCGAGCACGTGGCCAGCCTGCGCCTGATCCCGAACATGGATGTCTGGCGCACCGCCGACACCACCGAGACCGCGGTGGCCTGGGCCGAGGCGATCCGCCGCGAGAACGGCCCGAGCTGCCTGATCTTCAGCCGCCAGAACCTGCCGTTCCAGAAGCGCGACGACGCCACTCGCGCCAATATCGCCCGCGGCGGCTATGTGCTGCGCGACAACGTCGACCCGCGCACCGGCCTGCCGCATGCGGTGATCGTCGCCACCGGCTCCGAAGTGGGCCTGGCGGTCGGCGCGGCCGAGCAGCTGGCCGCGGAAGGCATCCGCGTGCGCGTCGTGTCTGTGCCCTCGACGACTGTGTTCGACAAGCAGGATGCGGCATACAAGTCGGCAGTCCTGCCGGCGGGCGTGCCCCGCGTGGCGGTCGAGGCCGGCGTCACCGACTTCTGGTGGAAGTACCAGGTGCAGGCGGTGGTGGGCATCGACACCTTCGGCGAATCCGCGCCGGCTGGCGTATTGTTCAAGCACTTCGGTTTCACCGTCGAGAACGTGGCGAACACCGTCAAGAGCGTGATCTGACTTCGAGGGACGTGCGGGCGCGGCGGCGCTGCCGTCGCCGGCCCGGGCGCCCGCAGCTTTTTCTACTTCCCGTTCAGGAGACGTACCATGACTATCAAGGTTGCCATCAACGGCTATGGCCGTATCGGCCGCAACGTGCTGCGCGCCCACTACGAAGGCGGCAAGAAGCATGACATCGAGATCGTCGCGATCAACGACCTCGGCGATGCCAAGACCAACGCCCACCTGACGCAGTACGACACCGCCCACGGCAAGTTCCCGGGCACCGTGTCGGTCGAGGGCGACTACATGGTGGTCAATGGCGACAAGATCCGCGTGCTGGCCAACCGCAACCCGGCCGAGCTGCCGTGGGGCGAGCTGGGCGTCGACGTGGTGATGGAGTGCACCGGCTTCTTCACCTCGAAGGAAAAGGCCTCGGCCCACCTGGCCGGCGGCGCCAAGAAGGTCATCATCTCGGCGCCGGGCGGCAAGGATGTCGACGCGACCATCGTCTACGGCGTCAACCACAACGTGCTGAAGGCTTCGGACACCGTGATCTCGAACGCCTCGTGCACCACCAACTGCCTGGCCCCGCTGGTCAAGCCGCTGCACGAGAAGCTGGGCGTGGTGACCGGCCTGATGACCACGGTGCACGCCTACACCAACGACCAGGTGCTGACCGACGTCTACCACGAGGACCTGCGCCGCGCCCGTTCGGCGACCCAGTCGATGATCCCGACCAAGACCGGCGCCGCCGCCGCGGTTGGCCTGGTGATGCCGGAACTGAACGGCAAGCTGGACGGCTTCGCGATCCGAGTGCCGACCATCAACGTGTCGCTGGTCGACCTGTCGTTCGTCGCCGCGCGCGAAACCACCGTCGATGAAGTCAACGCGATCCTGAAGGCCGCCTCGGAAGGCGAGCTGAAGGGCATCCTCGACTACAACACCGCACCGCTGGTGTCGGTCGACTTCAACCACAACCCGGCTTCGTCGACCTTCGACGCGACGCTGACCAAGGTGTCCGGCAACCTGGTCAAGGTGTCGAGCTGGTACGACAACGAGTGGGGCTTCTCCAACCGGATGCTCGATACCACCGTGGCACTGATGAACGCCAAGTAATCGGCTCGCAGTGGATGGCCGATGTCGCCGCCCTGGCGGCGACTCGAAAGCGGCGCCCATGTGGCGCCGTTTTTTATGGTCGGTGTGCGCCAGCGCACGCTCGGACTGTAAAATATGGTAAATCCGACACACGGACCCTTCCACGGAGGGGTTCCCGGGCGAGTAAAAATGGCGTTTTCGCTTCCCCCGAAGTGGCGATTTGATCTTACACTAGCCTTAGTGTCCTCGCGTGCGCTCGCCTGGCCACGCGTATCAAACCTTGAACTGGGCGTGATCATGGTGAACGTTGACACCAAGCTGCTCGTGATCTTCACCGAGTTGCTCAGCAAGCGGAACGCGACCTATGTCGCGGAGAAGATGCATATGACGGCGCCGGCGGTGTCCCACTCGCTGGGCCGCCTGCGCGAGATCTTCGACGACCCGCTGTTCATCCGCGTCCCGCATGGCCTGACGCCGACGCCCCGTGCGCTCGAACTCGGTCCGAAGATTCGCGAGATGCTCGACCTGTGGTCCTCGATCAACGAGGGCGACGTCGACAATTTCGATCCGGCGGTCGCGTCCGGCACGCTGCATATCGGCTTCGCCGCCGAACTCGGCGATACGGTATTCAACCGCTTCGTGCTGCGCCTGGCGCAGCTGGCGCCCGAACTGCATATCCGGCTGGTCGAATCCCACTCGTGGGAGGCGGACGTGGCCTCGATGCGCGCCAACGAGCTGGACCTCGCGTTCTGCGCGCTGCCGACCGGCCACCCCGAGATCGTCGAGGAGACGGTCGCCTCGCTGAACCTGTGGGTCTGCGCGCGCAAGGGTCATCCGCTGCTGCAGACGGCCTGCACGCTCGACCACTATCTCGAATGCGGCCATATCTTCATGGCGTCCGCGGGCGGCACCGGGCGGCCGGCGCCTTCGCTGATTCCGCTGGACTATGCGCTGCAGCAGCGCGGCCTGAAGCGCAACGCGGCGCTGACCGTCCATTCGTGGCGGGCCCAGGCCGAACTGGCCGCGCAGACCGACATGATCTTCACCGTCAACGCGCTGACCAAGGACGTCGCCTGCGAAAGCTACGGCCTGAACGCGTTCCCGCTGCCGGCCGAGATCCAGACCACGCTGGGCCTGAACATGTTCTGGCACCGCAGCCGCAACACCCATCCGATGCTGGTATGGGCGCGCGGGCTGTTCCGCCAGGTCGTGGCCGAGTTCGTCGGCGTGCCGGCGCCCGGGCTGCCGCAGCGCATGGCGGAAATCGAGCGCGAGCAGGCCTAGGCCGCGGGGCGTCGCTGCACATCGCTGCACAATAAAAAAACCGGCGCCTGGCGCCGGTTTTTCCTGCTGCGGCGTGCCTTGTCGCACGCGGTCTTCGTATCAGCGCTTGGGCCGATGCGGGCAAGCGGTCTTGGTGCAATTGCCATACAGCGACAGCGCATGCTCCTGCAGCGCGAAGCCGCGCTCGCGCGCGATGCTTTGCTGGCGATGTTCGATTTCGGCGTCGAAGAACTCCTCGACGCGTCCGCAATCGAGGCAGACCAGGTGATCGTGGTGCTTGCCTTCGTTGAGCTCGAAGATCGCCTTGCCCGATTCGAAGTTGTTGCGCGACAGCAGGCCGGCTTGTTCGAACTGGGTCAGCACCCGATACACGGTGGCCAGGCCGATATCCATATGCTCGTTGAGCAGGATGCGATAGACGTCTTCCGCGCTCAGATGGCGCTGCTCGCTGGTCTGGAAGATTTCGAGGATCTTCAGCCGCGGCACGGTTGCCTTGAGGCCGATATTTTTGAGTTCCGCCGGACTCGGCATGGGCGTGACTCCCTAGAGTACAATGTCTGGATTGTTGAATCATAAGGGTTTTGCCGGCAAAAGTCGCCCGGCGTCGCCGGTGCCGGCAATGCGCTGAGCCCTTCACGCGGCGGCAAGCGCGTGTCCGCGCGGACAGGTCGTGCGGCATGTCGCGAGGGCACGTTCACCAAGCCCACCGACCGGCACTTTCCCTTCCTTCGGTAGCGAGAACTGCGAGTTACATGGATTCCATTCGAACATCCGCCCTGCGCCCGGCGCTGCTGACCCCGCTTCTGGCAGCCATCACGCTGGCCTCCGCCGCCTGCTCGACCTACGACAGCACTTCCCGCAAGATCGCCAGCGCGATCACGCCGTACCGCATCAATATCGTCCAGGGCAACTTCGTGTCGCGCGAAGCCGCCGCACAATTGCGCGAAGGCATGACGCGCGACCAGGTGCAGTTCCTGCTCGGCACGCCGCTGCTGACGGACGTGTTCCACGCCAATCGCTGGGACTATGTGTTCTCGTTCAAGCGCGGCAACACCCAGGTGGTGCAGCAGCGCCGCTTCACGGTGTTCTTCGACAATGATCGCCTGGTGCGCTTCAGCGGCGACGAATTGCCGTCGGAATACGAGCTGATCGCCGAAATCGACGGCATGAAGCGCACGCCGGAAGGCAGCAAGGGCGCCAAGTCGGCCCCGCAGCAGGCCGCCGCGCCCGCCGAGCCGCAGGCCCAGCCGCCGCAGGCGCCGGCCGATGCCGCGCGGCCGCAGGCCGAAGCCCAGCCGTCCGCCTCGGCGCCCGAGGCCAGCGCAGCGCCCGCCGGTGCGGCGCCGTCGCAGCCGGCGGCCGAGCCCGCCAGCGAGCGCGCCGCCGGCGCCAGCCCCGCCGACACCGTCAAGTAAATCGCAGGGCGCGGCCAGCGGGCCCGCCCATGCCGTTGCGCCGGCGCCATCGCGCGGCGGGGACCGTCAAGCCACGCTACGCTTCGCGTGGCCGTCCCACGCACCGCCCGGCGTCGTGCCTGTCTTCCTGTCCTGACTTCACTGTTATTCGCCTGATTTCTTTCCGGGGAACCGACTCGCCATGAAACTCGCTATCGCCGGCGCCTCCGGCCGCATGGGCCGCATGTTGATCGAATATGTGCTGAACGCGGAGGGCGTGACGCTGGCCGGCGCGCTGGACGTGCCCGGCGCAGCGGCGCTGGGGCAGGACGCGGCCCTGTTCCTCGGGCGCGAAACCGGTGTCAAGATCACTTCGGACATCGAGGCCGCGCTGTCCGGCGCCGATTGCCTGATCGACTTCACCCGACCCGAAGGCACGCTGGCCCACCTGCAGGTGGCGCGCCCGCTCGGCGTCAAGATGGTGATCGGCACCACCGGCTTCGACGACGCCGGCAAGGCCGCGCTGGCCGAGGCCGCGCAGTCGATCGGCGTGGTCTTCGCCGCCAATATGAGCGTCGGCGTCAACGCGACCTTCAAGCTGCTGGAGGTAGCGGCGAAGATGCTGTCCTCCGGCTACGACATCGAAATCATCGAGGCGCACCATCGCCACAAGGTGGACGCGCCCTCGGGCACCGCGCTGAAGATGGGCGAGATCATCGCCGAGGCGCTCGGCCGCGACCTGAAGACCTGCGGCGTGTTCGCCCGCGAGGGCCATACCGGCCCGCGTGATCCGAATTCGATTGGCTTTGCCACGGTGCGCGGCGGCGATATCGTCGGCGACCACACCGTGCTGTTCGCCGGCATCGGCGAGCGCATCGAGATCACGCACAAGTCCTCGAGCCGGCAGTCGTATGCCGATGGCGCGGTGCGCGCCGCCCGCTTCCTGGCAGACAAGCCGAACGGGTTGTTCGACATGCAGGACGTGCTGGGCCTGAAGTAAGCCTCGCTAGTCAGCCTCGCTGTTCCGCCGCGCCTGTCGTCCCCCGCGCAAGCGGGGACCCGGGTTGGTCTCCCCCGCGGGACGGCAAACGTCGCTGGGCCCCCTGCGCGAGGGCGACGAAGGGCGCCGTTTCCGCAGGCCACCGCCGGTTATAATCGGCTTTTCCCGCACGCCGCCAACGGCTGGCGTGCCCCCAACCGCTGCCAGATTCCACATCGCTGGTGCGCCGTGCGCGCGCCGCTGTCCCAACCATGCAAGACAAATACCTCCCCCGCCGAAGTCGAAGAATCCGCCCGCCAGCACTGGCAAGCCATCGACGCCTATCGCGTCGACGAGCACGCGGTGGGCCCCGACGGCAAGGAGAAGCCCAAGTTCTACGCCTGCTCGATGCTGCCGTATCCGTCGGGCAAGCTCCATATGGGGCACGTGCGCAACTACACCATCAACGACGTGATGGCGCGCTACCTGCGCATGAACGGGCATAACGTGCTGATGCCGATGGGCTGGGACGCCTTCGGCATGCCGGCGGAGAACGCCGCGATCAACAACCGCGTGGCGCCGGCCGCCTGGACCTACGACAACATCGCTTACATGAAGAAGCAGATGGCGTCGATGGGCCTGGCGATCGACTGGTCGCGCGAGGTGGCCACCTGCGATCCGAACTACTACCGCTGGAACCAGTGGCTGTTCCTGAAGATGCTGGAAAAGGGCATCGCCTATCGCAAGACCGGCACCGTCAACTGGGACCCGGTCGACCAGACTGTGCTGGCCAACGAGCAGGTGATCGACGGCCGCGGCTGGCGCTCCGGCGCGGTGGTCGAGAAGCGCGAGATCCCGATGTACTACCTCGGCATCACGCAGTACGCCGAGGAACTGCTGGGCGAGCTGGAGGGCCTGGGCTGGCCCGAGCGCGTCAAGGTGATGCAGCAGAACTGGATCGGCAAGAGCGAGGGCGTGCGCTTCGCCTTCCCGCACGCGATCGTCGGCGACGATGGCGAGCTGATCGGTGGCGGCAAGCTGTACGTGTTCACCACGCGCGCCGACACCATCATGGGCGTGACCTTCTGCGCGGTCGCGGCCGAGCACCCGCTGGCCACGCACGCCGCCTCGACCAATCCCGAGCTGGCCGCCTTCATCGACGAGTGCAAGCGCGGTTCGGTGATGGAAGCCGACATGGCGACCATGGAAAAGAAGGGCATGCCGACCGGCCTGAAGGTCGTGCACCCGCTGACCGGCGAGCCGGTCGACGTCTGGGTCGGCAACTATGTACTGATGACCTACGGCGACGGCGCCGTGATGGGCGTGCCGGCGCACGACGAGCGCGACTTCGCCTTCGCGCGCAAGTACGGCCTGCCGATCAAGCAGGTCATCGACGTCAAGGGCCAGCCGTTCTCGACCGAGGCCTGGCAGGAGTGGTACGCCGACAAGGAGCACGGCCGCTGCATCCATAGCGGCCACTACGACGGCCTGCACCACCGCGCCGCGGTGGACGCGATCGCGGCCGACCTGGCCGCCAAGGGCCTGGGCGAAAAGAAGGTGACCTGGCGCCTGCGCGACTGGGGCATTTCGCGCCAGCGCTACTGGGGCACGCCGATCCCGCTGATCCATTGCGACAGCTGCGGCGTGGTGCCGGTGCCCGAGAAGGACCTGCCGGTGGTGCTGCCCGAGGACCTGGTGCCGGACGGCAGCGGCAACCCGCTGGCCAAGGACCCGCGCTTCCTGGAGTGCACCTGCCCGTCCTGCGGCAAGCCGGCCCGGCGCGAGACCGACACGATGGATACGTTCATCGACTCGTGCTGGTACTACATGCGCTATACCTGCCCGGACGCGACCACCATGGTCGATGCGCGCAACGATTACTGGATGCCGATGGACCAGTACATCGGCGGCATCGAACACGCGATCCTGCACCTGCTGTACGCGCGCTTCTGGACCAAGGTGATGCGCGATCTGGGCCTGGTCAAGTTCGGCGAGCCGTTCACCAACCTGCTGACGCAGGGCATGGTGCTGAACGAAACGTACTATCGCGAGGACGCGAACGGCAAGAAGCACTGGTTCAATCCGGCCGACGTCGACGTCAGGACCGACGAGCGCGGCCGCCCGGTCGGCGCCACGCTGAAGGCCGACGGCCAGCCGGTCGAGATCGGCGGCGTCGAGAAGATGTCGAAGTCCAAGAACAACGGCATCGATCCGCAGGCACTGATCGACCAGTACGGCGCCGATACCGCGCGCCTGTTCACGATGTTCGCCGCGCCGCCCGAGCAGCAGCTCGAGTGGAGCAGCTCCGGCGTCGAGGGCGCCTCGCGCTTCCTGCGCCGGGTCTGGGCCTATGGGCAGGCGAATGCCGAGGCGATCCGGGCCGCGGGCGCCGGTGGCGAGGCGGCCGATGCCGACCGCGCGCTGCGCCGCGACGTGCATGGCGTGCTGCGCCAGGCCAATTACGACTACCAGCGCATCCAGTACAACACCGTGGTGTCCGCCGCGATGAAGATGCTCAACGCGCTGGAAGACGCCAAGTCGGCGTCGCCGGCCGCGCGCCGCGAGGGCTTCGGCATCCTGCTGCGCGTGCTGTACCCGGTGGTGCCGCACATCACCCACGTGCTGTGGCAGGAGCTGGGCTACGCCGCCGCGCATGGCGATCTGCTCGATGCGCCGTGGCCGCAGGTCGACGAGGCGGCGCTGGTGCAGAGCGAGATCGAGCTGGTGCTGCAGGTCAACGGCAAGGTGCGCGGCAGCCTGACGGTGCCGGCCGATGCCGACCGCGCCGCGATCGAAGCGATGGCCGCCGCCAGCGAGACCGTCGCCAAGTTCGCCGCCGGTGCCGCGCCGAAGAAGATCGTGGTGGTGCCCGGCCGCCTGGTCAATGTGGTGATCTGAGGCGGGCCGCCCCTGCAAAGGCATCCCGCCGCCGCGCCATCGTCCCAATCAAAGGAATCGCGCCATGACTAGACCGAACCCGAATCGTCGCGCCGTGCTGGCCGCGCTGCTGGCCGCCGGTGCGCTGGCCGGCTGCGGCTTCCATCTGCGCGGCAGCTCGGACTTCGCCTTCAAGCGGCTGTATGTCGGCATCCCGAAGAACTCGCTGATGGGCGCCGAACTGACGCGCGCCATCCAGGGCGGCTCCGACACCATCGTCGTCACCGATCCGAAGCAGGCCGACGCGCTGCTCGACGTGCTCGAGGACAGCCGCACCCGGACCGTGCTGTCGATCACGACCGCGGGCGTCGTCCGTGAATACCGGCTGACGCAGCGCTTTACCTTCCGGCTGCGCGATGCCGCCGGCCGCGAGATGATCGCGCCGTCGCAGATGGTGCTGTTCCGCGACCTGACCTACAACGAGGCGAACGCGCTGGCCAAGGGCTACGAGGAAGAGCAGCTGTACCGCGACATGCAGCGCGACATCGTGCAGCAGCTGATGCGCCGGCTCGCCGCCGCCAAGCCCGCCTGAGGCCGCGCACGCAGCGCGCACAGGCATAGGCCAGACAGGCGAATACCACCACCGGATGCAGCTCAAGCTCGACGCTCTCGACGGTCACCTGCGCCAGGCCCAGGCGCGCGGGTTGGCGCCGCTGTACGTGGTGCACGGCGACGAGCATCTGCTGGTGCTCGAAGCGGTCGATCGCCTGCGCCAGGCCGCGCGCGCGGCCGGCTACAGCGAGCGCGACGTGCTGGTGTCCGAGCGCGGCTTCCAGTGGAGCCAGCTGCTCGAGGCCCAGCAGTCGATGTCGCTGTTCGGCGACCGCAAGATCGTCGAGCTGCGGATTCCGTCCGGCAAGCCCGGCAAGGAGGGCGGCGAGGTGCTGCGCGCGGTCGCGGCCCAGCTATCCGCTTCGCCGGTCGCCACCGATCTGGTGATGCTGATCACGCTGCCGCGGCTGGACTTCGCCGCGTCCAAGTCCGCCTGGTTCCAGGCCCTCGAAGGCGCCGGCGTCTCGATCAAGGTCGACAGCGTCGATCGCAACCGGCTGCCGGCCTGGGTCGGCGAACGGCTGGCGATGCAGAACCAGCGCGTGGAACCGGGCGAACCGGGCCGCCGCGCGCTGCAGTTCATCGCCGACAAGGTCGAGGGCAATCTGCTGGCCGCGCATCAGGAAATCCAGAAGCTCGGCCTGCTGTATCCGGCCGGCGTGCTGACCTTCGATCAGGTCCACGACGCGGTGCTCAATGTCGCCCGCTACGACGTGTTCAAGCTGTCCGAGGCGATGCTCGGCGGGGACGTGCCGCGGCTGGTGCGGATGCTCGAAGGACTGCGCGGCGAGGGCGAGGCCACGGTGCTGGTGCTGTGGGCGCTGACCGAGGAAATTCGCGTATTATCCAAGGTCCGGCAGGGGCTGGCCGGCGGCAAGCCGATGGGCGTGCTGACCCGCGAGCTGCGCATCTGGGGACCGCGCGAGAAGCTGGTGCCGCAGGCCGCGCAGCGGCTGTCCACCGAGCGGCTCGAGGCCGCGCTGGCGATGGCCGCGAAGCTGGACCGGCAGACCAAGGGCTTGCGCGTCGACGGCATGCCGGCCGAACCATGGGACGGCCTGCTGCAGCTGGCGCTGACGATCGCGCGCTGATGGCTTCGGGC
This sequence comes from Cupriavidus sp. H18C1, assembly GCF_049311595.1. Classification (NCBI taxonomy): domain Bacteria; kingdom Pseudomonadati; phylum Pseudomonadota; class Betaproteobacteria; order Burkholderiales; family Burkholderiaceae; genus Cupriavidus; species Cupriavidus sp. H18C1. Next base: position 2,576,326 of record NZ_CP186008.1, read on the forward strand.
CGATGGTTTGGCGCTGTCGATGTTTCGCTGACCATCTTGCACTCACCATTGCGCTGAAGAACGGCACGCCGATCCGCCCCAACGCTGCGGCCGAACGCCGCCGGAACCCGCGACGTCGCGCCGCCCGCAGCGCGCTCGCCAAATACAAGATTGCCAGGCCGCACCGACCGGCCCCCGATATGAACCAGCTCGACCTCTACCAGTACATGGACCGCGTCGGCCGCCAGGCCCGCGCCGCGTCGCGCGCGATGGCGCGCGCTTCCACCGCCGACAAGAACCGCGCGCTGCTGACCATCGCCGCCGCGATCCGCCGCGACGCCGAGCAGCTGAAGGCCGTCAATGCGCGCGATGTCGAGCGCGCCCGCGCCAATGGCCAGGACGCCGCCTTCGTCGACCGCCTGACGCTGTCGGACAAGGCCATCGCCACCATGGCCGCCGGACTGGAACAGATCGCCGCGCTGCCGGACCCGATCGGCGAGATCGGCAACATGAAATACCGGCCGACCGGCATCCAGGTCGGCCAGATGCGCGTGCCGCTCGGCGTGATCGGCATCATCTACGAGTCGCGTCCCAATGTGACCATCGACGCCGCGGCGCTGTGCCTGAAGTCGGGCAACGCCACCATCCTGCGCGGCGGCTCGGAAGCGATCGAATCGAATACCGCGCTGGCGAAGCTGGTCGCCGAGGGCCTGGCCGAGGCCGGCCTGCCGGCCGAGGCGGTGCAGGTCATCGAGACCACCGACCGCGCTGCGGTCGGCCGCCTGATCACGATGACCGAGTATGTCGACGTGATCGTGCCGCGCGGCGGCAAGAGCCTGATCGCCCGGCTGATGGAAGAGGCGCGCGTGCCGATGATCAAGCATCTGGACGGCATCTGCCACGTCTATGTCGACGGCGACGCCGACATAGACAAGGCCGTGCGCATCTGCGACAACGCCAAGACGCAGCGCTACGCGCCGTGCAATACGATGGAAACGCTGCTGGTCGCCGAGTCGATCGCCGCGCGCGTGCTGCCGCCGCTGTGCACGATCTACCAGCAGAAGGGCGTCGAGCTGCGGGTTTGCCCGGCCACGCGCGCCACGCTGGAAACCGCGGGCATCGAAGGCCTGGTCGATGCGACCGAGGAAGACTGGCGTCTCGAATACCTGGCGCCGGTGCTGGCGATCCGCACCGTGTCCGGCCTCGACGAGGCGATCGCCCATATCAACACCTACGGCTCGGCCCACACCGATTCGATCGTCACCGAGAACTATTCGGCCGGCATGCGGTTCCTGCGCGAGGTCGATTCGGCGAGCGTGATGATCAACGCGTCGACCCGTTTTGCGGACGGCTTCGAATACGGCCTCGGCGCGGAGATCGGCATCTCGAACGACAAGCTGCACGCACGCGGCCCGGTCGGCCTCGAAGGGCTGACCTCGCTGAAGTACGTGGTGTTCGGCCACGGCGAGATTCGCACGTAAATCACCGCGTCATACGGATCGCCGATGCTCTGGGTCAAATCGCTGCATATCGTCTTCGTGGTCTCCTGGTTCGCGGGCTTGTTCTACCTGCCGCGCATCTTCGTCAATCTGGCGATGGAGACCGATCCCACCGCGGTGGCGCGGCTGCTGGCGATGGCACGCAAGCTGCTGCGCTTCATGACGATGCTGGCGATCCCCGCGTTGGCGTTCGGGCTGTGGCTCTATCTGGGCTATGGCATCGGGCGCGGGCCGGGACAGGGCTGGATGCATGCCAAGCTGGCGCTGGTGCTGGTGCTGCTGGGCTATCACCATGGCTGCGCGGTACTGCTGCGCAAGTTCGAGGCCGGACGCAATACGCGCTCGCATCGCTTCTACCGCTGGTTCAACGAACTGCCGGTGCTGGTGCTGCTGGCGATCGTGGTGCTGGTGGTGGTCAAGCCGTTCTGACGCCTCCATGTGAGGCGGCATGGCCGAACCCCTCGGCATTGCCTGCATCGGCCGCAACGCCCCTGAATTCCCCCGCCTGACCCTACCCCGAGGAACCGATGAGCAAGCAGATCGACTACTACTTCTCGCCGCAGTCGCCGTACGTCTACCTCGGCCATGCGCGCTTTACCGAGATCGCGGCCCGCCACGGCGCCCAGGTCAATCTGAAGCCCTGCGATCTGGGCAAGGTGTTCGCGACCTCGGGCGGCCTGCCGCTGGCCCAGCGGCCGCCGCAGCGCCAGGGCCTACCGGCTGGTCGAACTGGCGCGCTGGCGCGATTATCTCGGCGTGCCGCTCAATCTGGAGCCCAGGTATTTTCCGGTCTCCGGCGATGCCGCCAGCCGGCTGATCATCGCGGCGCGGCTGGCCCATGGCACGGCGCGCGCGATGGCGCTGCTCGGTGCGATCGGCCAGGCCCTGTGGGCGGACGAGCGTAATATCGCCGATGCCGCCACGCTGGCCGAGCTGGCCGACCGCCTGGACTTCGACGGCGCGGCGCTGCTGAAGGCCAGCGAAGGGCAGGGCGTGCAGGAGGAATATGCGCGCCATACCCAGGACGCGATCTCGGCCGGCGTGTTCGGCGCGCCCTGGTATGTCTACAACGGCCAGCCGTACTGGGGCCAGGACCGACTCGACTTTCTCGATCGCGCGCTGGCGGCCGCCTGAGCGCGGTCCTGCCGGCCCGGGCCGGCACCGGCGCTCGCAGTCCGCCACGGCGGACATTTTTGTTTGAAGCGGCGGCGCCGCCGTTTCGCCTGCTGTTTGTTTGACCCGTTCGCCACCCTTTGCGACCATTCGCGACCCGATCGCGACCGATCGCGCCCCTTATTTGCCGGACCGCTGTGATGACCCAAGCCTTCTTCGCCCCCTGCCCGCGCGGCCTCGAGAGCGCGCTCGCCGACGAGCTGCGCGAGATCGCCGTGCGGCCCGATGTGGATGCGCTCGCACCGTTCGACGTCCATCGCGAGGTGCCCGGCGGCGTCAGCTTCTCCGGCGACATGGCGGCCGCCTATGCGGTCAATCTGCATTCGCGCATCGCCAGCCGCGTGCTGCTGCGGGTCGCCGCCCGCGGCTACCGCCACGAGGACGATATCTACGAGCTGGCGCGCACGCAGCGCTGGGACCAGTGGTTCGGCCCCGACGAGACCATCAAGATCGAGCTGACCGCGCACCGCTCGCCGTTGCGCAGCCTGAACTTCACCGCGCTGCGGGTCAAGGACGGCGTCTGCGACGCGATGCGCGAGCGCCTGGGCGCGCGCCCCAGCGTCGATACCGCCAGCCCCGACGTACGGATCTACGCGCATCTGACCGAGCACGACTGCACGCTGTACCTGGACACCACCGGCGAGCCGCTGTTCAAGCGCGGCTGGCGCATGGAAAAGGGCGAGGCGCCGCTGAAGGAGAACCTGGCCGCCGGCATCCTGCGGCTGGCCGGCTGGACGCCGGGCAAGACCGCGCGGCCCTTCTACGACCCGATGTGCGGCAGCGGCACGTTCCTGGTCGAGGCCGCGCAGGTCGCGCTCGGGCTGGCCCCGGGCGCGCAGCGCAGCTTCGCCTTCGAATGGCTCAAGGGCATCAACCTGAAGCCCTGGAAGGCGCTCAAGAGCGAGGCCCAGGCCGCGAGCAAGCGCGCCGCGGCGGCCGCGTCGGTGGACCTCGCGATTGCCGGCAGCGATATCTCGACCGACATGCTGGCGATGGCCAGCGCCAACTGGCAGCGTGCGGGCCTGCCGGGCGAGCTGCGCGCCAAGCAGGTCGATGCGCGCCACGTGCAACCGCCGTTCGCGGAACCGGGCCTGCTGCTGCTGAACCCGCCCTATGGCGAGCGGATCGCGGTGCGCGGCCAGCGCCGGCCGGCGTTCGACGAGGCGCCGGTGGACAGCGCCGAGGAGGCCGCCGCCAACCAGTTCGCCAGCGCGTTCGCGACCACGCTGAAGCAGCATTTCTCGGGCTGGGAGGCGTGGATCTTCACCGGCGACCTGTCGCTGCCGCGCCGCCTGCGGCTGAAGGAATCGCGGCGCGTGCCGCTCTACAACGGCAACATCGAATGCCGGCTGTTCCGCTTCGAGATGGTCAAGGGCGGGAATCGGGCGCAGTCGGAAGGCACGCAGCCGTAACGGCACCGCGAACGGTGTTCTCCCTCTCCCCCGCTGGGGACAGCGGGCCAACCGGACTTCAACGCCCCGTCAGACTGCCCTCATTGCGCTCGAATTCCGCCAGGAAGGTCCGGAAGCTGACCACCGGTTCGTCGAGCAGGTGGCGCGGCAGGTCGAACAGCGCGTACAGGAACTCCTCGCGGCCCTCGACGCGCTCGGCCGGCAGGCAGTACTGCTCCCAGTCGACGCAGGCCGGCGTGTACATGCCGTTGCCGGGCCAGAAGAACGGCACGATGCGGCCCTCGCGCAGGCCTTCGGTCAGCGCCGCCGGCGCGTCGTAGGCCTCGGCCGACTCGACCTGGCTGGCGAGGCTGGTGCGCGTCTCGATCACCATCAGCGTGGCCTGCCCCTGCGCGGTCAGCAGCAGGATGCCGGCCGGATTCGGATACAGGTAGTACTCGACGAAGCCGTAGCGCGCCGCCAGCTGGCGCACGCGCTCGGCCATCGCGGCATCGGACAGGAACGAGAACGAATGCCGCGTCAGCGCGTCGCGCAGCGTGTGCGACAGCGTGGTGAAGTACTGCTGCTGCAGCGCGTCGATCTCCTGGTCCAGCCGCTCGACCATATTGCTGTCGTGCTTCTTGACGTAGCGGTCGATCAGGCCGTGGTTGAAGCCCTGCACCGCGACGCCTTCGTCGGCGGTGCCGGTCAGCAGGATGGTCTTGCACGGAAGGTCCTGCAGCGCGCGGCAGAACTCGAGCCCGTCCATCTGCGGCATCGAATAGTCGACCACGATCACGCCCGGCTGCACGAAGCGGTGGATGTCGTGAATCTGCCGGTGGATGCGGTCGATATCGAGCTGCACCGTGCGGCGCTCGGTCAGGAAGGTCAGATCGTCGTGCGTGACGCGCACCGGCAGGAAGCCGGTGAAGCGCGTGGTGTAGGCTTCGCGGATCCACTGCAGCGCCTCGCGCGGGTCGGTGAAGGTGACCACCGGGCGGGTCCGGTCCATCTGGAAGACCAGGCTGTCCATGAAGGAACGGCTGTCGTCGACCAGCACGGTCAGGATCGGATGTTGGAAGACCGGCAGATGCCTGTCCTGCGGATTGAATGTCATGTCGCGTGCGACCCCGGGAGGCGAGAAGCGGGTCCGGCTGCAGCAGGGAACGCGGGGCCGGCGCCAGGGCCGTGATGGCCGGCGCATGCCGGCCCCAGCGGCCGAGGGCCAGTATAGCGCGCCGGAGCGGGGGCGCAACCGACCCCGGAGGGGGGCCGGCGCGAGGCGATTTCCGGGCCGAACTCCCCCGGTCAGGCGACCGCCTTGACCATGTCCTCGACTACCTTCTTGGCGTCGCCGAACACCATCATCGTCTTGTCCATGTAGAACAGCTCGTTGTCCAGCCCGGCATAGCCGGCTGCCATCGAACGCTTGTTGACGATGATGGTCTTGGCCTTGTAGGCCTCGAGGATCGGCATGCCGGCGATCGGCGAGTTCGGGTCGGTCTTGGCCGCCGGGTTGACCACGTCGTTGGCGCCGAGCACCAGCACCACGTCGGCCTGGCCGAACTCGCTGTTGATGTCCTCCATCTCGAAGACCTGGTCGTACGGCACTTCGGCCTCGGCCAGCAGCACGTTCATGTGGCCCGGCATGCGGCCCGCCACCGGGTGGATCGCGTACTTCACCGTGACGCCCTTCTCGGACAGCATCTCGGTCAGCTCCTTGAGCGCATGCTGGGCGCGCGCCACCGCCAGGCCGTAGCCGGGCACGATGATCACGGTCTCGGCATTGCCCATCAGGAAGGCCGCGTCGTCCGGCGAGCCCGACTTGACGTTGCGCTGCGCCTGCGAGCCCGCCGCGGCCGCGCTGCTCGCCTCGCCGCCGAAGCCACCCAGGATCACGTTGAAGAACGAGCGGTTCATCGCCCGGCACATGATGTACGACAGGATCGCACCGGAGGAGCCCACCAGCGAGCCGGCGATGATCAGCATCGGATTGTTCAGCGAAAAGCCGATGCCCGCCGCCGCCCAGCCCGAGTACGAGTTCAGCATCGACACCACCACCGGCATGTCGGCGCCGCCGATCGGGATGATGATCAGCACGCCGAGCACGAAGGCGATCGCCAGCATCACCAGGAAGGGCAGCCACTGCTGCGTCATGAAGAAGGCGATGCCGAAGCCGACCATCGCGACCGCCAGCGCCAGGTTCAGCCAGTGCTGGCCCGAGAACACCACCGGCGCGCCCTGGAACAGCCGGAACTTGTAGCGCCCGGCCAGCTTGCCGAAGGCGATCACCGAGCCCGAGAACGTGATCGCGCCGACGAAGCAGCCGATGAACAGCTCGATGCGGTTGCCCAGCGGGATCTCGTGCGAGCCGGCCGCCGTGATGCCGAAGGCCGCCGGTTCGGCTACCGCCGCGATGGCGATGAAGACCGCCGCCAGGCCGATCAGCGAGTGCATCGCCGCGACCAGTTCCGGCATCTTGGTCATCTCGACCTTCTTCGCGACGTAGGCGCCGATGCCGCCGCCGACGACCAGTCCGGCGAGGATCAGGCCGAGGCCGGTGCCGATCGACGACTGGCCGATGCCGGCGGCCAGGAACTCGTTCTTCAGCTTGACGATCAGCGCGACGGTGGTCAGCGCGGCGATCGCCATGCCGATCATGCCGAAGGCATTGCCGCGGCGCGCGGTGGCCGGATGCGAGAGCCCCTTCAAGGCCTGGATGAAGCAGACCGAGGCCACCAGGTAGAGCAGCGTGACGACGTTCATGCTCATTGCGCGCCCTCCTTGCCGGCGGCCTGCGCGGCCTTCTTCGGCTCTTTCTTCTTGAACATCTCCAGCATGCGCTGGGTCACCAGGAAGCCGCCGAACACGTTGACCGCGGCCAGGGCCACGGCGAGCGTGCCCATCGCGCGGCCGACGCCGCCCTCGGTCAGGCCGGCGGCCAGCATCGCGCCGACGATGATGATCGCCGAGATCGCGTTGGTGACCGCCATCAGCGGGGTATGCAGCGCCGGCGTGACCGTCCAGACCACGTGGTAGCCCACGTAGATCGCCAGCACGAAGATGATCAGGTTGATCACCGTGTGGTTCACCATCTCCATCGACTTCTCCTCCCGTTGCTTGAATTCGGTTGTTCGCTCTTCCCCGCACAGTTTCCCGCGCGGTTTCCCGCGTAGTTGCGCGCTACGGCCAGTTACGGCGCGTTAAGGCGCGGCCGGTGTCGCCATTGGCTCGCCGGCCAGCGCCGGTGTTGGTCCCCGTGTCGGCGACGACGGCGCCACGAACACGCGCTGCCAGTCGCGCCGCATGCTGACCACGGTCCAGCGATGCGCGGCGGCCGCCTTCAGCGATGCGCCGTCCGGCTCGGTGTAGGCCGACTCGCGCTGCGCGTCGTCATGGTCGATCAGCAGCTGGAACGACGGCCCGCGCCGTCCCTGGCTGTAGGCCAGCATCGCGATATCGCCGGCGCCGCCGACATTGCCGGCGGCGAACACCGGACGCTTGCCGATCTGCAGCGCGATATTGGCGGGCTTGTTCTCTTTGTCGTTGAAGCTGTCGACGCGCGGCTCGCGCCAGACGGCGTTGCCCTGCGCGGTCTCGCGAAAGCGCAGCGCCAGCCGGGAGCCGATCACCTGCTGGGGCGCGATGCCGTAGTAGTCGGCGGCGAAGGCGCGCATGAAGTCGGCGGTGGAACCCGCGCACAGCCAGGTCTGGTAGCCCTGCGCGCGCAGCAAGCCGAGCAATTCCAGCATCGGCTGGTAGATACCGTCGCGCAGCGGCGCGCGGCTGCGGGGATGGCGGGCGACGGCGAGAAAGCGCCGCGCCTCGTCCTGGAACGATTCGAGCGCGGTGTTGCCGTACACCGCGTGCAGCAGCTGCAGCGCCGCGGTGTCGCCGCGCTGCAGATAGCCGCGCGGATCGGCGAGGAATTCGCGGTAGGGGCTTTGCGCGCCGAGCGCGGGATCGGCCTCGGTGCGCGCTCGCGCCAGATGCGCGACGAACAGCAGCTCGGCGCGCGGGTCCTCGCGCCACAGCGTGCCGTCGTTGTCGAAGATGGCGATGCGGTCGGCCGGGGCGACGAAGTCGGGGCCGCCCACGGTGGTGGTGTCGCGCACGAAGCGCAGGATCGCCTGCTTGGCGGCCCCGTCGCGCCAGGAGGGGAGTGGGTCCGCCGCGACCGAAGCGGGCGGGGCACCGTCGCCAGGCGATGGCGATGCCGGGGCCGAATCGGGCGCCGTAACGGATGTCGAAACGGGCGCCGAAACCGGTGCCGAAACCGGTGCCGTAACCGGTATCGATACGCCCGCGCAGGCCGCACAGCCCGCCGCCACGACAACGATGAGCCAGCGGCGCCATGCGCCAGGGCCACCGTTGGCATGCCGGGACTGCGGGCGAGACTGCCTGCGCGCGGCGATCATCGGATCACACCTTCTTGATTTCCTTGATGCGGTTGTTGTCGTCGACCAGCACGATCTTCGGCTTGTAGTCGGCCAGTTCCGCATCGCTCATCGGCGCGTAGGTGCAGATGATCAGGTGGTCGCCCAGATGGGCGCGGCGCGCGGCGGCGCCGTTCAGCGAGATCTCGCCGGTGCCGCGCTTGCCCTTGATGATGTAGGTCGAGAAACGCTCGCCGTTGTTGACGTTGTAGAGCTCGATCTTCTCGTACTCCTTCATGTCCGCCGCGTCGAGCAGATCCTCGTCGATGCCGCATGACCCCTCGTAGTGCAGGTCGGCCTGCGTCACGGTGACGCGATGCAGCTTGGCGCGCAGAATGATGCGTTGCATGGTGTTGCTTTCCTTCGTTGATGCTGGCGCCGCGACGGCTCGAACGTGTGGCCGCGGCACCAGGAAAACGCGCCCGGGATGGGCGCGGGTTGAATCGATTTGGAGGGTTGGCGCTGCCCGCGCCGAACGCACGGGCAGCGCCGGGCCGGCAGCCGCTCAGGCAGCCTGGCGGGCCAGCGCGCCGTCCTTGCTGATCAGGCAGGCCGCGACGATATCGTCTTCCGGATTGATTGTCAGCTTGCCGTCCTTGTCGACGATCAGCTTGAGGAAGTCGAGCACGTTGCGCGCGTACAGCGCGGAGGCATCGGCCGCGACCATGCTGGCCAGATTGGTGTAGCCGACCAGCGTCACGCCATGGCGCTCGACCACCTCGTCCGCCACGGTCAGCGGGCAGTTGCCGCCTTGCGCGGCGGCGAGGTCGACCACCACCGAGCCGGGCTTCATCGCCTGCACGGTCTCTTCCTTCAGCAGCACCGGCGCGCGGCGTCCGGGGGATCAGCGCGGTGGTGATGACGATATCGGCCTGCTTCGCGCGCTCGTGCACCAGCGCGGCCTGGCGCTGCATCCAGCTTGCCGGCATCGGCCGCGCATAGCCGCCGACGCCCTGCGCGATCTCGCGCTCCTCGTCGGTTTCGAACGGCACGTCGAGAAACTTCGCGCCCAGCGATTCGATCTGTTCCTTGACCGCGGGCCGCACGTCGGAGGCCTCGATCACCGCGCCTAGCCGCTTGGCGGTGGCGATTGCCTGCAGGCCGGCCACGCCGGCGCCGAGGATCAGCACGCGCGCGGCCTTGACCGTACCGGCGGCGGTCATCAGCATCGGCATGAAGCGTTGATAGTGGTTGGCGGCGACCAGCACGGCCTTGTAGCCGGCGATGTTTGCCTGCGAGGACAGCACGTCCATGCTTTGCGCGCGGGTCGTGCGCGGCGCTGCCTCGAGCGCGAAGGCGACGATGCCGGCGGCGGCCATGCGGGCGTTGTTGTCGGCGTCGAACGGATCGAGCATGCCGACCAGCGTGGCGCCGGGGCGAATCTGCGCGAGTTCCTGCGGATCGGGGGGAGCGGACCTTCAACACGAGCTCGGCACCGAACGCGCGGGCCGCATCGACGATGCTGGCGCCGGCCGCCTCGTAGGCCGCGTCCGGACAGCTGGCACGTACACCGGCACCGCTCTGCACGAGCACCTGATGGCCCTGGGCGACGTACTTCTTGACGGTCTCGGGGGTGGCGGCGACACGCGCTTCGCCGGCCCGTGTCTCCAGCGGGATACCGATCTGCATCGTCAGCTTCTCCTGTTGCGGTGCCGCTCCGGGCTACGGCCGGGCAGGCATCCGGGCTCGTTTGTGGGCGCCGCCGTCCAGCGCAGCGCACAATTTTTTCGCAGCTTACAGGAATCTGACGGCAATGGGTGCGATCGGGGTGCGTTCCGCCCGAGGCCCTGGAGCGGTCCGTCTCGCTGCAGCGCCGCGCGCCAGCCGGTAGAATGCCGGATTGCCTAAAACTTGTGCATCATGTCCCAAGACTGGAAAACCAGCGTCACCGTGGCGGCCGTGATCGAGCGCGGCGGCCGCTTCCTGCTGGTCGAAGAAGAAACCCGCGACGGCCTGAAGCTGAATCAGCCGGCCGGCCATCTGGACCCGGGCGAGAGCCTGGTGCGCGCCGTGATCCGCGAAACGCTGGAAGAAACCGCGCACAGCTTCGAGCCGCGCGCGCTGCTCGGCTGCTATCTGGCCGGTTCGGTGACCTCGCCGACCGGCCAGCATCCCGACGGCAACATCACCTATGTGCGGTTCGCCTTCACCGGCGACCTGGGTCCGCTCGACAGCGGCCGCCCCCTCGATACCGGCATCGTGCGCACGGTCTGGCTCAGTGCCGACGAGATCCGCGCCTGCCCGGAGCGCCATCGCTCGCCGCTGGTGCTGGCCTGCGTCGAGGACTATCTGGCCGGCAAGCGCTTCGCGCTCGACGCGCTGTACACGCATCCGTCGGCGCTGATGCCGGGAGCGCTGCCATGAGCGTCGTCACGAGCGCCCTCACGAGCGCCGCCACTTCGGGCCGCCCCGAACTGAATCCCGGCATCGGCCGCGGCGAGCGCGTCGTGGTCGGCATGTCGGGCGGGGTGGACTCGTCGGTCACCGCCTGGCTGCTCAAGCAGCAGGGCTACGAGGTGGTCGGCCTGTTCATGAAGAACTGGGAGGACGACGACGACAGCGAGTACTGCTCGACGCGCCAGGACTGGCTCGACGTGGTGTCGGTGGCCGACCTGATCGGCGTCGACGTCGAGGCGGTCAACTTCGCCGCCGAGTACAAGGACCGCGTGTTCGCCGATTTCCTGCGCGAGTATTCGGCCGGGCGCACGCCCAATCCCGACGTGCTGTGCAACGCCGAGATCAAGTTCAAGGCCTTCCTCGACCATGCGATGTCGCTCGGCGCCGAGCGCATCGCCACCGGTCACTATGCGCGCGTGCGGCAGGGCGGGCACGGCCGCTTCGAACTGCTCAAGGCGCTGGACCATACCAAGGACCAGAGCTACTTCCTGCACCGCTTGAACCAGGCGCAGCTGTCGCGCACGCTGTTTCCGCTGGGCGAGCTGCCGAAGACGCAGGTGCGCGAAATCGCCGCGGAAATCGGCCTGCCGAACGCGAAGAAGAAGGATTCCACCGGAATCTGCTTTATTGGCGAGCGCCCATTCCGGGATTTTCTGAATCGCTATCTGCCGACCAAACCGGGGCCGATGAAGACGGCCGACGGCAAGGTCGTGGGCGAGCATATCGGGCTGGCGTTCTACACGCTGGGCCAGCGCAAGGGCATCGGCCTGGGCGGCAGCCGCGACGGCAGCGGCGATGCCTGGTACGTCGCGCGCAAGGACATGGCGTCGAACACGCTGTACGTGGTGCAGGGCCACGACCATCCGTGGCTGCTGTCGCCGACGCTGCGTGCCGCCGACCTGTCGTGGGTCGCCGGCGAAGCGCCGCGCGCGGGCAGCGCGCTCAGCGCCAAGACGCGCTATCGGCAGAGCGACGCGACCTGCGTGGTCGACGCGGTCGATGCCGACAACCTGCAGCTGCGCTTCGGCGAAGCGCAATGGGCCGTCACGCCCGGGCAATCCGCGGTGCTGTACGACGGCGAGGTCTGCCTCGGCGGCGGCATCATCCAGTAGTGCCGCCGAGGCCGTCCCCGGGCGACGCCGCGTCGGTGGCCTCGGTGGCGGCGAAGGCCAGCGTGACCTCGGTGGCCCCGCTGGCCCCGGTCACCCTCAGCCCCGCGGCGGCTCCGTATCGATGAACGACTGGCGCTTGCTGACCTTGTCGTGGAAGGCGACCAGGTTGGGATGGCGCTCGCGCCAGGCGATGTCCGGGAAGCGGAAGTCCAGATAGGACAGCGCGCAGCCGACGGCGACGTCGGCCAGCGAATAATGGTTGCCGGCGCACCAGGTGCGGTCGGCCAGGCCGTTGGCCATCGCCACCAGCGCGCCGTCGATCTTGCCGAGCTGGCGGCGCACCCAGCGCTCGCTGCGCTCGGCCGGCTCGCGCTGCGTATGTTCCAGACGCGCCAGCAGCGCGGCGTCGAGCAGGCCGTCGGCCAGCGCCTCCCAGCAGCGCACCTCGAGCCGCTCGCGGCTGCCCTGCGGGATCATGCGGCTGACCGGCGTCAGCGTGTCGACGTATTCGACGATCACGCGCGAATCGAACACCGCGCCGCCGTCCTCCATCACCAGGCAGGGCACCTTGCCGAGGGGATTGAATTGACCGATCACCGTGTCCGGCGACCACACGTCGACTTCCACCAGCTGATAGTCGATCTTCTTCTCGGCCATCACCACGCGCACCTTGCGCGCGTAAGGGCTGGTCTGCGATGCGTACAGCTTCATGTTCTCCCCTTGAGCTCGTTATGGAGTGCATCGGGCGCTTCGCGATGGAGCGGCTGGCCTCGTGCGCCGGCGGTGGCGCGCGGGTCCGGTCTGCCTTGATGCACTTCGTAACAGGCTACTGGCTCGGCGTGGCGAGTATAACCGCCCGGGCGGCCGTTCCGGCACGGCGCGGCCGTCGAACGGCGGCCCGGCGGGACTGCCCGCAACACTGGCGACGATGGCGCGGCGCGGCGGGAAGGGCGGTGGTAAAATCGCGGCTTTCCAGCGCCGGCTGCCAGGCCGGTGCGCCGGATCGCCCCGGATCGCGTCGGATCGCGCAGGATCGAAATTCCCGGCTTTGCATGTGTCTGAGTCCATGGGATGTGCCAGCGCAGCTCGCCGCTACCGCGTGCGCCAATCGCGCCTGCCGACACCGTTCCAGGTTTTCCCCTTCATTCCCTCCCGCCGTCTGCCAGCATGTCCGCTACCGCCTCCCCCGCCGCGCTCTCGCCGCTCACCGCCCTGTCCCCGATCGATGGCCGCTATGCCGCCAAGGCCGACCCGCTGCGCGAATGGCTGTCCGAGGCCGCCTTCATGCGCCACCGCGTCAAGGTCGAAGTCCATTGGCTGATCGCGCTGGCCCGCACCGGCCTGCCCGACATGCCGAAGTTCTCGGCGCAGTCCGAAGCCGCGCTGCTGGCGCTGGTCGACAACTTCACGGAAGCCGATGCGGCCCGGATCAAGGAGATCGAGGCGGTCACCAATCACGACGTCAAGGCGGTCGAGTACTGGATGAAGGAGCGCGTGCAGGACAACGCCGAACTGGTGGCCGCCAGCGAGTTCATCCACTTCGCCTGCACCTCCGAGGACATCAACAATACCTCGCACGGCATGATGCTCAAGGGCGCGCGCGACAGCGTGCTGGTGCCCACGCTGCGCCGCGTGCATGCGCGCCTGGTGGAACTGGCGCACGCCAACGCCCGCGAGCCGATGCTGTCGCGCACGCACGGCCAGCCGGCCAGCCCGACCACGCTGGGCAAGGAAATGGCGAACGTCGCCGCCCGCCTGGCGCGCGCGATCGAACGGATCGAGCGGGTCGAACTGCTCGGCAAGATGAACGGCGCCGTGGGTAACTACAACGCACATCTGTCGGCCTATCCCGAGTTCGACTGGGAAGCCTTCTCGCGCGACGTCATCGAGAACCGTCTGGGCCTGGCCTTCAACCCGTACACGATCCAGATCGAGCCGCACGACTACATGGCCGAGCTGTTCGACGCCGTGGCCCGCGCCAACACCATCCTGCTGGACCTGGACCGCGACGTCTGGGGCTATATCTCGCTGGGCTACTTCAAGCAGAAGACCAAGGCCGGCGAAATCGGCTCCTCGACGATGCCGCACAAGGTCAATCCGATCGACTTCGAGAATTCCGAGGGCAATCTGGGCCTGGCCAACGCGCTGCTGCGCCACCTGTCGGAGAAGCTGCCCGTCTCGCGCTGGCAGCGCGACCTGACCGACTCGACGGTGCTGCGCAATATCGGCGTCGCCTTCGGCTACAGCCTGCTGGCCTACGAGGCCTGCCTGCGCGGCCTGGGCAAGCTGGAAACCAACCCGGAGCGGCTGGCCGAGGACCTGGACAACTGCTGGGAAGTGCTGGCCGAGCCGGTGCAGACAGTGATGCGCCGCCACGGCATCGCCAATCCCTATGAGCAACTGAAGGAACTGACCCGCGGCAAGGGCATCTCCCGCGAGGCGCTGCGCACCTTCATCGAAGGCCTGGCGATCCCCGACGAGGCCAAGGCCCGCCTGCTGGCGATGACGCCGGGCAGCTATATCGGCCGGGCTGTGGAACTGGCCGAGCGCTTGAAGTAATGGAGTCGAGCGCGATACCGGATCGCGCCTCCCGTCGCTGTTCCGCAGAAGCCGCCCATGGGGCGGCTTTCTTGCTTCTGGCGATCGGTTCGGGCGGTTCAGTGGGATGAGCAGGCGCGTGAGTTGGTGCCACGATGCGCGCGCGTCCTATTTCATCACGGAGCCGCATCGATACCATTTCACCCATGATCGGAACACTGGCGCGCCCGCTCCAATTGGCATATGCCTTGACATATGCCAAGGAGTGCAGCATGACTACGACAACGGAAGGCAGGCATGTGCGGCTCTTCCGCAATGGCCGCAATCAGGCGGTCCGGATACCGCGGGAGTTCGAATTACCTGGAGAGGAGGCGATCATGCGTAGAGAAGGCGACAAGCTGATCATCGAACCGATTCCGCCGGCCTCGTTTCGCGCGCTTCTCGCGCAATGGGAGCCGCTGGACGAGACGTGGCCGGACATCGATGACCGGCCTCCCGAGCCGGTGGACTTTTGATGGCGTTGTATCTGCTCGACACAAACATCGTGTCGGACGCCCTCCGCAATACCCGTGGCGTGTGTGCCGCCCGGATCGGGATGACCGACGCCGAAGCGCTGTGCACGTCAATCGTCGTTGCCGCCGAACTGCGCTTCGGCGTTGCGAAGAAGGGCTCCGCCGAGCTGGCACGCCGGGTGGAACATGCCTTGAGCACGCTTCGCGTGCTGCCGCTCGATGGCGATGCCGATCGGCACTATGGCCGCTTGCGCACCGATGTGGAGCGTCAGGGGCGACCGATCCGCGCCAACGACATGCTGATTGCCGCGCATGCGCTCGCGCTCGACGCGGTGCTCGTGACCGACAACGTATCCGAGTTTTCCCGCGTGCCGGGTTTGCGCTACGAAAACTGGCTGATTTGAGGGCGTCCGGTTTCCCGACGTATCGCATGCAAGTTCCCGCGTGGGGCACGCCCTTCAAACGCTTTGAACGACTCAATGAAGTTCCGCCTTCCCGACGTCACTTTGCGGACGCAATAATGCGAGAATTAACAGCGTCTGCCGAAAGAATAAAGACTAAAGCCGGATTTCATCGATGCGTTCCAATACCCCCGCGCGCTATGGCGCGACCGCGATCGGCCTGCACTGGATCGTCGCGCTGCTGATCTTCGCGGCCTTCGGGCTCGGTCTTTACATGACCGACATCCCGGGCTTCACGCCGACCAAGCTCAAGCTGTACTCGTGGCACAAGTGGCTGGGCGTGACGGTGTTCGCGTTGGCGGTGCTGCGCGTGCTCTGGCGCCTGACCCATGCCGCGCCGGCGCCGGTGGCCGGCATGCCGGCCTGGCAGGCCGGCGCGGCCAAGGTCGCCCACGGGCTGCTCTACCTGCTGATCCTGGTGGTGCCGGTGACCGGCTATCTGTACAGCCTGGCCGCCGGCGTGCCGGTCGTCTATCTGGGCGTGTGGCCGCTGCCGACGCTGATCGAGCCGAACGACGCGCTGAAGGAAACGCTGAAGTCCGCCCATATCTGGCTGAACTATCTAATGGCCGCGCTGGTCGTGCTCCATGCCGCCGCGGCGCTCAAGCACCAATGGCTGGACCGCGACGGCACGCTCGGCCGAATGCTGCCATTCCTGCGCTGAGTCCCGCGCGATCGTTTCCGTCGTTCCGCTGTTCCCGCTGTTCCGCCGTTCGCTGTTCCGCATTGACCGCATGAAACCGAGGAGTCCTCGATGAAACGTATTCCCCGTCCCGGTGCCTTGCTGCTGGCCGCGTCGCTGGCCTGCGCCGGATTTGCCGCCAATCTCTCCGCCGCGCAGGTCGATGCCGGCAAGAGTTCGGTGACCGCCGTGGCGCGCCAGATCGGCGTGCCGATGGAAGGCAAGTTCAAGCGCTTTGCCGCCGCGGTCGACTTCGATCCGGCCAGGCTGGCCAGCTCCAGCGCCAAGGTCGAGATCGACGTGGCCAGCTTCGAGATCGGCGACGCTACCACCACCAAGGAGGTCAAGGGCAAGGACTGGTTCGATGCCGGGCGCTTCCCCAAGGCGGTGTTCGAATCGACCGGCATCAAGCCGGCCGCCGCCGGCAAGTTCGATGTCGCGGGCAAGCTGACCATCAAGGGCAAGACCGTGGACGTGGTGGTGCCCGCGACCTATCGCCAGGAAGGCGCCAACCAGGTCTTCGAGGGCGTACTGCCGATCAGGCGCAGCGTCTTCAATATCGGCGAGGGCGAGTGGAAGGACACCTCGGTGGTTGCCGACGAGGTCCAGATCAAGTTCCGCCTCGTCACGGCCGCCAGGTCCTGAACCCAACGCGCCAAACCTGATTCGCCCAACCTGACTCGTTGAACCCACCGTTTTACCGGAGAACCCATGAAACTGCGTACCGCCGCCGCCATCCTCGCCGCCGCTTCCGCCACCGCCTTCGCCGGCCTCGCCTCGGCCGCCGCCGTGACCTACAACCTCGATCCGACCCATACGTATCCGAGCTTCGAGGCCGACCACCTGGGCGGGCTGTCGAAGTGGCGCGGCAAGTTCGAGAAGTCCAGCGGCGTCGTCACGCTGGACCGCGCCGCCAAGACCGGCACGCTGGACATCAAGATCGATACCGCGTCGATCGACTTCGGCCTCGGCAAGATGAACGAGCACGCCAGGAGCCCCGACATGTTCGACGTGCAGGCCTATCCCGAGGCCACCTACAAGGGCAAGTTCTCGAAGTTCGCCGGCGACGTGCCGACCGAGGTCGATGGCGTGCTGACGCTGCGCGGCGTGTCCAAGCCGGTCAAGCTGGAGATCCGCGAGTTCAAGTGCATCCAGCATCCGATGCTCAAGCGCGAGGCCTGCGGTGCCGACGCCTACGCCACCTTCAACCGGACAGACTTCGGCATCGACTACGGTGTCAAGATGGGCTTCAAGCCCGAGGTCAAGCTGGCGATCCAGGTCGAGGGCGTGCGCGCCGACTGATGCCGCGGCGCCCTGTTGCGGGGGCGCATCCGCATTGCCGTTCGAGGGCCGGTTCATCCGGCCCTTTTTCATTGGCGGCAACCCTCCCGCGGTGGGGGGCCATGTGGGGGTGGCTCCCCTCGTTGGGATGAGGGCCGTTGTCCACTGCAGCGGCGCCACAGTACAATCGGTCGCTGATTCGCACCTGGCGGCCCGGGGGCGAGGCCGGGGCAGGCATTGCCGGCCCGCGTTCCAGGCCGTTGCCGGCCGGCTTCCGGTCAGGCTGCTGGCCCGCATCGGCCTGTCGTTGGCCCGGCGGCAGTTCCGCAGCTTGCCCTTCGCCGCTCACTTCCCGATCAGGATCGCAAGCGTATGCCCAACCCCTAGTTTCCGTGCATCGCCTTCGCCGAGCCGTTCGCGAGTTCCTTCGCCCATGTCGCGCCGGACCGTTCCGACCCTCGTGTCGGCATGAGCCAGCCGCATCCTTCGGATTTTCCCTGGCGCAAAACCGTGTACTCCCAAACGCAAATTGATCCGGTGGTCAGCTTCCGCAACTCGCAGGGCGAGCAGGTGCGGGGCACGATCATTAATCTCCAGAGAAAATCTCTGGTGATGGAAGTCTATAACCCGTACTCGATTGTCCAGGTCAGCGAGGTATTGAGCGACCTGAGCGTGAGGATCGGGGCCAAGAACGCCTATCTTGGCAAAGCGGTGGTGATGAGCCTGGTCAATACCGGTCTCACGGCGGTGGTCTCGCTGACGCTGATCGACGAATGGCGCGAGCTCAGCGATCTGCCCAACGAGCCGCGCTCGGTGGGGCGCGAGGCCGAGCTGTTCGTCAGCGACTGGGACACGCGCTTCAACATCCGCCGCGATTACCAGATCGCCGTCAACGAGATGCGCGCCTTCCTGTCCGAGGTATCGCGCTGGGTCGAGCAGGTCGACCTGACCGAGAGCCTGCCCAAGGTCGACGGCCGCCTGCGCGCAGACGTGTTCCAGGAGCTGGCCACGCCGCTGATGGTGAAGGTCAAGTCGTACCTGGACCGGCTCGAAGGGGAGGCCGAGCGCGTCGACGTCGAGCTGGCGCCGGTGCATCGCACCTACGCGCAATCGGCGCTGCATCCGCTGCTGCTGCGTGCGCCGTTCGTCTATCGGACCTTCACCAAGCCGCTCGGCTACGCCGGCGACTACGAGATGGTGAACCAGATCCTGAGCGATCCGCAGCAGGGACCGACCACCTACTTCCAGATCGTCAACACCGCCTTCCTGAAGGCGGCGGTCGCCACCGCGCACCGCAACCGCATCGATCTGCTGGTCGACTTCCTCAGCCGGCAGGCGGAGAAAGCCCGCGCGGCGGGGCGCCCGTTCCGCGTGCTCAACGTCGGCTGCGGCCCGGCCTTCGAAATCCAGCGCTTCGCGCGCGAATACGGCGAGCCGGACCGGCTGTCGTTCCAGCTGGTCGACTTCAGCGAAGAGACGCTCGAATTCACCCGCGGCTCCATCCAGCGGGCGGCCAGGGAGGCGGGGCGCAGCGTGCAGGTCGAGATGGTGCACGAGTCGGTGCACGAGCTGCTCAAGCGGCGTATCGCGGTCGAGGATCCCTCGGTGCGCGAATTCGATGCGGTCTATTGCGCCGGCCTGTTCGACTATCTGTCCGACAAGGTCTGCGCCCGTCTGCTGAGCCATTTCGCCGCGCGCACGCGCCCGGGCGGGCGGGTGCTGGTCACCAACGTCCATTCGAACAATCCCGAGCGATACGGGATGGAGCATCTGCTCGAGTGGTACCTGATCTATCGCGACGAACCGAAGATGCTGAGCCTGCTGCCCGAGCAATCGACCGACCACGAGGTCTATGTCGATGCCACCGGCGTCAACGTGTTTGCTGAAGCCACCATCTCCTGAGGCGGCGCCGCCGATCTGCCATGACTGTCAACCGACTCTACGCCGGATACCAGGCCGAACTGGCCGACTTTCGCCTGGCGTTCAGCCGCGGCGGGGCTTACACCGCCATCGTGCTGGTGCTGCTCGGCATGGGTCTCGATTACGGCCAGTACCCGGAGTGGCAGTTGCCATTCGCGGTCGCGCGCGTCGTCGTCTCGATGCTGATCGCCGGCATCGTCGTGGTGCTGTACAGCCAGCACGGACGCAGGCTGGCGCCATGGCTGACGCTGTCCTGGCTGTTGCTGCCGCAGCTGATGATCGCGTGGATGATCTGGGAGACCGACGGCGTTGCCTCGCCGTACTACGTCGGCCTGAACCTGGCGATCTTCGCCTCCGGCATCGCGCTGCCGTTCGGCCTGTGGCAGAACGTGGTGTTCGGCGGCCTGTCGTACCTTTGCTATCTGGTGGCCTGCCTGCTGCATCCGGACGGCCTGCATCCGGTCGGCACCTTCCTCGTCAACTCGCTGTTCGTGCTGTTTGCCGGCGCGGCCAGCGCGGTCTACACCTACTTCAACGAGAAGGGCCGCTTCCAGCTGTTCCGGCTCAAGGAAGAGCTGGCCAACAAGAACGAAGAACTCGCGCGCATCAACGAAAACCTGGCGCAGATCAAGGGCCAGCTGCTGCAGCAGGAGAAGATGGCCGCGGTCGGTACGCTGGCCGCGGGGCTGCTGCACGAGGTCAACAACCCGGTCAACTTCTGCCTGATGGCGATCGAGATCGCGCTGGAGGAACCGCAGGCCAAGGAGAGCGCCTCGCTGCAGGAGTGCCTGATCGACGCCCGTCAGGGGATGCAGCGGATCCAGCATATCGTCTCGGACCTGAAGATCTTTGCCTATCGGCAGCCCGGCGCGGAGGTCGAGGGCCGGCCCTTCCTGTTCGAGAAGGCGCTCGACTCGGCCAGCCGGCTGACCGCGCACGAATTGCGCGGCGTGCGGATGACGCGCGAGCTGCCGCCCGACACGCTGGTGTTCGGCGACGAGGCCGCCATCATCGGCGTGCTGATCAACCTGTTCTCGAACGCGGCGCTGGCGATGCGCAAGGCCGGCACGCCCGCACCGGCGATCCATACCACCGTGGTGTGGAAGGACGGCCGGCTGCACGTCAACGTACGCGACAACGGCCCGGGCATCCCCAGCGAGAACCTGGCGCGCGTATTCGAGCCCTTCTTCACCACGCGCGAGGTCGGCCAGGGCCTGGGCCTGGGGCTGTCGATCAGCTATGCGGTGATCGAGCGGCATGGCGGCGTGCTGTTCGCCGAAAGCGAGCTGGGCCAGTGGGCCGCGTTCAGCTTCGATCTGCCGCGGGCGGAATGAGCGCGCCATGACGGAACAGCGGACAGACATGCGGACAGAGCCGCGGACCGAGCTGCGGACCGATTTGCGCCAGCCGCGGCTGACCGTGCTCTACGTCGACGACGAGGAGATGGCCTGCAAGTATTTCGCCCGCGCGGCCGGCGCGGGAGTACGAAGTGCTGCTCGCCCAGGGCGCGGACCAGGCCATCGAGATGCTGCGCAACGACAGCGGCCGCACCGCGGTGCTGGTCACCGACTTCCGCATGCCGGGGCGCAACGGTGCCGATCTGCTGCGGCAGGTCGCCGCCGAGTATCCGCAGATCGTGCGGATCCTGGTGACCGCGTACGCCGACAAGGACATGCTGCTGCAGACCGTCAACAGCGGCGAGGTGTTTCGCATCCTCGAGAAGCCGCTCGGCCTGCAGGCGGTGCGCGACGTGCTGGCGCTGGCGCGCGAGCGCCATCGCGAACGGCAGTCGCGGCACCAGCGGCTGACCGCGATCGACGAGACGCTGGCCTTCCTGGCGCACGAACTTAACACCCCGCTGGCGGCTATCGCGAATTTCGCCCGCGGTGTTGAAAGCCGCAGCAGCGCCGAATACGATCCGCAGCGCCAGGCCGAGATCGGGCAGGCGGCCGCGGTGATGCACAGCAATGCGCAGTACTGCCTGGCGGTGATCTCGTCGTTCCTGCAGTCGGTGCGCGGCAATGGCGAACGGCCGCTGACCAGCGAGAACGATCGCGACATCACCGCCGGCAGCCTGATCATGGCGCTGCTCGACAGCTATCCGTTCACGGGTCCGCAGCGCAACTGGATCGAGGTCGAACTGCACGGCGACTTCATCGTCCATACGCTGCCGAACTGCGTGTCGCTGGTGCTGTCGTCGCTGCTGAACAATGGCTTGCGGGCGCTGACCGATGTCCCCCCAGCCTTCGCTGCGCTTCCGTGTCGTGGCGCAGCCCGACCCCGTGATCTGCATCAGCGACAACGGCCCAGGCATTCCGCCGGACGTGATGGAACGCCTGCTGGTCGATCCGGTCACCACGCATGCCGCCGCCGGTGGAAATGGCCTCGGCATGATTTTCTGCAACCGCGTCATGCAGTCGTTCGGCGGCGGCATCCGGATCGAGTCGATCCCGGGCGCCGGCACCACCGTGACGCTGGAATTCCCTCAGACGAAGAATCGAATGCACAGCAATAGGAGCGGTCAATGAACGAACCGAACGACAACCAGGCATCGCCTCCCGCGATTCTGTTCGTCGACGACGAGGCCACCGCGGTCAAGTATTTCCAGAGGGCGATCGGCGGGCTGGCGCCCGTGGTCACCGGCGGTTCGGTGGAGGAGGGCAAGGCGCTGCTCGAAGCCCATGGCGACACGCTGGCCGTGCTGGTTTCCGACCAGCGCATGCCGGGCGAATACGGCAACGAGCTGCTGCGCCACGCGCGCGAGCACTATCCGCATATCGTTCGCATCCTGACGACCGCGTATTCGGAGCTCGAGTCGACCGTGCAGGCGGTCAACGAAGGGCAGATCCACCGCTATATCAAGAAGCCGTGGGACATCACCGCGCTGCGCATGGAGCTCAAGCAGGCGCTGGAGATCGCCGGCCTGCGCCGCGAGCGCGACCAGCTGGTGCGCGAGAAGCTGAGCGTGATCCAGCGCCAGACGCTGGCGGCGCGCATCGGCATGGTGCGCGCGCTGTGCGCCAGCCTGATCGGCCCGGAGCGCTTCCAGCCGGTCGAGACCTATCTGGCGGCGGCCGCGCTGGCCGGCGCCAAGGGTCCCGAGCCCGATTGGGCCCGGATGGACTACGCCGACCTGGTCGGTGCCGAAAGCCAGCGCAGCGGCGCCTTCGGCCATGCGGTGGCGAGCCGCCTGGCGCAGCTGCGCGCCACGCATGACGCGGCCGCGGGCGCCGACGCGCTGGCGGTGATCGCGCAGGAGCTGGGCGAGGCGGTGCGCCGCGATGGCGACGCGCTGGTGTGGCTGTCGTTGCCGGTGCTGTCCGAATTCCTCGGCGCGCCGGTCGGCACGGAAGTGTCGGAGCACCACGCGGCGTGGTTTGCCGCGCTGCTGTGGCTTGACCGCAGCGGCAATGCGCTGCAGATGCTGCGCGACGGCAATACCATCGTCTCGCGCCTGGCGCCGGCGTCGACGCAGTTCGGCGCCGACCGGCTGGCGATCTGGATCGAGCAGTTCTGACGGAACCTGAAGCAAGCCGATTCGCCCCCTCCCGTGTGCGGGAGAGGGGCAATAAAAAAACGGGGCCTGAACCCCGTTTTTTTACGCCTGCCTTCTGGCTAGCGGCGCGTCATGCCTGCGCGCCGTAGTTCGGATCGTCGCGGTCGGCCCCGCCGGCCTTCTTTTCGCCCTTGATCAGGTCCTCGCGCTTGACGCCCAGCCACATGGCCAGCGCCGCGGCGACGAACACCGACGAATAGATGCCGAACAGGATGCCCACCGTCAGCGCCAGCGCGAAGTAGTGCAGCGTCGGGCCGCCGAAGAAGAACATCGACAGCACCATCATCTCGGTCGAGCCGTGCGTGATGATGGTTCGCGAGATCGTGCTGGTGATCGCGTTGTCGATGACCTCGTGGGTGTTCATCTTGCGGAACTTGCGAAAGTTCTCGCGGATCCGGTCGAAGATCACCACCGACTCGTTGACCGAGTAGCCGAGCACGGCCAGCACCGCCGCCAGCACCGACAGCGAGAACTCCCACTGGAAGAAGGCGAAGAAGCCCAGGATGATCACGATGTCGTGCAGGTTGGCGATGATGCCCGCCACCGCGAACTTCCATTCGAAGCGGATCGACAGGTAGATCACGATGCCGGCGATCACGCACAGCAGCGCCAGCAGGCCGTCAGTGGCCAGCTCCTTGCCGACCTGCGGGCCGACGAATTCGACGCGCTGCAGGTTGGCGTCCGGCGAGACCGCCTTGAGCGCGCCCATCACCTGCTCGCTCTGCTGCGCCGAGCTGACCGGCTTGCCGTCGGCGCCCTTCTGCAGCGGCAGGCGGATCATCACGTCGCGCGAGGTGCCGAAGTTCTGCACCTGCACGTCGGTGTAGCCGAGCTTGCCGACCTGGCCGCGGATACGTTCCAGATCGGCGGGTTGCTGGTAGCTGACCTCCATCACCGTGCCGCCGGTGAATTCGATCGACAGGTGCAGGCCCTTCTGCCAGAGGAAAAAGACGGCGGCGAAGAACGTCACGAAGGAGATCACGTTGAAGATCAACGCGTGCTTCATGAACGGAATGTCGCGCCGGATGCGGAAGAATTCCATGGTGAATCCTGTATCTGCTGCAGCGTGCTGCGTTCGGGTGTTTCGTTCGAGAGTGTCGTTCGACGGTGTCGTGCGGGTCGGGCCTTCAGGCCGGAGCCGCGGGGCACGGCCCCGCCGCGCTCCCGCTCATGGCCCTCACTTGTTGGCCACGGTGCCCTTGTTGTCGGGGCCGGGCTTCCAGATCTGGCCGATCGACACGCTCTGCAGCTTCTTCTTGCGGCCGTACCAGAGGTTGACCAGGCCGCGGTTGAAGAACACCGCCGAGAACACCGACGTCAGGATGCCCAGGCAGTGCACCACCGCGAAGCCGCGCACCGGGCCCGAACCGAAGGCCAGCAGCGCCAGGCCGGCGATCAGCGTGGTCACGTTCGAGTCCAGGATGGTGGCCCAGGCGCGGTCGAAGCCGACCGCGATCGCCATCTGCGGCGACGCCCCGGCGCGCAGCTCCTCGCGGATGCGCTCGTTGATCAGCACGTTGGCGTCGATCGCCATGCCGAGCACCAGCGCGATGGCCGCGATGCCGGGCAGCGTCAGCGTGGCCTGCAGCATCGACAGCACCGCGATCAGCAGCAGCAGGTTGACGCCCAGCGCGATCACCGAGAACACGCCGAACAGCAGGTAGTACAGCACCATGAAGACGGCGATCGCGGCAAAGCCGTAGGCCACCGAGTCGAAGCCCTTCTCGATGTTGTCGGCGCCCAGCGACGGGCCGATCGTGCGTTCCTCGATGATGTCCATCGGCGCGGCCAGCGAGCCGGCGCGCAGCAGCAGCGCCAGGTCGTTGGCGGCCTCGGTCGAGTACGAGCCGGTGATCTGGAAGCTCGAGCCCAGTTCGGACTGGATGGTCGCCACCGTCAGCACTTCGCCCTTGCCCTTCTCGAACAGCACGATGCCCATCGGCTTGCCGATGTTCTCGCGCGAGACGTCGCGCAGCACGCGGCCGCCCTGGGCGTCGAGCTTGATGTTGACCGAGGGGCGCTGGTTCTGGTCGAAGCCGGCCGACGCGCTTTCGATGCGGTCGCCGGTGAAGATCACCTGCTTCTTCAGCACCACCGGGGCGCCGTTGCCGTGCAGGAACAGCTCGCTGCCGAACGGGATCGGATCGCCCTGGCGCGGGGCGCGCGGCGCGTCCGGATCGACCAGGCGGGCCTCCAGCGTGGCGGTACGGCCGATGATGTCCTTGGCCTTGGCGGTGTCCTGCACGCCCGGCAGCTGCACCACGATGCGCTCGGCGCCTTGCTGCTGGATCACCGGCTCGGCTACGCCCAGTTCGTTGACGCGGTTGTGCAGCGTGGTGATGTTCTGCTTCACGGCGGCGTCCTGCACCGCGCGGCGCGCCACCTCGGTGAAGGTGCCGACCACGTTATTGCCGTCCATCGCGAAGGTCAGGTCCGGCAGGCTGTCGGCCAGCACGCCGCGGGCGCGCGTGCCGTCCTCGGGATTGTTGAAGCGCACCGTCACGCGGTCGCCGTTGCGGTCCACGCCGCCGTGGCGGATGCCCTTGTCGCGCAGCACGGTCCGCGCGTCGCCGGCCAGGCTGTCGAGCTTCTTGTCGACCGCGCCCTTCATGTCGACCTGCAGCAGGAAGTGCACGCCGCCGCGCAGGTCCAGGCCCAGGTACATCGGCAGCGCATGCAGCGAGGTCAGCCACTTCGGCGAGCCGGACAGCAGGTTCAGCGCGACCACATAGGTCGGGTCGTTGGGATCGGGATTGAGCGCGCGCGACAGCACGTCCTTGGCGCGCAGCTGCTCGTCGGTGGTGCGGAAGCGCGCCTTGACCGAGCCGGACTGCCCCGACACGTCATAGAACACGCCGTCGGGCTGCAAGCCGTTCTGCGCCAGCACCTGCTCGATCTGCTTCTGCATCGCCAGATCGACCTTGACGGTGGCCTTGCCCGACGAGACCTGCACCGCAGGCGCCTCGCCGAAGAAGTTGGGCAGCGTATAGATGATGCCGATGGCAAGCGCCACCAGGATCACGAGGTATTTCCAAAGCGGATAGCGATTCATCTTCGGCCAGTCTTTCTACGGTCTTTCTACGGCCGGCGCAGCGCGCGGACGGGAATCCGCGGGCGTATCGCGCAGGCAACCGGTTGGCAAACAGCCGCCTGGCCCGACCGGAGACTTCCCGGGGCGGGGCCAGGCGGCTGTGCGGGCACGCTATTGGCGGCGTGCCGGAACCTTGCGGTGGACCCGCAAGGCCTGAGAGAGCGAGGGGCTCAGAGCGCCTTCAGCGAACCCTTCGGCAGCACCGCGGTGACGGCGTTCTTCTGCACCGTGATCTCGGTGCCTTCGGCGATTTCCAGCGTCACGTACTGCTCGTTGACCTTGGTGACCCGGCCCAGGATGCCGCCGGCGGTGACGACTTCGTCGTTCTTGGCCAGCGCTTCCAGCATCGCCTTGGCTTCCTTCTGCCGCTTCATCTGCGGGCGGATCATGATGAACCACAGCACCGCGAACATCAGGATGATCGGCAGGAAACTCATCAGGCCACCCGCCGCGCCGCCGGCCCCGCCGGCGGTCTGGGCAAATGCGTTCGAAATCAGCACGTTGCTTCTCCGTCACAAAATTGATTCAAGGAATCGGGCATTCTATCACCCGGTTCGGCCCGTTCAGCGGCTTGCGTCGCCTTGCCGGGCCCGCCCGTCGCGGGCCGCCGGCGGCAGGGCGGCAGGGGCCGTCTTACTGCGTGCCGCGCGCCCGGTCGGCGGCGAACTGGCGGCGGAAGGCGTCGAAGCGGTGCTGCTCGATCGCCTCGCGAATTTCGCGCATCAGCTGCAGGTAGTAATACAGATTGTGGATCGTATTGAGCCGCGCGCCCAGAATTTCTCCGACCCGGTGCAGATGGTGCAGATAGGCCCGCGAGAAATTGCGGCAGGTGTAGCAGGCGCAGCTTTCGTCCAGCGGGCGCGGGTCGTTGCGGTGCGCCGCGTTCTTGATCTTGACGTCGCCGAAGCGGGTAAAACAGCCAGCCGTTGCGGGCATTGCGGGTCGGCATCACGCAGTCGAACATGTCGACCCCGGAAGCCACGCCCGCCACCAGGTCCTCCGGCGTGCCGACGCCCATCAGATAGTGCGGCTTGTCCGCCGGCAGCCGCGGGCCGACGTGCTCGAGCACCCGCATCATGTCTTCCTTGGGCTCGCCGACCGACAGCCCGCCGATCGCCAGGCCATGGAAGCCCAGCTCCGACAGCCCGGCCAGCGACTCGTCGCGCAGGTCCTCGAACATGCCGCCCTGGACGATGCCGAACAGCGCGTTCGGGTTGGCCAGCCGCTCGAACTCGTCGCGCGAACGTTTTGCCCAGCGCAGGCTCATGCGCATCGAGCGCGCGGCCTCCTCGTGCGTGGCCGGCCGGCCCTCGATCTCGTACGGCGTGCATTCGTCGAACTGCATCACGATGTCCGAGTTCAGCGTGCGCTGGATCTGCATCGAGATCTCGGGCGACAGGAACAGCTTGTCGCCGTTGACCGGCGAGGCGAAGGTCACGCCTTCCTCGGTGATCTTGCGCAGCTCGCCCAGCGAGAACACCTGGAAGCCGCCCGAGTCGGTCAGGATCGGCTTGTCCCAGCCGATGAAGCGGTGCAGGCCCTGGTGGGTGTCGATGACCTCCAGCCCCGGCCGCAGCCACAGATGGAAGGTATTGCCCAGGATGATCTGCGCGCCGATCTCGTTGAGTTCCAGCGGCGACATCGCCTTGACCGAGCCATAGGTGCCGACCGGCATGAAGATCGGCGTCTCGACCACGCCGTGGTTCAGGGTGACGCGGCCGCGGCGGGCGTTGCCGTCGGTGGTGAGCAGTTCGAATTCGAGCATGGCGTAGGGGGTGGCGGAGATTCGGTGAGTCGGGCGTGCCGGGGCAGGGCGCGGGCGGCGGTTCAGGGCTGGCGCTGCAGCAGCATGGCGTCGCCGTAGCTGAAGAAGCGATAGCGTTGCTCCACCGCATGGCGATAGGCGATGCGGATCGGCTCGATGCCGGCCAGCGCCGACACCAGCATCAGCAGCGTCGACTTGGGCAGATGGAAGTTGGTGATCAGGGAGTCGACCAGCCGGAAGCGATAGCCCGGCGTGATGAAGATGTCGGTGTCGCCGCTGCCGGCCCGCAGCTCCCCCTCGGGCGTTGCCGCCGATTCCAGCGCGCGCAGCGAGGTGGTACCGACCGCGATCACGCGGCCGCCGGCGGCGCGGGTGTCGCGCACCGCCTGCGCCAGCTCCTCGGAGATCGCGTACCACTCCGAATGCATCTTGTGCTCGGCCAGGTTCTCGGTGCGCACCGGCTGGAAGGTGCCGGCGCCGACGTGCAGCGTCAGGAAGGCGCGCCGCACGCCGTGGGCGTCGAGCCGGGCGAACAGCGCGTCGTCGAAATGCAGCCCGGCCGTCGGCGCCGCCACCGCGCCCGGATGGCGCGCATAGACGGTCTGGTAGCGGCTCTCGTCGTAGGCGTCCGGATCGTGCGTGATATAGGGCGGCAGCGGCAGGCGGCCGAAGCGCTCGATCAGGTCCAGCGCCGGCTCGGGAAAGCGCAGCGTGAAGAACTGGTCCACGCGCGGACCGACCGTGACATCGAAGGCATCGGCCAGTCGCAGCGTGCTGCCCTCGGCCGGCGTCTTCGAGGCGCGCACCTGGGCCAGCACCGTGTCGGCGTCGAGCACGCGCTCGACCAGCACCTCGACCTTGCCGCCGCTGGCCTTCTGGCCGAAGAAGCGGGCCTTGATCACGCGGGTGTCGTTGAACACCAGCAGGTCGTTCGGGCGCAGATAGTCGGTCAGGTCGGCGAAGGCGCGATCGTCCAGCTTGGTGGCGCCGTCCGCGCCGGTCCGCACGACCAGCAGCCGGCTCGCGCTGCGGTCGGGCAGCGCGGTCTGGGCGATCAGTTCGGGGGGCAGCGGAAAGTCGAAATCGGACAGCGTCAGCATAAAGGGACAGGGGCCGGCGCCTCGCAACGAGGCCGGCTGCATGGGCAAATGGGGCAGCGGGTCGGGAAACCGCCGGTGGCGCCTGGAGCGCGCGGCGCAGGCATGGGTACAATCGGCGGACCCGCTATTGTAAGGCTTCGGCCGCCAGGCTTGCCGCCTTGGCCCTGATAGCGGGTATTCCGCCGGGGCGACCCGCGGAGCGCCGACGGCCCCGCCGTTTCCCACGATCCAATCCGACACGCCCGCGGCGCCGCCGCGCCCTGCCGACCACGCCTCGATGCCCGTCACCGCCAGCGAACGCACGCCCGAGCCAGACGCCCAGCCGCCATCGGCCAAGCCGGCCGCCAAGGCCGCGAAGTCGGCCAAGTCCGGCGCGCCCGCCAAGGCCGACGCGCCCGCCAAATCCGGCAAGGCCGCCGCACCGTCGTCGGCCATGGCCAAGCTCGCCAAGCTGGGCCTGAAGCGCGACGTCGACCTGGTGCTGCATCTGCCGATGCGCTACGAGGACGAGACCACGCTGCTGCCGATCAGGGAGGCCGTGCATCGCGCGGGCCTGGGCTTCGCCGTGCAGGTCGAGGGCGAGGTGGTGTCCAGCGAGGTCACGCTGCGGCCGCGCCGGCAGCTGGTGGTGCGCATCGCCGACGACAGCGGCGAGCTGACGCTGCGCTTTCTCAATTTCTACGGCAGCCACGCCAGGCAGATGGCCGAGGGCGTGCGGCTGCGCGTGCGCGGCGAGGTCCGCGGCGGCTTCTTCGGCGCCGAGATGATCCACCCAGTGGTGCGCCCGGTGGGCCCCGACGAGCCGCTGCCGGACCGCTTGACGCCCGTTTATCCCGCCACCGCCGGCATCTCGCAGGGCTATCTGCGCAAGGCCATCGGCGGGGCGCTGCAGCGCACGCCGCTGCCGGAGACGCTGCCGCGGCCGCTGCTCGACGGCCCGCTGGCGCCGTTGAAGCTGCAGCCGCTGGCCGAATCGCTGCGGCTGCTGCACGCGCCGCCGCCGCAGGTCGACGAGGCCGCGCTGATCGATCGCTCGCACCCGGCGTGGGTGCGCATCAAGTTCGACGAGCTGCTGGCCCAGCAGCTGTCGCTCAAGCGCGCGCAGGCGGCCCGCCGCGCCCGCAACGCGCCGCCGATGCCGCGCCGCGCCGGCGGCCTGCTGGACCACTTCCTCGCCGCGCTGCCGTTCGCGCTGACCGGCGCGCAGCAGCGCGTGGTCAAGGAGATCGCCGCCGACATGGGCGCGCCGCACCCGATGCACCGGCTGCTGCAGGGCGACGTCGGCAGCGGCAAGACCATCGTCGCCGCGCTGGCCGCCTGCCAGGCGATCGACGCCGGCTACCAGGCCGCGCTGATGGCGCCGACCGAGATCCTGGCCGAGCAGCATTACCGCAAGCTGTCGGGCTGGCTCGCGCCGCTGGGCGTCGAGGTGGTATGGCTGGCCGGGAGCCTGAAGCGCACCGAAAAGCGCGACGCCGTGGCACGGGTCGAATCCGGCCAGGCGCAGCTGGCGATCGGCACCCACGCGCTGATCCAGGACACGGTGCGGTTCGCCAGGCTGGGCCTGTCGGTCGTCGACGAGCAGCACCGCTTCGGCGTGGCCCAGCGGCTGGCGCTGCGCGGCAAGGCCGACGGGGCGGAGCAGGAGGGTGCGGGGTCCGCGCAACAAGCCGACGAGCTCGCCACCGTGCCGCACCAGCTGATGATGTCGGCCACGCCGATCCCGCGCACGCTGGCGATGACCTATTACGCCGACCTCGACGTGTCGGTGATCGACGAACTGCCGCCCGGCCGCAGCCCGGTGGTCACGCGGTTGGTCAACGACGCGCGCCGCGACGAGGTGATCGAGCGCGTGCACCACGCCGCCGCGCAGGGCCGGCAGGTCTACTGGGTCTGTCCGCTGATCGAGGAGAGCGAGGCGCTGCAGCTGCAGACCGCGCAGGAAACCTACGAGACCTTGGCCGCCGCCTTGCCGGACCTGAAGGTCGGGCTGGTCCATGGGCGCCTGCCGCCCGCCGAGAAGGCCGCGGTGATGGACGCGTTTTCGGCCAACCGGCTGCAGGTGCTGGTGGCCACCACGGTGATCGAGGTGGGCGTGGACGTGCCCAACGCCTCGCTGATGGTGATCGAGCATGCCGAGCGCTTCGGCCTCGCGCAGCTGCATCAGTTGCGCGGCCGCGTCGGCCGGGGGAGCGCCGAGTCGGTCTGCGTGCTGATGTACCAGGCGCCGCTGTCGCCGACCGCCAAGCAGCGGCTGGCGACGATGCGCGAGACCACCGACGGCTTCGAGATCGCCCGGCGCGACCTGCAGATCCGCGGGCCGGGCGAGTTCCTGGGGGGCGCGCCAGTCGGGCGAGGCGATGCTGCGCTTTGCCGATCTCGAGACCGACGCCTGGCTGGTCGAGCCGGCGCAGCAGGCGGCGGAACTGCTGCTGGGCCGTTACCCTGAAGCGGCGCAGGCGCATCTGTCGCGCTGGCTGGGCGGGCGGGAGCATTACTTGAAGGCGTGAAGGCGTGAAGGCGTGAAGGCGTGAAGGCGTGAAGGCGTGAAGGCGTGAAGGCGTGAAGGCGTGAAGGCGTGAAGGCGTGAAGGCGTGAAGGCGTGAAGGCGTGAAGGCGTGAAGGCGTGAAGGCACGAGGGCGTGAGGGCGTGAGGGCGTGAGGGCGTGAGGGCGTGGGAGCCGAGAATCCCGGGCCGCAAGCTCCGAAGTCCGCCTTCGCCGCGCCGGTGGCCCAAGAGCAGTGCACGCCGCTTTGTCGCGCGGCTCTGACAGAACCTCGATTCGAAGGTAAAATCTATCGCTTCCGAAAAGGCGATAATTTGCGAGGCACTTCTGTTACGTGCTTTGCGGCGATTCGACCGGCGATCCGACCGTCCCGCCGGGGCACGTCTTCCGGACCATCCCGACATCGCCCGCTCCACCGCAACCGTCCCAAGCCGATACGACATGACGCTGACCGAACTGAAGTACATCGTTGCCGTCGCGCGAGAGCGCCATTTCGGCCGTGCCGCCGAGGCCTGCTTCGTGTCGCAGCCGACGCTGTCGGTGGCGATCAAGAAGCTGGAAGACGAGCTGAACGTGCAGATCTTCGAGCGCGGCACCTCCGAGGTCTCGGTGACCGCGGTCGGCGAGCAGATCGTCGCGCAGGCGCAGCGGGTGCTGGAGCAGACCATGGCGATCCGCGAGATCGCCAAGCAGGGCAAGGACCCGCTGGCCGGGCCGCTGCGCGTGGGCGTGATCTACACGATCGGGCCGTACCTGCTGCCGGCGCTGGTCAAGCAGATGATCCACACCGTGCCGCAGATGCCGCTGATGCTGCAGGAGAACTACACGGTCAAGCTGATCGAGCTGCTCAAGCAGGGCGAGATCGACTGCGCGATCATGGCCGAGCCGTTCCCGGACTCCGGGCTGACGGTGCGGCCGCTGTACGACGAGCCCTTCGTCGTCGCGGTGCCGCGCGGCCATCAGCTGGAAAAGGCGGAAAATGTCGCGCCGGACGAGTTGAAGCAGCAGACCATGCTGCTGCTGGGCAGCGGCCACTGCTTCCGCGACCACGTGCTGGGCGTTTGCCCGGAACTGTCGCGCTTCTCGCAGGCGGCCGACGGCATCCAGAAGACCTTCGAGGGCTCGTCGCTCGAGACCATCCGCCATATGGTGGCCAGCGGTGTCGGCATTACCGTGCTGCCGCGTACCTCGGTGCCCGACATGCATGCGGGCAACGATCTGCTGTCCTACGTGCCGTTCGCCGAGCCGGTGCCCGACCGCCGCGTCGTGCTGGCCTGGCGCAAGAGCTTCACCCGGCTGCCCGCGATGGAAGCGCTGTGCGCCGCGGTGGCGGCCTGCGAACTGCCGGGCGTGCGGAAGCTGACGCCGGACGCGCTGGCCAAGGCGGCCTGACGGCTTCCCGGACCCTCTCCAGACTGTATCTCCGAGCGCGGCCGGCGCCGCGCTGCGCCTTGGACCCGCCGGATGCAGCCGCCTCTTTCGCTCCTTTCGGCTCGCTTCCCCCCGCCGCCTTTTCCTCGCCGTCTGCCGCCTCGTTCCGCCTTCTTCCACCGCTTCCCCCCGCCTGTTAGCTTTACGCTATATCATAGTTTTAAATAATTAAATTCTCATACCAATAGGTGATTGTTAAACTCCTTCCATCGACGCACGATACCGCTCGCAGAAGGAGTCAGCATGAACCGCAACCGTCCCTTGCCGTTGCCCGCCCCGGGCGCCGTCTGGCGCGACCTGCGCCATCAACTGACCGACTGCCTGGCCTGTTTCGCCACCGTCTATTGATGGGCGACAGCCCGCGGCGGCGTCACGGCGGCATCGCAAACGGCGCGTAGTCTCGCGGTCGTTCATGCAGCCGTTTCGCGCATCCCGGTATTTCCGTATTTCCGGTATTCCCCCGGTTTCTCCGTACCACCCTATCCCCACCAGCAGAGGTCACGATGAGCAAGGACAAGGACACCCTCACCACCGCCGCCGGCGCGCCGGTCGCCGACAACCAGAATTCGCTGACCGCCGGCGTGCGCGGTCCGATGCTGCTGCAGGACGTCTGGTTCCTGGAGAAGCTCGCACACTTCGACCGCGAGGTCATTCCCGAACGGCGCGTGCATGCCAAGGGCTCGGGTGCCCACGGCACCTTCACCGTGACGCACGACATCACGCAGTACACCAAGGCCTCGATCTTCGCCGAGGTCGGCAAGCAGACCCCGCTGTTCCTGCGCTTCTCGACGGTGGCCGGCGAGCGCGGCGCCGCCGACGCCGAGCGCGACGTGCGCGGCTTCTCGGTCAAGTTCTATACCGACGAGGGCAACTGGGACGTGGTGGGCAACAACACGCCGGTGTTCTTCGTCCGCGACCCGCTCAAGTTCCCCGACTTCATCCACACGCAGAAGCGCAATCCGCGCACCAACCTGCGCGATCCGATCGCGGTCTGGGACTTCTGGTCGCGCCATCCGGAATCGCTGCACCAGGTCACGATCCTGATGAGCGACCGCGGCCTGCCGCAGAACTACCGGCAGATGCACGGCTTCGGCTCGCACACGTACTCGTTCATCAATGCCGCGGGCGAGCGCTTCTGGGTCAAGTTCCACTTCAAGTCGCAGCAGGGCATCGCCAACTGGACCAACGAGGAAGCGGCGAAGGTCGTTGCCGGCGACCGCGAGAGCGCGCAGCGCGACCTGTACGAGAACATCGAGCAGGGCAATTTCCCGCGCTGGAAGCTGCAGGTGCAGATCATGCCGGAGGCCGACGCGGCGACGTATCGGATCAATCCGTTCGATCTGACCAAGGTCTGGCCGCATGCCGACTACCCTCTGATCGACGTCGGCGTGCTGGAGCTGAACCGCAATCCGGACAACTATTTCGCCGAGGTCGAGCAGGTGGCGATGAACCCGTCCAACATCGTGCCCGGCATCGGCTTCTCGCCGGACCGGATGCTGCAGGGCAGGCTGTTCTCGTACGGGGACACGCAGCGCTACCGGCTCGGCGTCAATCACCACCAGATTCCGGTCAACGCGCCGAAATGCCCGTTCCACAACAGCTTCCACCGCGACGGCGCGATGCGCGTGGACGGCAACCAGGGCAGCAAGCTGAACTACGAGCCGAACCGGCAGGGCGCCTTCGCGGCCGGCGAGCGCGCGGTCGAGCCGCCGCTGGCGGTCGGCGCGGTGGCGGACCGCTTCGACCATCGGGCGGACGACGACGATTACTACAGCCAGCCGCGCGCGCTGTTCCAGCTGTTCGACGAGGGCCAGCGCCAGCGCCTGTTCGGCAATATCGCGGCGGCGATGCAGGGCGTGCCGGCCGACATCGTGCAGGTCCAGCTCGCGCACTTCCGCAGGATCGACCCGGCCTATGCGGAAGGGGTGGAGCGGGCGCTGAACGTCCGCTGACGTACGCTGAACGCGCCGGCGCAGCGCGCCCGAACGGCCCGCGCGGGTTTGTCCGCGCCGCCGTTCGGATGCCATAATGCGATGCCGGGGCCGCTGGCGCAGAGCTGGCGGCCCCTGTCGCATTTTTTCCGCAGTTAGTCGTGGCCACATCAGAACGGAGCGTATCGATCATGGCGAAGAAGAACGAGATGAGCGTGAACATCGGGATTTCGGACAAGGACCGCAAGAAGATCGCCGAGGGCCTGTCCAAGCTGCTGGCGGACACCTACACGCTTTATCTGAAGACGCACAACTTCCACTGGAACGTCACCGGCCCGATGTTCAACACGCTGCATCTGATGTTCGAGACGCAGTACACCGAACTGGCGCTGGCGGTCGACTCGATCGCGGAACGCATCCGGGCGCTGGGCTATCCGGCACCGGGCACCTACAAGGAATACGCGCGGCTGTCGTCGATCCAGGAGGAAGAGGGCGTGCCCGAGGCCACCGAGATGATCCGCAAGCTGGTCGAGGGCCAGGAGGCCGTGGTGCGCACCGCGCGCTCGATCTTCCCGCTGGTCGAGGCCGCCGCCGACGAGCCGTCCGCCGACCTGCTGACCCAGCGCATGCAGACGCACGAGAAGACCGCGTGGATGCTGCGCTCGATGCTGGCCTGAGCGGGCTCGTGTCCTGACGATACCCCGCCGCCACTCCGGCGGCGTATCGTTCCAGGTGGCGGCAGGGGCCTCGCCAGGGGCGATCGATCTGCCCGCGACCGCCGGGCCACGATGCCGATCCTGATCCGATCCTCGTCCGCTCCAACCCGGTCCCTCGCCGGTCCTTCCGATCCCTCGCCGCTCCCGATCCCTCCGCCAATCCCGTGCCGCTGTCCCCGTCCCACCACCCGACCCCGATGTTCGAACGTCTCGCCCTGTACGCGCGCCTGGTGCGCATCGACAAGCCGATCGGCACGCTGCTGCTGCTGTGGCCGACCTTGTGGGCGCTGTGGATGGCCGCCGGCGGGCCGCCGCCCTGGCCGATCTTCTGGATCTTCGTGGTCGGTACGTTCCTGATGCGTTCGGCCGGCTGCGCGATGAACGACTGGGCCGACCGCGACTTCGACAAGCACGTGAAGCGCACCCGCGAGCGGCCGTTGACGGCCGGGCGCATCCAGCCCTGGGAGGCGCTGGCGGTGGCCGGCACGCTGGCCGTGCTGGCCTTCCTGCTGATCCTGCCGCTCAATGCGCTGACCAAGTGGCTGTCGGTGGTGGCGGTGATCGTCGCGGCGACCTATCCCTTCTTCAAGCGCTTCTTCGCGATTCCGCAGGCGTACCTGGGCATCGCCTTCGGCTTCGGCATCCCGATGGCCTTCGCCGCGGTGCAGGAGCAGGTGCCGCCAGTGGCCTGGCTGATGCTGCTGGCCAATGTGTTCTGGTCGGTCGCCTACGACACCGCGTATGCGATGGTCGATCGCGACGACGATCTGCTGATCGGCATGAAGACTTCGGCCATCACGTTCGGCCGCTTCGATGTCGCGGCGATCATGATCTGCTACGCCGGCTTCCTGGCGCTGATGGCGCTGGCCGGTGGCATGCTCGGACTGGGTTGGCCGTACTGGCTCGGCCTGGCGGCGGCCGCGGCGACCGCCGTGTACCACTACACGCTGATCCGCGGGCGCGACCGCATGCAGTGCTTTGCGGCGTTCCGCCACAACAACTGGCTCGGCGCCTGGGTGTTTGCCGGCACCGCGCTGGCGTACGCGCTGCGGTAGTCCTGTCGTTGTCGCATAGGGGGACCAGCGACCTCGGGAACGAGCGGTGCCGGAAAGTCACGGTCTCCCCGCCTGCGCGGGGACGACCGTCCTGCAATCCCGCCTCAACCCTCCCGGCCGAATTCCTCGCCCATTTCCGCGCCGCGCGCCGCCGCGGCGTGCACGGCCTTGACGAAGGCCTCGCCCACGCCCGACTGCTCCAGTACCGTCAGCGCGGCGTAGGTGGTGCCGCCCTTGGACGTCACCCGCTCGCGCAGCGTCGCGACCGGCTCGCTCGATTGCGCCGCCAGCGCGGCCGCGCCGCGGAAGGTCTCGATCGCCAGCTGGCGGCCCTGTGCCGCGCTCAGGCCCAGCTCGGTGGCGGCGCGCTCCATCGCCTCGATCACGTAGAACACATAGGCCGGGCCGCTGCCCGAGACCGCGGTGACCGCGTCCATCTGCGCATCGTTGTCCAGCCACACGCATTGGCCGACCGCCTCGGCCAGCGCGGTGGCGACGGCGCGGTCCTCGGCCGACAGGGCGGCCGGCGCGCTCAGCCCCGTCATGCCCTTGCCGGCCAGCGCCGGCGTATTCGGCATCGAGCGCACCACGCGCGCATGGCCGCCGAGCCAGCGCTGGATGTCCTGCAGGCGAATGCCGGCGGCCACGCTGATCACCAGGCCGCGGCTGCCGGCGGTGCGCAGATGCGGCAGCAGCTGCTCGGCCGCCTCCCGGAACTGCTGCGGCTTGGTCGCCATCACGATCACGTCGCTGCCGGCCAGTTCGACGTCGGGCGTCTCGACGGTATGCACGCGCTGCTCGCGCGCCAGCCGTTCGCGCGCGGGCGCGTAGGGGTCGGCGACGCGGATCGACGAAGGCGGCACGCCGCGGGCGATCAGGCCGCCGATCAGGGCGGTGGCGAGGTTGCCGCCGCCGACGAAGCCGAAGGTCAGAGTGGTGAGCATGGGTGGTCTCGCTGTGAGTCGGGGAATCGGGGAATCGGAGAATCGGAACGTGGGCAGCCGGTCCCGGGACGGTCCGGGCCAGTCCGGGCAGAGTCAGGGCCGCGTCAGGGCGCGCCGGCCGGGTTCATGCCGCTTCCGGCCGGCCGCGCGCGGGCGCCGAAGATCGCGGTGCCGACCCGCACGATGGTTGCGCCTTCGGCCACCGCCGCTTCGAGGTCGCCGGACATGCCCATCGACAGCGTGTCGACCGCCAGGCCGTCCTCGCGCAGCGTGGCCAGCAACGCGCGCAGCGCGGCGAAGGGGCGGCGCTGCGCCGCGATATCGTCCGCCGGCTCGGGAATGGCCATCAGCCCGCGCAGATGCAGATTGGGCAGCGGGGCGATGGCGCGCGCGAGGGGCAGCACGTCGGCCGGTACGACGCCGCTCTTGCTGGCCTCGCCGCTGATATTGACCTGGATGCAGACCTGCAGCGGTCCCATCGAGGCCGGGCGCTGCGCCGACAGCCGCTCGGCGATGCGCAGCCGGTCGACCGAATGGACCCAGTCGAAGTGCTCGGCCACCGCGCGGGTCTTGTTGCTTTGCAGG
Organism: Cupriavidus sp. H18C1; assembly: GCF_049311595.1. Classification (NCBI taxonomy): domain Bacteria; kingdom Pseudomonadati; phylum Pseudomonadota; class Betaproteobacteria; order Burkholderiales; family Burkholderiaceae; genus Cupriavidus; species Cupriavidus sp. H18C1. The sequence continues at coordinate 2,614,388 of NZ_CP186008.1, forward strand.
GGGCCGATGAAGTGCCACGACAGCTGCTCGCGCAGCGATGCGAGCGCGGCGATCTTGTCCAGGCCTTCCTGCACGTAGTTCTCGCCGAAGGCCCGCTGGCCGGCCTCGAAGGCCTCGCGCACCGCGCCGGGCGGGAAGGTCTTGGACACCGCCAGCAGCAAGACGTCGCCGGCCGCTCGGCCCGCCTCGAGTTCGGCGGCGGCAAGGCGCCGCCGCACGGTTTGGAGATTCGCGGCTATGACCGACATGGTTCGGCAAACATCGAAAGAAACGGTTGGCAACAAGGGGTAGGCCATTATAGTGTTTGCTCCCAACCCATTCGCCGACAGGAACACGCCATGGACAACGTCTACCAGTTCAGCGCCGAATCGCTGGCCGGCCAGCCGGTCTCGCTATCGCAGTTCGAGGGCAAGGTGCTGCTGATCGTCAATACCGCCAGCGAATGCGGCTTCACGCCGCAGTACGCCGGCCTGCAGCGGCTGCACGAGCGCCATGCGGCGCGCGGTTTCGCGGTACTCGGCTTTCCGTGCAACCAGTTCGGCAAGCAGGAACCCGGCGACGCGCAGCAGATCGGCCAGTTCTGCGAAGCGCGCTTCCAGGTCAGCTTTCCGATGTTCGCCAAGATCGACGTCAACGGCGCCAATGCGCATCCGCTGTACCGCTGGCTGACCGGGCAGAAGCCCGGCCTGCTCGGCATCGAGGCGATCAAGTGGAACTTCACCAAGTTCCTGCTGCGCCGCGACGGCACGGTGTACAAGCGCTATGCGCCGACCACCAAGCCCGAGGACATCGAGGCCGACATCGAGACGCTGCTGGCCGAGCCGGCGCGCTGAGGCCAAAGGCAAAGCCGAAGCCGAGGCAGCAGCGCCAGAACCGCGCCGAAACCGCGCCCTAAACGCGCCCCAAACCGCGCCCCAAACCGCGCCCCAACCGCGCCCCAACCGCGCCCCCAACCGCGCCCCAGCCGCGCCCCAACCGCGCCCCAACCGCGCCCCAACCGCGCCCCAGCCGCGCCCCAACCGCGCCCCAACCGCGCCCCAACCGCGCCGGCCGCCGGGCGGCGCTCAGTCCTGCGGCGGCCCGGCCGGCGGCTGCGTTTCGCGGTCGCGCAGCAGCCGCTCCAGCAGCCGGTCGCGCGCGCGGTGCCGCCGCTCCAGCCGGGTCGACTCCTCGTCGAGCGCGCGGAACAGGCTGACGCACATCGCCGCCATCACCATCGCGAAGGGCAGCGCCGCCAGGATCGACATCGACTGCAGGCCCTTCAGCCCGCCGGACACCAGCAGCACGCCGGCGATCAGCGCGATCAGCACGCCCCAGATCAGCTTGAGCCGCGCCGGCGGACGCGGATTGCCGTGGTCGGACATCATGCCGAGCACGAAGGTGGCCGAGTCGGCCGAGGTCACGAAGAACACCGCGACCAGCACGATCGCCAGGATCGAGGTCAGCGTCGCCGCCGGATAGGCCTCCAGCAGCGCGAACAGCGCCAGCGAGGGGTCCTGCTGCACCGCCTGCACCACCGGCACGTTGTCGAACATCGAGGCGTACAGGCCCGCGCCGCCGAACACGCCGAACCACAGGAAGCTGATCAGCGTCGGCGCCAGCAGCACGCCGACGACGAACTCGCGGATGGTGCGGCCCTTCGAGATGCGCGCGATGAAGGTGCCGACGAAGGGCGCCCACGCGATCCACCAGGCCCAGTAGAACAGCGTCCAGTCGGCCACCCAGGTGCCCTTGCTGAACGGCGTCATGCGCATGCTCATGCCGACCAGGTTGTCGAGGTAGGCGCCGACCGTGGTGGTCAGCGCGTCCAGGATGAACGAGGTCGGTCCCAGCACGAACACCGTCAACAGCAGCAGCACGGCCAGCACCATGTTCAGGTTGCTGAGCCACTGGATGCCGCGCGTCAGGCCGCTCAGCGACGACAGGATGTACAGCGCGCCGGCCACCGCGATGATGATCAGCTCGACCGCGATATCGTTGGGCACGCCGAACACCCGGTACAGGCCCGCGTTGATCTGCAGCGCGCCCAGCCCGAGCGAGGTGGCCACGCCGAAGGCCGTGGCGATCAGCGCCAGCACGTCGATCCACTTGCCGAGCGGCCCGTTGGCGCGCGCGCCGATCAGCGGCTCGAAGGTGGTGCTGATCAGCATCGGCCGGTCGCGGTTGAACTGGAAGAAGGCCAGCGCCAGCGCGACGATCGAGTAGGCCGCCCAGGGATGCAGCCCCCAATGGAAGAAGGCGTAGCGCAGCCCGGTGCCGGCCGCCTGCGGGGTCAGCGGTTCGAGGCCGAGCGGGGGCGTGCTCAGGTGGGAGACCGGCTCGGCCACGCCCCAGAAGACGAGGCCGATGCCCATGCCGGCGGCGAACAGCATCGAGAACCAGCTGAGCCGGTGGAACTGCGGTTCGGCGTCCTCGCCGCCGAGCCGGATGTTGCCGAAGCGGCTGAACGCCAGGTACAGCGCGAACACCAGGAAGCCGAACATCGACAGCAGGTAGAACCAGCCGAAGCGCGCGATCACGCCCGTCAGCAGCCATTGCATGGTCGCGCCGAGCTGGTCGGGCGCCAGCGCGCCCCACAGCACGAACAGCGAGACGAGCGCCAGAGCGAGCTTCAGTACCATCGCGTTCTCCCTTCGGTTGTCGTTCGGTCCTGCGGCGCCGGGCGCGAGCGTGTTTGGATGCGTTCGGCTGCGTTCGGGGAAGCTCAGCCAGGCTCAGGCGTGCCCGGGCCCGCGCCCAGGCCCGCGCCCGGGCACGCCCAGGCGCATGCCTGCGTGTAGCAGCCGCGAAAACCGGTTCAGCGCGGCATCCACGTCGCCAGCAAGGGCACCAGCACCGCGGTCAGCACGCCGTTCAGGCCCATGCCGAGCGCGGCGAAGGCGCCGGCCTCCTGATTGACCTGGAAGGCCCGTGCGGTACCGATGCCGTGCGCCGCCAGCCCGGTGGCGAAGCCGCGCACGCTGTAGTCGCGCATGCCGAGCAGGTTCAGGATCTTGGTCGCGCTGATCGCGCCGATGATGCCGGTGCCCATCACCAGCACCGCGGTCAGCGACGGCAGGCCGCCGATCTTCTCGGCCACGCCCATCGCGATCGGAATGGTCACCGACTTGGGCGCCAGCGAGCGCACCACCTCGGGCGAGGCGCCCAGCAGCCACGCGATGCCGACCGCCGACACCACCGCGACCAGCGAGCCGGCCAGCAGTCCGCCCAGCAGCGGCAGCACGTGCGCGCGCAGCTTCGGCAGCTGCTGGTAGAGCGGCACCGCCAGCGCCACCGTCGCCGGGCCGAGCAGGAAGTGCACAAACTGCGCGCCGTCGAAGTAGGTCTGGTACGGCGTGCCGGTCACCGTCAGCACCGCGACCAGCAGCGCGACCGAGATCATCACCGGATTGGCCAGCGGCGAGAAACGCGCGCGTTCGTAGATGCGGAAGGCGAACACATAGGCCAGCAGCGTCGCGGTCAGCCCGAGCAGCGGGCTGGCCGCCAGATAGACCCAGATCTCGTTCAGGCGTGGGGTCATTGGCGCTCTCCCGCATCGGTGGCGGCATCGTCCGCGGAGGACGCCGGGGAGGCCGGAGAGGCCGGAGGTTTGCGCATCAGCGCGCGCGTGACCAGCGCCGTGGTGGCGATCGCCAGCCAGGTGGACAACACCAGCGCGACGATGATCGGCATCCATTCGCCGCCGATGCGGCTGCCGTGCACCATGATGCCGACGCCGGCCGGCACGAACAGCAGCGACAGATGCTTGAGCAGCTCGGCGGTGGTGCCCTGGATGATCGCCAGCAGGCGATCGTCGATCGCGAGCCAACAGAACAGCAGGATCATGCCGATCACGGGACCGGGCACGGGCAGGCGCAGCGCGTAGCTGAACACCTCGCCCACGGATTGGAATACCAGCAGGATGGCAAGCGTCTGGAGCATGCGAGGGGCAGGTTGGTCGGCCAGGCGGAATCACCGCGATTCCACCGGCGGCAGCCTCCCGCGCACCGTCAACCGAGCATGCGATCCACCAGTTCGATCCAGTGCAGCACCGGCGTCTGCGTGCCGCTTTGCAGATGGGTGATGCAGCCGATATTGGCGGACACGATGGTGTCCGGCTGCGTGGCCTGCAGTTTGGCGAGCTTGTCGTCGCGCAGGCGATAGGCCAGGTCCGGCTGCAACACCGAGTAGGTACCCGCCGATCCGCAGCACAGGTGGCTGTCAGCGCAGAGTTTGACCTCCACGCCGAGTGCGGTCAAGAGCGCCTCCACCTTGCCGCGAATCTGCTGGCCGTGCTGCAGCGTGCAGGGCGGGTGCCATGCGACACGCTGCGCGGGCGGCGGCGCGGCCTCGGCCAGGCGTTGCAGCGGCTCGGCAAACGCGGGCAGCAGTTCGGACACGTCGCGCGTCAGCGCCGAGATGCGCGCCGCGCGTTCGGCGTACTTCGGGTCATGGCGCAGCAGATGGCCGTACTCCTTGACCATCACGCCGCAGCCCGAGGCGTTCATCACGATGGCTTCGGCGCCGGCCTCGACGTGCGGCCACCATGCATCGATATTGCGGCGCATATTGTCGAGCCCGCCCGGATGGTCGCCATTGTGGTAACGGATTGCCCCGCAACAACCTGCCTCGGGCGCGACCACCATCTGCACGCCGAGACGATCGAACACGCGCGCGGTCGCGGCATTGATGTCGGGCGACATCGACGGCTGCACGCAGCCGGCCAGCAGCAGCATCTTGCGGGCGTGCTCGCGTTGCGGCCACGCGCCGGCCGGCGCGGCCACCGGTACCTTGTTGCGCAGCACCTCGGGCAGCAGCGGACGCACCAGCTGTCCCATGCGCATCGCCGCGCCGAACAGGCGCGGGCGCGTCAGGCCTTCGCGCAGCACCCAGCGCGCGATGCGCTGGCGGGCCGGACGATGCAGGCCCTGCTCGGCCAGCCGCTCGTCGACGACCTGGCGGCCGATGTCGACCAGCCGGCCGTAGGTCACGCCCGATGGGCAGGTCGATTCGCAGTTGCGGCAGGTCAGGCAGCGGTCCAGATGCAGGCGCGTGCTTTCGGTGACGGGGTTGCCCTCGAGCACCTGCTTCATCAGGTAGATGCGCCCGCGCGGGCCGTCGAGCTCGTCACCGAGCAGCTGGTAGGTCGGGCAGGTCGCGGTACAGAAGCCGCAGTGCACGCACTTGCCGACGATGGACTTGGCTTCTTCGCCATCGGGCGTGTCGCGGAGGAAATCGGCCAGGGTCGTTTGCATGATAGGGACCAGAGTGGTTGTCGCGCCGGCTTGTCGATTGGCTTGTCGTCTGGCTTGTCGCCTGTGTTTGTCGTGGGGACTTGCCGGGGCGTTTGTCTAGCGGATCGGGGCCGGGCGCGGAATGGAGCGCGGAATCGATCGGGGGATTCAAATGTCCGGGTACAGCCGCCCCGGATTGAAGATGCCGGCTGGATCGAAGGTCGCCTTCAGCCGCGCGTGGATCGCCATCAGCGGCGCGGACTGCGGCGTGAACACGCCCTCCGACTTGTCGCCGTGGCGGAACAGCGTCGCGTGCCCGCCCGCGGCCTGCGCGATGGCGCGCACCTGCGCGGCCGGTACCGGCTGCGCGGGAATCCACCAGCGCTGGCCGCCGCCCCATTCGATCAGCTGCGTGCCGCCCGCCGACGGCAGGGACAGCGGCGCGGCCGTGGTCGGCAGCGCCAGGCGCCACAGCGGCGCACCGGCATGGGACGGCGCGAAGAACGGATGAGTCTGCTCGCGCAGCGCCCGCCACAGCGCCTGCGCCTCGCCTAGCTCGATCGCCTCGCCGCCGAGACGCTCGCGCGCGGCGCGCAACGCCGCCGCCGCGCCGGACAGCCGCACGTGCAGCACGCCGTCGTGCCAGACCGAGGCCGCGATCGGCAGCGGCTGGCCGCCCCACTGGTTCAGGCGTTGCAGCGCGTCGGCCTCGCCCAGTTCGAAGCGCAGCGTGGCGTCGTCGAACGGCACAGGCAGCACCTTCAGCGAGACTTCGAGAATCAGGCCCAGCGTGCCGAGCGAGCCGGCGATCAGCCGCGACACATCGTAGCCCGCGACGTTCTTCATCACCTGGCCGCCGAACTGCAGCGTGTCGCCGCGGCCGTCCATCATCTGCACGCCGAGCACGAAGTCGCGCAGCGCGCCGACCGACTGCCGGCGCGGACCCGAGAGGCCGGCCGCGACCGCGCCGCCCAGCGTCGCGCGGCTGACGCCGTCGGCGCCGGCGAAGTGCGGCGGCTCGAAGGCCAGCATCTGGCGCCGTTCGGCCAGCGTCGCCTCGATCTCGGCCAGCGGCGTGCCGCAGCGCGCGGTGATCACCAGCTCGGCCGGGTCGTAGTCGACGATGCCGGCATGGCCGCGCGTGTCCAGCAGCTCGCCCTGGGGCGGCTGGCCGTAGAAATCCTTGCTGCCGCCGCCGGTGAAGCGCAGCGGCGTGCGGCTGGCGGCGGCGTGCCGGATGGCATCGCGGAAGGCGTCGAGCTTGTCTTGCATGGCGTGGGCAGGGGATGGCTAGGGTTCTGGTTGTCTTCGGTTCAGGCGCTTGGGGGCGGCACATGGCCGCGCCCGGCGGGCGCTTCTGTTCTGTCGTTCTGTCGTTCTGTTGTCCTGGCGTTCCGTCGTTCGTCGCCGCGGGACGTCAGGTCTGGTCGCCGACCTCGACCTGATAGGGCGGCAGCTTCTTGCCGCAGTGCTTGCAATAGGAGGCGTCGGGGTCGTGCCCCTCGGTCAGGCAATGCACGCAGGTGCGCGTCGTCAGCGGGCGCCGGATGATGCTGGCGGCCAGTTCCGCGCCGACGATGCCGGTCGGGAAGGCGATGATGCCGTAGCCGAGCAGGATGGTCAGCGAGGTGATGAACTGCCCCACGGCGGTCTTCGGCACCATGTCGCCGTAGCCGGTGGTGGTCAGCGTCACGACCGCCCAGTACATGCTGCGCGGGATGCTGACGAAGCCGTTCTCGGGCCCCTCGACCACGTACATCACGGTGCCGAGGATCACGGTGATGATGAACACCGTGCCGAGAAACACGGCGATCTTGCGGCGGCTGTTGGCCAGCGCGCGATAGAGGATCTGCGCCTCCTCGAAGTAGACCGTCAGCTTCAGGATCCGGAACACGCGCAGCAGCCGCAGCAGGCGCACGTCGATCAGGAAGGCCAGCTCCGGCATGAAGAAGGCCAGCCAGGTCGGCATGATCGAGATGAAGTCGATGATGCCGAAGAAGCTGAACACATAGCGCAGCCGCCGCCGCACCACCAGGATGCGCATCACGTATTCGGCGGTGAACAGCAGCGTGAACATCCACTCGAGCACCGTGAAGCCCACGCCCAGCCGCGCGTGGATCGCCGGCACGCTGTCGAGCATCACCACCATCACGCTGGCGACGATGGCCAGCAGCAACGCGACGTCGAACTGCCGGCCCTCGCGGGTATCCGCCTCGAAGATGATCGTGTACCAGCGCTGGCGCCAGCCGGTCTCCGGCTTGCCCAGGTACTGGCGCACGAACGCTTCCTGGCGCCGGCGCGGATCGTCGCGCTGGGGCTGGCGTGGCGCCTGGCGAGGGGCCTTGCCGGAATCCTGGTGGGAGGCTTGGCGGTAGTCGGCCATCGGCGTCGGGCCTCGCTCAGAAGCGCGGCAGGTCCGGATGTGGCAGCAGGCCGCGGCGCACGTGCATCTTGCCGTATTCGGCGCAGCGCGCCAGCGTCGGAATGGCCTTGTCCGGATTGAGCAGCCGCGCCGGATCGAAGGCCGCCTTCACGCGCAGGAAGGCCTCGCGCTCCTCGGGCGCGAATTGCACGCACATCGAATTGAGCTTCTCGACGCCGACGCCGTGCTCGCCGGTGACGGTGCCGCCGAGTTCGACGCAGGTCTCCAGGATGTCGGCGCCGAACAGCTCGGCGCGCTGCCACTCGTCATGGTCCGCGCCATCGAACAGGATCAGCGGGTGCATGTTGCCGTCGCCGGCATGGAAGACGTTGATGCAGCGCAGGCCGTACTTGTGCTCCATCTGCTCGATGCGCTTGAGCAGCGTGCCGATGTGCTTGCGCGGGATGGTGCCGTCCATGCAGTAGTAGTCGGGCGAGATCCGGCCCGCGGCGGGGGAAGGCGTTCTTGCGGCCGCTCCAGAAGCGCAGCCGCTCGGGCTCGCTTTGCGACACCGCGATGCGGGTCGCGCCGGACGCGCGCAGCACCTCGCTCATGCGCTCGATTTCCTCGGCCACTTCCTCCGGCGTGCCATCGGACTCGCACAGCAGGATCGCGGCGGCATCGAGGTCGTAGCCGGCATGGACGAATTCCTCGACCGCGGCGGTGGCCGGCTTGTCCATCATCTCCAGCCCGGCCGGGATGATGCCGGCGGCGATCACGTCGGCGACCGCGTTGCCGCCTTTCTCGACGTCGTCGAAGCTGGCCATGATGACCTGCGCCAGCTGGGGCCGCGGCACCAGCTTGACGGTGACCTCGGTGGTGACCGCCAGCATGCCCTCCGAGCCGATCAGGACCGCCAGCAGGTCCAGGCCCGGCGCGTCGGGCGCGGCGCTGCCGAACTCGACCACGTCGCCTTCCATCGTGATCGCGCGCACGCGCAGCACGTTATGGACGGTCAGGCCGTACTTCAGGCAATGCACGCCGCCGGAATTCTCGGCGACGTTGCCGCCGATGGTGCAGGCGATCTGCGACGACGGATCGGGCGCGTAGTACAGGCCGTACGGCGCGGCGGCTTCGGAGATCGCCAGATTGCGCACGCCGGGCTGGACGATCGCGGTGCGCGACAGCGGATCGATCGACACGATGCGCTTGAACTTGGCGAGCGACAGCACCACGCCGCTGGCGATCGGCATCGCGCCGCCGGACAGGCTGGTGCCGGCGCCGCGCGGCACCACGGGCACGCGCAGCCGGTGGCACAGCCGCAGGATCGCGATCACCTGTTCCTCGGTATCGGGCAGCACCACCGCGAGCGGCACCTGGCGATAGGCCGCCAGGCCGTCGCATTCATAGGGCACGGTGTCTTCGGGGCGCGTCAGCAGCGCGGGCTCGGGGAGGATGCGCGCGAGTTCGCGCAGCAGCTCGGCGCTCTGCTCGGGCGAGAGCGCGGCGGCCAGCGCGGCGGAGGAGGCCGCGGGGGAGGGCAGCGTCTTGCGGGGCGTTCATGGCGACTCCTGTATGGCCTCGCGGCCCTGGCGGCGCGGGCGAGGCGGGGGACGGCAGACTATAGCGTAGGCGACGGCCGCGCAGCCGCCGCCGCACGTGAATTCGGCGCGCCGCGCCGATCAAAATCGCTCATGCCGCGGCGGCATGGCGGTCCTGCCGGCCGTGCGGCGCCGCCGGTTGGCCCCGCACCGAGGCCGGGCCGGACCGGGCGGCGGCCGGTCGCGCGCCAGGGGGCCGCCGGGCCGCAGCCGGGCCTTACCACTCCAGGCTGAGCAGCCAGTCGACGAAGTAGCGGGCCTCGGGTTTGAGCGGCGCCTGTTCGCGCTCGACGATGTAGTAGCCATGCGGCGACTCCGATTCGATATCGAGCAGCCGCACCATCTGGCCCAGCGACAGCCAGTGCCGCGCCATGCGCTGGCGCACCAGCGCCACGCCCTGGTTCGAGGCGACCGCCTCCAGCATGAAGCCGATGTCGTTGAACTGCGGGCCGCTCTGCGGCTCGGGCCAGTCCAGCCCGGCGGTCTCGAACCACGGCTTCCACGGCTCCAGCGGACTGCGCAGCAGCACCAGATTGGCCAGGTGCTCGGGCCGCGTGATCGCGCGTCCGTCGATCCGTTCATAGTACTCGCGCCCGCAGGCCGGAAACACCGGCTCCACCAGCAGCCGCGTGGTCTTCAGGTCCGGGTAGCGGCCGGTGCCATAGCGGATCTCGACGTCGGTGTCCTCGGCCTTCACGTCGAGGAAGGGGATCGCCAGCTGCAGTTCCAGGTCGATATGCGGATAGAGCGCCCCGAACTCGGGCAGCCGCGGCACCAGGTGCTGGCGGCCGAAGGTCGGCGGCGTGGCGACCCGCAGCCGCGTGCGCATCTTGTTGTACTCGGGCCGGGCCAGCTCGTTCAGCGACTTGAGGGCGTCCTGCACATTGCGCAGATAGCGCGTGCCCGCCGCGGTCAGCCGCAGCGCGGTGTTGGCGCGCACGAACAGGTCCTCGCCCCAGAGCTCCTCGAGATTCTTGATCCGGTGCGACACCGCGCTGGGCGTCACCGACAGCTCCTCGGCCGCGCGGGCGAAGCTGCCCAGCCGTGACGCCGCCTCGAAGGCGATCAGCAGATGGAGCGGCGGGATGCGGTTGAACAGCGCGGCCATGGGCGGTTTCGGGTGGGCTTGAGGGGGGCAGCTCAGCGGTTCAGTGATTTAGCGCTTCAGCGGCTCGGACGGAAGATCTTGCCCGGGTTCAGGATGCCGTTCGGGTCCAGCGCTCGCTTGATCGCGCGCATCACGTCGAGCGCGTCCTCGCCATGCTCGCTGACCAGGAAGTCCATCTTGTGCAGGCCGACGCCGTGCTCGCCGGTGCAGGTGCCGCCCATCGCCAGCGCGCGCGAGACGATCGCCGCGTTCAGCGCCTCGGCCTGTTCCAGCTCCTCGGGCTTGTCCGGGTCGGTCAGGATCGCCACGTGGAAATTGCCGTCGCCGACGTGGCCGACGATCGGGCAGGGCAGGCCGGACGCGATCAGGTCGCGCTCGGTTTCGACCACGCAGTCGGCCAGCCGCGAGATCGGCACGCAGACGTCGGTCGTCACCGCGCGGCAGCCCGGCTTGAGCTGCAGCATCGCGAAGTAGGCGGTATGGCGGGCGTTCCACAGCCGGCTGCGGTCTTCCGGCCGCGTCGCCCATTCGAAGCCCTGGCCGCCATGCTCGGCGGTGATCTGCTGCACGGTCTCGGCCTGCTCGCGCACGCCGGCCTCGGTGCCGTGGAATTCGAAGAACAGGTGCGGGCTTTCCGGCAGCGTCAGGCGGTCGTGGCGGTTGATCGCGCGGATCGCCAGCGCGTCGACGAACTCGACGCGCGCCACCGGCACGCCCAGCTGGATGGTGTCGATCACGGCCCGCACCGCGCTGCCCATGTCGGGGGAAGGCGCAGACCGCGGCCGAGATCGCCTCGGGCTGCGGATACAGCCGCACCGTGATCTCGGTGATGATGCCCAGCGTGCCTTCGCTGCCGACGAACAGCCGGGTCAGGTCGTAGCCGGCGGAGGACTTGCGGGCGTGGGTGCCGGTCCGGATCACGCGGCCGTCGGCGGTCACCACGGTCAGCGCCAGCACGTTCTCGCGCATGGTGCCGTAGCGCACGGCGTTGGTGCCCGACGCCCGCGTCGCGCACATGCCGCCCAGCGAGGCGTCGGCGCCCGGGTCGATCGGGAAGAACAGGCCGGTGTCCTTGATTTCCTGGTTCAGCTGCTTGCGGGTGACGCCGGGCTGCACCGTGACGGTCAGGTCCTCGGGCTGGACCGCCAGCACCTGGTTCATCTGCGACAGGTCCAGGCTGATGCCGCCGGCCACGGCCAGCAGATGGCCTTCCAGCGATGAACCGGCGCCGTAGGGAATCAGCGGCACGCCATGGGCGTTGCACAGCCGGGCGACCTCGGCCACCTCCCCTCGGTGCTGTGGGCGAACACCACGGCATCGGGCGGGGCCGGCGGAAACGGCGATTCGTCGCGGCCATGGTGCTCGCGCACGCCCGCCGAGGTGGTGAAACGCTCGCCGAAGCGCGCCTGCAGGGCGTCGGCCACCTCCGGCGGCAACGGACGGCGAGTCAGATCGGCGTGGGGCGTGGGATGGTTCATGCTGGTCTCCGGCGGGGCTGGGCGGGCCAGGCAGGCTGCTTGGCCTTGTCTGGCTGCGGTCGGCATGGACGGTCGTCGTTCATTGCGACCGGGCGAGCCGCCGCCCGTGTCAGGATGCGGCCGCACGGGGCGGCCCGGTGTTGCGGATCCCGTTATTCTACGCCGCGTGCATGGCGCGCCATAATGCGGCATCGAGACGGAGGACTTCCATGGGCAATCGATTGAGCCGGATCGCCACCCGCACCGGCGATGCGGGCACCACCGGGCTGGGCGACGGCAGCCGTACCGGCAAGGACAGCCTGCGCATCGCCGCCATCGGCGAGGTGGACGAACTGAACGCGCAGCTCGGCGTGCTGCTGACCGAGGCGCTGCCCGACGACATCCGCGCGGCGCTGCTGCATATCCAGCACGACCTGTTCGACCTGGGCGGGGAGCTGTCGATCCCCGGCTACACCCTGGTCAAGCCGGAGCAGGTCGCTCAGCTCGACGACTGGCTCGCGCACTACAACGCCGACCTGCCGCGGCTGGCCGAATTCATCCTGCCCGGCGGCACCCGCGCGGCGGCGCTGGCCCATGTCTGCCGCACCGTCTGCCGGCGCGCGGAACGGGCGCTGGTCGCCCTCGGCGCGGTCGAAGCGGTCAACGAGGCGCCTCGCCAGTATCTGAACCGGCTGTCGGACCTGCTGTTCGTGCTGGCGCGCGTCGCCAACCGGGCCGGCGGGCAGACCGACGTGCAATGGCAACGCGGCCGCAAGAATTGATTTGACATAAGTGACGATTCGGGCGGATTCTCGCCCCCGGCGGCGCCGGCGCCCGGCGCCCTAAAAACCAACAAAATTACTCGGATTTGCCGGTTCCGCCCTTGAAAAGGTGCCGGCCGGCCACACTTCGGCCTCAGGTTGAGTTGAGGCCGCGCGGATAGCGATGGCTCAAGAGGAGAGAATAAATGGGTAAGATCATCGGTATCGACCTCGGTACCACCAACAGCTGCGTCGCGATCATGGAGGGCAACACGCCCAAGGTGATCGAGAACTCGGAAGGGGCGCGTACCACCCCCTCGGTCATCGCCTACATGGAAGACGGCGAGATCCTGGTCGGCGCCCCCGCCAAGCGCCAGGCAGTGACCAATCCCCGCAACACCCTGTACGCCGTCAAACGGCTGATCGGCCGCAAGTTCGAAGAGAAGGAAGTCCAGAAGGACATCGGCCTGATGCCGTACTCGATCGTCAAGGCCGACAACGGCGACGCCTGGGTGTCGGTGCGCGACCAGAAGCTGGCCCCGCCGCAAGTCTCGGCCGAAGTGCTGCGCAAGATGAAGAAGACCGCCGAGGACTACCTCGGCGAGCCGGTGACCGAAGCGGTCATCACCGTGCCGGCGTACTTCAACGACGCCCAGCGCCAGGCCACCAAGGACGCGGGCCGCATCGCCGGCCTGGAGGTCAAGCGCATCATCAACGAGCCGACCGCGGCCGCGCTGGCCTTCGGCATGGACAAGAACGAGAAGGGCGACCGCAAGATCGCGGTGTACGACCTCGGCGGCGGTACCTTCGACATCTCGATCATCGAGATCGCGGACGTCGACGGCGAGAAGCAGTTCGAAGTGCTGTCGACCAATGGCGACACCTTCCTCGGTGGCGAGGACTTCGACCAGCGCCTGATCGACTACATCATTGGCGAGTTCAAGAAGGAGCAGGGCGTCGACCTGTCCAAGGACGTGCTCGCGCTGCAGCGCCTGAAGGAAGCCGCCGAGAAGGCCAAGATCGAACTGTCGAGCTCGCAGCAGACCGAAATCAATCTGCCGTACATCACGGCCGATGCCTCGGGTCCGAAGCACTTGAACCTGAAGATCACGCGCGCCAAGTTCGAAGCGCTGGTCGAGGAACTGATCACGCGCACCATCGAACCGTGCCGCATCGCGATCAAGGACGCCGGCGTCAAGGTCAGCGACATCGACGACGTGATCCTGGTCGGCGGCATGACGCGCATGCCGAAGGTGCAGGAGCAGGTGCGCGAGTTCTTCGGCCGCGACGCCCGCAAGGACGTGAACCCGGATGAAGCCGTTGCCGTCGGCGCGGCGATCCAGGGCTCGGTGCTGTCCGGCGATCGCAAGGACGTGCTGCTGCTGGACGTGACTCCGCTGTCGCTGGGCATCGAGACGCTGGGCGGCGTGATGACCAAGATGATCAGCAAGAACACCACGATCCCGACCAAGCATGCGCAGGTGTTCTCGACGGCCGACGACAACCAGCCGGCGGTGACCATCAAGGTCTACCAGGGCGAGCGCGAGATGGCCAGCGGCAACAAGCTGCTGGGCGAGTTCAACCTGGAAGGCATCGCTCCGGCGCCGCGCGGCATGCCGCAGATCGAGGTGTCGTTCGACATCGACGCCAACGGCATCCTGCACGTCGGTGCCAAGGACAAGGCGACCGGCAAGGAAAACCGGATCACCATCAAGGCGAATTCGGGCCTGTCGGAAGAAGAGATCCAGCGCATGGTCAAGGACGCCGAGGCCAACGCCGAGGAAGACCGCAAGGCCCGCGAACTGGCCGACGCGCGCAACCAGGCCGACGCGCTGGTGCACTCGACCCGCAAGGCGCTGACCGAGTACGGCGACAAGCTGGAATCGGGCGAGAAGGAAAAGATCGAGGCTGCGATCAAGGAACTGGAAGACGCCGCACGCGGCGGCGACAAGACCGAGATCGACGCCAAGGTCGCGGCGCTGTCCGAAGTCAGCCAGAAGCTGGGTGAGAAGGTCTACGCCGACATGCAGGCCAAGGCGGGCGAAACCGGCGCCGCGGGGGCTGGTGCCGGCGCCGGCGCGGCCGGCGGCGCGCACGAAGCGCAGCCGCAGGACGACAACGTCGTGGATGCCGAGTTCAAGGAAGTCAACGACAAGAAGTAATGCGACGGACATGGGATGGCGCGGGCCTTGCGCCGGCGCCATGCCTGTCCCGACGCCGGGCGGCGGATATCGGACCAAGCGCGGACCTGCGGGCCGGCGCCGTCGGATTTCCCCGCTCGGCTTTTTGCTATTCGTCGACCGGCGCGCATGTGCGCACGGGTCGGCCAATCAGGGTTTGAGCCACCATGGCAAAACGTGACTACTACGAAGTGCTCGGGGTGGGCAAGAACGCGAGCGACGACGACATCAAGAAGGCGTATCGCAAGCTCGCGATGAAGTACCACCCGGACCGCAATCCGGACAGCAAGGATGCGGAGGAGAAATTCAAGGAGGCCAAGGAGGCCTACGAGATGCTCTCCGATCCCGAGAAGAAGGCGGCCTACGATCAGTACGGCCACGCGGGCGTGGACCCGAACATGGCGGGCGGCTTCGGCGGTGCCCAGGGCTACGGCGGCTTCGCCGAGGCCTTCGGCGATATCTTCGGCGACATCTTCGGCCAGGCGGCCGGCGGCCGGCAACGCGGCGGTCCGCAGGTCTATCGCGGCGCCGACCTGCGCTACAGCATGGAGATCACGCTCGAGCAGGCCGCGCACGGCCACGAAGCGCAGATCCGCGTGCCGCACTGGGACGACTGCGACCACTGCCACGGCAACGGCGCCGAGCCGGGTTCGCACGTCGAAACCTGCCCCACCTGCAAGGGCATCGGCCAGGTCCGCGTGTCGCAGGGCTTCTTCACGATGCAGCAGACTTGCCCGAAGTGCCACGGCACCGGCAAGTACATCCCCAAGCCGTGTGTCAAATGCCACGGCCAGGGCAAGATCAAGACGCAGAAGACCCTCGAGGTCAAGATCCCGGCCGGCATCGACGAAGGCATGCGGATCCGCTCGACCGGCAACGGCGAACCCGGCATCAACGGCGGGCCGCCGGGCGACCTTTATGTCGAGGTCCATATCAAGCCGCACCCGGTGTTCGAGCGCGACGGCGACGACCTGCATTGCCAGATGCCGATCTCGTACGCCACCGCCGCGCTGGGCGGCGACCTCGAAGTGCCGACGCTGAACGGCAAGGCCAGCTTCCCGGTCCCCGAAGGCACCCAGACCGGCCGCACCTTCCGCCTGCGCGGCAAGGGCATCAAGGGCGTCCGCTCCGGCACGCCGGGCGACCTCTACGTGCACGTCAACGTCGAGACGCCGGTCAAGCTGACCGAGGCCCAGAAGGAACTGCTGCGCCAGTTCGACCGCTCGGTCCACGAAGGCGGCTCGCGGCACAGCCCGCAGGAGCAGTCCTGGCTGGATAAGGTGAAGAGCTTTTTTAGCTGAGCCATGTTCTCCCGCGGTCCGCGGGAAACAACAAAAAGCCGCGCCCTTGGTTGGGCGCGGCTTTTTTTGTTGGTGCGGGGATCGTTGTGTGCCGGCTATGCCGGCTGGACCGTCATACGACGTTGCATAGAAGCTGCGAGCATCTGCGGTCGGGCTTGGAACGTTCAGCGCCCGTTTCCATCGTCTTCGGCTGCTGGGGTACCCAGTCGATCCTCTTCGGCTCCACGAAGCGGAAGGTTTTGACGTCCTGACGCCAGGTGCCATTGGGTTCGTAGTCAGGCGCCACGACGTGGAAGATGTCGGCGAAGGCTCGGTTCATCAATTCCTCGTTGTCGAAGGGGCCGAGGACGTTCAGTGGCACTCCCTTCCTTTCGGCGGCCAGCAGGCGGAGCTTGTAGTGGTTGGTCGAAGTGTAGAAGTCGGGGGCCTTTTTTCCATCCGAGCACAGATTAGCGGGATGTTGTTCTTTAACTCTTCGCGACGGTAACTTGTATCCTTTATCAGCACGTCATAGGGGTAGCAGTAGAAGTGATCGGCCAAGGGCGCGGCCGGCGGCAAAACCGGCACGCCAGGAAAATGGCGTTGCAAGAACCGCCCCTTGGGGCCGGGACCGTATAGCAACTCAAAATCCTCCATGTCGATTACGCCGTTCAAAAGGCCCGCCACTAGCACGATGTCGTGCCGGGAATCATGCAACGGCAATTTTTGAGCATCGGTTGCCGAAATTCCTAAACGCGTGAGGTGATGCGGCTTGATTCCATCGGGATGTTCCGAGTCTCTCCGAACGTGTTGGACAAACAGCTCGAGGGTGTCAAAAAAACACTTTGCGCGTTATCTTGTCCGCGGCATACGCGGAAGCCACCAGCAAGATGGCGGGGGATGCCTAAAAAATATATATGCGCGCCGTGAACAGTCAGGTTGCGCGCCTTTAGCGTCTTCAGCATGTCGCTCTTGCCCACAGGCGCTGGGTTCGCTGACCTACATGCATTCGCCACGCCATCTGCTGAATGATCGCTTGGCGCGATAGCAAATTGTCCCAAGCGCTTCGTATCTGAAGGCGATGACTCGATGCAGGTACGCGCTATGAAGGCCGAGGCCCGACGCGCGTGATCCATGGGGTTTAACGTGTTCAACGGTGACGAGCGGCTAGTGGAGGAGTGGAGCATGGTCTAGTTCCTGGGATGGGATTGGGGAGCCGACTTGCGCCTGGACCTCGGAATGGGACGGGTTACGCAACTCGGGGGGAATATGACGCACGGGCTGGCTTTTCTCGCGGCTCCACAAGCAACGTGGGGATGGTTCCTTCAGGTCCCGATGCGTCTGTCTCCTCCAAAGACTTCGGTGCGCGTGGAGAGATTCGAGCGTTGAACCACAGCAGCTCCGTCGAAACCGATACCGTTCTGGTCTCCGTGAGCGTCAGGCCACCGTGGAGGCCGATCTCTTCTTCGCGAAAGTCGCCCGTGTAGGCGCCGAATCCGCCAAGCTTGTAGTGCTCGTTCTTGGTCAGCAAACTCAAGCAGCGCTGCGTCACCGCGTAGCGATTACACAGATCGCCGAACGGAAAGTTGTCGCCGCTCAGTCCTTCTGCCAATGCCGTCCATGCGTTGAGCTCGGTGAGCTTGTCGTCCACCAGATATCGCCGGACCATGAAGGTCTGCCTGGAGTCGCGAGTGTGCAATCGCAGGTACTGCATGCACTTGCCGAGCTCCAGTTTCATCGCGTCAGGCGTCAGCGATTCGTTGTACGCACTCCATTGTTCGTGCACTTCCGGAATGTTCGAGTGTGCGATCAAGTCATCGACATTGCGAAAAACGATGTCCCACGCGAAAGAAGGCTGGGTGAGGCCATCCCTTGTTTCTCGCCGAATAAAATGTTGAGCGCCTCGCTCCCTGAAAGTTACAGTGGTACCCACCAGCTCGCCTGATGACAGGCCGCTCTTGAGATGGCTTGTGAGTTCACTTGGCAGCACGGTAGCGAGCACGCGCACTGCCGCACTGCAGCGGGAGCCCGCCCCAATGCCGTGAACCGCCACCCGCGTGGATCCTGTCCGATCGACCCGCGTCTGGCGAGTCAACAGATCGGTCTCCTTGCCGAGACGGGCATTGAGAGAGCCCTGAAGAAGCCCTTCTTTTACCTTGAGCCCAACGCCGGCAGAAATGCCAGCATTGACGGATTCCGATGAGGTCTTGTTGTCAAAGACATTCAGGGCGAGTGCCCCCTTCAACAGGGGCTGAAAGCACTGGTAGCACAGCTCTCGAAGCGCGCGGTCACCTTTCGATGCATACGGCGCAGCAGCCAGGTCTTTCTCAATCTTGTTCGCCAATTTCTTGCCGAATACCACGTTGACGGCGTCCTGGCTCGTCTTTACCCAGCCTCTTGAGCCGGGGGTGGCCGGGGGAACGTATGGCGATGCCGATCTCGGTACCATCTCGATCGACGTAGCTTGCGTCCACACCGACGTCCAGGGCGGTCGTCGTGGAGACGCTGATGCCGGCCCCGACCTGGCCGGTATCTCCCGTGGTCTCGCTGACGGTCATCGTTTGCCCACCGACGGAACTACTCAAGATGCCGAAGCTTCCCGTACGGGTGGTGGTACTCGCCTGCGAGAACGAGACGCTTATCGTGGGGGGCAGGGCCGGCGAGGATTGCGGCCGCGCCGGCACCGATGCTGACGCTCGCCCCTGCACCCGCCGTCCTCGAAACGCTGCCCTTGGCACCGTTACCGAGATTGGTGTCGATTCGATGACTTGCGATCTGTCGGAAATCTTCCCTAGTGCGCGGCGTCTGGGGGAAGTACCACCCCGGCATCGGCCTTGTCGCGGCCGGCTCGCAGCATCTCGACGACCTGCCGGTATTCCCGGAAGCGGCGAGATATCTCGGGCACCTCTGTAGACACTTCTGGCCTCGCCGGGGGTCGGCTGCGGGGCCGTTGCACTCAGCATGCCGGCCTCCGCGGCCCATTCGTCAATCACGTCTAGATCGATTCGTGTAATGCCGCTCAATTCCGCTTCAATTTCTGGTCGATGCGGACGGTTGGCTGGAACATCGATCAGGTCGCTGATGACGGCGTTCTTGAATGCATCCGTAACGGTATACGCGTGCAGACGCATGCCGAATTCGGTGGAACAGAGCCATTGTGTTAGAAGACCGCCTCGGACGAGGAAGGCGATCTGCGGTGTGGTCGCATTGTTCTGCGCCACCACGTCGAATGGGCGCTCTGACTGGAGCGCTAAATCGGCTTTCAGATACCAGGCTCGTATGGCAGTCAGATGCTCGCGAAGCTCTGCCAGACATGTCCTGGTATCGCCTTGACTGTGGAAGTGGTGTTGCGACCGTCGAAGATCATTCTCTGAGTAGTGCTGAACTGCACCATCGACCCCAATCGTGCGTATCACGTTGTCGAGTCGATTCAATATCTGCTCGAGTTCCAGCTCCACCTTCCCAGTGGCTTCTACCGATAAACCAAGCTTCCGTACTTCATCCCCGAATCCCAAAACATCCCGCAACAATGCCTCATGCGGAAGCAACGGAGCCCCCCGCCGCCATCTTGAAATGCAACACCAGCAACCGTGTCATGCGGCCCATTGCCGTCTGGTAGTCCTGGCTCTGCTGCGTGACGGTCCTCCGGGTGGCGGCCTGCGTCATGGGATCACCCAGCGCCAAGGCAACGGGTGAATCGTCGGGCATCATCTCTCTCTCGACACCCGTCAGCAGATCGACGCGCCTGCGCGGCAGCCACTCCAACACCAGCTTGTTGAGCAGGTGCTGAAATTGTGCGAGCAGGCCATCATCCAGGTCGTCGCGGAAGCCGTTACGCCACAAGGCGAGCGCCACGACTTCGTCTTTCGACAACGGTGCCGCCAAGGATGGCACCGAACCTGCCCCCTCCATTGCTTGGCGCTGCGCCTTCATCCATGCAGGATCGGCCAACGCGCGGATCTGCATCAGCTTGACGGCGCCGAGCAACGCGCGATACGCCAGCCGGTTTTCCTGTGGGTGGTTTGCATCGGCCAACATGGCCGCGGCATATTCGGCGGCGCCGATTGGATGTCCGGTCCAGGCCCGCATGGCATCAAGGTCGCTCGCGATGTTGCCGTCGGCGTTTGCCGATCCACGGCGCGCGTCCTCGTGGCGGGCGGCATCGCTACGGGCGATCAAGTAGTCGCACGATTGAAGATAGATCCGCAATGCCGCTTGCCACTGCTCCACGACAGGCTCCGGCAAATCCGCGGGCCGGCCGATCAGCTCCAGAAGCATTTGAAGGCCGAACTCGCAACGGGATAGCCGACGAGCAACCTGCCAGCATTGAATCGCTGCCTCGCTGTGGTCGCTCAACTGATGCCACGAAGAGCCCAGCATGCCGAGCACCTCGGCTGCTTCCTGCGGTGACCGTCTCCGTGGCGTTTGTTCGGCAGAGACCTGGGTCGAGATCGCGCATCCAAGCAGCAGCAGCTTTGCGCGCGTCACGAGCGGCACGTTGGCACTGCCAGCATTGGCAACCACGGACCCCTGGACGCCCACCATGGCAAGCATCTCGCCATATAGCCGTGCGAACGCCTGCTGTGCGTCTTCGCCGGCGAGGTCGAAGGCTGCCGTGAGTTCCGTTCGGCAAGCCTCGTCATCCAATTCTGGCGCTTCAACAGGCTGCAATTTCGTTGCTGGCCCAAAGAGCCGGCAGAGCAAACCATTTCGCCACGCGTAATCGCGTTCGCTCAGGGGGCTTGCATGCTGTCGAGATCTTGATCTTGCCGGCCGGCCGCGTACCATGGTTTGCCAAATGCACGGCGGCGTAGTTCGATTGGCCTTCCGTCGTTTTTTTCCCGGGCGTCTGGATACTGACTGTTGGCGCCAGTACGCTCGGCGGCCCCTCCGCCTTCTCCTGTCCATCCGCAAATCCCGTCCAGCTTTCGACTGCCTTGCCGATCCGATAGGACCGGCTGCCTACACCGCGGAGCTGAAAAAATCGGCAACTCGGTGAGTAAAAAACTCCTTGATGGCCTGGAAGAATCGCGTGGCGAGCGGGAGATCTTCGATATCGAGTCGGCAGACCTGAACGCCAAACTGGCCGGTTCTGGTGACCAGGTATTCGTGGCCCTCCACTTGCACGTTCAGATAGCCGATGTCGCCTTCACGAACGCGGAGCAGCGGTTCCTTCTCTGACCTTGGGATGGTGGCCAAATCCTCGAGGCGCGCACACTTGATGGTGGATGTCCTGTCTCCCATCTCTCCCCCGTAGCGGTTTCAGTCCCGTGCGTCATGCACGGGGTGACGGTCCCGTTTTTTTGCGCCATCACTGCGGACGGCATGGCGGCAACGATCCGCGCATTGGGCAGACCTCGCTATAAAAAACGGCGGAGAGTTGTTTTTGCTGGCAACGACGAACACGGTGCGCTTGTGGGAAGGCGAGCGGACGGCGACGTGGGGTGATGCTTGTCGCCCAAGCGAATTGCGAAGGCGTGTTCGTCGCGGGCGATAATGTCGCCTCTCGTTTGTCTGCCGGCCCGATGCCGCGCCCGACGCGTTCCCTCACCCTGTTGCCCGATGTCCACGTTGTCCGCTAGCCCAGGCGCTTCCGCTTTGTCCTTCCTGCCTCGGATCGACCCCGGCGCCCCGTTCGTATTGCTCGACGAGGCCACGGGAGTGGGGGCGACGTGCCGGCTCTATACCGGCTTCATGCGCATGGACGTCGTGCCGGCGGGTGCACTGGATGGCTTGGAGCCGAGCTTGAGAGAGGGATGGAAGGCCGGATGGCATGCCTGCCTGTTCGCTCCCTACGAATTCGGCGCGCCGCTCGTTCGGGTGCCGACGCTGGCGCAGCCCAGTGCCGACAATCCGTTCGCCGATGGCGGGATGCGCGTCCTGTGGTTCGCGTCCCAAACGGTGTGCGATGCGGCGGAGATCGGACACTGGCTCGATGAACACCGCGACACCGCCGCGCCCGCCGGCGCGATGCAGGTCCGCTCGGACACCGACGAAGCGCGCTTCCACGCGGCCATCGCCCGCATCCACGCATGGATCGAGGCCGGCGACACCTACCAGGTCAATTTCACGCAGCGGCTGCGCTTCGATGCCTTTGGCGATCCCATCGCCTTCTATCGGGACTTGCGGCGGGCGCAGCCGGTGCCGTATGGCGCGCTGGCCCGGCTGCCCGGCGATCACTGGGTGCTGTCGCTGTCGCCCGAGCTGTTCTTCCGTCACGACGGCGGCGGCAAGCTGGTGACCCGGCCGATGAAGGGCACCGCGTTGCGCAGCGGCGATGCAAAGCGCGATGCCGAAGCCGCCGCCGCGCTGGCGGCCGACGACAAGAACCGGGCCGAGAACGTGATGATCGTCGACCTGCTGCGCAACGATCTCGGCAGGGTCGCGCAACCGGGCACGGTGCAGGTGCCGGAACGCTTCGCCGTGCAGCCGTTCGGCCAGGTCCTGCAGATGACCTCGACCGTCACGGCGATCGCGCGCCCCGGGACCACGCTGGCCGGCCTGCTGGCCGCGCTGTTTCCGTGCGGCTCGATCACCGGTGCGCCAAAGCGCCGGACCATGGAGATCATCGCCGAGCTCGAACGTGCCCCGCGCGGTCTCTATACCGGCGGGATCGGCTGGGTCGATGCGCCCGAGGCGGGCGAGACCCTGGGGCGTGCGGCCCTGTCCGTGGCGATCCGCACGCTGGTGCTGGGTCCGCGCCGCGACGACGGCCTGAGGGCAGGGGAAATGGGCGTGGGCAGCGGCATCGTGCACGACAGCGTTGCCGCCGACGAATACGCCGAATGCGGCTGGAAGGCACGCTTCCTGACCGGGCACGATCCGGGCTTCACGCTGATCGAGACGATGCGGGTAGAGCAGGGCCGCTGCCTGCGGCTCGATGCGCATCTGTCCAGGCTGCGCGCGTCGGCGGCGTGTTTCGGTTTTCGCTTCGATGAGGAAGCGGCGCGCGAGGTCATTGCGGGGGAGGCGGCGGCCCTCGCACAAGGCCCCGCGCGGCTGCGGCTGACGCTGGACAAGGCCGGAACGCTGCTATGCACCTCCGATGCGCTGACCCCGTTGCGGCAAGGACCGGTGAGCCTGATCGTCGCCGACGCCGCCTTGCCGGTCGCCGATCCCTTGCGCCGGCACAAGACCAGCGCGCGCGGCACCTTCGACGCCGGCTGGCGTGAGGCCGAGCGCATCGGCGCCTTCGACAGCCTGTTCTTCGACACGCGCGGCGAACTGCTGGAAGGGGGGCGCAGCTCGGTCTTCGTGCGCGTCGACGGGCGCTGGCTGACACCGCCGCTGACGGCGGACATCCTGCCGGGCGTGATGCGTAACGAGGTACTGCGCGATGGCGAGGGCTATCTTGGCGGAACGGTCGCCGAGAGCCCGATCACGCGCGAGATGCTGCTGCGCGCCGACGGACTGGCGATCGCCAACGCGCTGCGCGGCGTGCTTCCTGCGACCTTGCGATTGCCTTGAAGCAGGCCTAGCGGTGATGGGTGTCGAGCCGTCCGTCGGTCAGCTTCCAGCGTACCACGCCGGGCAGATTGATCAGGTCGCGGTCGTGGCAGATCATCACCACCGTGCGTCCTTCGGCGGCGAGTTCGCGCACCAGCGCGATCACCTGTTCGCGCGCGTGGCCATCCAGATTCGAGGTCGGCTCGTCGAGCAGCAGCAGGTCCGGCTCGAGCACCTTGGCGCGGGCCAGCGCCACGCGCTGGATTTCGCCGCCGGACAGGCGGTCGGGCGCGGTGTCCTGGACGTGCGTGATCCCGGCCCAGCCCAGCGCGGCGCCGACGCGGCGTGCGACCTCGTCGGCCGGCAGTCC
The DNA here is from genome assembly GCF_049311595.1 of Cupriavidus sp. H18C1. NCBI lineage: Bacteria > Pseudomonadati > Pseudomonadota > Betaproteobacteria > Burkholderiales > Burkholderiaceae > Cupriavidus > Cupriavidus sp. H18C1. The sequence continues at coordinate 2,638,166 of NZ_CP186008.1, forward strand.
GCGCGCGTGCAGCCCGTAGGCGATGTTCTCCCGCACCGAGGTGCGGAACAGGTACGGATGCTGATGCATGTAGGCGATGCGCTGGCGCAGCGCAAGCGGCAGCGGATCCAGCGCGGCGCTGCACGGCCGGCCGTCGGCGCCGGTCCAGTCGACGGTGGCGCCCGGCGCGCGTTCGAGGCCGGCGATCATCCGCAGCAGCGTGGTCTTGCCGGCGCCGTTGACGCCGGTCAGCACCACCGCGGTGGCGCGCGGAAAGGCCAGCGCGTCGATATCGAACAGCGCACGGGCGCCGATCCGGCGGCGCAGCCCGCGCACCACGAGCAGTGGCGGCGCCAGCGCATCCGCGGCGGGGCGGTTCCGATCCGGCTCCGGTGCGTTCATCGGCGAAATCCTCCGGCGCCCTGCAACCACGCCAGCAGCACGTTGACCAGCAGGGCCAGGGCGACCAGCACGATGCCTAGCGCGATGCCCTGGGCGAATTCACCCTTGCTGGTCTCCAGGGCGATTGCCGTGGTAATGGTGCGGGTCGAGCCTTCGATATTGCCACCGATCATCAGCGCCGAGCCGACTTCCGCGATCACGCGGCCGAAGCCGGCGACCACGGCCGCCATCAGGCCGAAGCGCAGTTCGCGCAGCACGGTGAAGAAGGTGCGCCAGGCGCCGGCGCCCAGCACCCAGGCGGTCTCGCGCAGCCGCGCGTCGGCGCCCTGCAGCGTCGACAGCGCGAACGCCAGCACCACCGGAAAGCCGATCACGGCCTGGCCGATCACCATGCCGGTCGGCGTGAACAGCAGCCCGAGGCTGCCCAGCGGGCCCTGGCGCGTCAGCAGCAGATAGAGGGATCAGCCCGACCAGCACGGTCGGAAACGACAGGAAGGCCTGCGCCAGCACCACCACCAGCCGCCGGCCGGGGAAGTCATGGGTGGCGATCAGGTAGGCGGCGCCGATCGCCGGGGCGGTGGCGATGGCCAGCCCCGCGAAGGCCACCTTCAGCGAGGTCCAGACGATCTCCCACAGCGCGGGATCGCCGTCGGCGAGCAGCGCGAAGGCGGCCGCGGTGGCGGCGCCGATCTCCATCGGGCGCCGTCAGGCCGAGAAGGTGTGTTCGGGCGCGGGGGAAGCTGCCGTCCTTGACCGCGGCGACATAGGCGCGGATCGCGCCCTCGATCGAGGTCTGGCCTTCCATGAAGTTGCGCACGAACTTGGCTTTGCGGCCGGGATAGATGTTCAGCATGTCCTGCAGCACCAGTACCTGGCCCGAGCAATCCACGCCGGCGCCGATGCCGATGGTCGGAATCTCCAGCTGGCTGGTCACGGTGGCGGCCAGCGCGGCCGGCACCGCCTCCATCACGATCAGCTGGGCGCCGGCGCTCTGCAGCGCCTCTGCGTCGCGGCGCAGCTGGGCCGCGCTCGCGTCGGTCTTGCCCTGTACCTTGAAGCCGCCGAAGGCATGCACCGACTGCGGCGTCAGCCCGATATGCGCGCACACCGGAATGCTGCGCTCGACCAGGAAGCGGACGGTCGGCGCGAGCCATTCGCCGCCTTCGAGCTTGACCATCTGCGCGCCGGCGCGCATCAGCGTCGCGGCGCTGGCAAAGGCCTGCTCGGGCGTGCCGTAGGTGCCGAAGGGCAGGTCGCTGACGACCAGGGCGGTCTGGTTGCCGCGCGCCACGCATTCGGTGTGGTACGCCATCTGTTCCAGCGTGACCGGCAGCGTGGTCTGCTGGCCCTGCATCACGTTGCCCAGCGAATCGCCGATCAGGATCACCTCGACGCCGCAGTGGTCGAGCAGCGCGGCAAAGCTCGAGTCGTAGGCGGTCAGCATCACGATCTTTTCGCCGGCGGCGCGCATCGCCTGCAGCTTGGGGATCGTGATGGACTTGCGGGAGGGTTCCAGGAGATAGCTCATCGATGTGCCTCGGAGGTCCGCTGGCCGGCGCCCGGAACGGGCGGCGCTGTCAGCTGCGGAAGATGAAATAGACGGCACCGACCATGCACAGCGCCGCCCACACGTAGTCCCACTTGAAACTTTGCTGCATGTACAGCAGCGAGAACGGCACGAACACCGTCAGCGTGATCGCTTCCTGCAGGATCTTCAGTTGCGCCAGCGAGATGCCATGCTGGAAACCGATCCGGTTGGCCGGCACCTGCAGCAGGTACTCGAACAGCGCGATGCCCCAGCTGACGATCGCCGCGATATACCAGGGGCGGCTGCCCAGGTCCTTCAGGTGGCCGTACCACGCGAAGGTCATGAACACATTGGACAGCGTCAGCAGGCCGGCAGTCAGGAAGAACGGGGAGATTCCGCTTGGCGCGTACATTGGCAGAAGGAAACTTTGTCGATGCGCTGGCCCGCGACCGCGGGCAAATGGTCGGCCGCACGGCCGAGGCCCGGGATCACCAGCTCGGGTTCGAGCTCGAGCAGCGGCACCAGCGTGAACGCGCGCGCCGCGACGCGCGGATGCGGCACGGTCAGTTGCGCGCCGTCATGCATTTCGTCGCCGAACACCAGCAGGTCCAGGTCCAGCGTGCGCGGTGCATTGCGAAAGGGCCGCTCCCGGCCGAACTGGTCTTCGATATGGTGGCAGATGACCAGCAGCTGGGCGGCCGTGAAGCTGGTCTCCAGCTTGACCACCGCGTTGTAGTAATCGTCGCCGCCGGCATCGACCGGCGCGCTGCGGTACAGCGAGGATCGCGCCACGATCCGGATGCCGACCTGCTGCGCCAGGCAGACGATGGCATCCTTGACGGCTTGTCTTGCGTCGCCCAGGTTGGCGCCGATGCCGATGAAGGCCAGTGTCATTCGGTTTCCTCCGGCTGGCCGCGGGCGCCGCCATGCTGGTCGGCTGCCGCGTCCGTCTCATCCCGGGGGAAACTTTATCCGATTTCCGCGACGGCCGCCGACGGCGCTTCTTGCGCGCCGGGCCCTCGCTGCCGGCGGTGCCGGAGGCGCGTGCCGCTTCGATCAGATTCTCGCGGCCTTCGGAGTCGGCGTTCTGGAAGTCCTGCCACCAGGTCGCCAGTTCGGCCGGCATCTCGCCGGCCTCGCAGCGCAGCTGCAGGAAATCGAAGCCGGCGCGGAAGCGCGGCGATTCGAGCAGGCGGAACGGCATGCGGCCGACGCGCTTCTCGAAGCGCGGCTGCATGCCCCAGATGTCGCGCATGTCGGTGACGAAGCGGCGCTGGATCGCCAGCTGGCCGGTCTGCCGCTCGAGCACGTCGTCCATCGCCGCATTGAGCGCCGCGATCGGATGCTCGCCGCCCTCGCGCAGCGACTTCCAGCGCTGCAGCACGTGGTGCCACAGCAGCGCGGCGAACAGGAAGCCGGGCGAAACCGGCTTGCCGGCCTGCACGCGGCGGTCGGTGTTGTCCAGCGCCAGCTGCACGAAGCGCTGGCCCAGCGGCTGTTCGATCGCGACGTCGAGCAGCGGCAGCAGGCCCTTGTGCAGGCCGGCCTTGCGCAGCTCCTGCAGCGAGGCCCAGGCGTGGCCCGACATCAGCAGCTTGAGCATCTCGTCGAACAGGCGCGCGCTGGGCACGTTGTGGATCAGCGAGGCCAGGTCGGCGATCGGCTGGCGCGTGGCCTCGTCGATGTCGAAGCCGGTCTTGGCGGCGAACCGCACCACGCGCAGCATCCGCACCGGGTCCTCGCGATAGCGGGTGACCGGATCGCCGATCATCCGCAGCGTGCGCGCCCGCATGTCTTCCATGCCGTGGTGGTAGTCGTGCACCGTCTGCTCGGCCGGGTCGTAGTACATCGCATTGATGGTGAAGTCGCGCCGTTCGGCGTCCTCCGCCTGCGAGCCCCAGACGTTGTCGCGCAGCACCCGGCCGGAGGCGTCGATCGCGTGGGTCTTGTTGTCCAGTTCGGCGCGCTTGAGCCGGCGGCCTTCGGGCAGCGTTTCGCTGGCCACCGCGTCGACCAGCGCGCGGAAGGTCGACACCTCGATGATTTCCTGCTCGCGGCCGCCGTAGAAGGTCACGTGCACGATCTGGAAGCGCCGGCCGATGATGCGCGAGCGGCGGAACAGCGCCTGCACCTGGTCGGGCGTGGCGTTGGTCGCCACGTCGAAGTCCTTTGGCTTGATGCCGAGCAGCAGGTCGCGCACCGCGCCGCCGACGATGAAGGCCTGGTAGCCGGCCTGCTGCAGCGTGCTGGTGACCTTGACCGCGTTGCGCGACAGCAGCGTGGGATCGATCTGGTGCTCGTCGGCGGTGATAATGCGCGGCGTGTGGGCGCGGCCGAGGCGCCGCTGCTTGGGCCCGGGCTTGCCCAGCAGCCGGTTGATAAGCTTCTTGATCACGTCAGAACAGGTCCATGATGCGCCAGCCGGCCGCGGCGGCATGATGGCGGAGGCGCTCGTCCGGGTTGGTGGCGATCGGCTCGGTGACCTTGGCCAGCAGCGGCAGGTCGTTCATCGAATCGCTGTAGAAAGTGGTGGTGGCGAAGTCCTGCCAGCGCGCGCCCTGTTCCTTCAGCCAGGCCTCGACGCGGGCGATCTTGCCTTCGCGGAAACTCGGAATGCCGAACACCTCGCCGGTGTAGGCGCTTTCCGCCAGGCCGTCGGCGGTGGCCGGTTCGGTGGCGATCAGGTGCTTGATGCCGAAGGCGGCGGCGATCGGCGCGGTGACGAAGCTGTTGGTCGCCGTGACGATGGCGCACAGGTCGCCGGCGTCCAGGTGCTTGTAGACCAGCGCGCGTGCCTGCGGCGTGATGGCCGGCTCGATCACTTCATGCATGAATTGCTGGCGCCAGGCGTTCAGGCGCTCGCGCGGATGGGCCGCCAGCGGGGCCAGCGCGAACTTCAGGAAGGCTTGGATATCGAGGGTGCCGGCCTTGTAGTGGCCGTAGAACTCGTCGTTCTTGCGACGATAGGTTTCCTCGTCGACCACGCCAAGACGGACCAGAAAGCGGCCCCATTCGTGGTCGCTGTCGGTCGGGATCAGGGTGTGGTCGAGGTCGAACAATGCCAGATTCATGGGCGGCGATTTTACCTTAAGGGGGATGGCGGCCGGCTTGGCGGCCGATTGCAGGGAGCGTGCCAGGGGGCGGGCCGCGTGCGAGCCGGTGTTTGGGGCCGCTGCGCGGGCCGGCGTGTGGGTCGGTGTGTAGGGCTTCCGGCCGGCCCGCGCGCTATTCACGCAATTCGGCGAACATTTCGCGCAGCAGCGGCAGCGTCACTGCCCGCTTGCGTTCGAGCGAATAGGTATCGAGCGCGTCCAGCAGCGCCATCAGGCTGGGCATGTCGCGATAGTGGCGCGTCACCAGCCAGTGCGGGATTTCGGGGGACAGCTGCAGCCCGCGTTCGCGCGCGGCCTGCACCAGCGCGGCCATCTTGTCGTCGTCCGACAGCGGCGCGAGCTGGTAGACCAGGCCCCAGCCGAGCCGCGTGCGCAGGTCCTCGCGCACCGGCATGGTGACCGGGGCCAGGCTGCCGGCCACCACCAGCGCGGTGCGTACGTGCGCGCGCACCTCGTTATACAGGGAAAACACCGCGATCTGGCGGGCCTCGTCGAGCAGGTCGACATCGTCGACCGTGTACAGCTGGCAGCTCGGATCGAAGATGAAATCAGCCAGCGCGTGGTGCGGACTCAGATAGCGGCAGCGCAGGCCGGCATGCGCGCCGGCGTCGCACAGCGCGTGCAGCAGATGGGTGCGGCCCGAGCCGGTCTCGCCCCACAGATAGATCAGCCGGTCGGCGGCGCGCTCCTGCGCCACCGCGCCCGGCAGCTCGCGCAGCCGCTGCACCGGCTCGCGGTTGGCCGAGACGAAGAAGTTCTCGAAGGTCGACGGCGGCGGGCTGCCCAGTTCGAGCGACAGTTGCTTGGGGCGCGGAGACATGGCGTATCGATTACTTCCGGTAGAGGTCGCTCGTCACATACAGCCGCCGCAGCTGGCGGGCACCGACCAGCAGCACCGCGCAGGTCGGCAGCGCCAGCAGCACGCCGAAGAAGCCGAACAACTGGCCGAAGGCGAGCAGCGCGAAAATCACCACCAGCGGATGCAGCCCGATCCGGTCGCCCACCAGCCGCGGCGTCAGGTAGAAGCTCTCGACGAACTGGCCGATGCCGTAGACCAGGGCGACCGCGCCCAGCCCGTACAGATTGCCGAACTGCAGCAGCGCCGCGACGATGGCCAGCGCCAGGCCGAAGCCGAAGCCGATATAGGGAATGAAGACCGCCAGGCCGGTGAACACGCCGATCGGAATCGCGATCTCGAAGCCGGCGATGGTCAGGCCGATCGAATACAGCGCGGCGAGGATCAGCATCACCAGGATCTGCCCGCGCAGGTACTGCGACAGCAGCGCGTCGGTTTCCGCCGTCAGCTCGCGCACCTTGGGCACCCAGCGGCGCGGCACCAGGCCCTCGATCCGGCGCATCACCATGTGCCAGTCCATCAGCAGATAGAACATGACGATCGGCACCAGCAGCGCCAGCCCGCCGTAGGTGACCAGCGCGGTGCCGGAGACGCGCACATAGGTCAGCAGCACCGCCAGCAGGTCCTCGGGGCTGGCGGCGAAGCGCTCCGACATCATGCGGCGCAGGCCGGGGAAGTCGAAGCGCACGCGCACGCCGAGCTCCGACAGCCGCGGGGCGACTACCGAGTTGAGCTTCTTCAGCAGTTCGGGCAGCTGCTCGCGCAACTGCGGAATCTCGCGCTGGAGCACCGCGATGACCAGCAGCACCAGCAGCACCACGACGACGATCAGCAGCAGGATCATCAGCGAGACGGCGATCATCCGCGGCACCTTGTGCCGCTGCAGCCAATCGACGCCGGGGTTCAGGATATAGGCGAAGATGAACGCGAACAGGAAGGGCGACAGCACCGGCGCCAGCGCCAGCAGCGTGGCGAACAGCACGACGCCGAGCGCGACCCAGAGCAGAATGCGCTTGGCCTCGTGGGACAGCAGGGGGGCGTTCATCGGGACAGTGGGGGAAAGACCGGTAAAAAGAGACCAGCTGAAAGCGAGCAGAAAAAGGAAAGGCGAGGGCCGCGCGGCCAGCGCGGGTCGTCGCCCGGCGGCGGCGGGTTTGCACGGCACAAGCCGATGCAACTGGAAGCCGACACCCGGTATCCGTTAAAATCGCGATTCTACTGGACTCGCGACCCGTCAACCGGCGCCGCGAGGGCCGCATTCCTCACTTGTGCGTGGTCCGACGCTTGATCCGACTCGCCCGAGTGTCGTCATTTCCACCATCCAGGACCCGCAGAACTCCATGAGCGCAGCCCCCCACTTCCGGCCAGGCAGGCCTTTCGTACCGCGATGCCGGCGTTGACATCGATGCGGGCGACGCGCTCGTCGACCGTATCAAGCCCTTCGCCAAGCGCACCATGCGCGAGGGCGTGATGGCCGGCATCGGGGGGCTTCGGCGCGCTGTTCGAGCTGTCGCGCAAGTTCAAGGAGCCAGTGCTGGTGTCCGGCACGGACGGCGTCGGCACCAAGCTGAAGCTGGCCTTCCAGCTGAACCGCCACGATACCGTGGGCCAGGATCTGGTCGCGATGAGCGTCAACGACATCCTGGTGCAGGGCGCCGAGCCGCTGTTCTTCCTCGACTATTTCGCCTGCGGCAAGCTGGACGTCGATACCGCCGCCACCGTGATCCAGGGCATCGCCCACGGCTGCGAACTGGCCGGTTGCGCGCTGATCGGCGGCGAGACCGCGGAAATGCCGAGCATGTACCCGGACGGGGAATACGATCTGGCCGGCTTCGCGGTCGGCGCGGTCGAGAAGAGCCGCATCATCGACGGCACCACCATCGTGCCGGGCGACGTGGTGCTGGGCCTGGCTTCGTCGGGCGCGCATTCGAACGGCTACTCGCTGGTGCGCAAGATCATCGAGGTCGCCAAGCCGGACCTGGAGGCCGATTTCCACGGCCAGCGCCTGCAGGACGCCATCATGGCGCCGACGCGCATCTACGTGAAGCCGCTGCTGTCGCTGATCGAGACGCTGCCGGTCAAGGGCATGGCCCACATCACCGGTGGCGGCCTGACCGAGAACGTGCCGCGCGTGCTGCCCAAGGAAGTCACCGCGGTGCTGCAGCGCGATGCGTGGACGCTGCCGCCGCTGTTCCAGTGGCTCCAGGCCCAGGGCCGCGTCGCCGACGACGAGATGCACCGCGTGTTCAACTGCGGCATCGGCATGGTGGTGATCGTCGCCAAGGAAGACGCCGAACGCGCGATCCGGCATCTGCAGGCCGCCGGCGAGGCGGTGTGGCAGATCGGCGAGATCCGCGAGCGCGAGGAAGGGCAGGCGCCGACCGTGGTGGTTTGACCGTGGTGGTCTGATCTCCCCGCGTTGGGATAAAAAAACAGGCGGATGCTTCGGCATCCGCCTGTTTTCGTTTGGGCGCGTCGCTGCCCGTGTCGAGGGCAGGCCCGCTTGTCCAGGCTCGCTTGTCCAGGCCTGTTTGTTCAAGCCCGCTTGTTCACGCGCGCTTCGTCAGGCCGACTTCCCCGCCATCGCCGTCAACGCCTCGCCGGTGACCCGGCAGATGCGCCAGTCCGGCAGCACGCTGGCGCCCATCGCGCGATAGAAGTCGATCGACGGCGTGTTCCAGTCCAGCACGGTCCATTCGAAACGGCCGCAGCCGCGCTCGACCGCCAGTCCCGCCAGATGGATCAGCAGGGCCTTGCCGATGCCGTGGCCACGCCAGGCGGGCTCGACATACAGGTCCTCGAGATAGAGGCCGGGCTTGGCGAGGAACGTCGAGTAGTTATGGAAGAACAGCGCGAAGCCGATCGCGCGCGGGCCATCGGGCGTGGGCACCTCGGCCAGCACGGCCTCGGCCAGCGGCCGCGCGCCGAACAGCGTGCGACGCAGTTTCTCGGGCGTGGCCTCGACCAGATGGGTCAGCTTCTCGTACTCGGCGAGTTCGGCGATCAGGCGCAGCAGCGTGTCGCAGTCCTCGGCGGTGGCGGGGCGCAGCGTGAAGGCGGTGGCGGTCATGGCGGCGGAATTCGAAGGTAGGAGTCCGGACAGGACGAAGCCGCGATTATCGCGCGCTCGCCGTGCCGCCGGCTACGGGCCGAGTTGCGCCAGCCGCGCGACCTGCTCGACATAGTCCGGCGCCAGGCAATCGACCACCAGCCGCTCGGGCGTCGAGCGCAGCCACGTCAGCTGCCGCTTGCACAGCTGCCGGGTCGCGGCGATGCCGCGCTCGCGCATGGTGGCGAAGTCGCAGAGGCCGTCCAGATATTCCCAGACCTGCCGGTAGCCGACGCAGCGGATCGACGGCAGCCCCGGATGCAGGTCGCCGCGCGCGCGCAGGCGTTCGACCTCGTCCAGCAGCCCGCCGGCGAGCATCGCGTCGAAGCGGGCCTCGATGCGCGCGTGCAGCACCGCGCGCTCCGACGGCTCCAGCGCGATCGCGCGAAAGCGCGCGCCGGCCGCGCCGTCGAAGGTCCGCGCATCGGCCTGGCGCGCCAGCAGCGCCGACATCGGACGGCCGGTCAGCCGGTGGATCTCCAGCGCGCGCTGGATGCGCTGCGCGTCGTTGGGCGCCAGCCGCGCCGCCGTGACCGGATCGACTTCAGCCAGCATCGCATGCAGCGCCGGCCAGCCGCGCTGCTCGGCCAGGCGGTCGAGTTCGGCGCGTACCTGCGGGTCGGCCTGCGGCAGATCGTTCAGGCCCTGGGTCAGCGCCTTGTAATAGAGCATGGTGCCGCCGACGATCAGCGGCGCGCGGCCGCGCGCGCGGATCGATTCGATCAGCGCGTTGGTGTCGGCGACGAATTGCGCGGCCGAATAGCTGTCGGCCGGGTCGATGATGTCGATCAGATGGTGCGGCACCGCGGCCAGTTCGGCGGCAGAGGGCTTGGCGGTGCCGATGTCCATCTCGCGATAGACCAGCGCCGAATCCATGCTGATGATCTCGACCGGCGCGTGGGCGGCCAGCGCCAGTGCGGCCGCGGTCTTGCCCGAGGCGGTGGGCCCGAGCAGGCAGACGATGGGAGCGGGCGACGCGGAGGCCATGGAATAGGCGGACAACGACGAGGCGGACAACGACAGCGGGCGGCCTTACTGGCCGCGCAGGAACAGCCGGTCCAGCTCGGCCACGGTGAGCTGGACCCAGGTCGGCCGGCCATGGTTGCACTGATCGGCGCGCTCGGTCTGCTCCATCTGGCGCAGCAGCGCGTTCATTTCCTCGACGGTCAGCTTGCGGTTGGCGCGCACGGCGCTGTGGCAGGCCAGCGTCGCCAGCAGTTCGTTCTGGCGCTCGGCCAGCACGCGCGAACCGCCATAGGCATGCAGGTCGCGCAGCACGTCGCGCGCCAGCGCCTCGGCGTCGGCCTGCTTGAGCAGTGCGGGAATCGCGCGCACCGCCAGCGTGGTCGGCGAGACCGGCGCGATGTCGAAGCCCAGCAGCGCCAGCGTGTCCTGGTGTTCCTCGGCGGCGCCGATCTCGACCGGGCTGGCCGGCAGCGTGACCGGAATCAGCAGCGGCTGCACCGTCATCTGGCGCGCATCGAGCGCGGTCTTGATCTGCTCGTACAGGATGCGCTCGTGCGCGGCATGCATGTCGACCAGCACCAGGCCGCGCGCGTTCTGCGCCAGCACGTAGATGCCGTGCAGCTGGGCGATCGCATAGCCGAGCGGGTGGTCGTCGGCGTTGTCCAGCTGGCCGTCGCCGGCGCCCGCGCCCTGCATCGGCGCACGGTCGAGCAGCGACGGCGGTTCGTCCTCGCGGGCGGCGCGCGCATCGGCGAGCCATGCGGGCGGCTGACTCGATGGCGTGAAGCGCTGGCCGGCCGGCGACAGCGCATCGCGGACCATGCCCAGATACGCCTTGCCGCGGCTGCGCGATACCGAGCTCGGTCTGGCGCGCGGCCGCGGTGTAATCGACCCAGGGGCGACCGCCCGGCTGCACGGGGCTGGTGGCGGCGAGGCGCAGCGCCGGGGCCTGGCCGCCATGACCGATGCCCTCGTCGCCGGTATGCAGGCTGTCGCCATTTTCGCCCGCCTGGCGCGCCAGGCAGCGCTGCACCGCGTGGTAGACGAACTGATGGACCGCGCGCGATTCGCGGAAGCGCACCTCGATCTTGGACGGGTGCACGTTGACGTCGACCAGCTCGGGCGGCAGGTCCAGGCACAGCACGTACGAAGGGAAACGGTCGCCGTGCAGCACGTCCTGATAGGCGCTGCGCACCGCGTGCGTCAGCAGCTTGTCGCGGACGAAGCGGCCATTGACGAAGAAGAACTGCTGGTCGGGGCGGCCGCGCGAGGCGGTCGGCAATCCGGCGAAGCCGTACAGCGCGAGCTCGCCGGCCTGTTCTTCCAGCGGCAGCCGCGCCCGCGCGAATTCGTTGCCGAGCACCTGCGCGGTACGCGTGGCGACATCGCCCGCGTTCCAGTGCTCCATCGGCTTGCCGTTGTGATGGACCGACAGCGTGACGTCGGGCCGGGCCAGCGCGATGCGCCGGATCACCTCGAGGCAATGGCCGAGCTCGGTCTGTTCGCTCTTCAGGAACTTGCGGCGGGCCGGCGTATTGAAATACAGGTGCTGCACATCGACGGTGGTGCCGACCCCGCCCGAGGCGGGCTGCAGCGCGCCGGTGTCCGCATGGATCTGGCTGGCGTGGGGGGCAGTTCGCCGTGCGGCTGGTCAGCACCAGCTGCGAGACGGAGGCGATCGATGCCAGCGCCTCGCCGCGAAAGCCCAGCGTCAGCACCGATTCGAGTTCATCGAGCGAGGCGATCTTGCTGGTGGCGTGGCGCATCAGCGCGACCGCCAGTTCCTCGGCCGGGATGCCGCAGCCGTTGTCGCTGATCACGATGCGGCGTACGCCGCCTTCCTCGAGCCGCACCGACAGCTGCGTCGCGCCGGCGTCGAGCGCGTTCTCCAGCAACTCCTTGACCACCGAGGCGGGTCGTTCGACCACCTCACCGGCCGCGATCTGGCTGACCAGCTGATCGGGCAGCGGGCGGATCGGGCGTGAGGGGGCCAGGCGGCGCTGCGGGCGGTCTGCACGCGGGTCGGCACCCGGGGTCGTGCCCGATGCGGGAAATGCGGCGGCGGAGGCAGGAGAGGAGGGTGGCGCGGACATGGCAGCGATTATACGTGTCGGCCTCGTTGCGGCATGGGAGCGGAACGGGGCGGCGACGCGTTGGGGACGGGGCCGGGATGGCGCGGGAGCGATGTGCCCGATTGCGTGCGGAAGCTCGCACCCCTGCCGCAGATGGGGGGCTTTACGCCACCGGTGCGGCCACGTTCGTCTTGTATGATGTCGGGCTGGACAAGGATGGGGAACGTCTTGGAAATCGTATTGCAGTTCATCGACATGCTGCTGCACGTCGACAAGTATCTCGGCACCGTGATTCAGCAATATGGCGCCTGGGTCTATGCCATTCTGTTCGCGATCGTCTTTGCCGAGACCGGCCTGGTGGTGGTGCCCTTCCTGCCGGGCGATTCGCTGCTCTTTATCGCCGGCGCGTTCTGCGCCACCGGGGCGATGAACGAGTGGGTGCTGATCGGGCTGCTGCTCGCCGCGGCGATCGGCGGTAATACCGTCAACTACTGGATCGGCAGCTGGATCGGGCCGAAGGTGTTCGACCATCAATGGCGCTTCCTTGACCAGCAGGCGCTGCGCAAGACGCACGACTTCTACGAGCGCCACGGCGGCAAGACGCTGGTGATCGCGCGTTTCGTGCCGATCGTGCGGACCTTCGCGCCCTTCGTCGCCGGGGTGTCGCAGATGACGTTCGCGCGCTTCCAGTTCTTCAATGTGCTCGGCGCGGTCATCTGGGTGTTCGGCCTGGTGTTCGCCGGCTATTTCTTCGGCAACCTGCCATTCATCAAGCAGTACCTGAACCTGATCGTGCTGGCCGGCATCAGCGCGGCGATCGTGCCGCTGATCCTGGGCGGCCTGTGGCGGCTGCTGCGGCGCGGGGACAAGCGCCGCCGCGTGTCGTAAGACGTGTCGTAGGGGCGCGGCTTGCGGCGGGGCCGGCATCGTCGCGATGCCGGCCTGTCTCGTCCTCTGTCTCTTCCTTCTTCCTTGCCGGGTGGCGTGCGGCCGCTCAGTTCAGCGACCGGCTCATCATCCGCAGCGCCGGCATGCGGTCGCGGATCTGGGTCGAATCGGCCGCATCGGGCCGCGCGCTGACATAGGCCTCCAGATCTTCCAGCGCGGGCCGGAAGCATTCCAGATTCGCGTAGGCCAAGCCCCGGTCGCGCACTTCCTCGATCGAATCGGGCAGCAGGATCACCAGCCGGTTCTGCACCGCCAGCAGCCGCTGCCAGCGCGACTCCTGCAGATAGATCGCCTTCAGGTTGCGCAGCATCCGCGCGATGATCTCGCGATGGCTGGCGGTCTGCAGGAACAGGCCGAGCGGCACCGCGTTCGGATCGGCGATGCCCTCGCGCTCCAGGTACGGGTCCAGCATGTCCTGCAGCTGCTCCTTGGACAGCGTCTCGCCGGTCAGCGGATCGAGCACGACCTCGCCCGCTGGAATCGACATCCGCAGCAGGAAGTGGTTGGGGGAAGGAAACGCCCTTGAGCGGCAGGCCGATCTGCTGGCCGAGCTCCATGTACAGCACCGCCAGCGAAATCGGAATGCCGCGCCGCTGCCGCAGCACCACGTTCAGATACGAATTGTCGGGGTCGTAGTAGTCGTTCGTGTTGGGCCCGAAGCCCAGGTCGCGGTAGAAGAAATGGTTCAGCAGGCGCAGGCGCTGGATGGCCGGGGTGCCGTCGGCGATCCGCCGTTTCAGCCGCAGGGCCAATACGTCGATGGCGGCCAGTTCGGCCTGCAGATCCAGGTCAGGGTAGGCATCCTGTGCGATCGACAGGGCCGTTTCGGTCAGCGGGATACCGCTGTCGTCCGCCACCAGCGCGGCAAAATAGTCCAGGACTTTGGTCGAGGTCATAGCGGTTCCTGGTTGCGGCCGGCGCCATGTCTTCAGGCTGCTTTGCGCTTGAAGGCAGCATAGCGCAGGCCCGTGAGCCACAGTGTACCGAAGTAGACGACCGCCGCAAGCACCAGGCACGAGGCCATCAGCGCGATCCGCAGCAGCGGGGTGGTACCCAGGGCGACCCAGTCGAAGGTGCGCGCGAACCACAGCAGCACGCCCGCAAGCAGCGTCGCCGCGGCCGACAGCTGTGCGAGGAACAGCCACCAGCCCGGCGCGGGCCGGTAGACGCCGACGCGGCGCAGGCCGATGAACAGCAGCACGGCATTGAGCGTCGCGCTGACGCTGATCGACAGCGCCAGCCCCGCGTGCCCGAGCCAAGGCACGAAGGCGAGGTTGGCGAGCTGCGTCATCACCAGCATCGCGATCGCGATCTTGACCGGCGTGCGGATGTCCTGCCGCGCGTAGAAGCCGGGCGCGAGGATCTTGACCAGGATCTGGCCGACCAGGCCGACGCCGTAGGCCATCACCGCGAGCCTGGTCATCTCGACCGCATGGGCGTCGAACTTGCCGTAGTGGAACAGCACCGCGGTCAGCGGCCGGCCAAAGACATAGAGGCCGATCGCGCTCGGGATCGCCAGCAGGAAGGTCAGCCGCAGGCCCCAGTCAAGCAGCGCGGAATACTCGACGCTGTCCTCGCGCGCGCTGGCCTTCGACAGGCTCGGCAGCAGGATCGTGCCGATCGCCACGCCGAGCAGCGCGGTCGGAAACTCCATCAGGCGGTCGGCATAGGTCAGGAAGGACACGCTGCCGGTGGCCAGGCGCGAGGCGATATTGGTATTGATGATCAGGCTGATCTGCGCCACCGATACGCCCAGCAGCGCCGGGCCCATCTGCCGCAGGATGCGGCGCACGCCGGGATCGCGCCACGCGGCGCGCAGGTTCACGCCGATGCGCGGCAGCATGCCGATGCGCTTGAGCGCCGGCACCTGGATCGCCAGCTGCAGCACGCCGCCGACCAGCACGCCCCACGCCTGCGCGTAGATCGGCTCCTGCAAATGGGGCGCGACGAACAGCGCGGCACCGATCAGCGACAGGTTCAGCAGCACCGGCGTGAAGGCGGGCACCGCGAAGTTGCGCCAGGTGTTCAGCACGCCCGAGGCCAGCGCCACCATCGAGATCAGGCCGATGTAGGGGAACATCACGCGGGTCATGAAGACGGCCGCGTCGTAGGTCTGGTTGTCGCCGCGAAAGCCGGTCGCGACGATGGTCATGATCACCGGGGCGGCCAGCACGCCGATCAGCGACACCGCGGCCAGCGCCCACGCCATCACGGTGGCGACCGCATCGACCAGCAGCCGGGTCGGCTCGTCGCCGCGCTTGCCGTGGTATTCGCCGAGGATCGGCACGAAGGCCTGCTGGAAGGCGCCCTCGCCGAAGATCCGGCGCAGCATGTTGGGGATGCGGAAGGCGACATTGAACGCGTCGGTCATGTCCGAGGCGCCGAACGCGCGGGCGATCAGGATCTCGCGGATCAGGCCGGTGATGCGCGACAGCATCGTCAGGCCGCTGATGGTGGCGAGCGATTTGAGCAGGTTCAAGGTCGGGGGAGGAGAGGGGGAACGTTGTGGCGCCGCCGGGGCGCGTCGCCGGGGCGGCGGATCGCACTCAGACGGCCGCCAAGGGCTGAAAGTTGCAATGCCACCACACCGGGCGAGCCTGGGCCCGCCAATTGTGGCGCCAATTATACGGATTGGTGTGCGCGGCCCGCCGCCTTCGCCGAGGGGCAGGATCTTCCTTGCGGCGGTTTCGCTCTTGTGTGTATAATCGCCGATTCGAGAAGATAGTTGCGTTCCGGATTCGTGTGTCAGTGCATCCCGGGTCGCTCTTGTGCAATCCACGCACGCATCTGAATTCAGGATATTTACGAAATGGCAAATTCCGCACAAGCTCGCAAGCGCGCGCGTCAAGCCGTCGCCCAGAACGCGCACAACTCCAGCCTGCGCTCGCGTCTGCGCACGGCCGTCAAGGCAGTCCGCAAGGCGATCGACGCCGGCGACAAGGCCGCAGCTGCCGAGATCTTCAAGAACTCGCAAGCCGTGATCGACAGCATCGCCGACAAGAAGATCGTTCACAAGAACAAGGCAGCGCGCCACAAGTCGCGTCTGTCGGCTGCGATCAAGGCCATGGCCGCCTGATTGCCGCGTTCACCGGCCGCGCCTGGCGCGCGGTCGGCGCAGTAAAAAAGCCCGTCCGATGACGGGCTTTTTTGCATTCCGCTCGGCGCTTCGGCATTGCGCTTCCGATTTGCGGCATTGCGCTTCGTTCTTGCCCTTCGCCCTCGGCGCGCTCCCGCGCTTATTCGTCGATGCACTCAATCCAGCGAGCAGGCCTCGACCAGCTGCAGGTGGTTGTCGCGCGCGAAGTTCAGCACGAAGTCCAGCGCCTTGGGCTCGATCTCGCGCAGCCGCGCATCGACCACCACGCACTTGACGCCGCCGGACATCACCGGGCGCACGTAGGGGGGAGTAGGTCAGGCGGGGATCGCCGGTATCGCCAGGCGGGCGGAATTGCGCCATCACGCCGCACAGCCGTTCAGCCCAATCGCTCGGACGGAAGGTCTTGCCTTCCTTGGTGATGCCCTGGATGAAGTACTGGCGAACGGTGGAATTCATGGACTGCGGTGAGGCTGGTGACTCGACGGGAAACCCGCAACGGGCGCCCGTTTGACGCGGCGAGCGGCGATGGGTTCGCGCGAATCTGGCCGGAAGGCGGGGCGTCGGTCGTGGCGGGGGCACTTTTGATGCCGGCGGCGGGCGGCGGCAAGGGTATGCCGGGCCCCGCGTGAATCAGCGAGTATTATATCTTATATAAGACTGCCGCATAAGCCGGGAGGGGTCCCCGGCGGCCTGGCCGTGCGCCCGCCCAGGCTCGCCAAAGCAGGAATAATCCCTTATGATTCCTGAACTCACATTGCGCAAGCGACGCGAAAGGCGGCTCCGCGACAGCGTGGTTCCATGACCGTTCATGGCCTCGCGTGTCCCCATCGAGCCGCCTTCTTTGTTTTATGAGCCCAACGCCGATCAAGCACTACCTCCAATTCAGCGACCTCGATGCGAAGGAGTACGAGTACCTGCTCGACCGCGCCCGGATTCTGAAGACCAAGTTCAAGAACTACGAGACCTGGCATCCGCTGCACGACCGTACGCTGGCGATGATCTTCGAGAAGAACTCGACCCGCACGCGACTGTCGTTCGAGGCCGGCATCCACCAGCTGGGCGGCCACGCGGTGTTCCTGAACACGCGCGACTCGCAGCTGGGCCGCGGCGAGCCGATCGAGGACGCCGCGCAGGTGATCTCCCGCATGGTGGACATCATCATGATCCGCACCTTCGGGCAGGAGATCATCGACCGTTTCGCCGCCCATTCGCGCGTGCCGGTGATCAACGGGCTGACCAACGAATACCATCCGTGCCAGGTACTGGCCGACGTCTTCACCTATATCGAGCACCGCGGCAGCATCCGCGGCAAGGTGGTGGCGTGGATCGGCGATGCCAACAACATGGCCTACACCTGGATCCAGGCCGCCGAACGCCTGGGCTTCACCTTCCATTTCTCGGCGCCGCCGGGATACCAGCTGGATCCGGCGATGGTGCCCGCCAGCGCCGCGAGCCTGGTCAAGGTCTTCGACAACCCGCTGGCCGCGTGCCAGGGCGCCGATCTGGTGACCACCGACGTCTGGACCAGCATGGGCTTCGAGGCCGAGAACGAGGTGCGCAAGCGTGCCTTCCAGGACTGGATGGTGACCACAGCGATGATGGACCGCGCCAATCCCGACGCGCTGTTCATGCACTGCCTGCCGGCGCACCGCGGCGAGGAAGTCGAGGCCGCCGTGATCGACGGCCCGAAGAGCGTGGTCTGGGACGAAGCCGAGAACCGGCTGCACGTGCAGAAGGCGCTGATGGAGTACCTGCTGTGCGGGCGCTATTGAGCGACGCGCCGGATCGATGATCCGGTCGATCGCCTGGCGCCCGAGCCGCGCCGTCCGGCGATGTGGCGCCCAAGCCCGGGCGGTCATGTCAAAATAGCGGCTTTCCGTTTTTCCATATCCGATGCGCGGGCTGTCTTACCTGCCGGTCCGCGCCTCTTTTGCGCATCGAGTCGAACATGAGCGATATCAAGAAAGTCGTGCTCGCCTACTCCGGCGGGCTGGACACTTCGGTGATCCTGAAGTGGCTGCAAGACACCTACCAATGCGAGGTGGTCACCTTCACGGCCGACATCGGCCAGGGTGAGGAACTGGAGCCGGCTCGCCAGAAGGCGCTCAAGTTCGGCATCAAGCCCGAAAACATCTTCATCGACGACCTGCGCGAAGAATTCGTGCGCGACTTCGTCTTCCCGATGTTCCGCGCCAATGCGGTCTACGAAGGCGAATACCTGCTGGGCACGTCGATCGCCCGTCCGCTGATCGCCAAGCGCCAGATCGAGATCCTGCGCAGCACCGGCGCCGACGCCGTGTCGCACGGCGCCACCGGCAAGGGCAACGACCAGGTGCGCTTCGAGCTCGGCTATTACGGCCTGGAGCCGGGCGTCAAGGTCATCGCCCCGTGGCGCGAGTGGGACCTGCTGTCGCGCGAGAAGCTGCTGGCCTACGCCGAGAAGGCCGGCATCGAAATCGACATGAAGCACAAGAAGGGCGGCGCGCCGTACTCGATGGACGCCAACCTGCTGCACATCTCGTTCGAAGGCCGCCATCTGGAAGACCCGAAGGCCGAGGCCGAGGAAGACATGTGGCGCTGGACGGTGTCGCCGGAGCAGGCGCCGGACGCGCCCGAGTTCCTCGACATCGAATTCGAGCAGGGCGACATCGTCGCGCTGAACGGCAAGCGCATGACGCCGGCCGAAGTGCTGACCGAACTGAACCGCCTGGGCGGCAAGCATGGCATCGGCCGTCTGGATCTGGTCGAGAACCGCTACGTCGGCATGAAGAGCCGCGGCTGCTATGAAACGCCGGGAGGCACGATCCTGCTGCGCGCCCACCGCGCGATCGAATCGATCACGCTGGACCGCGAAGTCGCCCACCTGAAGGACGACCTGATGCCGCGCTACGCCAGCCTGATCTACAACGGCTACTGGTGGAGCCCGGAGCGCCGCGCGCTGCAGGTGCTGATCGACCATACGCAGCAGAACGTCAACGGCTGGGTGCGCGTCAAGCTGTACAAGGGCAACGTCATCGTGCTGGCCCGCGATTCGAAGGACACGCTGTTCGACAAGACCATCGCTACCTTCGACGACGACTTCGGCGCCTACAACCAGGCCGACGCCGGCGGCTTCATCAAGCTGAACGCGCTGCGCATGCGCATCGCCGAGAATGCGCGCCGCCAGCGCGGCAAGTAAGTCGTCAGCGAGCGGCTGCCACGCGCATCGGTAAGGAAGGAGAGGGGCCCAGGCGGCCCCTCTTTTCATGTCCGCGCAGGTCGGCACATGTCCGCGCAGCTCCTTTCAGGCCCACGTAGGTCCATGTGGGTCCGCACCCAACTTCCATCGTTCATCAGGAGAATCACCATGAGCCAGTTCGACAATGTTTCCGTCGTCAAGCAAGCCAATCTGTATTTCGACGGCAAATGCGTCAGCCACACCGTGCTGTTTCCGGACGGCACCCGCAAGACCCTGGGCGTGATCTTCCCCGCCTCGCTGACCTTCAAGACCGGCGCGCCCGAAATCATGGAGATCAACGCCGGCGTCTGCCGCGTGCGGCTGGCGGGCTCCGACGAATGGCAGACCTACGGCGCGGGCCAGCAGTTCAACGTTCCCGGCGACAGCAGCTTCGATATCGAGGTGCAGCAGACGCTCGACTACGTCTGCCACTTCGGCTGATCGCTCCTCGCGCGTCGGCGGCCGCGCGCATGCGGCGGCCGTCTCTCCTCTCCCCTCCCGATCCTCCCCCTTGATCGTCCCGCTTCACGGAGTTCCGCATGGCCAATCGACACAAGCCGATCAATCTCGCCCTGCAGGGCGGCGGCGCGCACGGCGCCTTCGGCTGGGGCGTGCTCGACGCGCTGCTGGAGGATGGCCGCCTGCGTTTCGACGGCATCAGCGGCACCAGCGCCGGCTCGATGAACGCGGTGATGATGATCGACGGCCTGCTCGAAGGCGGTACAGAGCGCGCGCGAGAGAAGCTGCACGACTTCTGGTTCGGCGTGTCGCGCGCCGGCTCGCCGTTCTCGACGCTGGGCCAGCAGACGGTCGACTGGCTGTCCGGCCAGCCCGGCAACAGCTGGCCGCTGCAGGACTGGATGCGGATGTGGTCCGGCTGGTGGAGCGCAACCGCGCAGGGCAGCACGTTCAACCCCTTGCGCTCGCTGCTCGAGGATCAGGTCGACTTCGAGCGCGTGCGGGCCTGCCCGGAAACGAAGCTGTTCATCGCCGCCACCGACGTCAACAGCGGCAACGTGCGGGTGTTCCAGACGGCCGATCTCACCGTCGACGCGGTGCTGGCCTCGGCCTGCCTGCCGTACCTGTATCCGGCGATCGAGATCGGCGAGCGGTACTACTGGGACGGCGGCTACATGGGCAATCCGGTGCTGTTCCCGTTCTTCTACCAGACCGCGACGCGCGACATCCTGGTCGTCCATATCAATCCGATCTCGCGCCCGGACGTGCCCACGCAGCCGCAGGAAGTGATGGAGCGGCTCAACGAAATCACCTTCAACGCCTCGCTGCTGCGCGAGATGCGCGCGATCGCCTTTGTGCAGAAGCTGCTCGATGAGGAGTGGCTCAAGCCGGAATACCGCGACAAGCTCAAATACATCCTGCTGCATTCGATCCGCGCCGACGAGGCGCTGGCGGACCTGTCGTCGTCGACCAAGCTGGTGACCGACTGGAATTTCCTGCTGATGCTGCGCGAGCGCGGACGTACCGCCGCGCAGGCATGGCTCGAGCAGCATTACGATGCCGTCGGCAAGCGCGGCACCGTCGATATCCGCAAGGAGTTCCTGCAGGATCTGCCGTTGTAACCGGTCAGCGCGCAACACTCGGCGGGCAACCTCGGCGGGCAACCTCGGCGGACAACCATCGAGCCGCTGTGGGCATGCTCCTCTCTCCCGCGAGCGGGAGACGGGCCGGGGGAGCGGGAAAGGGCGCTCGCAGTACCGCCGAAACTACCGCCCGAACTACCGCCCGAACTACAGCACCACCGGCTCGGGCTCGATCCCGACGCCAAAGCGCTCCCGCACCGTATCGGCGATGCGCCCCGCCAGCGCCAGCAGCGCACGGCCGTCGCCGCCGCCATGGTGCACCAGCACCAGCGCCTGCCGCTCGTGCACGCCGACCGGGCCTTCGCGCAGGCCCTTGAATCCGCAGCGATCGATCAGCCAGCCCGCGGCAAGCTTGTAGCTGCCGTCCGGCTGCAGATGGCTGACCAGGTCCGGATGCGCGGCCACCAGCGCGTCGCGCTGGGCGGCGCTGACCACCGGATTCTTGAAGAAGCTGCCGGCATTGCCCAGCACGGCGGGGGTCGGGCAGCTTGCGCCGGCGGATCGCGATGACCGCGTCGCGAATCGCGGCCGCATCCGGTGCCGGATGATCGTGCAGCTCACGGGCGAGTTCGGCATAGCCCAGCGCCGGCTGCCAGCGCCGCGGCAGCCGCAGCGTGACCGCGGTGATCACGTAGCGATCCCGGCCGGCCTGCTTGAACAGGCTGTCCCGATAGCCGAAGGCGCAATCGCTCAGGCTCAGCGTGACGAAGTCGCGGGTTTGCCGGTCCCAAGCGCGCAGGCTGTGGAAGCGTTCGCGCAGCTCGACGCCGTAGGCGCCGATGTTCTGAATGGGCGCCGCGCCCACGCTGCCGGGGATCAGCGCCAGGTTTTCGAGGCCGGGCATGCCGTCGGCGATGGTCCGATTGACGGTCGCGTGCCAGTTCTCGCCGGCACCCACCGTCACCAGCCAGGCGTCGTCGGCGGCGGCGACGGTGTAGCCCGGAACCTGCATCAGCAGCACCACCGCATCGAGATCGCCGGTCAGCACCACGTTGCTGCCGCCGCCCAGCACGACCACCGGCCGCTGCGCGGCGCGGGGGTCGGCGAGTGCCTCGACGAGGTCGCTTTCGCTGCGCACCGCCATCGCGTAGCGTGCGCGTACGTCGAAACCCAATGTGTTGTGCTGGCGCAGCGGATAAAATTCGTGGAAATCTGCCATGCGGAAAAAGTTGCCGGACGAGGATGCCCGAACAGCGGGATGGAGCGGAACGGCCTGGACTGCAGGGTTGGCTGGATTATACGGAACCACCGGCGAGGGCCGGCCAGGTTCAGGGATCGAACAGGGTACCGAGGTCCGAGGTACCGGAATACAGAAGGAGTAGGCGATGCCGTCGTTTGACGTGGTATGCGAAGCGAATATGGTCGAGGTCAAGAATGCGGTCGAGCAGGCCAACAAGGAAATCTCGACGCGCTTCGACTTCAAGGGCTCCGATTCCCGTGTCGAGCAAAAGGAAGGCGAACTGACCGCGTTTGCCGATGACGACTTCAAGCTCGGCCAGGTCAAGGACGTGCTGCTCAGCAAGATGGCCAAGCGCAATGTCGACGTGCGCTTCCTCGACTACGGAAAGACCGAGAAGATCAGCGGCGACAAGGTCAAGCAGGTCATCACGATCAAGAAGGGCGTTACCGGAGATCTGGCCAAGAAGATCGTGCGCATGATCAAGGACAGCAAGATCAAGGTGCAGGCCAGCATCCAGGGCGATGCGGTGCGCGTGTCGGGCGCCAAGCGCGACGATCTGCAAAGTGTGATCGCGATGCTGCGCAAGGACGTGCCCGAGGCGCCGCTGGACTTCAACAACTTCCGGGACTGAAGTCCGGACCGGGCCATTGCGGGGCCATGCGGGCCCTTGCGATGCCGGCGCGGCTTGTTTGACGGGCCGCGTCTTTCTTCCTGGCCCGTTTTCCTGAAGCCCTTTATAGGGCCGTATTCTTGGGCTCTATAGTGCGGCCCTTTACTGCGCGGGCAGGCCGCCGATCTTCGCGCCGGCCTTGATGCCCTTCTGCGCGAACCACCCCTGGTTCATCTCCAGCGCATAGCGGATCGCCGCCTTCGGGCAGTGGTTCTGCTCGCTCGCGCGGCTGCATGTCCTCGATGTTGACGATGGTGCCGTCGTCCGCCAGGAAGGCGATCGACAGCGGCAGCTCGGTGTTCTTCATCCAGAAGCAGTGGCCGGCCTTCTGCTCGAACACGAACAGCATGCCGGTATTGGCGGGCATCGACTTGCGGTACATCAGCCCTTGCTGACGGGACTGCGGATCGGCGGCGACCTCGGCGCGGATCACGTACATGCCGGCGCTCAGCGACACCACCGGCAGCCGCTGCTGCGTTTGGCTTTGCGCGTGCGCGAGCGGGGTCAGCATCGCCACGCCGCAGGCGAGAGCGGCGAGCCGGCGCGCCAGCGGGCGGCGGGACGAAGACGGCGCAGGGCAATCGAGCGGGGCGGCGGACGACGGACGGCGGACAGGCATGGCGGGAATGGCGAAGGTCATGTCGGCGGGGTCAGGAAAACGCGGCAGGAACGTGGCACGAACGTGACAGGAAGGCGGCGGGAACGCTCCGGAACGCAGCCGCAAGCATAGCGCAGCGCGGCTAGGCCGGCCGCCGGCGGCGGTTGGGGCCGCCTGTCCGATCCGAGTCGGTACGGCCGGCGTTGGTGCGGCCAGCGTTGGTGCGGCCGGTGTTGGTACGACCCGCGTCGGTACGGCGGGCCTTGGCAGGGTCGGCGTTGTCAGGGCCCGTGTCGGTGCGGTCCGGATTGGTGCGGCCGGCGTTCGTGCGACCCGGGTTCGTGCGACCCGGGCTGGTGCCGCCGGGATTCGACCGAGGCCGGACGGGCGTGGTGCCGCGGGCGGGGCCGCTCATGCCCAGGCTCTGCGGCGCGACCTCCTGCCATTGCCCCGGGGCGAGGCCCAGCTGGCGCAGGTCCAGCGCGCCGATGCCGACCCGGACCAGCCGCAGCGTCGGGTAGCCGACCGCCGCGGTCATGCGGCGCACCTGCCGGTTCTTGCCCTCGTGGATCACGATCTTCAGCCACTGCGTCGGTATCGCGGCGCGAAAGCGGATCGGCGGCGTGCGCGGCCACAGGAAATCCGGCTCGTCGATCAACGTGGCCTGCGCCGGTAAGGTTTGGAAGTCGCCAAGGTCGAGGCCGGCGCGCAGCCTGGCCAGCGCGGCCTCGTCCGGCACGCCTTCGACCTGCGCCAGATAGGTCTTGGCCAGCTTCTGGCGCGGGTCGGCGATGCGCGCCTGCAGCACGCCGTCGTCGGTCAGCAGCAGCAGCCCCTCGCTGTCGGCGTCGAGCCGGCCGGCGGGATAGACGCCCGGCATTGCGATCCAGTCGGCGAGTGTCTGCCGGCTCGGATGGGGCGAGAACTGGCTCATGGTGCCGAACGGCTTGTTCAGGGCGATCAAGGTCATGGGGAAACCGGTGCGGGAAAGGCGCCAGTATGCCGCAGCGCGCACGACGCAAGCGCCCGGCCGGGATGGCGGATGATGAAAAATTGCTGCATAATACGAAACCGGTCTTGTGTCTTATATAAGACCCAGATAGGACGCAGTCTCGCGATGCAGCAATGCCGGTGTCGCGAGGGCCGTTACAATGCCTCCCGCTAGGCCCGCATTTCGCCGTCTGGTCACGAACCCGCCGGCCGTTCGAAAACCCCCGTTCCGTACTGGAGACGTCATGTACCAACACATCAAGGTCCCGGCCGGTGAGAAGATCACGGTCAACCAGGATCTCTCGCTGAATGTTCCGGACAACCCGATCATCCCTTATATCGAAGGCGACGGTACCGGCTTCGATATCACCCCGGTGATGATCAAGGTGGTGGACGCGGCCGTGGCCAAGGCCTACGCCGGCAAGCGCAAGATCTCGTGGATGGAGATCTACGCCGGCGAGAAGTCGACCAAGGTCTATGGCCCCGATGTGTGGCTGCCCGACGAAACGCTGGACGTGCTGCGTGAATACGTGGTCTCGATCAAGGGCCCGCTGACCACGCCGGTCGGCGGCGGTATCCGCTCGCTGAATGTCGCGCTGCGCCAGCAGCTGGACCTGTATGTCTGCCTGCGCCCGGTGCGCTATTTCAAGGGCGTTCCCTCGCCGGTGCGCGAGCCCGAGAAGACCGACATGGTGATCTTCCGTGAGAACTCGGAAGACATCTACGCCGGTATCGAGTGGGAAGCCGAAAGCGAGCAGGCCAAGAAGGTCATCGCTTTCCTGCAGAACGAAATGGGCGTCAAGAAGATCCGCTTCCCGGAAACCTCGGGTATCGGCGTCAAGCCCGTGTCGAAGCAGGGCACCCAGCGCCTGGTCCGCAAGGCCATCCAGTACGCGATCGACAACGACAAGCCCTCGGTGACCCTGGTCCACAAGGGCAACATCATGAAGTTCACCGAAGGCGGATTCCGCGACTGGGGCTACGAACTGGCGCAGAAGGAATTCGGTGCCGAGCTGATCGATGGCGGCCCGTGGTGCAAGTTCAAGAACCCGAAGACCGGCAAGGACATCATCGTCAAGGACGCGATCGCTGACGCGTTCCTGCAGCAGATCCTGCTGCGTCCGGCCGAGTACTCGGTGATCGCCACGCTGAACCTGAACGGCGACTACGTGTCCGACGCGCTGGCCGCGCAGGTCGGCGGCATCGGCATCGCGCCGGGCGCCAACCTGTCGGATTCGGTGGCGATGTTCGAAGCCACCCACGGTACCGCGCCGAAGTACGCCGGCAAGGACTACGTGAACCCGGGTTCGGAAATCCTGTCGGCCGAAATGATGCTGCGCCATATGGGCTGGACCGAGGCGGCGGACCTGATTATCTCGTCGATGGAGAAGTCGATCCTGTCGAAGAAGGTCACGTACGACTTCGCCCGCCTGCTCGAAGGCGCGACCCAGGTCTCGTGCTCGGGCTTCGGTCAGGTGATGATCGACAACATGTAATCGCCGGCTTCGCTCGCGTCGCGCTGCCTCTCGGCTCCGCGGCGCACGGCGTTGGCGCGAACCCCCGTTGCCGTCAGGTAGCGGGGGTTTGTTTTTTTGAAGCCAGATTTGAAGCGTGGCGATGCGGGCGGCGGCTGCAGGTGGTAGATGCGGGTAGTCGATGCAGATGGCCGACATGGGTGGCCGATGTGAGTGGCCGCGGGAATGGGGAATGGGGAATGGAAAAGGCCCGGCATTGCCGGGCCTTTTCCCCAGGATTCAACGACCTGCGCCTCGGCAATCGATGAGCCGATTGCCCCCGCCGGACGTCCGCCGCCGAAGCCTGTAGCGACCGCCGCGCGCTCTGTCGGCCGGTGCGGTCGCGATGTCGCGCTCAGGCGGCGCTCTGGATGTTCGTGGCTTGCTTGCCCTTCGGACCTTGCACGATTTCGAACGAAACGCGCTGGCCCTCTTTCAGGGTCTTGAAGCCATTCATCTGGATAGCCGAAAAGTGCGCAAACAGTTCTTCGTTACCGTCGTCCGGGGTGATAAACCCGAAGCCCTTGGCATCATTGAACCATTTGACCGTACCGCTTGCCATAAACTCCCCCAACGAAAAAACAGATATCAAACAGGGGGGCACTCAGGCCAGCGGCTGGCGCAACGCGCGGGTTGCACCAAACACTGCAGCGCCTCGATCGAGGCGCCGCTGCCAGCTCCGTAGGCCTCCCTGCTCACGGAGCACTCGAGGTCCGGTCTGTTGCTTTGGCTCGCGGGACCGGACCTGAATGTCCGAACGATTCTTCTGGCAAACAATCAGACTGTCAACCCGGCACATTCCCGACCCTGACGCCAATGTGGCAGGAATGGGACGGCCGGCAACCGTGCTACTGTGACGGCTCGCGCAGGGTATTGGCACGCCAGCGGGCATGCCGTTGCCCGCTGCGCCGGGCGGCGCGGTTCGAGGGTCGAGGAATGGTCCGGAAATGGTAGCTGGCCCTTGAAACCGACAGCTTTTGCCCAAATTGCAGACTTGAGCGGAGGGGTTAGAATAAAGCCATGGCTACACGGCTGGCGAATGTCCCACAACGCGATGCAGGCACCGTACTGGAGCGGAAAGAGCAGGCGCTCAAACCGCCGGCCATGTACAAGGTCGTCCTGCTGAACGACGACTACACTCCGATGGAATTTGTCGTCATGATCCTGCAACAGTATTTCAGCAGGGACCGAGAAACGGCGACGCAAATCATGCTGACCGTCCATCGGGAAGGCAAGGGAGTCTGCGGTATCTATACCAGGGATATCGCCGCGACGAAGGTCGAGCTGGTGTCAACGCACGCGCGGCAGGCAGGGCATCCACTGCAGTGCGTGATGGAGGAAGCATGATTGCGCAAGAACTGGAAGTCAGCCTGCATATGGCCTTCGTCGAGGCCAGGCAGGCACGCCACGAATTCATCACCGTGGAGCACCTGCTGTTGGCGTTGCTGGACAACCCGACCGCAGCGGAAGTTCTGCGCGCCTGCGCGGCCAATATCGAGGACCTGCGCACCAGCCTGAAGAATTTCATCGTCGACAACACCCCCGTCGTGCCTGGTACCGACGAGGTGGACACGCAGCCGACGCTCGGCTTTCAGCGCGTGATTCAGCGCGCGATCATGCATGTCCAGTCGACCTCCAACGGCAAGAAGGAAGTCACCGGCGCCAACGTGCTGGTGGCCATCTTCGGCGAGAAGGATTCGCACGCGGTGTACTACCTGCAGCAGCAGGGCGTGACGCGCCTGGACGTCGTCAACTTCATCAGCCACGGCATCCGCAAGGATCAGTCCGAGCCCGCCAAGCATGGCGATGGCACGGCCGAGGGCGAAGGCGGCGACGGCAAGGAAAGCCCGCTGGAGCAGTACACCCAGAACATGAACGCGCTGGCCAAGGCCGGCAAGATCGATCCGCTGATCGGCCGCGAGAGCGAAGTCGAGCGCGTGGTGCAGGTCCTGTGCCGCCGGCGCAAGAACAATCCGCTGCTGGTCGGCGAGGCCGGCGTCGGCAAGACCGCGATCGCCGAGGGCCTGGCCTGGCGGATCACCAAGAACGAGGTGCCCGACATCCTCGAGAAGGCGGTCGTCTACTCGCTGGACATGGGCGCGCTGCTGGCCGGTACCAAGTACCGCGGCGACTTCGAGCAACGCCTCAAGGGCGTGCTGAAATCGCTGAAGGACAACCCCAACGCGATCCTGTTCATCGACGAGATCCACACGCTGATCGGCGCGGGCGCCGCGTCGGGCGGCACGCTGGACGCCAGCAACCTGCTGAAGCCGGCGCTGTCGTCGGGCCAGCTCAAGTGCATCGGCGCCACGACGTTCACCGAATATCGCGGCATCTTCGAGAAAGATGCGGCGCTTTCGCGCCGCTTCCAGAAGATCGACGTGGTCGAGCCCTCGGTCGACCAGACCGTGCAGATCCTGCGCGGCCTGAAGTCGCGCTTCGAGGAACACCACGGCGTCAAGTACGCCTCGGCGGCGCTGACCGCGGCGGCCGAGCTGTCGGCGCGCTTCATCACCGACCGTCATCTGCCCGACAAGGCGATCGATGTGATCGATGAGGCCGGCGCGGCGCAGCGAATCCTGCCGAAGTCCAAGCAGAAGAAGACCATCGGCAAGGGCGAGATCGAGGACATCGTCTCGCGCATCGCCCGCATCCCGCCGCAGAGCGTCAATCAGGACGACCGCAGCAAGCTGCAGACGCTGGACCGCGATCTGAAGTCGGTGGTGTTCGGTCAGGACCCGGCGATCGAGGCGCTAGCCTCGGCGATCAAGATGTCGCGCGCCGGCCTGGGCAAGACCGACAAGCCGATCGGCTCCTTCCTGTTCTCCGGCCCGACCGGCGTGGGCAAGACCGAAGTGGCGAAGCAGCTGGCCTTCATCATGGGCATCGAGCTGATCCGCTTCGACATGTCCGAGTACATG
The DNA here is from genome assembly GCF_049311595.1 of Cupriavidus sp. H18C1. Classification (NCBI taxonomy): domain Bacteria; kingdom Pseudomonadati; phylum Pseudomonadota; class Betaproteobacteria; order Burkholderiales; family Burkholderiaceae; genus Cupriavidus; species Cupriavidus sp. H18C1. Next base: position 2,666,927 of record NZ_CP186008.1, read on the forward strand.
GAGCGCCACGCGGTCAGCCGCCTGATCGGCGCGCCTCCGGGCTACGTAGGCTTCGACCAGGGCGGCCTGCTGACCGAGGCGGTGACGAAGAAGCCGCACTGTGTGCTGCTGCTGGACGAGATCGAAAAGGCGCATCCGGATATCTTCAACATCCTGCTGCAGGTGATGGACCACGGTGCGCTGACCGACAACAACGGCCGGCGCGCGGACTTCCGCAACGTGATCATCATCATGACGACCAACGCCGGCGCCGAGACCATGAACCGGGCGACGATCGGCTTCACGTCGTCGCGCGAGCAGGGCGACGAGATGGCGGACATCAAGCGGATGTTCACGCCCGAGTTCCGCAACCGGCTCGACGCGATCATCAGCTTCCGCTCGCTGGACGAGGAAATCATCCTGCGCGTGGTCGACAAGTTCCTGATGCAGCTGGAAGAGCAACTGCACGAGAAAAAGGTCGAGGCCAGCTTCACCGAGAAGCTGCGCAAGTTCCTGGCGCGCAAGGGCTTCGATCCACTGATGGGCGCGCGTCCGATGCAACGGCTGATCCAGGACATGATCCGCAAGGCGCTGGCCGACGAACTGCTGTTCGGGCAGCTGGCGTCGGGCGGCAAGGTCGTGGTCGACCTGGACGAGAAGGACCAGATCAAGCTGGAGTTCGCCGAGATCGATACCGAGCCGCCGGAGGCGCCGGAGAGCGAGCAACGCGCGGAGGCCTGATCGCAGGAAAGGAAGCGGGTGGCGGGCCGGACAGGCCCGTCACCCGCGTTCCATGCTATCCTTCGGCAAAATAGTACGGGGCGGCAGCGATGCCGCCCCTATTCATTTGGCCGCGCACGGTGCGGGCCGCCGCCTGGCGCGGCGCCGATGCCTGCCGGCAAGCTGAACGAGCCACCGATGTTTCGCCTGCGTCGTCTGATGCTGAAGTCGCTGCCGCTGGCCGCGACGTCCCCGATTCCGTTGATCGCCCACGCTTTGCCGGGCGAGTCCGCGAGCACGTACGGCGGCCACGTGGCGATGGTGCTGCCGATCCCGCCGGGCGGCAGCGGCGACGTGGTGGCGCGCCAACTGCAGCCAGGCCTGAAGCAGGCGCTCGGCCAACCGGTGGTGGTCGATCACCGTCCCGGCGCCGCGGGCCTGCAGGCCGCTGCCGCGGTGGCGCGGGCCCGGCCCGATGGGCAGACGCTGCTGATGGCCTTCGACAGCCTCGCCCTGCAGCCGATCGCCTACAAGCAGTTGCCGTACGACACCTTCCGGGACTTCACGCCGATCTCGCAGCTGGCGCGCCATCCGCTGGTGGTCGCCGTCCATCCTTCGCTGCCCGTCGACAATATTCGTGCGCTGATCGGCCTGGCCCGGCAGCGGGACGAAGCGATCCGCGTCGCATCCCCCCGGCCCCGGCAGCCTGAATCAGCTGGCCGCGCAGGCGCTGGCGAGCGAGGGGGGGGCGTCGTGGCGGCACATCGCATTCAAGGGCACGGGGCCGGCGGTGCAGGCCGTGCTGTCGGACCAGGCGGACCTGGTGCTGGCAAGCTACGCGGCCGTGCAGGCCCACCTGCAGACGCGCACGCTGAAGGCGCTGGCCGTGACCGGAGAGCGCCGGCTGGCACAGCTGCCGCAGGTGCCGACGGTCGCGGAGCAGGGCCTGGCGGGCTTCGAGGCCTATGGCTGGATCGGCGTGTTCGGCCCGGCCGGACTGCCGGCGGCCGTGGTCGGTCGCCTGCATGGCGCCTTGTCGAACGCGATTCGCGCGCCGCGGGTCGCCTCGGCGCTGGCCGCGCATGGCCTCGAACCCGTGGCCGGTACACCCGAAGCGCTGGGCCAGCTGGTCCGGCGCGAGCACGACAGGTGGCAGGCGGTTGCCCGCCATGCCAATCTTCAGTTCGAATAATCGCCCCGGGATCGATCCCCGATCGATCCGGGCAATCGTCCCACCGTGACGCAAGGACAGCGGCAATGACAGCGACCATCGCAGCGCAGCGCCAGTTCGACCATGCCGTCGTGATCTGCCCCGACCTGGATGCCGCCGCGCAGACCTGGCAGCGGCTCGGCTTCACGCTGACGCCGCGGGGCTTCCATACGCTGGGCTCGCAGAACCATTGCGTGATGCTGGCTCGCGACTATCTCGAGCTGATGCATGTCGACGGCCCCAGCGAGGCACTGCAGTACTACTGGCACAGCCAGCAGCACGGCGGGGGCTGCGCCGCGCTGTCGTGCCGCAGCGACGATGCGGTGGCGGATGCCGCGGCCCTGCGCGGCGGCGGCTGGCATACCGCCGAGCCGGTCGAATTCTCGCGGCCGGTGCGCCTGGACGATGGGTCCGAGCACCCGGCCACCTTCCGCGTGACCGCGATGGACGACGCGCCCGGCGCGCGCTTCTTCCTGTGCGAGCACCGCACCCCCGAGCTGCTGTGGCGGCCCGAATGGATGACGCACGCCAATGGCGCGCAGGCGATCGGGACGATGTTCCTGGTGGTCGCGCCGTCGCTGGTCGATGCCGCCGCGCGGGCCTATGCCGAATTGATGGGCGCCGAGCTGACCCAGCTGAGCGAACACGTCTGCAGCCTGGCCGTCGGCGAGGCGACGCTGGTGCTGTCGACCCCGCAGGCCCTTGCCGCGGCGACCGGCACCGGCCATATCCGCCAGGCGGTGCCGGGCTATGCCGCGATCCGCCTGCGCACCGCGTCGCTGGACGAGGCGCGCGCGCTTTGGCGCGAGGCCGGTGTGCCCAGCCTCGATCTGAGCGCGACCGAGACGCTGATTCCGGCCCATGCGGCCGCGGGCGTCGCGCTGCTGTTCGAGCAGCGCTGAGGCCCGGTCACCGGGCCGGTGACTGCGCAGGAGCGGCGGCGACTGCCTTGGTGATGGCGTTGGTGACTGCGTTGGCGACCGCGCCAGTGACCGCCTTGGTGACGGCGTCGGCGACCGTCAGGCCGCCGCGCCGCCGTGATGCACGCCCGTCGAGCCGAAGCCGCCGGCGCCGCGCGCCGATTCGCTCGAGAACGCTTCCACCGTCGTAAAGACCGGGCGCAGCACCGGCACGAACATCATCTGCGCGATGCGCTCGCCCGGCTGGATCACGATCGGCTCGGTGTCCGGCGCGTTGCGGTTCCAGACGCTGACCATGATCGGGCCCTGGTAGTCGGCGTCGATCACGCCGATCGAGTTGCCCAGCACCAGGCCCTTCTTGTGTCCCAGGCCCGAACGCGGCGCGATGGTCGCGGCCATATACGGGTTGCCCATATGCACCGCGATGCCGGCCGGCACCAGCTGCGCGGGCGTGCCGGGCTCGATCGTCAGCGGCGCGTCCAGGCAGGCGTGCAGGTCGATCGCGGCGGCCATGTCGCTCTGGTAGCTCGGCAGGCCCCACTCGTGCAGGCGCGAGTCCAGGATCTTGATTTCGACGGTCGGGTTCGGGGAAGCGGTCATGGGAATGTGCGAATCGGGAATACGGGAATACGGGAATACGGGAATACGGGAATAGGGGCTCGAGCGGAAACCGTGTTCTCCGTCTCCGCCTCTGCGGGAGAGGGATGAAAAGCGGGGCGGCCGGCGATCTACACGGCGTCCCTCAGGGCCGCGGCACCGGCAGCCGTTCGGCGATCGCCGCCACCAGCTGCCGCGCCAGCGCCAGCTTGTCGGCCCGCGGCAGGCGCGTCGCGCCGCGCTCGTCGAACAGCACGATCTCGTTCTCGTCCAGGCCGAAGGTATGGTGGCCGATATTGCCGACCAGCAGCGGCACGCCCTTGCGGCGGCGCTTCTGCTCGCCGTACTGCTCCAGGTTCTCGCTTTCGGCGGCAAAGCCCACGCAATAGGGCGCGTCCGGCCGGGCCGCCACGGTGGCCAGGATGTCCGGGTTCTGCACGAAGCGCAGCGTCGGCGTGTCGGTGTCGTTGGCCTTCTTCAGCTTCTGCTCGGCCACCTCGGCCGGGCGCCAGTCGGCCACCGCGGCCACCGCGACGAAGACGTCGGTGCCGCGCAACTGCGACAGCACCGCGTCGTGCATCTGCTGCGCGCTCTGTACGTCGATGCGGGCGACGCCGCGCGGGGGTCGGCAGCCCGGTCGGGCCCGCCACCACCAGCACGTCGGCGCCGGCCTCCCGCGCCGCGCGCGCCAGCGCGAAGCCCATCTTGCCGGACGAGCGGTTGGTGATGCCGCGCACCGGATCGATGGCCTCGAAGGTCGGCCCGGCGGTGATCAGCATCCGGCGGCCCGCCAGCACCTTGGGCTGGAAGTGGGCCACGATATCGTCGAGCAGTTCCTCGGGCTCCAGCATGCGGCCGTCGCCGACCTCGCCGCAGGCCTGGTCGCCGCTGCCCGGGCCGAGCACGGCGACGCCGTCGGCGCGCAGCTGCGCGATATTGCGCTGGGTCGCGGGCGCCATCCACATCTGCCGGTTCATCGCCGGTGCGACCAGCAGCGGGCAATCGCGCGCGATGCACAGTGTCGACAGCAGGTCGTCGCACAGGCCGTTGGCCAGCCGCGCGAGGGAAATCGGTCGAGGCCGGCGCGATCACGATCGCATCGGCCTCGCGCGACAGGTCGATATGCGCCATGTTGTTGGCGATCCGGCCGTCCCATTGCGAGGTGAACACGGGGCGCCCGGACAGCGCCTGCATCGTGACCGGCGTGATGAACTGCGTCGCCGCCTCGGTCATCACGACCTGGACGGTGGCGCCGGCCTTGGTCAGCAGCCGGACCAGCTCGGCCGACTTGTAGCAGGCGATGCCGCCGGTCAGCCCGAGTACGAGATGTTTGCCGCGCAGATCCATGGAGGGGCCTTCGATGCGAGGGGGGTGGGAGTCGATGATACCGGCGCGCCGAAGGACGCGCCGGCTCATCGCACGGCGCGCTCCGGCGCGGGCTCAGTGCCGGCGCACCCGCCGGAATTCGTCGACGATCAGCAGCACCGCGCCGACCGTGATCGCGCAGTCGGCGACGTTGAACGCCGGCCAGTGGTAGCCGCGCAGATGGAAGTCGAGAAAGTCCACCACATGGCCGTAGACGATGCGGTCGATCACGTTGCCGATCGCGCCGCCGAGCACCAGCGACACCGCCAGGCTGAACAGCCGCTGGCCGGCATGGCGGAACAGCAGCCAGACGATGAAGGCGCCGACCGCCAGCCCCAGCCCGGTGAAGAACCAGCGCTGCCAGCCGCCGGCGTCGGCCAGGAAGCTGAACGCGGCGCCCTTGTTGTAGACCAGCACGAGGTTGAAGAAGCCGGTGACCGGGCGCGATTCTCCATAGTCGAAGCTGCGCACGATCACGATCTTGAAGAACTGGTCCAGCACCACGACCAGCGCGGCGAAGGCCAGCCACAGCAGCGGCGTGCCGCTGCGGCTCTTGTTGCTCGCGGCGCGGCCGCGGGCGGTACGGGTGGTCGCGGCCATCAGGCGTGGCTCCTCGGTTCGCCGGCGCCGAACAGATTGCTGGTGCAGCGGCCGCACAGGGTCGGATGCGCGGCGTCATGGCCGACGTCCTCGCGATAGTGCCAGCAGCGCTCGCACTTGGCATGGCCGGACGGATGCACGGTCACCAGCAGGTCGCCGGCCTCGGGTGCCGGCGACACGGTCGCGGCCGAGGTCAGCAGCACGAAGCGCAGGTCGTCGCCGAGGCTGGCGAGCGCCTCCAGCGCCGGACCGCCGGCCTGGATCGAGACTTCCGCCTGCAGCGACGAGCCGATGCCGCCTTCGGCACGGACCGCTTCCAGCTGCTTGGTCACTTCGGCGCGCACCGCGCGCACCGCATGCCATTTCTGCAGCAGATCGTCGGCCTGGTCGACCTCCGGCACCGTGTAGTAGGTGCTGGTGAAGATCGTGTCGGCATGCGCGGTGCCGTGGGCGAACACCTGCCACGCCTCCTCGGCGGTGAACGACAGGAACGGCGCCATCCAGTGCAGCATCGCCTGCGTGATGTGGAACAGCGCGTTCTGCGCGGCGCGGCGCGCCTTCGAGTCCGGCGCGGTGGTATAGAGCCGGTCCTTCAGCACGTCCAGGTAGAAGCCGCCCAGGTCCTCCGAGCAGAAGGTCTGCAGCTTGGCCACCACCGGGTGGAACTCGTAGACGTCGTAGTGCGACAGCACTTCCTTCTGCAGCTGCGCGGTCAGCGCGACGGCGTAGCGGTCGATCTCCAGCCATTCCGACGGCGGCAGCGCGTCGCGCGCGTGGTCGTAGTCGGTCAGGTTGGCCAGCAGGAAGCGCAGCGTATTGCGGATGCGGCGGTAGCCCTCGACCACGCGCTTCAGGATCTCGTCGGAGATCGACAGCTCGCCCGAGTAGTCGGTCGAGGCCACCCACAGGCGGATGATCTCCGCGCCCATCTTGTTGGCGATGTCCTGCGGCGACACGGTGTTGCCGACCGACTTCGACATCTTGCGGCCTTCGCCGTCGACGGTGAAGCCGTGCGTCAGCAGCGCCTTGTAGGGCGGCTTGCCGTACAGCATCGAGGCGGTCAGCAGCGACGAATGGAACCAGCCGCGGTGCTGGTCCGAGCCTTCCAGGTAGAGGTCGGCCAGGCGGCCGTCCGGCGTATCGGCGGCCGCGTCGTACAGGTCTTCCCGATGCGAGCCGCGGATCACGGTCCAGTGCGTGGTGCCCGAGTCGAACCAGACGTCCAGCGTGTCGCGGTTCTTCTCGTACATCGCGGCGTCGGCTTCGCCCAGCTCGGTCAGGAAGGCGGTGGCGTCCAGCGTCTGCCAGGCCTCGATGCCATGCTGCTCGACGCGCTTGGCCACGGCTTCGAGCAGCTGCGGCGTGCGCGGATGCAGCGCGCCGGTTTCCTTGTGGACGAAGAACGCCATCGGCACGCCCCACTGGCGCTGGCGCGACAGCGTCCAGTCCGGCCGGTTGGCGATCATGTTGTGCAGGCGCTGCTTGCCCCAGGACGGATAGAAGGCGGTCGCCTCGATGCCGGCCAGCGCGGTCTCGCGCAGCGTCGGACCGTTGTCGGCGGGCACCACATCCATGCCGGCGAACCATTGCGAGGTCGCGCGGTAGATGATCGGCGTCTTGTGCCGCCAGCAGTGCATGTAGCTGTGCTCGTAGCGGTGCGAGTTGAACAGGTTGCCCGAGGCCTTCAGCGTCTCGACGATGCGCGGATTCGCGTCCCAGATCGACAGGCCGCCGAACAGCGGCAGCCAGCTGGCATAGACGCCGTCGCCCATCACCGGGCTCAGGATGTCCTCGTCGCGCATGCCGTGCGCCTTGCAGGACTGGAAGTCCTCGATACCGTAGGCGGGCGCCGAGTGGACGATGCCGGTGCCGGTATCGGTGGTCACGTAGTCGCCCAGGTAGATCGGCGACAGGCGGTCGTAGCCGGCGTCCATCTTCGCCAGCGGATGGTGGAAGCGGATCTCGGTCAGCGCCGCGCCCGAGCAGGTCGCCACGACCTTGCCTTCCAGCTCGTAGACCTTGAGCTGTTCCTCGACGCGCTCGGTGGCCAGGATCAGGAAGCCGCGCGGCGTGTCGACCAGCGCGTATTCGACTTCGGGATGCAGGTTCAGCGCCTGGTTCGACGGGATCGTCCAGGGCGTGGTGGTCCAGATCACGATCCAGCCGGGCTTCGCGCTCAGCGTTTCCAGCGGCACGTGGAAGGCGCGCGCCAGCTTGTCGGTCTCGGCGAACGGGAAGCCGACGTCGATCGACAGGTCGGTCTTGTCCTTGTACTCGACTTCGGCCTCGGCCAGCGCCGAGCCGCAGTCGAAGCACCAGTTGACCGGCTTCAGGCCGCGGAAGACGTAGCCTTTCTCGAGGATCTTGCCGAGCGCCCGGATCTCGTCGGCCTCGTTGCTGAAGTTCATCGTCAGGTAGGGATCGTCCCAGTCGCCCAGCACGCCCAGCCGTTCGAAGTCCTTGCGCTGGCGCGCGATCTGCTCGGTCGCGTAGGCGCGCGCCTTGGCCTGGACCTCCTGCACCGGCAGGCCCTTGCCGTACTGCTTCTCGATCTGGATCTCGATCGGCATGCCGTGGCAGTCCCAGCCGGGCACGTAGACGGCGTCGAGCCCGCTCAGCCCGCGCGCCTTGATGATCATGTCCTTCAGGACCTTGTTGACGGCGTGGCCGATGTGGATGTCGCCGTTGGCATACGGGGGGCCGTCGTGCAGCACGAACTTCTTCGCGCCGCGGCGCGCCGCGCGGATCGCCTGGTAGATCTTTTTTCCTGCCACTGCTTGACCCACAGCGGTTCGCGCTTGGGCAGGTCGCCCCGCATCGGAAACGGGGTGTCGAGCAGGTTTACCGGGTATTTACTCTTCTCGGCGCTCTTGTTCTCCGGCTTGGCGCCGGCCTTGGCTTGCTTGGTGTCGGACATGACGATTCTCAGGGCGATTCGGTGAGCGCCCGGCCCGGGCGATGCGGGCCGGCGCGAAAATTGGGGCTGGGTCGGCGGTGACCCGGCTGCGCGCGCATGCGCGGCGAAAGCCGGCCGCTAGCTAATTCGGTCCGTGGCCGAGGTAGTGCGCACCGCGGGCGCGCCGGCGGTGCCGGCAGCGTCCGCCGCGGCCTGCGCGTCGGGCTCGGTCATGCCGAAGAAGGCACGGGCGTCGGCGCAGTCCTTGGCGATCGCCGCGGTCAGCGCTTCCAGCGAGTCGAAACGCGCTTCGTCGCGCAGCTTCTTGATGAACTCGACCCGCACCAGCTTGCCGTAGACGCTGCGGTCGAAATCGAACAGATGGACTTCCAGCAGCACCCGTCCGGCGTCCTCGACGGTCGGGCGCACGCCGATGCTGGCCACGCCCGGCAGCGGGGTGTCGGCGATGCCGTGCACCTGCACCACGAAGATGCCGTTGACGGCGGGGCGCTTGTGCGGAATGCGCAGGTTCAGCGTCGGAAAGCCAAGGTCGCGGCCCAGCTTGCGCCCATGCACGACGTGGCCGCTGATCGCATAGCCATGGCCCAGCAGCCGGCGCGCATGGTCCAGGTCGCCGTCGGCCAGCGCCTGGCGCACCGCCGAGCTGGAGATCCGCACGCCGCCCTCGGAGACCGAGCCCATCTGCTCGACATCGAAGCCGTAGCGCTTGCCGGCCTGCTGCAGATAGGCGAAGTCGCCGGCGCGCTTCGCGCCGAAGCGGAAGTCGTCTCCGACCAGCACCCAGCGCGCATGCAGCCCGTGCCACAGCACGTTCTCGACGAAGGCTTCCGGGGGATTGGGCGGCGAAATGTGCGTTGAAGTGCTCGACCACCACGCGGTCGACGCCGTTGCGGCGCAGGCTTTCGAGCTTGTCGCGCAGCAGCGCGATGCGGGTCGGGGGCGCGGTCCGGCGTGAAGAATTCGCGCGGGTGCGGCTCGAAGGTCATCACGCACAGCGGCAGCCCGCGCGCGTCGGCGGCCGCGCGCGCGCGCGCGAGCAGGGACTGGTGGCCCCGGTGCACGCCATCGAAATTGCCGATGGTCAGTGCGCAGGGTGCCCGGCTCTCGGCATTGGGCAGGCCGCGGAAGACTTTCACGAGGACGGCGACAATCGGTTGGATAAAGGCAGGATTATAAAGGGAATGGGCGCTTTCCCCCCGCCTTGCGGCACAACAGCGCCCGGCGTCCGCCGGGCGGCCGCGGCGGGGGGCACGCCTGAGCGGAGTCGGGGCCCGGTGGCGGACGGCGGCGAAAGTCGGCATGATATGCCGCGTCCACATTCTTGCCGCCACTCACGCCGCTTCCCGGTGCCGACCGCCAACCTGATCGCGCTGCTCAAGCGCATCCTTCCGCCGCCCGCGCCGCCGCTGGACGCCGATACCGAGGCCAAACTGCTGGCCGCGGTGCACCGGGTGATGCCCAGCGGCATCGTGGCGGCGCTGCTGCTGCCCGGGCTGACCGCCGCCGCCTTCTGGCACGAAGCCAGCCGCGGCGCGCTGCTGGCCTGGTGCGCGGTGATGCTGCTGCAGGCGGCCGGTTGCGCCTGGTTCTACCTGGGCTACCTGCGCGATATCCCGACCCTGAGCCGCTCGGCCCATACCCGCAAGTGGCGCGACCCGATGCGCGGCGTGGCGGTGCTGGTGGGCCTGAGCTGGGGCAGCGCGGCGCTGCTGCACCTGGTGTCGTCGTCCCCGGTGTTTTCCGGCGTGCTGCTGGTGCTGACGCTCGGCGCGCTGGCCGGCGGCGCAAGCTCGCAGGCGCCGGCCCCGGTCAACCTGCTCTATGTCGGCATTCCGATCCTGCTGCCCAATCTGTTGCTGGCCGACTACGCGTTTCCCGGACACGGCGGCTATATCCGGCTGCTGCTGCTGATCTATGCGTTGATGCTGGCGCGCCACGCGCTGAACGTGCACGGCTCGCTGGTGCGGGCGATCCGGGTCGAGGGCGAAAGCCGGCGGCTGGCGCGGCAGTTCCAGCAGGAGAAGGAGCGCGCCCTGCATGCCAGCGAGGAGAAATCTCGCTTCCTGGCGGCGGCGAGCCACGACCTGCGCCAGCCGGTGCATGCGCTGGTGATGCTGGTCGAGGCGCTGCGCGCGCGCAACGATTCGCCGGCGCTGCGGCCGCTGGTCGAGCAGGTCGCGGCCGGCACGCAGACCATCGATCTGCTGTTCCGCTCGCTGCTGGACCTGTCCAAGCTGGAAGGCCGCAAGGTCTTGCCGACGCTCGAGCCCTGCGATGTCGGCCAGCTGGTGCGCGAGGTCTGCGACCAGTTCGCCGGCGACGCGCAGGCGGCCGGGCTGCGGCTGTCGCCGCGCGTGGCCGGCGAGCTGCACGCGATGGCCGAGCCGGTGCTGCTGCGCCGGGCGCTGTTCAATCTGGTGCAGAACGCGCTGCGCTACACGCGCCAGGGCCGGGTGCTGGTCGGGGCCCGCATGCGCGGCAGCCAGGTGCGCATCGAGGTCTGGGACACCGGCGCCGGCATCCCGGCCGAGCACTTGCCGGACATCTTCGGGCCGTATTTCCAGGTCCACAACCCGCAGCGCGACCGCTCGCACGGGCTCGGTCTGGGGCTGGCGATCTTCAAGGAATGCGTGCGGCTGATGCGCGGGACCTACGGCGTACGCTCGGTGCCGGGCAAGGGCTCGATGTTCTGGTTCACGCTCAATCCGGCGCCCGCCGAGTCGGTGGCCACGATCCGCGCGATGCGCCGCGACGCGGTGGCCCAGCACGCGATGCCGGACCGGCTGCACGGCGAGGTGCTGGTGGTCGACGACGACAGCCACGTGCGCAATGCCTGGATCGCGCTGATGGAGGCCTGGGGCGTGCGGGTGTCGTGCGCCGCCGATGGCGCCGAGGCCGAGCGGATGTTCGCCGGCGGGCTGCGGCCCGACATCATCTTCTGCGACCTGCGGTTGCCGGGAACGGAGAACGGGCTGGCGCTGCTCGAGCGGTGGCAGCAGACCCAGCCGCAGGCGCGCAGCGCGCTGCTGACCGGCGACCTGAAGTCGGCCGCGCTGGCCGAGGCCGAGGAGGCGGGTTATTTCGTGCTGCCCAAGCCGGTCGACCCGGGGGGCGTTGCGGATGCTGCTGCGGCGCTGGCTGCGGACGGCATGAAGGCGTTGGCGGCCGCCTGAGCTGCCTGAGCCGCCCCAGGCCGCCCCGAGCCGCCCTGAACCGCCCCGCGCCGCCCTGAACCAAATTGAGCTGGCAACTGGACTTTGACGGGCTTCAACAGGCTTTGACTCGCCTGAGCCGGCTGGCCGTGTGCTGCCCGGCGAGCCGCGTCTACTGCCGCAGCCGGAACCGCTCCATTCGCGACATCACCTGCATCCGCGTACGCACGCCCAGCCGCTGCAGGATCGCCGACACGTGTTCCTTGACGGTGTTTTCCGTCAGGCCCAGTTCGCGCGCGATCACCTTGTTCGGCAGGCCTTCCAGCACCAGCGCCAGCACCGAGCCCTGGCGCGGCGTCAGGCCGAGTTCGGCCGGCGTGACCGGAATACTGTGCGTCGGGCCGAAGGCGCGCGGCTGGCCGTTCAGCGCCTCGTCGGAAGGAAAGGCGGTGTCGCCGGCCAGCACGCGGCGCACCACCGCGGCAAAGGCGGCCGCGTCCAGGTGCTTGCCGACGAAGCCGAAGGCGGACAGCGCGCGGGCCCGCTCGACGATCTCGGGCGTGGCCTCGGCCGACATGAAGATGAAGCGCGCGGCCGGCACGATGGCCTTGAGCGTCTGCATGGCATCGAAGCCGGTGCCGTCGTTCAGCCAGATGTCGAGCAGCACGATATCGGGCCGCAGCCCGCGTTGGAGGGTGTCCAGCGCCTCGGAGGCGCTCCCGGCGGCATGGACTGCAACATCGGGCATCACCTGCGCCAGGAACAGGGTGGTGCCGGACAGCGCCATGGGGTGGTCGTCGACCACCAGCAAGGTCGGTGCAACATTCGACATGCGATTTCCCGTCTAAAACAACTTCGCCCTTGTTGTATGGTCCCGTCCCGTCGAGCGGGCGGATGGGCGATAGGGCGACTCTAGCAGAGCGGGCGGGGCGTCACAATCCGCATTCGGGGGAAGCGCCGGCCGCCCGGTTTGCGCCGCCGGGTGTCCACGGCGCTGTGGCGGGGCGCCGCTTGGTAGAATTGCGCGATGAAAAACATCGTCATCCTCATCTCGGGGCGCGGTTCCAACATGGAAGCGATCGTCCGGGCCTGCGCCGAGCAGGCCTGGCCGGCACGGATCGCCGCCGTGCTGTCCAACCGTCCCGACGCGCCCGGCCTCAAGTTCGCCGCCGCGCAAGGCATTCCGGTCGGCGTGGTCGATCATCGCCACTATCCCGACCGGGCCAGCTTCGACAAGGCGCTGGCCAAGGCGATCGACGCCCACGTGCCCGACCTGGTGGTGCTGGCCGGCTTCATGCGGATCCTGACGCCGGAATTCGTCGAGCACTATGCCGGCCGCATGATGAACATCCATCCGTCGCTGCTGCCCAGCTTCCCCGGCCTGCATACCCACCAGCAGGCGCTGGAGGCCGGCGTCAAGGTGCACGGCGCCAGCGTGCATTTCGTCACCGCCGCGCTGGACCACGGTCCCATCGTGCTGCAGGCGGCGATCGAGGTCGGTCCCGAGGACACCCCCGAAACGCTGGCGGGGCGGCTGCTGCCCTGCGAGCACCAGATCTATCCCCGCGCGGTGCGCTGGTTCGTCGAAGGCAGGCTACGCGTCAAGGACAGCGTGGTCCATGTCGACCCGCCCGAACCGCAATTGCTGATCGCGCTCGCGGCCTCGTCGGACGATGCCGCGTCCACCTCGACTTCCACTTTGGACTCACCCTTGGACTCCCCCTCGGACTCCGCCACCCCCATCGACACCACCGGAGCCCGTCAATGACCCGTCCCGCCCAAGCACCGCGCGGCGGCGCGCGTCCGTCCCCCGCGCACCAAGCGCAAGACGAGCCCGCTGCGCAAGGCCACCTCGCCGCGCGAGAGCGCCAACGACGGCCAGGCGCGTCCGCACGGCGCCCTGCACGCCACGCATATCCAGCATATCGACCGCCTGCTCGGCAAGGTGATGCTGTTCGCGCGGCCCGCCGACGCCGTGGTCAGCTACTACTTCCGCGAGAACCCCAAGCTGGGCCACCGCGAGCGGGGCATCATCGCCGAGGCGGTGTTCGCGGTGCTGCGCCGGCGCGTGGAATTCGCCCAGTTCGCCGAGTCCGGCTCGGGCGCCGCGCCGCGCCGGCTGGCCCTGCTGGGCCTGGCGGCGACGCTGGGCCGCGATGCGCTGACGCCGTTCCTGTATCCGGAAGAGGCGCAGTGGCTGGACCGGCTGATGACCATCGAGCGCGCCAGCCTGGCGCCGCGCGTGCGCGCCAATCTGCCCGAATGGCTGTACGAGCAGCTGGTCGCCCGGCACGGCGAGGCCTTTACCGCCGCGCTCGGCGATGCCTGGCTGCGGCCCGCGCCGCTGGATCTTCGCGCCAACCTGATCAAGACCTCGCGCGAGGCAGTGCTGGCGGAGCTGGAAGAGGCCGGCCTCGCGGCCGAGCCGACGCCGATCTCGCCGACCGGCATCCGCCTGGCCGGCAAGCCGGCGCTGAACCAGCTGCCGCTGTTCGTCAACGGGCTGGTCGAGGTGCAGGACGAGGGCAGCCAGCTGCTGTGCCACCTGGTCGCGCCGCGGCGCGGCGAGATGGTGGTCGATTTCTGCGCGGGTGCCGGCGGCAAGACGCTGGCGCTCGGCGCGCTGATGCGCTCGACCGGACGGCTCTACGCCTTCGACGTGTCCGACAAGCGCCTGGCCAACCTGAAGCCGCGCCTGGCGCGCAGCGGCCTGTCGAACGTCCATCCGGTGCTGATCGACTCGGAGCAGGACGCCAAGGTCAAGCGGCTGGCGGGCAAGATCGACCGCGTGCTGGTCGACGCGCCGTGCAGCGGCCTGGGCACGCTGCGGCGCAATCCGGACCTCAAATGGCGCCAGAGCCCGCAGACGGTGCTGGAGCTGACCGCCAAGCAGGCGGCCATCCTGGAATCGGCGGCGCGCCTGGTCAAGCCGGGCGGCCGCGTGGTCTATGCCACCTGCAGCGTGCTGGAGGCCGAGAACGAGGCGATCGTGCGCGACTTCCTGAGCCGCCATGCCGACTTCCAGCTGGTGCCGGTGGCGCAGGTGCTGGCCGAGCAAAAGATCGCGATCGCCGACCTGCCCGAGGATGCGCAGACGCTGGCGCTCTATCCCCATCTGCACCAGACCGACGGCTTCTTCGCGGCGGTGCTGGAGCGCTCGCGCCAATGAGCATGGGGGGCACCGGCCCCTGTCGTTTCGCGGATACCGGGCACTCACCGCCCGGTATTTTTTGTTCTTCACTGTCGTTGCTTTCTTCACTGGTTGAACTCGTCGATCGATGGCCTCCAACTCCCTGACCGATCTGTCGCAATCCCATGCCGTGTTCGGCAAGATGCTGGGCGACCTGATGCAGGACGCCGGCGACCCCGGCTTCCTGTGGCAATTGGCCGTGCTGGCCGGCTGCGTGCTGCTGGCCTGGCCGCTGGCGCGCCATGTCGCCGGGCGGCTCGAGGCCCGCTACGCGGGTTCGAGCTTCGCGCTGCGCTTTGCCGCCGCGAGCCTCGAGCGCGCGATGTTTCCGCTGTTCGGCTGGCTGCTGGTGCTGGCGGCGCGCTTCGCGCTGGCGCCGCTGATTCCGGTCAGCATGCTGCGGCTGGCGCTGGTGCCGCTGTTCGGCATCACCTTTCTCTATTTCGCCTTCTATGTGCTGCGCCGCGTGCTGTCCGGCAACGGCCAGCTGCACGGCATGCTGACACTGGTCGAGAAGGTGCTGACCACGCTGGTCTGGGTCGGCATGGCGCTGTACGTGCTGGGCATGCTGTCCGAGGCGGTGCAGTGGCTCGACTCGATCCAGTTCGCGCTCGGGCAGCAGCGCATCAGCGTGGCCGATCTGCTGATGGCCTGCGTGTGGATCCTGCTGACGGTGCTGGCCGCGCTGTGGTTCGGTTCGTGGCTGGAGGAGCGGCTGATGCGCTCGGCGACGATCGACACCAGCCTGCGCGTGGTGCTGACGCGGCTGTCCAAGGCGCTGCTGCTGCTGGTGTCGCTGCTGTTCAGCCTGTCGCTGGTCGGCATCGACCTGACGGTGCTGTCGGTGTTCGGCGGCGCGCTCGGTGTCGGCCTGGGCCTGGGCCTGCAGAAGATCGCCAGCAACTACGTGTCCGGCTTCATCATCCTGCTGGACCGCTCGGTCAAGCTCGGGGACCAGATCACGGTCGACAAGTACACCGGCATCGTGGCGCAGATCCGCACCCGCTACACCGTGGTGCGCAACGGCGACGGCGAGACCCTGGTGCCGAACGAGCAGCTGGTCGCGCAGTCGGTGCAGAACCATTCGTTCTCGAACACCAATGTGCGGGTGGCGACCCGGGTGCAGGCCGACTACGACGCCGATCCCGAGATGGTGCTGGGGCTGCTGACCGAGGCCGTCCGAGGCATTCCACGCCTGCTGGCGGAGCCGGCGCCATCGGCCTTCCTGGTGGCGTTCGCCGACAGCGGCGTCGAGTACGAGGTGGCGGGCTTCATCGCCGATCCGCAGAACGGCAAGCTCGGCGTGCAATCGGAAATGAACCGCGCGATCTGGAAGGCATTCCGGGCCAGCGGCATTTCGATTCCCTACCCGCAGCGCGAGTTGCGTGTGCTGCCCGCGGACGGGACGCTGACCGCGACGCCGGTGTCGCGGGTCGCCGCCAATGCGGCGGAATCGGCATAAGCACAGCCCGATCCGGTGCGTATGTGACGCCTTTGCCATTGAAGGAACGAAGTATCGTTTTCGGCGTCCAACACGGCAAACGAAAAGCACACGCACGGGTAAAAGCGGATGCCGGGACGCTGGCGTTCCGGTAAAATCGCGGGTCGTCCCGGGGGATTCCCCCGGCCGGACTACCGATCCGTGCCCGAGGGCCAGCCGCCAGATTGCAGCGGCGCGTGCCGGGGTCCCGCGAAGGCGCAAGGCGCCTTGGCTGACGCCATAAGACGCAATCACTGGATTTGCAGTCATTTTTCTGCGCGTTGCCGCGACACCCTCACCCGTCGCGGCCAGCCTCTATCTAGCACGGAGAACAGTTTGTTCGACACAATTCTTCAGTGGGCCGCCAACGGCCTTCTCGACTGGTCCTGGTGGAAGATCGTGATCTTCACCCTGGTCATGACCCACATCACCATCGCCGGCGTCACGATTTTCCTGCACCGGTGCATGGCCCACCGCTCGCTCGATCTGCACCCGATCGCCGCGCACTTCTTCCGCTTCTGGCTGTGGCTGACCACGGGCATGGTCACCAAGGAGTGGACCGCGATCCACCGCAAGCACCACGCCAAGTGCGAAACCGAAGACGATCCGCACAGCCCGCAGACGCGCGGCATCCGCAAGGTGCTGCTCGAAGGCGCCGAGCTGTACCGGGCCGAAGCGAAGAACAAGGAAACGCTGGCCAAGTTCGGCCACGGTACGCCCAACGACTGGATCGAGCGCAACCTGTATTCGCGCTTCACCTGGCAGGGCGTCGGCCTGATGCTGATCATCGACCTGGCGCTGTTCGGCGTGGTCGGCCTGTCGGTCTGGGGCGTGCAGATGCTGTGGATCCCGATCCATGCCGCCGGCATCATCAACGGCCTGGGCCACTGGTGGGGCTATCGCAACTACGATTGCGAGGACGCGTCGACCAATGTGTCGCCGTGGGGCATCATCATCGGCGGCGAGGAGCTGCACAACAACCACCATACCTATCCGACGTCGGCCAAGTTCTCGATCAAGTGGTACGAGTTCGATATCGGCTGGTGCTACATCCGCGCGATGCAGGCGGTCGGCCTGGCCAAGGTCAAGAAGACCCCGCCCAAGGCACGCCTGGTCGAGGCCCGTCCGGTCGATCACAACACGCTGGAAGCCATCATCGCCAACCGCTATGACGTGATGGCGCGCTATGCCAAGGCCGTCAAGAACGCGTACCGCGAGGAACTGGCCCAGCTGAAGGCCAAGCGCGTGGCCGACTATCGCCGCTTCAAGCTGGCGCGCAAGTGGTTCCACCGCGACGAGACCAAGCTGGCCGAGCCGCAGCGCCAGCAACTGGCCAGCATCGTCGAGCACAACAAGGCGCTGCAGACCTTCGTCGAAATGCGCCGCGAATTGGCCGCGATCTGGGGCCGCTCGAACCTGACGCGCGAACAGCTGCTGCAACAGCTGCAGGCCTGGTGCCACCGCGCCGAAGCCAGCGGCATCCAGGCGCTGCAGGAGTTCTCGCTGCGCCTGCGCCGCTACGCGTAACGCCTGATAAGAAGGACAGCGCCTGCTACAATGCCAGGCGCGCCCGAAGCCCCGCCATGCTGTCGCTGGCGGGGCTTTTCTTTGGCGACGCCGCCCCATCTAGAGGCCGGTCCCGGCCGCAATGCAGACGCGAGGCGATGCGGCGGCGAGCACGGGTGCCCCGAGGAGTACAGGAGATGACCCCCCAAACGATCAAGACCGTCGAGTTCGAGAAACCGACGCAGATGCAGGCCGACGGTGGCGCGAGCTGCGTCGCCCACGCCTGGGCCAAGGTGCCGCCCGCGCTGACGCCGGACGAGCGCTCGGCATTGAAGGATCGCATCCGCGCGCTGCTGAAGGCGCGCAATGCGGTGCTGGTCGCGCACTACTATGTCGACGCCGACCTGCAGGACCTCGCCGAGGAAACCGGCGGTTGCGTGTCCGATTCGCTGGAGATGGCCCGCTTCGGGCGCGACCATCCGGCGCAGACGCTGGTGGTGGCCGGTGTGCGCTTCATGGGTGAGACCGCCAAGATCCTCAGCCCCGAAAAGACCATCCTGATGCCGGACCTGGACGCGACCTGTTCGCTCGACCTGGGCTGCCCGGCCGACGAGTTCGCCGCGTTCTGCGACGCGCATCCGGACCGCACCGTGGTGGTCTATGCGAACACCAGCGCCGCGGTCAAGGCGCGCGCCGACTGGATGGTGACCTCCAGCATCGGCCTGAAGATCGTCGAACATCTGCACGCGCGCGGCGAGAAGATCCTGTGGGCGCCGGACAAGCATCTGGGCGGCTATATCCAGCGCCAGACCGGCGCCGACATGCTGCTGTGGCAGGGCTCGTGCCTGGTGCACGATGAGTTCAAGGGCATCGAGCTCGATCTGCTGCGCAAGGAGCATCCGAAGGCCAGGATCCTGGTGCATCCGGAATCGCCGGCCAACGTGGTGGCCCAGGCCGACGTGGTCGGCTCGACCTCGCAGCTGATCGCCGCCGCGCAGCAGCTCGATGCCAACGAGTTCATCGTCGCCACCGACAACGGCATCCTGCACAAGATGCGGATGGCCGCGCCGGGCAAGCATTTCATCGAGGCGCCGACCGCCGGCAACAGCGCGACCTGCAAGAGCTGCGCGCATTGCCCGTGGATGGCGATGAATGCGCTGACGAATCTGGCCGAGGTGCTGGAGACCGGCCGCAACGAGATCCATGTCGATCCGGAGATCGGCCGTCGCGCCTATACCTGCATCGACCGCATGCTCGACTTTGCCGCGCAGCAGAAGGCCAACGTACGGCCCGCCGCCGACCTGGCCAAGGAGCAGGCGCTGTTCCAGGGGGATCGGTCCGGCATGAGCGAGTCCTCGAACAACGACGCAGTGAATCCGGTCTTCGACCAATACGGACCCGCGCTGGCCGAGGCGCTGCGCGAGAACGTCCGCGCGGCGATTGCCGAGGACGTCGGCACCGGCGACTGGACCGGCCAGCTGGTGCCGGCCGACAAGCAGGCGCACGCCCGCGTGATGGTGCGCGAGGACGCGGTGCTGTGCGGCCAGCCGTGGTTCGATGCCTGCATGCAGGCGGTCGATCCGCGTTTGCAGGTCCGCTGGCTGCAACAGGAAGGCGCGCGCATGGCGGCCGATTCGGTGGTCTGCGAGATCGATGGCCCGGCCCGTTCGCTGCTGACCGCCGAGCGGCCATCGCTGAATTTCCTGCAGCTGCTCTCGGGCGTGGCCACCGCGACGCGGCGCTATGCCGATCTGGTCGTCGGTACGCGCGCGCGCGTGCTCGACACCCGCAAGACGCTGCCGGGGCTGCGCCTCGCGCAGAAGTACGCGGTCAAGATCGGCGGCGGCGACAACCAGCGGCTCGCGCTCTATGACGGCATCCTGATCAAGGAAAACCATATCGCCGCGGCGGGCGGTGTCACCGCGGCGCTGCAGGCCGCGGCTGCGCTGAACGCGGGCGTGCCGGTCCAGGTCGAGGTCGAGTCGCTGGTGGAGCTGGAGGAGGCGCTGGCCGCCGGTGCCGTCTCGATCCTGCTCGACAACTTCACCGAACCGATGATGCGGGACGCGGTGCGGGTCAATCGGGGCCGCGCGGTGCTGGAAGTGTCCGGCGGCGTCAACGCGAATACGATCCGGCGTTTCGCCGAGACCGGCGTCGACCGGATCTCGGTAGGCGCGCTGACCAAGGACGTGCGCGCGACCGACTACTCGTTGCGCATCATCGGCTGAGCGGGCTCGGGCTGCATCGAGCCCGAGCCGGCTGCTGCCCCGGCCCCGTCTTGGGTCGCGCTTCGGTTGCCCACCGGTCGCGCTTCGATTGCGCTCCGGTTGCCCTCCGGCCGCCCTCCGGTCGCGCGTTCAGTTGCCGCGGCGGCGCCCGTTCGGCGGCTGCAGCACGGTCGGCAGCGCCTTCGGCAACGTCCCCGGGTAGTCGCGGCTGAAATGCAGGCCGCGGCTTTCGTGGCGCGCATAGGCGCTGTCGACGATCATCGCCGCCACTTCGACCAGATTGCGCAGTTCCAGCAGATCGCGCGTGACGCGGAAATTCGCGTAGTACTCGGTGATTTCCTCGCGCAGCAGCGCGATCCGATGCTGCGCGCGTTCCAGCCGCTTGCTGGTGCGCACGATGCCGACGTAGTTCCACATCATCCGGCGCAGCTCGTCCCAGTTGTGCGAGACCACGACCTCCTCGTCGGCATCCGACACGCGGCTCTCGTCCCACGGCGGCAGCGCCAGGTCGGGTTTGCCGGCCTTGGCCTGCGACGCGATGTCATTGGCGGCCGCGCGGCCGATCACCATGCATTCGAGCAGCGAGTTCGATGCCAGCCGGTTGGCGCCGTGCAGGCCGGTGTAGGCGGTCTCCCCGACCGCGTACAGATTGTCCAGATCGGTGCGTCCCGACGTGTCGGTGACCACGCCGCCGCAGGTGTAGTGCGCGGCCGGCACCACCGGGATCGGCTGGCGCGTGATGTCGATGCCCAGCTCCAGGCAGCGCGCGTGGATGGTCGGAAAGTGTTCGCGCAGAAAGGGCGCCGGCTGGTGCGTGATGTCGAGATACACGCAGTCCAGGCCGCGCTTTTTCATCTCGAAGTCGATCGCGCGGGCCACCACGTCGCGCGGCGCCAGCTCGGCGCGCGCATCGTGCTCGGGCATGAAGCGGCTGCCGTCGGGCAGCACCAGCCGGCCGCCTTCGCCGCGCACCGCCTCGGAGATCAGGAAGGACTTGGCATACGGGTGGTACAGGCAGGTCGGATGGAACTGGATGAACTCCATGTTCGCGACCCGGCAGCCCGCGCGCCAGGCCATCGCAATGCCGTCGCCGGTGGCCGTGTCCGGATTGGTCGTATAGAGATAGACCTTGCCCGCGCCGCCGGTGGCCAGCACGGTATGGCTGGCCGTCAGCGTATGCACCTGGCCGTTGGCGTCGTCGAGCACGTACAACCCGAGGCAGCGGTTGCCGCCCAGCCCCATCTTGCGCGAGGTGATCAGGTCGATCGCGAAATGGTCTTCGAGGATCGTGATATTGGGATGGCGGCGCACCTGCTCGGTCAGCGTCGTGACCACGGCATGGCCGGTGGCGTCGGCCGCGTGGATGATGCGGCGATGGCTGTGGCCGCCTTCGCGGGTCAGGTGATAGCCGAGCTCGGCCTGTTCGTCGCGCGTGAACGGCACGCCCCGGTCGATCAGCCACTGGATCGCTTCGCGCCCGTGCTCGACGATGAAGCGGGTCGCGCCTTCATCGCACAGGCCGGCACCGGCGATCAGCGTGTCCTGCGTGTGTTCGTCGTGGCTGTCGCCGGAGTCCAGCACCGCCGCGATGCCGCCCTGGGCCCAGTCGCTGGCGCCTTGCGTCATGGCGCGCTTGCTCACGATGACAACCCGGTGGCTGTCGGCCAGTTGCAGCGCGACCGTGAGGCCGGCCAGGCCGCTGCCGACGATGGCGACGTCGAAGTTCATGATGCGTGGTGGCGCGGCGAGGGCGCCGGTGGTGCGGGAAAGCTCGAAAGTGTACACCGCGGATGGAGGCCTCGCGCCTTGCCCCTGCTGGTGGCGCGGCGCGGTGCGCCACGGCATGTTTGGCAGCACCGGCAGTGAGGAAGCGGGGAGGCGGGGGAGGCGGGGGAAGCGGGGAAGCGGGGAAGCGGGGGAAGCGGGGGAAGCGGGGGAAGCGGGGGAAGCGGGGGAAGCGGGGGAAGCGGGGGAAGCGGGGGAAGCGGGGGAAGCGGGGGAAGCGGGGGAAGCGGGGAAGCGGGGGAAGCGGGGGAAGCGGGGGAAGCGGGGGAAGCGGCAGCGGGAGCGGGAGCGGGAGCGGGAGCGGGAGCGGGAGCGGGAGCGGGAGCGGGAGCGGGAGCGGGAGCGGGAGCGGCGGCCGAGCGGGCAACAAAAAACCCCCGCCATGGCGGGGTTCTTCGCTGGAACGCAGGATCAATTACTTGATCTTGGTTTCCTTGTACTCGACGTGCTTGCGCGCGACCGGATCAAATTTCTTGATCGACATCTTTTCCGGCATGGTGCGCTTGTTCTTGTCGGTGGTGTAGAAGTGACCGGTACCCGCGGTGGATTCCAGTTTGATCTTGTCGCGTCCGCCTTTGCTGGCCATGATGAACTCCTAATTAGACTTCGCCGCGTGCGCGCAGGTCGGCGAGCACGGAGTCGATGCCTTTCTTGTCGATCAGGCGCAGACCGGCGTTCGAGACGCGCAGGCTCACCCAGCGGTTTTCCGATTCAACAAAGAAACGACGGTTCTGCAGGTTGGGCAGAAAACGGCGCTTGGTCTTGTTGTTTGCGTGGGAAACGTTGTTGCCGACCATCGGCGCTTTCCCGGTCACTTGACAGACGCGTGCCATGAAGCACTCCTAAATCTTCTATTCGTGGACAATGTTCGCAACAGATCAACAAAAGGCGCGCGGGCCCGGACTGCAGCGGTTAAGACTTCAGCAAAACGGGCATTATAGACCGAAATCCCCCCGCTCGATCAATGCCTTCTGTGCGTTGACGCCACGGCGACACGCCCGTGCCTTTGGCGTCACAGTTGCCGGTGCTCCGCCAGCGAGTAGGTCGTATTGCCGGCGACGATGAAGTGGTCGAGCACATGGACGTCGATCAGCGCCAGCGAATGCGCCAGCGCCTTGGTCATCGCCAGGTCCGCAGGACTCGGCGCCGGATTGCCCGACGGGTGGTTGTGGGCGACGATGACCGCGGCCGCATTATGCGCCAATGCCTGCCTGGCCACCTCGCGCGGGTAGACGCTGGTTTGCGTCAGCGTGCCGCGGAACAGCTCCTCGGCGGCCAGAAGCCGGTTGCGCGCATCCAGGAACAGGCATAGGAACACCTCGTAAGGCCGCTGCGCCAGTGACAGCCGCAGGTAGTCGCGTACGGCCTGCGGCGATTCCAGGCCCGGCGCCATCGCCAGCTGCTCGGCCAACGCCCGCCGCGTCAATTCGACCACCGCCTGCAGCTGCGCGTACTTGGCGGTGCCGACGCCGCGCACCCGGCTCAGCTCGGCCTGGCTGGCCGCCAGCAGGCCAGTCAGCGACCCGAATGCCGCGATCAGCTCGCGCGCCACATCGACCGCGCTCTTGCCCGGCACGCCGACGCGCAGGAATACCGCCAGCAGTTCGGCGTCGGACAACGAGGCGGCGCCTGCTTGCAGCAGCTTTTCGCGAGGACGTTCGCTGGCGGGCCAATCGGGGATGGGCATGGCGGTCTCGTTCGGGAAGCGCGTGGGAGGGCGGGGCGGGCGCGTGGCCGCGATCGGCGGCGCCGGGTCCAGTCGCTTACAATACGGGTTCTCGACTGGTTGAGCATTCATGAATTCGCAAACTTTTGCGTCGGACTCCGGCGGCGCCACCGCGCGCAAGACCGTGCAGGCCGATTCCTTCCTGACCTTGCATTACCGCATCTCGCTGGAGAACGGTACCGAGGTCGTCAGCACCTTCGACGACAAGCCCGCCACGCTGCTGCTGGGGCAGGGCCAGTTCGCGCCCACGCTGGAACAGGCGCTGCTCGGCATGGCCGAGGGCGAGCGCACCAGCTACCGCCTGGCGCCGGAGCACGCCTTCGGCCCGCGCAATCCCGAGCTGCTGCAGCGCGTGTCGCTGGCCACGCTGCGCGAGAACAGCTCGTTCGAAGAGGACTACAGCCCGGGCGACCTGGTCGAGTTCAACGCGCCGGGCGGCGGCAAATATGCCGGCGTGCTCAAGGAAATCGGCGAGACCTCGGCGCTGTTCGACTTCAATCATCCGCTGGCCGGACAGACCATCCTGTTCGACGTCCAGCTGATCGGCATTCTCTGACGACCTGCTCCGGCCGCCTCGTCCGCCGGAGCGCAGCTACCTCCCCGCATGTCCGAAATGACTCCCGCCCCCGACGCCGAGATCCTGCTGGCCCAGCCGCGCGGCTTCTGCGCCGGGGTCGATCGCGCGATCGAGATCGTGGAGCGCGCGCTCCAGCGCTTTGGCGCGCCGATCTACGTGCGCCATGAAATCGTGCACAACGCCTATGTCGTGGCCGACCTGCGCCGCAAGGGCGCCGTCTTCGTGCAGGACCTCGACGAGGTGCCGGCCGGCGCGACCGTAATCTTCAGCGCCCACGGCGTATCCCGCAGCGTCCGCGCCGAGGCGCAGGCGCGCGGCCTGAACGTCTTCGACGCGACCTGCCCGCTGGTGACCAAGGTGCATGTCGAGGTCGGCAAGATGCGCGCCGAAGGCTGCGAGATCGTGATGATCGGCCATCGCGGCCACCCCGAGGTCGAGGGCACGATGGGCCAGGCCGACGGCGGCATGCTGCTGGTCGAATCACCGGCCGACGTGCAGACCCTGCAGGTCGCCGATCCCACGCGGCTGGCCTATGTCACGCAGACCACGCTGTCGGTCGACGAGACCGAGGAGATCGTCGCCGCGCTGAAGGCACGCTTCCCGGAGATCCGCGAGCCGAAGAAGCAGGACATCTGCTATGCGACGCAGAACCGCCAGGACGCCGTCAAGTTCATGGCGCCGCAGGTCGACGTGGTGATCGTGGTCGGCAGCCCCAACAGCTCCAACTCGAACCGCCTGCGCGAGCTGGCCGAGCGGCTTGGCGTGCCTGCCTATATGGTGGATGCGCCGGAACAGGTCCGTCCCGAATGGATCGCCGGCAAGCGCCGCATCGGCCTGACCGCCGGCGCCTCGGCGCCGGAAGCGCTGGCCCAGTCGATCGTCGACCGGCTACGCGCGCTAGGCGCGCGGCAGGTGCGTCCGCTGGAGGGCATCGAGGAAAACATGTCGTTCCCCCCTGCCCAAGGGCCTGCAGGCGTCCGCCGCCTGAGTCCCGCGGATTCCGTCCGGTTCTGACTGCGCCCCGCCTCGAGCGGGGGCGTTGTCGTTTTGGCCCGCGTGTTTTCGCGCCATTGCACCGCGCCATGCCGAGCGTCGTGCTTCTCTCGAAAGAAACTTAATCGTCACAACGATATATTGCCTTGCACAAGGCGCGTCTTTTGCGAAGGACTTTAGGGTAATTCCCCTAAATACGGGTTTTCCCTCGATTGGTGCGAACGCGGATTGCCGACATTCTAAATTGGTGCATATTTCTTTTATGAAATGCCTAATTAATATCTATAAAGATAGGTGCCTTGTCAGCCACGCTGGAACGTCCGGAAGGCCGCCTGGTGACGTGGCGGGCACGGATCTTGTTAGGTATCTCAAAGAGCCCCTCTTGTGAATGGGAATTGCCCCAATGACGGCATTGGGGAAATTACCTAGCTCAATAGAAGGGTAAAAGGCTCAGGTTGTTGCGTCGCGTATTGCATCCGCAAAAAAAAGGGGATACAATGCGCGCGTTTCAAATTGAAACTAAACCAAGGCGGTGCAGGGAAACGGACGGGAGGCGTTGCGTAACCCTGATCTTGTGAATCCTAGGAGATCACTCATGCAAATCACGTTGGCCAAGATTCTGCCGATCGCAGCGGCAGTGGCACTGGTTACTGCCTGCGGCAAGAAGGAAGAGGCGGCGCCCGGTGCGACGGCCTCGGCACCTGCCGTGGCGGCACCGGCTGGCGGCGAGGTGGTGGTAAAGATCGGCCACGCGGCGCCGCTGACGGGTGGGATCGCCCACCTTGGCAAGGACAACGAGAACGGCGCGCGCCTGGCTGTCGAAGAGGTCAACAAGACCGGTCTGGAACTGGGCGGCAAGAAGGTGCGCCTGGAACTGGTCGGCGAAGACGACGCGGCCGATCCCAAGACCGGCACCTCGGTGGCCCAGAAGCTGGTCGACGAGAAGGTCGTCGCCGTGGTCGGCCACCTGAACTCGGGCGTCTCGATTCCTGCCTCCAAGATCTATAGCGATGCCGGCATCGTGCAGATCTCGCCGTCCTCGACCAACCCCGACTACACCAAGCAGGGCTTCAAGACGACCTTCCGCGTGGTGGCCACCGATGCCCAGCAGGGCCCGGCGCTGGCCAACTACGCCGCCAAGAGCCTGAACGCCAAGAGCGTGGCGATCGTCGACGACGCCACCGCCTATGGCAAGGGCCTGGCCGACGAGTTCGAGAAGACCGCCAAGGCCGCCGGCGTCAACATCGTGGCGCGCGAGGCCACCAACGACAAGGCCACCGACTTCAAGGCCATCCTGACCAAGATCAAGGGCAAGAAGCCGGACGTCATCATGTACGGCGGCATGGACGCCACCGGCGGCCCGTTCGCCAAGCAAGCCAAGGAGCTTGGCATCCCGGCCAAGATCGTCGGCGGCGACGGCGTCTGCACCGACAAGGTGGCGGAACTGGCGGGCGATGCGGTCAGCAACATCATCTGCTCCGAGGCCGGCCTGGCGCTGTCCAAGATGGAGAAGGGCGCCGAGTTCCAGAAGCGCTACCAGGAACGTTTCAACGCACCGGTGCAGATCTACGCGCCGTTCACCTACGATGCCGTGATGGTGATCGTCGATGCGATGAAGCGCGCCGGCTCGACCGAGCCCGCGGCGATCCTGGCCGAGATGCCCAAGACCAACTACCAGGGCGTGATCGGCAACATCGCCTTCGACGAGAAGGGCGACATGAAGGAAGGCACCATCACGCTGTACGACTACAAGGACAAGAAGAAGTCCGTGCTTGACGTCGTGAAGATGTAATTCGGACCTACCCGGTCCTCCGAACGGCACCGTGAGTACTTTGCGGTGCCGTTCTTTTTTAGCCTCGCCTTTTGTGACAGCGCCCTTACCATGGGTGGAACGCGGCAGGCCGTTGCTTTACCCGCTTACCAGCACATAACCACTTACCAAACCACTCACACCCCGCTGCCCGGTCGGCATCCATCCATGCCGGAAGTGCGGGCGGCAAGTCAGGAGTATTCATGGATATCCTTATCCAGCAGATCGTGAATGGTCTGGTGCTCGGCAGCATCTATGCGCTGATTGCACTCGGCTACACCATGGTCTACGGCATTCTCGGGATCATCAACTTCGCCCACGGCGATGTGCTGATGATCGGCGCGCTGACCGCACTGTCGGCGATTCTCGCACTCCAGCAATTCGCCCCCGGCCTGCCGGAATGGCTGACGCTCGTGATCGCCACGCTGATCGCGATGCCGGTCTGCGCGATGCTGTCCTATTCGATCGAGCGGATCGCCTACCGGCCGCTGCGCAACGCGCCCCGGCTGGCGCCGCTGATCACCGCGATCGGTGTCTCGATCATGCTGCAGACCGTCGCGATGATGATCTGGTCGCGCAATCCGCTGACCTTCCCGCAGCTGCTGCCCTCGAGCCCGATCGATATCGGCAACACCGGCGCCACCATCACCGGCAAGGAGATGGTCATCATCGGCATGGCCGTGATGGTGATGGCCGGGCTGCTGACGCTGGTCAACCGCACCAAGCTCGGCCGCGCGATGCGCGCCACCGCCGAGAACCAGCGCGTGGCGGGCCTGATGGGCGTGAACCCGAACTTCGTGATCTCGGCCACCTTCATGATCGGCGCGACCCTGGCGGCGCTGGCCGGCGTGATGATGGCGACCAACTATGGCAACGCGCACTTCTACATGGGCTTCATCCCCGGCCTGAAGGCGTTCACCGCGGCCGTGCTCGGCGGCATCGGCAACCTCGCCGGCGCGATGGTCGGCGGCATGCTGCTGGGCCTGATCGAGGCGCTGGGCGCCGGCTATATCGGCGACCTGACCAACGGCGTGTTCGGTTCGAACTACCAGGACGTGTTTGCCTTCATCGTGCTGATCACCGTGCTGGTGTTCCGTCCGTCCGGCATCATGGGCGAACGCGTGGCTGACCGGGCGTAAGGGGATCGCAACGATGAACACTCCGATTTCTACGACGGCGCAGGCCGCGCCGCTGACCAAGACGCCGGCCAAGACCATGTTCGCGCTGGTGGCCTTCCTGGTGATCGGCCTGTGCGCGCCGTTCGCCGTGCAGTTCCTGGGCGGCAACTACTGGGTGCGCGTGCTCGACTTCGCGCTGCTGTACATCATGCTGGCGCTGGGCCTGAATATCGTGGTCGGCTTCGCCGGCCTGCTGGACCTGGGCTACATCGCCTTCTATGCGGTGGGCGCCTACCTGATGGCGCTGCTCGGCTCGCCGCACTTGGCCAACCAGTTCGAGACCATCGCGCAGCTGTTCCCCAACGGCTTCCATGTCAGCGTCTGGTGGGTGCTGCCATTGGCGGCATTGGTCGCGGGCATCTTCGGCGTGCTGCTCGGCGCGCCGACGCTGAAGCTGCGCGGCGACTATCTGGCGATCGTCACGCTCGGCTTCGGCGAGATCATTCGCATCTTCATGAACAACCTGGACCGGCCGGTCAATATCACCAACGGTCCCAAGGGCATCACCGCGGTCGATCCGATCACCATCTTCGGCTTCAACTTCTCCAAGACGCACGAGTTCTTCGGACTGAAGTTCACGCCGGTGTTCATGTACTACTACCTGCTGATCCTGCTGGTGGTGGCGATCGTGTTCGTCTCGCTCCGTCTGCAGAACTCGCGCATCGGCCGCGCCTGGGTGGCGATCCGCGAGGACGAGATCGCGGCCAAGGCGATGGGCATCAACACCCGCAACATCAAGCTGCTGGCCTTCGCCATGGGCGCGTCGTTCGGCGGCGTCTCGGGCGCGGTGTTCGGCGCCTTCCAGGGCTTCGTCTCGCCGGAATCGTTCACGCTGTGGGAATCGATCTACGTGCTGGCGATCGTGGTGCTCGGCGGCATGGGCCATATCCCGGGCGTGATCCTGGGCGGCATCCTGCTGATCGGCTTCCAGGAGCTGCTGCGCGTGGTGGCCGAGCCGGTGCAGAACATGCTGTTCGGCCACGTGATCGTCGACGCCGAGGTGCTGCGCCAGCTGCTGTTCGGCCTGGCGCTGGTCGGCGTGATGCTGTATCGCCCGGCGGGCATTTGGCCTTCGCCGCGCAAGGAAGACCGGCCGGTGATTCGCCGCCCCGGTAGCGTTGGACGTCTGTGAAGCGGGAGGACCTGATGAGCAACGAAAACATCCTCCTGTCCGTCAAGGGGAGTGAACAAGCGCTTCGGCGGCCTGCAGGCGCTGTCCGATGTGGGCCTGGAAATCCGGGCTGGCGAGATCTACGGCCTGATCGGCCCGAACGGCGCCGGCAAGACCACCTTCTTCAACGTGATCACCGGGCTCTATACGCCGGATTCCGGCGAGTTCGTGCTGGACGGCAAGCCGTACCAGCCGACCGCGGTGCACGAAGTCGCCAAGGCGGGCATCGCCCGGACCTTCCAGAACATCCGCCTGTTCGGCGACATGACCGCGCTCGAAAACGTGATGGTCGGCCGCCATGTGCGGACCAAGGCCGGCGTGATCGGCGCGATCTTCCGTCCGCCGGCGGTACGCAAGGAAGAAGAGGGTGTCGAGGACATGGCGCACGACCTGCTCGAATACGTCGGCATCGGCAAGTACGCCAACTTCACCTCGCGCAATCTGTCGTACGGCCACCAGCGCCGGCTCGAGATCGCCCGCGCGCTGGCGACCGAGCCCAAGCTGCTGGCGCTCGACGAGCCGGCTGCCGGCATGAACGCGACCGAGAAGGTCGAACTGCGCGGCCTGCTCGACAAGATCCGCAGCGACGGCCGGACCATCCTGCTGATCGAGCACGACGTGAAGCTGGTGATGGGCCTGTGCGACCGCATGACCGTGCTCGATTACGGCAAGGTCATCGCGCAGGGCCTGCCGCACGATGTCCAGAACAACCCGGCGGTGATCGAGGCCTACCTCGGCACTTCGGCTCACTGACGGGGGAGCAGCAAATGAAAGACACACTACTGAAGATCGCCGGCCTGAAGGTCGCGTACGGCGGCATCCAGGCCGTCAAGGGCATCGACCTCGAAATCCGCGACGGCGAGCTGGTGACGCTGATCGGTGCCAATGGCGCCGGCAAGACCACCACGATGAAGGCGATCACGGGCCTGCAGCCCTGGGCCGGCGGCGAGGTCGAATACGTGGGCCGCTCGATCAAGGGCGTGCCAAGCTACGAGCTGCTGAAGCAGGGCCTGGCGATGGTGCCGGAAGGCCGCGGCGTGTTCGCCCGCATGACCATCACCGAGAACCTGCTGATGGGCGCGTTCACGCGCAAGGACGAGGCCGGCATCAAGGACGATATCGACCGCATGTTCGGCATCTTCCCGCGCCTGAAGGAACGCGCCAACCAGCTGGCCGGCACCATGTCCGGCGGCGAGCAGCAGATGCTGGCCATGGCGCGCGCGCTGATGAGCCAGCCGCGCCTGCTGCTGCTGGACGAACCGTCGATGGGCCTCTCGCCGATCATGGTCGAGAAGATCTTCGAGGTCGTGCGCGACATCTCGAGCCAGGGCGTCACCGTGCTGCTGGTCGAGCAGAACGCCCGCCTCGCGCTGCAGGCCGCCGACCGCGGCTATGTGATGGAGTCCGGCCTGATCACCATGAGCGGCAACGCCGCCGACATGCTCGACGACCCGAAGGTCCGCGCCGCGTATCTGGGGGGAATGAGCCTGTCGCGATAGGAAAACGGCGGCCGAAGCGCCGCCTTGCAGTCGCCAGCCCCGCCATGCCTGCATGGACGGGGCTTTTTTTTATCGTTCCGCCGGTGCCGGCCGGATCGAATTGTGCGACGACACCACCTGCCAACCCTGCGGCGTGCGTACGAACACATCGGTGAAGACGACGTCCGTCGGCTTGGCCTTCGCGTTGGGCCGATAGCGGTTGACGCCGGTGACCACCGCGCTGTCGCGGAATGTGCGTACCTTCAGTTCGGTCAGGGTCTGGCTGGAGCCCGGCGGCGGTGGGCCGGCGGATAGCGACTCGGCGCGGTTGCGCATGCCGCCGAGCGGCGAGATGTTGACGAAGGTCGGATGGAGCAGCCGCTCCAGCGCGGCGCGGTCGCCGGACTCGGTGGCGGCCAGCCAGTCCTGCTCGGCCTTGAGGATGGCGGCGTGGTCGGCGGCCTCGTCGGCAGCGGCCGGTGCGGCGGCCAGGGTGCCGAGCGCCAGGGTGCCGAGCGCCAGGGCGGCCACGGCAAACGTAGTAGCCAGCCCGCGCCTGTGGGAATGGAGGCGACCGCCCATTGTTGTTCTCCCGGACCTGGATGGCATCAGTATAGGCAAGCGAATATTACCGTCGTCCCCACGCGAGGCGGGTGGCGGTGAACGAAGGGCGGCTACGGAAACGAGCCAAAGAAAAAGGCCGCCGTGCCATCGCAGCAGGGCGGCCCGTTTCCGAACCACGGGTGACCATCGCCGACCATCACGGACTCATCGCGCCGTGGCCGACGGCCGGCGGCCAGCGCCGAAGATCAGGCCAGCGACTTCAGCAGCGTCCGCAACATGCCGATCATCTGGTCGATTTCGTCGCGGGTCACGTTGAGCGCCGGCATGAAGCGCAGCAGGTTCGGCCGCGGCGAATTGAGCAGCAGGCCCTCCGGCTGCATTTCGCGCGCCTGTTCGACCAGTTGCGGTCCGATGTCCTTGCCCAGCATCAGCGCGCGCAGCAGGCCCTCGCCCCGTTCGCCGGCCAGGCCGAACTCGTTCGACAGCGCCAGCAGCTGTTCGCGCAGATACGCGCCTTTCTCCTGCACCTGCTGCAGGAAACCCGGTGCCAGCAGTTGCTCGAACACCGCGCTGCCCACCGCGCACATCAGCGGGTTGCCGTTGTAGGTGCCGCCCTGGTCGCCGGCCTCGAAGCTCGCCACCTCGGCCTTGCACAGCAGGGCCGACAGCGGCACGCCGCCGCCGATGCCCTTGCCCAGCGTCATGATGTCCGGCTCGACGTTCGACAGCTCGTAGGCGAACAGCGTGCCGCAGCGGGCGCAGCCGGCCTGCACCTCGTCGACGATGAACAGCAGCTTGTGCTTGTCGGCCAGCGCGCGCAGCCCTTGCATGAATTCGCGCGTGGCGGGCACCACGCCGCTCTCGCCCTGCACCGGCTCGAGCATGATGCCGACCGTCTTGTCGTTGATCAGCGCCTCGACCGAAGCCAGGTCATTGAGCTGCGCCTTCGGGAAGCCCGGCACCTGCGGCGCGAAGATCGTGTCCCAGCCGGCCTTGCCGGAGGCGCTCATGGTCGCCAGCGTGCGGCCATGGAAGCTGTGGTCCATCGTGATGATCTCGTAGGCGCCGTTCTTGTGCTTGCGCCCCCATTTGCGCGCCAGCTTGATCGCGCCCTCGTTGGCCTCCGCGCCGCTGTTGGCGAAGAACACCTTGTCGAAGCAGCTGTTGTCGGTCAGCGTCTTGGCCAGCCGCAGCATCGGTTCGTTGTAGAAGGCCGGGCTCGGATTGATCAGCTTGCGGGCCTGCTCGTTCAGCGCCGCGATCATGCCCTCGTTCGAGTGGCCCAGGCAGTTGACGGCCCAGCCCTGCACGAAGTCCAGATAGCGCTTGCCCTGATGGTCCGTCAGCCACGAGCCCTTGCCCTCGGTGAAGACGAGCTCGGGCCGGTTGGTGATGTACATCAGCGATTGGACGGGATACTCAGCAAATGCCATGGCGGACTCCAGAGATCGGCAAACAAGGAAAAGGGAAGGGCGGCAAAACAAAAAAGCCACGGGGGTTGCCCGTGGCTTGATGACCTGAACAGACGCTGTCGACGGTCAGCCGCGTGGCACCCTGGCGGGATGCGACGTACGGAAGCTGCGTCGGATGTTGGCGTGGTTCATGCGGCCAACTATAAGACGCAGTCGCCCCAGTGTCAAAGACGACGGTGGCGGTCCGGATCGTCATTGTTGTTCTCGCGAAACGGTGGCGCGGTCGTGGTGCGGTCGTGGCGTGGGCCTTCGGCGCGGGCCGGGCAGGGCGCCAACCCGGTCGGCGGAGCCAGCCGGGCCGCGCCGCGAGCCCGGGTTCAGGCCGCGCCGGCCGGGTGCAGGTCGGCTTCCGAGGTGAACGAGTCGGCGAAGAACGCGTCCTCGTGCAGCGCGCACTGGGCGGTGAAGTCGCGCCGCGCCGATTCGACCATCACCGGCGCGCCGCAGGCATAGACCTCGTGGCCCGACAGATCCGGGTAGTCGGCCATCACGGCCTGGTGGACGAAGCCGGTGCGGCCGTCCCAGTCGTCCTCGGCCAGCGCGTCCGAGACCACCGGCACGTAGCGGAAGTTCGGCAGCTCGCGCGCCCACTGCTCGCACAGCGCATGCATGTACAGATCGCGCGGACGGCGGCCGCCCCAGTACAGCGTCATCGGCCGCGTGATACCCGTGTAGGCCGCGTGCTCGACGATGGCCTTGATCGGTGCGAAGCCGGTGCCGGAGGCCAGCAGGATGATCGGCTTGTCCGAGTCCTCGCGCAGGAAGAAGCTGCCCAGCGGACCCTCGAAGCGCAGGATGTCGCGCTCCTTCATCGCCGGCTGGCCCTCGCGCGCACCGAACACGTAGTCGGTGAAGGCGCCGCCCGGCATATGGCGGAAATGCAGTTCGATCGGGCCTTCCTCGTGCGGCGGCGTGGCGATCGAGTAGCTGCGGCGCTTGCCGTCCCGCAGCAGGAATTCGACGTACTGGCCGGCCAGGTATTGCAGGCGCTCGGTGGCCGGCAACTGCAGCTTCGCCACGATGACGTCCTCGGCCACACGTTCGAGCGATTGCACGCGGCACGGCACCTTCTTGATCGGGATATCGCCGGCGCCATGGACCTCGCGGCATTCGATGGTCACGTCCGAGGCCGCATTGGCGCAGCAGAACAGCGCGCGGCCCTCGGTCTTTTCCTGCGCGGTCAGCGCGGAGGCGGCATGGTCGCCCTGGACGATGTCGCCGGCGGTGACGCGGCCCTTGCAGGAACCGCAGGCGCCGTTCTTGCAGCCATAAGGCAGGCCAATGCCTTGACGCAGCGCCGCCGACAGGATGGTTTCGTTCGCTTCCGCCTCGAATTGGCGGCCGCTCGGCAGCACGGTTACTTGATAAGCCATAATCTCTCGATGAGCAAAGATCTGTCGCCACCCCGTCTGGCCCGCCCGCGCTTGCTGATCGTGGGCTGTGGGGACGTAGGCATGCGTTGCCTGCAAATGCTTGCCCCGCGCTGGCGCGTGTTCGCCGTGACCTCGCAGCCCGGCCGCGTGGCGGCCTTGCGGGCGGCGGGCGCGGTGCCGCTGGTGGCGAACCTGGACGAGCCCGCCACGCTCAAGCGCCTGGGCGGCCTGGCCGATCGCGTGTTGCACCTGGCGCCGCCGCCGGCGCGCGGCGATGACGATCCACGTACCGTTGCCCTGTTGCGGGCGCTGCGGCGCAGCGCATGGCGCCGCCCCGCGCGGGAACCCCGCATTCTACCCGAGCGGCCCGGACGGGGGACCGGCGTGGCCACTCGCGGCGGCGCGCCGGCGCTGGTCTACGCCAGCACCAGCGGCGTCTATGGCGACCGCGGCGGCGCGCGCATCGGCGAGGCGCAGCCGGTACGGCCGCAGACCGCGCGGGCACGCCGCCGCGTGGCTGCCGAGCGGGCGGTGCGGAGCTTCGGCCGCGCCAGCGGCTGGCGCGCCAGCATCGTACGGATTCCCGGCATCTACGCCGCCGACCGGCTGCCGGTGGCGCGCCTGCTCAAGGGCACGCCGGCGCTGGTGCGGGACGATGATGTCTACACCAACCACATCCACGCCGACGACCTGGCCCGCGCCATGATCGCCGCGCTGCTGCGCGGCCGGCCGCAGCGGGTCGTCCATGCCAGCGACGACAGCGAACTGCGCATGGCCGACTATTTCGACCTGGTGGCCGACCGGCGCGGGCTGCCGCGGCCGCCCCGGCTGTCGCGCGAGCAGATCCGTCAGGCCGTCGAGCCGGCGCTGCTGAGCTTCATGAGCGAATCGCGCCGGCTCGAGAACGCCCGGCTCAAGCGCGAACTGCGGCTGCGGTTGCGCTATCCGACGGTCCACCATTTCTTCGAGACCTGACCACCCCCCGGCAATCGTCGTACCCCCGCGGCAAGCGCAGCACCTCCGCGGCAACCGCGGCACCCCCGCGGCAAGCGCCGCCCCCGATGGCATGGCGATTGCGTCCTTACGCTTGCAATCCTGTCTATACAGCATATTGGGGCACGATGCCCGCAGGCCGTGCGGCGCGGTCACCAGCCTGGTGCGGATACCGATCCGGCTGACCGCCGCGGGGGGCCCGCCAATCCCTTGCATCGCCCGTTATCGCTTTCCCTATCAGGGTTTGCGAGCAGCGGCCGGGATTCTGGGCCGCCCTCGGAAACGCTTGGTCAGCGCTGCGCTGTAGTGACGTTTCGTCGCCTTGACTTGTATATACAGGATTGCTACATTGCCCGGAAACCGACCGGCGCCCCGACCGAGGACGCCGGCACGACCCGGGCGGGCCGCCAGCCGGCGGCACCGTTCGCGACACCAAAGGAGCCAAACAGTGCAGATGCAGAAGCGGAAGTTGGGGGAGTAAAGGGGGCGCCGGCCGTGCGCTCGGTTGGCTGACCACGCTGGCGCTGGCCGCCGGTGCCGGCGCGGCGCAGGCCCAGACCACCAAGGTGGCGCTGGGCATGAGCGGCTGGACCGGCTTCGCGCCGCTGACGCTGGCCGCCAAGGCCGGCATCTTCGAAAAGCACGGCGTCGACGTCGACATCAAGATGATTCCGCAGAAGGATCGCCATCTGGCGCTGGCCTCGGGCGCGATCCAGTGCGCCGCGACCACGGTGGAAACCCACGTGGCGTGGAACGCCAACGGCGTGCCGATCACGCAGATCGTGCAGCTCGACAAGTCCTACGGCGCCGACGGGCTGGCGGTGCGCAACGACGTCAAGACCTTCGCCGACCTGAAGGGCAAGACCATCGGCGTCGACGCGCCGGGCACCGCGCCGTATTTCGGGCTGGCGTGGATGCTGAAGAAGAACGGCATGACCATCAAGGACGTCAAGACCACCACGCTGTCGCCGCAGGCGGCCGCGCAGGCCTTCGTCTCGGGCCAGAACGACGCCGCGATGACCTACGAGCCGTATCTGTCGACCGTGCGGCAGAACCCCGACAAGGGCAAGATCCTCGCCACCACGCTGGACTATCCGATGGTGATGGACACGCTCGGCTGCGCGCCGAAATGGTTGAAGGAGAACCCGAAGGCCGCGCAGGCGCTGGTCGACGGCTACTTCGAAGCGCTCGAGATGATCCGCAAGGAGCCCGCCAAGTCCAACGAGATCATGGGCGCGGCCGTCAAGCAGACCGCCGAGCAGTTCGCCAAGTCGTCCTCGTATCTGCGCTGGCAGGATCGCGAGGCCAACCGCAAGTTCTTCGCCGGCGAGCTGGCGCAGTTCAGCAAGGAGGCCGCCGCGGTGCTGCTCGATGTCGGCGTGATCCGCCAGGTGCCGGACGTGACGACGCTGTACGACCCGCGGTTCATCCGCTAAGCCGCAGGAGCAGTGATGACACAACCGTTGCACGCCGATTCGCTGCGGGCCGTCGCGCCCGACAGCCCGGCGTCCGCCCGGACGATGCCGGCCGCGCCGCGTGCGCGCCGGACCCATCCGTGGCTGACGCCGCTGACTCCGGTCGCGCCACGCACCCGCTGGGTGCTCGGCCTGGGCTTTTTCGTGCTGTTCTTCGCCGTCTGGGGCGCGGTGACGCTGGGCGGCCTGGTGCCGCCAACCTTCCTCGCCGATCCGATGACGATGGCGCGCGAAGCGTGGCTGCTGTTCACCGAGTACGGCTTTCTCGGCGACATCGGCATGACGGTCTGGCGCGTGCTGGGCGGCTTCGTGCTGGCCGCCGTGCTCGCGGTGCCGCTGGGCATCCTGATGGGCGCCTACAAGGCCGCCGAAGCCTTCTTCGAGCCCTTCGTCTCGTTCTGCCGCTACCTGCCGGCGTCGGCCTTCATTCCGCTGCTGATCCTGTGGGCCGGCATCGGCGAAACGCAGAAGCTGCTGGTGATCTTCATCGGCTCGTTCTTCCAGATCGTGCTGATGGTCGCCGTGACCGTGGGCGGCGCGCGCCGCGATCTGGTCGAGGCCGCCTATACACTGGGGGCCAACAGCGCCGGTATCGTCAAGCGCGTGCTGATTCCCGGCGCCGCGCCCGGCATCGCGGAAATCCTGCGGCTCGTGCTGGGCTGGGCCTGGACCTATGTGATCGTCGCCGAGCTGATCGGCTCGTCGTCCGGCATCGGCCACATGATCACCGACAGCCAGGCGCTGCTCAATACCGGGCAGATCATCTTCGGCATCATCGTGATCGGCTGCATCGGCCTGGTCTCGGACCTGCTGTTCAAGCTCGCCAACCAGCGGCTGTTTCCGTGGAGCACCATCCAATGAGCGCGCTGTCGATCCAGCAGGTGTCGCGCACCTTCGTCAATCCGCGCGGCGGCCAGACCCAGGCCTTGCTGCCGGTGGACTTCGAGGTCCGCGAGAACGACTTCGTCACCATCCTCGGGCCGTCGGGCTGCGGCAAATCGACGTTGCTGCGCATCGTCGCCGGTCTTGACGCGCCGACCTCCGGTCGCGTACTGCTCGACGGCGAGCCGGTCACCGGACCGGGCGCGGACCGCGGCATGGTGTTCCAGTCCTATACGCTGTTCCCGTGGCTGACCATCGAGCAGAACGTCCGCTTCGGCCTGCGCGAGCGCGGCATGAGCGTGGCGGAGCAGCGCGAGCGCAGCGATTTCTTCATCGCCCGCGTGGGCCTGCGCGGCTTCGAGCATCACTATCCGAAGCAGCTGTCGGGCGGCATGCAGCAGCGCACCGCGATCGCGCGGGCGCTGGCCAACGATCCGAAGATCCTGCTGCTGGACGAGCCGTTCGGCGCGCTCGACAACCAGACCCGCGTGCTGATGCAGGAACTGCTGCTCGGCATCTGGGAGAGCGCGCGCAAGACGGTGCTGTTCGTCACGCACGATATCGACGAGGCGATCTTCATGGCCAACCGGGTTGCGGTATTCTCTGCGCGGCCCGGACGGATCAAGACCGAGATCGCGGTCGACTTCGCCCATCCGCGCCACTACACGATCAAGACCTCGCCGGAATTCTCGGCGTTGAAGGCGCGGCTGACCGAAGAGATCCGTGCCGAGGCGATGGCCTCGGCCGAGCATTGAGGCGGCCCATGACGCCCACTGACACGCTCACCGACGCGCCCATCGACCCACGCATCGACCCACGCATCGCCCCTCGCCACCACCGACCATGACCGTAGAAGCCGGCGCCCGCCGCCCCGCCACCCGTCCCGACGCCAACGGCCACCGCCCGTCGCCCGATGCCACGCCGACCGCGCTGTACCAGCAGGTCAAGGAGTACATCGCGCGCCAGATCCAGAGCGGTGCCTGGCAGCCGGGCGATCGCGTACCGTCGGAGCAGGAGCTGGTCAACCGCTTCGCCGTGTCGCGCATGACGGTCAATCGCGCGCTGCGCGAACTGGCCGAGCAGGGCAGGGTGGTGCGGGTGGCGGGCGTCGGTACCTTCGTCGCCGAGCACAAGCCGCAGTCGACGCTGCTGTCGGTGGTCAATCTGCAGGACGAGATCCGCATGCGCGGGCACGACTACGCCTGCGACGTGATCCTGGTCGAGCGCGCCTCGGCCTCGATCGAGGTGGCGGCGGCGCTCGACCTGCGCACCGGCGAGTCGGTCTTCCATTCGGTATGCGTGCATCGCGAGGACGGCGTGCCGGTGCAGCTGGAGGACCGCTACGTGAATCCGCGCGTGGCGCCCGACTTCATCAACCAGGACTTCAGCGGCGTCAAGCCGGGCGAATATCTGCTGCGGCACGTGCCCTACGATCAGGTCGAGCACGTGGTCGACGCGGTCGCGGCCACGCCCGAGCAGGCCAGCCAGCTGGAGATGCCGGTGACCCAGCCCTGCCTGCTGCTGACGCGGCGCACCTGGACCGCCGGCACGCCGGTGACCTTCGTACGCTGCCTGCATCCCGGCAACCGCTATCGCCTCGGCAGCCGCTTCCGTGCCGATGGCAATCCGGCGTTCGGCTAGCGTGGCGGCCCGCGGCGCGGCCCGCAGCCCCGCTGCCGCCGCCACCGAACGAACCGAGCGCTTCCGCACCTGACTTCGACCACGATTCGACCTAAGCTGATTTAAGCCGTACCAAGCTGTATAGACAGGACCATACAATGACGACCCAATCCTCCGTGCAACACGCCGCTTCCCAATCCCGTCCCACGCTGACCCTGCATCCCGGCGAGGTTTCGCTCGCCGAACTGCGCCGCATCTACCGCGGCGAGGTCCAGCTGGCGATGGCGGATTCGGCCTGGGCCGATGTGCGCGCCGCGCAGGCCACCGTGCAGCAGATCGTCGACACCGACGCGGTGGTCTACGGCATCAACACCGGCTTCGGCAAGCTGGCCAACACGCGCATCCCGCACGACAAGCTGGCCGAGCTGCAGCGCAACCTGGTGCTGTCGCACAGCGTCGGCACCGGCCGCGACCTGCCCGCCGATACGGTGCGGCTGATCCTGGCGACCAAGGCCGTCAGCCTCGCGCGCGGCCATTCGGGCGTGCGGCCCGAGCTGATCGAGGCGCTGCTGGCGCTGGCCAACCACGGCGTCACGCCGTGCATCCCGGCCAAGGGCTCGGTGGGCGCGTCGGGCGACCTCGCCCCGCTGGCGCATCTGTCGTGCACGCTGATCGGCGTCGGCGAGGCGATCCTCGACGGCCGCCGTCTGCCGGCGGTCGAGGCCCTGGCGCATGCCGGACTGAAGCCGTTCGAGCTTGGACCGAAGGAAGGCCTGGCGCTGCTGAACGGCACCCAGGTATCGACCGCGCTGGCGCTGGCCGGCCTGTTCGCCGCCGAGGACGTGTTCGCCGCCGGGCTGGTGGCGGGCGCGCTGTCGCTCGAGGCGATCAAGGGCTCGGTCAAGCCGTTCGATGCGCGCATCCACGCCGCACGCGGCCAGGCCGGCCAGATCGCGGTCGCCGGCGCGGTGCGCGAGTTGCTGGCCGGCAGCGAGATCGTCGACTCGCATCGCGAGTGCGGTCGCGTGCAGGACCCGTATTCGATCCGCTGCCAGCCGCAGGTGATGGGCGCGTGCCTGGACAATCTGCGCCACGCCGCGCGGGTGCTGCAGATCGAGGCCAATGCCGCGTCGGACAACCCGCTGGTGTTCTCCGAACAGGGTGACGTGGTGTCCGGCGGCAACTTCCACGCCGAGCCGGTGGCCTTCGCCGCCGACATCATCGCGCTGGCGCTGGCCGAGATCGGCGCGATCTCCGAGCGGCGCCTGGCGCTGCTGCTCGACACCGGCCTGTCGGGCCTGCCGCCCTTCCTGGTGCGCGACGGCGGCCTGCATTCGGGCTTCATGATCGCGCAGGTCACCGCCGCCGCGCTGGCGTCGGAGAACAAGTCGCTGGCCCATCCGTCCAGCGTCGACAGCCTGCCGACCTCGGCCAACCAGGAGGACCACGTGTCGATGGCTACCTACGGCGCGCGCCGGCTCGGCGACATGGCCGAGAACACCGCGGTCGTGGTTGGCATCGAGGCGATGGCCGCCGCGCAGGGCATCGAATTCCATCGGCCGCTGAAGTCCTCGCCGCTGGTCGAGACGGAACTGGCCCGCATCCGCGCCCGCGTCGACTTCGTCGAGGTCGACCGCTACCTGGCGCCCGATATCGAGGCGATGAAGCAGTGGGTGCTGCAGGGCGACGCCGGCGCGGGCTGGCCGCAGGCCGTGCGTGCCGTGCTGCCGGCGCAGGGCGAAGCGCAATAAGCCCGGCCATCCACGCGCGCATGCCGAAACACCGCAAACCCCATACGCAACCGAGTACGTAGCCGAATACGTAGCCGCATACGTAGCCGCATACGTAGCCGCATACGTAGCCGAATACGCAACCGAACACGCAACCGAATACGCAACCGAACACCGCTCGCAGGAGACCACCATGAACGCCAACGAACAGCAATTCCTCGCCCGCGGCCAGCGCGAAATCCGCGCGCCGCGCGGCACCGAACTGCACTGCAAGAACTGGCTGATCGAAGCCGCCTATCGCATGATCCAGAACAACCTGGACCCGGACGTCGCCGAGCGCCCGCAGGACCTGGTGGTCTATGGCGGCATCGGCAAGGCCGCCCGCAACTGGGAATGCTTCGACGCGATCCTCGACAGCCTGCGCCGCCTCGGCGAAGACGAATCGCTGCTGGTGCAGTCCGGCAAGCCGGTCGGCGTGTTCCGCACGCATGCCGACGCGCCGCGCGTGCTGATCGCCAACTCCAACCTGGTGCCGCACTGGGCCAACTGGGACAAGTTCAACGAGCTCGATCGCGCCGGCCTGATGATGTACGGCCAGATGACCGCCGGCTCGTGGATCTACATCGGCACGCAGGGCATCGTGCAGGGCACCTATGAAACCTTCGTCGAGGCGGGCCGCCAGCACTACGGCGGCGACCTGTCCGGCAAGTGGATCCTGACCGCGGGCCTGGGCGGCATGGGCGGCGCGCAGCCGCTGGCCGGCGTGCTGGCCGGCGCCTGCGTGCTGGCGATCGAATGCCAGGAGTCGCGCATCGATTTCCGCCTGCGCACGCGCTATCTGGACAAGAAGGCCGCCACGCTCGACGAGGCGCTGGCGATGATCGCCGAGGCCACCGCCAGCAAGCAGGCGATCTCGGTCGGCCTGCTCGGCAATGCCGCCGAGATCGTGCCCGAGCTGGTCAAGCGCGCGCAGGCCGGCGGCATGCGCCCGGATATCGTCACCGACCAGACCTCGGCGCACGACCTGGTCAACGGCTATCTGCCGGCCGGCTGGACCGTCGAGCAGTGGGAAGCCGCGCGCAAGGCCGATCCGAAATCGGTCGAGGCCGCGGCGCGCCCGTCGATCGTCGAACACGTCAAGGCGATGCTGGCCTTCCAGCAGATGGGCGTGCCTACGCTGGACTACGGCAACAACATCCGCCAGGTCGCCTTCGACGAGGGGGGTCAAGAACGCCTTCGACTTCCCGGGCTTCGTGCCGGCTTATATCCGCCCGCTGTTCTGCCGCGGCAAGGGGCCGTTCCGCTGGGTCGCGCTGTCCGGCGATCCCGAGGACATCTACAAGACCGACGCCAAGATGAAGGAGCTGTTCCCGGAGGACAAGCACCTGCACCGCTGGCTCGACATGGCGCGCGAGCGCATCGCCTTCCAGGGCCTGCCGGCGCGCATCTGCTGGGTCGGACTGGACGAGCGCCATCGCGCGGGCCTGGCCTTCAACGAGATGGTCAAGTCGGGCGAGCTGAAGGCGCCGGTGGTGATCGGCCGCGACCATCTGGACTGCGGCTCGGTGGCATCGCCCAACCGCGAGACCGAGGCGATGAAGGACGGTTCGGACGCCGTCTCCGACTGGCCGCTGCTCAACGCGCTGCTCAATACCGCGGGCGGCGCGACCTGGGTCAGCCTGCACCACGGCGGCGGCGTCGGCATGGGCTTCTCGCAGCATAGCGGCGTGGTGATCGTCTGCGACGGCACCGATGCCGCCGCCCGCCGCATCGAGCGCGTGCTGTGGAACGACCCGGCCACCGGCGTGATGCGCCACGCCGACGCGGGCTACGACATCGCGATCGACTGCGCGCGCGAGAAGGGGCTGGATCTGCCGATGGTCAATCGCGCATGAGCGCGGCGCCATCGCTAGCGCCGCAGGCACGGCGCTTTGCGCTGGACGCGCTGACGCCGATGCCGTGGAAGAACGGCGGCGGCACCACGCGCGAGATCGCCGCGTGGCCGCCCGCCGCCGGGATCGATGCATTCGACTGGCGCCTGAGCATCGCCGACATCGCGGCCGATGGCCCGTTCTCGGCGTTCCCCGGCATCGACCGCCAGATCGTGCTGCTCGATGGCGACGGCGTGCGGCTGCACGCGCGCGACGGCAGCTTCGATCATCGCTTGGTGGCGGTCGGCGAGCCGTTCGCCTTTGCCGGCGAAGCCACGGTCGACGCCACGCTGCTGGGCGGGCCGACGCGCGACTTCAATGTGATGACGCGCCGCGGCCGCTGCCGCGCGAGCGTCGCCTGTACCGGTGATCCGATCGACAGCGCCGACCTCGACGAGCTCGACGACCGCGACGCCGGGACCACGGTCGTGCTGTACGTGCTGGCCGGCAGCTGGCGGTGCGGTGATGCGCACGGCGCCGAGGCCGACGTGCTTACCGCCGGCAGCGGGATGCTGCTGCCGCCCGGCAGCGTATTCCGCTGGCTGCCCCAGGACGAGGGCGAGGGCGCCCGCTGCCTCGTGGTCAGGCTGCAATCGACGCAGCCATCCTCCCGCAGTCATCCTCCCGCAGTCTTCCTCCCGCAGTCTTCCTCCCATAGGGAAACCACGTCATGACGCAGTCCGCTGAAGACTTCGCTGTCGATGCCAGCGTGGCCGGCGCGCCGTCGGCCGACGGCGTCTGGCATCGCTGCCATCTGCTGCCGGATGCCGATCCGGCCAACGCCCTTCGCGATGCCGCGCTGGTCGTCGAGCAGGGGCGTATCGCATGGCTCGGCCAGCAGGCCGAGTTGCCCGAGGCTTACCGCGGCCTGCCGCATCACGATGCTGGCGGGGCGTGGATCACGCCGGGCCTGATCGACTGCCACACGCATCTGGTCTACGGCGGCCAGCGCGCCGACGAGTTCGCGATGCGGCTCGCCGGCGCCAGCTACGAGGAAATCGCGCGCGCCGGCGGCGGCATCGTCTCGACGGTGCGGGCCACGCGCGCCGCCGACGAAGACACGCTGTTCGCGCAGGCCGCGACGCGGCTGAAGCCGCTGCTGGCGGAAGGCGTCACCGCGATCGAGATCAAGTCGGGCTACGGCCTCGATCTCGATACGGAGCGCAAGCAGTTGCGCGTCGCGCGGCGGCTCGGCAAGGCCTACGGCGTTGCGGTGCATACCACCTTCCTCGGCGCGCATGCGTTGCCGCCGGAATACGCGAACCGCGCCGACGACTACATCGCGCTGGTCTGCGACACCATGCTGCCGGCCCTGGCGCAGGAGGGCCTGGTCGATGCGGTCGACGCCTTCTGCGAGGGCATCGGCTTCTCGCCGGCACAGACCGAGCGCGTGTTCGAGGCCGCGCACCGGCATGGCTTGCCGGTCAAGCTGCATGCCGAACAGCTGAGCAATCTCGGCGGCGCCGCGCTGGCGGCCCGCTATCGCGCGC
Source organism: Cupriavidus sp. H18C1 (assembly GCF_049311595.1). Taxonomy (NCBI): domain Bacteria; kingdom Pseudomonadati; phylum Pseudomonadota; class Betaproteobacteria; order Burkholderiales; family Burkholderiaceae; genus Cupriavidus; species Cupriavidus sp. H18C1. Next base: position 2,711,039 of record NZ_CP186008.1, read on the forward strand.
TGTCGGCCGATCATCTGGAGCATCTGGACGAGGCCGGCGTCGCGGCGATGGCCGAGGCGGGGACCGTCGCGGTGCTGCTGCCGGGTGCCTACTATTTTCTGCGCGACACGCATCTGCCGCCGATCGCGCTGCTGCGCCGGTACGGCGTGCCGATCGCGCTGTCGACCGACCACAATCCCGGCACGTCGCCGGTGACCTCGCTGCTGCTGATGCTCAATATGGCCTGCACGCTGTTCCGCATGACGGTGCCCGAGGCGCTCGCCGGCGTCACCACGCATGCGGCGCGCGCGCTCGGCGCCAGCGACCGGCATGGCCTGCTGGCGGCGGGACGCGGCGCGGATTTTGCGCTGTGGCGCATCGACTCGCCGGCCGAGCTGGCCTACTGGTTCGGCCGCAACCCGCTCGCCGCGGTGGTACGCCACGGGCGCGTGTTCACCGGACCCGCAGGAGTTTCGCAATGAGGCCCGATCCAAATTCAACGCTGTTCGCGGCCGAGGCGCTGCTGCCCGAGGGCTGGGCCAGCAATGTGCTGCTGAGCTGGGACGCCGACGGCAGGCTGACGACCGTGACGCCGGACGCGACGCCGTCGGCCGGCACGCCGCGTGCCGTCGGCCCGGTGCTGCCGGGCATGACCAATCTGCATTCGCACGCCTTCCAGCGCGGCTTCGCCGGCCTGACGGAGTTCCGCTCGGCGGCCGACGATTCGTTCTGGAGCTGGCGCGAACTGATGTACCGCTTCGCACTGCGGCTCGCGCCCGAGACGCTGGAGGCGATCGCGACGCAGCTCTATGTCGAGATGCTGCGCGCCGGCTATACCAGCGTCTGCGAATTCCACTATGTCCATCACCAGGCCGACGGCACGCCTTACGCGGATCCGGCCGAGATGTCGCTGCGCCTGCTGCGTGCCGCAGAACGGGCCGGCATCGGCATCACGCTGCTGCCGGTGCTGTACCAGAGCGCGGGCTTCGGCCCCAAGCCGCCGCTGGCCGAGCAACGCCGCTTCCTGCACGAGACCGACGCGATGCTCGCGCTGTTGCAGCGGCTCGCGCCGGCGTGCACGGGCACGGCACGGCTCGGCCTCGCGCCGCACTCGCTGCGCGCGGTGCCGCCCGACAGCCTGCGTGCGGCGGTGGCGGGCCTGCATGCGATGGACCCGGCCGCGCCGGTGCATATCCATATCGCCGAGCAGCAGCGCGAGGTCGACGAATGCCTGGCCTGGTGCGGCACGCGGCCGGTCGATTGGCTGCTGGACCATGCGCCGGTCGACCAGCGCTGGTGCCTGGTGCATGCCACGCATCTGGATTGGGACGAGCGCCGGCGCCTCGCGCACAGCGGCGCGGTGGCCGGCATCTGTCCGACCACCGAAGCGAACCTGGGCGACGGCGTGTTCGATGCCGCGCCGTATCTGGAGCAGGGCGGGGCGTGGGGCATCGGCTCGGACAGCCATGCCAGCGTCAGCGTCAGCGAGGAACTGCGGCTGTTCGAATACGGGCAGCGACTCGCGCTGCAGAAGCGCAACGTGCTGGCGTCGAGCCAGCATCCGCAGGTGGCCGACCGGCTCTATCTCGATGCGGTCGCCGGCGGGGCGCGTGCTGCGGGACGCGCGGTCGGCGGCCTGGCTATCGGACAGCAGGCGGACTTCGTCGTGCTGGACGGCAGCCATCCGACGCTGGCGGGCCTGCGCGGCGAGCAGGCGCTGGCCGTGCATGTGTTCGCCAATCACGGACATGAGACACTAGCGGAAGTCCGCAGCGCGGGACGCTGCCGCGTGCAGCGCGGCGTCCATGCCTTGCAGGCCGAGGCGGGCGCGGCCTTCGCCAGTGCGCGCGCCAGCCTGCTGGCGCCATGACCGCCACGGCCAGGCCCACGCCAACGCCAACGCCAACGCCAACGCCAACGCCAACGCACGCGGACCGCATTCCCGACGAAACCTGATATCGCCACCGGCCCACGCAACACGCGTCAAGCAAAGCGCAATTGGCCGGCGGCGATGCCATCCGTAGCAGCAATATGACTTCCTTCTCCACCGATACCCCGGCCTTCACGCTGCAGCGTGGCACGCGCCCCCTGCTGATCTCGATGCCCCATGTGGGCACCTATCTGCCGCCGTCGGTCGCCGGCCGGCTGACCGACGAGGCGCGTACCGTGCCGGACACCGACTGGCATATGGACCGGCTCTACGGCTTCGCGCGCGAGCTCGGCGCGTCGGTCCTGATGGCGACGCACTCGCGCTATGTGGTCGACCTGAACCGCCCGCCCGACAATGCCAACCTGTATCCGGGCCAGGACACCACCGGGCTGTGCCCGGTCGATACCTTCGACAAGACGCCGGTGTATGCGAACGGCGTCGGCCCCGACGAGACCGAGATCTTCGCGCGCCGCGACGCGGTCTGGCGTCCCTATCACGATGCGCTGGCCGGCGAACTGGCGCGGCTGCGCGCCGAGCACGGCACGATCGCGCTGTGGGACGCGCATTCGATCCGCTCGGTGCTGCCGCGCTTCTTCGACGGCAAGCTGCCCGACTTCAATCTCGGTACCGCCAACGGCGCGAGCTGCGATGCGGGGCTGGCCGAGCAGGTCGCGCGGATCGCCGCCGAAGCGCAGGGCTATACCTCGGTGCTGAACGGGCGCTTCAAGGGCGGCTATATCACGCGCCAATACGGTCAGCCCGCGCAGGGCGTGCATGCGATACAGCTCGAGCTGTCGCAATGCACCTATATGCGCGAGCAATATCCGTTCGACTACGACGAGGCGCTGGCCGGCAAGCTGCAGCCGACGCTGCGCCGGATGCTCGAGGCCGTGCTGGCCTTCGTCGAGGCGCGGTGATGGCGCGGTGATGGCGCGGTGATGTCGCGATGACATCGGCCGATGAGGGACGGTGTGTTCCGTCTCTCATCGAAGCCCGTCGTATCACGGGCCAGCGTATCGGGCCAGCGCGTATCAGGCCAACGTATCAGGCCAACGTATCAGGCCAACGTATCCCAGGCCGTCGTTACTTCCCGCTGCGCAGCCGCTCCTCGATATGCTGGGCGCGCTGCAGCGAACCCGGGTGCGTGCTCAGCATGCTCGATTGCCCGCCGTCGAGCGCCGCCATCTTGCGGAAGGCCGTCACCAGCGCCTCGCGATTGGACTTGTTCTTCGTCAGCAGATCGAAGGAATAGTCGTCCGCCGCGGTTTCCTGCCTTTGCGAGAACTGCGAGTTCACCAGCGTCTCCGCCAGCTCGCCCACCTGGGACGACGACAGCGCGGTCAGCGTGGCGCTGCCCGCCGAGCCGAGCAGGCCGCGCGCCGCCGCGGTTGCGTAGGCGACCTGCATCGCCGCCTTGGTATGGCCGAGCGCCACGTGGCCGATCTCGTGCCCCACGACGCCGCGCACTTCGTCGTCGGTCATCATGTCCATCAGCCCGCTGTAGATGCGCACGCAGCCGTTGGCCATCGCCCAGGCATTCACTTCCTTGGTCTCGTAGACCTTCGCGTCGAGCGGCAGGCCCGTGTTCTGCAGGCCCGCCATGATCTTCGTCAGCCGCTGCCCATAGGTGCTCGTCGGCGCGGCGATCTTGTTCTTCTTGTCCATCTCGGCGCAGGACTGGTCCGACAGCGTCTTGATATTGGCGTCGCTGAGCGTCGCGGCGGTGAACAGGCTGCCGCCCGCCTGCGTCAGGCCCTGCATGTTGGCGCCGGCGCAGCCGGCCAGCAGGGCGGCGGTGAAGGTCGCGAGCAGGGTGGCTTTGACGCGGAAGGCGGTGCGGCGGGGCGAGGCTGGAGTCATGACGGTTCCTCTCGGTGCTGGGAAATCCAGCAGCATACGCAGCGAAACCGCACGGCGGTAGCGGACAATGTCCGACGTAGGGTGAATTATTCGGCACAAGATCCGCCGTCATGTCGCAAAAATCGCGTTTTGGCGACACGTCCCGTCGATATGTCGCTGGCGGCGACATGAGCGTCGGACCTGTCGCCATTTTCCCGTTGCGGCGACATGAGGCTCTTGGGCTCACCCATATGGCGGCGGGCGATGCAGATCCACGCAGCGCGGACGGCGCTTGCGCGAAAGCCTCCCGTCCCCGCTCAAAACCCTTCCAGCACCACCTTGCCCCGCGCGCGCCCGCTTTCGATCAGCGCATGGGCGCGGCGCAGGTTGGCCGCGTTGATCGTGCCGAAGTGTTCGCCCAGCGTCGTGCGGATCGTGCCGGCGTCGATCAGTTGCGCGACGCGGGTCAGCAGTTCGTGCTGGCGGATCATGTCGGGCGTCTCGTACATCGGCCGCGCGAACATGAATTCCCAATGCAGCGACAGCGACTTGCGCTTCATCGGCATGACGTCGAGCGTGGCCGGATCGTCGATCACGGCGAGCTGGCCCTGCGGCGCCAGCACGTCGACCAGTTGCGGGTAGTGCTGTCCGGTATGGGTCAGGCTGGCGACATGCTCGACGTGCGGCACGCCGATGCGCTCCAGTTCCTCGCGCAGCGGCCGCGTGTGGTCGATCACGTGATGGGCGCCCAGGGACTTCACCCAGTCGCGCGTCTGCGGGCGCGAGGCCGTGCCGATCACCGTCAGGCCGGTCAGCTGGCGCGCCAGCTGGGTCAGGATCGAGCCGACGCCGCCGCCGGCGCCGACGACCAGCAGATGCTCACCCGCGCCGCCATGCTCGGGAACGCGCAGCCGGTCGAACAGCAGTTCCCACGCGGTGATCGTCGTCAGCGGCAGCGCCGCGGCTTCGGCGTCCGACAGCGAAGCGGGCTTGCGCGCGGCGATGCGTTCGTCGACGAGGCAGTACTCGGCATTGCTGCCCGAGCGCGTGATCGAGCCGGCAAAGTAGACCTCGTCGCCTGGCGCGAACAGCGTGACCGCGCTGCCCACGCGGACGACCTTGCCGACCGCGTCCCAGCCCAGCACGCGCAGCGCGGCGACGGCGGACGAGGCGCGGACCTTGGTATCGACCGGATTGACCGCGATGGCGCGCACCTGCACCAGCAGGTCGCGCGGACTCGGTTCGGGCATCGGCAGATCGACGTCGATCAGCGCGGCAGGATCGTCGATCGGCAGGCCGTGCTGCAGGTAGGCGATGGCTTTCATGTGGGCGGCTCCGTGATTTGAGGGGGAGGGAGGGTTGGGATGGACAGTGACGCCATCTTGCTCCGCTGCGGCCTATCCGGTAAGCGGTAAAATCCGCCAGCACTTTCTCTCCGCGAGTGAAAATGATCCGCCTCGAAGACCTGACCCTGTTCGTGCGCAGCGCCGCCCTTGGCAGCTTTTCCAGCGCGGCGCGCGAGGCCGATCTGCTGCCGGGGCAGGTCAGCGCCGCGGTCAAGCGGCTCGAGCGCGATCTCGATATCCGGCTGTTCGCCCGTTCGACCCGCAGCCTGCGCCTGACCGCCGAGGGCGAGCGCTACCTGCCCTACGCGCAGGAAGTCCTGGCCACGCTGAACGAGGGCCGCGACAGGCTGCGCGGCGACGGCGCGGCGCTGAGCGGGCTGCTGCGCGTCACGGCGCCGTCGGATCTCGGCCGCAATGTGCTGCTGCCCTGGATCACCGAATTCCGCCGCACGCATCCCGACCTGACGCTGCGGCTCTATCTGTCCGACCAAGTCACCGACGTATTCCGCGATCCGGTCGATGTCGCGATCCGCTACGGCCGTATCGAGGAGGCCAGCTATGTTGCCCTGCCGCTCGCGCCGGAGAACCGGCGCGTGCTGATCGCCTCGCCGGCCTATCTGGCCCGGCACGGCCGTCCGCAATCGCTCGACGACCTCGCGTCGCATCGCTGCCTGCTGTACCACCTGAGCGGCCGCGTCTACGACAAATGGCCGTTCGAGACGGCGGCCGGCCCCCGGTTGATCCCCGTCAAGGGAAGCCTGTACACCGACGACGCCGACGTGGTCCGCCGCTGGGCGGTGCAGGGCGAGGGCATCGCCTACAAGTCGTGGCTCGACGTCTGCGGCGACGTGCAGGCCGGCCGCCTGACGGTGCTGCTGCCGCACGAGCCGGGCGAAAGCACGCCGCTGCAACTGGTCTGCCCGCACCGCAAGCAGTTCTCCCCCGGCCGTGCGGCAATTGCAGGCGTTGTTGAAGGAGCGGTGCGCGGGGTTGACGGCGCAGTATGCGGCCGTCGTGGCTTGAGTAGTGGCTGGAGGCCGCTTGTTGCCGCCGCGCTCGAAAACCGGCGCGTCAGGTCTCTGCCGGCGCGATCAGCTCGTAGCTCGTGCTGCGCCCACCCGCCGCCGACTTCTGCAGCACGCCGCGTTGTACCAGCTCATTGATGTCGCGCAGCGCCGTATCGTTCGAACACTTGCCGATGGCCGCCCACTTCGCGCTCGTCAGCTTGCCTTCGAATCCGTCCAGCAAGCGGTTCAGTACCTTGATTTGCCGCTCGTTCATCGGCACCGTGGCGGCCCGCTGCCAGAAGCGTGCCTTGAGCAGGACGCTGTCCAGCGTCTTGTTGGCCTGCAGCACGGCCGCGTGCAACGTCGCGAGAAACCAGGCGAGCCACTGCGTGATATCGAGGGTGCCTTTCTGGGTCCGCTCAAGGATGTCGTAGTAGGCCTTGCGCTCTCGCTGGATTTGCGCCGAGAGGCTGTAGAAGCGCTGCGGCGTGCCGTCGGCGCGCGCAAGCAACAGATCGCCAATCGCGCGTGCGATACGGCCGTTGCCGTTGTCGAACGGGTGCAAGGTGACAAACCAAAGGTGGCCTATGCCGGCCTTGAGTAGCGGTGGGTCCTCGACGGACCCATTCAGCCAATCCAGGAAGCGTGCCGTCTCGACATCGAGGCGGTCGGCCGGCGGCGCTTCGTAGTGAACGCGCTGTCTCCCGATCGGCCCGGATACGACCTGCAGCGGGCCATTGGCGTCATCCCGCCACGCAGCCACACGGATGCGGCTCATGCCCGAATAGCCGGTCGGAAAGAGGGCGGCATGCCAGCCAAAAAGACGGTCCGCATCGACCGGCTGCTGGGCGTTGCTGGTGGCATCCAGGATCATGTCCACGATGCCGTCCACGTGTCGGTCGGCCGGAGCCAATGCTCCGATATCGACGCCCAGCCGACGGGCGACCGACGAGCGGACCGATGCCACATTCAACGATTCGCCTTCGATGGCGCTCGTCTTCACCACGTCTTCGGTCAGTACGGCGAGGCTCGCTTCGTTTCTGAAGCCCATGCCGAGGTCGGCCAGGCGGCCAAGCAAGAGGCCCTGAGCCCGTGTGGTCTCCGCCATGGGTGTTGCCAAGGCGGACAAGTCGTACTGCCACCGCGGCCAATGCGGAGATTGCCAGACGTATTCGCCGTAATTCATGCGGAGATTATGGGCGGTATTCCCCGCATGGTCAATTTATGCTCTTTAAGCCGCTTTAGCGAGGATCCTCACGGCCAGGAGGGCGATCGAGCCGGACGCAAGGGATGCCGCGCTCGTACGCCGAGCTGCAGCGTTGAGCGACGCAGGTGGAGTCGGGCCCGCCGACGCCGCGCTAGGATTGCGGTGCCATTGGACAGAACGACCCGACGACCCGACGACCCAACGACCCAACGACCCGACGCCCCAACGACGACACTGCACCATGCCACCGCTTGCGAACGAGCCCGTCCTGATCGAAGTCCAGCACATTCTCGATGTCGTGGTCCGCGCGCTGGGCGACGACATCGCCGGCGCGTACCTGTTCGGCTCCGCCATTGCGGGCGGGCTGCGGCCGGACAGCGATGTCGACCTGCTGGTGCTGACGCATCGAACGATGTCCCGGCAGAGCCGCGAGCAACTGGTCGCCGCGTTGATGGAGGTCTCCGGCGCGCGCGCGGGACGGGGGCCGGCCCGCAATGCAGAGGTCACGGTCGTCGTGCTCGGCGACATCGCCCCGTGGCGCCACCCGGCACGGAGCGACTTCATCTACGGCGAATGGCTGCGCGACGATTTCGAGGCGGGCGCGGTGCCGGCGCCGACCATCGATCCCGATCTGACGCTGATGCTGGCCACGGCCTTGCAGAGCCACCGCGCATTGATCGGGCCCGGGCTTGCCGAATTTCTCCCCGCGATTCCCCACGCCGATATCCGGCGCGCGATGGCGGACAGCCTGCCCGGGCTGGTGGCGAACGTCCGCGGCGACGAGCGCAACGTCATGCTGACGCTGGCCCGCATGTCGGTCACGCTGGCCACGGGCAACATCGTGCCCAAGGACGTCGCGGCAGACTGGCTGCTGCCGCGTCTGCCGCCGGAGCGGCGCGCGTTATTGGCGACGGCGCGCGACGCGTATCGCGGTCATGTCGCCGACGAAGCCTGGCACGAATGTCGGGCCGACGTCAGCGAATGGGTGAGCGAGGTCAGCCAGGCCATCGCGCGAACGATCGACGGCAGCGTCAAGGCATGACTGATCGCCCATGCCGCCACGCTAGGCGGTGCGCCTGAACTGGACGGCCATCACGATCAGCGCCGCGACGGCGAGGGCCAGCGGCACGAACGATACCCACAGCACGGTATCCCAGTCATACGCCGCCAATAGCCCCCCAGAGGCAAACGAGCCGATCGCCATCGTGCCGAACACGATGAAATCGTTCAGGGACTGGACCTTGGTCTTCTCCTCGGGCCGGTGGCACTCCAGCACCAGCGCCGAGGCGCCAACGAAGCCGAAGTTCCAGCCGAGCCCCAGCAGGATCAAGGTCAGCCAGAAGTGGGCCACGTCGATGCCGGTCAGGCCGATCGCCGCGGAGATCCCGGTCAGCAGCAGGCCGGCCGAGACGACGCGCTGCGCGCCGAAGCGGGTAATCAGCCGTCCCGTGAAGAAGCTGGGCGCATACATCGCGATGACGTGCCACTGCAGGCCGAGGTTGGCGTTCTCCTGCGAATGCCCGCACAGATGCATCGCCAGCGGCGCCGCCGTCATCAGGAAATTCATCAGCATGTAGGTCACGGCCCCGCACATGACCGCGGTCACGAACAGCGGCTGGCGCGCGATCGTCGACAGCGGCCGCCCCCTGGCGACCTCCGCCGCCGTCGGCATCGGCAATCGCACGCCCCACAGCACCAGCGCCGACACCAGTGCGACGACGGCCTGCATGACGAAGGTCGCCGCGAACATGTGCGGCGGCCACAGATGCATGGTGTGCGTGACCAGTTGCGGGCCGACGACCCCGGCGACGACGCCGCCTCCCATCACGAACGAGAGCGCGCGCGGACGCAGCGCCGGCGAGACGCCGTCGGCCGCGGCGAAGCGGAACGATAGCACCACCGCCGCATAGGCGCCGCCGAAGAACGTCGCCAGGCAGAACAGCCAGAACGAGCTCCACACGACCGCGGCGGCGGCCAGCAGGCCGACCAGCACGCCGCAGCCGGTGCCGGCCAGGAAGGAGGCGCGCCTGCCGTAACGGCGCGCGATGGCGCCCGTCGGCAGGATGCACGCCGCCATGCCGACGACGAAGATCGAGATGGGCAGCGTGGCCAGCGTCTTGTCCGGGGCCAGCATGTCGCCGACGATCGCGCCGGTCGCATAGACCACGACGGAATTCGCACCGGCCAGTGCCTGGGCGACGGTCAGCCGCAGGATGTTGCCGCGCTGCTCGCGTTCGGAGAGTTCGGCGACGGAATCGCTCAATGCGGCTGGGGCGACGTTTGACAAGACATACCTCGGCAGAAAATTGGGTTCCCACTTCTGAACGGTGACGCAGGGTCGGTGGAAATCCCGGGACGGGAGGACAGCGGCGATTCTTTGAGGATTATCCTCGACCGGCAAACAAGATTAAATATCGATGATGGAAAGAATGTCTTTGCCGATAGGCAATTCGCCGCGTACCGCGCCATTGGAACGCCTGGGCGCGACAAGGTAAAGCATGCTGCAGCGCATGACCGGCCCCGATTTCGGTCCTGCTGTAGAGTAACGGTTCTTCTTCCCAGCGATGCTCGCCACCAGGAGACCGAGCCATGGAATTCGTCATCCCCAGTACAGGCAATCTGATTCTGTTCGTCAGCGCGGCGCTCGTGTTGTTGGTGATTCCGGGCCCCGCGGTGCTGTACATCATTGCGCAATCGGTGGAGCAGGGCCGCAAGGCCGGACTGGTATCGGATCTGGGCATCCATACGGCCACGCTGGTGCACGTGCTGGCCGCCGCGCTGGGCCTGTCTGCATTGCTTGCCTCGTCGGCCGTGGCGTTCAGCATCCTGAAGTATGCCGGTGCCGCCTATCTGATCTGGCTCGGGCTGAAGAAGATCTTCGGCCGGCCGGCGCCCGTCGCCGTCGATGCCGTACCGCAGCAGCGCCGCTACGCGCGGCTGTTCCGCGACGGCTTTATCGTCAATCTGCTCAATCCGAAGACCGCGCTGTTTTTCCTGGCCTTCCTGCCGCAATTCGTCGACGTCGGCCGCGGCCACGTGGCGATGCAGATCGTGTTCCTGGGATTGCTGTTCACGCTGCTTGGTCTGGTCAGCGATGCGTGCTATGCGTTTGCCGCGAGCGCGGCGGGCCGCTGGCTGCGGCATAGCCGCGGCTATCTGACGTTCGAGCGCTATGTGGGCGGCACGCTGCTGATCGGGCTCGGCATTACCGCGGCGTTCGCGGGGAACGGCAAGAAATAGCGGCAGCGGTCGGCATCGAATTGGAATGGGAATGGCCGCGTCGATCCGACCGGATATTGCGCGGCATCCTTCCTGTCTCGATGGTCTTGATGGCCTTGCGATTTTCCTCTCGCCCATTCCGACTCTAAGCGGCTCGCCGAGAAAATCAAGTATTCCTATGGATAGTGGTTAGGCGCCGCCAATTGCGCCATCCTTGCCCGACGGGATGCACGGCTGCATCGTCTCGGCATCATCGATGCAGCATCGAGACGCGTCCCCGTAGCGGAGTGCAAGGAATGATCAGGGGCGTGAGAATTCGAGCCGCCAAGGCGGTCGATTTGGCAGCAGTCCTGGAGGTGCTCGATATCTGCAGTTTGAAGTACAAGGTAGCCGAAGCATCGACCCATCTGTATCACCTCGCCGTGCTTGGCAAACAGCCGATCGGCTGCGTATGCGGCGAGGTTCATGGCGAAACGGTCGTCATCCGCGCAGTCGCCGTTCTTCCCGAATATCGCGATCAGCGGATTGCCACGCATCTGGTCGGCGCCGTGCTGATGCGCGCCCGCGCCAACGGCTGCAAATCCGCGGCCCTGTTTACGACCAGGCATCCGAGCTTCTTTGCGCGATACGGCTTTTCGCTCAGTTCTCCGGAGCAATTGCCGGAGGAGATCCGGATCGCCAAGGAGTTCCACCGGCGCTTCAGCGCAAGAACGTACTGCATGTGCCGCCGTCTCGATTGACCGCATCGACGCGCGGCCACGCTCGCGTCAGGCCGGCTTGTCCGGTGCTTGCACATCGGGCCACGCCAGTTGCGCCCCGCGCTGGCGCGCGGCATAGATGGCTTCCGCCTTGTTGCGCGCGCCCAGGCGCTGGTAGAGCTGCCCCGAATGGCTTTTGACTGTCGCAAGCGAGATGTCCAGCATGCGGCTGATGACCTTTTGCTGGTGCCCCATCGAAAGCAACACCAGGATCTGGTATTGACGCAGCGTCAGGTCGAGCTTGCGCGCTTCCTCCTCTGCGTCGGCGAACGCGTCGCCCAACGCCGATGGCTGTGGCATGGGACGAATCCCCGCGGATATCACGCGAACGGCATGCTGGAACGCAGCCTGCCAGTGGTCGGCGGCGTTTCCATCGATTTGCTCCAGGCACGGCAACAGCACGATCGGCAATTCGCGCGCGCAGTGCCAGGCCTTTTCCCATTGCGCCATGGCAAGCTCGTACGAAGAGGCCTTCGCCATGATCAGCAGTTGTGCCCCATGCTCGGCCACCTCGCTGCACAGCGTTTCAAGCTCGGAAAAACCGATGCAGGAAACCAGTTCGACATCGCGGTGATGCCGCAGCCAATCGGCGAGCGCCGTTTGTCGCGTGGGATTTTCCACAATCAGCAGCGCACGCATTGGTCCTCCCCGCCACTGTAGAGACCGTTTGTCGATTTGCCGGAAGGTCCCCGACCGAGTCAGGTCGTTCCGTTGTGGTCCCTGAGGGAAGGTTTGATGGACGATGGTTTAAATGTCAAGGACGCTTACGCTGACCCCGTTTCGCGATTCGTCCACATCCCGCCCCTGGGCGAAGGTTAATCGAAATGCGAATCGTTCGCGATTCCGGTTATCATTGCCGGTTTTCCGCCGACTTTTCGTTCCTTCGATGTCCATCATCCTGTCGACCCGCCGCTTCGCCTGGCCGGTCACGCTGGCTGTCCTGTCCGGGTTCGGGCTCGGGCTCGGTATAGCCCACGCCGAGACCCCCAACAACGAAACCCCCGCCGATCTTCCCGAAGTCCGCGTCAGCGCGAATGCCGGCGGCGGCTACGTGCCGACCGAGAGCCGCGGCGCGACGCGTACCGACACGCCGTTGCGGGAAATACCGCAGTCCGTTCGCGTGGTCACCACCGAACTGATCGACGATCTCGGCGCCACGCGCCTCGCCGATACGGTCGACTATGTCAGCGGAGTTTCGCGCCTGAACGATTTCGGCGGCACCTGGGACAACTATGCGATCCGCGGCTTCAGCAGCACGGACATGGGATACCTGGTCAATGGTTTCCCTGGCTCGCGCGGCTATAACCCGATGCGCGATACCGCCACGGTCGAGCGCTTCGAATTTCTCAAGGGCCCGGCCGCCGCCGTCTACGGCAGCAGCGAGCCGGGCGGCACGATCAATATCGTGACCAAGAAGCCGAGATTTACCCCGGCGACGAGCGCCGAGCTCAGCGTCGGCACGCTCGGTTTTCGGCGTGCCGCGGTCGACAGCACCGGTCCGATCACCGACAAGCTGGCCTACCGGCTGAACGTCATGGGCGAGGACGGCGCGAGCCGCAGTTCGCTGATCGACAACAACAAGTACCTTGTCGCGCCGGCGCTGGCATGGGCGCTGGACGACAAGACGCTGCTGCAGTACGAAGGCGAGTTCATGCGCGTGCGCACGCCGCTGGACCGCGGCCTGGTCAACGTCAACGGCAGGATCGACCTGCCGCGCAACCGCTATCTGGGCGAGCCCAACGATCCGAACCTGCATCTGTCGAGCGATACGCATCAGCTGACGCTGGACCGCGAACTGGCGCCGGGCTGGCGTACCCGCATCGGGGCGAGCTACAAGGAGTCGGGCTTCGAAGGCTATGCCGCCGATCTCGGCAGTGTGCTGCCCGACGGCCGCACGCTGACCCGTCGACACAGCTGGCGCACGCTGCCGTCGCGCGACACTTCGATGCAGGCCGAAGTCGAAGGCAACTTCGACACCGGCGGTCTGGGACACCGCATGCTGTTCGGCGTCGACGCGTCGCGCCTGCACATGGGCATGGACATCGCCTACTCGACGCTCGCGACCAACCCCTATGCGATCGACATCTACCAGCCGGTCTACGGCCAGCCCAAGCCGCCGCTGGTGATGACGACGTCCACGCGCGAAAACCAGCGCAACGTGGGCGCCTTCGTCCAGGACGAGATTTCGCTGAGCGAGCAATGGAAGGTGCTGGCCGGCGTGCGCTTCGACAGCTATCACCAGAGCCTGGACAACCTGATCACCGGCCGGTCCACCAGCCAGGACCAACATGCCGTGTCGCCGCGCCTGGGCGTGACGTGGCTGCCCACTGCCCAGACCTCGCTCTATGCCTCGTGGGGCAAGTCGTTCCGGCCCAACAGCGGCGTGGACCAGGCCGGCAATCCCTTCGATCCGCAGAGCGGACGCGCGCTGGAGGCGGGCGTCAAATGGCAATCGGCCGATGCGAAGCTGGGCGCGACGCTGGCGGTCTTCGACATCCGCAAGAGCAATGTGCTGACCCGCAGCCCGACCAATCCGAACTTCAGCGTCGCGGCCGGCGAGGTCACCAGCCGCGGCTTCGAGGCGGACGCCTTCGGCCAGCTCGACCAGCATTGGCGTGTCAGCGCCAGCTTCACGCTGACGAACGCCAAGGTCACCGAAGACAATGCCATCGCGCCCGGCACGCGCGTGACCAATATCCCGAAGGTCAGCGCCAGTCTGCTGGCGATCCGCGAAGATGCGATGCCACGGTTCGGCGGCCGCTACGGCGTCGGCACCGGCATCGTCTACGTGGGCTCGCGCTCGGGCAATGCCACCGACACGTATTCGCTGCCCGCCTATGCCACGGTCAAGCTGGTGTCGTACTGGCAGATCGACCGCAAGACGCGCGTCTTCTTCGACATCCACAACGTGTTCGACAAGGAGTACTACCCCGCATCGTGGGGCAATCTCGCGGTGATTCCCGGCCTGGGCAGGCAGTTCGTCGCGGGCGTCAAATATCAGTTCTGAGGGCCGCCGGCGGGCGGCATCCCGGGACCGGCCGCACAGCGCATCGTGCCCGGCAGCGTGCTTCGCGCTGCCGGGCTTTTTTCGTCCGTGTGATCCGGCCTCGGCTGCATTTTCCGGCATTTCCATGCAGTGGAAATAGGGGGCTGTGTGCCGAGCGGACAAGGCCTAAGCTGTCTCCCACAAACAAGGCGCGCCTCGCCGGCAGGTGAACAGGCGGCGGCGCTTCAAGGATTTTCAGGAGACGCTTGATGCCATCGATCCGCACCCCGATTTTCGGCCCGATTTTCACTCCATTCGCCCGCCGGCTCGCCAGGGCCGCCATGCCGTTGCTGGTGGCCGTTGCCGCGCCGCTGCCCGCGCTGGCCGCCTTCCCCGACAAGCCGATCCGCCTGGTCGTGCCGTTTGCCCCGGGCGGCGGAACGGACCTGATCGCGCGCGCGATGGGCGTCACCATGGGCGAGGATCTCGGCCAACCCGTGCTGGTCGACAACAAGCCGGGCGGCGGCACGATCATCGGGACCGACCTGGTCGCCAAGAGCGCGCCTGACGGCTACACGCTGGTGATGGCCACCATGGCCCACGCCGTCAATCCGAGCCTGCACAAGAAGCTGCCGTTCGATACCGACAAGGCGTTCTCGCCGGTCATGCTGGTGGGGGCGCTCGCCCAATGTCCTGGTCGTCAAGCCGGAGAGCCCCATCAAGACCGTGCAGGACCTGATCGCAGCGGCCAAGGCGCGGCCGGGCAAGCTCAACTACGCGTCGCAAGGCCCGGGCACCTCGGCCCATCTGGCGGGCGAACTCTTCAAGAAGCTGGCCAAGGTCGACATCACCCATGTGCCGTATCGCGGCGCCGGCCCTGCCATTACCGACCTGCTGGGCGGGCAGGTGGACGCGATGTTCGCCACCGCGGCTGCCGTCGCGCCGCATCTGGAGAGCGGCAAGTTGCGCGCGGTGGCGGTCACGACCGCGCAGCGTTCCCAGGCGCCGGCGCTGAGCAAGGTGCCGACCATCGCCGAGGGCGGCGTGCCCAATTACGTGGCCGACAGCTGGTATGGCCTGTTTGCGCCGGCCGGTACGCCGCCGGCCGTGATCGCGCGACTGAACGCGGCGGCGAAGAAGGCCGTGCAGACCGAAGCGTTCCGCAAGCGGGCCGAGCAGGAAGGCCTGGCCGTCGGTGGCGGCACGCCGGAAGAGTTCGGCCGCTACGTGAAGGGCGAGAGCGAGCGGTGGAGCAAGGTCATCAAGGAAGCCAACATCACCGTCGACTGAGCGCGGCGCCGACGACAGAACCCATCCAATACACCGCAACGGATCAAGACATGGACCACTATTCCCTGATCGAACTGAAGATCGAATCGGGCATCGCGCTGCTCGCCTTCAACCGTCCCGACAAGCGCAACGCCATCAGCGACGACATGCGCACGGAGTTCATCGATGCGCTCGAACGTGTGGCGTCGGACAAGGCGATCCGCGCGCTGGTGCTGACCGGCAATGGCAAGGGCTTCTGCGCCGGCGGCGACGTGGCCGGCATGCAGCGCCGCATGGAAGCGCCGCAGGGCGAGGTGGCGTTCAACGGGTGGAGCCGCCAGCAGCGCGTGCACCATACCGTCAAGCTGCTGCATACGATGCCCAAGCCCACCATTGCGGCGGTCAACGGCGCCGCGGCCGGCCTCGGCGCCGACACCGCGCTGTGCTGCGATTTCGTGCTCGCGTCGGAAGCGGCGTCGTTCTCCTGGTCGTATATCCACCGCGGCCTGATTCCCGATGGCGGCGGCATGTATTTCCTGCCGCGCCGCGTCGGCCTGTCGATGGCAAAGGAGCTGGTATTCACCGGCCGCAAGGTGCCGGCGCAGGAAGCCAAGGCGCTCGGCATCGCCGACCGCCTCAGCACGCCGGAAGCGCTGCTCGACGATGCACTGCGCTGGGCCGCGGAACTGAGCCAGGGCTCGGCCACCGCCATCGCGCTGGGCAAGAGCATCATGAACCAGTCGTTCGAGCTGCCGGCCGACCAGGTGTTCGCGCAAGGCAGCCAGGCGCAAGGCATCTGCTACACCAGCACCGCGCATCGCGAGTCCGTGCTGGCCTTCCTCAACAAGACCAGCCAGGCCTGACACCATGAACGCCATCCAACGACTGGTCACGCCGCGCAGCGTCGCCGTGATCGGCGCTTCGGCGGACCCCGCCAAGACCGCCGGCCGTCCCGTGTCCTACCTGCGCAAGCACGGCTTCAGCGGCGCGATCTACCCGGTCAACCCCAAGGTCGATTCGATCGACGGGCTGCGCTGCTATCCCGATATCGCCTCGCTGCCGGAGGTGCCGGACGTCGGCATCGTGCTGCTCGGCGCCGAGCGCGCCCACGTGGCGGTGCGGGAGTTGGCCGCCCGCGGTGCCGGCGCGGCCATCGTGCTGGCGAGCGGCTATACCGAGACCGGCGCGGAAGGCGCACGACGCCAGGCCGAGCTGATCGAGGCGGCCGGCAGCATGCGCCTGCTCGGGCCGAACACCATCGGGCTGGTCAACCTGACCGACAATATTCCGCTGTCGGCCAGCGGCGCGCTCGAGATGGACCAGTTTCCGGCGGGCAGCATCGGGGTGGTGTCGCAAAGCGGCGGCATCCTCGGTGCCTTGCTGTCGCGCGCCGCGGCACGCGGCATCGGGCTCAGCAAGCTGATCTCCACCAGCAACGAGGTGGACCTGGACCTCGCCGACTTCATCGACTACCTGGCCGACGACGAGGCCACCCGCGTGATCGCGCTGTATGTGGAGAGCGTGCGCAATCCGGAAACCTTCCGCCGTGCCGCGTTGAAGGCGATGCGCGCCGGCAAGCCGGTGGTCGCGTTCAAGATCGGGCGCTCGGAGAGCGGGGCACGGGCCGCCGTGTCGCACACCGGCGCGCTCGCCGGCGCGGACCGGATGTACGACGCGCTGTTCGAGCAGGTCGGCGTGATCCGCGCGCAGAACTTCTCGGACCTGCTCGACATGCCCGCGGCGCTGGCGGCCGGGCGCAAGCTGCGCGGCAAGCGCATCGCCATCCTGACCTCGACCGGTGGTGCCGGCACCCTGGTCTCCGACAGCCTGGGACTGGCCGGCTTCGAGACGCCCGCACCGGACGAGGACACCGCGGCGAAGCTGCGCGCGTTGCAGAAGGGCGACCATGCGGCGCTCGACCGCAATCCGATCGACGTGACGCTGGCGGGTTTGCAGCCGGACTTGCTGCGCGCCGCGATCCGCATCCTGCTCGATAGTCCGAGCTATGACGCGGTATCGGTGATCGTCGGCTCGTCGGGCCTGGCGATGCCGGACCTGATGGCCAATGCGATCCGCGACTGCCTTCCGGACAGCGACAAGCCGGTGATCGCCTTCGTCAGCCCGCATGCGCCGGAAGTGGGATCGCTGCTCAACCGCCGCGGCGTGCCGGCCTTCACCGCGCCGGAGGCATGCACCGTGGCGCTCGACGCCATGTGGCGGGCGGGCAGGACCGCGACGGACGCCGACGAGGGCACGCCGGCGCTGCCGTTGCCTGACCTCGGTACGGTCGCTACGGGTTCGCTGGACGAAGCCGCGGCCAAGGCCTTGTTCGCGCGCTTTGGCATCCCGGTGGCGAAGGAGGTCATCGTCGGGAACGGCGAGGAGGCGAGCGCCGCCGCGCGGGACTTCGGCGGCAATGTCGTGCTGAAGGTGCTGTCGGCCGAGATCGCGCACAAGAGCGATATCGGTGGCGTGGCGGTCAACGTTTCGCCTGCGGAGGTCGCGGGACGGCTGGCAACGATGGCGGCGGCGGTCCAGTCCGCGACGGGCATCGCGCCCGAGCGTTACCTGGTGCAGGAAATGGTCAGGGGCGGCGTCGAGGTTATCCTCGGCATGCACCGCGACGAGCTGGGTACCGCCATCCTGCTGGGCATGGGCGGCGTTGCCGCGGAGCTGTTCAGCGATACGACGCTGCGCCTGTTGCCACCCGGCCAGGGGCTGACGCGGCAGGCCGCATTCGAGATGATCCAGCGGCTGAAGACCGCGCCGCTGCTGCAAGGCTATCGCGGCCGTCCGGTGGCGGACGTGGAAGCGCTGGCCGATACCATCGTCGCCTTCTCGCGGATGGTAGTCACGCTCGGCGACAGGCTGGTGGAGGCCGAGATCAACCCAGTGTTCGTCTTGCCGCAGGGTCAGGGCGTCGTGGCGGTCGATGGGGTAGCGATATTGGCCGGCGGGGGCAAGCGGGAATGAGGCAAGGGGGGCCGCCCCTTTGCAGCCATCGATGGCGCGGTCCCCTCCTGCATGCGAACGAGCCGATCCGCCATGGAGCACGCTCCTGCCGAATACACTGTCGGCATGGAACGGATCAAGCCAGGCCAGGGCAAGGCAACACCCAATCGCTCGCTCGAACGCGGCATCGCCGTGCTGCGCGCGTTCCGCGCCGGCTCGTCGATGCTCGGCAACGGCGAGATCGCCGAGCGAACCGGGCTGTCCCGATCGACCGTCAGCCGGCTGACGCAATCTCTGATCGAGACCGGCATGCTCGAATACGTCCCGCGCTTGCGCGCCTATCGGCTCGGCGTGTCGGTGCTCAGCATGGCCCACGCCATGCGCGACGGCTCGCAGATCCTCAAGGTCGCGACGCCGGTGATGGTGGAGGCGGCAGTGCGGCACAAGATCAATGTCGGCCTGGCCGCCGCCGACGGCGACGAGATGGTCTATCTCGAGTCGTTCCGCTACAACCGGCGGCAGTCGCTGCGAACGGTGGTCAGCGGGCAGCGCATCCCGATGGCATTGACCTCGCTGGGACGGGCCTACCTCGCGACGCTGGCACCCGACGCGTTCCAGACGATGCTGCTGGCGATGGCCGAAAAACACCGGGGCCGCGGCTGGAGCCGCCTGTGCCGGGAAATCGAGGCGGCCGTCGTTTCGGTGCGCGAGAAGGGCTACTGCGTGGCGTCATGGCAGCCGCAGGTGGTTGCCATGGCGACGCCGCTGCAGATCAATGGCTACGGCGTCCATGTCCTGAACGTCAGCGTATCGACGCAACAGGACATGGAGACCGTCGAGGCCGACCTGGCCGGGCCATTGATGGCGCTGTCCGCGACGATACAGGCGCGGATGCGCGCGTTGGAGAGCGAGATGCCTTGATGTCGGTCAGATCGGCAATGGCGCGCTCGGGACGGGATGCATGGTTGCCCGACGGCGTCGTCGGCGTAGACTGGCCAGGTGCAATGCTACGCCAGGGAACGCGATGGAACAGTTCAGCTTGTTCGAGGGCGACGCCGCGCCGGCCTCGATTCCGGGGGCTCGTCTACCAGCCCGAATTCCTGTCCCGCGATGAAGAGGCGTCCCTCATCGGCATCATCCGGACGCTCCCGCTCGAAGCCGCAAGGTACAAGGGCTACCTGGCGCTGCGCCGCGTGGTGAGCTTCGGCGGCAGTTACGACTTTGACAGCAACCAATTGCGGCCGGCACAGGCCCTGGACGAGCGGCTGCTGCCGCTGCGCGAGCGCGTGGCGCAATGGGCCGGCGTGCCGCCCGAGCGGCTGGTGCATGCCCTGGTGGCGGAGTACGCGCCAGGCACGCCGCTGGGCTGGCACCGCGACGTGCCGGACTTCGAGCGCGTTGTCGGCGTCTCGCTGGGCGGCGCCGCGCGGCTGCGCTTTCGCCCTTATCCCTACAGCCCGTCGCTACGGCGGCAGATGCTTGCGCTTGAAGTGCAACCCAGGTCGATCTATCGGCTGGAGGGGGGATGCCCGTTGGCGGTGGCAGCACAGCGTCGAGCCGACCAGGGAATTGCGCTGGTCGATCACGTTTCGGGAGCGGCGGAACGCGGCGCGTTCGCCCTAGCGCAACTTCGGCGTAGCGCAACTCGCCTTGTCGCAACCCGCCTTAGCGCAACTCATCCTCGATATAGGCCCGCACGACATCGACGAAGCTCGCGTCGCCGCGCAGCCCCAGTTGCTCGGCGCGCGTCGTGTCCCAGCGGCCCGGCCAGCTGCCGACGATCTGCTGCACGCGGCTGTCGGGCTCGCGGAGGACGCGGTTGGCGGCCTCGTCGCCGGCGACTTCCCGCAGGGCGTCGATCATTTCGTCCACGGTTACGGAAACGCCCGGCAGATTGACGATGCGCCGGTTGCCCAGGCGTTCGCCGGGCAGCTCGCTGCCTGCAATCAGCGCCTCGATGGCGCGGCGCGGCGACAGCAGCCACAGGCGCGTGTCGCCCGGCACCGGGCAGATTGCCTCCTCGCCGTTCAGCGGTTCGCGAATGATGCCGCTGGCAAACGACGAGGCGGCGGCATTGGGCCGGCCGGGACGCACGCTGATGGTTGGCAGCCGCAGCACGACGCCGTCGACAAAGCCGCGCCGGCTGTAATCGGCCAGCATCAATTCTGCGATCGCCTTTTGCGTGCCATAGGACGATTGCGGATTGAGCGCGGTATCGTCGCGCACCACCTCGGGCAGCGTGCCGCCGTAGACGGCCACCGAACTGGTGAAGACGACGCGCGGCCGATGGCCCCGCGCCCGGCACACTTCCAGCAGCATGCGCGAGGCGTCGAGATTGATGCGCATACCGAGATCGAAATCGGCCTCGGCCTGGCCGCTGACAATGGCGGCCAGATGGAACACCACGGCGGTATCGCGGTCGATTGCGCGTTCGAGCAGGGCGGCATCGGCGATATCGCCGACCAGCGTGGTGACGCGCTTGTCTGCGAAATCGTTGCCTTGCACGACATCGACCAGCACCAGTTCCGTGATGGGAGCCGCCTTGCCGTCGGGGCCGGTCAGCTGGCCGCGCGACAGCAGCTGTTTGGCCAGGCGCTGGCCCAGGAATCCGGCGCCGCCGGTGATCAGGACTTTCATGATCGGTTGCCTCGTTGAAATCGCGATGAATGGGGCAGCGCCGGACGAATGCGCCACTGCCCTGGATTGCCTCGGTGGCCTCGGTTGCCCTCGGTTGCCGAAGGGGCTACCGCTGCAGCCACGCGCGCAGCCAGCCAAGCCCGTCGGTGGTACCCGCCTTGGGGCGATATTCGCAGCCGATCCAGCCCCGATAGCCGAGCGCGTCGATCGTCTCGAACAGATAGGGATAGTTCAGTTCGCCGATATCCGGCTCGTGCCGCTCGGGCACGCCGGCGATCTGGATATGCCCGATGCCGGCGATGTCGCGCCGCAGCTTGGTCGCCACATCGCCTTCGACGATCTGGCAGTGGTAGCAGTCGAACTGCACCTTCAGGTTGGACGCGCCGATCTCGCGGCAGATCGCTTGCGCGTCGTCCTGGCGGTTCAGGAAGAAGCCGGGAATGTCGCGCGTGTTGATCGGCTCGATCAGCACCGTGATGCCGTCGCGTTGCGCCGCGCGGGCCGCGTACTCCAGGTTGCGCAGATAGACGGCGCGCTGTTGCTCGCGCGGCACGCCCGGCGCCGCAAGACCCGCCATCACGTGCAGCTTGTCGTTGCCGAGCACGCGCGCGTAGTCGAGGGCCGTATCGATGCTGCGCCGGAATTCGTCCTCCCGTCCCGGCAGCGACGCGATGCCGCGTTCGCCGGCGGCCCAGTCGCCCGGCGGCGCATTGAACAGCGCCTGTTGCAGGCCATTGGCATCGAGCCGCGACTTCAGTTCGCCCGCGGGAAAGTCGTAAGGGAACAGGTATTCGACGGCGCGGAAGCCATCGTTCGCGGCCGCGGCGAAGCGGTCCAGGAACGCGTGCTCGTTGTACATCATCGAGAGGTTGGCGGCAAAGCGTGGCATGGCAGCAAGTCGTAAAGGGTTGGAAAGGGCGGCGCGGGCGCGCCGCGTTTCTGTCAGCGGTTGACCAGCCTGGCCGGCGTCAGCCACACGGCAACCGCGCCAAGCACCAGCATACCGGCCAGCACATACATGCCGCTGGCCGTGCTGTTGGTGGCGTCGCGCAGATAGCCGATCAGATAGGGGCTGGCGAAGCCGGCCAGATTGCCGATCGAATTGATGATGGCGATGCCGGCCGCGGCGGCGCTGCCGGCGAGGAACGCCGTCGGCAGCGACCAGAACAGCGGGGCGCAGGTCAGCACGCCGGCGGCGGCCACGGACAGCGCCACGATGGACAGCATGGTGTTGCCCGAGGCGGAAGCCGCGATGGTGAAGCCGACGGTGCCCATCAGCGCCGGTACGATCAGGTGCCAGCGCCGCTCCCGGCGCTTGTCCGCGCTGTGGCCGAACAGGTTCATCGCGACGATCGCTACCACGAACGGGATCGCGCTGAGCAGCCCGATTTCCAGCGTGCCCTTGATGCCCGTCGATTTGACGAAGGTCGGCATCCAGAAGGTCAGGCCGTACTGTCCCGACACGAAGGCGAAGTAGATCAGCGACATCCACCACATGCGCGGGTCGCGAAATACCGCGCGCAGCGAATGCGCGTTCTTTTTGCTGCTCCTGCGGCTGCGCGGCGATCTCGTCGGCCAGCAGTTGCTTCTCGCGCTCGGTCAGCCATTTGGCGCTGCGGATGTTGTTGTCGAGATAGAGGATCGTCGCGATGCCGATCAGCACCGCCGGCACCGCCTCCAGCACGAACATCCACTGCCAGCCGTGGAACCCGGCGCCGCCGTGGAAGCTCTCCATGATCCAGCCGGACAGCGGATTGCCGAAGATGCCCGATACCGGAATCGCTGACATGAACACCGCGATGATCTTGGCGCGGCGGTGCGACGGAAACCAGTACGTCAGATACAGGATCACGCCGGGATAGAAGCCCGCCTCCGCCAGCCCCAACAGGAAGCGCAGCACGTAGAACTGCGTCGGCGTCGTGACGAAGGCGAACATGGCCGACAGGATGCCCCAGGTGATCATGATGCGGGCGATCCAGATGCGCGCGCCGAGGCGGTGCATCAGCATGTTGCTGGGCAGTTCGAACAGGAAGTAGCCGAGGAAGAAGATGCCGGCGCCCAGGCCGAACACCGTCTCGCTGAACGCCAGATCCTGCGACATCTGCAGCTTGGCGAAGCCGACGTTGACGCGGTCCAGATAGGCCACCACGTAGCACAGCATCAGGAAGGGCACGATGCGCCAGAACACCTTGCGGTAGGTCAGGTCGAGTTCGGCTTTGCCGGGTGCGTCGACGTAGGCGGCCGCTGCCGCGTCGTAGGCTGTCATGGATTGTCTCCTTTGGATGGTGTCGGGCCGGCTGTCGCGCCGGCTCCGGTGTGCGTGACGAAAGCCCGTGCACACCGCGGGCTGGCGCGCGCTACCAGCGGGCGCCGAAGGTCTGGCGTAGTTCTTCGAGGGCCGCGGCGTCGAGCGGCGCCGGCTTGGGATCGGTCATCAACCACAGGCGCGCGGTTTCCTCGAGTTCTTCGAGCGCCCAGGACGCCTGCGAAACAGACGGGCCCCACATCACGGGGCCGAGCCGGTCCAGCAGTACGCCACGCACGCGGGCGGCCAGCGCGGCGACCTGCGCGGCCACCTCGGGGTCGCCGGGGCGCCGATAGCGCAGCAGCGGGATATGGCCGACCTTCATCACGTAGTAGGGCGTGATCGGCGGCAGCACGTCGTCATCGCTCCAGACGCCGGCCAGCGTCAGCGCGACCAGATGCGTGGAGTGGGTATGGACCACGCCGCGCGCGCCCGGGTCGTTGGCGTAGATGCCACGATGCAGGGCCAGCGTCTTCGATGGCCTGTCGCCGGACACATGACGTCCGTTCGTATCGACCTTGGCGATGCGCGCCGGGTCCAGGCGGCCCAGGCAGGCATCGGTGGGCGTGATCAGCCAGCCGTCATCGAGCCGGGCGCTGATATTGCCGGCGCTGCCCACCGCATGCCCGCGCGCATACAGGCTGGCGCCAATCGTGCAGATTTCCTCGCGCAGTCGGGCTTCCTCGCTCATCGCGCGCCTCCTTCCAGCTGGCGCAGCGCCTTGGCAAAGAAGTCCACCGCGCCGAAATTCCCCCGACTTCAGCGCCAGCCCCAAGGGCTCGGTATCGATGGTGGCGGTGGCCGGCACGCCGGGATCGATCTGTGCACCGATCTGCAGCGATTTGACCTCGAGCGCCTGCACGACGGCGCCCGACGTCTCGCCGCCGGCGACGACGAACTTGCGCACACCCATCTCCCGCAGACCGCGTGCGATGGCGGCAAGCGTCGCCTCCACCAGTTGGCCGGCCTCGGTCACGCCGAGCGCCTGCTGAACTTGGCGGACTTCATCGGGCGTGGCGGTGGCATAGATCAGTACCGGCTCGGGCAGATGCGAGCGAGCAAACGCCAAGGCCTGCTCGACGACCGCTTCGCCGCGTGCCACCGCGAGCGGATCGATGCGGAAACTCGGGCGGGCCTTCTCTGACGAGTTCGTATCGGAATTGGCGTTCGCGGCCTCCCCGCGCCACGCCGCGACCTGCGCATTGGTGGCCTGCGATGCGCTGCCCGCCAGCACGGCAGCGTAGCCCTCGATGCGCGGCAATTGCGCGGCATCGGTGCGTTCGGCCAACAGACCTGCGCGGCGGAAGTTGCCCGGCAGGCCGAGCGCGATCCCCGAGCCCCCCGTTACCAGCGGCAGGTCGGCGCAGGCCTCGCCCAGGACATGCAGGTCGCCGTCGGACAGCGCGTCCGCGATCGCCAGCCGTACGCCATCGGCGCGCAGCTGCCCGATCGCCTCGCGCCCCGCGGCCGGGCCGGCGGCGATCGTGTCGTAGCGGATCAGGCCGACCTTGCCGCGGGTTTGCCGTTGCAGCACGCGCACCAGGTTGGCATCGCGCATCGGCGTCAGCGGGTGGTTCTGCATGCCCGACTCGTTGAGCAGCGCATCGCCGACGAACAGGTGGCCGCGAAAGACGGTGCGGCCGTTCTCGGGAAAGGCCGGACAGGCGATCGAGAACCCGGGCTGTTCGCCCAGCGCATCGAGCAGTGCCTCCGCCACCGGGCCGATGTTGCCGGCATCGGTCGAATCGAAGGTCGAGCAGTACTTGAAGAAGAACTGGCGGCAACCCTGTTCGCGCAGCCAGGCGAGCGCGTCCAGCGATTGCGCAATGGCGTCCGCCGCGGCGATGGTGCGCGATTTGAGCGCGACCACGATGGCATCCGCCTGCAGCGGCGCGGCGGACGGCGGCACGCCGATGGTCTGCACCGTGCGCATGCCGCTCTTGACCAGCATGTTGGCCAGGTCGGTGGCGCCGGTGAAGTCGTCGGCGATGCAACCAAGAAGCGGGCCCGGAAGCGGGCGAGGCGAGTTGGACTGGGACATGGGCAAACGGGGGAGAGCGGGCAGCGGCTACGGGTGACAGGAGGCGTTCAGCGTGGCTGTCGTCAGCGTGCGGGCGGCAGCGTGATGCCGGGGAAGGTCTTGATCACCGCGGAGTCGTCCTCGCCCCCGTGGCCGGCGCTGGACGCGCTCATGAACATCTGGTGAGCGGTGGCCGACAGCGGCAGGGGAAACTTGCTGCGGCGCGCGGTATCAAGCACGAGGCCCAGATCCTTGACGAAGATGTCGACCGCCGACAGCGGCGTGTAGTCGCCATTGAGGATATGCGGCACGCGGTTCTCGAACATCCACGAGTTGCCGGCGCTATGGGTGATCACGTCGTACAACGCGTCGGGATCGACGCCCTCGCGCAGACCGAGGGCCATCGCCTCGGCGGCGGCCGCGATGTGCACGCCGGCCAGCAACTGATTGATGATCTTGACCTTGGAGCCGGCACCGTACTGCTCGCCGAGGCGATAGACCTTGCCGGCCATGGCCGCGAGCACATCCTCGCAGGCGGCGTAGGCGGCCGCCGGTCCCGACGTCATCATCGTCATCTCGGCCGACGCCGCGCGTGCCGCACCGCCCGACACCGGGGCGTCAAGCATCAGCAGTCCAGCCGCTTCCAGGCGCTCGCCCAGTTGCACGGCGAAGTCCGGGGCCACCGTGGCGCTGGCGATCACCACGCTGCCGGGCTTCATGCGGGCCGCCGCGCCGCGCTCGCCGAACAATACCGTTTCGGTCTGCGCGGCATTGACCACCAGCGTCACCACCACGTCGCACTGCGCGCCCAGTTCGGCCGGCGTGGCGCAGGCGATGCCGCCTTCGGCGGCGAACGCGCGCAGCACATCGTCGCGCACGTCGCAAGGCGTGGACGCGAAAGCCGGCGCGCAGCAGCGAGCGCGCAACGCCGAGGCCCATGGCACCGAGGCCGATGACTCCAATATGTCGTGACATGATCTGTTCCTGGTTGGCGCGTGCCGCCGCTACGGCCGCTCAGCAGATGCCGGCTTGCGACAGCCGGCGCTCGGCGTTGTACAGGTGGGTGAGGGCGGCATTGCGCGCCGCCATGGGGTCGCGTGCGCGGATCGCGTCGACGATGGCGGCGTGTTCCTCGCGCACCTGGCGCGAGAAATCGTCGCGTGTCGCCTCGTTGCGGCGGGTCACTGCGACGCCGGCCTCGAGGTACTGGTTCAGGAAATTCAGTGTCTTGATGAAATAGGGGTTGCCGGTCACCGCGGCGATCTTGCGGTGGAAGGCGACATCCTCGGCCACGCCATCGCGCCCGGCGGCTACTGCCTCGTCGATGTTGGCCAGCGCCGCGTCGATCTCGGCGATATCCCGATCCGTGCAGCGCCGCGCGGCCTCCGCCGCCACCTCCGCCTCGATGGCCCGGCGCACCGCCAGCAAATGCGGCATCGAGCTCGCCTCGACCGCCTCGGCGTAGTCGATCCGCAGCGGCCGGATCGCGCCATGCTCCTTGACGAACACGCCGCTGCCCTGGCGCGGCTCGACCACGCCTTCGTTCTTGAGCCGGGAGATCGCCTCGCGAATCACCGTGCGGCTGACGCCGAACTGCTGCGCCAGCACGGCTTCGGTGGGCAGCTTGCCGGTGGCCGCAAAGCTACCGATCTCGATCTGCTTGAGCAGTTGCTGAGCGACCGTATCGCTCATCGCGGGGGCGGAAACCTTGTCGAACATGCGTTGGTTGGTGGGATGCCTTATCAGGTAATAAGGTCATCATACAAATTTGGGCGGAGGGGGTTCCATTGGGGTCAACCCTTGCGTCGCGGCGCGGCCTCGTAAGATGGAAAAGCCTGAGACAGACGGCGCTCGACGCCGCGCCGTCCTAGAGATGTTTAGACATCCTCTGTGATAATGCAGCCCTGATCAAACCGTGGGGGCAATCTTTTCCGCTGCAAGCTCACAAGCAGTTCAGCGTTTGGATCCGCATGGTATTTGTGCGACGCGCCAAAAATTGTCTGTCGCAAACATTTCGCGACAATTAATTCAAGATCACGTATAGGGTCGGCCTCGTACGTTACATAATAATCCTCGTAGTGTTGGGAATCGTACACGTCCGGAGCTGCGCCGTGGATAACCGCGCCTCTCACACGCATCAGCAATCGCAGTCGGTCGTCATTTATCGATGCGTCGATTGTACTCTTGACGTAATTGACAAGAGCCGTGGTATGGCCGCGACTGGCACCTACCAGTGATTCCAGTGACATGCAAAGGATCGGAAATCGCTCGCGCGGGTCAAGAAACCAAGCGCGATAAAAATACTCGAGAGCGCGAAGCTGTGAGCGCGATTGCCAGTCGCTTGAATCGAGCAGTGCGTCAAGAGTTGCTAGCCACCCGTGGTCGTCCTTAGTCAGCGTGATGTCGTGCATCACGGGAGGGGTATGGGAAGCGTCGTCGCCAGCGACTGTGTAGTCGCCAGACTGCGAAATAATGCATCGACCGCCGAACATGCTCCGCCCAGAGAATAGATAACGCTCGTGCGGCGGAGGAGTGAGCGCCACCGCGCCTAAAATTGCGGAAGCCAACTTCTGAGCGACCTGTGGCAACGGGGACCTGATGCCAAGCCAACTCGTGGTCGTCCGCTTACGACCATCCCAGTCCTTCACTGGCGGAAACTGGCATGGATCAAAATCGCTATCGTTCTTCCAGGGGGAGACATTGGCTCAACAGAAGATCAGGCGCATTGAGCAGAAAAAAGTGCTTGCCTTGAAAATTCTCTGCCACACGGACAGGTAGCAATGGATACACGTTAAGCTCGGATCTTGGTTCGAACATCGCTGAGATCTTTAGCACTCCCGCCAGCGCGATTTTGCCTTCAGTCGAAACTTGTTTTGCATAAGAGAGATCATGGCGTAGGGGAAACTCTCCTTGGCTGATGTACCAGAAATTCTCCGTGATAAAAGAGGTGACGAGTGACCAAAGCTTAGCGATCGAGATTGCCCGAAGATAGGACGCCCCATTCTGCCTAATGAATAGTAGCGCCCGAATGTAGTCTTTGCGTCGAATAAAGATATCAGCCCGGATTCTTTTACTCCAATCGGGAGCGCCTGGCTTACCGTAGAGAAATGAGCTTAATCGTCGGTCGCCGCTTGCGTAGATCGCCGACAGGATGTGTTCCACGGCTTCAAGATATATGCTCTGCTCCATTGTCATACGTGTTTTCCATTCTTGGAGTGGCGAGGTGGTGCGGTCAGCAGCCACGTATGCGGTTCAAGAAGGCCGGTGGAATTCGTTTTACACTTCTCGGTTAACGCTTCTATCCCTCGCATCCTGCAAGCATGTCTCATGCAGATCTTGGGCAGTCGATTGCGGGCTTGAAGGCGCTTAAGTTGGTCGTCAAGGCACAGTGTTCGGACCGCTGCTGTTCATCGCCTCAGGTTGGTGGGCTTGGCAGCCCAGCTCGAAGCCCGGCAGCGCGGCGTAGTTCACCCAATCGGCGCCACAAAATACTGAGGGCGCCACCATCCCTCGCTGCAAGCGCCTGTCAAACCTTAGACGTGCGCAGATCGGGATAGATAATTTCTCCGGCTAGACAGCAGATCAGCCGGTGGTCTGATATTCGGAATAGAGTTGCGTCAAGAGAGTGTTGTTTGCTTAAAAAAAATACCCAGCTTTTCGCACGCGATCCATTCTTGCTCAGTTTAACGGCCTCTTCGCGCGCCGCTTCAAGCTCTCGTCGCAAGGCATTTCGTTTGCGTCCGCTCCAGTCACTCCAATTGACCTGCAATCGGTAGCCCTGCCCGGTAATCAACCGGCCCGAAGGTTCACGATTCCCCCGTCGAGGGCGATTTCCATAAAATCGTCAGTTTCTAAAGGCTTACTCCACCGAAGCGAGGCATAGAAGATGCGTGCGTCCGGATAAGTCACCAGAGCGTCGTTCTTGAGCTTCTTGAAGATCGTAAGAAAAGTCTGTTCTTCGACGCCCGGGACCTCCAGTGGTAAATCACGGTCGTATGGAAAGTCGAGGAACGTGCGGCAAATCGGCCGAATGGTGCTAGCCGTATGGCGCCTAGGGCTCTGCGATGACCCGCCGCCATCGCGCGCCCCGCTAGGTCCAGACATTCGTCCTTGATCTACTCCAGTTTGGCTGTCATCCACGACTTGGCGCGTGACCCGCAAGACCAGCCGGGAGGGATAGGGCGCGGGAAACCCTTTAATTGGATCGGTCACGCGCCCTTTCCTGGCACGAGCAACCAGTTTCTCCTTGCCAATTACATCGCAGCCGTCCTCATGACCGCTCTTTGCCGCAAAGTATGGTCGCACCTTATTTTCGGGGCCATAGGCGCATGGCGTGGCCTTCGCTGCGCACCCAACGCATGTGTATCGCTCATGGTCAACGTGATCGAGCAACCATAGCTGCTCCGCTTCGACGATCTTGGCTGTTTGTTTGTCGCGTGCGCTGTCCATGTATGCTGAGGTGAAAGCGTCTTTCTAGGCAATTTGCCATACATCGCTAGCGTTTCCTACCCTACGGGTTGGTGTAAGACCGAAACGCCATCAAAGACCAATAGTCACGGTCCGGTTGAGATGACCCGACGACCTTTCGAACTTCCTTGTGCCTATGCTCGGCGTGGAGTCGTACTAAGCTGTCTAACACAAGAGCAAGGCCGGTTTTGCCGCGGAGGGATGGCAACTACAAAAGGAGTTCACCTTCTGAACATGGGGCGAGAAGGGGAGTGGCCGTCATGATTAACGCCGGCATCATGCAAATTTTGGGGAACTCCACGGTCAGCGCAAGAATCGACCCCGCAGAGGGAGGCCTCTACGGGGCCATATGGTCTTCCGTGTTTTGCTTCGGAAAGGGGAAGGACGTGTGGTCCCGTGGCGGACTCGAACCAACACGCCTTGGTGCGGGATGTCGAGTTAGTGATTAAAATATCTGTATAGGGACATGGAGGGAAGTTGGAGGTGAGTTGAAATACGTTTAATTAGTGTGGTCCAGTAGGTTGGCGTATTCCAAACTCAGTTCCGGAAAACTGGTCCCTGTACCCGTAATGTACCGCCACTTCTGTACAGTGTCAGAAGAAGAACGGTGTGCAAGGGCTGCATTAAGTTGTTGGATATTTGTTCATACTTCGCAGATGTGCCACTGCCACTGCCACTGCCACTGCCACTGCCACTGCCGCTGTTTGCAAGTCCAAACGCACGCTAGCCCCATAGACTCTCAAAGTCCGCCGATCTGGACGAAGGCGGGCGCGCTGGCCTGTTGATCGCGACGGGCAGAGACATCGGTGAGCTCACCCCGACCACCATGGCTTCACCTTGGCCAAGCGTTGGCAGAAATGCCGCAGCAGATGCATCCAAATCCCCACAGGCCTTTTCCACTACATTGCGGTCCCGCTCGTTAATTAACCTGTGCACAATAAACATACCCATCTGACTCAGCACATCCTCTGGGATGTCTCGGGGCCTTTGCGTGGCGAGCACGCATGTTAGCGAGTACTTCCGGCCTTCCTTGGCGATCAATCCGAATGCGTCTAGATCCGTCTTCGAGAATTCATCGCCGACTGATTTGTCCAGAAACTGGTGAGCCTCATCGAGAAGCGTTACGACCGGCATCCCCAGAAATCTCCCCCTGGCGCGCAAGCCCGAGGAGATAGCGCCCGACCGCGTTCGCAACTACTTCTCGCGCATTGTGCTCGAAAGAAAGGAACTCTAAGCTGATGCGAAGGACTCGCTGGGTGGGATCAGCTAGAAAGGCTTCAATGACATCCGGCAGAGGCTCCAAGCCAGCCGGCGAAAACAGGCATTCTAGGCTCGGTGAGGCCAGTTCACTCTCAATGCGGGACATGAGCGTTGCGCAGGCGGATTGTTCGTTCGCATTTGCCCCGCCCCAATTGGTTGCTTGAGTGTTGAACCCAGAAGGATAAACGCACTCCTCCCATATCTGGCTAGAAAGCTGTGCTATATCGAAGAAGGTGCCCGGACGCCTAAGTGCTAGACCATGTTGGACGCAAGCCGCCTCAAATGGTTGCCGTGGAGTGCCCGATTTGCGGATCAAGCCGTTCACTGCCAGTTCTGGAGCCAACTGCGCGATTTTAAGGCTCCGCAATGCTTCTTTCAGCTTAGGTGCTTGGACACCCGGACTCGGCCGCAAAAGCACAAAAAAGATCAGACTCAGTCAACACCCAGTACGGAAAACTGAGAAAGCGCCGTGGGTCGTTTTCATTGACCTTGCGGCCACCGAGGTGCACATGTGTGA
The DNA here is from genome assembly GCF_049311595.1 of Cupriavidus sp. H18C1. Lineage (NCBI taxonomy): Bacteria > Pseudomonadati > Pseudomonadota > Betaproteobacteria > Burkholderiales > Burkholderiaceae > Cupriavidus > Cupriavidus sp. H18C1. The sequence continues at coordinate 2,742,737 of NZ_CP186008.1, forward strand.
CGCCAGGACCCGCTTGCGTCTGAAACTCTCCTGTCGCATCAAACAGGATTGCTTTGCCACCGAGGCGAGCGATCTCCTCGACAAGCAGGGCGACGGTCCAACTTTTTCCGCCACCAGTGGCACCAAGCACGGCGCAGTGCCGCCCGAAAAGTTGGCCCGGCGTTAGCGATACTAAGGTATCCCGGAAGTGCGGGAATGTGGCGAGATTTACTCGTCTAGCTTCCGGCGTTGTGCCCGCCTCGACGACCTGCTTGACAACCAAAGGATGCGCCGAGAAGACATGTTGCCCGATGCGTGGCGAGATAGGTACGCCTCTCACCGGACTGCCGGTCTCGAGGTTCACCGCGGTCAGAAGCTGAACGATGCCGATTGGGTTCGGTCGCTCTTCCCGCTCATGCGTCGGCTCCACGGTAAGGCGGTCGCGCTCGGGTAGTTTGGTTTCGACGAGGCGACCAAGCACTGCGTGTTCCTCGCCTTCAATAATGACGAATTCCCCGACCTGGCCGCGCTGAAGCGGGTAGCCTGCTATGTGCGAGCTCCCGGGGCGCGGCGCAAATGGCAGATTTACCTCGACTGACGCGGGACGGACCGTGCAAACCGATCCGACGTATCGCTGCCTATCGAACGGAGAAACGACGAGGCCGGTCATGCGGCACCGATGCTGCGTAGGCGGGCCACGTGACGCTCAAGATCGGTTTCGGCCGCAATGTCGGGCGCGAACTGCACCATCTCTTCAAAGCCGCAGTTAAGGAGTGTGAGTCGCGCGTCGCCGGCGCTCGCCAAGCTCTTTAACCGGCCCAAATACTTGTTGGACAGGCATTCGCCTGGCCCTTGATTCTCACCGCTATTCCAAGGAGCCAGGTTCGGGCTCACCACTACAATCTTCATGGACAAATTAGACCGGATGGCGGACATAATGGGCTCAGCCAAATGGTTGTCATTGAAGCCAAATCCCACGACGAGCAGTCCAGTATCCGGCTGGCGTACTGCCAATTGAAACGCACCAATCATCTCGAGATAGGGCTGCTCGAATGCCAACTCGTACTTTGAGTTACGGGGGTAGATGAGCACTGGCTTGCCGCCTGTCATCCACTTTGTGATTTCGCCTGACGGTTCATGCCGCTGCCAATCGACAGACCCGTGGAGCTTGTACAGGTGAAAGCAGTTTGGAATCGGGTCAAACGAATCGCCGTCGCCATGGCGTCGAACTGTCTCGTAGCTGAAGTGAATCGCATCAAAGGTCGGTGGGACCGTGTGCGAAAAGCCATCAACCACGACGTAGCGGCCTTGCCGTCCGGCTTCCTCATAGCAACGGTCGTAGTTGGTGGTAAAACACCTTCATTCGTGACTTGCGCTGAGGGCGGCGTGCTGCACGTCGCAGGAACTCAGCATGTACCGGCAAAGGGTGGTTGGGCACCACGAAGTTCGTGGCGGCAATGATATGCGCCTCTGCACGGCCAACGAATTTTGTCACCTCGTCCTTCAGCGCCCCGGTGAGAAAAGACTCCGCCAGACGGCATCGAGACATCAGCGCCTCGATGTCGGTCTTATCAGGAGGGTGCCCGACCAAAGAGAGAAGCTGCTGGAAGTTCGGCCCGTTCGGATTGGTTGCTGCTGCCGTGGCATCCTGCAGCCCGCTGATCTGGTGCCACAGGTCTCCCATGGTCGGTGGCTTCGGTCCGCCGACGGCGGCCGGCTGCACACAAAGAGATGTGCCCAGGCCAGCAAGCACGATGAGGTTGTCACACCGCATTACGTCTGAGAGAGCGCGCTTCGCTTCCGCCATTGCAGGGTCTTCAGCGATAGGCACATCGGCGCCCGCCTCGGGGCCAAGGACGGCAGATGGGGGCGGTGGACGCATAGCCAACCAGTCACCATTGGTCCTGGAACTCAGAACTTCCACGGCAGACTCCCAGCGCGCGGTTCGCTTGGAATGATCTGGTCGGGCGACAAAGTTATTTGTCCTTCCAAGATGGCTCTCCTCTTGAATGTCATGCGTTGTCCGCTCAACATGTTTCGGCGGTCTTGTAATACGGAAACCGGCGACAGCCTAACCTGCACTAGTCCGGAAATCCTCAATTTCTCCGTCACGACGAAGACTTTGCGAGCGCTGCCGCGTCAACGCGCGGCTGCACAAAATCTTGCAGGTTGTCTCACCATTAATGAAGCGCTGGGCGTGTACTTCATCTGCTGCGTTCAGCGAGAATCCTTCCAACCGCCGCCGCTTCGCGTTGGATGCGTTCGGTATTTGATATGGTTTTATGGAGCCGTAACGCGCGGTTACCTTCGCCAGCCATGGTGTCTCCTTGCTATAGGCAATTCGATTTTACAAGACAAAGGGGTTTTTCGGTTTCAGATAAGAGCACCACCAAAAAAGAGGGGTGCGCTGTAATTGTCTTGTTTTATACCTGCCATGGACGGCAATATCGGCGGCGTGCCAGCTGGGGCCCGGACTTTCCGAATAACTGCCTCTATCTACGCTCCACCCGTGGGTGGGGCCTCAGGGCAGGGGTTGCGGGCCTCTAGCCCGGAACTCCTGCCCGGGCATAGCGTGGGGCGCTCCTACGGCGTCAAGGGCCGTGTCTCCGCCCTGCCGGCCACACGTACCCTTGGCCCGTCATCCGCTTGGAGGCATCGCTCCTAGCGACGTTGGCTGGAAGAGGCGCCAAGAGCGGGACCAGGAACCGCAGCCCGAAGCGATGCGCAAGGAACGGGTGAGGATGATGCTTGGCGAAGACGTTACCCTTGAGGTCTTCGGAAACCGCTCACTAGTGCTTGCCCGTGTTCTGGACGACGTGCGGCCAGTAGGCAGGGTCCCACATCGTCTTGCTAGCAATCATGTGAGTGCCGCGGGCGGCCGTGGCTACCATGCCGGGCTGCACGTTACATCGTGTGGGCTCTTGCCGGACTAGGGCTGCTGCATCCCCAAGTCTGAATACGGGGAGATATTGTGATGGTGCCCGGGGTCGGACTCGAACCGACACGCCTTGCGGCGGGGGATTTTGAGTCCCCTGCGTCTACCTGTTTCACCACCCGGGCGGGTGCGCGATCGTGCCGGAGGGTTGCCGGAGAAACGGCGGAGGCACTGCGCTGAGCAGCGGATTATGCCGCAAATCGACTGGCCGGACAACCAAGGGGGGCCGGCCACGGACTGGCCGGGCGCCGATTTGCCGGCCGCAGACCTCAGCCCTGATCCTCCAACACGCGCAGCAGCGACGAGGTGTCGTCCTTGCCCCAGCCGTTGCGCATCAGCGTCTGCAGCTGCGCCGCGGTGGCCTGCATTGCGGGCAGGGCGAGGCCGGCCTCGCGGGCGACGTCGGCGGCGAGGCCGAAGTCCTTGTCGTGCAGGCGCGCCTGGATGCCGGCGGCGAAATCGCGGGAGACCATCTTCGGCCCCATCATGTCCAGCATGCGGCTGCCGGCCATGCCGGTCGACATCGCCTGCAGCACGCGCTGCATGTCGACCTGCTGCGACTGCGCGAAGCGCATCGCCTCGGCGATCCCTTCGATATTGACGACCTGCGCGATCTGGTTGCACAGCTTGGCGACCTGGCCCGCGCCGTTGTCGCCGATATGCGTGATGGTCTTGCCGTAGCACGCGAGCAGCGGCTGCACGCGCTCGAGCACTTCCGCCTTGCCGCCGACCATGATGGTCAGCGTGCCCGCTTCGGCGGCGACGGTGCCGCCCGACACCGGGCAGTCGAGCGCCTCGATGCCGCGTTCGGCGAGCGCCTGTGCGATCTCGCGCGTGACCACCGGCGAGATCGTGCTGTGGTCGATGCAGATCGTGCCCGGCGCGGCGCCTTCGATCGCGCCGCCTTCGCCGAGCAGCACCATGCGGACATCTTCGGACGAGGTCACGTTGGTGAACACGACCTCGGCGCCGCGAGCCGCCTCGGCGGGGCTGAAGAACGGCTCTGCGCCCAGTTCGCGGGCCGCGTCGGCGGCTTCCGGCCGGCGCACCGAGGCGCGTACTGTGTGTCCGGCCGCGAGCAGATGGCGCACCATCTGCGAGCCCATCGCGCCCAGGCCGATAAAGGCGATCGTAGTCATGACGACAACTCCTTGCTGATCTTGTTGTTGCTCGGCACCGGGCGTCGGCCAAGAAAGGCCCGTGCCCGGCAATGCCGGCCTTATTGTCCCGCGTAACTGAATTTGCCGTTTCGGATCACGCCCATCACGCGCGAGCGCTGGTCGAACCCCCTGGTGGTCGCGCGGGCTCAGGTTCAGCACGCCGTTCGGCACGGTCAGATTGGTGGTGGTTTCCAGCGCGGTGCGCATGGCCTGGCGGAACTCGCGCGTGCCGGGCTGTGCGCCGGTCTTCAGCGCGCGCCGCGCGGCGTCATCGAGCAGTTGCCACGCGCCCCAGGCATCGCCGGCAAACTGCGTGATCGAATCCGCGCCGTACTTCGCCTCGTAGCGGGTCACGAAGTCGAGCGCGACCTTCTTGACCGGATGGGTGTCGGGCAGCTGGCGCGCGACCACGACGGGGCCGGTCGGGAACAGCGTGCCCTCGACATCCTTGCCGCCCATGCGCAGGAATTCGCCGGTGGCGATGCCATGGGTCTGATAGACCTTGCCCTTGTAGCCGCGCTCGCCCAGTGTCTTCTGCGGCAGCACGGAAGGGGTGCCGGCGCCGGCGATCAGGATCGCGTCGGGGTTGGCGGCCATCAGCTTGAGCACCTGGCCGGTGACCGAGGTGTCGTTGCGCGAGAAGCGTTCGCTCGCGACCACGCGGATCTTGCGGACCTCGGCCAGCTTGGAGAACTCGCGCCACCAGCTCTCGCCGTAGGCGTCGTTGAAGCCGATGAAGCCGACCGTGCGCACGCCGTGGTTGCTCATGTGCTCGGTCAGCACGGTCGCCATCTGCGAGTCGTTCTGCGGCATCTTGAAGGCCCAGCGCCGCTTCGGGTCGGTCTGCGGCTCGACGATCGCGGCCGAGGCGGCCAGCGCGACCATCGGGGTTTCGCCCTCCGATACCGCGTCCAGCGCGGCCAGCGCGGTCGGCGTGATGTTCGGTCCCACGATCACGTCGACCTTTTCCTCGGAGATCAGCTTGCGGACGTTGCGCACCGCGGCCGACGGGTCCGAGCCGTCGTCGAGCAGGATGTACTCGGCCTTCTGGCCGCCCAGCGTCGCCGGCCACATCAGGATGGTGTTCTTGGACGGAATGCCGATCGACGCGGCAGGACCCGTGGTCGAGACATCGATGCCGACGCGAATGTCGGCGTGCGCGGTGCCGCTGAGCAGGGCACCGGCGGCACCGACCGCGGCTAGCGCCAGCGTGACCGGGCGCAGCGAGCGTCGCAGGCGGGGCAGGGTGGATCGTGGCATGGGGTCTCCTCCTTCGGCTTGTTGGCTTCTGTCTGGCTCATCCAGCTTCGATATGGCTTCTATATGGCTCCGATCCGGCTTCGATCCGGCTTCGATCCAGTCCTATAGGGCTTCCATCCGGCTTCGATCGGACTTCCATCCCGTCGGATCGGCATCAGCCTGGCTGGTCGGCGGCCTTCGGCGCGAGCCGCCACAGCGAAGTCATCTCCGCGGCGCGGGCCGCGTGCAGCGGATCGTCGGCATCGGCGGCGCGGGGATGGCGCGGCTTGATGTCGATGCGGCCCAGCACCCGCAGCCCGGCGGCCTCGATCATGCCGAGCAGCGCCTCGCGGCTGCGCAGACCCAGATGTTCGGCGAGGTCCGACAGGATCAGCCAGCCCTCGCCGTCATCGGTCAGATGCGCGGCCAGGCCCGCGAGGAAGCCGCGCAGCATCCGGCTGTCGGGATCGTAGATGGCGTGCTCGATCGGCGCGTTGGCGCGCGCCGGCACCCACGGCGGATTGCAGACCACCAGCGGGGCGCGGCCGGTCGGAAAGAGGTCCGCCTGCACGATCTCCACCTGTCTGGTCAGCCCGAGCCGGGCGATGTTGTCGGCGGCGCAGCCGGGGTGCGCGCGGATCCTGGTCGGTAGCGACGACGCGGGCGATGCCCCGCCGCGCCAGCATCGCGGCCAGCACGCCGGTGCCGGTGCCGATATCGAAGGCCAGCGACTCCCGGGCCAGCGCCTTCGGCAGCGGCGCCTGGCCGACGAGATCGACATACTCGCCGCGCACCGGCGAGAACACGCCGTACCAGGGATGGATGCGGTCGCCCAGCGCCGGCACCGGCACGCCCTTCTTGCGCCATTCGTGCGCACCGATCAGGCCGAGCAGTTCGCGCATCGAGGCGACATAGGGCTGGTCGCCCGGCCCGTAGGCCTCGGTGCAGGCGTCGCGCACATCGGGCGCGCGCCGCAGCGGCACGGTGTGATCGGCCTCGAACGGCAACAGCAGCATGCCGAGGGTGCGTGCGCGCTGCGCCTGGGCCTGCCGATGCAGGTGGAAGGCCTCGGCCGGCGTGGCCGGCGCGGGCTTGGCCTTGGCCTGGCGCTGCGCCCGGCGCGGCTTGCGCTCGACCCGGCGCGCCATCGCCTGCAGCAGCTGGCGCGCGTTCTGGAAGTCGCCGCGCCACAGCAGGGCGGTGCCCTCGCAGGCGAGGCGGTAGGCGGTATCGGCGTCGGTGCGGTCGTCGGCGATCACCACCCGCCGCGGCGGCGGCATGCCGGCCTCGGAGCGCCAGCGGGCGCGGTGCGTCACGCCTTCCTCGGTCCACGCAATGGTGGGCTCGGCCGTGGCGCCGAGGGTGGCCTCAGGCGAGCCGTCCTGGCCGGGCCGCTGTTCAGGTTGGTGTGCGCTCACAGTTCGTAGGCCTCGTGGTCGCCCGACATCGCCTGCTCGACCAGCTTGCGGTTCAGCGTCGGCGAGAACAGTTCGATGAAGGTATAGACGAAGCTGCGCAGGTAGGCTCCCTGTTTGACGGCCAGATGCGTCACATTGGTGCCGAACAGGTGGCCGGCCGGGATGCCGCGCAGATTGCGGTCGCGCTCGGGGTCGAAGGCCACGCCGGCGACGATGCCGATGCCCAGGCCGATCTCGACATAAGTCTTGATCACGTCGGCGTCGATCGCTTCCAGCACGATGTCCGGCTGCAGCTGCCGTAGCTCGAACGCCTTGTCGATCTTGGTCCGGCCGGCGAAGTTCGGGTCGTAAGTGACGATCGGATAACTGACCAGGTCCTCCAACGACAGGTGCGGCTTGTCCAGCAGCGGGTGGTCCGGCGGCGTCACGATGGTGTGCTGCCACTGGTATCCGGGCAGCGACACCAGATTCTTGTCGCCGGAGATGCCCTCCGTGGCGATGCCCAGGTCCGCATGGTCGTGCAGCACCATGTCCGCGATCTGCGCCGGGTTGCCCTGCTGAATGGAGAGGCGCACCTTCGGGTACCGCTTGGTGAACTCGCCGATGACCCGGGGCAGCGCATAGCGCGCCTGGGTGTGCGTGGTGGCGATCGTGAAGTTGCCCTGGTCCTGGGCGGCGTAGTCCTTGCCGACCCGCTTCAGGCTCTCGACCTCCTGCAGAATCTTCTCGACCGAGGTCAGGATGCGGCGGCCCGGCTCGGTCAGGCTGCGGATCCGCTTGCCGTGCCGCGTGAAGATATCGACACCCAACTCTTCTTCGAGCTCGATGATCGCCTTGGAGACCCCTGGTTGTGAAGTGTAGAGCGCTTTAGCGGCTTCGGTCAGGTTGAAGTTCTGACGGACGGCCTCGCGCACGAAGCGGAATTGGTGCAGGTTCATATATCGTCGTCCGTATAAACAAACAACTTCTTATTAGTTTGAGATATGAGGCGAGTTTATTACGATTTGCGAACTTTGTTAATGAACGGCTAGTCCCCGTGCGCCCGGCGTTACAAGGCCGGCGCGGCCCGGCGGGGACCCACTTCGGTGCGCCCCCATGTCCCTGGCCTTTACCGTTTCCGGTCTGTTGGTAGGCGTCCTCGTCGGTCTGACCGGCGTGGGCGGGGGCTCGCTGATGACGCCGCTGCTGACGCTGCTGTTCGGCTTCTCGCCTGCCACCGCGGTCGGTACCGACCTTGCCTTCGCGGCGATCACCAAGGGCTTCGGCACGCTGGCGCACCGCGCCCACGGCCATATCCAGTGGCAGGTGGTCAGGCGCCTATGCATCGGCAGCCTGCCAGCCGCGCTGGCCGCCATTCTCGTCCTCAAGAGCGCCGGCGAACTCGACGCCGGCTGGCTGCACGCGATCCGTCTGTCGATCGGCATCTCGGTGATCCTGACCGTGCTGTCGCTGCTGTTCCGCCGCCAGCTGCTCGAATGGCTGGCCCGCAATCCCCGTTTTCAGCTGGAAGGCCGCGCGCAGGCGGTAGCCACGGTGATCGTCGGCGTGGTGATCGGCGTGCTGGTCACGGTGTCGTCGATCGGCGCCGGCGCGGTCGGCGCGACGCTGATCCTGCTGCTGTATCCGCGCATGAAGCCGGCCGAGGTGGCCGGCACCGATATCGCCTACGCGGTGCCGTTGACCGCGCTGGCCGGGCTGGGCCACGTGTGGCTCGGCACCGTCGACTGGAACCTGCTGCTGGCGCTGCTGGTGGGCTCGATCCCCGGCATCTGGCTGGGCGCGCAACTGTCGCGCGCGCTGCCGGAGCGGCTGGTGCGCGGCGCGCTGGCCACCACGCTGACGCTGGTGGCGATCAAGCTGGTTTCCTAGCGCCGGTGTTTTAGCCCGCGCCGCCGTACCAACGAACACCAACGAACACGAACGCATACTGAACGGACCCACACCATGTATCAGTACGATGAATACGACCAGCGCATCGTTGCCGAGCGCGTCGCGCAGTTCCGTGACCAGGTGCGTCGCCGCCTGTCGGGCGAGCTGACCGAGGAAGAATTCCTGCCGCTGCGCCTGCAGAACGGCCTCTACATGCAGCGCCACGCCTACATGCTGCGCGTGGCGATTCCCTATGGCCTGCTGGCGTCGAAGCAGCTGCGCATGCTGGCGCATCTGGCGCGCCACTACGACCGCGGCTACGGCCACTTCTCGACGCGCCAGAACATCCAGTACAACTGGATGGAGCTCGAGCGCGTGCCCGATGCACTGGCCGACCTCGCCTCGGTCCAGATGCACGCGATCCAGACCTCGGGCAACTGCGTGCGCAACATCACCACCGACCACTTCGCCGGCGTCGCGCCGGACGAGGCGGTGGACCCGCGTCCGCTGGCCGAGCTGCTGCGCCAGTGGAGCACCTTCCAGCCCGAATTCGCCTTCCTGCCGCGCAAGTTCAAGATCGCGATCTCGGCGTCGAAGGACGACCGCGCCGTGGTGCAGATGCACGACATCGGCGTCTACGCCTACCGCAACGCGGCCGGCGAGCTGCGCCTGAACATCCTGGCCGGTGGCGGCCTGGGCCGCACGCCGATCCTGGGCACGATCATCAAGCACGATCTGCCGTGGCAGCACATGCTGACCTATATCGAGTCGGCGATCCGCGTCTACAACCGCTATGGCCGCCGCGACAACAAGTACAAGGCCCGCATCAAGATCCTGGTCAAGTCGCTGGGTGCGGACAAGTTCGCCGAGGAAGTGGAAGCCGAATGGCAGCACAGCAAGGACGGCCCCGGCACGCTGACGCAGGCGGAGTTCGACCGCGTCGCGCAGCATTTCGCGCCGCCAGCCTATGAGAAGCTACCCGACACCGACACCAGCTTCGAGAAGCATCTGCTGGAAGACAAGGCCTTCGCGCGCTGGGTCCGCCGCAGCGTGCACGGCCACAAGGTGCCGGGCTATGCCGCGGTGACGCTGTCGACCAAGCCCGGCGTGGCCGCGCCTCCGGGCGACGTGACCGCCGAGCAGATGGAACTGGTGGCCGACTGGGCCGACCGCTTCGGCTACGGCGAGCTGCGCGTCGCGCACGAGCAGAACCTGGTGCTGCCGGACGTGCGCAAGCGCGACCTGTACGAACTGTGGCAGCTGGCCAAGGCCAACGGCCTGGCCACGCCGAACATCGGCCTGCTGACCGACATCATCGCGTGCCCCGGCGGCGACTTCTGCTCGCTGGCCAATGCCAAGTCGATCCCGATCGCGCAGGCGATCCAGCAGCGCTTCGACGATCTGGACTTCGTGCACGACCTCGGCGAGGTCTCGCTGAACATCTCGGGCTGCATCAACGCCTGCGGCCATCACCACGTCGGCAACATCGGCGTGCTCGGCGTCGACAAGGACGGCGAGGAGTGGTACCAGGTCACGCTCGGCGGCGCACAGGGCAACCAGACCGCGCTGGGCAAGGTGATCGGCCCCTCGTTCAAAGCCGAGGAAATGCCGGACGTGGTCAGCCGCATCATCGAGACCTTCGTCGCGCACCGCGTCGAGGACGAACGCTTCATCGACACCTTCACGCGCATCGGCGTCGCGCCGTTCAAGGAGCGCGTCTACGCGAACAAGCAGCGCGAACGCGCCGAAGCCTGACATTGGCGGCATCGACGACAGCAAACGCATCGAGAACGAATATGGCAAAGATCATCCAACTGCAACGCGCCGACGGCGGCCAGGCCGCCGTGCCGGCGATCGTCGACGACGCGTGGACCGTGCTGCGCGGCGCCGAGGGCCAGGCCCCGACCGACGAGCAGATCGCCGCGGCGGCATCGAGCCAGGACGCGGTGCTGTTCCCGCTGCCGGTCTGGCTGGCGCACAAGGACGGCCTGCTGGCTGGCCGCGACGCGGACCGCACCGGCATCTGGCTGGCACCGGACGACGAGCCGGGCGACGTTGCCGGCGAACTGGCGCGCGTGTCGCTGCTGGCGGTCGACTTCCCGGTGTTCCGCGACGGCCGCGGCTTTTCCACCGCGTATCTGCTGCGCACCCGCTATGGCTGGAAGGGCCAGCTGCGCGCGATCGGCGACGTGCTGCGCGACCAGCTGAACTTCATGAAGCGCTGCGGCTTCGACGCCTTCGCCGTGCGTGCCGACAAGAACATCGACGACGCGCTGAAGGGCTTCAGCGAATTCACCGTGACCTACCAGGCCTCGGTGGACGAGCCGCTGCCCCTGTTCCGCCGGGCGCGCGCCGAACAGCGGGAATCGGCATGAGCGTGATTCCGATCGTCGAACTGCCGGCGACCGCTTCGGAGATTCCGGCCGCCTCGCCGCTGCGCCCCGCGCTGTGGACGGCGCCGGAATACACCGGCAGCACCGCCGCGCTCGAGGCCAAGGAGGCCGCGCTGGCCGAGCGGCTCGAAGCGATCGCGGGCCGCTTCTATCGCGCCCGCTTCGCGTCGAGCCTGGCCGCCGAGGACATGGTGATCACCGACGCGATCCTGCGCGGCTCGGCCGCGCTGCGCGCCGGCATCCGCGTGTTCACGCTGGCGACCGGCCGCCTGCACGCCGAGACGCTGGCGATGCTCGACGAGGTCAAGGCGCACTACGGCTACGAGATCGAGCGCTTCACGCCCGACGCCGAAGCCGTTGAGAACTATGTGCGCAAGCACGGCCTGAACGCTTTCTACGACAGCGTCGAGCTGCGCAAGGAATGCTGCGGCATCCGCAAGGTCGAGCCGCTGAACCGCGCGCTGTCGCACGCCGATGCCTGGCTGACGGGCCAGCGCCGCGAGCAGGCCGTCACGCGTGCCGACCTGCCGTTCGAGGAAATCGACGAGGCGCGCGGCATTCCGAAGTTCAATCCGCTCGCGGACTGGACCGAGGCCGAGGTGTGGGCTTATCTCAAGCGCCATGCGGTGCCGATCAACGCGCTGCACGCCAAGGGATATCCCAGCATCGGCTGCGAACCGTGTACGCGCGCCGTGCGCGCCGGCGAGGATGTACGCGCCGGCCGCTGGTGGTGGGAAAGCCGCGACTCGAAAGAGTGCGGCCTGCACGAACAGAACATCAAGCATTGAGGCCACAGATGGGCATCATGAACGAACTCCAGGCCGGCGCCGCGGCCACGCGCGACGGCAACCCCGACATCGCGCACCTGATCGAGGTGCAGAACGACCACCTGGACCGGCTCGAGGCCGAGTCGATCTACATCATCCGCGAGGTCGCCGCCGAGTGCCGCAACCCGGCGCTGCTGTTCTCCGGCGGCAAGGACTCGATCGTGATGCTGCATCTGGCGCTGAAAGCGTTCCGGCTCGGCAACCGCAAGATCGAGCTGCCGTTCCCGCTGGTGCATATCGATACGGGCCACAACTATCCCGAGGTGATCGCCTTCCGCGACCAGCGCGTGGCCGAGATCGGCGCGCGGCTGGTGGTCGGCCACGTCGAGGATTCGATCAAGCGCGGCACCGTGCGGCTGCGCAAGGAAACCGATTCGCGCAACGCGGCGCAGGCCGTCACGCTGCTGGAAACGATCGAGCAGCACCAGTTCGACGCGTTGATGGGGGGTGCCCGCCGCGACGAGGAAAAGGCGCGCGCCAAGGAACGCATCTTCTCGTTCCGCGACGAGTTCGGCCAATGGGATCCCAAGGCGCAGCGGCCCGAACTGTGGAGCCTGTACAACGCCCGCATGGCGCCGGGCGAGCAGATGCGCGTGTTCCCGATCTCGAACTGGACCGAGCTGGACGTGTGGCAGTACATCGCCCGCGAGAATCTGGCGCTGCCGCCGATCTACTACGCGCACCAGCGCGAGGTGGTCCGCCGCAACGGCCTGCTGGTGCCGGTGACGCCGCTGACGCCGAAGCAGGACGACGATGTCAGCGAGGTGCTGTCGGTGCGCTTCCGCACGGTCGGCGACATCAGCTGCACCTGCCCGGTGGCCAGCACCGCGGCGACCCCGGTCGAGATCATCGCCGAGACCGCGGTCACCGAGATCACCGAGCGCGGCGCCACGCGCATGGACGACCAGACCAGCGAAGCGTCGATGGAACGCCGCAAGAAGGAAGGCTACTTCTGAGCCGGACCGATCCAGCGACATTGACGCACGCCGCGACGCAACTTACGACGCAAGTAACGACGCACGCCGCGACGCAAGCAGCGACGCCCCGAGACAGGATTGCATCATGACCACCCAAGCCGCCCACCAGGGCCTTCTGCGTTTCATCACCGCCGGTTCGGTCGACGACGGCAAGAGCACGCTGATCGGCCGCCTGCTGTATGACAGCAAGGCGGTGCTGTCGGACCAGCTGACCGCGCTGGCGAACGCCAAGAACAAGCGCACCGCCGGCGAGCAGATCGACTTCTCGCTGCTGACCGACGGCCTCGAGGCCGAGCGCGAGCAGGGCATCACGATCGACGTGGCCTACCGCTATTTCTCGACCGCGCGCCGCAAGTTCATCATCGCGGATACGCCGGGCCATGAGCAGTACACCCGCAACATGGTCACCGGCGCATCGACCGCGCACGCCGCGATCGTGCTGATCGACGCCACCCGCGTGACCGTGGCCGATGGCGGCGCGCAACTGCTAGCGCAGACCAAGCGCCATACCGCGATCGTCAAGCTGCTCGAGCTGCAGCACGTGATCGTCGCGGTCAACAAGATGGACCTGGTCGACTACAGCGAGCAGCGCTTCGACGAGATCCGCGCCGCCTATGCCGAGCTGGCCAGCCAGCTGGGCCTGAAGGACGTGCGCTACGTGCCGGTGTCCGCGCTGCGCGGCGACAACATCGTGCACGCCAGCGAGGCGATGCCCTGGTACCAGGGCGAGCCGCTGCTGCCGCTGCTCGAGGCGCTGCCGGTCGAGGAGGTCGCGCCGCAGGGCGAGGCCGCGCTGCGCTTCCCGGTGCAGCTGGTGATCCGCCAGGACGGTGCGCAGTCCGACGATTTCCGCGGCTATGCCGGCCGCGTCGAGGCGGGCACGGTGCGCGTCGGCCAGACCGTGCGCGTGCTGCCGGCCAACCGCGAGGCGGTGGTCGCCGAGGTGCTGACGCCCAACGGCGCGGCCGAGGAGGCGAGCGCCGGCGAGACCGTCGCCATTCGGCTGGCGGAAGACGTCGATGTATCGCGCGGTGACATGTTCGTGGCCGCCGCGGCCGCGGAAAGCGAGCAGGCGCTGCCGGCGAAGAAGCTGCAGGCCGACCTGTGCTGGTTCGACGATGCGGCGCTGAACACCGCGCGCAAATACGTGCTGAAGCACACCACCGCCAGCGTGTTCGCGCGCGTGTCGTCGGTGGACCGCGTGCTCGACGTGCATACGCTGTCGCACGAGACCGGCCGTCACGACATTCGCCTGAACGATATCGGCTCGGTGCAGATCACGCTGCAGAAGCCGGTGGTGTGCGACGTCTACAGCGACAACCCGGCCACCGGCGCGTTCGTGCTGATCGACGAGGCCACCAATCACACGGTCGCCGCGGGCATGATCCGTGCATATTCCTGACATCGAAGCGAGATCGAAGTCGATCCAGGAATCACGAGGAGCAGCAACATGGGCAAGGTCTACCTGATTGGCGCCGGTCCCGGCGCGGCGGACCTCATTACGGTGCGTGGTGCACGACTATTGGGCGAAGCCGAAGTGGTGCTGCACGATGCGCTGGTGTCGCCCGAGATGCTGGCCTGGTGTCCCCAGGCCCGGCTGGTCGAGGTCGGCAAGCGCTGCGGCAAGCGCTCGACCGCGCAGCTCTTCATCAACCGGCAGATCGTCGACCTGGCGCACAAGTACGAATGCGTGGTGCGCCTGAAGGGCGGCGATCCGATGCTGTTCGGCCGCGCCGACGAGGAATTGCAGGCGCTGGAAGAGGCGGGCATCGCCTACGAGATCGTGCCGGGCATCACGGCCGCGCTGGCCGCCGCCTCGGCGATCGCGCGTCCGCTGACCAAGCGCGGCGTGTCGCGCAGCGTGGCGTTTGCCACGCAGGCGAAGGCGCCCGACACCATCGACGTGGAGGCCGACGTCAAGGCCGATACGCTGGTCTACTACATGGGCCGCGACCAGGCGGCTTCCATCGCCGCGCAGCTGATCGCGCACGGCAAGCCGGCATCGACGCCGGCCTGGGTGGTCGAGGCCGCCTCGACCCCGCACCAGCGCAGCCGCCAGTTCACGCTGCGGCAGATGGCGGCGGGCGAAGCCGCGGCATGGATCGACCCGCAACATCCGAGCCTGCTGATGATCGGCGAGGCGCTGGGTGGACGCGCCAGCGGGGCGGTGGATGAGCAGGACAGACAGGACCGCGGGCACGACCGCGGGCACGACGATAGCGAACGGCAGCCGCGCGCTGCTTGAGTTCGAGTCCTTGCACCGCGCCGGCCAATGCCGCTGGTCTTCTCCCCCTCTCCCGCTGAGCGGGAGAGGGGAGCGAACACTCAGCGCGCCGGCCCTTCCCGCGTAATCTCCACCGTCTCCCGATAGACGATCCTGGCCATCTGGCCCGGCCGCAGGCCGGCCACGTCGATCGAGATATCGTCCGCCCGCGCGGCGTGCTCCGCATTGCGCGGACCGCGGAACGTCACCGTGCGTCCGATCGGATCGACCGCGACGATTTCCGCCGTGGCCGTGGTGGTGATCTCGCGCACCACGCCGGGCCGACCGTCGTCGAGACGGCGCGACAGCCGGTCCACCGATTCCGCGGTCGCGACATTGCGGCTCGCCAGCGGCTCCAGCTTCGTGATTCGTGCCGGGCCGCGCGTCACCGTCAGGCGGTCGCCGGCGTTGACCGTACCGAAATGGCGCGCCTCGTCGCCGGTCATCAATTCGGTCAGCTGGCCCTGCGGTCCGCGCACCAGTACCGCATTCGAGGCGTCGATGCGGACGACCTCTGCCGCGGTGGTGGCCGGCGCGGTTTGTGCGCTCGCGCTGCCGATGGCGCCGGCCGCCAACACGCCCATCAACGCGCCCATCAACGCGCCCGTCAACGTGACCGTCTTCGCGCAGGCCAGCGCCAGCGCGCGCGCCCCGCGTCGTATCGTGCTGTCTCGATCGTTCCGCATCGGCGCCTCCACGGTGGTTTATCGGATCATGCGTCGTCCGGCAGGATGCTGCCCTGCGCGCCGCCCGGCGCCGCCAGCCCGAAGTGCCGGTAGGCCGCGGGCGTCGCCACGCGTCCGCGCGGCGTGCGTTGCAGATAGCCCTGCTGGATCAGATAGGGTTCGAGCACGTCCTCGATGGTGTCGCGCTCCTCGCCGATCGCCGCGGCCAGGTTGTCGACGCCGACCGGGCCGCCGCTGAACTTGTGCAGGATCGCCTCGAGCAGCTTGCGGTCCATCAGGTCGAAGCCGACACGATCGACATCGAGCATCGCGAGCGCGGCATCGGCCATCTCGCGCGTAATGGTGCCGTCGCCCTTGACCTCGGCATAGTCGCGCACGCGCCGCAGCAGGCGGTTGGCGATACGCGGCGTGCCGCGCGAGCGGCGCGCGATCTCGAGCGCGCCCGTCGGATCGATGCGCGCATGCAGCAGCTGCGCCGAGCGCGTGACGATGCGGGCCAGTTCGTCGGCGGTATAGAACTCCAGGCGGGCGACGATGCCGAAGCGGTCGCGCAGCGGATTGGTCAGCATGCCGGCGCGCGTGGTGGCGCCGACCAGCGTGAACGGCTGCAGATCGAGCTTGACCGAGCGCGCGGCCGGGCCCTCGCCGATCATGATGTCGATCTGGTAGTCCTCGAGCGCGGGGTACAGGATTTCCTCGACGACCGGCGACAGCCGGTGGATCTCGTCGATGAACAGCACGTCGTTGGCTTCGAGGTTGGTCAGCAGCGCGGCGAGGTCGCCGGGCCGCTCCAGCACCGGCCCGGAAGTCTGGCGCAGATTGACGCCCATCTCGCGCGCGATGATATGAGCCAGCGTGGTCTTGCCCAGGCCCGGCGGGCCGAACAGCAGCACGTGGTCGAGCGCCTCGCGGCGATTGCGCGCCGCGTGCATGAAGATGTCGAGCTGGTCGCGCACCTTCTGCTGGCCGACATAGTCGTCGAGCAGCTTGGGCCGCAGCGCGCGCTCGAACGCCTCCTCGCTGCTGGAGGCGGGCGTGGGGGGCGATCAGGCGGTCGCCGCTGTCGGCAGGGCGGCTCGGGGCGAACTTGTCGGTCTGGATCATGGGGCGGAGGCGGGAAAACTGGCTCGATTGTAGCCCACGGCATCATCGGGGCCGTCCGTCGTCTCAGCGGGCACAGGGCACGCGGGGGCTCGCGCGCCGGCCAGCACACCGGCTCGCACACGGGCTCGCACACCGGCTCGCACACCGGCTCGCACACCGGCTCGCACACCGGCTCGCACACCGGCTCGCACACCGGCTCGCAAACCAGCTCGCAAACCGCCTGCACACCGGCTCGCATGCCGGCTCGCCCACCGCTGCTCACCGGCCCGCGCCGCCGCGCGACCTCAGCCCTTCGACAGGGCCTTCAACGCCAGCTTGATCCCTTCGGAGACACCGGTGCCCGCCGGCACCTGCTTGGTCGCCGCGGCGGCCTCCTTGTCGGAATAGCCCAGCGCCAGCAGCGCGTTCAGGATATCGGCGGCGCTGTCGTGGGCGGCCGCCGCGCCGCCAACATGGCCCAGTTCCGCGCCGAGCTTGCCCTTGAGCTCCAGCAGCAGCCGCTCGGCGGTCTTCTTGCCGATGCCGGGAATGCGCGTCAACCGGCCCGCCTCCTGCAGCGTGATGGCCTGCGCCAGTTCGGCGACGGACATGCCCGACAGCACCGCCAGCGCCATGCGCGCGCCGATGCCGCTGATCTTGATCAGCTCGCGGAAGGTATTGCGTTCCTCGGCGCTGCCGAAGCCGTACAGCAGGTGCGCGTCCTCGCGGACGATCAGCTGCGTCAGCAGCGTGACGGGCTGGCCGACCGCGGGCAGGTTGTAGAAGGTGCTCATCGGCACGTCGACCTCATAGCCGACGCCGTGGCAGTCGACCAGCAGATGCGGAGGGTTCTTCTCGATGAGGGTGCCGGCGATGCGTCCGATCATGGTGGCTTGCGGGGGGATGGGCTGCCGGCGCGCTGTCGCGTGCGCCGGCATGGGTCGGTCTGAAAGGGCGCCAGTGTAGCGCAGCGAGGCAGAGCATCCGCGGCGCGACTACGGAGCTCCATGGCGCTCTATGGGGTGTCTATGGCGCGTCTGCTGCGAATCTACGGCGCTTCTACGGCATCTACGGTGCATCCACCGCGCGGCGTCCCAGCGCCGGATCGTCGGTGAAGAAGCCATCCACGCCGGCGTCGATCAGCGCCCGCGCCTCGCGGATCATGCCGGCCGGATGACGCGCCGAATCGCCGCCCGGGCCGCGCAGGCTCTTGGGCAGGAAGGCGTTCTCGGGCCGCAGCGTGTAGGGATGCACGACGAGGCCCGCCGCATGGGCGTCGCGCACCAGCGCGGTCGGCGTGCCGAGCGCGCCGGCGCTGTCGCGCGGCACCACGTGCGTGCGCTCGGGGCCGATGCCGTCGGCATAGGTGGCCACCTCGCGCAGGCCGAGCGGCGTGATCATGTCCGCGTAGCGGCGCGTATCGCCGGCCAGGCGCCAGTCGGCCGGCGCCTTCGTGGCACTGCCGATCAGCTGCACCAGCTTGACGTTGGGCATCGACTTGCCGATGCGCTGCCGCAGCGCGCGCAGATTGGCGGTCTCGAACGATTGCAGATAGACCGGCGCGCGGCGCGTGTGGGCGTTGGCGCGCAGCGCGTCGACCAGCTTCTCTTCCATCGGCAGGCCGATGCCGCGGAAGTAGCTCGAATGCTTGGTCTCGATATAGAGGCCGATGGTCCTGCCGCTGCGGCGCGAGACATTGGCGGCCAGTTCGATGATCTCGGCGAGCGTCGGGATCTCGAACTTGTCGTCGTATTGCGTATTGGCCGGGCGCAGCTCGGAATGCGCTCGCGCGCGCGCAGCGTCTTCAGCTCGGCCAGCGTGAAGTCCTCGGTGAACCAGCCTTCCAGCCGCTCGCCGTCGATCACCTTGATGCGCTTGCGGTCGGCGAACTGCGGCAGCGTGGCGACGTTGGTGGTGCCCCCGATCTCGTTCTCGTGCCGGGCCACCAGCACGCCGTCGCGCGTGACGACCAGATCGGGTTCGATCAGGTCGGCGCCGTCCTCGATCGCCTTGGTGTACGCGGCCAGCGTATGTTCGGGCCGCAGCGCGCTGGCGCCGCGATGGCCGATCACCAGCGGCTTGGGCTTCGGCGGTGCCGGTTGGGCTTGCGGCGGTTCGGCGGCGGGCGCGGCGGGCGGCACGGGTTGGGTGACGCAGCCCGCGAGCAGGGCGGCCAGCATCGCGGCCGACATCGCGGCGTGGAGCCGCGCGGCGGGCTGCAAGGCAAAACGGGGGATCAAGCTGGGACGGGACATGCGGCCTCCTCGAGCGCGGGATGAGGCCGATTGTAAGTGAGGCGGGCGTCGCCTGGGACGCCGTCAGCGCTGGGAGGGCCGGAGAGCCGCGAGAGCCCGAGAGCCCGAGAGCCGGAGAGCCGGAGAGCCGGAGAGCCGGAGAGCCGGAGAGCCGGAGAGCCGGAGAGCCGGAGAGCCCGAGAGCCCGAGAGCCCGAGAGCCCGAGAGCCCGAGAGCCGAAAGAGCCGGTGCTAGCCGACCAGTCTGCCGCGCCGCACCCGCACGCCCTTGCGCGCGAGTTCGGGCGCAAGGCCGCTCAGCGTCGCCAGCGTATCGCCGCCATTGGCATGGCAGATCGCCACGCCGAGCGCGTCGGCCGCATCGGAGCTGGGATGGCCCGGCAACGCCAGCAGCCGCGCCACCATCTCCTGCACCTGCGCCTTGTTGGCGCGGCCATAGCCGACCACGGCGACCTTCAACTGCAGCGCGGTGTATTCGAACACCGGCAGGCCGTAGCCCACCAGCCCGCAGATCGCCGCGCCGCGGGCCTGCCCGAGCAGCAGCGTCGATTGCGGATTGACGTTGACGAACACCTTCTCGATCGCCGCGCAATCGGGCGCATAGGTCCGCGTGACCTCGGCAATGCCGTCATACAGCGTCTTCAGACGCTCAGGCAGGCTGCCATTGCCATCGCTCTTGATGGTGCCCGAGGCGATGTAGGCGAGCTTGTGGCCGTGCTTTTCGACCACGCCGAAGCCGGTGGTACGAAGGCCGGGGTCGATGCCGAGGATGCGCATTGGATCAATGAGTCCAGGTTGGCCGCTAGTGTAAGCGCGTTCGTTACGGTCGTCGAATCCCGCAAATCGCCGGGCGTAAAGCCAAAGCTCTCAGAGGGTGGATACCAGGACTATCACCAGGCTATCGAGGGGATCGAATCATGACGAGGATGCACAACCCCCCGCATCCGGGTACGGTGCTCGCCGAATGGCTGCGCGACCTGGATGCCATGACGCTGACCGATTTCGCACGACATATCGGCGTCACGCGGGCGACGCTATCGCGCATCGTCAACGGACACGCCGCGATCACGCCCGATATCGCTCTGCGGCTGGAAGACGCGCTGGGCACCAGCAGCGAGATGTGGATCGGTTTGCAGTCCGCCTATGATCTTTGGACTGCCTCACGAAAGCCGCGCAAGCGCATCCAGAGGTTGGCGCGCGCGGCTTGAGGGTCGCCAAGGTTCCCTCTCCCGCCAGCGGGAGAGGGGCAGGGGAGAGGACAGCCGGTCATCGTCGAACTGCGCGTTCGTACCGCTCATTCGATCTGCTGGCCCGGCTGGGAGCGGCGCGTTGCCGCTCGGTCCCCTTGGTCCGGCCTCAATGCCGGAAATGCCGGGTGCCGGTCAGCACCATCGCGATGTTGCGCTCGTCCGCGGCGGCGATGACTTCGTCGTCGCGCATCGAGCCGCCCGGTTGGATCACGCAGGTCGCGCCCGCGTCGACCACCACGTCCAGGCCGTCGCGGAACGGGAAGAACGCATCGGAGGCCACCGCCGAGCCGGCCAGGGTCAGGCCCGCGTTCTGCGCCTTGATGCTGGCGATGCGGGCCGAGTCGACGCGGCTCATCTGGCCGGCGCCGACGCCGAGCGTCCATGCCGCCGCCGCAGAACACGATGGCGTTCGACTTGACGAACTTGGCGACGCGCCACGCGAACAGCAGATCGCTCATTTCCTTCGGCGTCGGATGGCGCTTGGTGACGACGCGCAGCTCGGACGGCTGCACGTTCTTGGCATCCGGGCTCTGCAGCAGCAGGCCGCCGCCGACGCGCTTCAGGTCATACTGGTTGACGCCCTTGCCGAGCGGAATTTCGAGCAGACGCACGTTCTGCTTGGCGGCGAATACCTCGCGTGCTTGCGCGCTGAACGACGGCGCGATCAGCACCTCCACGAACTGCTTGGCGACTGCCTGCGCGGCCGTGCCGTCGAGCTCGACGTTGAAGGCGATGATGCCGCCGAAGGCCGAGGTCGAATCGGTCTTGAACGCCTTCTCGTAGGCCTCCAGCGCATTGGCGCCGATTGCCACGCCGCACGGGTTGGCGTGCTTGATGATGACGCAGGCCGCGCCATCGCCCGCTCCGAAGGACTTGACGCATTCCCACGCCGCGTCGGCGTCGGCGATGTTGTTGTACGACAGCTCCTTGCCCTGCAGCTGCACGTAGTTGGCGAGCGCCCCATCGACGGCCTTCAGGTCGCGGTAGAACGCCGCCGACTGGTGCGGGTTCTCGCCGTAGCGCATCTCCTGCACCTTCTCGAACGCCAGGTTCAGCGTCTGCGGGTAGGCGCTGCGGGCCTGGTGCGACTTGTCCGCGCCGAGGCTGGTCAGGTAGTTGGTGATGGCGCCATCGTATTGCGCGGTATGCGCGAACACCTTGGTGGCCAGCCGGAAGTTGGTGTCGTAGCCGACCTGGTTGCCGTTGGCGCGCATTTCGTCGAGCACCGGCGCGTAGTCGGCCGGATCGACGATCACCGTGACGTCGCGATGGTTCTTCGCCGCCGAGCGCAGCATGGTCGGGCCGCCGATGTCGATGTTCTCGATCGCGTCGGGCAGCGTGCAGTCGTCCTTGGCGACGGTCTGCTGGAACGGGTACAGGTTGACCACCAGCAGGTCGATGGTCGGGATGTCGTGCTGGGCCAGCGCGGCCATGTGCTCCGGCAGGTCGCGGCGCGCCAGGATGCCGCCGTGGACCTTCGGGTGCAGCGTCTTGACGCGGCCGTCGAGCATCTCGGGGAAGCCGGTGTAGTCGGCCACCTCGGTGACCGGCAGGCCGGCGTCGGCGAGCAGTTTGGCGGTGCCGCCGGTGGACAGCAGCGTCACGCCGAGCGCATGCAGTTCGCGCGCGAAGTCGACGATGCCGGTCTTGTCGGAAACGGAGAGAAGGGCTTGCTTGATCATGGTGATGGAGGACGCTTCAAAGTAAACCGTGCTGCTGCAGCTTCTTGCGCAGCGTATTGCGATTGATGCCGAGATAGGCCGCGGCGAGCGACTGGTTGCGGTCGGCACGCGCCATCACCGTCTCCAGCAGCGGCCGTTCCACCGCCTCCAGCACCATGTTGTACATGTTCGACGGCTGCTCGCCGTCCAGATCGCGGAAATAGGCGCTCAGGCTGTCCCGGATGCATTGGTCGATAACATTGCGGCTCATGCGGCAAGCAACTCCCTGTTGTTGTTGTTCGATGCGCCGGTCTGTGCTTCGCCTTCGTCGACATACACCAGCCGGTCGGACAGCGCGGCCTGCTCGTCGAAGAAAGCGTTGACGGCGGCCAGCTGCGCCTCGGTGCTTTCCAGTGTGTTCATCCGGTGCCGGAACAGGTTGGCACCCTTGAGCCCGCGCGTGTACCAGGCAATATGCTTGCGCGCGGTACGCACGCCGGTGAATTCGCCATAGAAGGCGTAGTGGTCCTGCAGATGCGCGTTCATGATGGCTCGGATCTCGGCCACTTCCGGCGCCGGCAGCAGCTCGCCGGTGGCGAGGAAATGCGCGATCTCGCGGAACAGCCACGGGCGTCCCTGCGCGGCGCGGCCGATCATGATCGCATCGGCGCCCGTGGCGGCCAGCACGTGGCGCGCCTTCTGCGGCGTCGTGATGTCGCCGTTGGCGACCACCGGAATGCGGATCGCGTCCTTGACCGCGGCGATGGTCTCGTACTCCGCCTCGCCGTGATACAGATCGGCGCGGGTGCGGCCATGCACGGTCAGCATGCTGATGCCCGCCGCTTCCGCCATGCGTGCGACGCGCACCGCGTTGCGGTTCTGCCGGTCCCAGCCGGTGCGGATTTTCAGCGTGACGGGCACGCGATCGCCCACCGCGCCGACCACCGCCTCGACGATGCGCACCACCAGCGGCTCGTTCTGCAGCAGCGCCGAGCCGGCCGCGACGTTGCAGACCTTCTTGGCCGGGCAACCCATATTGATATCGATGATCTGCGCGCCGCGGTCGACGTTGTAGCGCGCGGCCTCCGCCATCATGCCGGGCTCGGCTCCGGCGATCTGCACCGCGATCGGCTCGACCTCGCCGTCGTGGTTGGCGCGGCGCATGGTCTTTTCGCTCTTCCACAGCTGCGCGTTCGACGCCACCATCTCCGAGACCGCATAGCCCGCGCCGAGCTTCTTGCACAGCTGGCGGAAGGGGCGGTCCGTGACGCCGGCCATCGGCGCGACGAACAGGTTGTTGCGAAGTTGGTGAGGTCCGATTTGCACGGCTAAGGGTCCGGCGACGTCCAGAAGGCTGGCCGTGACCGGGCGCCAATGGGCGGTGTCACGGATCGAATGGCGAAAAGCATGCCCGGCCGAGGCAGCGTCGGCGGTAAAGCGGGGGGCATGTGCGAGGGCGGGATTTTACCGCTAAACCGGCCGGCTGCCCAAGAAATAAGCAGGGCCGATGTGCTGCGGCGCGACATCGACTCGGGAGCGACCCCGGGCGGCCCGGAGCGGCCCAGCGACCCCAGCGGCGCCAGGGGCTCCAAGCGGAACCCGGATCGTTGCGACCCGGGCCCGATCTGCCGTCGACAGCGTTGCGCCGGAAGTTCAGCGGCGCATGCCGTAGATCATCTGATGCGCCAGCGCGTGCTTCAGCGGCGCCAGGCAGGCCAGCGCGGCCAGCGAGGCGCCGCGCGCGTGCGCGGCCAGCGGATAGGGAATGCCGAACACGCGCGGCAGCAGGTCGGTGACGCCGATGGTCACCGCGCGATCGAGCCGGTGGCGCGCGCCGAAGGCGGCCAGCGCCTGCGGCGTGCAGGCGGTGCGCAGCTCGTCGGCCAGCGCGAAGGCATCGCGCAGCCCCAGGTTCAGCCCCTGGCCGGCGACCGGATGCAGGGTCTGCGCGGCGTTGCCGATCGCCACCAGCCGGCCCTTGACCGTCAGCTGCGCGGCATTGAGGCCCAGCGGGAAGGCGTGGCGCTTGCCGACCCGCGTGAAGCGTCCCATGCGCGGACCGAAGACCTCGCCGAGTTCGGCCAGGAAGCGAGCGTCGTCCAGCGCGAGGCGCCGCGCCGCCTCCTCGGGCGAGCAGCACCAGACCAGCGCGTAGCCCGAGCCGCCGTCGCCATGCGGGTCGTCGTCCAGATCGTGCGGCAGCAGCGCCAGCGGCCCCTGCTCGGTGAAGCGCTCCCAGGCCCAGCCGGGCAGCGGATGGCTGCAGGCGACATGCGAGACGATCGCGGTCTGTCCATAGTCGCGGCGGCGTGTTCCGGTCGCGCCGGCCGCGGCCGTGCGAGCGACCTGCTGATGGAACAGGCCACCCTCGGCCTGCACCGCCAGGCGCGCGCCCAGGCGCACCGGCTGGCCGTCGGGACCGGCACCGCGCAACTGCACCGGCGCGGTGTCCGGCGAGCCGGCGGCGACAGCCTCGGCTGCGGCACCGGCGGGGCCGTGCCGGGCTGCGCGCGCCGTGCCTTCGTCGATCTGGTCGATCGCATCGATGCGCGTGTCGAACGCGCGCACCAGCCGCTGCTGGCCGCCGGCACGTCCAAGCGCGTGCTCGAGCGCCGCGCACAGGTCGCCGTAGCGGACCACATAGCCCAGCGCCGGGATGCCGTAGTCGTCGTGATGCAGCTTGACGTGGCCGAACCGGCCGCGCTGCGACACATGGATGTGCTCGATCGGCGTGGCCGCCACGGGCCACGCATCGAGCTGCGCCAGCAGATCGCGGCTGCCGTGCGACAGCGCGATCGCGCGCGGATCGCGGGCGGCGCGCGCCGGCGTGGCGGCGTCGATCAGCGCGATACGCCAGGGGCTGGTGTGCAGCAGCCGGCAGGCCAGCGCGAGGCCCACCGGGCCACCGCCGACGATGGCGATGTCGCAGGCGTCGCCGTGCAGTTCAGGGCTGGGCTGGTTCATCGTTGGCACCTCCGGCAGCGGCGCTTTCCGGCCCGCCGCGCTGCCAGCACACCACGTCCTCGCGCGTCCTGCCGTTGCGCGCATCGCGCAGGGCGTTGTCGAGCAGGGCCTGATCGAAGCCGGGCAGTGCGCGCAGCCGCGTCAGCAGCGCCTCGTGGTTGACCGCGTCGAGCGGCGTCACGCAGCCTTGCTGGCGGCCGTCGGGGCGCTCCTCGCCGACCAGGATCAGCCAGGCCTTGCCGGTCCACGGCGCGCGCCGCGAGACGCGCGCGACCACGCGCTCCAGCGCCTGCCATTCGAGCTCTTCGCGCTGGCCATCGGGACGATGGACCACCAGGCGGTCGTCGAACAGATTGACGATGAACGGCTGTTCCGGCTCCGCCTGCGTTCGCGACGCCGTCGCGTTGCCATCGGCACCGCCGAACAGTTTTCTCAACCAGCTGACCATTACAACTCACTCCGTTCGCGCATCAGCGCTTCGATCTCGTCGGCGTCGACCGGGACGCCGCGGGTCATCAATTCACAGGGACCGTCGGCCGTGACCACCGCGTCATCCTCGATGCGGATGCCGATATGCCAGTAGCGCTCCGGTACGTTCTCGGCCGGGCGGACGTAGATGCCGGGCTCGATCGTCAGCACCATGCCGGCCTCGAGCGGGCGCCACGGGCGCTCGCCTTCGGCGGGGGCCGGGCCGGGCACGCGGTACTCGCCGACGTCATGCACGTCCATGCCGAGCCAGTGGCCCGTGCGGTGCATATAGAAACGCCGATAGCTGCCGCTGGCGATCACGTCGTCGACGCCGCCTTCCTTGTTCCGGTCCAGCAGGCCGGTGTCGAGCATGCCCTGTGCCAGCACGCGCACCGCCGCGTCATGCGGCACGTTGTACGGCACGCCGACGCGCGTCTGGTCGATGGCGGCCTGCTGAGCGGCCAGCACCAGATCGTAGAGCTCGCGCTGCGCCGGCGAGAAGCGGCCGGACACCGGGAAGGTCCGCGTGATATCGGAGGCGTAGCCGTCCAGTTCGCAGCCGGCGTCGATCAGGCACAGGTCGCCGTCGCGCAGTTCGGCCGGGCCGGCGCGATAGTGCAGCACGCAGGCGTTGGGACCGGCGGCGACGATCGAGTTGTAGGCCACGCTCTGCGCGCCGTTGCGGCGGAACTCGTACAGCAGCTCGGCTTCCAGATGGTATTCGCGCAGTCCGGCGCGGCTGGCCTGCATGGCGCGGACATGGGCCTGGGCCGAGATCTGCGCGGCGCGGCGCATGATGTCGAGCTCGCCGGCGTCCTTGAACAGTCGCATCTCGTCGAGCAGCGTGCGGATGTCCAGCGCGCTGGACGGCGCCACCACGCCCGCGCGGCCCTGCGTGCGTACCGCGTCGAGCCAGCGGCGCACCTGCATGTCGATGCGGGTCGAAGCGGCCAGCGGATACGCGATCAGGTTCTGGTTGGCAAGCAGCTGCGGCAGCTGGGCGTCGATTTCCTCGATCGAGTGGGCCTCGTCGAAGCCGAACACCTCGCGTGCCGCTTCGGGGCCGTAGCGGAAGCCGTCCCAGATCTCGCGCTCTTCGTGCTTCGGGCGGCAGAACAGGATGCTGCGGTCGGTGCCGCCGGCCGGCGCGGCGATCAGCACCAGCACCGACTCGGGCTCGGTGAAGCCGCTCAGATAGTAGAAGTAGCTGTCGTGCCGGTACGGGAAGTCGCTGTCGCGGTTGCGCATCGCTTCCGGGGCCGTGGGCAGGATCGCCACGCCGCCGCCGGCGGCGCGCAGGTGGTCGAGCACGCGGGCGCGGCGCGCGCGACAGGCCTGGAGAAGGGCGGAATCTGGTGCGGACATGAGGGGACCGACTCGCATCGGGCAGGCAGTGGGCAATGGCCCGATTCTAACGCCGCTCGTTGCCGAGGTTGACGTGCGCGGCGAGGAGGGCTCGCCGATGCCTCCGCGTCGTTCCTGCGCAGGCGGGGGCCTCAGGGACTTCGAGGGCCGCGCGTCAGGCCTCCGAGCCGCGCCTGCGCGGCGACGACAGGCGATGACAGCCGTTGAGAGCGCGGCGCGTCCTAGCGCGACAGCGCGGCGTCCAACGCGGCCAGCTGCGCGGGCGTGCCGACGTTCTCCCAGCGGCCCGCGAAGCGCTCGCCGGTTGCCAGGCCCGCCGCGATGGCGGCGCGGTAGAACGGCGTCATCGGCACCTTCTGTCCGGGCGCGATGCCGGCGAAGGTGCGCGTGTCGTACAGGCCGATATTGCCGAAGGTCAGGCGCGCAGCGCCCTCGGCCAGCGGCGCCTCGCCCGGCAGCGACAGCTTGCCGTCGGCGCCGAGCGCGAAATCGCCCTCGGGGTGGAACGGCGGATTGGGCACCATCACCAGATGCATGCGCGGTTCGGGCGAGCCGGCCATCGCCGCGGCGCGCGGCAACAGCGCGCGGAAGTCGTAGTCGCAATAGATGTCGCCCGATACCGCGACGAAGATCTCGCCCTTGCCATCGCGGCCGGTGCCGTCGTCCGCAGTGCCATCGCCGCCCTTGCCATCGCCACCGGTGCCTTCCCGCAGCAGCGGCAGCGCCTGCGCGATGCCGCCCGCGGTCTCCAGCGCTTCGCCCTCCGCCGAATAGGCCAGCCGCACGCCGAAGCGGCTGCCGTCGCCGAGCGCCGCCTCGATCTGCTCGCCCAGCCAGGCGTGGTTGATCACGATATCGGTCAGGCCGGCGCGGGCCAGCGCCTCGATGGTCCAGACGATCAGCGGTTTGCCTCCGACCTGCAGCAGCGGCTTCGGGCAGCCATCGGTCAGCGGGCGCATGCGCTCGCCGCGTCCGGCGGCGAAGATCATCGCTTTCAAATCAGGGTCTCCAGGACGAGCAGGGTGGCCATGCCGCCGGCGATGGTCCAGCCGATGCTGCGCGTGCGCGCGGCGATCAGGATGGCCACCACGCCGGCGATCAGGCGGGCATTGTCGAGCCCGATGGCCAACTGGCCATCGCGCATCAGCAGGTCGGGCGCGATCAGCGCCGACAGCATCGCCGCCGGCACGAATTGCAGCGCGGTGCGGAACCACGCCGGCAGCCGCACCTTGCCTTCGACGGCGATGAAGGACAAGCGGATCAGATAGGTGGCCAGGCCCGCGGCCGCCATCACGCCGAGCAGCATCCACTGGCTCATGCGGTGCGCTCCTTGCCGGCGGGGGCCGCTCTGGCGCGGCAGCAGCAGCATGCCGACCGCGATGCCGCCCAGCGCCGCGGCCATCAGCCCGAGCTTGTGCGGCACGCTGAAGCACAGCACCGCCAGCACGCTGGCGGTCACCGCCGCGGCGACGTGCGAGCGGTGCTTCAGGCCGGGCACGATGATCGCGATGAAGGTCAGCGGCAGGAAGAAGTCCAGCGGCCAGTGGCGCGGCACCTGGGCGCCGACCAGCACGCCGGCCAGCGTCGACAGCTGCCAACTGCTCCACAGCGCGAAGCCCGCGCCGAAGAAGTACCAGTGCCGGTAGCGCCGTTGCAGCGGGTCGTCGCCGAGCCGCCGCGTCATCGCGGCAAAGGCCTCGTCGGTCAGCAGATAGGCGATCAGCGCCTTCCAGCGGCGCGGCAGGTGCGCCAGCGCGGGCGCGATGGTGGCCGAGTAGAGCGCGTGGCGCAGGTTGACCATCGCGACCGTGGTGGCGACGATCGCCGCCGGCGTGCCCGCCGCCCACAGCTGCGTCAGGATCATCTGCGAGGCGCCGCCGAAGACGATCGCGCTCATCGCGCAGGCCAGCCACGCCGGCATGCCCGCGCCGACCGCCAGCACGCCGTAGATCAGGCCGAACGGCACCACGCCCAGCAGCATCGGCGCCAGCGCGCGCACGCCGGCCCACCATTCGCCGCGCCGGGTCGGGCCGCTTTCTGCGTCCATCAGAAGGTATAGCCCGCCGGGCGCTCGACGCCTTCGAGCGTATCGAACAGCCGCACCAGCTTGCGCAGCTCGCCGTAGCGGCCGGCCACCGCGCGCGCGTACTTCAGCACCAGCGGCATGTTGGCCAGATAGCCGTCCTTGCCGTCGCGATGGTAGAGGCGCGCGAAGATGCCGAGCACCTTCAGATGGCGCTGCAGGCCCATCCATTCGAAGTCGCGATAGAACTCGCCGAAGTCGCCGGCGACCGGCAGGCCGGCCTTGCGGGCGCGCTCCCAGTAGCGGATCAGCCAGTCCAGCTGCAGCTCCTCGTCCCACTCGATATAGGCGTCGCGCCACAGCGAGACCGCGTCGTAGGTGATCGGGCCGATCACCGCGTCCTGGAAGTCGAGGATGCCGGGGTTGCCGGGGTTGCCGCTTCCGTCCTCCCCGTCGAGCACCATCAGGTTGCGCGAGTGGTAGTCGCGGTGCACGTAGACCTGCGGCTGGGCCAGGTTGTTGGCCAGCAGCGTTTGCATGACCTCGGCCAGGTCAGCCTGCTGGCCCGCGTTCAGTTCGACGCCGAGATGGCGCGCCACGTACCACTGCGGGAACAGGTCCAGCTCGCGCTGCAGCAGTTCGCGGTCGTAGGCGGGCAGCGCGCCCGGCCGGGTCGCGGCCTGTATCTTCACCAGCGCCGCGGCGGCGTCGCCGTACAGCGTGCGCGCGGTGGTGATGTCCAGCTTCGACAGATAGGTGGTGTTGCCAAGGTCCGCCAGCAGCAGGAAGCCCTGCGACAGGTCCTGCGCCAGCACGGTCGGCACGGTGACGCCGGCCTCGCCGAACAGCGCGGCGACATGGATGAAGGGGCGGCAGTCCTCGCGGGCGGGCGGGGCGTCCATCGCGATCACGGTCGGATGCGCGGGGTTGTCGGTGCGCAGCCGGAAGTAGCGGCGGAAGCTGGCGTCGGCCGAAGCCGGTACGCACGATTCGGGATCGATGGACCAATCCGGAGCGAGTCCGGACACCCACGCTTTGAGCTGGTCCTGGCGCGGGTCGAGGGGAAGTGCTGCCATGCCGGAAAGGGTCGATAAGTTGCCCCGTATAATACCCGACCAGACCCGGGCGCCGGGCGGCTCCCAGGTGGGCCGTCCTGTGCCTGGCAGCCTGTTTGGACGGTGGCTGCGGCGGTTCTGCGCAACCGTCCCGCCGTCCGACCGACGACCCGCTCGCATGACCGAACAACAACGATCACCGAATCACACCGCAAACCAGGCGCCGGGCCGCCAGCCCGGGCGCCGGCCAGTCCGGGCCCTGCGTCCGCTGGTGCTGGCCATGGCCGGCTGGTCGCTCGGCGCGCAGGCGCAAGGCCAGGCGGTCGGCTCGGCGATTCCCGCGCTGCCGGCTGCGGAGCCCACGGCCGAGGCTGCGGACCCGCGCCAGCCCCCGCGCCCCGGCGAACTGATCCCCTACCTGTCGGAGCCGGCCACCTGGCGCAGCGCCGAGGGCGATCCCAGCGCGCCGACCTATGTCTCCGGCGACACCATGACCGGCTACAACGAGCGCGGCCTGGAACTGCAGGGCAATGCCGAGCTGCGCAGCGACGGCGCCGTGATCAAGGCCGACAAGCTGACCTACGACCAGGACAGCGACGAGGCGCTGGCGACCGGCAATGTCCGGCTCTCGCGCGAAGGCACGCTGGCGGTCGGCCCCGAGGCCAGGCTGCGCGTCGAAGCCAACGAAGGCTACATGCTGTCGCCGGACTACTACTTCCAGCAGACCGGCGGCTCGGGCACGGCCGAGCGCATCGACTTCCTGACCAAGGACCAGAGCACCATCCAGCGCGCCACCTACACCACCTGTTCGCCCGACAACGCGGACTGGTATTTCAGCGCGCGCCAGCTCGACCTGGACAGCGATCGCCAGGTCGGCACCGCGCACGGCGCCGTGCTGCGCTTCTTCGATGTGCCGATCCTGGCCGCGCCGGCGGTGACCTTCCCGCTGACCGACGAGCGCCGCAGCGGCTTCCTGGCGCCGCTGATGGCCTACAGCTCCCGTTCGGGCTTCGACCTGACGGTGCCGTACTACTTCAATATCGCGCCGAACCGCGACCTGACGCTGTATCCGCGCGTGATGAGCGAACGCGGCGTGCAGCTCGGCGGCGACTTCCGCTATATCGGCAACGGCTACGCGGGCCGGATCCGCGGCGAGTTCCTGCCCAACGACCAGAAGACCAACTCGGACCGCTGGCTGTACTCGATCCAGCATAGCCAGAACCTGGCCAAGGGCCTGAACGCCTATGTGAACCTGAACCGGGTATCGGACGACCGCTATCCGGACGACCTGACCCGTACGGTCGCGCAGTCGACGCTGCGGCAGTACACGCAGGAGGGCGGGGTCACCTACAACTGGCAGGACTTCTCGCTGCTGGCGCGCGTGCAGACCTTCCAGACGCTGGCGCCGAGCCAGCCGACCTACGAGCGCGTGCCGCAGTTGAACGGCAAGTTCACGCGCTACAACTGGGGCGGCTTCGACGTGCAGGTCGAGGCCGACTACACGCGCTTCCGCATCCCGCTGACGACCACCGGCTTCCAGCAGCCGCAGGGCGAGCGCGTCTTCATCCAGCCTTCGATCAGCTATCCGATCGTGCGCCCGGGCTGGTTCGTGACGCCCAAGGTCATGTTCAACGCGGCCCAATACCAGATGGAGCCGACGACCAATACGCCGGGCGCCAACAACACGCTGACCCGCTCGGTGCCGACCTTCAGCATCGACGGCGGCATGACGTTCGAGCGCGACGCGCCGACCATCAGCCGGCTGTTCGGCACCAAGTACCTGCAGACGCTCGAACCGCGCCTGTTCTACGTCTACACGCCGTTCCGCGACCAGAGCGCGTTCCCGCTGTTCGACACGGTGCAGTCGGACTTCGGCTACGGGCAGATCTTCAGCGAGAACCCGTTCACCGGCTACGACCGCATCGCCGACAACAACAAGCTGACCGCGGGCGTGACCACCCGCCTGATCGAGTCCGAGACGGGCATCGAACGCTTCCGTGGTACGCTGGCGCAGCGCTTCGACTTCAGCGGCCAGCGCGTGCAGCTGACCGGCACGCTGGACGACGCCGAGAGGGGATATTCCGACCTGCTGGCGGCCACCACGATCCAGCTGTTCCGCGGCTACTACATCAATGCCGGGATGCAGTACAACCCGGAAAACGACCGCGTGATCCAGTCGAACATCGCGTTCGCCTGGCGGCCCGAGGCGCGCAAGCTGCTGAACATCGGCTATCGCTACCGGCGCCCGACCGCGGTCACCGACAATACCGCGATCGACCAGTTCGAGATCTCGAGCCAGTGGCCGATCACGCGGCGGACCTACGGCATCGGGCGTGTCGCCTACGACATGAGCGCCAACCAGCTGGTCGATACGTTGCTGGGGCTCGAATATGCCGCCGACTGCTGGGTCGGCCGGATCGCCTACCAGCGTTTTCGCAATACCACGCAGGGCTACACCGGCCGGGTGTTTCTGCAGGTGGAGTTCCGCGGCCTGTCGAAGATCGGCTCCAATCCGCTGGATATCATGAGGTTGAACGTGCCTGGCTACGAGCCTGTCTCGGCCGCGCCGATCCCTCAGACCCAGTTCGACCATTACGAATGACGGACCATGATGAAGCGTCAAGCAGTCTCCGTATTTTCCGTTGCCGCGGCTTCGTCGCGGCGTTCGCGCGGCATCGTGCTGTCCGCATTGCTCGCCTGCGTGGCCGTTCCGGCGGCGGCGCAGCTCAAGGCACCCGGTGGGTCCGGCTCCGCGCCGCGCGCCACCGGCATCTTCGTGCCGCAAGGCTCGCAGGCCACGCCGCCTACCTCGCCCACCCAGCCGCGGCTGGGTTCGGGCCAGCGCACCGGCCGCTCGCAGTTGG
This sequence comes from Cupriavidus sp. H18C1, assembly GCF_049311595.1. Lineage (NCBI taxonomy): Bacteria > Pseudomonadati > Pseudomonadota > Betaproteobacteria > Burkholderiales > Burkholderiaceae > Cupriavidus > Cupriavidus sp. H18C1. The sequence goes on from NZ_CP186008.1 coordinate 2,775,470, forward strand.
TCGACGAGGTGGTGGCGATCGTCAACAACACCGTGATCACGCGGCGCGAGCTGCTCGATAGCGCCGACGAGATCGAGAACCAGCTGCGTACGGCCGGCCGGGCGATTCCGCCGCGCGAGGAGCTGCTCGGCGACGTGCTGGAACGGCTGGTGATGGAGCGCGTGCAGACCCAGGCCGCGCAGGACGCCGGCATCCGCGTGACGGATCAGGAAGTCGACCGCGCGATCGAGTCGGTCGCGCAGCAGAACCGCATCAGCGTGGCCGATCTGCGCGCGCAGGTCGACCGCAGCGGCATGACCTGGGACAAGTACCGCAGCGAGCTGCGCAAGCAGGTGCAGGTGATCCGGCTGCGCGAGCGCGAGGTCGATTCCAAGGTGCAGGTGTTCGACGGCGAGATCGACAACTATCTGGCCGCGCGCGCCGCACGCAGCGGTGCCGCGCCGACCGGCGAGGCGCAGTACGACGTCGCCCAGATCTTCGTGCGCGTGCCCGAGGGCGCCAGCGATGCGCAGAAGGCGCAGCTGCGCGCCAAGGCCGAAGGGCTGCTGAAGCAGGCCCAGGGCGGCGCCGACTTCGCGCAACTGGCGCAGAACAATTCCGATGGCGCCGAAGGGGCCAAGGGCGGCTCGCTCGGCTACCGCGAGATCGGCCGCCTGCCGGCGCAGTTCGCCAACGCCGTGCTCGATCTGCAGCCGGGCAAGGTGGTGCCGGAGGTCGTCGAAAGCCCGGCCGGCTTCCATGTGCTCAAGCTCGCCGGCAAGCGCACCGCGCCGGCCGGCGGCGATGCCGCGCCGAGCCGCATCACGCAGACCCAGGTGCGCCATATCCTGATCCGCACCGGCCCCAACATGCCCGAGGCCGAGGCGCGCCGCCAGCTGTCCACGCTGCGCGACCGCATCCAGCACGGCACCAGGTTCGCCGACGTCGCCAAGCGCTATTCGCAGGACGGTTCGGCGCAGAACGGCGGCGAGCTCGGCTGGGTGTCGCCCGGCGAGCTGGTTCCCGAGTTCGAGCAGGCGATGAACCGGCTGCGCCCGGGCGAGGTCTCCGAGCCCGTCACCAGCCAGTTCGGCGTGCACCTGATCCAGGTCGACAACCGCCGCGAGGTCGAGGTGTCGCCGGAGAAGCAGCGCGACTTCGCCCGCGCCGAGGTGCGCGAGCAGAAGCTGCGCGCCGCGTACGAGGACTGGCTGCGCCAGCTGCGCGAGGCGGCCTATGTCGAATACCGGACCAACCGCGAGGCCGCCCGTTAAGGGGGCTGGCCAAAGACGCCGCCAGAGAAGCCGCCATGGGACCTGCCATAGGACCAGCCACAGGAGCGCAATAGGGCCCGCCAAGGGCCCCGTTTCGCGACCACGATGACCGCGCCGTCTGCCACACCTTCCGCTCAGCCCGCTCCATCGCATCCGGCCGCGCCGCTGCCGATCGCGATCACGACCGGCGAGCCGGCCGGCATCGGCCCGGACATCACGATCCGCGCGGTGCTGGAGCTGGCCGGCGGGCAGGGCGGTCCGCGCTTTCATGTGCTGGGCGACGCGCGGCTGCTGGCCGAACGCGCCGCCGCGCTCGGCCTGGAGCAGGCATGGCAGGGCAAGCTCGATACGGGCGAGGCGGCCGTCGAGGACATCCCGCTGGCGGCCCCGTGCACGCCCGGCGTGCTCGACGCGCGCAACGGCCGCCATGTGCTGGCGCTGCTCGATGCGGCGCTGGCCGGCCTGCTGCCCCAGCCGGGGCAGCCCCCCGCTATGCGGCGGTGGTCACCGCACCGGTGCAGAAGAGCACCATCAATGACGCCGGCGTGCCCTTCACCGGCCATACCGAATATCTGGCCGAGCGGGCCGGCGTATCGCGCGTGGTGATGATGCTGGCCGGTCCGCAGCCCGCGCATGCCAACGCGATGCTGCGGGTGGCGCTGGCCACCACGCATCTGCCGCTGCGCGCGGTGCCCGATGCGCTGGACGTGCCGATGCTGCTCGAGACGTTGACGATCGTCGACAACGACCTGCGGCGCCGCTTCGGCCTGGCCCATCCCCGCATCCTGGTCACCGGCCTGAACCCGCACGCCGGCGAGAGCGGCCACCTCGGGCGCGAGGAGATCGACATCATCGCGCCGGCGCTGGCCAAGGCGCGCGAGGCGGGCATCGACGCGCGCGGCCCCTATCCGGCCGACACGCTGTTCCAGCCCCGGCTGCTGCGCGATGCCGACTGCGTGCTGGCGATGTACCATGACCAGGGCCTGGCGCCGCTGAAATACGGCACCTTCGGCCATGGCGTCAATATCACGCTGGGCCTGCCGTTCATCCGCACCTCGGTCGACCACGGCACCGCGCTGGACCTGGCCGCCACGGGCCGCGCCGAACACGGCAGCATGATCGAAGCGATCCGCTGCGCGATCGGGATGGTCGGCCATACCGCGCGGCCCGCGCATGGCGAGCCGCCGGCCGGACACTGAAGAGACATCGATGCGTTCCCCTGTTCACCAGGGCCATACGGCCCGCAAGCGATTCGGCCAGAACTTCCTGGTCGACGACAGCATCATTCATGGCATCGTCAATGCCGTCGATCCGCAGGCGGGCGACCTCGTCGTCGAGATCGGTCCTGGCCTGGGCGCACTGACCGAGCCGATGCTGGAGCGGCTCGATCATCTGCACGTGATCGAGCTGGACCGCGATCTGGTCGAACGGCTGCGCCGCCGTTACGGCGACCGCATGACGATCCACGCGGGCGATGCGCTGGCCTTCGACTTCGACGAGCTGAAGCAGCCCGGCCGCCCGCTGCGCATCGTCGGCAACCTGCCGTACAACATCTCCAGCCCGCTGCTGTTCCACCTGATGGAGTTCGCCGACCACGTGCGCGACCAGCATTTCATGCTGCAGAAGGAGGTGGTCGAACGGATGGTGGCCGAGCCCGGCAGCAAGGCCTTTGGCCGGCTGTCGATCATGCTGCAGGTGCGCTACCACATGGAGTACGTGCTCGACGTGCCGCCGGAGTCGTTCAATCCGCCGCCGAAGGTCGATTCGGCGGTGGTGCGGATGATCCCGTGGCCGCGCCATGAGGACGGCCGGCTGCGCTCGCCGTACGCCGCGTGCGACATGACCGTGCTGGGCGACCTGGTCACCGCCGCGTTCTCGCAGCGCCGCAAGGTGCTGCGCAACACGCTGTCGATGCTGCGCGACCACGTCGACTTCGACGCGATCGGCTTCGATCTTGGCCGCCGCGCCGAAGAGGTGCCGGTCGCCGAGTACGTCGAGCTGGCCAATCGCATCGGCGGGTAGGGCGCCGGCGCCGTTTCCCTGGTCGTTGCTTCGGCGCTTCCTTCGCTGTTCCTTCGCCGCTTCCTTCGCCGTTTCCTTCGCCGTTTCCTTTCCTCTCCCGTCCTTTCCGGTTCGCCGGCAGCCGCGGTCCAGCCGCGTGCGGCTGCCGCGCGCGAAAGAACCCCACCGGAATGCTAAAGCGCGCCCTCCGGCGCGGATGAGAATCGCGCCGCGACTGGCCACGGCCGCGTCGCACGATCCCTCAACCGCAAAGGAGCGCAAGCATGCATGCACGCCATATCACGACCCAGGCACCGCTGTTCCAGTCCGGCCCCGTGCCTGACGCCGTCCCTTGCGCGGCGCGCGGCGCCGGCCGCCCCGAGGCCGGCCGCGAACTGACGCTGGCGCTGCGGCGCCACGACGGCCCGGCAGTCCGCGAGTGGCTCCAGCGCGAGCCGACCGCCGTCGGCTGGCGCGACGAGCTCGGCAACACGCCCTTGCACACGGCGATCCAGTCGCGCTGCGAGCCGGCGCTGATCAATACGCTGCTTGCCCATCGCGCGGATCCCGCCATCGCCAACGGCGACGGCAATACCTGCATGCATCTGGCGCTGGGCCTGCGCCCGACCATGCCTGCGGTGGTCGAGTCGTTGCTGGACCATGGGCGCTGGTTCGGCGGCGGCATCGGGCTTGGCGCGCTCGGCAAGGCGAACCGGCACGGCAGGACCGCGCTGGAGCTTGGCAGGGAGGCGGGCGGCGCGCCGGCGCCCGGCCATGCGGCGATCCTGCCGGCGCTGGAAGCGGCGCTGCTGGAGTGGATGAATGGATTTCGCGCCAGTGTGCTGGCCGCGATCGACGCCGACGATGGGCCCGCGGTGCGGCACCTGTTGACCACGGGCGGCTGGTCCCTCGATATGCCGTTGGCGGACGAGCTGGATGTATTGCAGCTGGCCTTGCGCGTCAAGGCCCCGCGCGTGGCCTGCACCCTCATCGACCTGGCCGCGGCGGTGGACAATCGCGCCGTGCTGGAGCAGCCGGAGACCAGGCTCGGCATGACGCCGTTGATGACCGCGGTCGCGCTGGAAGCGGGCGCGCCATTCGCGCGCTTGCTGCTTCATGGCGTCCCGGTCGATGTCCATGGGCTGCTGGGCGTCACGGCGCTGCATCTCGCCGCTGCCTCGGGTCAGCTGCACGCGGTGCAGCAGTTGGTGGCCTACGGCGCCAACCCGGATGCCCGCGACGATGCCGGCACCACGCCAATGATGTTGGCGGCGTCGGCCGGACAGCTGGACATCGTCAAGAGCCTGCGCCAAGCCGGCGGCAACATCAACGGCCGCGATCGGCAGGGACGCACGCCGCTGATGTACGCACACCTGGGCGACCAGCCGCCGGGCTTCATATTCAAGATCGTGATGGCCGGGGCGCGGACGGACATGGTGGATGGCGAGGGCCGGACCGTCAGGGACTATCAGCTCGACAGCAATATCCGGCGGGTGGCGAAGGGCCAGAACATTTGCACCATCCTTTGATGCCGCGCCGCGCCGCGCTGCGCGGACCGCGGCGCCCGGTGCCACCGCGGGGCTCGGGGGCCGGCGGGCCGCGGGGCCACCGGGCGGCCGTTACCGCCGTTACGGACGGCTGGCGTCGCGCGTGGAGTTGCGCTCGATCAGCTCGATCTTGTAGCCGTCCGGATCTTCGACGAAGGCGATCACCGTGGTGCCGCCCTTGACCGGGCCGGCCTCGCGCGTGACCTTGCCGCCGGCCGCGCGGATGCGTTCGCAGGCCCCGGCGGCATCGTCCGTTTCCAGCGCGATGTGGCCGTAGGCGGTGCCCATCTCGTACTTGTCGACGCCGTAGTTGTAGGTCAGCTCGAGCACCGCGGTCTCGCTCTCCGGGCCGTAGCCGACGAAGGCGAGCCGGTACTTGTATTCGGGATTGTCGCTCTCGCGCAGCAGCTGCATGCCGAGCACGCGGGTGTAGAAATCGATCGAGCGCTGCATGTCGCCGACACGGAGCATGGTGTGGAGAAGTCGCATGGTGAGCCTGTGTAGGGTGTGTTTGTTAACGTCCTGTGGGGTACTGCAAGGTACTGCGGGAAAGGCGTTAGTGTAGAACGGATCGGCGGATCGATCCGGATGCGTGGCGAGCGCCGTGCGCGCGCACGGCCCGCGGCGGCAGGGACAGCGACAGCGGCAGCCGCAGCGCCGCCTCAGAACGCCGGCAGCGCTTCCGGCGGATGGCTGCGCAACTGCGCGCGCGCGTCGCGGAACTCGGGGAAGATCGACGCCACCGTGTCCCAGAAGCGCGGGCTGTGGTTCATTTCCTTCAGATGCGCCAGCTCGTGCGCGGCCACATAGTCGATCACCGACAGCGGGAAATGCATCAGCCGCCAGCTCAGGCGGATCTTGCCGTCCGAGGTGCAGCTGCCCCAGCGCGTATTGGCCGAGCTCAGCGCAAAGGCGCGATGGCGCACGCCGAGCTTCTCCGCATAGATATCGAGCCGCTCGGCCAGCAGGCGCTTGGCCTGGTGCTGCAGCCAGGCCTGCACGCGGTCCTTGATCTGCTGCTCGTCGGCCTGCTCGGGCAGCGCCAGATGCAGCACGCGCGCCTCGCCGTCGAACAGCAGCGTGCCGGTCGGCGAGTCGAGCCGCAGCGTGATCGGCTTGCCGAGGAAGGGCAGGGTCGCGCCGTCGCGCCACTGCACCGCGGGCAGCACGCGCTGCGCGTCGCGCTGTTGCCATTCGGCCAGCTTGCCGAAGATCCAGCGCTGCTTCTCGGCGATGGCCGCTTCGATGTCGGCGATCGTGACCCAGCGCGGCGCGGTGATCGACAGCCCGCGGTCATCGATCACGAAGCCGATGGTGCGCCGGGACGAACGCTTCAGCGTGTAATGGAGCGGACGCTCGCCGAGCCGCAGCAGCCGCGCGTTGGGCTGGGGGCGCCGGCCAGGGTGCCGTGGCGGGGCCGGCCGAGGTGGTGCCATCGAGCGCGCTGGCCGCCGGCCGCGTGCCGGCCGTGCTGGACGTGCCCGCGCCGGAGTCCATCAACGGCAGTTCCATCTGGCCGTCCGCGGGTTCCGGGGCGCGGCGGGCCGGCTTCATGCAGGCTGCCCTCGCAGATAGCTCTCCGGATCGATGCGGCGCATGTCGCGCTCGATCCATTGCTCGACTTCCTGGTTCAGCATGTCGGCGGTCTTGTGGGCCGACGACAGCGGCGGGCCGATGGAGATCGTGATGGTGCCGGGATACTTCAGGAACGAGTTGCGCGGCCACAGGCGGCCCGAGTTGACCGCGATCGGAATCACCGACGCGCCGGTCTCGACCGCCAGGCGTGCCCCGCCGCTCTTGTAGCGCGGGTTTTCCAGGCCGGCGGGGGTGCGGGTGCCTTCGGGGGAACATGATGATCCACGCGCCCTCGGCGAGCCGCTCGCGGCCCTGGCGCACGGCCGAGGCGAAGGCGCGTGAACCGTCCTTGCGGTTGATGTGGACCATCTTCAGCATGCCGAGCGCCCAGCCGAAGAACGGCACGAACAGCAACTCGCGCTTGAAGACGAAGCACAGCGGCTTGGGCATCGTCGCCACCAGCGCCACGGTCTCCCACGCCGACTGGTGCTTGGACAGCAGCACCACCGGCTTGTCGATCATGGCCTGCAGATGCTCGCCGCCTTCGATGCGGTAGCGGATGCCGCAGATCAGCCAGGCGGCGCCGATCACCAGCTTGGGCCACCCGCGCACGAAGCGGTAGCGCCGGTTAGCGCTCATGAAGGGGAAGGCCAGGAAGCAGGCGCAGGCATAGGGAGGCGTCAGTACCAGCAGGTACAACGCGAACAGCAGGGAGCGTAGAAAGATCATCGAGGGTTCGTCGAGTCAACCGGTGACGTGGCGGATGGCGAAGCGGCCGTGCCCGCGTGCGATGCCACGGCGCCGTGGCGCGCGCCTTCGCCTTCGAGCAGCCAGCGCGAGAACGCGCGCAGATCGTCGTGGACCAGCGTGCCGGGCGGCAGGCCGCCCTTGGCGAGCGTGGCTTCGCCCTTGCCGGTGCGCACCAGATGCGGCGTGCAGCCGAAGGCGACGCCAGCCTGCAGGTCGCGCAGCGAATCGCCGACGATCGGCACGCCGCGCAGCTCGATGCCGAAGCGTTGCGCCGCCTGCTGGATCAGGCCGGGTTTGGGCTTGCGGCAGTCGCACGCGTCCGCGGCGGTGTGCGGGCAGAAGAAGATCGCCTCGACGCGGCCGCCGAGGCGGGCCAGCGCCTTGTACATCTTCTCGTGCATCGCGTTGAGCGCGCTCATCTCGAACAGGCCGCGGCCGATGCCCGACTGGTTGCTGGCGACCACGACGCGATAGCCGGCCTCGTTCAGCGCGGCGATCGCTTCCAGGCTGCCGGGGATCGGAATCCATTCGTCCGGCGTCTTGATGAACTGGTCGCTGTCGAGGTTGATGACCCCGTCGCGGTCCAGGATCACGAATTTGGGCGGTGTCTGCGGCATGGCGGCGCTTCGGTAACGGGTACGGTCGATGCTGCTGGTTCTGCTTGTCGTGCTCCGGGCGCGGGTCAAGCGGCCAGCTTCGAGATGTCGGCGACGCGGTTGGCCAGCGCATGCAGCGAGGCCAGCAGCGCCAGGCGGTTGGCGCGAAGCCCTGCATCCTCGGCCATCACCATCACGCCGTCGAAGAAGCGGTCCACCGCCTCGCGCAGCCGGGCCAGGTCGCGCAGCGCCGCGGTGAAGTCGCCGCGCGCGAACGCCGCCTCGACCCCGGGCCGCACGCTGTCGATGGCGGCATGCAGCGCGCCTTCGGCATCCTCCTGGAACAGCGCGGGGGCGACCTCGCCCACGGCCTCGGTATTCTTGCGCAGGATATTGGTGATGCGCTTGTTGGCGGCCGCCAGCGCCGCCGCCTCGGGCAGCGCGGCGAAGGTGCGCACCGCCTCCATGCGCCCGAGGATGTCGTCGAGCCGCTGCGGGCGCAGGCTGACCACCGCCTCGACCTCGTTGGTGGTGTAGCCCTTGTCCTTCAGGTAGCCTCGCAGGCGGTCGTACAGGAAGTCGGTGATGTCCTCGCGCGCGGGCTTGACCGCCGGCACGCCGGCGAAGGCCTGCTCGGTCAGCGCCAGCAGCGCGTCGATGCCCAGAGGCAGCGGCGTCTCGACCAGCATGCGCAGGATGCCCAGCGCATGGCGGCGCAGCGCGAACGGGTCCTTCTCGCCGGTCGGCTGCAGGCCGATGCCCCAGATGCCGACCAGGGTCTCGAGCTTGTCGGCCAGCGCCACCGCGATGCTGACGGCGTTCGACGGCAGCGCATCCCCGGCAAAGCGCGGACGGTAGTGTTCGGAGCAGGCCAGCGCGACTTCCTCGGCCTCGTCGTCGTGGCGGGCGTAGTAGGTCCCCATCGTGCCCTGCAGTTCGGGGAATTCGCCCACCATATCGGTCAGCAGGTCGGCCTTGGCCAGTTCCGCGCCGCGCATCGCGGCCGCCTTGTCGACCGGCACGCCGGCCCTCGCCAGCGCATCGGCGATATGGCCGGCGATCTGCTGCAGCCGCTGCACGCGGTCCAGCTGCGTGCCGATCTTGTTGTGATAGACCACGTTGGCCAGCTGCGGCACGCGCGAGGCCAGCGTCTTCTTGCGGTCCTGGTCGAAGAAGAACTTGGCGTCGGCCAGGCGCGGGCGCACCACGCGCTCGTTGCCGCCGATGATCGACTGCGGCGTGTCGGTGGCGAGGTTCGACACGATCAGGAAGCGGTTGCGCAGCTGGCCGTTGGCGTCGGTCAGCGCGAAGTACTTCTGGTTGGTCTGCATCGTCAGGATCAGGCATTCCTGCGGCACGGCGAGGAAGGCCTCCTCGAAATGGCAGGCGTAGACCACCGGCCATTCGACCAGCGCGTTGACCTCGTCGAGCAGCGCGTCCGGCATGATCACGCGGTCCGCGCCGGCGGCGGCCAGCAGCTCTTCGCGGATGCGCTCGCGCCGCTGCGCGTAGCTGGCCAGCACCTTGCCCTGTTCCTCGAGCAGGGCGGCGTAGCGCTCGGCGTGCGCGATCTCGATCTCGCCCTCGGACAGGAAGCGGTGGCCCAGCGTGCGGTTGCCCGCGGCCAGCCCGAGCACCGAGACGGGCACGACCTTGTCGCCATGCAGCGCGATCAGCCGGTGGGCCGGGCGCACGAAGTTGACCGTGCTGCCGTCCGGGCGCTGGTAGCTCATTACCTTCGGAATCGGCAGCTTGCCGATGGTGTCGTCCAGCGCGGCCTGCAGGCCGTCGGCCAGCACCGCGCCGCGCGCGGTGTAGCGGTAGAACAGCGCCTCGGCCTTGCCGTCGGAGGTACGCTCCAGGGTCTGCCAGTCGATCGCCTCGACGCCGACCGACTTCGCCAGCGCGGCCAGCTTCTTGGCCAGCGGCGCGGTCGGCTCGCCGGCGGCGTCCAGCGCCACCGACACCGGCAGCACCTTTTCGCGCTGCTCGCGGTCCGCCGCGCTGGCGCGCACGCCGCTGATCAGTGCGGCCAGGCGGCGCGGCGTGGCGTACGGCGTTACCGTGCTGCCGTCATCGAGCAGGCCGCGTTCGGCGAGGCCGGCGAACAGGCCCTGGGCAAAGGCCTCGCCCAGGCGCGCCAGCGCCTTCGGCGGCAGCTCTTCGGTGAACAGTTCGATCAGCAGCGAATCGGTCAGGGGTTGCGACATGAATCGGTTCCAACGGTTTGTGGCGCACGCCGGCATCGGCGGCGCCGGAAGGGTTCAGCGGCGCTCAACAGCGCGGTTCGACGCCGGACAGCAGCCATAGCCCGTGCTGCTGGCGAAACTGCAGCGTGGTCGAGCGGCACGCGGACTGCGCATTGCCGGCCAGCTTCTCGCTGTTGGCGGAGAAGCGCGCGTACAGGCGGTGATGGCGGCGATCGTAGCGGATCTCGTCGATGCGGCCGCCGATCCAGAAATCGATCCGCGGCGGCAGTTGCGAGGCCGAATGATAGGTCCGCACCAGGCGCCGTTGCCGGCCGTTGCGGTGCACTGTCTCGACCCAGGTCAGCGGATAGCGGATCGCGCTCTCGTAGGCGCGCAGCGGCACGCGCCGCCAGCCCAGGTCCCTGGACCCGGACAGGTCGCACGACATCGAGCGCACCAGCTGCGTCCACTGGTCGATCGCATTGGCGGACGGCTGCAGATGCTTGTTGATGGCCTGCTGCAGCGCCTGCGAATCGCCTTCGCAGACATTGGCCTGCTCGGCCGAGGGGTAGAGCACCTGCGAGGCCTGGGCGTAGGCCGACGGCACGATGGCGTGCGCGCCGCCCGCGGCGGCCACCGCCAGCGCGCAGCACAGCGCACGGCGTGCCATCGAGTTCATGCGGCGGCCTCGACGGAGGGCTTGGCGGCGGTCTTGGCGTCGCTCGCGGCGTCCGCGCCGGCCGCACCGCACATCGGGAAGCCCAGCGCCTCGCGCGATTCGTAGTAGGCCTGCGCGACCAGCCGCGACAGATTGCGGATGCGGCCGATATAGGCGGCGCGCTCGGTCACCGAGATCGCGCCGCGCGCGTCCAGCAGGTTGAAGGTGTGGGCGGCCTTGAGCACCTGTTCGTAGGCCGGCAGCGCCAGCTTGGCACCCGCGGCCTCGGCCGCGTCGCCTTCCGCGCCGACGCCCATCAGCCGCTTGGCCTCGCCCTCGTGTTCGGCGAAATGGCGGAACAGGATTTCGGTATTGCTCTGTTCGAAGTTGTAGGTCGACTGCTCGACCTCGTTCTGGTGATAGACGTCGCCGTAGGTCAGGCGGCGCGTCTTGCCGTTCTCCTCCCACTCGGTCCAGACCAGGTCGTAGACGTTCTCGACGCCCTGCAGATACATCGCCAGGCGTTCGATGCCGTAGGTGATCTCGCCTGTGATCGGCTTGCAGTCGATGCCGCCGACCTGCTGGAAGTAGGTGAACTGGGTCACCTCCATGCCGTTGAGCCAGACCTCCCAGCCCAGGCCCCAGGCGCCGAGCGTCGGGTTTTCCCAGTCGTCCTCGACGAAGCGGATGTCGTTCTGCTTCAGGTCCAGGCCCAGCGCCTCGAGCGAGCCCAGGTACAGCTCGAGGATGTTCTCCGGCGCGGGCTTGAGCACGACCTGGTACTGGTAGTAGTGCTGCAGCCGGTTCGGGTTCTCGCCGTAGCGGCCGTCCTTGGGGCGGCGCGACGGTTGCACATAGGCGGCGCGCCACGGCTCGGGGCCGATCGCGCGCAGGAAGGTATGCACGTGCGAGGTACCGGCGCCAACCTCCAGATCGATGGGTTGCAACAGCGCGCATCCTTGCCGGTCCCAGTAGGACTGCAAGGTCAGGATCATTTGTTGGAAGGTCAGCATAACGAAGACGACGGATCGCGGAGAGTTGGCCCGGCGGCGGGCCACCGAAGCGGAAGCGGGCAGGGGACGGCGGCCGGGCCGGCCGGTCCCGCCGTTGCCAAACCCAGAATTCTAGCGGGTTTTTGCCCGGCAGCCGCCGAAGGGAAGGGGGGAGGCAGGTGGGCGAGGACCTCGGGTAAATCCCGAGGGCGCTCAAGTTCCGGAAGGGCCTGCCGTTATCGATTTTTGTATACATTATTGAAAAGCTGTTCGACAGAGGCAGCGGACGGCGCCCCGCGGTGATCCTCGGCGCCAACAACGGGGACAAACATCATGTCGTTTCTCTCGCGCAAGCCCTATCGGGTCGCCCTGGCAGTGATGGCGGCCGCCGCCGCGGTATCGATCGTGGCGGGCGTGATCCACTGAGGTTCGACCGCCAGGGCCGAGCACCGGCTCGGCCTGGGCACAGGCTCAGGCGCCGCCGCTCCGGCCACGGCCCCGGCCCGACGGCGCGCGCCAGGCCACCGCCAGCAGCACCAGCAGGCAGCCGAGCACCGCCGGTACATTGCCGACCCGCACATAGGGCGTCAGTCCCCGCGTGCCCTGCACCTGCGCGCTCAGCGTGCCGGTGGTGAAGGTCGCCAGCCGCGCCGGCACGCTGCCGTCCGGGGCCACCACCGCCGTCATGCCGGTATTGGTCGAGCGCAGCATCGGCCGGCGCGTTTCCAGCGCGCGCATGCGCGAGATCTGCAGATGCTGGTCCAGCGCGATGGTGTCGCCGAACCAGGCCAGGTTGGTGACGTTGACCAGCACATTGGCCGGCTCCCGCTGGCCGCGCAGCGTGCGCGCGATTTCCTCGCCGAACAGATCCTCGTAGCAGATATTGGGCGCCACCATGACGCCGCGCACCGGCAGCGGCGCCTGCGCCAGGCCGCCGCGGCGGAAGTCGCCCAGCGGCATCTTCATCATGTCGACGAACCAGCGGAAGCCCCAGGGGATGAACTCGCCGAAGGGCACCAGGTGGTGCTTGTCGTAGCGGTACAGGCCCTGCATCTCGGGGCCGATGCCGAACACGCTGTTGGTGAAGTCGATCGGCGAGTCGGCGCCCGCCGCGCCGAACAGCAGCGCGGTGCCGGTGCCGGTGCTGAACTGCCGCAGCGCGAGCGCGATCTCCGGCGGCATGTCCTGCAGGATCAGCGGAAACGCGGTCTCGGGCGTGACCACCAGATCGGCCGGCGCGGCGGTGATCATGTCGCGGTACAGCGCGTTCGAGCGCGCGATGCCGGCCGCTTCGAACTTGATGTCCTGCGGCACGTTGCCCTGCAGCAGCCGCACCGACAGCGGCGCGCCGACCGGCTCGGTCCAGGCGCGGCCGGCCAGCAGCCAGCCGGCGCCGAGCAGGACCGCCAGCCCGAGCGGGACCGCAAGCCTTGCCCACGGCGTCGCCGGCAGGGTCGCCGACAGCGCGCCGGCACGCTCGCCCTGCGGCGATCCGGGCGATTCCGCCGCTCCCGCCGCTCCCGCCGACCCCCCGATCCCGGGCGGGCGACGCGCGCCAGCGCCGCCAGCCAGGCCGCGCAGAGGGCGGCCAGCGCGCCGATGCCGTAGACGCCCAGCAGCGGCGCATAGCCGGCCAGCGGGCCGTCGGTATGCGCATAGCCGCTGCCCAGCCACGGAAAACCGGTGAAGATCACGCCGCGCAGCCATTCGGCGAGGCCCCAGGCCGCGCCGAACGCCAGCGGCGCGGCCAGCAGGCCGAACCAGCCGGCGCGCCGGGCCGGATCGAAGCGCCGCGGCGCGGCGGCGCGATGCCAGGCGGCGGCGGCCAGCGCGGGGTAGAGCGCGAGATAGCCGGCGAACAGCAGCACCGCGAGCGCGGCCATCCAGGCCGGCATCTCGCCGTAGACGTGCATGCTGATATAGAGCCACCAGATGCCCGACAGGAACCAGCCCAGCCCGAAGGCGTAGCCCAGCGCGGCGGCATCGCGCGCGCGGCGGGTGTCGAACAGCAGCGCGGCCAGGCCCGCCAGCGCCAGCAGCTGCAGCCACCACCAGTCCCGCGGCGCGAAGGCCTGGGTATGGGCGACGCCGAGCACGCCGGCCAGCAATAGATGGCCCCAGCGCGCGCGGCGGCGGGTGTCGCTCAGCGGTGTTTCGAGTTCGGCAGCGGCGGCGCCGTTCCAGCCCTGCGCCAGCCGCTTCATGCGTTGGCCACGGCGTCGGTGAGCGCGGGCGCTTCGCGCCGTACCAGCAGCAGGTGCAGCTGGCGCGCATCGGCGCGCAGCACCTCGAACCGCAGCGGCGGCAGCGTGATGATCTCCCCGCGGTGCGGCACGTGGCCGACATGGTTGGTCAGCAGGCCGCCGACCGTATCGACGTCGTCGTCGGGGAACTGGGTGCCGAAGGCCTCGTTGAACTGCTCGATCTCGGTCAGCCCGTGCACGCGCCAGCTGCCGTCCGGCAGCGGCACGATATTGTCGTCATCCTCGTCGAGATCGAATTCGTCCTCGATGTCGCCGACGATCTGCTCCAGCACGTCCTCGATGGTGACCAGCCCGGCAACGCCGCCGTACTCGTCGACCACGATCGCGATGTGATTGCGGTTGTTGCGGAATTCGCGCAGCAGGATGTTCAGGCGCTTGGACTCGGGAATGAAGACCGCGGGCCGCAGCATCTCGCGCAGGTCGAAGTCGCTGTCGGTGTAGTAGCGCAGCAGGTCCTTGGCGAGCAGGATGCCGATGATGTTGTCGCGGCTGCCTTCGTAGACCGGAAAGCGCGAGTGCGCCGTCTCCTGCATGAAGGGGATGAAGGTTTCCGGCGCATCGGCGATATTGACCGCGTCCATCTGGGCGCGGGGCACCATGATGTCGCGCGCGGTCAATTCCGAGACCTGGAACACGCCTTCGATCATCGAGAGCGACTCGGCGTCGATCAGATTGCGGGCGTGGGCGTCCTGGAGGACTTCGAGCAATTCTGCCCGCGATTCGGGCTCGGGAGAAATCAGATCGCTCAGTCGTTCGAGCAGGGACCGGGGCCGGTCGACTGGTTTCGAACTAGGGTAAGGGTCGTTCATGGCGCAAGTTGCGCGTGGTGGATACCGGAGCAAGCATACACCAATTGTTTTTCGGTTCTGACCGGGGCGGCCCGGCGCGGGCGCCCCGGGCCGGGCCGATGCGGCGCCGGGGTCGCACGGGCGGCGCCGCGTCGGAGGGATCGCGCCGGCCGCGTGCGGGGCCCGGGCACGGTTTCAGTTGAGGGCCAATTCCGGGGCCGGTCCAGGTTTCCCGCCGGGTTTCGGTCCGGGTTTCGGTCCGGGTTTCGGTCCGGGTTTCGGTCCGGGTTTCGGGCCGGGCTTCGGGACGGGTTTCGGCCCGGGCTTCGGTTCGGGCTTCGGTTCGGGCTTCGGTCCGGGGCCCGGTCCGGGACTCAGTGCCCCAGGCGCGGGCCTCGGTCGTCGCGGTACGGGTCGGCAAAGCCGAGCGCCAGCAGCGTCTCGGTCTCGATGGCCTCCATCTCCTCGGCCTCGGCGTCGTCCTCGTGCTCGTAGCCCTGCGCGTGCAGCGCGCCGTGCACCAGCAGGTGCGCGTAGTGCGCCTCGAGCGGCTTGCCCTGTTCGCGCGCCTCGCGCTCGACCACCGGGCAGCACAGCACGATGTCCGCGCTGACCGGATCGTCGTCGTGCTCGGCATAGGCGAACGTCAGCACATTGGTCGCGTAGTCCTTGCCGCGGAAGCCCCGGTTCAGCGCCCGGCCCTCGTCCTCGTCGACGAAGCGCACGGTCAGCTGGGCATCGGCGAACAGCGCCGAGCGCAGCCAGGTCTGCACCCGCGCGCGCGGCGGCAGGCCGCGCCGGCCACGGATGCCGTCGCCGTACTGCACGTCCAGCGTCAGTTCGGGCGGCGTCGCCGGCGTGCCGGTGGTGGTCAGCTGCGGCGTGGCGGTGACCGCCACCGCCAGCGCGTCGTGGCTGTCGGGGCGCGCCAGCAGGCCCGCGCGCTGGCGCGGGTCGCTGTGCTCGGCCAGCAGCGACACCACGCCGTCGGCGGCTTGCGACAGGTCGACGGTCAGGCTGCGGCCGTCGGGCAGCTGCACGCGCAGCGCGTGCGCGGCGCTCTTGCGGGCCCGGCCTTCGCCGTCGAACAGGATCAGGCTGGGCGCTGGGTTCTTGCTGGTCAAGTCAGGTGTCCTTGTGCTGGGCGTGGTATTCGTCGTAGGCCTCGACGATGCGCGCCACCAGCGGATGGCGCACCACGTCGATGCTGGTAAAGCGCGTCGCGGCGACGCCGCGCACGTCGCGCAGCACGTGCTGCGCTTCGATCAGGCCGCTCTTCTGGCCGCGCGGCAGGTCGATCTGCGTGGTGTCGCCGGTGATCACCGCCTTGGAGCCGAAGCCGATCCGGGTCAGGAACATCTTCATCTGTTCCGGCGTGGTGTTCTGCGCCTCGTCCAGGATGATGAAGGCGTGGTTCAGGGTGCGGCCGCGCATATAGGCGAGCGGCGCGATCTCGATCATCTGGCGCTCGAACATCTTCTGCGTGCGGTCGAAGCCGAGCAGGTCGTACAGCGCGTCGTACAGCGGACGCAGGTACGGATCGACCTTCTGCGCCAGGTCGCCGGGCAGGAAGCCGAGCCGCTCGCCGGCCTCGACCGCGGGCCGGGTCAGCACGATGCGCTTGACCGCGTCGCGCTCGAGCGCATCGACCGCGCAGGCCACCGCCAGATAGGTCTTGCCGGTGCCGGCCGGGCCGATGCCCATGGTCAGGTCGTGCGAGACGATATTGCGCAGGTAGTCGCGCTGCGCGGCGGTGCGGCCGACCAGGCCGGTACGGCGGGTATGCAGCACCGGCGATTCGTCGTCGGCGTCGCCGCCGGCGTCGTTCTCCACCCCGGGCGGGCCCGCGACATGCGCGGCATACTGGCGCGTCTCGATCAGGCCCAGCTGAACGTCGTCGATCGACAGCGGGGTGCGGGCCTGGTTGTAGAAGCGCTCCAGCGCGGCGGCGGCCTCGCTGGCATTGGCGCCGCGCACCGTCATCTTGTGGCCGCGCCGCTGGATCGTGACGTCCAGCGCCTGTTCGACCTGGCGCAGGTTTTCGTCCAGCGGCCCGCACAGGTTCTGCAGGCGGGCGTTGTCGTCCTTGGGCGCCACGAATTCTGCGGAAGGAATTTTCATCGGGAGAGCGCTCCGTTCTTGTTCGTCGTTGGCCGGGCGATGGCCAGCTGCGGGCCGCGATCCTCGGCGGACTCGCGGCCCGGCGATCGTGCCTGCGATCGCCCCACTACCGGCACTCCTGGCACTACTGGCACTCCTGGCACTCCTGGCACTACTGGCGCACGACGATCTCGCCGCGCAGCGAATGCGGGAAGGCCTCGGTGATGGTCACCTCGACCATCTGGCCGATCAGCCGGTCGCGGCTGGCCTGCGGCACGCCGGGCAGCGCGAAGTTGACCACGCGGTTGTTCTCGGTGCGGCCGTGCAGCTCGTTCGGATCCTTGCGCGCCGGGCCCTCGACCAGGATCCGCTGCACCGTGCCGACCATGCCGCGGCTGATGCGCTGCACGTTCTCCTCGATGGTCGCCTGCAGCCGTTGCAGCCGGCGCAGCTTGACCTCGTGCGGCGTGTCGTCGTGCAGGTTGGCCGCGGGGGTGCCGGGCCGCGGGCTGAAGATGAACGAGAACGAGGTGTCGTAGCCGATCTCCTCGACCATCGCCATCAGCTTGTCGAAATCGGCATCGGTCTCGCCAGGAAAACCGACGATGAAGTCCGACGACATCGACATGGTCGGCCGGATCGCGCGCAGCTTGCGGATGATGCTCTTGTATTCGAGCACGCTGTAGCCGCGCTTCATCGCCATCAGGATGCGGTCCGAGGCGTGCTGCACCGGCAGGTGCAGGTGGTCGACCAGCTTGGGCACGCGCGCATAGGCGTCGATCAGGCGCGCGGTGAATTCCTTCGGATGGCTGGTGGTATAGCGGATCCGCTCGATGCCCGGAATCTCGGCCACATATTCGATCAGCAGCGCAAAGTCGGCGATCTCGCTGGTGTCGCCCATCCGGCCGCGGTACGCGTTGACGTTCTGCCCCAGCAGCGTGACCTCGCGCACGCCCTGGTCGGCCAGGCCCGCGATCTCGGCCAGCACGTCGTCGAACGGGCGCGAGACTTCCTCGCCGCGGGTATAGGGCACCACGCAGTAGCTGCAGTACTTCGAGCAGCCTTCCATGATCGACACGAAGGCGCTCGGGCCCTCGACGCGCGCGGGCGGCAGATGGTCGAACTTCTCGATCTCGGGGGAAGGAGATATCGACCTGCGAATGGCCGCTCTGGCGGCGGCGCGCGATCATCTCGGGCAGCCGGTGCAGCGTCTGCGGGCCGAACACCACGTCGACATACGGCGCGCGCGACACGATGGCCGCGCCTTCCTGGCTGGCCACGCAGCCGCCGACGCCGATCACCAGGTCGGGTTTGGCGGCCTTCAGCGCCTTCATCCGTCCCAGTTCGGAGAACACCTTTTCCTGCGCCTTCTCGCGTACCGAGCAGGTGTTGAACAGGATCACGTCGGCGTCTTCGGGGTTGTCGGTCTTCTCCAGGCCCTGGCTGGCGTGCAGTACGTCGACCATCTTGTCGGAGTCGTACTCGTTCATCTGGCAGCCGTAGGTCTTGACGAAGACCTTTTTCGTGGGCGCGGCAGGGGCGGCGGCGGGCTGGGCCGGGGCGGCCTGGGTGTCTTGGGGACGTGGATTCATGGTGCCGATCTCAGTGGTTGACCTGGGGGCATCGGATGCTTCAGGGGGGCGTTACATGGCCTGCCGCGCGGCCCGCCGCGGGGGCCGGCGCCAGGCGGGTGGACAGGCGGACAGGCAGGCGGGGGACAGGGCAGGCGGGACAGCCCGCTATTCTACCCGCTCGGCACATGGGGCGTCCGGTGCGAATGCGCCGGGGCTGATACACTACGGGCCTTCCGAACCTGGAAGCGGAGGCAGTCGTTCCGCTTCCCCGGCGCCCTTCGCCCCGCCCATGCAGGCGGTGACGGCGGCAGCCGGCCAGTCGCCACTATCCATGCCGGCCCCGACGATTGGCGCATCCGTGCGCAAGGGGCGGCCGAAACGAATTCCATGTCTTTTTCCGAACTAGGCTTGTCTGACAAGCTTGTACGCGCCGTGGCGGAGCAGGGCTATACCACGCCCACGCCGATCCAGGCGCAAGCCATTCCCGCGATCCTGAAGGGCGGCGACCTGCTCGCCGGCGCCCAGACCGGTACCGGCAAGACCGCCGGTTTCACGCTGCCGATGCTGCAGCTGCTGTCTCGGGCCGAGCCGCCGGCGCGCGGCGAACGGCCCCGCATCCGCGCGCTGGTGCTGACGCCGACGCGCGAACTGGCCGCGCAGGTCGAAGAGAGCGTGCGCAACTACGGCAAGTACCTGCGCCTGCGTTCGATGGTGATGTTCGGCGGCGTCGGCATCCATCCGCAGATCGACCAGCTCAAGCGCGGCGTCGATATCGTGGTGGCCACGCCCGGCCGTCTGCTGGACCACGTGGGCCAGCGCACCATCGATCTGTCGCATGTCGAGATGCTGGTGCTGGACGAGGCCGACCGCATGCTGGACATGGGCTTCATCCATGACATCCGCAAGATCCTGAACGTGCTGCCGCCGAAGCGGCAGAACCTGCTGTTCTCCGCGACGTTCTCCGACGAGATCCGCGCGCTGGCGGACCGCCTGCTCGACAATCCGGCCTCGATCGAGGGTCGCGCGCCGCAACACCACGGCCGAGACCGTGGCGCAGCGCGTCTACGCGGTCGATCGCGAGCGCAAGCGCGAACTGCTGGCGCATCTGGTGCGCGAGCACGACTGGCACCAGGTGCTGGTCTTCACCCGCACCAAGCACGGCGCCAACCGGCTCGCCGAGCAGCTGAGCAAGGAAGGCCTGTCGGCGCTGGCGATCCACGGCAACAAGAGCCAGTCGGCGCGCACGCGCGCGCTGTCCGAGTTCAAGGCCGGCACGCTGCGGCTGCTGGTGGCGACCGACATCGCCGCGCGCGGCATCGATATCGACCAGCTGCCCCATGTGGTCAACTTCGATCTGCCCAACGTCCCCGAAGACTATGTGCACCGGATCGGCCGTACCGGCCGCGCCGGCGCCGAGGGCGAGGCGGTGTCCCTTGTCTGCGTCGACGAGCACGGCCTGCTGCGCGACATCGAACGCCTGATCAAGCGCCAGCTCGAGCAGATCGTGCTGCCGGGCTTCGAACCGGATCCGACCATCGCCCCCGAGCCGATCCAGAAGGGCCGCCAGGCGCGCGGCCAGAATGGCGGCGGCGGACGGGGACGTCCGCAGGGGAATGGCGCGGGCAATGGTGGCGGCAATGGTGGTGGCAATGGCGGCGCCCGGCCCGCCGCCGGCGCGCCTTCGGGCGAACGTCGCGCGGACGCCCGGCCGCCGCGCCAGCCGCGTCCCGCCCGTCAGCCGCAGGAGGCCGGCGGCGCGCCCCAACGCAATGGCAAGCCGAGCGGCCAGGCCGGCGGTCGGCCCAACGGCCAGCCCAACGGTCAGCCACATGGCCAACCGCATGGCCAGCCCAAGGGCGGTGCCCGCCCGGCCGGCAACGGCGAACGTTCGCAGTCGGCGCCGCGCACGGCTTCCGAGTCGAACGGCCCTTCGCGCAACCGCCGGCCCGGCCCGCAGGCCGCGCTGCTCGGCGGACAGCGCTCGCGGCAGGGGTCGTGACGCGCGCGGTGTCCTAAGCTAGCGCTTAGCCATGGTGACGTCGCCCGATCCCGCCGCCTCGCCGGACATTCCGTTCGCGGGGCTGACACCCGACCTGATCCTCGATGCGCTCGAGGCGGCCGGCTTCATGCCGGACGGCCGGCTGCTGGCGCTGAACAGCTACGAGAATCGGGTCTGGCAGGTGGGGGGTCGAGGACGGCGCGCCGATGGTGATGAAGTTCTACCGGCCGGGGCGCTGGAGCGATGCCGCCATCCTCGAGGAACATGCCTTCGTGCGGCAGCTTGCCGAGGCCGAGATCCCGGCCGTGCCGCCGCTCGCTTGCGGCGGCGGCACGCTGCTGTCGCACGGCGGCTTCCGCTTTGCCGTGTTCCCGCGCTGCGGCGGCCGCGAGCCCGAGCTCAACCGCGCCGATACGCTGACCTGGCTCGGCCGTTTCATCGGCCGCATCCACGCCGTCGGCGCGAGCCAGCCCTATGTGCACCGGCCCGCACTCGATGTCGAGACCTTCGGCGTGGCCGCGCGCGACTGGCTGCTGGCGCAGGACTGCATTCCGACGGATCTGCGGCCGGCCTGGCAGGCCGCCGCCGATCTCGCCATCGACGGCGTGCGGCACTGCTACGAACGCGCCGGCGACGTGGCGCTGCTGCGGCTGCATGGCGACTGCCATCGCGGCAATCTGCTGTGGATCGAAGCGGATCAGGCCCGCGGCGGCAACGCGGGCCCGCATTTCGTCGATTTCGACGACAGCCGGACCGGCCCGGCGGTACAGGATCTGTGGATGCTGCTGGAGGGCGATCGCGCCTCGATGCAGAGCCAGCTGGCCGATATCGTGGCCGGCTACGAGGACTTCGCCGAATTCTCGACACGCGAGCTGCATCTGGTCGAAGCCTTGCGCACGCTGCGTCTGCTGCACTACAGCGCCTGGCTGGCGAGCCGCTGGAACGATCCCGCCTTTCCGGCCGCGTTTCCGTGGTTCGGCACGGCGCGCTACTGGCAGGACCGCATCCTTGAATTGCGCGAGCAGATCGCGCTGATGGACGAGCCGCCGCTGTGGTCGAGCTGAACGGCTGACCGGGCGGCCGTCCCGGGCGCCGCGGCAGCGCCCGGTCTTACTGCCACTTCTACCAGTTGAATGGCCCCGCGTCGGGCTGTCAGGCCTTGTCCGGCGCCTTCACCAGGATCACCGGGCACGACGCGTGCGCCACCACGCGGCCCGCGACCGAGCCGAGCACCGCATCGAAGAACGAACCGCGGCCATGGGTGCCGATCACGATCGCATCGGCGTTCACCGATTTGGCCAGCGCCACGATCCGGTCCGGCGGAAAGCCGCTCAGCGCATGCTTTTCCACGCGCAACTGCGCGGCGCCCAGGATGTCGCACACCGAGCGCATCGCCTTGTCGCTCTCTTCACGATGCCAGTCGTCGATCGCGTCCTTGCTGACGAAGGCACGCACCTGTCCGGTGACCTCCGGGGCGACGTGCACCACGTGCACGGTCCGTTCGCCCTGCAGCAGCTTCCCTTCGGCGATAAAGCGGGCGGCGGCGTCGCTGAAGGCGGAGCCGTCAGTGGCGAGCACGATATGGGTCATGGCGAGGGTTCTCCTATCACGGGCCTTGCAGGCGTTGTCGACGGCCAGGCGGTTCGGCGGTGCCTTGCCTGGCTGAATTCATGATGGCAGCTAGGCGGCGATCTCGCCATGATTCCGGTCAAAAACTCGGCACTTGGTCCGCGGCCATGACTGCCTCGGCACTTATTGCGACAGCAGCAGCCCCGTAAAGGTGACCAGCCACCCACTGGCCAGGCAGGCGCCGATCCACGCGGCGACGATCAGCGCATTGTCTCGAAGGCTCATCGCTTGCTCCTTCTTTCCTTCCTTCTTCCTTCCTTCCTTCATTCCTTCCTTCATCCCGTCCTTCATTCGCCGATCGGCGCCGGATAGTCGGCACGGGTGCGTGCGCCCTCGCTGAAGACGTCGTGCGTGCGGGCGCCCTCCGTGTAGGCGTCGAAGGCGCGCGCGCCGTCGGCGAAGCGGTCCACCGCGCGGAACGTGTAGCCATAGTCGTCGCCCGCGTGCGACCCGCGCACCGGGGCGGCGAACACGCTGTTCAGCGACAGCAGCGCGGTACCGGCGATGGCAGCGCTAAGAACGAGGCGGGCGGTCGTGATCTTCATGATTTTCTCCAGTTGTTGAATTTTGAGAATCGTTTTGCTCGGGGATGTCGTCAGCCGATGGGAGAAGAATAGGCTCACATCCCGGAGGCCACGTGACGTTGCCTCGTATCAGTTATTCAAAGTTTTTAACAATGCGCATGCTTGTGCCGACCCCGCGGGGGGCGCTGCCCACTCCGCGTGCCGGCGCGCATCGCATAGGCTGTTGCTCGCACTTTCGATTCGGAGGGCCGAAGTGCGTGCCGGGAACCGTCGTTCCGTGTCCATTTCCTTCATTTCCGGACGCTCCGCTTGATAGGCTTCGCTCTCCCCACGCAAGACCAACCTTTCATTGCGCTTTATGGCCCACCAGTTCGATTCGCAACTCGACGTTTCCATTCTTTCCGTCCTGCTTGACGACGGCGGCCCCCCGGCGCTGGATGAGCACCCAGGACGTGGCACGCGGCCTGGCCGCCCTGGAGGTGGCCGAGCCGCCCGCCGAGGTGCTGCAACAGCGGCTGGTGCTGCTGGTCGCCGACGGCTCGGCCGAGTGCCGCGCGGAAGGGCGCGGCCTGATGTGGCGCCGCGCCGAATGTGCCGGCAAGGTGCTCGCCAACGCCGATACCTGGCTCAGCGACGAAGAGGCGCTGGCCCTGCAGGTGCTGAAGCGGTTCGCCGGCCGCCAGATCACTTCCGTGATGGCGACCCTGCTGCGGCCGTTGTTCGATGCCGCCGAGTCGCAACTGCGGCGGCGCGGCCGCGAAGGCTGCGCCGGCCGGATCGCCTGGCATCGCAAGCTGTCGGTGGTCGAGCGCAGTTCGCCGCTGGTGCCGCCGCGGCTGCGCGAGACAGTGCTGCTGCCGGTGCTGACCGCGGTATTCGAGGAGCGCAACCTGGAGGTCGTCTATCGGCCGCGCTTCGAGCCCGAGCGCAAGCGCGTGCTGATGCCGCTCGGCGTGGTCGAGAAGGCCGGCATGGTCTACCTGGTGGGGCTGGAAGACGAGGACCCGGCGCCCCAATGCCTGCGGCTGGACCGGGTCCATGCGGCGCACGCGCTGAAGGAGCGCTTCATCTACCCGGACCATTTCTCGCTGGCCGACTATGTGGAGGAGGCGGCCGAATTCGGGCTGCACGCGGACGGCAATATCAAGCTGGCGATCCGCTTCGCCAAGGGCTGCGGCGATATCGTGCGGGATGCGCCGATCTCGCCCGACCAGACCGAGGAGATCGGCCCGGACGGTTCGCTGGTGGTGCGCTGCACGGTGGAGTTGGCGGACTGGCTGGTGCGCTGGCTGCGCTCCTTCGGGCCCCAGGCCGAGGTGCTGGAGCCGGTCTCGCTGCGCCGCGCGCTGGCGCACGAGGTCAAGACGATGGCGCGGGCTTACTGCCGGAACTGAGGCAGGAACTGAGGCAGGAACTGAGGGGCGGCGCTGGGGGCGAGCGAGAGGCGGGCCTCGGGAGGGCGATGGATGGGGCGTCCGATCGGACCCCGGGGGGGGGGCAACGGCGCCGGCACGGCGGCAAGCCGCGGCGCCAACACCCCCGGCACCGATACCCGCGGCGCCAAAACAAAAAGGGGTCAGCTTGCGCTGACCCCTTCGAAATACTGGTGGCGAATCAGGGACTCGAACCCCGGACCTGCGGATTATGATTCCGTCGCTCTAACCGACTGAGCTAATTCGCCGACGAAGACCGCCATTATACGGGCCGTTGGTTCGCTGTCAACACTTTTGTGCGGGCCCTTGCATCCGGTTCCGCTCCCCGGCCCCAGCCGCAGGCGCAGCCGACAAAAAAGCCGGCGGCCCTCCCGGACCGCCGGCTTCGTTGCGGGTTTCGCCGCCGGCACGAGAGCCGGCGGGCGCGATGCACGGATCAGTCGTTCGCGTAGATATCCACGTCCTTGGTTTCGCGGATGAACAGCGAGCCGATCACCAGCGTGATGCCGGCGATCACGATCGGGTACCACAGGCCGTAGTAGATGTTGCCGTTCTGCGCGACCAGGGCGAACGAGATGGTGGGCAGCATGCCGCCGAACCAGCCGTTGCCGATGTGGTAGGGCAGGGACATCGAGGTGTAGCGGATACGGGTCGGGAACAGCTCGACCAGCATCGCGGCGATCGGACCGTAGACCATGGTCACGTAGATCACCAGGATCACCAGGATCACCAGCACCATCACCGTGTTCATCTCGGCGGGATCGGCCTTGGTCGGATAGCCGGCCGCGGACATCGCCCCGGCGACCTCCTTCTTGAAGGCGTCGATCTTCGCCTTGCTCTCCGGCTCGAAGCTATGGCCCTGCGGCACCAGCGCCGCGTTGAAGGACTGGATCTCGCGATCGCCGATCTTGACGGTCGCGGTGGTCCCGGCCGGTGCCTCGACGACTTCGTAGCTGGCCGACGACTGCGCCAGCGTGCGCTTGGCGATGTCGCAGGAGCTGCGGAAGTCGATCTCGCGGGCGATCGGGCTGCCCTGGAACGAGCACTGCTTCGGATCGGCGGTGACGACGATCTGGGCCGACTGCTGGGCGCGCTCCAGCGCCGGGTTGGCGTAGTGGGTCAGCGCCTTGAACAGCGGGAAGTAGGTCAGCATCGCCAGCGCGCAGCCGGCCATGATGATCCACTTGCGGCCGATCTTGTCCGACAGCGCGCCGAAGAACACGAAGAACGGCGTGCCGATCACCAGCGCGCCGGCGATCAGCAGGTTGGCGGTCTTGGCGTCGACCTTCAGCACCTGCGTCAGGAAGAACAGCGCGTAGAACTGGCCCGTGTACCAGACCACGGCCTGGCCGGCGGTCAGGCCCACCAGCGCCAGGATCACGATCTTCAGGTTGCGCCATTGCGCGAACGATTCGGTCAGCGGCGCCTTCGAGGTCTTGCCCTCGGACTTCATGCGCTGGAACGCCGGCGATTCGGCCATCGACAGCCGGATGTAGACCGAGACGCCGAGCAGCACGATCGACAGCAGGAACGGAATGCGCCAGCCCCAGACCTCGAAATCCGGGCCGGTCAGCTGGCGGCACACCAGGATCACGATCAGCGACATGAACAGGCCCATCGTCGCGGTGGTCTGGATCCACGAGGTGTAGGAACCGCGCTTGCCGTGCGGCGCGTGTTCGGCCACATAGGTGGCCGCGCCGCCGTACTCGCCGCCGAGCGCGAGGCCCTGCAGCATTCGCAACGCGATCAGGATGATCGGCGCGGCCCAGCCGATGGTGGCGTAGCTGGGCAGCAGGCCGACGATGAAGGTCGACACGCCCATGATCAGGATCGTCACGAGGAACGTGTATTTACGTCCGATCATGTCGCCGAGGCGGCCGAACACCAGCGCCCCGAACGGCCGCACGATGAAGCCGGCGGCAAAGGCGAGCAGCGCGAAGATGAAGGCCGAGGTCGGATCCAGGCCGGCGAAGAACTGCTTGGCGATGATGGCCGCCAGCGAACCGTACAGATAAAAGTCGTACCACTCGAATACCGTGCCGAGCGACGAGGCGATGATGACTTTCCTCTCCTCTGCCGTCATCGGGGTGTTCTGCGCGCTGCCTCCGGGCACCGCGACATTTGGGGCATTGGCCATTTTGTCTCCTCCTACTGTTCAGGGGTCCTTCGCACGGCCGCGCAAGGCAGGCGGCCACGCCGCGTTCCGGCGCGGGCCGTCGAATGTGTGTGGATTCTGGGAGGCGAAACTTACGGCGTTCTGACAGCAGAGGGTGCGCAGGGGCCGATATTGCTCGGGGGTATACGCTGGCGCCGCGCGGCGCTGGCGCCCGCCTTTCGTGGGGGAGAGGGGCGATGCTGCGATGCGGGATGCCACAGGTCCCGATCACGCGCCGAGCAGGGCTGCAGGCGGTGTTGCAGGCCGCGCTGCAGGCCGAGTTGCAGGCAATGCTGGGGGCGGTGCGCACGGCGCCGAAAAGGATGGTGAGCAGGTGCCCAGCGCGGCCGCGGCGTTCAGCGGTGCCGCGCGGCATCGCCGTCGTTGGCGTGTCCGCCATCGTCCCTCGGCGCGTCCCCCGTCTCGTCCCTTGCCTCGTCCGCCGGCTCGCCGATCTCGCGATCGGCCCGGTTCATGCGCCAGGCATAGGCCGCCGCCATCAGCACGTACAGGATCAGCAGCCCTTGCGCGCCGGCCCAGAACGAGAAGGGCCAGCCGAAGAAGTCGAAGCGCAGCTCGCGCGCGAACCAGCTGACGCCGAACGTGCCGGCAAACCACAGCGCGAGCAGCACCGCGGTCCAGCGCAGGTTGGTGCGCCAGGCGGCCGCGGCGCGCTGCTGGCGGGCAAGGCGTACCGGATCGGGCGCGTTCATGCCGCCTCCGCGGACGCCGGGCGGCGCAGCGTCACGCGCAGCCGCGCACCGGCCAGGCGCGGCTGCTGCTGGTAGACGTGGTCCTCGATGGCGACGTCGCCGCCGTGCTGCTGCACGATCTCGCGCACGATCGCCAAGCCCAGCCCGCTGCCCTCGGTGCTGGTGCCCAGCACGCGATAGAAGCGCTCCATCACGCGCGGTCGCTCGGCCGGCGGAATGCCCGGCCCGGTGTCCTCCACGTCCAGATAGGCGAACGGTTCGAACGGATCGGCGCTGACCCGCACGGTGGCGTGGCCCCCCGGGCGGCGTGTAGCGGATCGCGTTGTCGAGCAGGTTGTTCAGCATCTCGGTCAGCATCAGGCGGTTGCCCTGGACCATCACCGGATGGTCCGACGCATCGAGGCCCAGGTCGATGCGCTTGGCCCAGGCCTGCGGCAGCCAGTCCTTGACCACCTCGCGCGCCAGCGCGGCCAGGTCGAGCGGCGCCATGTTGCCGCTGCCGGCGAAGTTCTCCATGCGCGCCAGCGACAGCAGTTGCGTGACCAGATGCGCGGTGCGCTGCGAGCTGCCGGCGATCTGCGCCAGCGACTTGCGCAGTTCCTCCGGCGACTGCTCGCGCTGCGCCAGTTCGGCCTGCATGCGCAGCCCGGCCAGCGGCGTCTTCATCTGGTGCGCGGCATCGGCGATGAAGCGCTTCTGCGTCTGCACCGATTGGTCGAGCCGCTCGAGCAGTTCGTTGAACGAGGCGACCAGCGGCGTGATTTCCTGCGGCGCGGCCTGTTCGTCGATCGGACTGGTGTCGCCCGGATTGCGCGCGCGAATGCGCTGCTGGATCGCGGTCAGCGGCGCCAGCCCGCGCGACAGGCCGAACCACACCAGCAGCACCGCCAGCGGCAGGATCACGAACTGCGGCAGGATCACGCCCTTGATGATCTCGTTGGCCAGGCGCGCGCGCTTGTCGAGCGTCTCGGCCACCTGCACCAGCACCGGATGGCCGCCCGGCACGGCCGGCATCTCGACATAGGTGTACGCCACCCGCACGTCGTTGCCGGCCACCTGGTCGTCGCGCAGCGACACCAGCCCGGCGTGTCCGCGGTCCTCCTCGACCGGCAGCGGCAGGTCGCGATCGCCCGCCACCAGCTCGCCACGCGTGCCCACCACCTGGTAGTAGACCGCGTCGGTCTCGTCGGCGCGCAGGATCTCGCGCGCGGACAGCGGCAGCTGCAGCGTCACGCCGCCGTTGACCTCGCGCACCTGCTGCGACAGCACGATCGCGCTCGATTCGAGCGCGCGGTCGTAGGGGCCGTTGGCGATCGACTTGGCGACCAGGTAGGTCACCGCAATGCTCAGCGGCCACAGCAGCAGCAGCGGCGCCAGCATCCAGTCGAGGATCTCGCCGAACAGCGAGCGCGGCGATGCGTGCCCGGCGTCGTCCTCCAGATGGGGCAGGGCGTCGGCCAGCATCTCGTCGCTGACCTCGTCCTCGGCGGTGGCCGCCGCGGCGGCGCGGCGGCGGCGCGTGTCGCCGATCGCCGGCGACGGGCGTTTCCAGGGCAGGCGCAGCGGATACATGCGAAGGGCGTGGTGGACGAGAGCGGCCGGCGGCCGGGCAGGTTCGAAGGGAAAGCCGCGGCGTCGCTGCCGTCGGCCGAATCAGGAATGCGCCGCCGCCGGGGCCGGCTGGAATTTCTCCAGGCAATAGCCCAGGCCGCGCACGGTGGCGATGCGAATGCCGCCGACCTCGATCTTCTTGCGCAGCCGGTGCACGTAGACCTCGATCGCGTTGTTGCTGACTTCCTCGCCCCATTCGCACAGGTGGTCGACCAGCTGCTCCTTCGACACCAGCCGGCCGGAGCGCGTCAGCAGGATCTCGAGCAGGCCGACCTCGCGCGCGGACAGGTCCAGCATCTGGTCGTTCAGATAGGCGATGCGGCCGACCTGGTCGAACGCGAGCGGCCCGTGCCGCATCAGCGTGGCGCCGCCGCCGGTGCCGCGCCGCACCAGCGCGCGCACGCGGGCCTCCAGTTCCGACAGCGCGAAGGGCTTGGCCATATAGTCGTCGGCGCCCAGGTCCAGGCCCTTGACGCGCTCGTCGACGCTGTCGGCGGCGGTCAGGATCAGTACCGGCACCATCGCGCCGCGCGCGCAGCCGCTTCAGGACTTCGAGCCCCGGCATGCGGGGCAGCCCCAGATCGAGAATGACCAGGTCGTAGGCCTGCGTGGACAGCGCCGAATCGGCTTCCATGCCGTTGGCCACATGGTCGACCGCATAGCCGGAATGGCGCAGGGAACGGGTCAGGCCGTCGGCCAGCACGTCGTCGTCTTCGGCAATCAGAATGCGCATGGTGGTCTCCCCCTGGCTCGGCAGGCGGGCGCTGGCCCGCGCCGGTCCCCCGGTTCTCCCGACAGTCATGCGCACTATGGGATGAAATGGGGCTTGCCAAGCATACTGTTTTTTTATACAGTACCCGCTGATTCCAGGCGGGCGCATGGGGCTGGATCGCAACCGGGGCCACGCGTCAGAGAGGGCGTCGGTCAGCCGGGCGGTGCCGTGGTCCAACCCGGCCGCATTTTTGAGCCGATGCTGATTCACGGCTGCCATGCTCCGCCTCTAGAATGCGTTGCCGCAGCGCGCTCCGACGATGCAGACCGCCGGGGTGGCGCGGGTCGGGCGCGTGAGTCTGCGTAACGAGGTGCCGCACAATATCGGCACCGAATAGCAGGCGGCGCGCCGCATGCGGCCTATTTATACACCATTGACGGAAGGACGACCATGGATGACGGCAAGAAGGCAGCTGGCGTGAGCGCCGAGAAGCAGAAGGCGCTGGCCGCCGCGCTGGCCCAGATCGAGAAGCAGTTCGGCAAGGGCTCGATCATGCGGATGGGCGACGGCGAGGTCGAGCAGGACATCCAGGTGGTGTCGACCGGCTCGCTGGGCCTGGACATCGCGCTGGGCGTCGGCGGCCTGCCGCGCGGCCGGGTCGTCGAGATCTACGGCCCGGAATCGTCGGGCAAGACCACGCTGACGCTGCAGGTGGTCGCCGAGATGCAGAAGCTGGGCGGCACCTGCGCGTTCATCGACGCCGAGCACGCGCTGGACGTCAACTACGCCAGCAAGCTGGGCGTCAGCGTCAGCGATCTGCTGATCTCGCAGCCGGACACCGGCGAACAGGCGCTGGAAATCACCGACGCGCTGGTGCGCTCGGGCTCGGTCGACCTGATCGTGATCGACTCGGTGGCGGCACTGGTGCCCCGGGCCGAAATCGAAGGCGAGATGGGCGACGCGCTGCCGGGCCTGCAGGCCCGCCTGATGAGCCAGGCGCTGCGCAAGCTGACCGGCACCATCAAGCGCACCAACTGCCTGGTGATCTTCATCAACCAGATCCGCATGAAGATCGGCGTGATGTTCGGCTCCCCGGAAACCACGACCGGCGGCAATGCGCTGAAGTTCTACGCCTCCGTCCGCCTCGACATCCGCCGCATCGGCTCGATCAAGAAGGGCGACGACGTGATCGGCAACGAGACCAAGGTCAAAGTGGTCAAGAACAAGGTGTCGCCGCCGTTCCGCGAGGCCTTCTTCGACATCCTGTACGGCCAGGGCATCTCGCGCCAAGGCGAGATCATCGACCTCGGCGTGGACGCCAAGATCGTCGAGAAGTCGGGCGCCTGGTACAGCTACAACGGCGAGAAGATCGGCCAGGGCAAGGACAATGCGCGCGAATTCCTGCGCGAGAATCCGGATATCGCCGCCGAAATCGAGAACAAGGTCCGCGCCGCCCTCGGCGTGGTGCCGATGAACGGCACGCCGGCGCTGGCGGAAGAGTAAGCGGGGTGTGCGGCGCCGACGGGCTCGGCTTCGCCGGGCCTGCGAGCGCCGCGTTCCCTCTCGCTCCACCCTCTCCCGCGAGCGGGAGAGGGGAGTCCCGCCTCCGCTGTTCCCTGCCTCCCGCTCATCCGCCGTTCTCCCCCAACGTCATGCCCCGTCCTCCGCTGTCCCTGAAAGCGCGCGCGGTCGGCTATCTGTCGCGCCGCGAGCATAGCCGCGCGGAACTGGCCCGCAAGCTGGCGCCGCATGCCGAGTCGCCGGAGGAACTGGAGCGCCTGCTCGATACGCTGGAGCGCGAGAACTGGCTGTCGAACGCCCGCTTTGCCGAGAGCCTGGTGCACCGGCGCGCCAGCCGCTATGGCGCTTCGCGCGTCATGCAGGAAGCCCGGACCCACCAGCTCGACGGCGAGCAGCTGGCCGACCTGCAGCAGCAGCTGCGCGCCACCGAGCTCGAACGGGCGCGCGAGGTCTGGCGCAAGCGCTTTGGCGTGGCGCCGGCCACGCCGGAGGAGAAGGCCAAACAGCTGCGCTTCCTGACGGCGCGCGGCTTCTCCCAGGCGGCGATCAGCCGGGTGATCCGCGACGCCGAGCGGCCGCCGGACGAAGAGGGCGAGTGAAAGACCGATGGAACGGCGTGCCGGAGCGGCAGGCGTGCAGGATGTGATGCAGCCGCCGCGTTATTCCGGCGCGTCCGTCCGACGCGTCCGTCCGACGCGGTAGTGCGGCGCCGTAGTCCGCCGCCGTAGTCCGCCCGGTCAGTCCGATCATCCGCGCCGACAATCGGGCTCGACATTGCGCACATCCGGGTATTCCCGGCCAATGCGGTCCGGCATGTTAAACTCCACGAGTTTTCCGCAAGCGCGGCGCGAATTCGTGCGCCCGCAGCAAATCGTCTTCAGGCCGGTTCCGCCGCGCCTTCCCTTGTCACAGCCTGGTGCCATGCCGCTTTCCGCCCCCCGTCAATCGCGCCCTGCGTCATCGTCGCGCCATCACGGCCGAGGCGTATCTCCGCGAAGACGGCCTGTGGGACATCGAGGCCCGGCTCACCGACACCAAGCCCCGCGACATTCCGCTGGCAGGCGGCGGCGTGCGGCCGATCGGCCAGCCGCTGCACGACCTGTGGCTGCGCGTGACCATCGACCTGCGCATGAACGTGGTCGACGCCGAGGCCTGCTCCGACTGGGTTCCCTATCCCGGCCACTGCGACACCATCGGCCCGGCCTACCGCCAGTTGATCGGCCTGAACCTGATGAAGGGCTTCCGCAAGGCCGTGCGCGAGCGCCTGGGCGGGGTGGCCGGCTGCACCCATCTGACCGAACTGGCCGGGATCCTGCCGACCACGGCAATCCAGGCCTTTGCTGGCGACGTCTTCAAGATTCGCGACGGCGCCAGCGACGACAGCAATCCCGAACCGCCCTACCAGCTGCATGGCTGCCATGCGCTGCACTTCGAAGGCGAGGTGGTTCGCCAGTTTTATCCGCGCTGGTACGGACACCAGCCGAAACCGAGAGTCCGGGCCGATGCGCCGCCGGCCTCGCCACCGCAGTCACCGCAGGCCCCGCAGGCGATTGCCGACGACGACGGCGGCGCCTCGCACCGGTCCACCGGAACCTCCGGGTGAGGTTCCGGGATCCCCACCGAGATCTGGACCTCTCCCGCTTTATCACCACGCTTTACTACCCGGCTTTTCTACCCATTTACGCCTACCCGAAAGGAAACACGCATGAATATCCATGAGTACCAAGGCAAGGAAATCCTGCGCAAATACAATGTGCCGGTTCCCCGCGGTATCCCCGCATTCTCGGTCGAAGAAGCGCTGAAGGCGGCCGAACAGCTTGGCGGCCCGGTGTGGGTCGTCAAGGCGCAGATTCACGCCGGCGGCCGCGGCAAGGGTGGCGGCGTCAAGGTGGCCAAGAGCCTGGACGAGGTCAAGACCTACGCCAGCAACATCCTGGGCATGCAGCTGGTCACGCACCAGACCGGTCCGGAAGGCAAGAAGGTCAACCGCCTGCTGATCGAAGAAGGCGCTGACATCAAGAAGGAACTGTACGTCAGCCTGGTCGTGGACCGCGTGTCGCAGAAGGTCGCGCTGATGGCCTCGAGCGAAGGCGGCATGGACATCGAGGAAGTCGCCGCGCAGACCCCCGAGAAGATCCACACGCTGATCATCGAGCCGTCGATCGGCCTGACCGACAAGGACGCCGACGACATCGCCCGCAAGATCGGCGTGCCCGACGCCAGCCTGTCGCAAGCCCGCCAGGCGCTGCAGGGCCTGTACAAGGCGTTCTGGGACACCGACGCCTCGCTGGCCGAAATCAACCCGATGATCCTGACCGGCGACGGCAAGGTGATCGCGCTCGACGCCAAGTTCAACTTCGACTCGAACGCGCTGTTCCGCCACCCGGAAATCGTCGCCTACCGCGACCTGGACGAAGAAGATCCGGCTGAAATCGAAGCCTCGAAGTTCGACCTGGCCTACATCTCGCTCGACGGCAATATCGGCTGCCTGGTCAACGGCGCCGGCCTGGCGATGGCCACCATGGACACCATCAAGCTGTTCGGCGGCGAGCCGGCCAACTTCCTCGACGTGGGCGGCGGCGCCACCACGGAGAAGGTGACCGAGGCCTTCAAGCTGATGCTCAAGAACCCCAACGTGCAGGCCATCCTGGTCAACATCTTCGGCGGCATCATGCGCTGCGACGTGATCGCCGAAGCGCGTGATCTCGGCCTCGAAGGCGGTGCAGCTCGGCGTGCCGCTGGTCGTCCGCATGAAGGGCACCAACGAAGACCTCGGCAAGAAGATGCTGGCCGAGTCGGGCCTGCCGATCATCTCCGCCGACACCATGGAAGAAGCGGCCCAGAAGGTGGTGGCCGCGGCCGCAGGCAAGTAAGCCAGACGCGAAACCGAAAGCGAGCGGCGTGGCGCCGGGCGCCCGCCGCGACAGCCAAGCAAAGGATTACAGCATGTCGATTCTGATCAACAAAGACACCAAGGTCATCACCCAAGGTATTACCGGCAAGACCGGCCAGTTCCACACCCGTGGCTGCCGCGACTACGCCAACGGCAAGAACGCCTTCGTCGCCGGCGTGAACCCGAAGAAGGCCGGCGAGGACTTCGAGGGCATTCCCATCTACGCGAGCGTCAAGGACGCCAAGGCCCAGACCGGCGCCACCGTGTCGGTGATCTACGTCCCGCCCGCAGGCGCCGCCGCCGCGATCTGGGAAGCCGTGGACGCCGACCTGGACCTGGTGGTCTGCATCACCGAAGGCATTCCCGTGCGCGACATGATGGAAGTCAAGGACCGCATGCGCCGCGAAAACAAGAAGACGCTGCTGCTCGGACCGAACTGCCCGGGCCTGATCACGCCGGACGAAATCAAGATCGGCATCATGCCGGGCCACATCCACAAGAAGGGCCGCATCGGCGTGGTGTCGCGCTCGGGCACGCTGACCTATGAAGCCGTGGGCCAGCTGACGGCGCTGGGCCTGGGCCAGTCGTCGGCCGTCGGCATCGGTGGCGACCCGATCAACGGTCTGAAGCACATCGACGTGATGAAGATGTTCAACGACGATCCGGACACGGATGCGGTCGTGATGATCGGCGAGATCGGCGGTCCGGACGAGGCCAATGCCGCCCACTGGATCAAGGACAACATGAAGAAGCCGGTGGTCGGCTTCATCGCCGGCGTGACGGCGCCTCCGGGCAAGCGCATGGGCCACGCCGGCGCGCTGATCTCGGGCGGTGCCGACACGGCGCAGGCCAAGCTGGAGATCATGGAGTCCTGCGGTATCAAGGTCACCAAGAACCCGTCGGAAATGGGCCGCCTGCTGAAGTCGATCCTGTAATACAGGCCGGGACCGGCTTTGCCGGTCCCCTCCGCCGGCACCGTGGTCCGCTGCGGTGCCCCCTGCAATGCCCTCGCTCCCCCGCGAGGGCATTGTCGTTTTGACGCCACTACAGCGGCCAATAGATCATTCTCTGATGTATTTGCCGGTTTGTTGAAATCAAAACGAAAGGTTGCTGCGGTACATCTCAATGTCTTGGGCGTCAGACATCCGAAAGGCCGCAGTCGCGGACGGGCAAGCCCCGTTGCTGGCTGTCCCTGATACCCCGTCTTCATTCCAATTCCAATATCGACTTCGAGGAGCCACGCAGTGGAATTGCTGTCGTCCACCACGTTCTGGATCGCCCTGGGATCCATCATCCTGACCAATATCGTGCTGTCCGGCGACAACGCCGTCGTGATCGCGCTGGCCTCGCGCAACCTGCCGCCGGCGCAGCAGAAGCGCGCGATCTTCTGGGGCAGCGCCGCCGCGATCATCATGCGCGTGGTGCTGACCGTCGCCGCGGTCAAGCTGCTGAGCCTGCCGTACCTGAAGATCATCGGCGCGATCCTGCTGGTCTATATCGGCGTGCAGCTGCTGACCGGCGATGACGACGAGGAAGGCCACGACGCCAAGGACAATATCTGGGCCGCGATCCGCACCATCCTGATCGCCGACCTGGTGATGTCGCTCGACAACGTGGTGGCGGTGGCCGCGGCCGCGCAGAAGGGCCCGGAGGGCAGCCAGCTGCTGCTGCTGGTGATCGGCCTGGGCCTGTCGATTCCGCTGATCGTGTTCGGCAGCACGCTGCTGCTGAAGGTGATGGAACGCTTCCCCGTGATCATCGTGGCCGGCGCCGCGCTGCTCGGCTATCTGGCCGGCGAGATGCTGGTCAGCGATCCGGTCGACGCCGCCTGGTTTGAAGTGCACGTGCCCCATGCCCACCTGGTGTTCGGCGCCATCGGCGCGATCCTGGTGGTGGTGATCGGCAAGCTGATGCAGAAGCGAGGCGCGCAGACCGCCTGACGCCCCGCCCGGCGCGCTCGCCCGTCTTCGGGCGGGCGCGGCCATGCGAACCCAGCCCGGCACGCGCCAGCGTTGCCGGGCTTTTTCATGCGCGCGTTCCATGCCGGCGGTCGGGGCCAGCAGTCGAGGCGAACAGGCGCGGCGAGCAATCGGGGTGAGCAATCGGGGTGAGCAATCGGGGTGAGCAATCGGAGACAGCGATATCGGCACGAACGGTGCGGGCGGGCAACGCCTCGATGCCAAATTTTGTGAATGGACGACGAAGCGCGGTCCGCCCGCCCGATACTGTCGGCCTTCCAACCGTTCGGGAGTCGCTCCATGCCAGTCGCCGCACGCTTGCCGCGGGGCCGCCGCGTCCATCGTCTCCATCGCCTCCATCGCCTCCATCGCGCCTTCACGCTGATCGAGCTGATGGTGGTGGTCGCCATCATCGGCATCCTTGCCGCCATCGCGGTGCCGCAATATCGGGACGATACAATTCGGGCCAGGCTGTCGAGCGTGCTGACGGCGGCCGCGCCCCTGAAGATGGCGGTCAGCCTGTGCGCGCAGGAAGCGGGCGGTGTGCTCGACGATTGCAATGACGACAACGCGGCCGCCGCGATTCCGCCGTTCGCGCGGAACCGCGAGATCGCGCAGGCGACCGTCAGCGGTCCGGGCGTGATCACGCTGACGCTGGCCGCCGGCGGGCTCGGCGCCGGGGTCGACGGCAGGGACATCACGCTGCGGCCATCGGTCAACGCGACCTCGGTCAGCTGGGAGATCGGCACCACGATCGAGAACGCGGTCGCCAGGCAGTATGTCCTCAGGAACAGCCAGTCGCCCGCCGATACATCGCAGGCGAGGGCGTAGTCGGGCAGCGGCGCCGGTGTCATGACGGATGACGCCAGCCATGCCGGACCGCGCAAGGATCATCTCGGCCACGCGCCCATGGGCGCGTCGCCTTCGTTGGGAATCGAATGTGAATTTGCGCAGGAATGTTGCGCTGGAGTTGGCGTGCCCACTGTTGGCAATGGCCGTCGCGTTGCCGCCGCTCGTCTCCAAACACACCTTGCCGCTGGCCACCTTCTACGGCGAGTGGGCGTCGGCGCTGGCCTTCGTCGTGCTGGTGCTGTGGTCCACCGCGCTGCGCGCCGCCGGGGGTGCCGCCGCTGGTGCCGCCGGGGGGTGCCGCCGCTGGTGCCCGCCCTGGTGCCCCCCAATGCTTCCGCGGCCCCCCGGCGGCGTTCCCCTCGTGGCCGCGTTCTGCCTCTGGCTGATCGCGCTGGGCACGGGCGCCACGCTGGCGGGCCAGCCGGACGTGACCGGCAGCCGCAGCCTGACGCTGGCGGCCTTGCTGCTCGCCAGCGCGGCGATCTGGGCTGGCCATCGCTATCGCCGCGCGCTCGACGCTGACGCAGTGCTGACCGCGTTCGCGACGGCCTGGCTGGCGGCCGGGCTGTTCGGCACGCTGGCCCAATGGGTGCAATTGTTCCGGCTCGAGGGCGACAGCTTCGGGCTGGTGTCCGACTACTTCTACGACGCCAATCGCCGGCTGTGGGGCAATCTGAACCAGCCCAACCACCAGGCGACCGTGCATGGGCTGGCGCTGGCGGCGTCGGTGTGGCTCGCCTCGCGCGGCAAGCTGCGCGCGCTGCCGTGGCTCGTCGCGGTGGCGCTGATCGAGAGCGGCGTGGTGCTGTCCGGCTCGCGCACCGGCGTGCTGCACGTGGGCCTGGCCGCCTGCCATGCGCTGGTCGCGGCCTGGCTGGCGCGCTCCGCGCAGGACGCGGCGCCGGCGTCGGGGCGTTGGTCCTTGCGTGCGCCCGCCGGGCTCGTGGTTGCGGCCGCCGCGCTGGTGGCGATGCTGATGCTGCTGCAGCCGGCGATCAAGGCGGCGGGGCAGGCGTTCGGCTGGTCGCTGTTCGACACCATGGCGCAACTGCAGGCCGGCGACCAGATTTCCGCGCGCGGTGCGCTGTGGGGCCATGCGTGGGCGATGTTCGTCGCGCATCCCTGGTTCGGCGTCGGCTGGGGCGAATTCGGCTGGGCACAGTTCGAACAGCTGGCGCGGCTTGGCATCACCGTCGAGATGTCGCTGCACGCGCATAACGCCGTGCTGGACCTGCTGGCCAAGACCGGGATCGTCGGCACCGCTGGCGTCGCGCTGTTTCTGGCGGCCTGGCTATGGCGCGTGGTGCGCGCGCGGCTGTGGCGTGCCGATACGGCGGAACGCGCCCGCACCGCGGCGGCGCTGACGTGGCTGGCGATGCTGTGCGCGCACTCGATGCTCGAATACCCGCTGCACTACCTGTATTTCCTGCTTCCGTTCTGTTTCCTGCTGGGATGGCTCGAGCCCGCCGCGATCGCGGTCACCCGCTTGCCGCGCCCGCTGGCCGTGGCCGCGCCCGCGGTGGTCGGCGTGGCGGCGGTCCTGGTGCTGGCGACGATGTGGCAGGACTACCGCCGCGTCGAGGCGCGCGAGTACGCCAGCACGGCGCGGGTCGACGCCTTGCCGGCGCCGAAGCTCTGGTTCGGCCAGCACGCGGAGGCGCACCGGGCCGAGCTGGCGCCGCTGACCGCCGACGGGGCCGATGCGTGGCTGCCGCCGCATGTCGCCGCGATCCACCTGTTGCCGACCCCCCACGATGATCGCGCGCGGGGCCTGGCTGCTGGCGCTGAACGGCGAGCCGGAGCGGGGCCGGGAATGGCTCCAGCGGCTGCGCTACTACTATCGCGGCGACGAGGCCGCCCAGTTCGCCCGTGTGGCCGGCTATTGCGAGGGCGTGGACGTTGCCCGCCGGCCGCGCGAATTCTGCGAGTGGGTCCAGCGCCGCCGGGCCGCCACACCGATACCACGGTAGGGCGGTAGACCGAAGGAGGAGCGCCGCGCTGCGGCAAGCCACGGCGGCCCTCGTTTCCGGGGAAGCGCCGGCGGGCGGCATTTCATCCGTCGGCACGATTTGTCACGCCAGTTCCGGCCCATAGACTCGCCCGGTGCCTGTGTCACACGGGAGAGACGAATGCGGACTGGCAAGCGAAGGATCCTGACGATGGCTGTCCTGGGACTGGTGGCCGTCATCACCACCGAGGTGCTGGCGCGCGCCGGCCTCGGCCTGGGCGATCCGCCGCTCTATCAGACCGATCCGGAAATCGAGTACCTGCTCAAGCCCAACCAGCGCGTGAAGCGCTTCGGCCATCGCTATGTGGTCAACCGCTTCGGCATGCGGTCGGAAGATTTCGAGCCGAAGAAAGGCGCGGCCGGGGAGAGGCGCGTGCTGGTGTTCGGCGATTCGGTCGTCAACGGCGGCGCGCAGGTGGACCAGGGACGCCTCGCGACCGAGCAATTGCGGGTGCGGCTGGGCCAGACCGGCCAGGTGGCGACCGTGGGCAATGTGGCGGCATTCAGCTGGGGACCGGGCAACTGGCTCGCCTACGCGCGGCGCTTCGGCTTCCTCGACGCCGATACCGCGATCATCGTCGTCAACGGCGCCGACTATGGCGATGTGCCGACCTTTGCGCCGCTGC
Organism: Cupriavidus sp. H18C1; assembly: GCF_049311595.1. Classification (NCBI taxonomy): domain Bacteria; kingdom Pseudomonadati; phylum Pseudomonadota; class Betaproteobacteria; order Burkholderiales; family Burkholderiaceae; genus Cupriavidus; species Cupriavidus sp. H18C1. Next base: position 2,814,391 of record NZ_CP186008.1, read on the forward strand.
GGCCGGATACCCATCCCTCGCAACCGCCGCTGTCGGCCCTGCTTGAGGGCGCCACGCGCTATCTGCCTGCCTATCTCGGGATGGACCAATCGCCGGGACCGGTACGCGAATCGACCGATGCCGATCGCGCCGCCTCGCTGCGCGACCTGGCCGAACTGTTCGTGATGGCCAGGCGCGCCGGCGTGCAGGTCCGGCTGGTACAGCACTACGAGCGCGACGAACTGGACGGCGCCGGCCTGCCCGCCGGCCTGCAGGCCTTCTCCCGGCTGTGCGAGGAATACGAGGTGCCGGTCATCAGCATGCGCGAGGCCGAGCGGCGCGCACGCGATGTGGCCTATCTCGACGACATCCACCTGAGCCCGGAAGGACAGGACCTGCTCGCCGACGCGCTGCTCGCCGCGGCCAATCTGCCCGCCGGCGGCCGGCACGTCGCCGCGTTCGGCCTGCGCCACTAGCGGGGGGCGCGGGGGGAGCCGGGGGAGCCGGGAGCCGGGGAGCCGGGGAGCCGGGGAGCCGGGGGAGCCGGGGAGCGGGGGAGGCGGGGCCGCGCAGCGTGCTGGCCTGGCCCTGGCCGCATTACCCCTCTTACGGGGCGTTTCGGTGCCTGCCTTACTCCGCCACCCAATCCCCCGACTTGCCGCCATGCTTCTCCAGCAGGCGGATGCCGCCCATCACCATGCCGCGGTCGGCGGCCTTGCACATGTCGTAGATCGTCAGCAGCGCGACCTGCACGCCGGTCAGCGCTTCCATCTCGACGCCGGTCTGGCCGCGCGTCTCGGCGCGGACGGTGCAGTGCACGGAACTGGCCGCCTCGTCCAGCGCGAAGTCGAGCGCGACCTTGGTCAGCGCCAGCGGATGGCATAGCGGAATCAGGTCGGCGGTGCGCTTGGTGGCCATGATGCCGGCGATGCGCGCGATGCCGAGCACGTCGCCCTTCTTCGCGGTGCCGTCGCGCACCAGCGCGAAGGTTTGCGGCGCCATCGTGATGGTGCCGGTGGCGATCGCCACGCGGTGGGTGGCGTCCTTGCCGCCGACATCCACCATATGCGCCTGGCCGGCGGTATCGAAGTGAGTGAGCTTGCTCATGATTGGCGTCGCAGGGTTGGCGTCGAACGGTTGCCGTCGAAGGGTTGCCGTCGAAGCGGGAGGGGATCGAAGGAAATCGCAGGAAATCCGGAAAGGCAGGACGCAGGGCAGGCGCGGCCGCCTGGCGCGGAACGGTCGCGCCAGGCCGCTATCATAGCAACATGCTGATTTTCCGCCCCGTCGCCCGGCGCGCTCCGCTCGCCGATTTTTGCGCCGATCTTCGCACCGATTCCCGTGTCGATCCGGGTGCCGACCTCCGTGCCGATTCCGGTGCCGATCTCGACGCCGATCGCGGTGCTGATCCCCGTGCCGATCTTCGTGCGGAGCCCGGTGCCGAGCGCCGTGCCGCCAGGCGCTCGCGCTCGGCGCCCGCATCGCGCCATGGCGGACTCCATCTCGCCGCGCTGCGTCGCCCGCTGGCCGCGCTGCTGATGCTGGCGCTGGCCACGCCGGCCTGGCCGCAGGCCGCATCGGCGCCGGCGGACAAGGCGGTACCGACGATCGCGCCGCCGCTGCTGGGTCTGCCGGGTGACGCCAGCGATCAGGTCTACGACAACCTGAACCGCAGCGTGAAGGCCGGGCAGAAGTCCGACTTCGGCCTGCGCAGCGGCAACCCGGTGGTCGAGAGCAACGGCATCCAGCTGCCCGACATGGGCGACCCGTCGACCGCGGCGCTGTCGCCCGACATGGAGAAGCGGCTGGGCGACCGCATCATGCGCGACATCCGCCGCGATCCGCAGTACGTCACCGATGCGCTGCTCGCCGATTATCTGAACGCGCTCGGCTACAAGCTGATCCAGGCCGCGCGCCGCCAGAACCTCGCGGGCACCACCGGCGGCGGCACCTTCGCCACGGGCTTCGAGCTGTTCGCCGTGCGCGATCGGACCATCAACGCGTTTGCGCTGCCCGGCGGCTATATCGGTGTGCATACCGGCCTGCTGGTGCAGTCGGACACCGAGTCGGAACTGGCATCGGTGCTCGGCCACGAGATCGGCCACGTCACGCAGCGGCATATCGCGCGCGGCATCACCAGCCAGGATCAGTCGATGTGGATCGCGCTGGCGTCGATGGTGCTGGCCGGGCTGGCCGCGACCCGCAGCCCCGACGCCGCCGCCGCGCTGGCGATGGGCGGGCAGGGCGCGGCGCTGGCCAACCAGCTGTCGTTCTCGCGCGGCGCCGAGCGCGAGGCCGACCGCGTCGGCTTCCAGATCCTGTCGGCCGCCGGCTTCGATCCGCAGGGCATGCCGGATTTCTTCCGCCGGCTGCAGCGTGTCACCGGCATTTCGGAGAGCTCGGTGCCGTCCTATGTGCGCACCCACCCGCTGACTTCCGAGCGGATTGCCGACATGCAGGACCGCGCCAGCCATCTGCCGGCGCGCAAGGTCGGCAGCACGCCCGAGTACGAATTCGCGCGGGTGCGCGCGCGCATCCTGCAGGAAGCCAATCCCACCGATATCCAGAACGCGCGCGCCGCGCTGCAGGCCCAGTTGTCCAGCGCATCGCCGATGCGGCAGCCGGCGATCTACTACGGCATCGCCTTCGCCGAGCAACGGCTGGGCCGGCTGGTGCAGGCCGAGCAGGCGCTGGCCGAGGCGCGCCGGCTGTACGGCAATATCCCCGGCGCGTCATCGGGCAGCCCGATGCTCGACGTGATGGCGATCGAGCTGGCGCGCGCGCAGGGCCGCGTGCCCGACGCGGTCCGACAGGCGCTGGCCTCGATGAAGACCTTCCCGCTGTCGCACGCGGTCGCGCTGTCGTATGCGGAGACGCTGTTGGGCGCGGGCCGCGCCGAGGAACTGGTGACCTTCCTGCGTTCGCGCACCCGCGAGGAGAGCGCGCGCTCGGAATGGTGGGAGCTCCTGGCGCGCGCCTACGCGGCGCAGGGCAAGCGCGTGCAGCAACATCAGGCGCTGGCCGAGAAATACGCGCGCGACGGCGCCTATCAGGCCGCAATCGAACAGCTGCAGATCGCGCGCAAGGCCGGCGACGGCGACTTCTATACGCTGTCCGAGGTCGATGCCCGGCTGCACCAGCTCGAGCGGCAGTATCGGGAAGAACGGCAGGACAACAAGGGCATGCCGAACTGAGGCGCTGCGGCTGCAGCGGCCGCAGCCGCAGCCGCAGCTGTAGCCGAAGCCGAAGCCGCAGCTGTAGCCGAAGCCGGTGCCGGTGCCGGTGCCGGTGCCGGTGCCGGTGCCGCAGCCGCAGGCACAGCTATAGCCAAAGCCAAAGCCGAAGCGGAATCCGCAGCGGCCGCCGCCGCGCGCGCCATCCCGCGCTTCAGCGGGACGGCGGCGGTTCCTGGGCCTGCTGCTGCGGTGCCGGCCGCGGCTGCCGCACGAAGCCGAAGCGCCGCGGCACCTCGGCCTCGGCGATCGGCTCGATCGGCAGATCCTGGCCGCCGAAGTGGAAGACGCCAAGGTCCGTGCCGCATGCCTCGCCGTGCCAGTCGCAACTGCCGCTGAATGCATCGAGATCGTGGTCGTGCAGCAGCGCGACATGAAGCGCGTTCCTGCCCTCGTTCCTGCCCTCGTTCCTGCCCTCGTTCCTGCCCGCGTTCACGCCTTCGCTCCCGCCCTCATTCCAGCCCTCGATCTCGCCCACCAGCACCACGTTGCCGTGCTCGTCGGCATGGCAGGACCGCGGCGTGAAGGCCCGCTGCGAGGTGGTGTGGAATTGACCCTGATGCAGCCGCACTACCCAGGGCGCATAGGCGAGCTCGACGAACACGCGCTGCGGCCCGTTCTGGAAGAACCAGGCGCCATGCTCGTCGCACACGTAGTTGCGTTCGATAAAGGCCACCAGCGCGGGATGCCGCAGCGGATCGCCGGACAGGCCATGCTGCTGCGCGTACTCGTTGCGGATGCGCCATTGCCCGCGCCGGTCCAGCGCGAGCCAGCCATAGCAGTAGGGGACATTGGGCCAGCGGGCCATCGCCTGCTTGACGATATCGTCCATGCTCGTCTCCTGTTGAACTCCTTGCCTGCGCGGCTGGCGGGCTCGTTGCAATACACCCGCCCGTAGCGGGCCGACAGAAGGGCCGCACCAGGCCGGCCGCAGGCCCGCAGCAGGCCTGCACCAGGCCCCCCAATACGCCCGCAATACGCCCGCTATACGCCGCAATACACTACGTTCCCAGCGTAGACCCTGTCAGCCCAGGCTATCGAAGAATCGCAGCACGCGCGCCGGCAGCCAGTCGGTATGGCCGCCGCCCGGCAGCAGCGAGGACAGCGGCAGATGGCGCCGCCAGTCGCGCGGCGGCGCCAGAAATCCCACGTGTCCGCCATGCTCGGGCTGGTCCAGCAGCACCAGCCCGCTGACGTCGCGCGGGCCCGGCAGATAGCGCGCCGGCAGGAAGGGGTCGTTGCGCGCGTTCAGCACCAGCGTCGGTACCGCGATATGGCGCAGCACCGGCTTGCTGGCGGCGCGCGCCCAGTAGTCGTCGGTATCGCGAAAGCCGTGCAGCGGAGCCGTGACCACGTTGTCGAAGGCATAGAGGTCGCGGCTGGCCAGCAGCGCGGCGCGGTCGAACAAGCCCGGATACTGGGCCAGCTTGTCCAGCGACTTGCGCTTGAGCGTCTGCAGGAACATCTGCGTATAGACGCGGTTGAAGCCGCGCGACAGCGCCGCGCCGCCGCCCGCGAGATCGAGCGGCGCGGACACCGAGGCGGCCCCGGCCAGGAAGCCGGCGCTCGACTGCGCCTCGCCCAGGTAGCGCAGCAGCGCATTGCCCCCCAGCGAGATGCCCAGCGCGTACAGCCGCCGGCCATCGGCCGCATGCCGCTCGCGCAGCCGCCGCAGCACCCAGTCGATCTCGACGTAGTCGCCGGAATGGTAGAAGCGCGGCGCCAGGTTCAGCTCGCCCGAGCAGCCGCGGAAATGCGGGATCACGCCCTGCCAGCCGCGCTCGCGCAGCGCCGCCATCATCGACTGCGCGTAGTGGCTGGTCGAGTTGCCCTCCAGGCCGTGGAACAGCACCAGCAGCGGGGTGCCGGGCGCGATCGGGTGCGTGGTCCAGTCCAGGTCGATGAAGTCGCCGTCGGGGGTGTCCCAGCGTTCGCGGCGAAAGCTCACGCGCGGCCGGCGCGTGAGCCGGGCCGGGATGATGGTCTGGCTATGGCCGTCGCGCAGCCACCATGGCATGCGCGCGTGGGCGTCGAAACCGTGCGGGTCGGCCAGGGGCGAGGGCGGATGCCGGAGCAGGTCGGCGGGGCGGGACATGACGGCGGGTGGTCCGATGCCGGGCGCTTCCCCGGTCGGTTCAGTGCAGGGCCTGCTTGGCCGTCGCCGTCGAGATCGCGACCTGCGCGGCGTTGGCCGGGCTGCAATGGATATGCGCCAGGCGCCAGCCCTCGTGGTTCTGCAGCAGCACGTAGGTGGTGTGCACGTACAGGTCGGCCTCGACGCGGTCGGTGGCGAAGCGCAGCGCCTCGGTGACGTCGAAGATCGAGACGCCGAGCGTCGAATGGCTGCTGCTCTCGAGCACGTCGATCAGCACCGGCTGGCGGTCCAGCAGCTGCAGGAAGGCCTGGCGCAGATGCTCGTGGCCGATCAGCCGCTGGCCGTCGGGCATCACGCAGGTGATCGAATCCTCGTCCAGCCACAGCTTCAGCGCGCCTTCGGCATCGCGCAGCTTCAATGCCTCGCGAAAGGCTTCCAGGATGTCTTCGGCGGAATCGAACAGGCGGGCGAAGCGAGGCATGGCGGGATCGGTCGGTGGGCCCCGCCGGCAGGCCGGGCCATGAATCGAAGCCGTCCCGGTCGCCGGTGTCTGGCGGTGTGGGCCGGGACGGCCATCGCGGGTCAATCAACGGCGCGCCGGACGCGCCTGGCGGCGCCGGGTCGGCGCGCGCGGTTCAGCTGTTCAGTCAGCGGTAATTCCATCAGGGCCGGTGCAGCAGCTTGCGCAGCTCCACGAAGACCATTTCCGGCTCGATCTCCCGCAAGCAGCGCAGATGGCCGAGCGGGCATTCGCGCTGGAAACAGGGGCTGCACTCGAGCTGGAGCCACATGATACTCGCTGCCTGTGACAGCGGGGGCGTATGGCGCGGATCGCTGGAACCGAATACCGCGACCTGCGGCCGGTTCAGCGCGGCGGTCACGTGCATCAGGCCGGAGTCGTTGCAGACCGCCGCCTCGGACAGTGCCAGCAGGTCGACCGCGTCGTCCAGCGAGGTCTGGCCGCACAGGTTGCGCACGAAGGGCGCGCCGGCGCAGATCTCGGCGGCGATCTCGCCGTCCTTGGCCGAACCGAGCGTCACGATCTGCGCGTACGGGTACGAGCGGCGCAGCATCTGCGCCAGCTCGGCGAAATGCGCGGCGGGCCAGCGCTTGGCCGGACCGTATTCGGCGCCCGGGCAGAAGGCGATCAGCCGGGTCTGCGGCGCGATGTCGAAGCGCTCGGCGGTCTTGACCACGCGCGCCGGATCGACGCGCAGCCGCGGCTCGGGCAGGCCCTCGGGCAGCCGCGCGCCGGGTTTGAGCGCCAGCCGCGCATAGTGCTCGACCATCGGCGGACGCTTGTCCTTCGGCGGATTGGCGTGGCGGATGTTGAGCAGGCCGAAGCGCGCCTCGCCGCGATAGCCGACCCGCAGCGGAATGCCGGCCAGCCACGGGATCAGCGCGGACTTCAGCGAGTTGGGCAGCACGTAGGCGACGTCGTAGCCTTCGTTCTTCAGCTGCTGGGCGAACATCAGCCGCGCCGACAGCTGCAGCTTGCCGTGCGCCAGGTCGCTGGGAAACACGCGCCCGATCTCGGGCATGCGCGCGAGGACGGGCGCGACCCATTTCGGCGCGAGCGCATCGATGGCCAGACGCGGATGGCGTTGCTTGAGCAGCGCGAACAGCGGCTGCGCCATCAGGGCGTCGCCGATCCAGTTGGGCGCGATGACGAGGGCTTTGTTCATAAGCAAGGCGCCGCCGTGCCGCCCGGGAGGTGACCGGGGCGGCAGAGCGGCGAGAGCGAAACGGGGCGTTCGGCGCCGGCGGGCGAAGCGGCCCCTGCCGGTAAGGCGGTCGGGGCCGGCACCGCTTGCGGCGCGGGCGCGGACACGCCAGCGTGGCCGCGCGCGGGAACGGACGAGCGGGCGATCAGTGGTGGCCCTTGAGCACGGTGCCCGGCTTGAGCTGGTAGACGGTGCCGCAGTACGGGCACTTGGCCTGGCCGGTGTCCGCCACATCGAGGAACACGCGCGGATGGTAGTTCCAGGTCGGCGTATTGGGCGTGGGGCAGTGCAGCGGAAGGTCTTCGGCGCCGATTTCGACGACGTTTGCGGTTTGCGTCATGGTGTTGCGGGGTCAGTCTTGTCAGGGGGAGGGTTCTGGCTCGTGCTGCGAAGGCAGGCCCGGCGCCTGGGGCGGCCGGGCCCGCCGGCATCAGACCAGGGTCAGCCAGTGCTGGTATTTCTCGTTGGTGCCGCCGACGGCGGCGAAGAACGCGTCCTGGATCTGCTTGGTGATCGGGCCGCGGCGGCCTTCGCCGATGACGCGGTCATCGAGCTCGCGGATCGGCGTGACTTCGGCCGCGGTGCCGGTGAAGAAGGCCTCGTCGCTGCAATAGACCTCGTCGCGGGTGATGCGCTTCTCGCGGACTTCGATGCCCAGGTCGCGCGCGATCGTCAGCGTCGCGTCGCGGGTGATGCCGTCCAGGCAGGAGGCCAGGTCCGGGGTGTAGATCACGCCGTTGCGCACGATGAACACGTTCTCGCCGGAGCCTTCGCTGACATAGCCGTCGGTGTCGAGCAGCAGCGCCTCGTCGTAGCCGAGGCTGGTCGCCTCCTGGTTGGCCAGGATCGAGTTGATGTAGTAGCCGCTGGCCTTGGCGCGCACCAGCGACACGTTGACGTGATGGCGGGTGAACGAGGACGTCTTGACGCGGATGCCGCGCTCCATGCCTTCCTCGCCCAGATAGGCGCCCCAGGGCCAGGCGGCGATCGCCACGTGGATGGTGTTGCCGCGCGCGGAGACGCCGAGCTTTTCCGAGCCGATCCAGACCAGCGGGCGGATGTAGCAGGACTCGAGCTGGTTGGCCTTGACCACCTCGCGCTGCGCCGCCTCCAGGGTCGCCTGGTCGAACGGGATCTCCATCTGGAAGATCTTGGCGGAGTTGAACAGCCGGCGGGTGTGCTCCTTGAGCCGGAAGATCGCGGTGCCGGCCGGCGTCTTGTAGGCGCGCACGCCCTCGAATACGCCCATGCCGTAGTGCAGGGTATGGGTCAGCACGTGGATCTTGGCGTCGCGCCAATCGATCAACTTGCCATCCATCCAGATCTTTCCGTCACGATCGGCCATCGACATGCTCGTCTCCCGCAAAAACGTCAAAAAAGGTGCAAAGGCGACATTGTAAGCCCCGGCACACCCCGTGCCAACGCGGGGAGGTGGCGGTAAAGCGCCGCCAGGGCGGGGATCGGCGGAGATCCGGCCGATGTCGCGCCGGGCTTATATCGGCACGGCATACGCTCAAGCGAACTCAATCGTTTGGAAAGTGGCGATTCATTGGTATCGTACTTGCTTTGGAATCCGGCCCCCGCAGCGCATGCCAGGCAGCGGGCCCGCCGGCCAAGCCGTTTCTCGGTCTGTATTCGACCTGTATTCGGCCTGTATTCGGCCTGTCTTTCTGCCTTTCGATCCCTGGTATTTCGATTCCGCCGCCATGACCCGCACCTCGACCCGCCGCCTCGTGACCCGTCTTGCCGCCACCCTGGCCAGCCTGGGCAGCCTCGCCTGCCTGTCGTTGGCTCCGTCCGCGCACGCCCAGGGCCCGGCCAACTGGCCCGACAACAAGCCGATCACGATCCTGATGGGCTTTACCGCCGGCTCAGGCGTCGACATGGTCGGCCGCACGCTGCAGGACTCGCTGCAGAAGTCGCTCAAGACCACGATCCTGTACGACTACCGGCCGGGCGCCGGCGGCAACGTGGCTTCCGAAGTGGTCGCCCACGCCAGGCCGGACGGCTATACGCTGCTGCTGGGCACCGCCGCGACCCATGGCATCAACCCGGCGCTGTACAAGAACCTGCCGTTCGATGCCGAGGCGGACTTCACGCCGATCGCCCCGCTGGTCGAGGTCTCGAACGTGCTGACGGTCAATCCGGCGGTGATCGACGTCAAGTCGGTCAAGGAATTCATCGAGAAGGTCAAGGCCAACCCCGGCAAGTACAACTACGCGTCCACCGGCAACGGCACCGGCACGCATCTGGCCTTCGCCGAGTTCAACGCGCGCGCCGGCCTCGACATGGTCCACGTGCCGTACAAGGGCGGCCCGGACGCGCTGCAGGCGGTGCTCAAGGGCGAGGTCTGCTGCATCTTCAACCAGGTGCAGAGCGTGCTGCCGCAATACCGCGCCGGCAAGGTGCGCCTGCTCGGCGTGACCACCGCCAAGCGCGTGCCGGTGATCCCCGATGTGCCGACCATCGCCGAGAGCGGCGTGCCGAACTACAACAGCACGATCTGGTTCGGCTTCTTCGGTCCCAAGGGGCTGGACCCGCAGATCGCCCGCAAGGTCAACGAGGCCGTGCGCGTCGCGCTGGAAAATCCGGCGGTGCGCCAGAAGCTGGTCGAGGCCGGCAACACGCCGCGCGTCGAGACCGTCGACCAGTTCCGCGCCACGGTGAAGGCCGACCGCCAGAAGTGGGCGAACGTCGTCAAGACGGTGGGGGGCGTCGATCGACTGAGATCGATTGGGATCAGCCTGGCGGCATTCCCGCCAGGCGGCCCCGGTCAGGGTCCGGGGCGCCGGCATGTTCGCGGCATATCGTCGGCATGTTTCCGTCATGTTCGAAGCGTGCCGCCCTAGATTCCCTGTCCTCCCGACACCTCGATCCGCTGGGCGTTGACCCAGCGATGGCCCTCCGACAGCAGGCCGGCAATCATCGGCCCGATATCGTCGGGCACGCCGGCGCGGCCCAGCGCGGTCATCTCGGCGAACAGCTTGTTGATCTCCGGGTTGTCGCGCACGGCGCCGCCGCCAAAGTCGGTTTCGATCGCGCCCGGGGCCACGGTATTGACGGCGATGCCGCGCGCGCCGAGTTCCTTCGCCAGATACCGGGTCAGCACTTCCACCGCGCCCTTGACCGCGGCGTAGGCCGCGTAGCCGGGGAAGGACACCCGCGTCAGCCCGCTGGACAGGTTCACGATGCGCCCGCCGTCGGCGATCAGCGGCAGCAGCGTCTGCGTCAGGAAATACACGCCCTTGAAGTGCACGTTGACCAGCGCGTCGAACTGCGCTTCGGTGGTGTCGCCGATCAACGCATAGTCGCCGTGGCCGGCGTTGTTGACCAGATGATCGAAGGTGTCGCGCTGCCATGTCTGGCGCAGGGCGGCGCGCAGCGTTTGGGCGAAGGCGGCGAAGGTATCGATGTCGCCGGTGTCGAGCTGCAGCGCACAGGCCTTGCGGCCCAGTGCCTCGATCTCGGCGACGACGGCGTTCGCCTCGCCGGCCCGGCGCTGGTACGTCACGATGACATCCCCGCCGCTGCGGGCGATGCTCAGGGCGGTGGCTCGGCCCAGCCCGCGGCTGGCGCCCGTCACGAGGGTAACTCGGGTCATGGCGATCACTCCTTGGTTCGGTTGATGGTGTTACGAATTATTGGAGCCCGAGCGCCAATAGTCTTTGTCAATTCCTCCCGCTTTCTTGCCTGAATCTCCGAGCCGGCTCGCCGCCCTCCGAGGGCAGCGCTATGCTGCGTCCATGAACGCCGACCTGCTCGATGCCGTCCGCCGGTACACGGACGCCTACGCCGATCCCGAGGGCCTTGCCCAAACGCCCGTGCCGGGCCTGACCACGATCAAGGCCAGGTCGCCCAGCGGACTGCTCCATGCCATCGCGCGGCCGCTGGTCTGCCTGGTGCTTCAGGGCAGCAAGCAGGTCACCATGGGCACGCAGACCTTCACCTTCGAGGCGGGCGACTCGCTGCTGATCACCGCCGACGTGCCGACCGTCAGCCAGGTCACGCGGGCCAGCCCCGAAGCGCCCTACCTGTCGCTGGTGCTGGACCTCGAGCCGGCCGTGATCGCGGACCTCGCCGCCCAGATGCAGACCCTGCCGGCGGCCGAGGGCGTGGCGGTGCGGTACCAGCCGACCGATGCCGAGGTCGCCGACGCCGCGCTGCGGCTGATGCGCCTGTTCGAGCGGCCGGAGGCCGTGCCGGTGCTTCATGCCCAGCGCGTACGGGAGTTGCACTACTGGCTGCTGGCCGGCCGGCATGGCGCGGCCATCCGCGAACTGGGATGGCCGGAAGGCAATGCGCGGCGCGTGGCGCGCGCCGTGGCGGTGCTGCGCGAGGAGTTCACCAGGCCATTGCCGATGGAGCGGCTCGCCGGCGTCGCCGGCATGAGCCCATCGTCGTTCTACCAGCACTTCCGCGCCGTCACGTCGCTGTCGCCATTGCAATTCCAGAAGCAGCTGCGGCTGATCGAAGCGCGCCGCCTGATGCTGGCCGATGGCATGACCGCCAGCAGCGCCGCCTTTGCGGTGGGCTACGAAAGCGTGCCGCAGTTCACGCGCGAATACCGCCGCCTGTTCGGCACCCCGCCGGCGAAAGATGCGGAGGCCATGCGCAGCGCGGTGCCGATGGGCGGCGCCGATAGCCGTCCGAATTGCTGAGGAGCGCCGTTCTTTCTGGAAAGTCGGGGAGCCGGTTCCAAGTTCAAAATTGCCAGCTTGCTGCCCGCGGTCCACTGGCGTTCAATGCGAGTGTTCGGAACGGATCGAGAGGGGAGGTAAGCAAAGATGACATCGGTCACGATGACTTCGAGGGGGGCAAGTCACCCTTCCTGCGGAGGTTCGGGATAGGTTGGGCTTGTCGGCTGGCGATCGCGTGGAGTTTGTAATGAACGAAGCCACAGGCAACTACGAGGTAATTCCCGCCCATCAGTCGGTCAAGCGGCTGAAGGGCGTGGTGCCCAAACCGGACAAACCCGTTTCGGTCGACGACATGAACGCCGCAATCGCGGAACAGGGAGCGTCGGCCGGTGATCGGAATTGATACCAACGTCCTGGTCCGGTACTTCGCTCAGGACGATCCACTGCAGTCTCCCATCGCCAGCGCCTTGCTTGAGGGCTTGAGCCCCGAGCGGCGCGGGTACGTGCCGATGGTCGCCCTCGTCGAACTGGTGTGGGTGATGACCCGGCGCTTCGCGATCAAGCGAAGCGGGATCGTCGAGCTCGTCGAAGGCATACTGGACTCTCGCGAATTCGTGGTCGAGGCAGCCGAGACGGTCCGCAAGGCGCTCCATTCGTATGCGACGTCCGGCGCGGACTTCGCCGATTGCCTGATCGAACGAACGTGCCACGCGGCGGCGTGCGATTGGGTGGCGACCTTCGATGCCGCGGCGGCCCGTACCCCTGGCTTCCGCTTGCTGGGGCCGAATATGACCGACCAACCCGCGTGACTGCTCGCCGCGCGCATCATTTAAGCGCCCACTTACCCAATTCCCGTCAGGCCCTATAATGGCGCCTTACCCGCCGCGCTCGCGGCGGGGTGTCCGGCGATGCCGGCGCGGCGCGTTGGATCGCCGTCGCGCGATCGGCCGGAATCCTCACCGCGTCCGCTCCATGACTTCCCCTCGGCCCCCGGCCTGGCTGCGCCTTTGGCATCGTGCCACGCAAGGCGTCCTGCACCATTTCTGGACCCGCTTTCCGCCCGCCGAGCGCACCGGCTTCCTGGCCGGCGCACGACGTTTCGCGCCGTCGCTGCCGGCCACGTTCTCGTGGGGACTGGTGACGGGCGTCGCCATGAGCAAGTCGGTGATGACGGTGCCCGAGGCGATCGGCATGAGCCTGCTGGTCTATGCCGGCTCGGCCCAGCTGGCGGTGCTGCCGCTGTTCGCCGCCGGCATGCCGTTGTGGACGATCTGGCTGACCGCCGCCGTGGTCAATCTGCGTTTCGTGATCTTCAGCGCCGCGCTGCAGCCGCATTTCAGCTATCTGCCGCTGTGGCGGCGCACGCTGCTGGGGTCGTTCAACGGCGACCTGCATTTCGTCTTCTTCATGCAGCGCTTCCAGGCGCCCGGCTACGAGTCCGGCAAGGAAGGGTATTTCTGGGGCATGGCGCTGACCAACTTCGTGATGTGGCAGGTCTCGTCGATGGCGGGCATCCTGCTGGCGAGCCTGTTCCCCGACAGCTGGGGCCTGGCCCTGGCCGGCACGCTGGCGCTGATCCCGGTGATGGTGTCGACGATCAATTCCCGCTCGACGCTGATGGCGGTCGCGGTATCGGCGGTGCTGGCGCTGTTCTTCTTCGACCTGCCGTACCGGCTCGGCCTGGTGGTGGCGGTGGTAGGGGCGATCGCGGCCGGCATGGCGAGCGACCAGATGGCGGCCCGTGCCACGCTGCGCGGCATCGAAAACAAGCGGCGGCGCGACAAGGCAGCCGGCACGGCCAGCCGGAACGCCGGCAACGACGCCGGCACGCGGGCCGGCCACGCCGCGTCGTCGGCGGAGGACAAGGCATGAGCCATTGGCAGATCTGGATCGCGCTGATCGGCATGGCGGTGGTGACCATCGTCACGCGCGCCCTGTTCCTGATGGCGGGCGAGCACGTCAGCCTGCCCGACCGCCTGCAGCGGGCGCTGCGCTACGCGCCCGCCGCCGCGCTGGCGGCCATCATCCTGCCGGACCTGATGACCTGGCAGGGCCATTTCACCGTCGGCCTGGAAAACTACAAGCTGATCGCCGGCATCGCCGCGGCGCTGTTCTACCTCGCCACCCGCAAGATGCTCGGCATGATCGCGGTCGGCATGGCGGTCTATACGGCGCTGCGGTTGCTGGCCTAGCCGTCAGGCAGACGTCAGACAGACGTCGGGCAAGACGTCAGGAAAGACGTCAGGAAAGACGTCAGGAAAGACGTCAGGAAAGACGTCAGGCAGACGCCGGGCAAGACGTCAGGCCGCCGTCTGCCGGACGTCAGCCGCCGCCATCGGGCTGGGCCCGCGGCGCCTTCAGCGTGGCGCTCAGCTGGGTCAGCAGGTGCGACAGCTGCGCCTGGCTGTTGGTGCCGGTCTTGATGAACACCGACTTCAGCTGGGTGCGGCTGGTCTCGCGGCCGATCTGCAACTGCTCGCAGGCCTCGGGCAGCCCGATGCCGGTGGTCAGCAGCGTCGCCAGCCGCATCTCGGCCGGCGTCAGTCCATAGAGATCGCGCAGTACCTGGGGCAACAGCGGCGAGCTGCCGCGGGCGTCGTGGATCGCGACCAGCGCGGCCGGCTGCTGCCAGGCCTGGCCCATCGCATGCGACGGCGGCAGCGGCAGCACGATGACCTGCGCGCGGGCGCCCTGGCGCGATTGCGCCGTCGCCGCCTGGGCCGGCACCGGCGCGTTGGCATCGCAGGCCGCGCGGATCATCGCCGCGAACGGGCGCGACAGCTTCCATTCGTCGCCCGTGCCAGCGCCGGCACCCGTGCGCGGCGCGGCCGGATTCGGCACCAGCCGGCGCACCCAGGCCTCGCCCTCGCTGTTGTGCAGCAGCACCCGCGCGTCGGCCGTCAAGACGATCACGCCGAATGCCAGCTGGTCCAGCAGCTGCATCGACATGCGCTGCAACGCGGTCAGCGCGCTGGTGCGCTCGCGCAGCGCCATCGCCTGGCGGATGTGGGGGAATCGCCCAGTCGAGCGCCCGCGCGTCCTCGTGCGCGAACAGCGGCCCGTCGACCGGTCGCTGCAGCGAGAAATAGACCTCGTAGTAGGGCTGGCGATCGACCAGGCAGGCCATCACCGAGCCCATGCCGTAGCGGTGCAGGAAGTCGCCATAGAAAGGATGCCGCGCAATGGTGCCCGCACCCAGCTCGCGCGCATCGATGTACCAGCCGCCGACCGGCATCCGCGGCGCAAAGGACCGTCCCGGGTCCAGCGCCTCGAAGGTCTGCTGGTAGGCCTGGACCAGTCCCTCGACCGGATTGGCCAGCTCGGTCACCGACATGCGGTCGTTGCGCTTGTCGAGCACGACCATGCCCATCTGGGTGCTGCCGCTCGCGCGGCGCAGGTTCTGCAGGCTGCGCTGCCACGCCTGCGGATCCACGATGCCCTCGTAGAGTCCGCGGATGGTGTCGTGGATGTCGCTGTCGTTCATTGCCGCCTCCGCATCGACGCGATGGCGCGGCAGGCGGCGGGCGGCGCGTGCAATGGCTGGCGCCGCCCATGGTCTGCGCCATGGACTTCCCGTTGGTTCATCGACTACCCCTGGTTCCGACGACAAAGCAATGCGCCGCCAGGCTCTTGCGACGGCCCGGTCGGCTCCATCTTCTTCTTTCTTCTTGATTGGGATGCGACGGCTTCTCGAGGGCAGCGCCCCGGGGGCGGCTGCGGTGGCCGAAAAGCTATGGTACGGGTTTGAAGCGGGGTCGTCAGCAGGATGTGATGAGGGTTTCACCTGCCTTTGTGCGCTGGGCGGCGCAACCCCGTTGCAATTGCGCAAAAGGGGGTCCCCGTTCAGGTAAAATGCCGGTTTTTCCGATCTTTCCCGCAAGAGCCATGACCTCTGTCCTGCGTCTATCCGACCTGATTTCCCAAGGCAAACTGTCCGGCAAGCGTGTGTTCATCCGCGCCGACCTCAACGTGCCGCAGGACGACGCCGGCAATATCACCGAGGACACTCGCATCCGCGCCTCCGTGCCGGCCATCGAGGCGTGCCTCGCCGCCGGCGCCGCCGTGATGGTGACCTCCCACCTGGGCCGCCCGACCGAGGGCGAATTCAAGCCGGCCGATTCGCTGGCGCCGATCGGCAAGCGCCTGTCGGAACTGCTGGGCAAGGACGTCAAGCTGGTGCAGAACTGGGTCGACGGCGTCGAGGTCGCGCCCGGCCAGGTGGTGCTGCTCGAGAACTGCCGCGTCAACAAGGGCGAGAAGAAGAACAGCGACGAGCTGGCGCAGAAGATGGCCAGGCTCTGCGACATCTACGTCAACGACGCCTTCGGCACCGCGCACCGCGCCGAGGCGACCACCCACGGCATCGCCAAATACGCGCCGATCGCCTGTGCCGGCCCGCTGCTGGCCGCCGAGATCGACGCGCTGGGCAAGGCGCTGGGCCAGCCGGCCCGGCCGCTGGTGGCGATCGTCGCGGGCTCGAAGGTCTCGACCAAGCTGACCATCCTGAAGTCGCTGGCCGACAAGGTCGACAACCTGGTGGTCGGCGGCGGCATCGCCAACACCTTCATGCTGGCCGCCGGCCTGAAGATCGGCAAGTCGCTGGCCGAGCCGGACCTCGGCGCCGAAGCCAAGGCCATCATCGACATCATGGCCGCGCGCGGCGCCTCGGTGCCGATCCCGGTCGACGTGGTCTGCGCCAAGGAGTTCAGCGCCAACGCCGCAGCCACCGTCAAGGACGTCAAGGACGTGGCCGACGACGACATGATTCTCGACATCGGTCCGCGCACCGCGGCGATGCTGGCCGAGCAGCTGAAGGCGGCCGGCACCATCGTCTGGAACGGCCCGGTGGGCGTGTTCGAGTTCGACCAGTTCGGCAACGGCACCAAGGTGCTGGCCGAAGCGATCGCCGAATCGAAGGCCTTCTCGATCGCCGGCGGCGGCGACACGCTGGCCGCGATCGCCAAGTACGGCATCGCGGACCGGGTCGGCTATGTCTCGACCGGCGGCGGCGCCTTCCTCGAATTCCTCGAAGGCAAGACGCTGCCGGCCTTCGAAGTCCTGGAGCAGCGCGCCGCCGGCTGACCGCCGGACCCGGCCGCCGCCCGGCGTCCACCGGACGCGGGACGCGGCCGCAGCGCTTGCCGGCAACCTGCAGGCGACCCGCAGGCAACCCCGCCGGCAACCGGCCGCGACACGCCAAGGACAAGGAAACCAGATGACCCGTTCGACCAAGATCGTCGCCACCATCGGCCCCGCTTCCAGCACGCTCGAGATGCTGACCCGCATGATTGCGGCCGGGGTCGACGTGGTGCGGCTCAATTTCTCGCACGGCGTGGCCGAAGACCACCTCGAGCGCGCGCGCCTGGTGCGCGAGGCCGCCCAGGCCTGCGGCCGCGAGGTGGCGATCATGGCCGACCTGCAGGGGCCGAAGATCCGCGTCGGCAAGTTCGAGCACGGCAAGGTCACGCTGAAGGCGGGCGACCCGTTCGTGCTGGACGCCGGCTGCAAGCTCGGCAACCAGGAACGCGCCGGCCTCGATTACCAGGACCTGCCGCGCGATGTCGGCCCGGGCGACCTGCTGCTGCTCAACGACGGCTTGATCGTGCTGGGCGTCGACCGCGTGATCGGCAACGAGATCTTCACCACCGTCAAGGTCGGCGGCGACCTGTCCAACAACAAGGGCATCAACCGCCAGGGCGGTGGCCTGTCGGCGCCGGCGCTGACGGCCAAGGACATGGAAGACATCAAGACCGCGATGGCGCTGGGCGCCGACTATATCGCGGTCAGCTTCCCGAAGAACGCCACCGACATGGAGATGGCGCGCCAGCTCGCCGCGGTGGCGGGCCAGCAGTTCGGCCACAAGGCCCGGATGATCGCCAAGATCGAACGCGCCGAGGCGATCCGGCCGGGCGTGCTCGAGGAAATCCTCGCGGCCTCGGACGGCATCATGGTGGCGCGCGGCGACCTGGCCGTGGAAGTGGGCAACGCCGCGGTGCCGGCGCTGCAGAAACGGATGATCCGGCTCGCGCGCGAGGCCAACAAGCTGACCATCACCGCCACGCAGATGATGGAAAGCATGATCGTCAATCCGGTGCCGACCCGCGCCGAGGTGTCGGACGTCGCCAACGCCGTGCTCGACGGCACCGATGCCGTGATGCTGTCGGCCGAGACCGCCGCCGGCCGCTATCCGGTCGAAACCGTCGAGGCGATGGCCGCGGTCTGCGTCGAGGCCGAGAAGTCCGAGGTGGTCCAGCTCGACACCGACTTCCTGAACCAGACCTTTACCCGCATCGACCAGTCGATCGCGATGGGCGCGCTGTTCACCGCCTATCATCTGCAAGTGAAGGCCATTGCCGCGCTGACCGACTCGGGCGCGACCGCCTTGTGGATGAGCCGTCACCGCATCCATGTGCCGATCTACGCGATGACGCCGAACCTGGCCTCGCAGCGCAAGATGCAGCTGTACCGCAACGTGGTGCCGCTGCCGCTGGAATCGAGCACCGACCGCGATACCGCGCTGGAACAGGCCGAGGAGCTGCTGCTCGCCAAGGGCGTGGTGCAGCGCGGTGATTTCATCGTGCTGACGGTCGGCGAGCCGATGGGGCAGCCGGGCGGCACCAATACGCTGAAGATCGTCCGGGTCGGGCTGTGACGCAGATGCCGATGCCGACCCTGCGGCTGACCATCAAGCGGGAGGCGATGCCGATGACGCGAACCATGACGCGAACGATGACGGCGGGCACGGTGCGCTGGGGAACACAGCCCGGTGCCGCGCCCCACGGAAACTTGCCACGATAGCGGCGGACCGTGGCGACAGCCCGGCAGCCCGAAGAACATCCCAATACCGAGAACCCCATTCTTTTCTTAGGAGTCTGACATGCCACTCGTTTCGATGCGCCAGTTGCTCGACCACGCCGCCGAGAACGGCTACGGTCTGCCGGCATTCAACGTCAACAACCTGGAGCAGGTCCAGGCCATCATGCAGGCCGCCGACGAAGTGAATGCGCCGGTGATCATGCAGGCTTCCGCGGGCGCCCGCAAATATGCCGGCGAACACTTCCTGCGCCACCTGATCGAGGCGGCGGTCGAAGCCTATCCGCATATCCCGGTCGTGATGCACCAGGACCACGGCCAGTCGCCGGCGATCTGCCAGGGCGCGATCGACCTGGGCTTCTCGTCGGTGATGATGGACGGCTCGCTGCGCGAGGACGGCAAGACGCCGGCCGAGTACGAGTACAACGTCGAGGTGACCCGCAAGGTCGTCGAGATGGCCCACGCCGTGGGCGTGACCGTCGAGGGCGAACTGGGCTGCCTGGGCTCGCTGGAAACCGGTGAGGCCGGCGAGGAAGACGGCATCGGCGCCGAAGGCAAGCTCGATCACTCGATGCTGCTGACCGACCCCGAGCAGGCCGCCGACTTCGTCAAGGCGACCCAGCTGGACGCTCTGGCGATCGCCATCGGCACCTCGCACGGCGCGTACAAGTTCACCCGCAAGCCGACCGGCGACATCCTGGCGATCAGCCGCATCAAGGAAATCCACGCCCGCATCCCCAACACCCACCTGGTGATGCACGGCTCGTCGTCGGTCCCGCAGGAACTGCTGGAGGAAATCCGCAAGTTCGGCGGCGACATGAAGGAAACCTACGGCGTGCCGGTCGAGGAAATCCAGGAGGCGATCAAGTACGGCGTGCGCAAGATCAATATCGACACCGATATCCGTCTGGCCATGACCGGCGCGATCCGCCGCTTCTTCGTCGAGAATCCGAGCAAGTTCGACCCGCGCGAATACCTGAAGCCGGCCCGCGAGGCCGCCAAGCAGGTCTGCAAGGCCCGCTATGTCGCGTTCGGCTGCGAAGGCCAGGCCGGCAAGATCAAGCCGATCGCGCTGAAGGACATCGCCGAGCAGTACAAGTCGGGCAAGCTGTCGCAGGTGGTGCAGTAAGCGGTGCAGTAAGCCGTGCATCAAGCCATGCAGTCGGCGGCGCATTGAGCCGCCGCGGCCCGGCCTTCAGCGCATGAGGGCCGGGCCATGGCCGACGCCATGGCGTGGCCAGTGCATCGACCGATGGGGCTTCGCGACTGCACGAAGCCCCTCATTGTTTCTCCCTCTCTCCGGCTCGCCGACCTATTTCTATGTCTGACGCTCTCTATCAGTCCTCCATCCGCTCGCTGCCGCTGCTCGGCCATGGCAAGGTGCGCGACAACTATGCCGTCGGCGACGACAAGCTGCTGATCGTGACGACCGACCGCCTGTCGGCGTTCGACGTGATCCTCGGCGAGCCGATCCCGGGCAAGGGCCGCGTGCTGAACCAGATGGCCAACTTCTGGTTCCGGAAGCTGGCCCATATCGTGCCGAACCACGAGACCGGCATCGCCGCCGAGACCGTGGTGCAGCCGGACGAAGTCGCGCAGGTGCGCGGCCGCGCGGTGGTGGTCAAGCGTCTGAAGCCGATCCTGGTCGAGGCCGTGGTGCGCGGCTATCTGGCCGGTTCGGGCTGGAAGGATTACCAGGCGACCGGCCGGGTTTGCGGCATCGAGCTGCCGGCCGGCCTGCAGAACGCGCAGAAGCTGCCCGAGCCCATCTTCACGCCGGCGGCCAAGGCGGAGATGGGCGAGCACGACGAAAACATCAGCTTCGCCGAGGTCGAGGCGCGCATCGGCAAGGAGTTGGCCGCGCAGATGCGCGACATCTCGATCCGCCTGTACAAGGAAGCGGCCGACTACGCCGCCACGCGCGGCATCATCATCGCCGACACCAAGTTCGAGTTCGGCCTCGATGAGAACGGCACGCTGACGCTGATGGACGAGGTGCTGACCGCCGATTCGTCGCGCTTCTGGCCGGCCGATTCGTACCAGGTGGGCACCAACCCGCCGTCGTTCGACAAGCAGTTCGTGCGCGACTGGCTCGAGGCGGTGCGCATCGACGGCAAGCCGTGGCCCAAGACCGCACCGGCGCCGGCCCTGCCGGCCGACGTGATCGAGAAGACCGCGGCCAAGTACCGCGAGGCGCTGACCCGGCTGACCGGGCAGGAACTGCAATAACGGGCGGCCGCGGGCACGCCACGCAAGCGAGGATTGGAAGTGAGCCAGACAAACAAGCCGCTGGTCGGCGTCGTGATGGGCAGCAGTTCGGACTGGGACGTGATGCAGCACGCCGTGGCGATGCTGAAGGATTTCGGCGTCCCGTTCGAGGCCCAGGTGGTATCGGCGCACCGGATGGCAGACGAGATGTTCCGCTACGCCGAGACGGCGCGCGCGCGCGGACTGCGCGCGATCATCGCCGGCGCCGGCGGTGCCGCGCATCTGCCGGGCATGATCGCGGCCAAGACCATCGTGCCGGTGTTTGGCGTGCCGGTGCCGTCCAAGTACCTGCGCGGCGAGGATTCGCTGCTGTCGATCGTGCAGATGCCCAAGGGCGTGCCGGTCGCTACCTTCGCCATCGGCGAGGCCGGCGCGGTCAATGCCGCGCTGCACGCGATCGCCACGCTGGCAACCGTCGACGACGCGCTGGCCGCGGCGCTCGAAGCGTTCCGCACGCGCCAGACCGAAGCGGCGCGGGCGATGACCTTGCCGCTGTGACCGCCCGACGCCGATCCGCTTCACCGATTGACTGATTCACCGATTCACTGATTTGCTGACTCACTGAATCACGCCCCGCGGCCGTCGCCGGCGGCCGCGAACCGTTCCCCTGGAATCCGCACGAGCATGCCCACCGATATCCATCCCCATCTGATCGAAGCGCACACGCCGGAGTCGCGCGCCGAATTCGGCGTCGGCGGCCCGAACGCGCCGATCCTGCCCGGCGCCTGGCTCGGCATGCTCGGCGGCGGCCAGCTGGGCCGGATGTTCACGCATGCCGCCCAGGCGATGGGCTACAAGGTCTGCGTGCTCGACCCCGACCAGGACAGCCCGGCCGGCGCGGTCGCCGACAGGCATATCTGCGCGGCCTACACCGACGAGGCGGCGCTGACCGAGATGGCGAAGCTGTGTCAGGCGGTCTCGACCGAATTCGAGAACGTGCCGTCGATGTCGCTGGAGCGGCTCGAGCAGCTCGGCGCCTTCGTCGCGCCGCGCGGCCATTGCGTGTCGATCGCGCAGAACCGCATCGGCGAGAAGAAGTTCTTCGCCGCCTGCGCCGAGCGCACCGGCGTGCCGCCGGCCCCGCACTGGGTGATCCAGCACGATGCCGATATCGACCAGCTGCCCGAGCAGCTGCTGCCGGGCATCCTGAAGACCGCGCGCATGGGCTACGACGGCAAGGGCCAGGCCCGCGTCAAGACGCGCGAGGACGTGCGCGCCGCCTGGAACGCGATGCAGCATGTGCCGTGCGTGCTGGAGCAGATGCTGCCGCTGGCCTATGAGGTCTCTGTGCTGGCCGCGCGCGGCGCCGATGGCGCGACCGCGACCTGGCCGCTGGCCGAGAATGTCCATCGCGACGGCATTCTGTTCTCGACGGTGATGCCGTCGCGCCAGGTGTCGGCCGAGATTGCCGACCGTGCCCGTGCCGCCGCGGCCACCATCGCCGGCGAGATGGGCTATGTCGGCGTGCTGTGCATCGAGTTCTTCGTGCTCAAGGACGGCAGCCTGATCGCCAACGAGATGGCGCCGCGCCCGCACAACTCCGGCCATATCACGATGGACGCGTGCGAGACCAGCCAGTTCGAGCAGCAGGTGCGGGCGATGGCCCGGCTGCCGCTGGGCAGTACGCGCCAGCATTCGGCCGGCAAGATGCTGAACCTGCTGGGCGACGTCTGGTACGAATACGGGCTCGAGCGCGAGCCGGCGTGGGATGCGGTGGTCGGCCAGCCCGGCGCCAAGCTCCATCTGTACGGCAAGAGCGACGCGCGGCCCGGACGCAAGATGGGCCACGTCAACTGCATCGGCGAGCGTGCGGAAGACGCGCAGCGCGCCTTCGACGCGGCGCTGCAGATCCTGCATATCGCGCCCTGATTTCCTGCACAGGGTGATGACGATGGCCGCCGCTTCCCATCCTTCCCGGATGCCGACCGCCGCCGAGCTCGACGAGGCCGCGCGCCTGCTCGAGGCCGGGCAGCTGGTCGCGTTTCCGACCGAAACCGTCTATGGCCTCGGCGCCGATGCCGAGAACCCGGAGGCGGTGGCGCGCATCTTCGCGGCCAAGGGACGGCCGTCCAACCATCCGATCATCGTCCATGTGGTCGACGGCGCCGACATCGGCCATTGGACCGACGAGGTACCCGAGGCCGCGCAGCGCCTGATCGACGCCTTTTGGCCCGGGCCGCTGACGCTGATCCTGAAACGTGCCGCGCATATCCCCGCCGACGTCGCGGGCGGGCAGGACAGCATCGGCCTGCGCTGCCCCTCGCACCCGGTCGCGCAGGCGCTGCTGTCGCGTTTCAAGCGCGGCCGCGGCGGCATCGCGGCGCCGTCGGCCAACAAGTTCGGCCAGGTCAGCCCGACCACCGCGCAGCATGTGCGCGAGGAATTCGGCGACAGCATCTATGTGCTTGAGGGTGATGGCGTCGAGGTCGGCATCGAATCGACCATCGTCGACCTGTCGCGGCTGGACCAGGGCATCGGCCCGGTGCTGCTGCGCCCGGGCGCGATCACGCCGGCGATGATGGCCGATGTGCTCGGCGCCGCGCCGCTGCCGCCCGATGCGTCCGCGCCGCGGGCCTCGGGCACGCTGAAGGCCCACTACGCGCCGCGCACGCCGCTGTATCTGGCCGATACGCGTGCGCTCGCACGCGACCTCGCCACGCTGCCGGCCGATGCCCGCGTGGCCTGGGTCGCCGCCGCGCCGGCGGACGATCCGCGCTGCGTGTGGGTGCAGGCCCCGGCGGATGCCAGGGCCTATGCGCGGGAGCTGTACCGGCTGCTGCGCCGGCTCGACAAGGAAGGCTTCGCCCGGCTGTACGTCGAGCCCCTGCCCGAGGGGCACGAGTGGGCGGGCGTACGGGACCGCTTGCAGCGGGCCGCCGCGGCGTTCCAGGACCAGCGCCGGGGCGCCTGATGGCGGTGCGCTGGTGCGCCGGTGCGTGAATGCCTTATTGCGTCAATGCGTTAGTGCCGTGGTCCGTTGGTGCTCCAGACCGTTAGCGCTCCAGACCCTTAGTGCTCCAGACCGTTAGTGCTTTGGACCGTTAATGCGCCGCCGACGCCGGCGCGCCCCGATACACCCACTCCAGCAGCGCGTCATGCGCCTGCTGCGCCTGCGATGCATTCGGATGGTTGATCAGGCTGACGACGACATAGCGCCCGCCGTCGGCCGCATCCACATAGCCCGCGATGGCGCGCACATCCGCCAGCGTGCCGGTCTTCAGATAGCCGTGTCCGGCCGCGCTGCTGCGCGTCAACCGGTTGCGCAGCGTGCCGTCCACGCCCAGCACCGGCAGCGAGTTCACGAAGATCGGCGCCGCCTCGCTCGCCAGCGCCTGTTGCAGCAGGCGCGCCAGATCGTAGGCGCTGATGCGTTCCTGCCGCGACAGTCCCGAGCCGTTGTCCAACGTCAGCCCCGGCATGTCGAGGCCCTGGTGCGACAGCCAGCGGCGGATCACCGCCGCCGAGCGCGCGGTGCTGGCCGGGCCGCCGCGATCGATCTCCGCGCCGACGGTCAGGAACAGCTGGCGAGCCATCACGTTGTTGGAGTACTTGTTGATGTCCCGGACGATGTCGGCCAGCGGCATGCCGTAGTGGCGCGTCAGCCGGAACGCGGGCCGCGGCACGCGGCCGCTGCGGACCGCGGGCGGCCTGGCGAAGGTACCGCCGGCCGCGAGCCATTGCGCGATGAAGCCGCCGCCGATGAAGTCGTCATGACTGAGCGCGGCGAAGTTCAGCACCTGCTCGCCGCAATCCGCCGAGTAGCTTCCATCGAACGCGGCCACCACGGTGCCGTCCGCCTGCGGGGACAGCGTCGGCGTCGCGCCGGCGCGCCAGTCGCCGCAGCGGCCGTTGGTCAGCGCGAGCCGATTGTCCACGCGCAGCTGTGCCAGCGGCGGCATCACGGAGACGCCGACCGTTTGCGTGGCGGCATCCGGCGTCAGCGTGAAGGACAGGGTCTTGAACGAATACAGCAGCGCGTCCGGCGCCACGTTGTAGGCGCGATGGGTCTCGCCGTCGATGGTGCCGCCATTGTCGAGGCCATTCTGGAAGTAGCTGCGATCGAGCACCACGTCGCCCGCAATGGTGGTCACGCCCGCGCGCAGCGCCCCGGCGACCAGCTTGGCCATTTCCTCCGGCACCAGCTTCGGATCGCCCTGGCCGCGCAGGTAGACGTTGCCGACCACGCCGTCGGCGCCCGGCTCCCGGTCCGCATAGAGCGAGGTCTGCCAGCGGTAGCTCGGCCCCAGCAGTTGCAGGCCGGCGAACGTAGTGATCAGCTTCATCGTCGAAGCCGGGTTCATCGGGGTCTGCGCGTTCCAGCTGGCGGTGGCCGTCGGGGCGCCTTGCCGAACGATGTAGAAGCTGGTGGCAGAAAGCGGTACACCCGCCTGCCGCAACCCGAGCAGCACGGACGGTGGCAGGCCCGTTTGATCCTGTGCGAGCGACAGCAGTCGGGCATTGGATGCCGCTGTCCTCGTCGAAGACGACGGTCCCGATGCCTTCGTGGCGGAGGCCTTTGACTTGGACCGCTTGGTGGCGGCTTCGGAGTTGGCAGCGGGGGCCGATTGCCAAGGCAAACGCCAGGAATGGCACCATGCTGCGGGCGAGAAGGGGGCGAGCAGGCATGGGCAGCATGGTACCGTAGTCGTCTGCAACGATGGGACCCCGATGCCCGACTCACCTGCTCATGGTGGCGAGGAAGCGCTGCCAGATCCCGGCTTCCGTGCGTTGGCTTCAGAGTTGGCGGAACAGCTGAAACAGCCAGATTCGCTGGTCGTCCCGAGTGTGACGCCTGCCTGCCCCGGGAAGAATACGGACACGGGGCGATGACTGCGACGCTGTGGATTGACAGCCGGCGGACGAGCTTCCCGCGCTGCCGAAGGCGGTCCGGTAGAGGGCACCATCCCGCGCGCTTCGGTCGAAATTGATGACCCGAAGGTCCATCGCGCAATAGAACCGCTTCAACATTTGTGCAAGAGCCGCCGAGTCGATTCTTGAATACGTGTAGGCCTCCTCGCGATCAGCGAATCCGTTGGGGACCAGAAAGCGGCCGAAGCGGTCCCGATCGAACAACTGTTCAAAAGCAAGTCCGAGCAGGCCTCTTTCACCGAGCGCGGGTGCAATACGCAGCAGAACGATATCGAGTTCGGAAACATGATTGACCGCGTGCTCGTCGGCGTACGGCTGCAGCATGTTTTGATGCTCGGCAAACTCGCCTTCGCTGAGCAAGGGAAAGCGGCGCGAAAACGAGAACGTCAGCGTGTCCTTGTCGCACAGCAGATGCACGAATTCGGGACACATGGCGTTGTAGATTCGTGGAGTCAGCATTCCCAACTCCACCAGGTATCGCGCGGCATAACGAACGCACTCGGGCGGGGCGCTCGTCACCTCGTCGAATACCTTTGCCAGGCGCACGAATTGGTTGGCCGTCTTTCCCGAGCGGATACCTGCCTGCAAGAAGGACCGCAGGCGGCCGGGCGACCGTTCGAAGTACTGGAAAAGCGGGCGCAGTGGCCCGCCGCAAACCAGCATCTCGAATTCGTGCGTGGTATCCATCAAGGCAAGCGCGGCGTCCGGATCGGCATCGATGACCGCGAGCTTCAATTCCGTCGGCAGGGCGCCCAGATATCCGGGTCGATTGGAATGTGGCTGGTCGTGATGGTCCGTTCCGTAGAGATCGTGCGGCCTGGCCGTGTGCGTCGATGCTGTCGGTACCAATGGCATATGCAGTTCCCTCCCAGGTTTGAATCAAGGATTGCCCCGATATCGCCGTCGAGCCGATCCGGTCTGCCGATCGGGCCCGCTCGTCGCTGCTCAGCCGCCGCCAGCGGACAGATCGCCGGGTACCGGAACGTTGCTGCTGGACGGCTTCTCGTCAAACACAAAATGCCGCGGGTTGCCGGATTGCGCCAACCGGTCGATCTCATGCGCGAACATTTCGGCGCAGGCTGCAAGGATGGAAAGCGTCGCCTTGAACTTGAGCGACGTGATCTTGATGCTCCGGCCTTCCAACGCGAACGTCGCGACAGCACGAAGACCGGCATCTTCCGGGGCCGGCACGATGTCGCCGGCCGCCAGCGGCATGATATGCAACGCGGTGCCGATGTCGGGCGCCGGCTGGTATAGCTTGTAGGTGATCGTGCCGCCGATCGCCCTTCCGCTTTCATCGCACGCTATCTGCACGAGGTTGATCTTTTGCCCCGCGGCGGTCGTGATTGCCTCGGGAAGTCCAATGGCCCTGGCCAGCGCGATCGTCGCCGCGTTCTCCACCGCGCTGCGGGGCCGCTGCGTGATCAGATACAGCAGGGCATCGAACGTGTCATCGTTGCCCTCGGCGGCCGCGTGGATCTTCTCCATGGCGATATCCACAGCCCCCGGCAGACGCTTCTGGATCTCCTTCTGCTGCTGCTCCACCGGCAGCCCTGCAAGCCAGTCACGGAAGCCTGGCGGAATCAATCGCTCGTTGGCGATCTCGCACGGATATACCAGTTCCGACTGATCCCTTGGAATGTCGGCCTGCAACTGAGAAATCAGATCCCGCCGCCATTCCGCCCTTTGCTTCGTGACATCGCCATAACTGGCAAACCGATCCAGCGCCATCTGGCCGGCGAAGAACTCCTGCAGGTCCTGCGTGGATCGGAGCTCCGCGTTCCGCATCAACGCGGGCAGCAATTCGTCGTTGAACCGGGCTTCCAGCGCCCTGGCCTGTTCGAGCGATTGCCGGAGGGCGCCGGACACGTCGCTGTTCGCTCTTTCGAAGCCCTCGTGAGCGGACGCGGCCTGACATATCCTGTGAATGAGATAGCCGCCCCCCGCCGCGCCGCCAGCAACGAGCGCTCCGAGCAGCACGAGACCCAGAGGAGGGAAAGCGACCGTGACGACGAGCATCGCCAGTGCGCTGGCGATGCCGGCGATGCCCAGCAACAGGATGGCCTTGGCGCCGGGCGCCTCGTTGTCCGGATAATCGCGAAGATCGGTGGCCAGTTGATCCAGGTCGGCCAGCGCATCGCCGACCGACTTCGCGCACTGCTTGATATCGGCACGCAGCCGCAGCAGTTCCTGGCGCGTGATACGTACGTCGTTGCCTTGCTGCAGATCCCATGCTTCGATGCGGGCAGCGGCAGACTGGGCATCCGTGATCTTCTTGCCGCATCGTGCCGCGCTGCTCAGGATCTCGGCCTTGCGGCTCGTATCCGGCAACGAATGCACCGCGCTTGTGAGCTCCTGCCAGCCGGCATCGAGCAGGTCGATCACACGGGGCGCCCGCGGGTGCTCGACAGCGCCGGTGGGTTGCACGTGTTGCGCGCCATTGGCGGCCGCGGCATCGACGCGGGACGGCTCGATCTCGTGCGGCTGAGGATGGCCTTCGGAGCGGATTGAACTGGTGTCCGGGAGGGAGGCGGCGGAATTTTCGGTGGAGCGAAACTGGGCAAAGATACGGAGCATGTCGTCGCGGCGGTGGGGTGGAGAAACGCCAACGATGGACGGCAACGTTGGCTGGGGCTTCAGGACAGCGAAGCCTACCCACCGCACTGCGACGCCGCTGTTCTAATCGTGGCGGCCGCTAAAGAATTTGAACCGATGGTTTAGCGACCCCGGGCGGCGTCGCGATATCCGGCGGCTGTCCGGGAGCCAAGAGCCTCAGCCGAGTCGCGCCAGCAGCGCTCGGAGCGTCTGCTGTTCCTGTGTCGACAGCGCGCGCGCCATCTTCGCGTCATGGTCGCAGACGGCCTGGGTTGCCGCGTCCAGCGTTCGGCGCCCCGCCGCCGTCAACACCAGGCTGAACGCCCGCCGATCGTTGGCGGCCGGCCGTCGCGCCACCAGCTTCATTTCCTCGAGCGCATCGACCAGCAGCACGGCGCCCGAACGCGCAATGCCCATGATCCTGGCCAGGTCGGTCAACTTCAGGTCCGGATTGCGCGATATCAGCACCAGTGCCGAGAAGCGTGGCGGCGTGATGTTCCACGGCGCCAGCGAGCGCACGAAGTCCTCGTAGAGCCGGATCTGCGCCCGGCGGATCGCGTAGCCGATCAGGCCGTCCAGCACCCCATAGTCGACGTCCGGCAGATGCGGATCGAAGCCGCCGACTTCGGTGGCGGGGTCGGGCGCGAGCGTATCGCGGGTCTTGCGCGGGGGACGGGAAGCAGGGGGACGAGGGCGACGAAGCGGACATGGAGGCGGGGATGGCAGGCACGAAGCCCGTCATCCGTTCAGGCGACGCGGAAGTATCGCATCTGCACGCGGTCCGGGAAACGCGCGCCGGTGGCGACGAAGGTGTGTTGCATCAGCCAGCGATAGGCGGGCGCCTGCGTTTCGAAGCGCGGCGCCGTGCGGAAGTAGATCAGCGACGGATCGACCGTCTCGCCGGCGGACAGGCGCGCTAGCACGTCGGCGGGACCGCTGCGCAGGCCGGCGTTGACGATGTAGATCCGGGCGCCGTCATCGGTCTCCACGACATAGCGCGCTTCGATTTCGGCGACCGTGACGCCGTCGCCGAGGTCCGGCCGGACCAGCTGGAAGTCGGCGCCGCCGGGCAGCACACGGCCGCGCAGCAGCGGGCCATCGACGACCCCATCGAGAATCGGAATCACGCGCCGCTGCCCCACCGCGCTGGCGCCGACCTCGATCGCCGGATCGAGGCGAAAGCTGAAATCCGCGACATGTTCGAGCTTGGGCGTCGGCAAGGCCGGCAACGCCAATGCGGCCGTCACTTGAGCAGCTTCCAGTTGCCGTTGTCGATGGTCAGCATCACGCGGCCGCGCTGGTCGAAGCCGAAGTGGTCCTGGCTGGTGTAGTTCAGCACGCCGTGCGAGACCACGATCTCGCGCTCGCTTTCGAGCGCCGCCTTCAGTGCCGCGCGGAATTCCGGCGTGCCCGGCCTGGCCCGCTTCAGCGCGACCGGCACGATCCGTTGCAGCACCAGGCCGGCATCGTAGGGATGCGCGCCGAACTGGGTGCGGCTTTCCGCGCCGTACTGCTTTTCGTAGCGGCTCACGTAGTCCAGGCCCGGCTTCTTCGGCGCGCTGTCGGCGGCGAGCTGTTCGGGCACGATGACCGGGCCGGCCGGCAGGATCGCGCCGTCGACCGCCTTGCCGCCGATGCGGATCAGGTCCTTGGTGGCGGCGCCGTGCGTGTGGTAGATCGGTCCGCGATAGCCGCGCTCGCGCAGCGTGGTGTGGGGCAGGGCGGCGCCGGTGCCGGCGCCGGCGATCAGCATCGCGTCCGGGCGCGCCGAGATCAGCTTCAGCGTTTGCGCGGTGACCGCGGTATCCGAGCGCGCGTAGCGTTCGGTGGCGACGACGCGGATGCCGTTGGCCGCCGCCGCGGTGGTGAATTCCTTCAGCCAGGTCTCGCCATAGGCGTCGGCGAAGCCGATGAAGCCGATCGTCTTGACGCCCCTGGCCTTGGCGGTCGCCGCGACGGCATCGGCCATCAGCCGGATCGGCTGCGCCAGCCGGTAGGTCCATTCGCCGCGGCCGGGCTTCAGTTCGATCGGCGAGAACGCCAGCTGCACGGTCTTGCTCTCGTCGGCGACCTCGGCGATGGCAATCGATGGCGCCACCGCGGACGAGCCGAGGATGATGTCGACCTTGTCTTCGCTGACGAAGCGCCGCGCGACCTTGGTCGCCTGGGTGGGATCGGAGCCGTCGTCGAGCACCACATAGCGGATCGTCTCGCCGGCGATCTGCTGCGGCAGCAGGCCCAGCGACTGCTTCTGCGGAATGCCGAGCGAGGCCGAGGGGCCGGTCGACGAAATGCTGACGCCGACGGTGACGTCGGCCAGCGCGGGGCCGGCAAGCGCGCCGGTGGCGGCGAGCGTCAGAACGAGGCGCGCAAGCGTTGTGCGGCGAAGTGTCATCGAATGTCTCCCTTTTTTATGATGGTGCCGGCGGTCAGCGGGTGCCGCCCTGCACGGACTGCCGATCGAATCCCGCCAGCTGCTTGTAGCGCAATGCGATCGCCTCGAGCTCGGCGCGCGCAATGACTTGCTCGATATCGGTGAAGCCTTGCGGCGCGCGCTGCTCGGCCAGCTGCATGACCTGCTCGGGACCGTTGAGCCGGTTGCGCAGCACGATGCCCGCCGTGCGCGGCAGCCGCTCGGCCTCGTATTCGCGCAGCGCGTAGCCGGTATCGGGCGTGCCGAGCAGGCAATCGACCAGATGGCGCGCATCGACGATCGCCTGCGCGCTGCCGTTCGAGCCGATCGGGTACATCGGATGCGCGGCGTCGCCGAGCAGCGTGACGCGATCGAAGGTCCAGCGCGGCAGCGGGTCCTTGTCGACCATCGGGAATTCGTAGATCGCGGCGGCGCCATCGATCAGCGCCGGAATGTCGATCCAGTCCCAGCGCCAGCCGGCAAAGGCCTCGCAGAACACCGACTTGTCGACCTGCCGGTTCCAGTCGCTGCGCGGCGGCGTGTCCGACGCGTCGTCCGGCACGCGCAGCTCGGCGATCCAGTTGATCAGCGAGCGGCCCTGCCGGCGCAGCGGCTCCGAAATCGGATAGGCGACGAACTTCTGGTCCTGATGGCCGGCCATGAACATCGAGCGGCCATCGAGATAGGGAGGCGCCTCGGTGACCGCGCGCCACAGCATCCGCCGCGAGAAACGCGGGGCGTCGCCGCTCGGATAGAACTGCCGCCGCACCGCCGAATGGATGCCGTCGGCGCCGACCAGCACATCGGCGCTGGCCTGTACCTCGGCGCCGTCGGCACGCCGGCGCAACGTGAATTGCACCGGCGAGCCGGGCCGCACGCCGGTGTCGTGCACCGTCTCGAAGGCATGGCCGGTATGCACGCGATCGGCGCCCAGCCTTTCCACCGCGGTCCGATAGAGCAGCATCTGCAGCTCGCCGCGATGCACCGAGAACTGCGGATAGGGATAGCCGGCGGCGAGCCCGCGCGGCTCGTGCCAGATCCGTTGGCCGAACTTGTTGTAGTAGGACAGCGAGCTGGTCTCGATCGCGATCTGCGCGAGGGCCGGCTGCAGGCCGAGCTCGGCCAGTTCGCGGACGGCGTGAGGCAGCAGATTGATGCCGACGCCGAGCGGCTTCAGGGATTCGCTGGCTTCCCAGACTTCGGCGTCGATGCCGTGGCGATGGCAGAGCAGCGCGAGCGTCAGCCCGCCGATGCCGCCGCCTGCGATGGCGATGCGCATGGTGTCTCCTGTGGCGGACCTGCGCGCGACGGGCGGTCCGCTTTCGATCTTGATGGTCGACGAATTGTTATGGAGTATAACTAAATCGTCGACGTGCGCAAGCGCGAGCCGCTGCGCCGGCCGGGATCAGTTTCCCCCAGCTCGGCGACAGCAGGCGCAGGCCGACCGACACGAAGCGCGTCTCGCGCGGCTGGTTCACCTGGGTGCCCCAGGTCATGTCGACCTGGACGCGCTGCGGCACGATCCAGACCCGCATGCCAAGCTGGATCCACGGCCTGTCGCCGCTTTCGCCGAAGCTCTCCGCGATCAAGGCCAGGCGCTCGTTGACCGTCGCCTCGCTGGCCACGCCCCACGTCATGCGGGTCTGCCGTTCGGCGCGATCGTGGGTGGCGCCGACGTTCGCATGCAGCAGCAGGCGGTCGTCGCGCAACGACACCGTCAGCGGCAGATTCAGAAAGAGCCCGCCCGGCGTCCTGCGCCGCTCGGCCTTCGGGTATTCGGTCATGCCGACCGTCAGCGCGACGCCGTAGCCGTTGGTCTCGACCGGCTTGAGCACGGTCTTGCCCTGGAACTGCAGATCGGTGATGGCGTTGCCCGGTCCGTCGCCGTATCGCTGCACCGCGCCGCCGAACGTCCACTCGACGTTGCCGGTGAAATTGCAGCCCGGCAGCGCCCAGCGTTCGGTGCCGTCGCGATTGAAGCGCAGCCACGATTCGAGCTGGCACGATTGCGGATCGACGATGCGCGCGTCGTCGGTGACCAGCGGCCGCGCCGCCCATGCGAGCGGGCTCAGGCACAGCAGCAGCGTGGCCGCGACGGCGCGGTGCAAGGCGAAGGGGCGGCGCAAGGCGGAAGGGCGGCGCAAGGCGGAGAGGCGAAGAAGGATCGGCAGGCAAATCGGCAGCATGGTCGGGCTCGCAGTGGCGCGCCCGCAGTCTAACGCGCACCGATGACACGGTGTCGTGCAACGCCGGCGGGCACGGATGGTGCGGCGGCCCATGTGGGATTTATCCGACACCGGCATAGGTGACCGTCGCCTGCCGGTCCCGCGCGATCGCCGGCACAATCGGACTACCTCTCGCCCGTACAAGGAGCTCTCGATGCGTACCCTTACCCTGTCGTTCGCGCTGGCCACGCTGCTCGCCACCGCGGGCTGCGCCGACATGACCGCCAAGCAGCGCAACACCGCCATCGGTGCGGGCGTGGGCGGGGTCGCAGGCGCGACCTTGATCGGCGGACCGGGCGCCACGCTGGGCGGCGCCGCGCTGGGCGGCGTGGTCGGCAATGTGCTGACCGACGACAAGAAGAAGTAAGAAGCAGGGACAAGGAGCAGGGATCGCGCAAGGGCGCCGCAAGCCGAGCGACCGCAGCGCGCCATCACAGCGCGCTACCGCAGCCCGCGCGGGATTGCCCACGGATCGGCCGCGCATTCGCTCAGTTTGGCGGCACCAAAGCAGAACGCCCCGGCCGATGGCCGGGGCGTCGTCGTTGATGCCCTCTGTGTTGGCCTGGCGCCGGTCAGGCCGGCTCGCTGCCCGAGGCCTCGCCGGCGACCGCGCGGCCCGGCACCGGAAACACGATGTCGTAGGCCCAGTTGTAGACGAAGGCGTAGACCACGTAGAAGCCGGCCACTGCCAGATCCATCAGCAGCGCGTCGAGCAGGCTGATCTTCAGGTACCACGCCACCGACGGCAGGAACACGATCAGCAGGCCCAGTTCGAACAGCAGCGCATGGCCGACGCGCACCGCCGGCGACTTGCGCACCGAGCCGGTCAGCCGCACCATGGCCTTGTCGAACATCAGGTTGTAGACGTAGTTCCAGACCGCGGCGATCAGCGAGGCCACCGCGGCGATCACGCCCATCTGGTGCAGGGCGTAGCCGAACACCCAGCTGCCCAGCGGCGCGAAGATCAGCAGGCCGATCAGTTCGAAGCCGACCGTGTGACGGATTCTGTCGAGCGTACCGCGCATTGTGCTGCTCCATGAAAGACAATGGCGCCCAGTCTATCGGGTAGAGCAGCAGATACAAGTTGGGAAGTATCGCTTATCCAGATGGATCGGCGGAACTGTGGCACCATGAGGCCTTCCCCGCTTCGTCCGCCTCCAGCCGAGCCTCCGCCATGAGCCTGTCCCTCGAACAACTGCAAGCCTTCGTCGCCGCGGCCGAAACCGGCTCGTTTTCCGCGGCGGCGCGCCGCCTCGGCAAGGCCCAGTCGGTGGTCAGCACCGCCGTCTCCAATCTCGAAATCGATCTCGACAACGCGCTGTTCGACCGCAGCGGACGCTATCCCGCGCTGACGCCGGCGGGCGAGCGCCTGCTGGTCGAGGCTCGCGTGATCCTGGAGCGCTGCGAGCATTTCCGCGGCGTGGCCAAGAGCCTGGGCGAGGGCGTCGAAAGCCGGCTGGTGCTGGCGGTCGACGAGCTGTATCCCGAGGAGACGCTGGGCGTGCTGCTGGAGGAGTTCTCGCACCGGTTTCCCGCGGTCGAGTTGGAGCTGCTGTTCCCGGTGATGGAGGACGTCAGCCGGCTGGTGCTGGAGGGCGGCGCGGACCTGGGCCTGATGTGGCGGCAGGAGGTGCTGCCGCCCGCGCTGGCCTTTCGCGGGCTGGGCTGGGTGCCGATGCAGATCATCTGCGCGCCCGACCATCCGCTGGCGGCGCAGCAGCGGGTCGGCTGGGAAGAGCTCAAGCGCCATCGCCAGCTGATGGTGGCGGTGCGCAGCGACAGCGAGGAGAAGATGCGCCTGCGCGTGGCCGCCGAGGTCTGGTGGGTCGAGAGCCACTGGGTCATCGTCGAGCTGGTCAAGCGCGAACTGGGCTGGGCCTTCGTGCCGTGGCACGTCGCCGCCAATTCGCCGGCCGCCGCGCAACTCGTTTCGCCCGAACTGGACTTCGACGACCAGGACTGGCCGGTGGCGATGGAGCTGGTCTGGCACAAGCAGCGCCCGCTCGGCAAGGCGGGCGCCTGGCTGCAGGAGCGGGTCAGCCACCAGCCGCTGCCGCAGCCGGCGCCGCGGCGGCGTGGGGGGCGGGTGATATCGGGCCTTGTTGCGCCGCTGTCCCTCTCCCCCAACCCCCGCAAGCGGGAGAGGGGGAGCGCGATATCGCTTGAAGTCGCGATAGCGTGGGTGAATACGAAGGCTCTCGCCCCTCTCCCGCTTGCGGGAGAGGGGGCGGGGGAGAGGGCAAGGGCGCCGGCGTCCGGCCGGCACTCCGCTCAGCGCGACACCGCCGCGCCGTCTCCCGCCTCCTTCGCCACCGCCGTCCCTGCCCCCTTGCCAGCCGCCGCCGAGGGCCTTGATCAACACCACGCTCGCGCTCAGTTGCCGGCCCGCGATCGACAGCGCGGTGCGCTCGGCGGTATAGGCCGCGGTCTGCGCCGTCAGCACGTCGAGCAGGCCCGCGGTACCCGCGCGATAGCGGTTGTTGACCAGCGACAGCGCTTCGCGCGCGGAACGCAGCGCCTCGTTCTGTACCACCGCCTCCTGCTCGAGCAGGCGCGCGGCGGCGAGGTTGTCCTCGACCTCCTGGAACGCCGTCAGCACCGTCTGGCGGTAGTTGGCCACGGTCTGGTCGTAGACCGCGATGGCCTGTTCCTTGGCCGCGCCGCGCGCGCCGAAGTCGAGCAGCGTCATGGCCAGTTCGGGGCCGAACGACCAGATCCGGTTCGGCAGCGACAGCCAGCGCTCCAGCGAACTGGAGGTGAAGCCGCCCGCGGCCGACAGGCTCAGCGTCGGGTAATACGCGGCCTGCGCGACGCCGATCTGCGCATTGGCAGCGGCGACGCGGCGCTCGGCCGCGCTGATGTCCGGCCGGCGCTCGAGCAGCTGCGACGGCACCGCGACCGGCACGCGCGGCACCGTCTCGGTGAAGTCGATCGGCGCCAGCGAGAACGCGGCTGGCGGCTGCCCCGTCAGCACCGCGATCGCATGCTCGTACTGCGCGCGCTCGATCTGGATGTCGATCAGCTGCGCCTGCGCGCTCTTGAGCTGCGTTTCGGACTGCAGCACGTCGGAGCGTTGCGCGATGCCGGCCTGGTACTGGTTGCGCACCAGCTGCAGCGACTTCTCGTAATCGGCCACGGTCCGCTGCAGCAGCGCCTGCTGCGCATCGGCGACGCGCAGCAGGAAATAGGTCTGCGCCAGCGTGGCCTGTGTCGACAGCAGCGTCGAGGCCAGGTCGGCCTCGCTGGCCTGCGCGCTGGCCTCGCTGCTTTCGACCTGGCGCCGCACGCGGCCCCACAGGTCCACTTCCCAGCTGGCCGACAGCGTCGCCGTCTGCCCGCTGCTGATATTGCCGTTGCCGCTGCGCGAGCGGTCCACGCTGGCCTGTGCGCCGACCACCGGGAAGTAGCCCGCGCGCGCCGCGCGCAGGATCGCGGTGGCCTGCCGGTACTGCGCCTCGGCGGCGGCGATGGTCTGATTGGAGATCTTCACCCGCGCCATCAGCGCTTCGAGCTGCGGATCGCCGAATACGGTCCACCAGTCGCCGCGCTGGCTGGCGTCGCCCGGCTCGGCGGGCTTCCATTGGCCCCATTCGGCCGGCGCTTCCTTGAAGGTCGGCGTCACCGGCGCATCGGGCCGCTGGTAGTCAGGGCCCACCGCGCAGGCGCCGAGCAGCAGCGCGCAGGCCATCACGACGCAGCGGGGCAGGGAGGAGGGGCGGGTCATCGCTTTCTGGGTCATCGTCACGAATCGAATCCGGCAGGGGTGGGCGCGGACGGCGTGCCGCCACGGCGTGCCTGGCGGCGGTTG
This sequence comes from Cupriavidus sp. H18C1, assembly GCF_049311595.1. NCBI lineage: Bacteria > Pseudomonadati > Pseudomonadota > Betaproteobacteria > Burkholderiales > Burkholderiaceae > Cupriavidus > Cupriavidus sp. H18C1. The sequence goes on from NZ_CP186008.1 coordinate 2,851,050, forward strand.
CGCCAGGCCTGCCACTTCAGGCGCCAGCGGTCCAGCGTCAGGTAGACCACCGGCGTGGTGTAGAGGGTCAGCAGCTGGCTGACCAGCAGGCCGCCGACGATGGAGATGCCGAGCGGCGCGCGCAGCTCGGCGCCGTCGCCGCGGCCGAGCGCCAGCGGCACCGCGCCGAGCAGCGCCGCCATCGTCGTCATCATGATCGGGCGGAAGCGCAGCAGGCAGGCGCGATAGATCGCCTCGCGCGGCGTCAGCCCCTCGCGCCGTTCGGCATCGATGGCGAAGTCGATCATCATGATCGCGTTCTTCTTGACGATGCCGATCAGCAGGATCACGCCGATCAGCGCGATCACGCTGAACTCGGTGCCCGAGGCCAGCAGCGCCAGCAGCGCGCCCACGCCCGCGGACGGCAGCGTCGACAGGATCGTCAGCGGATGCACGTAGCTTTCGTACAGCACGCCGAGCACGATATAGATCGTGATCAGCGCCGCCAGGATCAGCAGCGGCTGGCTGCGCAGCGACTCCTGGAAGGCGCTGGCGGTGCCGGCGAAATTGGCCTGCAGCGATTCGGGCGCGCCGATGCGGGCCATCTCGTGCTGGATGCGCTCGGTGGCCTGCGACAGCGACACGCCCTCGGCAAGATTGAACGAGATCGTCGACGCGGCGAACTGGCCCTGGTGGTTGACTCCCAGCGGCGTGCTGGTCGGCACCACGCGCGCGAACGCCGACAGCGGCACCCGATTGCCCGCGCCGGTCACCACATAGATGTCCTTCAGCGCGTTCGGCCCCTGCAGGTACTCCTGGCTGAGCTCCATCACCACGCGATACTGGTTCAGCGGATGGTAGATCGTCGACACCAGCCGCTGGCCGAACGCATCGTTCAGCAGCGAATCGACCTGCTGCATCGTGACGCCGAGCCGCGAGGCGGTATCGCGATCGACGATCACCGAGGTCTGCAGGCCCTTGTCGTTGGTGTCGGTGTCGATGTCCTCCAGCTCCTTCAGGTTCGACAGCGCGTTGCGGACCTTGGGCTCCCAGGCGCGCAGCACCTCGAGGTCGTCCGAGCGCAGCGTGAACTGGTACTGCGAACTGCTCTGCCGGCCGCCGATGCGGATGTCCTGCACCGGCACCAGGAACAGACTCGCGCCGGGCTCCCTGGCGAGCTTGCCGCGCAGCCGGGCGATCACCTCGTTGGCGGTCTCGGTCCGCTCCGACAGCGGCTTGAGCGTCACGAACATCTGCCCGGTATTGCGCTGCGAGCCGCCGGTGAAGCCGGTCACATTGACCACGGCGGGGTCGGACTGGACGATGCGGATGAAGCTGTCGAGCTTCTGGCGCATCGCCTGGAACGAGGTGGCCTGGTCCGCTCGGATGAAGCCGATCAGCCGGCCGGTGTCCTGCTGCGGGAAGAACCCCTTAGGCACGATCACATAGAGCCAGACGTTCAGGCCGATGGTGACCAGCAGGATCAGCCAGACCACGCGGCTGTGCCGCAGCGCCACCGACAGCGAGCGCGCATAGCGCTCGTTGATCCAGGCGAACACGCGCTCGCTGGCCCGGAACCAGCGGCCGGGCGGGCGCTGCCGCTGCGGCTCGCGCAGCAGCCGCGCGCACATCATCGGCGTGGTGGTCAGCGAGACCACCAGCGACACCAGGATCGCCACCGACAGCGTGATCGCGAACTCCTGGAACAGCCGCCCGATGATGCCGCCCATCAGCAGCAGCGGGATGAACACCGCGATCAGGGACAGGCTCATCGAGATCACGGTAAAGCCGACCTCCCTTGCGCCGCGCAGTGCCGCCTGCACCGGCCGCATGCCGGCCTCCAGATGGCGCGAGATGTTCTCCAGCACGACGATCGCATCGTCGACGACGAAGCCGGTGGCGATCGTCAGCGCCATCAGCGACAGGTTGTTCAGCGAGAAGCCGGCCAGGTACATCACGGTGAAGGTGCCGATCAGCGACACCGGCACCGCGACGCTGGGAATCAGCGTGGCGCGCACGTTGCGCAGGAACAGGAACACCACCATGATCACCAGCGCCACCGAGATGATCAGCGTGTGCTCGACCTCGCGCAGCGACGCGCGGATGGTCGGCGTGCGATCCATCATCACGTCCATCGAGATCGCGGCCGGGATCATCTGGCGCAGCGTCGGCAGCATCTCGTTGACGCGGTCCACCGTCTCGATGATGTTGGCGCCCGGCGAGCGGTTCAGCACCAGCAGCACGGACGGCTCGCCGTTGGCCGAGCCGGCGTTGCGCACGTCCTGCACCGAGTCGGTCACGGTGGCGACGTCGGACAGCCGCACCGGCACCGCGAAGGCATTCGGCCCGCTGGTGGCGCCATTGCTGCCGCTGGCATTGTTGACGGTGGTGGTGGTCGTGCCGCCGGCGGTCACCGTGGTGGTGGTCACGCCGTTGACGGTGGTGGTGCGCACCGTGCCGCCCGAGGTCGCGCTCGACGTGCTGGCGATCAGCGCGCCGGCGGTGGTGGTCGAATAGCTGCCCGGCGTCGCATAGCGGATGATCAGCGGCATGTAGTCCTCCGCCTTCATCGCCTGGTCGTTGGCGTAGATCTGCCATGCCTTGCTGTCGTTCTCGACCACGCCCAGCGGCCGGTTCGCATTGGTCGCGCTGATCGCGTTGCGCACGTCGGACAGCGCGATGCCATACTTGTTCAGCGCGGTGGGATTGAGCGAGACCCGCACCGCCGGCAGCGAGGCGCCGCCGATCGTCACCTGGCCGACGCCCTCGATCTGCGACAGCTTCTGCGCGAGGATGGTCGAGGCGGCGTCGTACAGCTGGCCGCGCGTCATCGTCGGCGAGGTCAGCGCGATGATCATGATCGGCGCGTCCGACGGATTGACCTTGCGGTAGGTCGGGTTGCCCGGCAGGCTGCTCGGCAGCGTCGCGCGCGAGGCATTGATCGCCGCCTGCACGTCGCGGGCGGCGCCGTCGATGTCGCGCGACAGGTCGAACTGCAGCACGATCCGCGTCGAACCGAGCGAGCTGCTCGACGTGATTTCGTTGACGCCGGCGATCGAGCCGAGCGCGCGCTCCAGCGGCGTCGCCACGGTGGCGGCCATCGTCTCGGGGCTCGCGCCGGGCAGCGAGGCCGACACCGAGATGGTCGGATAGTCGACCTGCGGCAGCGGCGACACCGGCAGCATCCGCAGCGCGGCCAGCCCCGCCAGCAGGATGCCCAGCGTCAGCAGCGCGGTCGCGACCGGCCGGTGGATGAAGATGGCCGACAGGTTCATGGCGCCCTCGGCGTGTCGATGGGCGGGGGAGCGCCCGGGGTGCCGCTCGGGGTACCCGCGGGAGTGCCGCCCGGGCCGAAGCCCGCATCGAGGTCCGCATCGGGATCGCCGAAGCGGCGGCGCCGCCAGCCCTTGAGCCGGCCGGCGACCCGGTCGAACGCCAGGTAGATCACCGGCGTGGTGAACAGCGTCAGCACCTGGCTGACCAGCAGGCCGCCCACCATCGTGATGCCCAGCGGCCGGCGCAGCTCGGAACCGATGCCGGTGCCCAGCATCATCGGCAACGCGGCCAGCAGCGCCGCCATCGTCGTCATCAGGATCGGGCGGAAGCGCAGCAGGCAGGCCTCGAAGATCGCGTCGCGCGGCGCCATGCCGCGCTCGCGCTCGGCCTCCAGCGCGAAGTCGATCATCATGATCGCGTTCTTCTTGACGATGCCGATCAGGAGGATGATGCCGATGATCGCGATGATGCCCAGGTCATGGCCGGCCAGCAGCAGCGCCAGCAGCGCGCCGACGCCGGCCGACGGCAGCGTCGACAGGATCGTCACCGGATGGATGGTGCTCTCGTACAGCACGCCGAGCACGATGTACATCGTGACCACGGCGGCCAGGATCAGCCACAGCGTATTCGACAGCGACGCGCTGAAGGCCAGCGCCGCGCCCTGGAAGGTGGTCTGCATCGAGATCGGCAGGCCGATCTCCTGCTCGACCTGCTTGATCTTGTCGACCGCGTGGCCCAGCGACGCGCCCGGCGCCAGGTTGAACGAGATCGTCGCGGCCGGGAACTGGCCCTGGTGGTTGATCACCAGCGGGCCGGTGCGCTCGCTGATGCGGGCGAACGCGCCCAGCGGCACCTGTCCGCCGGACGAGGAGGGCAGCCGCAGCTCGGCCACCGCCTGCGGGTTGTCGCGGAATTCGGGCATCGCCTCCAGCACCACGCGGTACTGGCTCGCCTGCGTGAAGATCGTCGACACCAGCCGCTGGCCGTAGGCGCTGTACAGCGCGCTGTCGATCACCGCGGTGGTGATGCCGAAGCGCGCGGCCGCGTCGCGGTCGATGTCGACATAGACGCGCAGGCCGTTGTTCTGCTGGTCGGTGGCGACGTCGCGGAATTCCGGCTCCTCCTTCAGCCGCTCGACGAGCTTGGGCACCCAGGTCGCCAGCGTCTGCGGATCGGGGTCTTCCACCGTGAACTGGTACTGCGTGCGCGAGACGCGGTCCTCGATGGTCAGGTCCTGCACCGGCTGCATGTACAGCGAAACGCCGCCCATTTCCTCGACCGCGGCCTGCAGCCGCTCGGTCACGGTCGCGATGTCGTCGCGCTCGCCCTTGGGCTTCAGGTTGATCAGCATGCGGCCCGCGTTCATCGTCGTGTTGGTGCCGTCGACGCCGATGAAGGCGGACACGCTCTGCACCGCCGGGTCCTTCAGCACCACCTCGGAGACCGCGCGCTGCTTCTGCGCCATCGCCTGGAACGAGATGCTCTGCGAGGCCTCGGTGACGCCCTGGATCACGCCGGTGTCCTGCACCGGGAAGAAGCCCTTCGGAATCGCCAGGTACAGCACCACCGTCAGCGCCAGCGTGCCGATCGCCACCAGCAGCGTCGCGCGCTGGCGCCCCAGCACCCAGTTCAGCGCGCGGCCGTAGCGCTCGATCACGCGATCGAAGAAGGCCCCGGTGGCGCGATGAAAGCGCGGCAGCTGGTCCTCGGGCACATGGCGCAGCATGCGCGCGCACATCATCGGCGTCAGGGTCAGCGACACCACCGCCGAGATCAGGATCGACACCGCCAGCGTCACCGCGAACTCGCGGAACAGCCGGCCGACCACGTCGCCCATGAACAGCAACGGGATCAGCACCGCCACCAGCGAGAAGGTCAGCGAGATGATGGTGAAGCCGATCTGCTTCGAGCCCTTGAGCGCGGCCGCCATCGGCGACTCGCCCTTCTCGATGTAGCGCATGATGTTTTCGATCATCACGATGGCGTCGTCGACGACGAAGCCGGTCGCGATGGTCAGCGCCATCAGCGTCAGGTTGTTGATCGAGAAGCCGGCCAGGTACATCACGCCGAAGGTACCGACCAGCGACAGCGGCACCGCCACGCCGGGGATCACGGTCGCCGGCACGTTGCGCAGGAACAGGAAGATCACCATCACCACCAGCGCGATCGCCAGCAGCAGCTCGATCTCGACGTCGTGCACCGAGGCGCGGATGGTGGTGGTGCGGTCGGTCAGCACCTCGGCCTTGACCGAGGCCGGCAGCGAGGCCTGCAGCTGCGGCAGCATGGTCTTGATGCGGTCGACCACGGCGATCACGTTGGCGCCGGGCTGGCGCTGGATGTTGACGACGATGGCCGGCTTGCCGTTGGCCCAGGCCGCCAGCCGCGAGTTTTCCGGGCCGTCGACGATGGTGGCCACGTCGGTGATGCGGATCGGCGCGCCGTTCTGGTAGCCGATGATGATCTGGCGGTATTCGTCGGCCGAACGCAGCTGGTCGTTGGCGTCGATGGTCGAGGCGCGCGCCGGGCCGTCGAAGCTGCCCTTGGCGCCGTTGACGTTGGCCGCGCCGATCGCGGTGCGCAGGTCGTCGATCGACATGCCGAGCGCGGCCAGCGCGGTCGGGTTGGCCTGGATGCGCACGGCCGGGCGCTGGCCGCCGCTGATGGTGACCAGGCCCACGCCCTGGATCTGGGAAATCTTCTGCGCCACGCGCGTATCGACCAGGTCCTGCAGCTTGGGCAGCGGCAGCGTGTCGGAGGTCATCGCCAGCGTCAGGATCGGCGCGTCGGCGGGGTTGACCTTGCTGTAGACGGGCGGCATCGGCAGATCGCCCGGCAGCAGATTGCTGCCGGCATTGATGGCCGCCTGCACCTCTTGCTCGGCGACGTCCAGCGGCAGCGTCAGGTCGAACTGCAGGGTGATCACCGACGCGCCGCCCGACGAGGACGACGACATCTGCTTCAGGCCCGGCATCTGGCCGAACTGGCGCTCCAGCGGCGCGGTCACCGCCGAGGTCATCACGTCGGGGCTCGCGCCCGGATACAGCGTGGTGACCTGGATGGTCGGGTAGTCGACCTCGGGCAGCGCCGACAGCGGCAGCATCCGGTAGGCGACCAGCCCGGACAGCAGGATCGCGAGCATCAGCAGCGCGGTGGCGACCGGCCGCTCGATGAATAGGCGTGACGGGTTCATGCAGCGTCCTCGTTACGGCGCGGGCTCATTGTCGTGGTGCCGGCGCGGCGGCGGAGGCCGCGCGGGAAGCCGTGCTCGCGGCCGCGTTCGGGGCTGCACCCGGGGCCGCGCTTGTGGCCGCGCTCGGGGCTGCGCTCGGCCCCGCGCTTGACGCCGCGCCTTGTGTCGACCCCGCGGCCGGCGCGCTCGCGCCGCCTTGCTCGCGCGGACCACGCGGACCGGCCGCCTCCGGACCCGAAGCGCCGCCGGCACGCCGGCGGCCACGCGCACGCGGCTCGCTGGCCGGCGCCACCGCCGCCGCGCGCGCCGCCGGATCGACGGTCTGCACCGTCATGCCTTCGCGCAGCCGGTCGGCGCCGTCGACCACGACGCGCTGGCCGGGCCGGACGCCGCGCAGCACCGCGGTCTGTTCGCCGTCGCTCGGTCCGAGCGCGACGGTCTGCACCTTGACCTTGTTCTCCTGGTCGACCACATAGACGAAGGTGCCCTGCTGGCCGCGCTGGATCGCCGCGACCGGCACCACGGTGGCGCCGGCCAGCGTATCGACGCGCATCCGCACATTGACGAACTGGTTCGGGAACAGCATGCCGTCGTCGTTGCGGAACACGGCCTTGAGCCGCACCGTGCCGGTGGTGGTGTCGATCTGGTTGTCGGTGGTCAGCAGCGTGCCGTCGGCCAGCTTGTTGCGCGCCTGGCGGTCCCAGGCCTGCACCGGCAGCGTCTGGCCGGCGTTCAGCTGCCTGAGCACGCTGGGCAGGTTGTCTTCCGGGATCGAGAACAGCACGGCGATCGGCTGGATCTGCGTGATCAGCGCGATGCCGTTGGCGTCGGAGGTGCTGACGATATTGCCCGGGTCGACCTGGCGCAGGCCGATGCGGCCCGAGGTCGGCGCCTTGATGCGGGTGTAGCTCAGCTGCAGGCGGGCGTTGTCGACGTTGGCCTGGTCGGTCTTGACCACGCCCTCGTACTGGCGCACCAGCGCGTCCTGCGTGTCGACCTGCTGCTTGGCGATCGAATCCTGCGCCAGCAGCGTGCGATAGCGCTGCTGGTCGATGCGTGCGTTCTGCAGCAGCGCCTGGTCGCGCGCCAGCTGCCCCAGCGCCTGGTCGAGCGCGGCCTGGAACGGGCGCGGGTCGATCTCGGCCAGCAGGTCGCCGGCCTTGACCATCTGGCCTTCCTTGAACAGCACGCGCAGCAGCGGCCCGGAGACCTGCGCGCGCACCGTGACGTTGGCGACCGGGGTCACGTTGCCCAGGCCGTTGAGCACCACGTCCATGTCGCGCTGCACGACCGGGCTGACCACCACCGGCGCGGCCGGGCCGCCCATGCCGCGGCCGGGGCCGCCGGGGCCGCCGGGGGATGCGGCCGCCGGGGCCGGGCTGGCCCGCCTGGCCGGCATCGGGCGCGCCGCGGTGGCTGTACCAGTACCAGCCGCCGCCGGCCAGCAGCAGCACCAGCAGGCCGGCGATCCAGATGCCGCGGCGGCGGCGCGGGTGGCCAGGCTCGGATGGCGGGACGGGGCCATTGCGGCGCTCCGGGCCGGCATCCGGGCGGATGGTGGGGCCATCAGCGGGGCGGTCAGCGCGCCCGTCAGCGGGCCGGCCGGCGGGCGCCTCGGTGGAGGCATCGATCGGATGATTCTCGCCGTGCGTCGTGGGTTTGGCGGGCTGGTTGGAATCGGAATTGGCCATTCACTGGGGTCCTGAAGCGGGTCCTGAAGCAGATCCGGATGCGGGGCCTGCGCACGCCGCGGTGCGGGCCCTGCCGATCGATGGAAAGACGCAGAAGTATGCCGCAACGGTCGGAGCCGGCTCCGGATGCGGAGCGGGGGCGACCTGCGGCGACGTGGCAAGGATACGGCGTGAGGCGGGGCAGACCTATGTCGGCGGGGAAGGGCTTTATTACAGATAATTACCAGCGCGCCCCGTGTAACTTGCCGAAACAACATTGCGGCGGGCCGGCCGGCGTGCCTGTTTATCATCCGGCTATGCGATCCAATCAGCCCACCCAGATCCTGGTCGTCGACGACGATCCCGACTTGCGCGACCTGCTGCGCGAGTACCTGACCCAGCAAGGCTTCGCCGTTTCGGTGCTGCACGACGGCGACGGCCTGCAGGCCCGCCTCGAACGCGAACGCCCGGCCCTGATCGTGCTCGACCTGATGATGCCCAAGGTCGACGGCCTGACCGCGCTGCGCAAGCTGCGCGCCCGCAACGACGATATCCCGGTGATCCTGCTGACCGCGCGCAGTGACGAGATCGACCGCATCGTCGGCCTCGAAATCGGCGCCGACGACTATCTGGGCAAGCCGTTCTCCCCGCGCGAGCTGCTGGCCCGCATCAATGCGGTGCTGCGCCGCAAGCTGGCGCGTCCGGCGGCGGCGCCCGAGGACCGCGACAGCGCGACCTTCGGCCCGTTCAAGGTCGACTTCCGCCAGCGCACGTTGGTGCGCTCCGGGCAGGCGCTGCCGATCAGCGACACCGAATTCGCGCTGCTGAAGCTGCTGCTGATGCATCCGCTCGAAGTGCTGTCGCGCGAGCGCATCGTCGAGCTGATGTACGGCGCGGCCAGCGGCGTCAGCGACCGCGGCATCGATGTGCAGATATGGCGCCTGCGCCGGCTGCTCGACGAGGACGCGCAGCGGCCGCGCTATATCCAGACCGTGCGCGGGCGCGGCTATACCTTCGTGCCCGACGAGGCAGAGCAGGCGGACCAGGCCGCGTCATGAAGCTGCGCATCGACACCCTGTTCGGCCGCATGGCGCTGCTGATCGCGGCGGTGCTGGTGATCAGCCATTTCTCGTGGCTGGCGATCCTGCGCATGGACCGCCGCGAGCAGCGCATGGAATATTCGGTCGAGCAGATGCTGTTCCAGCTCGACAGCATCCAGCGCGCACTCGACGCCAGGCCGCCGGCGAAGCTGCCAAGCCTGGTCGAGGTCGCCGGCGAGGCCAGCGCCGAGGAACATGCGCGCGCGCCGACCGACCGCTCGCGCCGGCTGGTCGAACGCTTCTCGGGCCGGTTGCCGCCGGGCACCCAGGTGCGCATCGAGGACGAGGACACGCCGCGCATCTGGATCAAGCTGCCCACGCGCCAGGACTGGATCGCGATGCCGATCCTGTGGGTCCACAACCCGCCGCTGGACAACCGGCTGATTCCCGGGGCGATGCTGGTGGTCAGCGTGGCGATCGTGTTCGCGCTGCTGATCGCGTGGCAGATCCAGCGGCCGGTGCGCGAAATGGCCAATGCCGCCGGGCAGCTGTCGCGCCAGCAGCCGGTGGCGCCGCTGCGCGAGCGCGGCCCGCTGGAGCTGCGCCAGCTGATCGAGCGCTTCAACAAGATGGTGGCCGACCTGGCGCGCATCGACCAGGAGCGCAACACGATGCTGGCCGGCATCGCGCACGACCTGAAGACACCGCTGGCGCGGCTTCGGCTGCGCGCCGAGATGCTGGCCGATCCGAAGGCGGCGGCAGGCGTCACGCGCGACGTCGACTCGATGTCGGCGATCGTCGAGCAGTTCCTGGCCTTCGCGCAGAGCGCCGAGCCGACCGCGCGGCCGGTGCCGGTCGATCGCCGCATGGCGGAGCTGGCGGCGTCGCTCGCCGAGCAGGAGCGTCCGGTGGACCTGTCGCTGGAGGCCGGCGAGGGCTTCCGGCTGATCGCCACGCAGCTCGATCGCATCATCGGCAACCTGGTCGACAACGCCTACCACTACGGCGCGCCGCCGGTCAGCATCCGCACCGCGCGCGTGGCGGACGGCTGGCAGCTGGTGGTCGAGGACGCGGGCGGCGGCATTCCGGAGGATGCCTTCGACAAGGTCACGCTGCCGTTCGTGCGGCTCGATCCGGCCCGCGGCGGCAATGCGCATTCGGGCCTGGGGCTGGCGATCGTCGACCGGCTGGTGCGCCAGTCAGGTGGCCGCCTGACGCTGGCCAACCGGCCCGAGGGGGGCCTGCGCGTCGAGATGGTGTTCCCGTTCGCGCAGCTGGCCAAGGCGGCCTGAGGCATGCCGTCGTCCCCGCGAAGGCGGGGACCCGGCGACTTGCGATGGATCGCGTGCGGTCGAAAGACCGGGGCCCCGCCTGCGCGGAGGCGACGAGCAACGTGCAGCCGCGGCTTACTGCTGCGGCTTTTTCTTTTCGCCGATGCGGCTTTCCTGGCCCGACAGCAGCTTGGCGATGTTCTGGCGGTGACGCAGGATCAGCAACGCGCTGATGGCGAGGATCGCCGCGGCGACCACGTTGGTGCCGAACATCAGCACGTAGAAGAACGGCGCGAACACGGCGGACACCAGCGCGGCCAGCGACGAGTAGCGGAAGAAGACCGCGATGATCAGCCAGGTCGCCAGCGTGCCCAGGCCCAGCCACGGATGGATCGCGAACAGGATGCCGGCCGCGGTCGCCACGCCCTTGCCGCCCGAGAAGCGATGGAACACCGGGAACAGATGCCCGAGGAACACCGCCACGGCGACCAGCGCGATGCCGGTCTGGTCGACGCCGTAGTCCGGCCCGAAGCGCTGCGCCAGCCAGACCGCCAGCCAGCCCTTGAGACCGTCGCCCAGCAGCGTCAGCAGCGCCGCCTTCTTGTTGCCGGTGCGCAGCACGTTGGTCGCGCCCGGATTGCCGGAGCCGTAGGAATGCGGATCGGGCAGGCCCATCGTCTTGCTGACCACGACAGCGAAGGAGATCGAGCCGATCAGATAGGCGAGCAGGGCGAACAGCGGATTGGCGAGATTGGCCATGGGCGGGGTCGGAGACGGGATCGAAAAAGCAGCGGAAAGGCGGGGAACCGAAACGGTCGCAAAAAACTGGCGCGATTGTAGCGCGCCGGCGTGGCGCTCACGAGCGTGATTACCCGGGCATCAAGGAGCGCACAGGCCCGGGCGCACGCGCGCTCAGCCCTCCGCCAGCCCGCATTGCACCGGCTTGGCGCCCAGCAGCGCGGTCAGCACGGCCGGCTCGATGCTGACCAGATAGCCGCGCCGGCCGCCGTTGATATAGATGCGTGCGAGCGCCAGCACGCCTTCCTCGACATAGACCGGCATCCGCTTGCGCGTGCCGAACGGCGAGGTGCCGCCGACCAGGTAGCCGCTGTGGCGCTGCGCGACCTCGGGCTTGCACGGCTGCACGCTCTTGCAGCCGATCTGCCGCGCGAGGTTCTTGGTCGAGACGGTGCGGTCGCCGTGCATCAGCACGATCAGCGGCTGCGCCTTGTCGTCTTCCATCACCAGCGTCTTGACCACGTGATGTTCGTCGACGCCGAGCTGTCGTGCCGATTCCTCGGTGCCGCCGTGCTCGACATAGTCGTAGGGATGCTCGCCGAACGCGATGCCGTGCTGGCGCAGCATCTGCGTGGCCGGTGTTTCGGAGATATGTCTGGACTTGGCCATGTGGTGCCCGTGTCTGCCTTGTCTTGCTTTGTCTTGCTCTGTCTTGCCGGGTTCGTCTTGTCGTCCCTGGGATGCGCCGCGCCTTGGCGTGACTATCCGCGCGGATGATGCTGCTGGTGCAGGACGCGCAGCCGCTCGCGCGCGACGTGCGTGTAGATCTGCGTGGTCGAGATGTCGGCATGCCCCAGCAGCAGTTGCACCACGCGCAGGTCGGCGCCGTGGTTCAGCAGGTGCGTGGCGAAGGCATGGCGCAGCGTGTGCGGCGACAGCGGGGCGTGGATCTCGGCCTGGCGCGCATAGCGCTTGATCAGGTACCAGAAGGCCTGGCGCGTCATCGCCTCGCCGCGCTGGGTCACGAACAGCGCGTCGCTGCCGCGCTGGCCGAGCAGCGCGGGACGCGCGCTGGCCAGATAGCGGCGCAGCCAGACGCCGGCCTCGGCGCCGAACGGCACCAGCCGCTCCTTGTTGCCCTTGCCGCTGACGACGCGCGCCACGCCCTCGTTCAGGCCGATTTCCACGGTCTTCATCTGCGTCAGCTCGGACACGCGCAGGCCGCTGGCGTACATCAGCTCCAGCATCGTGCGGTCGCGCAGGCCGAGCGGCGTGTCGATGTCCGGCGCCTGCAGCAGCGCCTCGACCTGGGCCTCGCTCAGCGTCTTCGGAAAGCGCGGCGGCTGCTTGGCGGCGCGCAGCAGCAGGCAGGGATCGGCCTGGACCAGATGCTCGCGCAGCGCCCAGCGGAAGAAGCGCCGGAATACCGCGAGCCGCCGGTTCGCCGACGAGGCACGCGTGTCGGGATGGCGCGCGGCGAAGTAGCCGGACAGCGCGCCGTCGTCGGCCGCCAGCAGCGCCACGCCGCGCTCGCCGCGCAGCCAGCGCGCCAGCAGCGCAAGATCGCGGCGGTAGGCATCGATGGTGTTGCGCGCGAGTCCGTCCTCGAGCCAGAGGGCGTCGCAGAAGCGGTCGACCAGCGTCAGGTCGGCGGCGATGTCGGCTTCGAGCTGGGCCTCCCGGTCGTCGTTCCGGGCGTTGTGCGGGTCGTCGTTCGGACCACCGTTCGGTCCATCGTTCGGGCCATTGTTCGGCACCGGCGGGTCCGCCAGCGCCGCCGTGCTGTGGTGCCGCGCGCTCACAGCAGCATCACCCGCTCGTGGCGCAGCAGCCAGCGTTTGACCTCGAGATGGAAGCCGTCCTCGCCGTGATGGGCGAAGCCGCCCAGGCCCTTGGCGCCCACCACGCGATGGCAGGGCACCACCAGCGGGAAGGGGTTGTCGCCGCAGGTCTGGCCCACCGCGCGCGCGGTGCCGCCGATATTGGCCGCCAGTTCGCCATAGGTCGCGGTGCGGCCGCAGCGCACGCTGCGGATCGCCTGCCAGACGCGGCGCTGGAAGTCGGTGCCGGTGCCGGCGAGCGGCACGTCGAGCGGCGCGTCGGGATCGGCGTAGTAGGCCTCGAGCTGCGCGGCCAGCTGCCGGATCGGCGGCAGGTCGGAATCGCGCGGCGCGAAACGCTCGGGCAGGAAGTGGATCGCGTGGACGCACTGCGCGTCCGCGCGCACGCCGATGCGGCCGAACGGCGCGGCAAGGATGGCATCGAAGCGGGCGGCGAGCCTGGTGTCGCGTAGCGCCGCACTGCTGTCGAGGTCGGGGCGCGGCGCGGGCGGGGGAATCCGTGGACGGATCCGAATGGGAATGCATGGCGTGACAACGGTCGATCCGGATACCGGATTCTAGTGCCTTGGCGCTCCCCGTGCTGATCGGGTGCACCTTCCCGCTGGCGGGAGAGGCGAGCCTGTTGCCTCGACCTCGCGGCTTGGCAAAGAAAAGAGGGCTCCGCGGAGCCCTCTTCGATCCTGCAGGCAGGCGCCGGCCGATGGACGGCGGCCTGCGTCAGGCCATCACTGCTCGAGCTTGATGTTCTGCACCTTGACCAGGTTGCGCATCTTGTCGAACTCCTTCTTGATCTCGGCGGCGTGCTGCGCCGGCGTGTTGCCCGACGGCTCGGCGCCGGCGGCGATCAGGCGTTCGCGGAAGCCCTTGTCCTGCAGCGCCTTGACGGCCGCGTCGTTGAGCTTCTTGATGATGTCGTCAGGCGTGCCGGCCGGCGCCACCAGGCCGTACCAGGCCGGGTCGTTCGGCTCCTTCAGGCCCATTTCGCCGAAGGTCGGCACGTTGGGCAGCGAGTCCAGGCGCTTCTCGGCGGCCACCACGATCGGGCGCAGCTTGCCGGCCTTGATGTGCGGCATCGACGAGGGCAGGTTGTCGACCATGATCGGCACCTGGCCGGCCAGCACGTCGTTCAGCGCCGGGCCCGCGCCGCGGTAGGGGGATATGGACCATGAAGGTCTTGGTCGAGACCTTGAACTGCTCGCCGAGCATGTGGCCGAAGCCGCAGGTGCCCGACGACGCGTACGAATACTTGCCCGGGTTGGCCTTCAGCGTGGCCAGGAATTCCTTGTAGTCCTTGGCCGGGAAGTTCGGGTTGACCGCGATCACGTTGGCGACGTTGGCCAGGTTCGTGATGGGCTTGAAGTCCTTGATCGGGTCGTACGACAGCTTCGGATTGCAGGCGGGGTTGACCGCCATCGTCGACACCGTCGAGATGCCGATCGTGTAGCCGTCCGGCGCCGCCTTGGCGATCGCGTCGGCGCCGATCGAGCCGCCGCCACCGGCGCGGTTCTCGACCACCACCGGCTGGCCCAGGATCTTGCTCATCTGATCGGCCGCGCCGCGGCCGACGATGTCCGTGGTGCCGCCCGGGGCAAACGGAATGATCAGCTTGATCGGCTTGGTCGGATAGTTGCTCTGTGCCTGTGCCAGCGAGGCGCAGGCGGCCAGACCCAGGGCCAGGGCAATGTGCTTGGTTTGCATGAGATCGTGTCTCCCGTCGTGAAGCCGGACGAAGAGTGTCCGTCCAGAACTGAAAATGCCGGCCAGGGACCCGGTAGGGCCCGCCACGCCGGCGCGATGCATCGGCGGCCCGTCAGCCGCCGAGCAGGCCGCGCTTCAGATCGCGATCGACCGGGCGTTCGCCCAGGAAGATGCGCAGCACGGCCTGGTAGAAATCCTCGCCGGGGATGGGCTTGCCGCGCGGCGTGCCATTGACGGCGATCACCGTGCCGCTGTCCGGCGTGTAGTCGAAGTCGATCACGTCGCCCTTGCGCGCCGTGCCGACCTGGTTCATCGCCTGCTCCAGCTGGTGCAGGCGGTCGGCGAACTTCTCCAGCTGCGCCTCGTTGTGGTTCTCGCGCATGCCCTCGTTCAGCGCCTTGACGAAGGTGCTCGATTCCACCTCGCGCAGCGGCCGGATCTGCAGCCGCTTCGGACCCTTGGCGCCCAGCACCACGGCGGCGTTGCGCACCTTCTCGGGCAGGTACAGCGCGGCGACATAGCCCTTGACGATGAACACCGAGCGCAGGCCCGCGCCGTTGAGCTGCAGTTCCTTGCCGCCGAGGCGGGCCGCCTCGTCCAGCCGCACGCCCTCGATCTCCATCGCCCCAGCGGCCGCCGGCAGCGCGCCCGCGACGGCCACGCAGCAGATCGCCAGCCACTGGCGCAGGCGGCGTGCGGTCCGTGCGGCCCGTACGGTCCGATCGAACGGAACGCGGGCGGAAGGGCGGCGGGGGGGCGGGCATGGCGGGGCGGTACATCGAGAACGGAATGGGAGGCGGAACGGGATCGACGGAAATCCGGAGCGTGCCATCTTCCGGGTTTTCTGAAACAATACCAATCCGTATCTGCCCTAGGGCGCACTCCGGGCCGCCTCGGCTCGCTGCCGGACCGCCGTCCATACGGGCTCCTGCCATCCTTCCTGACATCCTCCGACGCGCCCCCGCGTCCCGACAACAACAAGACGCCGATGTCGCCTGCCTTGCTGATGGTGCCGGATTTCAGCCTGATCCTGATCGGCTGGCTGCTGGTGCGCTATACCTCGTTCGACCGCGGTTTCTGGTCCGGCGTCGAGCGCCTGGTCTACTTCGTGCTGTTTCCCGCGCTGCTGCTGCAGGCGACCAACAGCGCGGCATTCGATTTCTCGACCACCTCGGCGATGCTTGGGCTGGCGGTGCTGACCACGGTGTTCGGCATGGCCGCCGGCTACGCGGTCAAATGGGTGCTGCGGCCCGATCCGATCGATTTCGCCTCCGGCCTGCAGACCGCGTTCCGCTTCAACTCGTATATCGCGCTGGCGCTGGCCTCGCGCCTGGGCGGCAGCGAAGGCCTGGCGATGATGGCGGTGATCGTCGGCTGCGTGGTGCCGATGTGCAATGTCGCCGCGGTGTGGGCGCTGGCCCGGCACGGCGAGGCGCGGCTGTGGCGCGAGCTGGCGCGCAATCCGCTGATCCTGGCCACGGCCGGCGGCCTGATCACCAATCTGCTCGGCCTGCATCCGCCCGAAGTCCTTGGCATGACGCTGGCCCGGCTGGGCTCGGCCTCGACGGCACTGGGCCTGATGACGGTCGGCGCCGGCCTGCAGATGCGCGGCGCGGTCGGCACGGTCGGGCCGGTGGCCTGGTGGACCGGGGTCAAGCTGCTGGCGATGCCGGCCTTCGCCTGGGCCGTCGGCCGCAATCTGCCGCTGTCGCCGCTCCAATTGCAGATCGCGGTGCTCTATGCCGCGATGCCGACCGCCTCGAGCGCGTACATCCTCGCGGTCCGCATGGGCGGCAACGGGCCGATGGTGGCCGCGGCGATCTCGGCGATGACGGTGTCGGCGATCTTCACCGCGCCGATGTGGCTGGCGCTGGTCAGCTAGGCGGCTGGGGCGGCTGGCGCGACAGCGACAGCGGCAGCAGCAATGGCGACAGCAGCAATGGCGACAGCAGCAATAGCGGCAGCGGCCCCACTGCAACCGGCATCGTGCCCGTGACGGTGGCCATGGTCGCGCGCTGCTACTGGGGCCGCTGTGCGAGCGCCCATGCCACGTGCTCGCGCACCAGCTCGGAGGGATGCTCGACGCGCGCGAGCAAGGCCGCGCGGATGCGCGCGGCCTGCGCCGGCTCGTCGGCCCCGCGCAGCGCATTGCCAAGACCCACCGCCAGATTGCGCAGCCAGCGCTCGTGGCCGATGCGCCGGATCGGGCTGCCTTCCAGCCGCCGATTGAATTCCTCCTCGCTCCAGCCGAACAGCTCCACCATGTCGGGCGCATCGAAGCCGTTGCGCACGGCGAAGTCGGGCAGCGTCGCGCGGTGCGCGAACTTGTTCCACGGGCAGGCCAGCTGGCAGTCGTCGCAACCGTAGACCCGATTGCCCATCGGCGCGCGCAGCGGCTCGGGAATCGCGCCCTTGTGCTCGATGGTGAGGTAGGAGATGCAGCGGCGCGCATCGAGCCGGTACGGGCCGACGATGGCCTGGGTCGGACAGATGTCGATGCAGCGGCGGCACTGGCCGCAATGCGCGGAGGCGGGCGGGTCGACGGGCAGCGGCAGATCGACCAGGATCTCGCCGAGGAAGAACATCGAGCCGCCGTCGCGATCGAGCAGCAGCGTGTGTTTGCCGCGCCAGCCGAGCCCCGCCTGGCCGGCCAGCGCGACCTCCATCACCGGGGCCGAGTCGGTGAAGACGCGATAGCCGAACGGGCCGATCGCGGCCTCGATGCGGCCGGCCAGCTGCTGCAGGCGCGTGCGCAGGACCTTGTGATAGTCGCGGCCGCGGGCGTACAGCGAGATCGTGGCGGCGGTGCCGCCGGACTCGATCTGCGCGAGCCGCGCGAACTCGCGCTCGCGCCAGTCGTCGCGATCGCCGTCGTTGCCGTCGTTGCCGTCGTTGCCGTCGTTGCCGTCGTTGCGATCGTCTTCGTCATGGGTGGAAGCCGGCAGATAGGGCATGCGCGCGACGATCGCGCGCACCGTGCCGGGCACCAATTCGGCCGGCCGCGCGCGCTTCAGACCATGGTTCGCCATATAATCCATGTCGCCATGGCAGCCCTGTGCCAGCCACGCGAGCAGACCCGCTTCGGCATGGCTCAGGTCCACGTCGGCGACGCGCACGTCGTCGAAACCGAGCGCCGCGCCCCAGGCGCGTATCTGCGCGACCAGCGCATGCGGATCCGCGCCGGTGGCGTGCTGCGCCGCTGGCGTCCCGCTGAGAACGGCGTCAGGCGCCTGTGCTGCTCGGTCGATCATCCGTCAATTGTACGCAATGCCCCTGCTCGAACAACGCACCGTGATCCTGCCCGACGAAGCGGCCACCGACCGCCTCGGCGCGGCGCTGGCCGGCGCCGTGCGCGCCTTGCCGCCGCAGACGGTGCACGTCCAGCTCTCGGGCGATCTGGGCGCGGGCAAGACCACGCTGTCGCGCGCGGTGCTGCGCGCCCTCGGCCATGCCGGCAAGGTCCGCAGCCCCACCTACACGCTGTGCGAGCCGTACCAGGTCGCACGCGCCGACGGGTCGCCGCTGACCGTCTATCACTTCGATCTCTACCGCTTCGCCGATCCCGAGGAATGGCTCGACGCGGGATTTCGCGACTGTTTTGCCGAGCCGGCCTGCAATCTGGTCGAGTGGCCGGAGAAGGCCGCGTCGCTGCTTGGGGAACCCGACCTGCACCTGTTGCTCCAATCGGACACCTCGCCCAGCGATGAGGCCGCCGATCGGCGAGTCGCGATCCTGCGGGCCTATACTCCAACCGGACTTCTCCTGCTGCACGCATGCTGATCAAGCGCCTCGCCACCGACCGTCCCGATGAACTGCTGCTCGCCCGCCGCAAATGGCTGGCGCAATGCCTGAAAGCCGGCGTCGGAACGGTCGTGCTGACGCTGGCGGGTCCGCAGATCGCGGCCGGCGCCGGCATCGTCGCGGTCCGTGTCTGGCCGGCCGAGGACTATACGCGCGTGACCATCGAATCGGACGAGCGCCTCGCCGCGGTCCACACGATGGTGCGCAATCCCGATCGGCTGGTGGTCGATATCGATGGCCTGGACCTGTCGCCGACGCTGCGCGAGCTGGTCGCCAAGATCACGCCCAATGATCCCTATATCCAGTCGGTGCGCGTCGGCCAGAACCGGCCGCGCGTGGTCCGGCTGGTGTTCGACCTGAAGGAAGACATCGCGCCGCAGGTCTTCACGCTGGGGCCGATCGGCCAGTACCGCAACCGGCTGGTGTTCGATCTCTACCCGGTCAATCCGCCCGATCCGCTGTGGAAGCTGGTGCGCGAGACCGAGGACAAGCAGCGCCGCTTCGCCTCGACGCCGGCGACCGAGGGCGCCGACAGCGTGGCCGGCGCGCCGTCGAGCAGCGAAGAGGATGCGATCGCGGCGCTGGTGCGCCAGTTCGAGGACCAGGCGAAGACCCCCGCCACGCCGCCGCTGCCGGCCAATCCGCCGGTCGCGGCCGCCAGGCCGAAGCCGCCCGCGGGCTCTGCGTCGACCCAGCCGACCCAGCCGACGCCGCCGCAGGCGCCGCTGGCACAAGACAGGCCCGGCAAGAGCGATCCGGCCGACGATCCCGCGCCGTCGCGCTTCAAGATGCGCCGGCTGCTGACGGTGGCGATCGATCCGGGCCACGGCGGCGAGGGACCCCGGCGCGATCGGCGCCGCCGGCTCGCGCGAGAAGGACGTGGTGCTGCAGATCGCCAAGCGCCTGCGCGCCAAGATCGACGCGCAGCCCAATATGCGGGCGATGATGACCCGCGACGCCGATTTCTTCGTGCCGCTGAACGTGCGCGTGCAGAAGGCGCGCCGGGTCAAGGCCGACCTGTTCGTGTCGATCCATGCCGATGCCTTCGTCAAGCCGGAGGCGCGCGGCGCCTCGGTGTTCGCGCTGTCCGAGCGCGGCGCCTCGAGCTCGGCCGCGCGCTGGCTGGCCAACAAGGGAGAACGCCGCCGACCTGATCGGCGGCGCCAACATGAACAACAAGGACGCGCAGGTCGCGCGCGTGCTGCTCGATCTGTCGACCACCGCGCAGATCAACGACAGCCTGCGGGTCGGCAAGGCGGTGCTGTCGGAGATCGGCGGCATGCACCAGCTGCACAAGGCGCATGTCGAGCAGGCCGGTTTTGCCGTGCTGAAGGCGCCCGACATCCCGTCGATCCTGATCGAGACCGCCTTCATCAGCAACCCGGACGAGGAGCGCAAGCTCAACGACGAGGCCCACCAGGAGCAGCTGGCCAACGCGATTCTGCGCGGCATCCGCGGCTACTTCGCGCGCAATCCGCCGCTCGCGCGTAGCCCGTCGGTGTGAGGGCGCCCAGCCATCGACGCAACGATCAAAAGAAAAGGCCGGCAAATCGCCGGCCTTTCCTTTGCTGACACGCTTGTCGTCCGCGCGAAGGCGGGGACCCGGTGGCTTGCCAAGACGCTGGGCTCTCGCTGTCGCGGGAGCGCCGGCACCGGACGGCGCCGACGTCCCGGTCAGGCCCGCGCGACCGCGCCTTCGATCTGCTCGCGGTTGGCATAGCGCGAGGCCATCACCGAGCAGACGATCAGCTGCAGCTGGTGATAGACCATCAGCGGCAGCACCAGCAGGCCCAGCGCCGGGTGGCCGGCGAACAGGATCTTGGCCATCGGGATGCCGTTGGCCAGGCTCTTCTTCGAGCCGCAGAACACCGCGGTGATCTCGTCCTCGACGGCGAAGCCGAGGCGGCGGGCGACGAAGGTGGTGGTGGCCAGGATCGCGAACAGCAGCACCGCGGCCAGCGCCATCACGGCGGCAATGGTCTGCCAGCTGTACTGGTGCCACAGGCCCTCGGCGGTGGCATCGCAGAACGACGAGTAGACGATCAGCACGATCACGCCGCGGTCGATCTTGCTGGTGATGGGCTTGTGCCGGCCCAGCCAGGCGCCGATCACCGGACGGGCCAGCTGGCCCAGCGCGAACGGCAGCAGCAGCTGCAGCGCCACGCCGGTCAGCGCCTTGCCCAGCGGCATCGAGGCGCCGCTGGCGCTGATCACCAGGCCCATCAGCAGCGGGGTCAGCGCCATGCCGATCAGACCGGAGATGGTCGCGTTGAAGATCGCGCCGGGCACGTTGCCGCGCGCCATCGAGGTCATCGCCACCGACGACGAGACCGTCGACGGCAGCGCGCACAGGAAGAACACGCCCAGCAGCAGGTCGGCCGGCAGCTGGTCGCGCAGCGCGAACATCAGCACCGCGCCGATCAGCGGGAACACCACGTAGGTGAAGGCCTGCACGAAGGTATGCAGGCGCCAGTGGCGGGCGCCGGCGACCAGCTTGTCGCGCGAAAGCGCGGCGCCGTGCAGGAAGAACACCAGCGCGACGCCGAGGCTGGTCACCAGCCCGAGGTGCAGCGGACCGTCGCCGGTGCCGACCTCGGGAGCGGCCAGCGCCAGCGCGATCGCGGCCAGCATGATCAGCACGAAGCCGTCGATCAGATCGTAGAGTTTCTTAAAGGGATTCAGCAGGAAGGACATGACTGCGTGGACTGAAGCGCACCGGAGCGGCGCGCCGGAACGAAGGGTTTAAAAGAAGAAGAAATAGCTAGAAAACGGTGGAATCAGGGTTAACGCTGGTATTGGACGATAGTCCTGTCTAGAATGCAAATTCATTTGTCGTATTCATTGATATGGTTGACGCATGAATTACACGTTGCGGCAGTTGCGGGTCTTCCTGGCGGTGGCGTCGCACGGCAGTTTCAGCCGCGCGGCCGACGCGGTGGGGCTGACGCAGCCGGCGGTGAGCCGGGGCGTGGCGGAGTTGGAGGAGGCGCTGGGGCTGCGCCTGCTGGACCGCACCACCCGTGAGGTGGTGCTGACCGATGCCGGCCAGGCGCTGGTGCCGGCGCTCGAGCGGCTGCTGGGCCAGCTCGACGACACGCTCGAGGAGACGCGCCAGCTCGGCGAGCGCTACCGCGGCCGGGTGGTGATCGCCAGCGCGCCGACCATCTCGGCGCGGCTGATGCCGCTGTATGTGGCCGCCTGCGCGCGGCAATATCCGGAGGTCCGGCTGTCGGTGCGGGACAACGTGCAGGCCGACGGGCTCGAGCAGATCCGCGCCGGCGCGGTCGATTTCGGTGTGCTGATCGACCCGCTGGCCAGCGAAGGGCTGGAGACGGTGCCGCTGGGCACCGATCCGTTCTGCTTCGTCTGCCGCGACGACGATCCGTTGGCAAGACGCGACACGGTGTCGTGGTCCGCGCTCGACGGCGTGCCGCTGGTGCTGCTGGATTTCGCCTCCGGCAGCCGCCCGCTGATCGACCGCGTGTTCGCGATGCACGGCGTGACGCCGCGCGTGGTGCAGGAGCTGGGCCACTCGGCCAGCGTGTTCGGCATGGTGCAGGCGGGCATCGGGGCGTCGGTGCTGCCGTCGTTCTCGCTGCCGCTGCCGGCCGCCTCCAATCTGGTGTGGCGCCCGCTGGTGCCGCAGGAGGAGCGGCGCATCGTGATGGTCCGCCGCGAGGACCGCTCGCTGTCGCCGGCCGCCGCGGCGGTGTGGGAGATGGTCAGGACGATGCCGATTCCGGCGGCGTGAGGTTTGGGAGAGAGCGGAGCTTGCCCGCTCCATGACCCTGTGCCCATGAGGGGCGAGGGACAGCAACGTTGCAGCGATGGCGGTGGCCGGCTCATGCCGACGGCGGCGCCGCTTTGCTGGCGTGTCCCGCGCGTGAAACGGGCGGGGACGGCAGCGGTGGTCGCCGTGCCGTTTCCCCCCATCGCCGCTCAATCCCCCCATCGCCACCCCTTCCCGCCGCGGGTCCGCGCCGCCGAACCACATCGGCTTGCCGTTGACGCGCACGCGCATGATGCCCTGCAGGCCCGAGGTCTGGTCCATCACACGCACGTCATGGCCGCGCGCCTTCAGGCCTTCCACCAGGGCGTCCGACACGCGCCCCTTCTCCAACTCGGTCGGGCCGTTGCGCGATCCCACATTCGGCAGCGAGATCGCCTGCTGCACGTTCAGGCCCCAGTCGAGCGTGCCGACCAGCGTCTTGGCCACGTAGTTGATGATGGCCGAGCCGCCGGGCGAGCCGGCCGTCATCACCAGCTCGCGGGTCTGGCGATCGAACACCAGCGTCGGCGCCATCGACGAGCGCGGGCGCTTGCCCGGCTGCACGCGGTTCGCCACCGGCTTGCCGTCCTCCTCCGCGACGAAGGAGAAGTCGGTCAGCTGGTTGTTCAGCAGGAAGCCGCGCACCATCTGGCGCGAGCCGAACTGGTCTTCGATCGTGGTGGTCATCGACAGCGCATTGCCGTAGCGGTCGACCACCGAGATATGCGAGGTCGACGGAAACTCCGGCGCGCGGTCGCGCCCCATCGCCACCGTCGCGCCGGCCGGCGTGCCCGCACCGGCCTTGCCCATGCTGCGTTCGCCGATCTGCGCGGCGCGGCTGGCCAGATAGCGCGGATCGACCAGGCTGCGCCAGTCGCCGCCGGGCAGCGGCACGAAGTCGGTATCGGCGACGTACTGGTTGCGATCGGCGTAGGCCAGCCGGCCCGCCTCCGCGAACAGGTGCGCGCCCTCGACCGAGGGCTCCAGCCCGACGGCGTTGCGCTGCGGCCTGGCCGCGCCGATCTGCCGCGCCGGCGGCAGCGCCTGCAGGATGCCCAGCATCTGCGCAACCGCGATGCCGCCCGACGACGGCGGCGGCATGCCGCAGACGGTCCATTGGCGATAGTCGGTGCAGATCGGCTGCCGCACCTTGGGCCGGTAGTCGGCGATGTCCTTTTCGGTCAGCACGCCGGGATTGGTCGGATGCGAACGGACCTTGGCGGCGATATCGCGGGCGACGTCGCCCCGGTAGAAGGCATCGGCGCCGCGCGCGGCGACGCTGCGCAGCACCGCGGCCAGCTCGGGATTGCGCAGCACGGTGCCAGCGGTCTTGGGCGTGCCGTCGGCGTTGTAGAAGTAGGCGCGCGCGGTCGGATCCTTCATCAGGTCCTGGTCCTGCGCGATGATCGTCGCCAGCCGCGGGCTGATCGCGAAGCCTTGCTCGGCCAGCCGGATCGCCGGCTCGAACAGTCGCCGCCAGGGCAGCTTGCCGTGCTGGCGATGCGCCAGCTCCAGCATGCGCAGCACGCCCGGCGCGCCGACCGAACGGCCGCCGACCAGGCCTTGGCGGAACGGCATCACCTTGCCGTCGGGGCCGTAGAACAGGCGGTCGGTGGCGGCGGCGGGCGCGGTCTCGCGGCCGTCGTAGGCCTGGACCTGCTTGCCGTTGAAGTGCATCAGGAAGGCGCCGCCGCCGATGCCGGAGGAATTCGGCTCGACCAGATTGAGCACCATCTGCGTGGCGATGGCCGCGTCGATGGCGGTGCCGCCGGCCTTGAGCATGTCGTAGCCGGCCTGGGTGGCGAGCGGATTGGCGGCGGCCACCATGAAGGAACTCGCAGTCCAGCCGGGTTTGTCGGTCCAGCCGGAGGCGCCTTCGGGGGGCCGGGGGGAGGGTGGTGGTGGCCGCGGCGCTGGCGCCCGGGGTGGCGCCCGGGGTGGCACCCGGGGTGGCGCTGGGGGTGGCACTGGGGCCGGCGCTGGCGGCGGGGATGGCCGCCGCCGCTGTGCCGGCCTCCTTGCCAGCCTGTGGGGCGGCGCAGCCGGCTAGCAGCAGCGCGGCCAGCGCGCCGGCCAGCATGGCCGTCGGCGCCAATCCCTTGACGGCGGCTGCGGTGGAAAGGAACGGCGGAACCGGCGAACGTGGCGGCATGCTGCACTCCTTTTGAGGCCTATGAGGTACAGCGATTGTAGTCACTGCCACCGGCCGCCGTGTCATTCAGAGCACAATCGGGTCGCGTTCGCTTCCCTCGCCGGCGGTGAAGGGCCTACGCTCCGCCGTGCCGCCGTGCCGCCGTGCCGCCGTGCCGCCGTGCCGCCGTGCCGCCGTGCCGCCGTGCCGCCCGTGCTGCCCGTGCCGACCGTGCCGACCGTGCCGACCGTGGCGCAGTGCCACCGCGCCGCTTCGCCGCCGTTCCGCGGAGAGTGCCGGCTTACTTCGGCTGCATCCGGATCGCGCCGTCCAGCCGGATCACCTCGCCGTTGAGCATCGTGTTGCCGATGATCGCCTGCACCAGCTGGGCGTATTCCGCCGGACGGCCCAGCCGCGGCGGGAACGGCACCATCTTGCCGAGCGCGTCCTGCACCTCCTGCGGCATGCCCAGCAGCATCGGCGTCTCGAAGATGCCCGGCGCGATCGTCATGCAGCGCACGCCGTCGCGCGACAGGTCGCGCGCCACTGCCAGCGTCATGCCCACCACGCCGCCCTTCGAGGCGGCATAGGCGGCCTGGCCGATCTGGCCGTCGAAGGCGGCCACCGAGGCGGTGTTGACGATGATGCCGCGTTCGCCGCCGTCGTCCGGCGTGTTCTGCACCATCGCCGCGGCGGCCAGCCGGATCATGTTGAAGGTGCCGATCAGGTTGATGCGGATCGTCTTCTCGAAGGCGTCCAGCGGATGCGGACCGTTCTTGCCGACGGTCTTGTTGGCGGTCGCGATGCCGGCGCAGTTGATCAGCCCGGCCAGCCGCCCCAGGCCCACCGCGGCGTCGACGACGGCCTGGCCATCGGTTTCCGAGGTCACGTCGCAGCGGACGAAGCGGCCGCCCAGCTCTTGCGCCAGCGCATTGCCGGCGCCCTCGTTCAGGTCGGCGATGACGACCTTGCCGCCCTGTTCGGCGAGCATGCGGGCCGTGCCCGCGCCCAGGCCGGAAGCGCCGCCGGTCACGATGAATACGTTGTCTCGGATCTGCATGAACTGTCTCCTCGGGGTTGGGGGGCACCGGCCGGTTCCGCGCCGGCGCCTGATGGTGAAGAACATGA
Organism: Cupriavidus sp. H18C1; assembly: GCF_049311595.1. Taxonomy (NCBI): domain Bacteria; kingdom Pseudomonadati; phylum Pseudomonadota; class Betaproteobacteria; order Burkholderiales; family Burkholderiaceae; genus Cupriavidus; species Cupriavidus sp. H18C1. The sequence goes on from NZ_CP186008.1 coordinate 2,876,582, forward strand.
CGGCAAATATGACGCCGAACACGACGCCGAATACGACGCCGAATACGACGCCGAATACGACGCCGAATACGACGCTGAGCACGACGCTGAGCACGACGCTGAGCACGACGCTGAGCACGACGCTGAGCACGACGCTGAGCACGACGCTGAGCATGACGCTGAGCATGACGTTTACGTAAAACGTCAATTATCTTGCCGTATTGTAAAGGCCCGGCCCGCGCCCGGGTAGCGGTCACGAGAATCGTAAGCCCGCAACCGTTCGCACGAGAGGTCGCCGCCATATCTGGCTAGAGTGCGCCCACGTCACACCTCGGGAGTCTTGCCGTGAGCGAGTTCGATGCATCCTGGATCCGCAGCCGTCCATCGTCGCCAAGGTGGGATCGGGCGGAGGATTCCGTGGGCGGACAGTCCATATGGGCGCAGGCAACGCCGGGTGCCGCCGCAATCCAGCACGATCCGACCGAGCCGGCGGGAAAGTCCGGCTTCTTGCGGCAGTTCATGCGCGAGCTGCGTGCGGGGCGGCAGCCCTTGCGCCTGGACACCACGAGCGTCTCGCTGATGTCGTCGGCGGTGCAGGAGGTGGAGCCGCTGTTCGAGGCCTCGGACGCGATTTCCCCCGACCTGGTCCAGGCCAGCCAGGTGCTGCCAGCGGGCGATGCCGTGCTGGGCGTGGTCGACCTGGTCGGAACGGCGGCCGACAAGGTCAAGAGCTGGCGGCGCGTCTGCGCCTCCGAGCCGGGCTACCGGCGCGCGGTTGCGCTGCTGGCGCAGTCCCGGCTGCCCGCCGAGGCCGAGCGCCGCAAGGCCGCCCTGAAGGCGACGCGCCAATGGATCCGCGCCTGCCTGGCGGCCCCGCCTCGGCACGATGGCACACCGGCGCCGGCCCTCGCCGCGCATCGGCTGCGGCAGGACGGCGCGGCGCACCTGCCGGACACGTTTCGCCGGGCCCTGAGCGCCGGCAACCACGACGCGGCCGCGCTCGGCAAGGCCGCCATGAGCGTGATCGACCGCGAGCTCGCCGTCATCGACGGGGAACGCGACGCCATCCTGCGGCAACATGGCGCCGACCTTCTCGAGCACGACGCCGTCGCGCGCGCCGACCGTGGCGCGGCGCGGCGGCTGCGCGGCAGCGCCGTCGCCTGCGTCCGCGACAGCGGCCTGCAAGGACTTCGCGTCGGCTACGAAGCAAGTCCGCTGGCGGACAGCGCCTGGGACGCGCCGCTGGATATCGGCCTGATTCCCGGTGACGCGATGTCCTTCGGCCTCGGCGCGGCGATCGGTCTGGCCCATGTCGGTTGCGGCCTCGGCGAACTGGCGGAGGCCAGGCGGTGCAGCGGGGCGCTGCGCGAAGTCGGCCAGGCAGTCGACGACAATCTGCACCGCTTGTCGGCCGATCCGGCCCGGGGCAAACGGCTGCAGTCCTCCGGCTCGAGAGGCGCTGCGCTGGTTCGCCGATGGGCAGCGCCGCTGGCGCCAGCGTGCCGGCGAGCTGGCGCGCTGGGCCATCGGACGTATCGCTTATGGCGTCGGCACCGTGCTGTTGTCAGGCGCCGGCATGGCGATCGTGTCGATACTGGGCACGGCGGTGCTCGCGACCCCGGTCGGTGCTGCGCTGGTGGCGGTCGGCGGGGTGCTCGGCGGCGCCTGGTTCCTGTTCACGTTGCTCAGGATCGGCATGCGTCTGATGCGCGGCCGCGCCGATACGCGCGAGCGCGAACGGCTGGCGGACGCGGTGCGGCGCGGCGCGGCGCGCGGCCTGTGTGCGGACACGCTGTCGCAATGCAGCCTCGCGCAGCTGGAGTCCTTGCGGCGCAATTTTCCGGCGCTGTCCGGCAATCGCCATTGGCAGGCGGCGGTGCTGGCGCGGCGGCTGCTGATCGACGATGCGGCCGGCAAGACCGCCGGCAAGGCATCGCGGCTCGAAACCTCGGCGCTGCTGCAGGCGCTCGGCATGCCGAAGCTGTCCACCACGCTGCTCAAGCACGCCGGCTTCGAGCTGACCTATCGAACGATCTTCCTTTACCTGCACGGCGAAGGCGTGCAGGCGGCCTGGCGCGAGGGAACCTTCCATCGCGTGGAGGCGGCCGACGCGCCGCCGTCCCCGGCGCATGGGAGCCAGGCCCATGGGGGCTAGCCGCCCCAAGGGCGAAGAAACCAGGCGAAGAAGCCGGGGCAAAGAACCCGGGGCAAGGAAAGCGGGGGAAAGGAAGCCGGGGCAAAGAAACGGGGGCAAAGAAACGGGGGCAAAGAAAAGGCGGCCAGTGGCCGCCTTTTCTTCTTCCCAATCGCCCGAACTTCGGCGACTTACTTCAGCGCCTCGAACACCCGTGCGGTGATCTCGTCGACCGAACCGACGCCGCTGATCTTGCGATACTGCGGCGGCGCGACGCTCGCGCCCGGCGCGCCCTTGGCCGCCCAGTCCGAGTAGTAGTCGACCAGCGGACGGGTCTGCTGCGCGTAGACATCGAGACGCTTGCGCACGGTCTCTTCCTTGTCGTCGTCGCGCTGGATCAGCGGCTCGCCGGTCTCGTCGTCGACGCCGGCCGTCTTCGGCGGGTTGTACTTCAGATGATAGGTGCGGCCCGAGGCGGCATGCACGCGGCGGCCGCTCATGCGTTCGATGATGGCGTCGAACGGCACATCGATCTCCAGCACGTAGTCGATCGGCACGCCGGCTTCCTTCATTGCCTCGGCTTGCGGGATCGTGCGCGGAAAGCCGTCGAACAGATAGCCGTTGCGGCAATCGTCCTGCTTCAGGCGGTCCTTGACCAGGCCGATGATGATGTCGTCGGAAACCAGACCGCCCGCGTCCATCACCTTCTTGGCCTCGATGCCCAGCGGGGTGCCGGCCTTGACCGCGGCGCGCAGCATGTCGCCTGTGGAGATCTGCGGGATGCCGAACTTCTCGCAGATGAACTTGGCTTGCGTGCCTTTGCCGGCGCCGGGCGCGCCCAACAGGATCAAACGCATTTACGGGTCCTCAGAGTTTTGAATCCGGTATTGCGGGGGAATGGAAGGAGGGTAACGCCGAAACTTGACGTGTGGCTTACCGCGCGATGGTCAGGCACGCAGGCGCCGCCATGGCTGGTGACCGGCGCGGTCCGCATGCGGTTGGCATGGGCGCAAGCCGGACGGCTCATTCTTCATCTCCCCACCGAGCTTGCGTCGTCGCCCGTATTGACGGCGACAGCGGCTCTTTATTGGCGATCATTATGCCACGAGGGAGCCGGAATTCGGCCCGCCGCGGCGGTCAACGGTGTGTAAAACCGGAGCGGGCGAATGGCCCGCCCGGTGCGGGGTTGCGCCGGTTTGCGCTCAGCGGCCGGGCTGCGCCGCGGCCTCGGACCACAGCGCACGCACGCGTTCCAAATCGGCCGGGGGTATCCACGCCGGGCGCCGGCGCGGCCTCGGTGACCAGCACCGCGATGCGTTCGCCATGCCACATCGCGCGCAGCTGTTCGAGCGCTTCGGTCTGCTCCAGCGGCGCGGCGGCCAGCGTCGGGAAGCGGCGCAGGAAGCCGGCGCGATAGGCGTACAGGCCGATATGGCGCAGCACCGGCATGTCGGGCAGCGGCACCTGCGCGCTCGCGGCCGGGGCCGACGGCACGCCGGACCACGCGTCGCGCGCCCAGGGGATCGGCGCGCGCGAGAAGTACAGCGCGCGGCCGGCGCTGTCGCACACCACCTTGACCACGTTCGGATTGAAGACCTCGCCGATCTCGTGCAGCGGATGCGCGGCGGTGGCGATCGCGCATTCGGGATGCGCGGCCAGATGCCGGGCCACCGCGTCGATCAGCGCCGGCGCGATCAGCGGTTCGTCGCCCTGCACGTTGACCACGATCGCATCGTCGTCCAGCGACAGCAGGGTGGCCACCTCGGCCAGCCGGTCGGTGCCGGTGGCATGGTCGGCGCGCGTCATGACGGCTTCGATGCCGTGCTCGGCGCAGGCCGCGCGCACCGTGTCGGCGTCGGTCGCGACCACGGTGCGGCGGGCCGCCGAGGCGTGGGCGCGCTCGGCGACCCGCACGATCATCGGCTTGCCGCCGATGTCGGCCAGCGGCTTGTTCGGCAGGCGCGTCGACGCGAGCCGCGCGGGAATGACGACGGTGAAATCCACGGACAATTCGGCGAGCGACATCGAACCCAGGCCTCAGGTCGGATCGATGGCGCGGCCGGGCACCGATTGGCGGGCTTCGTCGGCCAGCATCACGGGAATGCCGTCGCGGATCGGATAGGCCAGCTTGTCGGCATGGCAGATCAGTTCCTGCGCCGCGCGGTCGTATTCGAGCTTGCCCTTGCACAGCGGGCAAACCAGGATTTCAAGCAGCCGGTTGTCCATCTTGGTGTTCCTTGGTGTGGCTGGCCGCGGCAGCGGCGCCGGTGGCCGCGGTCGGCGCTGCCTGGCAGCGCGCGATGACCGTGCGGCGAATTCGATCGATCAGACCCGGATCGATCACGGGCCTGGTGGGGACGACCCAGATACGCGGGTCGAGCGGCTCGCGAAGCCGGTCGCATTTTACGGCATCCTTCTCCGTGATCAGGATGGCCTCGGCGGCCTGCGCGGCCGGATGGTCGACGAACGGGTCCTCGGCGAAATCGTAGTGGTCCGGCAGCGGCAGCGTCTCCGGCTGCAGGCCCGCGCCGCGCAGGCTGGCGAAGAAGCGCTCGGGGTTGCCGATGCCGGCCGCGGCCAGCACGCGCCGTCCCGCGAAGGTCGACAGCGGACGCACCATGGTCGGATCGGCGAGCTGCCAGGCCTGCTCGAGCTCGAGGCGCATGCCGTAGACCTCGGGCCGGTCCGGCGTCGCGCGGAAATACGGATCGTTGATCAGCGTGGCATCGCGGCGGCGCGACAGCGGCTCGCGCAGCGGCCCCGCCGGCAGCAGCCAGCCATTGCCGCCCATGCGGCCGTCGAACATCACGATCTCGAAGTCGCGCTGCAGGCGATAGTGCTGCAGGCCGTCGTCGAGCAGCAGCACGTTGATGCCCGGATGCGAGACCAGCATCGCCTGCGCGCAGGCCACGCGATCGGGATAGACCCAGACCGGCACGTCGGTCGAGCGCGCGATCAGCAGCGGTTCGTCGCCGACGTCCTCCGCCTTCGAGGTCGCCTTGACGCGGCGGGGCCGTTCCAGCTTGACGCCATAGCCGCGCGAGACCACGCCGGGACGCAGCCCGGCCTCGCACAGCGCATCGGCCAGCGCGATCACCGCCGGCGTCTTGCCGGTGCCGCCGACCGTCACGTTGCCGACCACCACTACCGGCATCGGCAACCGCGTCGACTGGAACCAGCCGCGCCGGTACGCCAGCCGCCGCAAGGCGCTGATCGCGCCGAACAGGCCGGCGAACGGCAGCATCAGCCAGGCGAACCAGCCGCGGCGTTGCCACTGGCGGGTAACGAAGTCGGACAGGAGATGGCGGGCAGCGGGCATCGGGTACCAGGGAGAACGGTTTTCGCCAGAGTGTATCGGGTCGGGATGGTCGTGCTTCCCGCCGCGCTTCGTTGCAGGGCGAGACGCCTACCGCGTCCCGCCGCTCTGCGTCGCGAACGTCAGCCGCGACAGCCCGGCGACCCGCGCGGCTTCCATCACGTTGACCACCGACTGGTGGCTGGCCTGGGCGTCGGCGCTGACGATCAGCACCGGCGCCTGCGCCGCCGCCGAGCCGGCCAGCGCGCGCAGCCGCTCGGCGAGCCCGGCGACATCGCGCGCGCCGACGCGCTCCTTGTCGATCGCGTATTCGCCGCTGGCCGACACCGACACCACGATCTCGCGCGGGCGCTGCTGCGCGGTGTCGGCCTCGGCGGTCGGCAGCTGGATGCGCAGCTCGGTGTAGCGCGAATAGGTGGTCGTGATCATCAGGAAGATCAGGATCACCAGCAGCACGTCGATCAGCGGGATCAGGTTGATCTCGGGCTCGTCGCGCCTGGCACGGGTACGGAATCGCATGGCCGCTATCCGTCTCAGGCACGCCGCTGCGGCAGGATCGCGTCGAGGAAGGTGGCCGCGCGCGATTCCAGCTCGGCCACATAGTCGTCGACGCGCCGGCGGAAATAGCGCCAGAAGATCAGCGCCGGGATCGCGACCATCAGGCCGAAGGCGGTGTTGTACAGCGCCACCGAGATGCCGTGCGCCAGTTGTTCGGGATTGGCGCCGGTGCCGCCCTGGCTGCCGAAGATTTCGATCATGCCGATCACGGTGCCGAGCAGCCCCATCAGCGGGGCGACCGAGGCGATCGTGCCCAGCGCGTTCAGATAGCGCTCCAGTTCATGCGCCACCGCGCGGCCCGCTTCCTCGACGGCGTCCTTGGCCGCATCGCGCGAGGTGTCGGGCTGGGCGATCACGTGCCGCAGCCCGGCGGCCAGCACCCGGCCCAGCGGCGAATCGCGTTCGAGCGAGTCGACCACGTCCGGCGTCGCGCGCCGTTGCCGCGCCACCGTCAGCGCCTGGTCGTACAGCTTCGCCGGCAGCACCTTGCTGCGCTTCAGGCTCAACGAACGTTCGACGATCAAGGCCAGCGCGATGACCGAGGCGAGCAGCAACGGCCAGATCGGCCAACCGGCCGCTTCAATGATGGAAAACACAAGGACACCCCGAGTCGCCGGCGCGAAGGGAAGGACTGCGGCAGGCCGGCGTAAAAAAACAGGCGCCACTCTAACGCGCGGTCCCCCGCGGGGCAAGCCGCGAAGGCGGGCGCCGTCCACTTGCTCGACATGTCCACACCCGGCAGGGACAGTGCTGTGGATCGATTGTGGAAAGCGGGCGGACAGCCTTGCCAAGTCCTTGATTCCAAAGGACGAACGCGGATCTGCTTAAATGTTGAGCAGAAGCGGCGGCAGGCGCGGCATGGCTGTCCGAGGCCACGGGGCTCACCGATCCCCCCTGACGCCGCGCCCCGGCTTTCCACACGGCAGCGGGACAGGATTGTGGAACAAGTGTGGACAGGCGCCTGACAAGCGTGCCAAGTCCTTGATCCGTATGGTATTCCCGCGCCCTGCTTAAAAATTGTGCAGGGACACCGAAACGGCCCGCCGCGCCGGCGTTCGGCAACGGAAATTGGAAAGTCGACTTCTTTCCACATCCCAACGGGACAGCGTTGTGGAGCGCCTGTGGATAAGCCCGGGAGAAGCGAGACAAGGGCTTGATCCGTAACGGAATTCCCGGGGCTGCCTAAAAAAGCGGCAGCACGGCAAGCCGCGGGCGAGCCGGCTTCCCTGCACAGGGCGTTTGCGTTTCGGTGCGGGAGCGACGTTTCGGTCACGGCGCAGTGTATGCCGCCGTACGGTCGGTGTTACCGCTTTGTAGTTGTCCAGAGTTCCTGTGGATAACTTTGTGAACAAGCTGGTGTGGACAAATGGTAAGTGATTGACGCGTAAGAGAAATTCTTACATTGCTTAAAAAGTGATGTCCGGGAAAGTCATTAAGAATCAATGGCTTGTGTCAAGCCCCTCGATATACAGGCCGTTTCAGCCACCCTACAGCGATGGGCTTGACATAGCGGTTATGCTGTGGACATGTCCATCTGACGCCGCTTCGGCGGCGATTTGCCATGTCTGAACCATTCTCGTCTCCGCCTTCGCCAGTCTCCCGGACGGCACCCGGCGGGCGCGACGTGATCCCGGTCGGCGACTTGAACCATGCGATCGCATCGGTACTCGAACGCAACTTTCCGCTGGCCTGGGTGCGTGGAGAAATTTCCAACTTCACGCGCGCAGCGAGCGGGCACTGGTATTTCTCGCTGAAGGACGCCCGCGCGCAGATCCGCTGCGTGATGTTTCGCGGACGAAACCAGCATGTCGACTTTCCGGTGCGCGAAGGCGAGGCTGTCGAGGTGCGCGCGCTGGTATCGATGTACGAGGCGCGCGGCGAGGTGCAGCTCAGCGTCGAGGCGATGCGGCGCGCCGGCGTCGGCAATCTGTACGAGGCTTTCCTGCGCCTGAAGGACAAGCTCTCGCGCGACGGTCTGTTCGATCCCGCACGCAAGCGGCCGATTCCCTCGCATCCGCGCACGATCGGCGTGATCACGTCGCTGCAGGCCGCGGCGCTGCGCGATGTGCTGACGACCCTGCGCCGCCGCGCGCCGCATATCCAGGTGCTGGTCTATCCGGTGCCGGTGCAGGGCGCCAGTGCCGCCGACAAGATCGCGGCGATGCTCGACACCGTCAGCGCGCGCGCCGAGTGCGACGTGGTGATCCTGTGCCGCGGCGGCGGCAGCATCGAGGACCTGTGGTCGTTCAACGAGGAAGTGGTCGCGCATGCGGTGGCGCGTTGCACGCTGCCGGTGGTCTGCGGCGTCGGCCACGAGACCGACTTCACCATCGCCGACTTCGTCGCCGACGTGCGCGCGCCGACGCCAACGGGCGCCGCCGAACTGGTCAGCCCCGATCGCGCGCATCTGCTGGCGCAGGCGGCGCGGGCGCGCGACGCGCTTGGCCAATGCATGCGCCGCCAGCTGGAGCGGCGCGCCCAACATCTGGACTGGCTGGCGCGGCGCGTGCGCAGCCCGCAGGCGCAACTGCAGGAGCGGCGCGGACAGCTCGACAATCTCGCGCGACATTTGCGCGCGGCATGGCGCGACAACCTGGTGGCGCGGCGCCATCGACTGCAGCTGTGGTCGATGCGCTGGACCGCCCAGCGTCCCGATGCGGGCACGCGCCAGGCCGAACTGGCCCGGCTCGCCGCACGCATGCAGGCCGCCAGCGAACGCCAGCACGAACGTGCCGCGCAGCGCCTGCATCGCGCCGCCGGCGCGCTCGAACTGCTGGCGCCGCAACGCACGCTCGAGCGCGGCTATGCGGTGCTGCTGGACCCGCGCGGCAAGGCGCTGCGGGCGCCGTCGGAGCTGCGTGCCGGCAGCCGCGTCGAGGTCCATCTGGCCGAGGGCGTGGCCGATATCGGCATCGCCAGCGTGCAGGCCAAACTGCTCGATCTATAGGGCCGATCTACAGGCCGCGATGGCCGGCTGAGTTGCCCCGGAAGGTGCCCCACAGGCGCGGCGCGGCGGGGCGCGCAGCCGCATACTGCCGCGCCCTGAAGGGGTTTTGCCGCTAGTTTGCGCCACTATGGCAAGTCACCTACAATCGGTGTCTCCCGTCCCACAACCCACAGAGACAGAACAATGGAACATACTCTCCCCCCGCTGCCGTACCCCCATGATGCGCTGGCCCCGCATATGTCCAAGGAGACCTTGGAGTTCCATCACGACAAACATCATCAGACGTACGTCACCAATCTGAACAATCTGATCAAGGGCACGGAATTCGAGAACGCGACCCTCGAAGAGATCGTCAAGAAATCGTCCGGCGGCATCTTCAACAACGCCGCCCAGGTGTGGAACCACACCTTCTTCTGGAACTGCCTGAAGCCGCAAGGCGGCGGTCAGCCGACCGGCCCGCTGGCCGACGCGATCAACGCCAAGTGGGGCTCGTTCGACAAGTTCAAGGAAGAGTTCACCAAGACCGCGGTCGGTACCTTCGGTTCGGGCTGGGCCTGGCTGGTCAAGAAGGCCGACGGTTCGCTGGATCTGGTGTCGACCTCGAACGCCGCCACCCCGCTGACCACCGACGCCAAGCCGCTGCTGACCTGCGACGTGTGGGAACACGCCTACTACATCGACTACCGCAACGCCCGTCCGAAGTTCGTCGAGGCCTTCTGGAACGTCGTGAACTGGGACTTCGTCAGCAAGAACTTCGCTGGCTGATCATTCTCCAGCGCAAGCAGCAAAGCCCTCCATGCGAGGGCTTTGTTTTTTTGGGATTGCCGTCCGGCAGTCGCGGACGTCGCGCATCTGCCGAAGGCCTCGTCGCCGTTTGCGCGCTGACGCGCCGTACCGCTCAATTCAGCGTCGCCCCTGCCTGCTTGACGATGCGCGCGTGCTTCTCCAGTTCGCTGCCGAAGAACGGCGCGGCCTGGTCGGGCGTGCTGCCGATGATGACGATGCCCTGGGCGGCGAGGTTCTGCTGCACCAACTTTTCGTCGAGCGCGGCCTTGATCTTTGCCTGCAGGTCGGCCGCCTTGTCCTTCGCCAATCCGGCGGGGCCGACAATCGCGAGCCAGGCGTCGAAGCTGTAGCGTGGCAGGCCGGACTCGGCCAGCGACGGCACGTCTGGCAGCGTCGGGATGCGCTTCGGCGTGGACACCGCGATCGCCTTCAGCTTGCCGGCCTTCAGCTGCGGCAGGACTGCAGGCACCGTCAGGAAGCCCATCTGCACCTGACCGCTGAGGAGATCGGTGGTGTAGTTGCCCGCGCCCTTGTAGGGCACGTGGCGGACCTGGACCTTGGCCTCGCTGGCGAACAGTTCCGCGGCCAGATGCAGCACGGTGCCGTTGCCCGATGAGCCGTAGCCGACTCGCGCTCGCGGCATCAAGCCGCTGCGCGCGCCGGCTGCGCCGCCGCCGCGGTAACGCTGGCATCAAGCGGCGCCGCGCTCGGTCTTCGCGCCGTCGCCGCCGCGACAACGCAACCTCAAGCCGCGGCGCGCTCGCCGTCCGCGACCACGCCGCCCCGATAACGCGCCATCAGCTCGGCCCGGCGCTGGGCCGCCTTCCGCATGCTGGCCTCCTTCACCGGCCCGAAACCGCGGATATCGTCGGGCAGCGCAGCCAGTGCCAGCGCCGTGTCGATCCGCTGCGCATCGAGGCTGCGCGCGAACTCGTCGACCATCGCCAGGTACTCGTCCACCAGCCGCCGCTCCTCGCGGCGCTCGGCGGTGCGGCCGAAGGGATCGAGCGGCGTGCCGCGCAGCCCCTTGAACCTGGCCAGCAGCCGGAACAGCGTCATCGTGCGCGGGCCGAAGCGGCGCTTGACGGGGCGGCCGTTGCGCGTCTCGCCCGACAGCAGCGGCGGCGCCAGCCAGAAGTTCAGCTGATAGTCGCGGCCGGGCTCGCCGTCGAACTGGGCGCGCAGCTTGTCGAGGAAGGCCGGATCGGCGTACAGCCGCGCGACCTCGTACTCGTCCTTGTAGGCCATCAGCTTGGCCAAGTTGCGCGCGACCGCCTCGGTCAGCGGTAGCTTGCGGTCGGCGCCGAGCGCCAGCTCCGCCTGCCGTACCTTGTCGACCGCGGCCAGATAGCGCGCGGCATAGGCGTCGTTCTGGTAGGCGCGCAGCAGGGCGGCGCGGTCCTGGATCAGGCGGTCCAGCGTCTGCGGAAGCGGCAGCACCTGCGTCGGCACGGCACCAGCCTGGCGCGAAGCCTTGTCCGCGCCGTCGAGCGCCGCGCGTACCGCCGTCTCGCCGCGATGCGCCAGCGCGCGGCCCCAGGCGAAGGCCAGCAGGTTCTTCTGCACCGCGACGCCGTTGAGCGTGATCGCGCGCGTCAGGCTGGCCAGCGACAGCGGCACCCAGCCGCGCTGCCAGGCGAAGCCCAGCAGCAGCGGATTGGCGAAGATCGCATCGCCCAGCAGCCGGACCGCCCAAGCATTGGCGTCGAGGAAGGCGCAGGCCTCGCCGATGTTGTCGCGCAGGTCCTGCTCCGCGGACGCACCGGGGAAGCGCCATTTCGGATTGGCGATCAGGTCGGCGGTCGGCGTGCGCGCGCTGTTGATGGCCGCCGCGGTGATGTCGCGCCGAACCTTGGAGAGCACCTCGGCCGACGCCGACACGATCGCATCGCAGCCGATCACCAGCCGCGCCTCGCCGGTGGCGACGCGCGTGGCATGCAGCGCCTGCGGCGTGGCGGCGATCTGCACATGGCTGAGCACGGCGCCGCCCTTCTGCGCGAGTCCCGCCATGTCGAGCACCGTGACGCCCTTGCCTTCGAGATGCGCCGCCATGCCGAGGATGCCGCCGATCGTCACCACGCCGGTGCCGCCCACGCCGGTCACGACGATGCCGTAGGCGCGCTCCAGCGCGGGCAGCGTCGGCGAGGGCAGGGCGTCCAGATCGATTGCACCGGTCTTCGATCCGGTCTGCGTTCCCGTCTGCGTCCCCACCCCGGCCGGCTTGCGCACCTGCGCGCCCTCGGCCGTCACGAAGCTCGGGCAGAAGCCGTTCAGGCACGAGAAGTCCTTGTTGCACGACGACTGGTTGATCGCGCGCTTGGTGCCGAGCGGCGTCTCCAGCGGTTCGACCGACAGGCAGTTCGACTGCACCGAACAGTCGCCGCAGCCTTCGCAGACCGCGTCGTTGATGAAGGCGCGCCGCGCCGGATCCGGATAGTCGCCGCGCTTGCGCCGGCGGCGTTTCTCGGTCGCGCAGGTCTGGTCGTAGATCAGCACGGTGACGCCCGGCGTATCGCGCAGGCGCCGCTGCACGTCGTCGAGCCGGTCGCGGTGATGCACGGCGATGCCGGCGGGCAGCCCGCCGCCGCCGGCGTATTTGTCCGGTTCATCGGTCACCACGACGATCTCGCGCGCGCCTTCGGCCAGCACCTGATGCGCGATGCGCGGCACGGTCAGCACGCCGTCGACCGGCTGGCCGCCCGTCATCGCCACCGCGTCGTTGAACAGCACCTTGTAGGTGATATTGGCCTTCGCCGCGATCGCCGCGCGGATCGCCAGCAGGCCCGAATGGAAATAGGTGCCGTCGCCCAGATTGACGAACACGTGCTTCTCGTCGGTGAAATGCATCTGGCCGGTCCACGCGACGCACTTCACCGCCCATCTGGCTGAAGGTGTCGGTATTGCGGTCCATCCACATCGCCATGTAGTGGCAGCCGATGCCCGCCAGCGCCCGCGAGCCCTCGGGCACGCGGGTCGACGTATTGTGCGGGCAGCCCGAGCAGAACCAGGGCTTGCGTTCGACCGACAGCCGCGGACGCGACGCGTCGCGCTCCTTGGCCTCGATCAGCGCGACGCGCGCCGCGATGCGCGCGCGCACGTCGTCGGGCAGGTCGGCCTTGTCGAGCCGGCGCGCGATCGCCTTGGCGATGATCGCCGGCGACAGCTCGTAGTGCGCCGGCAGCAGCCAGCTGCCGCGCGGCACCGACCATTCGCCGCCCTCGTTGTCGCGCTCGTCGAACTTGCCGAACACGCGCGGGCGCACGTCGTCGCGCCAGTTGTACAGCTCTTCCTTCAGCGCGTATTCGAGGATCTGGCGCTTTTCCTCGACCACCAGGATCTCGTCGAGGCCGGTGGCAAATTCGCGCGCGTCCTGCGCGTCGAGCGGCCACACGCAGCCGACCTTCATCACGCGGATGCCGATGCGCGCGCAGGTGTCGTCGTCAAGGCCGAGGTCCGCCAGCGCCTGCCGCACGTCGAGATAGGCCTTGCCCGCGGTCATGATGCCGAAGTGGGCCCGCGGCGAATCGACCACCACGCGGTTCAGCTTGTTGGCGCGCACATAGGCCAGCGCGGCGTACCACTTGTGGTCGAGCAGCCGCGCTTCCTGCGCCAGCGGCGGATCGGGCCAGCGGATATTGAGGCCGCCTTCCGGCATCGCGAAGTCCTGCGGCAGCACCACCTGTACGCGGTCGGGATCGATCTCGATCGAGGCGCTCGACTCGACCACGTCGGTGACGCACTTCATCGCCACCCACAGGCCCGAATAGCGGCTCATCGCCCAGCCGTGCAGGCCATAGTCTAGGTATTCCTGCACGGTGGACGGGTAGAGCACGGGAATGCCGGCCGCGATCAGCACGTGCTCGGACTGGTGCGCGACCGACGACGACTTGGCGGCATGGTCGTCGCCGGCCAGCAGCAGCACGCCGCCATGGGGCGCGGAGCCGGCGGAGTTCGCGTGCTTGAGCACGTCGATCGAACGGTCGACGCCGGGCCCCTTGCCGTACCACATCGAGAACACGCCGTCGCGTTGGGCGCCGGGAAACAGGTTGACCTGCTGCGTGCCCCAGACGGCCGTGGCCGCCAGGTCCTCGTTCAGCCCGGGCTGGAACACCACGTCGCTGCCTGCCAGATGCGTCTTCGCCTGCCACAGCGCCTGGTCGAGCCCGCCGAGCGGCGAGCCGCGGTAGCCGGAGACATAGCCGGCGGTATTGAGCCCCGCCGCGCGGTCGCGCGCCTTCTGCAGCATCGGCAGGCGCACCAGCGCCTGGGTGCCGCTCAGATAGATGCGGCCCTTTTCCACGGTGTACTTGTCGTCGAGGCTGACGTTGGCCAGCGCGTCGGCGAGGGCCTGTTGCTGCGCGGGCGAGAGCGGACTGTTCATGGGGGGGGTGTCTCCGGCGGATGGCGATAGCTCGCCCGATATCTCGCCCGATATCTCGCACAAGGTCGGGCGGTATCGTTCGGTATGCGGTTTTTGTGCGCGCTCGGGATGCGGGTTCCGCGAGCGGGCGCCGTGTGCGCGTGGTCTTGCGCGGTGCGCGCATTCGATCCATGGATCTGCGCGTTCTGGTTTGCCGAACGAGTGTAGGAAAGCGCTTCGCTATCGTAAAATCACAAATTCAGAGCGCTGATATTTGGAAATCGCATGGCTGCCCGACCGCCTTCTCCCTCCCTTCCCACCGCCATGACCGGTGTGGCCTCGCGCGACGCCAAGACGCGTCCGGCGCCGCTGGCCCGCGACATCACGCTGCGGCAGCTGCGCTATTTCCAGGCCGCCGCCGAGACCGGCCAGTTCTCGATGGCGGCCACGCGCGAGCACGTGTCGCAGTCGGCCATCACCAATGCGGTGCTGGCGCTGGAGCAGCGCCTGGCCGTCCGCCTGTTCGACCGGCTGCCGCACGGCGTCGCGCTGACCGCCGAAGGGCACCGGCTGCTGCAGCGGGTCGCGGGCATCCTCGATTCGGTCGAAGACATGCTGCGCGAACCCTCGCTGCAGGGCCCCGGCCAGCAGGGCACGGTGTCGTTCGCCGCCTCGTACACGGTGCTGGGCTATCTGCTGCCGGCCTTGCTGGCGCGCTTTCGCTCGCACTATCCGGAGATCGTCTTCGACCTGCGCGACCTCGACCGCGTCGACATCGAGGAGGCCGTGCTGTCCGGCGAGATCGAGCTCGGCGTGGTGCTGCTGTCGAACGTCGCGCGCCCGCAGCGCTTCGAACACCGCACGCTGATCCGCTCGCGCCGCCAGCTGTGGGCACCGCCGGGCCATCCGCTGCTGCAGGGCGGCGCGCCGACGCTCAAGGAAGTGGCCGCCTACCCGTACATCCTGCTGACGGTCGACGAGGGCGAAACCTCGACGCTGCGCTACTGGAAGAGCAAGCGGCTGACGCCGGACATTGCGTTTCGCACCACCTCGATGGAGGCGCTGCGCGGGCTGGTCGCGCACGGCTTCGGCATCACGGTGCTGTCGGACATGGTGTTCCGGCCGTGGTCGCTGGAAGGCAAGGAGATCGAGGCGCGCCCGCTGGCGGACGCGGTGCCGGACATGGAGGTCGGGCTGATCTGGCGGCGCGACGAGCCGCTGAGCGAGCCCCGCGCAGCTGCTGCGGGATTTTCTGGTCTACGCTTGTGGAGCGCCGTGAGGCTGCCTGGACCGGCGCTTTCACGGCGCTGACATACCGGCTGGCTACGCTGGCGAGCCCGCGGGCTGCGGACGACCGGCCGGCTGGCGGTTTCCGGCTCTGGCGGCGGGCCTTCGGGGCCGGTGGCGGCATTGCCGGCGGTCGCCGAGGACGTGGCCGACGTGAGCGGCGTGATGGACCTGATGGACGTGAAGGAGCGCGACGATGACCCCGAGCGAAGAGGAACTGGTACGCCGCATTCACCGCGAGGTGGCGGACCACTACGATGAGGAATTCGAGCTCGCGCTCGAGGATGGCGACGCGCAGGCGCTGCTGAACTCCGAATCGCTGCCCGGCGGCGCGGCCGACCGGGAATCGCGCCGGCACTATTTCAGCGAGCTGTTCCGCCTGCAGGGCGAGCTGGTCAAGCTGCAGAGCTGGGTGGTCGCCACCGGCCAGAAGATCGTGATCGTCTTCGAAGGGCGCGATGCCGCGGGCAAGGGCGGTGTGATCAAGCGCATCACGCAGCGGCTCAATCCGCGCGTCTGCCGCGTCGCGGCACTGCCCGCGCCGAACGACCGCGAACGCACGCAGTGGTATTTCCAGCGCTACGTCTCGCATCTGCCGGCGGCCGGCGAGATCGTGCTGTTCGATCGCAGCTGGTACAACCGCGCCGGCGTCGAGCGCGTGATGGGCTTCTGCACCGACGACCAGTACGAGGAGTTCTTCCGCACGGTGCCCGAGTTCGAGAAGATGCTGGTGCGCTCCGGCATCCGGCTGATCAAGTACTGGTTCTCGATCTCGGACGAGGAGCAGGAACTGCGCTTCCTGTCGCGCATCCACGACCCGCTCAAGCAGTGGAAGCTCAGCCCGATGGACCTCGAATCGCGCCGCCGCTGGGAGGCCTATACCAAGGCCAAGGAAATCATGCTGGCGCGCACGCATATCCCCGAGGCGCGCTGGTGGGTGGTGCATGCCGACGACAAGAAGGTCGCGCGGCTCAACTGCATCCACCATCTGCTGACGCTGATTCCCTATCGCGAGATCGAGCAGCCCAACATCGTGCTGCCCGAGCGCCAGCGCAGCAACGACTACGCGCGCCAGCCGGTGCCCGACGAGATGTGGGTGCCGCAGGTTTATTGAGGCGATCGACGCGGGCGTCTATGAGCACTGGCCCGCCGCCGTGAGCCAGTGCTTGAGCGTTACCCTGGGCACTATCGCTGGCGCTGCAGCTCGGGAAGGCCTGCGGCAGCGTCAGCACGGTGCCGGTCAGCGTCGCATCGTAGCCGGGCAGCGCATCGACCCGTTCGCGAAAGCCGCCGCTGGTCAGCGCCGCCACCGCATCGGCCAGCATCGGGCTCTGCAGCCGTTCGCGTTCGATCGCGAAGAAATAGCGTTCGTTGAGCACCGGCACGAAGTCGAGCCCGAAGCGCCGCGCCGCGGTCTCGACGCCGAAGCCGACATCGGCCATGCCGCTGCCGATATACGCGGCCACCGCGGCATGGGTGAATTCGCCGTTGCTGTAGCCGTCGATGCGCTCCGGATCGATGCCGCGCGCCCGCAGGATCAGGTCGAGCAGCAGGCGCGTACCCGAACCGACCTGGCGGTTGACGAAGCGCACGTCCGGCCGCAGCAGGTCGTCCAGCGCCGTGATGCCCTTCGGATTGCCACGCGCGACGAACAGCCCCTGTGTGCGCACCGCCAAATGAATCAGGCAATGGCGCTCGGGATGCAGCCAGCCGGCAAAGCGCGCGAACGTCTCCGCCTCGAACTCACCGATCGGCACATGGAAGCCCGCGATATCGCAATCGCCGGCCGCCAGCGCGGCCACCGCCTCCAGGCTGCCGCAGTACTTCAGGTCATGGCGGACCTTGTGCTCGTCGAGAAAGTCGCGCAGCGCGGCCACCGCGAAGCCGTGGCTGGCATGCAGCCGCAGCGCGCTGACCGAGGCGTCGAGCACCTTCTTCAGTTCGATCTCCAGCTCCGACGCCAGGCTCTCCAGCGTCGGCGACAGCCGCGCGGCGATGCGCTTGCTGGCCCACACCAGTTGCTGCGACAGCGGCGTCAGCACGCTGCCGCGGCCGCGGCGCTTGTCGATCAGCGGGCCGCCGAACAGCGACTGCGCATCTTCGAGCAGGCCCCAGGCATAGCGGTACGACAGCCCGATCGCCTCGCACGATTGACGGATGCTGCCGGTGCGTTCGATATGGGCGAGCAGGGTGACCAGCCGCGACACATCGAGCGGATCGGCGCCGTTGCTGTCGTCGCGCACCTGCAGGTGCGGATGGATGGCGATTCTCAACATAGGCGAAAAATAGCATATTGCCGCTCCCGCGCGGGCTGCCTATAGTCCCGGCATAGCGAAAAACTCCGGGAATTGTGCGTTGGTTGGCGCGCGAGGCGGCCGGAATGGAATCCCGATAATATGCAAAAAATAGCCTATTTGGATGACGCGGCGGCGACCGTGGCCACGAAGTCGCCGGCGGCCACGGCCACGGCGCCGGATGCGGCGAAGCGCATCGCGGCCATCCTGCGCGCGCGCCGGCACCAGCCCGGCGCCTTGTTGCCGATCCTGCACGACATCCAGGACGCGCTCGGCTTCGTCCCCCCCGATGCGGTGCCCGCCATTGCCCGCGCGCTGAACCTGTCGCGCGCCGAGGTCCACGGCGTGATCAGCTTCTACCACCATTTCCGCGACCGGCCCGCCGGGCGGCACGTATTGCAGTTGTGCCGCGCCGAGGCCTGCCAGGCGGTCGGCGCCGATGCGCTGGCCGACCATGCGCAGCGCGAACTGGGCTGCGGCTGGCACCAGACCACCGCGGACGGTGCGATCACGCTGGAGCCGGTCTACTGCCTCGGCCAGTGCGCCGTGGGGCCGGCGCTGATGGCAGGCACCGAGCTGCATGGCGGCGTGACACCGGCACGGCTCGACGCCTTGCTGACCGCGCTGCGGCAGGACGATGCACGGCAGAAGCCGGGCGCTGCCATGTCCGACGAGGAGGTGAGCCGATGAGCGCGACACCCAAGTCGACACCGAAGCCGACATCGAAGCCGACATCGATGCCGACATCGATGGCGATGGCCTCCGCGCCCGTGACGGTGTTTGTCCCGCGCGATTCCACCGCGCTCGCCATGGGCGCCGAAGCGGTGGCGCGCGCGATCGCCGCCGAAGCGGCGGCACGCGGCGAGGCCGTGCGCATCGTCCGCAACGGCTCGCGCGGGATGTTCTGGCTCGAGCCGCTGGTCGAGGTGCAGACGCAGGCCGGGCGCGTGGCCTACGGGCCGGTCCGCACTGAAGACGTGCCCGCGCTGTTCGATGCCGGCTTCCTGCGCGGCGGCAACCATCCGTTGTGTCACGGCATGACCGAATCGATACCCTTCCTGCGCGAGCAGGAGCGGCTGACCTTCGCCCGCATGGGCATTACCGATCCGCTGTCGCTCGACGACTATCTCGCGCATGGCGGCTATCGCGGCCTGTCGCGCGCGCTGGCGATGGGCGGCGCCGACATCGTGCGCGAGGTCACCGAGTCGGGCCTGCGCGGCCGCGGCGGTGCGGCCTTTCCGACGGGCATCAAGTGGAATACGGTGCTGCAGGCCGACAGCCCCGTCAAATACGTCGTCTGCAATGCCGACGAGGGAGACTCGGGCACCTTCTCCGACCGCATGGTGATGGAAGGCGACCCGTTCATGCTGATCGAGGGCATGACGATTGCCGGACTGGCGGTCGGGGCCGAACAGGGCTACGTCTACGTGCGCTCGGAATACCCGCATGCGATCGCGGTGCTGGAGCGCGCGATCGCCATCGCCATGTTGGCCGGCTGGCTCGGCGACGATATCCGCGGCAGCGGACGGCGCTTCGCGCTGGAGGTGCGCAAGGGCGCGGGCGCCTATGTCTGTGGCGAGGAAACCGCGCTGCTCGAAAGCCTCGAAGGGCGCCGCGGCATGGTGCGCGCCAAGCCGCCGCTGCCCGCGATCCAGGGCCTGTTCGGCCGGCCCACGATCATCAACAACGTGATCTCGCTGGCCACCATGCCGGTGATCCTGGCCGAGGGCGCGCAGCACTATCGCGATTTCGGCATGGGCCGCTCGCGCGGCACCCTGCCGTTCCAGCTGGCCGGCAATATCGCGCGCGGCGGCCTGGTCGAAAAGGCGTTCGGCGTCACGCTGCGCGAGCTGCTGTACGACTACGGCGGCGGCGCGCGCAGCGGCCGGCCGTTGCGCGCGGTGCAGGTCGGCGGTCCGCTCGGTGCGTATCTCAATGCGTCGCGCTGGGACGTGCCGCTCGACTACGAGGCCTACGCCGCGTTCGGCGGCGTGGTCGGCCACGGCGGCATCGTCGCCTTCGACGACACCGTCGACATGGCCCGGCAGGCGCGCTACGCAATGGCGTTCTGCGCGGTCGAGTCCTGCGGCAAATGCACGCCCTGCCGGATCGGCTCGACCCGCGGCGTCGAGGTCATCGACAAGCTGATGGCCCAGCCCGACCCCGCGCAGCGCACCGGGCAAGTGCGGCTGGTGCGCGATCTGTGCGACACCATGCTGCACGGCTCGCTTTGCGCGATGGGCGGCATGACGCCGTATCCGGTGCTGTCGGCGCTCGACGGCTTTCCCGAGGATTTTGGCCTGCCGCCGCTGCCGGCGCGGGCCGCGTGAAGGCGCGCCGAGACGCACTGAGACGCACTGAGGTGCACTGAGGCGCACTGAGACGCACTGAGACGCACTGTCGTCCCCGCGCAGGCGGGGCGCCGATAACCACCTCGCTCGATCAACGACCCCGCGGAGTCCACCTTGCATCCCCACCACGATATCGATTACGGCACGCCGCGGCGCGAGGCCGAGCAAGCCGTCACGCTGGAGATCGACGGCGTCGCCGTCACCGTGCCCGCCGGCACCTCGGTAATGCGCGCCGCGGTCGAGGCCGGCGTCCACGTGCCGAAGCTGTGCGCCACCGACAGCCTCGAACCGTTCGGCTCGTGCCGGCTGTGCCTCGTCGAGATCGAAGGGCGGCGCGGCTATCCCGCGTCGTGCACGACGCCGGCCGAGCCCGGCATGAAGGTGCGCACGCAGACCGGCAAGCTCGCCGAGATCCGCCGCGGCGTGATGGAACTCTATATCTCGGACCATCCGCTCGATTGCCTGACCTGTCCGACCAACGGCAACTGCGAGCTGCAAGACATGGCCGGCGCGGTGGGCCTGCGCGAGGTGCGCTACGACGACGGCGCCAGCCACCTCGATGCGGTCAAGGACCAGTCCAACCCGTACTTCGAGTACGACCCGTCCAAGTGCATCGTCTGCAACCGCTGCGTGCGCGCCTGCGAGGAGACGCAGGGCACCTTCGCGCTGACGATCAGCGGCCGCGGCTTCGATTCGCGCGTGACCGCCGGGCAGGGCGAGTCCTTCATGGAATCGGACTGCGTGTCGTGCGGCGCCTGCGTGCAGGCCTGCCCGACCGCGACGCTGACCGAGACCTCGCTGATCCGCATGGGCCAGCCCGAGCACAGCGTGGTGACCACCTGCGCCTACTGCGGCGTCGGCTGCGCCTTCAAGGCCGAGATGAAGGGCAACGAGGTGGTGCGCATGGTGCCGTACAAGGACGGCCAGGCGAACGAGGGCCATGCCTGTGTCAAGGGCCGCTTCGCGTGGGGCTATGCCACGCACCAGGACCGCATCCTCAAGCCGATGATCCGCGCCAGCATCCAGGACCCGTGGCGCGAGGTGTCGTGGGAAGAGGCGATCGACCATGCCGCCACGCAGTTCCGCCGCATCCAGGCCCGGCACGGGCGCGACGCGGTCGGCGGCATCGTGTCGTCGCGCTGTACCAACGAGGAAGGCTATCTGGTGCAGAAGCTGGTGCGCGCCGCCTTCGGCAACAACAACGTCGACACCTGCGCGCGCGTCTGCCACTCGCCGACCGGCTACGGCCTGAAGCAGACGCTGGGCGAGTCGGCCGGCACGCAGACCTTCCGCTCGGTGGAGCGCTCGGACGTGATCCTGGTGATCGGCGCCAACCCGACCGACGGCCATCCGGTGTTCGGCTCGCGGCTGAAGAAGCGGCTGCGCGCCGGCGCGCGGCTGATCGTGATCGATCCGCGCCGCATCGATCTCGTGCAGTCGCCGCACGTGCGGGCCGACTACCATCTGCAACTGCGACCCGGCAGCAATGTCGCGGTGCTGACGGCGATGGCCCATGTGATCGTCACCGAGGGACTACTGGCGGAGGACTTCATCGCGCAGCGCTGCGAGTCCAAGGCCTTCGGGCTGTGGCGCGAGTTCGTCGCCCGGCCGGAGAATTCCCCCGAGGCAATGGCCGAGGTCACCGGCGTGCCCGCGGACCAACTGCGCGGCGCCGCGCGGCTGTACGCGACCGGCGGCAATGCGGCGATCTACTACGGCCTGGGCGTCACCGAGCACGCGCAGGGCTCGACCGCGGTGATGGCCATCGCGAACCTCGCGATGGCGACCGGCAATATCGGCCGCGAGGGCGTCGGCGTCAATCCGCTGCGCGGGCAGAACAATGTGCAGGGGTCCTGCGATATCGGCTCGTTCCCGCACGAGCTGCCGGGCTATCGCCATGTCTCCGATTCGACCACGCGCGGCCTGTTCGAGCAGGCATGGCAGGTCGAGATCAGCCCCGAGCCGGGCCTGCGCATTCCCAATATGTTCGAGGCCGCGCTGGGCGGCAGCTTCAAGGGCCTGTACTGCCAGGGCGAGGACATCGTCCAGTCCGATCCAAATACGCAGCACGTGGCCGAGGCGCTGTCGTCGATGGAATGCATCGTGGTGCAGGACATCTTTCTGAACGAGACCGCGAAGTATGCGCACGTGTTCCTGCCCGGTTCCTCGTTCCTCGAGAAGGACGGCACCTTCACCAACGCGGAGCGCCGCATCTCGCGCGTGCGCAAGGTGATGCCGCCCAAGGCCGGCTATGCCGACTGGGAGGTGACGATGCTGCTGTCGAATGCGCTCGGCTATCCGATGGACTATCGCCATCCGTCCGAGATCATGGACGAAATCGCCCGGCTGACGCCGACGTTCTCCAGCGTCAGCTACGCGAAGCTCGACGAGCTCGGCAGCATCCAGTGGCCATGCAACGCGCAGGCGCCGGCCGGCACGCCGATCATGCATATCGACACCTTCGTGCGCGGCAAGGGCAAGTTCATCATCACGCAGTTCGTGCCGACCGAGGAGAAGGTGAACCGCCGGTTCCCGCTGATCCTGACCACCGGCCGCATCCTGTCGCAGTACAACGTCGGCGCGCAGACGCGGCGGACCGAGAACGTGCGCTGGCACGACGAGGACCGGCTCGAGATCCATCCGCACGACGCGCAGGAGCGCGGCATCGCCGACGGCGACTGGGTCGGCATCGTCAGCCGCGCCGGCGAGACGGTGCTGCGCGCGCGGGTCAGCGAGCGCATGCAGCCGGGCGTGGTCTATACGACGTTCCACTTCCCCGAGTCGGGCGCCAACGTGATCACCACCGACAACTCGGACTGGGCCACCAATTGCCCGGAGTACAAGGTCACCGCGGTGCAGGTGCTGCCGGTCGCGCAGCCATCCGAATGGCAGCAGCGCTATCGGGACTTCCATGCCGAGCAGTTGCGGCTGCTGCGGGCGGCCGGTGCGGTCGTGGAAGGCGAGAAGGCGGAGGCGGGCCATGCTGGTCTGTGAGCGCGGCGTGGTCGCGCGCGACGAGGCGTCTCTGTACGAGGCCGATCGGTATGAGGCCGCTTGGTACGAGGGGTGGTCGGTATGAGGACGATGGCGATCTGCCGATGCCGTACGCCACCGTCGAGGTCGCGCGTCCGGAAGGCGAGGGCGACGAGTTGGCGCTCGCCTTCGACGATGTCGCCGAGGAAGTGCCCGTCGCGCTCGAATACAACGGCATCTCGCACGCGGTGATGCTGGCCACGCCGGCCGACCTCGAGGACTTCGCGCTGGGCTTCAGCCTGACCGAAGGCATCGTCGCGAGCGCGCGCGACGTGTTCGAGATCGACACGCAGGTCGGCACGCAAGGGATCGCGGTGCAGCTGCGCATTGCCGGCGACGCCTTCGCGCGGATGAAGACGCGGCGCCGCGCCATGACGGGCCGCACCGGCTGCGGACTGTGCGGCGTGGAGTCGCTGTCGCAGGTGGCGCGCATGCCGGCGCCGGTGGCAAGCACCGCGCGCTTCGACGGCGCGCGCCTGCATGCGGGCTTTGCCGAGCTGCAGCGCCGCCAGGCGCTGCAGCGTCGTACCGGCGCGACCCATGCCGCCGCCTGGCTGCGGGCCGACGGCAGCGTGGCCTTGGTGCGCGAGGACGTCGGCCGCCACAACGCGCTCGACAAGCTGATCGGCGCGCTGGCGCGCACCGGCGAGCCGGTCGCCGACGGCGCGGCGCTGGTGACCAGCCGCGCCAGCTATGAGATGGTGGTCAAGGCCGCCAGCGCCGGCATCGGTGTGCTGGCCGCCGTCTCCGGTCCCACCGCGATGGCGGTCCGGCTCGCCGAACAGGCCGGCGTCACGCTGGCGGGGTTCGTCCGCCCCGGCCGCCATGTCGTCTACACCCATTCCGCGCGGCTGCTGCCGCCACGCTGCTGATCATGAATCTCGACAACCTGGTCAAGATGGCCAACCAGATCGGTACTTTCTTCGCCGCGATGCCGGACCGCGACGAGGCCTTGGCCGACATCGCCACCCACCTGCGCCGCTTCTGGGCGCCGCCGATGCGCCGGGCCTTGCTGGAGGGGGGTGGACAACGGTCGCGCGGATGCGGTCGCGCCGATCGTGCTGGCGGCGCTGGAGCGCCATCGGGGGGAGTTATAGGAAGCGGTCCGGCGCACCCGGACCGCATGGATGTCAGCGGACGACCTGCCGTCCGTTACGCTGCCTTGGCGTTGCGCGGCGCGACTTCCGCGCGAATGGTGTCGCCGACCCGCTGTTCGACGGTCTTCAAGTCGTAGGCTTGCTGCAGATTCAGCCAGGTCTCGGCGTCGCCGCCAAAATAGCGCGCCAGGCGCAGGCGATCTCGCTGGACACACCGGCATCGCCGCGTACGATCGCATCCATCTGTGCCGCCTCGATGCGCAATGCCTTCGCCAATTCCGCGATGGAAAGATCGAAGGGGGAGCAGATACTCCTCCCGCAGGATCTCGCCCGGATGAATCGGGCGCATGCCGTTGTGGAAACGGGCCATAGCGAGCTCCTCGCCTAGTCGTGGATCGATGGCCCGCATGGTAGTGTCTCTTGACGGCGCGCAGGCACGCGTTACTTCACCCGCTGCAAAATCTCCAAAATCACCAGCGTAAAAATCGTGGCGAGCAGCGCGGTGGCCTCGCGGCCCATGCCGGCGGCGACGCCGATGGCGGACACCATCCAGATGCTGGCGGCGGTGGTCAGGCCCTTGATGCTTTCTTCGCTGTTGAGCTTGATGATGGCGCCGGCGCCGAGGAAGCCGATGCCGGAGGCGATGCCCTGCAGCACGCGGCTCATGTCGGCCAGCGGCACGCCGGCCTGCAGCGGTACCAGCACGAACATCGCCGAGCCGAGCGCGACCAGCATATGGGTGCGCAGGCCGGCCGCCTTGCCGGCGGCTTCGCGCTCGTAGCCGATCATCGCGCCGAGCAGCATCGCCATGCCGAGCCGGACCACGACGCGGGTCGCTTCCTCGATGTCCGGAATGTCGGCGAACTCCGTGCGCAGCGCGCTCAGCATGTCTGACCAGATGCCATCCATCGTTGCCTCCCCGAGAGTCCGCCGTTGCGGCGTGGTGAACGGGTTCGGCGCAGGCGGAACCCGGCTGCCAGCAGGCTAGCATGGCGCGCCGGGCGGCGCCGTCGGGTGGGCGCTGACAGCGGTGCCGGAAGGGGGGAAACCCGTAGCTATCTCAGCCGTGCGAGCAGCGCGGGCAAGGAGAAAGACCTAGCGCAGCCGCAGCGGCTCGAGCAGCGCGGCATCGTACTGGTGCCGGTCGATGCGGCCCAGTTCCAGCATGCGCAGCAGGATATAGGCTTGCCGCTGCCGCGCGCGGCGGGGATTGACGACCGGGTTGTTGGCCGACGGCGCCTTGGGCAGGCCGGCCAGCATCGCGGATTCGGCCAGCGTCAGCTCGGCCAGCGGCTTGCCGAAATAGGTCCGCGCCGCCTGCGCGAAGCCATAGGCGCCTTCGCCGAGATAGACCTTGTTCATGTACAGCTCGAGGATCTCGTCCTTGCTGAAGGCCCCCTCGATGCGGTAGGCCAGCAGCGCCTCGTAGAGCTTGCGGGTATAGGTCTTTTCGCGCGACAGGAAGAAGTTGCGGGCGACCTGCATCGTGATGGTCGACGCGCCCTGAGACAGGTCGTCCGACAGATTGGCCAGGCCTGCGCGGATCACGCCGACGTAGTCGATGCCGTCATGCAGATAGAAGCGTTCGTCTTCGATGGCGACCACGGCTTGCGTCAGCGCGGGCGGCATCTTGTCCAGCGGCACGTAGCCGGCCGAGTGGCGGAACGCGGCGATGGCATCGAGCGGGGGCAATTGGCGGCCGGCGACCACCACCGCGAGCGTGCCGAGCAGCGCGCAGGTTGCCACCACCAGCACGAGCAAGCCGAGAAGATGCGACCAGAGACGTTTCATGGGCCGCTATTTTGCCAGCCTTGTGTGATGGAAACCGCGATGTGGGGTCGCCGGCCCAGTCTCGCTCGCGGGAGAGGGCCGGAGAGAGGGCGCGGGAGAGGACCCGTCGCCGCCGTCACCGCTTGAGCAATGCCGCCAGCAGGTCCGACTGCGTGATCAGCCCCAGCAGTCGCCGCTGCTCGTCGACCACCGGCATCAGGTGCCAGCCGCCGTCGGACATCGCGCCGGCCAGCTCGACGATGGGCTGGTCGGCGCGCGCGGTCGGCAGTTCGGTCAGCATCGCGTCGCGCACCAGGCCATCGGGGCGGCGTTGGCCCTTGGCGGGGTCGCCGACGAACAGGTCCGGCAGCGCGACCAGGCCGACCAGCCGGCGTTGGCGCGGCGACACCACGGGCAGCGCCTGCAGCCGGTGGCGGGTCAGCAGCGTCCATGCCTCGCCGATGCGCTGATCGGCGTGGACCGCGACCACGTCGCGCGACATGATGTCGCCGCAGCGCACGTCGCCGAAGCGGCGGCCGAACGCGCGCAGCTCGGCCGCGACCAGGATCTCCTCGAGATCATCGCGATCGACGTCGAGGAATTCGCCGCGCGCGGCCAGCACTTCGTCCAGGTCCGCACGCGTGAAGCCGACGCGCTGGCCCGGAGGCGGATCGCTGGTGCCGTGTCCCGCCACCGGGGGCGGCGGCCGATGCGGATAGCGGCGGCCGGTCAGGTTGTTGAACGACAGCGCGATCAGCAGCATCAGCATCGAATTGAGCGCGACCGGGAACAGCACGAAGGCATAGCCGAGCTTGGCCACCGCCGGGCCGCCGAACACCGCGGTGATGGCGACCGCGCCGGCCGGCGGATGCACGCAATGCAGATGGAACATCAGGCCGATCGCCAAAGCGACTGCCACGGCCGCGGCCAACCCCGGATCCGGAATCCAGCGGGCGCAGGTCACGCCCACCAGCGCCGCCAGCAGATTGCCCCCGATCACCGACCACGGCTGCGCCAGCGGGCTGGACGGCACGGCGAACAGCAGCACCGCGGAGGCGCCCATCGGCGCGATGAACCAGGGGTTGTGCCCGCCCAGCATATGCCGGCTGATCCACTCCGTGCAGGCCAGCGCGAATACCGCGCCGAGGCAGCTCTTGAACCGCTCACGGCTGCTTGCCGCCACCGGCATCGGAACGAAGGCGGCCAGCCAGCCGCGCCAGCGCAGCCGGACTTCGCCGGCCAAGGCTAGAAGGGGAGAGGTTCGGGAGGACATGAAGGCGCCAGCGCGTGCCGCGACGCAGCAAAAAAAGCGTCGCGCAAAAAAGCCGTCAATGTATCACGTGATGACATACCTTGCCGGCAGCGCCGCGACCCGGCTTGGTTCGGCGTGGCCGGGCGTGGCTCGGCTCGGCTTGGCCCAGCGGCCCAGCCCAACCGAGCCCAACCCGGCCTGGCTTGGCTCGGCCAGCACCGCCCAACGCGTCCCAACGCGTCCCAGCGCGTCCCAGCGCGGCCCCGCCCGACCGGCGCGGTAACATAGCGCCGTTCCGACACCCTCGCGCCGCCCGTGGCGGCGCCACCCTCATGCTCGAACTACAGGGCAAGATCTGGTTCCGCGCCGGCAGCCAGGACCTCGGCGGCAAGGACCGCATCGCGCTGCTCGCGGCGATCGCCGAACACGGCTCGATCACGGCGGCCGCCAAGGCGGTCGGACTCAGCTACAAGGCGGCGTGGGACGCGGTCGACGCGATGAACAACAGCGCCGGCGAGCCGCTGGTGGTGCGCGCGGCAGGCGGCAAGGGCGGCGGCGGCACCATGCTGAGCGCCGCGCGGCGAGGGGCTGGTGCGCACCTACCGCGCGCTCGAGGCCGAGCACCGCGCCTTCGTCGCGCAGCTGTCGCGCGTCAGCGAGCGGCTCGACGCGACGGCGGCCGACGCGCTGCAACACGACATCCATCTGATCCGGCGACTGATGATCAAGACCAGTGCACGCAACCGGCTGTTCGGCACCGTGACCCAGGTGCGGACCGGCGCGGTGAACGACGAGGTCACCCTGGCGCTGCCCGGGGACAGCAGGTGGTCGCCACGGTCACGCACGAAAGCGTCGAGACGCTGGGCCTGGCGCCGGGCAGCGAGGCGTTCGCGCTGGTCAAGGCGTCGTCCGTGCTGATCGGCGTGCCGTCGCCGGGACTGCGGCTGTCGGCGCGCAACCAGCTGCCGGGCACGGTGGCGCGCATCGTGCCCGGTGCGGTCAATGCCGAGGTCGTGCTCGCGCTCGATGGCGGCGCCACCATCGCGGCCATCGTCACCCATGCCGGGCTGGACGAGCTGGGCCTGACCGAGGGCGCGCCGGCGCTGGCGATCTTCAAGGCGTCGAGCGTGATCCTGGGGACGATGGACTGAGGTCCACGGTTTGTCCGTTTCCCGCTTGGGGGGAAGGCTGGGGGGAGGGCAAGCGGCGCTCGTAGGGCCGCCGCGGTTCGAGACCGCCCCTCTCCCCACCACGCCACTAAGCGCTCAAGCCCTGCGGCGCAAAGATCCGGCCGTCCCGGATCTCCATCACATGGTCTGCCAGCGCCGCGACATCGTCGGGATCGTGCGAGATGACCAGCATCGGCACCTCCAGGCTGGTCTGCAGCGCGCGCAGCTCGGCCCGCATGCGCGCGCGCAGCGCCGGGTCCAGCGCGGAGAACGGTTCGTCGAGCAGCACGATATCGGGCCGGGTCGCCAGCGCGCGTGCCAACGCCACGCGCTGCTTCTGTCCGCCGGAGATCTCTGCCGGATAGTGGCCGCGAACCTCGCGCAGGCCGAAGGCGTCGATCCAGCGTTCGGCATCGTCATGGCTCTTGCCGCGCGGCGGATTGCGCCAGCCGCGCGCCAGACCAAAGGCGACGTTCTGCGCGACGGTCAGATGCGGGAACAGCGCATAGTCCTGGAACAGATACGCGACGCGCCGCTGCTGCGGCCGCACGTCGATCCCTGCCGCTTCGTCGAACAGCGTGCGTTCGCCGAGCACGATGCGCCCGCGGTCCGGCCGCAGCAGGCCCGCGATCGCGCGCAGCGTCAGCGTCTTGCCGGCGCCCGAGGGGCCGAACAGCGCGATGCGGCGGCTGCTGGACGAGAAGCCGATATCCAGCGCGAAATGCCGGTCGGCGGTATCCAGCCGCTTGCTGACTTCGACCTGGAGCGTCATGGCCCGAGGTGCGGTGATGGGCACGGAGGCAGGCTGGGAGGCGGGCGGGGAGGCAGGCATGGTGACGGGCATGGTGGCAGGCAGTCGGCCTCCGTTCAACGCACCGGCTGGCGCGTGCTCGGCACCAGTCGGCCGGCGATCACCAGCAGCAGCACGCAGGTCAGCGAGGTGACCAGCACCAGCAGATTGGCGGTGTCGTCGTCGCCGGCCTGCACCGCCTCGTAGATCGCCACCGACAGCGTCTGCGTGCGGCCGGGCAGATTGCCGGCCACCATCAGCGTCGCGCCGAACTCGCCGAGCGCCCGGGCAAAAGCGAGCAGCACGCCGGCGGCGATGCCGCGCACCGCCAGCGGCAGCGTCACGCGAAAGACGATGCCGGCCTCGCCGACGCCCAGCACGCGCGCGGCATGCTCGAGCTGCGGATCGACGCCCTCGATGGCCGCACGCGCGGACTTCAGTACCAGCGGAAAGGCGACGATGGTGGCGGCCAGCACCGCGCCCTGCCAGGTGAAGACCAGTTCGATGCCCAGCGACGACAGCCACTCGCCGAACACGCCGCGGCGCCCGACCAGCACCAGCAGGTAATAGCCGAGCACGGTCGGCGGCAGCACCAGCGGCAGCGTCAGCACCGCGTCGACCAGATCGCGCAGCGGCGAGCGCCAGCGCGACAGCGCCACCGCGGCGGCGACGCCGAGCACCGCATTGATCGCGGTGGCCCAGCCGGCCACCTTCAGCGACAGTGCCAGCGGGACCCAGATCGATTCCATCAGCGGCATCAGCGGACCGGCGAAGTCGACGTTCAGCGCGGCCGGAAGCCGTGGCGCGCGAGCAGCGCCTGGCCTTCGGTCGACAGCACGAACGCGACGAAGCGCGCCGCCTCGTCCTTCTGGCGCGAGCGGGCGGTCACGGCGATCGGGTAGGTGACCGCCGTGCGCGTCGGCACCTGCGCGACGACGCGGACCCTGCCCGGCATTACGGCCGCATCGGTGGCGAAGACGAAGCCGGCATCGACCTCGCCGCGCGCGACATAGTCCAGGGCCTGCCGCACGTTCTGCGCCGGCACGCCCTTGGCCGAGACCGCCTGCCACAGCCGTGCATCCTCCAGCGCGTCGCGCGTGTAGCGGCCCACCGGCACCGAGGCCGGATTGCCGAAGGCCACGCGCCGCACGTCGTCGCGCAGCAGGTCGCGCGGCGAGGCGAGCTTCAGCGTGCTGTCGGCCGGCTCGATCAACACCAGCGCATTGGCGGCGAAATCGCGGCGCGAGCCCGGCACGATCATGTGTTCGGCCTGCGCCTTGTCCATGGCCTGCTGGTCGGCCGAGGCGAACACGTCGGCCGGCGCGCCCTGCACGATCTGCTGCATCAGCACGTCGGAGGCGCCGAAATTGAGCACCAGCTTCGTTCCCGGATGCGCCTGCTCATAGGCGGTGGCGACCGCGCGAAAGGCATTGGTCAGGCTGGCCGCGGCGGACACCACCAGTTCGGCGGCCGCCGCGGGGCGGGCCGGCAGGATCGCCAGCACGGCCAGCGCCGCCGCGGCGAAGGCGCCGGACAGACCCGAGCGGGCGCGGGCCGGCGCGGAGGCAATGGCGGGAGAACGACGAGCGGGCATGGCAGGTGTTCCGGATTGGGGAGTCGGTCGGGACAGCGGGCCGGGCCATCGAAGGCGCCCCGGCGCAGGGCGGGGCGCGCGGGGGACACCCGAGTCACATCGAGCGCAATATACGGCGGTATATAGCGATGCGTCAATGCACGCGGACGCAGGGCAGCCGATACGCCGGACGCGGTCAATCGGGCCCGGCTCAGGGCAGCTCGGGCACCAGCAGGTCTTCGAGGAAGTAGGCCGCCAGTTCGTGCCGGCCGCGCAGGCCGGCCTTGGCGTAGATGTTGGTGGCGTGCTGGCGCACCGTCTTCGGCTTGCTGTCGCGCACGCCGGCGATCTCTTCCAGCGACAGCCCCTTGATCAGCAGATAGGCCACCTCGCGCTCGCTGGTGGTCAGGTTCCAGCGATCGAACTGGCTGCTGATCGCATGCCGCATCTGCAGGCCGGCCTGATGCGCGGCCGCGTCGCGCTGCGCCAGCGTCCGCTCGGCCTCGCCCAGCGAGGCGCGCAGCTGGCGGATCTCCTGATCGGTGCGCAGCCGCTCGCGCGCCAGCATGAAGACGCCGGCCAGTGTGATCGAGGTGCCGATCGCATCGACGATCACGTGCTGCAGCCCTTCGGCCTCGTCGTAGTCGAACACCAGGTCGAAGCAGGCGTACAGCGCGATAAAGACGAACAGGTAGACGAAATGCCGTGGCATGGCTGGCACGAGGGCAGGGCGTGGAATCGGGGGATCGGGAAACTCGGGAAATCGCGCGCCGCGGCGTCCCCGGGGAACGCCGCGCCGCGGCATCGGGCGGGGCGGCAAGCCCGCCGAGAGGGTCTTACACGATCGGCGTCAGCACCTTGCCGGTATCGAGGAATGCGCGCAGATTGTCGAGCATCAGCGCCTGCATCGCGCCGCGCGTCTCGACCGTGCCGCTCGCCATATGCGGGGCCAGCACGACGTTGTCCAGCCCGATCAGCGCCGGCGGCACGCGCGGTTCGTCGCGAAACACGTCGAGCCCGGCGGCGCCCAGGCGCCCATCGCGCAGCGCCTCGACCATCGCATCCTCGTCGATCACGCTGCCGCGCGCGACATTGACCAGCACGCCCTTCGGCCCGAGCGCCTCGATGACCTGGCGCGACACCAACCCTTCGGTTTCGGGGCCGCCGACGCAGGTCACCACCAGGAAGTCCGCCCATGCGGCCAGCGCCAGCAGGTCGGGCTCATGGCGCCACGGCGCGCCTTCGCGCGGACGCCGGTTGTTGTAGGCGATCTCCATGTCGAAGCCCTGGGCGCGGCGCGCGACCTTCTCGCCGATGCGGCCCAGGCCCAGGATGCCCAGGCGCTTGCCGGACACCTTGCTCGTCAGTGGGAACGGGCCCTGGTGCCAGCGGCCGTCGCGCACGAAGCGGTCGCCGTGCGAGATGCCGCGGGCGGCATCGATCATCAGGCCGAAGGCGAGGTCCGCCACGCAGTCGTTGAGCACGTCCGGCGTATTGCTGACCTGGATGCCGCGCGCGCGGGCGGCGTCCAGCGCGATGCTGTCGTAGCCGACGCCGAAGCTGACGATCGCGGCCAGTTGCGGCAGCGCGTCGATCACCGCGGCGCTGCAGCCGTGCCGGGCCGAGGTGACCACCACGCGTGCCTGCGCGCCATGCTCGCGCAGCCAGGCGGGCCAGTCGTCCTGCTCCCACAGCGCGGCGGCGCCGTGGCGCTCCTGCAGCGTGGCGTTGAGGTGCGGCGCGAGCGGGCCGATCTGGATCAGGTCGATGGCAGGCATGGTGTGCTGGATACGGGAAAAAGACAGCAGAGTGTATCCTGCCGGACGGCCTCTTGTCCGTGCCGGCGGCCTCGCCGACGGGCTTGCCGCGCAGCACCATGCCGTCGCTTCCGCGAAAGGGGGAATCCAGCGTCTTCAAGCGCCACCGGGTCCCCGTATTCGCGTAGACGACCACGTTTGTCGGCAAACTGCGTCTCTACCGCCTATCCCGAATCCGAACCCCATGCCCACCGTCTACCTCGCCGGCCCCGATGTGTTCCGTCCCGATGCGATGGCCCATGGCCAGGCCCTGAAGGATCTTTGTGCGCAGCACGGTTTTACCGGTCTGTTCCCGCTGGACCATCAACTGCCATCCGGCCTGGCCGGCGAGGCCGCGGCGCGCTGGATCTACCAGGCCAATGTCGCGCTGATCCGCCGCGCGGATCTGGTGATGGCCAACCTGGACGAGTTTCGCGGGCCGGCCGAGCCGGATTCCGGCACGGCGTTCGAGGTGGGCTTCGCGGTCGCGCTGGGCAAGCCGGTGTGGGCCTATACCGGCGACCGCGGCACCATCGTCGAGCGCGCCGCGGTGGGCCATGACGCCGAGGGCAGGCCGCTCGATGCGCGTGGCTTTCATGTCGAGGACTTCGGCCTGGGCAAGAACCTGATGCTGGCCTGCTCGGTGCAGCTGGTGCAGGGCGGGCCGGCGCAGTGCCTGGCGGCGATGGCCGCGGCGGGCGCGGGCGCCCAGCGCTGAAGCTGCTGAACGCGCTGAAGCCGTTGAAGCCGTTGAAGCCACTGAAGCCACTGAAGCGGCTGAAGCGGCTGAAGCCGCTAAAGCCGCTAAAGCCGCTAAAGCCGCTAAAGCCGCTGAAGCCGTAAAGCGACTGGAGCGCTAAAGGGACTGACGGCCCCGCAGCCTCAAGGCTTGCTGCTGACCGTCGCCGGCTCCGTGCGCAACGACGCCACGCCGGCCGCGATCTGCGTGGCGGTGTCGGCCACCACCTGCCGCATCGCCGCGACCACGCCGGCCACGTCGTCGCCGCTGCCCGTGGCGGGCAGTTCGGCCTGCGTGCGCCCGGCCAGCGTGCGGCCATCGGGCAGGCGGCGCACGGTCCAGTTGACGGTGGCGCCGACGCGCGCGCCGGGCTGCGCATCGAGCCGCACCACCTCGGTGGTGATCCGGTACAGCGGCTGCACGCCGCTCAATCCCTGCTGATAGACATCGACCGCGCCCAGCACGATCTGCAGCCGCTGCGACAGCGCATCGCGCCACTCGTCGGGCAGCGGCGCCGACCAGCGTGCCGTGTCGAGCGGCGTCACGCGGCCGTCGGCTCCACCGATCACGATCTGCTGGCGATTGAGCCGTTCGGGCACGCGCGCCGGCGCGACCTCGATCCACAGCGGCTGGCTGGCGGTGCTTGTGCCCGTGCCCGTGCCCGTGGGCGAATTCGCGCCGCTGACCACCGCGGTGGCGGCCATCGCCGCGCCGGCCGCGACGGCCTCGCCGCCGTGCGCCAGCGTGTAGTAGCGCGGCTCCGACGACGACGCGCAGCCGCCGAGCAGCAGGGCGCCGGCGCAGGCGGTGGCAAACGTCGCGGCGCGCAGCCGGCGGGACAGGATAAGCGGGCCCTTCATCGTTGAGTCTCCGTCTTGCCGCGCAGCAGCGCTTCGGGATGGCGTTCGAGATAGTCGGTCAGCGTGCGCAGCGAGACCGCGGTGCGCGTCAGTTCCTGCAGCATACGGCGCGTGTCCTGCTGCAGCGGCGCGTCCGAGGCCAGCGTGCCGTTGGCCGACTGGATGGTGCGGCGCGCGTCCTGCAGGGCCGCCAGCACCTCGGGCGCGACATCGCCCTGCAGCTGCGCGACCAGCTTGTCCGCGCTGGCGAGCGTGGTATTCAGCTGCGCCACGGTCTTGCGCAGATCCTGGCCGATCTCATCGAACGGCACCTTCTCGATCTTGCCGACGATGCTGCCGAGCTTGGCCTGCAGTTCGTCAAGCGCGCCCGGCATGGTCGGCAGCTCGGCGATCGCGGTATCGGCCGGCGGCTTGACCGCCTTGGCATTGGGGAAGAAGTCGAGCGCCACGTACAGCTGGCCGGTCAGCAGGTTGCCGGTGCGCAGCTGCGCCCGCAGGCCGCGCTGGATCAGGCCCAGCATCAGCTGGCGGGCCCGCTCGCGATCGGCCAGGTCGCGCTCGCGGAAGCCCATCCGCGACGGATAGAGCTCGACCACCACCGGCAGCCGGAACGACTTGGTCTCGCGCACGTAATCGATGCCGATCGAGCGCACCTGGCCGACCACGACGCCGCGGAAGTCCACCGGCGCCCCGGGCGCGAGGCCGCGCACCGACTGCTCGAAGTTCAGCACGGCCAGCGTCGGCGCCAGTTCCTCCGGCTCCTTCATCGCGTCGGCCTGGTCGCCGGCCAGCAGGAACTGGGTGTTCTCCTTGGCGGCCTCGGTCACGTGCGAGTTGGGCGGCGCCTGGAAGGCGACCCCGCCGAGCAGCATCGTCACCAGCGACTGCGTATTGAGCTTGAAGCCGCCCGCATCGAGCTTCAGGTCGACGCCGCTGGCGTGCCAGAAGCGCGTGTCGGCGGTGACCAGTTCGTCGTAGGGCTTGTTGATGAAGACCCGCAGCGTGATGTCGCGGCCTGCCGGTTCGAGCTGATAGGCGACCACCTGGCCGACCTGCACGCGCCGGTAGTAGACCGGCGAGCCGATATCGAGCGAACCGAGGTCGGCGGCGCGCAGCACGAACTGCTTGCCGGAAGAATCGGTGGTGACTACCGGCGGCGTCTCCAGGCCGACGAACTCGCGCTGCGTCTCCTCGGACTTGCCGGCGTCGACGCCGACATAGGAGCCCGACAGCAGCGTCTCCAGCCCCGACACGCCGCTGACGGCCAGCCGCGGGCGCACCACCCAGAAGCGCGTGTCCTTGACCGCGAAGTTGTCCGCGTCCTTGGTCAGGTCGATCGTCGCGACCACATGCGAGCGGTCGGGCGCGAGCCGCACCGACTTGACCAGGCCAATATCGACGTCCTTGTAGCGCACCGGCGTCTTGCCCGGGGCCAGCCCCTCCGCGGTGCGGAACGTGACCTGGATCTCGGGGCCGCGCTGCGACAGCGTATGGAACAGCAGCGACAGCCCGACCACGGCGGCGACGATGGGAATCAGCCAGACCACCGACGGCAGCCAGCGCGCGCGGCGCCGGCGCGCCGGCTCGCGGGGCTGTGACGGCTGCGCGGGCGGAGGGGGAGGAGGAAAGGTTGTCCGGATCGGGCATCGATAAGAGTCCAGCGTGCGTCGGTGTTCGGTATGGGTTCGGTGTCGGTATTCGGAACGTATCCGGTATCGGTCTTCGGTATCCGTCTCGGCGGCTCAGTCGTTCGCCCGTGCCGAAGCGGGGGCGGCGCCGCCGTGCGCCTCTCGTGGCCCGTGGCCGTCGGCGTGGCTATCCGCGTGACCGTGCGTGCGACCTTGCGTGCGACCGTGCCCGCGACCGTCCGCGTGGTCGTGCGCATCCCACAGCAGGCGAGGATCGAACGACAGCGAGGCCAGCATGGTCAGCACCACCACCATGCCGAACGCCGCCGCGCCGGTGCCCGGGTCGACCTGCGCCAGCGCGCCGGCGCGCACCAGCGAGGCCAGCAGCGCCACCACGAAGATATCGAGCATCGACCAGCGGCCGATCAGCTCGACCAGCCCGTACAGCTTCGTCTGTTGCCGCAGCCGCCAGGTCGAGCGCAGATGCACCGACAGCAGCAGGAAGGTCAGGATCATCATCTTCAGCAGCGGCACCACGATGCTGGCGATCAGCACCACGATGGCGAGCATGCGCGAGCCCGACAGCCACAGATAGATGATCCCCGACAGGATCGTGTCCTCCTGCGTGCCGAGGATCGAGCGGGTGATCATGATCGGCAGCACGTTGGCCGGTATGTACAGGATGTAGGCCGCCAGCAGGAAGGCCCAGGTCCGCGTCAGGCTGGCCGGCTTGCGATGGTGCAGCGTCGCGCCGCAGCGGCGGCACGGCTCGCCCTCCTGGTCCAGCGGACTGAGCGCATCGCAGGCGTGGCAGGACAGCAGGCCCATCGACGTCGCGGTCGGTACCTCCGGCAG
Organism: Cupriavidus sp. H18C1; assembly: GCF_049311595.1. Lineage (NCBI taxonomy): Bacteria > Pseudomonadati > Pseudomonadota > Betaproteobacteria > Burkholderiales > Burkholderiaceae > Cupriavidus > Cupriavidus sp. H18C1. The sequence continues at coordinate 2,913,156 of NZ_CP186008.1, forward strand.
CGGCGTGCGTTCGTCGTCGTCCGCGAGTTCCTGCACCACGCCGACGACCACCTCGCGCGAGCGGCGCAGCGCGCGCTCGCGCACGGAGGGTTTGGGATCGCCGGCGCTCATCGCTGCGCCTCCCCCCTGGCGCCGCTCGGCGTGGCGCCACAGGTCGCGCGGATCGTAGGTCAGCATCGTCGCCAGCACGATCACCAGCGCACCGAACGACCACAGCGCGATGCCGGGCAGCACCTGTGCCATCGTCGACAGTTTCACGAGCGTGACCAGCACGCCCATCATGAAGACCTCGAGCATGCCCCACGGACGGGTCTGGCGGATGCCGCGCATGATGCGTTCGAAGCCCGGCGGGACGGTGCCGCGCATCAGCGGCACCAGCAGATAGGCCATCATCAGCATCTCGGCCAGCGGGAACACGATGGTGGTGGCGAACACCAGCAGCGCCACCAGCGTCATGTTGTCGGCCTGCAGCGCCTGCACGGCGCCCCATAGCGTGGTGCGCGTGCGCACGCCCTGCAGGTCCATCTCGACGATGGGATAGGCGTTCGACACGATGAACAGGATCAGCGCGGTCAGCACCAGCGGCAGCAGCCGCCGGTAGGCGCGCCGGCTCTCGTGGTACAGCTCGCCGCCGCAGCGCAGGCACTGCGCCCGCTCGCCGGGGCCGAGCACCAGGCGGCGGTAGACCGCGTCGCAATATTCGCAGGCCACCAGCCGGTCCAGCTCGGCGCGGTCGGTGACGGCAGGGCCCGGCGGGACCCGCTCCATCGACTTTTCAACCGGTTTGCCGGACGTCATTCGAACAGATCTCCAACTACCCGCCCTGGGGGGCGGGAAACACGTCAATATATCGGAATTTCGGGATGTGGCTTTGGAGTCACGGGTCGGCGCTTCGCCGCCGGATGTCGAACGCTGCTTTCCTTTTCTCTCCGCCCATCCCGGACAGAAGTCAGCGGCAATCCCCATCCCGCCGACCTGCGACCGCCCTCACAGCTTGTAGGTCGACAGCAGGATGCTGGTCTCCGTCGCCGCAATCCCGTCGATCAGCCGGATCCGATCCAGCGTCCGGTCGAACGCCTCCAGCGTGTCCGCGCGCAGCTCCGCGATGATGTCCCAGCGCCCGTTGGTGGTATGGAGCGTCTGCACGTTCGGCTCGCCGCGCAGCGCCTGCAATACCTTGCCGATGCGGTTGCCCTCCACCGAGATCGTCGTCAGCGCGCGGATGCGGTGCGGCTCGGACTCGGGCTTGAGCCGAACGGTATAGCCGACGATGACGCCGGCCTCCTGCAGCTTGTCGATCCGGTTCTGCACGGTCGCGCGCGACAGCCGCAGCGCCTTGGCCAGCGCGGTGGTCGGCGTGCGCGCATTGTCGCGCAGCAGTGCCAGCAGTTGGCGGTCGATATCGTCCATGGCGGCTCGCAGGTCTCGCGGCGGATGGCTTGGCAAAACGCCGGCCCATGCCGGCTCGCAGGTTCCCGGCGGATGGCTTGGCAAAACGCCGGCCCATGCCGGCATTCTGTCATAGGGACCGCGCTTTTTGCGCAGTTTGTGCGCTATCCGCTGGCGCGCGTGTGCACCACAATCCATTCCGACAATAGCCCGAACCGGAAGGAGCGCGCGTGATCACCGAACCCACCATCCTGCTTGTCGAGCCGACCCACTACGACGTGTCGTACAGCATCAATCCGTGGATGGATCCGCTGCGCTGGGCCGCCGATCCGCAGGGCATGCATCGGGGCGCGCTGCGCGCGTTCGCCGAGCTGCGCGACGCGCTGGAAGCGGCCGGCTTCGCGGTCGAGGTCGCCGCGGGCGAGCCCGGCCTGCCCGACATGGTGTTTCCCGCCAATGCCGCGGTGGTGCTCGACGGCCGCGCGCTGCTGGCGCGCTTTCGCTACCCGCAGCGGCAGGGGGAGGAAGCGCCGTTCGCGCGCCTGTTCGCCGGGCTGCGCGAGCGGGGCCTGCTCGACGAGGTGGCGACGCTGGCCGACGGCTGCTACCAGGAGGGCGCGGGCGACTGCATCTGGGACGCGGTACGGGGCCACTTCTGGGCCGGCTTCGGGCCGCGTTCGGCGCGCTGCGCGGCCGATGCGGTCGGTGCCTATTTCGGGCGCGAGGTAGTCGCGCTGGAGCTCGCTACCGCGCAGAGCTACCACCTCGACGTCTGCTTCTGCCCGCTGGCCGGCGGCGAGATCCTGTACTACCCGCCGGCCTTCACCGAGGCCTCGCTGCGCGAGCTGCACGCGCGGCTGCCGGCCAGCCAGCGCATCGAGGCCAGCGCCGACGACCTGCGGCATTTCAGCATCAACGCCGTCAATCTGCACGACCGCATCGTGATGGCGCGCACCACGCCTCGCCTGCGCGATGCGCTCGGCAAGCGCGGCTATCGCGTGCAGGAGGTCGATCTCGCGCCGTTCATGCTGTCGGGCGGCGGCGCCTATTGCATGACGCTGCGGCTCGATCGCAGCAGCGGCGCGCGGCAAGGCATCGAGCAAGCAGCCGGCGGCAGGGCCAGCGTCGCGGCGGCCTGACCGTACCGGCAGGGCCAGGCTTCAGCACAGAACCACAAGGAGACGACGATGAAGGAGACCGCGATGACCCGCTTCCTGGACGCGACGGCGGTGGCGGCCCTGGTGCGCAGCATCGGCGTGCAGACCGCGCTGCGGCAGCTGGCCGAACACGTGCGGCAGGACTTCCTGCGCTGGCACCGCTTCGAGAAGTCCGCGCGGCTGGCCAGCCATTCGCCGGTCGGCGTGATCGAGCTGATGCCGGTCACCGACGGCGAGCAGTACGCGTTCAAGTACGTCAACGGCCATCCGCGCAACGCCGCGCACGCGATGCCGACCGTGATGGCGTTCGGCGCGCTGGCCGAGGTGTCGACCGGTTTTCCGCTGCTGCTGGCCGACATGACGCTGGCGACCGCCTTGCGCACCGCGGCAACATCCGCAGTCGCCGCCAGGGCGATGGCTCCGCACGGCACCACCGCGATGGCGCTGATCGGCAATGGCGCGCAGGCAGAATTCCAGGTGCTGGCCTTCCACGCGATGCTCGGCGTGCGCGAGATCCGCGCCTATGACGTCGACCCGGCGGCGACCGCCAAGCTGCGGCGCAATCTGGCCGGCCTGACCGATACCGGCGCGCTGCGCATCCTGCCGATGGCGTCGATCGACGAAGCGCTGGCCGGCGCGCACATCGTCTCGACGGTGACCGCCGACAAGACCCGCGCCACCATCCTGCGCGACGGGCAGATCGCGCCCGGCGTGCATATCAACGCGGTCGGCGGCGACTGCCCCGGCAAGACCGAGCTCGACCCGGCATTGCTGCGGCGCGCGCGGGTCGCGGTCGAATACGAGCCGCAGTCGCGGCTGGAAGGCGAGATCCAGCAGATGCCGGCGGACTTCCCGGTCATCGAACTGTGGCGGATCCTGAATGGCGAGGTACCGGGCCGCACCGCGGTCGAGGACGTGACGCTGTTCGATTCGGTGGGCTTCGCGCTGGAAGACTATTCGACGCTGCGCTGGCTGCACGCCGCGGCCTGCGCGCGCCACGCGGGGCGCTATGTGGAACTGGTGGCGACACCGGACGAGTCGCGCGACCTCTATGGCTGGCTGATGCGGCAGGAGGAAGCCGAGGGCGCGCCGGTCGCGCGGCGGGCCGCCGCTTGATGGAGCCGCGCCAGCGACCTGGCTGAGCGACCGGGGTGAGCGGCGTGGCGGGGCGACTCGACTGGGCTGCTTGACTAAGCGGCTTGACTCAGGGTCTTGACTGGGCAACCGGCCCGAGCGCCAGCGCCGCCGGCGGTTCAGATCCACACCGCCGGATGGCGCATCAAGCGCTGCACCCGCACGAACGCCTCGACTTCGTCGTCGGTCGGCGCCTTCAGGAACACCATGATGCCCCAACGCTGCAAGGTCTCGGCCATGCCGCGCGCGGCCTCGTCGGGCGCCACCACGGCGAACAGCACATGGCGCGCGGTGCAGAACGACTGCAGCTTCTCCAGCGGCTCGAGATCGCTCTCGCGCAGGCGCTCGACCTGGCACAGCACCAGCGTCGGGTGCGAATCGCCGGCGCCCATATAGGTAATCAGGGTCGCCTTGCCGCGCGTCAGCACGGTCCTCTCGAACGGCGACCGGTGGCTCGACATGCCGGCGCAGGATCTGGGATCGGGCTTCATCGCGGGGCTTCCTGGCAGGGAACGGGCCGGGCCGGCCGCCGTGCGGCCGCTCCGGGCATCGCACCGCGAATCGTGGCCGCGGCGCTTTGCGCTGAGTATCCCCGTGGCGGTGGCCGCCGCTCTGTTCGCTAGCCGACAGAGGGCGCGGGCGGGGGCAGCGGCCGCAGGAGACTGCCGGCGGCGGCCTACAGCCCGTACTTCCTGACCTTGTCGAACAACGTCGTCTTGGCGACTCCGAGTGCCTCGCTGGCCCGGCTCAGATTCCCCTCATGCCGGCGCAGCGCATCCGCGATCAACGCCCGCTCGAACTGCTCCACCGCCTGCGCCAGCGGCAACAGCGCCGGTTCCTCGGTGCCCTGTTCGGGATTGCAGCCCAGCCCCAGCACATGCCGCTCGGCCAGGTTGCGCAGCTCGCGCACATTGCCGGGCCACGGGTAGGCGACCAGGCGCGCCAGCTCGGCGGGGGAGGCGGGACGCGCGTCGCGCTCGAAGCGCAGCGCCGCCTGCGCGACGAAGTGGTCAAAGAGCAGCGGCACGTCCTCGCGCCGCTCGCGCAGCGGCGGCAGTTCCAGCGTGATCACGTTGAGCCGGTAGTAGAGGTCGGCGCGGAACTGGCCGGCGTCAGCCAGGGCCTTGAGGTCCGCCTTGGTCGCCGCGACCACGCGCGCGTCGACCGGCACCGGCGTGTTGGAGCCGAGCCGTTCGACCACGCGCTCCTGCAGCACGCGCAGCAGCTTGATCTGCATCGACATCGGCATGCTCTCGATTTCGTCGAGGAACAGCGTGCCGCCCTCGGCGTGTTCGATCTTGCCGATACGGCGCTTGGCGGCGCCGGTGAAGGAGCCGGCCTCGTGCCCGAAGATCTCGCTCTCGAACAACTGCTCGGGCAGCCCGCCGCAGTTGATCGGCACGAAGTTGCGCGCGTGGCGGGTGCTGGCGTCGTGCAGGCAGCGCGCCACCAGCTCCTTGCCGGTGCCGGTCTCGCCGTGGATCAGCACGTTGGCGCTGGTGTCGGCGAGATCGGCGATCAGCCGGCGCAGCCGTTCCATCGCCGGCGACACGCCGATCAGCCGCGCGTCGAGCCGTTCGCGGCCGGCCAGCCGGTCGCGCAGTTCGGCGACCTCGAGGGCGAGGCGGCGCTGCTCCAGCGCGCGGCGCGCGACCTCGACCAGCCGCTCGGGGGGCGAAGGGCTTTTCCAGGAAATCGTAGGCGCCTTGCTTCATCGCCTGCACCGCCAGGCCGACGTCGCCATGGCCGGTGATCATCACCACGGGCAGCGCGGCGTCGCGAGCCTTGAGCTGCGCCAGCAGCGCCATGCCGTCGATGCCTGGCAGGCGGATGTCGCTGACCACGATGCCGGGGAAGTGCGGCGCCACCGTCTGCAGCGCGGCCTCGGCCGTGCCGACGGCGCGCGTGGCGATGCCTTCGAGCCGCAGCGCCTGTTCGCAGCCGAGCCGGACGTCGGGGTCGTCCTCGACGATCAGCACCGACAGGTCATTGAGTTTGGGCGCCATTGTGCGTCTCCTTGCCGGCCATCGGCAGCACCATCGTGAAGCAGGCGCCGCCGTCGGGATGATTGCTGGCGACCAGCGTGCCGCCGTATTCGTCCAGGATGCCTGCCGAGAGCGTCAGGCCGAGGCCCAGACCCTGTCCCGCCGGCTTGGTGGTGAAGAACGGTTCGAACAGCCGCGCGAACGCTTCCTCGGACAGGCCCGGACCGTTGTCGCGGATGGTGCAGCGGACCATGCCTTCGGCCACCGCCGCGCGCAGCTCGAGGCGGGCCGGCCTGGCAGCTTGCGCCGGCTCGGCCGCCATCGCGTCGAGCGCATTGCCGATCAGATTGACCAGCACCTGCTCGAGCCGGTTGGGATCGCAGGCGACCGCCAGCGTGCGGTCGACATCGCGCACGATCTGCGGCTGCACCGCCTGCACGCGCGTCTCCAGCAGGAACAGCGCGTTGTCGATCGCATCGGCCAGCAGCGCGCTGCCCTTGCCGTTGCGGCCGGGCTTGCGCGCGAAGGACTTGAGCGCGCCGGTGATGCGGCCCATCTTTTCGACCAGGCCGATGATCGTGCCGAGGTTCGCCTGCGCCGTGGCGAGGTCGCCGCGCGCGAGGAATTTCTGCGTATTGCCCGACAGCGTGCGCAGCGCGGCGAGCGGCTGGTTCAGCTCGTGCGCGATACCGGTCGACATCTGTCCGACCGCGGCCAGCTTGCCGGCTTGCAGCAGGCCGTCCTGCGCCTGGCGCAGTTCGCGCTCGGTGCGGATGCGCTCGGCGATCTCGGTCTGCAGCAGGTGGTTGGCGCTGGTCAGGTCGGCGGTCCGTTCGGCGACCTTGCGTTCGAGCTCGCTGTTGGCGGCCTCGAGCGCGGCGCGCGCGGCCAGCCGCTCGCTGACGATTCGCCGGCGCACGTTCCAGGCGGCGCCGAGCAGCAGCACGAAGGCGGTCAGCACGCCGCACAGCGCGGCGGTGTTCAGCGCCGCCATGCGTGCCTGCGACGTATCGGTCAGCAGCGTCAGCTGCCATTCGGTGCCGGGCAGCATCGCGTTCTGCTCGAGCATCGACGGACCGCGGCGCATGCGCACCAGCGCGTCGCCGTTGTTCATCGCCCGCACGCGGGTGAACTCCAGCGGCTCCAGCGGCGCGCGGTTGTACTGCAGGCTGCGGTTCAGCCGCTCGCGCTGCGCGGCGCTCAGCGGCCGGCGCGCGCGCAGCTTCCACGACGGCTCGGAGGCGAGGATCACCACGCCGTTCTCGTCGGACAGCAGCATCTGCATGTCGGCGCTTTGCCAGCGCTGCTCCAGCGGCTCGAGCCCGACCTTGACCACCGCGACGCCGCTGGGCCGCTGGCCGTTGCCATTGCCCAGCGGGGCCGACAGGTAGTAGCCCGATTCGTCGCGCGTGGTGCCGACGCCGTAGAAGCGGCCGAGCTGGCCATCGATGGCCGCCTGGAAGTAGGGGCGGAAGCTCAGGTCCTCGCCCAGGTAGCTGTCGGGACGCTGCCAGTTGCTGGTGGCGCGCACGCGTCCCTGGCGGTCCAGCACGAACACGGCCAGCGTGCCGGCGCGCGCATTGACCGCGGCCAGGTGCGCATTGGCAGCGGCAACCCGGGCGGGATCGTCGGGCCGTGCCAGCAGCGCGCTGATCTCGTCGTCCAGCGACAGCAGGCTCGGCACGAAGTCGTAGCGCGCCAGTTCGCTGGAGAGGGCCTGCCCGTAGAGCCGCAGCTGCACCTGCCCGCGCTCGGCCTGGCGGGCCAGCGCGGCATCGAAGGTATAACGGTAGCCCAGCCAGCCTGCCAGGCCCACCAGCCCGGCCAGTGCCAGCAGCGCGAGCAGCTGCGCGGGCGGCGGCCAGGCCGCGCTGGCGGTGGGGCGGGCGATGGTGCGCAGGGCGGGCCGGGCGGGAGGGGGGCGGCAGCAGCGGCGGCAGCGGTGGAGGCAGCAGCGGCGGCAGGGCCGGAAGGGGGGCGAAGACACGGCGGAAGACTGGCGGTTCGGCATGGCGGTTATCTGCATGCGCTCTCTTTTATCACACCCGGCGAGCCGGCCCGGACGCCGGCTCCGGCTTCGTTCCCCGGCTTCTTCTCCCGCTTCCGGAGCACGGTGGGGGAGAGGGCAAAACCCGAATGAAAAAGGCCCGGCCGCCGGATTGGCGGTCGGGCCCCTGGCACGCCCCGTGGAGCAGGCAGGGAGGCTACTTGCTCGCCAGGACCTGGACGGGTGCCAGGTCGGTAGCGCCGTCTTCAGCGGTGTCGTCCGCTTCTTCCGGCACCGGCGCGCCGATCGCGCCTTCGCTTTTGGCGACGACGGTCGTGGCAATGGCGTTACCGAGCACGTTGGTGACGGTACGGCCCATATCGAGGACATGGTCGATGCCCAGCACCAGCAGGATGCCGGCCTCCGGCAGACCGAACATCGGCAGCACGGCGGCGACCACCACCAGCGAGGCGCGCGGCACGCCCGCGATGCCCTTGCTGGTGACCAGCAGCACCAGCAGCATCGTGATCTGCTGGGTCAGCGTCAGCTCGATGCCGTAGACCTGCGCGACGAACAGCGCCGCGAACGAGGTGTACATGATCGAGCCGTCGAGGTTGAACGAGTAGCCGAGCGGCAGCACGAAGTTGGTGATGCGCTCCTTGACGCCGAAGCGGGTCAGCTGGTCGATCACCTTCGGATAGGCCGACTCGCTGCTGGCGGTGGCGAAGCCGATCATCAGCGGCGCGCGCAGCGTCTTGAGCAGGCGGAACACGTCGCGGCCGAGGAACAGGTAGCCGCCGAAGATCAGCGCCGCCCATAGCAGCGCCAGCGCCAGATACAGGCTGCCGAGCAGCTTGGCGTAGACCGTCAGCACGCCCAGGCCCTCGGCGGTGATCACCGCGGCGATGGCGCCGAACACGCCGACCGGCGCGAACGCCATCACGTAGTTCGTGACCTTCAGCATCACCTTGGCCAGGCCATCGATCGCCGCCAGCAGCGGCTTGCCCGGACCGTCCTTGACGGCGCCCAGCGCGAAGCCGAAGAACAGCGAGAACACCACGATCTGCAGGATCTCGTTGTTGGCCATCGCCTCGGCGATGCTCTTCGGGAACATGTGGGTGACGAAGTCGCGCAGGTTCAGCGCGCCGGTCTTCAGGTTCGAGGTGGCGTCGGCCGGCGGCAGCGGCAGGTTCATGCCATGGCCGGGCGTCAGCAGGTTGGCCATCACCAGGCCGAGCAGCAGCGAGGTCACCGACGCGATCACGAACCAGCCCATCGCCTTCAGGCCGATGCGACCCACCGCCTTGCCGTCGCCCATGCTGGCGATGCCGCTGACCAGCGTGGCGAACACCAGCGGGCCGATGATCATCTTGATCATCCGCAGGAACACGTCGGTCAGGATCGACAGATGGCCGGCGATCGATTTGGCCGCGGCGGCATCGGGCGCGAGATGGTGCGCGGTGGTGCCGGCCAGCAGGCCGAGCAGCATGGCGAACAGGATCAGGGTGGGCAGTCGGTTCAGTTTCATCGTGATTCAAACCTGAGGCGTCCGGCGCGGGCCGGACAGCTTGGGAAACGAAAGACGCGCAAGGCGGCGTACCGCCCCGCACAGGTCCACGGACGCCGGAGCGCCCGTGCGGCGACGCGGGCCGGCTTCAGGGCAGCCGTTGGGGACGCGGTCGGGGGCGCCGTGTGGGCCGGGCGGGCGGGGTGGGGGCAGCCATGTCGTTTCCTCCATCGTTGTGGCGCAGCCGGGGGCGGCGACGCTATAGATGGGGGGGCCTAGTTCGCACGAGGCGTGCCAGCTTGCGAAGGCGGAAAGTCGGCTGCAAGTGATTGAAACGAAAGGGAAAAGTTTGCCGCGTGAGTGGCCGCGTTCGGATTTCCGAGCGGGCGTGGTGTGGGCGTGTTCGGATTTCCGAACGGCGGATCCCGGGGCGGCCCTCAGGGCGCCGACGACACGCCGGCGTCGCGGCCGCCGCGCCGTTGCCCGCCGCGGTCCGGCCGCAGCGCCCGCGCCCGTTCGAGCACCCGATCCAGCGCCCGCGTGGACAGCCTCAGCGGCCACGGCACCTCGCGCCGGCAGAAGGCGATCTTGCGCACATGGCGGTCGACCTCCCACAGCCATGTCGTGTGGGCGGGGGAAATGGCCGACGTCGCCGGCCCGCAGGGTGCGCACCTGGCCGCCGGGGCTGGTCACGCGCACCTCGCCGTCGAGGATCAGCACGGTCTCCTCGACGCTGAAGCGCCAGGCGAACGCGCCGGCGCTGCATTCCCACAGATGGGTCGACGCCAGTCCGTCGCGCGCCATCGCATGGGTCGCGGCGCGCGCCTGCGGCCGGCCGGCGCGTACCCAATCCGGTTCGATCGGGCAGTCCTCCAGCGTCATCGCATCGATGCGGCTGAACACGCCTTCGACGCGGGCGTCGGGTGCGGGGGGCGGACCTGCGTGGCGGCATGGCGCGGTCTCCTGTCTTTTCCGGTAGCGCGGAGGGGCCCGCGCGGGCGTTGGCCCAGCGTAGCGACGCCGCACTTCCGGTCTCTGTGCGTTCACGCACGATGCCATCCCACCGTTGCGGATCAAGATCGAGTCGAGGTCCTTCCGATTCGCTTGCCCGGAAACTAAAGAAGCACGCATTCCGCGTGACTTTTGCAGTTGCACACGTCGTACATTCCCGCCATCCCGAGTTCGATAGTGCGCCGCACCATACGGTGCGTCGGTCTTGTGTCTGCACTGTATTTGCGATGTGCCGCCAGCGGGCGCTGGCGGCCGTTGCGGGGACGACCATCATGCCTACCACTGCCCTTGCACCCACCTTCGTATCGCCCTTCACGGGTTCGCTGCTGGCGGCCCCATCGCGACAGGGACCGTTGCCGCCGCCGGCGGCCGCCGGCAAGGTCGGCGCCGACGCCGCGGTGCTGGGCGCCGCGGTCTGCCGCATCACCGCCGACAAGGGGAGCAAGCCGATCGGCCGGCTCGGCAGCACCGAATGCCTGCTCTATCCGTTCTGGGGGCTGGTGGCCGCCGCGCTGACCGGCGTGCGCGGCGCGCAACTGCCCGCCATGCTGCGCAATGCCTCCGGCGCCGGCATCCTCGCCACCTGCAGCGTTCGGATCGGAGCCGCGATGCCGGTGCTGGTGGCGGTGGAGGCCGGCGTGGCGATCGCGCGATTCGTCAAGGTGGTCCGCAAGCGCGGCCGTCTGGACGCGCGCATCCGGGACACCGCGGACGACCACGCGCAATGCGAGTCGGCGCTGCGCCAGCGGCTGGCCTCGCGCACCGAGGCGGCGCTGCCCGCTCAACGCGCGATGCGACGGCAACAGCGGCAAGCGCTGCGCGACGACGGCAGCCTCGATGCCTTCCTGCTGCATCGCCACTCGCTGGCCGAGCGCGGCGACAACGCCGGCAAGCTGTTCAGCAGCGGGTTGACGCTGTCGCGCGACGCCGTCGTGCAGGGCGTCGCCGCCGCGACCGGTGTGCTGCAGGTGCTCAGCCGGATGCTGCCTGCCGTGGCGCTCGCTTTGCCCTGGACGGGCATCGCGGGATGCGCGGCGTCGGTGGCCATGTCGACGGCCCATATCGCCACCGGTGTCATGCAGTGGCGCGACTCGGCCAGGCAGCGCACGACGTTGCATCGGCGGCGCGAGGTCCTGCGGCGTTCGCCGCTGGCCACCGCCCTGGACGGCCTGGAGCGCAACGGCGCGGCGGCCACCGTCGGCAAGGCGCAGCCGCTATCCCCGCGGCAGCAGGGCATCGTCGGCGAGGCCGACCCCGTCCAGCTGCGGCAGACGGCGGACTTCTATCGCACCGTGATGCAGTACTGCGACGGCCAGATCGGCGGGGCGATCGAGTCAGCGACCAAGGACGTGCGCAAGGCCGGCCTGCGCATCGCGTACGGCGCCGGCACGCTGGGCGTCAACGGCGCCGTGCTGGGGCTGACGGTGGCCGCGTTGACCACGGTGACCGCGGCCACGGCCGGCACGGGTCTGATGGTGATCGGCGGGGCCCTGGGGCTGTGCTGGCTCGGCTTCGCGGTCTACCGGATGGTGAAGTGGGTCAATGCCCGGCGCGCGCTGCAGGACGCGGCGCTGACGGCCCAGCAGGTGCTGCAGCCCGCCGCCGGCAACGACGCCGCCACCGACAAGGCGATCGCCGCGGCCTGCGCGCAGCTCGATGCCGGCAACGCGGCCAATCACCGGCACGTGATCGCGGCCCGCGTGATGCAGCATCTGCAGGCGCGCGGTTCGGCGCAGGCGCTGGCCGAGCGCAGCCTGGCGCGCGCGCTGATGCGCACGCTCGGTGCCGACGCCGAAGTGGTGGCCGCGATCGAGGCCGCCCAGACACCCGATCAATGCCGGCTGGCGATCAAGCTGGTGCTGCGCCATCTCGACGGGCGCTGCATCGATCCGGCGTGCGGGCAGCAGGCCGCGCCGACGCGCGAGGCCGACGGCGCGTCGGAGCCGACGGTGCAGGGGCCGGACGATGCGCAAGGCGATGCGCGCATGCCGCTGTTGCACCGCAGAGCCGCCAGCGCCAGTGCGGGCTGATCGCGCCGGGCCGGCCGCGGCGGCCTGCGGCGATCGGCCGCGACGGCGCCGCGAGTCCGTCGCGACACCGCAGCGAGCCCGCCGCGATCCGCTGCTACTGCGACTGCGACTGCGACTGGCGCTGCGCCGTCTCGCCTGGCACGCCGCCCGCGCAGCGCGCCAGATAGTCCTCCAGCGGCATCGGCCGGCCGATCGCATAGCCCTGCGCATAGTCGACGCCGATCTCGCGCAGCACGTCCAGCGTGGCTTCGTCCTCGACCGATTCGGCCACGGTGCGGATGCCGAGCCGGTGCCCGATGTCGTTGATCGAACTGACGATCTCCCGGTCCACCGCGCTCGCGGCCAGATGCCGGATGAAGCTGCCGTCGATCTTCAGGTAGTCGACGGGGAACTGCTTCAGGTAGGCGAACGACGACAGGCCGGCGCCGAAATCGTCCAGCGCCATGGTGCAGCCGGCCTTGCGCATGTCGGCGACCAGCCGGTTGGCCGCGGCCATGTTGTTGATCAGCGCGGTCTCGGTGATCTCCAGCCGGATGCGGCTGGCCGGCAGCACCGAGTTCGACAGCTCGGCATGCAGGAACGGCAGCAGGAAGGGCTCGCCCAGCGAATTGGCCGACAGGTTGATCGACACCGACAGCCCGGGCACCGCCAGCAGCCGCGCGCCGAAATCGCGCAGCACATGCTGGATGACCCAGCGGTCGACATGGCCCATCAGGTCGTAGCGCTCGGCCGCCGGGATGAAGGCGCCGGGCATCACCAGGCTGCCGTGCTCATCCACCATGCGCACCAGGATCTCGATATGGGCCGCGGGTGACGATGCGGTCGGCGATGCCGGCATCGACGCAGAGGACGATGCAGCGGGCGATGCAGCGGGCGATGCGGTGGTCGATGCAGCCGCGGCCTCCGGCTCCGAGTCCGGCGCCAGCGCGCGGATCTCCTGCGCGAACAGCCGGAAGCGGTTGGCCTCCAGCGCCGAGTGGATGCCCGCGGCGACCTGCAGTTCGCGATGGTGGCGGCGCGCATCGCTCTCGTCGCGGCGATAGACCGAGACGCGATTGCGGCCCGCGGCCTTGGCGGCGTAGCAGGCCACGTCGGCGCGGCTCATCAGCTCGCCCAGCGGCGGCGCCTCGCGGTCGATCGCCGTGATGCCGACGCTCGCGCCGACATCGTAGACGCGGCCTTCCCACGGAAAACGCCGCGCGCGGATCGCATCGATGACCTTCAGGCAGACGCGCTCGCCCTGGTCCACCGAGCAGTTGCGCAGCAGCAGCGCGAACTCGTCGCCGCCCAGGCGCGCCAGCAGATCGCCCGGACGCACCTGGCTGCGGATCACGTGGCCCAGCTCGCGCAGCAGCACGTCGCCGGCCGCGTGGCCCGCCGTATCGTTGACGATCTTGAAGCGGTCCAGGTCGATGAAGCACAGCGCATGCTGCTGTTCGAACTCGCGCGCCGACTCGCAGGCCTCGCGCAGGCGCTGCTCGAACCAGATGCGGTTGGGCAGCCCGGTCAGCGCGTCATGCATCGCCGAATGCGCGAGCTTGCGCTGCAGCGCACGTGCGGTGGTGATGTCCTGGAACACCAGCACCGCGCCGATCACGTCGCCGCGCGGCGTCAGCACCGGCGCGGCGGAGTCCTGCACGTCGTGGCGTTCGCCATGGCGGCTGATCAGTACCGCGCCGTCTTCGAGATAGACCGGCCGCAGCGTCTGCAGGCACTTGGCGACCGGACACGCAATCGGCTGGCCGGTGGTCTCGTCGACCACGTGGAAGACCGTGGCCAGCGGCCGGCCGTCGGCCTCCGCCATGGTCCAGCCGGTCAGCTGCTCGGCGATCGGATTGATGAAGGTGATGCGCAGCGCGGCGTCGGTGCAGATCACCGCATCGCCGATCGATCGCAGCGTGATATGCAGGCGCTCCTTCTCCTCGAACAGCGCCTCGGTCAGCCGATGGTGCTCGGTGATGTCCCAGTTGGTGCCCACCATCGACAACGCCGTGCCGTCGTCGGCGCGCGAGACCACCGCCATCGCGCGGATATGCCGCACCTCGCCGTCGGGCCGCAGGATCCGGTACTGGGTATCGAAGGGCTGCGTGCCCTTGACGGCCTGGCGCATCTCGTGACGTGCGCGCACGACGTCGTCGGCGTGCACCATCGCGATCCAGCCGTCGAGGTCGGGCGCGCCATCGGCGGCCTCGGTGCCGTGCAGCGCGTGCATGCGGCGGTCCCATGACAGCGTGCCGGCGGCGATGTCCCATTCCCAGATGCCGACCCGGCCCGCTTCGACGGCCAGCTCGGTGCGCCGCGACAGCGCTTCGAGCCGCTGCTGCGCGAGCTTGTGTTCGTGGATGTCCTCGACCTGCGCGATGAAATGCAGCGGCGTGCCGGTGGCCTCGTCGCGCACCAGCGACACCGCCAGCAGCGTCCAGATGAAGTCCCCGTCCTTGCGGCGGTAGCGCTTTTCCATCCGGTAGCTGTCGATCTCGCCGGCGACCAGCCGTTCGAGCTGCGCCAGATCGGCGGCGAGGTCGTCCGGGTGCGTGATGTCCTGGAAGGCAATGCGGCCCAGTTCGGCCGCGCTGTAGCGGAACAGCTCGCACATCGCGCGGTTGACCTGCTGCCAGCGGCCGTCGAGGCTGACCAGCGCCATGCCGATCGCCGAATGCTGCATCGCCTGCCGAAAGCGCCGTTCGCTGCCGCGCAGCTCGCTGCGGTCGCGCCGATTCTGCTCGCTCAGGTAGGCGATGCAGACCGGGAACACCAGGATCAGGCTGGTCGACAGCTTCATCGCATGGGTCAGGAATGCCGGCGCGTCGACCAGGCCGGCCTGTGCCGCCGCCAGTCCCAGCATCACCGTGACCAGCATCGACAGCAGCGTCAGCAGCGCGGTGGTGAAGGGGTTGGTGAACAGCGCGGCGACCACCAGCGGCAGCGACAGCACGCCGAAGGGGTCGTGGGTCTGCAGTACCGACAGGCCGCCCACCGTGGCGGTCAACAGCAGCAGCCCCGCCACGCGCGGCAGCCGCGTGCGGGCGAAGGTGTCGCGCAGGCGCTCGCGCGAGTAGGTGACCGACAGCGGCACCAGCATCAGCATGCCCATGGCGTCGGCGCTCCACCAGGTCGACCAGATGTCGCCGAAAGGCCGGCCATAGGCGTCAGAGATGGCGGCGGCGCCGATGGTGGCGCCGATCACCGGGGCCAGCGTGCAGGTCGCCCCCCAGCATCAGCGCGAAGCGGGCCAGCGGCACCGCACTGGCCCGGCCGACGCCGCCGCTGATGCTCGGCGCCAGCCACGCGACGAACAGGATCTCGGCGATATTGGAAGCGCCCAGTATCAGCGCCAGCCACCACGGGTCGCCGAACATCGCGTTGGCGGCAATGCCCGCCGCCAGCATGCCGGCCAGCATCCAGGCGCGCTCGCGCGGCCGCTGGTGCAGCATCACGCCGGCACCGAACGCGGTGGCCAGCCAGACGATGGCGGCGTTGCCGGGATAGCGCGTCAGCGCGATGCCGGCGATCGCCAGCAGGAAGAACAGCGCGGACGCAAGCGAGACGCGCTGCCAGCGGGGCAAGGCGGGCAGGGACGGAGCTTCCTGAGCGGACGTCATGGGAACGTGTGTTGGCGCATGGCGTGGTGCCGGCGGCGGGCGGACAAGGTGCGGGAGCAGGGCGGCTTCCCGTGCCGTCCGGCGCGGTGCCGGGCAACGGGGGCCACGCCGGACGCGGGTCCGGCAGCATCGGGCGACTATAGCGACAGGCCGATGCCGGCCAAGCGCCGATAAGGCGCGAAGTCGGGGCGCATTTGGGGATGGCGCTCGGCGGCGTTTTGAGGTAGGGGCCGTGCGGATTGGCGGCGGAAGGGGGGGACGGAAGGACGGCGGAGGGCGGCGGAGGGCGGCGGAAGGGCGGCGGAAGGGCGGCGGAAGGGCGGTGGAAGGGCGGTGGAATGGCGGCGGTATTGCCGCGGTATTGCCGCGGTATTGCGGCGATTACCTTGCAGGTCATCGCATTGCGCGCGGCCAGCGACGATGATGAAGCCATCGCAACCGCCATTCGTTTTTCCCTTCGCCTTCCCTTCACCCTACGGAGATCGACCATGCAAACCGTCCAACCGACCCGCCTGCTGCGCCATGTCCTTCTCGCCGACGCCATCGTCAGCGGCCTGATGGGCCTGCTGATGGTGTTCGACGCCAACGTGCTGTCCCACTGGTTCGCCATTCCGGCGTCCTGGCTGCGCTATGCCGGCCTGGTGCTGCTGCCCTATGCCGCCATCGTCGGCCTGCTTGCGACGCGCAATCCGATGCCGCGCGCGCTGGTGCTGGCGGTGATCGCCTGCAATGCGCTGTGGGCGATCGACTGCATGCTGCTGCTGGCCGCCGGCTGGCTGTCGCCGACCTGGCTGGGCAGCGCCTTCGTGCTGCTGCAGGCCTGGGGCGTGGCGGTGTTCGCCTGCCTGCAGTGGGTGGGCCTGCGCCGCGCGCAGGGCCAGCGCAGCGCGATGGCCTGAGCGCTCGGGCTCGACGCCTTTGCCCGACACCTTGTCCTACACCGCCCGCCGACGCGGGCGGTTTTTTATGCCTCCGCTTATCACGGCCCCGGCGTTATCCATAATTATCCGTCGTGGGTATAATTATACCGACCACGTATAATTCGGTGTAATGCCATGAAGCTCACGGACCTCTGGCACTTCCCCCGGCCTCAACTCGCCCGGTCGTACCTGGCGGCGCTGAACGCGGGAATCCTTGTCTCGTTGACCATCTTCGCGCCACGGCGCACGGGCAAGACCGTGTTCCTGCGGCATGACCTAACCCCTGCCGCGGAGAAGGACGGCTACCTCGTCGTATATGTCGATCTCTGGCAGACCAGGCAAACTCCTGGTGCCGCACTATTGCACGCCCTGGAGACTGCCAAGACGCCGAGGACGTTCGCCGGCAGGTTGAAGGCGAAACTGTCGCCGTCGATCAAGTCCATCAAGGGGAAGGCATCCGTCGGCGCCGGATCCGTCGAGGGGACGATCGAGTTGGGTGACGAGAAGGGGCGGCTGGCCGTCGACATGGCGCTGCGACTGGATGACCTGCTTGGCCGCCTGACAAACGACAGTCAGGTTCTGCTGCTGATCGACGAGGCCCAGTCTCTGGGGCGCAGTGAGGAGGGCGAGGATGTGGCGCGTGCCCTTCGCACGGCTCTGACCAAGTACAACAAACGGCTCCGCGTAGTGTTCACCGGCTCGTCGCGCACCCAACTGGGTCACGTCTTTACCGATACGCGGGCTCCGCTCTACTCGGCAGGCCACCCGCTGCAGGACTTTCCGCTGTTGGACGACGATTTTGTCGAGTTCGTCGCCAAGCAGTTTGCCGCCTCCACCGGCCGCACACTCGATCTGAAGAAGGCAAAGGCAGCGTTCAAGCAGTTCCATCAGCGACCGGAGCCGCTGCTCGAAGTCGCCGTGACGCTGATGATGCAGCCGAAGATGAGCTTTGCCAAGGCGGTTGCCCTACAACTGGAGAAGCTGGCGCTGGCCGAGAATCACGAGGCCACGTGGGTGAACTTGAGCGCCCTGGAACGTCTCTTGGTAAAAGAGTTTGCGAACAACCCAGCCGTCAAGCCTTTCGCACGCTCCCTGCTCGCAGCCTTCAGGGAGCAACTTGGAATCGAGGTCCTTGGCGCTGCCCACGTGCAGAAGGCGCTCGCACGCCTCGACGAGAAGGGCCTCGTGTCAAAGTCGCCTCGGGGCTTGTACGAATTCGAGAACGAGAACTTTGGCGCCTGGGTTCGGAACCTGGCGGATGCTCCCTAGTACGCGCAATAGCCATTCCGTTGCCCGCTATCGGTGGCTTTACACCACTTGCCCACGGTTCATTGGCTCAATGTATGCTCCGCCCGGCTGACCGCATCATCGTGAATTTGGCCTGGTCCCGGGCGTCCCGCGCAGGCGGGGATCCAGCGTCTTTCCCGGCAGCGCGACCAATCTGACACCAGGCTGTCATCAACCTTGCGCTCCGCTGACAGCATCGATTTCGCGCCAAACAAACGCGCGACTTTGCACTATGCTTGCGTCGTTTTCGCGCGCCACCGGCATTCCGCCCCCCTGTCGCGGCGCGCGTGGGCGGCGGTTCGACAAGGGGGGCGGCATGACAAGGAACGATCCCCATGACGACGCTGGAAATCAACGGCAAGCCGATGCAGGTCGACGCCGATCCGAGCACGCCGCTGCTGTGGGCGCTGCGCGATCAGCTGCATATGACCGGGACCAAGTTCGGCTGCGGCATCGCGGCCTGCGGCGCCTGCACGGTGCACATGAACGGCCAGCCGATCCGCGCCTGCGTGACGCCGATCTCCGCGCTGCAGGGCGCGCGTATCACGACGATCGAAGGCGCCGGCACCGACAAGGTCGGCCGCGCGGTGCTCGATGCCTGGGTCAGGAACGATGTGTCGCAGTGCGGCTATTGCCAGAACGGGCAGGTGATGAGCGCGATCGGGCTGCTGCGCAACAAGCGCAAGCCGAGCGATGCCGATATCGACCAGGCGATGGCGGGCAATCTGTGCCGCTGCGGCACGTACCAGCGCATCCGCGCCGCCATCAAGGACGCCGCCCAGACGCTGGGCTGATTCGCAGCGGATTGGTCCGGGAGACACCATGCAAATGCAACGACTTGGCGCGCGCATTGCCGCGCTATCCGGCGGCGCCGGCGACGGCCCGCATGAGGCCCATGACGCGTACGGCGGCGATGGCGCGCCGGCGGCCGGCATCGACCGGCGCACCTTCCTGAAGCTGACCGGCATGGCCGGCGGCGGACTGGCGCTGGGCATCGCGCCGCTGAGCGCGGCCCGTGCCGACGAGGGCGCCGCATCCGCCGCCCCCCACCGCGAAGGGCGCGGCCGCCGCGCCGCAGGCCTTCATCGTGATCGCGCCGGACAACACCGTGACGATCGCCGTCAACCGGCTTGAGTTCGGCCAGGGGGTGCACACCGCGCTGCCGATGGCGCTGGCCGAGGAGCTCGACGTCGACTGGCGCAACGTGCGCGCGGTGCTGGCGCCGGCCGGCGATCCGTACAAGGACCCCGCGATGGGGATCCAGATGACCGGAGGCTCGACCGCGGTCAAGCACTCGTACCAGCAGTACCGCGAGCTCGGCGCCCGTGCCCGCGCGATGCTGGTGGCCGCGGCCGCGCAGCAGTGGCAGGTCGAGCCGTCCGCGTGCACCGCCGCGCAAGGCGTGGTCACCGCCGGCAGTCGCCGCGCGACCTACGGCGAGCTCGCGCAGGCGGCGATGGCGCTGCCGGTGCCGCAGCAGGTCACGCTGAAGGACCCGTCGCGCTTCACGCTGATCGGCAAGCCGACGCCGCGGCTGGACACGCGCGGCAAGCTGGACGGCTCCGTGGGCTTCGGCATCGATACGCAGCTCGACAACCTGATGGTCGCCGTGGTCGCGCGGCCGCCGCGCTTCGGCGGCAAGGTGCGCCGCTTCAATGCCGACGCGGCGCGCGCGATCAAGGGCGTGGCCGAGGTGCTGGAGGTGCCGACCGATGGCGGCGGCACCGGCGTCGCGGTGATTGCCAACGGCTATTGGCCGGCCAAGCAGGGGCGCGATGCGCTGCAGGCCGAATGGGACGACAGCGGCTCGACGGTCTCGACCGCGGCGCTGTACGAGGAATACGCGAAGCTGGCGCGCCAGCCCGGCAGGACGCCGCGCGCCGACGCGTTCGACCTGGCGGGCGCCGCGCGCACCGTCGAGGCCGAGTACCGCTTCCCGTATCTGGCGCACGCGCCGATGGAGCCCCTGAACTGCACGATGCAGGCCGAGATGGCCGGCGGCAAGCCGACGCGCGTCAAGGTCTGGGCCGGCACGCAGTTCCAGACGGTCGACCACGGCGCGCTGGCCAAGGCCTTCGGCCTGGCGCCCGAGCAGGTCTCGGTGGTCACGATGATGGCCGGCGGCGGCTTCGGCCGGCGGGCGGTGCCGACCTCCGACTATCTGGTCGAGGCCGCGCAAGTGATGCGCGCCTGGGTCGCCAAGGGCCATCGCGAGCCGGTCAAGGTCATCTGGAGCCGCGAGGACGACATCCGTGGCGGCTACTACCGGCCGTTGCATCTGCACCGCGCGCGCATCGGCGTCGACGCGCGGGGCAAGGTGCTGGGCTGGGAGCACGCGATCGTGGGCCAGTCGCTGACGATGGGCTCGCCGTTCGAGGCCTTCCTCGTCAAGGACGGCGTCGACCACACCATGACCGAGGGCATCGTCGACCATGACTATGGCTTCCCGATGAGGCTGTCGGTCCATCACCCGAAGGTGCAGGTTCCCGTGCTGTGGTGGCGCTCGGTCGGCCATACGCACACGGCCTTCGTCAAGGAGACGCTGATCGACGAACTGGCCGCGGTGGCGAAGCAGGACCCGGTGGCCTACCGGCTCGCGCAGCTCGATCCGGTCAAGGGGGCACGGCAGCGCGCGGCGCTGCAGCTGGCGGTCGAGAAGTCGGGCTACGGCAAGCGCAAGCTGCCGGCCGGGCGTGCCTGGGGCGTCGCCGTGCACCAGTCGTTCGATTCGGCGGTGGCCTATGTGGTCGAGGTCTCGCTGCGGAACGGGCAGCCGCACGTGCATCGCGTGACCGCCGGCGTGCATGCCAACCGCGTGGTCAACCCGCTGTCGGCGCGCGCGCAGATCGAGGGCGGCTGCGTGTTCGGCCTGGCGATGATCCGGCCCGGCTTTGCCATCGAGATCGACAACGGTGCGGTGAAGAACAGCAACTTCGGCGACTTCCCGCCGGTGCGCATCAACGATGCGCCGCCGGTGGAGGTGCACTTCGTGCCGTCCGACGATCCGCCCACCGGGCTGGGCGAGCCGGGCGTGCCGGTGATCGCGCCGGCGGTGGCCAACGCGGTGTTCAAGCTGACCGGCAAGCGCCAGCGGCAGTTGCCGTTCGTGATGGCGTAGGCGAGGGTGGCAGCGTCGCGGAAAGCGCGACGTAGAAGCGCGACGTAGAAGCGCGACGTAAGAGCGCGACGTAGAAGCACGACGTGGAAGCACGACGTGGAAGCGCGGCAGTAGAAGGCAGAAGCGGCCTGCCCTGGTTGGGCCGGCCGCTTCCGCTTCCGTGCGCCTGTGTTGCGTGACGGCGGTTATAGCGCCAGGTAATGCGCCATCAGCCGCGGCATCGACATCAGCCGGACCGTTTCGGCGCCGTCCGCGTTCGGCAGCGCGACGCGGAGGAGCCCGGAGGCGTGGGCCGACAGTCCGCCCTGGCGCGCGACCGGCATCGTGCGCGTCAGCGAGATCGAGCCCGACACCGCCCGCTGCCCGGTGGCCGAATCTTCGAAGACCAGAGGCTGCGGCGTGTCGATCTCGACCGCCATGCTCATGCCGCGCAGCTTCAGCGCCGCCTTGCCCGTGCCCGAGCCGACATCGCTGCTGGCATCGAGCCGCACCTGCATGCCCTGCGTCATCGTGGTGGCGCTGCCGCCGGGACGCGTCATCGTGAAGTACTGGCTGTCGATGCGCACCAGCGGCGTGGTGCCCGCCACCAGCGGCCCGCCGGCGCTGGCCGGATCCCCGAAGGCCAGCCAGTCGGTCCACATGCCTGCCGCCTGCAGCAGCGGCTGCGGGGCGGTCGCGTCCGCGCTCGACAGCGTGACGTCGAACTGCACCTGTCCGCTCGCGCCGAAGACGCCGGGTTCTCCCGCGAAATACGTCACCGTCATCCGGCCCGAGCGCGCCAGCGCCATGCCCGACAGCGGCTCGCGCGTCAGGCATTGGCTGTAGTCGAGCGTGAAGACATCGCCGTGGTCGAGCATGCCGTTGGGCGTGGCATCCTCGTAGGCGATCGTGACCTCGCCCTGCGTACGATCGCCGACGGTGCAGGAATAGGTGATCGAACCCTTCGTCCGCGCCTCGTTCAGCCGCGCCGGTGTTTCGGCGCGCAGCAGCAGCGGCAGGGCGGCAGCGCGCATGGTGGCGGTCAGGTCTTCGCTGTCTACCGGCGCGAGCCTGGCGATTTCGGCAGTGCGGGCGGCCACGTCCGGTTGGACCGGCATATGACTCTGCATCAGTACCGTGGCGCGGTCCGCGACCGCCCCGAGATTCGTCGCGTCCCTGGCCGCGCGCGGATCGAGCAGCCAGGCGTGGAGGGCCAAGTCCACGTAGCCTTTGGTCCAGTCGCTGACGTACTCGGGCGATCGGCCCGCCCTGTTCTCGTGGATGGCCTTGGCAAACATCGCCGCGAAGTTGGCGAAGCTGTTGTCCGATATCGCGGCCAGGCCGGCAGCGGTGGCATGCTGCTGTTCGCGCAGCGCGTGCAGCGTTGCCGCGACGACGCCGGAGGTATCGGACGGCAGCGCCGAATTGCCCGACAGCGGCCGCGAAATCGGCGTGGGCACCACGCGGGCATAATCGGGCGGCAGCAGCAACGCCTTGGCGATCTCCGGCTCGAGCTCTTGCTTCATCCGATCGATGGCGGCCGTCATTTCCCGCTTGAGCCGGGCGACCTCTTCGCCGTTCGCCGTCTGGATCGCTTCCTGATTCGCGCGCAGCGAGTCCACCACCGGCGACGGCAGATGCAGCAACAGCTCGTCCAGCATGCTGACCGGCTTCGTACCCTGGACCTTGCAGATGTCGGCTACCAGCGCGCGAATCTTCTCGGAGGGGCCCAGAGCCTGCGGCTTGCCGGTGGCCTCGTCGAAGAATTGCGCGGAGGGGCCGCCGCTGACCGTGATCAGGCCCGGACCGCAGTCGGCCTCGGGAACCGTCAGCGTGATCTGCCCGACGTCGCCGATCGTGCCCGAGGCGATGACGCCCGCGCCGCCCAGTCCCCGAACCGACACCAGGCCATGCAATAACGTGCCCAGATGCGGCTGTACCGTCAGCGAATAGGTGACCGGCGCGGGCGGCGTGCCGTTGTTGCCGCCGGTATTGCCGTTGCCGGCGTGGCCGCCGCCCCCCATCGCCATCGCCGCCGCATGCCGCAAGCGTAGCGACCGCGATGGCCGCCAGCGCGCGCAGCGCGGTGCGCGCTGTGTTGCCTTGCTTCATTTCCCTTCTCCCGTCCAAGGCATCGATGCGGCGCGCCCGTTGGGGGCGACGGCCCGATGCCGACCCGTTGTTGTGTATGGCTCTGCTATGGCCTTGCTATGGCTCTGATATGACCCTGCGTCGGCGGTGCGCTGCAATATCGCGCCCCGCGCCGGCGCCGCGTAGGCTAGCACAACGGCTGCGTGTGTCATCCCCCCGAACGCGGCTTGCCATTGCCGGATGTGGCGCCTAATGTACGGACATGGACCCCAAGCAGGAAGCCACCTTGAGCTATGCCTTGCTGACCGATCCGGCGCGTGCCGACATCTGCCGCGCGCTGCTGGAGGCCGGCGAGGACGGCATGCCCGCCGCCGACCTGGCCGCGGCGGTCGGCCTGAACCTGCGCCGCGCGGGCCGGATCTTCCAGGAGCTGCTGCAGGCCGACATCGTGGCGCTGACCGTGCGGGACCGGCAGGTGTGCTACAGCCTGAAGGCCCGGCGGGAAATCCGGCAGGCCCTGGGATATATCGAGGATTCCGGGCTGCTGTCGTAGCTTCCCAAGCGCGGCTGCGCCGCCAGCCTCTCGCCCGAGCTTCTTGCCAAGCCCGTTCCCAAGCCTCTTCCCCGGGCACGTTTTCCGCTTTCCCGATCCATCGCGCCGAACCCCCGTCGGAAAAAATTACCGCGCCCGCGCAGGATTTGCGCATCGGGCCCGCGGCGGCGCCGCGTCCATATCGATGGGGCTTCGGACGACACCGCAGATGCCGCCAGACAGGCATGGAAGCTGCATCGATGGGCGGATGACAACCGTCATTGCCAGCGTGCCCATGAATGTGAACGTCCGTGCCACCGTACCGCCCGGGGCCATGCCCGGCCCGCAAGCCGACCCCTCGCAGACCGTCGAAGCGACGCGCGACACCTCGCTCTGGTGGAAGAGCGCCGTGGTCTACCAGATCTACCCGCGCTCCTTCGCCGATGCGAACGGCGACGGCGTCGGCGACCTGGCCGGCATCATCGAGCGGCTGGACCATGTGCGCGCGCTGGGCGCCGACACCATCTGGATCTCGCCGATCTATCGCTCGCCGATGGCCGACGCGGGCTACGACATCAGCGACTACTGCGATGTCGATCCGGTGTTCGGCTCGCTGGCCGATGCCGACCGTCTGATCGGCGAGGCGCATGCGCGCGGCCTGCGCGTGCTGCTCGACTTCGTGCCGAACCACACGTCGGACCAGCATCCGTGGTTCATCGAATCGCGCTCGTCGCGCGACAACCCGAAGCGCGACTGGTACATCTGGCGCGACCAGCCCAACGACTGGCGCGCGGCGCTGGGCGCCGGCAGCGCCTGGACCTGGGACGAGGCCACCGGCCAGTACTACCTGCACCTGTTCCTGCCGCAGCAGCCGGACCTGAACTGGCGCAATCCCGAGGTCGTGCAGGCCATGCACGGCGTGCTGCGTTTCTGGCTCGACCGCGGCGTCGACGGTTTTCGCATCGACGTCGCCCACTGCACCGGCAAGGACCCGACCTTCGCCGATCATCCGCGCTGCCTGGCCGGCGAGCCGCTGGCCGACTTCAACGACGACCCGTACAGCCACGAGGTGCTGCGCGGCATCCGCAAGCTGGTCGACAGCTATCCCGGCGACCGCGTGCTGGTCGGCGAGGTCAATATCCGTTCGACCGCCACCGTGGTGCAGTACTACGGCGCCGGCGACGAGCTGCACATGTCGTTCAACTTCCCGCCGCTCGATGCGCCCTGGGACCCGGTGGTGTTCCGCACCTGCATCCGCGAGGTCGATGCGCTGCTGCAGCCGGCGCAGGCGTGGCCGACCTGGGTGCTGTCGAATCACGACAACGAGCGCCATCGCACCCGCTACGGCGGCTCGATGCGCCGCGCGCGCGCCGCCGCCGTGATGCTGCTGACGCTGCGCGGCACGCCGTTCATTTTCCAGGGCGAGGAACTGGGGCTCGAGGACGTCGTGGTCGAGCCGGCCCAACGCGTCGACCCCGGCGGACGCGACGGTCCGCGCGGACCGATCCCGTGGGATTTCGCGCCGCCGCATGGCTGGCGCGCGGCCCGCACCTGGCTGCCGTTCCCGCCCGAGGCCGCGACGCTGTCGGTGCAGTCGCAATGGTCGCAGCCCTCGTCGATGCTGCATCTGTACCGCACGCTGATCGCCACGCGCCGGGCCAGCCCGGCGCTGCGCCTGGGCAGCTGGGAGGAATTGCCGTCGCCGCCCGAGGTGCTGGCCTATCGCCGCCGGCATGGCGACGACAAGCGCGTGGTCTGCATCAACTTCGCCGACCGGCCGTTGCCGGTCGATCTCGAGGGCGACTGGCGCGTCGCGATCGACAGCCTGCCGGAAGGGCCGGACCGCCGCTTCGACGGCATGCTGCGGCCGGAGCAGGGCGTCCTGCTGGAGCCGCTGCATCGGCCACGGCCGCAACAGCAGCAACAGCAGCAACAGCAGCAACAGCAGCAACAGCAGCAACAGCAGCAACAGCAGCAACAGCAGCAGCCACCGCGGCCGTGATCGATGCGGGCGGCGCGGCACCGCGCGCCCGAGGTCGCCGTTCAATCGTCAGCAAGGAGAGTCCATGCGTTCGCTCTGGTACCGCAATGCGATCATCTACCAAATCGACGTCAGCGTATTTCGCGACGGCAATAACGACGGGTGGGGCGATCTCCAGGGTTTGACGGCGCATCTCGAATACCTGCGCGGGCTCGGCGTGACCTGCATCTGGCTGTCGCCGTTCTACCAGTCGCCGTTTCGCGATGGCGGCTACGACGTCACCGACCATCTCGCGGTCGACCCGCGCTTCGGCGACCTGGCCGACATGGTGGCGCTGCTGGAGAAGGCGGAGGAACTCGGTATCCGCGTGATGGTGGAACTGGTGGCGCACCACACGTCGGATCAGCACCGCTGGTTCCAGGCGGCGCGGCGCGACCGCAATTCGCCGTACCGCGACTACTACGTCTGGGCCGACGAGCCGGAGGAGACCCACGTCAAGCCGATCTTCCCGACCGTCGAGGACAGCGTCTGGACCTGGGACGAGGAGGCGGGGCAATACTATCGGCACGCCTTCTATTCGCATCAGCCCGACCTCAATATCGCCAACCCGGCGGTGCGCGCCGAGATCGAGGACATCATGTCGTTCTGGCTGCGGCTGGGCGTCTCGGGATTCCGCATCGACGCGGCGGGGCACATGATCGACGGGGCGAAGGAGGCGGACCCGCGCGACGACGGCTTCTGGCTGCTGAACGACCTGCGCGCGTTCGCGACGCTGCGCCGCTCCGACGCGGTGCTGCTCGGCGAGGTCGACGTGCCCGCCCAGGACTACGCGCGCTACTTCGGCAAGGGCCATCGGCTGACGCTGGTGTCCAACTTCTTCCTGAACAACTTCCTGTTTCTTGCGCTGGCGCGCGAGCGCGCCGAGCCGATCGAACGCGCGCTGCGCGAGCAGCCCGAGCCGCCCGAGCGCGCGCAATACGCGGTATGGGTGCGCAATCACGACGAGCTGGATCTCGAACGCCTCAGCGAGGCAGAGCGCGAGGAGGTGATGCAGCGCTTCGCGCCGGACGAGGACATGCGCGTCTACAACCGCGGCATCCGCCGCCGGCTGCCGCCGATGCTCGATGGCGACCAGCGCCGCATCGCGCAGGTCCATGCGCTGCTGTTCTCGCTGCCGGGCACGCCGATCCTGCGCTACGGCGAGGAGATCGGCATGGGCGAGGACCTGTCGCTGAAGGAGCGCCATGCCGTGCGCACCGCGATGCAATGGTCCGACGAGGTCAATGGCGGCTTTTCGCCGGCCGATCCCGGCTCGCTGCCGGTGCCGGTGATCCGCGAGGGGCCGTTCGCCTACGACAAGGTCAACATCTACGACCAATTGCTGCGCGACGATTCGCTGCTGGCCAAGACGGGCAAGATGATCCGCGCGCGCCTCGGCATGCCGGAGATCGGTTACGGGGAATGCACGGTGATGGACGTGGGCTGCCCGGCGGTGCTGGCGCTGCGGCACGAGCTGGATGGGCAGGTGGTCTTCACCTTCGCCAATCTGTCCGGCAAGGACGTCGAGGTGGGGCTGCCCGATGTCGAGGTCGGGGAGCTGCGCGACATGCTGGTCGACGGCCCGTATCCGCCGCCGCAGAACGGGGCCCATGCGCTGAAGCTGCGTGCCTACGGCTATCGCTGGCTGCGGCAGCGGCCGTGCTTTGCGCCGTGATCGTCGACACGGTGGACGGCCTGGACACTGCCAATCCCGCCACTGGCGAACAACAAAGGAGAAACCGATGGAAGCGATCGGACAACGGCGCTGGGTGATTGCCGAAGGCTATCTGCCGCCGACCGACCCGGCCGCGAGCCGGCAGTTGAACAGCCACGAGGCGGCCTGCCTGCTCAATACCGGCGATACCGAGGCCAATGTCACCGTGACGATCTTCTATGCCGACCGCGAGCCCGTGGGCCCCTACCGGCTGACGGTACCGGCTCGCCGCACGCTGCATCTGCGCTTCAACGATCTGCGCGACCCCGAGCCGATCCCGGAGGACACCGACTACGCCAGCGTGATCGAGTCCGATGTGCCGATCGTCGTGCAGCACACCCGGCTCGATTCGCGCCAGGCCGCGCTCGCGTTGATGACCACGCTGGCGTATCCGGCCCCGGCAGCGGCCGGCTGAAGGCCAACTGACGGCCAGATGACGACCCGAAGACGGCCGGCCCATCCCCATCCCGCCCAGGAGTCCGCCATGCCCTTGATCGGCTATCACGCCTCGCACGAACAGTTCTCGCCGGGCGATCTGCTGCGCTACGCGCGCGCCGCGCAGCTGGCCGGCTTTACCGCGCTCAGCTGCTCCGACCACTTCCATCCGTGGAGCGAGCGGCAAGGAGAGAGCGGCCATTCCTGGTCCTGGCTCGGCGCCGCGATGGCGACGGTCGACCTGCCGACCGGCGTGGTGGCATGCCCGTTCGGCCGCTACCACCCGGCCGTGGTCGCGCAGGCCGCGGCGACGCTGGAGGCCATGTTTCCCGGCCGCTTCTGGATCGCGCTGGGCACCGGCGAGGCGCTGAACGAACACATCACCGGCCGGCCGTGGCCATCGAAGCCCGAGCGGCAGGCCATGCTGAGCGAATCGGTGGACGCGATGCGCGCGCTGTGGCGCGGCGAGGAGGTGACGCACCGCGGCAGCATCGTGGTCGATCGCGCGCGGCTCTATACGCTGCCGCAGCGTCCGCCGCCGATCTTCGCCGCGGCGCTGACCGAGCAGACCGCGCGTTGGGCGGGGCAGTGGGCCGACGGCCTGATCACGATCTCGGGGCCGCGCGAGACCATGCGCGCGGTGATCGACGCCTTCCGCGAGGGCGGCGGCGAGGCCAAGCCGGTCCATATCCAGGCCAAGATCGCCTATGCCGACCCGACCCAGGGCGACGAGGCGGCGCGCCGGATGGCCTACGAGCAGTGGCGCACCAATGTGTTCGACAGCGAAACGGCGGCAAATCTGGCGACCCCCCGCCGAATTCGATGCCCGCGCGCGGACGGTGTCGCCGGACGACATCGAGCGGGCGGTCCGCATCTCCTGCGACGCCGCCCAGCAGGCGGCCTGGCTGGCCGAGGACCTGGCGATGGGCGCCGACGCGGTCTTCCTGCACAACGTCTGCGGCAACCAGCAGGCCTGGATCGACGCCTGCGCGCAGACGGTCTTGCCGCAGCTGCGGGGCGGGGTGTGAGAGCTTTCCCGTCTCCTCCGTGAAGGGGCCGGTGTCTCGAGTCGAAAGGCGAAAATCGCCGGGTCCCCGCTTGCAAGGGGGGACGACGGTAGAGGGAGGTCGCCTCCCCGGGGCGACATCCGCCTGAAAAAATACCGGCCGCACAATATAAGAGACAATGCCCGTCCGGCCTTGCCCGGCGCGGGGGGCGCGACGTTTTTCCTTCCTTTATGCGGGTAAACCCGTATTCAGACCTCGTCTTGAAAACCCGAAACCCCGTCCCTATAATTAGCACTCGCCGGGTGCGAGTGCTAACAGCGTGCTGTAGCCTGCATCCGGCGTCCGATTTCAAGGGTCTCCGCACTCCCGCGGTGGCCACTTTGCAAATAAATGCTCACTTGTACTAAGGAGTCCGTATGAATCTGCGTCCTTTGCACGACCGCGTGATCGTCAAGCGTCTGGACAACGAAACCAAGACCGCTTCCGGCATCGTGATTCCCGACAATGCTGCCGAGAAGCCCGATCAGGGTGAGGTGCTGGCCGTCGGCCCGGGCAAGAAGGATGACAAGGGCGCGTCGATCGCCCTCGACGTCAAGGTGGGTGACCGCGTGCTGTTCGGCAAGTACGCCGGCCAGAGCGTGAAGGTGGATGGCCAGGAACTGCTGGTCATGCGCGAAGAAGACATCATGGCGGTCATCAACAAGTGATGTCGCTGTCCGGGCGCCGCGCGTCCGGAACCCCTGGGCGCCCGGCTCCGCCGCGGCGGCGATCGCGCCCGGGACATTTCCCGTACAGAATTCTGGAGATCTAGAACATGGCAGCTAAAGACGTAGTGTTCGGCGACAGCGCTCGCCACAAGATGGTCGAAGGCGTGAACATCCTGGCCAACGCGGTCAAGGTGACCCTGGGTCCGAAGGGCCGCAACGTGGTGCTCGAGCGCAGCTTCGGCGGCCCGACCGTGACCAAGGACGGTGTGTCGGTCGCCAAGGAAATCGAGCTGAAGGACAAGCTGCAGAACATGGGCGCCCAGATGGTCAAGGAAGTCGCTTCCAAGACCAGCGACAACGCCGGTGACGGTACCACCACCGCGACGGTGCTGGCCCAGTCGATCGTGCGCGAAGGCATGAAGTACGTTGCCGCCGGCATGAACCCGATGGACCTGAAGCGCGGCATCGACAAGGCCGTTGGTTCGGCTGTCGAAGAGCTCAAGAAGCTGAGCAAGCCGACCACGACCAGCAAGGAAATCGCCCAGGTTGGCGCGATCTCGGCCAACAGCGACGAAGTGATCGGCAAGCTGATCGCCGAAGCGATGGACAAGGTCGGCAAGGAAGGCGTGATCACCGTCGAAGACGGCAAGTCGCTGGCCGACGAGCTGGAAGTCGTCGAGGGCATGCAGTTCGACCGCGGCTACCTGTCGCCGTACTTCATCAACAACCCGGACAAGCAAGTCGTCCAGCTCGACAACCCGTTCGTGCTGCTGTTCGACAAGAAGATCTCGAACATCCGCGACCTGCTGCCGGTGCTGGAGCAAGTCGCCAAGTCGAGCCGTCCGCTGCTGATCATCGCCGAAGACGTCGAAGGCGAAGCGCTGGCGACCCTGGTGGTCAACAACATCCGTGGCATCCTGAAGACCGCCGCCGTCAAGGCGCCTGGCTTCGGCGACCGTCGCAAGGCCATGCTGGAAGACATCGCCATCCTGACCGGCGGCACCGTGATCGCCGAGGAAGTCGGCCTGACGCTGGAAAAGGCGACCCTGCAGGACCTGGGTCAAGCCAAGCGTGTCGAGATCGGCAAGGAAAACACCATCATCATCGACGGTGCCGGTGACGCCGCCGCGATCGAAGGCCGTGTCAAGCAGATCCGTGCCCAGATCGAGGAAGCGACCTCGGACTACGACCGCGAAAAGCTGCAAGAGCGCGTGGCCAAGCTGGCCGGCGGTGTTGCGGTGATCAAGGTCGGTGCCGCCACCGAAGTCGAAATGAAGGAAAAGAAGGCACGCGTCGAAGACGCGCTGCACGCCACCCGCGCTGCCGTTGAAGAAGGCATCGTCCCGGGCGGCGGCGTGGCCCTGCTGCGTGCCCGCGCTGCGATCTCGAGCCTGACCGGCGACAACGCCGACCAGAATGCCGGCATCAAGATCGTGCTGCGCGCGATGGAAGAGCCGCTGCGCCAGATCGTGCTGAACGCCGGCGAGGAAGCCTCGGTCGTCGTGGCCAAGGTCATCGAAGGCAAGGGCAACTTCGGCTACAACGCCGCCAGCGGCGAGTACGGCGACCTGGTCGAGATGGGCGTGCTGGATCCGACCAAGGTGACCCGCACCGCGCTGCAGAACGCCGCTTCGGTCGCGTCGCTGATGCTGACCACCGACTGCGCGATCGCCGAAACGCCGAAGGAAGAGTCGGCGCCGGCAATGCCGGGCGGCATGGGTGGCATGGGCGGCATGGACGGCATGATGTAATCACGCCGGCCGTCGGCTTCGGCCGACTGCCCAGACTGCCGAGACGGCGCGAGCCGTCGCTTCAGTCGAAACCCCCACGGGTGCAAGCCCGTGGGGGGTTTTTGTTTGGGGAAAGCGACCGCGGTGGCGAGGTATCGGATCTTCCCTCCGCTCCGGCAGGAGAGGGCGCCAAGACGTTCGGTGTCCAGTTCGTGTCGGGCGCTCTCACACCTCAACCACATATCCCCGTTTGCGCATGCCCGTGCTGATGAAGTTTGGCTTAGGGCGAGCAGCGGTGATCGGTTTCTTGTGGAGTGGTTCGTCAGATAATCGTTCTTCGGTCCCGCTTCTCCTGGGACGAAAGTTCTGCAACGCCAATACTAATACCCTGAACGGACTCAGAACTCGTGCAAGTGTCGGGGGCGCCTGAGCGGCTCCTTACGACGGACTTCCTACGACGGTCTCCATCTCGGCGAGGTGTACTGGATCAAGTTCTCTCATCCACTCGAAGATCAGTGCAATGACGTTTCGGCTCTCTCCATGGAGGTTCTCGGAAGCGTCCGAGTCAATCTCAATGTAGTCACTATGCGAGTACTTGTTGATGAACCTGTAGATGCGCTCTTTGGTTTCGACCGTTGTCGTCTTGCAACCTTCTAACGCTGCGGCCATCAAGCTTGCAATGTCGCCACGCTGGCGCGGAAACTTGAATGAAAGAAAAGCTTCAAGGAGTTTTCGCGCGAGATTCGCTGAAAGGAAAGAATCTTCAATAGACAACGATTCATGTTCGCGGAACTGGTGCAGCCGGGAGAAAATATAGTGATACTCGGAATGGTATCTCACCAGCGTTTCATTCGCGTTCTTGAGTTGCGAGCAACGCGGCAGAGCATTGTCGGTCTCCAGCACATAGAAGAAGGCGCTTGGTCCCTTGCCTTTTTGCGCGCGATTGCTATTGGTTTTGGCGTACCAATCGCGCACAAGTTTGTAGAAATTGAAATTGTGCGTGAGAACGAAGAGCTGCTTTGCCTTCTCGCAATTTGCGCGCAGGTATGAGTAGGCATGAAAGAGGTAGTTCGAGTCGAAGCTGGAGATGGGATCGTCGACAACGATGATGGAATCCTCGATGCGGTTGTCGTTCTCGGTCAACTTCGTAATGAAATAGACAAAGGCGATGGCTGTCTTTTCCCCCTCGCTGAGGTTCCCGTCATGTTGGGACCCGTTGTGGCGAACGATTTCGTATCCGCCGGTTGCCGGTTTAAAACGCAGTGAGATTTCGCTGCGACCTAAAAATCGGTGGAGCGCCGCATTGAACTGTTCCGCGCCAATGCCGGCACTCGACAGGGATTGCTCGAGTCGTCCAACTTGTTGTTCGAGATTTTGGCGCAGTCTGGCTCTGCCTTCGCGTTTCGCTTCCGTGGCCGTCCGATCCATGCATTTTTCAAAGTATCCGAAGTCACGCGCCTCAACAGCAGCGTAATGCAATTCGAGCCGCTCCTTACTCTTCTTCGTCTCTTCGCGGAAGTTGGACGTTTTCTTGTTGTGGGCAGACACCTGGGCGATCACGGCGCTCATGCCTGCTTGAACGCTCGCAATCAGCTCTCGAGGTATGGGGAAGACTTGGAGCTTGACATTGAACTGATTGGTGATCTTTTCGCGAAGTGTATCGTGCCACTTGACTATACAGTTGTTAAGCTTCTGCACCGCCGCCCGAAGCTCGGTGGCAGCCGTTTCGTATGCGCCGCGAAACTCGTCATAAAGATCCGATTCAGAAGGCAAATTTGATACGTCGATATACTGGCTATTCAACCACGTGTCCGCGGCGCTAAGACGTGCTTGAAAGTTCTTGTACTCTTCGTTGAAATGAGCTTGCAGCTCATGCAATCTCGAAGGGTGAAGATCGCCGCCGCAAAACTCGCAGACTTCGCTGGAAAGGTTTTGATGCAGTTCAATGCCGTTCGCGACCCACGCCTGCAATTCAGAGTGCTGAGCGAGGCGAGAAATTGCGGCATTAACCGCGCTCGTTCGAAGGAGGTCGCTTAGGCGCTCGTGTGCTTTGGTAAATCCATCGAACTGCACCTGGTTAAGAGATAGCTCTATGTTCGGACGGTGCTCCGGCCTTGCGGCCCGCGTCAAAGCCGCTAGCTCCTCTGTCGGGAGAATAGAAGACAGGTCTTTCACTGCAGTGGCATGACTGCGCAGAAAGTCTTCGAGCTTGGTTTTGTTGTAATTGAAGTAACGACTGTCGTTTACGTCGATAACCTGAAGGCTCGTTTTAGTTCTCTTTGCGCTCTCCGTTAGGAACTTTGAGATGGATGCGTCAAGTTCACGGACTTTCTTGAGTTGCTCCTGTTCTTCATTGATGACTTGTTCGAGCTGTTTGTGGAGAGCCTCAAGCGACTTCTTTTCTTCGATTTTTTCTTTGGCTACCAGTAAAATTCCCTTTACGGACTTATCCCAATCAATGTTTCTTTTAATAAACCCATGATTGAAGGTGTGAATGTTTAGAGAGCAACCGGGTATTGTTGCACTGGTAATTGGGTCGCCGTCTGTCAAATCAATCTGCAGATCGGCGTTGTGAAATCGTGTGTGCGACAATGGCGTTCGTAGCTGCAATGTCTCGAACACCGTTGAGAGTGTGGATTTCCCACTGCCATTCCATCCGTAAATTAGATTTAGCTTGCCAAACGGCTGCGTTTTTGTACCATCGAAGCTTTGAAAGATGCCGTAATTGGTCAGTTTTCGAATCGACTTAATGGTAGTCATGGAACAGGCAAATTGCTTGCTGGGTGACAGGAGCTACCATTATGGCCCGCGGGTGGTGCGACGATTACCCTACTGCTGGGGGGGAGTTTCTCAGCATCAAAACTGTAACTCGCAGATAGGAGTTCGTGGAGCATTTGCGGACTGGCTAGCAGTACTGCGCAGTGTGGCGTCCTCGGCGAATTCCGGCGCGCTATCGGAGTCCGTATTTAAATCCATCTTTATCAGTCGTGAGTACAACGCCCGGGCGGCATGGACGGCATGATCTAATTGATGCCGGCCGTCGGCTTTGGCCGAGTGCCTAGACTGCGCGAATCGCTTCAGTCGAAACCCCACGGGTGCAAGCCCGTGGGGTTTTGTTTGTGGGAAGGGATGTTGAGCGGAAGAGCGGAGTCGATCTTCACACGGCGTCACACCTCCACCACATACCCCCAATCGAACTTCGCATTCTCCAGCGCCCCGTCGCCGCGCCGCACATAGCCGCGCGGGTTGCAGACCACGCGCGCGCGGTCGACGCGGTAGTCGAAGCTGGTATGCGTATGGCCATGGATCCACAGGTCGGCGCGCTGGACCAGGTCGGGCCGGCGCGAGATGAATCCGGCCGAGGCCAGGTCGTGCGCATAGCGCGGGTCGAGGCTGCCGAGGTCCGGCGCATGGTGGGTGACCACCACGGTCGCGCCATCGAAGGGCTTGTCGAGCTCGCCGGCCAGCCACGCCGACTCGGCCCGGTGGCGCGCCAGCGCGTCGGCGGGCGTGAAGCGGCGGATGCCACTGTGCCGGCCGCCGCGGCCGTCCGCGCTGTCATCCGCGCCGCCGTCCGCGCTGTCGTCCTCGACCGAGATCAGCCGGTGGTCGAGCATCACCTTGGCGCAGGCCTGCATCGCGTCGTCGATGCGCTCGCGGCCGAACAGCGCGTAGTCCGCCCACCACGTCGTGCCCAGCACGCGCACCGGCGCCTGGCCGGGCAGCTCGAACACCGCCACGCTGCTGGTCAGCAGATGCACCTGCCGATGGGCGACCGCGGCGGCGGCCATTTGCGCGTCGACCCGGGTGAAGGTGCTGTCGTAGTACTCGTGATTGCCCGGCACATAGACGATCGGCCCGCGCAGGTGCCGCGCCGCCCAGTCGATGCCATGGCGGCCGTTGGCGATGTCCCCCGGCGAGCACGACGACATCGGCCTCGCAGTCGGGGACCGTTTCGGGGGTATGGTGTTCCAGATGCAGATCGCTCAGAACGCGTAGCTTCATGCCGCCTCCAGCCGGCCTCCAGACGGGCCTGTGCCATTGGAGTGTTCAGCATGCGGCGGGACCGGTCAAGTGCAAGCGCTGCCGCGCTGCGGCAGCGAAAAAGCCCGGACCGGGTCCGGGCAAAGGCTGTCCGCACTGCCTGGGGTGATGGCGGCCAGCCGAGGGCCGAAGCCCGGCGGCGTTATCCGCCCTGTCCGGTCATGGTCGGCAGCAGCACGCGCACGATCTGGATGAAGGCGGGGCCGAGCAGCACCACCAGCAGCGAGGGGAAGATCAGGAAGATCAGCGGGAACAGCAGCTTCAGCGCGATCTTGGCCGCCTGTTCCTCGGCCAGCATCCGCCGCTTGGTGCGCAGCATGTCGGACAGCACCCGCAGCGATTCGCCCAGGCTGGTGCCGAAGCGGTCGGCCTGTACCAGCATCGCGGCGAAGCGCTCGACGTCCTCGACGCCGGTGCGCAGCGCCAGATTGGACAGCGCCTTTTCCTTGGAGAAACCCGAACGCATCTCCAGCAGCATCAGCTCCAGCTCGCCCGCCAGCACGGGGCAGCGCAGCGACAGTTCGCTGGCGACCCGCATCAGCGCCGCGTCCAGGCCGAGCCCGGCCTCGACGCAGACGGTCAGCAGGTCGATCGCATCGGGAAACTCCTCGAACACGGCGCGCTTGCGCTGGGCGATCCGGCGCGCGAGCAGCGCGTTGGGCAGGTAGTAGCCGACCGCGCAGATCGCGATCAGCAGCACCGCCAGCAGTGCGCCGTCGCTCGCCAGCGGCGTGCCGACCGTCGCCACCAGCGCCGCCAGCGGCAGCGCCAGCGCGAGCACGGTCTTGGCGGCGAAGTACAGCGTGGGAGCGGCGGTGCCGCGCCAGCCGGCGTTCATGAAGCGCACCCGCAGCGCGGAGCTCTCCCAACCTTCCTTCGGCAGCGCCAGGCGCGACACCGGCCTGGCCCACTGGCTCAGCCGCGCGGCCCAGTCGTTGCCGACCGGTGTTCCCGCCGTCCCCGCGGTGCCCGTGCCGGCGCCGCCAAGCCGCTCCAGCCGCGCGCGCAGCCGGTTCGGCGAACACACCAGCATCAATCCGAGCGCCGCGCCGAAGGCGGCGACGAACACCAGGCCCAGCAACAGCCATTGTTGTGTCTGCATGGCTTGCATGATTTCTCCTATACCCGGATGCGGATGATCTTGCGCATCCACAGCACGCCCAGCGCCATCATCCCCAGCGCGGTGCCGGCCATGCGGATGCCGGCCGGGTCCTGCCACAGCACGTCGAGAAAGCCCGGGTTCAGCACCGAGATCAGCCCGGCGGTGCCGAAGGGCAGCAGGCCGAGGATCCATGCCGACAGCCGGCCCTCCGCGGACAGCACGCGGATCTTGTCGAACAGCTTGAGCCGCTCGCGCACCAGCCGGCTGATGGTGTCGAGGACCTCGGCCAGGTTGCCGCCGCTGTCGCGCTGGATCAGCACGGCGATGACGAAGTAGCGCAGGTCGCCGACCGGCACCCGTATCGCCAGGCTGGTCAGCGCATCGTCGAGCGAGACGCCGTAGTTGATCTCTTCGAAGGCGAGGCGGAACTCGGGGCCGAGCGGGGCCTTCATCTCCTGGCCGACGGTGCCGAGCGCGCCGGCGAAGGGAATGCCCGGCGCGCAGCGAGCGGCCGATCATGTCGATCGCGTCGGGCAGCTGCGCCTCCATGCGCTTCAGGCGCCGTTGGCGCTGCGCCAGCGTACGCAGGCAGGGCAGCGCGGCGGCCAGCAGCGCGCCGCCGGCCGCCAGCGAGAACGGCAGCGGCAGCAGCGACAGCGCGGCGAACGCGATCAGCAGGCTGGCGGCACTGAAGCCCAGCAGTTGCCCGACCGACCAGCTGCTGCCCGACTGCTGCAGCCAGCGGTCCAGCGCCGCCACCCGCGGCACCCGCATCAGCAGGCGCTGCATCCGCGGGCTGCCGGCCAGCATCCGCTCCTTCAGGATCGACATCTGCTCGCGGCCGAGCTGGCCGCCGGCCGACAGCGCGCGGATGCGCGCGTCGATGCGGCGTGCCGAGGCGCCATGATGGCTGTTCCACCACAGGTAGACGGCCTCGATGGCCAGCACCACCGCGATGAACAGCAGCACGCCGAAGCGCGTACAGCGCGTAGTGTCCCAGTTGTCCCAGTTGCCCGAATTGGCCAAGGTCCATGATCGCTCTCCGTCAGTCCGGCAGGTCTAGATCTCGAAACGCCGCGCGGGATCGTAGGTCTCGTCCGGCAGCCCCACGCCGTAGACGCGCAGCCGCTCGGCGAAGCGCGGATAGACGCCGGTCGCGCGGAAGTGCCCGCGCACGGTGCCGTCCTGTCCCACGCCGGTGCGCTGGAAGGTGAAGATCTCCTGCATGTTGATCACGTCGCCCTCCATCCCGGTGATCTCCTGGATGCTGACGATCTTGCGGCTGCCGTCGGTCAGGCGCGCGGCCTGCACGATCACCGTGATGGCCGAGGCGATCTGCTGCCGGATCGCTTTCGCGGGCACGTTCATGCCCGCCATGCCGACCATGTTCTCCAGCCGCGTCAGCGCATCGCGCGGCGTGTTGGCGTGGATGGTGGTCAGCGAGCCCTCGTGCCCGGTGTTCATCGCGTTGAGCATGTCGAGCGCCTCGGCGCCGCGCACCTCGCCGAGGATGATGCGATCGGGCCGCATGCGCAGCGCGTTGCGCACCAGCGAGCGCTGCGTGATCTCGCCCTTGCCCTCGATGTTGGGCGGGCGCGTTTCCAGCCGCAGCACATGGGGCTGCCGCAGTTGCAGCTCGGCGGCGTCCTCGATGGTCACCACGCGCTCGTCGGCCGGGATGAAGCCCGACACGATGTTCAGCAGCGTGGTCTTGCCGCTGCCGGTGCCGCCCGACACCACCAGGTTGACCTTGGCGTGCGCCAGGGCCTGCAGCAGCTGCGCCATCGGCGGCGTCAGGCTGTGGTACGCGATCAGGTCCGCGACCTGCAGCGGATTGACGGCGAAGCGGCGGATCGACAGCAGCGGACCGTCGATCGCCGACGGGGGGATGATGGCGTTGACGCGCGAGCCGTCGGGCAGGCGCGCGTCGACCATCGGGCTGGTCTCGTCGATGCGGCGCCCGACGCGCGAGACGATCTTCTCGATCACCTTCATCAGGTGCGCGTCGTCGTAGAACGTGATGTCGGTCAGTTCAAGCTTGCCGCGCCGCTCGACATAGGTCTGGCGCGCGGTATTGACCAGGATGTCGGACACGGTGGGGTCGCGCAGCAGCGGCTCGAGCGGGCCGAAGCCGAACATCTCGTCGTAGATCTCGCCGATCAGCTGCCGGCGTTCGGCGTCGTT
This sequence comes from Cupriavidus sp. H18C1, assembly GCF_049311595.1. Classification (NCBI taxonomy): domain Bacteria; kingdom Pseudomonadati; phylum Pseudomonadota; class Betaproteobacteria; order Burkholderiales; family Burkholderiaceae; genus Cupriavidus; species Cupriavidus sp. H18C1. Next base: position 2,951,828 of record NZ_CP186008.1, read on the forward strand.
GAGCAGGACCTTGTCCTCGTCGACGATGGCGCCGACCAGCAGGCCGATCTCGTGCCGGACCTGCTCGAGCGGGATGCGCGCCAGCCGCTCGAGCTCGACGCGCTCGAGCACGGTCTCGTGCACGGCACGCTTGAGCGCGCGATAGCCGCTGCCCGCCGGCAGCGTGGCGGCCGGGTGGCCGTTGACGGGCAGGGCGGTGAAGCCCGGGCTGGCGTTCGACAGTTGTTCGCGGATCGACATGGCGGTCTCCGGCTGAAGCGGTTGGCGTGGTGGCGCGGGTGGCGCGGCTGGCGTGATGACGTACGAGGCGGCGGTGTCCTGATGCGAAGTCGCGGTCGGTTTCGCCGCGCTCACGCGGCCTTGACCCGCAGCAGCAGCCGGCGCAACGACGACGGCTCGCCGCCCGCGCGCGCTTCGGGCTCCGCCGCGGCCAGTTGCGTGGCGAGCGACTGCAGCGCGCGCGCGATGGCGCTGCGCCGGTGCATCGCCAGCACCGGCTCCCCGTGGCTGATCGCCGCGTTCGCCGCGGCGGCGTCCTCGGGCAGCGCCTGCCAGACCGGGGCGCCGCAGATCTGCTCCAGCGCGGCGCGGTCCAGTTCGTTGCGGCGATCGTCGCGGTTCAGCAGCAGGCGCACCTTGTCGTCGGGATAGTGCAGCGCCCGCAGGATGTCGAGCAGGCGCCGGCCGGTGCGGGCATGCGCGATGGTCGGCTGCAGCACCACGCCGATGCGGTCGCTGCGGTCCAGCACGCCGATCGACACCGGATCGATGGCCTGGCCGGCGTCGACCAGCACGAAGTCGTAGTGCGGCAGCGCCAGCGACAGGATCCATTCGACCTGTTCCTTGCGCACCGATGCCGCCTTGATCGGATCGGCCGCGCCGGCCAGCACGTCGAAGCCCTCGGCCACCGGGGTCAGGCACGCTTCGAGGAAGGCCGCATCCATGCGTTCGATCTGCGCGCAGACGTCGGGCAGCGTCGCCGGCGGCGTGCGGTCGCAGATCGTGTGGACCAGGTCGCCGAACTGCCGGTTCAGGTCCAGCGCCAGCACGCGCTTGCCCTGCGCGGCCAGCGCATGTCCCAGGTTGCCGGTCAGGAAGCTGACGCCGGCGCCGCCCTTGCACGACAGCAGCGACACCAGCCGCGCGCTGCGGCGGCGCCGCTGCGTGCTGGCCGCCTGCAGCCGGCGCAGCGCGTCGCCGAGCTGGTTCTGCTCCAGCGGCCAGGCCAGCACGTCGCGGATGCCTGTGCGCAGCGCCTGGATCAGCAGCTCGGGCTCGACCGCATCGGTGACCAGGATGCAGGGCAGCTCCGGATGTTGCTGCCGCATGGTCTCGATGCCCTGCATCTGCGCCGGGCCTATCCTGTCGTGCGCGATCACCAGCATGTCGGCCAGCGCCAGCTGGCTCGCATGCGACGCGATGCGCGCCGGCGCCTCGCTCAGCGCCAGCGTCTGGAACGACCCGCACTGCGCGCACAGCCGCGCGATCTCGGCCAGCCGTTCGGTTTGCTCGGAGGCGATCAGAATCGTCAGCATGACGGCTTCTCCTGTTCGTTGTCCTGTGCGCCGGGGCGGGCGCCGCAATGCTTGCCCACGTTCAGCTGCAGACCGGCCCGCCGGTCGCGCTGTTCATGCTTTCGCGCGACAGCGTGGTGGCGAAGGGCGGCACCGGCAGCGTCATCGGAATCATTGGCACGAGCGTGCGCACGGTCAGGCCGGTGACGCGGACCGTCACGCTGGCGCAGCTGGCGCGCGCGGTATCGGGATCGCTGTCGCAGCCGGCGGGCTCGTAGTCGAGCGCGATGTTCGACGGCGACAGCTGCGGCATCAGCGTCGCCATGCGGGTCTTGATGATCGCGGCATTGGCATCGCAGACCACGGCCATGCGGGCGCCCCAGCGCGTCGCTTCGCTGGCGGTGTTCCAGTGGAACAGCACGCGCGCCATTTCGACGACGCCGATCAGCAGCGTGAAGAACAGCATCGCGACGATCGCGAACTCGACCACGGTGGCGCCGCGCTGGCGCGGCCGACGCGGCGGCGACCGCCGTTGCGGCCGTGCTTGCGACCGGTGTGGCGACCGGTGTGGCGACCGGTGTGGCGACGCCATCGGCGCGGATGGGCGGACAGCGGGTTTCATAGCACTTGCCTCATCACGGTGATCACATCGGAGAAGACGAGCCCGCTGGCGTCGATCAGCGGCTGGATCGGCGTGTAGGCGAAGCCGCTGATCTTGACCGCCACCAGGTTGACGGTGCCCGCCGGGACGCCGGCGCCGGCACCGTTGTCGTAGGTATTGACGTTGGCGAAGGCCATGCCGGGGCAGCCGCTCGCGTCGACGCGGTCGCAGATCACCACCATCGACGTGCTCAGGCCGCCGACCAGCGGGCTGCCGGTGCAGCCGGTATTGCCATGCACCGCCAGGCATTTGGCCTGCGCGGCGGGGTAGCCGGCGTCGTCGGGCGAGAACTGCGACAGGTAGCGCGTGGCGCCGCGCGTGGCCTTGGTCAGCGCGTCGTACTGGTAGATCGCGCGGCCGAATTCGGCGACGCCGCACAGCATCAGCAGCAGCGGGATCAATAGGATGGCGAACTCGACGGCGGCCACGCCGCGCTGGCGTTCGCGTGCGCCGGCGCGGCGCAGTCGGCGCGGACCGCGGCGCAGGTTGTGGCGCGGTCCATGGCGCGCCGCATTGCCGGCAGCGGAGCGGGGGATCGGCGTCTTCACGATGGCCTCCTGTCGCTTGTCGATGTGGCGGGCCGCTACTGCACCAGGACCGGCACCAGCGGGCCGGGTCCGCTGCCGAGGCCGGGGATGCCCTGCGTCGCGCACGGGCTGCCCATCGAGCTCGACACGCCGCGATATTCGAGCCGCACCGAGTTGATGTTGCCGCCCCATTGCATCGGCTCGATCATCAGCAGGCAGGCCCATTCGAGCACGCTGGCCTTGTGCGTGCCGGACACCGCGAAGCCGCTGCAGTCCACCACCGGAGCCAGCACCATGCGCCGGTCGGCGCCGCCCTGATGCGCGGCGGTGCTCGACGGCGATCCCTTGGTGTCGATCATCGCGATGCTGTCGCCCTGGTAGGGCGCGAAGGTCTTGCGCCTGGCGGTGAAGTCCGGATAGGCATTGGCCTTGGCCGGCCAGGTGGTGTCGTTGTAGGCGTGGCCGGTGAAGTCCGGCACGCCGGCGACCTTGCCGGCCTTGACGATGCCGAAGCGGCTGTTCCATTCGTCCGCCAGCGACGACTTGTTGCCGGTGGTGCCGATCTCGGTGCCGAGGGCCGGCAGATTGCATTGGCCCGAGCCCTTGAGCTGCTCGGCCAGGCTCTTGGTGCCGCTGCCGCCCGCCAGATCCGCCCAGCCGAAATTGCCGCCGCCATACTCGCCCTTGTTGCCCGCGTCGAGCTTGGACACCAGCCACTGGCCCACGGTGTAGGGCGGTTCGGGCGGGCTGATGGTGTCGGGCTTGCAGATGAACACCGGGATCGCGCACGCCGTCTGCGCGGCGCCCACGGTAGCCACGGCGAACGACGACACCGTGCTCGGCCCCACGTTGCCGCCCGGCAGCAGGTTCAGCACCTGGGCGAACCAGTTGGCGATGCCGGCGCGCGAGGCGGCGCACTTGACGTATTTGATGGTGTCCAGCGCATAGGGCACGCTGCTCTTCGGATAGAAGGGGTTGGCCAGCGCGTCGCTGTAGGTCACGCTGCTGTCGGCGGCGAACTGCACCGACTCGCTCTGGAACAGCGCCAGGTTGCGATAGCCGGCGGTGATGCCGGCCGCCTCGGACACCGCCAGCGGCGTGGCGCCGGTCAGGTCGCGCGCCGCCGCCAGTGCGCAGGCATCGGCGCCGTTCTGCAGTTCGCTCCTGGCCACGTAGAGCTTGCCCAGGTCCAGCGCCAGGCCGAGGAAGCCGACCATCGCCACCAGCGCGAGCGCGACGACGATCGCTACCGCGCCCTGCTGGCGCTGCCGCGTCGCGGCCCGCCGGCGCATGCGCGATCCCGCTGTGTTCGGCTTCATGATGGCTTCCTCCATGGCTTGGCGAAATGGCTTGCGCCCCCGGCATCGGCGGGCCGTCGGGCTCAGCGCGTGCCGATGCCGCCCGACATGCCGATGCCGCCCTGCATGCCGGCGCCGTTGCCGTAGGCCCCGGCGGGCGCCAGGCGTTGCAGCGAGCGGTCGTAGTTCCCCATTGCGGCCACCGCGGCCTTGCCGTCGACGCCGGTCAGCGAAGGCAGGCCGGCCGGTGCGTTGGGGTTGATGATCTGGGCCTGCTTGACCGCATTGACCGACTGCCCGAAGCGGCTGTCCCAGACCGGCGTGGTGCTGATGCAGGCCGCGAGCAGCGGCGCGGCGAGCAGGGAGGCGAGCAGCGCGGCGGCGAGGCCGCGGGCGCGCAGGCGGGACGATTGCGAAGGCTGGTTCATGGCGTTCTCCTTGCGATGGCGCTCAGTTCAGTGCCGCCGGCTTGCCGCCGGTGGCGCCGGTGCCGTCGTTTCCCGCCGGGGCGGCGGCGCGGGCCCTGGCGAGCCGCGAGGCGGTGGCCTCGATGCGGGCGATGCGTTCGGCCTGCGATTCCTCGCGCGCGGCGGTTGTCGGCAGCGTGGCCGGCCGTGCCGCGCGCGTCGCCGCTGACGCCGCCGGTGCAGTGGCAGTGGCAGTGGCAGTGGCAGTGGCAGTGGCAGTGGCAGTGGCAGTGGCAGTGGCCGGTGTCGCGGACAGCGCCGCGGCGGGCGCCTCGCCCAGCGGCCGGCCCACCGGCAGCGCGGTGCGCGGGACCGGAGACGGCGAGGCGGGCGTCGACGGCGGCGGCGGCGCCAGCGTGGCCGGCTGCGGGGCGGCGGGCTGCGGCGCCGGCGATCGCTGTGCCGGCGACTGCGGTGCGGGCGCGCTGCCTGCCGGCGTCGTGGCCGGGGTGGCCGCGCGCTGGCCGGCCGAGCCTTCCATGTTGCCGAGCAGATAGAGCTCGAGCGGGTTCGGCGTCGAGAAGCTGTCGGTCGGCAGCGGCGCGCCCGCATGCTGCATCGGCTGCACCAGTCGCGGCGTGATGATGAAGACCAGTTCGGACATGTCCTGCTGGAACGACGTGCTGCGGAACAGCGCGCCGAGCACCGGCACCTCGCCCGCCCCCGGCAGCGCCTTCAGCGTGCCGCGCGCGTTGTTCTGCAGCAGCCCGCCGATGGCGAAGCTCTCGCCGTCACGCATCTGCACGGTGGTGGAGGCACGCCGCGTGGTGATCACCGGCAGGATGGTCTGGCCGGTCAGCGTCGCCCCGGTCACCGTGGCGCCGGTGGGCGAGAGCTCCGACACCTCCGGCGCGACCTTCAGGTTGATGCGGCCGTTGGCCAGCACGGTCGGCGTGAACTTGAGCCCCACGCCGAACTCCTCCTCCTGCAGCGTGATGGTGGGCACGCCGCCGACCACCGCGTTGCTCTGCGCCACCGGGATATAGATCTTGCCGCCGGCGAGGAAGCTCGCTTCCTGGCCGCTCAGCGTGACCAGGTTCGGCTCGGCAAGGATCTTGACCAGCGAGTCGTTCTTCTGCGCATCGATCGCGATGTCGAGCGGCAGGTTGTTGGCCTTGCTGCCGAAGATCGCGGTGCGCGAGCCGGTCAGCAGCGAGGTCAGCAGGCCGCCGGTCCACGAACCGAAGCCGCCCTGCAGGTTCAGCTGCGAGCCGAGCTGGTTCAGCAGGGTTTTCGACACCTCGGCGACCTTGACCTCGAGCATCACCTGCTGTGGCGTGTCGACGCTCAGCATGTTCAGCACGCCGCCGTTCCTGGCCTCCTTGTCGCCCTGCGCGACGGCGGCATAGGCGCGCGCGATCTCCACCGCCTGCTGGGCTGCCTGCGCGCTGGAGACGCTGCCGGTCAGCACCAGGTTGTCGGCGGCGGTGGCGACGCGGATGCCGCGCTCGGTGGGCATCAACTGCGCCAGCGAGCCCTGCAGCCCGCCGGCATCGACGTTGACCGCGATATTGATCACGCTGCAGGCGCCGCTGCGTCCCTGCACGATCATGTTGGTGGTGCCGAGGCTGCGGCCGAGCACGTACATCGTCTGCGGCGACACCATGGTTGCCTGCACGATCTCCGGATTGCCCACGGTCCGGTTGCGCACCGGCTCGGGCAGCGGGATCAGCGTCGACTTGCCGATCGGCACCACCACATGGCTTTCCTCGCGTACCGCGCCGCTGCAGTTGGGCCCGCGCGTATCGGCGGCGGGCACCGGCGCGCGGGCGGGCGCCATGCTGATCGTCATCTGCATCGGCGCGCCGGCGGCGGTGCCGGCGTTGGCGTTGGTGCCGGCATTGGCGTTGCCGCCCGCGCGGGCGCCGGCCGCGGGCGCGGTGCCCCTGGCCACTGCGCCGGCTTCGGCCGCCGTCTGCGCGCCGGCGCCGCCGGCCAGCGCCAGCACCAGGCACGCCGTGCCCGCGCCGCCCAGCGTGCGCGCGGTGCGCGCGCGGTCCCTCTGCTTGTGGTTCGTTTTCATATCTCCCCCCGGAGAGAATTGGTGCTGCCCGATTCGCGGCACGTCGATGCGGCGACGTGCTGCCTTCGATTTGCGGCATGCCCAGTCATGCCGCTGCCGTCCCGGCTGGAAAGATCCGGCTCAGAAACACTCGACACTGCCCTGCACGCCCGACAGCACGCCGATGCAGTGGCCGGCACGGGCCGGCGCGGCAGGGCGCGCGCGTACCGGCGCGCTGACCTTGACCGGCTTGAGCGGCGCGGGCGCCGGCGCCGCGGCGGGTGCGCCGAGCAGCGTGGTCTTGGTCGCGCCTTCGGTATCGACCGCGGCCAGGTCCACCTGATTGCGCAGCACCAGCGACAGCGTTCCCACGCTGCGCGCGACGTCGAGCTTCTCGGCCTGTTCGGGCGTGACCTCCAGCGTCACCGCATTGACCACCTTCGGCTGCGTGTCGTCGCGGCTCACCTGCTGCGCGACCGCCAGCACCAGGATCTTTTCCAGCACGATCTTCGAGATGCTGGCTTCGCCGTTGCCGCTGGCGGCGCCGTTGCGCCTGGCCTCGGCCGCGGTGTTGACGATCACGTCGACCAGGTTGCCCGGCAGCGCGAAGCCGGCCACGCCGACCACATCGTTGACGCGCACCGTGATCGCGCGCTTGCCCTCGCCGATCACCGCCGACAGCCCGCCCTTGGTGCCCTGCGGCGCCAGCTTGGCCTCGAGCAGCGGCTCGCCGCGCAGCACGCTGGTCCTGGCCACGCGTCCCTGCAGCAGCGCGGCGTTGGTGAAGGCGCCGGGCGGCACGCTGCCGCTGGGCCAGCTGACCATCCGCAACTGCTCGGGCCCGATCGGCTGGCCCAGATTGATGTCGCTGGCGGCCACCACCACCTGCGCCACCGAGTTCGACGACTGCTGCATCAGCCAGCGGGAGGCCGCGATCACCGCCGCCACCCCCGCGGCCAGTGCGACCAGAAGCATCAGAATTGCCCGTGCGTTTTTCATGGAAGCTCTCCCTGAGGTCGCCCTCGTTTCCCTCGTTCCCTGCGCGTTCGCTGCGTTCTTCCGCGTTTCCTTGCCGGCGCGGCGTCCGTCCGATCTGCTATCGCCGCGCCGTTCGCTCGCCGCTGCGCCAGCGCATGCCGTCGCCGGCCTCGCGGCCGAAATACGCCTGCCACGCCCGCCGCAGCGCTGCCTCGGTGACCCACGGCGGGTCGCCGTGGTAGCGCCGTGCCGAGTCGACGAGCTTGAGCAGGTCGCCCGGGATGCAGGCCAGCAGCGGAATTCCGTCGGCCAGGTGCAGGCCATCGAGCAGGAAGCGGAACACCTCGTCGGCGCCGTGCAGGCCGAGCGCGCGCGCGGCGCGCACGTAGACCTCGCGGTAGTCGTCCTCGGCCAGCGGGCCGATATAGAGCTTGCTGCCTAGCCGGCGCAGGAAGGCGTCGTCGCCCAGCGCGCTCGGCTCCAGGTTGGTCGAGAACACCGGCCACACATCGAACGGCACCGAGAAGCGCACGCCGCTGTGCAGCGTGAACATGTCGATGCCGCGGTCCAGCGGCACGATCCAGCGGTTCAGCAGTTCGCTGACGCCGACCAGTTGCCGGCCGAGGTCGTCGACGATGTAGACGCCGTTGTTGGCCTTCATGTGCGGCGGCGCCTGGTAGTAGCCCGCGACCTGGTCGTAGCGCAGGTCCAGCATGTCCAGCGTCAGTTCGCCGCCGGTCAGCACCGCCGGACGATGGCAGATGGTCCAGCGCCGGTCGGCGCCGCGCCGCCATCCGGGATTGCCGCCCTCGTCGAAGGGCACGTGCACCAGCGGATCGAATACCTGGATGATTTCCCCGGCCACGGTCAGCGCGTGCGGCACCGGCACCGCGCCGGGCATCAGCTCGCGCAGCCGCCGCGCCAGGAAGGTCTTGCCGCTGCCGGGCGGGCCGTACAGCAGCAGCGCCGCGCTCGCGTTCAGCGCGATGCCGGCCTCGTCGATCACGTGCGGCGCCGCCACCATGTCGCCCAGCACCGCGGCCACGTCCGCCTTCGACACGCTGGCCTGGCGCACCGAATGGCGCCGCACCGCTTCCAGGTAGGCGTCCAGCGTCACGGGCGCCGGGCCCGCATAGCTGCAGCGCGCGGCGAATTCGGCGGCGCGCGCGTAGCCGGCATCGGTGAGCCGGTAGCGCACGTCGAGGTCGCTGGCGCCGCGATGGGCGATCTCGAGCAGGCGTTCGCGCACGCACGAGGTCGCGATCTCGCCGATTACGGAGCCCGGCAGGCGCAGCGTCTCGGCCAGCCGCAGCAGCGTGACGTCGCGGTACAGATAGGCCACCTTCATCAGCAGGCTCGCCAGCATCGTGATGTCGATGCCGGTATCGGCGACGGTGCGCGGCGCCACGTGCCAGGGCTGCGGCTGCGCGGTCTCCGCCGCGTCGGCCGGTGCAGGGTCGCCGGCATTGGCCGCGGTCGGCAGCCGGTGCAGCGGCGTGGTCGGCTGTTGCTCGATCATGAGATCCCCCGATCTGTGCTGGTTGCCTGCCCGATGGGCCGGTTCGCCGGTATGGGTGCCATGGCGGCTATGCCGACGCGAACAGCATCGCGATCGTGCCGGCGGCGATGGCGATGCCGTAGGGCATCGCGCCGACCGACATCGATGGATCGAGCACGCCGGGCTTGGCCCGGTCCGGATTCCATCCGCCGGGCGCCCGCAGGATGTTCAGCATGTTGCGTCCCAGCTCGCGGCCGCGCCGGCGCAGCAGCGCCCACGCGAGGGCCCACGCGCCGCCGAGCACGAACGCCGCCAGCGCGATCTCGAAGGCCATGCCCGCGCCCAGCCATGCGCCCACTGCGGCCATCAGCTTGACGTCGCCGGCGGCCATGCCGCGCAGCAGATAGATCGGCAGGAACATCGCCAGCCCGGTCAGCCAGCCTGCCGTCCACGCCAGCGCGCCGGCGAGCGCGCCGGTCGTCGCCATCAGCACCGGCAGCGCCAGCAGCCAGGCGCCGAAGGTCAGCCAGTTCGGAATGCGGCGGCTGTGCAGGTCGGTCGCGGCCGCGGCCAGCACCAGCAGCATCGCGGCGGGTCCGATCAGCGTGGCGAGGTGCGATTGATACATGGCTGGCTCCAGTCGTTGGATGCGGGTCGTTCGGTGCAGGTCGTTCGGTGCAGGTCGTTCTCTGCGGGTCGTTCGATGCGACATGGGTACGTCGTTCAGAACGACGACGCGACCTTGTCGAAGATGGTGCTCAGGGTTTCGCCGACGGCCTTGACCGAGACGATGATCACCAGCGCGATCAGCATCGCGATCAGCGCGTACTCGATGCTGGTGACGGCTCGCTCTTCGTCGGCGAAGCGGCGGATGGCATTCGGTAGCGCGCGCATCGGTGTCTCCCTTTGGTGTCGTCGCGGGCCCGCGGGGCCGCAGCGTGTGGCCCCGCGGGGTATTGCTTGCGCCGGTCACGCCGGCGCGGACGTCGGCGGCCGGTTCGCGCCGCTTACTTCAGCGCGGACTGGACCTTGTCGAACACCGTGCTCAGGTTCTGCCCGACCAGCTTGACGCCGGCAATGATCACGATGGCGATCAGCGCGGCGATCAGGCCGTACTCGATGGCGGTGACGCCGTCTTCGTCCTGGACGAACTGGCTGGCTTGTTGCATCAGGTCTTGCATGGCTCTCTCCTTCGGTTGGAATGCAGGGCACTACTCTGTCGATTCGCTGCGGTCGGCAGCCGGGGCCGCGCGGTGCCGCGTTGGTGGGTCTGCGTGATGGCGCGCTCGATGGCACGCGGGCCGTCGGCGCGGCGGCCCGCATGCGGCGCAGGCATCGAAGGGCCAGCGGCCATGGCCGCCGCAATGTCCGGCGGGATCGCCATCCCGATGACGATCCGCATGGTCCGTGTTGCCGTTCAGCGCCAGGCGGCGCGCGCGGCGGTGCGTGTGGTCGCGCCGCGCATGCCGCGGCGCGGCGTGCCGCGGCGACGAGGCATCGGCGCCATGCATGCAGCGCAAGCGCGGCGCGCGGTGCGGCCGCGATCCCCGCGAGGCGGGAGGCTGCGTGAGGCGGTGCGGGTTCGTCAGCATGGTCGAGGTCCTGTCGCTTGCGGCGCGCTCGCGCTGCTGCCGCGTGATTCGGGTCTGCTGCCCGGGCGGCGGCGCTTTGCCGGCGACCGTGTGGCCACATCAAGGCAAGAGCTTTGCCAGCCGGCACGCAATCGTTGTGCGGCAAGGCTTTGCGGCAGGCACGGTGCCGATCGGCCGCCCGATGACAGCGTCCTGGACGGTCGCTCGTTTCCGTGCGGAAACGCGATGCCGCGCGATGGCGGGGCGATACGGCGCAGGCATCGGACGCGCACTCGCCGCAATGGATGAGATGCGTCATGCGGCGGCGATTGACGTGGCGGCGTGCCGGGGTGCCGGCCTCATCCTTTCGCACGAGGGCGGCGAAGGCGCGGGTCGACGCTGCGCGGCGATCGCCATCCACCTGGCGCAGTCCGTTTGCGCCGGCGCCGTGTTTCCCGCCTGAAACGTCGACGCCCCCCGCGGCGTGGCATCGGGCCGCGCCCGCACGCCCGGGACGCCGACGGACACGATGCCCACGCGGCCGCGAGCACCGCACCGGCGCGCCAGCGCGCGCCCGCAGCGGCAATCGCGGCCGTTCGCCGCGCCGTGCTTCCGCGCGGAAACGTCGGCGCGCGAATCGCCTCGATCGCCGCGGCCACGTCGGGCGGCGCGCCTTGCGCCGCGGGCCGCGTCTGATAGAACAAGGACAACGCGATGCCGCGTGGCCGCGCCGATCTCCTTCAGAGCGAACCCATGACCCTTGAACGCGCCTCGATTGCGACCACACTGCCCGCCGCGCACGGACAATGGCTGACGCTGGAGCGCGTGCGGCTGTACGCGGGCGCGATGCTGCTGGCCCAATGCCTGGTCCTGGCGGCATGGGCCTGGATCACGCGGGGCTTCACCGTGGATACCATCGTTCGGCCCGGCGCCGACTTCTCGGTGTTCTGGAGCGCCTCGCATCTGCTGCGCGGCGCCGGCGCGCTCGCGGTCTACGACTATGCGCAGCTGCAGCCGGTGATCGCCGCGCATGGCGCCGTGCCGCCCGACTCGGGCTTCTATCTGCCGTGGCTCTACCCGCCGACCTTCCTGTGGGTCGTGCTGCCGCTGTCGCTGCTGCCGTTCGCATGGAGCTACTTCGCTTTCATCGGCCTGTCCGCGGCCGGCTATGTCGCCGGGCTGCTGCGCCTGGCCGCGCTGGCCTCGCCGCCACGCGCGGCGCGCGGCGCGATCGTGATGGCGCTGCTTGGCTTCCCTGGCCTGTTCCTGGCGGCGACCATCGGGCAGAACGCGCTGCTGACCGCGGCGCTCGCCGCATGGGCGCTGGTGCTGCTGCCGCGCCGGCCGCTGCTGGCCGGCGTGCTGATCGGCCTGCTGGCGATCAAGCCGCAGCTGGCGCTGATGTTCCCCATCGCATTGATCGCCGGGCGCGAATGGCGCGCGCTGGCGGCCGCGGCGGCCACCGCGGGACTGCTGGCCGCGGCAAGCGTGGCGGCGTTCGGCTGGCAGACGGTGCCGGCCTTCCTGACGGTCACCGCGCAGGTCACCGACTTGCTGATTCAGGAAGGCATCCGCGCCTGGTACGTCAGTCCGACGTTGCTGGCCTCGGTGCGGCTCGCCGGCGGCGCGCCGACGCTGGCCTATGCGATGCAGGCGGTGCTGACGCTGGCGACGGCCGGCGCGCTGGCCTGCATATGGCGCCGCCATCGCGACACCGGCCTGCGTACCGCCGCGCTGGCGTTGGCGGCGATGCTGGCCACGCCCTATCTCTGGTACTACGAGCTGGCGTGGCTCGGCATGGCGGTGGCGGGCCTGGCGGTGGAGGGTGTGCGGCGTGGCTGGATGCCGGGCGAACGTCTGCTGCTGGTCGCGCTGTGGTGCATGCCGATGCTGATGTTCGCCAATGCGCTGGCGCAGCAGTGGCAGGGCGGGGTGCAGCTGCTCGCGCTGGGCATGGCCGCGGTGCTGCGGCGCGCCTGGCGGACGGACACCGATACGGGCAGCGTCGGGGGGCGGGGGGGGACGGGACATGTCGCGACATGACAGGATTGGCGCCGCGAGCCAGCGCCGCCGCGAGGACACGGGGGGCAGGGAGGAGAACCGCCGGGGGCGCCGTCGCGGGCGCCCCCAAAGGCGGCAATGTCGGCGGTGGCAACCACGTCCGCTCTGATGACGGCCCTCATGGGGGGCTGTCACGGTGTCTTCCATGGCGGCCTCGGCGGCGAGGGTACGGCCGAGGGGTCCGCCGGCGCGCCGGCCGGGTCGTCCGGGGCCGCGCGCCACGATCGCCAGACGCCGTGGCATCGCGATACGCGCCTGCTGTCGCTGGTGGCGCCCTGCTACAACGAGAGCGATGCCATCGTGCCGTTCTTTTCGCGCGTGATCCCGGTACTCGAAGCGATCCCCGGCATCCGTTTCGAGATCGTCTGCGTCAACGACGGCAGCGGCGACGACACGCTGCCGCGGCTGCTGGCGCAGGCACGCGCCGATGCGCGCATCCGCGTGATCGACCTGACCCGCAACTTCGGCAAGGAGGCCGCGCTGACCGCCGGCATCGACGAGGCGTTCGGCGATGCGGTGGTGCCGATCGACTTCGACCTGCAGGACCCGCCCGAACTGATCGGCGAGATGGTGGCGCGCTGGCGCGAAGGCGCCGAGGTGGTGCTGGCCCAGCGCGTCGACCGTGCCTGCGATTCGTGGCTCAAGCGCGTGACCGCCGGTGCCTACTACCGGCTGCACAACCGCATGTCGGAACTGCGGCTGCCCGAGAACGTCGGCGACTTCCGGCTGATGGACCGCGCCGTGGTCAACGCGCTGAAGAGCCTGCCGGAGCGGCGCCGCTTCATGAAAGGACTGTTCGCCTGGGTAGGCTTCCATACGGTGACGCTGCCGTACACGCGCGAACCGCGCAGCGCCGGGCAGTCGAAATTCTCCGGCTGGCGGCTGTGGAATTTCGCGCTGGAGGGCATCACCAGCTTCAGCACGGTGCCGCTGCGCTGCTGGACCTATATCGGCGTGGCCGTCGCCTTCGCCGCCTTCTGCTATGGCAGCTTCATCGTCGGCCGCACGCTGTGGCTGGGCGTCGACGTGCCCGGCTACGCCTCTCTGCTGTGCGCGCTGCTGTTCTTCGGCGGGCTGCAGCTGATCGGCGTCGGCGTGGTGGGCGAATACGTCGGCCGCATCTATCACGAGACCAAGGGCCGTCCGATCTATCTGGTGCGCCGGCGCTACCAGGAGCGGCCGGCGACGCAGGGACTCGGCGGCCGCCGCGTGATCGAGCTGTCGGCGGTGCAACGGGCGCGCACGCGCTGATTCGGCGGCGCGCTGGCCTCGAACGCGCTGACCTCTAACGCGCTGACCTCTAACGCGCTGACCTCTAACGCACCGACCTCTAACGCATCGACCTCTAACGCACCGACCTCTTGCGCGCTGACCTCGAACGCGCTGAGGTCGAACGCGCTGATCGCAAGCAATCCGGCGCCGCGGCAGCGATGCCGCGGCGCTCTGTCTTGTTCCCTGTTGTCAGACAGCCCGCGCCACCGCGAGCAGCGATACCCCGAACGGCAAGGTGCCGTGCCGCAGCCAGTGCCGCTCGCTGCGGAACAGCGTGTACAGCAGCGCGTTCAGCAGGGCGGGCGGCATCGCCGTGCCGGTCGAGCCGCCGGCCTCGCCCGGCACGCCATGCTCCGGCACGCGCGCGTGCAGCAGATCGTGCAGCCGGTCGTGCCAGCGCGCCGCCACCGCCAGCGGGAACAGCACGGTGTTGAAGTAGCTCACCGTTTCCACGCACAGCCCCGCGTTGCCGAGGCGCGTGGTCAGCGCCATACGGCGATAGCGGCGCTGATGGTGCAGGAACACGTCATGCCGGCTCCATAGCCACGGATGCGCCGGCACCGTGATCAGCGCCGCGCCGCCGTGCCGCAGCAGCGAGCGCACCGCCAGCAGCGCGCCGGCATCGTCGGCGATGTGTTCCAGGCAGTCGAGCAGGCAGACCAGGTCGAAGCTGCCCGGGCGGTACGGCATCGCGTCGGGGCAGCGGCCGTCGGCGATGGCATAGCGGCCCGCGGTCTTGGCCACGGCGAGACGGCGCGCCATCGCGTCCATCTCGAGGCCGCTGACGGTGCCGAAGCGCGCCAGCATGTCGAGATTGCCGCCGGTGCCGGCGCCGATCTCGAGGATGGCGGCGCCGGGCGGCAGCGCCAGCTGCTCGAGCACCGCGGCGACGATGTCGCGGCGTGCGCGGAACCACCAGTGATCGGCTTCGGTCTGCGCCATTTCGAGATAGGCTTGCGGCGACATGGTGGTCTCCTAGGGGAAGGGGCCGCGCGGATGGCGGCGGGCAATCGCGCGTGGCGTACAGGGACCACTCGCCGGCCGTACGCAGCCGTTCCACGCGGCAATCGGCCGCGGCGAAATAGCCGGCGGGCAGCGGCGCCGGCGCGCCGCACGAACAGGTAGCGATAGCGTCCCGCATCGTGGCGGTGCCAGTCGAAGTTGGCTGGGAACGCGTTGTCGAGCATGTCGGCGGGATCGAGCGGCGGCGCATGGCCGCTGCGATAGCGGACGATCTGCGGCAGGAACCAGGCGAAGTTGAAGTCGACCAGTCCGCGCCGCCGCGCCTGGTACCACAGCGGGAAGTGCTGATAGGCGCCGGGATGCGCGGCGGCCGCGCTGCCGGCATCGAACACCAGCATCAGCGCCCGCTGGCCCGGCGCGGCCGCGGCGAGTACCGCGTCGAAATCGCGCGTCTCCGCGCCAAAGGCCAGCGTGCGCCTGGCCTGCCAACCCAGGTGCAGCGCGCAGGCCGCGCACAGCGCGACCGCGCACCAGCGCGCAGGTACCGCGCCGCGCGCCCTTGCCGTGCCCGTCGGCGCCGCGAACAGCAGCGCATAGCACGGCAGCAGCAGGATGCCGAAGCGCTGGAACAGGAAGGCGGTGCGCATCGCGTAGTGCGGCACGCACAGCCAGACCAGCAGCACGGCCGCAAGCGGCAGCCAGGCCTGCGGTCGACGCCAACGCGGCCGCAGGCCCATCGCCCACGGCGCCGTCAGCATCAGCAGCGTGGCCAGCGCGAAGGGCAGATGCGTCGACCACGCGCCCCAGGGCGAGACCAGCAGCAACGGCACGCGCATCCAGTCCCAGCGCCATTCGACTGCGGGCCACGCGTAGTCCAGCGTGGCGTCGAACCGCTGCGCGTGCCACGCGTACAGCAGCGCGACCAGGCCCAGCAGCGCGTACGGCATCAGCGCGAGCAGCACGATGCGCGACGTGTGCGAGGAGCGGGCGCCTTGGACACCGTCGCTGCGGCGGGCACGGCGGACGATGCCAACCAGTCCGACCAGCGTGCAGGCGCCGCCCACCGCGCAGAAGAACAGGAAGACGAGCCCATGCGCGACGAACAGCAGCGCGCCGCCGGCGACGATCGTCGCGCCGCTACGCAACGTCGGCGACCGCGCGTGGCGCCATGCGGGCAGCAGGAACAGCAGGCCGAGCGGCACCGCCAGCAGGAAGGTCAGGAAGCCCCATTCATAGGCGAAGCCGAAGAATCCCGGCACGAACAGCCAGTCCAGCCGCGCATCGGCTCCAAGCAACCGGCGCAGCGCGACGCAGGCGCCGATACAGGCGAGATAGGCCAGCGACAGCAGCAGCTTCAGCGCGGCCGCCACCGGCATCCACCACGACAGCGCCAGCGCCGCGCCATAGCCGAGCAGGTAAAGGCGTGAACGGATTGATGCGCAGGTCCTGCTGCCATGGCGAGTTGCCGGCCAGCAGGTCGCGCAGCGCCGCCACCTGCCCGGCATGCTGCGGCAGATCGATCATCGGGGGGATAGGGCGCAAGCCAGGGCAGGACCGTGCCGGCAGCGACGGCCAGGACGAAGGGGGCGTGCGCCGTGGCCACGCGCGTTCGCGGGATCCACCCGGCACGGCCGCCGCCTTCCCGCTGCCCGCAGCGCACGCCCGCGCGAAACGCCCAATGGCGCGCCCCCCAGGTACGTCAGCCCCGTATAGACGGCCATGCCGCCGGATTGCGCCAGCAGGCTGCGCGGCGCCAGCACGCTAGACAGGGCCAGCACCGTCGCCAGGTTTGCCAGGTAGCCGAGCCCGCAGACCGCGCCGAAGCGCCACAGGCTCGCCGGCACATGGCCGCGATGCGCGAAGGTCCAGCGCCGGTTCAGCGCGAAGCTCCACAGAAAGCCGACCGCATAGCCGGCGGCATTGGCCGCGGCCGGATGCCAGTCCAGCCCGCGCAGCGCCAGCCAGATCGCGGCGAAGCCCAGCACGGAATTGCTGGCGCCGACCAGCAGGTAGCGCAGGCCGGTGTGGCGGACGGCGGCGCGCGGCCGCGCGGTGGCGGATGGCATGCGGGCGGCTCCGATGGCGGCGCGGGCAGCGATGGGTGGGAGCGCCCGGCGCTCAGCTCTCGTGCGCCACCAGCCCGAGGTCCTGCCTGCGTACCTGCAGCTTGTAGTCGCGCATCATCCGGAACAGCGTCACGCGCGATACGCCGAGTTCGGCCGCGACGTCGATCAGCCGCTCGTGATGGCGTTGCAGGGCCTCGCGGATCGCGTTGCATTCGGCCGCTTCGCGCACCGCGGCGAGCGTGCAGGGATGCGTCTCGGCGGGCGGCTGCAGGTCCAGATCGGCGGGGCGGATCACGCCGCCTTCGCACATCGCCGCGGCATGGCGGATGCGGTTGATCAGCTCCCGCACATTGCCCGGCCACGGATGCACGGCCATCGCGCGCATCGCGGAGTTCGAGAAGCCCTTGATGCGTGCCGGTGCCTGCCGCCGGATCTCGCCGAGCACATGCTCGGCCAGCAGCACGATGTCGCTGCCGCGCTCGCGCAGCGCGGGCTGGCGGATGCGCAGCACGCACAGCCGGTGATACAGGTCCTGGCGGAAGCGGCCGGCCGCTACGGCCGCCTCGAGATCGACGTGCGTGGCCGAGACGATGCGCGCATCGACGGCGACCGATTCGGTGCCGCCCAGGCGCTCGATGCAGCCCGTTTCGAGAAAGCGCAGCAGGCTGGTCTGGCTCTCGAGCGGCATGTCGCCGATCTCGTCGAGAAACAGCGTGCCGCCCTGGGCCAGCTCGATGCGGCCCGGCTTGCGCTTGAGCGCGCCGGTGAATGCGCCGCGCTCGTAGCCGAACAGTTCGGACTGCAGCAGCGCGGGCGGGATCGCCGCGCAGTTCAGCGCGACGAAGGGTTGCGCGGCACGCGGCGAGGCGCGATGGATCGCCTGCGCGGCCAGTTCCTTGCCGGTGCCCGATTCACCGCCGATCAGCACCGGCGCATCCCAGCGCGCAACCTTGGCGATACCGCGGAACAGCGCCTGCATCGCCTCGCATTCGCCGACCATGCCGGCCGGTCCCAGTGCACGCGCGTTGGGTGCCAGGCTGTCGTGGCGCAGCTGGACCATGCCCCAGGCGTGGCCGAGACCCTGGGCCAGCGTCGCCGATTCGAAGGGCGCGGTCAGATAGTCGATGAAATACAGCCCCAGCAGCCGGCGCGCGGTCGGCGTCAGCCGGTCGCGGCAGTCCACCATCGCGATCCACGCGATATTGGGCTGCGCGAACCAGGGTTCGAGCGCCTCCAGTTCGGCATCGTCGATATCACTGCCCAGATCGAGCAGGCCGGCGATCGGCTGCTCGTCGAGCGGGTGCGCTTCGACCTCGTGCGGGTTGGCGGCGAACAGCAGCTTCCAGCCACGCTGGCTGAGGAAGCGGCAAAGATTGGCCTCGTGGTGCTGCGATACGAACAGCAGCGGGCGGGTGATGGCGCCGCTCATGATGATTCCCCCGGATTCTTCTTATTGCCGAGGCAGGCGCGGGAAACGTCCCGCGCCTGCCACGGTCCGGCCGGTGGCGGACCGTCCCAGACAGACGTGCCCGTCGCCCGTTCTCCGCTCGCGCGAAGATGCCCATCCCCAACCCAGGCAATGAGCAGACCTCCCATTGCCTGACCGCTGCTTCAAAACATGACCAGTGGCCAGTGGCGCATCACCTGTGTTGTGGCACCGGGCGGGAGCGGTCGTGGTGCCGCCTTGCCGCCCGGCGTTGCGGCGTGCCTTCTTGCGAGGCCGCACGCGTTTTTGTAACGATTCACCCAGCGACGAGCGTGCCACGCTCGATAAGTTGTTGATTTTTATTGCGTTTATTTCGGCGCACTTGTTACATCGGCGAAATCTTGTAACACCATGTATCTGACATGGAACGGCGGCCGCTTCAGGGGCGATGCACTCCAGTGCATCAGTCGCGAAGGATGAGGCGAACGATTCTTATTCTTTTGGTTGAATGTGGCGAGAAAGGACGGTGATGGCGGGGCCGGCGACGTATGGCTTCATCGGCACCACCGCCCGGGCAGGGTTTTCGCCGATGTGACAGCGTGCCGTGCCGGCGTGCCAAATGGTTGCATTTGCTTTACAGCGTTGTGCCACCGATGAAACGGCAAGACGGAACCCTGCATGCGCCACGGCATCCCGGCATCGCCCGGATGGGCGGCCCGGCGCATGGGCCACCGCGGGCGGGCAAAGGACGCCCGATGCCCATGCGGGCCGCGCGCGCCGACCGGCCTCATCCATTTGGCGTAGGCGGCGCACCTACGGCATGGTCGCTCCGGCGCTGGCCAGAGTGTTCAGGTTCTGAAACAACGCGACACCGAAGGGTTACCCGGCGTCCGTCGCCGATACGCCGCTGTGTCACTCCGCGGCACCGGCATCGGGCAGGCGCGACGCCTCGATCTGCTGCCGCAGCCACGCGTGCATGCGCCGGATCGCACTTTCGTGCGGATGGCCCTCGCGCCAGATCATCCAGTACTGCAGCGTCGACGGAATCCGCGTGGGGCCGATCTGGACCAGCGCGCCGCTGACCAGGTAGTCGTGGGCCAGCAGCGCGCGCGCCGTCGCCACGCCGACGCCGGCCACCGCCGACTGCAGCAGCATGCCGGCGTCCTGGAAGATCGGCCCGCGCTCCGGCTCGTGGGTCGGCAGGCCGGCCTGCTCGAGCCAGTCGCGCCAGGAACGCAGCGCGAAGCGCAGCATCGGCAGGCGCGGCAGGTCGGCCACCGTGAAGCCGGGATAGCGGGCCAGCAGCGCGGGGCTGGCCACCGCGATCACGGTGTCCTCGATCAGCCGGTGGCATTCGAAGCCGGGCAGGTCGACGCGCTGGTGCCAGATGCCGACGTCGACCGAATACGGGTCCGGCGGCGGGATCTCGGCATGCAGGCGCAGGTGCACGTCCAGCATCGGCATCGCCTCGTACAGGCTCGGCAGCCGCCGGATCAGCCAGGCGTTGGCCAGGTCAGCCATCACGCTGACCTCGAGCCGGACCGCCGGCTGCTCGCCCTCGCCGCCGGCCTCGTTCAGCGCCTGCTGCAGGCCATCGAGCGCGGCGCGCACCCGTTCGGCCAGCCGCGCGCCGACGCTGGTGGGCAGCATGCGGGCGCCGGCCCGCTGGAACAGCTTGGTGCCCAGGCTCTGCTCCAGCGCGCGCACATGGTGGCTGATCGCGCTGTGCGTCAGCGCGAGTTCCTCGGCCGCGCGCGAGAAGCTGCGATGGCGCGCCGCCGCCTCCAGCGCGCGCAGCGCCTGCAGCGGGGGGAAGATGGGGAACCTGGGCCATGGTGTCGAGGGAAGAGGAAATCAGAGTGGGACGAAGCCGAGGTCGATTGAAATCGAGATGGCGAAAACGGCACAAGCGGACGCCAGCCGTCAAATTCTACTCACAATCCGGGCGGGAATTCTTCGTTGGTGCTGCGTCTCCGGAGCGCCGACAATCCGCGCATGACAACCGCAACGCTTTCTCCTTCCGGACTTCCCGCCGCGGCCAGCGGCCTGCGCTGGCGCGTGCTGGCGATCTTCTCGCTCGGCTTCTTCGTCTCCTACGTCTACCGCGGCGTCAATTTCGGCTTCGCGCCGTATCTGTCGCGCGAGTTGGGCCTGTCGGCCAGCGATCTGGGGCTGCTGACCAGCTGCTACTTCCTCGGCTTTGCCTGCGCGCAATTGCCGGCCGGCCTGCTGCTGGACCGCTTCGGTCCGCGCCGCACCGAGGCCGCCTTGCTGCTGGTGGCGGCGGCCGGCACGCTGCTGTTCGCGCTGGGCGAGGGCATGGCGGCGCTGGCGGCGGGGCGGATGCTGATCGGCGTCGGCGTGTCGGTCTGCCTCGGCGCCGCGATCCAGGCGCTGTCGATGTGGTTTCCGTTGTCGCGCATGCCGCTGCTGAACGGCCTGGTGATGGCGATCGGCGGCCTCGGCGCGGTGGTCGTCGGTACGCCGCTCGATTGGCTGTTGTCGCTGGTGGACTGGCGCGCCGTCTGCATGGGATTGGGCGGCGTCACGCTGGCGATGGCGCTGCTGCTGTGGTTCGGCGCGCCCGAGGCCGCGCGGCCCGGCGCCCGCGAGAGCCTGGGCGCGCAATGGCGCGGCACCGTGGCGATCCTGCGCAGCGCGCCGTTCTGGCGCGTGGTGCCGCTGACGCTGCTGAACCAGGGCGTGTTCCTCGCGGTGCAGAGCCTGTGGGTCGGCGCGTTCCTGCGCGATGTCGGCGGCGTGGAGCCGGCCCAGGCGGCGCGGCTGGTCTCGCTGATCGGCTTTGCGATGATGGGCGGCTGCGTGGTGACCGGCTGGGCCGCGCGCCATCTGGAGCGGCTCGGCGTCAGCCTCTACGTGTTTGCGGGTGCCGGCATGACGATGTTCATCGTGGTGCAGGCGCTGCTGATGGCCGGCGCGCCGCTGCCGGCCTGGCTGCTGTGGTCGGGCTACGGCGTGTTCGGCTCGACCGGCATCCTGACCTATGCGGTGCTGGCGCGCCAGTTCGACGGCGCGATGATCGGGCGCGCGACCACCGCGCTGACGCTGACGGTGTTCCTGGCGATCTTTGTCTGCCAGCTCGGCATCGGCATGGTGCTGGATCTGTGGCCGGCGGTGGCGGGCCGCTATCCGGTGCGCGCGCATCTGGCCGCATGGGCCGTGCTGGTCGGATTGCAGGTGCTGGCGGCGATCTGGTACTGGATGGGCGCGCGGCGGCATCGCGGCGCGGCCGCGGCATAACGGGCGGGAACGCAGGGACGGAGGAACGTCAGAACGCCGGAGCGCAGGAAGGCAGGGATGCCGGAGCGCAGGAGCGCAGGGGGCGGGATGGCTGTAGCGCGGGTAGGCACCGCCCCCGCGCTACAGCACAATCGGCCGGTCGTCGAGCTCGTTCGGATTGCCGTCGCCGTGCTGCGGGAAGTGTCTGGCCAGCAGCGCGTGCACCTGCGCCACCGTGGCGAGCACCGGCTCGATCGACAGATCGCCGGCGAGACCATGTGCCAGCGACTGGCACAGCGCGGCCCAGGTCTCGTGCTCGACACGCGCATCGATGCCGCGGTCCGCCAGCAACTCGACCGCATGATCGGCGAGGTTGATATAGAGCAGCACGCCGGTGTGGTCGGCGGTGTCCCAGACCTCGAGCGCCGCGAACAGCGCGCGGGCGCGATCGCGCGGCGTCACGCCGGCCCAGGCCTGCGTCGCCGGCAGGCTCGATTCGATCACCACGCGGACTTCGCCGCGATGCTGGCGTTCGCCGTCGCGCACGGCGCGCTGCAGCCGCGCCAGAGCATCGGGCGGGAAGTGGCGATGCGCGAACGATACCGGGGTCAGCGCATGGCGCAGGGCGCGCCGCAGTCCGCGAGGGGGGCGAAGGTGAACGGGTGGGCATGATGTCGTTCCCTTACCAGTTGCCGGAGGCGCCGCCCCCCATCGAAGCCGCCGCCGCCTCCACCGCCAAAGCCGCCCCCGCCGCCACCGCCGCCAAAGCCGCCGCCACCGAAACCCCCGCCGCCATGATGGCGGCCCCAACCGCCACCGAGGCCACCGAGTCCTCCCAGCCCGCCGAGGCCGCCCGCGGCGGCATCCCAGCCGCGCCGGCCGACCACGATCTGGCGGCGGCGTCCGCGCGTGGCGGAGAACAGGAAGAAGGCGATGATCAGCAGCGGAAACAGCACCGGCAGCCAGTCGGCGAGCCCGCTCTGCTGCGCCTGCCGGCGCGCCTGCGGGCCCGGCAGCGCTTCCTTGTCGATGGTCGCCTGGATCGCCGAGATGCCGGCGGCCAGGCCGCCATAGAAATCGTTCTGGCGGAAATGCGGCGCCATGATGTCCTGCAGGATGCGCCTGGACATCGCGTCGGTCAGCGAGCCCTGCACGCCGCGGCCGACTTCGAGCCGCATCTTGCGCAGACCGGGCGGATTGTCCTTGGCGATCAGCACGATCACGCCATCGTCGATGCCCTGGCGGCCGGCGCGCCAGGCGTCGGCCACGCGGATGCTGTAGGCGTCGATGGTCTCGGGATCGGTGGTCGGCACCATCAGCACGAAGATCTGGCTGCCGCGCGTGCGCTCGTAGTCGGCCAGCACGTTTTCCAGCGCGCTGCGCTGCGCCGGCGCCAGCGTGCCGGTCAGATCGGTGACGCGCTGGGTCAGCGGCGGCACCGCGACGAAGCCGTCGCCCTGGGCACGCGCCGCGCCGGCGGCGCCCAGCAGCATGGCCAGCGCGAGCAGGGATGCCAGCATCGGCACCAGCGTGGGTACCAGTATCGGCACCAGCGCTGCCCGCAGCCGGCGCCGGAGTCCGGCGGCGAAGGTCATCGGCACGAGGCTCAGAACTTGACCGCCGGCGGCGTCGAGATCGCCTTCTCGTTCTCGACCGTGAACGACGGCTTGACCTCGTAGTTGAAGATCATCGCGGTCAGATTGGTCGGGAAGCTGCGCGCGAGCACGTTGTAGTCGCGCACCGCGGCGATATAGCGCTGGCGCGCGACCGTGATGCGGTTCTCGGTGCCTTCCAGCTGCGATTGCAGGTCGCGGAAGGCGGCGTCGGCCTTGAGCTGCGGATAGTTCTCGGCGACCGCCAGCAGCCGCGACAGCGCGCCGCTCAGTTCGCCCTGCGCCTGCTGGAAGCGCTGGAAGGCCTGCGGGTCGTTCAGCGTTTCGGGCGTGACCTGGATGCTGGTGGCGGTGGCGCGGGCCTTGGTCACGGCCTCGAGCGTCTCGCGCTCATGCGAGGCGTAGCCCTTGACGGTATTGACCAGGTTCGGAATCAGATCGGCGCGGCGCTGGTACTGGTTGACGACCTCGCCCCAGGCCGCCTTGATGGCTTCGTCCTTGGCCTGGAAGTCGTTGTAGCCGCAGGCGCTCAGCAGGCTCGCCAGCCAGGCCAGCAGCAGCCAGCGCAGCGGGCGCAGCGACAACAGGGAAGACCGCGACGAAGCGAAGGTGGGCGACGAGGAAAGGAAGGCGCGCATCGGAAACTCCGTGGATCATCGGAACGCCAGTGTAGCGCACCGGCCGCTTGATTCATCCACGGAGCGGGCGTTGGGACAGGGTGCCGGGCGGACAGGCAGCGCCGGGAAGCGCGGCCTTGCTGCAGGGCTCACTGCACCGCCCCACTGCGCGGCCTCACCGCACCGCCTCACTGCAGCGCCTCACCGCACCGCCTTGCCGCGGCGCCTCTTTGCCCTCGTTACAGCGCCGCGAAGGCCCGGCGCGCGGCCTCGAAGGTCGCCTCGAGGATCGCGTCGTCGTGCTGCGCGCCGACGAAGCCCGCCTCGAAGGCGGACGGCGCGAGGTAGACGCCGTTGTCCAGCATCGCGTGGAAGAAGCGGTTGAAGCGCGCGGTATCGCATTGCGTGACCTCGGCAAAGCTGCCCGGCACGCCCTCGCGGAAATACAGCCCGAACATGCCGCCGATCGCATCCGCGGCGAACGGCACGCCCGCGGCGCGCGCGGCCTCGGCCAGGCCATCGGCCAGCTTGCGCGTCTGCGCGGCCAGCCGGTCGTGGAAGCCCGGCGCCTGGATCAGCTTCAGCGTCGCCATGCCGGCCGCCACCGCCAGCGGATTGCCCGACAGCGTGCCGGCCTGGTAGACGCCGCCCAGCGGCGCCAGCTTGGCCATGATGTCGCGCCGGCCGCCGAAGGCCGCCGCCGGCATGCCGCCGCCGATCACCTTGCCCAGGCAGGTCATGTCGGGCTTGATGCCGTAGTGCGCCTGCGCGCCGCCCAGCGCGACGCGAAAGCCGGTCATCACCTCGTCGAAGATCAGCACCGCGCCGTCGGCGCTGCACAGCCGGCGCATCGCCTGCAGGAAGGCATCGCTGGCGCGCACCAGGTTCATGTTGCCGGCCACCGGCTCGACGATCACCGCGGCGATCTCGCCGGCGTGGCGCGCGAAGGCCTGTTCCAGCTGCTCGACGTTGTTGTACTCGAGCACCATCGTGTGGCGCGTGACGTCGGCGGGCACGCCGGCCGACGACGGCGCGTTCTGCGTGGTGTCGGCGAAGGTCAGCAGGCCCGAGCCGGCCTTGACCAGCAGGCTGTCGGCATGGCCGTGATAGCAGCCCTCGAACTTGATGATCAGGTCGCGCCCGGTGAAGCCGCGCGCCAGCCGCAGCGCGCTCATGGTGGCCTCGGTGCCCGAGGACACCAGCCGCACCTGCTCGATCGACGGCACCAGCCTGCAGATTTCCTCGGCCATCTCGATCTCGGCCTCGGTCGGCGCGCCGAACGAGAAGCTGCCGGCCGCGACCCGCTGCACCGCACTGACGACTTCGGGGTGGGCATGGCCGACGATCATCGGACCCCACGAACCGATGTAGTCGATATAGCGCTGGCCATCCGCGTCCCACATGTAGGGACCTTCGGCGCGCTCGATGAAGCGCGGCGTGCCGCCGACCGAGCGGAAGGCGCGCACCGGCGAATTGACGCCGCCGGGAATGGTCTGCTGGGCGCGGTCGAAAAGCTGCTGGTTTCGTGACATGTCGTGATCTGCCTGGAGGAGGAGAGGGGGGTGCCGCCGGGAGGGAGGCGGGCGGACGCCAATTCGCGCGAACCGTCTGCGATCGGCTGCAATCCGCGTCAATCGCCATCGATATCGGCGCCAAATACCGGGATGCCGGTGGCGCGCCGCGCGTCGATTCGGTACCATCTGCGCTGAATTTTAATCGAGACGTCACCACCCTATGGAATACAAGACCTGGATGTGCCTGATTTGCGGATGGATCTACGATGAAGCCGCCGGCGCGCCCGAAGACGGCATCCCGCCCGGAACCAAGTGGGAGGATGTGCCGATCAACTGGACCTGCCCGGAATGCGGCGCCCGCAAGGAAGACTTCGAGATGGTGGCGATCTGAGGGGCGGTCCGGCAGCTATCAGGTACGCATTACACGCATCCCCGCACCCATCCCCCGCACGCCTCCCCGCACAACGAATCGGCCGGCGGCGGCCATCGCCGCCACCGTCCGGCCCTCGGCTCTCCTAGCCCGAGAACGGCCCGCGCCCCCGCAGCGCATTGGCCACCATCATCAGCGCCAGCAGGAACGGCAGCGCGACATACAGGCACCAGTGCACCCGGTCGCCGATCGTTTCGCCCCACTTGCGCTTGAACACCTGCAGCCGCGGCATGCCCGACGGATTGGTGGCGCGCTTGTGGTTGACGTGCCAGGCCATCCAGAAAAAGAAGATGGCGAAGGCGACCGAGAGGAAATTGATATTACCCATGGTGGATGGCGATGGTTTTGAGGGGTGGTGAAGCCGTATAGCGCCTCGAAACCCTTTTCGCGCCCGTGGCCCGACTGTCCGGAGCCGCCGAACGGCAATTCGACGCCGCCGCCGGCGCCATAGTTGTTGATGAAGACCTGGCCCGCGCGCACCTTGCGGGCCAGCCGCAGCTGGCGCGCGCCGTCGAGTGTCCAGATGCCGGCGACCAGCCCGTAGGGCGTGCCGTTGGCCAGCGCGATCGCGTCCTGTTCGTCGTCGAAGGGCATCGCCGCCAGCAGCGGGCCGAACACCTCCTCCTGCGCCAGCCGGTGCGTCGCCGGCACGTCGCGCAGCAGCATCGGCACCTGGTAGTAGCCGGTCTCGGGCGCGTCGGCGACGATCTGGCCCTGCGCCATCACCGGGATGCCGGCGTGCTGCGCGTCCGAGACGAAGTCCCAGACCCGCTGCTGCTGCTTGCGGCTGATCAGCGGTCCGCATTCGAGGTCCTGCTCGGCGGGGCCGACCCGCAGCGACTCGAATACCATCGCCAGCCGGTCCAGCAGCGCGTCGTACAGCGGGCGCTCGACCAGCAGCCGGCTGCCGGCCGAGCAGGTCTGCCCGGCGTTCTGCACGATGCCGCGCACCACGACCGGCACCAGCGCATCGACATCGGCGTCGGCGAACACGATCTGCGGCGACTTGCCGCCCAGTTCCAGCGTCACCGGCACATGGTTCTCGGCGGCCATCTGCGCGACCAGCTTGCCGGTCTGCGGCGAGCCGGTGAACGACAGGTGGTCGATGCCGGGATGGCGCGCCAGCGCGGCGCCGGCCTCGTGGCCATAGCCGGTCACCACGTTCAGCGCGCCCTCGGGCAGGCCCACTTCGGCGGCCAGTTCCGCCACCCGCAGCAGCGACAGGCAGGCGTCCTCGGCGGGCTTGACCACGCAGGCGTTGCCGGCGGCCAGCGCCGCGCCGACGCTGCGGCCGAAGATCTGCAGCGGATAGTTCCACGGCACGATATGGCCGGTGACGCCGTGCGGCTCGCGCACGGTCAGCACCGTATAGCCGTTCTGATACGGGATGGTCTGGCCGTGCAGCTTGTCGGCCGCGCCGGCGTAGAACTCGAAATAGCGGGCGATCGCGCGGGCGTCGGCGTGCGCCTGGCTCAGCGGCTTGCCGGTGTCGCGCGCCTCGAGCGCGGCCAGTTCGGCCTCGTGCTCCGCGAGCTTGCGCGCCAGGTCCGTCAGCAGGCGGCCGCGCTCGGCGGCGGACAGCGCGCCCCAGGCGCCGTCGAAGGCCTGGCGGGCGGCATAGACCGCGGCGTTGATATCGGTTGCGTTGCCGCGCGCGATCTCGGCGAAGGGCGCGCCGGTGGAGGGGTCGAACACCTTGATGCGCATGCCGGAATCCGGCGCCATCAGGCGGTTGGCAACGAAGTGCTGGGCGTGCATCGTCATGCTCCGGCTGAAATTCCAAGCCGGCATTATCGCCCAGCCGGACCGCGCGGCCGCAAGCGCGCCGCGGCAGCGCCCCGGCGGAGCGTCGCCAGAGCGTCAGCAGCGCATCGGCAGCGCGTCGCCACCGCGTCGGCAAGGCCGCCGGGCTCGTCCCCCGGCTTGTCAGTTCCCGGTCAGACCGAGCCGCTATAATGCCGGCCATCGTCAAACCTTGGCCAAATACCGGCCGAATACAGGCATCTGGAGAACCGCATGAGCTTCAATCTCGTCCCGCCGGGCAAGGACATCCCGAACGACTTCAACGTGATCATCGAGATCTCGGCCCAGAGCGATCCGGTCAAGTACGAGGCCGACAAGGAAACCGGCCTGCTGTTCGTCGACCGTTTCATCGGCACCGGCATGCGCTATCCGGCCAACTACGGCTTCATTCCGCAGACGCTGTCGGGCGACGGCGACCCGGTCGACGTGCTGGTGATCACCCCGTTCCCGATCCTGGCCGGCGCCGTGGTGCGCTGCCGCGCGCTGGGCATGCTGAAGATGACCGACGAAGCCGGCGTCGATGCCAAGCTGGTCGCGGTGCCGGTCGACAAGCTGTCGCCGGCCACGGCCTACATGAAGGGCCTGTCGGACGTGCCGCAGAACACGCTGGACCAGATCAAGCACTTCTTCGAGAACTACAAGGCGCTCGAGGCCGGCAAGTGGGTCAAGGTCGAGGGCTGGGGGCGGCATCGAGGAAGCGCACAAGGAAATCACCGACGGCGTGGCGAACTACAAGAAGTAAGCCGCCGCACGATCCCGCTGCTTGCGCCCGATGCTTGTGGCGGGGCGGCGCGCTCTCCCCGGGCGCGCCGCAATCAGAACCATTGCCGCAGGCGCCGCAGCGCCGGCGGCAGACGCGGCGCCGGCCTCGCCTTCGAGGCCGCGTCCGCGGTGGCGGCGACCTTCGCGGCTGCGTCCGCAGTGGCGGCCGCCATTCCCTCCCGCTGTTCCACCATCCCTTTCCCCGTCGTTGTCCCGCAGGCGCTTACCGCAGCGGCATTGGCCTCGGCGTGCATCGCGGGCACCGTCTGCGCCAGCGCGGCCCGCAGCGGCGCACCGCAGGCTTGCGCCACCGCCGTCTCGGCGACCATGCCGCTTTGCTGCAACTGCCGTCGCTCGTCCGCGTCGAGCCATTGGCCGGCATCGAGAAAGGCCCGCATCGCGTCGACCCGTCCCATCCTGCAGGCCTCGAAGATCGGCCGCTCGCCCGCGGCATTGCGCGCCTGCGGGTCGGCGCCGCGCGCCAGCAGCAGCGTCACCGTGGCGGCATGGCCCGCCGCGGCGGCCGCATGCAGCGGCGTGCGCTGCTGGCGGTCGCGCTCGACCAGGCTCGCGCCCTGTTCCAGCAGCCAACCGATCGCCGAGCGGTTGCCGTGATAGGCGGCTTCGTTCAGCGCGCTGCGTCCATTGTCGTCGCGGGCCAGGGGATCGGCGCCCTGGATCTTCAGCCAGGCGAGCAGCGTGCGGGTGCGTTCGCCATGGTCCTCGTGCGTGGCGAGCTGGATCGGCAGGCGGCCGGTCTCGGTGCGCCTGTGTGGATCGGCACCGAGCCGCAACAGCGACACGGCGAGCGCGAGTTCGTGATGCTCGCAGGCCAGGTGAAAGGCGTTGCGCCCGTCCGGCCCGGGCCGGTCGATGAAGGCCCGCCGCTCGGCGTCCGGCACGGTCTCCGGCACCGCCTGCACCACCGCCTGCACGACCGCATGCACGACGTCCAGGCGGCCCTCCCTGCAAGCCTGCAGCCAGCCCTGGTGCAACCCCCGCATCGACCATCGTGGCATGGCGCTCGCCGCGTAGCCGCGCCAGCGCCTGCGCGGCGCGCGCCTGCTGCTCGACCGTGGGCAGGTTCAAGGCATCGAGCTGGTCTTTGAGCTCGCACAGCATCGCTTCGAGCGCGGTCCACTCGTGTTCGAGATCGGCGCGCAATGCTGCCCATCTGCACGGCGGCCCGAACGAGAAGCGCCGGTGCACGGCCATCTCGTCCTCGAGCCGCCCTTCGAAGCGCGCGACGCGGCGCGCCAGTTCGTCGGCGTCGAGCCGGACGAGGCCGCTGCCGTCTTCGGCGACCACATGCGCGGCCCTTGTGTCGGGGATGCGGGCCTCGATGGTCTCGCGATAGCGCGCGGCGATCGTGGCGGCCAGCGCGTCGAGTTCGGCGAGATAGCGCTTCGCCAGCGCTTGCTGCGCGTCCGTCGCGGCCAGGCCTTCGTCCGGGCCATCGCGCCCGTCGTCGCGCCCGTCGTCGCGCAGCAGCCTCAACTGCAGATGCACCACCTGCGAGCGCCGGCTCAGCCATCGCTCCAGTTCCTCGACCGGCGACACCACCGGATGGTGCGCGATGGCGGCCTGTGCCATCTGCTGCGTCAGCGCGTCGGCGCGCGCGCTCAGGGCGTTGTGAGCGGATATGGACAGCATGGCGGATCTCCGGCTGAGGGTGCGCAATCCCGGCGCAAGGCGGGTGCACTGCGGACGCACCGCGAACGCACTACGGACGCACTGCGGACGCGATGCCAATGCAATGCGGACGAGATCGAACGGGCTCCGAATCTAACGGCGCGCGCACCGTGCCCTGTCGAAATTGGCATCGTCTCTGTCGCGAATGGTCAGCGCCGACTGGTTGGCGGCAGGGCCATCGCCTACCGTTCGCTGCGCCGCCGGTGCCCGCAGCCAGGCGGTGCCATCCGGCGAACAGCGCGGGTCGGGGGAGGGTTGCATTGCCATGTTGAGCACCGTCAGCACACGTATCGGCATGCTGGTCCAGCTGGGGACCGGCCTGCTGCCCGGCACACAGCGCGAAGCGCAGCGGGACGCGCTGCGCGAGGCCGTCTTCGCCGGCGATCGGCGGCGCGTCAAGGACCTGCTGGCCGGCATGCCCGCCCTGGCGCGCGCCGTCGACGACGACGGCGACTCGCCGCTGCACTGGGCCGTGCGCGCCGCGGCGCGCCACGACGCCGAGGACTGGCGCGTCATCGTGACCTGCGTGCTGGAAGCGGGTGCGGACTGCACGGCCAGGAACCGGCAGGGTTTGACGCCGCTCGATCTCGCCGCCCAGGTGCCATACGATCCGGCGGTGCTGCGCGCGCTGCGTGCCGGCGACCGGCACGCGGCGCACGACTCCGCCGACGCCGCCGCCGACGAGGCCGCCGATGCTGCCGATGCCGGGGGGCGGCATCGACGCAGGCCGATTCGAGCGCCGATTCGACGAAGGCCGATTCGAAGGAAGCCGCATCGGCGAGGATGCGGCATACGACCGCGAGGGCATGACGGTCCAGCAGGGCCTGCACGGCATTGCGGCCCTGCTGCGCGCGCAGGCCGATCCGCCCGTCGCCGTGCCGCGGCTGCTGGGCCAGCTGGCCGCGCTGTTCCGCGACGCCGACGCCGATTGCGCCAAGGCCTGCCTGTCGTGTCTGCGCCTGCTGCTGCAGCGGTATCCGACGCTGGACCAGACCTGCCGGGACGACATGGTGCCGTTGTACGAGGCGCTGGTGCGGATGTGGGCGCGCGGCAGCCATTGGAAGGAGGGCTTCTGCTACGCGCATCACGCGCGGCGCCTGCTGCCGGCCGGCGGGCGCCGCGCCGCAGAGCTGGGCGCGGCGATCGACCGGCTCGAAGCGGCGATGGTGCGCGAGCACCTGTCGCAGTGGGCGCCGCGCGCGCAGGTGCAGCTGCGTGCCGCGCTGTTCGATCTCGGCACGCAGTGCGCGTCGATGACCGCGCCTTTGCGGATGCTGGAGCGCGCGCATTGCCTGTTTCAGGCGCTGGCGCGCACCGAGGCGCTGATGGCCGCGCATGGCATGGTGCTCGCGCCGGAGGAGGTCCCGCACGACGCCTTGCCGGCGCGCCAGCTGTCGAGCGCGATCGCCACGGTGCTGGACCGCATGCGCCGGACCGCCAGAGGGGCCATCGATTTCGTCGACGTCGCGCAGCGCGTGCTGCTGCTTGCCGAAGCGGCCGGCGCGATCGGCCTGCACGCGCATGGCGCCGCCTGGTGCGACAGCGTGGTGCGCAACGTCGTGCAGGAGGAATGCGTGGCCTCGCTCAGGAGCTACGACTGCGGCGCGCATCGCCGCATGGCGCAGGCCCTGCGCGGCGCAGCGATGGCGCTTGGCGCGCGCGCCGATCCGCCACGGCCGGTCTGGCGCGCGCTGCGCGACAGCATCGATGCCTTGCGGGCCCAGGCCGCGGCGGAACTGGCGCATGTGGAACTGCCCGATCCGAGCGATCGCGCGGCGCTGCGCGATTGGGCGACCCCGCTGCCCATCGAGGACCTGCAGGAACGGCTGACCGCGCGCTACAAGGCGCTGGTCGCGCAGATCGCCCGCGCCTGTCGGCACTGGATGCTGACCGAGCCGCCGTGCGCGTTCGCCATCGTCGGACTGGGCTCGATGAGCCGCGGCGACATGAGTCCGTATTCGGACTTCGAATATGCGCTGCTGCTGGCCGAGCCCGCGCCGGCCGGCAGTCTCGCGCAGGCATGGTTCGCCAGCTTCGGACGGCTGTTCGACCTGGCCGTCTGCAGTCTCGGCGAAACGGCGGCGGGCGGCGATCACCCGCTGCCGGCGCCGGGCGGATTCGAGGTCGATGCCGGCGTGCGCGTGGCGGCGTCGGCGCTGGCCTGGACCGGCACGCCGGAGCAGCTTGCCGACGCGCTGCGCCAGCGCAGCACGGCCAACGCCAACGCCCATCCCGATTCGGACCAGGGGCTGCATTTCTCGTTGCTGACGCCCTGCCTCGCGCACGGCGAGTCCACGTTGATGCGGCGCCTGACGGCGGCGATGGCGGTGCTCAACGTGCCGCTGCGCGCGGACGACCCGGCCCGCCTGTGCGCGCGCGAGGATCTGGCGCTGCGCCAGCTGCAGGCCGACATGATCCGGCTCGGCGACGCGCTGGCGCATCCGCCCGGCAGCGGCGTCGATCTGAAGCACGGCTATCGCGGCCCGCTTGCGCATACGCTGACGTCGCTGTCGCTGCTGTTCGGCCACGACGACACGCTGCCACGCGCGGCGCTGGCGCGGCTCGACGCGCTCAAGCGGTTCTCGGCGCCGTTTCTGGCCGACTGGCGCTGGGCCATGGCGGCGGTGCAGACGCTGCGCTATCGGCTGCAGTTGCAGGCGAACCGGCGCAAGGAACGGGTCAATGCGGCATGGAGCCCGTCGGACCGACGCATGCTGCAGGCCGTCCAGGACCGCGTGGTGCGGCCGCTGCGGGCGGCGCTGTCGGCGCTCGCGGGCATCGGTCAACGTCCGCCGTGGCCGGTCGGCGAGGCCGTGTGCGCGCTGCGCCGGCTCGACGACGCCGATCCGGCGCTGCATCCGCTCGTGCCCGGCGCGGCGGCCCGGCCGCTGTCGCTCGAGGCGACCCGAAGCCTGGCCGCCACGCTGGCCGTGCGCCGCGCGCCGGCGGCCGAACTGCGCCGCCACTACGAAGCGGCGATGGCCGGCGTGCCGCGCGAGGAGGCCATGCAGCGCTGGAGCGTCTGGCGCGATGCGCTGAGCGCGGTGGCGGGCAACGAAGGCCGCCTGCGCGCGCTCGGCTTCGTGCCGTGGCCCGACGGCTGGCGGGCGCAATGGGCCGAACGGCAGGCGGCGTTTTGCGCCCGCCTGAACGGCTGGCTGGTCGATGAGGGAAATGCGGCAACGGCGGGCGCGGCGGAGGCAGCGGCGAGGGCAAGCGCGAGGGCGGCATGGGGCGCCGCATGGGATGCGGTGCAGGTGCGGGTCGCGGCGCCGCATCCGATCGGCGTGCGGACGCTCGCGCCCGAGATCGCGCGGCAGTTGTTCGACGAGCAGGGCAATGTCCTGCCGAAGCCCGCCGGTCAAGCGGGCTCGCGCCGCGTGCTGCCGGTCCGCTTCGAGGCCGAAGGGCGCGAGCACGTCTGTTGGGTCAAGTTCGATCCCGAGGCGCCGGGCAGCGAGGCGATATGGCATGCGCTGGACCGCCGCCTGACCGGCGGGCGTGGCATGCCTGCCAGTGTGTCGATGCAGCTGTGCAGCGGCACGCGCATCTTCAATGTGCAGGTCAGCGAAGCGGTCGCGGGCCGCTCGCTGGCGCAGCTGTTGCGCGAGGAGCCGGCCGCGCTGCGCGCGATCGATGCCGCATCGTTTACGCGGGCGCTGCTGCGCGAACTGGTCGGCGGCCCCGGCGACGACAAGGCCGACGACCATGTCGTCGTCGAGCGCGGCTCGCGCCAGGTGCTGAAGCGGATCGACAACGGGCGCGCCGCCCTGGGCGCGATGGGCCTGGCGGCACCGGGGCGGCACGCGTTGCCGGTGCGCAGCCATCTGTTGTGCCTGGACCAGATGATGCAGCCGCTCGATCCTGGGGTGCTCGAGGAGATCGGCCGCCTGCAGCCGGACGCGGTGCTGCGCGGTTGGCTCGAGGACGCTGCCCGCTTGCAGCAGGAACAGGGCGCCTTGTTCGCCGGCACGGAGCGCGGCGGCGGCGCGAACGGCGCCGCGGCGAGCGCCACGTCGCCGCATGCGGGCCTGTTGGGGGCGATTCCCGGCGATGCGCTGCCGGACCTGCGGCAACGCATCGAGACCGTCGTCGGCCTGGCGGCATTGGCCGCGCGCTTGCGCGTTGCGCCCACCGGCATGGCATGGCTGCGCAGCGTCGAGCCGGAGCTGGCGGCGCCGTATCTGGCGGCGTTCGCGCGCTATCCGGTGCGCGCCAGCGAGCCGGGGGCACCGGCCTTGCGTTTCGCCTGCCTCGACGAGGGGCTGGCCCGCCCGGACGCGAGCGGGCGCTATGCCGCCGCCGTAGCCGGCGCCGAAGGCGGCAACCAAGCCGGCGGCCAAGCGGGCGCTCATGCGCGCGCTCAGGCCGGCACGCGGGCCGGCACTCAAGCGGGACCTCAAACGGGCCCTCAAACGGGCCTCCAAACGGGCCTCCAAACGGGCCTCCAAACGGCCCTCCAAACGGCCCTCCAAACGGGCGCCCAGGCAAGCGAACACTTCACGGCGATTCATCCACGTCCGCGCGCGGTGCCGTGGCGGCCCGCCGATGCGCCGCAGATCGCGCCGGGCGGCACCATGTCGGCCACCGGCGCGTTGTCGCGGCTCGCCGGATCGCCGGCGCGCGATCTCGCGGCCATCGTGCTCGGCGTGCTGAGCGGACGCGACGGCGCCGCGCGGACCTTCGCCGCGCTGCCCGCGCGCCAGCGCACCGCGGTGTTCGATGCGATCGGCATGGCGCTGCATGCCGACGCACGCGCCATCGCGGTCGAGGACCAGCGCCGGCTGCTGGCGGCGCTGGCCGGCACGGCGCTGGTCTGCCTGGATCTGAGCCCCTTCGCCGCGGTGCTGACCGACGCGCTGCTCGAAACGCTGTTGCATGGCACCGGCGCGTCGCTGCGGCGGCTCGATCTGAGCGGCTGCGCGCGGCTGTCGCCGCAGGCGCTGCGCCATGTCGAAGCGTATGCGCCCGGGCTTCGTACGCTGATCGTGCGGGCGATGCGGCTGCCGGGCGACTGGATGCCGGGCGAACCGACGCTGGCCGAGCGCGCCGCCGCGCCGCTGGTCGCGCAGCCGGGCCCGCCGCAATCGCCGCTGCTGCTGATGCGTGCGCTGGAAGAACTCGATCTGCGCGACAACGGCGCGCTGCGGACCGTGCGGCTGGAGGCGCCGGCGCTGCGCGTGCTGCGGCTGGACGGCTGCGCGGCGCTGCGCGAATTGCGGCTCGAGGGCGCACGGCAGCTGAGCCGGCTCGACGCGCGCCACTGCAGCGCGTTGCCCGAGCCGGTGCTGCGATCGCTGGCGCGCGACAATCCCGCGCTCGCCGAGGTCCAGCTCGCGGGTTGCGGCCAGCTGCGGCAGGCGGCGCTGTGCGAGGCCCATCCGTGGCTGCTGGCCTGGTCGTGGGACGGCTGGACGGAAGGGGGCATCGCGCGGCTGCGCCAGTCGCTGTCCCGGCCCGACGGCAGCCCCTATCGGCCGGCGCCGCGCTACGTGATCCGGCAGATCAGCGATTGGCTGCGCGAGCGCGAGCGGGCGGTGCAGGCGCTGAACCGGGTCTATCGCGACGCCAGCACGCCGCGCCGCCTGCGCGAGGCCGCCGAGGCGGCGCTGCTGGGCCGCGAGAGCGTGGCGCAGCGGGCAGCGGGCATGGCCACCGCCACGCTGATCGGCAACGCCACCGATTCGCAGCCGGCGCTGGGCATCGGCATGCTGGTGCCGGCGCTGTCGTCGTCCGGCAGCGAGGAGAGCCGCATCGCGGCGGCGGCCGCGCTGGGCGGCCTCATTGCCATTCCGTCGCGGGAGGATGTCGCACGCTGGGCGCAGCGCGATGCGGGGGGTGTCGCGGTAGTGGTGCGGGGCCTGGTGCGCTCGGCGCATTGCGGTCGAGTCATTGCGCCCGACTCAAAGCACCCGACTCAAAGCGCCCGACTCAAAGCGCCCGACTCAAAGCACCCGACTCAAAGCACCCGACTCAAAGCAGCCGACTCAAAGCGCTCAACTCAAAGCGCCCGACGCGATGCACCCGCCTCAATGCGGCGGCTCGTTGCTGTCCGC
The DNA here is from genome assembly GCF_049311595.1 of Cupriavidus sp. H18C1. NCBI lineage: Bacteria > Pseudomonadati > Pseudomonadota > Betaproteobacteria > Burkholderiales > Burkholderiaceae > Cupriavidus > Cupriavidus sp. H18C1. The sequence goes on from NZ_CP186008.1 coordinate 2,987,859, forward strand.
GGCGCTGGCGGCGGTCCCCATCGTCGCCCCGGTGCCCGCGGCGGCCTCTGCGGCCTCGGTGGCCTGCGCCGCGGCGCCGCGCACATGCGGCCGCAACACCTCCATCATCTCGATCGGCACCGGGAACACGATGGTCGAGCTGCGATCGCCCGCCACCTGCGTCAGCGTCTGCAGGTAGCGCAGTTGCATCGCCTGCGGCTGCCGCGCCAGCATCTGCGCCGCTTCCAGCAGCTTCACCGACGCCTGCAGCTCGCCCTCGGCGTGGATCACCTTGGCGCGCCGCTCGCGTTCGGCTTCGGCCTGGCGCGCAATCGCGCGCACCATCGATTCGTTCAGGTCGACATGCTTGATCTCGACGTTCGACACCTTGATGCCCCACGCGTCGGTCTGCGCGTCCAGCACCTTCTGGATGTCCAGGTTCAGCTTCTCGCGCTCGGACAGCATCTCGTCGAGATCGTGCTTGCCGAGCACCGCGCGCAGCGTGGTCTGCGCCAGTTGGCTGGTGGCCTCGAGGAAGTTGGCCACCTGGATGATCGCGTTCTGCGGATCGACCACGCGGAAATAGACCACCGCGTTGACCTTGACCGAGACGTTGTCGCGCGAGATCACGTCCTGCGCCGGCACGTCCATCACCACGGTGCGCAGGTCGACGCGCACCATCTGCTGGATCACCGGGATCACCAGCACCAGGCCCGGTCCCTTGACGCGCCAGAACCGGCCCAGCATGAACACCACGCCGCGTTCGTATTCGCGCAGCACGCGGAAGGCGGAGAAGATCAGCAGGGCCAGCAGGATGACGAGGGTGCCGGCGCTGAGGCTGAAGATCATGGTCGGTCTCCTTGTGGGGACGTGGGGGACGTGGGGGAAGGCGGCGGCCGCGCGGGGGATTCGTCGGTGGGCAGGCTGTCGGCCGGTTCGACGTCGAGCACGAGCCCCTGGCGGCCCGTCACGCGCACCGCCTGGCCGGTCCGCAGCGGCGCCGCGCTGCGCACGCGCCAGCGTTCGCCCTGCACCTCGGCCCAGCCGTCGTCGATGATGCGGCCGGCATTGCCGACCACGCGGGTGTCGGCGATCACCGCGGGCTGGCGGCGCGCGCGCACGGCGGCCGCGGAGACGCCGAAGCTCAGCGCCGCTGCGGCCAGCGACAGCGTGCCGATCATCCACAGCGGCACGCCGAAGCCCGGGATGTCGGTGTCGATCAGCATCACGGCGCCCAGCGCAAATGCCACGATGCCGCCCAGGCCGAGCGCACCGAAGCTCGGCAGGAAGGCTTCGGCCACCATGCAGCCGATGCCCAGCGCGATCAGCGCCAGGCCGGCGTAGTTGATCGGCAGCATCTGCAGCGCGAAGAGCGCCAGCAGCAGGCAGATCGCGCCGGCCACGCCGGGCAGCACCATGCCGGGCGTCGAGAATTCGAAGATCAGCCCGTAGATGCCGATCATCATCAGGATCAGCGCGACGCCCGGTTCGGTCAGCACGGCGAGCAGCCGATAGCGCCAGTCGGGCTCCAGTTCGATGACGCTGGCCTGCGCGGTGCGCAGCGTGCGCGACGCGCCGGCCGCGACCACGGCGCGCCCGTCCACCGCGCGCAGCAGCGCCGGCACATCGGGCGCGATCAGGTCGACCACGCGCTGCGCCGCCGCCTCGTCGGCCGACAGGCTGACCGCCTCGCGCACCGCGCGCTCGGCCCATTCGGCATTGCGCCCGCGCAGCTGCGCCAGGCCGCGGATATAGGCGGCGGCGTCGTGCAGCTGCTTGCGCTCGAGGGTGTCGAGGCCGTCGTCCTTCCGGTCCGAGGCGGCGCGGCCGGGCGCGCTGGCGGCGCCTTCGGAAGCCGGGCGGCCATCCGCGGCGCGCTCGGTCCGCTCGGCCCGTTCGGCCCGTTCCCTCCGCTCCGGACCGCCGATGCCAAGCCGCACCGGGCTGGCCGCGCCCAGGTTGGTGCCCGGCGCCATCGCGGCCAGGTGGCTCGCGTAGAGGATGTAGGTGCCGGCGCTGGCGGCGCGCGCCCCGCCCGGATAGACGTAGCCGAGCACCGGCACCGGGCTGGCGAGGATGTCCTGGATGATCTGCCGCATCGACGGGTCCAGCCCGCCTGGCGTGTCCATCTCCAGCACGATCAACTGGGCGCCGGCCTGGCGCGCCTGCTCGAAGCCGCGCCGCACGAAGCTGGCGCTGGCCGGGCCGACAGCGCCCTTGAGCGGGATCAGGTAGACCGGCGCGGCGGCTCCCGTCTGCGCACGGGCGCGGTCGGGCGTGCCGCCGGGCTGGGCCAGAGCCAGCGTCATGCCGACGATCAGCAGCAGGACGGCGGCGAGCCGCCGCGCGAAGCTTGCCTGTGCGTTCATGGTCTGCGCTCGTGATAGGGAGGGCCGCCGGCGTGGCGGCGGTCGCGCTTCTGGTCGTGCCGGTGCCGGTGCCGGTGCTCGTGCTCGTGCTCGTGCTCGTGCTCGTGCTGGCCGGACCGCGCCGCCGCGTTGCCGTATTGCCGCGTTGCCGTAATGCCGTGTTGCCGTGTTGCCGTCGTCCCGCGGTGGGCGCCTTGCGGCGCTCATTCCAGTGTAGGCGACACGACACCGCTTGCCCGGGACGGTGGCGTGGTCTTGGCGGCGGCGCCGTCGCGCTTTGCGGGCCGCGGGTACGATAGCGGGATTGCCGACGCGCCAGAACGGAGAATCCGCATCGTGTCAGTCTCGCCCTCCCGCAATCCCGAGCTGGCCCACGGCACGCTCGCCCGCAGCGAAGCCCGCCGTCCCGGCGCCTGGGCCGTCGCGCTCGGCGGCCTGGTCTCGCTGGCCGTCGCCATGGGCATCGGCCGCTTCGCCTTCACGCCCCTGCTGCCGATGATGCTGCACGACGGCAGCGTGACGCTGCATCAGGGCGGGTGGATCGCGACCTGGAACTACATCGGCTATTTCGCCGGCGCGCTGGCCTGCCTGCTGATCCGGCCCGATGCCGCGCGCATGGTGCGCTGGGGGCTGGCGGCCACCGTCGCGCTGACGCTGGCGATGGCGTTGCCGCTCGGCATGCTGTCCTGGTCGCTGTGGCGCGCCGCCGCCGGCGTCGCCAGCGCCTTCGTGCTGGTCTATACCGCGGCATGGTGCATGCAGCGGCTGGCCGAGGCGGGCAAGCCGGCGCTCGGCGGCCTGATTTTCTGCGGACCGGGCATCGGCATCGTCGCCACGGGGGTATCGGCCTTCGGCATGGTCGGCATGGACTGGAGCGCGGCCTGGGGCTGGATCGCGTTCGGCGTGCTGGCGCTGGTGCTGGTGGCGGCGGTATGGCGCATCTTCCAGCCCGACTCGGCGCCCCACGCGGCCACGGCTTCCGCCGCGGCCGCGCCGCCGCGCATGGCGGCGTGGTCGGGCGAAGCCTGGGCGCTGACCGTGGCCTACGGCCTGGCCGGTTTCGGCTACATCATCACCGCGACCTTCCTGCCGGTGATCGCGCGTCAGGCGATGCCGGGCTCGCTGTGGGCGGACCTGTTCTGGCCGCTGTTCGGCGCCGCGGTGGCGCTCGGCGCGCTGACGGCCGTGCGCATCGGCGTGCGGCACGACAACCGCGTGCTGCTGGCGCTGGCCTATGGCATGCAGGCGGCGGGCGTGGCGATCGCGGCGATATGGCCGACGCTGGCCGGTTTCGCGCTGAGCAGCCTGCTGGCGGGGCTGCCGTTCACCGCGCTGGTGCTGTTCGCCATGCACGAGGCGCGCCGGCTCGCCGGCAGCCAGGCGCCGCGGCTGATCGGGCTGATGACGGCGGCGTACGGGCTCGGGCAGATCGTCGGACCGCCGTTCGCCACCGCGCTGGTGGCCCGCACCGGCGGCTTTGCCGCGTCGCTGGTCGGTGCGGCGCTGGCGCTGCTGGCCGGCGCGCTGATCTACCTGTGGCTGCGCCGGGTCGCGCCCCTGCCGTCCGCGGCGGCGCCGCATGCCTGAGCGGGTCGGGCCGGGCAGAGTTCGGCAGGGCTGTCGGGGCAGGGCTGGCGGGGCCGGGTAGAGCCGGCCGGGCAGAGCCGGGCTGACTGCGTTGGGCGGGCTGCGCCGAGCCGGCCGAGCGGCTGAGCAGGGCGGGGCGGCCCGATCCACGCCCCGGCGCGCTTGGGCTACAGTATCGCCTTCGCCGCCATCGGCAACCGGCCCGCGGGCCGGCATCGCCCGACGGCGCAAGGAGCCATCGATGTCCTTCGCCCTGCAACCCGCCCGCGCCACCGGCGCTTCCGCCACCGGTTCGGCCACCGGTTCGGCCACCGGTTCGGAAGCCGAGCGCCGCATGCGCGTCGACCTCGCCGCGGCGTACCGGCTGTGCGCGCTGGCCGGCTGGGACGACCTGATCTACACGCATATCTCGGCCACGGTGCCGGGAGAGCCGGACCACTTCCTGATCAACCCGTTCGGCCATGCCTTCGACGAGATCCGCGCGTCGGACCTGGTCAAGATCAACGGCCGCGGCGAGGTGGTCGGCGACAGCCCCCATCCGGTCAACGTGACCGGGTTTGCGCTGCATGCGGCCGTGCACGCGGCGCGTCCGGACGCGGTCTGTGTGATGCACCTGCACAATACCGCCGGCGTCGCGGTGTCGGCCCAGGCCGACGGACTGCTGCCGCTGTCGCAGCACGCGATGCGCTTTACGGCCGGCTCGCCTATCACGACTACGAGGGCCTGGCCTTCACGCCGGCCGAGGGCGCGCGGCTGACCGCCTCGCTGGGCAGCCATCCCGCCATGCTGCTGCGCAACCACGGCACGCTGACGGTCGGCCGGACCGTGGCCGAGGCCCATGTGCTGATGGCCACGCTGATCAAGGCCTGCGAAATCCAGCTCGGCGCGCTGACCGCCACGCGCGTGGTGCTGCCCTCGGTCGAGGTGGCGACGCGGACCTCGGCCCAGCTCGACGACGGCGGCGCCATCGAGGGCGCGCTGGAATGGCCGTCGCTGCTGCGCAAACTCGATAAAATCGATCCCTCGTATCGCGACTGAGCGCGACGGGTGCCACGCAGCGCGAGCAAGCGCAACGCAGGGCAGCGCCCGCTTGGGTCCTTGCACCATTCATCCATAACAACAGGAGCCATCCATGCCGACTTTCCACGTAGAGATGTTCGAGGGCCGCACCATCGAGCAGAAGCGCAAGTTCGTCGAGGAAGTGACCCGTGTCACCTGCGAAACCCTCGGCTGCTCGGCCGGCGCGGTCGACATCATCATCACCGACGTCAAGCGAGAGAACTGGGCCACCGGCGGCGAGCTGTGGGCCGACAAGAAGTAACGCCCGTCGACATCGTCCTCGCCATCGTTCCTGGTCATCGTTCCTTCTCCGGGCATCCACGAACCGGCGCCTCGCGCCCCTGTACGGAACCGTCATGCAGCATTTCGCCTCGGACAACTACGCCGGCTTCTGCCCGGAATCGCTGAAGTACTTCCTCGAAGCCAACGGCAGCGGGCACGAGCAGGCCTATGGCGACGATTCGTGGACGCAGAAGGTCTGCGATCGCATCCGCGACCTGTTCCAGACCGATTGCGAGGTGTTCTTCGTATTCAACGGCACGGCGGCCAATTCGCTGGCACTGTCGGCGCTGTGCCAGTCGTATCACTCCGTGATCTGTCACGAGCTGGCGCATATCGAGACCGACGAGTGCGGCGGGCCGGAGTTCTTCTCCAACGGCTCGAAGCTGCTGACCGCGCCCGGCGCCAACGGCAAGCTGACGCCCGACGCCGTCGAGGCGCTGGTCACGCGCCGCAACGACATCCACTATCCGAAGCCCAAGGTCGTGTCGCTGACGCAGTCGACCGAGGTCGGCACCGTCTATACGGTCGAGGAAGTGCGCGCGATCTCGGCGATCGCCAAGCGGCGGCAGCTGCGGGTCCATATGGACGGCGCGCGCTTTGCCAACGCGGTCGCGTCGCTCGGCGTGCATCCGTCGGAGATCACCTGGCGCGCGGGCGTCGACGTGCTGTGTTTCGGCGGCACCAAGAACGGCCTGCCGGTCGGCGAGGCGGTGGTGTTCTTCGACCGCAAGCTGGCCGAGGACTTCGCCTATCGCGTCAAGCAGGCCGGGCAGCTGGCCTCGAAGATGCGCTTCATCTCGGCGCCGTGGCTGGGGCTGCTGGAGAACGACGTGTGGCTGGCCAATGCCCGCCATGCCAATGCGATGGCGCAGCTGCTGCACGATCGCATCGCCGCCATTCCTGGCGTGCGCATCATGTTCCCGACGCAGGCCAACGCCGTGTTCGCCGAGCTGCCGCTGCCGGCGATCGAGGCGCTGCGCGCGCGCGGCTGGCGCTTCTATACCTTCATCGGCGCCGGCGGCTGCCGCTTCATGTGCTCGTGGGACCTGCAGCCCGAGACGGTCGAAGCGCTGGCGGCCGACATGCGCGAGGTCTGCGCCGCGTGATTTGCGGCGCGTGACTGCCGGCGCGTGACTGCCGGCGCGTGATTGTCGGCGCGTGATTGTCAGCGTGTCCATGCGGATCGCTGTCTGACCCAAGGCGCGTTGCGCCATCGAACAGGAAAACGAGCCATGCCCTCCTATCGCTACTGTCCCCACTGCGGCACGCCGCTGATGGCGCTGCCGATGTCCGGGCGCGAACGCATGGCCTGCGTGCAGGACGACTGCCAGTTCGTCCAGTGGGACAACCCGCTGCCGGTGCTGGCCGCCGTCGTCGAGTACGAGGGCAAGCTGCTGCTGGCGCGCAATGCCGCGTGGCCGCCGTCGATGTACGCGCTGGTCACCGGCTTCCTGGAGCGCGACGAAACGCCGGAGGCGGGCGTGGCGCGCGAGCTGAAGGAGGAGACCAATCTCGATGCGCAATCGGTGTCGCTGATCGGCGTCTACGAATTCATGCGCAAGAACGAGCTGATCATCGCGTACCACGTGCGCGCGACCGGCACCATCGCGCTGTCGGAGGAGCTGGCCGACTACAAGCTGGTGGCGCCGGAAAAGATGCGGATCTGGAATGCCGGCACCGGCTTCGCGGTGGCCGACTGGCTGGCCGCGCGCGGCTATCCGGTGCGCTTCTTCGACCGCCAGACCGGCGAGGACATTCCCGATCCGCGCCAGGCCGCCGGGGCGGAGGGCGCCGGGGCGACGCTACAATACCGGCCATGAAGCCTCAGGGAAGGCTTGCCGACATCGCCCATACCAGGGAAACAAGGAAGAGACCATGGAGTTCCAGAAGGAAGTGGACGCACGCGGGCTGAACTGCCCGCTGCCGATTTTGCGGACCAAGAAGGCGCTGGCCGATATGGCGAGCGGAGAAGTGCTGAAGGTGCTGGCCACCGACCCGGGCGCGACCCGCGACTTCCAGGCCTTCGCCAAGCAGACCGGCAACGAACTGCTGTCGCACCAGGAGGTCGACAAGGTGTTCGTGTTCTACATGAAGCGCCGGTAAGCGGGCCAGCAGGCCCCCAGTCCGGCGGCCCACCGGTTCGGGCCGCAGACGACAAAGCCGCCCTCGGGCGGCTTTTGTTTTGGAGGCTGGGAGAGGGCGGGCGAGTGCTGGGCGAGGGCGCCCGCCAACGCAGGCGCCCTTGTCCGGACAATCGTCCGCCCAGACGACTCAGATCCGCTCGCGCAGATAGCTGCCGAACTCGTCCCGGACCTCGGGATGCTTCAGCGCGAACTCGACCATCGCCTTCAGATAGCCCAGCTTGCTGCCGCAGTCGTAGCGCACGCCCTGGTAACGGTAGGCCAGCACCTGTTCCTGGCCGAGCAGCGACTGGATCGCATCGGTCAGCTGGAATTCGCCGCCGGCGCCCGGCTTCAGGTTGCGGATATGTTCGAAGATGCGCGGGGTCAGGATATAGCGGCCGACCACGCCCAGGTTCGACGGTGCCACTTCCGGGTCCGGCTTCTCGACGATGCCGGCGACCTTGATCACGCCTTCGTCCCACTCGCGGCCGTCGACCACGCCATAAGATTTACTCTGCTCGGGTGCAATTTCTTCCACACCGAGGATGGAGCAGTTGTAATGGTTGTAGAGGTCGACCATCTGCTTCATCACCGGCGGCTGGCCGTCGAGCAGGTCGTCCGCCAGCATCACGGCGAAGGGCGTGTCGCCGACCAGCTTCTCGGCGCACAGCACCGCATGCCCCAGGCCGAGCGCCTCGGGCTGGCGCACGTAGAAGCATTCCACATGCGACGGCTTGATCGAGCGGACCACCTCGAGCAGCGCCTGCTTGTTCTTGGCCTCCAGCTCGACCTCGAGCTCGTAGGCCTTGTCGAAATGGTCCTCGATCGCACGCTTGGAGCGCCCGGTCACGAAGATCATCTCCGTGATGCCGGCAGCCATCGCCTCTTCAACCGCATACTGGATCAGCGGCTTGTCCACCACGGGCAGCATTTCCTTGGGGCTCGCCTTGGTAGCGGGCAGGAAACGGGTGCCGAGCCCGGCTACCGGGAATACGGCCTTGGTGACGCGGGTTTCCATAAAAGAGGCTCCTTCTCAGTGTTGATGTCGTCAGCCTTGCGTTAAAGCAAGGCGCATGCCCTGGACCGTGCTGCCGGCAGCGATGCCGGCGCGGACACCGACATCGACACCGCCACCGGCGCGAACGCGGCCGGTGGCGACCTCATGCCGGCAGCCTTTGCAACTGGTCCTGCAGCTTGGCCAGCGTCTGCTCGAAATCGGCCAGCCGCTGGTTTTCCCTGTTCGACCACCGCGGCCGGCGCCTTGGCCACGAAACTCTCGTTGGCCAGCTTGCCGCGGGCCTTGGCGATCTCGCCGCCGATGCGCTGGATTTCCTTGCCGAGACGCACGCGTTCGGCGGCGACGTCGATCTCGATCTTCAGCAGCAGGTGGCTGCCGCCGACGATGGCGACCGGCGCACCGGCGCCTTCGGCCATCAGGGTCTGCTCGTCTTCGAAGACGCGAACCTCGGAAAGTTTCGCCAGCGCCTGGATATAGTGCTTCGCCGCGTGCAGGAAGGCGTTGTCGCCGTGCGCGTACAGCGGGATCCGCTGCGCCGGCGAGATGTTCATTTCGCCGCGCAGGTTGCGGCAGGCATCGACCATCGCCTTCAGCTGCGCGACCCAGGCCTCGGCCGTTTCGTCGATCTTCGCGGCGGCGGCGAGCGGGTAGGGCTGCAGCGCGATCGATTCGCTGCCGTCGCCCTTGCCGCGGCCGGCCAGCGGGCCGACCTTCTGCCACAGCTCCTCGGTGATGAACGGGATGATCGGATGCGCGAGCCGCAGCACGGTCTCGAGCACGCGCAGCAGCGTGCGGCGCGTGGCGCGCTGCTGCGCCGGCGTGCCGTTCTGGATCTGCACCTTGGCCAGTTCGAGATACCAGTCGCAGTACTCGTCCCAGACGAACTTGTAGATCGCGTTGGCGATATTGTCGAAGCGGTATTCGCCGAAGCCCTTCTCGACCTCGGCCTCGACCCGCTGCAGCAGCGACACGATCCAGCGGTCCGCCTGCGAGAAGTCGAGGTAGCCGTCGGGGGCCGCAGTCCTGGTTGCACGGCCCCATGCCGCAGTCGTGCCCCTCGGTGTTCATCAGCACGAAGCGGGTCGCGTTCCACAGCTTGTTGCAGAAGTTGCGGTAGCCCTCGCAGCGGCCGGTGTCGAAGTTGATGTTGCGGCCGAGCGTGGCCAGCGAGGCGAAGGTGAAGCGCAGCGCGTCGGCGCCGAAGGCCGGAATGCCGTTGGGGAATTCCTTCTTCGTCTTGGCTTCGATTTTCGGCGCATCCTTGGGCCGGCGCAGGCCGGTGGTGCGCTTCTTCAGCAGTTCGGGCAGCTCGATGCCGTCGATCAGGTCGACCGGATCGAGCGTGTTGCCCTCGGACTTGCTCATCTTCTTGCCTTCGAAGTCGCGCACCAGGCCGTGCACGTACACGTCCTTGAACGGGACCTGGCCGGTGAAGTGCTTGGTCATCATGACCATGCGCGCGACCCAGAAGAAGATGATGTCGTAGCCGGTGACCAGCACCGACGACGGCAGGAAATGCTGCAGTTCGGGCGTCTGCTCGGGCCAGCCCAGCGAGGAAAACGGCACCAGCGCCGACGAGAACCAGGTGTCCAGCACGTCCTCGTCGCGGCGCAGCGGCCCGGCAAAGCCGGCGGCCTGCGCCTGCGCACGCGCTTCCTCTTCGGTGCGCGCGACGTAGCAGTTGCCGGCCTCGTCGTACCAGGCCGGGATCTGGTGGCCCCACCACAGCTGGCGTGAGATGCACCAGTCCTGGATATTGGCCAGCCACTGGTTGTAGGTGCTGACCCAGTTCTCGGGAATCAGGCGGATCTCGCCGCTCTGCACGGCGTCGAGCGCGACCTCGGCGATCGAGCGGCCGGGGTAGAAGGTGCCTTCCGGCGCCGGCTTGCTCATCGCGACGAACCACTGGTCGGTCAGCATCGGCTCGATCACGCTGCCGGTGCGCTCGCTCTTCGGCGTCATCAGCTTGTGCTTCCTGACCTCGACCAGCAGGCCCTGCGCGTCGAGGTCGGCGACGATGCGGCGGCGCGCCTCGAAGCGGTCCAGGCCGACGTATTGCGCGGGCGCGCCATCGGCAATCTTCGCATCCAGCGTCAGCACCGACAGCTGCGGCAGGTTGTGGCGCTGGCCCACCGCATAGTCGTTGAAGTCATGGCCCGGCGTGACCTTGACCACGCCGGTGCCGAATTCGCGGTCGACGTAGTCGTCGGCGATCACCGGGATCTCGCGATCGGTCAGCGGCAGCTTCGCCATCTTGCCGATCAGGTGCGCGTAGCGCTCGTCCTCGGGATGGACCATCAGCGCAACGTCGCCCAGCATCGTTTCCGGACGGGTGGTCGCCACCGTCAGATGCGTCAGCCCGGTGCGCGCATCCGGCTCGACCAGCGGATAGCGGATATGCCAGAGCGAGCCTTCTTCCTCGACGCTCTCGACTTCCAGATCGGACACGGCGGTGCCCAGCACCGGGTCCCAGTTGACCAGCCGCTTGCCCCGGTAGATCAGCCCCTGCTCGTGCAGGCGCACGAACACCTCGGTGACCACGCGCGACATCTTCGGGTCCATCGTGAAATATTCGCGGCTCCAGTCGATCGACGCGCCCATGCGCCGCACCTGCCGCGTGATGGTCGAACCCGATTCCTCCTTCCAGGCCCAGACCTTCTGCACGAAGGCCTCGCGACCGAGGTCGTGGCGCGAGACGCCCTGCGCGTCGAGCTGGCGCTCGACCACGATCTGCGTGGCGATGCCGGCATGGTCGGTGCCGGGGACCCACAGCGTGTTGGCGCCCCGCATGCGTGCGTGCCGCGCCAGGCCGTCCATGATGGTCTGGTTGAAGGCGTGTCCCATGTGCAGCGTGCCGGTGACGTTGGGCGGCGGCAGCTGGATGGCGAAATCGGGCCGGTCCGGGTCGAGGGGTGGGCTTGGCGATGCCCCGTTTTTCCCACTCGGGGCCCCATTTGGCCTCGATGGCGGCGGGTTCGAAGCTCTTGGCTAGGGACTGGTCTTGGGCGGTCATGCTTGGGATGTCGATCGATGCGTGGAGGCCGGCGAGCCGGTGCGGCTCTCGCGGTCTGGTGCGCGCCTGGCGGGCGCGGCCAAAGGGAGACAAGCCCTAAATTATAGGGGGAGCCCGCTCGGTGACGCCCAAAATGCCCATGCGGGGCGCGCCTGCCAGCCACGCGCCGCCTCACATCCACCGCAGGACGAACCGCAGTATCGCCGCTTCGCGGCCGCCGATGCGTTCGCTAGAGCACGGTCGCGGCACGCGGCGGGGCCTATCGTCTGCGTTGGGGGCTCGGGCAGGGGACGCCGCATGGCGGTCCGGGCGGGTTGCCGGGGCGTGGGCGGGCCCGGCGGTGCAGTCGGCCGACGGCCGGGTCATGGACATGAACCAGAACGAGAACGAACACAATCAGGGAGGCGCCGCCGGCCACAGCCTGGCGCCGCTGCTGCTGCGCCTGCGCCGGGCCCCGGTGCGGGCGCGCGGCCGGGTCACCTTCGAACGGATTCTCGATACCACCGCGTCGCTGCTCGACGAGGTCGGGGTAGAACGAATCACCACCAACCTGATCGCCAGCCGTGCGGGGGATCAATATCGCCACGCTGTACAAGTACTTTCCGAACAAGCTGTCGGTCATCAATGCGCTGTTCGAGCACCAGATGCGCCAGCGCGCGGCCGATTCGCTGGCGGTGCTGCCCTCGACCGGGGCGGTGGCGGACTGGCGCGCGGTGGTCGACGCGGTGTTCGACCAGGTCCGTACCGCGCGCAGCCGCCAGCCGGGCAGCATCGCGCTGCGCCGGGCGATGCAGTCGTCGCCGGAGCTGCGCCGCATCCACGATGCCACCAGCCGCGAGGTCGCCGAGCTGCTGGCGCGCTGGCTGATGCAGCACCAGCAGGTGGCCGAGGACGATGCCCGCCTGACCGCGCGCTGCGCGATCGAGGTGCTGACCGCGCTGATGGACCTGGCCGAGGGCGAGGACGAGGCCGTGCGCGAGCGCATCCATGGCGAGGCGCGGCGCCTGCTGAAGGCCTGCCTGGCGCCGTGCTTCGGGCCGCAGGCGCTGGACGACGCGGCGGGGCCGTAGGGCGAGGAGGCCGGGCGAGGCCGAGGTCAGGCCGAGGGCAGGCGAGATGAGGCGGGGGGAAGGCAGGGGGAAGGCAGGGAGGCTCGGGGAGGCCGCCGGGTGGGGGCCGCGGAGGGGCGCGCCGTTATAATGGCCCGATTCCTCAAGGCCCCTCCCGATGTCCGACCTGCTTGCCAATCTGAACGCCGAACAACTTGCCGCCGTCACGCTGCCGGACGAACCGGCGCTGATCTTGGCGGGAGCGGGCAGCGGCAAGACGCGGGTGCTGACCACGCGCATCGCGTGGCTGATCCAGAACGGCCGCGTGTCGCCGGCGGGCATCCTGGCGGTGACCTTCACCAACAAGGCCGCCAAGGAGATGCAGACGCGGCTGTCGTCGATGCTGCCGATCAATACGCGCGGCATGTGGATCGGCACCTTCCACGGCCTGTGCAACCGCATGCTGCGCGCGCATTTCCGCGATGCGGGGCTGCCGCAGACCTTCTCGATCCTCGACAGCCAGGACCAGCTGTCGGCGCTCAAGCGCCTGCTGAAGTCGCTGAACGTCGACGACGAGAAATATCCGGCCAAGAACCTGCAGTACTTCATCAACAGCGCGAAGGAGCAGGGCCTGCGCGCGGCCGATGTCGAGGCCAACGACGACTTCAACCGCCGCTTCGTCGACCTGTATGCCGCCTACGACGAGCAGTGCCAGCGCGAGGGCGTGGTCGATTTCGCCGAGCTGCTGCTGCGCTGCTACGAGCTGCTGCGCTACAACGACGCGATCCGCCAGCACTATCAGCACCGTTTCCGCCATGTGCTGGTCGACGAGTTCCAGGACACCAACGTCCTGCAGTACCAGTGGCTGAAGCTGCTGGCGGGCTTCGGCACCGGCAATGCCGCGGCGGTGTTCGCGGTCGGCGACGACGACCAGAGCATCTACGCGTTCCGGGGCGCCAATGTCGGCAACATGCGCGACTTCGAGCACGAATTCCGCGTGCGCCATCTGATCAAGCTGGAGCAGAACTATCGCTCGCACGGCCATATCCTCGACTCGGCCAATCACCTGATCGCCCACAACGCGCGCCGGCTCGGCAAGAACCTGCGCACCGATGCGGGCCACGGCGAGCCGGTGCGGGTCTACCAGGCCGGCACGGACGGGCAGGAGGCCGGGTGGATCGTCGAGGAGATCCGCGACCAGATCGCCCAGGGCACCAGCCGCGCCGAGATCGCGATCCTGTATCGCAGCAACGCGCAGTCGCGCGTGATCGAGCACGCGCTGTTCTCGTCCGGCATTCCGTACCGCGTCTACGGCGGCCTGCGCTTCTTCGAGCGGGCCGAGGTCAAGCACGCGCTGGCCTATCTGCAGCTGCTGGAGAATCCGCGCAACGACGCCGCCTTCGCCCGCGTGGTCAACTTCCCGACCCGCGGCATCGGCGCGCGCTCGATCGAGTCGCTGCAGGACGCCGCGCGGCAATACAACTGCGCGCTGTCGGAGGCGGTGGCCTACGTCGCTGGCGCGGCCGGCGGCAAGCTGGCGTTGTTCGTGCGGCTGATTGACCAGATGCGCTTCGAGACCCGGCAGATGACGCTGCCGGAGACGGTCGAATACGTGATCAATACCAGCGGGCTGATCACGCATTACCAGGCCGAGAAGGAGGGCCAGGACCGCATCGAGAACCTGCGCGAACTGGTGACGGCGGCGCAGGCCTTCGTGGTCGAGGAGGGCTACGGCCTCGACGCGCCGGCCAATGCGATACCCGTGAGCCGCCGGCAGAGCCTCGATCGGCCGCTGCCGGCCCTGGCCGAGGGCGACCAGGAACAACAGGTGCTGGACCCGGAAGCGCTGCCCGAGGTCATGACGCCGCTGGTCGCCTTCCTGACCCATGCCTCGCTGGAGGCCGGCGACAACCAGGCCCAGGCCGGGCAGGACGCGGTGCAGATGATGACGGTGCACGCGGCCAAGGGCCTCGAATTCAATGTGGTGTTCATCAGCGGGCTGGAGGAAGGGCTGTTCCCGCACGAGAACAGCATGCTCGACGCCGACGGGCTGGAGGAAGAGCGCAGGCTGATGTATGTGGCGATCACGCGGGCGCGCGAGCGGCTGTACCTGTCGTTTGCGCAGAGCCGCGTGCTGCATGGCCAGGTGCGCTACCACATCCGCTCGCGCTTCTTCGACGAGCTTCCCGAGGGCGCGCTGAAGTGGCTGACGCCGCCGGCGCAGAACTACGGCGCGCAGCGGCGCCAGTCATCGGAAAGCGCGTGGGGCCGCGACTGGTACAAGCGGGCCGAGGACGTGCCCTATACCGGCAGCCGCGCGACCGGCGGCATGGACACCGGCAACGGCTACGCCGACCAGAAGCGGCAGGCCGAATCGGGCTGGCGCATCGGCCAGCAGGTGTTCCACAACAAGTTCGGCGAGGGCGTGATCAAGGCGCTCGAAGGCGAGGGCGCGGATGCCCGCGCCAATATCGAGTTCAAGCGCCACGGCGCCAAGTGGCTGGCGCTGTCGGTGGCGAAGCTGGACGCGATCGATTGAGCCTGGTGGGTGGTGTCAGGCTGCCGCGCTGTCCCCGTTCGGCGGCGCGATGTTGAAGCAGCCGCGATAGGTCGCGTAGAACGAGCAGTACAGGATCGCCAGCATCAGCAGCGAATACGGCGTCACCAGGAAGGACAGCACGCCTTCGGCGCCGAAGGCGCTGAAGATCGCCTCCAGGAAGAAGGGCACCGCCACCAGCAGCAGCACGAACAGCATCGCATAGGTGAAGAAGGCTCCGCGGTTGCGCCAGCACGCGGTCCAGCTGAAGAACAGCGCCTTGACCGGCGGCACGTTGTGCCAGGCGGCCAGCAGCGGCGCGAACCAGAACAGCATCGCGATCGGCGTGTACAGCGCCGCTCCGACCAGCAGCGCGTAATACAGCTGGCGGATCGCCTCCGGGGTCGGCGGCTCTTCCTTGAGCAACACCGGCAGCAGCGCCCGCATGTCGACCAGCGTGCCGGCGATCAGGCTGAGCAGGAACACCAGTCCCGCATAGATGGCGCCCAGGATCAGCAGATGGCGCGCGGCCACCTTGCCGTTGCTGCGATATCCCGCCAGCAGCACGGTGGGCATCACCTTGCGGTTCTGGATCACCTCGCGGCACGCGGTCATGATGCCGACCGACAGGCCAGGCGTCACCACCAGCAGCGCGACGATGCCGATCAGCGGAATGAAGATGGCGATCTGCGCGGCGATCAGATAGATGAACAGCAGCATCAGGAAGGTCAGCGGGTTCTTGCGGAACAGCCACAGACCCTGGCGGAACCAGACGTAGCCTTCCTTGGCGGGGACTTCCAGTAGTTGCATGACGAATCGGGTCCGAATCAGGTGCGGCAATCAGGTGCGGCGGTCACGTGAGGCAATCAGGGGGCTGCCATCGGCGGCGCCCATCAGGTCCAGGGGGAGCGCGGTGGCGGCGATGCGCCGGCGCAGGATGCGTTCGAAGTGGGTCGGGTCATGCGGCTCGAGCATGTCGGCCTCGCGCGGCAGATGGTAGTCCCACAGCCGCGAGACCCAGAAGCGCAGCGCGCCGGCCCGCAGCATGTGCTGCCAGTGCGCGGCCTCGATCGCGTCCAGGGGTCTGACCGCATGATAAGCCCGCAGCAGCGCCGTCGCGCGCGGCGCGTCCAGCTCGCCGCTGGCCAGGTCGATGCACCAGTCGTTGACGGTGACGGCCAGGTCGAACAGCCACTTGTCGTCGCCGGCGAAGTAGAAATCGAAGAAGCCGCCCAGCCGCGACTGCCCGTTGCCGGCATCCTCGAACAACACGTTGTCGCGGAACAGGTCGCAATGGCAGGGGCCGCCCGGCAGCGCGGCATAGGCGGCGCCGCCGAAAAACCCGCTCTGGAATGCGAGTTCGTCCTGCAGCAGCGCGCGCTGGCTGTCGTCGAGGAAGGGCAGGATCTCGCCCTCGGTTTCACGCCACCACGCCAGGCTGCGCAGGTTCGGCTGCTGGCGCGGATAGCCGCGGCCGGCCAGGTGCATGCGCGCCAGCATGTCGCCGACCTCGGCGCATTGCTGCGCGTTCGGCGCCAGCTGCGAGCTGCCGGGCAGCCGCGTGACGATGGTGGCTGGCTTGCCCTTGAGCGTACGCAGGATCTCGCCGTCCTTGCCCGGCATCGGCGCGGGCACGCGGATGCCGCGTTCGGCCAGATGCGCCATGAGATGCAGGTAGTACGGCAACTGGTCGAAGCGCAGCCGCTCGAAGATGGTCAGCACGTAGTCGCGCGTCTGGCCGTCCCGCTCCATCGTCACGAAGAAATTGCTGTTCTCGATGCCCGAGGGAATGCCGCGCAGCGCGCGCAGCGTACCGAGGTCGTAGTCGAGCAGCCATTGCGCGATCTCGTCGTGCGAGACCGTGGTGAATACAGCCATACTGTCTTGTCTGGTTGGAACCGGATGTAAAGCCGGATGGCGCCGGCGGGCATGGCCCGCGGCATGCCGTGGCGCCGCGGACAGCGGCGTCCGGCGCTGCCCGGAAGCGACCCCCGGGCCGGGAGCGGTGAAACGTCGGATGGCGCGCGCGGACGGGTCGGCTCCGTCCGCGGCAGGCTCAGAACTGCAGCACGCGCACCGAAGGCACGCGATTGACTTCCCGTTCGCGGATGCGCGGCGAGCTGTCCTCGGGACGGCTCATCTGGTACTGCGTGCCGGCGCCGGACTTCACTTCGATATCGACCTGCTGGCCGCGGCGATCGCGGTATTCGCGCACCTGCGTGCCATCGGCCTCGTTCAGCTGGAAGCTCGGCTCGCGCGGATGATTGAGCTGGGTCTTCGCCGACGGGGCGATGGGCTGGTTGTTGATCTCGTTCAGTTCCTGCTGGGACAGCGCGCCGTTGTCGTCGGCGGCCTGCTGCGCGGACTGCTGGGCCAGCGCGGCGGGCGCGGCGATCAGCGCGAGTACCGTCGCGGCCAGCGTCAGGCCGCGTCGCGCAACCCCGGGCAGGGGCTCCGGCTCGTCCGCGCCGGCGGCCGGAAAGGAAAGGGAGGTCATCTCGGCCTCCTGTGCGATGCGCGCGGCGTGCCGGCGCATCCGAATGGGCGCCGCGCGCGGCGGGGCCGCGCGCGACTCGGGCATCAGGCTTGCATTCTAGCAATTCCTGCCGCCCGCGGGCCCGTGGCGAGGCGGTTCGGGCACTCGGGCACCGGCCCGCCGGCGCCACTCACAGATAGAACATCTCTTCCTTCGGCGGGATCGGGTTTTCGCCGCCGCGGCGCTCGTAGTAGTCGTAGACCGCCTCCAGCACCTCGTGCGGCTCGTCGACGATCTGCATCAGATCGAGATCGTGCTCGGCGATCAGGCCCATCGGCAGCAGCGTGAAGCGGAACCAGTCGAGCAGGCCCTTCCAGAAGCGGCTGCCCACCATCACCACCGGTACCGCGCGCGACTTGCCGGTCTGCACCAGCGTCAGCACCTCGGCCAGTTCGTCGAGCGTGCCGAAGCCGCCGGGCATCACGATGAAGCGCGTCCGAGTTCTTGACGAAGGTCACCTTGCGCGTGAAGAAATGGCGGAAGCGCATGGCGATGTCCTGATACGGATTGCCCTGCTGTTCGTGCGGCAGTTCGATATTGAGGCCGACGCTCGCGGACTTGCCGGCGTGCGCGCCCTTGTTGGCCGCTTCCATGATGCCGGGGCCGCCGCCGGAGATCACGGCGAAGCCCGCGTCCGAGAACAGGCGCGCGATCTCGATGGTCTGCTGGTAGTACGGCGAATCCTCGCGCAGCCGCGCGCTGCCGTAGATCGAGACGGCCGGCCGGACCTCGGACAGGTACTCGGTCGCCTCGATGAACTCTGCCATAATCGTGAACATTTGCCACGAGGCGCGCGCCTTCTTTGCGGTCGCGCGGTCTTCGTCGGCCAGCGCACGCAGGCTGGGAATCATCTTGCGCGGGTTGGCCCGCGCCGCCTTGGCGGACGCCGGCGCTTCGGCGGGCGAGGCGGTATCGCCCGGGCCATCGTCGGCGGGGCCGACGGTGACGTTCACATCCATATCCGCAGCCGTGGTGATCTTGCCTTCGTTGGCACGGACCGCCGCGGTCACGGGGTTGCTGCGGCTGCCGGCCACGCCGTTGGCATGGTCGGGGGCGGTGGGTTCACCGCTTGCCGCGGCACCAGTCAATTTCGAGTCCATGGGAATGTCGGATAGTCCTAAAACACTGCTGCTCGTCGATGGGTCGAGCTATCTGTACCGCGCGTATCACGCGCTGCCGGATCTGCGCAACGGCGAAGGCCTGCCCACGGGGGGCCATCTACGGCATGATCAACATGCTGCGCAAGCTGCGCAACGATTACCCGGCAGAGTATAGCGCCTGCGTGTTTGACGCCAAGGGCAAGACCTTCCGCGATGAGTTGTACCCCGCATACAAGGAACATCGCCCGTCGATGCCCGAAGATCTCGCGCGTCAGATCGAGCCGATCCACGAGGCAGTGCGCGCGCTGGGCTGGCCGATCGTCGTCGTCGATGGCGTCGAGGCCGACGACGTGATCGGCTCGCTCGCCTGCCAGGCCACCGCCGAGGGCATCCGCACCGTGGTCTCGACCGGCGACAAGGACCTCGCGCAGCTGGTGAACGACAGCGTCACGCTGGTCAATACGATGAGCGGCGAGGTCCTCGATCCGCCGGGCGTGGTGGCCAAGTTCGGCGTGCCGCCCGAGCGCATCGTCGACTATCTGTCGCTGATCGGCGATGCGGTCGACAACGTGCCCGGCGTGCCCAAGGTCGGTCCCAAGACCGCGGTCAAATGGCTGACCGAATACGGCACGCTCGACGGCATCATGGCCAATGCGGACAAGATCAAGGGCGTGGTCGGCGAGAACCTGCGCAACACGCTCGAATGGCTGCCGCGTGCACGCGAACTGGTGACGGTGAAGATCGACTGCGATCTGTCCGACCCGATCCCCGACTTCCACGCGCTGCGCGACATGGGCGAGGACAAGGAGAAGCTGGTCGCGTTCTTCTCGCGCTACGGCTTCAAGACGTGGCTGCGCGAGCTGACCGGCGAACGCCTGCCCGATGCGCGCGCGCAGGCTGCGGCCGCCGCGGCGGCGTCGCGCGGTCCGCAGGCGAGCCTGTTCGACGGTCCGGACGCGGCCGCCGCGGCTGCCGGGTCCGACCAGCCCGCGGCGGAAGCCCCGCCGGCCGAGATCCGCTACGAGACCGTGGTCACCGAGTCCGCGCTCGAGGAATGGGCGCGCCGCGTCGAACGCGCCGAGCTGACCTGCATCGATACCGAGACCACCTCGATCGATCCGATGCAGGCGCAGCTGGTCGGCATCTCGCTGTCGGTCGAGCCCGGCATCGCCTGCTATATCCCGGTCGCGCACCAGGGCCCCGATGTGGCGGGCATGGAAGGCCGCGGCCAGCTGCCGCGCGACTTCGTGCTGGCGCGGCTGCGTGCGTGGCTGGAGGACCCGGCCCGGCACAAGGTCGGCCAGCATCTGAAATACGACGTCCATGTGTTCGCCAACCACGGCATCGCGCTGCGCGGCATTCGCCATGACACCATGCTGCAGAGCTACGTGCTGGCCTCGCACCGCAATCACGGCATGGACAGCCTCGCCGAACGGCTGCTGAACCTGAAGACGCTGACCTACGAAGAGGTCTGCGGCAAGGGCGTCAACCAGCTGTGCTTCGACCAGATCGACCTGGCGCGCGCGACCGAATACGCGGCCGAGGACGCCGACGTGACGCTGCGCCTGCATCGCAAGATGTATCCGCAGCTCGAGGCGGCCGAGGGGCTGCGCTACGTCTACGAGCGCATCGAGATGCCGGTGTCGGTGGTGCTGCAGAAGATCGAGCGCAACGGCGTGCTGATCGACGCGCCGCGCCTGGCCGCGCAGAGCGCCGAACTGGGCCAGCGCATGATGGAACTGGAGCAGCGCGCCTACGAGGCCGCCGGCCAGCCGTTCAACCTCGGCTCGCCCAAGCAGATCGGCGAGATCCTGTTCGGGCGCATGCAGCTGCCGGTCGTCAAGAAGACCAGCAGCGGCGCGCCGTCG
The DNA here is from genome assembly GCF_049311595.1 of Cupriavidus sp. H18C1. Taxonomy (NCBI): domain Bacteria; kingdom Pseudomonadati; phylum Pseudomonadota; class Betaproteobacteria; order Burkholderiales; family Burkholderiaceae; genus Cupriavidus; species Cupriavidus sp. H18C1. The sequence continues at coordinate 3,008,378 of NZ_CP186008.1, forward strand.
ACCGACGAAGAGGTGCTGCAGAAGCTGGCCGAGGACTATCCGCTGCCGCGGCTGCTGCTCGACTATCGCGCGCTGTCCAAGCTCAAGTCCACCTATACCGACAAGCTGCCGCGCATGGTCAATCCGTCCACCGGCCGCGTGCATACCAGCTATGGCCAGGCCACCGCGGTGACCGGCCGGCTGGCGTCGACCGAGCCGAACCTGCAGAACATCCCGGTGCGCACCGAGGAGGGGCGGCGCATTCGCGAGGCCTTCATCGCGTCGCCGGGCCATGCGATCGTGTCGGCCGACTATTCGCAGATCGAGTTGCGCATCATGGCCCATATCTCGGGCGACGAGAACCTGCTCGGCGCCTTTGCGCGCGGCGACGACATCCACCGCGCCACCGCGGCCGAGATCTTCGGCGTGGCGGCCGATGCGGTCAGCAGCGAGCAGCGCCGCTATGCCAAGGTCATCAACTTCGGCCTGATCTACGGCATGAGCGCGTTCGGCCTGGCCAGCAACCTCGGCATCGAGCGCGACGCGGCCAAGCACTATATCGACCGCTATTTCATGCGCTATCCCGGCGTGGCGCGCTACATGGAAGAGACGCGCCAGACCGCGCGCGAGCAGGGCTATGTCGAGACCGTGTTCGGCCGCCGCCTGTGGCTACCGGACATCAACGGCGGCAACGGCCCGCGCCGCCAGGCCGCCGAGCGCGCGGCGATCAATGCGCCGATGCAGGGCACCGCGGCCGACCTGATCAAGCTGTCGATGATTGCGGTGCAGGACTGGATCGAGCGCGAGTCGCTCGGCACGCGACAGATCATGCAGGTGCACGACGAACTGGTGCTGGAGGTGCCGACGGCCGAACTGGAACTGGTGCGCACGCGCCTGCCGGAACTGATGTGCGGCGTGGCGGCGCTGCGGGTGCCGCTGGTCGCCGAAACCGGCGTCGGCGCGAACTGGGAAGAGGCGCACTGAGCGACGGGGGCGCCCACCCAGCGCCCCGTCTTGCCAAGTTTGCTGCATTGCAGCAAACTGACGCAAACGGCAGTAACCGCCGGCATGCCGGCGGTCCGACCATCCAGAACGGGTAGAACAATGCAAACAAGCGCACATCGGATCGTCGTAGTCGGCGGTGGGGCAGGTGGGCTGGAACTGGTGACGCGTCTCGGCGACAAGCTGGGCAAGCGCGGCGCCGCGCATGTCACGCTGGTGGACCGTTCGCCCACGCATATCTGGAAGCCGCTGCTGCACGAGGTCGCCGCGGGCAGCATGGACCAGAACACCCATCAGCTCGAATACGCCGCGCAGGCGCTCTGGCACCATTTCGAGTTCCAGCAGGGCGAGCTGACCGGCCTGGACCGCACGCGCAAGACGATCTCGGTCGCGGCCTGCGTCGACCAGGACGGGCTCGAACTGCTGCCTGCGCGCGATATTCCGTATGACACGCTGGTGCTGGCGATCGGCTCGGTCACGCATTTCTTCGGCACGCCCGGCGCGGCCGAGCATGCGATCGCGCTCGATACCGTCGAGCAGGCCGAGCGCTTCCGCCGCCGGCTGATCTCGGCCTGCGTCCGGGCGCAGAACGGGCTCGCGCGCAGCGACAACGATGGCGACGGCCATCCGGACGTCGATGTGGTGATCGTCGGCGCCGGCGCGACCGGCGTCGAGCTGTCGGCCGAGCTGCGCAATACCGCGCAGGTGCTCAACGCCTACGGGCTGCACCGCCTGGACCCGCGCCGCGACATCCATATCACGCTGATCGAAGGCGGTCCGCGCATCCTGCCGGCGCTGTCCGAGCGCGTGTCGAGCGAAACCGCCGAGCTGCTGCGCAAGCTGGACGTGCGCATGCTGGTCGGGGGAGCGCGTCACCGAGATCGGGCCCGATGCGGTGCTGACCGCCAGCGGCAAGCGGATTCCCGCCGAGCTGACGGTCTGGGCGGCGGGCATCACCGCGCCGCCGGTGCTCAAGACGCTCGGCCTGACGTTGAGCCGGCAGGGCCAGATCGTCGTCAAACAGACGCTGCAGAGCGAAGACGACCCGGACATCTTTGCGTTCGGCGATTGCGCCAGCTGCGCGTGGCCGGCCAAGCAGACCACCGTGCCGCCGCGCGCGCAGGCCGCGCACCAGCAGGCCAGCTTCCTGTACGACGCGCTGCGGGCGCGGCTGGAGGGCCGGCCGCTGCCGGAATTCCAGTTCAAGGACCTTGGTTCGCTGGTCTCGCTGGGCCGCTTCACCGCGGTCGGCAACCTGATGGGCGGGTTGATCGGCGGCTCGATGTTCATCGAGGGGCTGATGGCCCGGCTGATGTACTCGTCGCTGTACCGGATGCACGTGATGGCGCTGCACGGCGCGGTGCGCATGGCGCTCGATACGGTCGCGCACTGGCTGCGCAGCAAGACCAATCCGCGCGTGAAGCTGCACTGAGCGGTTGGCCGCCCTGGGCGAGGCGGTCGCGGCAAGGGCCGGGCTCGGCAGGGGCGCCGCAAAGGCACGTCAGGGGCTCGGCGGAGGCTCCGCAGGGGCTTCGCAGCGGCTCCGCACGTCTTGGTAGGGGCTCGGTAGAAGCTCGACATGCGCTCGGCAAGGGCGCGGGCACCGCTCGCGCCGCCCGCCGACCTGCGGCGTGCGCTGGACACCATGTTTGCTTAGAATCGCCTTCCTGATGCCCCGGCTCTTCCGCTGGCGCAGCGTCCGCCCGTTCGCCAACACCAGGAGACCCGCATGCTCAAGCCCGAAGTGGAAAGCCTCGTACCCGGCCAGACGTTCGACCGGCGCAGCTTCGTCAAGACCGCCCTCGGCTCGGCCTTCGCCGCCGCCGCGTTGCCGGTCACCGCGCAAGCGATCAAGACCGACTTCGAAGGGCTGACGGCCGGCGAGGTCACCATCCCCTCCGGCGACTTCAAGATGCCGATCTACCGCGCGATGCCGCAGGGCAAGCGCGACCTGCCGGTGGTGCTGGTGATCAGCGAGATCTTCGGCGTGCACGAGTACATCGCCGATACCTGCCGGCGCTTTGCCAAGCAGGGCTATCTGGCGATCGCGCCCGAGCTGTTCGCGCGCCAGGGCGACCCGACCAGCTTCGGCACGATCCAGGAACTGCAGCGCGAGATCATCGCCAAGACGCCGGACAACGAGGTGCTGGGCGACCTCGATGCGGCGGTCGCATGGGCCGGCGCCAACGGCGGCAATACGAGCAAGGTCGGCATCACCGGCTTCTGCTGGGGCGGCCGCATCGTCTGGCTGTACGCCGCGCACAGCAGGCAGCTGAAGGCCGGCGTTGCCTGGTACGGCCGGCTGAACGGCGACACCACGCCGCTGCAGCCGCGCCATCCGATCGATCTCGCCGCGCAGCTGAAGGCGCCGGTGCTCGGCCTGTACGGCGGCAAGGACACCGGCATCCCGCTGGAGGCGGTCGACAGGATGAAGGCGGCGCTGGCGGCGGCCAACAATCCGGCGGCCAGGGCCTCGAAGTTCATCGTCTACCCCGAGTCCGGCCACGCCTTCCATGCCGACTACCGGCCCAGCTACCGCGAGCCGGACGCGAAGGACGGCTGGCAGAAGTGCCTGGCGTGGTTCAAGGAGCATGGGGTGGCGTAGCTCAGCCACAAGAACCACGACACCGGGAGCTACCCACCGTCCGAGTATCCCTATAATGGGTATGATCGTACCTAAATTGGGGATATTCGTGGGACTAGCTGACTTCATGTTCTCGCCGGGGGTTCAACGCGTGTTGGCGCGAGTCTACGGCGAGCCGACGCGGACATTCACGCTGAGCGAACTGATCGAGCATGTCGGTGGAGGGCGTGGCAACGGTCAGCGCCACGTCCAACGGCTCATTGATGCGGGCGTCTTGTCGGAGGAGCCGCGACGCGGCAACCAACGCGTCATCCGGGCCAATACCGCGTTTGCGCTTTATCCCGAACTACAGAGCATTTGCAGCAAGTCGTTTGGCTTGGTAGAGCCGATACGAAATGCGCTGCGGCCGTTTGCAGGCGAAATCGCCGAAGCCTTTCTCTTTGGATCGGTTGCACGGGAGGAGGACAGCCATCGCAGCGATATCGACCTGATGGTGATAGGGACGGCGCCGATGATGGCGTTAATGGACGCAATGTTGAAGGTCGGAGTGGAACTTGGTCGCCCCGTACATCTGAATGCGTACTCTCCTGCCGAATGGGCGGATCTCGTGAGCAACGACCCCCTCGTTGCCCGAATTGCCGCCGGATCGATCGTGAGGGTGCTACCCGATGTCCCGGCCACTTGAGTATGAAAATCTGATTCGTCTTAACTGCTTTACGGAGCAACGTCGAACCCCAGGCGCGCTGGAGGCCTATTTACGCAACGCACGCACCTATTTGGCTGCCGGGCGGCAACTGGATGCTGACGAAGCGCCAATGCCCGTCTTTTCCATCGCCTACGAAGGGTTTTTCCAGGTGGTCCAGGCAGTGCTCGAGTTCCACGAGGTACGGATTCGCGATGCCGGTCGCAATATGGCGATTCAGAGGGTATGTGCGGATCTCGGAATGAGCAATGCTGAATTCGCTTTTGTGGTCAATGCGCATATGCGGCGCAACGGCACGAGCTACACGTCTCCCTTTCCTCCAATTTCCGCGGGTCAGGCCACAAGCCTTCTTTCGATACTCGAAAAGTATCTGGGACAGGCTTATCGCTTGACCGGCGCATCCTGGGCGGAAGAGTAGCGAAAACGCAAACGGCCGGCACGCGTCAAGCCCATTGCAAAACCGCCCCCGACCTCCGTACAATGCGGGCTTTGCGCCTCTTGCAACAGTGTTGCGTTTATGTGGGCCGGCGCGGCCTGGCCGCGCGGCCCGCGACACGGGCAGGGGCGAACCCTCCGGGAGCCCATCATCTTTTCCACGCTCGTCTTGATCCTGCTGGCCACCACGATTTCCGGCGTGGGCAGCATTCTCGGTGCCGCCCTGCTGTCCCTGACCGCGGCATCGCGCGCGGTGGAGCGCATGGTCAGTTTTTCGGTCGGCGTGCTGCTGGCCACCGCCTTGCTGCATTCGCTGCCGGAGGCGTTCGCCTCGGGCGCCGATCCGCGCGCGCTGTTCGGCACGCTGCTGGCCGGCCTGCTGGGCTTCTTCCTGCTGGAAAAGATCTCGCTGCTGCGCCATTCGCACCATCACGAGGGCGACGGCCATCATCACCATCACGGGCATGACCGGGAGGAGGCCGGCCGCAGCGGCCTGACCATCCTGGTCGGCGATACCTTCCACAATTTCGCCGACGGCATCGTGATCGCCGCGGCCTTCCTGGCCGACCCGAAGATCGGCATCGTCACCGCGCTGGCGATCGCCGCGCACGAGATCCCGCAGGAAGTCGGCGACTTCATCGTGCTGCTCAATGCCGGATTCTCGAAGGCGCGCGCGTTCGCCTTCAATCTGCTGTCGAGCCTGGCCGCGGTGGCCGGCGGCCTGGTGGGGTACTTCCTGCTCGACGAGATGAGCAGCTGGGTGCCGTATGTGCTGGTGATCGCCGCCAGCAGCTTCCTCTATATCGCGGTCAGCGATCTGATGCCGCAGATGCAGCGCAAGCCGCGCTGGCGCGAATCGATCGTGCAGGTCGTGCTGGTGGCCGCCGGCATCGCGGCGATCGTCTGGGTCACCGACGGCGTCCACGATCACCACGGCCACGGGGGAGGCGGGCCATGGCGGAGCCGGCCATGCGCACGCGCACGCCGACCATTGAGTTGGTCCGGCCGCTCCTCCACACGGGCGGCCGGCTCTTGCCGGTGCGGGCCTAGCGGTCCCCGGTCGCGACCGGCCGCGCCGGATCCGCGCACCACTCGCTCCACGAGCCGGGGTAGAGCGCCGCGCCCGACAGTCCCGCCACTTCCAGCGCCAGCAGATTGTGGCAGGCGGTGACACCGGAGCCGCACTGCATCACCGCGCGCTCGGCCGGGGTCGCCCCCAGCACGCCGCCGAATTCGCCGCGCAGCGCCTCGGCAGGCTTGAAGCGGCCGTCGGGCTGCAGATTGTCCTTGAAGCACCGGTTGACCGCGCCGGGAATATGGCCGCCGACCGGGTCCAGCGTCTCGTTCTCGCCGCGGAAGCGATCGGGCGCGCGGGCATCGACCACCAGCCGCGTCGGCGACTGCAGATTGGCCATCAGCGTATCGGCGTCGACCGTGCCGACCAGCGAGGGGCGGCGCGTCAGGTTGCCGCCCGCCAGGGCCTCGGGCTCCGGCGTGGTGCCGCTCTCCAGCGGCAGGCCGGCGGCGACCCAGGCCTGCTTGCCGCCGTCGAGCACGGCCACCGCCTGATGGCCGATCCAGCGCAGCAGCCACCAGGCCCGCGCGGCGTACATGCCGCCCTGGGCGTCGTAGACCACCACCTGGGTGTCGTCGTTGACGCCGAGCGCGCGCAGGCGCGCCGTCAGTGCATCGGGATCGGGCAGCGGATGGCGGCCGTTGCTGCCGGTCTTCTCGCCCGACAGCTCGTTGTCCAGATGCAGGTAGAAGGCGCCGGGCAGGTGGCTCTGGTGGTAGGCCGCGCGGCCGGCCGCGGGATCGGTCAGGTCGAAGGAGCAATCGATCAGCACGCTGTGCCGGCCCGGATCCTGGCGCAGCGCATGCAGGTCGGCGCAGGGGATCAGCGTGGTCCAAACGGCTTGGGGCATCGTAAAACCTGTCTAGTGGCGACGGATCGTCGAGGAATCCCGATGATCGCCGAAAGTGGCGCCTGCCGCTATCGGGCCGAGGCTGACGCGGGGCGGGTCCCGCTTGCGCGTACGCCATGCCGGCTTCCGCGGCGCGTTCTCCCTCTCGCGCTGGCGGGAGAGGGCCGGGGAGAGGGAGGCGGCGTTCGCCGTCCCGGAACGACCGCGACTTGCCTCTCCCCAACCCTTCTCCCACACGTGGGAGAGGGAATGCCACGATGGGGGCTACACCTCGGGATGCACCTCCGCCTCGGCCGACTTGACCGGCGTCGCCGCCGTCGGCTGGCTGGTGCTCTCGCGGGCGCGGGTCAGCGTGGTGGCGATGCCGCTGGCGATGATCAGGCCCATGCCGAGCCACGACAGCCAGTTCAGCGCGTCGTTCCAGATCATCATGCCCCACAGGCTGGAGAACACGATGCCGGCGTACTGCAGGTTGGCGGTCAGCAGCGTGTTGCCGCGCTTGTAGGCGCGCGTCATCGCGGTCTGGCCCAGCGTGGCCAGGATGCCGATGCCCAGCAGCAGGCCGGCGCCGTGCCAGGTGTGGCTGCTGACGCCCGAGAACATCATCCAGACCACGCCGGCCAGCGTGCCGACCAGCGAGAAATAGAACACGATGCGGCCTTCGGGCTCGCCCAGCTGGCCGAGCTGGCGCACCTCGACATAGGCCAGCGCCGTGAACATGCCCGAGATCAGCCCGACCAGGCCGCCGGTCAGCTGGTCCTTGCCGACCGAAGGCTGCAGCAGGCAGATGACGCCGGCGAACGACATCACGATGGCGCCGATCAGCTTGCGGTCCGCGCCGCCCGCGGTGCCGGCCAGCGCCGCGCCGGCGCCGACGATCAGCGCGATCCAGACCGGCGACATGTAGTTCAGCGTCATCGCCGTGGCCAGCGGCAGCAGGCTGATCGAGGTGAACCACAGCATCAGCGCCGTCACGCCGAACAGGCTGCGCTTGATATGCGTGGTCATATGCGGCGTGCGCACCGAGATGCCGCTGGAGGCGAGGATCGCCCAGATGATCAGCATGCTGATCATGCTGCGGTAGAACACGATCTCGCCGGTGGTGTACATCTCGGAAGCCAGCTTGACGCCCACCCCCATCAACGAGAACGAGAAGGCGGCGAACAGCATCCAGAGCGATTGCATGGCGAGGAAAGGCGAGGACAGCGGGGAAAGTCGGGAACCGCGGCGCGGCGCCAATCGGCGCGGCAGCGTGCCGGGCGGCAAGTGAGGTGACAGCCGCTTGGGCGAGCCGATTGTAGCAGTGCTGATGCAATGCACCAAAGCGCGTGGGCGGTCATCGCCCAACACCGTGCAAAGCAGCAGGTCCGGGCCGCCGCAAAGAAAAACGGACCGCCGTGGCGGTCCGTCTCATGCAGGGCAGGGGGACTGGCGCTCAGGCGGCCGGTCCCATCGCGCGCCGATACCACTCGTGGAAGTGCTGCATGCCGTCTTCCATCGGCGACTGGTACGGGCCGACTTCGTTGTCGCCGCGCTTCATCAGCGCCAGCCGGCCGGCATCCATGCGCTCGGCGATCTCGTCGTCCTCGACGCAGGTCTCCATGTAGGCGGCCCGCTCGGCCTCGACGAACTCGCGCTCGAACAGCACGATTTCCTCGGGGTAGTAGAACTCGACCACGTTGCGGGTCTTGCGCGGGCCCATCGGATGCAGCGTCGAGATGACCAGCACGTTGGGGTACCACTCGACCATCACGTTCGGGTAGTAGGTCAGCCAGATCGCGCCATGCTTGGGCAGCTCGCCGTTGTTGAAGCGCAGCACGGCGTCGTGCCACTTCTGGTAGGTCGCGCTGCCGGGGCGCTTCAGGCCGGCGTGCAGGCCCACGGTCTGCACGCTGTACCACTCGCCGAACTCCCACTTCAGGTCGTCGCAGGACACGAAGCTGCCCAGGCCCGGGTGGAAGGGCACGACGTGGTAGTCCTCGAGATAGACCTCGATGAAGGTCTTCCAGTTGTAGTCGCAGTCGTGGACCTCGACGTGGTCGAGCATGTAGCCGTCGAAGTTCAGGTCCTGCGAGACGCCCAGGCGGGCCAGATCGGTGCGCACGTCGCGCTCGCCCTCGAACAGCAGGCCGTTCCAGTTCTGCAGCGGCGAACGTTTCCAGGTGCAGGCACGGCTGCTGGGCGAAATGCGGCGCGCCGAGCAGCTCGCCCTTCAGATCGTAGGTCCAGCGGTGCAGCGGGCAGACGATATTGGAAGCGTTGCCGCGGCCGTTCAGCATGATGGCCTGGCGATGGCGGCAGACGTTGGACATCAGCTCGATGCCCTCCGGATTGCGCACCAGCATGCGGCCCTCTTCCTCGGCGGCCAGCGTATGGTAGTCGCCGACTTCGGGCACCATCAGCGCGTGGCCGACATAACCGGGGCCCTTCTTGAACAGCAGATCCAGTTCCTGTTGATGCAAGGCCTCGTCGAAGTACGCACGGACGGGCAGCTGCGTATCAGCCGGCGCAAGCTTCAGCGCGGTGCTGAGATTGGACATTATCCCCACTCCCTAATAAACAGGCGAAAGCAGTGAACAACCCAACCATCGAAATTGAAATCGATATGGGAAAGACAGTCAGACCGGGAGCCCGAGGCATGGTGCCGCGGTTTTCGCTGACGAACCGGGGATTGTACCCCACCCCGGGGATAAGGGCCTGATTTTTTTGCCTTTTTGGCGCGACCGCGAACATTGGATAGCCATAATGTGGCGATTTGGGCTCATGACAGCATGCGGGCGAACGGTGTGCCGGCCCGGCCGCGCCGCCCCCCTCCATCGGATCGGGCTTGGCCGAGGCGATTTGCCGTAAAATCGCGGTTTCTGGATCGAATCCCCTTATGCCAAAGACAACCACCGTGCCGGCCGGCGACGGCGACCAGGTCCCCACCAGCGCGCCGCCGGCCTCGTACGAGGCCGCCATGGCCGAGCTCGAAGCGCTGGTCACCAGCATGGAAAGCGGGGCCCTGCCGCTGGAGGAATCGCTGGCGGCCTACCGGCGCGGTGCCGAACTGGTCAAGTATTGCCAGCAGATGCTCGAGCGCATCGAGCAGCAGGTGAAGGTGCTCGAGGGCGACACCCTCAAGCCCCTGGCCGAGCCGGGCAGCCAGGCAGAGACCGAATGACCGCCTTCGCGCAATGGATGCAGGACCGCGCCGCCCGTACCGAAGCGGCGCTGGCGGCCGCGTTGCCGGCGGCGGACCGCCTGCCGGCGCGGCTGCACGAAGCGATGCGCTACGCGGCGATGGGCGGCGGCAAGCGGGTGCGCCCGCTGCTGGTCCATGCGGCGGGCGAGGTCGGCGGCGCCGACCCGCGGGCCTGCGATGCGGCGGCCTGCGCCGTCGAGATGATCCACGCGTATTCCCTGGTGCACGACGACATGCCCTGCATGGACGACGACGACCTGCGCCGTGGCCGTCCGACCGTGCACAAGGCCTATGACGAGGCCACCGCGCTGCTGGTCGGCGATGCGCTGCAGACCCAGGCCTTCATCGTGCTGGCCGAGACCGACGCGCTGGAACCCGCCGCGCGGCTGCGGCTGGTCGGCGAACTGGCGCGCGCCTCCGGCTCGGTCGGCATGGCCGGCGGCCAGGCGATCGACCTGCAGCATGTCGGCCAGGCGATGTCGCTGGACCAGCTCGAAACGATGCACCGGATGAAGACCGGCGCGTTGCTGCGCGCGAGCATCCGCATGGGTGCGCTGTGCGGCAGCGTCGACGAGGCCGGACTGGCGGCGCTGGACCGCTACGCCGCCGCGATCGGTTTGGCGTTCCAGGTGGTAGACGATATTCTGGACGTTACCGCCGATACCGCCACACTGGGCAAGACCGCCGGCAAGGATGCCGAGCAGCACAAGCCCACCTATGTGTCGCTGCTGGGCCTGGATGCGGCCCGCGAACTGGCCGCCCGGCTGCGCGACGACGCGCGCAAGGCGCTGGGCGATTTCGGCGCCCCCGCGGCAAGACTGGCGGACCTGGCCGACCTGATCGTGCTGCGCACGCATTGACTGCGCGCCGCGCGACCGATCGCCGTAAAACGACGAGCCGGACGGGAGAATCCGGCGGCAGGACGGATACCATGACTTACGCATTGCTCAATACCATCGACGACCCCGCGGACCTGCGCAAGCTCGACCGCCGCCAGCTGACCACGCTGGCCGACGAACTGCGCGCCTTCGTGCTGGAGTCGGTCTCGCAGACCGGCGGCCACTTGTCGTCCAATCTCGGCACGGTCGAGCTGACGATCGCGCTGCACTATGTGTTCGACACCCCGGTGGACCGGCTGGTGTGGGACGTCGGCCATCAGAGCTATCCGCACAAGATCCTGACCGGGCGGCGCGAGCGCATGAACACGCTGCGCCAGTGGAACGGCATCTCGGGCTTTCCCCGCCGCAGCGAAAGCGAGTACGACACCTTCGGCACCGCGCACTCGTCGACCTCGATCTCGGCCGCGCTCGGCATGGCGCTGGGCGCCCGCACGCTCGGCGAGCAGCGCGTGTCGATCGCGGTGATCGGCGACGGCGCGATGACCGCCGGCATGGCCTTCGAGGCGATGAACAACGCCGGCGTCTACAAGGACCTGCCGCTGGTGGTGGTGCTCAACGACAACGACATGTCGATCTCGCCGCCGGTCGGCGCGCTGAACCGGCACCTGGCGCGGCTGCTGAGCGGGCAGTTCTATGCCGCGACCAAGAAGGGCATCGAGCGCGTGCTGTCGGTCGCGCCGCCGGTGCTCGAATTCGCCAAGCGCTTCGAGGAACATGCCAAGGGCATGGTGGTGCCGGCCACGCTGTTCGAGGAATTCGGCTTCAACTACATCGGGCCGATCGACGGCCACGATCTCGATTCGCTGGTGCCGACGCTGCAGAACATCCGCCGCCGCGCGCTCGAGGGCGCCGGCCCGCAGTTCCTGCATGTCGTCACCAAGAAGGGCCAGGGCTACAAGCTGGCCGAGGCGGACCCGATCCTGTATCACGGCCCCGGCAAGTTCAATCCGGCCGAGGGCATCCGGCCGGCCGCCAAGCCGGCGCGCAAGACCTATACGCAGGTGTTCGGCGAATGGCTGTGCGACCAGGCCGCGGCCGATCCGCGCCTGATCGGCATCACGCCGGCGATGCGCGAAGGCTCGGGGCTGGTCGAGTTCGAACAGCGTTTCCCGGACCGCTACTACGACGTGGGCATCGCCGAGCAGCATGCGGTGACCTTCGCCGGCGGCATGGCCTGCGAGGGCCTGAAGCCGGTGGTCGCGATCTACTCGACCTTCCTGCAGCGCGGCTACGACCAGCTGATCCACGACGTCGCGCTGCAGAACCTGCCGGTGGTGTTCGCGCTGGACCGCGCCGGCCTGGTCGGCGCCGATGGCGCGACCCACGCGGGCGCCTACGATATCGCCTACCTGCGCTGCATCCCCAACATGATGGTGATGACGCCGGCGGACGAGAACGAATGCCGCCAACTGCTGAGCACCGCCTTCGCGCAGGACTGCCCGACGGCGGTGCGCTATCCGCGCGGCGCCGGTCCCGGCGTGGCGACCGCGGCCACGCTGGAGACGCTGCCGGTCGGCAAGGGCGAGATGCGGCGCAGTTGCGGCGCGCGCGCCGGCCAGCGGGTCGCCCTGCTGGCGTTCGGCTCGATGCTGCATCCCGCGCTGGGCGCGGCAGAGAAGCTCGACGCCGCGGTGGCCAACATGCGCTTCGTCAAGCCGCTCGACGTGGAGCTGGTCAAGACGCTGGCGCGCGAGCACGACTACCTCGTCACGGTGGAAGAGGGCGTGGTGATGGGCGGCGCCGGCAGCGCGGTGCTCGAGGCGCTGGCCGCGGCCGGCATCGAGATCCCGGTGCTGCAGCTTGGCCTGCCGGACCACTTCATCGACCACGGCGATCCCGCCTTCCTGCTGTCGCAATGCGGCCTGGACGCGGGCGGCATCGAACGCTCGGTGCGCGAGCGTTTCGGCCTGGCGACGCCCGCCGCCACGGCTGCCTCCGCTGCGGCAACCAAGGCCGCCTGAGCGGCCGTCCCCACGCACCCGCACCGGCCGCTGTCGGCCCGGTGCGGGCGGCATCACCCGAATTCCCTTAGAATCGCGGGTTTCGTGTTCGCAGCTGCAGGCTGGCGCCGCCGTGTTTTCCGGCGCGCCCGTGGTTTCACACTCGTTGCGCGGCAAGGTGGACTGCGAAGATGCCGCGACCGTAAAGGAAACCGAGGGAAATCCGTCATGAATGACATGAATCCGGCCTTCGTGATGCCCGATGTGCAATCGAGCCTGGACACGCGCCAGATCCCGATCCAGCGCGTGGGTGTGCGCGGCGTGCGCTATCCGCTCACGATGCGTACCGCGCAGGGCGTGCATCCGACCGTCGGCACCTTCAACCTCGACGTGCATCTGCCCGCCGACCAGAAGGGCACGCACATGTCGCGCTTCGTCGCGCTGCTCGAGGACGAGCGCGAGCCGCTGGACCTGGCCTCGTTCCGCGCGCTGCTCGACAAGATGCTGCAGCGGCTCGAAGCGCAGGCCGGCCGTATCGAAGTCAGCTTCCCGTATTTCATCAACAAGATCGCGCCGGTGTCGGGCGTCGCTTCGCTGATGGACTATGAGGTCACGCTGATCGGCGAAGCGCGCGATGGCGTCACCAGGGTGTGGCTGAAGGCGCTGGTGCCGGTCACCAGCCTGTGCCCGTGCTCGAAGAAGATCTCGCAGTACGGCGCGCACAACCAGCGCTCGCACATCACGATGAACGTCGAGCTGGCCGCCGATCTGCCGATCGAGGCGCTGGTGCGGATGGCCGAGGAAGAGGCCTCGTGCGAGCTGTGGGGCCTGCTCAAGCGTCCGGACGAGAAGTACGTGACCGAGCGCGCCTACGAGAACCCGAAGTTCGTCGAGGACCTGGTGCGGGACATCGCGATGCGGCTCAATGCCGACGAGCGCATCGTCGCCTATGTGCTGGAAGCCGAGAACTTCGAGTCGATTCACAACCACAGCGCGTATGCGGTGATCGAGCGCGACAAGCGGGTAAGCCAGCTGGCCGCCTGAGCGAATCGTTGGTCGTCCCCACAAAGAAAAACGCCACCCGACCGGGTGGCGTTTTTTTCGCGATGCGGCGTGCGGTTCAGGCGTGGCTCATGGCGTGGCTCATGGCGTGGCTCATGACGTGGCTCCCGACGTGGCTCCCGACGTGGCTCCGGGCGCGGCTCGGGGGCGGCTCATGGCGCGGCTCATTGCGCCGCCGGCAGCCGCAGATCGGCCAGATCCCAGCGCGGCGTGACGCCGTAGCCGTACTCGCGCTGCGCCAGTTGCGGCGCGGCCTGCAGCCGCATCGCGCCGGCGAAGGCGATCATCGCGCCGTTGTCGGTGCAGAAGGCCAGGTCGGGATAGAACACCTGCGCGCGGCGCCTGGCCGCCAGTTCGTCGAGCCGCTCGCGCAACTGGCGGTTGGCGCCGACGCCGCCGGCGACCACCAGCCGCTTGTGGCCGGTCGTCTTCAGGGCCGCCATCGACTTGGCGGCGAGCACGTCGACGATCGCGTCGACGAAGGCGCGCGCCAGGTTGGCGCGGTCCTGCTCGCAGATATTGCCGAGCTTGCGCGCCTGCGTCAGCACGGCGGTCTTCAGGCCGGCGAACGAGAAATCCAGATTGCCCGAATGCAGCATCGGCCGCGGCAGTTCGTAGGCGCCCGGCAGGCCGAACTCGGCCAGCCGCGACACTTCGGGGCCGCCGGGGTAGCCCAGGCCGAGCAGCTTGGCGGTCTTGTCGAAGGCCTCGCCCGCAGCGTCGTCCAGCGTCTCGCCGAGCAGCGCGTAGTCGCCGATGCCGCGCACTTCCATCAGCTGCGTATGGCCGCCCGATACCAGCAGCGCGACGAAGGGGAAGGCGGGTGGGTTCGGCGTCAGCAGCGGCGACAGCAGATGGCCTTCCAGATGATGGACGCCGAGCATCGGCACATCGAGCGCGAATCCCAGCGCGTTGGCCACCGAGGCGCCGACCAGCAGCGCGCCGGCGAGGCCCGGCCCCTGCGTGAAGGCGATCGCGTCGATATCGCCGCGCTTGCGGCCGGCCTCGTCCAGCACCTGCTGCAGCAGCGGCAGCACGCGGCGGATATGGTCGCGCGAGGCCAGTTCCGGCACCACGCCGCCGTAGTCGCGATGCATCGCGATCTGCGAATGCAGCGCGTGCGCGAGCAGGCCGGCCTCGGTGTCGTAGAGGGCCAGGCCGGTTTCGTCACAGGAGGATTCGATGCCGAGAACGAGCATGGTGTTATGGCGGGAGCCAAGGGGTCCCGGGGGCTGCGGGGCAAAGCCTGTGAGGGTAGCACAGCGAGCCGGCGGCCGCTTTTCGCTACAATCGCCGATTCTCCAGCGGGACAGTCATGCCACAGTCGCACCCAGCAGTGCCCCCCATCGGCGCGCCCATTATCGCGCCAGCCGTCGTCATCGTCCCGGGCCGGACGCTACGACGTCGCCGTGCTCGGCGCCGGGGCGGCCGGCATGATGTGCGCCGCGGTGGCGGGCCAGCAGGGCGCCCGCGTGGTGCTGATCGACCATGCCACGCGGCTCGCCGAGAAGATCCGCATCTCCGGCGGCGGGCGCTGCAATTTCACCAATCTGCACGCCGGTCCGGCCAACTACCTGTCCGACAACCCGCATTTCTGCCGCTCGGCGCTGGCGCGCTATACGCCGCAGGACTTTCTCGCGCTAATGCGGCGCCATCAGATCGACTGGCACGAGAAGCACCGCGGCCAGCTGTTCTGCAACGACAGCGCGGAGCAGGTCATCGAGATGCTGCGCGCCGAGTGCGGCGCGGGGCAGGTGCACTGGCGCACCGGTTGCACGGTCGCCGAAGTGCGGCGCGAAGGCGACGACTTCCTGCTGCTGACGCACGATGGCCCGGTGCGGGCGGGCGCGCTGGTCGTCGCGACCGGCGGGCTGTCGATCCCGAAGATCGGCGCCACCGACTTCGGCTACCGGATCGCTCGCCAGTTCGGCCTGCCGATCGTGGAAACCCGGCCGGCACTGGTGCCGCTGACCTTCGACGGCGCCGCCTGGCAGCCCTTCGCGCCGCTGGCCGGGCTCTCCAAGGAGGTCGATATCGCCACCGGCAAGGGCAAGGAGGCCGGCGCCTTCCGCGAGGATCTGCTGTGGACCCACCGCGGGCTGTCCGGTCCGGCGGTGCTGCAGATTTCCAGCTATTGGCGCCCCGGCACGCCGATCACCATCGACCTGTTCGAGGGCGAGGACGCCGCGGCCTGGCTGCTGGAGGCCAAGAACGGCACCCGCAAGCATCTCGGCAATCTGTTGGCGGCCCGCATGCCGGCGCGGCTGGCCGACGCCTGGTGCCAGGCGGCGGGGCTCGACGCCGCCAGGCTGCCGCACGATCTGCCCGACAAGGCGCTGCGCAAGCTGGGCGAGGCGCTGAACCGCTGGCAGCTGGTGCCGTCCGGCACCGAAGGCTACCGCAAGGCCGAGGTCACGCGCGGCGGCGTGGACACGCGCGCGCTGTCGTCCAGCACGATGATGGCGCGCTCGGTGCCGAACCTGTACTTCATCGGCGAGGTCGTCGACGTCACCGGGTGGCTCGGTGGCTACAATTTCCAGTGGGCCTGGGCGTCCGGCGTCGCGGCCGGCAAGGCGGTGGCCGAGAACGTACGGGCCGTGGCCCAGGCGTCCGGCGATGGGGTCGCGTCTTCGACGTGAATTGCGCACCAGACCCGCCGCGAACTGAGCCGGCCGCCAACTGAACCCGCCGCCAACTGAACCCGCCGAAAAGCAACCCGGCCGCGAAGTAAACTGGCACGCTTGACGAATTTCGTGCTAGACTCCAAGTCTTCGTAAAACCGCTAACTCCTTTTTTGGCACATGACCACGATTCGCCTCAAAGAAAACGAGCCGTTTGAAGTTGCAATGCGTCGTTTCAAGCGCACCATTGAAAAGAACGGTTTGATTACTGAACTGCGGGCGCGCGAGTTTTATGAAAAGCCGACGGCAGAGCGGAAGCGCAAGAAGGCAGCGGCGGTGAAGCGCCACTACAAGCGCATTCGCAGCCAGATGCTGCCGAAGAAGTTGTACTGATCGACCAGTCGATCGGCTGATCGCCTTTCCGCGTCAGCATCCCGACCCGCTGTGGGCCTTGCTCCGGCGGGTTTTTGTGTTGGTGCTGCGCTTCCCTGTCCGCCCTCGCTCGTCGCGGTTCTGTGCTGACGAGTTCACCTGGAAAGATTGCCATGTCCCTCAAGCAACGAATCAGCGATGACATGAAGGCCGCCATGCGGGCGCGCGAGTCCGAGCGGCTCGGCACGATCCGGCTGCTGCTGGCGGCGATCAAGCAGCGCGAGGTCGACGAGCGGACGGAACTGGACGATGCCGCCGTGCTGGCGGTCGTCGAGAAGCTGATCAAGCAGCGCAAGGATTCGATTTCGCAGTTCCAGCAGGCCGGCCGCACCGATCTGGTCGACAAGGAAAGCGCCGAGGTCGAGGTGCTGCAGGTCTGCCATGCCGGCGGCGCTGTCCGAGGGCGAGGTGGCGGCCGAAGTCGCCAAGGCGGTCGCCGAGAGCGGCGCCGCGGGTCCGCAGGACATGGGCAAGGTCATGGCCCTGCTCAAGGGCCGGCTGGCGGGGCGCGCCGATATGAGCGCCGTGTCGGCCCAGGTCAAGGCCGCGTTGACCGGCAAGTAACGCTGACAAGTAACGCCGGCAAATAGCGCCGGCATGTAGTGCGGCAAAAGTCGGGCGCGGCGCCGGTGCGATCGCATGCCGCGGCACAGCATAGTGGCAATATAGTCACAAATTTCTGGCAAGCTGCGATCGACGCACTACAATAATTTCACACTTCGCCGGGTGGAACACCGCCCGGCTTGCATTTCTACAAGGGCTGCCCGACGTTTGCGGCGGCCCCGTCGTCAGGACGGCCAACCGGGTGATTCCGCAATCCTTCATTCAGGACCTGCTGAACCGCGTCGATATCGTCGATGTGGTGGGCAAGTATGTCCAGTTGAAGAAGGGGAGGCGCGAACTTCATGGGGCTGTGCCCCTTCCATAACGAGAAGTCACCATCGTTCACAGTGTCGCCGGCCAAGCAGTTCTACCATTGCTTCGGCTGCGGCGCGCATGGGTCGGCCATCGGCTTCCTGATGGAGTATTCCGGGCAGAGCTATCCCGACGCGGTGCGCGAGCTGGCGCAGTCGGTCGGCCTGAGCGTGCCCGAGGAGCGCGACCGCTTGCCGCCGGCCCAGCGCGCCGAGCAGCAGGCGAAGTCGCTGGCGCTGTCCGAGGCCATGACGCGGGCCAGCGAGTTCTATCGCCGCCAGTTGCGCGGGGCGCCGACGGCGATCCAGTACCTGAAGGGCCGCGGCCTGACGGGCGAGGTCGCCGCGCAGTTCGGCCTGGGCTATGCCCCCGGACGACTGGCAGGGGCTGGAGTCGGTGTTCGGCAGCTATCGCGACGACGCCATTGCCGGCCCGCTGATCGAGGCCGGCCTGCTGATCGAGAGCGAGAAGCGCGACGCCGACGGCAAGCCGCGCCGCTACGACCGCTTCCGCGATCGCATCATGTTCCCGATCCGCAATACCAAGGGGCAGGTGATCGGCTTCGGCGGCCGGGTGATGGGGCAGGGCGAGCCCAAGTACCTGAATTCGCCCGAAACGCCGCTGTTCAGCAAGGGCACCGAGCTGTACGGGCTGTTCGAGGCGCGGCATGCGATCCGGGAAACCGGCTATGTGCTGGTGGTCGAAGGCTATATGGATGTGGTGGCGCTGGCTCAACTGGGTTTCGCCAATGCGGTGGCCACGCTGGGCACCGCCTGCACCCCCGTGCATGTGCAGAAGCTGCTGCGCCAGACCGACGCGGTGGTGTTCTCGTTCGACGGCGATGCCGCCGGGCGCCGCGCCGCGCGCCGTGCGCTGGAGGCGTGCCTGCCCTACGTCGCCGACAACAAGACCATCCGCTTCCTGTTCCTGCCCGCCGAGCACGATCCCGACAGCTATGTCCGCGAGGAAGGCACCGAGGCCTTCGCCGCCCAGGTGCGCGATGCGATGCCGCTGTCGCGCTTCCTGCTGCAATGCGTGACCGAGGAGCAGGACTTGCGGCAGCCGGAAGGCCGTGCGCGTGCGCAGTACGAGGCCAAGCCGCTGCTCAAGGCGATGCCGCCTGGCGGCCTGCGCCTGCAGATTGTGCGGGAGCTCGCGGAGGCCACCGGCACCACCCCGGCCGAGATCGAGGCGGTGTGCGGCCTGGGCAGCGATGCCGCGCGGGTCGGCCGTTTCGCCCAGCCGCGCGCGCGGGCGCGCCGGCAGGCGCCGGCGGGGCTGGAGCAGCGCGTGCTGCAGCTGCTGATGCGCTATCCGGCGCTGTCGGCGCGGCTCGACGACGACGCGCGAGCGTTGCTGCTCGATGCCGATACCGGCGGCTCCGAAGTGCTGGCCCATCTGGTGGCGAGCTGCGACGCCTTGCAGGGCGAGGTCAACTTCGCCGCCTTCAGCGAGCAGTTGGCGCAGTCGCCGTTTGCCGACGTCTATGCCAATGTGCGCGCCGGGGTGCTGCGCGAGGACATCGACGAGGAGCCGGCGACGCTCGAGTTCGACGCGGCGATCGCCAAGCTGCTGGTCGAGCCGCTGCAGCGGGAGTTGGCGCAGTTGCAGTCGGCGATCGAGAACGGCACGGCGGACGAGGCGGGCAAGACGCGCATGCGCTGGCTGATCGCGGAGATCCACCGGCGCAAGCGCCTTGGTTGAAAAACGGAATTCGGCCGCCATACCGGAGACAGGTACGCGGCCAACTGGCAACAAACAGGGCAAAAGTCCTTCGGTTTTGGGCTTAAGCCTTGATTTTTCAGGTGAAAACCTCACCTGCCGGGAAGGCCGGCTAGTAGCGACGTGCTACAATAGCCGGTTTGGATTGCGAAATCTTTCTCTCCAGTTCTGGTGAAAGTGAGCGTGCCAATGGCAAAGGCCAAAGCAACCGAAAAGGTTTCCACTAAGGCTCCCCGAGCGGGGAGCGGCAAAGGCGTCGGTACAAGCGACCGCGGCGGAAAAGCCCGCCACGCGATCTGCGACGCAAGCCAGGTCTGCGCCAGCCAAGTCCGCGCGTCCCGCCAAGGCGGCCGCAACGACGACACCCACCAGAACCCGCGCATCCGAGAAACAGCCCTCGACTTCGGCACGCGAGAGCGGCAAGAACGCCAATGCAAGCGCGAGCGCAAGCGCGCATACGGCAACAGCGGGCGGCAAACGTGCCGCGTCCGAACCTGTTAAAGGCAAGAGTATCCCCGTGGCGAAACAGCAGAACACCGAAGTCGAGAGCAAGCGAACGGCAGCCGCCGGCGCCAAGACCGCCAGCGCCAAGTCCGGCGCGACCGCGGCGGCGTCCAAGGCGCGCGCCGCCACCTCCGCACCCGTAGCATCCCAGCGGCCCGCTGCGGCCGCCGCGCCGGAGCCCAAGAAGCGCGGCCGCAAGCCCAAGGCCGAGATGCTGCAAGACGAAAGCCATACTGACGACGTGAACGACGAGCTTTACGAAGACGACACGCGTGCCGCCGCGCCGGCGGCCGCTCCGAAGACCGAGAAGCAGAAGGCCAAGGACCGCAAGGCCAAGGAAAAGGCGCTGCTCAAGGAGTTCGCCTCGGCCCAGCAGGGCACCGAGGAAGAGCTCGAGGCGCGCCGCCAGAAGCTCAAGGCGCTGATCAAGCTGGGCAAGTCGCGCGGCTACCTGACCTACGCCGAGATCAACGATCACCTGCCGGACGACATGGTCGATTCGGAAACGATCGACACCCTGGTCGCGACGCTGAACGACATCGGCATCGCCGTCTACGAGCAGGCGCCCGACGCCGAGACGCTGCTGCTCAACGACAATGCTCCGTCCGCCACCAGCGAGGAAGAAGCCGAGGAAGAGGCCGAAGCCGCGCTGTCGACGGTCGACTCCGAATTCGGCCGCACCACCGACCCGGTCCGCATGTACATGCGCGAGATGGGTACCGTCGAGCTGCTGACCCGCGAAGGCGAAATCGAGATCGCCAAGCGGATCGAGGCCGGCCTGAAGGACATGGTGATGGCCATCTCGGCCTGCCCGGTCACGATCTCGGAAATCCTGGCGCACGCCGAGCGCGTCGCCAATGACGAGATCAAGATCGACGAGTTCGTCGACGGCCTGATCGATCCGAACGCCGACGAAGCGGTCGAAGAGGTCGGCACCACGCCGGCCACCGCCGCCGCCTCGGACGACGAGGAACTGGAATCGGACGACGAGGAAGCGGACGAGGAAGAGGACGACGACGCCGCCGGCGCCGGTGCCTCGGCACGCCAGCTCGAAGAGCTGAAGGTGGCCGCGCTGGAAAAATTCCGCGTGATCGCCGACCAGTTCGACAAGATGCGCCGCGCCTTCGAGAAGGAGGGCTACAAGTCCAAGCCTTACATCAAGGCGCAGGAAGCCATCCAGAACGAACTGATGGGCATCCGCTTCACCGCCCGCAACGTCGAGCGCCTGTGCGACACGCTGCGCGGCCAGGTCGACGAAGTGCGCAAGCTCGAACGCGCGATCCTGAACATCGTGGTCGACAAGTGCGGCATGCCGCGCGCCGACTTCGTGGCCCGCTTCCCGGGCAACGAGACCAACCTGGACTGGATCCACACGGTCGTCGCCGACAACAAGCCGTACAGCACGATCGTCGAGCGCAACGTGCCGGCCGTGCACGAGCTGCAGCAGAAGCTGATCGACCTGCAGGCGCGCGTGGTGCTGCCCCTGAAGGAGCTCAAGGAAGTCAACCGCAAGATGTCCGAGGGCGAGAAGCGCGCCCGCGAGGCCAAGCGCGAGATGACCGAGGCCAACCTGCGTCTGGTGATCTCGATCGCCAAGAAGTACACCAACCGCGGCCTGCAGTTCCTCGACCTGATCCAGGAAGGCAACATCGGCCTGATGAAGGCGGTGGACAAGTTCGAATATCGCCGCGGCTACAAGTTCTCGACCTACGCGACCTGGTGGATCCGTCAGGCCATCACGCGTTCGATCGCCGATCAGGCGCGCACCATCCGTATCCCGGTGCACATGATCGAAACGATCAACAAGATGAACCGCATCTCGCGCCAGATCCTGCAGGAAACCGGCAACGAGCCGGATCCGGCGACGCTGGCCGAGAAGATGGAGATGCCCGAGGACAAGATCCGCAAGATCATGAAGATCGCCAAGGAGCCGATCTCCATGGAAACGCCGATCGGCGACGACGACGATTCCCATCTGGGCGACTTCATCGAGGACACCAACACGCTGGCGCCCGCCGAGGCCGCGCTGCACGGCTCGATGCGCGACGTGGTCAAGGACGTGCTCGACTCGCTGACGCCGCGCGAAGCCAAGGTGCTGCGCATGCGCTTCGGCATCGAAATGAGCACCGACCACACGCTGGAAGAGGTCGGCAAGCAGTTCGACGTCACCCGTGAACGGATCCGTCAGATCGAGGCCAAGGCGCTGCGCAAGCTGCGCCACCCGAGCCGCTCCGACAAGCTGAAGAGCTTCCTGGAAGGCAGCTGAACGCTTCCGGGCCTCTAGCTCATGCCTGGTTAGAGCAGCGGACTCATAATCCGTTGGTGCCGTGTTCGACTCACGGGAGGCCCACCACTGTAGTAAAAGGGGTTACGTGCGAACGTAACCCCTTTTTGTTGGTGCTCCAGCATCGGCTTCAGCACCGGCTCCAGCACCGGATGAGGACGACCGCCATGCACCTCGACCCCGTCGAATCGTCCGTCGTGGCCGCCATCGGCTACGACTACCGCAAGCGCGTGCTCGGCATCGAGTTCGTCAGCGGCAAGCTCTACCACTATCTCGACGTCCCGGCCAGCGTGTACCGCGATTTCATGGACGCCGACTCCAAGGGCGGATACTTCAACGACTACATCCTCGGCGCCTACGAATACGAGCCCATCCACGAACCATGATGCAGACGCAAGCGATCGACACGAAGCGACCCCCCGAGCGGACCGCTCAGCGAACCCTGAACCGCCGCCTGTTTCTCCTCACCTGGTGTGCCGGCCTTCCCGGCGTGATCACCATGGCATGGCTGGGGGGTGCCGGTGCTGCTGCAGCACCAGAGCCTTCCCGTGCCGACGTGGATCGTCGGCCTGGCCAGCGGCGTGCAGAGCGCGCTGTTGCTCGCGCTGGCGGCCTTCGCCGGGGCGAAGCTCGCCGGCAAGGTCGGGCTGCGGGCGCCCGCCTTGGCCGAGCTCGCGTCCGGCCGGGCGCCGTGGGCTGCGTTGCGCCCGCAGTGCCTGCCGGGCCTGGTCGGCGGCGTGTTTGCCGGCGTGTTGCTGTGGGGTTTGATCGCGACCGCGCCGCAAGCGGCGGCGCCGATTCACGGCGCGACGATGCCGCTGGCCGTGCGGCTGCTGTACGGCGGCGTGACCGAGGAAGTCCTGGTCCGCTGGGGACTGATGAGCCTGCTGGTGTGGGCGCTGTGGCGCGTACTCCGACGCGATGCCCGAGGCGATACCGGCACCCCCGGCGCAGGGCTGGTCTGGATCGCGATCGCGCTCAGCGCCGTGGTGTTCGGGCTCGCGCATCTGCCCGCCGCGGCGGGCTTGGCCGGACCGCTGGCATGGCCGGTGGTGCTGCATCTGACCGCGGCCAACGCCGCCTTCGGCGTGATCGCGGGCTTCCTGTTCTGGCGCTACGGCCTCGAGGCGGCCATCATCGCCCATCTGGTGGCGCACCTGACGCTGGCCGCGATCGTCGGCAGGTGAGCGTCAGGTAAGCGGCCGGTGAGCGGCAGGTGATCGGGAAGTGGGGGGCAGGTAAGCGTCAGGTCAGCGTCCCTCGGTCCACGAGGCCCCATGTTAGACTCGCCGCCGATCCCCGGCCGCATGCGCCGCGGACGTCCAGTTTCCGACCCTTCCCCGACACCCCACCGTGGCCCCGCCGCAGCACGGCTTCATCCTGACCCGCCATTGGCACGACACGCCGGCCGGCACCGAGATCGAAATCTGGTTGGCCACCGATGACGGTCCGCGGCGCCTGCGCCTGCCGCCGCAGCCGTGCGTCGCCTTCATTCCCGAGGAGCAGCAGCCGCGCGCCGATGCCTTGCTGCGCGGCGAGCCCCAGGTCGAGCTCAAGCCGCTGGCGCTGAAGGACTTCCGGCTGCGTGCCGTCACCGGCGTCTATTGCCGCCACTACCGGCAACTGCTGCGCATCGAGAAGACGCTGCGGCAGGCCGGCATCGATGTCTACGAGGCCGATATCCGGCCGCCGGAGCGCTATCTGATGGAGCGCTTCATCACCGCGCCGATCCAGTTCTCCGGGCGGCAGGACGCGGACGGCGCGCTGGTCGACGTGCAGATCCGGCCCGCCGCCAGCTATCGCCCCCAGCTGCGCTGCGTGTCGCTGGATATCGAGACCAGCATGCAGGGCGATCTCTATTCGATCGCGCTGGAGGGTTGCGGCGACCGCACTGTGCTGATGCTCGGTCCACGGACCGGCAGCGATGCCGGCACGCAAGATCCCCCCGTCGATCCCCGCCTCGATCCCGGCGTCGATCCCGGCGTCGATTTCCACCTCGAATACTGCGACAGCCCGGCCGACATGCTGCATCGGCTGATCGCCTGGTTCGACCGGCACGACCCGGACGCGATCATCGGCTGGAACCTGGTGCAGTTCGACCTGCGCGTGCTGCGCCAGCATGCCGAGCAGTTGAAGGTGCCGCTGCGCCTGGGCCGCGGCGGCGCGCCGCTCGAATGGCGGCAGCACGGCACGCGCGAGCACCACTACTTCGCCGCGCTGCCCGGGCGCCTGATCATCGACGGCATCGAGGCGATGCGCTCGGCGACCTGGAGCTTCGCCTCGTTCAGCCTGGAGTTCGTCGCGCGCTCGCTGCTGGGCGAGGGCAAGGACATCGACGATCCGTACGACCGGATGGATGCGATCGACCGCATGTTCGCCACCGACAAGGCGGCGCTGGCGCGCTACAACCTGAAGGACTGCGAGCTGGTCACGCGCATCTTCCAGAAGGCGGAACTGCTGCAGTTCCTGCTGGACCGCGCCACGGTCACGGGCCTGGAGGCCGATCGCAGCGGCGGTTCGGTGGCGGCCTTCACGCATCTGTACCTGCCGCGCATGCATCGGCTCGGCTATGTCGCGCCGAACCTGGGCGACCAGCCGGAGGAGGCCAGCCCCGGCGGCTTCGTGATGGACTCGCGCCCGGGGCTGTACGACTCGGTGCTGGTGCTCGACTACAAGAGCCTGTATCCGTCGATCATCCGCACCTTCCTGATCGATCCGGTCGGGCTGGTGGAGGGCATGCACCGCGCCGATCCGGCGCAGACCGTGCCGGGCTTTCGCGGCGCGCGCTTCTCGCGCGACAGCCACGCGCTGCCGGCCATCGTCGCCGAGATCTGGCAGGGCCGCGACGCCGCCAAGCGCGACGGCAACAAGCCGCTGTCGCAGGCGCTGAAGATCATCATGAATGCGTTCTACGGCGTGCTCGGCTCGACCGGCTGCCGTTTCTTCGATGCCCGGCTGGCCTCGTCGATCACGATGCGCGGCCACGAGATCATGCGCAGGACGCGCGAGCTGGTCGAAGGGCGCGGCTACACGGTGATCTACGGCGATACCGATTCGACTTTCGTGGCCCTCGGCCGCCGCCACGGCGACGAGGACGCGGACCGCATCGGGCGCGAGCTGGTCGCGCACATCAACGACTGGTGGCGCGCGCACCTGCGCGAGGCCTACGGGCTGGCCAGCGCGCTGGAGATCCAGTACGAGACCCACTACCGGCGCTTCCTGATGCCGACCGTGCGCGGCGCCGAGGACGGCAGCAAGAAGCGCTATGCGGGCCTGGTGCGCGGCGCGGACGGCAGCGAGCAGATGGTGTTCAAGGGGCTGGAGGCGGTGCGCACCGACTGGTCGCCGCTGGCGCAGGCGTTCCAGCAGGAGCTGTATCGGCGCGTCTTCCAGGGCGAGCCGTATGCGGACTATGTGCGCGAATACGTCGCCAGGCTGCTGCGCGGCGAGCTCGATGCGCTGCTGGTCTATCGCAAGCGGCTGCGCCGGCAGCTGGACGACTACCAGCGCAATGTGCCGCCGCATGTGCGGGCGGCGCGCGTCGCCGACGACTTCAACAGAGACCGGGGCCGGCCGCTGCAATACCGGCAGGGCGCGTGGATCCAGTACGTGATGACCGTCGCGGGCCCGGAGCCCCTGGAGGTCCGCCGGGCGCCGATCGACTACGACCACTACCTGACCCGGCAGCTGCAGCCGGTCGCCGACGCGATCCTGCCCTTCGTCGGCGACGCCTTCGACAACGTGGTCAGCCGGCAGCTGGGGCTGTTCTAGCTGCCGGCGCGTCGTGGGTCGGCTTCAGTTCGCCGCCACCGGGGCGATCGACTCGTGCGGCGTCGCGGTGCGCTGCGCGGCCTTGTGGACCATCGTGTAGGCGTAGTCGATGCCCATGCCGTAGGCGCCCGAGTGTTCCTGCGCCAGGCCGATCACGGCGTCGTAGGTGCCGCGGCGCGCCCAGTCGCGTTGCCATTCCAGCGCGACCTGCTGCCAGGTCACCGGCACCACGCCGGCCTGGATCATGCGCTGCATCGCGTAGTCGTGCGCTTCCTTGGTGGTGCCGCCCGAGGCGTCGGCCACCATGTAGATCTCGTAGTCGCCTTCGAGCATCGCGCTCAGCGCGAAGGTGGTGTTGCAGACCTCGGTCCACAGGCCGGCCACGACCACCTTCCTGCGGCCGTTGGCCTTCAGCGCGTCGCGCACCTTCTGGTCGTCCCACGAGTTCATCGAGGTGCGTTCGAGCGTCTTCTGGTTCGGGAACACATCGAGCAGCTCGGGATAGGTGTAGCCCGAAAACGATTCGCTCTCGACCGTGGTGATGATGGTCGGAATCTCGAAGATCTTCGCGGCCTTGGCCAGGCCCACCACATTGTTCTTCATCAGCTGGCGGTCCATCGACTG
The DNA here is from genome assembly GCF_049311595.1 of Cupriavidus sp. H18C1. Lineage (NCBI taxonomy): Bacteria > Pseudomonadati > Pseudomonadota > Betaproteobacteria > Burkholderiales > Burkholderiaceae > Cupriavidus > Cupriavidus sp. H18C1. The sequence continues at coordinate 3,034,964 of NZ_CP186008.1, forward strand.
CACGCCGAAGGCCATCTGCGGCTGGTGGTCGATGATGATCAGCTGGCTGTTTTGCGGGGTCAGGACTTCGAGCTTCGGGTTCGACATGGCGGTTCCTTTGGTCAAATTGATTGAATCAATCGCAGCGCGCTGTGTTGCCGTTTGTTTATCGGCGTATTGCTGCGATGGAGTGAACTATACGGACCAATGGAGTCGCCGAATGGGGCTATTTGCGAAACAGTTATTCAATAATTTTGAATTATAGGGGGGTGGCCGTTTTTCAGCCCGCTGCGGCCTCGGCATCGTGTGCCGTGCCGACGCGCAGCGTGGCTCCGGGCCATTTCCCCTCGCGCACCAGCGTGCGGGCCACATCGGTCAGCACCACGCGCGCGGCCAGCGCGGCCGGCGACAGCTCGTCGTCGTTCAGGCTGACCAGCAGGTTCGGCCGGCTCGCGCGTTCGTCCAGCAGCGGCACGCTGGCGAGCTGGTCGCTGTGGGTGCGGGCCAGCGCCGCGCCGGGCTGGATCGTCGCGCCGAGACCGCCTTGCACCGCGTCCATCAGCACCGCCAGTCCATCGACCTCGGCGACGATGCGCGGCTGCGCCTTGGCATCGTGAAAGCAGCTCGTCACCAGCGCGCGCAAGCCATGCGTGCCGCTGGGCAGCACCAGCGGCAGGCCCGCCAGCGACGCCATGGCGACGCCTTCGCCGTCGGGCATGCCGGCGAGCGAGCGCACGCCGATCACGAACAGGCGCTCGTCGAGCAGCGGCTGCACGGTCCAGCGTTGCGCCGGCTCGTCATTGAACAGCATCGCCAGATCGATCTGGCGTGCGTTCAGCATCGAGGCGAGATAGCCCGACAGGCTTTCGACCATGCGCAGCCGCACGTCGGGGTAGCGCTCGGCCATCGCGCGCATGAAGGGCAGGCCGAGCACGCTGGCGGTGGTCGGCGCCAGGCCGACGCTGACATGGCCGGACAGGCGCGCGTGTTTGGCCGCCTCGGCGGCATCGTCGATATGCCGCAGCGCCAGTTGCGCCTGCCGCCAGAAGGCGAGGCCGGCATCGGTGGGGACCACGCCGCTGGAGGTCCGCTGCAGCAGCCGCGTCGACAGCTCGCTCTCGAGGCGGCTGATCTGCTGGCTCAGGGCCGAGGTGACGACGCCGAGTTCGAGCGCCGCCTTGCCCATGCTGCCGTGCTGCACCACGGTGACGAAGTAGCGCAGTTGTCTGAGTTCCATGGCGCCGTCCCTTGCCTGTTCTTGTCGTGTGCGAAGGCTGCATGGTAGCGAAGATGGCTTTGCGCTCCTCCGCTGTGTCGCGCGCCCGGTGTCTGGCTGGTGTGCGTTTTTTCGGCCAGGCACGCGCCGGATGCCGCCTCTCGTGAGCGGCAACGACATCGCGCCCTACGTTCGGGTGATGTGCTTCGGACAAACCTTGAGCAAGATAGCGCCCGTGGGCTCGAATGCATTTCGGCCCCGCTACCACTGATGCCCCGCAGCTCCCCGGCTTGCGGGGCTTTTTTTGCTTGGCGCGCAGGGCGTGCCCGAACGGGCGTGGGGCGCTCAGCGCGAGCGCAGTACCGCCTCGATCGCCGCGGCCGCCTCGCGCAGCGGCGACAGATAGCGCTCGGCCAGCGTGCCGGCACTGCGGCTGCCGAGCACCATGCTGAAGCCCAGTCCAGCCACTACCTTGCCGGTCTGGTCGTGCAGCGGCACCGAGATGCCGGCGAAGCCGTCGACCAGCTCGCTGACCAGCACGCAATGGCCGTCCTCGCGCACCTGCGCCAGCGTGGCGCGCAGCGCCTCGCGCGAATCGACGGTGAACGGCGTCAGCTTGCGCAGCTCGGCGTGCGCGAGGTAGCGCTCCAGCGCCTCGTCATCGAGGCCCGCCAGCAGCACGCGTCCCAGCGAATGCGCGTAGGCCGGCATGCGCCGCCCGATCGCCATGTCCACGCGCAGGATCTGGCGCGGCTCTTCGCGGGCGACCAGCACCACGGCGTCGTCGTCCAGCATGCCGACCGAACAGGTCTCGCCGCAGCGGCTCGCCAGCGCGCGTAGATGCGGCTGGGCCAGCCGCGGCAGGCTCATCGAGGCGAAATACGCGTAGCCGAGCTCCATCACGCGTGGGGTCAGCGAGAACTGCCGGCCGTGCTGCGCCAGATAACCGTTGTGGTGGAGCGTCAACAGCAGCCGGCGCGCCGCCGCCCGCGTGACATCGAGGCGGTCGGCGACGTCCTGCATCGTCAGGCTCTCGACGCCGCTGGCGAACAGCCGCAGCAGCGCCAGCCCCTTGTTCAGGGGAGTCGAGCAGCTCATCCTTTTTCTGCGTCGGGGCCTCGGCTTCGGGCATGGGGAGCGGTCCTGGATCGGGCGTTGAAGTGACGTGGAATATACGTCGGGATGGAATTGCGGCGATTGTAGTGCCGACTTCGGGCTTGCGCGAATCGGCCGGTCGTCCGTATGATACGGCGATCCGCGAACAAATGTTCGCAAAACGCGAACCGCAACATTCCGCCGACAAGCGCGCTCCGATGCCGGGCGCCGACGGCGACAGCGGCGCCCCGCGCGCCGCGGCATCAGGAGACAGCATGAAGGTGATCACCGCAGACCAGGCGGCGGCCCTGGTACAGGACCGATGGACCGTCGCAAGCGCCGGCTTCGTCGGCGCCGGCCATGCCGAGGCGGTGACGGAGGCGCTGGAGCGGCGCTTCCTGCAGAGCGGCCTGCCGCGCGACCTGACGCTGGTCTATTCGGCCGGGCAGGGCGACCGCGGCGCACGCGGCGTCAATCATTTCGGCAATGCCGGCATGACCGCGTCGATCGTCGGCGGCCACTGGCGCTCGGCGACGCGGCTGGCGGACCTGGCGATGGCCGAGCAGTGCGAGGGCTACAACCTGCCGCAGGGCGTGCTGACCCACCTGTACCGCGCGATCGCCGGCGGCAAGCCCGGCGTGATGACGAAGATCGGCCTGCACACCTTCGTCGATCCGCGCAGCGAGCGCGACCCGCGCTACCACGGCGGCGCCGTCAACCGGCGCGCCCGCGAGGCGATCGCCGAGGGCCGCGCCAACTGGGTCGAGGCCGTGTCCTTCCGCGGCGACGACTATCTGTTCTATCCGAGCTTCCCGATCCATTGCGCGCTGATCCGCTGCACCGCGGCCGATCCGCGCGGCAACCTGAGCACGCATCGCGAAGCCTTCCACCACGAGCTGCTGGCGATGGCGCAGGCCGCGCACAACTCGGGCGGCATCGTGATCGCGCAGGTCGAGCAGCTGGTCGACCATCACGACAACCTGCAGGCCATCCATGTGCCGGGCATCCTGGTCGACTATGTGGTGGTCAGCCAGGACCCGGCCCATCATCAGATGACCTTCGCCGAGCGCTTCAACGCGGCCTACGTGACGCCGTGGCGCGGCGAGGCGGCGGCGCGGCAAGCGGCGCCTGCCGATGCGGAGGCCAATGCCGGCGTCGTGGCCGATGTTGTGGCCGACGTGATGCCCGATGCCGACCCGGCGCCCGCAACGCTCGACGCCCGCACCATCGCGCAGCGCCGTGCGGTGCTGGAACTGGCCAGGCGCCGGCCGCGCGTGGTCAATCTCGGCGTCGGCATGCCGGCGGCGGTCGGCATGCTGGCCGGACAGGCGGGGCTGGACGGCTTCACGCTGACGGTCGAGGCCGGCCCGATCGGCGGCACGCCGGCCGATGGCCTGAGCTTCGGCGCGTCGGCCTATCCCGAGGCCGTGATCGACCAGCCCGCGCAATTCGATTTCTACGAGGGCGGCGGCATCGACCTGGCGATCCTCGGCCTGGCCGAGCTCGACGGCCACGGCAACGTCAACGTCAGCAAGTTCGGCGAGGGCGCGCAGGCGTTGATCGCCGGCGTCGGCGGCTTCATCAACATCACGCAGAGCGCCAAGGCCGTGGTCTTCATGGGCACGCTGACGGCGGGCGGACTCGAGGTCCGCGCCGAGGGCGGCCAGCTGCAGATCGCGCGCGAGGGCCGCGTGAAGAAGATCGTGCCCGAGGTCTCGCATCTGAGCTTCAACGGGCCGTATGTGGCCTCGCTGGGCGTGCCGGTGCTGTACATCACCGAGCGGGCGGTGTTCGAGATGCGCGCCGATGCGAATGGCGAAGCGCGCCTGACGCTGATCGAGATCGCGCCCGGCGTGGACCTGCAGCGCGACGTGCTGGCGCAGTGCGCGACGCCGATCGCGGTCGCGCCCGATCTGCGCCCGATGGATGCCTGCCTGTTCCGGCCGGGACCGTTCTCTATCGCCACGGCGGACTGAACCGCGCCGCGGTGGGTCAAGGCCGGCCGAGGCGGGCCGACGCCCGCCAACGGCCACCCATCACGACCGGGAGATTTCGCGGGGCGGCCCAATGCCCGCCCCCTTCCTCCACAACAACGACAAGGCCGGACCACCGGCCACGCAGTACACCAAGGAGACCAACCACGCCTTGTTTCGACTGGAAATGACGGGATCGATTTGCGCTCCAGGGGGACCACGGGCTTCCCTGCGAGTCGCCGAGAGTTGCCTGTTTCGCCGGCGCGCCCCATGCGGATTGCGCCGATTTCGGATGACATTTCTCTTGTTGCCATGCAGAACACAAGCCGCCGTACCTTCGCGCGCCGCCTCGGCGCCGCCATGCTGACCGTTTCCCTGCCGCTGTGCGCCACCCAGGCGTTCGCCGACAGCTATCCCTCCAAGCCGATCCGGCTGGTGGTGCCGTTCCCGCCGGGCGGCCCGACCGATACCGCCGCGCGCATCATCGGGCAGAAGCTCAGTGATTCGCTGAAGCAGCCGGTGGTGGTCGACAACCGCCCCGGCGCCTCCGGCACCATCGGCGCCGAGACCGTCGCCAAGAGCGCGCCGGACGGCTACACGCTGCTGGTGCTGGCCACGCCCACGCTGATCGCGCCGCATCTGATCAACCGCAAGGGCTACGACCTGTTCAAGGACTTCGCGCCGATCGGCGCCGCCTACGATCTTCCGATCGTGATGGTGGTCAATCCGAACGCGCTGCCCGACGTGACCACGCTGCAGCAGTACATCGCCAAGGCCAAGGCCAAGCCGGGCGAGATGAACTACACCAGCGCCGGCAACGGCAGCTTCGGCCATCTGTCGACCGAGCTGCTGCAGAACCTGGGCAGCTTCGACGTGCAGCACGTGCCGTACAAGGGCAGCGCGCCGGCGATCTCGGATCTGCTCGCCGGCCAGGTGCCGATGATGTTCTCCGACATGATCGCCGCGCTGCCGCACATCAAGGCCGGCAAGCTGCGTCCGATCGCGGTGGGCTCGGCCAAGCGCGTCAGCTTCACGCCCGAGGTCAAGACCGTGGCCGAGCAGGGCTTCCCGGGCTTCGAGGCGACCGCCTGGGGCGGCCTGCTGGCGCCGGCCGGCACGCCGAAGGACATCATCGCGAAGCTGTCGGCCGAGCTGAAGGCCGCGCTGGCCGATCCGACCGTCCAGCAGAAGATGCTGGGCGCGGGCACGGTGGCGGCCTACATGCCGCCGGAACAGTTGGCCGCACGCATGCGCGCCGACGACAAGAAGTGGGGCAAGGTCATCCAGGACAACGGCATCAAGGGCGACTGATACGCCCGCGCCCGTCATGGGCGCACCGTGGCTTGCCTGTCTTAGCGGGGTAGGGTGAGGGCCGGCGATCGCGAGGTCGCCGGCCCTTGCTTTTTGTGGCGGGCGTCGGTGGCGGGCGTCGATAGCCGCCGGAGATGCCTGCGGTCGATGGCGGCGCTCGATGGCTCCGGTCGATGGCTTCGCTCGATGGCCGCCGGCGATGGCCGCCGGCGATGGCCGCCGGCGATGGCGGCCCGCTCGTGCGCTTACTGCCGTGCAGACGAAGCCGCCAGCGCCTCGCCGCGCGCGAGAAAGCGCCGGTATTCCTCCGGCGGAACGAACAGCCCGCCGGTGGTCCAGACCAGATGCGTGGCGGTGGCCATCGCGTCGGTCAAGCCATGGCGGGCCAGATAGGCCTGCCCGGCCTCGGTGCCCATCAGCATCGCCGGCCCTGCGAAGCCCGCCGCGGCCGATGGCTCGATCTCGATGCCGGCATCGCGCCTGGCCAGATACAGGTCGCGGAACAGCTGTTCGTCCGCCACGGTATAGACTCCCGACAGCAGTTCGCGCATCGCCGCCGCGGCCAGTTCGGAGGCGCGCGGCACCGCCAGGCCGTCGGCCTCGGTGCGATTGCTGAGCCCGTAGTCGTAGACCGAGGGATTGCCGCCCGCGCCGTTGATCTCGGCGCCGATCATCTGCACCAGGAAGCACGGCGACTGCGTCGGCTCGGCGAAGAAGCAATGCGCGTGCGGCCCATAGAGCTGCTTCAGGCCGAACGCGATGCCGGCCGGCGCGCCGCCGACCCCGCAGGGCAGATAGACGAACAACGGACGCTTCGCGTCGGGCGCGATGCCGTGCTCGCGCAATTGCGCGTCGAGCCGCGGCACCGCGGCGCTGTAGCCGAGCAGCAGCGACAGCGAGCGCTCGTCGTCGACGAAATGACAGTAGGGATCCTGCTGCGCCTGCGCGCGTCCGGCGGCCACCGCTTGCTGGTAGTCGCCCGCGTGCTCGATTACCTCGACGCCGCGCGAGCGCAGCCGGTCCTTCTTCCACGCCTTGGCGTCGGCCGACATGTGCACCACCGCGCGAAAGCCCAGCGCGGACGCCATCACGCCGATGCTCAGGCCCAGATTGCCGGTCGAGCCCACCGCGACCTGGTAGCGCGAGAAGACCGCGCGCGCCGCCGGTTCGGCCAGCCGGCGATAGTCGCCGCCGTCGCCACCGTCCGCAGCCTCGGTGACCAGTCCGTGTTGCAGCGCCAGCCGTTCGGCGAATTCGAGCACCTCGTGGATGCCGCCGCGGGCCTTGATCGAGCCGGCCACCGGCAGGCTGTGATCGGCCTTGATCCAGAGCGCGCCGCTGCCAGGCGGCAACTCGATGGCGGGCGCCAGCGCGGCCGCCGGCAGCAGCGGCGATTCGATGGCGCCGGCGCTGTCCGCCAGTTCCGGAAACAGCCGCTGCAGCAGCGGTGCGAAGCGCGCGAAGCGGGCGTGGGCCGCATGGACATCAGCTAGACTAATGTCCTTCGCGCCCGTGCGGACCGCCGCCGGGGTTTGCGGCGCCAGCAGCGGATTGGTCCACAGGCATGGCCGGGCCGCGCCGAGCGCCGCCAGCAGTGCGGCATCGGCGGCCGGAGCCGCAGTGCTTGCCGCTGGGGCGGAGACGGTCTTTTCCTGCGGGGAATTCGGGGCGTTCTGGCTGGAGTCGTTCACTTCGATCGTCGGCGTGGGGGGCGCGGTTGGAGTGCGGTTGAAACGCGGTTGGCGTCGTTCTTCGAGGATCAGCGGGGCCATCGCGGACCCATCCTCAGGCCGGCCCTCAGGCCGGCACCTTCTCCGCATTCTTCGCGCAACCACCGATTCCGGCAAACCATTCCTGCTGTGCCATGCATTAATGACACTAATGACAACGAAGACCACGGCGCTCTCCGCCTCCCTGCTGGCCTGGCTGCGCTGCTTCGAAGCGGCGGCGCGCCACCACAGCTTCACCCGCGCCGCCGGCGAGCTGTGCGTGACGCAGGGCGCGGTCAGCCAGCAGGTCAAGCACCTGGAGCAATGGCTGGGGCGCCCGCTATTCGTGCGCACGCCGCGCGCGCTGGTGCCGACGCCCGAGGGCGAGCGGCTGCGCGTGGTGCTGCGCGATTCGTTCGAGGCGATCGAAGGCGCGCTGGGCCAGTTGCGCCAGCGCGGCGAGACGGGGCCGGTGTCGCTGTCGTGCTCGCCTTCGTTCGCAATGCGCTGGCTGACGCCGCGGCTGGGCAGCTTCTTCCGCGACCATGCCGATATCGGGCTGCGCGTGCAGGGCGAATTCCAGGCACTCGACCGTAGCCGGATGCTGCGCGAGGGCATCGACGCGGCGGTGCGGTTCGATCCCGGGGCGTACCGCGACGTGCACGCGCGGCGCTTCCTCGGCGAATGGCTGCTGCCGGTGGCCAGCCCGGCCTTCGTCGCCGCGCATCCGGAGCTGCGTGCGCCGGGGGACCTGCGCGGCGAACTGCTGCTGCACGACGCCAGTCCCTGGGACGGCGCCGGCGAGTTCGACGAATGGGGCGCGTGGCTGGAGCAGGCCGGCGTCACGGTGCCGGACCTGCCGCAGGGCCAGCGCTTCAACCTGTCGCAACTGGCGATCGGCGCGGCGCTGGCGGGGCAGGGCGTCGCAATGGGGCGGACCGCGCTGGTGCTGGAAGACCTGCAGGCGGGCCGGCTGGTCGACCTGTTCGGCCTGCATCTGCCCAGCCAGGCCGCCTACTACTTCGTCTCCGCGCAGGCGCAGAGCCCGCAGGCGGCGGCCATCGAGGCGTGGCTCGTTGCCGAGGGCGCGGCGTTCGATGCCGAGCGTGACCGATGGCGGAAGGGGGCAGGCGGGGCGCGGACACCGGCCGCGCGCCTGTGCCGGACGCGACAGCCGCGGCGATAAGGCGCAGCGATAAGGCGCAGCGATAAGGCGCGGCGATCAGGTGCGGCGGTGAGGTGCGGCGATCAGGTGCGGCGATCAGGTGCGGCGATCAGGTGCGGCGATCAGGTGCGGCGGTGAGAAATGGCGATAAGGCGCAGCGATAAGACGCGGCGACAAGACGCGGCGTGGCCGCTTCAGCCCGATGCCGACGATGCCCTCGATCGGCCCAGCACCGCATGGACCCGGGCGATAAAGGCTTCCGCCGCGGGCGACAGCGTGTGGCCGGCCAGCGACACGATGCCATAGGCCGTCTTCTGGTCCAGCGTCGGCGCGATCGTCAACGCTTTCGCACGCGTGCCGCGCATGACCGCCTTCGGCAGCAGCCCGACCGTGTCCGACCCCAGCACCAGCGTGCGCACCGCATGCATTTCGTCGCAGTGGATGGTCAGCAGCTCGCGCGCGGGATCGACGCCTTGCGCGGCGAGAAGGCGGCGGAACGAGTCGGACACGCGCTGCGGCACGCGCGGGCCGGCCACCGGGTAACGCGTCAGGTCGGCCAGCGTGACCTTCGCACGGGCGGCCAGCGGATGGCCGCCGCGGACATAGAAGGCCGTCTCCACCGGCGGCAGCCGTTCGATGCGCAGCTGCGCGGTCTGCGCGAGGCTGTGGCTCTCGCCGACGAACAGGTCCAGCCGCTCGGCCTCGAGCCTGCGCACCAGCGACGGCGTATCGGCAATCTCCAGCTCGATCCGCAGCGCCGGATAGGCGGTGGCCAGCGCGGTCAGCACCGGGCTCATCAGGAAGGCCGCGGCGAAGGGACCGAAGCCGACCCGCAGTTCGCCGATCGCAACGTCCTGCAGCAATTCCAGGTCGCGGCGCAGTTCACGGCCCTCGCGCAGCATGCGCCGCGCGCGCTCCAGCACGATCAGGCCGGCCGCGGTCGGCCGCGCCTTGCCATAGGCGCGGTCGACCAGCTGGCTGCCGCAGTCGCTCTCGAGCGCCTGGATGCTGCGCGACAGGGCTGGCTGCGACAGATGCAGCGCCGCCGCGGCGCGCGCGAAGTTGCCCTGTTCCACCAGCGTGACGAAATGCTGCAGTTGCCGCAGGCCCATCGTGACTTTGCGCTCCATGCATGAAGATCTGAAAAATATTGCATTTGACGTTGATTCTCAAGCCGGTAAGCTGGCTGGCGGCAAGCACAAGCCAAAACAAGCCAAAACAAGCCAAAGCAAGCCGAAGCAAGCCACCACAAGACATCAGAAAACGGAATCAACGGAGACAAAGGATGTTCAAACGCGCGCTGCTCGCGCTGGCCCTCGGTGGCCTGGCGCTGACCCAGGCCGCCACGGCGCTGGCCCAGAGCTATCCGACCAGGCCGATCCGCATCGTCGTGCCCTACGCCGCCGGCGGCGGCACCGACGTGGTGGCGCGGGCGCTCGGCGAGCGGCTGTCCAAGCGGCTGGGCCAGCCGGTGATCATCGACAACAAGGCCGGGGCGTCGGGCATCATCGGCACCGACATGGTCGCCAAGGCGGCGCCGGACGGCCATACGTTGCTGATCACGCTGACCCAGTCGGTGCTGACCAACCAGTTTCTCTACGCCAGGCTGCCCTACGATCCGCGCAAGGATCTGACGCTGATCAGCGTGATCGCCGACGCGCCGCTGGTGCTGGCGGTGCCGCCGTCGCTGCCGGTGCGCTCGGTGCGCGAGCTGGCCGACTACGGCCGCGCGCATCCGGGCAAGGTGACCTACGGTTCGTGGGGCGTGGGCTCGTACCCCCATCTGACCGGCGCCTACTTCAGCCGCGACAACGGCGGCGACATGGTCCACGCCCCGTACAAGGGCGAGGCGCCGATGCTGCAGGACCTGCTGGGCGGCCAGCTGCAGTTCGCGGTGGCGAGCGTGCTGTCGGCGCGTCCGCATATCGAGGCGGGCAAGCTGCGCCCGCTCGCGGTCACGGGTACGCAGCGCGTGTCGACGCTGCCGGATGTGCCGACCTTCGCCGAGGCCGGCATGGACGACGGCGTCTACAAGACGCTGGGCTGGATCGGGCTGCTGGCGCCGGCGGGGGACGCCGCCGGCGATCGTCGCGCGGCTCGACGAGGTATTGCGCGCGGAGGTGCGCACTGCCGAGATGCAGGCGCGCTTTGCCGCGCTGGCGCTGCGCCCGATCGCCGGCACGCCCGCCCAGGCCCAGGCGCTGTATGCGCGCGACTGGCCCATCCTGAAGATGCTGGTGGCGGATTCGGGCGCCAGGCTCGACTGAGCGCGGACCGAACGCCCACCCAACGGCCACTGGGCGCCAGCTCAGCGGCGGTTCAGTGCCGGCCCAGCGTCGGCCCAGCGCCGGCCCAGCGCCGGCTCAACCCCCACCGAACGCCGATGCGAACGGCGGCCGCACGGCCGCCAATCTGCCTGCCTGGACCGCCGGTACGCCCGTACCGCCCCCGCCGCGGCGCTAACACAGCGCCGCGCGCCGCACTACCCCGCACCTGCCCGCTGTTGTAGAATCTAAGTCTTTGATTCTGTAGCGCTATTGATTGGCTTGCCCAGATGTTGCCGATCTGGTTGCCGATCTCGACGCGGCAGGGGCCTTGAAATCGGTGCCGGAATGCGGTGCCGACTCCCCAGGCCCCGATCCGCCCTTGCCGCCCAGGCCAAGTGCTGCGCGGCTACCGCCAGTTCCATTGCGTTCGATCGATGCGTGTCCGCTGGCGCCGGGTTCGCCTTCGCCAGACACCCATACCATGACCACCACCACGAACACGAACACCACTGCTGTACCGACCCCCCGCCGACGACATCACCTTCGACAGCTTCGGGCTCGACCCGCGCGTGCTGCGGGCGCTGACCGAGCAGGGCTATACCAAGCCGACGCCGATCCAGGCGCAGGCGATCCCGGTGGTGCTGCTGGGCAAGGACGTGATGGGCGCGGCGCAGACCGGCACCGGCAAGACCGCGGGCTTCGCGCTGCCGATCATCCAGCGCCTGCTGCCGCTGGCCAATTCCAGCGCCTCGCCGGCGCGGCACCCGGTGCGCGCGCTGATGCTGACGCCGACGCGCGAACTGGCCGACCAGGTCTACGACAACGTGGCGCGCTATGCGCGTTTCACCGACCTGCGCAGCACCGTGGTGTTCGGCGGCGTCGACATGAATCCGCAGACCGACGCGCTGCGGCGCGGCGTCGAGATCCTGGTCGCGACCCCGGGCCGCCTGCTCGACCACGTGCAGCAGAAGTCGGTCAACCTGTCGCAGGTGCAGATGCTGGTGCTCGACGAGGCCGACCGCATGCTGGACATGGGCTTCCTGCCGGACCTGCAGCGCATCATCAACCTGCTGCCGGCCAAGCGCCAGACGCTGCTGTTCTCGGCGACCTTCTCGCCCGAGATCAAGAAGCTGGCGGCCAGCTATCTGCACCAGCCGGTGACGATCGAAGTGGCGCGCAGCAATTCGGCCAACGAGAACGTGCGCCAGACCGTGTACCAGGTGCAGGACGGCCAGAAGCAGGAGGCCGTGGTGCATCTGCTGAAGCAGCGCGCCGAGCAGGGGCTGTCTCGCCAGTGCATCGTCTTCGTCAACAGCAAGATCGGCTGCTCGCGCCTGGCGCGCCATCTGGAGCGCGAGGGCATCAATGCCGCCGCGATCCACGGCGACAAGACCCAGACCGAGCGGATGCAGACACTGGAAGGCTTCAAGCAGGGCAACATCGACGCGCTGGTCGCGACCGACGTCGCCGCGCGCGGCCTCGACATCGCCGACATGCCTTGCGTGATCAACTTCGATCTGCCGTTCAACGCCGAGGACTATGTGCACCGGATCGGCCGTACCGGCCGCGCGGGTGCCACCGGCGATGCGCTGTCGATCTTCGTGCCGGGCGACGAACGGCTGCTGGCCGATATCGAGAAGATGCTGAAGCGGCAGATTCCGCGGGCGCAGCTCGAAGGCTTCGATCCGGCGGGCGCGCGCTTCCGCGCTGCCGACGACGACCGCCGCCGCGGGCGCTCGAGCGAACCGCGCCGCCCGCGCGCCGACAGCGAGGACCGTCCGCGCAAGGCCGATCACGGCAACGCGCGCAACGCCTTCCGACCGGCGGACGATCCGTTCTTCTCGCGTCCCTACGAGCCGAGCCCGAGCGCATCGTCGGCGCCTGCGGAGCCGACGCTCGATCCGCGCCAGGTCGGCCTGGCACGCGCCCGGCCGAAGCGCCCGGTCGCCGCGCTGCTCGGCGGCGTGCCGCGCAAGTCCTGATTCCTGCTCGCCTTCCGGGCGCTTCCCGGCGAAGCGTTCCGTCACGACGCGCCGCCTGACGACGGTGCGGTTCCCTAGCTGGCTGCCGGTGTCACCCACCTCGCTGCCCACTGCGCCGTCGCCTCGGCCAGCCAGCCGTCCACATCGCTCCGGCCGCTGCGCAAGTCCAGATGCGCGCCGGCAGCGCGCAGCGCGTCCAGCGGTGCCAGCGCGTCGATCGCCTCGGCGCCGGTCTGCTTGCTCAGTTTCTCCCCGATCTCGTTGACCACCACCGGCACATGCAGATAGGCCGGCGTCGGCAATCCCAGCAGCCGCTGCAGATGGATCTGGCGCGGGGTCGAGTCCAGCAGGTCGGCGCCGCGCACGATATGCGTGATGCCCTGCAGCCCGTCGTCGACCACCACCGCGAGTTGATACGCCCATAGGCCATCGGCCCGGCGCAGCACGAAGTCGCCCAGCTCGGTGGCCAGGTCCTGGCATTGCCGGCCCTGCCAGCGATCGTCGAAGCACAGCAACGCCGCTTCGCCGTCCGGCACGCGCACGCGCCAGGCGCGTGGCAGCTTGCCGTGCAGGCCGTTGCGGCAGGTGCCGGGGTAGGCCAGGGTCTGATGGCGCTCGCGCACGTGGCGCAGCGAGTCGGCGATCTCCTTGCGCGAGCAGCCGCAGGGATAGACCAGCCCGGCCGCCTCGAGCCGGTGCAGCGCGTCGGCGTACAGCGCCTCGCGCCGGCTCTGCCAGACCGGCTCCTCGTCCGGATGCAGGCCCAGGCGGTCGAGCGTCTGCAGGATCTGCCGGTCGGCGTCGCGCACGCAGCGCGGATAGTCGATGTCCTCGATGCGCACCAGCCACTGGCCGCGATGGGCGCGGGCATCGAGCCAGCTTGCCAGCGCGGTGACCAGCGAGCCCAGATGCAGCGGCCCGGTGGGGGGAGGGGGCGAAGCGGCCGCGGTAGGGTGGATCTGACGGCTGGCCATCTCGCGGCCGGCTATCCGGCAACTGACGGTCGGACGGCTGAAGATCGGACGACCGACGGCCGGCGGGCCGGGGTTCTGACGGCCGACGATCCGATGGCTGATCGGTCTGCCCCGGTACTGCTGTCATGTCCGGCTACTCCGGCGCACCCGGTTGTTGCGACAGCAGCGCCTGCGCCAGCCGGGGGTTCTGCAGCTTGTCGGTCCACCATTGCAGCGCCTTGCCGCGATGGCTGGTGCGCCAGGCGATGGTGAAGGTGCCGGGCGCGCGCACCTCGACGGTCTCGCGCACCTGCAGCACGCCGCTCTCGATATGCGGCTGCGCCATCGGCGCCGGCAGCCAGCCGCAGCCCAGGCCGCGGATCTGCGCATCGAGCTTGTCGCGCATGGTCGGCACCACCAGCATGTCCTGCCCGGCCAGCACGCCGTGCGTGCGCGCCGGCAGATTGCGCGAGGTGTCGCCGACCGCGACGATGCGGTGGCGGGCGATCTGCGTGCTGGTCAGCGGGCCGGGCTCGGTGGCGAGCGGATGGTGGGCGGCGACCGCGAACACGAAGGGCATCGCGCCGAGCGAACGGATCTGGAAGCCCTGCGTGCTGGGCGCATCGTAGGCGCCGCCGATCACCAGGTCGGCGCGGTTGCTGACCAGCGCGTCCCAGGAGCCGCCCAGCACCTCCTTGGCGAAGCGCAGCCGCGTGGCGCTGTTCTCCGCGTAGAAGTCCTGGATCACCGGCAGCAGCGCGCGGAAATTGATCAGGTCGTCGACCACGACATTGAGGCTGGCCTCCCAGCCGGTGGCCAGGCGCTTGACCCGGCGCGCCAGGTCGTCGGCCGCGTGCAGCAGGTGGCGGCCCTCGTCGAGCAGGGCGCGGCCGGCCGGGGTCAGTTCGGCGCGGTGGCGGCGCCGGTCGAACAGCAGCACGTCGAGGTCTTCTTCCAGCCGGCGCACCACATAGGTGAGTGCGGACGGCACCTTGCCCATTTCGTGCGCGGCCGCCGCGAAGCTGCCCTTGCGTTCGATGGCGTCGAGAACTTCCAGGGATTCAAGAGAGAGTGGCATATTCAGAAATTCTGAATGAGTGCTTGCAAATGGCCCGCCGCCAATATAGCGCAGCCGTCCTAAACTTCCTAGCATCGTTGCAGAACAGACGGTCCATATGCAAGTCCGGGAGGATGAAGCCGAGGACCACTAGCCAGGAAGGACATCAAAATGATTGAAATTCGCAAGTCCGCAGAACGTGGTTATGCCGACCATGGTTGGCTCCAGTCGTATCACAGCTTCTCGTTCGCCGATTACTTCGATCCGCGCCATGTGCAGTTCGGGCCGCTGCGAGTGATCAACGAAGACCGCGTCGCGCCCGGCATGGGCTTCGGCACGCACGGCCACCGCGACATGGAGATCATCAGCTATGTGCTGTCGGGCGAGCTGGCGCACAAGGACAGCATCGGCAACGGCAGCGTGATCCGCCCCCGGCGACGTGCAGCGGATGAGCGCCGGCACCGGCGTGCGGCACTCCGAGTACAACCACGCGGCGCACGACACCACGCATTTCCTGCAGATCTGGATCGTGCCGGACCGCAACGGCATCGAGCCGGGCTACGAGGAGAAGCATTTCGACGCTGCCGACAAGCGCGGCCGGCTGCGCCTGGTCGGCAGCCGCGACGGGGCCGACGGCTCGGTGCGGATCCATCAGGACGTGCGTCTCTACGCCGGCCTGTTCGATGGCGACGAGGCCGCCACGCTGGCGCTGGCCCCGGGACGGCGCGCCTATGTGCATGTCGCCCGCGGCGCCATCACGGTCAACGGCCAGGCGCTGGAGGCCGGCGATGCCGCGAAGCTCGAAGGCGTCGATGCGGTCAGCCTGGCCCAGGGCGATGGCGCCGAGGTGCTGGTGTTCGACCTGCCGTGACATGCAAGGCGTCGTCCCCGCGAAAGCGGGGACCCGCTGACTCATCCCTGTGCCCTCAGGCCGCCGCACGCCCGCATGTGCGAGGGCGGCGGGATGACGGCAGGCAGATGTAACGCAAAGTCCCGCCCGGCAGGGCAGGCGGAAGCGCTGTGCTATCTTCTCGCTATAGATAAGCGCCCGGACCGGCACATGGTCCGGGACGCCCCGGCAGCTCGCCTCGCCGCCTATTTTCGACCCGAGATGACCTTCGTTTCCGTCCTTCTTGCGCTGATCGCCGAGCAGTTCCGCGCCCTGGGCCGCAACAATCCCATTCACGAAATGGTGCGCGCGCTCGCCGAACGGGCCGAGCGCGCCTTCGACACCGGCCGGCCGCGCGACGCGGCGCTGGCGTGGATGACGGTGGCGCTGCCGCTGACCCTGGCGGCGCTGGTGGTCCATCACTTGCTGGCCACCATCAGCGTGGCGCTGACGCTGGCCTGGAATGTCCTGCTGCTGTACCTGACGCTGGGCTTCCGCCAGTTCAGCCACTACTTCACCGATATCCACGACGCGCTCAACCGCGACGATCCGGCCACCGCCCGCGCGCTGCTGCACGAGTGGACCGGGCTCGATACCGTCGACATGCCGATCAGCGAGATCGTGCGCCATACGCTCGAGGCGGCCATCGTCGCCGTGCACCGGCATGTGTTCGGGGTGTTCTTCTGGTTCCTGCTGCCGATCGGCCCGGCCGGCGTGGTGCTGTACCGCGTCGCCGAATACCTGTCGCGGCAATGGAACCTGCCGTCGTCCGAGCGCAGCCCGGCCTTCGGCCGCTTTGCCGCGCGCGCCTTCCATCTGATGGACTGGATCCCGTCGCGGCTGACCGCGATCGGCTTTGCGATCGTCGGCAACTTCGAGGACGCGGTCTACGCCTGGCGCAACCATGCGCGCAAGTGGCGCGACGAGACCAACGGCATCCTGCTGGCCAGCGGGGGGCGGCGCGCTCGGCGTGCGGCTCGGCACGCCGCTGCCCGAGGACGACACCAGCGTGGTGCTGGCCAGCCCCGGCACCGGCGCCGCCTTCGACTATGCGCCGGGCATGGAGGACGACGGCGTGCCCGAGCCCGCCGCGCCCGAGCTCGGCGCCGATCCCGGCGTGCGGGCGCTGCAGTCCGCGGTCGGGCTGGTCTGGCGCGCGGTGGTGCTGTGGATGCTGCTGCTGGCGATGCTGTCGCTGGCGAGCTGGGTCGGCTGAGGGCCGGCGGCCGGGGCGGTCGCTCATGCCTGGGCCGCGATCCAGGGCTGCGGTTCAGGGCCTCGGTTCAGGACCCAGTTCAGGGCCGGATTCAGTGCGCGGTTCAGAACTCGCGTTCGGTGCCCGGTTCAGGGCCGCGGGCTGCCGCACTGCCAGCAGGCGCCGAACTGCGCCTCGTGCCATTCGCCGCAGCGCGTGCAGCGCCAGCGCGGCCCCGGCGCCGGATTGGCGGCGGCATCGAGCACCGCCCACGCTTCCTCCTCGCGCGCATCGTCGAGCAGCCACACCTGCGGCGCGCTCTCCTGAAACGGAATATCGCCGGTCGCCCCGGCCAGCCAGGTATTGCGCAGTTGCGCGCGAATGCCCGCCGCCAGCAGCAGATTGCGGCAGTGGGCCGCATGCACCAGCGAGGGCGTCGACAGCAGCAGTTTCATCGGCGTCACCGGCAGTGGGGATGCGGGACACCTTAGCACGGGCCCGGCGAGAGGGGGAGAGACCCCTACGGCTTGCTTACCACGGCTTCTGCTGCCGCGACTCGTGCAGCAGCTGCAGATACAGCTGATGCCGCCGCGGCGCGATGCCGCCGGCGTCCACCGAGGCCAGCACCCCGCACCCCGGCTCGTTGATGTGGTGGCAGTTGTAGAACCGGCATTCGGTCAGCCGCGGGCGGAACTCCGGGAAGGCGCGCTCGAGCATGCCTTCGGACAGATGGTGCAGGCCAAACTCCTGGAAGCCGGGCGAATCGATCAGGCTGCCGCCCTGGCCCCAGTCGTCGGGCAGGTGGTAGAGCCGCGTGAACGTCGTGGTGTGCTTGCCCGAATCGAGCTTGGCCGAGATCTCGCGGGTTTGCGCCTCCACGCCAGGAATCAACAGGTTCAGCAGCGACGACTTGCCCATGCCGGACTGGCCGATCAGGATGGTCGCGCGCCCGGCGGTCAGCGGACGCAGCTGCGCCAGCGCGTCGTCGGGATTGCCGTGCACCGACAACTCCACGGTGCGATAGCCGAGCTGGCGGTACAGCGTCAGCCGGCGCCGCGCCTCCTCCAGCCGTTCGGTCAGATCGGTCTTGTTCAGCAGGATCAGCGGCGCGATCTCCAGCGCCTCGGCGGAAACCAGCGCGCGGCCCAGCAGGTCCTCGGAGAAGCTGGGCTCGGTCGCCAGCACGATCGCGACCTGGTCGATATTGGCGGCCAGCAGCTTGGACTTGAACTGGTCGGAGCGATGCAGCAGATTGCGGCGCGGCTCGACCTCGACGATCACGCACTGGTCCGCCGCGGCACGCTCGACGCGCACGCGATCGCCGACCGCGCATTCGCTCTTCTTGCCGCGCGGAAACGCATGCATGCGCGTGCGCTCCCCATCGTCCAGTTCGATCACATAGTGGCGACCGTGCGCGGCGACGATCAGCGCGGATTCGCGCGTCGATCCGGGCGTCGACCCACGCGTCGATGCGGCAGGCACGCCGCGGCCGGCGGCGGCGCCGCCTCGTTGTCGGTCGGGGCGGTTCATGCGTGCGCCAGCAGCCGGTCGATACGCTGCGCCGCGGGCGGGTGCGAGTAGTAGAACGCGCTGTAGAGCGGGTCGGGCGTCAGCGTCGACGCGTTGTCCTTGTACAGCTTGACCAGCGCCGATACCAGATGGCCGGCATCGGCGTGCTCGGCGGCAAACGCGTCGGCCTCGAATTCATGCCGGCGCGAGGTCAGGCTCGACAGCGGTCCGAGCAGGAACGTGAACACCGGCAGCGTCAGGAAGAACAGCACCAGCGCCAGCGCGTGGCTGTCCGACATCAGGTTCGGCAGCACGCCCAGGCCCGTGTAGAACCACGCCTGCGTCGACAGCCAGCCCAGCAGCGCGAGGAAGGCCAGGCTCAGCGCGAACGTCACGACGATGCGCTTGACGATATGGCGCCGCTTGAAGTGGCCGAGCTCGTGCGCGAGCACGGCCTCGATCTCGTCGGCGTTCAGCCGCGACAGCAGCGTGTCGAAGAAGACGATGCGCTTGGCCGCGCCGAAGCCGGTGAAATAGGCGTTGCCGTGCGCGCTGCGGCGCGAGCCGTCCATCACGAACAGGCCCTTGCTGGCGAAGCCGCAGCGGCGCATCAGCGCCTCGATGCGCTGCTTCAGCGTCTCGTCGGTCAACGGCTCGAACTTGTTGAACAGCGGCGCGATCCAGGTCGGGAAGATCACCAGCAGCACCAGGTTGAAGGCCATCCACACCACCCAGGTCCACAGCCACCACCACGGGCCGGTCCGGTCCATCAGCCACAGCACCGCCAGCAGCAGCGGCAGGCCAAGCACCGCGGCCACCACCAGCATCTTGATGGTGTCGAGCAGCCACAGCCGCCATGTCATCCGGTTGAAGCCGAAGCGCTGCTCGATGCCGAACTGCGCGTACAGCGTGAAGGGCAGCTCGGCCAGCCCGCCGATCAGCGCGACGCTGGCGATCAGCGCGACGCCATAGGCGTAGCCGGGGCCGAGCGTGCCGTACCAGAACTGGTTCAGCCAGTGCAGGCCGCCGAGCAGCGTGAAGCCGATCAGCACGGCGGCGCCGGCCAGCACTTCGAGCATCGACAGCCGCGTGCGGGCGATCGTGTAGTCGGCGGCCTTGCGGTGCGCGGCCAGCGAGATGGTATCGGCGAAGCGCGGCGGCACGGTGTCGCGATGCAGGCCGACATGGCGAACCTGGCGCGCGGCCAGCCAGAGTTTGGTGAGCACCATCACCACCAGGGCGACGAGAAAAAGCAGCGTGAACATCGGGTCCTTGCCTTGTGGGGCGGTCTAGTGCCATCGATATGCGAGAATTATATGACTTCGCGCCGGGCCGCCGTCCGTGCTGTCCATCCGGGCCGCTCATCGGTGCAGCCATCGGTGCAGCCATGGGTGCCGACCATCGGTGCCGCCGTCCGGCCGCGATCGTCCGTACCGATTACTCCGATTCTTCCGATCCCTCCCGATTCCCGATCCTCACGCAGTCCGATGACAAGCTCCAGCCCCGCCGCCTCCGTACCCGCTCCCGCCTCCGCCACGCCCGCCGTCAAGTCGGTCAAGAGCGAAAACAATCTAGTGTGGCTCGACATGGAGATGACCGGGCTGTCGCCCGAGAACGACCGCATCATCGAGGTCGCGGTGGTGGTCACCGACTCCGAGCTGCATATCCTGGCCGAGGGCCCGGTGCTGGTGATCCATCAGGACGACGCCGTGCTCGACGCGATGGACAACTGGAACAAGGGCACCCATGGCCGCTCGGGCCTGATCGACAAGGTCAAGGCCTCGACGCTGACCGAGGCCCAGGCCGAGGCCGAGCTGCTCGCCTTCCTCAAGCGCTGGGTACCCGCAGGCAAGTCGCCGATGTGCGGCAATTCGATCTGCCAGGACCGCCGCTTCATGGCGCGCTACATGCCCAAGCTCGAGGCCTTCTTCCACTATCGCAACCTCGACGTGTCGACGCTGAAGGAGCTGTGCAAGCGCTGGGAGCCGGCGATCCACAAGGGCTTCATCAAGCGGCAGCTGCATACGGCGCTGGCCGACATCCTCGAGTCGATCGAGGAGCTGCGCTACTACCGCACGCACTTCATTCGCAGCAGCCAGCAGGCGGAGCAGGGCGCGGCGGACGCGGGCGGCACGGCCGCCTCCACCGGCGGCGCCTGATCCTGCCCTGTTCGTCGTCCCCTGCATGCGGGGGACCCGGCGACCTGCCCCGAGCCGCGGGTCCCCGCCTGCGCGGGGACGGCGGATGATGCCGCCGCCGGTTCATCCCGCTCTCGATCGCCCGCACTCCTTCCACCCACACCCATCCCGCCATGCTTGAGCGCATCGTCTCGATCATCACGCCGGTCATCCTGATCATCCTGGTTGGCTGGCTGTACGGGCGCAAGGCCCATCCCGACATGGCGGGCATCAATCGCGCCACGCTGGACGTGATCGCGCCGCTGCTGGTGGTGTCGGCCTTCGTCAGCAAGGAGTTCGTGCTGGCCGACCAGCTGGCGCTGCTGGCCTGCGCGGTCGGCGTGGTGCTCGGCTCGGGCCTGTTGGCGCTGGGCGCGGCGCGGCTGATGGGCGCGGACCCGCGCACCTTCGTGCCGCCGATGATGTTCAACAACTCCGGGAACATGGGGCTGCCGCTGTCGGTGTTCGCCTTCGGGCCGGCCGGCCTGGCCCCCGCGGTGGCGCTGTTCGCGGCGTCCAACCTGATGCATTTCACGCTCGGGCTGAAGATCGTCAACCGCCATGCCTCGCTGGCGCAGATCTCGCGCAACCCGATGGTGCTGGCGACCATCGCGGGCGTGGGCCTGTCGTTGATGCGGCCGTGGTTTGCGCTGCCCGATCCGGTCTACCAGTCGATCAAGCTGCTGGGTGACGCCACCGTGCCGCTGATGCTGTTCGCGCTGGGCGTGCGGATGAAGGACGTCAATCTGCGCAACTGGGGCATGGGGCTGGCCGGCGCGGTGATCTGCCCGCTGACCGGCATCGCCTGCGCGCTGGCGCTGGCGGCGGTGGTGCCCCTGACCGAGCTGCAGCGCGGACTGCTGTTCGTCTTTGCCGCGCTGCCGCCGGCGGTGCTGAACTTCCTGGTGGCCGATCATTTCCGGCAGGAGCCGGACCAGGTGGCCTCGATCGTGCTGCTGGGCAATATCGCGGCGGTGGTGTTCGTGCCGGTGGGGTTGTATCTGGGACTGCGGTAGAGGGCGTTGGCCTGCAGGCCCTCTGCGCCAACCCCGCTGTCGCAAGCGGGGGAGGAAGGAGCGGGTAGCAAGCGCCCTTGGTGTTCCCCCTCCCACGCGCGACAGAGGCGCGGGGGAGAGGGGCCCGGCGCTCGCTTACCTGGACGGACGGATCGCGTGCTTGGGCCGCCAGGCCTTGACCACGGCCTCGTCGGTCTCGATGTAGGGCCCGCCGATCAGGTCGATGCAGTACGGCACCGCGGCGAAGATGCCTTGCACCAGCGGCTTGCCGTCGTCGCCGCGCAGCCCTTCGAGGGTCTCGCGGATCGCGCGCGGCTGGCCCGGCAGATTGATGATCAGCGCCGCATGGCTCGGCGTCTCGCGGATCACCGCCACCTGGCGCGACAGGATCGCGGTCGGCACGAAATGCAGGCTGACCTGGCGCATCTGTTCGCCGAAGCCCGGCATCTCCTTGGTGGCGACCGCCAGCGTGGCTTCGGGCGTCACGTCGCGGCGCGCCGGGCCGGTGCCGCCGGTGGTCAGCACCAGGTCGCAGCCGGCCACGTCGACCAGCTCGATCAGCGTGCGCGAGATCTGCGTCTGCTCGTCGGGGATCAGCCGTTCGACCCCCTGCCACGGCGAGGTCAGCGTGCGGCCGAACCAGTCGCGCAGCGCGGGGATGCCTTCGTCCTGATAGGTGCCCGCGGAGGCGCGGTCCGAGATCGACACGAAGCCGACCAGCAGCTCGTCGGGATGGCGGCGGGCGATCGGTTGGGTGATCGGCTGGCTGCTCGCTTGGCTGAGGGTTTGGGTGGGGTCGCTCATGCTGGCTCCTGGTCCTGTCCGGGTGAGGGCGCGGCCGCTGCCGCGCCGGGCTGCTCGCGTGCCTCGAGCGCGCTCTTGATGGCCTGGAACAGCTCGCGGAAGTGCCGCGGCGGCTTGGACAGCTGCTGCTCCTTGCGCGCGTTGCGGATCAGGCTGCGCAGTGCCTGCACGTCGACGGCCGGATGCTCGGCGAGGAAGCGCGTCAGCGCCTCGTCGTCCTTGAGCAGCAGCTCGCGCCAGCGCTCGATCAGATGCAGGCGTGCGGTCTCGGCCTTGCTGGTGCCCTTGAAGCCGTCCAGCGCGCGCCGGATCGCGTCGATCTCGTCGTCGTTCAGGCCGCGCATCACCTTGCCGACATACTGCATCTGGCGGCGCTTGCCTTCGTGGCTGGTGATGCGGCGCGCCTCGCGGATCGCGTCCTCGAGCACCTCGGGCATCGGCACGCGCGCCAGCCGGTCCTTGGGCAGCGCCTCGAGCTCGCTGCCCAGGTCCTGCAGCGCATGCATGTCGCGCTTGCGCTGCGATTTGCTCTTGGGCGAGTCGTCGTCGGGCTCGGGGGGCGAAGGCGCCGGGAAAGCCGGCGCCGGGGGAGTGGCGGGGATGTCGCGTCATGGGCGGCATTTTATCTTGCTATGATTCCCGTTTGGGTTTCGTTTGCCTCCCTGGCTTCCGGCCCGACGCCGGAATCGCCCCTCCCACGCCCGACCTACGCCAGACTAACGCATGTCCGATCTCATGACCGACCAGAACGTCCACTTCACCTACACCCAGGCGCAACTGAGCGAAATGGCAGCCGATGTGCTGCGCGTCGCCCGCGAACTGGGCGCCACCGATGCCGCCACCGAGATTTCCGAGGGCAGCGGCCTGTCGGTCTCGGTGCGCAAGGGCGAGGTCGAGACGATCGAGCAGAACCGCGACAAGGTGGTCGGCGTGACCGTGATGATCGGCAAGCGGCGCGGCAATGCCAGCACCTCGGACTTCTCGCCGGCCGCGCTGCGCGCCACCGCCGAGGCCGCCTACAACATCGCGCGCTTTACCGCCGAGGACGACTGCGCGGGGCTGGCCGAAGAGGAACTGCTCGAACGCGATCCGCTCGACCTGGATCTGTTCCACCCGTGGGCCATCGACGCCGAGCAGGCCATCGAGATCGCGCGCCGCGCCGAGGCCGCCGCCTTCGCGGTGTCGCCGCGCATCCGCAACAGCGATGGCGCCAGCGTGTCGGCGCAGCATTCGCAGTTCGTGCTGGCCACCACGCGCGGCTTCGTCGGCGGCTATCCGTATTCGCGCCATTTCGTCTCGTGCGCGCCGATCGCCGGCAGCGGCAGCGGCATGCAGCGCGACGACTGGTATTCGTCCAAGCGCGCGCCCGAAGCGCTGGCCGAGCCCGAAGCGATCGGCCGCTACGCCGCCGAACGCGCGCTGGCGCGGCTGCATGCGCGCAAGCTGTCGACGCGCCGCTGCCCGGTGCTGTTCGAGGCCCCGCTGGCGGCGGGGCTGCTGGGCGCCTTCGTGCAGGCGGTATCGGGCGGTGCGCTCTATCGCAAGTCGACCTTCCTGTACGACACGCTGGGCAAGGCGGTATTCGCGCCGCACATCGACATCCATGAGCGTCCCCACGTCCCGGGCGCGATGGGCAGCGCGCCGTTCGACGAAGAGGGCGTCAAGACGCGCGCGCGCGACGTGGTGCGCGACGGCGTGGTGGAAGGCTATTTCCTGTCGACCTATTCGGCGCGCAAGCTCGGCATGCAGACCACCGGCAATGCCGGCGGCTCGCACAACCTGGCGCTGACCAGCAAGCTGACGCAGCCGGGCGACGATTTTCCGGCGATGCTGCGCAAGCTGGGCACCGGCCTGCTGGTGACGGAGCTGATGGGGCAGGGCGTCAACTACGTGACCGGCGACTATTCGCGCGGCGCGTCGGGCTACTGGGTCGAGAACGGCGTGATCCAGTATCCGGTCGAGGAAATTACGATCGCCGGCAACATGGCGGAGATGTTCCGCCAGATCGTCGCGATCGGCGCCGACACGCTGGTGCGCGGCACCAAGGAGACCGGCTCGATCCTGATCGAGCAGATGACGATCGCGGGGAATTGAGCGGAACGCTCGCTTAAGCGAAGCCGGCGGTGTTCTCCCCTCTCCCGCAGGCGGGAGAGGGCGTACCGTTATCGCCAGTGCGCTCGCTTCAGCGCTGGCCGATTCTGACTGCTGCTTACTCCGGCGCCCGTTCGTACGTCACGAACGCATAGTCGAAGCCGTTCGACTCGGAATGATGCCGCTCGCGTTCGGTGGCGATCCAGCGCTGCGGATCGATCTCGGGGAAGTGGGCGTCGCCCTCGATATCGGCGTCGATCTCGGTGACGATCAGCCGGTCGGCGCTTGGCAGCGCCTCGGCATAGAGCTGCGCGCCGCCGATCAGGAAGACCTGTTCGACGCCGACGCACAGGCGCAGCGCATCCTCGAGCGAGGACGCGGTTTCCGCGCCATCCAGCCGCAGACCGGCATTGCGGCTCACCACGATATTGCGGCGGCCCGGCAGCGGCCGGCCGATCGATTCCCAGGTCTTGCGGCCCATGATCACCGGCGCGCCCATCGTGGTGCGCTTGAAGTGCGCGAGGTCCTCGGGCAGCCGCCACGGCAGCGTGTTGTCGCGGCCGATCACGCCGTTGCGCGCGCGCGCGACGATCAACGTCAGCAGCGTCATACCGCGACCGGGGCCTTGATGGCCGGATGCGATTCGTAGCCGACCAGCGCGAAGTCCTCGTAGCGGTAGTCGAAGATCGAATCGGGCTTGCGCAGGATCTGCAGCTTCGGCAGCGCCATCGGCTCGCGCGCGAGCTGCGTGCGCACCTGCTCCTCGTGGTTGCTGTAGATGTGGCAGTCGCCGCCGGTCCAGACGAAATCGCCGACTTCGAGGCCGGTCTGCTGCGCGATCATGTGCGTCAGCAGCGCATAGCTGGCGATGTTGAACGGCACGCCGAGGAAGATGTCGGCGCTGCGCTGGTACAGCTGGCACGACAGGCGGCCGTCGGCCACGTAGAACTGGAAGAACGCGTGGCAGGGCGGCAGCTTCATGCGCGGGATGTCGCCGACGTTCCAGGCCGACACGATCAGCCGGCGCGAATCCGGATTGCCGCGGATCTGTTCGATCAGCTGGGCGATCTGGTCGATATGCTCGCCGTTGGGCGCGGGCCACGAACGCCATTGGTAGCCGTAGATCGGGCCGAGCTCGCCGTTCTCGTCGGCCCATTCGTCCCAGATCGTGACGCCGTTTTCCTGCAGCCAGCGCACATTGGTCGAGCCCTGCAGAAACCACAGCAGCTCATAGATGATCGACTTCAGATGCAGCTTCTTGGTGGTGACCACCGGGAAGCCTTCGCGCAGGTCGAAGCGCATCTGATAGCCGAACACCGAGCGCGTGCCGGTGCCGGTGCGGTCCGCCTTGACGGTGCCATGCTCGTACACATGGCGCATGAAGTCGAGATACTGTTTCATCGGCGTCGGAAAGGAAAAAGGGCCGCAGCGCGGCGGCATGCGGGCCAGGCCGTCATTCTAGCCGATGCGCCTCGAACGGGCGCCGGCATGAAAAAAGGGGCGGCCCCTGTGGAGCCGCCCCTTGATCCGATCTCGTCATTCCCGCGCGGGCGGGAAGCGAGCGTGCTGCTTACTGGCTTTCGACCGCCGGCGCGCGGCGCTTCTGCACCAGATAGCCGGCGCCAAGCACGCCGCCGATGATCACGGCATACAGCAGCCATGCCAGCGCCGGGTTGGCGGCGAAGAACGGCTTGACCAGCGGTTCGCCCAGGATCATCTTGGCCGCGGTGAAGGCCAGCACGCCGGCGCCCAGGTAGATGATGACCGGGTAGCGCGACATCAGCTTGAGCACCAGGCGCGAGCCCCAGACCACGATCGGGATGCTGATCAGCAGGCCCAGCACCACCAGCAGGAAGCTGCCGTGCGCGGCGCCGGCCACGGCCAGCACGTTGTCGACGCCCATCACGGCGTCGGCGATGATGATGGTCTTCATCGCGCCGGCCAGCGTGGTCGCCGGGGCGCCGTGCTCGTCCTCGCCGTTCTCGTCGGACAGCAGCTTGTAGGCGATCCACACCAGCGCGAGGCCGCCAACCAGCATCAGGCCAGGGATCTTCAGCAGCCAGACCACGCCGATGGTCATGGCCGAACGCACCACGACGGCACCGATGGTGCCCCAGACGATGGCCTTCTTTTGCAGATGCGGCGGCAGGTTACGCGCCGCCAGCGCGATCACGATGGCATTGTCGCCAGCGAGCACCAGGTCGATAACGACGATCGACAGCAGTGCCGTCAGAAACTGCATCGTGAACAGATCGGTAAGCCACTCCATGAACTCTCCTGTTGGATACGTGAAATACGGATTCGCCTGGAGTCATGCAGCCGCGGACGGGAGCCTCTGCAAACCATGAATCCAGGTTGCAAAGGTCTTGCTCGACCGACCGGCGATCTCGCCGGTACGGTCAGCACAACCGGAGGCCGCAATGGGGACGCGGCGCTCGTAATGACGATTGTGCTAAGGGCGGGCTGCCCTGGAGCTACTCCCCTTTGAAGGGGCTTGGCCGTGGTCGGCCTTGCTTGGGCACGGATTATAAACGAGGTCCATGGCGATTGTCGCCTTTGCGGCAAATGGCGTTTACCCTCGCGGCGGGCCATGGCACGGGGCCGCGGCGGCCGTTGCGTGGGGCGTCGGCGGCGGTCAGGCGCGGGCCGCTACGCGGCGTGTCGGAGGCAGGCGGGCAGGCAAAGGGGCTCGATAGCGCCTATTCTTAGCGGATCGGCAGTGGCCGATGCGCCGCCGGACAGCGATGGGGGGCGCGTCCTCTGCCCGCACCGGCCGTTTCCCGCGGCGGTGTGACCGGGGTTCGGGGTTGTGCAGTACCCAGTGACATCCAGCCACATCAACCGACCAGAAGGAAGAACTTTATGCCGGCTGACCCCATCGGTATGCCATCGCGCCACGTCCGCCAGGACAACGGATCCGGATCGCGCGCCACCGCTTCATCGTCCCCGTCTTCATCGTCTTCTTCATCTTCGCCGTCTTCGCCGTCTTCGTCGTCTTCGTCCTCCCCATCGTCCAACGGGTCCGCCGCCGCCTCGTCCCTCGCCAGGGCCCGCTCGCGTTTCGGCGATCCGCTCGCCTTCGTGCAGCAGTACCGCCACGACGACGAGGCCGAGCGCGCCGACCTGATCGACGGCCTGCTGGCGCCGCACGCCAGCGTCCAGCCCAAGCATTTCTACGACGTGCTGGGCTCGCGGCTGTTCGAGGCGATCACCGCCTTGCCCGAGTACTACCCGACCCGCACCGAGGCCGAGATCTTCGCCGCGCATGCCACCGCGATCGGCGCGCGCTGCGGCAGCGGCGGCGTGCTGATCGACCTGGGCGCCGGCAATTGCCAGAAGGCCGCGCGGATGTTCGGCGTGCTGCGCCCCGCCCAGTACGTCGCGCTCGATATCTCGGTCGAATTCCTGCGCGACACGCTGGCCGGGCTGCAACGGCAGCATCCGCAGATCCCGATGATGGGACTGGGTGCGGACCTGTGCGCGCCGCTCGCGCTGCCGGCGCCGATCCGGCAGGGCCGGCGGCTGTTCTTCTACCCGGGCTCCAGCATCGGCAACTTCGCCCCCGATGCCGCGCTGGCGCTGCTGCAGCGGCTGCGCGCGGCGGCGCGCCAGGGCGACGGCGTGCTGATCGGCGTCGACCTGCTCAAGGACGAGGCGCAACTGGTATCGGCCTACGACGATGCGCTGGGCGTGACCGCGGCGTTCAACCGCAACGTGCTGCGCAACGTCAATCGCGCGATCGACGCCAACTTCGCGCTGGCCGACTGGCGCCATGTCGCCAGCTTCGATCGGCAGGGCTCGCGTATCCAGATGCATCTGCAGGCGGTGCGCGACGTCGAGGTGCACTGGACCGGCGGCGGCCGTGCCTTCCATGCCGGCGAGCGCATCCATACCGAGGACTCGCACAAGTACCGCGTCGAGGGCTTCGCCGCGCTGCTCGAGGAAGCGGGCTTTGCCGATCCGGTCTGCTGGACCGACGCGCGGCAATGGTTCGCGGTGTTCCACGCGCGGGTGCCGGCCTGACGGGCCTGACGGGCCTGACGGACCTGAAGGACCTGAAGGACCTGAAGGACCTGAAGGACCTGATGGGCCTGATGGGCCTGATGGGCTTGACGACCTTGATGGGCTTGCCGGACCGGAGGCGCCCGAAGGTCAAGCGAAGCTGCGGCCCAAAGGCGCGCCAGGGGAAGGGAAAAGCCGCGGTGTCATAATGTCCGCTGACATGCCGCCCGCGCTGCGAGCGGTTTTTCCAGCGGCGTTTGACGAGGCGGGCAATCCGATGAGCGGCTTCACCATGCTTCCCGATCTGTATTTCACCGGCGGCCGGCACGACTGGAGCGACGCGCGGCGCCTGCCGCGCGAGGGGCTGGCGCAGGCGCTGGTCGACAGCCGCAACCGCACGCTGGCCTGGCTGTCCGCCTTCGGCGCGGCCCGCCGCGGCTGGATCGTGCCGCGCCAGTACGATGCCGATCCCCCGCTATGGACGCTGGGCCATCTCGCCTGGCATGCCGAATGGTGGTGCCTGCGCGACGTGCAATGGCAGGAGCGCGCCGGCGTGCTGCTGCCGGTGCCGGCCGTGCCGGCGCTGCTCGACGGTGCCGACGAATGGTTCGATCCCGAGCGCATCGGCCCCGATGCGCGCTGGGAAGCCGCCTTGCCCGACGTCGCCGCGCTGAAGCACTACGCGGCCTCGGTGCTCGACGCGGTGCTGCGCCGGATCGCGCTGCTGCCCGACGATGGCGACGACACGCTGTATCCCTTCCGCCGGGCCCTGCAGCACGAGGACGCGCAGATCGAACGTATCGCGGCGCTGCTGCAGGCGCTGGCGATGGCCCCCGACGATCCCGCGCTGACCCGCCCGCCCGTCAGCGTGCCCGACGCCGGCACGCTGCAGTTTCCCGGCGGCCGTTTCACGCAGGGCTGGAGCGAGCCGGACGGCTTCGCGATGCCGGACGAACTGCCCGCGCAGCCGACCTATGTGCCGGCCTTCGAGATCGACGCCGCGCCGGTCACCAACGCGCAATACCTGGAGTTCGTCGACGACGGCGGCTACGAACGGCCCAACTGGTGGTCGCCCGCCGGCCGCCAGTGGCTGATGACGCAGGAGCGTTCGGCGCCGCGCTACTGGGAGCGCCATGCGCAGACGCGCGCCTGGATGGCGCAGCGCTTCGACACGCTGCGCACGCTCAATCCCGACGAGGCGGTGCGCCACGTGACGCTGTACGAGGCACAGGCCTGGTGCGCCTGGGCCGGCCGGCGCCTGCCGGACGAGGCCGAGTGGGAGATGGCCGCGGTGCAGAGCCGCGGCGGCTTCCGCTGGGGCACGGTGCGCGAATGGACCGCGACGCCGTATGAGCCGTATGCCGGCTTCGCCGACGTGCCCTCGCACCCGGGGCCCGGCGACAGCGAGATGCAGGCGCAGTTCGGCCTGTACCAGGCCGTGCGCGGCGCCTGCTTCGTCGGTCCCACGCGGCTGCGCCATGCGCGCGCACGGCTGGCGCTGGCGCCCGAGGAAGACGCGGCCTTCGTGGGGTTTCGTACCTGCGCGCTGTGAGCGCTTTGAGCACGCTGGACGCTCCGGGTGCATAACGCCCGGAAGAACCGGCGACGAAGCGGCGAAGCACCGGCGACGCGCATCGTCCCGCCATGAAAAAGCCCCGCCGAAGCGGGGCTTTTTCGTTGCCGGACTTGCCGTCCCCCTTGCGCGGGAGCGGCATCGCCGTCAGTGGCTCAGTGGCCCAGTGGCTCAGTGGATCACCAGGCGGGTGAACGGGTCCACATAGGCCTGCAGCGTGACGAACAGGCCCACCAGGATCGCCAGCACGACCGAGTGGAAGAACACGTAGCGCAGGATGTCGCCCTCGTGGCCGTACCACTTGGTCGCGGTCGAGGCCACCACGATCGACTGCGCGTCGATCATCTTGCCCATCACGCCGCCCGAGCTGTTGGCCGAGGCCATCAGCACCGGCGACAGGCCGAGCTGCTCCGCGGTGGTCTTCTGCAGCCCGCCGAACAGCACGTTCGAGGCGGTGTCCGAACCGGTCAGCGCGACCCCCAGCCAGCCCAGCATGGTGCCGAACAGCGGGTAGAACACGCCGGTGTGGGCAAAGGCCAGGCCCAGCGTCGCGTCAAGGCCCGAATAGCGGGTCAGGTAGCCGACGCCGAACATCGCGCAGATGGTCAGCAGCGAGTAGCGCACCAGCTTGATGGTGTTCCAGTACTCGCGCAGCAGGCGCGGCACCGAATAGCCCATCAGCAGCCCGCCCACCACGGCGGCGACCAGGATGCCGGTGCCGGCCATCGACAGCACGTTGAAGTTGAACACCGCGGCCTCGGCGACCTGCTGCGGCACCACCGGCGGCACCTTCAGCACGGCCTTGTCCAGGCCCGGGATCGCGTACTTCCACGACCAGATCGCGTCGAACGCCTTCTTGATCTGCGGCACGCCCCAGATGAAGACGAACACGGTCAGGATGACCCAGGGCATCCACGCCTTCGAGGTCGAGATGCCGGCGGCCGCGGCGTTGGCGCGCGCCTCGGCGGCGACCGCTTCGGGATCGTCGACCTTCGATTCGTCGTGGCGGCCCAGGATCTTGGTGGTGGTCCAGATCTTCTTCGGCTTCCAGACCTTCAGGAACAGCGCGAGCGAGCCCATCGACACCAGCGCCGCGATCACGTCCACCAGCCACGGGCCGTGGTAGTTCGACACCAGGAACTGCGGGATCGCGAAGCTGACGCCGGCAACCAGGATGGCGGGCCACACTTCCAGCATGCCGCGGAAGCCGGCAAAGGCCCAGATCAGCCAGAACGGCACCAGCACCGAGAACAGCGGCAGCTGGCGGCCGATCATCGCCGACAGGTCGAGCAGGTCAAGGCCGGTCACCGCCGACAGCGCGATGATCGGCGAGCCCAGCGCGCCGTAGGCGACCGGCGCGGTATTGGCGATCAGCGCCAGGCCAGAGGCGGCCAGCGGCGAGAAGCCCAGGCCGATCAGGATGGCACCGGTCACCGCCACCGGCGTGCCGAAACCGGCCGCGCCCTCGAAGAAGGCGCCGAAGCTGAACGCCACCAGCAGCAGCTGCAGGCGCCTGTCCTCGGTGATGCCGGCGATCGAGCCCTGCAGCACCTTGAACGAGCCGTTCAGCGTGGTCAGCCGGTGCAAGAAGATGATGTTCAGCACGATCCAGCCGATCGGGAACAGGCCGGAAGCGATGCCCAGGCCGGCGGCCTTGCCGGCCATCGCGGCGGGCATGCCGAAGATCGCCGAGGCGACCACGATGCCGACCACCAGCGCCAGGCCGGCGGCCAGGTGGGCCTGCAAATGAAAGAACGCCAGCGCGCCCAACAGCACCGCGACCGGCACGCCCGCGGCGAGCGTGGACAGGGCCATGCTGCCGAGCGGGTCGTAGACTTGACTCCACACGATTGAATCCTCCTCAGTGATGGGCCGGCGAGCCATCCTTCTGCGGGCGATCCTCGCCGGTTTGCCTGCGCACGACAGGGACGCGCAGGGGTGACCCAAGCTTCGCGCACGAGCAAGCGAAGGATTTTAAGGACGGCTATCGGTCACCCGCGATACATCGCGTCACGATGGGCGTGAACCGGATTCAGGAATCAGGGTTTGCCCGGGGCGCGCGTCCGGTGTGCAGCGTACTCCAATTGTTGCGGAACGGAAATGTCTGCTTGCCGGCACGGCGGGCGGAGGAAGGAACAACTGCCGGGGAGGGAACCGCTGAGAAGATGGTGTTCCGGCGGCCGGCCCGGCGCCAGCGCCGGGACCAGCGGAGGTGTTCAAGCCAGCGGCAGCACCAGGATGCCCGACGCGGCCGGCCGCGCGCGCATCTTCGCCAGCCAGCGCTCCAGTTCGGGACGCGGCTCGCGCTGGATCGGCATGCCCATCCAGCGATGCGCGGCGCAGGCCAGCGAGATGTCCGCCATGCTGAAGCGGTCGTCGCAGATGAATTCGCGACCGGTCAGCGCCTTGTCCAGCAGGGCGGCCAGCGGCTCGGCCCGCGCGATCGAGCGGGCGACCGCGTCGGCGTCGCGATGCGCCGCCGGCGTGCGCACGGTCTGCACGAAGGCGTCGACCATGGCCGGCGTGAAGGCGGTGTTCTGCCAGTCCATCCAGCGGTCGGCGGAGGCGCGGGTGCGCACGTCCTCCGGCCACAGCGAGCCTTCGCCATACTGCGCGCACAGGTAGCGCACGATCGCATTCGACTCCCACAGCACGAACGGCTCGCCGCCGATATCGGTGCCGCGGAAGTCCTCGATCACCGGGATCAGCCGGTTCGGATTCAGGCGGACGTAGGCCTCGGTATCCAGGTCGCCGCGCGTGACGCCGATATCGATCCGCTCGTGATCGAGATGCAGTTCGCGCGCGCACCAGACGACCTTCTGGACGTTGATCGAAGAGAGACGGCCCCAGATGCGCAACATATTGGTCTTCCTTGTTCTGGTCGGTGCCGTGGCCAGTCCGCGCCGGATCAGGCGGCCTTCGCGTGGCCTGCCTGCGCCGCGATGGCCTCGGCGAACAGCTTGCCGAGGATCGCCACGCCTTGCTCGATGCGCTCGGGCGGCACCGTGACGAAGGCGAGACGCAGCGTATTCTGCCGCGGATTGGTGGCGAAGAACGGGGCGCCGGGCACATAGGCGACGTTGCGTTTGACCGCCTCCTGCAGGATCGCCATGCTGTCCAGCCCTTCGGGCAGCGACATCCAGATGAACATGCCGCCCTCGGGCTGGTTCCATTTGACGCCGGCCGGCATATGGCGCGCCAGCGCGTCCAGCATGTAGCGGCACTGGTTGCCGTAGAGCTCGCGGATGGTCGGGATATGCGTATCGAGCAGGCCGTCGCGGATCGTCTCGTAGGCGACGCGCTGCGTGAAGCTCGGCGTATGCAGGTCCGAGGCCTGCTTGGCCTGGCACAGCTTGAAATGCAGGTCGGGCGGGGCGATCACGTAGCCCAGCCGCAGGCCGGGCGCGAGCACCTTCGAGAACGAGCCCATGTAGATCACGCCGTCCGGGTTCATCGACAGCAGCGTGGGCAGCTGGTTGCCGGTGTAGCTCAGTTCGCCGTAGGGATCGTCCTCGATCAGCAGCACGTTCAGTTCGCGCGCGCGCTGCACCAGCGCCTGGCGGCGCTCCAGCGGCATGCGGCGGCCGGTCGGGTTCTGGAAGTTCGGCAGCGCGTACAGGAAGCGCGCGCCTGCGGTCAGCTCGGCGGTCAGCGCCTCGGGCTGCAGGCCCTGGTCGTCGCTCGGCAGCGAGACGAACTCGGGCTCGAACAGCGAGAAGGCCTGCAGCGCGCCGAGGTAGCTGGGCGTCTCGACCAGCACCGGGCTGCCCGGATCGATCAGCACCTTGGCCAGCAGGTCCAGCGCCTGCTGCGAGCCGGTGGTGATCAGCACGCGCTCGACATCGACGCCATGGCGGCGCGCGATGAATTCGCGCAGCGGCAGGTAGCCCTCGGTGGCGGTGTACTGCAGCGCGGCGTGCGGATTGTCGGCGAATACACGGGCCACCGCCTGTTCCATCGCGGCGACCGGGAAGGTCGCGGGCGACGGCAAGCCGCCGGCGAACGAAATGACTTCCGGACGCTCGGTGACCTTGAGGATTTCGCGGATGGCCGAGCTGGTCAGTTGTTGCGCCCGGCGGGAGATGGCCCAATGCATGATGGTCTCTTGGTGTGGTTCTCGCGCGGCGGCGCCGCGCGATGTCGGTCAAATCGGTGCGGCGATGCGCGCTGCGCGCACGCCTGAAAAGTTGGGGCTGGCTTTATTGGACCTCGACGATCATCTCGATCTCGACGCAGGCGCCCAGCGGAATCTGCGCGACGCCGAACGCGCTGCGGGCATGCTTGCCCTTGTCGCCGAACACTTCGGCCAGCAGCTCGGAGCAGCCGTTGGTGACCAGGTGCTGCTCGGTGAAGTCCGGCGTCGAATTGACCAGGCTCATCACCTTGACGATGCGCGTCACGCGGTTCAGGTCGCCGACGTGCGCGTGCAGCGTCGCCAGCAGGTCGATCGCGATCGCGCGCGCCGCCGCCTTGCCCTCTTCGGTGCCCAGCTGGTCGCCGAGCTTGCCGACCCACGGCTTGCCGTCCTTGCGGGCGATATGGCCCGACAGGAAGACCGTGTTGCCGGTCTGCGCGGCCATCACGTAGGCGGCGGCGGGGGCGCCGGCGGTCGGCAGTTCGATGCCCAGGCGGGCGAGGGTGTCATAGACGGACATGCAGACTCCTGTTGTGCGAGAGGTCGTGAGGGTTCAGCGGGATCGTGCGGGCGGCAGGCCCGCGGACGCAGCGGACGGGCCCGACGTGGCGGACCCGGGCGCGGCACGCACCGCGGTCCGGCGCCCCAGCGCCACCACCGCGATCACCGCGACGGCGAAACCGATGGTCGGCGCGTCGAGCGGCTCGGCCAGCAGCCAGGCGCCGCCGGCCAGCGTCATGAACGGCTGCAGCAATTGTATCTGGCCGACGCGGGCCACGCCCCCTTTCGCCAGTCCGGCGTACCAGAAGACGAAGCCGATGAACATCGAAAAGAGGGAGACGTAGGCCATGCCGAGCCATGCGTGCGCCGACGCGGCGGCGATCTGCGGCAGGGTCTGCGCGGCCATCCAGGCGACCGTCGGCAGCACCACCGGCAGCGACACGACCAGCGCCCAGCTGATGGTCTCGAGCCCGCCCAGCTCGCGCGACAGCTTGCCGCCCTCGGCATAGCCGAGCGCCCCCAGCACCATCGCGGCGAACAGCAGCCAGTCGGCGTGCTGCAGCGCGCCGGCGCCTTGCCACAGCGCGAAGCCGACCACTAGCGCGCTGCCGGCCAGCGCCGCTGCCCAGAAGGCCACCGACGGCCGCTCGCGGCCGAACCAGGCGGCGAACACCGCGGTGGCCAGCGGCAGCAGCCCGATCACGATCGCGCCGTGGCTGGCCGGCACCTCGCGCATCGCCAGCGACGAGAACAGCGGAAAGCCGATCACCACGCCGAGCGCGGTCACGGCCAGCCGGAACCATTGGCCGCCGCGCGGACGGCGCGCCGCGGACAGCGCGCCGCGCTGCCACAGCAACGCCAGCGCGAGCAGCGTCGCCACCAGCGCGCGGGCCAGCGCGACGAAGGTGGCGTCGAGCTCGGCCACCGCCATGCGCGTGAACGGCAGCGTCTGGCTGAAGATCGCCACGCCGATGAAGCCGAGCAGCATGCCGCCGCTTGGGGCCTCGGCCGGCATGGCCGCGCGCGAGGGACGGGGCGCGGCGGTGTCGCGTTGCGTCATGGCAGGGTCCTGGTGGCGTGCTTGCGGGTGGTCTTGCAGGCGTTCATGCGGGGCTGTTCTGGTGGGGACTGGTCTTCGGTGGCGTTCTTGAGCGACTGTTCTTGTGCGGCTGTGCTTGTGCGGCTGTGCTTGTGCGCTGTTCTTGCGGCGGCTTTTGCGTTCGCTACGGCATCGCCGGCCGCCCGGCGAAGGCGATCCACAGCGCGGTCGCGGCCAGCGCCAGCCCCATCGCGCGATTGAACCAGCGGATGCGCTGGCCCACCTGCAGCCACTGGCGCAGCGACGCGCCCATCGCGCCATAGGCGCCATTGCTGAGAAAGCCGAACACGCCGAACACCGCGCACACCAGCAGGCCCCGCTGCAGCGGAGACTCGGCCCCGGACATGTACGAGGCGGCGATCGCCAGCGCGAGCATCCAGGCCTTGATGTTGGCGTACTGCAGCGCCACCGACTGCCAGACCGACAGCGGCGCCAGCACCTGCCGGTCGCTGAGCGCGGCGCTGCGGCCGATTTTCGCGGCCAGCCACAGCAGGTAGGCGACGCCCGCCAGATGGACGATCGTGGCGAGTACCGGGCTGGCGACGATCAGCGCGCCGACCCCTGCCGCGCACAGCGCCAGGATGCTGGCGAAGCCGAGCGCGACGCCGATGCAGTGCGGCAGCGTCGCGCGCAGGCCGAAGTTGGCGCCGGTTACCGCGGCGATGGTGGTGTTGGGGCCGGGCGTGAACAGGCCGACCGTCATCAGCGACAGCAGCGCGGCAAACTGCGTGACGGACAGGCCGGCGAGCCAGGCGGGCAGGGCCGCATCGATCGGCATCGGACTCATGCCGCGGCGCGCGCCGGGCCGGCGTCGGCAATCGTGGCCTGGCCGGCCGCTTCGGCGAAGTTCACCACCACGCGCCGGTTGGTGCGGCTCTTTTTCTCGATCTTGGTCACCACCACCGGGCCGATCTCGCCGACCGCGGCGACATGGGTGCCGCCGCAGGGCTGGCGGTCGATGCCGGGGATCTCGATGATGCGGATCTGGCTGGTGCCCGCCGGCGGCGCCGCGCCGATGGTGCGCACCAGGTCCGGCTCGGCCGCCAGTTGCTCCGGCGTGATGCGGTCGATGCGCACCGGCGTATCGGCGGCGATCAGCGCATTGAGGCGTTCGGTCAGATCGGCCTTGTCCAGCGTCGATTCGGGCAGGTCGAAGTCGATCCGCGCGGTGTCCGGGTTGATGTTGCAGCCGGTGACCGGCACCGGGATCAGCGAGCCGAGCAGATGCAGGCAGGTGTGCAGGCGCATCAGCCGATGGCGGCGCGCCCAGTCGATCGCCACGGTGACGCGGTCGCCCGGGGCCAGCGCGGGCAGCGCCTGGTCGGGCGCGGGCACGTGCAGGATCGCGCTGCGGTCGGCCGCGTAAAGGGTCTCGGCCAGCGCGATCGTGCTGCCGTCGGCCAGCGTCAGGGCCCCGGTGTCGCCGGCCTGGCCGCCGCTGCGCGCGTAGCAGACCGTTTCGTCGAGCACGATGCCTTCGGGCAGTACCGCCAGCACGGTGGCGCTGCAGCGGTCGAGATAGGCGTCCTCGTCGAAGCGCTTGCGCGTCGGCGGCAACAGGGTGTCGGACATCGGGAGTCTCCTTTGTTCTGCGGGGAAATCGCGGATATCGGCGGATACCGCGGGATATCAGCGGTATCGCGAGTATCGCTGGTATCGGCCTGGGTATCGCTATTGGGTCGGCGGTGCCTCTGGGCCTGTACCGGTGCGGCCGCCTGTCCCGGCACGGCGGTGCCGCCCGGACAGCCTGGCGCCGGCCCTCAGGTGATGCCCGGCAGGCTTTCAACGTGGGTCGATGTTAGACAAGGTTGTCGGTACAGTACCGATACAGTTATTCTGCTGATCCTCAGTACAGTTTTCGGGGGGCCGTCCATGGAAACAGGAAATCATGCCGGAACGCCGCACGGCGACAGCGAGCCAGCGCCGCCGGCGGGGCACGCGTTCGGCGAAGCGAAGGCCGAGGCCGCCGGCCGGCCCGCGCGCGCCGGCAATCGCCGTCCGCTGCGGCTGGTGTTGCCGTCGGCCCCCACGGCATCCGGCGAGCTGTCGGCCGCCGGCAGCCTGCCCGACCCGGTGCCGTCGGCGCAGATGACGC
Organism: Cupriavidus sp. H18C1; assembly: GCF_049311595.1. Taxonomy (NCBI): domain Bacteria; kingdom Pseudomonadati; phylum Pseudomonadota; class Betaproteobacteria; order Burkholderiales; family Burkholderiaceae; genus Cupriavidus; species Cupriavidus sp. H18C1. Next base: position 3,072,757 of record NZ_CP186008.1, read on the forward strand.
TGGTCGGGCAACTGACCGAATGGGCGCGGATGCGGATCGAGGAGCGGGTGTTCCGCCCCGGCATGCGCATGCCGTCGATCCGGCAACTCGCGCAGGACAAGGGCATCTCGCGCTTTACCGTGGTCGAGGCCTACGACCGGCTGGTCGCGCTGGGCTACCTCGAATCGCGGCGGGGCTCGGGCTTCTTCGTGCGCGAGCGCGGGCCGGGCATCGGTCCGGGCCTGGGCGCGGGCTTGCCCAGTGAGGCCGCGCCGCCGGCGCCGCATGGGTCGCGCAATATCGACGTGCCCTGGCTGCTGCGCAACATGTTCCACCGGGCCGAGCCGCGCAAGGCGCCGGGGCTGGGCTTCCTGCCCAACGACTGGCTCGACGGCGAGCTGATCGGCAGCGCGCTGCGCGGCCTGGCGCGCCAGCCGGGCAGCCATTTCCTCGCCAGCGGCACGCCCGAGGGCTTCCTGCCGCTGCGCCAGCAGCTGCGCACGCGGCTGGCCGAACTGGAGATCGGCGCCGCGCCCGAGCAGATCCTGCTGACCTCGGGCATCACGCAGGCGCTGGACCTGATCGCGCGCCTGTATGTCCGGCCCGGCGATCCGGTGCTGGTCGGCGATCCGGCCTGGTTCGTGATGTTCGCCCGCTTCGCCGCCCAGGGCGCGCAGGTGATCGGCGTGCCGTACACGGCGGAGGGCCCGGACCTCGAAGCGCTGGAGCGCATCGTGCAGGCCCACCGTCCCAGGCTGCTGATCCTCAATTCGGTGTTGCACAACCCGACCGGCACCTCGCTGTCGGCCGCCAAGGCCTTCCAGCTGCTGCGGCTGGCCGAGCAGTACGACTTCCTGGTGGTCGAGGACGACATCTACTGCGACCTGTGCCCGCCCGGCCATCCGGCCACGCGGCTGGCGAGCCTGGACCAGCTCAAGCGCGTGGTCTACCTCGGCAGCTTCTCCAAGACGCTGGCGGCCAATCTGCGGGTCGGCTTCGTCGCGGCCCGTCCCGAACTGGTGCAGAGCCTGACCGACGCCAAGCTGCTGGCGGGGCTCGCCACGCCGGAGATCAACGAGCGCGTGCTGTACAAGGTGCTGACCGAGGGGCACTACCGCAAGCACGTCGAGCGCGTGCGCAACCGGCTCGAGCGGGCGCGCGACGAGACCCGGCACGCGCTGGAGAAGCTTGGTCTGACGCTGTTTCCCGGCCAGCATGCCGGCATGTACCTGTGGGCCGATACCGGGCGCGATACCAATGCGATCGCCACCGCCGGGCACGAGGAGGGCTACCTGTTCGCGCCCGGCAGCCTGTTCTCGCCGTCGCAGCTGCCGTCGGGCTGGATGCGCTTCAACGTCGCCTGCGGCCACGATCCGCAGATGCTGGACTTCCTGGCGCGCCAGCTGGACCGGTTGTAGCCGGGGCCGGGGCCGTGCCGCGTCCCCCTGGCCGTGGCGGGGCCCTACCCTTGGCTTGGGGGGGGCACCGAGCCGCCCCCGGCCGCGCCGCGGCCACCACCGAGCCGCCCCCGCCGTGCCGCGGCCACCACTTGAAAAACCGCCGGGGCGTCCCTATCTGGCCGCCACCGGCGCGGCCATGCCGGCCCTGGCCCAGCGTCATGCCAGGCCCGCCGCGGCGACGCGAATTGCACGATGGCGCTGCCGCCTTGCGCGGCGGCGGCGCCCGGATCCATTCACGAGGAGAACCATGAACGCCACGCACGAGACGATGAGCTTCCAGGCGGAAGTCAAGCAGCTGCTGCATCTGATGATCCACAGCCTGTACAGCAACAAGGAGATCTTCCTGCGCGAGCTGATCTCGAACGCCTCGGATGCCACCGACAAGCTGCGCTTCGAGGCGATCGCCAATCCCGCGCTGCTGGAGAACGACGCCGACCTGGCGATCCGCATCGAGACCGACAGCAAGGCCCGCACCATCACGATCACCGACAACGGCATCGGCATGAGCCGCGACGAGGCGATTCGCAACCTGGGCACGATCGCGCGTTCCGGCACCAAGGAATTCTTCGAGCAGCTGTCGGGCGACCAGCAGAAGGACGCCGCGCTGATCGGCCAGTTCGGCGTCGGTTTCTACTCGGCCTTCATCGTCGCCGACCGCGTCACCGTCGAGACCCGCCGCGCCGGCGTGCCCGCCTCGGAGGCGGTGCGCTGGGAGAGCGGCGGCGACGGCGAGTTCACCGTCGATGCGATCGAGCGCGCCGAGCGCGGCACCGCCATCACGCTGCATCTGCGCGAGGGCGAGGACGACTTCCTGTCGGCGTGGAAGCTCAAGGACATCATCCGCAAGTACTCCGACCATATCTCGCTGCCGATCCGCATGCCCAAGGAGGTCTGGGACGCCGACACCAGCGCGTACAAGCGCACCGACGAGTGGGAGAGCGTCAACCAGGCCAGCGCGCTGTGGACCCGCGCCAAGAGCGACATCACCGACGAGCAGTACGTCGCCTTCTACCAGCACATCGCGCACGACCACGAGAAGCCGTTGGCGTGGACGCACAACCGCGTCGAAGGCCGCAACGAATACACGCAGCTGCTGTACATCCCGGCGCGCGCGCCGTTCGATCTGTGGGACCGCAACCACCGCGGCGGCCTGAAGCTGTACGTCAAGCGCGTCTTCATCATGGACGACGCCGAGCAGCTGCTGCCGAACTACCTGCGCTTCGTCAAGGGCGTGATCGATTCGTCCGACCTGCCGCTGAACGTCTCGCGCGAGCTGCTGCAGGAAAGCCGCGACGTCAAGGCGATCCGCGAGGGCAGCACCAAGCGCGTGCTGTCGATGCTCGAGGCGATGGCCGACAGCGAGGAGCAGGCCGAGCGCGACAAGTACGCGAGCTTCTGGCAGCAGTTCGGCCAGGTGCTCAAGGAAGGCCTGGGCGAGGACACGGCCAACCAGCAGCGGCTGGCCAAGCTGCTGCGCTTTGCCTCCACGCACCAGGACTCGGCCGAGCAGACCGTGTCGTTGACCGACTACGTCGGTCGCATGAAGGAAGGCCAGGACAAGATCTACTACGTGACCGCCGACACGTGGAATGCCGCCAAGGCGAGCCCGCATCTGGAAGTGTTCCGCAAGAAGGGCATCGAGGTCCTGCTGCTGACGGACCGCGTCGACGAATGGATGTTGTCCTTCCTGAACGAGTTCGACGGCAAGGAGCTGGTATCGGTCGCGCGCGGCGGCCTGGACCTGGGCGCGCTGGCCGACGAAGAGGAAAAGGCCGAGCAGCAGAAGGCGGAGGACGAATGGAAGGACGTGCTGACGCGCGCGAAGGAGGTGCTGGCCGACAAGGCCAAGGACGTGCGCGTGACGCTGCGCCTGACCGACTCGGCCTCGTGCCTGGTGTCGGACGAGGGCGAGATCAGCGGCTATCTGCAGCGGCTGCTGAAGCAGGCCGGCCAGAAGGCGCCGCAGACCAAGCCGATCCTGGAACTGAATCCGTCGCATGCGCTGGTCGGCAAGCTGCGCCAGCTCGCAGGGGCCGACGCCCAGGCCGATGGCGATGCCGATGCGTTCGCCGACCGCGTGCACGTGCTGTTCGACCAGGCGCTGCTGGCCGAGGGCGGCATGCTGGAGGATCCGGCGGCCTACGTGCAGCGGATCAACAAGCTGCTGGCCTGATGCCGGCCCGGCGTGGGGCGCCACGGGCGGCGCGACCGGAGGGGGCAGCGGGGGGCATTACCCGGTGCAACGCCCGTTGCAACACCGGAGGTACCGGCGGACCTGCAGCAAGGTCTGCCGCCGGTGATCGACCGCCATACCCGTGTGCTGATCCTCGGCAGCTTCCCGGGCGCCGCCTCGCTGGCGGCGCGCCAGTACTACGCGCATCCGCGCAACCAGTTCTGGCCGCTGCTGGGCGCGCTGCTCGGCGAGCCGCTGCCCGAGCTGCCCTATGCGGAACGGCTGACGCGCGTGCTGGCGCATCGCGTCGGCATCTGGGACGTGCTGGGCGCCTGCGTGCGCCCCGGCAGCCTCGATTCCAATATCCGCCATCCGCAGGCCAACGATTTCGAGCGCCTGCGGCAGCTCGCACCGGCGCTGCGCCGCGTCGGTTTCAACGGCGGCACCTCGGGCCGCTTCGCGCCGCAATTCGCCGCGGCCGGCTACGAGACCGTGGTGCTGCCCTCGTCGAGCCCCGCCCATGCCGCGCGCAGCTTCGAGCAGAAGCTGGAGCTGTGGCGCGCGCTTCTGTCACAATCGCGGCCGTGATTTGACGCGGACCGCCCGTCGGACTCCTTGGACGCCTTGGAACCGGGCAGTCTTTCCGTAGCCTGCCGCATTGCTGACTGATGACCCTGTTGAAACGAAAATCGATCGAAGCCGTGGCTTCCCGCCGCCCCGCGCGAGGCGAACGCGAGCGCGCCGCGCGCCGCCACGATCGCGACACCGCCTCCGATCTCGGTGCGGCGGAGGATCGCCGCGACGAAAAACGGATGACGCCGCGTTTTGCGCCGGTGACCTTCTCCGAATGGAATGGCGTGCGCTATCTGCATTTCGGTACCGAGTGGGTGCAGGGCGCGATGCGGCTGCGCAAGCCCGACGCGATCGAGCTCGAATACGCGCAGCAGATGATGGCCTGGCTGCTGTTCCTGTCGCCGTCGCAGCGCGACTTCCATATCGCGCAGCTTGGGCTGGGCGCGGCCTCGCTGACCAAGTTCTGCCATCGGCATTTCGCCAAGGCTCGCGTGACCGCGGTCGAACTGAACCCGGCGGTGATCGTCGCCGGCCGCAGCATGTTCGGCCTGCGCGATGACGATGCGCGGCTGAGCGTGCGCGAGCAGGACGCCTGGGACTATGTGATGGACCCCGCCAGCACTAGCGCGCACGACGTGCTGCAGGTCGATCTGTACGACGCCACCGCGCGCGGTCCGGTGCTCGACACCACGGCCTTCTACAAGGCCTGCCGGCGCGTGCTAAAGGCCCCCGGCGTGATGACGATCAACCTGTTCGGCGACCACGACAGCTTCCCGAAGAACATCGTGCGGATCTGCGAGGCGTTCGACGACCGCGTGCTGGTGTTCCCCGAGGTGCACGACGGCAACGTGATCGCGCTTGCCTTCAACGGGCCGGCGATCGATATCGACTGGGAGACCCTGGACCAGGCGCGCGCGTGGTGCAGGAAGCGACCGGGCTGCCGGCGCGGCAGTGGGTCAAGGGCTTGCGCCGCGCGAATGCGCGGCAGGAAGAGCGGCTGCGGATTTAAGCCGCGGCCCTCTCCCCCGGCCCCTCTCCCGCGCGCGGGAGAGGGGCGCCTCTCGCCGGATTTCTGCTCAGGGGTTCTCCCTCTCCCGATCAGGGGGGGAGAGGGGCGGGAGAGTCGGGGGAGAGCGAGGTGGTTCCTCCCGCCCGCCGTTATTCCTTGTGGAAGAACTGCGCCAGCGACCATTCGTCGGTGCGGGCTTCGTAGCGTACGCCCTTGCGCATCGCCCACATCGCCAGCTGGCTGTGCGACGGAATGATGGCGTGGTCGGCCAGTGCGAACCTGGCCGCGCTGCGCGCGTTCTCCTCGCGCGCCTTGTCGCCGCTGATCGTGGTCAACGAGGTCTCGATCAGCTTGTCCAGCTGCGGATTGCTGTAGCGCCCCCAGTTCCACGTGCCGTAGCCCGTCTTGGGATCGGGCGTGCCCGTGATCGAGCGCAGCGCGACGTCGGCCGCAGCCGAGCCCCAGCCCAGCATCTGGAAGGAAAAATCGCCCTGGCGCGCGCGCGTGAAGTACGCCGCCACCGGCATCGTCTCGACCTTGGTCTGGATGCCGATGCGCGTCAGCATGCTGGCGGTGGCCTGCGCCACCGCGGCATCGTTCAGATAGCGGTTGTTGGTCGCATGCAGCGTCAGGCCGAAGCCGTTCGGGTAGCCCGCCTGCGCCAGCAACTGCCTGGCGCGCTGCGGATCGTAGGCGTCCGGCTTGGTGCCCGGATGGCCGAAGATCTGCGGCGAGACGATCGACGAGGCCGGCACCGCCAGGCCTTCCATGATGCGCGAGACGATCGCGTCGCGGTTCAGCGCATGGCTGATCGCGGCGCGCACGCGCGCGTCCTTGAACGGGTTCTTGCCGAGCGGCTTGCCGGCGCGGTCGGTCACATAGGGCGGATCGTCGCGCCACTGGTCCATCTGCCAGAAGATCGTGCGCCACGAGACCTGCTGCTCGATGCGAAAGCGCGCGTCCTTCTTCAGCTTGGCCACGTCGGCCGACGGCACGCTCTCGATCACGTCGACATCGCCGGCGAGCAGCGCCGAGGTGCGCGCGCCGCTGTCGGTGATGATGCGGAATACCGCGCGGTCCCACTGGGGCTTCGGGCCCCAGTAGTCCGGATTGCGCTCCATCACGATCTCGCTGCCGCGCGCGAAGCGGACGAACTTGAACGGCCCCGTGCCGATCATCGCCTTGCCGCTGTCGAAGTCGGTCTGGTTCAGCGTGGCCGCGATGCGCTTGGGCATGATCGGCACGCTGTTCAGGTCGTTGGCGAGGTTGGCGTAGTTGCGCACGTTCATGGTCAGCCGCACCGTCAGCGGGTCCGGCGTGTCGATGCGCGCGATCGGCTTGGTGTAGCTGGTGAACGAACCGGGCGCGTTGGTCAGCTTCTCGGGGCGCTGCAGCGACGCCTTGACGTCCTCGCTGGTGAAGGGCGAGCCGTCGTGCCATTTGACGTTGGGACGCAGCTTGATTTCCCAGGTGGTGGGGTCGATCGGCTTCCACGACAGCGCCAGGCCCGGGATATAGCGGGCGTTCTTGTCCATGAACACCAGCGATTCGAAGATATGCAGCGCGATCGCGTTGTTGGGCCCGGCATTGTTCCAGTGCGGGTCCATCGACGTGACGTCGGCCGCCAGGCCGATGCGCAGGTCCTCGGCCTGGGCGGAGCCCGCGGGCAGCAGCGTGAAGGCCGCGCTGGCGCCCAGCGTGGCCAGCAGCGCGGCGCTGGTGCGCAGCCAGCCGCGGCGCGAGGGCAGGGCGGGGGACGTCTGGCGGGACTTGAGAAGGGGGCGTTGGCGGTGCGGCATCGTTCGTTGGCTCCTGGTACGGGCCTGCGCGGCGGAGGGCCTTGCCGGTCCTGGGCATCGACGCATCGGCGCATCGACGGGGCGGCGGCCACGCCGGGCAGGCGGGTTCGCGGATGGCTTCGTGCGCATTGTGCCGATAAATCGCGGCCGGCGTGCGATGCGTGCGTCATATGCTTATGGCCATTGGAGGCGCCGGGGGCGCGTAGGCACGGCGCGCCCGAACCGACGCGCGTCCCACCGAAGCCCCTCCACCGAAGCACCGAAGCACCGAAGCACGTCCACCAACGAGCGCCCGTCGGAGCCCGCCCGGTAGAATCGCGCCCATGTTCGCCAACTCCCGCCCGATCGCATCGGCCCAGACCGATGCCCACCAGCAGCTCGCCACCCGCGTCGCCCGCCATCTCGCCGAACCGTTCCGCAAGCCGATCGGCGAGGTCAGCCGGCGCGCGCTCGACGCGGCGCTCGCCAGCTGGCAGGGCGCCGGCGGCGCGCCGCTGATCCTCGATGCCGGCTGCGGCGTCGGCGAAAGCACGCTGCGGCTGGCGCAGGCCTTTCCGGACCATTTCGTCATCGGCGTGGACCAGTCCGCGAAGCGGGCTGACCGCCGGCAAGGATTGGTGGCAGGGCGCGCTGCCGGAGAACTTCGTCTGGGCGCGCGCCGATCTGGTCGACGTCTGGCGCCTGCTGCAGCGCGACCGCATCGCGGTGGCGCGCCACTACGTGCTGTACCCCAATCCCTGGCCGAAGATCGGGCATCTCGGGCGGCGCTGGCACGGCCATGCGGTGTTTCCCACGCTGGCCGCCTGCGGAGACTATCTGGAGTGCCGCAGCAACTGGCCGGTGTATATCGACGAATTCGCGCAGGCGCTGGCGCTGGTGGGCCGGCCCGCCCGTACCGAACCCTGGCATCCGGAGCAGCCGATGACGCCGTTCGAGCGCAAGTACCAGGCCTCGGGCCATCCGCTGTGGCGCTGCGTCAGCGGGGGGCCGGCGCCGCAATGACGACGGCCCGCGCCCCAATCCCCGCTCCAATCCCCGCTCCAATCACAACGGCCACCGCTCCAATGACAACGGCCCGCTGGGTGGCGGGCCGTTGACGGGTTCCGGGGACGCTTCGCGCGGTTCAGTGGAACAGCGGCTGCTGCGTCGGCGCGTCCTCGGGCAGCTCGGCGTGCACGATCTCGCCGGAGCGGTCGGCGTACAGCGGCGTGCCGCAGTCCTCGCAGTACTCGGGATCGAACAGCGAGGCGTGGCGGAAGATGTCGTCGACGCCGGCGTTGCGCAGTTCCTCGCAGATCTGCTCGAGCGGATTGCCTTGCCCGCTGTCGTCGATCTCGCCCGACTCGCGGCCGTAGACCGGCCAGACGATGCCGTAGATCACGTCCTTCTCGCCGCGCATCGTGAAGGCGACGCGGTATTCCTCGACCTCGTCCTCGCCGAAGGCCGCGGTGACGGCCGCCAGCTGGCCGGCGGTGATATCGAGCGTGCCGCACAGGTAGTTGACCGCCGCGCGCACCGTCAGCGGACGGATGCTCTTGTCCGACTCGCGGCACGACAGGAAGAAGGCGTCGGGCAGCAGCAGTTCGAATTCGCAGCCCGGCAGCAGCAGCGCCAGCGAGGGCTGGACCTGGGTGCGCCATTGCTCCAGGCACACCGAGCGCTCGGCGTGGTGCTCCTTCGATTCCTCCTGCCAGCGGAACAGCGGCTGCTCGTGCTGGGCGACCACCACCGCCAGCAGATAGCGCGGATCGGCCAGGATCGGCGCGGTCTCGGGCAGGTCGCGCAGGTCGACCTTGGGCGCGACGCCGCCCAGCGCGGCCGAGATCAGCTTGTGGGTCAGCGCGAAGGTGTCGCTATGGGTGCGCGGCAGCTGGTCGATGCTGTACAGATACGGCGACAGCGCCATGCGGGCATTCGAGGCCACCACATGGGCCTGCAGATGCACAGCGAGCGTCTGCGCCTGCTCGGGCTTGAGCGCGCCCGACGGAATCGCGTAGCGGGTGTGGGCCAGGATCGGCGCCGCGATCAGCAGCGCGTCGTAGCGCACGCCATCGATCTCGACCGTGGCCGACTCGGCCAGCGTCTCGGCCTGCTCGGCCAGGACGTCGGAGGCGTCGACGTTGTGCTTGAACAGATGCTCGAGCGCGGCGTCCAGCGCCGACTGGCTGCCGTTTTTCAGCAGCCGGCCCAGGCGTTGCGATAGGCGCCGTTCCCAATACGCGTCCTCCATGCGGCTACCCGACGCATCGAGTGCGAGCGCGTCGGCGACGAGACGCTCGGCGTCCGGCGACAGTCGTTGAGAGGCCTTGGGGCGAAAACCTGCCATATGCTGAGTTCATCCGTTTTTCGGTAAAACGGTATTCTACTCGTTGCGTTGACACCGCCCAGCCAACACATGGGCAAACCCTGATGGATGTGCCATGCGCCGCATCGTCGGGGTGTCGGCATCGCCCGCATGGCGTGTGCACCCGCAAGCGATTCGGCAGGGATCTGCCGGACCGGCGCGGTGCTGCCGGGCGACGCATCGGAACGGTGTCCGCCTTGCCACCAGCCCGTCAGGGCTGCCCGGTCACTTCTGGGTCTTGGCCTCGCCCGAGGCCGGGGCGTGCGTCTCGGTGCCGTGTTGCTCGCCACCCATCGAGACGTCGCCGCCTCCCTGCATCAGCAGCATCAGGGCGGCGCCGGCGATGACGATAAAGGCGATCAGGATCTTGGCCATGCTTGTCTCCGAGGTCTCGTTGGCGGCCGCCGGGGAGGGGCCGCGCTGTTCTATCGATGAGACCGAGTGTGGCAGCGCAGGCTTGCGTGGAACTTACATGCGGCCATGAAGCAGCCATGAAGCAGCCATGAAGCAGCCATGAAGCAGCCATGAAGCAGCGATGACGGAGCCATGACAAGGCGATGACCGCGCCATCGCCCCGAGCGGCGAATGCCACCGGGGGCCATGGCGCGGCCTTCATGGCGCGTCGTTTTACGCCACCAGCAACTGCCGCAGCACGAAAGGCAGGATGCCGCCGTGGTTGAAGTAGTCGACCTCGATCGGCGTGTCGATGCGCAGCAGCAGCGGCACGCGCTGGGTCTGGCCGCCATCGCGGTGGATCACCAGCGTGACGTCCTGTTGCGGCCGCAGCTCGCCCTCGATGCCTTCGATGTCGAAGGTCTCGGTGCCGGTCAGGCCCAGCGACTGCGCGCTGTCCTCGCCCTTGAACTGCAGCGGCAGCACGCCCATGCCGACCAGGTTCGAACGGTGGATCCGCTCGAAGCTGCGCGCGATCACCGCCTTGACCCCCCAGCAGCTGCGTGCCCTTGGCGGCCCAGTCGCGCGACGAGCCGGTGCCGTATTCCTCGCCGCCGAACACCACCGTCGGCGTGCCCTCGGCGATGTACCGCATCGCCGCGTCGTAGATCGACAGCTGCTCGCCGGACGGCTGGAACAGCGTGTAGCCGCCCTCGACGCGGGTGCCGTCTTCCCGCGGCGGGATCATCAGGTTCTTGATGCGCACGTTGGCGAAGGTGCCGCGCATCATCACCTCATGGTTGCCGCGGCGCGAGCCGTAGCTGTTGAAGTCGGCCTTCAGCACGCCGTTCTCGAGCAGGTACTTGCCGGCCGGCGAGGTGTCCTTGATCGAGCCCGCGGGCGAGATGTGGTCGGTGGTCACCGAGTCGCCGAAGATGCCGAGCGCGCGGGCGCCGCGGATGCTGCGCGCGCCGCTGTCGGGCTCCATCGTGAAGTTCTCGAAGAAGGGAGGCTGCGCGATATAGGTCGACTTGGGCCAGTCGTAGACCTGGCCCGAGGTGCCCTTGATCTTGCCCCACAGCGTGCTCGGCTTCTTGACCTTCTCGTAGTTGTCCTTGAAGGTCTCCTCGTCCATCGCGAAGCGCATCAGCGCATTGACCTCGTCCGAGGTCGGCCAGATGTCGCCGATATAGATGTCGCGGCCGTTCTTGCCCTTGCCCAGCGGCTCGGTCATCAGGTCGCACAGGATGTTGCCGGCGATCGCGTAGGCCACCACCAGCGGCGGCGAGGCCAGGAAGTTGGCGCGGATGTTCGGATGGATGCGCGCCTCGAAGTTGCGGTTGCCGGACAGCACCGCGGCGGCCACCAGGTCGTTCTGCACGATGGCCTCGTTCAGCGACGGCGTCAGGTCGCCGGCGTTGCCGATGCAGGTGGTGCAGCCGTAGGCGGTGACGCCGAAGCCGAGCTTCTCCAGATACGGCAGCAGGCCCGCGGCCTTCAGGTATTCGGTCACCACGCGGCTGCCGGGAGCGAGCGAGGTCTTGATGTGCGGCGCCACGTGCAGGCCCGCCTGCACCGCCTTCTTGGCCAGCAGGCCGGCGGCCAGCATCACGCTCGGGTTGGAGGTGTTGGTGCACGAGGTGATCGCCGCGATCAGCACGTCGCCGTTGCGCACCGGGATGCCGTCCGAGGTCTTGTAGACGCGCTCCAGGTCCTCCGGGTCCTTGCTGAAGCCGTTCTCGGCGACCGGCTTGCTGAACAGGTCGGCGAAGGTCTGCTTGACGTTGCCGATCTCGATCCGGTCCTGCGGACGCTTCGGGCCCGCCAGCGACGGCGCCACCGTCGACAGGTCCAGCGTCAGCACCTTGGTGTAGTCGATCTCGCCGGCGCGCGGCACGCCGAACAGTTCCTGGGCGCGGAAATACGCCTCGAACGCGGCGATCTCGTCGGGCGTGCGGCCGGTGCCGCGGAAGTATTCGATGGTCTTCTCGTCGACCGGGAAGAAACCCATGGTCGCGCCGTACTCCGGCGACATGTTGCCGATGGTGGCGCGGTCCGGCACCGACAGGCTGGCGGTGCCTTCGCCGAAGAACTCGACGAACTTGCCGACCACCTTCTCGCGGCGCAGCATTTCGGTGATCGTCAGCACCAGGTCGGTGGCGGTGACGCCCTCGCGCAGCCGGCCCTGCAGCTCCACGCCGACCACGTCCGGCGTCAGGAAGTAGACCGGCTGGCCCAGCATGCCGGCCTCGGCCTCGATGCCGCCAACGCCCCAGCCGACCACGCCGATGCCGTTGATCATGGTCGTGTGCGAGTCGGTGCCGACCAGCGTGTCGGGGTAGTAGATGCCGTCCTTGCGGTGCACGCCGCGCGCCAGGTATTCGAGGTTGACCTGGTGCACGATGCCGAAGCCGGGCTGCACCACGCCGAACGTGTCGAACGCCTGCATGCCCCACTTCATGAACTGGTAGCGCTCGTTGTTGCGCTGGAATTCGAGCTGCATGTTCAGGTCCAGCGCCTTCTTCTCGCGGAAGTGGTCGACCTGCACCGAGTGGTCGACGACCAGGTCGACCGGAACCAGCGGCTCGATCTTCTTCGGGTTCTGGCCCATCTTCTCGGCGACGTTGCGCATCGCGGCCAGGTCGGCCAGCAGCGGCACGCCGGTGAAGTCCTGCAGCACCACGCGGGCGACCACGAAGGGAATCTCGTCGACACGCGCGCCGGTCGGGTCCCAGTTGGCCAACTGGCGCACGTGCTCCTCGGTCACCTTCTTGCCGTCGCAGTTGCGCAGCACCGATTCGAGCACCAGGCGGATCGACACCGGCAGGCGCTCGATGGCGACGCCCAGGGCCTTGCCCAGCTGCGGCAGCGAGTAGAACTGTCCCTTCGCGGAAGGGCCGATCTGGAATTCTTTGAGCGTGTCGTTCAAGTTGTGGGGCATTGCCTGACTCCAATCGAAGAGGTGCTATTTGCGGGACTTCGTGCGGACGTTGTGCGAACTGCGCTGCGCATCGACATGACGTGGCGGGCGGCGACTGCGGCGCCGGCGTGACGGCATCAGCATTACTTTATGCGTCACGTTCGGCCCGGGCAACCGGCACGCCACTTCGGCCTCGCGCGTCCTATACCAGTAAAAGAGCGGAACAAATCACATCTTGGGATGATGACCCGAAGCGCCGGAGCGGCATCCAACGATGCCGAGGCGACGCTATATGACATACAAATCGACGTACTCGTGCACCGGCATCGCTTCCAGCGCCGCCTGGTCCAGCGACACGTCCAGGATCGCCTGCTGCTGTTTCGGCGGAAAGCGGCGCGCCAGGTTGGTGCGGAATTTCTCGACCAGCAGCGGGATGCCGTCGTCGCGCCGGCGCCGGTGCCCGATCGGGAATTCGACCGCCACCTCGGGCAGCACCGTGCCGTCGGCCAGCTCCACCGTCAGCGCGTTGGCGATCGAGCGCTTGTCCGGATCGTGATAGTCGGCGGTGAAGCCGGCATCCTCGACGCAGACGATCTTTTCCCGCAGCGCGTCGATGCGCGGATCGGCGGCGACGCTGTCCTCGTAATCCTCGGCGGTCAGCCGGCCGAACAGCAGCGGCACCGCCACCATGTACTGGATGCAGTGGTCGCGGTCGGCCGGATTGGCCAGCGGCCCCTTCTTGTCGATGATGCGCAGGCACGCTTCGTGGGTGCGGATGGTCACGCGGCGGATTTCCGCCGCGCTGCGACCCATCCCGTTCAGCAGCCCGTGCAGTGTCATCGCGGCTTCGACCGCGGTCTGCGCGTGGAATTCGGCCGGGAACGAGATCTTGAACAGCACGTTCTCCATCACGTAGCTGCCGTACGGGCGCTGGAAGCGGAACGGCTTGCCGTCGAACAGCACGTCGTAGAAGCCCCAGGTCTTGGCCGTCAGCACCGAGGGATACCCCATCTCGCCGGTCCTGGCGATCAGCGCCAGCCGCACCGCGCGGCTGGTGGCGTCGCCGGCGGCCCAGCTCTTGCGGCTGCCGGTATTCGGCGCATGCCGATAGGTGCGCAGGCTCTGGCCGTCGACCCAGGCCAGCGACAGCGCATTGACGATCTCGTCGCGCGACAGGCCCAGCATCTGCGCGACCACGGCGGTGGAGGCCACCTTGACCAGCACCACGTGGTCCAGCCCCACCTTGTTGAACGAATTCTCCAGCGCGATGCAGCCCTGGATCTCGTGGGCCTTGATCATCGCGGTCAGCACGTCCTTCATCGTCAGCGGCTTCCTGCCGCCCGCCACGCGCTGGCGCGACAGCCAGTCTGCGGTGGCCAGGATGCCGCCCAGGTTGTCGGACGGATGGCCCCATTCGGCCGCCAGCCACGTGTCGTTGAAGTCCAGCCAGCGGATCATCGTGCCGATGTTGAAGGCGGCCTGTACGGGGTCGAGCTGGAATTGGGTGCCGGGGACCCGGGCGCCGTGCGGCACGACGGTGCCGGGGACGATGGGGCCGAGCAGCTTGGTGCAGGCGGGGTAGGACAGCGCCTCGAGGCCGCAGCCGAGCGTGTCGATCAGGCAGTTGCGGGCGGTGTCGTAGGCGAGGGCGCTCTTGACCTGGTACCGGGCCACATAGTCGGCGATGTCGACCAGTACCTGGTCCGGCTCGGGCCGGACGTTCGGATGGAGATTCGGAATGGCTGCGGACACGACACTTCCCCCTCGGTGTGGTGCTGCGTGGCCCCGCGCGGCACGCGGGCGCGGGGGCCGGGTGCCGCGTCTTACTGGCGCGGCGCCGCTTGCTGCTCGGTGGCGCCGGCGGCCGGGGCGGCGGCAGACGGCGCGGCGGGCTGGCCGTCCTGGGCCGGCGTGGCCGGCGCAGCGGACGTCGGCGGCGCGACCAGCAGCGGCGTGGTCACCGGGGCGCGCAGCGCGCCGGACTGGGTCGGCGCGGCGGCGCCGGCCAGCATCGCGGTGGTCTGGCATTCGTCCGCCAGGCGCTGGCCGTGGTTGCGGTTGAACAGCATGGCCTTGCTCGGGATCACCACCAGGTCCAGGCCCGATTGCGGGTCGAAATAGCGGTCGGCGCCGGTCACCGTGGCCTGGCGCGGCAGGCGGTGGTTACGGCCGTCCCAGTGCACGGTGATCACTTCGTCGCGCAGCATGTTGCCGGCGACGTACAGCGACTTGCCCAGTTCGCACTGCCACTTCTCGCCTTCCGGCACCACCGGGGCGGCGGCCGCCGTCTTGGTCGTGCCTTTCTTGCTGCTGGCCTTGGCCTTGGGTTTGGCGGCGCTCTTCTTGGCCGTGCTGGCCTTCTTGGCGGTTTCCTGGGCGATGGCGGCGCTTCCGGCCGACAGCGTGAAGGCGCCGAGGCAGGCGGCGAGCAGGAGGTGTTTCATCGGATACTTCCTCGAGATGATGGGTGGATGCGGAAATTGCAGGTCTGAATCTGAAATCGGATCTGGATCTGCGGATTCTGCGCTGTCGCGCTTATTGGTCTTGGATCCTGAGTCCCGTGTCCTTGGTCCTGGATACGGGTCCCGGATTGGTCTTGGCCTTGCGGCCTGCCGGTCTGCCGGGTTCACGCCAGACGCGGCGCCGCTATTCTCGCCGATTTGCCGAACCGCCGGCGCACCGTCATTGGCGATGCCCGGCGCCGGCCTAGCCGAAAAACAGCTCCGTCACATTCGCCGGCAGCGTGGCGCCGGTCGCATGGGCGCGCTGCAGCAGCGCCCAGTAGTAGCGGTAGCTGGCGCGGTCGTGCAGTTCGCCCTGGTGCCGGATCGGCGCCCAGTTGTTCTCGTGCGCGGCCAGCAGGATCGCGCTGGCCAGGCCGATCTCCTCGTCGCCCGGCTGGAAGGCCCGCACGATCGGCGCGATCTGCGCCGGATGGATGCTCCATTTGCGCAGGAAGCCGAGCTCGGCGCGGGCGCGGCGCGCGTCGTCGCCGGCGCGCTCCGGGTTCTGGATATCGGTGCTGACGTTGTGCGAGGGCACCTTGCCGTGGCGATGGCAGGCCGCCGAGATCTCCAGCATGGCGCGGCGCACCAGCGGATGCTCGAACTGCTGCGGCGAGCGCATCGCCTCGCCCGGGATCGCGCCGTGATGCGCCGACACGAAATCCATCAGGCCGAAGCTCAGGCATTCGACCTGCACCAGCGAGGCGATGCGGAACACCTGCTCGAGCGCGGCGTGGGTCTCGATCAGCACGTGGATCGGGATATGGCGGGCGATGCCGGCTGCGCGCGCGGCCTGGTTGACGCGGTCGGTCACGCGGGCGACCTCGACCACGTCGGTGACCTTGGGCACCGTCACATAGGCCAGCCGCGCGCCGGCGCCCGCGACCAGGATATCGACGTCGTCGCTCCAGCTCGGATGCGCCGGGTCGTGGATGCGCACGCCGACGCGGTTGTACAGGTTCAGCGGGCCGTTGATCAGCTGCGCGCACAGCTGCGCGTGCTCGCGCTCGCTGCCGACCGCGGCGCCGTCCTCGCAATCGAGCGTCAGGTCGAATACCGGGCCGAGCTCCTGCTGCAGCGCCAGCGATTTGCGCATCAGCTTCTCGCTGCCGGCATAGTGGTCGCAGACCGGCAGCTGGACCGGTACGGCTTCGCCCTGGAACAAGACTTCGGATGGATGCACGTCGTCTTCGTCTCTAACGGTGGGAGAGGGATTCGGGAAAATTCGGGAGCGGGTCGGCGTGCCCGGTCGCCATCGGGGCGGAGGGCGGCCATGTCGGCAAACGCCGGAACAACCCGTTTACAGCGAAGGCGGCGCGGCCGGTATCGGACGTACGCCTACGCGGCGACCAACAAAAAACCGGGGGCCCGCTTCGATGCTTCGATGCGGCGCCCCGGTTTCGCATGCGGAAAAAGGGAAGGGTATCAGCCCAGCAGGTGCTGCACGCCGGCGCGTTCCTCTTCCAGTTCCTTCAGCGTGATGTTGATCTTTTCCTGGCTGTAGGCGTCGATCTCCAGGCCCTTGACCAGTTCGTACTTGCCGTTGGCGGTGGTGACCGGGAAGCCGAACATCACGTCCTGCGGAATGCCGTACGAGCCGTCCGACGGGATGCCCATCGTGACCCACTTGCCGTTCGAGCCCAGCACCCAGT
Source organism: Cupriavidus sp. H18C1 (assembly GCF_049311595.1). Classification (NCBI taxonomy): domain Bacteria; kingdom Pseudomonadati; phylum Pseudomonadota; class Betaproteobacteria; order Burkholderiales; family Burkholderiaceae; genus Cupriavidus; species Cupriavidus sp. H18C1. The sequence continues at coordinate 3,089,563 of NZ_CP186008.1, forward strand.
CACGCACGTGGTCGATCGCCGCATTGGCGGCCGAGGCGGCCGACGACAGGCCGCGCGCCTCGATGATGGCGGCGCCGCGCTTGCCGACGGTCGGCAGGAACACGTCGTTGTTCCAGGCGTGGTCGTTGATCAGGTCCTTGACGCTCTGGCCGTCGACGGTCGCGTAGCGGTAGTCGGCGTACATGGTCGGGCTGTGGTTGCCCCAGACGAACAGCTTCTCGATCGACGACACCGGCTTGCCGGTCTTGGCGGCGATCTGCGACAGCGCGCGGTTGTGGTCCAGGCGCAGCATCGCGGTGAAGTTTTCCTTCGGCAGGTTCGGTGCCGACTTCATCGCGATATAGGCGTTGGTGTTGGCCGGGTTGCCGACCACCAGCACCTTGACGTTGCGGCTGGCGACTTCGTCCAGCGCCTTGCCCTGCACCGTGAAGATCTGCGCGTTGGCTTCGAGCAGGTCCTTGCGCTCCATGCCCTTGCTGCGCGGACGGGCGCCGACCAGCAGCGCGACGTCAGCGTCCTTGAACGCGACCTTGGGATCGTCGGTGATCACCACGCCGGCCAGCAGCGGGAACGCGCAGTCTTCCAGCTCCATCACGACGCCCTTGACGGCGTTCTGGGCCTGCGGCAGGTCCAGCAGCTGCAGGATGACCGGCTGGTCTTTGCCGAGCATGTCGCCGTTGGCGATGCGGAACAGCAGGGAGTAGCCGATCTGGCCAGCGGCGCCGGTCACTGCGACGCGCATGGGGGGCTTTAGCCATCTGTAAGTCTCCAAACGAAGAAAGGGAAACCGGCCGGTGCGGCACGAGGCGCGGCGCGCGATTGTCGCGCCATTGCGCCGGGGCACACCGGGAGCGAGGTTGTCGCCACGGGCGGCGGCGCACCGTCCGGCGCCGCGCTCGGCAGGGCGGGCGGAGGTGCCGCGGCGGGTCGCGGATGACGACAAGGCGTAAGTCTACTGCGAAGCCGGGGACCGCATCCAGCCGTATTCCGGCCGAGGCGGGCGGCGAACCGCACCACGGCGCACCCGGGGCGCGAAACCGTGGGCGCGCCGCGGGCGCACGACAGGGCGCGAGTGTAGGCGCCGTCGCAGGGGCTGTCAATTCATATGTCTTATATAAGACATAAGACATTTGATGCAGTGCTGGACGCGCTTCGCCGATCTGTGGTGAAATCCGCCTATGTCCACGTTGCCCACGTCCCTCGCCGCCGCCGCCGTGACGGCCGCGCAAGATGGCGCCGCCACGCCCGGCGCCGGGACGTCGGCGTCCACGTCCGCCAGCGCGCCGGGCGCTTCCAGCGCCGCTTCGGGCGCCGCCGCCGGAGCCGTCCCTCCGGCCGTTGCCACCGCCGCTTCCCAGGCCGTTTCCCCCACTTTCAGCCCGCTTTACCAGCAGATCAAGTCGCTGATCCTGCAGAGCCTGCAGTCCGGCGAATGGAAGCCGGGCGAGATGATCCCCAGCGAGATGGAGCTGGCGGCACGCTACAAGGTCAGCCAGGGCACGGTGCGCAAGGCCATCGACGAGCTCGCGGCCGAGAACCTGGTCGCGCGCCGGCAGGGCAAGGGTACCTTCGTGACGACCCATCACGAGGACGTGGTCAAGTTCCGATTCCTGCGGCTGGTCCCCGACGAGGGCGAGCCGCATTACGGCGCCAGCCGGGTGCTCGAATGCAAGCGCCTGCGGGCGCCGGCCGAGATCGCGCGGCTGCTCGACATCCGCACCGGCGACAGCGTGGTGCAGATCCGCCGCGTGCTGTTCTTCTCCGGCGAGGCCACCGTGCTCGACGACATCTGGCTGCTGGGCGCGAACTTCAAGGGCCTGACGGCGGAGAAGCTGACCGAGTGGAAAGGGCCGATGTACGCGCTGTTCGAGGCCGAGTACGGCACGCGCATGGTGCGCGCCACCGAGAAGATCCGGGCGGTCAGCGCCGACGAGACCGCGGCCGCGCTGCTGTCGGTCCAACCGGGTTCGCCGCTGCTGTCGGTGGAGCGGGTCTCGTTCACCTATGGCGACCGTCCCGTCGAAGTGCGGCGCGGGCTGTATGTGACCACGCGGCACTATTACCAGAACGATCTGAGCTGAACGGCGCCGCCGCGCACCCACGCGCGGGACAACGCATGACGCGGGCGATTGTTGCGCGCCACGCGGTCAACGGCGGCCGGCATTGCGCAGGGCGATCGGAATGCGCGGCGAGGGTGGACAAAATGCGCCGCGGCTGCGCGAGTTGGGCTGCGTGTTGGATGCGCGTTGGTGGCGTGATTGCGCGGTGATTGCAGCGTCGTTGCAGCGTGATTGCAGCGTGATATCCGGCGCCGCGAGATCGTCGCGCGATGGCGTTGCGCGCGATTGTCGCGGCCGCCATGTTGGTGTGCGATAGTCGAAAATTATTGGTGCGCCGCGCAACAAAGGCGCTAAAATCACGTGGATTTGCACATTGTGCATTCGGCTCTTTCGTTTTTTTATCGCTAATGGGGTCTCGCATGGCTGAAGCCGTCAAACAAGCCAGGCCGGAGTTCCGGAATATCGGTATCGGGCAACTCGCACGCTACCGGTTGCCCTGGGCCGGCAAGGTGTCCATCCTGCATCGCGTCAGCGGTGCGTTGCTGTTCCTCCTCCTTCCTTTCATCCTCTACCTCTTCGAGCAGAGCGTCACTTCCGAACTGAGCTTCGCAAAGTTCTCGGCCCTTCTGTCCGGTGGCTTCGTCAAGCTGGTTCTGCTGGTTCTGATCTGGGGCTATCTGCATCATTTCTGCGCCGGTATCCGCTTCCTCCTGCTGGACATGCACGTCGGCGTGGACAAGCCGTCGTCGGCCAAGTCGGCCATCGCCGTGCTGATCGTCAGCCTGCTTCTGACCGTCGTGTTCGGTCTGAAGCTGTTCGGCGTGTTTTGAGGAGCATGCAAGGTGGCAAATAACAATATCGGTCCCAAGCGTCTGGTCGTCGGTGCCCACTACGGCATGAAGGAATGGCTGGTCCAACGCGTGACCGCCGTGGTGATGGTGATCTACACCGTCGTGCTGGCGGTGGCGTTCCTGTTGTCGAACGGTGCCTCGTATGAGGGCTGGGCGGGCCTGTTCGCCAATCAATGGATGAAGATCCTGACGTTCGTCACGATCCTGTCGCTGCTCTATCACGCCTGGATCGGCGTGCGCGACATCTGGATGGACTATGTGAAGCCGATGGCGGTTCGCCTCGTGCTGCAAGTTCTTACGATTCTGTGGCTCGTCGGATGCGCGGGCTACGCTGCTCAGATTCTCTGGAGGGTGTAATTCATGGTCGCAGTCAAGACTGGATTGCCGCGTCGGCGCTTTGACGTGGTCATCGTCGGGGCGGGCGGCGCCGGGATGCGCGCATCCCTCCAGCTCGCGGAAGCCGGCCTGAACGTCGCCGTGCTCTCCAAGGTGTTCCCCACGCGCTCGCACACGGTGGCGGCGCAGGGCGGCATCGGTGCCTCGCTCGGCAACATGAGCGAGGACAACTGGCACTATCACTTCTACGACACGGTCAAGGGCTCGGACTGGCTGGGCGACCAGGACGCCATCGAGTTCATGTGCCGTGAAGCGCCGAAGGTGGTCTACGAGCTCGAACACTTCGGCATGCCGTTCGACCGCAACCCCGACGGCACGATCTACCAGCGCCCGTTCGGCGGCCACACCGCCAACTACGGCGAGAAGCCGGTGCAACGTGCCTGCGCCGCGGCCGACCGTACCGGCCACGCGCTGCTGCACACGCTGTACCAGCGCAACGTCCGCGCCAAGACCCACTTCTTCGTCGAATGGATGGCGCTGGACCTGATCCGCGACCAGGACGGCGACGTGCTGGGCGTGACCGCGCTGGAAATGGAAACCGGCGAGGTCTACATCCTCGAAGCGAAGACCACGCTGTTCGCCACCGGCGGCGCGGGCCGCATCTACGCCGCGTCGACCAACGCCTTCATCAACACCGGTGACGGCCTGGGCATGGCGGCGCGCGCCGGCGTGCCGCTGGAAGACATGGAGTTCTGGCAGTTCCACCCGACCGGCGTGGCCGGCGCGGGCGTGCTGATCACCGAAGGCGTGCGCGGCGAAGGCGGCATCCTGCGCAACAAGGACGGCGAACGCTTCATGGAGCGGTACGCGCCGACGCTGAAGGACCTGGCGCCGCGCGACTTCGTCTCGCGCTCGATGGACCAGGAAATCAAGGAAGGCCGCGGCTGCGGTCCGAACGGCGACTACGTGCTGCTCGACCTGACCCACGTCGGCGCCGAGAAGATCATGAAGCGCCTGCCGTCGATCCGCGAGATCGGCCTGAAGTTCGCCAACGTCGACGCGATCAAGGAACCGATCCCGGTCGTGCCCACCATCCACTACCAGATGGGCGGCATTCCGACCAACTACTACGGCCAGGTCGTGGTGCCGAAGAACGGCAACCCCAACGAGGTCGTCAACGGTTTCTACGCGATCGGCGAATGCTCCTGCGTGTCGGTGCACGGCGCCAACCGCCTGGGCACCAACTCGCTGCTGGACCTGGTGGTGTTTGGCCGCGCCGCCGGCAACCACATCATCTCGACCGCGCTCAAGCAGAAGGAGCACAAGCCGCTGCCGGCCGATGCCGCCGACCGCGCGCTGTCGCGCCTGGCCAAGCTGCAGTCGTCCTCGTCGGGCGAGTATGCGCAGGACGTCGCCAACGACATCCGACGCAACATGCAGTCGCACGCCGGCGTGTTCCGCACGCAGAAGCTGATGGACGAAGGCGTGCAGCGCATCCTGGAAGTGGCCGAGCGTTCGGACAACATCCACCTGAAGGACAAGTCGAAGGTGTTCAACACCGCGCTGGTCGAGGCGCTGGAAGTGGCCAACCTGGTCGAAGTGGCCAAGGCCACGATGATCTCGGCCGCGGCCCGCAAGGAATCGCGCGGCGCCCACGCCCACAGCGACTTCCCGACGCGCGACGACGAGAACTGGCTCAAGCACTCGCTGTTCTACAGCGAGGGCAACCGTCTCGACTACAAGCCGGTCAAGATGCAGCCGCTGACGGTCGAAAGCGTTCCGCCCAAGGCCCGCACCTTCTAAGCACCGCGTAGGCGACTACAGACGACTACAGGACCCACAGAAATGAAGCGTATTTTCGAAGTCTACCGCTACGATCCGGACAAGGACGCGGCGCCCCGCATGCAGACCTACGAGGTCGAGCTCGACGGTCACGAGCGCATGCTGCTCGATGCCCTGGTCAAGCTGAAGAAGCTCGACGAGAGCATCTCGTTCCGCCGCTCCTGCCGCGAAGGCGTGTGCGGTTCGGACGCGATGAACATCAACGGCAAGAACGGCCTGGCCTGCCTGACCAACATGCGCGAGCTGCCGGACCGCATCGTGCTGCGTCCGCTGCCGGGCCTGCCCGTCGTGCGCGACCTGATCGTCGACATGACGCAGTTCTTCAAGCAGTACCACTCGATCAAGCCGTTCCTGATCAACGACGAGCCGCCGCCCGAGAAGGAGCGCCTGCAGTCGCCGGAAGAGCGCGACGAGCTCGACGGCCTGTACGAGTGTATTCTGTGCGCGAGCTGCTCGACGTCGTGCCCGTCGTTCTGGTGGAACCCGGACAAGTTCGTCGGCCCGGCCGGCCTGCTGCAGGCCTACCGCTTCATCGCCGACAGCCGCGACCAGGCCACCAACCAGCGTCTGGACGACCTGAACGATCCGTATCGCCTGTTCCGCTGCCACACGATCATGAACTGCGTGGACGTGTGCCCGAAGGGACTGAATCCGACCAAGGCGATCGGCAAGATTCGGGAATTGATGGTTCGCCGCGCGGTCTGAACCTGCTGGACCGGACGACGCCCCACGGCGTCGTCCGTGAAGGCCAAGCCATATGACGGATCACCCCACCACTTTCTCCCATCAGGCCGACCCGCACAAGCGGGCGCGACTGCGCTGGCGCGCGCGCCGCGGCCTGCTGGAGAACGACATCATCGTCGAACGTTTTTTCAACCGTTACGAGGAGAGCCTGTCCGACGAGGACGTGGCATCGCTGAGCGAGCTGCTCGAGCTCAGCGACAACGAGTTGATGGACCTGCTGCTTGCCCGCAAGGAGCTGGACGGTGAGCTCGACACGCCGCCGATGCGCAAGCTGCTAGGCCTGCTGCGCTCGATGTGAGTTTGGTCAACACTATTATTCTTAGCATTTGAAGGAACCGACATGACGCCGTCCGATGTGAAAGCCACGCTATCGTTCTCCGATGGGTCCCCCAGCGTCGAGCTGCCGATCTACAAGGGTACCGTCGGCCCGGACGTGATCGACATCCGCAAGCTGTACGGCCAGACCGGCAAGTTCACCTACGACCCGGGTTTCATGTCGACGGCCTCCTGCAATTCCCGTATCACCTATATCGACGGTGACAAGGGCGAACTGCTGTACCGCGGCTATCCGATCGAGCAACTGGCCGAGAAGTGCGACTTCCTCGAAGTCTGCTACCTGCTGCTCAAGGGCGAGCTGCCCAACGCCAAGCAGAAGGAAGAATTCGTCGGCCGCGTGATGAACCACACGATGGTTCACGAGCAGATGCAGTTCTTCATGCGCGGCTTCCGCCGCGACGCGCACCCGATGGCCGTGCTGACCGGCCTGGTGGGCGGCATGTCCGCGTTCTATCACGACGCGATGGACATCAACGATCCGCACCAGCGCGAAATCTCGGCGATCCGCCTGATCGCCAAGATGCCGACCCTGGTCGCGATGTCCTACAAGTACAACATCGGCCAGCCGTACATCTATCCGCAGAACGACCTGTCGTACACCGGCAACTTCATGCGCATGATGTTCGCCACGCCGTGCGCGCCGTTCCAGGTGAACCCGGTGCTCGAGCGCGCGCTGGACCGCATCTTCATCCTGCACGCCGACCACGAGCAGAACGCCCCGACCTCGACCGTGCGTCTGGCCGGTTCGTCGGGCACCAACCCGTTCGCGGCGATCGCCTCGGGCGTGGCCTGCCTCTGGGGCCCGGCTCACGGCGGCGCCAACGAGGCGGCGCTGAACATGCTGGAAGAGATCGGCAGCGTCGACAACATCAGCGAGTTCATCAAGCAGGTCAAGGACAAGAACTCGGGCGTGCGCCTGATGGGCTTCGGCCACCGTGTCTACAAGAACTACGACCCGCGCGCCAAGCTGATGCGCGAGACCTGCCACGAGGTGCTGAACGAGCTGGGCCTGCACAACGACCCGCTGTTCAAGCTGGCGATGGAGCTCGAGAAGATCGCGCTGGAAGACGAGTACTTCGTCAGCCGCAAGCTGTACCCGAACGTCGACTTCTACTCGGGCATCGTGCAGCGCGCGCTGGGCATCCCGACCTCGATGTTCACCTGCATCTTCGCGCTGGCCCGTACCGTGGGCTGGATCTCGCAGTGGGAAGAGATGATCACCGATCCGGAGTACAAGATCGGCCGTCCGCGCCAGCTGTTCAACGGCGCCGCGACCCGCGACGTGCCGGAGATGGGCAAGCGCTGATTCCCGCTTCCCGTTCCGCGTCGAAGAACGCCCCGTGCTCCGGCACGGGGCTTTTTTTTGGGGCGCGGCTAGCGAGCGCGATTTCTGAACAGGGATTTGTCCCTACTCAACCCTTTCGTCCGGTGCGCCGTAAATCGATGCAGCAATCGTCTGCATCCGGCCCATCACAAGAGAAGGGGTAATCACATGTTTGCCTCGCTGCGCGCGCGCATCGTTGGATTTTCCGTCGCCATCGTCGTCGTCGCGCTGGTCTGCAACGCCTTCGTCAATCACCTCGTTGCCTCCCGCTACAACGACGAAGCCATCCGCAACAACCTGCGCGCGGTGCAGGCCGGCCATGTCGATGCCATCGCCGAATGGGTGTCCGCCCATACGGCCAGCATGGCGGCGATGCACGAGGTCGCGCTGCAGGACGACCCCGGCCCCGTGCTGAAGCTGATCGTCGAGGCCGGCGGGTTTCTGAACACCTTCGTCGGTTACCCCGACAAGCGCCACCATTTCTCCAATCCCGAGAGCGTGAAGCCGGGCTTCGACCCGACCTCGCGGCCGTGGTACAAGCTCGCCGCGGCCGCGGGCAAGCCGGTGGTCACGCCGCCTTACGTCTCGGCCAGTACCGGCAAGATGGTGGTGACATTCGCGGTGCCGATCGTCCGCGACGGGCGCCTGCGCGCGGTGGTGGGCGGCAATGTGCCGATGGACGGCGTGGTCAACAACGTGCGCTCGATCCATCCGACCCCGAGCAGCTTCGGCATCCTGGTGTCGCGCAACGGCCAGATCGTCGCGTACGGCGACGACAAGCTGATGCTCAAGCCCATCGGCGAACTGATTCCGGGCCTGGACGGCGACAAGCTGGCCGCGCAGCTGGGCATCGACACGCCGATGGAGGTGATGGTCGGCGACGAGGCCAAGCTGCTGGGCGTCACCGCCGTTCCGGGCACGGACTGGATGGCGGTGATCGCGCTGGACAAGGCCGAGGCCACCGCCGGCATGCGTTCGGTGCTGGTCGCCTCGGTGATCTCGCTGGTCGTGGTGGCGCTGGCCGCCGCGCTGATCATGGCGGCCGTGACCGCGGTCTCGTTCCGCCGCCTGTCGTCGATCCGCGATGCGATGGCGGCCATCGGCAGCGGCGACGGCGACCTGACGCGCCGGCTGCCGGCGCAGGGCAAGGACGAAGTCGCGCAGATCGCCGGCGCCTTCAACGCCTTCGCCGACAAGCTGGTCGGCGTGATGCGGCAGATCCGCGATGCCAGCGAGGCCGTGCACGGGGCCGCCAACGAGATCGCCGCCGGCAATGCCGACCTGTCGCGCCGCACCGAATCGGCGGCCGCGAGCCTGCAGCAGACCGCCGCGTCGATGGAGCAGATCACGGCCACGGTGGGGCAGTCCGAGGCGTCCGCCCGCGCGGCCGAGCGCTCGTCGGTGCAGGCCAGGCAGGTCGCCAACGAGGGCGGGCAGGCGATCGACGCCGCGGTCCAGACCATGGGCGACGTGCAGCAGGCGGCGGTCAAGGTGTCGGACATCACCGGCGTGATCGACGGCATCGCGTTCCAGACCAATATCCTCGCGCTGAACGCGGCCGTGGAAGCGGCGCGCGCCGGCGAGCAGGGGCGCGGCTTCGCGGTGGTGGCGGGCGAGGTGCGCTCGCTGGCGCAGCGCAGCTCGCAGGCGGCCAGGGGAAATCAAGACGCTGATCGAGTCGACGGTCAGCAGCGTCAACGCGGGCTCCGAGCAGGTGGAGCGCAGCGGCGGCACCATGCGCGAGATCGTCGGCAACGTGAACAGCGTCTCGCAGGTCATCTCCGAAATCCTGCATGCGGCGCAGGAGCAGTCGCGCGGCATCCAGGAGGTCAATGCCGCGGTGGGGCAGCTCGACCAGATGGTCCAGCAGAACGCGGCGCTGGTGGAAGAGTCGACCGCCGCGGCGACGATGCTGCAGGACCAGGCGGGCCGGCTGGCCGGCGTGGTGCGGACGTTCCGGCTGGATTGAGGGCATCGACGGCTTGATGGAGGGGAAGGGGCGAGCGAGCGGGCAGCCCCCCGCCGCCCGCCGCCCGCCGCCTGCCCTGCAAGGCCCCGAAAAGCGGCCCTGAAAAACGGCCTTGCAGAACGCGGCCTTGCAAAACGGGCCTTCAAGAGCGGTGTCGAAACCGGTGCCAAAACCCCGTTTTCGCCATCCGCGAAATCCCCCCTTTCGCCAATCACATTACATCGCCGGCGGCGGCAAACCCTTGTTTCGCCGGGGTTTCCGGCATAATTCCCCCCGAAGTCAAGCAAACGCAGCCACGCAGCCCCGCGCTGCTCACGACGCTGCGAAGACCTCCTCCCCGCAACTTCTATCAGCGGTGCCGGCCCGCCTCGGCGAGGCTGTCGCCGCCCCCCCGCGACATGGCCAAGACGCTCTACGACAAACTCTGGGACGACCATACCGTGCACGTCGAGGAAGACGGCACCACGCTGCTCTATATCGACCGGCACCTGCTGCACGAGGTGACCAGCCCGCAGGCGTTCGAAGGGCTGAAGCTGGCCGAGCGGCCGGTGTGGCGCATCAGCGCGAACCTGGCGGTGTCGGACCACAACGTGCCGACCACCGACCGCAGCCACGGCATCGCCGATCCGATCTCGAAGCTGCAGGTCGACACGCTGGACGCCAACTGCGACGCCTACGGCATCACGCAGTTCAAGATGAACGACCACCGCCAGGGCATCGTGCACGTGATCGGACCGGAGCAGGGCGCGACGCTGCCGGGCATGACGGTGGTCTGCGGCGACTCGCACACCAGCACGCACGGCGCCTTCGGCGCGCTGGCGCACGGCATCGGCACCTCCGAGGTCGAGCACGTGCTGGCCACGCAGACGCTGCTGGGCAAGAAGGCGAAGAACATGCTGGTCAAGGTCGAGGGCAAGCTGCCGCGCGGCTGCACCGCCAAGGACATCGTGCTGGCCATCATCGGCAAGATCGGCACCGCGGGCGGCACCGGCTACACCATCGAGTTCGCCGGCTCGGCGATCCGCGACCTGACCATGGAAGGGCGCATGACGGTCTGCAACATGGCGATCGAAGCGGGCGCGCGCGCCGGCCTGATCGCCGTCGACGACGTCACGCTCGAATATGTCAAGGGCCGTCCCTACGCGCCGCAGGGCGCCGAATGGGAGCAGGCGGTCGCCTATTGGCGCACGCTGCATTCGGACCCGGGCGCGCATTTCGATCGCGTGGTCGAACTGCGTGCCGAGGAAGTGCGGCCGCAGGTCACCTGGGGCACGTCGCCCGAAATGGTGATCAGCATCGAGGACCGCATTCCCGATCCGGACAAGGAAAAGGACCCGACCAGGCGCAACGCGATCGAGCGCGCGCTGCAGTACATGGGCCTGCAGCCGAACGTGCCGATCCAGGACGTGCGCATCGACAAGGTCTTCATCGGCTCGTGCACCAACAGCCGGATCGAGGACATGCGCGCCGCTGCCTGGGTGGTGCAGAAGCTGGGCCGCCGCATCGCCTCGAACGTCAAGCTGGCGATGGTGGTGCCGGGCTCGGGCCTGGTCAAGGAACAGGCCGAGCGCGAAGGGCTGGACAAGGTCTTCAAGGCCGCCGGCTTTGAATGGCGCGAGCCGGGCTGCTCGATGTGCCTGGCGATGAATGCCGACCGGCTCGATCCGGGCGAGCGCTGCGCCTCGACGTCGAACCGCAATTTCGAGGGCCGGCAGGGCGCCGGCGGCCGCACGCATCTGGTCAGCCCCGCGATGGCCGCGGCGGCCGCGATCGAAGGCCATTTTGTCGATATCCGCCAGCTCGGCTGACGCATCGCCGACCCCGGAACCAAGGACGAGACCATGGAAAAGTTCACTGTACACAAGGGCCTGGTGGCGCCGCTCGATCGCGCCAACGTCGATACCGACGCGATCATCCCCAAGCAATTCCTCAAGTCGATCAAGCGCACCGGCTTCGGCCCGAACCTGTTCGACGAATGGCGCTATCTCGATGTCGGCCAGCCCGGCCAGGACAACAGCAAGCGCCCGCTGAACCCGGACTTCGTGTTGAACCAGCCGCGCTACCAGGGCGCGTCGATCCTGCTGGCGCGCGAGAACTTCGGCTGCGGCAGCTCGCGCGAGCATGCGCCGTGGGCGCTGACGCAGTACGGCTTCCGCGCGGTGATCGCGCCCAGCTTCGCCGACATCTTCTTCAACAACTGCTACAAGAACGGCCTGCTGCCGGTGGTGCTGACCGCGGCGCAGGTCGACCAGCTGTTCAACGAGACCAATGCCTTCAACGGCTACCAGCTGACCATCGACCTGGAGCGCCAGGCCGTGATCACGCCGTCGGGCGCCGGCTTCGAGTTCGACATCGCGCCGTTCCGCAAGTACTGCATGCTGAACGGCTTCGACGACATCGGCCTGACGCTGCGCCACGCGGACAAGATCCGCGCCTTCGAGGCCGAGCGCGTGACGAAGATGCCGTGGCTGAACAACCGGCTGGTTGGCTGACGCCGCCGTAGCACCGCGCAGCGCGCGCCGAGCCGCGCGCGCATTGCAACGAACCGAAACGACAACAAGGCAAACACAGCATGAAGATCGCAGTCCTGCCGGGCGACGGCATCGGCCCCGAGATCGTCGAACAGGCCGTCAAGGTCCTGAACGCGCTCGACGAGAAGTTCGAGATGGAAACCGCGCCGGTGGGCGGCGCCGGCTACGAGGCCAAGGGCCACCCGCTGCCGGAGGAGACGCTCAAGCTCGCCCAGCAGGCCGACGCGATCCTGTTCGGCGCGGTGGGCGACTGGAAGTACGACAGCCTGGAGCGCGCGCTGCGCCCCGAGCAGGCCATCCTGGGCCTGCGCAAGCATCTGCAGCTGTTCGCCAACTTCCGTCCGGCGATCTGCTATCCCGAGCTGACCGGCGCCTCGAGCCTGAAGCCGGAGCTGGTGGCCGGCCTGGACATCCTGATCGTGCGCGAGCTGAACGGCGACATCTATTTCGGCCAGCCGCGCGGCGTGCGCACGGCGACCGACGGGCTGTTCCCCGGCGCGCGCGAGGGCTTCGACACGATGCGCTACAGCGAGCCGGAAATCCGCCGCATCGCCCACGTGGCGTTCCAGGCCGCGGCCAAGCGCGGCAAGAAGCTGTGCAGCGTCGACAAGGCCAACGTGCTGGAGACGTTCCAGTTCTGGAAGGACATCGTGATCGAGGTCTCGAAGGAGTATCCGGACGTCGAGCTGTCGCACATGTACGTCGACAACGCCGCGATGCAGCTGATCAAGGCGCCCAAGAGCTTCGACGTGATCGTCACCGGCAACATGTTCGGCGACATCCTGTCGGACGAGGCCGCGATGCTGACGGGCTCGATCGGCATGCTGCCGTCGGCCTCGCTGGACGCCAACAACAAGGGCCTGTACGAGCCCTCGCACGGCTCGGCGCCGGACATCGCCGGCAAGGGCGTCGCCAACCCGCTGGCGACCATCCTGTCGGCCGCGATGATGCTGCGCTATTCGCTGAACAAGGCCGAGCAGGCCGACCGCATCGAGAACGCCGTCAAGGCCGTGCTGGCCCAGGGCTACCGCACCGCGGACATCCTGACGCCGGGCTGCAGGCAGGTCGGCACCCGCGAGATGGGCGAGGCCGTGCTGGCGGCGCTGTAAAGGCTCGCAGGGCGGGGCGCCGAGGCTACCCGTTCCCCCGGCCCCTCTCCCCCGGCCCCTCTCCCGCGAGCGGAGAGGGGAAGAACACCCTCGGCACTGATCCTGTGCTCTCGGTGTGCTCCTTCTCCCGCGTGCGGGAGGGGGGGGCTGGGGAGAGGGCAGCCGCGCCACACCGCAGCCCAACCCCGCAAAATCGTGTAGACTGCGCCGATGCTCCCGAACCCCCGGTCCCTCCCGACTGACATCGCCTCGCCGGCCGCCCTGCGCGCGACGGCGGACGCGGGTGCGCGCATCACCATCACCGCAACGACGATTAAAACCATTATTAAAACCACGATCGCCTAGATCGTTCGTCGTGCCTGCTCGTCTTCCCCGCGCAGCCACGCCGGGCGAGGAAAATGCGGGGAAGTTTCAATCACATCCGAGGTTAGTCATGATTGTAGGTCTCGTCGGTTGGCGAGGAATGGTCGGCAGCGTGCTGATGCAACGCATGCAGGAAGAGCGCGACTTCGACCATATCGAGCCGGTTTTCTTCAGCACGTCCAACGCAGGCGGCAAGGCCCCGGCGATGGCGAAGAACGAAACCACGCTGCAGGACGCCAACGACATCGAGGCGCTCAAGCGCTGCGACGTCGTGCTGACCGCCCAGGGCGGCGACTACACCAACGAGGTCTTCCCCAAGCTGCGCGCCGCGGGCTGGAAGGGCTACTGGATCGACGCCGCCTCGTCGCTGCGGATGAAGGACGACGCGATCATCGTGCTCGATCCGGTCAACCAGGGTGTGATCAAGGACGCGCTGTCCAAGGGCGTCAAGAATTTCATCGGCGGCAACTGCACGGTCAGCTGCATGCTGATGGGCCTGGGCGGGCTGTTCCAGCACGACCTGGTCGAGTGGATGACCTCGATGACCTACCAGGCCGCCTCGGGTGGCGGCGCCCAGCACATGCGCGAGCTGCTGACCCAGTTCGGCACGCTGAACGCCGCGGTCAAGCCGCTGCTGGACGATCCGGCCTCGGCCATCCTCGAGATCGACCGCACCATCCTGGCGACCCAGCACGGCCTGTCCGGCGAGGAAACGAAGCAGTTCGGCGTGCCGCTGGCCGGCAACCTGATTCCGTGGATCGACAAGGACCTGGGCAACGGCGTGTCGCGCGAGGAATGGAAGGGCGGCGCCGAGACCAACAAGATCCTGGGCCGCGGCGACGGCTTCCTCGGTGCGACCGGCGCCACGCCGATCGCGGTCGACGGCCTGTGCGTGCGCATCGGCGCGATGCGCTGCCACTCGCAGGCGCTGACCATCAAGCTGCGCCGCGACGTGCCGCTGGACGAGATCGAAGGCATGCTGGCCGCCCATAACCCGTGGGCCAAGGTCGTGCCGAACACCCGCGAAGCCAGCATGACCGACCTGACGCCGGCCGCCGTGACCGGCACGCTGACGATCCCGGTCGGCCGCCTGCGCAAGATGCAGATGGGCGGCGAGTACCTGTCGGCCTTCACCGTCGGCGACCAGCTGCTGTGGGGCGCCGCCGAGCCGCTGCGCCGCATGCTGCGGATCCTGATCGAGAGCTGATCCCGCCGAGGTGGCGTTGCGGCAAGGCAACATGCAGGCCGCCGCCGCGCCACCCGCTGGCCAACGACGCCGCGCCGATGCGCGGCGTCGTCGTTTCCGGACATTGTTCCGTCGGGGTCCTGGGTCACAATACCGTGCTTTCGCGCGATCGCCCGTCGAACCCCCCACCCCGCATGAGGTCCCCTGTGAGCCACCATCGCCGCCGCCCCACGCCGAACCATCCGCACCGTGCGCGCCGCCCGCGCCGCCACGCGCTGGCGGCCGCCGCCCTCGGCGTGCTGCTGAGCCAGGCGCTGCCGCCGTCGGCCGCTCACGCCGCGGCGCTCGGTTCGCTGCAGGTGCGCTCGGCGCAGGGCCAGCCGCTGCAGGCGGAGATCGAGCTGCGCGATGTCGCGGCCGGAGAGGCCGAGGGCCTGACGGTGGCACTGGCGTCGCCGCAGGCCCTATGCCGCGGCCGGGCTGACCTACCCGGCGGGGGCCGAGGGGCTGCGGATCGAGCTGGCGCGCAATGCCGACGGCCGCCCGGTGGCGCGGCTGCGCTCGGCGCAGCCGGTGGGGGAGAACTTCATCGACCTGCTGCTCGAGCTGCGCGGGCCAGCGGGAACCGTGGGCACAACGGGCACAACTGGCACAACTGGCACAACTGGCACAACTGGCACAACTGGCACAACTGGCACAACTGGCACAACGGGGACAACGGGGACAACGGGGACGGTGACCAGGGCCTACACCGTGCTGCTGGCCGCGCCGCCGGCCGATCCCGCCATCGCGGCGCAGCCCGACGCCGGGGCGGCGCCGCTGGTGCAGGCCGCCACGCCGGAGCCGGCCGGGCCGTCGGCTGCCGCGACCGAGCAGCAACGGCCGGCCGCCACTGCCAACTCGGGTGCGAAGCCGGGCGCGAACGCCGCCGCCGACTCGGTCACGAAGCCGGCCGCCAAGCCCGCCACGAAGTCGCCCGCCATGGCCGGCGGCAGCTACACCGTGCGCCGTGGCGACCATCTGTACGGCATCGCGCGGGAGCTCGCGCAGCAGCGCGTGGTGGCGGACGACGTCTCGCTCGATCAAATGGTGGTGGCGCTGTACCGCGCCAATCGCGACGCCTTCATCGCCGGCAACATGAACCGGCTGAAGGCCGGCGCGGTGCTGTCGCTGCCGTCGGCGCAGCAGGCCGGCACGATCGCCGGGCCCGAGGCGCGCCGCGAGATCGTTGCCCATACCCGCGCCTTCGACGCCTACCGCAATCGCCTGGCCGATGCCGCCGCCGCGATGCAGGTGCAGCCGCAAAGCGGCCAGCAGCAGCGCGGCCAGATCACCGCGCGGGTGCGCGATGCCGCCGTGCCCGAACAGGCCCGCGACGAACTGCGGCTCAGCAAGCCCGAGGCCGGCGCCGTGGCGCCGAAGGGCGAGACCGCGGAAGCACAGGTCGCGCGCGAACGCCAGTTGCGCGAAGCGGAGGAGCGCCTGACGCAGCTGCGCAAGAACGTCGGCGACATGCAGCGCCTGCTGGAGATGAAGAGCGCCGAGCTGGCCAGGCTGGGGCAGGAAGGGCAGGGCGGGGCGCAGGCACAGGGACAGGCAGAGGCACAGGCACAGGCACAGGGGCAAGGGCAAGGGCAAGGGCAAGGGCAAGGGCAGGGCGCCAGCGCATCGGCGGCGCCGGCCACGGTCGCGCCAGGCACGCAGCCCACGGCGGCCGCGCCGGCCACGGTCGCCCAAGGGGCGCAGCCGGCCGCGGCTGCGCCGGCGAGGTCCGCATCGGCGTCGGCGGCTGCGGCCGCCTCAACCCCCGCCGCCTCCCCGCTGCACGCCTCGGCCTCCTGGTTCGACACGCTGCTGCAGAGCCCGTGGACGTTGCCCGGCGGCGGCCTGGCGATCGCGCTGCTGGGCGGCTACGCGCTGTACCGCCGCCAGCGCCGGCCGCTGGCCGGGGAGCCCTGCGCGCCCACCGCGGGCGACGATATCCTCGCCGGCGCGCCGGTCGCGCTGACCGGCCTGAGCCTGCCGCTGGACGCCTTCCCGGCGCCCACCGGCGACCAGCCGATCGCGGCGCCGGCTTCCGCGGCGCAGGCCTTTGCTGGTCCCCCGATCGCGGTCCGCGAGGGCGGCGAGGCTGACGAGGGCATCGAGGACATCGAGGACATCGAGGCAGACGCGGGCAACGAGGGCATCCAGGTCAATGACGGCGACGAGGGCGCCGGCGGCGTATCGCACACCGCCCGCGCCGCCGCGCCCATGCCCCGCCCGCTGGCCTTCGACCTCGGCGGGATCTCGCTCGACCTCGATGCCGGCGGGGATGCCGGCCGCCATGCCGCAGATGCCGCCGACGCCGCCGACGCCGCCGACGCCAACGACCCGGGCGACCGGCCCCGCAAGGGCTCGCCTGATATCATGGCGCCCCCCGACAAGCCCGCCGACACGCCCCCGCGTCCGTAACCTCGCATCCATGACCCGTCTTGCCCTCGGCCTCCACTACGACGGCACCGCCTTCTCCGGCTGGCAGTCCCAGCCGCATCGCAATACCGTGCAGGACGTGCTGGAGGACGCCATCGCCCGCTTCGCCGGCGAGCGGCTCCCGACCACGGTGGCGGGGCGCACCGATGCCGGCGTGCATGCGCTGGGGCAGGTGATCCATCTCGACACCGTGCTGTCGCGCGAGCCGTTCTCGTGGGTGCGCGGCATCAATGCCTTCCTGCCGCCGACGATCGCGCTGCAATGGGCCAAGCCGGTCGACGACGCTTTCCACGCGCGCTTCGCCGCCTTCGAGCGGACCTATTACTACGCGCTCTATACTGGCCCGCACCGCGCGCCGCTGGTGCACGGCCGCGCCGGCTACCTGATGCTGCCGCCGGGCAAGCGGCTCGACGTGGACGCGATGCGCGAGGCCGCCGCCTGCCTGATCGGCGAGCACGATTTTTCGGCCTTCCGCGCCGCCGAATGCCAGGCCAAGTCGCCGGTCAAGACGATGTACGAGATCCGCATCCACGCCGACCGCGACTGGGTGTTCCTGCGTTTTCGCGCCAGCGCCTTCCTGCACCACATGGTTCGCAACCTGATGGGCTGCCTGGTGGCGGTGGGGCGGGGGGCGCTATCCGGCCACGTGGCTGGCCGAGGTGCTAGCCTCGCGCCGGCGCAGCATGGCCGCGCCCACTTTCATGCCGGACGGCCTGTATCTGGCCGGGGTCAGGTATCCTGAGCCCTATGGCATCCCGGCCGCCGATCCGGCCGGCAGCCTGTTTCATGGAGTGTTCGCCGATGCCTTCGCCAACTAGCGCGCCCGGCGCCGCAGCCGCGCCAGCCGCTGCGCCGGCCGAGTTTGTGCCGGTCCGCCCGCGCACCCGCATCAAGATCTGCGGGCTGACGCGCGAGGACGACGTGCGCGCGGCGGTCG
Source organism: Cupriavidus sp. H18C1 (assembly GCF_049311595.1). NCBI lineage: Bacteria > Pseudomonadati > Pseudomonadota > Betaproteobacteria > Burkholderiales > Burkholderiaceae > Cupriavidus > Cupriavidus sp. H18C1. The sequence goes on from NZ_CP186008.1 coordinate 3,107,623, forward strand.
ACGCCGGCGCCGACGCGATCGGGCTGGTGTTCTATCCCGGCAGTCCCCGCCATGTCGACGTGGCGCGCGCCGCGGCGCTGGCCGAGGCCGCCGGCCCGTTCGTCGCGGTGGTCGGCCTGTTCGTCAATGCCGACGCCGAGGAGATCGCCCACGTGGCCGAGCGCGTGCCGCTGTCGCTGCTGCAGTTCCACGGCGACGAGAGCGCGCAGGACTGCGCGCGCGCCGCCCAGCGCTGCCGGCTGCCGTTCCTGCGCGCCGCGCGTGTGCGCCCGGGCCTCGATTTGGTAGAATTCGGCGATCAATATCGTGACGCCGCGGCCATCCTGCTCGATGCCTTCGTCGAAGGCTATGGCGGCGGCGGCCACGCCTTCGACTGGACCCTGATCCCTCCCGGATGGATTGCGCCTAGCCCCAGCACATCACCATGCAACGGCAATCGAATCGCAAGCGCCGCTCCTCGCATCGTTTTGAGTGGTGGGTTGAACGCGCAAAACGTGGCTGGCGCGATTGAGCGCGTGCGCCCCTACGCCGTCGATGTCAGCAGCGGCGTGGAGGCGGCCAAGGGCGTCAAGGACCCCGCCCGCATCGCCGACTTCGTGCGCGCGGTGCGCGCCGCGGATGCCAACCACGCCGCCTGAGCCTGGCGACCGACCGGCGGCGATGACAGACATCGCGCCGGTCCCGCAAGCCACCCTGTTCCCCTGCCGCGGCCGATCCCTGGAGGACGGCCGCGCCACCCGGAAGCCCCACATGTACAACCTGCCCGATTCCCGCGGCCATTTCGGCCCCTATGGCGGTACCTTCGTCTCCGAGACCCTGACCCATGCGCTGGACGAACTGCGCGAGGCCTATGCCGGCCTGAAAAACGATGCCGCGTTCGACGCCGAATTCCGCCGCGAACTGAAGCACTTCGTCGGCCGTCCGTCGCCGATCTACCATGCGCAGCGCTGGAGCGAGACGCTCGGCGGCGCGCAGATCTTCTTCAAGCGCGAGGACCTGAACCACACCGGCGCGCACAAGATCAACAACGTCATCGGCCAGGCGCTGCTCGCCAGGAAGATGGGCAAGCCGCGCGTGATCGCCGAGACCGGCGCCGGCCAGCACGGCGTGGCCACCGCCACCATTGCCGCGCGCTTCGGCATGGAGTGCGTGGTCTATATGGGCGCGGAGGACATCAAGCGCCAGGCCGCCAACGTCTACCGGATGAAGCTGCTCGGCGCCACCGTGGTGCCGGTCGAGAGCGGTTCGAGGACGCTGAAGGACGCGCTGAACGAGGCGATGCGCGACTGGGTCACCAACGTCGAGAACACCTTCTACATCATCGGCACCGTCGCCGGCCCGCACCCGTATCCCGCGATGGTGCGCGATTTCCAGTGCGTGATCGGCGAGGAGGCCAAGGTGCAGATGCCCGAGCTGACCGGCCGGCAGCCCGATGCGGTGATCGCCTGCATCGGCGGCGGCTCCAACGCGATGGGCATCTTCTATCCGTATATCGACCACCAGGACGTCAGGCTGATCGGCGTCGAGGCGGCCGGCGACGGCATCGACACCGGCCGCCACGCGGCCTCGCTGAGCGCCGGTTCGCCCGGCGTGCTGCACGGCAACCGCACCTATCTGCTGCAGGATCCGAACGGCCAGATCATCGAGACGCATTCGGTGTCGGCGGGGCTGGACTATCCGGGCGTCGGCCCCGAGCACGCGTGGCTCAAGGACAGCGGCCGCGCCGAATACGTCTGCATCACCGACGACGAGGCTCTGCGCGCCTTTCACGATTGCTGCCGCATCGAGGGCATCATCCCGGCGCTCGAATCGAGCCATGCGATTGCCTACGCGTGCAAGCTGGCGCCGACGTTGCCCAAGGACAAGCTGCTGCTGGTCAACCTGTCCGGGCGCGGCGACAAGGACATGCACACGGTCGCCGAACGTGCGGGGGTTGACGCTCTGATGCGCACGCTTCCCGAAGCCGCACCGGGCGCCGCCGCCGCGGATACCACCACGCCGACGGTCGGCGGCGGCGACGCGATCGCGCTGACCGCCGCGCCGGCGCTGCCGGCCCTGCTGTACCAGGAGGACGTGCTCGACGGCGTGCGCCGGCTGGCCGACGGTTCGATCGATCTCGTGGTCGCCGACCCGCCCTACGGGCTCGGCAAGGACTACGGCAACGATTCGGACCGGCTGTCGGGCCAGGCCTATCTGGAATGGTCCGAGCGCTGGATCGACGCGGTGGTGCCCAAGCTGTCGCCGCGCGGCTCGCTGTACCTGTTCTGCACCTGGCAGTACTCGCCCGAGCTGTTCGTGATGCTCAAGCGCCGGCTGACGATGGTCAACGAGATCATCTGGGACCGGCGCGTGCCCAGCATGGGCGGCACCACGCGCAAGTATTCGTCGGTGCACGACAACATCGGCTTCTTCGCCAAGGCGCGCGACTACTACTTCGACCTGGACTCGGTACGCGTGCCGTACGACGCCGAGACCAAGAAGGCGCGCAGCCGGCCACGCTTCGAGGGCAAGAAGTGGCTGGAGGTCGGCTACAACCCGAAGGACCTGTGGAGCGTGCCGCGCATCCATCGGCAGGACCCGGAGCGCGCCGACCATCCGACGCAGAAGCCGCTGCAGATCGTCGAGCGGATGGTGCTGTCCAGCTGTCCGCCCGGCGGGCTGGTGCTCGATCCGTTCACCGGCAGCGGCACCACCGCGGTGGCCTGCGCCCGGCATGGGCGCCGCTTCGTCGGCTTCGAGATCAATCCCGACTATGTCGATGTCGCGCGGGCGCGCGTCGCCTCGGTGATGCCGCTGGCGCGGCCCGATGCCGCCGCGGCGGCGGACGCCGCTGAAGCCGCGGCGGGGGCTGCCTCCCAAGCCGCCGCTGCTGCCTCCGTCGCCGCGATCGCCGCCTCGGCTCCGTCTGGTCCGCCTACCCCGTCTACCCCGGCAGCCGCCAACGACGCCGGTCCGGCGGACGCGCTGCCTCACCTCGCATCCTGACCATGTCCCGCATCCAATCGACTTTCGCGGCGCTGTCCGCACAAGGCAGGAAGGGCCTGATTCCCTTCATCACCGCCGGCGATCCCGAGCCCGGCCTGACGGTCGCGCTGATGCATGCGCTGGTCGAGGGCGGGGCCGATGTGATCGAGCTGGGCGTGCCGTTCTCCGACCCGATGGCCGACGGCCCGGTGATCCAGCGCGCGTCCGAGCGGGCGCTGGCCAACGGCGTCAGCCTGACCCAGGTGCTGGGCTGGGTGCGCGAATTCCGCCAGCGCGACGCCGACACGCCCGTGGTGCTGATGGGCTATGCCAACCCGATCGAGCGGATGGGCGAGCGCGCGTTCGCGCAGGCCGCACGGGAGGCCGGCGTCGACGGCGTGCTGGTAGTCGACTACCCGCCCGAGGAGTGCGAGTCGTTCGCCCAGCTGATGCGCGAGCACGGCATCGATCCGATCTTCCTGCTGGCGCCGACCACCACCGATGCGCGCATCGCGCAGGTCGCCAGGGTCGCCAGCGGCTATCTGTACTACGTGTCGCTCAAGGGCGTGACCGGTTCGGGCGCGCTCGACCTGGACAGCGTCGCGGCGCGCCTGCCGGTGATCAAGCGCCACGCCAACCTGCCGGTCGGCGTCGGCTTCGGCATCCGCGACGCGCAGACGGCGCGGGCGATCGCCGGCGTGGCCGACGCGGTCGTGATCGGCAGCCGGCTGGTGCAATTGCTGGAGGAAGCGCCGCGGGAACAGGCGGTACAATCGCTGCGTTCGTTTATCGCGGAGATCCGCACCGCGTTGGACGCCAAGGCGTGATGTATTAGCCTCATATCGGCGGCCGTCTGCGGATTCCGGCGACATTTCCCCGTCGACCGCCGCCGATTCCTGCTTTCCGCGGCACAGAATCTCGGCCCTTGTGCGGCGCCCGTGGTACATTCGCCGCCTTGGCCGATGGCCGGGCCTGCCCCCTGCGCGCGCGTGCGCCATATCACTTCGCGATGCGCCAGGCCGCGGCCTTATCCGAAAGGAGCGTTTTGATGAGCTGGTTGGATAAACTCCTGCCCCCCAAGATTCAACAGACCGACCCCTCGTCCCGCAAGGGCATCCCCCGAGGGCCTGTGGGTCAAGTGCCCGTCGTGCGAGTCCGTGCTATACCGGACCGACGTCGAGGCCAATCTGCATGTCTGCCCAAAGTGCGACCACCATATGCGCATCCGCGCGCGCGAGCGGCTCGATTCGCTGCTCGACGCCGAGGGCCGCTACGAGATCGGCCAGGAAATCGTGCCGGTCGACGCGCTCAAATTCAAGGACTCGAAGAAGTATCCGGACCGCATCAAGGCGGCGATGGACGAGACCGGCGAGACCGACGCGATGGTGGTGATGGGCGGCGCGATCCATACCATTCCGGTGGTGGTCAGCTGCTTCGAATTCGCCTTCATGGGCGGCTCGATGGGTTCGGTGGTCGGCGAGCGCTTCGCGCGCGGCGCGCAGGCCGCACTCGAGCAGAAGGTGCCGTTCATCTGCATCACCGCCACCGGCGGCGCGCGCATGCAGGAAAGCCTGCTGTCGCTGATGCAGATGGCCAAGACCACCGCGATGCTCAACAAGCTGTCGGCCGCCAAGCTGCCGTTCATCAGCGTGCTGACCGACCCGACCATGGGCGGCGTGTCGGCCAGCTTCGCCTTCCTGGGCGACGTGGTGATCGCCGAGCCCAAGGCGCTGATCGGCTTTGCCGGCCCGCGCGTGATCGAGCAGACCGTGCGCGAGAAGCTGCCGGAAGGCTTCCAGCGTGCCGAGTTCCTGCTGCAGAAGGGCGCCATCGACATGATCGTCGACCGGCGCAAGCTGCGTGCCGAGCTCGCGCAACTGCTGGCGCTGCTGCAGAAGCAGCCGGCCGACGCGGTGGCCTGAGCGGACCCCGATCGCCGAAGGATGGTTTGACGACGCGGACCTGGTCCGCGTTTTTCATTGGATAGTATGGTTCGCCGCAAGGTGTTCGCCCTCTCCACCTCGGCGGGAGAGGGTTGGGGGAGAGGGCGTGGTTTGAGCTGCCCTCTCCCCCAACCCCTGTCCCGCCAGCGGGGGAGGGCAGAAAACCGCATGGGACGCCTGGCGTAACCGGGCGCGAACCGCAGTACATCACAGCAGCATCATGCCTATCTTCTCCTCCCTGCCCGAGTGGCTGGCCCACCTCGAAACCGCGCATCCGGTCGGCATCGACATGGGCCTGACCCGGATCAGCCGGGTCAAGGAAGCGCTCGGCCTGCGCATCGACGCGCTGGTGTTCACCGTGGGCGGCACCAACGGCAAGGGCTCGACCTGCGCGATGCTCGAGCGGATCCTGCTGGAGGCGGGCTACAAGGTCGGCTGCCATACCTCGCCGCATCTGCTGTCGTTCAACGAGCGCGCCCGCATCAACGGCGAGATGGCCACCGACGCCCAGTTGCTGCCGCATTTCGAGGCGGTCGAGCGCGCCCGCACCAGCATCGCCGATCCGGTCAGCCTGACCTATTTCGAGTTCACCACGCTGGCGATCGTCCATGCCTTCGCCGCCGCGCAGCTCGACGCGATCATCCTCGAGGTCGGGCTGGGCGGCCGGCTCGACGCGGTCAATGTGTTCGATCCGGACTGCGCCATCGTCACCAGCGTCGATATCGACCATGCCCAGTACCTGGGCGATACCCGCGAGAAGATCGGCTTCGAGAAGGCCGGCATCTTCCGCCCGCATGTGCCGGCTATTTGCGGCGATCCGATGCCGCCGGCCTCGCTGGTCGAGCATGCCGAGACGATCGGCGCGGACCTGTGGCTGGTCGGGCGCGATTTCCAGCACCAGGCCGCCAAGGGGCAGGAGCGCCTGCAGTGGGACTGGAACGGCCGCGGGCGCAAGCTCAATGGCCTGGGCTATCCGGCGCTGCGCGGCGCCAACCAGCTGCTGAACGCGTCGGCCGCGCTGGCCGCGCTGCAGGCGGTGCGCGACCGGCTGCCGGTCAGCGCGCAGGAAGTGCGCAACGGGCTCGCCTTCGTCGATCTGCCGGGCCGCTTCCAGGTGATGGCGGGCCGCCCGACCGTGATCCTCGACGTCGCCCACAACCCCCCATGCCGCCGCCACGCTGGGCCAGAGCCTGGAGAACATGGGCTTCTTCCGCTACACCTACGCGGTGTTCGGCGCGATGGCCGACAAGGACATCGCCGGCGTGCTGCGCCACCTGAGCGACAAGGTCGATCACTGGTGCCTGTGTGACCTGCCGACGCCGCGCGCCGCCAGCGCCCAGGACCTGCTGGAGCACCTGGAGCAGGGCGGCTTCCGGCCCGGCCCGGACGCCACCGCGGCGTGCTTCGCCAGCCCCGAGGCGGCCTATCGGGACGCCATCGAGCGTGCCACCGAGAATGATAGAATCCTGGTCTTCGGATCGTTCTACACCGTGGCCGGCGTGATGGCTTACCGGGCGACCCAGGCCAACTAGCCTGCGGACCGTTTTTCCGGGCATTTCCGGGACACTGCCGGGCACGCGCCGCGGTCGAGCGACAAACTCAAGGGGCGGCCGCGCCTGCCGCCCGCACCGAACCAATCTATGGGCCTGCTTTCGCTGTTTTCCTTCCGCAAGGGCAAAGACGCGGCACCGGAGCGCGCACGGCGCGCCCGCAGCGCCGACGCCGGAGCAGCCGGCGCGCGTGCCGGCAGCCGCGCTGGCAGCCACGACGCGCGCCGGAGTGCCGGTGCCGACGACTATGCGGATGACATGCTGGACCCGGAATTCCCCCAGAAGCAACGCGCGCGGCGCCGCCTGATCGGCGCGCTGGTGATGACGGTGGCGGCGGTGATCGTGCTGCCGATCGTCTTCGAGACCGAGCCGCGTCCCGCCGCCGACCAGATCGCGGTGCGCCTGAGCGGCGGCCAGGGCGAGGCGCAGGCCAAGCCCGAACCGCGCAAGGCCGCGCCGCTGGCCCCGCAGCAGCAATCGCGCCTCGATGCGCAGGCGCTCGATGCCGGCGAGGAACTGGTCAGCGCACCGGCCGCCCGCTCGGCCGACAAGGCGCCGGAGAAGCCGGCCGAGCGCACCGAAGCGGCACGCCAGGCCGAGGCGAAACCCGATCCCAAGACGGAAGCGAAGCCCGAATCCAAAGCCGACAAGGCCGAAGCCAAGTCGTCCGGCAGCGGCAAATACGTGATCCTCGTCGGCGCCTTCTCGACCGAGGACAAGGCCAAGCAGTGGCTCGGCAAGTTGAAGGCGAACAAGGTGCCCGCCTATATCGAACGCAAGGCGCTGGCCGACGGCGAACGCATCCTGCTGCGCGCCGGCCCGTTCTCGGACCGCGATGCCGCCGATGCCGCCGAGAAGCGGGTCCGCGCGACCGGGCTGACCGCCCGCGTGGTCGAGCTCTGAACGGCGGCGGACAGCGGTGCTCGCGGGAATGCAGCTGACGTTCTTCGACTACGCGGTCGTGTTCGTGCTGATCGCCTCGGGGCTGGTCGGCGCGCTGCGCGGCCTGATGCGCGAACTGCTGTCGCTGGTGGGCTGGATCGCGGCGTTCTTCGTGGCCTACAACTATGTCGGCGTCGCGGCGCAATGGATGCCCGAGTCGCTGCCCGGCGGAGCGCTCGCGCGCAGCGCCGCGGGATTCGCGGTATTGTTCTTCGGCACCGTGATTGCCGCGGCGCTGGTCGGCGCGGTGATCGGCCAGTTGCTGGAAACCACCGGCCTGAAGCCGGCGGATCGCGGGCTCGGACTGGTGTTCGGGGTGGCGCGCGGCGCGCTGGTGGTGATGCTGCTGGTCACGTTGGCCGGCTTCACCAAGATGCCCGACGAACCTTTCTGGCGCGACGCGGTGTCGCGCCCCTATGTCATCGCCGCGATGGAGTCGCTGCGGCCCTGGTTGCCGCCGGAAATCGCCAAATACGTCAGAACCTGAGGCCGGGCGCGCGCCCGGCATGAACTTTCGCGCCTGGTCTGCCGTCGGCAGCGCGCAGGGCGCGCCGAATCTAAGCCTTTCCTGGGAGCTTGGCATGTGCGGTATCGTCGGTGTGGTGTCTGCCACGCCCGTCAATCAGTTGATTTATGACAGCCTGCTGCTGTTGCAGCATCGCGGTCAGGATGCCGCTGGCATCGCGACCGCCAACGGCAGCACCTTCCACATGCACAAGGCCAACGGCCTGGTGCGCGACGTGTTCCGCACGCGCAATATGCGCGGCCTGCCGGGCGCGGCTGGCATCGGTCAGGTGCGCTACCCGACCGCGGGCTCGGCCTCCAGCGAGGAAGAGGCCCAGCCGTTCTACGTCAATGCGCCGTACGGCATCATCCTGGCGCATAACGGCAACCTGACGAACTGGCAGCAGCTTCGCGAGGAGATGTTCCGGCGCGATCGCCGCCACATCAATACGCATTCGGATACCGAGGTGCTGCTGAACGTGCTGGCCGACGAGCTGCAGCGCGCCAGCAACGGCACCTCGCTCGATCCCGAGATCATCTTCGCCGCGGTGGCGGGCATGCATCGCCGCGTGCGCGGCTCGTACGCGATCGCCGCGCAGATCGCCGGCTACGGCATGCTGGCCGTGCGCGATCCGTTCGGCATCCGCCCGCTGTGCCTGGGCAGCATCGACACGCCGACCGGCAAGGAATGGATGGTCGCGTCGGAGTCGGTGGCGCTCGAAGGCATCGGCTACAAGCTCGAGCGCGACGTGGCGCCGGGCGAGGCGATCTTCATCGATCTGGACGGCAAGCTGTACACGAAGCAGTGCGCCGACAATCCGCTGCTCAACTCCTGCATCTTCGAATACGTCTATCTGGCGCGGCCGGATTCGTGCATCGACGGCGTGCCGGTCTACGACGCGCGCCTGCGCATGGGCGACTACCTGGCCGAGAAGATCCGCAGCGAAGTCAGCTCGGGCGATATCGACGTGGTGATGCCGATCCCCGATTCGAGCCGCCCTGCGGCGATGCAGGTCGCCAACAAGCTGGGCCTGAACTATCGCGAAGGCTTCTTCAAGAACCGCTATGTCGGCCGCACCTTCATCATGCCGGGCCAGGCGGTGCGCAAGAAGTCGGTGCGCCAGAAGCTCAACGCGATGGGCGTGGAGTTCAAGGGCAAGAACGTGCTGATCGTCGACGACTCGATCGTGCGCGGCACCACCTCGTTCGAGATCGTGCAGATGGCGCGCGATGCCGGCGCCAACAAGGTGATCTTCGCGTCCGCGGCGCCGCCGGTGAAGTTCCCCAACGTCTACGGCATCGACATGCCGACCCGCAGCGAGCTGGTCGCGCATGGCCGCAGCCATGACGAGATCTGCCGCATGATCGGCGCGGACCAGCTGGTCTACCAGGACGTCGAGGCGATGAAGCAGGCGGTGCGCGACATCAATCCGGCGCTGAAGGACTTCGAGGCCTCGTGCTTCGACGGCAAGTACATCACCGGCGATATCGACGAGGCCTATCTGGACCGCCTCGAGACCGCGCGCAGCGAAGCCGACCGCGAAGGCGGCGGCGATACCGAGCGTTCGCAGCTGCATCTGCAGCGCTCGGGCGGCAACGAGTAAGGCCCGCCGGTTTCTCCCCATCCCAACCCTCTCCCGCGCGCGGGGGAGGGGAGCCATTCCATCGCTACTCACGATTGCCCCGACCATGAACGACCCGCTCGACCTCGACTCCCTCGGCATTGATACGCTCGGCGTGCGCGCCGGCACGCTGCGCAGCGAGTTCATGGAGCATTCGGAGGCGATGTACCTGACGTCGAGCTTCTGCTTCGGCAGCGCGGCCGAGGCCGCCGAGCGCTTCGCCAACTCGGAAGAGGGCTACACCTACTCGCGCTTCACCAATCCGACCGTCAGCATGTTCCAGCAGCGGCTGGCCGCGCTGGAAGGCGCCGAGGCCTGCATGGCGACCGCCTCGGGCATGAGCGCGATCCTGTCGGTGGTGCTGTCGTCGATGCAGGCCGGCGACCACCTGGTCAGCTCGCGCGCGATCTTCGGCTCGACGATGACGCTGTTCTCGAACATCTTCGCCAAGTTCGGCGTCGAGACCACCTTCGTCGACGGCACCGACCTGGCCGGCTGGCGCGCCGCGGTCAAGCCGAACACCAAACTGTTCTTCCTCGAGACGCCGTCGAACCCGCTGACAGAGGTGGCGGACATCGCCGCGGTGGCCGATATCGCGCACGACGCCGGCGCGCTGCTGGTGGTCGACAACTGCTTCTGCTCGCCGGCGCTGCAGCAGCCGCTGCGCTTCGGCGCCGACCTCGTGGTGCATTCGGCGACCAAGCATATCGACGGCCAGGGCCGCGTGCTCGGCGGCGCGGTGCTCGGCAAGCACGACTTCATCATGGGCAAGGTGTTTCCCTTCGTGCGGACCGCCGGCCCGACGCTGTCGGCGTTCAACGCCTGGGTGATGCTCAAGGGCATGGAGACGCTGGCGATCCGCATGGAGCGCCATTCGGCCAGCGCGCTGGCGCTGGCCCAGTTCCTCGAATCGCATCCGGCGGTGGCGCGGGTCTATCACCCCGCGCTGAAGTCGCATCCGCAGCACGACATCGCGATGCGCCAGCAGAGCGGCGGCGGGGCCATCGTGTCGTTCGAACTGAAGGGCGCGACGCCGGAACAGCAGCGCGCCAACGCCTGGCGCGTGATCGACAGCACGCGCCTATGCTCGATCACCGGCAACCTGGGCGATACGCGCACCACGGTGACGCATCCGTACACCACCACGCACGCACGCGTCAGCCCCGAGGCCAAGGCCGCGGCCGGCATCGGCGAGGGCCTGATCCGCATGGCGGTGGGGCTGGAGTCGGTCGAGGATCTGAAGGCGGATCTGCTGCGGGGGCTGGGCGACTGAGGTTGAGCCGCTTGATCCGCTCGACTTGCTCGCCTCGCTCGTCGAGGTAGAAAAAGCCGGCCCCAGGGCCGGCTTTTTCCATGGCGTGTCCCCCAGCACGCGGGGCGCCGTACCTACCGTAGCATCCGCCTGCGCAGCAGCATCAGCGCCACCACCAGCGCCACCGCTGCATACGCCGCCAGCACGGCCAGATGCAGCCATACCTGGTCCACCGGGCGATCCAGCATCAGCGGCCGGATCAGCGCCACCGCGTGCGCCAGCGGCAGCGCCTGCGTGGCGGCCTGCACGCCGGGCGGCAGCTGTTCGAGCGGGAAGAACACGCCCGACAGCAGCAGCATCGGCGTCATCACCAGCGTCTGGTAGAACATGAAGAAGTCGTAGCTGGGCGCGAGCGCGGTGACGATCATCGCCAGGCTGGCGAAGGCGATGCCCGCCAAGGCAATCACCGGCAGCGCCAGCAGCGCGTTGGGCATCTGCGCATAGCCCAGCGCGCTGGCCACCAGCATGATCGCCACGCCGGACAGCACCGCCTTGCTGGCGGCCCACAGCACCTCGCCGAGCACCACGTCGCCCAGCGTCAGCGGCGCATGCATGATGGCCTCCCAGGTGCGCTGCACATGCATGCGCGAGAAGGCCGAATACATCGACTCGAAGCTGGCCGACATCATCACGCTGGAGGCGGTGGTGCCGGCCGCGAGGAAGGCGATGTACGAGACGCCGTCGACGCGGCCCACCAGCAGGCCCAGCCCCAGCCCCAGGCCGAACAGGTAGATCATCGGATCGGCCAGGTTGCCGATCATCGACGGGATCGCCAGCTTGCGCCAGACGCGGTAGTTGCGATACCAGACCATGGTCCAGTTGCGCAGGTTCAGCGGCCACAGCGGCTGCGGATAGCGCTGCGCGGCCACGGTCGCGCCGCCGGAGGACGCCGCCGCGGTGGCCAGCTTGCCCTCGTTGCCCGGGGCCGGGTCTCGTTCGCTCATGGTTTCCTCGATGGTTCGGTGCGTGGCGGTGGGCTGCGGATGGGTTGCGGGGTCGTTGAGGGCTCGGTGCGGGTGAGCGTCAAGCTGGCTGCGGGCAGGCCGGTCAGGCCTTCAATCCCGCATCTCGCGGCCGGTCAGCTTCAGGAACACATCCTCCAGATTGGCCGGGCGATGCAGGTAGCGGATGCCGCCATTGCCGTGCAGCGCCGCCAGCAGCGGCTCGGGCTCGCGCACGTAGCAGAACAGCGTCTCGCCGCTCTTCTCGGTGCGCTCGGCCAGCGGCGCCAACCGCTCGCGCAGCGCGTCCAGTTCCTCGCCATAGACCTCGACCACGTCGCAGCCGATCTGCCGGTCGATCAGCTCGTGCGGCTTGCCTTCGGCGATCTTGCGGCCACCGTCGATCACGCACAGATAGTTGCACAGCCGCTCGGCCTCCTCCATGAAATGCGTGGTCAGCAGAATGGTCTTGCCGGCGGCCAGCAGCGACTTGAGCCGGTCCCAGATCAGATGGCGCGCCTGCGGGTCCAGCCCGGTGGTCGGCTCGTCCATCACCAGCAGGTCGGGGTCGTTGATCAGCGCCCGCGCTACCGTCAGGCGCCGGCGCATGCCGCCGGACAGGTCCCGCACATGCGCGTCGGCGCGGTTTTCCAGGCGGGCGAACTCGAGCAGCATCGGCACGCGCCGTTCGATCTCGGCGGTGGACAGGCCGAAATAGCGGCCGAAGATGCGCAGATTCTCGACCACGGTGAAGTCCGGGTCGAGATTGTCGAACTGCGGCACCACGCCGACGCGCATGCGGGCCTGCGGCGCGCGGGCGGGAACCGGTTCGCCGCACAGCGTCAGCTCGCCCGAGGCCGGCGTGGTCAGCCCCAGCAGCAGACGCAGCGTGGTGGTCTTGCCGGCGCCATTGGGGCCCAGCAGGCCGAAGCACTGGCCGCGCTGCACCTGCAGGCTCAGATCGTCGACGACGACGGTGTTGCCGTATTGCTTGCGCACGTGGCGCAATTCGAGAATGGCAGTCAACGCAGCGTTCCGGTGAAGCGCGCCTGGCGCAATCCCGCCATTATGCCGATCCGCTTGCGATCGGTCCTTGGCGCGCCGCAGCAGGGCGTCGGTCGATCCGGCCGGGGGCCAGGCCCACCAGGCCCGCTATGCCGGTTATGCCGGTATGCCGGCCAGGCCCGTCAGGCCGCGCGTCGTGTCCGCAGGCGGCGCATCAGCACACGCACCAGCCCGTGCAGCAGCCACCCCAGCGCGAGGCCCAGCGCGTCGGCCAATATGTCGATGGCATCGGCGGAGCGATAGGGCGTCATCGACTGCAGCCACTCGATCAGTCCACCATAGACCAGCAAGCCGATCGGCACGGCCCATGGCCGCGCCGGATAGGCGCGCCATCCGAGCACGCCGAGCGTGGCGAAGGCCAGCAGGTGGTTGCTCTTGTCCCAGCCGGTGGTCGGCATCGGCGTCGCGGGCGGCATCAGCGCCAGCGTCAGCACGGCGCACAGGCATAGCCAGAAGGCGAGACGCCACTGCGACGGGCCGATTGTCAGGCTGGGTGACGGACGAGAAGGCCGACGCGAAGACGGACGGGAAGACGGGCCGGAAGGCATGCGGAAACGGTTCCTGGGGCGAGACAACAGGAACGTACTGTAGCAGCCGGGGCAGGGGGGCCGATATCGGCTGTGGGGATGGGGGGGCGCAGCAGGTGTCGTCGGCCAGATGGCTGGACGAGAGGGCGCTCCCCGGGGGAGTGCGCGTTCTCCCCGGGCGGTGGGAGAACGGGACAGCAACGGGGGTCACGCGGCGGGCGATGGGCCGCGCCCGCGGGACTCCCGGCAGTCGAAGACGATCAGTACATCTTCTTCGGCAGCATCTGCATGCGCAGACGCTTGCGCAGGCGCGACTCGGCGGCCTTCTTCTTGCGCTTGCGCTCGGTGGTCGGCTTCTCGTAGGCCGTGCGGCTCTTCAGTTCGACGATCAGGCCATTTTGCAGAATGGCCCGGCGGAATCGCCGCATGGCGACGTCAACCGGTTCGCCCGGCTTCAAAACGATCTTGGTCAAAGCTTGTCCTTCGGGGTGCCGCTGCTGCGGCGGGGTGGAACGGTGAGCCTCGGCAGCCTCGAGCCTGTGCTCGCTGCCGATACCCGCGGAGCTGGGTGTTGGCAAAACCCCGCAAGCATGGCGGGGCAGTGGACCGGAAGGGTGGGCGTGCGAGTCGCGACAGGGTCGGTCACGCAGGATGCCAGCGCACCAGTGAAAAGGCCCGCCATCTCGGATGGCGGGCCTTTTATTCTTTGGCTCCCCGACCTGGGCTCGAACCAGGGACCTGCGGATTAACAGTCCGTCGCTCTACCGACTGAGCTATCGGGGAACAGCTGAGAAAAGGATTATAGCCAGTTTCTCGTTACTTCGTCAACAACGTTTCGACATTTTGTTGTCGTTGCGTCATCCGCCAAACGCCGTGCCGAAGTGTCCGGCTTGCCTGCGCATTCGGTGGGTCGGAAGCCCTGGGGCCGATCCGGTGCCGCGAATGTGCGTTGGCGAGGGGCGCATTATAGACGGCGCGCAAACAGAATGCCAAGAAGATTTTGCGTGAGGCAATGAAAAACCGCCCGAAGGCGGTTTTTCCAAGACCCTGCGATGCGATGCCTGGCGTTGGCCGCGCGTCGCTGCGTCGAGCGTCGCTCAGTCGAACACCGGCGATTCGACGCCGAGGATCTTGTGCAGCTTCGGCGAGGTCGTCGTGTACTGCATGTGGATCTTCTTCTCGGGGAAGATGTACGGCGCGGCGCCGAAGGCGGCCAGCGCGGCCTCGTGGAAGCCCGACAGGATCAGCTTTTTCTTGCCCGGATAGGTGTTGATGTCGCCGACCGCGAAGATGCCCGGAATGTTGGTCTCGAACTTCTCGGTATCGACCTTGATCTGCTTGCGTTCCAGGTCCAGGCCCCATTCGGCGATCGGGCCGAGCTTGGGCGACAGGCCGAAGAACACCAGCAGGTCGTCCAGCGGCATGCGGCGCGTCACGCCGTCGCCGCCGGTGACCTTGATCTCGGTCAGCACGCCGTCCTTTTCCTCGTAGCCGCTGATCTGGCCCACCATGAACTGCATCTCCATCTGCTCGCACAGTTCCTTCATCTTGGCGACCGAGGCCGGCGCGGCGCGGAAGCCGTCGCGGCGGTGGATCAGCACGACCGACTCGGCCTTGCCGACCAGGTCCAGCGTCCAGTCCAGCGCCGAGTCGCCGCCGCCGACGATCACCAGGTTGCGGCCGTGGAAGCGGCTCGGATCCTTGACGCGGTAGAACAGCTGCTTGCCGTCGAACTTGTCCAGGCCCTCGACCTTCAGCGTGCGCGGCTGGAACGAACCGACGCCGGCGGCGATGAAGATGGTCTTGGTCAGGAAACGGGTGCCGAGCGAGGTCTCGACGAAGAAGCGGCCGTCCTCCTGGCGCTCGACCACCGAGACTTCCTGGCCGAGATGGAAGGTCGGCTCGAACGGCTCGATCTGCTTGAGCAGGTTGTCGGTCAGCTCCTGGCCGGTGCAGATCGGCACCGCCGGGATGTCATAGATCGGCTTGTCCGGATACAGCTCGACGCATTGGCCGCCGACGACCTTCAGCGAGTCGATCACGTGCGCCTTGATCTCGAGCAGGCCGAGTTCGAAGACCTGGAACAGGCCGACCGGACCGGCGCCGACGATCAGCGCGTCGATTTCGAGGGGCTGGCCACCGCCAGCGTTGCCGCCGACCTGATTGGTGGTGTCCGCGACGGGGTTGGGGATGCTCAAGTCCATATGCGTCCTGATACGTTTGGGGGCACGGGGTGCCCGGCATTGCGGGAAAGCGCGTGGGGACGGCCTTCTCTTTGTCGCTATCGGGTGGGGGGTGGCTGGCGCGTCGGCTCAGCGTTCCAGGTATTGCAGCTTGCCGGTGGCGTCCTTCCATTCCTCGGCCTCGGGCAGCGGGGCCTTGGTCTTGGTGATCGAAGGCCAGTTGCGGGCCAGTTCGGCGTTCAGTTCGATGAACTGCTGCTGGTCGCCCGGCACGTCTTCCTCGGCATAGATCGCGTTGACCGGGCACTCAGCGACGCACACCGCGCAGTCGATGCACTCGTCCGGATCGATCGCGAGGAAGTTGGGGCCCTCGCGGAAACAATCAACCGGACACACGTCAACGCAGTCGGTATAGCGGCAACGGATGCAGGATTCGGTGACAACGTGAGTCATTTCGGTTCCAGGAAAACGGATCGGCTTCGATGGGAGACTGTTTTTGGCCGCTTGTGCCGGTACATGTGCCCGTGCTTGTGCCCATGTTTGTTCCCGTACAGCGCACGCACGCGCGGGACGAGCGTCGACCGCGGCCTTTCAAAGATCGGTATTGTAGCCGACCCGTTCGTGCCGCACAGCGGCCCTATATAGCCGAATCAGATAGTTTTCTTATTTCTTTATGCGGCTCTGTTCGGCATTGGCGCGCGGTGGTTTCGTCGTGGGTCCGTCGTGCGGGTTCGTCGTGGGAACGCCCACGATCGCGCATTGGCCCCATGCGCGACGAGGTCGCCCGATGGGTTAGCATGTGGGCCTGATTCGGCACACTTGTGCGGGTTACGCCATGATCATCCAATCTCTGCTCGACACCGACCTCTACAAATTCACGATGATGCAGGTCGTGCTGCATCATTTTCCGGCGGCCCAGGTCGAGTACCGCTTCAAATGCCGCAATGCCGGCGTGGATTTGACGCCGTACGCGGACGAGATCCGCGCGCAGATCGAACTGCTGTGCCAGTTGCGCTTCACCGAGGACGAACTGGAATATCTGCGCGGCTTCCGCTTCATCAAGAGCGATTTCGTCGATTTCCTCGGCCTGTTCCAGCTCAACGCCAAATACGTGTCGGTGAACCCGTCGCCGACGCATCCGGGCGAGATCGACATCACGATCCGCGGCCCGTGGCTGCATACCATCCTGTTCGAAGTCCCGCTGCTGGCGATCGTCAACGAGGTGTACTTCCGCCATACCCAGCCGCAGCCCGACTGGGAGGAGGGCCGGCGCCGGCTGGTCGACAAGCTGGCGCTGCTGCGCATGCCCGGCCGCGACGACTGCGTGATCGCCGACTACGGCACGCGCCGGCGCTTCTCGCGCGACTGGCAGGAGGAGGTGCTGTCGTCGATGCAGCAGCTGCTCGGGCCGCAGCTGGCCGGCACCAGCAACGTGCATTTCGCCCGCAAGCACAACCTGACGCCGCTCGGCACCATGGCCCACGAATACCTGCAGGCCTGCCAGTCGCTCGGGCCGCGGCTGCGCGATTCGCAGGTGTTCGCGCTGGAGACCTGGGCGCGCGAATATCGCGGCGACCTGGGCATCGCGCTGTCCGACACCTACGGCTTCGATGCCTTCCTGAACGACTTCGATCTGTACTTCTGCAAGCTGTTCGATGGCGTGCGGCACGACTCGGGCGATCCGGTGGCCTGGGGGGAGCGGATGCTGGAGCACTACAGCAGGAACCGCGTCGATCCGCGCAGCAAGACGCTGATCTTCAGCGACAACCTCAATATCCCGCGCGTGATCGAGCTGTACGAACGCTTCGGCGGCCGTTGCCGGCTGGCGTTCGGCGTCGGCACCAATCTGACCAACGACCTGGGCTACACGCCGCTGCAGATCGTCATCAAGATGGTCCGCTGCAACGGGCAACCGGTCGCCAAGCTGTCGGACACGCCGGAGAAGACCATGTGCGACGACCCGGCCTACCTCGGCTATCTGCGCCAGGTGTTCGGCGTCGAGCCGGCCTGATCCGGCGCAGCGTTCCGCAACCGCTTTCCGCAACCGCCATCCGGCCGCAGCTTCCGGCCGCTGTGTCCGGCTGCTGTTTCCGGCTGCTGCTTCCGGCGGCCGCCTCCCGCTGCGTTCCGGCGAAAGCCACGGGCAGGGGGACTTATAATGCCCGCTGCCCCGGCCTCCCGACACCGATCGTCCGCACCATGAATACCGATTCCGCTCGCGACCGCATCTTCGCCCGTATCCGTGCCGCCCAGGGTCGGCCGGCGCAACCGACCCGAGGCGAGCGCGAGGCGGTGGCCGACTATCTGGCGCGCCACCCGCAGGGGCCGCGCCCCGGCGTGGCCGGCGATCTGGTCGAAGCGTTCAGCGTGCAGGCGCGCAAGATGGCCTCGACGGTCGAGCGCGTCGCCACGCTGGCCGACGTGCCGGCGGCGGTGGCGCACTATCTGAGCGGCCTGGCGCTGGCCCCGCGCGCGATCGCCTGGCCCGCGCTCGCCGCGCTCGACTGGCAGGCGCAGGGCATCGCGGTCGAAGCGCGGCCGCCGCTGCGCGATCCCGAAGCCGACCGCGAGCACGGCGACCTGGTTGGCATCACCGGCTGCTTCTGCGCGATCGCCGAGACCGGTTCGCTGATGCTGCTGTCGGGCCCGGAAACCTTCGCCTCCGGCGCGCTGTTGCCCGAAACCCATATCGCCGTGGTGCCGGCGGGTCGCATCGTCGCCGATCTCGAGGAAGCCTTCGCGCTGGTGCGCGCCGAACGCGGCGAGCTGCCGCGCGCGACCAATATCATCAGCGGCCCGTCCCGTACCGGCGATATCGAGCAGACCATCGTGCTCGGCGCGCACGGGCCGTATCGCGTGCACGTGGTGCTGGTCGAACAGGCCTGAGGGCGCGTTGATGTGCAGGTGCGTGCCGGAACGGTTTTCGAGCGTGCCGCAGCGTGGTTGAGCGTGGTCGAGCGTGGTTGAGCCGGCCTGAATATCGCTGCGGCACGGCACGCGACGCCCATCCTGCTCTCCCGCGCCGCATCCCGTCGCGCCGGCCCCGATACGACGACGGGCATCCCGCATTCGAACCCACTTCCAACAAACAGCAATAACAGGAGACCGAACACGATGCAGTCCGCCCTCGCGCCGCGTATTCCCAACGCGCCCCGGCTGGCGCTGCCGGCCATGCTGGCGATGTTCCCCGCGCTGGCCGGCGCCGCCGAACTGGACGGCGCAGCGCTGGGGCCGCTGTGGGCCTTGCCCTTCGCCGGCATCCTGCTGTCGATCGCGCTGTTTCCGCTGCTGGCGCCGCGCTTCTGGCATCACCACTTCGGCAAGGTCGCGGCCGCCTGGGGCCTGCTGTTCCTGGTGCCGTTCGCGCTCGCATTCGGCATGCATGCCGCCACGGCCAACGTCGTGCATGCGCTGGTGGCCGAGTACATTCCGTTCATCGTGCTGATCGGCGCGCTGTATATCGTCGCGGGCGGCATCTGCGTGCAGGGCAACCTGCATGGCACGCCGAAGCTGAACACCGGCATCCTCGCGCTCGGCACCTGCCTGGCCAGCGTGATGGGCACCACCGGCGCGGCGATGCTGCTGATCCGCCCGCTGCTGCGCGCCAACGACAACCGCCGCCATGTCGCGCACGTGGTGGTCTTCTTCATCTTCCTGGTCGCCAATGCCGGCGGTTCGCTGACGCCGCTGGGCGATCCGCCGCTGTTCCTCGGCTTCCTGAAGGGCGTCGAGTTCTTCTGGACCACGCGCCATATCTTTCCGCAGACGCTGTTCCTGTGCATCGCGTTGCTGGTGATCTTCTATTTCGTCGATCGCCACTACTTCCTCAACCGCGAGGAGGAGCTGCCGCCGCGGCTGGATCCGACGCCGGATTCGCGCGGCATCCGCATCGACGGCAAGGCCAATTTCGCGCTGCTGCTGGCGATCATGGCGCTGGTGCTGATGAGCGGCCTGTGGCAATCGGAGATCGCGTTCGACGTGATGGGCACCGTCGTGCCGTTGCAGGCGCTGGTGCGCGACGTGGCGCTGGTGGTGGTGGCGCTGGTGTCGCTGGCGATCACGCCGCACAGTGCGCGCGCCGGCAACGAGTTCAACTGGGATCCGATCCTGGAAGTGGGCAAGCTATTCGCCGGCATCTTCCTGACCATCATCCCGGTGATCGCGATGCTGAAGGCGGGCACCGACGGTGCCTTCGCCGGCGTGATCCGCGCGGTCAGCGACAGCAACGGCCAGCCGATCGACAGCATGTACTTCTGGGCCACCGGCCTGCTGTCGTCCTTCCTCGACAATGCGCCGACCTACCTGGTGTTCTTCAATACCGCCGGCGGCGACGCGGCCACGCTGATGACGCGCGACGCCACCACGTTGGCCGCGATATCGGCCGGCGCGGTATTCATGGGCGCCAACACCTATATCGGCAACGCGCCGAACCTGATGGTCAAGGCGATCGCCGAGGACCGCGGCGTGCGCATGCCGAGCTTCTTCGGTTATATGCTGTGGTCCTGCGGCATCCTGGTGCCGCTGTTCGGGGTGATGACCCTGCTGTTCTTCCGCGTCTGAGGTTCACGATGGCTTCGCAATCCCAATCTTCGTCGCCGCGCCCCGCCGTGCTGGTCACGCGGGCGATCTTCCCCGATGTGATCGAACGCCTCGCGCAGTATTTCGAGGTGGACCACAACCAGCCAGACGTGCCGCTCGACGCGGCCGCGCTGAAGGCGCGCCTGGCCGGCAAGGCCGGCGTGCTGGCCAACGCCGCCGACCGCATCGACGCCGGGCTGATCGGCGCGCTGCCCGAACTGCGCGCGGTCTGCAACATGGCGGTGGGCTACAACAACCTGGACCTGCCGGCGCTGACGGCGGCCGGCATCGTCGCCACCAACACGCCGGACGTGCTGACCGAGACCACCGCCGATTTCGGCTGGGCGCTGCTGATGGCCACCGCGCGGCGCGTCACCGAGTCGGAGCACTTCCTGCGCGCCGGCAAATGGGAGCGCTGGTCCTACGACATGTTCCTCGGCATGGACCTGCACGGCAGCAAGCTGGGCATCCTCGGCATGGGCCGCATCGGCCAGGCGCTGGCAAGGCGCGCCGCCGGTTTCGGCATGACGGTGCTGTACCACAACCGCAGCCAGCTGCCGGCCGAGATCGAGCAGGGTCTCGGCGCGCGCTATGTCGGCAAGGCCGAACTGCTGCGCGAGTCCGACCATCTGATCCTGGTGCTGCCGTACAGCGAGCAGAGCCACCATGCGATCGGCGCGGCCGAACTGGCGCAGATGAAGCCGACCGCGACGCTGATCAACCTGGCGCGCGGCGGCATCGTCGACGACGCGGCGCTGGCCGAGGCGCTGCGCGAGCGGCGCCTCTTCGCCGCGGGGCTGGACGTGTTCGAGGGCGAGCCCAAGGTCCATCCCGCGCTGCTGCAGGTGCCCAACGTCGTGCTGACCCCGCATATCGCCAGCGCTTCCGAAAAGACGCGGCGCGCGATGGCCAATCTGGCCGCCGACAATCTGATCGCCGCGCTCGGCGCCGGGCCAGATGCCGGCCGGCCGCCCTGTGTGCTGAACCCCGAAGTGCTGGCGCGACGCTAGCGCGCCGCTGTGGTGGCCACCGCGCGGTGGCCACGGCTGGCCTGGCCGCGGCGGCGCCGGCTTCCGCCCGGCTTCATTACTCGATCCCCGATGTCTTCTTCCTCGCTGATCCTGATCGCGCTGGCCGTGATCCTGCTGCTGACCCTGCTGACGCTCGTCGTGCTGCTGATGCGCGGGCGCGACGGCAGCGCCGGGCAGCTGCATGCCGAACTGCTGCAGCGCCTGGCCGACTGGCGCGAACGCGGCGAGCGCGACAGCGAAAGGCTCGAACGCAGCCTGCGCGGCGAGGTCGCCGAGGCCGCGCGCCTGGGGCGCGACGAAACCAGCGAGCAGATGATGCGCTTCCAGCAGACGCTGTCGGCGCAGATGACGCATATCGCCACGCTGCAGAACAACCAGATCGACATGTTCGCGCAGCAGCTGGCCAAGCTGACCGAATCGAACGAGCGGCGCCTGGGCGAGGTGCGCACCACGCTGGAGCAGAAGCTCAAGGACATCGAGGCCAACAACGCCGCCAAGCTCGACGAGATGCGCCGCACCGTCGACGAGAAGCTGCACGCGACGCTGGAGCAGCGGCTGGGCGAATCGTTCCGCATGGTGTCGGACCGGCTCGAGCAGGTGCATCGCGGCCTCGGCGAGATGCAGATGCTGGCGCAGGGCGTCGGTGACCTGAAGCGAGTGCTGACCAATGTGAAGACGCGCGGCACCTGGGGCGAGGTCCAGCTGGAGATGCTGCTGCAGCAGATCCTGACGCCCGAGCAGTACGCGCGCAACGTCGAGACCGTGCCGAACTCGGGCGCGCGCGTCGAATTTGCGATCCGCCTGCCGGGCAAGGAAGTGGGTGTCGGCAACGGCGGAGGGACCGGCACCGGCAACGGCACGGTCTGGCTGCCGATCGACGCCAAGTTCCCCAAGGAGCAGTACGAACGGCTGACCGACGCGCAGGAACGCGGCGATGTCGATGGCGTGGCCGCCGCCGGGCGCGAGCTCGAAGTCGCCATCAAGCGCGAGGCCCAGACCATCGCCGAGAAATACCTGTCGCCCCCGGCCACGACCGACTTCGCCATCCTGTTCCTGCCGACCGAGGGACTCTATGCCGAGGTGCTGCGCCGGCCCGGATTGACCGACCTGCTGCAGCGCAATCACCGCGTCACGGTGGCGGGTCCGACCACGCTGACTGCCGTGCTGAACAGCCTGCAGATGGGCTTTCGCACGCTGGCGCTGGAAAAGCGCTCGAGCGAGGTGTGGGAGGTGCTGGGCGCGGTCAAGACCGAGTTCGGCAAGTTCGGCGACGTGCTGGCGCGCACGCGCGACACGCTCGAGCGCGCGGCCCGCAATATCGAACAGGCGGAGGTGCGCAGCCGCCAGATGGCGCGCAAGCTGCGCAAGGTCGAGGCGCTGCCGTCGGAAGCCGCCGAGCAGCTGCTGGGCCTGCCGGAGGAGGACGACGGCGAGGCCGGGCCGAAGGATGCCGGCCCGGCGGCCTGAGCGGCGCCGGCAGGGATTCGGGCCCGCCGGCCTGGGGGCTGCCGGCAGCAGCGTCCGAGCAATAAAAAAGCGCATCCGTCGGGATGCGCTTTTTTGTCGGGGGGAGGGCCCGGCTGCCGGAGCTTATTGCCCCTCGTGCGGCAGATTGCGGATCGTCACCTCGATGCCGCCGAAGCGGGCCGCCACCCAGTTGTAGGCCTTGCAGGCCAGCCACAGCAGGCCGAAACCGACCAGCGCGTTCAGGATCAGCGCGGTGAACACCGTGATGCCGGGTAGATCGCCGTAGCGGACAAAGGCCACGAACAACCCCATCGACACGATCGGCACCGAGAAGCACAGGTAGACCAGAACGAGCGCGCGTGCGGTCTTGACGGGGTGGAGGTAAGCGATCTCCTGATTCATGACAGCGTGGCAGTGGGACAGAGTTGGGGTGCGGCAAGTGTAGCGAATGGGTGGCGTGGCGCATAGCCTCGCCCCGCCGGGGCGGCCAAAAGCGGCCGCCGGCACGGTTTCGGTAAGCAAAAAAACGACAGTGGCGAGGGGCAAAACCGCCCGACCCGCAGGTGGATGCGCGATGGGTGAACGACGGGTCGAGCCAGGGCCCAACGACGGGTCGACCGATCGGCGGGCGAGGGCAAGCGGCGGGGGCCCCGGGGCCTTACAGCAGGCCCTCGAACAGCATCACCTCGACCGGATCGCCGGCCGCGACGCCGCCTTGCTCGTGCCCCAGCACGATGAAGCAATTGGCCTCGCTCATCGAGCGCAGCACGCCGGAGCCCTGCTGGCCGGTAATGCGCACCTCCCACTGGCCGTCGGCGCCGCGCGCGAGGATGCCGCGCTGGTATTCGGTGCGGCCGGGCTTCTTGCGGATCGCCTGCGCGCTGCGCACGCGCATCAAAGGCGGCGGCGCGATGTCGGCGCCCATCATCCGATGCAGCGCCGCGCGGACGAAATGGTAGAAGGTCACCATCACCGCAACCGGATTGCCCGGCAGGCCGAACAGCAGCGCCTGATGGCCGTTCGACGCGATGCGGCCGAAGGCCATCGGCCGGCCGGGGCGCATCGCGATCTTCCAGAAGGTCACGTCGCCGAGCTCGGCCATGATTTGCTTGGTGTAGTCGGCCTCGCCGACCGACACGCCGCCCGAGGTGATCACCGCGTCCGCGTTCTCGCACGCGCTGCGCAGCGCGGCCTCGAGCGCGGCCGGGTCGTCGCGCACCACGCCCATGTCGATCAGCTCGACATGCAGGCGGCGCAGCATGCCGTGCAGCGTGTAGCGGTTCGAGTCGTAGACGCAGCCGGCGTCGAGCGGCTCGCCGATCGAGCGCAGTTCGTCGCCGGTCGAGAAGAAGGCCACGCGCAGGCGGCGCCGTACCTTGACCTCGGCGATGCCCAGCGAGGCCAGCAGGCCGAGGTCGGCCGGCTGCAGCACGCGCCCCTGGTTCAGCGCGGGTTTGCCGCGGGCCAGGTCCTCGCCGCGCAGGCGGCGGTTGTCGCCGGCCCGGACCGCGTCGGCGGCAAAGCGTACCGCCTCGTCTGCCGCTGCGTCTGCCGCTTCCCCCGGCCGCCCTCGGCACGGGCTGCGTGAATTCCCGCGGGATCACGGTATCGCAGCCGGCCGGCATCACGGCGCCGGTCATGATGCGTACCGCCTCGCCGGCGGCCGGGGTCAGCCCGTGCGCCTCGCCGGCCAGCGCGGTGCCGATGACGCGCAACGTCACCTCGCCGCCGTTCGCCGCCGCCAGCGCGGCGCTGGAGAAGGCATAGCCGTCCATCGCGGAGTTGTCGTGCGCCGGCACGTCGATCGGCGACACCACGTCCTCGGCCAGCACGCGGTCCAGCGCCGAGCGGATCGCGACCTGCTCGATGCCGCTGACCGGTTCGATCACCTCGGCGATGATCCGGTTGGCCTGCTCCACCGGCAGCGCGCTGGGATCGTAGTCGGACAGGCAGGAGATCACGGATTGCAGGGACGGCATGGCAGGGTTCGCGTTGTGGTTCGGTTCGGTTCGGGTTCTGTTCGGGGCTCAGGCTGGCGAGGGGTCGTGCGCCGGTCGGGCAGCAGGGCGGCGAGGGCGGTGGAGCAGCTCAGGGCCGCGCCTCGGCCCCCCGCTCAGCGCGCCTCGAAGGTGCGCAGTTCGTCCAGCGTGTTGATGTTGGCGAAGGGCGCCGCGTCGTCGAACGGCACTTCGGCAAGCCGGTGCTGCGAGGCCCAGGCCTCGATCTTGCGGCCGCCGCCGTTCAGGAAGACCACCAGGCTGTCCAGCGCGGTATGCGGCATCAGCAGGAACACGGGCTGGGTCTGGCGGCGGCCCTGTTCGTCGACGGTGACCGGCATCGCCATCTCGGCGCCTTCGCACTCGATCGCCTGCGCCAGCCGCGCGACCAGGTCGATCGGCAGGAACGGCGAATCGCACGGGGCGGTGACCATCCAGCGGGTCTGGCACTGTTCCAGTCCCGCCAGCATGCCGGCCAGCGGGCCGGCGAAGTCGGGTACCGAGTCGGTGACCACGGGCACGCCGAACGACTCGTAGGCGGCCAGATTGCGGTTGGCGTTGATCAGCAGCGCGCCGGTCTGCGGCGCCAGCCGCATCATCGTGTGCATCGCCATCGGGGCGCCGCGCAGCGACTGCAGGCCCTTGTCGGTGCCGCCCATGCGGCTGCCGCGTCCGCCGGCCAGGATCAGGCCGGTAATGTCTTCGCGTTCGATCATCGCGGGTGTCGGGGGAAAGCGGTGAAGCGTTGAACGGGATCGGGGGGCGAGGCGAACGCCTAGCCGCCGATATAGGACATCTCGATCTTGCGGGCCGCGCGTGCCGCGCGAACCTGCGCGTCGCCGCGCTGCTCCGAGTAGTTGTCGGTGCGCTCGCGCCAGACGCCGGCGATCGCGTTGGCGATCTCGAGGTCGCTGTGCCCGCCGCGCAGCGGCGCGCGCAGGTCGTAGCCCTCGGTGGCGAACAGGCACAGGTAGAGCCGGCCCTCGGTCGACAGCCGGATGCGGCTGCAATCGCCGCAGAAGGCGTGCGTGACGCTGGAAATCACGCCGATCTCGCCGGCGCCGTCGCGGTAGCGCCAGCGCTGCGCGGTCTCGCCGCTGTAGTTGGCCGCGATCGGCTCGAGCGGAAATTCCGCGTCGATGCGCGCGACCACTTCGTCCGACGGCAGCACCTCGTCCATGCGCCAATGGTTGCTGGCGCCGACGTCCATGAATTCGATATAGCGCACGATGATGCCGCTGCCGCGGAAATGCCGCGCCATCGGCACGATCTCGGCGTCGTTGGTGCCGCGCTTGACCACCATATTGACCTTGATCGGCGCCAGCCCGACCGCCTGCGCGGTCTCGATGCCCTTGAGCACGTCCGCCACGGCGAAGTCGACGTCGTTCATGCGGCGGAAGGTGGCGTCGTCGATCGCATCGAGGCTGACCGAGACCCGCGTCAGCCCGGCGTCGCGCAGTGCGCGCGCCTTGCGGGCCAGCAGCGAGGCATTGGTGGTCAGCGTCAGGTCCAGCGGCTTGCCGGCCGGCGTCTCGATGCGCGCCAGCATCTCGACCAGCTTCTCGATGTTCTTGCGCAGCAGCGGCTCGCCGCCGGTCAGCCGGATCTTCTCGACGCCGTGGGCGACGAACAGCCGCGCGACGCGCTCGATCTCCTCGAAGCTGAGCAGCTCCGAATGCGGCAGGAAGGTGTAGTCCTTGTCGAACACCTCCTTCGGCATGCAGTAGACGCAGCGGAAATTGCAGCGGTCGGTGACCGAGATGCGCAGGTCGTGCAGCGGCCGGCCGCGGCGGTCGGCCAACAGCCCGGTCGGCGATTCCAGTTGCGCGGGAATCGCGGGCTGCATCGAGTGATAGCGATGCTCGCGCAGGTCGAAGATGGGGATGACGGATTCGGTCATGTCGTGATAGGTCGCCGCCAGCCCGGCGCCGTTCTGTCGCCATTCTAGCCGAGCTTGCGTTGAGGGATCGCCGAAGCGCCCCCGCGGCACGCGCGGCCATGAAAAGGGGACGGCGGTGCCGTCCCCTTGGGTCGCGTCGTTCCCGCGTGTGCGGGAAGCTGGCGTCCTTGACAGACCCGTCGTCCCCCGCTTGCTGGGGGGACGACGAGGCTGCTGTGGCGCTTACTGCTGCGCGGCGGACTGCTGCGAGTCCATGGTGACCTCGCGGCCGCCGGTTTCGACCAGCACCATCGGGCCCTGCGGCAGCGGCGGCAGCGGCTTGCGCTCGCGCGGCACCCGCGGCGCCGGCACGATGCGGGCAGCGGCTTCCTGCGCGGCACGGTACTTGGCGCTGTCGGTGTGCACCCACTGCAGGCCGGCGGCGTTCAGCATCGGCTCGAGCGCGTCGGCCGACAGCGGTGCGGCTGCTGCGGCGGGGGCTTGGGCCATGGCCGGGGCAGGAGCAGCCTGGGGCTGCAGCGCTGCCGGGGCGCTGACCGCCTCGACGGCCGGCTGGGCGATCGGCTGGGCGATCGGCTTGGCCACCGTTTCCTCGGCCGGTTGCTGCACGGCCTCGGCGGCCGGTGCCGGCGTGGCTTGCTTGGCGACTTCGGCCGTCACTTCGGTCGTCGCTTCGGTGGTCGATTCCGTGGCCGCTTCGGTGACCGCATGCGCGGGCACGGCCTCGGCGGCCGCCGTGGCAGGCGCCTGCGGCGCCGGGGCGGTCGGGGCGACGGCTTCGGCAGGCGACACCTGGGTGGCGGCCGAGCTGCCCGGCGCCAATTCGGCGGCGATCACCGGAGCGGGAGCCGGTTCGGCCGGCACGGCCTGGGTCGGCATCGCGGCGGTCGGTGCGACGCCAGCGGTTTCGGCTTCGGCAGCCGCGACCGCGGCAACCGGGACCGGCGTCACGTCGGCAGGCTCGCTGGCCTCGGCCAAGGTCTGGCCCGTGGCCGGCATGGCGGCCAGGGCGCCTTCGGCCTGGACTTCCGCGCCTTCGGCGTCGGCGGCCTCGGACGTTTCCGTGGTGGCGCCTTCCTCGCGCTCGCGGCGATAGCGGTTGCGGCCACGGCGATTGCGGCGGCGGCGCTCCTCGCCTTCGCCGTTTTCGGCGGTGTCGGCGGCCTCCGGCAGGTCGGCGCGGACCGCACCGGCCTCGTCGGTCAGCGCGGCAACGGGCACCGGCTGGGTCGGCACGCCGGCTTCCAGGTCGGCCAGGTCGGCGTCGGCGGCACGCGCCTCGCTGCGCTCACGTTGCCGGTCGCGCTGGCGCTCGCGGCGTTCCTGGTTGCGTTCGCGACGGTTTTCGCTGCGCTCGGTGCGCTCGCCACGTTCGCCTTGCACGGCGTCCGGCTGGCGGGCTTCGGCCTGCGCCGGCTGTGCGTCGGCCTGGCGCGGCTGGCGCTGCTGACGTTCGGCGCGATCGCCACGCTCGGCGCGCTCGCCGCGTTCGGCGCGGTCACCGCGCTCGGCACGTTCGCCGCGCTCGGCGCCACGCTCGCCGCGTTCCGCGCGCTGGCCACGGGCTGCCTGGCGCTCGCCGCGTTCGGCACGATCACCACGTTCGGCGCGCTCGGTGCGATCGCCACGCTCGCCGCGTTCACCGCGCTGGCCACGTTCGCCACGCTGGCCGCGCTCGCGACGGCCGCCTTCGCCATTGCCGCCGGTCCGGGCTTCCGCCGCGGCGGGCTTGGCCGGCTGCACGGGTGCGGGTGCCGGACGGGCGCCGAACAGGCCCTTGAGCCAGGCGATGAAGCCGCCGCTGCCGATCGGCTGCGTTGCCGCGGCCGGAGCGGCCGGCTTGGCCGCCGGGGCTTCCTGGCGCGGAGCGCGCTCGGGGCGCGGCACCGAAACCGGCGCCGGCTGCTCGGGGGTGATGCCCTTGACCGCGGCTTCCTGGCGCGGCTTGGCGTCTTCCTTCTTGCGGCTGCTGTAGCTGGTGTCCGCCTCCAGTTCCTTGGCGGCGGCCTCGGCCATGCGGTAGCTGGCCGTGCTCTCTTCCAGGCGCGGATCGTCGTGGCGCAGGCGCTCGAGCTTGTAGTGCGGCGTTTCCAGATGCTTGTTCGGGATCAGCAGCACGTTGACCTTGAAGCGCAGCTCGATCAGGTTGATGTCCTGGCGCTTTTCGTTCAGCAGGAAGGCGGCGACCTCGACCGGCACCTGGCAGTGGATCGCGGCGGTGTTTTCCTTCATCGCCTCTTCCTGGATGATGCGCAGCACCTGCAGGGCGGACGATTCGGTATCGCGGATATGGCCGGTGCCGTTGCAGCGCGGGCAGGTGATATGCGAGCCCTCGGACAGCGACGGACGCAGGCGCTGGCGCGACAGCTCCATCAGGCCGAAGCGGCTGATCTTGCCCATCTGCACGCGCGCGCGGTCATGGCGCAGCGCATCTTTCAGGCGCGTCTCGACGTCCTTCTGCGCCTTGTTCGACTCCATGTCGATGAAGTCGATGACGATCAGGCCGCCCAGGTCGCGCAGGCGCAGCTGGCGGGCGATCTCGTCGGCCGCTTCCAGGTTGGTGCGCAGCGCGGTTTCCTCGATGTCGGCGCCCTTGGTGGCGCGCGCCGAGTTGACGTCGACCGAGACCAGTGCCTCGGTGTGGTCGATCACGATGGCGCCGCCGGAGGGCAGCATCACCATGCGGGAATACGCGGATTCGATCTGGTGTTCGATCTGGAAACGCGAGAAGAGGGGCACGTCGTCCCGGTACTTCTTCACGCGGTTCATGTTGTCGGGCATCACCACGCTCATGAAGGCGCGGGCCTGCTCGTAGATGTCGTCGGTGTCGATCAGGATCTCGCCGATGTCGGGCTGGAAGTAATCGCGGATCGCGCGGATCACCAGGCTCGATTCGAGATAGATCAGCAGCGGCGCCTTGTTGTCCAGCGCGGCGCCGTCGATGGCCTTCCACAGCTGCAGCAGGTAGTTCAGGTCCCACTGCAGTTCCTCGGCCGAGCGGCCGATGCCGGCGGTGCGGGCGATGATGCTCATGCCGTCGGGGACGGTCAGCTGGCCCATCGTCTCGCGCAGTTCCTGGCGGTCCTCGCCCTCGATGCGGCGCGACACGCCGCCGCCGCGCGGGTTGTTCGGCATCAGCACCAGATAGCGGCCGGCCAGCGAGATGAAGGTGGTCAGCGCCGCGCCCTTGTTGCCGCGCTCTTCCTTCTCGACCTGGACGATCAGTTCCTGGCCTTCGTGCAGCGCGTCCTGGATGCGCGCGTTGCGCACGTCGACGCCTTCCTTGAAGTAGGCCCGGGCCACTTCCTTGAACGGCAGGAAGCCGTGGCGCTCTTCGCCGTAGTTGACGAAACACGCTTCGAGCGACGGCTCGATGCGGGTGATCACGCCCTTGTAGATATTGCCCTTGCGCTGCTCGCGCCCGGCGGTCTCGATGTCGATGTCGATCAGTTTCTGACCGTCGACGATGGCGACGCGCAATTCCTCCTGCTGCGTCGCATTGAACAGCATGCGTTTCATCGCAAACCCTCGTTCCAATGCCGCGGCCGGCACGGTAGTGCCGCGCGGCGTTTCGAAAGCACGCGAGGAAGCGAGAGGTGGCGTGAGAATTGCCGAAGGTGCCGGGGCGAATGCAAGCCGCCGGCTGGGCACGGGTGAAAGAGAGAGACGTCGGCGCGCTGCGCGGGGTTCGGACCGCCATGCCCGCCATGCGCGAGCTGCGCGCAGGGTCAGGCGGCGATATCGGACGGAGGCCGGGGTGCGGGGGAGGGCAGCGACGACAGGATGCCGCTTGCGCTTCGGCTCGCACCGGGGCCGGCCACGAACGGCCAGGACGCGTCAAAGAGCAAGGTTGTCGGACGCGGCGGCATGCCACCACGACCTGAGCGACCGACAAGGCAGGCGCACCTGCTGCTTGTTGGAGTTCTGCGACCGGGCGCCGCTATTGTCACCATGTCGTCGATCAGGCGAGGGGCCAGGCAACCGGCCGGCACCGATTTCCGGTGCGGCGGGACTTTCTCTCACCGAAGCGAATGCCGTATCGGCATCCGCCTTCAAATTCTGTTCTACCTGAACACTCTGCTCCCACGTGACCGCGTCCGCGCCGAACCCGCCTTTGGGCGGTTTTCCTGCGCACAGCCGGTACCGTGCGTGCTGCTTGTTACTTTATTTACTGCTGTAGGCTGCCAGCGGAGCTGTCGGCCTGTACCGCCATTTGCCCGTCCGGCGCCTGCGGATTACGCGATGGCGGGGGACCGGGCCGGGCCAGCGGTGACCCGAAGTGTAAAATGCGACAATTCGCTTACACCGCTTGCGCTGCCGGCTATGGCCGGGGTAGCGCGGAAATTATATTTGAAAATGAATGAGTTACGCCATCGAATTGAAAAAGAGGTGCGATCCGGCACGGATGCGCCCCAGGTGGCGTATGTGACCATCGGGGAAGACGCCGACGGTCAGCGCATCGACAACTACCTGCTGCGGGTCGCCAAGGGCGTGCCCAAGAGCCATGTCTACCGGATCCTGCGCTCCGGCGAAGTCCGCGTTAACAAAGGCCGCGTCGATGCGACCTACCGCCTGCAGCTTGGCGATATTGTGCGCATTCCGCCGCTTCGCGTGGCGGCGACGGCGGCTGCCGATACCTACGTGCCGGCGGCCTCGTTCCCGGTGCTGTTCGAGGACGCCCATCTGCTGGTGATCGACAAGCCGGCCGGGGTGGCCGTGCATGGCGGATCCGGCGTGGCCTTCGGCGTGATCGAACAGCTGCGTCAGGCGCGCCCCGAGGCCCGCTTCCTGGAACTGGTGCACCGGCTCGACCGCGAAACCTCCGGCATCCTGCTGCTGGCCAAGAAGCGCGCCGCGCTGGTGCACCTGCACCAGCAGATCCGCGACAACGCGATGGACAAGCGCTATTTCGCCTGCGTCGCCGGCGAATTCGGCCACAACCGCCAGCACGCCCGCTTTCCGCTGTTCAAGTACACCACGCCGGACGGCGAGCGCCGCGTGCGCGTGCAGGCCGATGGCCAGCCGTCGCATACGGTGTTCAACCGTGTCGCGTCCTTCCCCGGCTACACGCTGCTGGAGGCCGAGCTCAAGACCGGCCGCACCCATCAGATTCGCGTGCATCTGGCGCAATTGGGCTTCCCCATCGTCGGCGACGACAAGTACGGCGACTTCGCGCTCAACAAGGCACTGGCCCGCGCCGGCGCCAAGCCGGGCCTGAAGCGGATGTTCCTGCACGCGCACCGGTTGACCTTCGTGCATCCGGGCACCGGCCAGCCATTGACGCTGAGCGCGCCGCTGCCGGACGAGTGCGAGACCTTCCTGCGCCAACTGAAGCAGATCGGGCAGGCCGGCCACGCGTCCGCCTCCCACGCCCCGTAGCCGGATAACGTCATCGTCACATCGG
Source organism: Cupriavidus sp. H18C1 (assembly GCF_049311595.1). NCBI lineage: Bacteria > Pseudomonadati > Pseudomonadota > Betaproteobacteria > Burkholderiales > Burkholderiaceae > Cupriavidus > Cupriavidus sp. H18C1. Next base: position 3,139,553 of record NZ_CP186008.1, read on the forward strand.
CAGCCCAATTTTTTGATCGAGATCCCCATGGCCCGGCAACGCTTCGACCTGATCGTCTTCGACTGGGATGGAACCCTGATGGATTCCACCCCGACCATCGCCAAATGCATCCAGCTGGCCAGCCGCGACCTGGGCCTGCCCGTGCCCGACGAGGACGCCGCCCGCCACGTGATCGGACTCGGGCTGAAAGACGCGCTCCAATATGCGATTCCGACGCTGGACCCGGTCGACTATCCGAAGCTGGCCGAGCGCTACCGGTATCACTTTCTGACCCGCGACGCCGAGCTGGTGCTGTTCGACGGCGTGCTGGAGATGCTGCAGGCGCTGCGGGCCCAGCACTATTTCCTCGGCGTGGCCACCGGCAAGACCCGCGTCGGACTGCAGCGGGCACTGGCCGCCACCGGCCTGACGGCGCTGTTCGATGCCACGCGCTGCGCCGACGAGACGTTCTCCAAGCCGCATCCGGCGATGCTGCACGAGTTGACGCGCGAACTGGGCCAGGAGATGGGGCGCACCGTGATGATCGGCGACACCACGCACGACCTGCAGATGGCGGTCAACGCCGGCGCCCACGGCATCGGCGTCTGCTATGGCGCCCACCCGGCCGATTCGCTGCGGGCGATGACGCCGCTGCACTGCGCCAGCTCGATCGCCGACCTGCACGACTGGCTGCATACCCATGGCTGATGCCGGTTCCGGACCCGATCGACCCGGCTCGGCGGCGGGCACGCCGGCTGTGCCCGGCGACGCGCGCCGCCTGTGCGCGGCGGACGAGCTGGCCGAAGGCGGCGTCGGCGTGCGCTTCACGGTCGCGATCGGCGGCCGCGAGATCGGCGCCTTCGCGGTGCGCTACGAGGGCGCGGTGCATGGCTATCTGAACCAGTGCGCCCATGTGCCGATGGAGCTCGACTGGCAGGAAGGCCACTTTTTCGAATCGTCAGGCCTATACTTGATGTGCGCCACACATGGCGCGATCTATGCGCCCGACAGCGGGCTGTGCGTCGGCGGACCGTGCCGTGGCGCCTCGCTCGCCAAGCTGCGGGTCGAGGAGCGCGACGGCGCTGTCTACTGGATACCGGAGTCGCCGTACGACGATCCGCCCGCGCCGTCGTCATCGCCTTCGCCACCGCCGGTGCCGTAAGCGGAGAACGCCGCGGCGGCGCATCGGAACCCTGAGAAGCGCAATTTGACCGGGAAACCCTCGGGGCCGCCCGCGCAACGTTGTTTGCCCGGCGGCGCCCGTTCGAGAGTATTTGCATGACAGACCAGAACAAACCGCCGGTGAACCCGAACGAGCCGGATGCCGGGCCGGGCCGAGACGACGATGGCCAGCGCCGGTCCGAGGACAGGCACGAGGGCCGGCGCGAGGGTGGAAGGGAGCCCGCCGAGCGGCTCGAAACCGCGCGCCACGCCGACTATCCGCTGGAGGCCGAGGTCCGCGACGCCGAGGCCGCCGCGCGCCGCGAGTCGGTCGAGCGCAAGGCGCGGCTCAAGGGCGAGTCGGCCGGGCCGGTCAAGACCGGTGCCGGCTGGGAGCGCGACGTGCTCGAACGCGTGCTGATGGCGACCCTGCGCGAGCAGCGGGCGGCGCGCCGCTGGAAGATCTTCTTCCGCCTCGCCGGCTTTGCGCTGATCGCGCTGGTGTTGTTCTCGCTGTTCGACTTCAAGACGGACGGCGCCATTACCAGCGGCCGGCATACCGCGATGGTCACGCTGGAGGGCGAGATCGCCGCCGGCACGCCGGCCAGCGCCGAATCGATCAATGCCTCGCTGCAGGCGGCCTTCGCCGACGCCAACGCCGCCGGCGTGATCCTGAAGATCAACTCGCCCGGCGGCTCGCCGGTGCAGGCCGGCATCATCAACGACGAGATCCAGCGGCTGCGTTCGCTGCATCCGTCCAAGCCGCTCTATGTGGTGGTCGAGGAGATCTGCGCCTCGGGCGGCTACTACGTGGCGGCCGCTGCCGACAAGATCTACGTCGACAAGGCCAGCATCGTCGGCTCGATCGGCGTGCTGATGGACGGCTTCGGCTTCACCGGGCTGATGGACAAGCTGGGCGTCGAGCGCCGGCTGTACACCTCGGGCGCCAACAAGGGCATGCTCGACCCGTTCTCGCCGGAATCGCCGCAGCAGAAGGCCTTTGCCGAGCAGATGCTGCGCCAGATCCACGAGCAATTCATCGCGGTGGTCAAGGAAGGGCGCGGCAATCGGCTGAAGGACGATCCGACGCTGTTCTCCGGCCTGTTCTGGTCGGGCGAGCGCAGCATCGAGCTGGGCCTGGCCGACGGCCTGGGCAGCGCCGAATCGGTGGCGCGCGACGTGCTGAAGGCCGAGGACATCGTCGACTACACGGTCAAGGAGAACATCGCCGAGCGCGTGGCCAAGCGCTTCGGCGCCGCGGTCGGCACCGCGGCGGCCAAGACGCTGATGTGGAGCTCGCGGGTGCAGTCGCTGTATTGATTCGATCGCCGGGGCCGCTCGCGTACCGCGCGCGGCGCGGCTTGCTCGCCGGCTCCCTCGTGGGCCTGCGTGCCTCTGGGCCTGCTCGGCTGGGCCCCGGCCGCCCGCTCCTCGGCTCCTCGGCTCCTCGGCTCCTCGGCCCGCCCGGCCCGGCCCCAAGGGCCTGCCGGCCGGCCCGGCCAGCCGCTCAAGCCGCCAGGATTGAAAAGATCGCCGGCCGCTTGTGCAGTTCAAGCCGGCCCGGCTGCCAGGCCGACAGCGGCTGCGTGACGATGGTCTCGCTCGGCAGCGTCAGGTCCACCGCGATCGACAGCAGCGTCGTGCCGGCGCAGCCGGCCTTCAGCGCCGCCAGCAGCGCATCGTTGCGATATGGCGTCTCGATCCAGACCTGGGTTTGCCGGTGCTTGCGCGACCATTGCTCCAGTTCGCGCAGGCGCTGCATGCGCTCGGCCGGATCGACCGGCAGATAGCCGTTGAACGCAAAGCTCTGGCCATTCAGCCCCGAGCCCATCACCGCCAGCAGGATCGAACTCGGCCCGACCAGCGGCCGTACGCGCACCCCGCGCGCATGGGCCAGCCGCACCAGGTTGGCGCCGGGGTCGGCCACCGCCGGCACGCCGGCCTCGGACAGCAGGCCGGCGTCGCGGCCCGCCAGCACCGGCGCCAGCAGTTCCGCCAGGGCCGCCTCGGGCGTATTGACGTTCAGCTCGCGGATCTCGATCTGCTGGATCGGCCGCGCCAGCGGGCAGGTCTGCCCGAGCTTCTTCAGGTAGGCGCGCGCGGTCTTGGCGTTTTCGGCCACCAGGTAGTCCAGGCTAGCGGCGATCTGCTGCACGTCGGCCGGGATCACGGCCGTCAGCGGATCGGCTTCGTCGCGTTTGCCCAGCGTGTTGGGAATCAGGTATAGCGTGCCGCTCATGGGCGGATGTCCTCGACAGCGAAGAGGGAAGGCCCGCGGAATCAGGCCGTGAAGAAGGGATAGCCCGCGTGGCGCAGCATGCTGGTCAGCGCGATCAGCGGCAGGCCGACGAGCGCGGTCGGATCGTCGGACTCGACGCGCGACAGCAGCGCAATGCCGAGTCCCTCCGATTTGGCGCTGCCGGCCACGTCATAGGGCCGCTCCAGCCGCAGATAGGCCTCCAGTTCGCTGTCGTCCAGCTCGCGGAAGGTCGCCTCGGTGCGCACGTCCTCCAGCTGGACCTCGCCGCTGCGGCCGTCCAGCAGGCACAGGGCCGAATGGAACGTCACGGTGCGACCGCGCATCCAGCGCAATTGCGCGAGGGCCTGTTCGTGCGAGCCGGGTTTGCCGACCTGCCTGCCGTCGAGCGTGGCGACCTGGTCGGAGCCGATCACCAGCGCACCGGGGTGGCGGGCCGCGATCGCCTCGGCCTTGCGGCGCGACAGGCGCAGCGCGGTCGCCTCGGGTGCCTCGCCCGGCAGCGGCGTCTCGTCGATGTCGGGCACGTCGATCTCGAACGGAATGCGCAGGCGCTCCAGCAGTTCGCGGCGATAGCGCGAGCTGGAGCCGAGAATCAGCCTGGGAGCCGCGGCGGGCGCCGCATGGGGGAGCCACTTCGGGGGGCCGCACCGGGCGCCGCATCGGGTGTCACAGCGGAAGACATATAAGTGTTTGAAGCGAAAGAGGAATGCGCAACGGGCAAAGCGCGTTCGGTTTTGACCGTGGCGGAGATTTCGACGTATAATCACGCGTTTTACCGCGCAGGCATCCGCCGCGTGGTGTCCTGCAGGTGCCAAAGTCCTCTCGATTTGGACTTTGTGCGGCGGCCTCGTCACTCGACGGTTGCGGCGGCGACAGGACCAGCGTTCAGCAGCATTGCCAGCGCCAGCTCGGTACAAGGTAGAGAGGCGCACTCAGCGACATGACTCAGCCCATCGACTTGCAAGCGTTCGATCTCTTCGAGTTCTGCCGGTCCTCGGGCTCGGCGGCCGGCGAGATCGCGGCGCGTGAATTGCCGCGCATCATAGCCGAGACCTCCGCCGAAGCGCCAGCCTCGGCCCCGGACGACCTGTTCCGCTACACCATGAGCGGTTCGGCTCAGGACGAAGCCGCCGAGCCCGGCAAGCCGGCGCGCCGGCGCCTGTTCCTCGATCTGGCGGTGCAGGGCGGCATGTGGCTGAACTGCCAGCGTTGCCTGGCGGTCTACGCCGAGCCGATCTCGACCGCGACGCGGTTCGAGGTGGTGGCCAGCGAAGCCGAGGCCGACGCCGCGCCGATGGACGACGACGAGATCGATGTCATCGCGGGCTCGCGCCGGTTCGATCTGCTGGCGCTGATCGAGGACGAGATCCTGCTGTCGCTGCCGGTGGCGCCGAAGCACGAGGTCTGTCCGGCGGTGCACGAGAGCCTGGTGACCGGAACCGACGGCAGCGTCGAGCCGGAACCCGAGGACGAACAGGAAGAAAAGCGGCCATCGCCCTTCGCGGCGCTGGCCAGTCTGAAGACGAAGCACTGACGCCCGGACATGGTCCTGGCGGCGCGCTTCGGCAGTAAAAACGTCGTACCCGTAATCAGCATCCGGCCGGGCCCGGCTACGCCTCGTGCGGGATGCGTGTGTTAATATCCGCAAATTCTCCAAGGAGTCATCATGGCTGTTCAACAGAACAAGAAGTCGCCGTCCAAGCGCGGCATGCATCGTTCGCACGATCACCTGTCCGTCGCGCCGCTGGCAGTCGAGCCGACCACGGGTGAGACGCACCTGCGCCACCACGTGAGCCCGAACGGCTACTACCGTGGCCGCAAGGTCGTCAAGACCAAGAACGACTGAAGCATTCGCTCGGCGTGACGCTGCGTCCCGCACGCGCTTGCAGGTAGAAGACATACAAAGAAGCGGCAAACTCCTTGCCGCTTTTTTGTTGGGCGCGGCAAGCGTGGACGCTGGCGCCGCTTTCCCTGCGAGGCCACCGCAGCGCGGATTCGGCGCCTCGCGCATCAGCAAACAATGACGATCAAACTCGCTATCGACTGCATGGGCGGCGATCACGGCGTGTCCGTGACGGTGCCGGCGGCGATCAGTTTTCTTGCCGCCCACGAGGATGCCGAGATGGTGCTCGTGGGGCGGCCGGATGCCATCGAGCCGCAGCTCAGGAAGCTGCACGCGCAGAACCATCCGCGCGTGACCGTGGTGGCCGCCACCGAAGTGATCACGATGGACGACCCGGTCGAGGTCGCGCTGCGCAAGAAGAAGGATTCGTCGATGCGCGTCGCGGTGACCCAGGTCAAGGAAGGCCGCGCCGACGCCTGCATCTCCGCGGGCAATACCGGCGCGCTGATGGCGGTCTCGCGCTATGTGCTCAAGACCCTCGAAGGCATCGAGCGCCCGGCCATCGCGACCACGATCCCCAACGAGCAGGGCTGGGGCACCACGGTGCTGGACCTCGGCGCCAATGCCGACTGCGAACCCGAACATCTGCTGCAATTCGCCCGCATGGCCGAGGCCATGGTGGCAGTGGTCGACCACAAGGAGCACCCGACGGTCGGCCTGCTGAACATCGGCGAGGAAGTGATCAAGGGCAACGAGGTGGTCAAGCGCGCCGGCGAACTGCTGCGCGCCTCGGAGCTTAACTTCTACGGCAACGTCGAGGGCAACGACATCTTCAAGGGCACCACCGACATCGTGGTGTGCGACGGCTTCGTCGGCAACGTGGCGCTCAAGAGCACCGAAGGCCTGGCCAAGATGATCGGCAGCATGATCAAGGAGGAATTCACCCGCTCCTGGTTCACCAAGCTGCTGGCCGGCATCGCGATGCCGGTGCTGACACGGCTGGCGCGGCGGCTCGATCCCGCCCGCTACAACGGCGCCTCGCTGCTCGGCCTGCGCGGCCTGGTGATCAAGAGCCACGGTTCCGCCGATGCCCACTCTTTTGAGTGGGCTATCAAACGCGGGTATGATGCGGCCAGGAATGGCGTCATCGCCCGTATTTCGCAGGCGTTCGCCAACAAGACGAGCACCGCGGGCACCGCATCCGCGGGCCAGGAGACGGACCCGCCGGACGCGGGTCGCAGCGCACACGCCGCATGATCCTGCCCTGCATCACCCAGGCAGCGGCGACGCCGGTGCCCCTGGTCCCACGCCCCGCGCGCCAGCACCGGCCAGGCCGGCATGCCGCCGCGCCGGGGTCGCGCTGAGTCCGGCAATACGATCCGACACCACATGACAAGCTACGCAAAAATCATCGGCACGGGGAGCTACCTGCCTCCGCGGCGCGTCACCAATCACGAGCTCGCGGCGCAGCTGGCCGAGAAGGGCATCGAGACCAGCGACGAGTGGATCGTCTCGCGCAGCGGTATCTCGGCGCGCCACTGGGCCGAGCCCGATGTCACCAGCAGCGACCTGGCGGTCAAGGCCGCCGAGCGCGCGCTGGAAGCGGCCGGCATCGATCGCCAGTCGATCGACCTGATCATCGTCGCCACCTCGACGCCGGACTACGTGTTCCCGAGCACCGCCTGCCTGGTGCAGCAGAAGCTCGGCATCACCAATCATTGCGCGGCGTTCGACCTGCAGGCGGTGTGCTCGGGCTTCGCCTATGCGCTCGCCACCGCCGACAAGTTCATCCGCAGCGGCTCGCATCGCAACGTGCTGCTGATCGGCGCGGAAGTGTTCTCGCGCATTCTCGACTTCAACGATCGCACCACCTGCGTGCTGTTCGGCGATGGCGCCGGCGCGGTGGTGCTGACGGCGTCGGACGAGCCCGGCGTGTTGTCCTCGGCGATGCACGCCGACGGCAGCCATGTCGACATCCTGTGCGTGCCGGGCAATGTGGCGGCCGGCAATATCACCGGCAATGCCTTCCTGCACATGGATGGCCAGGCGGTGTTCAAGCTCGCCGTCAGCGTGCTCGACAAGGTCGCGCGCGAAACGCTGGCCGCGGCCGATTTCCCGGCCGAGAAGCTGGACTGGCTGATTCCCCACCAGGCCAATATTCGCATCATGCAGGGCACCGCGAAGAAGCTCGGCCTGCCGCTCGAGCGCATGATCGCGACCGTGCACGAGCACGGCAACACCTCGGCCGCGTCGATTCCGCTGGCGCTGGACGTCGCGGTGCGCGACGGGCGCATCCGCCCCGGCCACCACGTGCTGATGGAAGGCGTGGGCGGCGGTTTCACCTGGGGCGCGGTGCTGCTGCGCATGTAATTCGCAGGCCGGTGCCAGGCATCGGCGCGCGGCGCGAGCCGCGCGACCGGATGCGTGATGGCGCACCGGCGATTCCATTTTCAAACCGATCGGAAACCGATGAAATTCTCATTCGTCTTCCCCCGGCCAAGGCTCGCAGTCGGTCGGAATGCTCAATGCCTTCGCCGACAACCCGGTGGTGCGCGCGACGCTGCAGGAAGCGTCCGACGCGCTCGGCCAGGACCTGGCGCGCCTGATCGCCGAAGGCCCGGCCGAAGAGCTGAACCTGACCACCAACACCCAGCCGGTGATGCTGACCGCCGCGGTGGCGATCTACCGCGCCTGGCGCGAGGCCGGCGGCCCGGCCCCGGCGCTGGTGGCCGGCCATAGCCTGGGCGAGTATTCGGCGCTGGTCGCCGCCGGCGTGATTCCGTTCGCCGACGCCGTGCCGCTGGTGCGCTTCCGCGCCCAGGCGATGCAGGAAGCGGTGCCGGTGGGCGAGGGCGGCATGGCCGCGATCCTCGGCCTGTCCGACGACGACGTGCGCGCCGCCTGCGCCGAGGCCTCGGCCGCCGGCGTGGTCGAAGCCGTCAACTTCAACGCCCCGGCGCAGGTGGTGATCGCCGGCGCCAAGGCGGGGGTCGAGAAGGCCTGCGAAATCGCCAAGGCCAAGGGCGCCAAGCGCGCGCTGCCGCTGCCCGTTTCGGCGCCGTTCCATTCCTCGCTGCTCAAGCCCGCTTCGGACCGCCTGCGCGAACGCATGGCCGGCCTGACGTTCTCGGCGCCGTCCATTCCGCTGATCAACAATGTCGACGTGGCGATCGTCAGCGATCCCGAGGCGATCAAGGACGCGCTGGTGCGCCAGGCCGCGGCGCCGGTGCGCTGGGTCGAGTCGGTGCAGAAGATGGCCGCCGATGGCATCACGCACGTGATCGAATGCGGTCCGGGCAAGGTGCTGGCCGGCCTGACCAAGCGCATCGACGGCAATCTGGTCGGCGGCGCGATCGTCGATCCGGCCTCGCTGCAGGACACGCTGGCGCTGGTGCGCGGCTGATTCCGGCGCACCGCAAACGGATACGGCAAGGCCAAGCGAACAAGGAGAAACAACGGGATGAGCAAGACCCTCGACAATCAGGTCGCGCTGGTGACGGGCGCCTCGCGCGGCATCGGCCGCGCGATCGCGCTGGAACTGGCCCGGCAGGGCGCGCTGGTGATCGGCACGGCCACCAGCGAGAAGGGTGCCGCCGCGATCGGCGAATACCTGGCCGCCGAGCAGCTCAAGGGCGCCGGCGCGGTGCTGGACGTCAACGACGCGGCGCGCTGCGAGGCGCTGATCGACGAGATCGTCAAGAATCACGGCGGCATCCATATCCTCGTCAACAATGCCGGCATCACGCAGGACCAGCTGGCGATGCGGATGAAGGACGACGACTGGAGCGCGGTGATCGACACCAACCTGACGGCGGTATTCCGCCTGTCGCGCGGTGTGCTGCGGCCGATGATGAAGGCCCGCGGCGGACGCATCATCAACATCACCTCGGTGGTCGGCTCGACCGGCAACCCGGGCCAGATGAACTATGCTGCGGCCAAGGCGGGCGTGGAAGGCATGACGCGGGCGCTGGCCCGCGAGATCGGCAGCCGCAACATCACCGTCAATTGCGTCGCACCGGGGTTTATCGATACCGATATGACCAAGGTGCTGTCGGAAGAGCAGCATGCCGCGCTCAAGACCCAGATTCCGCTCGGCAGGCTCGGTCAGCCGGAGGACATCGCCAACGCGGTGGCTTTCCTGGCCGGTCCGCAGGCGGCTTATGTGACCGGCACCACGCTGCATGTCAACGGTGGCATGTATATGAACTGAGGGGGGCGCGACGCCTTGGCGTCACCCCTTTTTTTAGAAGAACGGGCGCATTTCTTGCGAAAGACTGCGGACGGCATTTTCACGGGCCAAACCTGCTAAAATGCGCCCACTTTTTTGTCGAACTTCCCTGGAGGGCTAAATGGACAATATCGAACAACGCGTCAAGAAGATCGTGGCAGAGCAACTCGGCGTCGCCGAAGCCGACATCAAGAACGAATCCTCGTTCGTGAACGACCTCGGCGCCGACTCGCTGGACACGGTTGAACTCGTGATGGCGTTGGAAGATGAATTCGGCATGGAAATTCCCGATGAGGAAGCCGAAAAGATCACGACCGTGCAGCAGGCAATCGACTACGCCCCGGCGCACGTCAAGGCGTAAGCCTGTCGTATCCGGATTCCGGGCCACAGAAAACGGGCGAAGGGGTCGTCAGATCCCGTTGTGCCGTTTTCTGTGGCTTTCGTTTGTTCGAGCAAGCGGAGTTGCGGTGGAGCTGAACCTGGCTCCATCATCGGCCATCGCGCCGCCGAGCTGCCGGCCCGAGGTTGGGGCCGCCGGTCTGGCCGGCGGGTTGGCCGATGCGCCGGTCTGCCGGCGCGGCGGAATCGCCATGGCGCCCTCGCGGTGCCGCGGGCTGCCGCCCGTTCCGCCTTGCCTCATCCACCCGTAGGAAATCATAGTGAGCCGTCGTCGCGTCGTCGTCACCGGGCTCGGCCTTGTGTCTCCGGTCGGAAACACGGTTGCCGAAGGCTGGGCCAATCTGGTTGCCGGCAAGTCCGGCATTGCCACCATCACCAAATTCGATCACTCCGCGCTGGCCGTGCATTTCGCCGGCGAGGTGAAGGGCTTCAATGTCGAGGACTACATCCCGGCCAAGGAAGCCCGCCATATGGATACCTTCATCCACTATGGCATCGCGGCCGGCACCCAGGCCCTGCGCGACAGCGGCCTGGAAGTGACAGAGGCCAACGCCGATCGCATCGGCGTGCTGGTCGGCTCGGGCATCGGCGGCCTCCCCATGATCGAGGATACGCACGCGGAACTGACCAATCGCGGTCCGCGCCGGATTTCGCCCTTCTTCGTGCCGGGCTCGATCATCAACATGATCTCCGGCCACCTGTCGATCAACCATAACCTCAAGGGCCCGAACCTGGCCGCCGTGACCGCCTGCACCACCGGGCTGCACAGCATCGGCCTGGCCGCGCGCCTGATCGAGGCGGGCGACGCCGACGCGATGCTTGCCGGCGGTGCGGAATCGACCGTGTCGCCGCTGGGTATCGGCGGTTTCGCCGCGGCGCGGGCGCTATCGACCCGCAACGACGATCCGGCAGCCGCCTCGCGGCCGTGGGATGTCGACCGCGACGGCTTCGTGCTCGGCGAAGGCGCCGGCGTGATGATGCTCGAGGAATACGAGTCGGCCAAGGCGCGCGGCGCGAAGATCTACGCCGAGCTATCCGGCTTCGGCATGAGCGGCGACGCGTTCCACATGACGGCGCCGAGCACCGACGGTCCGCGCCGCTGCATGGTCAACGCGCTGAAGAACGCGGGCGTCAACCCGGACGAAGTGCACTACCTGAACGCGCACGGCACCTCGACGCCGCTGGGCGACAAGAACGAGTCCGACGCGATCAAGCTGGCCTTCGGCGAGCACGCCTACAAGATCGCGGTGAACTCGACCAAGTCGATGACCGGCCATCTGTTGGGCGGCGCCGGCGGCCTGGAGTCGGTCTTCACGGTGCTGGCCCTGCATCACCAGGTCGCGCCGCCGACGATCAACATCTTCAATCAGGACCCCGAGTGCGATCTCGATTACGTGCCGAACACCGCGCGTGAGATGAAGATCGACGTGGCCGTCAAGAACAACTTCGGCTTCGGCGGTACCAACGGCACGCTCGTCTTCCGTCGTGCCTGAAGCCGGCGCCCGCCGGCCGCTCCCCTTGCTTCCTGTCCCCGGGACGTCATCCGCAGCGTTGGCTGCTGGCGGCGTTCCTGGGCTGCGAGCTTGCCGCGCTGCTGTGGTTGCTGTGGCGGGCGGGGCAGGGTTGGGCCGTGGGCGAGACGGCGCCATTGTGGTGGGCGGTGCTGGCGGTGGCGGCCGTGCTGTCGGGCGGCCGCGTCTGGCGCGGAGCATGGCGGGCGGCGGCATGCCGCTTTGCCGGCATCGCGCCGGGCGGCTCGGCGGTGCAGATCGTCGTCGCACTGCCCGAAGGCGGCCAGGTGAAGGCCCATGTGGTGGCGTGCTGGCAGTTGGGCGGTGCCGCCGCCGCGCTTCGGCTGGCGCCTGTGCAGTCCGGTCAGGCTGCCGTGCCGCGCGTGCTGCTGATCGGAAGCCTGATGGGCAGCCTGGTTGGCAGCCCGATGGGCAGCGGGGGGCGTTCCGGAGGACCGGGACAGCGCCGCGGGTGCCCCGCGGCGAGCGATGCTGCGTGCGTTGCATGCGTCCTCGGGGCCGCTTTGACAACGATCGGCGGCCCAAGCGGTGCCGCTTAATGCATACTGACGCCCGGTGGCATTCGCCCCGGCTGTCAATACGCTTTTCGCTCCGCAGCGGTTTCGCGGGGTGCGGCGTAGGTAAAATACAACGTTTGTTTTGACAGCGATACCAAGAGATACACTGCAGGTGAACTATTCGTGAGCGAACGCGAAGCCGACCAGCTCCTTGTTGAACGCGTCCAGCAGGGCGACAAGCGGGCCTTTGAACTGCTGGTGGCCAAATACCACCGCAAGATCATCCGGTTGATCTCGCGTCTGGTCAGGGACCCCGCTGAAGTGGAGGATGTGGCGCAGGATGCCTTTATCAAGGCATATCGCGCCTTGCCCCAATTCCGCGGGGAATCGGCGTTCTACACCTGGCTGTATCGGATCGCTGTCAACACGGCGAAAAACTACCTGGCCACGCAGGGCAGGCGGCCCGAGGCGTCCAGCGACATCGATGCCGAAGAGGCTGAAACTTTTGCGGATGGTGAGCAACTAAGGGATATCAATACGCCGGAGTCGATGCTCCATACGCGCCAGGTGGCAGACACCGTCAACCGCGCGATGGAGGCCCTGCCGGAGGAATTGCGAACCGCCATCACGCTGCGCGAGATCGAAGGCCTCAGCTACGAGGAAATCGCCGAAGCGATGGGGTGTCCGATCGGTACGGTCAGATCGCGCATTTTCCGGGCACGCGAAGCGATTGCGGAAAAATTACGCCCGCTGCTGGGAACGGCAGAAGGCAAGCGGTGGTAGAAGTCAAAGACATGTCGTGCGGCCAGCGTTGCAGCCTGCTCCTGCATCGAGAAGCGACAGTATTGTGACGGGATTGTTCGGTGTTCGATGGTTATCGAGGGGTTGGAAATGGGTCAGGCTCACAGGCAATCGGTTCATGCGCCCGAGGCAGCGGAGCAGATTTCCGCATTGATCGACGGCGAACTGGCGCCGCATGAATTCGAGGCCGTACTGGCGCTCGCGAAAAGCGAGCCGGGCCAGGAGCAATGGTCGGTGTTCCAGTTGATCGGCGACACGCTGCGTTCCGAGGAACTGGCCCATGCCGGCTCGACCGCGGCCTTCGTGTCCCGCTTCGCCAGCCGTCTCGAGGACGAGCCGCATCTGCTGGCGCCGGCCGCGCTGGCCGATGCGCCGGTACGCCGCCACCGTCTGCTGCTGCGCCCGTCGTGGGTGCGCCGCGTGATGCCGGGCACCGCGATCGCGGCCGCCGTCGCGGCCGTCAGCTGGGTCGTGGTGCCGCAAATGCGCGATGCCGATCCGGCCGCGCCCGGCGCCATCGTCGCCAGCACCAGTGAAGGCGTCCCCGCGGCGCCCAAGGCCACCGGCGTGCTGACCGTCGCCGCCGATGCCGGCCAGATGATTCGCGATCCGCGCCTGGACGAGTACCTGCGGGCTCACCGGGTGTCCGTGACGACCAACGCCATGGTGCCGACCATGCGCAACGTCGCCAATAGTGCAAGCTTCTCTCAGGACAACACGCAGGAATAATGCCGGACATGCAAAAAGGATGGGCGCCCGCCCATGCAGCGGGCGCACAAGGAATAAGGGCCCTGAGGAGGTCCTTTTTTCTCGCCTTGTGCCTGACGGCCGCGGTGGCGACGGCGCAAACGCCCGAACCCACGCTGGCGCGCCGCGATGCCGCGGCCTGGCTTGGCAAGATCCACCGCGCCGCGCAGCGCGAAAACTACGTCGGTACTCTGATCTACCAGCGTGGCAGCGTCATGCATGCCTCGCGCATCCAGCATTTCAGCGACCTGGTGCACAACGAGTACGAGCGGCTCGAGACGCTCGACGGCAAGCCGCGCGAGGTCCTGCGCCAGAACGACATCGTCCATAGCCTGATCCCGGAAGCCAAGCTCGTGGTGGTCGAGCGCCAGGACGCCAAGGACCGTTTCCCGGCACTGCTGGCCACCAACAAGAGCGATGTGCTGGATCTCTACGAGATGCGCAGGCTGTCGCCCGAACGCGTGGCCGGCATGGAGTGCGAAGTCTTCTCGCTGGTGCCGCACGACGGCGCCCGCTATGCGGTCCGCCTCTGGGCCGAGAAGCATTCCGGCCTGCTGATGCGTGCGCAGACGATCGGCGAGGGCGGCAAGGTGCTCGAGCAGGTCGCGTTCTCGCAGATCGAGATCGGCGTGCCGTCCGAAAAGCAGAAGATCCTCGGCGCGATCAAGAGCGCCGGCAACTGGCAGCGCTACGAGATCAACTATCAGCCGGCCAATATCGCCGAAGAGGGCTGGCTGATCACGGTGCCGGTCAAGGGCTTCCAGAAGATCCGCGAGGTGCGTCGCCCGCTGGGCGATCTGCGCAGCGCGCAAGGCAGCGGCCGCGAACAGGTGTTCGAGGTGCTGCAGGTCGTCTACAGCGATGGCCTGACCGGGCTGTCGGTATTCATCGAGCCGGTATCGGATCAGCGGGTGCGCCGCGAGGGCGTTGCCTCGCTGGGCGCGACCCAGGTGGTGGTGCGCAAGGTCGCCGATTTCTGGATCACCGTCGTCGGCGAGGTGCCGGCGGCCACGGTCAAGCAGTTCGCGGCCGCGGTGGAATACCGCGCGCCCAAGCCACGCTGAGCCGGGATGCGGCGCGCGCCGGCGCGCCCGCCTGCACACGCCGGGCATTCTCCGGATGTTTTCCGGACGGTTCCGTGGACACCCTCCGGGCTGGCCCTGACTGGACCGGACGCCCCGGCTTGCTTACCCTGTTACGCTGAACTCGCGGGAGTCGACCATGTCGTCAAACTATTACGCCGTGGCCAGGACCATGGCATTGGCCGCCGTGCTGGCGGCGGGTCCCATACTGGCCACGCCGGTCCATGCGCAGGCCACCGCCTCAAACTACAGCCTGCCCGACTTCACGGATCTGGTGGAGCGCGTCAGTCCCGCCGTGGTCAACATCCGCACCACCGAGCGCGTGCGTTCGCGCGGCATGACGCCCGAGGACGAGGAGATGGCCGAGTTCTTCCGGCGCTTCTTCGGCATCCCGATGCCGGGCGCGCCCACGCCGCCGGGGACGCCGCGGCGCGGCCAGCCGCCGCAGGGCGAGGAGCAGAGCCGCGGAGTCGGCTCGGGCTTCATCATCAGCGCGGACGGCTACGTGATGACCAACGCCCACGTGGTCGCCGATGCCGAAACCATCTACGTCACGCTGCCCGACAAGCGCGAGTTCAAGGCCAGGCTGATCGGCACCGACCGGCGCACCGACGTCGCGCTGCTGAAGGTCGATGCCAACGGCCTGCCGCGCCTGCAGATGGGCGATTCGAACAAGATCCGCGTCGGCGAATGGGTGCTGGCGATCGGCTCGCCGTTCGGCCTGGACAACAGCGTGACCGCCGGCATCGTCTCGGCCAAGGGCCGCGACACCGGCGACTATCTGCCCTTCATCCAGACCGACGTGGCGGTCAACCCCGGCAACTCGGGCGGACCGCTGATCAATCTGCGCGGCGAGGTGATCGGCATCAATTCGCAGATCTACAGCCGCAGCGGCGGCTACATGGGCATCTCGTTCGCGATTCCGATCGACGAGGCGCTGCGCGTCAGCGAGCAGCTGAAGTCGACCGGCAAGGTCACGCGGGGCCGTATCGCGGTGGCGATCGGCGATGTCACCAAGGAAGTCGCCGATTCGCTGGGCCTGGGCCGCGCGCGCGGTGCGCTGGTCGGCAGCGTCGAGCCGGGCGGGCCGGCGGAGAAGGCCGGCATCGAGGCGGGCGACATCATCCTGAAGTTCAACGGCCGCGATATCGAACGCGCCTCCGACCTGCCGCGGCTGGTCGGCGAGACCAAGCCGGGCACGCGCGTACCGATGCAGCTGTGGCGCAAGGGCGGGACCCGCGAGGTCACCATCACGGTGGCGGAGCTGGAGCCGGATGCCAAGCCGCGCCCGCGCGCCGGCACCACGCCGGGCGATGACGGCGCGGCGGGCGCCAAGCCCAATGCGCTGGGCCTGGTGGTCGGCGATCTGTCCGAGGCCCGGTTGCGCGAACTGAAGATCAAGTCGGGCGTCGAGGTGCAGGCGGCCGAAGGGGTCGCGGCGCGCGCCGGCATTCGTCCGGGCGACGTGATCCTGCGCCTGGGCGACACCGATGTGACCAGCGCCCGCCAGTTCAACGAACTGGTGCGCGGCCTGGACAAGAGCCGGATGGCGGCGGTCTTCGTGCGCCGCGGCGACGCCACCCAGGTGCTGACGTTGCGCCCGAACGGCGGCGCACGCTGAGGCAGGCCGAGTCGGGTTGAAGGGAGCCGGGTCGGACCGAGGCCGACTGGCGCGAAAAAACGCCCCAGATATGCGCTCCGGCCGTCCCCGCGAAAGCGGGGCGCCGGCGCCTTTCCGGGCGGACTTCGCGGTCGGTCCAGGGCGCTTTTCTGCGCCCGGACGACCGCGATATCGATGTCGCCGTCGTCGCAACGGCATTTTCCCGCTTCGCTCCGCGATTGAGCACCGGGACCCCCTTGAAAATCCGGTAAAATCGCCGTCTGGCGCGAAAGCCGCCGACCCTGTGAAACGGTCGGACCCAAGCGCGCCACCAACCTGCGGCCGGGCCCAGGCGCGCCCGGCGGGCCGCCCGTCCCTCCGCCCATGACATGCTGTGCCGCGGCCGGATGCGCGTACGTCGCCATCGCCCGTTGCCAATGCGCTGCCGCGGCGCTCCCCTGACCAACCGATGGACCATATCCGTAACTTTTCGATCATTGCCCATATCGACCACGGGAAATCGACCCTGGCCGATCGCATCATCCAGCTGTGCGGAGGCCTTTCCGACCGCGAAATGGAGGCCCAGGTCCTGGATTCGATGGATATCGAAAAGGAGCGGGGCATCACGATCAAGGCCCAGACCGCGGCGCTGAGCTACAAGGCGCGCGACGGCAAGGTCTACAACCTGAACCTGATCGACACGCCGGGACACGTCGACTTCAGCTACGAAGTCAGCCGCTCGCTGTCCGCCTGCGAAGGCGCGCTGCTGGTGGTCGACGCCTCGCAGGGCGTCGAGGCCCAGACCGTGGCCAACTGCTATACCGCGATCGAGCTCGGCGTCGAGGTCGTCCCGGTGCTCAACAAGATCGATCTGCCGCAGGCCGATCCCGACAACGCGATCCAGGAAATCGAGGACGTGATCGGCATCGACGCGCACGACGCGACCCCGTGCTCGGCCAAGACCGGCCAGGGCGTCGAGGACGTGATCGAGGCGCTGATCGCCAAGGTGCCGCCGCCCAAGGGCGACCCCGACGCGCCGCTGCAGGCGCTGATCATCGATTCGTGGTTCGACAACTACGTCGGCGTGGTGATGCTGGTGCGCGTGGTCAACGGCACGCTACGTCCCAAGGACAAGGTGCTGCTGATGGCCAACGGCTCGCAGCATCTGGTCGAGCAGGTCGGCATCTTCTCGCCCAAGTCGATTCCGCGCGAGGCGCTGTCGGCCGGGCAGGTGGGCTTCGTGATCGCCGGCATCAAGGAACTGAAGGCGGCCAAGGTCGGCGACACCATTACCACGGTGACGCGCAAGGCCGAGGCGCCGCTGCCGGGCTTCAAGGAAGTCAAGCCGCAGGTGTTCGCCGGCCTCTATCCGGTCGAGGCCAACCAGTACGAGGCGCTGCGCGAATCGCTGGAAAAGCTGCGCCTGAACGATGCCTCGCTGCAGTTCGAGCCCGAGGTCTCGCAGGCGCTGGGCTTCGGCTTCCGCTGCGGTTTCCTCGGCCTGCTGCATATGGAGATCGTGCAGGAACGGCTCGAGCGCGAGTTCGACATGGACTTGATCACCACCGCGCCGACGGTGGTCTACCAGGTGCAGATGCGCGACGGCACCATGGCGCAGGTCGAGAACCCGGCCAAGATGCCCGACCCCAGCAAGATCGACGCGATCCTCGAGCCGATCGTCACGGTCAACCTGTACATGCCGCAGGATTACGTCGGCTCGGTGATCACGCTGTGCACGCAGAAGCGGGGCACGCAGGTCAACATGAGCTACCACGGCAAGCAGGTGCAGCTGACCTACGAGATTCCGATGGCCGAGATCGTGCTCGATTTCTTCGACCGGCTCAAATCGGTATCGCGCGGCTATGCGTCGATGGATTACGAGTTCAAGGAGTACCGCGTTTCCGATGTGGTCAAGGTCGATATCCTGATCAACGGCGACAAGGTCGATGCGCTCTCGATCATCGTGCACCGCTCCAATTCGCAATACCGGGGCCGCGAAGTTGCCGCGAAGATGCGCGAAATCATTCCGCGCCAGATGTACGACGTCGCCATCCAGGCGGCGATCGGCTCGAACATCATCGCGCGGGAAAACGTCAAGGCGCTGCGCAAGAACGTGCTGGCCAAATGCTATGGGGGGCGATATCTCGCGCAAGAAGAAACTGCTGGAAAAGCAGAAGGCCGGCAAGAAGCGCATGAAGCAGGTCGGCACGGTGGAAATTCCGCAGGAAGCGTTCCTGGCCATCCTGCAGGTGGAAGAGAAATGACGCGCCGGACGGCAAGCGTGGCGAATCGGCGCAGCGCCGGTCCAGCCCACACGCCCTCCGGTTCGTACCAATAAGATTTCGCCAACGATCTAGCCGTCATGAATTTTGCACTGATCCTTTTTTGTGCTGGTGGTCATCACCGGTATTGCCTGGGTAGCCGACAAGCTGGTGTTTCAGAAGCAGCGCCGCGTGTCTGCGCAGGCCGCGCTGGCCGAGTTCGATGCGCGCCGCGCCGCGATGCCGGGCCATGGCTCGGGCACCGACTTCGAATCGTCGCGCAGCCGGCTGGCCGAGGAAAAGCTGCGCCAGCCCTGGTGGCTCGAATATTCGGCCAGCTTCTTCCCGGTGATCCTGGCCGTCTTCGTGCTGCGCTCGTTCGTGGTCGAGCCGTTCAAGATCCCGTCCGGCTCGATGATCCCGACGCTGCTGATCGGCGACTTCATCCTGGTCAACAAGTACGAATACGGCCTGCGCCTGCCGGTGATCAACAAGAAGATCGTCGCGCTGGGCGAGCCGCAGCGCGGCGACGTGATGGTGTTCCGCTATCCGAAGGATCCGTCGCTCGATTACATCAAGCGCGTGGTCGGCGTGCCCGGCGATGTGGTCACCTATGAAAACAAGCGGCTGACCGTCAATGGCAAGCCGGCGCAATACGACGCGCTGCCCGATTATCTGGACGAGGAGCGGCTGTCGTATTCCAAGCATTACAAGGAAACCCTGCCGGGCGGCGCGCCCCATGGCATCCTGAACGACGCCGACCGGCCGGCCTTCGTGGCCGGGGCCGATCCCGATTTTCCCTTCCGCGAAAACTGCACTTACAATCAGCGGGGTGTGACCTGCAAGGTACCGTCGGGTCACTATTTCGTCATGGGGGATAACCGGGACAACAGCCTGGATTCGCGCTATTGGGGCTTCGTGCCGGACGAGAATATCGTCGGCAAGGCATTCCTGATCTGGATGAATCTCGGCAACCTGGGCCGGGTGGGGTCGTTCCAATAAACGGCGGCCGCCGGCCGGAGCGCGCCATTCGATTACCTCTTCGGGAACGCAGTACTGACATGAACCTCGACGCCTTGCAGCAACGACTCGGCTACCGTTTCAGCAAGCCCGAATTGCTGCAGCAGGCGCTGACGCACCGCAGCCATAGCGCGCACCACAACGAGCGGCTGGAATTCCTCGGCGACTCGGTGCTGAACTGCGCCGTCGCGGACATGCTGTACGGCATGTTCGGCAAGCTCGACGAGGGCGACCTGTCGCGGGTGCGAGCCAATCTGGTCAAGCAGCAGGCGCTGTACGAGATCGCGCAGATGCTGCAGCTGTCCGAGTCGCTGCGGCTGGGCGAGGGCGAGCTGAAAAGTGGCGGTTTCCGCCGCCCCTCGATCCTCGCGGACGCCCTCGAAGCCATCGTCGGCGCGGTCTTTCTCGACGCCGGTTTCGAGGCCGCCCGCAGCCTGATTCGCAAGCTCTATATCCCGATCCTCGAGCAGGTCGATCCCCCGCACGCTCGGCAAGGACGCCAAGACGCTGCTGCAGGAATACCTGCAGGGCCACAAGATCGCGCTGCCCCAGTACAACGTGATCGCGACCCACGGCGCCGCCCATAACCAGCAGTTTGAAGTCGAATGCATCGTGCCTAAACTGGAGGTGCAGGTATTCGGCACCGGGGCCTCGCGCCGCGCCGCCGAACAGGCGGCCGCCAAGCTGGCGCTGGAAGAGGTGCAGCGGCTGGTGCCCCAGCTGCTCAAGCGCAGCCGCGCCGAACGCACCGGCAAGACCCGCAAGCAGCCCGTTCCCCCGGATCCGCAGTTGTCTCTCAGGTTGAAGGAATGACCGAATCGAATCGCCCGCAGCCGGAGTCCACGGACTCCGCGGCGGCAAACCCGCCCGCGGCATTCCGCTGCGGCACCGTGGCCATCGTCGGACGGCCCAACGTCGGCAAGTCGACCCTGGTCAATGCGCTGGTCGGCCAGAAGATCAGCATCACGTCCCGCAAGGCGCAGACCACGCGCCATCGGCTGGTCGGCATCCAGACCACCGACGACACGCAATACGTGTTCGTCGACACGCCGGGCTTCCAGACCCGGCATGCCAGCGCCCTGAATCGCTCGCTCAATCGCGCCGTGACCTCGACGCTGTCGTCGGTCGACCTGGTGCTGTTCGTGGTCGAGGCCGGCCAGTACGGGCCCGACGACGAGAAGGTGCTGACGCTGCTGCCGCGCAATACGCCGGTGCTGCTGGTGGTCAACAAGATCGACCGGCTGCCCGGCGACCGGCGTTCGGAGATCATGTTCCCCTTCCTCGAGAAGATGGGACACCAGTTTCCGTTCCGCGAGGTGGTGCCGATGTCGGCCAAGACGCGCGACCATATCGAGCGCCTGCTCGGCATCATCCGGCCCTATCTGCCGGAAGGCGAGCCGATGTACGACACCGACGCGCTGACCGACCGCAGCGAGCGCTTCCTCGCCTCGGAGATCATCCGCGAAAAGGTGTTCCGCTGGACCGGCGACGAGCTGCCGTACACCAGCACCGTCGTGATCGACAAGTTCGAGACCGAGGGCCGGCTGCGGCGCGTGTTCGCCACCATCCTGGTCGAGCGCGATGCGCACAAGGCGATGGTGATCGGCAGCAAGGGCGCCAAGCTCAAGCAGATCTCCACCGAGGCGCGCCTGGACATGGAGAAGCTGTTCGACGGCAAGGTCTACCTGGAGCTGTGGATCAAGGTCAAGAGCGGCTGGGCCGACAACGAAGCCGGATTGCGTGCCTACGGATATGAGTGACCGCCCGGCGGTCCCGGCGCCTGCGCGGCGCGGGACCGCCTCCGCGCGGCGCGCGGACCCGGTGGCAGAGGAAGCCGCCGAAGTGCTCGACAGCGTCGGCGCCGAGCTGGCCGGCGCACGCGCGATGATGGATCGCGCGATGCGGATCGTACCGGCGCGCACCGAGCTGCGCGTGGTCAATCAGCCGGGCTTCGTGCTGCATGCCTGGCCGTATCGCGAAACCAGCCTGATCGTCGATGTCTTCACGCGCGACCATGGCCGCATGGCGCTGGTCGCCAAGGGCGCCAAGCGCCCGCATTCTGCGCTGCGCGCGGTGCTGCAGCATTTCCTGCCGATCTCGCTGTCGTGGAGCGGGCGCGGCGAGGTCAAGACACTGACCAAGGCGGAATGGATCGGCGGCATGCCGCCGCTGGCCGGCGAGGCGCTGCTGTCCGGCTTCTATCTGAACGAACTGCTGCTGCGCTTCTGCCCGCGCGAGGACGCGCACGAAGCGCTGTTTCGCCACTACATGGCGACGCTGACGCGGCTGGGGCAGGGCGAGCCGGCCGGACTGGTGCTGCGCGGGTTCGAGCGCGTGCTGCTGCAGGAGACCGGCTTCGCGGTCGCCTTCGACCGCTGTGCCTCGACCGGCGAGGCGGTGCAGCCCGGGCTCGACTACGTCTACCAGCCGGAGCGCGGCGTGCGGCGCGCGCATGCCAGCGATCCGTCGTCGTGGCCGGTGGTATCGGGGCAGACGCTGCTCGACATGTCGCGCGACGACTACGGCCGGCCGCAGACCGTCACGCAGAGCCGCGCGCTGATGCGCTTTCTTCTGCATTATCATCTGCAAGGCGTGCCACTGAAGACGCGCCAGATCCTGATCGACCTGCAAGCCCTGTGATCCCCCCTATGATTTTCCACGCTCATCCCGGCGTCATTGCGCTCGGCGTCAACATCGACCACGTGGCGACGCTGCGCAACGCGCGCGGCACCGTCTATCCGGATCCGATCCAGGCCGCGCTGCAGGCCGAGGAAGCCGGCGCGGACCTGATCACGCTGCATCTGCGCGAGGATCGCCGCCATATCCGCGATGCCGATGTGCGCGCGCTGCGGCCGCAGCTGGCCACGCGGATGAACCTCGAATGTGCGTTGACCCAGGAGATGCTGGACATCGCCTGCGAGATCCGGCCGCAGGACGTCTGCCTGGTGCCCGAGCGCCGCGAGGAAGTGACCACCGAAGGCGGACTCGACGTGGCCGGCCGTTTCGAGCAGGTCAAGGCGGCGTGCCGCCAGCTGGCCGACGCGGGCATCCGCGTGTCGCTGTTCATCGATGCGCAGGCCGAGCAGATCGAGGCCGCCGCCGCCAGCGGCGCGCCCGTGATCGAGCTGCATACCGGCCGCTATGCCGATGCCGAGACGCCCGACGCGCAGGCGCTGGAATTCCGCCGCATCGCCGACGGCGTCGAGACCGGCCTGAATCATGGCCTGGTGGTCAACGCCGGCCACGGCCTGCACTACACCAATGTGCAGCCGATCGCCGCGCTGCCGGGCATCGCCGAACTCAATATCGGCCACGCCATCGTCGCCCACGCGGTGTTCGCCGGCTGGCAGAACGCGGTGCGCGAGATGAAGGCGATCATGGTCGCCGCCCGGCTCGGCACGCGCTATCCCGCGCCGAAGGCTCCGGCGTGATCTACGGCGTCGGCACCGACATCATCCAGATCGAGCGCGTGCGCAGCGTGATGGCCCGCACCGGCGGCCGCTTCGCCGAGAAGGTGCTGGGGCCGCAGGAGCTTGCCGTCTATCATCGGCGCCGGGCGCGCGTCGAAAAGCGCGGGCTGGCCTTCCTGGCCACGCGTTTCGCCGCCAAGGAAGCCTTCTCCAAGGCGATCGGCCTGGGCATGCACTGGCCGATGACCTGGCGCGCGATGGAACTGCTGAACATGCCGTCCGGCGAGCCCTATGCGCGCTGCCACGGCGAGCTGGCGCAATGGCTGGACGAACGCGGCCTGACGGTGCGCGTCAGCGTCAGCGACGAACACGACTATGCGGTCGCCTTCGCGATCGCGGAACGGACCGGGCCGGCCGAGACCTCGGGCGTGTCCCTACCCAGATAACTCCCTCTCTTTCACCGATGACCAAGAAGAACGCAGGCAAGCGACCGGGCCCGGTCGTGCTGGATGTCAAGGGCAAGCAGCTGGATGCCGACGATGCGCGCCGCATCTCGCATCCGCTGACCGGCGGCG
Organism: Cupriavidus sp. H18C1; assembly: GCF_049311595.1. NCBI lineage: Bacteria > Pseudomonadati > Pseudomonadota > Betaproteobacteria > Burkholderiales > Burkholderiaceae > Cupriavidus > Cupriavidus sp. H18C1. The sequence continues at coordinate 3,162,948 of NZ_CP186008.1, forward strand.
TGATCCTGTTCGCGCGCAACTTCGAGTCGCGCGCGCAACTGGTGTCGCTGACGCGCGAGATTCGCGCGCTGCGCGACGACGTGCTGATCTGCATCGACCATGAAGGCGGCCGCGTGCAGCGTTGCAAGACGGACGGCTTCACCCATCTGCCGGCGATGGCCAGGCTCGGCGAGCTGTGGGATCGCGACGTGCTGGCCGCGACCCGCGCCGCGGTGGCGTGCGGCTATGTGCTGGCGGCCGAGCTGCGTGCCTGCGATATCGACCTGTCGTTCACGCCGGTGCTCGATCTGGACTATGGCCGCAGCGGCGTGATCGGCGATCGCGCCTTCCACGCGGATCCGCGCGTGGTGGCGATGCTGGCCAACCATCTGACCCATGGCCTGCTGCTGGCCGGCATGGCCAACTGCGGCAAGCATTTTCCGGGACACGGCCACGTCGAGGCCGATTCGCACGTCGCGGTGCCGGTCGACGAACGGACGCTGGACGAGATCCTCGAGCAGGACGTGCGGCCGTATCAGTGGATGGGCATGACGCTGGCCTCGGTGATGCCGGCCCACGTGATCTACCCGAAGGTCGACGCCAATCCCGCCGGCTTCTCGCGCTACTGGCTGCAGGACATCCTGCGCGGCCAGCTCGGCTTCGAGGGCGTGATCTTCAGCGACGACCTCAGCATGGAAGGCGCCAGCGTCGCCGGCACCGTCACGCAGGGCGCGCGCGCCGCGCTGGATGCCGGCTGCGACATGGTGCTGATCTGCAATCATCCCGAGCGCGCCGACCAGCTGCTGGCCGAGCTCGACGTGTCGATCGACAAGGCCTCGCAACGGCGCGTGCGCCGGCTGTTTGCGCGCGGCAAGGCGATGGACTGGAACAAGCTGGAGCAGGACGCGGGCTATCGCAGCGCGCTGCGGCAACTGCGCGACGAGGCGCTGATCGGCTGAGGCCGCAGCGCTCGCGGCAATCATCGCGACGCAATGAAAAAGGGCAGCCGGTCGGGCTGCCCTTTTTTCGTCTCGGCACGGACCGCGAGGGCCCGTCCGGCATCGCCGGAATCCGTCCGCCTCGCCTTAGTTGGCGCGGCTGCGGTATTCGCCGGTGCGGGTGTCGATTTCGATCTTGTCGCCGATATTGCAGAACAGCGGCACCTGCAGTTCGAAGCCGGTATTGATCTTGGCGTTCTTCAGCACCTTGCCCGACGAGGTATCGCCCTTGACGGCGGGTTCGGTGTAGACGATCTCGCGCACCAGCGTGGTCGGCATTTCGACCGAGATGGCCTTGTCGTTGTAGAACACCACTTCGACGTTCATGCCGTCTTCGAGGTAGTGCAGGGCATCGCCCATGTTGTCGCTTTCGACTTCGTACTGGTTGTAGTCGGCGTCCATGAACACGTACATCGGGTCGGCGAAGTACGAGTAGGTGCATTCCTTGCGATCCAGCACGACCACTTCGAACTTGTCGTCGGCCTTGAACACGGCCTCGCCCGGTGCGTCGGTCAGCAGGTTCTTGTACTTCATCTTGACGACCGCGGCGTTGCGGCCCGACTTGTTGTACTCGGCCTTCTGCACGACCATCGGATCGGCACCGATCATGAACACGTTACCGACGCGGAGTTCCTGTGCGGTTTTCATCTGAACTAATCTTCCTGAATTAAAAATGTCTGGGAGTTCGGCGTGGCGAGGGCGCGCCGGGGCGGCGCGTTCGCGATCCGTGCTCAGTTCCGCGCGGGGCCCGCAGGCTCGGACGCCGCCAGGCGCCGTGCGGGCAACCCAGGATTTCCAGCCCGGTCGCCATCAAATCAACCCGCTATTTTACCCGACTTTCGCAAAACGCTACGAGGTTCGCTGCGAGATCGCCCAGCGCGGCCAGGCTGTGCTGCCAGCGCTGCGCCGTGCGGGCTAGTCCGGGCAACGCGTCGCGCAGGCCGTCCCATGCGGCCGCCACGTCCTCGGGCGCCGCGGCGCCGTTCCAGACATGCCAGAAGCGCGTCATCGCCTCGGCGTGGGCTGGCTCGCCGATCTGCTGGCGATACAGCGCCAGGAAGGCATCCAGCTTGACGCGATGGGCGTCGTCGGCCTGCGGATAGATGTGCCAGACAAAGGGGCGCGCCGCCCATTGGGCGCGCACGAACGAGTCCTCGCCGCGAACGAAGTTGACATCGCAGGCCCACAGCAATTCGTCGAACTGCTCCTGGGGCAGGAAGGGCACCTGCTGCAGATGCAGCCGGCCCAAGGTGCAGGCCGCCCCGGGCGACGCTGCCGCGGTGGCATCCGTGCCCGCCCCGGCGAACGCCTGCTGCGCCGCCGGGCCGGACGGCATCAGGCACTGCACCGGCTCGTCGCCGTCGCGCCAGTGGGCCAGCAGCGCCGGCAGCGCCGGGTTTGGATAAGCGAACAGGCTGACCCGGCGCGCGCCCTCGATCGGCCTGACGCCGAGCCGATGCCACAGCCGCGCCTGTGCCGCCGGCGAGTCCGTGAAGCTGCGCCGCTGCATGGCGAGCAGCGATTCGCGCAGCACGCCGCCGGTGCCCGGCTCGAAGCCGGGGGAAGAAGAAGTACTTGACCAGCGGCAGGCGCGGATGCGGCGACGCCATGCCGTGATGCTCGCGCACCCAGGGCTCGGCGCTCAGGTATTCGAGATTGACCCACACCGGCTTGCGCTGCGCCTGGGCCATGCGGGCGACGAAGGCCGGCGGCAGCTCGCAGGCAAAGGCCTCGATCACGGCGTCGTGCGGCGCGATGTGCGCCATCGGGTCAGCCGCTGACGCGCGTGCTGACTTGCCTCCCGATTCGCCTGCCGATCCGCCTGCCGATCCGCCTGCCGATTTGCCCGCTGACTCGCCTGCCGACTCGGCCCTGGGCTCACCCGCCGGCCCGCCCAGCCCCTCGTCGCTGCCCGCGACCCAGCGGCGCACCTCGACGCCGGCCAGGCGCTGGCGGTCGGCAGCGGGATCGATGGCCGGCGCCAGGCGCGCAAAGCTCGCCAGATCGTCGACCCACAACCGCACGGCGTGGCCATGCTCCTGCGCGAGTTGGCGGGCCAGCCGCCAGCAGACACCGATGTCGCCGAAGTTGTCGATCACGGTGCAGAAGATGTCCCAGGAGCGGATGGTCATAGGGAAGTCGGCCGTTTCCGGCACGGGCCGGGCCCGGTGAGGCGAAGGCGGGGCCGCCGGTTTGGCAGGAGGCGGGCGGAATTGCTCTAAACTTGCGATTTTAGAGCCCCGCGAGCCTTCGCGCGTGCAGCGCGTCACGTTTGCGGCGGCCCCTCGCATGTCCCTGCCGCCTTCCCCCGATGTCACGTCCGGATCCGCAACCCACTGGCACGCCCGCCGAGGTCGAGCCGCGCACCGACACGCCTGCCGAGGCCGAGCCGCACCTCGACACGCCCGAGCCGGCGCTGCCCGAAGCCGGGCCGGCGCCCGCCGACGCGTCGGCTGCGCCCGCCGAGGCCGGCGCACCGCAGCAGGAGCAGGAGCAGGAGCGGGAGCAGGAGGAAAGCACCTTCGACCCTCGCCCCGTGATCGCCGCGCTGCCGGGCCTGCCCGGCGTCTACCGCTATTACGACGCGGCCGGCGGCGTGCTCTATGTCGGCAAGGCGCGCGACCTGAAGAAGCGCGTCTCGAGCTATTTCAACAAGACCCAGCTGTCGCCGCGCATCGCGATGATGGTGTCGCGCATCGCCCGCATCGACACCACGGTGGTCCGCAGCGAGGCCGAGGCGCTGCTGCTCGAGAACAACCTGATCAAGGCGCTGACGCCGCGCTACAACATCCTGTTCCGCGACGACAAGTCGTACCCGCTGCTGAAGCTGTCGGCGCATCGCTATCCGCGCATGGCGTACTACCGCGGCGCGACCGATCGCCGCCACCAGTATTTCGGCCCGTTCCCGAGCGCGCATGCGGTGCGCGAGAGCATGCAGATCCTGCAGAAGGTGTTCCAGCTGCGGACCTGCGAGGACACCGTCTTCAACAACCGCACGCGGCCCTGCCTGCTGCACCAGATCCACCGCTGCACGGCGCCCTGCGTCGGCGCGATCAGCGAGGACGATTACGCGCGCGACGTGGGCAACGCCGCGCGCTTCCTGCAGGGACGGCAGAAGGAGGTGCTCGAGGGCCTGCAGCAGAAGATGGAGCAGCACGCCGAGCGGCTCGAGTTCGAGCAGGCCGCCGCCGTGCGCGACCAGATCGGCGCACTGTCGACGGTGCTCAAGCGCCAGGCCGTCGAGGAAGTGGGGCAGAGCAGCGATATCGATATCCTCGCCGTCGCGGTGCAGGGCGGCCGTGCCTGCGTCAACCTGGCGATGGTGCGCGGCGGCCGCCATCTGGGCGACAAGGCGTACTTCCCCCGCGCATGTCGAGGAGGCCGCGATGATCGTCGACGAGGAGGCCGAGGACGTCGTTGCGACGGCCGAGGGCGGCGCACCGGCCGGTGCGACTGACCCGGCTGACCCGGCTGACCCGGCTGACCCGGCTGACCCGGCTGACCCGGCTGACCCGGCTGACCCGGCTGACCCGGCCGCACGGGCCGAGGTGGCCGCGCCCGCGGACTCCGGCGCGGCGGCGACGGCCGAACGCATCGCCGCCAACGTGCTGGCCGCCTTCATGGCGCAGCACTACCTCGATCAGCCGGTGCCGCCGATCCTGGTGGTCAGCCACGCGCCGGCCGACGGCGCGCTGATGGAAGCGCTGACGATGCAGGCCGGCCGCCGCATCACGCTGGTGCGCCAGCCGCAGGGCCAGCGGCGCGCGTGGCTGGAGATGGCGCAGCAGGGCGCGGCGCTGGCGCTGGCCCGGCGTCTGGCCGAGCAGGGCAGCCAGGAGGCCCGCACGCGGGCGTTGGCGGAGACCATCGGCATCGAACTCGACGATTTGGGCGCGCTGCGGGTCGAATGCTTCGACATCAGCCATACCGCCGGCGAGGCGACGCAGGCCTCATGCGTGGTGTTCCATCACCATGCGATGCAGAACAGCGAATACCGCCGCTACAACATCGACGGCATCACGCCGGGCGACGACTATGCGGCGATGCGCCAGGTGCTGACGCGCCGCTATCAGAAGCTGGTCGAGCGCAGCCAGGAGGACAGCGCCGCGATGCCGCATATCGTGCTGATCGACGGCGGCAAGGGCCAGGTCGAGGTCGCACGCCAGGTCTTCGAGGAGCTCGGCCTCGATATCGGGCTGCTGGTCGGCGTCGCCAAGGGCGAAGGCCGCAAGGTCGGCCTCGAGACGCTGGTGTTCGCCGACGGCCGGCCCGCGCTGGAGCTGGGGCAGGGCAGCGCGGCGCTGATGCTGGTGGCGCAGATCCGCGACGAGGCGCACCGTTTCGCCATCACCGGCATGGCGCGCGCCGCGCGAAGACGCGCACCACCTCGCGGCTGGAGGAGATCGAAGGGATCGGCGCGCGCCGGCGCCAGAAGTTGCTGACCCGCTTCGGCGGTATCCGCGGCGTGATGGCGGCCAGCGTCGACGAGCTCGCCAGCGTCGATGGCATTTCCCGCGCGCTGGCCGAGGAAATCTACCGGCAGCTGCACTGACGCGGCGCCCGGTTGCGGCGTCCGGTTGCGGTGACCGGTCGCGGCATCCGGTTGTGAGACCCGGTGGCCGCACTCCGGTCGTGGCCCCCGGTCGCAGGTCCGCCATGGGTTCGGCCGCCGATATCGGCCACCGCCGGCGCGGAACGTGATCGGTCGTCCCCGCTTCGAGAAATGCTCAATTGATGTCGGAATCGGCGACAATCGCGTGATTGTCCCGTCTTCGACCCTGCCGATCCGCCTATGCCGCTGAATATTCCGATCCTGCTGACCTGGCTGCGCGTGGCCATGATCCCGCTCGTGGTCGGCGTCTTCTATCTGCCCGATGCCTGGCTGTCGATGCCCGCCAAGAACCTGACGGCGGCCGTGTTCTTCATCGTGGCGGCGGCCACGGACTGGCTCGACGGATTCCTGGCGCGGCGCTGGAACCAGACCTCGTCGTTCGGCGCCTTCCTCGACCCGGTCGCCGACAAGCTGATGGTCGCGGCCGCGCTGCTGTCGCTGCTGGCGCTGGACCGGGTCAGCGATCTGATCGCGCTGGTGATCATCGGGCGCGAGATCACCATTTCCGCGCTGCGGGAGTGGATGGCGCAGATCGGTGCCTCCAAGAGCGTCGCCGTCAATTTCCTGGGCAAGCTCAAGACCACGTTCCAGATGATCGCGATTCCGCTGCTGCTGTTCGATGCGCCGCTGTTCGGCATCGACGCCGGCATGCTGGGCGGCTGGCTGATCTATGTGGCGGCGGTGCTCACCCTTTGGTCGATGTTCTATTACATGAAGCTCGCCTGGCCGCAGATCCGGGAACGCAGCGCCGCGGCCGCGCGGGCCGCGGCGCAAAAGTGAGGATCAGTGCAAAAATATGCTTGACTTCATTGTCGGATGTTTGCATAATTTCGTTCTCGCTTCTGACGAAACAAAACGAACGAAGCGAGATGCAGCAAGAAGCGGTCTATATGCAGTGATTTAGCACCGTGTTGTTGCAAGTGCAGTACGCAGGACACTGCGGGAGTAGCTCAGTTGGTAGAGCGCAACCTTGCCAAGGTTGAGGTCGCGAGTTCGAGACTCGTCTCCCGCTCCAGAATTTTCTGGTCGATCCGGTAGCGATTTCCGGGTTTGCCGCAGCAGGTGTCATGCGGGAGTAGCTCAGTTGGTAGAGCGCAACCTTGCCAAGGTTGAGGTCGCGAGTTCGAGACTCGTCTCCCGCTCCAGTCCGAAAGGGAAGCAGCGCTTCCCTTTTTGTTTGCGATGCTGCCGCATCGGCCTCCGGCGCCCGGAAGCCACAGCGGCTACAATCCAGCATCCAGGTCACCCGGCGGGGTGGCAGAGTGGTTATGCAGCGGCCTGCAAAGCCGTGTACGCCGGTTCGATTCCGACCCCCCGCCTCCATCGATCTTCCCCAGCTGTCCGGCTCGATCCGCGGTTTTCGCCGCCGATCTTGTACCCATCCCGGCATTCCCTGCGTCTTCCACGGCTTTTCACGGTCTATCGCCGCCTTTTTTGCGCCCTGTTCGCGGCTTTGTCGCGTGGCGCGCGTGATACATTACGTCTATCGCACCAGTTGTCGCCGTTGCTGGACCATGCCGGCACGGTGCCCAGGCCTCGCGCCCCGGGCGCCGCTGCCGGTGGCGACGACTCCCATTCGGTTTCATTTCCGCAGACTGTCCGCCCGGGCGGCGCCGGCACCAGGCCCCGTCGATGGCGGCGTGTCCGCGTCGATCGGAGCCGGATCGCCGTTCGACTTCCCGGCGCCACGCCGGCCATCAGAAGGAAACCACCACGCATGCATCACGCTACTCCGCTCATCAGCACCATCGTCGGCGGCATTGTCCTGGCCTTTGTCCTCGGTGCGTTGGCGGGGCGTTTACGGTTGCCGCCGTTGATCGGCTACCTGTGCGCGGGCGTGGTGGTCGGACCGCATACGCCGGGCTACACCGCCGACCAGGCGCTGGCACCGGAGTTGGCCGAGCTGGGCGTGATCCTGCTGATGTTCGGCGTAGGCCTGCATTTCTCGATCCGCGATCTGATGGCGGTGCGCAAGATCGCGATCCCCGGCGCGGTGGCGCAGATTGGCATCGCGACGCTGCTCGGCATGGGTGTCGCCTGGGGCTTCGGCTGGAGCTGGGGCCAGGGTCTGGTCTACGGGCTGGCCTTGTCGGTCGCCAGTACCGTGGTGCTGCTGAAGGCGTTGCAGGATCGCGATCTGGTCGACAGCGAGCAGGGCCGCATCGCGGTCGGCTGGCTGGTGGTCGAGGATCTGGCGATGGTGCTGGCGCTGGTGCTGCTGCCGGCGCTGTCGGGCCTGCTGGTGCCGGCCGGCGCCGGCGCCGGCGGGGATGCGCCGGCGGCGAGCGTCACCGACATCCTGCTGACGGTATCGCTGACGCTCGGCAAGGTCGCGGCCTTCGTCGCCGTGATGCTGGTGATCGGCCGCCGCTTCATTCCCTGGATGCTCGAGCGCATCGTCTGGACCGGCAGCCGCGAGCTGTTCCGCCTGGGCGTGCTGGCGACCGCGTTGGGCGTGGCCTTCGGCGCCTATTCGCTGTTCGGCGTGTCGTTCGCGCTGGGTGCGTTCTTTGCCGGCATGGTGCTGGCCGAGTCCGAATTCAGCCATCGCGCGGCCGAGGAATCGCTGCCGCTGCGCGACGCCTTCGCGGTGCTGTTCTTCGTTTCGGTCGGCATGCTGTTCGACCCGATGGTGCTGGTGCGCGATCCGTGGGGCGTGCTGGCGACCGTATCGATCATCGTGGTCGGCAAGTCGGTGGCGGCGCTCGGCATCGTGCGGATGTTCGGCTATTCGAACCGGACCGGCATGACGATCGCCGCCAGCCTGGCGCAGATCGGCGAGTTCTCCTTCATTCTGGCCAGCCTCGGCGTGTTCCTGCAGATCCTGCCGGAGCGCGCGCAAAGCCTGATCCTGGCGGGCGCCCTGCTGTCGATCGTGCTCAATCCGCTGCTGTTCCGCTGGCTGGACCGCTATGTGGCGCGCCAGAGCGAGGCGGGCGAGGCGCAGGCGGCCTGACGATCCGGCGGGGGGCCGCGTCCGGACCTCCTGATGGCCCCCGATTGGCCCCCCGAATGGCCTGCCGCTTGGCACGCCGATCGGTTCGCCGCGTGGATCGCCGAGCGGCTCGCCGCGTGGTTTGCCGATCGGCTCGCTCATCCTTCCCGCTTTTCCAGTTCTTCCAGTTCCAGTTGCGGCGCGGTCCGGCGCAGGTATTCGGTAAAGGCCAGCAGGCCCTGGGTCGGATACTTGTCCTGATGGACGACCAGATGCCAGGGCCGCACCAGCCGCGGCAGGCCGCGGCGCAGCGCCACCAGCGTGCCGCGCTCCAGCTCGTCGCGCACCACATGCAGCGACAGGCAGCTGACGCCGAACCCGCTCATCACCGCGCGCTTGATCGCTTCGGCATTGCCGAGTTCGAGCGCGAAGCGCAGCGGCCCGAGCAACGGGGCGAGCCGCTGCTCGACGATCTCGCGCGTCCCCGAGCCGCGCTCCCGCACCAGCCAGTCCGCCTCGCGCAGCGCGCGCAGGTCGCCATCGGCCCGCGCCAGCGGATGCCCGGCGCCGACGACCACCACCATCTCGTCGTCGCACCAATGCACGCTGGTCAGCTCGCGCTCGTGGCAGGTGCCCTCGATCAGGCCGATATCGGCTTCCAGCCGCAACAGCTCCTGCAGTACGTCATGGGTGTTGCCGATGCGCAGGTCCAGCGCGCAGGGCTGTTGCTGGGCCTGACGGAAGCCGGTCAGCAGGGCGGGCAGCAGATAGCTGCCGATGGTGTTGCTGGCGGCGATGCGCAACTGCACGCCGGCGTCGGCGGCGAAGCGTTCCAGCTCGTGCGCCTGGTCCAGCAGCGACAGCGCGCGGGGGAAGAACTGGCGTCCGGTCTCGTTGATGGTCAGGCGTTTGGCGACGCGGTCGAACAGGCGCCGGTCCAGCGCGCGTTCCAGATCGGCCAGCGCGGCGCTGACGGCGGACTGCGACATCGCCACCGCATCGGCGGCGGCGGTCGTGCTGCCGTGCTGGACCACGGCGACGAAAACGGCAAGCTGACGCAGCGTCAGCCGCAAGGGGCGATGTTGCATATCTATAAACCTGGTAAGAAATAACGATATTACCTGTTTTACAGATGAAAGGTCGGTTGTTACGCTGGCGTCATTCCTACACGCCCGTGTCGTCCCTGCGCCATGCCGACCACCTCGATTCCTGCCGCTGCCCCCGCCGCCTCCCCGGCCCCATCCGTTCCGTGGCGCTATCGCCTGCTGACGCTTGCCCCGCTGGGCGCAATTGCGTGGCTCGCGCTGATCCTGTCCGGGCTGCCTGCGCTGTCGCAATTGGGCGTCAGCCCGCTGATGCTCGCCATGTGCGCCGGCATGGTCGCCTGCAATACCTTGCCGCGCCACTGGCTGGCGCCGCTGGCGCCCGGCATGCAGCTGGCCCGGCAGACGCTGCTGCGGCTGGGCGTGGCGCTGTACGGCCTGCGGCTGACCTTCGGCTCGATCGAGGCGCTCGGTGTCGGCGGCGTGGTGGCGCCGTTGCTGATGCTGGCGGCGACGCTGTGCGTCGGGGTCTGGGTCGGCACCCGCTGGCTGGGCCTGACCCGCCGGGAGGCGGTGGTGGTCAGCGCGGGCAGTGCGGTGTGCGGCGCGGCTGCCGCGATCGCGGTGGCCTCGATCGCGCGCACCGACGACCGGCAGACCGCGGTCGCGGTCGCCACCGTGGTGCTGTTCGGCACCGTCGGCATGCTGCTGTATCCCTATCTGTATGAACTGGTGACCAACGTCTTGCACTGGCAGGTCGGCGAACGCGCCTTCGGCATCTATACCGGCGCCACGCTGCACGAGGTCGCGCAGGTGATCGTCGCCGGCAAGGCGGTCGGCGAGTCGGCGGGCGATGCCGCCGTGCTGGCCAAGATGGTCCGTGTGCTGGCGCTCGGCCCGCTGCTGCTGGTGCTGGCACTGTGGCCGCGTGCCGAAGACCGGGCGCAGGGTGCAACGGCCGGCGGTCGTGGCATCGACTGGGCGCGGATCCGCGCCGCGATCCCCTGGTTCGCGCTCGGTTTCGTCGCCGTGCTGGCGATCAATTCCTTCGGCCTGGTGCCGGCCGAATGGAAGCCGGGCCTGGTTGCCTTCGATAACTGGCTGCTGGCCTGCGCGATGCTGGCGATCGGTCTGCACACGCGAATCGGCGACCTGCTGCGCGCGGGCCGCAAGCCGATGCTGCTGGCGGCGCTGCTGTTCGTGTTCCTGGTCGGCGCCGGCGCGCTGCTGTGCGCGGTGCTTCTCTGACCCCGATCGAATCAGTCGGCGGCAGGGATTGAGGATTGAGGGATTGAGGGATTGAAGGTCGGCGGGCGGGGCTGCAATGGCCCCGCATCGGCTTGGTGCCGCCGGGGCGCACGGTAAGGTAGTGCTGCCGGGGTGTGAGGCAAGGCGCTACCGGAGCGCGACGTAAGGTGCTGCCGGGTGCGAGGAAGGTGCTACCGGCGGTGCAAGGCAAGGTGGTACCGGCGGCGCAAGGCAAGGTGCCGCTGGGCGCAGGGTACGGTGCCACCTTGGCGCGGGTCGTACCGTATAAGTACGGGCGGGGGGCTTGCGGCGTGGTTGGTGCGGCCGACGGGACTCGAACCCGTAAGCCCGGAAAGGCGGCAGATTTTAAGTCTGCTGAGTCTACCAATTTCTCCACGGCCGCACGGCAAGCCCGGTATTGTGGGCGGTCGCCGCCCGGGACGCAAGCGCCGCATGATTGCTCCGATACCCTTGCCCGCAAGGATGTTACTGGCGGTAACAATGTAGAACTCGCCGTTGCACCTGTGATTGGGCGTAGGCCTAGAATACGGGTATCAAGATCAACCTTGCGAGGAGCAAGATCATGAAACGTTGGTTGCTCGCAGGGCTTGGCGTGCTGGCTGCGATGGCCTCAGGCGCCGCGATGGCCCGTGTCGACGTCGGCGTGGTGATCGGCGTGCCGGGCGTCGTGGTCGGCGGTCCTGCCTACTATCCCCCGCCGGCCTATGTCGCGCCCCCGCCCGTGGTGGTGGCGCCGGCGCCGGTCTACTACGGTCCCCCGCCGGTGGTGGTGCGGCCGCCGGGTTACGGCTACTACGGTCCTCCGCACTATGGCCCGCCGCGCTACTACGGGCCGCCGCGCTATTACGGTCATCCTGGCCGGCACTATCACGGCGGACGGCACGGTCACTGGCATGGCGGCCACGGCCATCGCCACTACCGCGATTGATCCGGCGAAGCGAACGATCTGAAGCAAAGGGCCCCTGCGGGGCCCTTTGCTTTTTTGGCATGGCTGTTTTGCCCGACAAAGGTGCCCGGCGTCGTGGTCACCGAAGTGGTGCCGGCGCTATACTGCCGGCTCATTGTTTATCGATTCAGGAGAGTGGTATGCAGCAAAAGTCCGTGCTGACTGCGGAAGACGTGAAGAAGGTGATGGCCGCAGCCGAAGCCGAGGCCAAGGCCCATCACTGGGCCGTCTCGATCGCCATCGTCGATGACGGCGGCCATCTGCTGGCCCTGCAGCGGCTCGACGGCGCGGCGCCGATCTCCGCCTATATCGCGACCGAAAAGCCCGCACCTCGGCGCTGGGCCGCCGCGAATCGAAGATCTACGAAGACATGATCAACAACGGCCGCAATTCGTTCATGACCGCGCCGGTGCTGCAAGGCATGCTGGAAGGCGGTGTGCCCATCATCGCGGGCGACCAGGTGGTCGGCGCGGTGGGCGTGTCGGGCGTCAAGTCGAGCGAGGATGCGCAAATCGGCCGTGCCGGCATTGCCGCGCTGGGCGTCTGATCGGGCCGCAGCGGCCTGATCGTTCCTCATCGGCCGCCGGCGGTTGCGGCGGCCGGGCCCGCTCCGTCCTGGAGCGGGTTGCCCGATGCCGGGATGCCGCGCAATGCGGCATGCCACGGCGGGCGGCTTACTTCGTCAGAATCAGTTTTCCGTAGCGCGTCTTGCGCAGCGTGTAGACCTCGCCGTTATGCAGGATCGGCAGCGTGGTCGCGCCCCGCATCAGCGCTTCCAGCGGCACCGCCTCGGCGGTCTGCGCGGGGACCGCATGGGCAGCCGCATTGGCGCTGCGGTTGTCGCGCACCAGCGCTTCGAGGCGGGCCACCGCCGACTTGACCGTCGCCATCGCCGACGGCGCCGCAGTCTCGCGGCGCGCGTTCGGCGCCGGATTCTCGTTCACCACCACGCGGCGCAGCGACAGGCGGCGGCGGGTGACTTCGCGCGGTTGCGTCAGCGGCAAGGCTAGGGTGCTCATCGATGGGGCTCCTGTTCGGGGATGGTCGGTGTCACGGCGCCGGGAATGGAAAAGGTGGCTGCCGTCGTTCCGTTCATATTAAATGAGAATCGTTATCATTACAACGACTCTGTGCATGATATCGGGCAGGCGAGGGCGGCGCTGCCAAAAAACGCATTTGGTTTCATTCGAAACACAAAGAAAAAGCCCCACCGCAGGGTGGGGCTTGGGGAAAGCGGCGCGGCACTGCGCGCCGCTGGGGGTCTTACTGCTTCGGCTCCGTGATGAAGCCGATCTTGCCGAGACCGCCGTGCTGCGCGGCGGCCATCACCTCGGCCACGCGCTCGTAGCGCACGTCGCGGTCGGCACGCAGATGCAGCTCGGGCTGCGGCTGTTGCTGGGCCGCCTGCGCGATATTGTTCTGCAGCGTCGCGTCGTCGATCTCCTGCTGGTTCCAGAACACCTTGCCGGCCGAGTCGATCGACAGGTTGATGCTCTGCGGCTTGGGATCGTTGGGCTGATTGGTCGCACGCGGCAGGTCGATCTTGACCGCGTGATTGATCACCGGGATGGTGATGATGAAGATGATCAGCAGCACGAGCATGACGTCGACCAGCGGCGTCATGTTGATCTCGCTCATGACTGCGTCATCGTCATCGTCGAGAGTACCGAATGCCATGATGACTTCCTTTCGAGCGGAGAGCGGTCCGCGTCAGTTCAATTCTTGACCGCGAGGCGCACCGCGTTGTCGTCGGCGGCGCGGGTGCCGGTCGGGCGCACGCGGGCGCCGGTGACGAAGTACGCGTGCAGGTCGTGGGCGAAGCGGTTCAGCTTCGAGATCACGGCCTTGTTGCCGCGCGTCAGCGCGTTGTAGCCGAGCACCGCCGGGATCGCCACGGCCAGGCCGAAGGCGGTCATGATCAGCGCTTCGCCGACCGGGCCGGCGACCTTGTCGATGGTCGGCACGCCCGAGGCCCCGATACCGATCAGCGCGTGGTAGATGCCCCAGACCGTGCCGAACAGGCCGACGAACGGCGCGGTCGAGCCCACCGAGGCCAGGATCGCCAGGCCCGACTGCATGCGCGAGACGGCATCGTCGATCGCGCTCTTGAGCGAGCGGGTCAGCCAGTCGGAGATATCCATCACGTCATGCAGCTGCGGCTGGCTGGCGCGATGGTGCTGGGCCGCTTCCTTGCCGGTCAGCGCCAGCGTGCGGAAGGGGTTCGATTCGCTGCTGCCGAGCGTTTCGAGCGCATGGTCGAAATCGTCCGAATGCCAGAAGCGCTTTTCCGCGCCTTGCGCCATTTTCTTCAGGCGGACCAGATCCCACGCCTTGGTGAGAATCACGATCCATGACGCCAGCGACATGACGAGCAGAATGATGGCGGTCGCACGCATGACGAAATCGCCTTGCGCCCACAGATGGCTGAGTCCGAGGTCCTGCATGATGGTTCCTGGTAAGTCGTAAATCGTATGGAGGGTTCAGTTCAAATCAGTTCAGCTCGAAAGCGATCGGCTGCTGCGCGGTGACCGCGATCGCACGACCGTTCTCAACATAAGGCTTGCAGCGCATCCGCTGGACCGCGTCGATCGCGGCCTGGTCCAGGCGCGACGAGCCGCTGGAGCTGACCACGGCGGTCTTGACGACCTTGCCGGTATCGTCGGTGGTCAGCCGCACCACGGTCTTGCCGGTCTCGCCCATGCGCCGGGATTGCGACGGGTAGGTCGGCTGCGGCGGCGTGCACTGGATCTCGCCGATCCCGACTGCGCGCGGACCGGTGGCGACCGGTGCCGGCTCGGGCGGCGGCGGAGGCGCGGGCGGTGCCGGCGGTGCGGGCGGGGCCTCCACCGCGGTCGGGGTTGGCGGCAGCGCCGGCGTCGGCTCGATGCGCGGCTCCGGCTTCGGTTGCGGCTTGGGTTGCGGCGTCGGCTTGGTGACCTTGACCTGCTTGGGCGGGGTCTCCGGCTTCGGCGTCGGCTTGGGCGGCTCCGGTGCCGGCTGCTGCGGCGGTTCCAGCGGAATGATACGGGCGATGATTTCGGGCGCGATCACCGCTTCGGTCATCTTGCGCGCGAGCCCACTCTGGATCAGATACAGCAGGCCGGCGTGGAAAAGCAGAACGGCAAGCGTGATCTTCAGGAAACGTTGATCGAACATGTGAGACAACAAATTTCGGCTAACCGGCGTTGCAGGCGCGGCCTCCCGCCCGAAGGCGGCGATGGTGTGTCGGGCGCGAGCGGCGCGGCGATTCGGCTGGTCTGCAGCCGTTCCAGCAATCTATTTACGGCGAAACAGCACCAGCGAAATACCGCAACCAACCAGCAGGCTAATCAGCAGTTCCATGATAAACGCTCCTTCAAAGTCAAAGCCCGGGGGAGCGCCACTCTCTGGCAGCGTGTCAGCGCGTGAGTATAAACGATAATGATTCCTATTTGTCGGCCTTCTCGCCACATAACCCTGTTGGTGGGCGGGTCTGCCCGGCGGCGCCCGTGCGGGGTCGCCCCGACTAACTGCGCCCGGCAAAGCGAGCTAGCATACGAAAAAGGGGCCGGTGAACCGGCAGGCGGCCCGCACGACAAAGGGTAAAAGCAGGCGGAACAGCAGGCGATCGAGGTCGGTAAAAGAGCACGCGGCAGGAACAGCGGCAAAGCAGGCCGAGAACCAAGCGAAAAAAACGGCGAAGGAAGCGGCGGCGACGGTCCTCCGTCGCTCGTCCGGGACGAGGAGCCTTGCCCATGGATTTCACCCGCAGCATCGACGAGGACCGGCCGGCGCTGTTGCGCGCGGCCCCGGGGGCGGGCGCCACCACGGCGCTCGACTGGATGTGCGCCCAGTTCGCGCTGCGCGTGGTTTGCGCGCTCGGGCCGCGTTTCAATCTGCGCAGCAATATCAACGACGTGCTGACGGTCAGCGCGCAGGAACTGGTCTGGCCCTATGGCGTCGTGATGCGCGTGCAGCGGTTCCTCGCCGCGCGCTGCGCCGACATGCCGGCCTGGCGCGGCGCGGGCCGGCTGACTCCCGAGGAATTTCTCGAGCGGCACGGCCAGTGGAACAGCGCCTTCGACGAGGGGGGCGCTGTTCTATTACCTGGACGAGTACGTCAAGCACCATGCCAAGGACATGTTCACCGTGTTCGAGGTATCGGCGGCCGCGCTGGCGGCGCGGCTCGACGGCGAGCGCGTGCTGCTGGTCCGCAATATCGACATGCTCAGCCATGTGCTGGACCTGCCCGACCACGAGCGCAAGCTGCTGCTGTTCGCCGCGCTGGCCAAGTACAAGCGCGACCTGCGCGCGGTGATGGTCGACTGCAAGGTCGCGCACAGCCAGGAAGCCTTCCAGATCCTGGCCGGGCTGACCGGTGCCGCGCCGGCCCAGGTGGCGGCGTCGCTGCGGCCGGGCTCGCGGCTCGAGACGCTGAACCTGATCGAGCAGCCGCTCCCCGAGAACAGCGTGACCGACCTGGGCGACCTGATGCGGCTGTCGGACCGGCTGCTGCACGTGCTGCTCGGCAACTACGCCGACGAGGCCGAGATGATGGCGGTGTTCACGCGGCCGGCCGCGCCACCGACGCTGTCGAGCACGGACTATCCCCATGTCGAGAGCGACGCCCGCTATCTGACCGCGCTGCTGGCCAACGCCACGCGCCAGCATGCCGAGGGCGTCAACGTGCTGATCTACGGGCCGCCGGGCACCGGCAAGACCGAGTTTGCGCGGCTGCTGGCGCGCGAGGCTGGCTGCGAACTCTACGAGGTCGACTGCCTGGACCGCGACGGCAACAGCCTATCGGGCAAGGACCGCTATCGCTCGCTGCAGGTCTCGCAGGCCTTCCTGCGTGGTCGCGCCAATACCGCGCTGCTGTTCGACGAGGTCGAGGACGTGTTCCCCGGCTCGGCGCGCGAGCTGATGAGCCTGTTCGGGCAGGAGGACACGCGCGCCTCGGTCAACGGCAAGGCCTGGGTCAACCAGACGCTGGAGCGCAATCCGGTGCCGGTGATCTGGATCTCCAACTCGATCCGGCAGATCGATCCCGCCTATCTGCGCCGCTTCCAGTTCCATCTGGAGCTGCGCATTCCGCCGCCGCAGGTGCGCGAGAACATCATCCGCAAGCACCTTGGCGGACTGGCGGTCGACGATGCCTTTATCGCGTCGCTGGCGGCGCGCCGCACGCTGACGCCGGCACAGGTGCAATCGGCCGCGCGCTTCGTGCAGCTGGCCCAGCCCGGCATCGGCGAACCGGTCGAGACGCTGATCCTGCGCCAGCTCGAACACGCCGACCGCGCGATGGGCCTGCGGCCCGAAGCGGAGACGCGGCCCGTGGTCACGCATTACCGGCTCGATCGGCTCAACCTGGAAACGCGCTACCGGGTAGAGCGCATCATCGAGGCGCTGCAGGCGCGGCGCCGCGGCACGCTCTGTTTCTACGGCCCCCGGGTACCGGCAAGACCGCGCTGGCCGAACATATCGCCGCAGCGCTGGAGCTGCCGCTGATGATCCGGCGCGCCTCGGACCTGATGAGCAAGTACGTCGGCGAGACCGAGCAGCAGATCGCGGCGATGTTCGCGCGCGCCGAGGAAGACGGCGCGGTGCTGCTGCTCGACGAGGCCGACAGCTTCATGCAGAGGCCGCCAGCAGGCGGTGCGCAATTACGAGGTGTCCGAGGTCAACGAGATGCTGCAGGGGATGGAGCGGTTCAACGGCATCTTCGTCTGCACCACCAATCTGTTCGACCGGCTCGACGAGGCCGCCTTGCGCCGCTTCTCGTTCAAGATCCGCTTCATGCCGCTGCTGCCGGCGCAGCGCGAATCGATGTTCGTCGACGAGGCGCTCGACGGCGATGCCTCCGCGCTGGACGATGCGATGCGGCGCGAACTGGCCGCGCTCGACGGCCTGACGCCGGGCGACTTCGCCACCGTCAAGCGGCAATGCGCGTTGCTGGGCGAAGCGCTGACGCCCGACGAATTCCTCGCGCAGTTGCGCCAGGAGCATGCGGTCAAGCCGGAGGTGCGGGAGCGTCGTCCGCTGGGCTTCGTACGTTGATGTTGGGCAGGGGGGCGGGCAACGAGGCCCGCAACATGGCTGGCAACGAAGCAGGCAATGAAGCTGGCAACGAGGCTCGCAAAGAAGCAGCAGCGAGGCTCGCAACGAAGCAGGCACCAGCAGGGCAAGCAGCGCCCCGCCGTACCATCACAGCGAGATCGGCGCCGGTTCGATAACTACGGTTTCGGCCGCGGCATCGACATGCAGCAGCGCGCGCGCCATCCGGCGCAGATGCTCGGCGTCGCTGGTGGTGCAATAACGCGCCACCGCGATCGGATTTGCGCCACGTTCGACGCCTGTTTTCACGCCCGTATTCACACTCATTTCCGCGTCCGCCGCGAGGCCATGCTCGGCCAACTTGCGCTGCAATTGCCGCGCGACCGCGACGCCGGTATCGATCAGCGTCATCCGCTCGCCGATCAGCTCGCGCACGGTCTCGCTCAGGAAGGGATAGTGCGTGCAGCCGAGCACCAGCGTATCGGCACCGGCCTCGAGCATCGGCGCCAGGCAGGTCTGCAGCCGTTCGCGCACCTGCGGCCCGTCGACATCGCCTCGCTCGATGCGTGCCACCAGCCCGCCGCCGGGCTGGCAGACGAAGCGGCACTGGTCCTCGAGCGAATGCAGCAGCCGCGCGAACTTGTCGCTGGCCAGCGTATTGGCGGTGGCCAGCACGCCGACCACCTTGCTGCGGCTGGCCGCGACCGCCGGCTTCAATCCGGGCTCGACACCGACGATGGGCAAGGGCAGTCGCTCGCGCAGCGCCTGGATGCCGTGCGCGGTGGCCGTATTGCAGGCCACCACCAGCGCCTTGCAACCCTGCGCCGCCAGCCATTCGCAGGCCTGCAGCGTGCGCGCCTGCACGAAGGCCTGCGGCTTGTCGCCATAGGGCGCATAGCGCGAGTCGGCTAGATAGAGCAGGGTTTCGTGCGGCAGCAGCGCGCGGACCTCGCGCAGCACGGACAGGCCGCCGAGGCCGGAATCGAAGATGCCGATGGGGGGACGGGGACACGGGAGGGCGGTGTGTGCTCCCTCTCCCGTGCGGGAGAGGGCTGGGGGAGAGGGCTGGGAGGAGAACAGGCGGTGAATCGTACCGGGCGACCGCGTTCCGCTATCGCCCGGCAGCCACCGGCCTTAGACCGCCGCGACCGGAATCTTGCCGATCTTGGCCTGCCATTCCGCGGGGCCGGTCTTGTGCACCGAGGTGCCGCTGCTGTCGACCGCCACCGTGACCGGCATGTCCTTGACGTCGAACTCGTAGATCGCTTCCATGCCGAGGTCTTCGAAGGCCAGCACCTTGGCGCCGCGGATCGCCTTCGAGACCAGGTAGGCTGCGCCGCCGACCGCCATCAGGTACGCCGACTTGTGCTTCTGGATCGATTCGATCGCCACCGGGCCGCGCTCGGCCTTGCCGATCATTGCGATCAGGCCCGTCTGCGACAGCATGGTCTCGGTGAACTTGTCCATCCGCGTGGCGGTGGTGGGGCCGGCCGGGCCGACCACTTCGTCGCGCACCGGATCGACCGGGCCGACGTAGTAGATCACCCGGTTGGTGAAGTCGATCGGCAGCTTCTCGCCCTTGGCCAGCATGTCGGCGATGCGCTTGTGCGCGGCGTCGCGGCCGGTCAGCATCTTGCCGTTCAGCAGCAGCGTCTGGCCCGGCTTCCACGAGGCGACTTCCTCGGGCGTCAGCGTGTTCAGGTCGACGCGCTTGGACGTCTCGGTGTTCGGCGCCCACTCGACCTGCGGCCACTGCGACAGGTCCGGCGCTTCCAGCTTGGCCGGGCCGCTGCCGTCCAGCGTGAAATGCACGTGGCGGGTCGCCGCGCAGTTCGGGATCATCGCCACCGGCTTGGACGCGGCGTGCGTCGGCGCGGCCATGATCTTGACGTCCAGCACCGTGGCCAGGCCGCCCAGGCCCTGCGCCCCGATACCCAGCGCATTGACCTTCTCGTACAGCTCGACGCGCAGTTCCTCGATCCAGTCCTTCGGACCGCGGGCGATGATGTCCTGGATGTCGATCGATTCCATCAACGATTCCTTGGCCATCACCATCGCCTTCTCGGCGGTGCCGCCGATGCCGATGCCCAGCATGCCGGGCGGGCACCAGCCCGCGCCCATGGTCGGCACGGTCTTCAGCACCCAGTCGACGATCGAGTCGGACGGGTTCAGCATCACGAACTTGGACTTGTTCTCCGAGCCGCCGCCCTTGGCCGCGACCTGGATGTCGACCTTGTCGCCCGGCACGATCTCGTAGTGGATCACCGCGGGCGTGTTGTCCTTGGTGTTCTTGCGGCCGCCTTCGGGCGGATTGACGATCGAGGCGCGCAGCACGTTGTCGGGGTGGGTGTAGCCCCGGCGCACGCCTTCATTGATCATGTCGGTCAGGCTCATGGTGGCGCCGTCCCAGCGCACGTCCATGCCGACCTTGACGAAGACGGTCACGATGCCGGTGTCCTGGCAGATCGGGCGCTTGCCTTCGGCGCACATGCGGCTGTTGGTCAGAATCTGCGCGATCGCATCCTTGGCCGCGGGACTTTGCTCCAGCTCGTAGGCGCGGCCCAGGCTGGTGATGTAGTCCATCGGGTGGTAGTAGCTGATGTACTGCAGGGAGTCGGCGACGCTCTGGATCAGGTCTTCTTGCTTGATGACGGTCATGTCTTGTGGGGGAGGGCAGTCGGACAAAAGCTGACGAAAATTCCGCCCGGAATCATACACCCCCCTCGCAGGACCCGTCCCGGAGCCCGGCCGTCCGTCTGGCCTGGAATGTGGCGTAAATTCCATATCATGCGCGAATATCGGCCAAGAGCCGCGACATGCTGCGACATGCCCCGACATGGCGGCGCATAAAAAAACCGCGGCCGGAGCCGCGGTTTCAGGGCTGAAGCGATGCCGGCGTTGCCGACGGGCATGGGGCCGTCGGAGCCGCGGCACCGCCGGGGCGGGTCAGAGCCCCCGATCCTGCAGCGCCGGATGCGAGTGCGTGATCATCTTGTCGACCCACGCCATCGCGATCGCCGAGAACAGGAAGGCGACGTGGATCACCACCTGCCACATGATCGTATGGGTGTCGCGCTGCCCCGCGTCGATGAAGGTCTTGAGCAGGTGGATCGACGAGATGCCGATCAGCGCCATCGACAGCTTGACCTTCAGCACGCCGGCATTGACGTGGTCCAGCCATTCCGGCTCGTCCGGATGGTTGTCGATGCCCAGCCGCGACACGAAGGTCTCGTAGCCGCCGACGATCACCATGATCAGCAGGTTCGAGATCATCACCACGTCGATCAGGCCCAGCACCACCAGCATGATCTTGTTCTCGTCGTACTCGGTGACGTGGGCAAGCAGATGCCAGACCTCCATCAGGAAGTGATAGACGTAGACGCCTTGCGCGACGATCAGGCCCAGGTACAGCGGCAGCTGCAGCCAGCGCGAGGCGAAGATCAGACGGGGAATCGGCCGCATCCGTTGCGGCTCCGGCGATAAGTTCGATGCCATGGTGCTTGCGTAAGGGGGTTGCCTGGGGGTGTCCAGGGGTTGCGTAAGAGGTTACGAAAGAGCTTGCGCAACAGGTTCGTAAGAGCCTGCGCAGGAACGTTGCGCTGCCCGGTATGGCCGCACGACGTGCCGGCCGGCGCCCGATCGGACGACGCGGGGCGACGCCGGGCGACGCAAAGGCGGCGCGCCGGTCAGCGGCCGCGGGATTGTACCGTGGCGCCGTGTCCGGACTCGATGCCGGCGGCCTTGTCGCTGCTCTCGCCGCTGTCCCTGCTGTCGCCGCGTTGTGCGGCCGCCGCCCGCGCCAGCCTGCCCGGCCAGCTCGCCAGCGCGATGCCCGCCAGCACGCAGACCAGTGCGACGCCGTGTGCCCAGCCCGGCGTCTCGCCGAGGAACACGATGCCGTAGAGCGCCGCCGCGATCGGCAGCACCGAGGTGAACACGCCGGCCAGCTGCGCCGGCACATGGCGGATGCCCTTCATCCACAGCCAGAACGAGAACACGCTCGCCGACAGCGCGTACCACAGCACCATGGCCCACACATGCAACGGCACGGTCGTCGCATGGAAGTCGAGCAGCGGCACCAGCCCGAGCGGCAGCATCAGCAGGCCGCCGATCAGGTGCGTATAGGCGCAGATCTCGATCGCGGCCAGCGTCTGCGCCAGCCGCTTGGACAGGATCACGTAGATCGATTCGCAGACCACCGCGCCCATCACCATCAGGTTGCCGAGCAGCGCATCGTTGCCGCCGCCCCCTTGGTGGGCGCCCCGCGCGATATTGAGCACCGCGATGCCCGCCACCGCCAGCAGCACCGACAGCACGGTGCGGCGCGACAGCCGTTCGCGCAGCACCAGCCAGGACAGGATCGCCACGGTCGCGGGAATGGTGCTGGTGATGACGCCGGCGGACATCGCGCTGGTCAGCCGCACGCCGCCCAGCATCAGCAGCGTGAACAGGAAGGTCCCGAAGAAGGCCTGCAGGAACAGGTAGAACCACTCGCTTCGGGACACGCGGCGCATGCGCGCGGGGCGATACCACGGGGACAGGCAGACGATGGCGGCCACGAAGCGCAGCAGCGCGAACAGCAGGATCGGCACATGGGCCACGATCGCCTTGCCGAGGCCGACATTGCTGCCGACCAGCGCCATCGAGGCGGCCAGCAGCATGGCATTCAAAGGAATGGAAGGGGGCACGGTCGGATGGTCGGTGACACTTCGCGCGGTCGACGGCAGAAGGGCGGCAGAAGGGCGGCAGAAGGACGTCAGCGCGCGCCGCCGCACGCGCCGGGCGATTATAGCTGTGCTAGCCTTAAGGCTTAGGCTTCACATGCGGACGCCATGCGCGCAACGCCAAGCCGGCACCCATTGCTGCATCGCAATGCGCCTTCGGCCTGCACGACCGGAAAGGACGGGAACGGACGGCAAGGGAACAGCGTCAGGTTGCAGTAAGCCGCGCAGCGTAGCGTTGCGGCAAAAGTATCGAAGCCATTCCGGCCTTTCAGGAGACGAGCTATGTCCGCCATCGAATCGGTGATGCAAGAGCATCGCGTATTCCCCCCACCCGAATCGTTCGCCAAGAGCGCAGCCATTTCCGGCATGGACGCCTACCGCGCGCTGTGCGAAGAGGCCGAGCGCGACTACGAAGGCTTCTGGGCGCGCCATGCCCGCGAGCAGCTGGTCTGGGCCAAGCCCTTCACCAAGGTGCTGGACGAGAGCAACGCGCCGTTCTACAAGTGGTTCGAGGACGGCCAGCTGAACGCCTCGTACAACTGCCTGGAGCGCAATCTCGAGAACGGCAACGCCGACAAGGTCGCGATCGTGTTCGAGGCCGACGACGGCACGGTCACCCGGGTTACCTATCGCGAGCTGCATGCGCGCGTGTGCCAGCTGGCCAATGGCCTGAAGGCGCTGGGCATCGGCAAGGGCGACCGCGTCGTGATCTACATGCCGATGTCGATCGAGGGCGTCTGCGCGATGCAGGCCTGCGCCCGCATCGGCGCCACCCATTCGGTCGTGTTCGGCGGCTTCTCCGCCAAGTCGCTGCAGGAGCGGCTGGTCGACGTCGGCGCGGTCGCGCTGCTGACCGCCGACGAGCAGATGCGCGGCGGCAAGGCGCTGCCGCTGAAGGCGATCGCCGACGAGGCGCTGGCGCTCGGCGGCTGCGAGGCGGTCAGGCACGTGGTGGTCTATCGCCGCACCGGCGGCAAGGTCAACTGGGTCGAGGGCCGCGACCGCTGGCTCGACGAAGTCTGCGCGGGCCAGCCCGAGACCTGCGAGGCCGAGCCGGTCGATGCCGAGCATCCGCTGTTCGTGCTCTACACCTCGGGCTCGACCGGCAAGCCGAAGGGCGTGCAGCACAGCACCGGCGGCTATCTGCTGTGGGCCTTGATGACGATGAATTGGACCTTCGACATCAAGCCCGACGACCTGTACTGGTGTACCGCCGACATCGGCTGGGTCACCGGCCACACCTATATCGCCTACGGCCCGCTCGCCGCGGGGGGCGACCCAGCTGATGTTCGAGGGCATCCCGACCTATCCGAACGCCGGCCGCTTCTGGGACATGATCGCGCGCCACAAGGTCAGCGTGTTCTACACCGCGCCGACGGCGATCCGTTCGCTGATCAAGGCCGCCGAGGCCGACCAGGCCGTGCATCCGAAGCAGTACGACCTGTCGAGCCTGCGCCTGCTGGGCACCGTCGGCGAGCCGATCAATCCCGAAGCGTGGATGTGGTACCACGAGAATATCGGCCGCGGCCGCTGCCCGATCGTCGATACCTTCTGGCAGACCGAGACCGGCGGCCACATGATCACGCCGCTGCCGGGCGCGACGCCGCTGGTGCCGGGCTCGTGCACGCTGCCGCTGCCGGGCATCATGGCCGCGGTGGTCGACGAGACCGGCCAGGACGTGCCCAACGGCAGCGGCGGCATCCTGGTCGTCAAGCGTCCGTGGCCGGCGATGATCCGCACCATCTGGGGCGATCCCGAACGCTTCAAGAAGAGCTACTTCCCGCCCGAGCTCGGCGGCAAACTTTATCTCGCCGGCGACGGCGCGGTGCGCGACAAGGAGACCGGCTACTTCACCATCATGGGCCGCATCGACGACGTGCTGAACGTGTCGGGCCACCGCATGGGCACGATGGAGATCGAGTCGGCGCTGGTGGCCAACCCGATCGTCGCCGAGGCCGCCGTGGTGGGCCGTCCCGATGACACCACCGGCGAGGCCATCTGCGCCTTCGTGGTGCTCAAGCGCGCGCGTCCGAACGACGAGGAGGCCGTGCAGATCGCCAACGAACTGCGCAACTGGGTCGCCAAGGAGATCGGGCCGATCGCCAAGCCGAAGGACATCCGCTTCGGCGACAACCTGCCGAAGACGCGCTCGGGCAAGATCATGCGCCGCCTGCTGCGGTCGCTGGCCAAGAACGAGGAGATCACGCAGGACACCTCCACGCTGGAGAACCCGGCCATCCTCGAACAGCTGCGGCAGGCCAAGTAAGACCCGCCGCGCGAAGCGGGCGCCGTTGCCGCGGCGCCCGCTTCGCGTTTGATCGCCGCCTTCCTCGCTCCCGATTCCGCTCCCGCCCATGGCCCAAGCCCAGTCGCGCTTTCGCCGCCGGCTGCTGCTGTACTACGGCCTGTTCACGCTCGGACTGTTCGGCTTCATCGGCATGATGGGGCTGCTCGAGCAGTCCAACGCCGACGCGCTCTGGCTCGGCTACGTCTTCCTCTTCATCACCATCGCGATCTATGCCTGCATCGGGCTGATCTGCCGCACCGCCGACCTGCACGAATACTATGTCGCGGGCCGGCGCGTGCCCGCGATGTTCAACGGCATGGCGATCGCCGCCGACTGGATGAGCGCCGCGTCCTTCATCGGCCTGGCCGGCATCCTGTTCGCCTCGGGCTATGAGGGGCTGGCCTATGTGATGGGGTGGACCGGCGGCTACTGCCTGGTGGCCTTCCTGCTTGCGCCGTATCTGCGCAAGTACGGCGGCTACACGATTCCCGATTTCCTCGCCGCGCGCTACGGCAACGGCAAGCCGGGCGGCAACCTGCCGGTGCGCGGCATCGCGGTGCTGGCGGCCTCGCTGTGTTCCTTCGTCTATCTGGTCGCGCAGATCCAGGGCGTCGGGCTGGTGGTCACGCGCTTCATCGGCGTCGACTTCGCCGTCGGCGTGTTCTTCGGCCTCGCCGGCATCCTGGTCTGTTCGTTTCTCGGCGGCATGCGCGCGGTGACCTGGACGCAGGTCGCGCAGTACATCGTGATGATCGTCGCCTTCCTGACCACGGTGTCGATGATCGCCTGGAAGCATCATGGCGAGGCGGTGCCGCAGCTGGGCTACGGCACGGTGCTGACCGATGTCGCGCAGCGCGAGCGCGAGCTGCTGCGCGATCCGGGCGAGCTCGCCGTGCGCGAACACTACCGGCAGCAGGCGATCGAGCTGCAGGAGCGCATCGCGCGGCTGCCGCAGTCCTTCGACGAGGTGCGCGACGGGCTCAATGCGCGGCTGCTGGAGCTGCGCGCCCGCAATGCGCCGCTGCGCGAGATCAAGGCGGTCGAGCGCGAGCGCGCCGACTATCCGGCGGACCCGGCGGCGGCCCTGCAGCAATGGACGCAGCAGCGCGAAGACGCGCTGGCGCGCAGCCAGCCGCCGGTGCCCGCCACCGAGCCCTATCCGTCGCCATCCGAGGCGGAGCGCAAGACCGAGCGGCTGAACTTCGTGCTGCTGACCTTCTGCCTGATGCTCGGTACCGCGAGCCTGCCGCATATCCTGACGCGGCTCTACACCACGCCGTCGGTCAAGGAAAGCCGAAATTCGGTGGCCTGGGCGGTGTTCTTCATCGCGCTGCTGTACGTCAGCGCGCCCACGCTGGCGGCGCTGGTCAAGTACCAGTTCCTGCATCATCTGGTGGGCACGCCCTATGCCGATCTGCCGGCGTGGGTCATGCAATGGCGGCGCATCGACCCGCCGGTGTTCGGCATCCGCGATGTCAATGGCGACGGCATCGTGCAGTGGGCCGAGGTGATGATCCAGCCCGACATGATCGTGCTGGCCGCGCCGGAAATCGCCGGACTGCCTTACGTGATTTCCGGGCTGGTCGCCGCCGGCGCGCTGGCCGCGGCGCTGTCGACCGCCGACGGGCTGCTGCTGACGATCGCCAACGCGCTGTCGCACGACGTCTTCTATCACATGGTCGATCGCGGCGCGAGCCAGCAGCGGCGCGTGACCACCGCCAAGATCCTGCTGCTGGGCGTGGCCCTGTTCGCGGCCTACGTGACCTCGCTGCGGCCCGGCAACATCCTGTTCCTGGTCGGCGCGGCGTTCTCGCTGGCGGCGTCCAGCTTCTTCCCGGTGCTGGTGCTGGCGATCTTCTGGAAGCGCACCACCGCGGCCG
The DNA here is from genome assembly GCF_049311595.1 of Cupriavidus sp. H18C1. Classification (NCBI taxonomy): domain Bacteria; kingdom Pseudomonadati; phylum Pseudomonadota; class Betaproteobacteria; order Burkholderiales; family Burkholderiaceae; genus Cupriavidus; species Cupriavidus sp. H18C1. The sequence goes on from NZ_CP186008.1 coordinate 3,189,654, forward strand.
GCGCCTTCGCCGGCATGCTGGCGGGGCTGTCGGTGTCGATCTACTACATCTTCGTCAACTACCCGTTCTTCACGCGGATGACCGGCATCTTCGGCGACCGCTGGTTCGGCGTCGATCCGATCGCCTCGGGCGCCTTCGGCGTGCCGGCCGGGTTTGCGGTCGCCATCGTGGTCAGCCTGCTGACGCGGCGCAATGCGCCGGTGATCGACCGGCTGGTGACCTATCTGCGCAAGGGCTAGCGCTCGCGCAGCGCCTCCGCGGCGCGGTTCAGCGGTTTGACCAGGTAGTCCATCACGGTGCGGCGGCCGGTGCGGATCTCCGCGGTCGCCACCATGCCCGGCAGGATCGGATGGCGCTTGCCGTCCTTGGTCTCCAGGAACGCATGCTGGGTCAGCACGTAGACGCGGTAGTAGTAGATGCGCCGGTCGACCTGGTCCTCGATGGTGTCGGGCGAGATGCGGTCCACCCTGGCCGGCAGCGTGCCGTAGATCGACGGCTCGAACGCGGTGATCTTGACCGTGGCCTCCTGGTTCGGATGGATGAAGGCGATGTCGCGCGGCGACAGCCGCGCCTCGATCAGCAGCTGGTCGCCCAGCGGCACGATCTCCATCAGCACACCGCCCGGCGTGATCACGCCGCCGATGGTCGAGACGCGGATGTCCTTGACGATGCCGCGCGCCGGCGAGGTGATCGCCGTGCGACGCAGCTGGTCGGCGCGTCCCTCGCGCACCTTCAGCAGCGGGCCCAGGTCCGCCATCGTCTTGGCGTAGTCGGCTTTCAGCGCGACGTAGTACTCGCTCTGCGTCGAGTCCAGCTTGGTGGCGAACTCGGCCACCTTCTGCCGCAGCCGCAGGATCTCCACCTCGTTGGTGGCGCCGGTGCGCAGCAGCGGCAGCGCGATCTGCAGCTCCTGCTCGGCCAGGCGCAGCTGCTGGCGCAGGTTGGCGAGGTTCTCGCGGAAGGCGCGGCGGTTGGCGACGAACAGCTGCCGCTCGCGCTCGACCACGGCGGTATCGCGCGCCAGCTCGGCGGGGAAGGCCACGGCGTCGGCGTCGTTCATTTCCGCATGCAGCCGCGCGGCCCGCGCCTGCAGCGCGGCGATGCGCTCCAGCGTCTCCTCCATCGACGAGCGCGCCTGCACCGGGTCCAGCGTGGCCAGCTGCTGGCCGGCCTCGACCACGTCGCCTTCGCGCACCGCCAGTTCGGCCAGGATGCCGCCCTCCAGGCTCTGGATGATCTGGCCCTTGGAGGCGGGGGTGACCTTGCCTTCGCCGACCGCCACTTCGTCCAGGCTGGCGAAGGCCGACCACAGCAGGAAGGCGGCGATCGCGCCGATGCCCAGCCACAGCAGCAGGCGCGCGCCGCCGGCGCCGTCTTCGAATCGTGCACGCATCGAGATCTTGTCCATGGGGCTACTCCGCGGCCGGGGCCGCCTGGGCGGGGGCCGGTGACGATGGTTGCGCGGATGCTTGCGTCGAGGGTTGCGCGGAGGGTTGCATCGGCGGTTGTGCCGAAGCCTGTGCGGACGCTTGTGCGGACGGTTGTGCCGGTGCCGGCGACGCCGCCGGCCGTGGCGACGCCGTGCGCTTGAGCGCGGCCAGCACCTCGTCCTTCGGCCCGTCGCGCACGATGCGCCCGCGGTCGACCACGATGATGCGGTCGACCAGCGACAGCACCGGATAGCGATGCGTCGCCACGATCAGCGTGCGCCGGCCCATCCATTGCCGCATCCGCTCGATCACCGCGAGCTCGGTGCCCTCGTCGAGCGACGCGGTGGGTTCATCCAGCAGCAGCACCTGCGGGTCGCGCAGGAAGGTGCGGGCGAGGACCAGCACCTGCTTCTGGCCGCCGGACAGGCCAAGCCCGTTCTCCCGGATGCGCAGGTCCAGCCCATGCGGCTGGTTCAGCAGCAGCTGGTCGGCGCAGGCGATCCGCAGCGCGCGCAGCAGCTGCTCGTCGGTGGCGAGCGGATTGGCGATCAAGAGGTTGTCGCGCAGCGTGCCGTAGAAGGGGCTCGATTCCTGCAGCACGCTGCCGATGTCGCGGCGGATGTCGGCGACATCGATCAGCTCCATCGGCGTGTCGTCGAGCACGATGCGGCCCTGCGTCGGCGAGGCCAGCCCGCCCGCGAGCCGCAGCAGCGTCGACTTGCCGGCGCCGACGCGCCCCAGGATCGCGATGCGCTCGCCCGGCGCGATGCGCAGCTGCGGAATCGTCAGCACCGGCCTTTCCTGCGGGTCGAAGCTGAAGGCCACGTTCTCGAAGCGATAGCCGCCACGCAGCACGGGCTTGTGATAGGCGTCCTTGTCCGGATCGTGGTCCACTGGCAGCCGCAGCAGCTCGTCCAGCGCCTTCTTGCCGACGCGCGCATTCTGGATGCGGCCCAGTACCGCCGGAATCTGCGCCAGCGGCGCGATGGTCCGGCTGGTCAGGATCGAGCAGGCCAGCACCGCGCCAAAGGAAAGCGTGCCGTCGAGGATGCCGTAGACGCCGGCGATCACCACGCCGACATAGGCGACCTGCTGCACCGTCTGCGACACGTTGACCAGCAGCCCGGCGATCCAGCGCTGCTTCAGGCCGATCTCGCCGTTGACGTGGTTGGCCTGGTCCCACAGTCCCCGAAAACGCGGCTCGGCCTGCAGCGACTTGATGTCCTCGGCGCGGTAGATCGATTCCATCAGGATCGCATTGCGCAGCGCGGCCTCGGCCATCCCTTCGCGCGACAGCCGGGCCAGCGGTATCTGCGCCAGCAGCCCCGGCAGGATCAGCAGCGGAATCGCGGCCAGCGGAATCACCACCAGCCAGCCGCCCAGCACCCAGATGATGAACAGGAAGGCGGCGACGAAGGGCAGGTCGATCAGCACCCCCAGCGTGCTTGAGGTCAGCAGCTCGCGCAGCTGTTCCAGGTCGCGCAGCTGCGCGATCAGCGTGCCGGGCGAGCGCGGCCGCGCATCGTTGCGGATATCGAGCACGCGGGCGAAGAACATCGCCGACAGCTTCATGTCGACGCGCTTGCCGAAATGGTCGGTGATGGAGACGCGCGCGGTGCGGATCAGCAGCTCCAGCGCCAGCGCGAGCGCCACGCCCGAGGCCAGCACCCATAGCGTATGCAGCGAGCGCGCCGGCACCACGCGGTCCCACACCTGCATCGCGAACAGCGAGGTGCCGACCGCCAGCAGGTTGCCGAACAGCGACCCCAGGCCGAGGTCGAGCATGGTGCGCCAGTGCGCGGTGAAGATGCCGGTCAGCCACGAGTCCGGCGCCGCGCGCAGATAGGCATCGAGCCGGTCGCCGCGGCGGGCGGCGCGCGCCTGCACCAGCAGCAGCTGACCGCTCGCCTCGCGCGCCAGCGCGTCCAGCGTCAGGCTGCGCTCGACCGGCTTGCCGTCGAGCGGCAGCAGCAGCGTGGCCACGCCGTTGACCACGGCGATCACCATGCCGACCTGCCGGCCCAGCGGCACCAGCACCGGCAGCATCACCGGCGACAGCGAGGCGGGCGGCACCTCGACGAATTGCGCGGACAGGCCGGCCGAGGCGGCCAGCTCGACGATGGCGGTCTCGCGCTGCGCCTCGCCGCTCCCGCTCCACGCCGCGGCATTGCGCAGCTGCTCGGGCGAGGCCTGCACGTTGAGCCGCCGCGCGGCCAGCAGCATCGCATCGATCCATGGCTGCAGCGTGGCATCGGCCCCTGGCGCGGCATGCTGCGAAGGCGCTGGCGGTGGCGTCTGCGGTGGCGCTGGAGGCGGCGTCTGCGGGGACTGCCCGGCGGCCTGCGCCAGCGCGCTCACTGGAGTGGGGTCATTCATCGCGTGCGCCTTCCTGCTGCCGCAGCAGCTCCACGAACTTGCCGACCGCGGCATACGCCTTGATGCGGGCGCGGATGCCGTCGGCCATGGCGTTGATCCATTCTTCCTCGGCGAGGAAGATCTCGCGGTCGCGCGTGATCACCTCGGTCAGCGAGCGCTTGTTCAGCATGTATTCCTGCCAGTACAGATTGCGCGACGAGCGCGACAGCTCGATCACGTTGCGGTAGCTGGCGAGCCGCGCGGCCGCGCCTTCCGCTTCGGTCTGCGCCGCGTACAGCGCGGTGCGCGTGCGCAGCCGCTGGTTCTCCAGCGCATCGGCGGCGGCGCGCCCCTGCGCCTGCGCGGCGGCGATGCGGTGCTGGGCCAGCCGGCCCAGCGAGAAGTCGCCGCGGATCGACAGGCCGACCCAGGTGTCGTCGTTGGCATTGGCGCGTCCGGTCGACAGCGAGCGGCTGACGCCGACGCTGACCGAGGGATAGCGCTCGGCCTTGGCCAGGTCGACATTGGCCGCGGCGGCATCGACGGCGGCGCGCGCCGCCAGCACCGACGGCGTGTCGTCGATCTGGTCGTCCCGTCCGCCGCCGCCGTCGCGCGTGATCCGCTCGATCACGCCGCCGGTGTTGGCCAGGTCCGCCACCTGCTGCGGACGCGCGCCGATCAGCTCGGCCAGCTTGGTGGCGGCGACATCGAAGCGGTTGCGGGCCTTCAGCACCTCGGCGCTGGCGCGTAGCGTGGCCACCTCCGCGAGGTCCCGGTCGGACGACACCGACAGTCCCGCCCGCACGCGCTCGCCGATGCGGGCGCGCGTCTCGTTCATCGATTCCACCTGCCGTTGCGCGGCGGCGATCACCGCCTGGCTGGCGGCCAGTTCGACGAAGGTGTCGGCGGTATTGGCCGCCACCGTCTCGACGGTATCGGCCAGCTGATGCTGGCTCTTGCCGAGATTGGCGTCGGCCGCCGAGACCTTGCTGCGGGTGCGGCCGAAGTCGTAGAGCAGCTGGCTGGCGCCGACCGAGGCGCGCGAGCCGAGATCGTTGCCGCCGCTGCCGAAGCTGCCGCCATAGCCGGGCTGCACGCCGTATTCGATCTTCGGATACCAGGCGGCCTTGGCGACCGAGATCTCGGAGAGGTTCTGCGTGACCACCGCGTTGGCGCGGCTGATGTCGGGATGGCGCGCTATCGCGATGCCGACCGCGTTGCGCAGCGTCAGGCCGTCGAGGGCGATGCGTTGCGGCGTCGAGGGGACTGGCATGCGGTCAGCGCTCGCCAGGGGCGTGGCAGTCGAAGCGGTATAGGGCGCGGCCGATGCCGGCCCGGAGCAGGGCAGGACCACCAGCATGGCGAGCGCGGCAACAACGGACAGCGTCGCCGATGGAGGCGGGGTTCGCAGCGTGTCCCCGACGGAAGGCCGGGAAAGGAGCGGGCGCTGCCGGGTCCGCGCTCCGTGGAAAAAAGGGCCACGATGGATCTCAACAATGTCGGTTTCACGAAATCACCACGGTCCGCGGTGAAGGCTTTGACATGTGGCCACGCATCGGTCGCGAGGCAGCGTCGCGGCCGACGGGGTGTTGCGGGGTGGTTCGATGCGGTGGGGCGGGTCTCCCGGTTGTGCTCAAGAGGTGGTGAGAGCGTGGTCAGAGCGTGTTCGGAACGCGGTGAGAACGCGGTGAGAAAGCGTCTGGCGAAGCGGGCGGCGGAACGGGGGAACCGCCGCCCGCTTCGCTCAGACGAGAACCTGGCGATTGGCCAGCAGCGTCTCCAGATCGGTGTTGACGTTGGTCAGCGTGACCAGCGTCTCCGAGCCGAAGGCCGCGCCGGTACCGTCGCGGTCGATGTGGATGACCGTATTGGTGCCGTCGTTGGTGACGCTGAGGTAGTCGCCGATGTTGTCGCCGTCGTCGATCGTGGCCACGCCGTCGACGTAGTGCGCCGGGCCATCGCCGTCGCCGGTGTAGCCGACCAGCAGGCTCGACAGGTCGATCACGTCGGATCCCGCCTGCCCCGGTGCGGTCCCCACCGTGAAGTCGGTGATGACGTCGCTGCCGTTGCCACCGGTACCGTCGTTGGCGGTGACCTCGTACAGGAACACGTCGCCGCCCGCGCCGCCGCTCATCGTGTCGTTGCCGGCGCCGCCGATCAGCAGGTCGTTGCCGTTGCCGCCATTGAGCGTGTCGTTGCCCGCGCCGCCGCGCAGCAGGTCGTTGCCGTCGCCGCCGTTCAGCGTGTCGTCGCCGGCGTAGCCGTACAGGCGATCGCTGTTGCCGGTGCCATCGACCGTGTCGGCGGACGAGGTGCCTTCGACGATCGCGGTGGACTGGCTCGAGCCGAGCAGGCCGGCGAGTACCTCGGCGCTGGCGAGCTGGGTGGCGTTGGCGGTATCGGTCAAGCCGGTGGTGTCGGTCGCGGTGATCGTGAAGTTCGACAGCAGGTCCAGGCTGACGCCCAGCAGCCCGCCTTCGATCGTCACCGAGCCGAGCAGCTCGTTGAGCCGCAGCGTATCGATCGGCCCGCCGTCGACCGACGTGATCGTCAGCGTCGACACTGCCGCGATCACGCCCAGGATGCCCGGGTCGTGCAGCGGAACCACGTTGATGCCCAGCTCCGCGGCAAGCTCGGCGTTGTATCCCAGCCGCTGCAGCGGCAAGCCGATCAGGCCGCCGTAGCGCAGCACCACTTGCTGGATGTTGTTGTTGTAGTCGCTTGCGCCGAACACCTGCTGCGAGCTCAGGTCGATCAGGCCCAGCACATTGGCGTCGACGATGCCCAGCAGGCCGCCCGATTCCTGCGCCGACACCTCCGGTGCGACGTTGGTCGAGATCGTGAACGTCTGCGTGTCGCCGCTGGCGCCGATATTGCCGGCGGCATCGATCAGCCGCACCGTCACCGAGTGGTTGCCGTCGGCGAACTGGTGGTTCGCCGCCGACCACGACCAGCTGGTGCCGTTGACGGTGGCCTGCGTCCAGGTGGTGCCGCCGTCGTAGCTGACCTCGACCCGGTCGCCGTCGGCCAGCGGAGCGCTGAGCGTGCCGGAGAAGGTCGGCGCGGTATCGCCGGTGGTCCAGTCGCCCGCGGTACCCGTGTCGTCGGTCATGCCGGTGATGGACAGCGTCGCCGCCGGTGCCGCGGTATCGATGATCAGATCGAACGCCGTGCTGCTGCCGCTGGCATTGCCCGCCGCGTCGGTGGCGACCGCCGTCAGCGAATAGCTGCCGTCGGCCAGCGCCGTGGTCGGCGTGAAGGACCAGTTGCCGGTGCCATCGGCGGTCGCCGTGCCGACCAGCGTGGTGCCGTTGAAGATGCGCACGGTGCTGTTGGCCTCGGCCGTGCCGGCGATCGTCGGCGTGCCGTCGTTGGTGCTGTCCCCCGAGGTCAAGGCGCCGCTGGCCGGGTCGACATCGTCGGTCACGCTGACGATGACCGGCACGGCCGGCACCACGGCGTCGACCGTCGCGCTGCCCGGGGCGCTGGTGTTGCCGGCGGCGTCGGTGGCGGTGGCGTTGACGACGGTGCCGTCGGCCAGCGGGGTGGTGGGCGTATAGGTCCAGTTGCCGCTGCCGTCGGCGGTGACGGTGGCGTCGGGCGTGCCGTCGCCATTGGTGTCGATCGCGATCGTGCTGTTGGCCTCGGCGGTGCCTTCGATCACCGTGCCGTTGGTCGGCGCGATGACCGGCGCGGCCGGCGGCACGGCATCCACGGTCGTGGTGGCCGGCGCGCTGGTGTTGCCGACGGCATCGCGTGCCGTGACGCTGACGACGGTGCCGTCGGGCAGCGGGGTCGGCGGCGTATAGGTCCAGTTGCCGCCGCCGTCGGCCGTGACCGTGGCCTCGGGCGTGCCGTCGCCATTGGTGTCGATGTCGACGGTGCTGTTCGCTTCGGCGGTGCCCTCGAGCAGCGTGCCATCGGTCGGTGCGATGGTCGGCACGCCCGGCGGCAGCGCATCGACCGTGGTGGTCGCCGGGGCGCTGACGTTGCCGGCGGCATCGCTGGCCGTGACGTTGACCACGGTGCCGTCGGCCAGCGGAGTGGTGGGCGTGTAGGTCCAGTTGCCGCTGCCGTCGGCCGTCACCGTGGCGTCGGCGGTGCCGTCGCCGTCGGTGTCGATATTGACGGTGCTGTTCGCATCCGCCGTGCCCTGCAGCAGCGTGCCGTCGGTCGGCTGGATCGTCGGCGTGCCCGGCGCCACCGCATCGACGGTGGCGCTGGCCGGCGCGCTGGTGTTGCCGGCGGCGTCGGTGGCCGTCGCGCTGACGACGGTGCCGTCGGCCAGCGGGGTGGTGGGCGTGTAGGTCCAGTTGCCGCTGCCATCGGCGGTGACCGTGGCGTCGGGCGTGCCGTCGCCATTGGTGTCGATCGCGATCGTGCTGTTGGCCTCGGCGGTGCCTTCGATCACCGTGCCGTTGGTCGGCGCGATGACCGGCGCGGCCGGTGCGACCGAATCGATGGCGATGGTGGCCGGTGCGCTGGCGTTGCCGGCGGCATCGGTCGCCGTCACGCTGATGGTCGTGCCATCGGCGATCGGCGTCGTCGGCGCATAGCTCCAGTTGCCGCTGCCATCGGCCGTCACGGTGGCATCCGGCGTGCCGTCGCCATCGGTGTCGATGGCGATGCTGCTATTGGCTTCGGCGGTGCCGGCGATCGTGCCGCCATTGGCCGTGGTGATGACCGGGGCGGCCGGCGCAGCGGTGTCGACCGTGAAGTCGAACGCGGCGCTGGCCGGGCTGATGTTGCCCGCCGCGTCGGTGGCGACTGCCGTCAGCGAGTAGCTGCCGTCGGCCAGCGGCGTGGTCGGCGAGAAGGTCCAGTTGCCGGTGCCGTCGGCGGTCGCCGTGCCGATCAGCGTGGTGCCGTTGAAGACCTGGATCGTGCTGTTGGCTTCCGCGGTGCCGGAGATCGTCGGCGTGGCGTCGTTGGTGCTGTCGCCGGAGGTCAGCGGCGCCGAGACCGGATCGACATCGTCGACGACCGTGGTGATGGCCGGCGCGGCGGGGGCCGCGGCATCGACCGTTGCGGTGGCCGGGGCGCTGGTGTTGCCGGCCGCGTCGGTGGCCGTGACCGCGACGACGGTGCCATCGGGCAGCGGCGTGGTCGGCGTGTAGGTCCAGTTGCCGGCGCCGTCGGCGGTGACCGTGGCGTCGGGCGTGCCGTCGCCATTGGTGTCGATGTTGACGGTGCTGTTGGCCTCCGCGGTGCCTTCGATCACCGAGCCGTTGGTCGGCTCGATCGTCGGCACGGCCGGGGCGGCGGCATCGACGGTGGCAGTGGCCGGTGCGCTGGTATTGCCCGCGGCATCGGTCGCCGTGACGCTGACGACGGTGCCGTCGGCCAGCGGCGTGGTCGGCGTGTAGGTCCAGTTGCCGGCGCCGTCGGCGGTGACCGTGGCGTCGGGCGTGCCGTCGCCATTGGTATCGATACGGACGGTGCTGTTGGCCTCGGCGGTGCCCTCGAGCAGCGTGCCGTTGGTCGGCGCGATGGTCGGCACGCCCGGGGGCAGGGCATCGACCGTCGCGGTGGCAGGAGTGCTTGCGTTGCCGGCGGCATCGGTGGCGGTCACGCTGACCGTCGTGCCGTCGGCAAGCGGCAGGCCCGGCGAGAAGCTCCAGTTGCCGCTGCCATCGGCGGTCACGGTGCCGTCCGGCGTGCCGTCGCCATTGGTGTCGATCGCGATGCTGCTGAAGGGGTCGGCCGTGCCCGTGATGGTGTCGGCGCTGGCCAGCAGGATCACCGGAGCGGCGGGCGCGGCGGTATCGACGGTGAAGTCGAAGGCGGCGCTGGCCGGGCCGGTGTTGCCCGCCGCGTCGGTGGCGACTGCCGTCAGCGAGTAGCTGCCGTCGGCCAGCGGCGTGGTCGGCGAGAAGGTCCAGTTGCCGGTGCCGTCGGCGGTCGCCGTGCCGATCAGCGTGGTGCCGTTGAAGATCTGCACGGTGCTGTTCGCTTCCGCGGTACCGGCGATCGTCGGCGTGGCGTCGTTGGTGCTGTCGCCGGAGGTCAGCGGCGCGGAGACCGGATCGACATCGTCGACGACCGTGGCGATGGCCGGCGCGGCCGGCGCGGCCGCGTCGACGGTGGCGCTGGCCGGCGCGCTGGTGTTGCCGGCGGCATCGGTCGCGGTGACCTCGACGACGGTGCCATCGGCCAGCGGCGCGGTCGGCGTATAGGTCCAGTTGCCGGCGCCGTCGGCGGTGACGGTGGCGTCGGGCGTGCCGTCGCCATTGGTGTCGATGTTGACGGTGCTGTTGGCCTCGGCGGTGCCTTCGAGCAGCGTGCCGTTGGTCGGCGCGATCGTCGGCAGGCCCGGCGGCACGGCGTCGATGGTGGCGGTGGCCGGTGCGCTGGCGTTGCCTGCCGGATCGGTGGCGGTGACGCTGACCGTCGCGCCATCGGCCAGTGGCGTGGTCGGCGTGTAGGTCCAGTTGCCTGCACCGTCGGCGGTGACGGTGGCGTCGGCCGTGCCGTCGCCGTTGGTGTCGATCGCGATGGTGCTGTTCGCGTCCGCGGTGCCGGCGATCGTGTTGCCATTGGCCTGGACGATGACCGGCGTGGCCGGGGCGGCGGTATCCACCGTGAAGTCGAACGCCGTGCTGGCCGGGCTGGTGTTGCCGGCCGCATCGGTCGCGGTGGCCGTCAGCGAGTAGCTGCCGTCGGCCAGCGGCGTGGCCGGCGTGAACGTCCAGTTGCCGGTGCCATCGGCGACGACGGTGCCCAGCAGCGTGGTGCCGTTGAAGATCTGGACCGTGCTGTTCGCTTCCGCGGTACCGGCGATCGTCGGCGTGGCGTCGTTGGTGCTGCCGCCCGAGGTCAGCGGGCCGCTGACCGGATCGGCGTCGTCGGTGACGCTGGCGATGGCCGGCGCAGTCGGCGCGACGGAGTCGATGGTTGCGGTGACGGGCCCGCTGCTGTTGCCGGCGGCATCGACGGCCGTCACGCTGACGACGGTGCCTTCGGGCAGCGGCGTGCCCGGTGTGTAGCTCCAGTTGCCGCCGCCGTCGGCGGTGACGGTGGCATCGGGCGTGCCGTCGCCATCCAGGTCGATCGCGATCGTGCTGCCGGCTTCGGCCGTGCCGGCCAGCGTGGTGCCGTTGGCCTGGGAGATGGCCGGCGCGGCCGGCGGCGCCGTATCGACCGTGACGACGAAGGCGGTGCCGGGACCGCTGACATTGCCGACCGCATCGGTGGCCGTGGCGGTCAGCGAATAGTTGCCGTCGGCCAGCGGCGTGGTCGGCGTGAAGGTCCAGTTGCCGCTGCCGTCCGCGACGACGGTGCCAAGCAGCGTGGTGCCGTTGAAGATCTGCACGGTGCTGTTCGCTTCCGCGGTACCGGCGATCGTCGGCGTGGTGTCGTTGGTGCTGCCACCCGAGGTCAACGGGCCGCTGACCGGATCGGTGTCGTCGCTGACGCTGGAAATCGCCGGTGCGGCGGGGGCGGCGGCATCGACGGTCGTGGTTGCCGGGCCGCTGGTATTGCCGGCCGGGTCGGTCGCGACCACCGTCACCGTGGTGCCGTCCGGCAGCGGCGAGGTCGGCGTGTAGGTCCAGTTGCCGCCGCCGTCGGTGACGACGGTCGCATCGGTCGTGCCGTCGCCGTTCAGGTCGATGCCGACCGTGCTGCCGGCCTCGGCGGTACCGCTCAGCGTGGTGCCGTTGGTCGGATTGACGGTGGGGGTGCCCGGCGGCTGGGCGTCGACCGTCGTGGTGGCCGGCTCGCTGGTATTGCCGGCCGGGTCGGTCGCGACCACCGTCACGGTGGTGCCGTCGGGCAGCGGCGAGGTCGGCGTGTAGGTCCAGTTGCCGTTGCCGTCGGCGACGACCGTCGCGTCGGGCGTGCCGTCGCCGTTCAGGTCGATGCCGACCGTGCTGCCGGCCTCGGCGGTGCCGCTCAGCGTCGTGCCATTGGAGGGATTGAGCGTCGGCGTGGCCGGCGCCGTGGTGTCCACCGCCACGTCGATCACCGTGGGCTCGCTGGTCTTGCCATCGGCGCCGGTCTGCGTGACGACGATCTGATGCTGGCCGGCGGGCAGCGCCGGCGGCGTGTAGCTCCAGTTGCCGTTGGCGTCGGCATTGACGGTCACCGGCGGCTGGCCGTCGATCGAGATATGGATGCGGCCGTTGGGTACGGCACCGGTGCCCTGCAGCGTGGGCGTGGCGTCGTTGGTTGCGCTGCCGTTGGCGATCGTTCCGGTACCGGGGGCCTGGTCGTCCAGCAGGCTGACCGTCGGACGACCGGGCGCCGGCCGGCTGTCATCGCCGCCGCCACCGCCACCACCGCCCGCGGCCGCCGCGATCACGCCGGCGCCGGCCGCGAGACCCAGGATGCCCAGCAGCGCCGCGCTGCCGTCCGCGATCGGCTCGTAGACCACCGCCGATTCGAGGACGTTGTCGCCGCCCGCCATCAGCGCCTGGTCGAACGTGGCCAGCCAGCGCGCATCGTCCTGGACGAACACCAGGTTGTTGAAGTTCACGCCATTGGCGAAGAAGCCCTGGATGCGCAGCGTCTGTCCATCCTTGAACTCGATCAGCAGGTCGTTGCCTTCGCGCGCATAGTTGGCGACGTTGTCCTTGTTGCCGGCGACCAGGAAATTGGCGGCACCCTCCGGCGCCGCGATGGTCTTGGTCCCCACGGGCACCGCGACATCGATGTGGTTTTGCAGAACTGCTGACGAAGCCATGCCTATCTCCTTGGGTCGATCGAGATTACTGCTCGCTATTGGAGATGCAGCGTATAAGTGATTCGCAAGTGGCGATATGGCTCTGTCTGTTCGGTAAGCGATATAGTGCGTGCGATTGATATGGCTTGCGTTTTTTTGATAATGAATCGCCTGGCAGTCATTAATACCGGAGGGTGGTTTTAAAGAAAAAATACCCCCTACGCCGGTAGGCGCAGGGGTATTAATCCTCGATTCTATCAATTCTGATTTAAACCGTATTTATGTCGCTGGCGACAATTAACCTCGACAATTGCCGTCAATCGCCGCGGCGGGTCTCGGAAGGCGTTTCGCCAAAGGCCATGCGGTAGTCCCTGGCGAACTGGCCGAGATGGCTGAAGCCCCAGCGCCGCGCGATGTCGGCGATCGACTGCTCCGCGCCGGCGGTACGCAGGTCGGCGTGGGCACCCTCCAGGCGCACCCGTTTCACATACCCCATCGGCGTGAAGCCCTTGAACTTGGCAAAGCCGGCCTGCAGCGTGCGGATGCTGACGCGGGCGGCGGTCGCGATGTCGGCCAGCCCGAGCGCCGCGGTGGCGTTGGCGTGGATGTATTCGATCGCCCGGCGCACATGCCGCGGCGAAGGGCCGCTATGCCGGCGCGCCATGTAGACCGAGTAGTTGTGCGGCATCTCCTTGAGCATGGCGAAGATCACGGCGTCCTGCACGCTGTGCACGATGTCCGGGGCGATGGCGTGCGGGCCGCCATCCGCGTTGAAATAGCGTCGCGCCGCCCGCACCAGCTCGCCGGCGAAGCGCACGCCGGAAGGCACGCCGCCGCCCGGCGGCGAGAATTTCACGCGGTGCGTCACCGGGCGTTCGATCGACTGCGACAGCCGGCCGTGCAGGCGTGCCGCATCGATCAGGATGGTTTCGTAGCGACCAGGACCGAAGCCCCAGGCGGTGACGCGCCTGGCGTCGGCGACGGTGGTGCCGGCCGGCAAGGGCTGCAGCCCGTCCTGCTCGGTCGCCAGCGAGAGCTGGCCTTCGGCGTGGGTGAACAGCAGATAGCCGTCGTGCTGGCAAGGCAGCCGCAGGCAGAGCGTGGTGTCGGTGGCCAGCGTATGCACGGCCATGCCGTCGAGATAGTCGATCTGGATTTCCAGCCTGGGCCGGCTGCCATCGGCCTCGATCGTGATGCCGGGGTAGTGGCGGGCGAGCCAGTCCTGCGCCTGCGCGCAGCTGGACGCGACGATTGCGTCCGTTCCAATGCGGGTTTGAGCCATACGCCAGTTCTGTCCTGCCAAAAAACGAGCGCACGCCGGGGCGGCGAACGCTACAGGCGATCCCACAAAGGGCCACGGCAAAACCGCGGCAAAACGGGTTGGCTGAATCAGGCGATGGCGACAGACCGCGACAATGACCCGGGATACTCCATGGCAATGGAATATCCATCAATTGGCATGGGCTGCGCCCGGATGCCCCCCGGAATTCTTCGGTCAAAGACTGGCGCTGGAATTCTTCTTGCCCGCTGCAATGAAATGACCGCGCGGTTTCGCCGAATTTCCGTTTGCCAGTTGTATGACTTTAGTATTGTTTATATCGATATTTAGTAATGTCTTAATCGATTGTTATTAGATTACTGCAGTTTTTACAAATTGTGGCCGCTTCGACGGCACTTTTTAAAGCGCTTACATTTGTTTGCACTTGGTAGGGTGGCGGTAGGGTGTGCGGGTCGGGTGCCCGTAGGCAGGCGATAGGTAGGTAGACGATAGGTACCCGATAGGTAGCCGGCAGGTAGCCGGCAGGTTGCCTGCGCGCAAGGAGGGAGGGACCGCGGAAGCGTCCGCGGCGCGCCAAGGCGCCGCGCGATTCAATGCGTGACCGACTTCGACCACAGATTGATGACGAGCACGCCGGCCATGATCAGCGCGATGCCGAGCAGTGCCGGCAGATCGAGCCGCTGGCCGAACAGCAGCCACGCTGCCACCGACACCAGCACGATGCCGACGCCGGACCAGATCGCGTAGGCGATGCCGATCGGCACGCTGCGCAGCGTCAGCGACAGGCAGAAGAAGGCAATCGCATAGCCCGTGACGACGACCAGCGAGGGCAGGGGACGGGTAAAGCCGGCGGCGGCCTTGAGCGCCGTGGTGGCGATGACTTCGGCGACGATGGCGATGGCCAGGTAGATCCAGTGCATGGGATGACGCGGTGTCGTGTGTCGACGGAGCGCCAAGAATAGCAGCCATGCCCAATGCGTCCTGCCGCGCGTCCCGCCGCGCGGCGTGGCGCGCGGCAGGCGATACGCCACTGCGCGGTGCGGCTCAGCGCTGCTCGAGGCCGTGCCGCCGATGCCATTGCACCAGCGTTTCCTCGGGCCACTGTGCGCAATGCACATACCCCTTGCCGGCTGGCACTTCGACCCACGACGCCGCGGAGTCGAGCTCCGCCTCGACGATCTCCGGCGGACGCGGCAGCGGCGTATCGATGGCCGAGGCATGCGGATAGACGCGCTCGGGCTCGTCCGGGTTGCGTACCCACAATGCGGTGCCGCACTTCGTGCAGAAGTGCCGCTCCATCGGCGATCGCCTGGCGCGTTTGCCGGGCTCACGCATCACGGCGTGATAGATGCCGATATGCTGCCGCCCGCGTACGCGCAAGGTGTCGTTCAGGGCGCCGATATTGGTGGCGTAGCCGCCCGCGCCCGCGGTCTTGCGGCAGATCGAGCAGTAGCAATGCAGATAGGGGGTAGGGCCAGGGCGATTCCACGCTGAAGCGGACCGCGCCGCAGTGACAGGAGCCTTCGAGATGCATGCGACCTCCCATGGGGTTGGGCGAGCATCGCCGATGCGTTGCCCGCCGTTGCTGCCATCGGATTTTGCATGACATGGGGGCGGCGGTGGGAGGGCCCGGCATCGCAGCGTCGCGCCTCTGCGGGCGTTGCTTCCGGGCGTTGCTTCCGGACGTTGCTTGGGGCTCGTTCGGGCGCCTGTTCGAGTCCTAGTTCGCCGCCCTATTCGAATCGCCCAGGATCGTAGGGCCGCGGATCGACGTAGGGCGTCTCGCCGTCGATCAGTTCCGCAAGCAGCCGCGCGGTCGCGGGGCCGAGCGTGAAGCCCTGATGCGCATGACCGAAATGGAACCACAGGCCGCGATGGCGCGGGGCGCGGCCGACCACGGGCCGCATGTCCGCCACGCAGGGTCGCGCGCCCATCCAGGGTTGCGCTTCCACCGGCGCGCCGAGATCGACGAGGTCGCTTGCGTAGCGCTCGGCCGCCGCCAATTGCACCGGCGTCGGCGGCGCGTCGTGGTGCGCGAACTCCGCACCCGTGGTCAGGCGAAGACCGCGCCGCATCGGCGCCAGCACGAAGCCGCGCTCCGCGTCGAGCAGCGGCAGCGACGGCATGCGCGCGCTGGCGTAGTGCCGGTGGTAACCGCGCTTGATGAACAGCGGCAGCCGATACCCGAGCGGCCGCGTCAGCGCTGACGCCCACGGCCCCAGCGCGATGACGGCCTGGGCGGCAGACAGCGGACCGGCGTCGGTCATCACGCGCCAGCCGCTGCCGTCGGCCTGCAGCGTCGTGGCATCGCCTCGGCGCACGATGCCGCCTTGGCGCGCGAACAGCGCGGCGTAGCGCTGCACCAGTTCGCCGGGATCGCTGACGGTCCACGGGTCGCGCCAATGGATCGCGCCGGCGAGTCCGCCACGCAGCGCGGGCTCAGCGGTCCGCAGCGCGGCACCGTCGAGCACGGCGCAATCGAGCCCATGCTCGCGCGCCACGATCGTCGCGCTGCGCACCGTGTCGTCGAACGCGCGTTGGCTGCGGTATGCCTCCAGCCATCCCGCCTTGCTGACGAGATCGTCCGCGCCGGCGGCGGCGATCCACTTTTCGTGTTCGCTGACGCAGTGCCTGACCAATGCCGCATAGGCGGCGATCGTGCCGGCGTAGCGGTCCGGTGCCGATTCGCGCCAGTACCGGGCCAGCACGGGCAACAGGCGCAGCATCGCACCGGGGTGGTAGTGCACGTCGTTGCCCCGGCGGGCGATCACACGCAGGATCGTCTTCCAGTCGCGCGGGAACGCATACGGCTGCACCGCCTCGCGCTGGATGAAGCCCGCATTGCCGTAGGAGGTCTCGGTGCCCGGCGCGGCGCGATCGACGAGGACGACATGATGCCCGCGATGGCGCAGGGCCAGGGCGGTGCTGACACCGACCATGCCGGCGCCGAGAACGAGGATTTCCTGTGACATGAGGGCAGCGACTCGCGGGAAAGATGGATCGGGAGGATGAGCTGGGTCAGATGGTTCGGGTGGATCAGGTGGATCAGATGGATCAGATTCGGACCTGGATTTTCGCCGCACCGCGCCTGCGTGAAGGCATGCGACACGCGCAATATTCAGAATGCTCGATTGCGGTTTCGGCAATCACGTATGCGGCAACTCGATCAGGCCCTGCCGCAGATGGTCGACGAAGGCGCGTGCGGCCGGCGGCAGCTTGCGGTTGGCCAGCGTCTGCACCTCGATCTGCCGCTCGTTCATCTCGCGATCGCGCAGCGGCACCGCGGCGATGGTGCCGGCCTTGAGCCTGCCGCGGATCGATACCTCGCCGTAGAAACAGATCGCGCCGCCGCCGGCCGCCGCGAAGCTGACCAGCGAATCGAGCTGGTTGCTGGAGAACACCGTCTGGTAGCGCAGGCCCTGCCGGCTGCAGCCGGCATCGAGCAATTGCCGCACGGAACTGTCCTTCGGCGGCAGCGCCAGCGGATAGGTGGCGACCTGCGCGAGCGACAGTTGCCGGTGCCGCGCCAGCGGATGGTCCGGCGCCATCACGGCCAGCACCGGAGCGGGGTGCCGCAGCTCCACATGGATTTCCGGCTCGGGCAACCACGCCAGCGTGATGCCGATATCCGCTTCGCCGTCGCGGATGCGCCGCGCGATATCGCCCTGCGGACAGACCTCGAGCTCGAAATGAATGCCCGCATGGGTCTCGCGAAAACTGGCGGCCAGATTCGGCAGGAACTCGTGCGCGATGCCCTCGACGGCCGCGAGCCGCACGCGCCCGACGCGCAGGCCGCGCAGCGCCTGGATATCGCCGGCCACGCGTTCGATGTCCTGCTGCGAACGCTTGGCAAACGCGGCCAGCAGCTCGCCCGCGGCATTGGGCACGAGGCCGCGCGCACGCCGGTCGAACAGCAGCGTGTCGAGCTCGCTTTCGAGCTTGGCGATCTGCCGGCTGACGGCCGATGGCGCGACGTTCAGCTTGATCGCCGCATCCTTGACCGAGCCGGTGCGAACCACTTCGAGGAAGTAGCGCACCGCGGTCTCCTGCAGGGCTCGATAGGACATGAATATCGCGGTGAAAAAGGGGAAAAGGGCGCGCGGGCGTCCTCGGGAAAACCCGCTCCGGGTTTGCGCCGACGATTGCCGTTTCGGCAATCGACTGTTCGAAACATTGCGACGATTCTATGCGAAGTTTGACATTAGGATGACATCGAGCCGACGCGCTTTTGCCGGCGTTGCCCTGGATTCCTACGAGAGAGCATCCCATGCGTTCTTCCGCCTCACCCGTCCGTTTGCTGTTTGCCGCCACCGGCCTGGCGCTCGTTGCGATGGCGCCGTCGGCCGCGTCGGCGCAGGACAGCTTCCCCGTCAAGCCGATCCAGCTGGTGTTGCCGTTCCCGCCCGGCGGCGCCACCGACGTCGTGGGGCGCGTCGTCGCGCAGAAGCTTGGCGAACGGCTGGGCAAGACCATCGTGGTGGAAAACCGGCCGGGCGCCGGTACCGTGGTCGGCGCCAGCTACGTCGCCAAGGCCGCACCGGACGGCTACACGCTGCTGGCCAGTTCCGGCACGACGTTCACGGTCAATCCCGCGGTCTATCCGAAGCTGCCGTACGACCCGCAGAAGAACTTCGAGCCGATCGGCTTGATCGGCGTTACCGGCCTGATCCTGCTGGCCAACCGCGATGTACCGGTGAACAACCTGAAGGAGTTCGTGGCCGCGGCAAAGAACGAGCCGGGCAAGTACTCGTACGGATCGTTCGGCGCCGGTACCACCGCGCATTTTGCCGGCGAGCAGTTGCTCAATCTGACGGGCGCCAAGATGCTGCACGTGCCGTACAAGGGCAGCGCGCCTGCGATGACCGATCTGATCGGCGGCCAGATTCCGTTCAGCATCGACACCGTCGCCGCGGCGATCCCGCAGGTGCGCGCGGGCAAGGTCAAGGCCATCGCGGTGACGACGGCCAGGCGCTCGTCGCTGCTGCCGAATGTGCCGACCGTCGCCGAGGGCGGCTATCCCGGCATGGACGCCAGCACGTGGATCGCGCTGATGGCGCCCCGCGGGCTGCCGGCCGAGGTGCACGCAAAGCTGGAGAAGGCGCTGGCCGATACGATCGCCGACCCCGGCACGCGCAAGAAGCTGGCCGACAACGGCATCGAGCCGTCGTTCGCAACGGGCAAGCAGGTCAGCGCGATGATCGAGAAGGAAATTCCGCAGATGCGAGCCATCGCGCAGCGCGCCAACATCAAGCTGGACTGACCCGCCATGTCCGACCAGAACCAACTGACTTCGCTGTCCGCCGTCGAGCTGCGTCGCCTGATCGGCGCGCGCCAGATTTCGCCGGTGGAACTGCTGGAAGCCTGCATCGCGCGGATCGAGCGCTACAACCCGCTGATCAACGCGATCACCGCCACCTGCTACGAGCGCGCACGCGAGGAGGCGAGGGCGGCGGAACAGGCGGTGATGCGCGGCGATACGCTCGGCCTGCTGCATGGCCTGCCGCTGGGCGTCAAGGATCTCGAGGCGACGGCCGGCCTGCTGACGACCTACGGCTCGCCGCTGTACCGCGGCAATGTGCCCGCGCAGGACAACACGCTGGTGGCGCGGCTGCGGCAGGCCGGCGCGGTGGTCGTCGGCAAGACCAATATTCCCGAGATGGGCGCGGGCGCGAATTCGCGCAATGCCGTGTGGGGCGCCACCGGCAATCCGTTCAATCCGAACCTGAACGCGGGCGGCTCGTCGGGCGGTTCGGCGGCCGCGCTGGCGGCGGACTTTCTGCCGGTCTGCACGGGTTCCGATACCGGCGGCTCCTTGCGTATCCCTGCTGCGAAATGCGGGGTCGTGGGCTTTCGTCCGTCGCCGGGGCTGGTGCCGAACTCGCGCAAGCTGCTGGGATGGACGCCGATTTCCGTGGTCGGCCCGATGGGGCGCACGGTCGCCGATGCCTGTTTGCAGCTGGCCGCGTCGGCTGGGGAATCGGCGGGCGATCCGCTGAGCCATGCAGTCGATCCGCTGGCGTTCCTGACGCCGGCACGCGTTGATCTGTCCGGGCTGCGCGTGGGCTGGACCGAGGACTTCGGCAGCTGCGCCGTCGATGCCGATATCCGCCGCGTGTTCCGCGCGCGGATCGCCGCGATGCGGCACCTGTTCAAGTCGTGCGACGAGGTCGCGTTCGACCTGGGCGACGTGCATCGCTGCTTCGATGTGCTGCGCGCGGAGAGCTTCGTCGCGTCGCTGCGCGACACCTACGAGCGCGACCCCGACAGCCTCGGCCCCAATACGCGCGCCAACTACGAGATCGGCGCGCGCATGTCGCTGGTCGACAGCGCGTGGGCGCAGGCCGAACAGACCCGCATCTTCCAGCGCTTCCAGCAGGCGTTCCGCGACTACGACGTGATCCTGTCGCCGACCACGCCGGTGTCGCCGTTCCCCCTGGACCACGCTCTACGCGGACGTCGTCGAGGGGGCGAAACAGGAGAACTACTACCGCTGGCTGGCGCTGACCTATGTGGTGACGCTGACCACCCATCCCTGCATCGCCTTGCCCTGCGGCACCGACGAGGCAGGCATGCCCTTCGGCCTGCAGATCACCGGCCCGTTCCGCGGCGATGCACTGACGCTCGGCGTGGCGCAGGCGATGGAATCGGCGTTTGCATCGATGCCCGCCTTGTCGCGCCCGAAGCCGGATCTCGACAGGCTGACGCCGGCCGAGCCGGCATTGCGGTCGATTGTTACGGCGCCGCCGGAGGGGGGTGGCGGCAGAGGGTGCAGCTGGGGGAGGTGTCCGCGGTGTAGGGCAACACCGCGCGAAAAAGAAAACGGACCGCCACGCGGTCCGTTTTTCGGTATCGGGTAAGCCGAGTGGAACAATCGTCCAACGCACCGATGGCTCAGCGCTCTCGACTCAAAAAGCTGTTTGGCGGAGAGAGGGGGATTCGAACCCCCGATGGGCTATTAACCCATACACGCTTTCCAGGCGTGCGACTTAAACCACTCATCCATCTCTCCGGAAGCCCGCGATTATATCAGAGTCCCCTTCGGACGCCACAGTTTCGTGAGGTGGAGGAAGCGGAAATGGCGGGCTCAACCTGTCGCCGTCCCCGCTCGATCACCACGTGATCACCACCGCCTCCGCCGACCGCTGGTGCGGCCCGTGGTACACCGCCTCGACGTTGTTCCCGTCCGGATCCAGCAGGAAGGCCGCGTAGTAGCCGGGGTGATAGTCGCGCTCGCCGGGGCCGCCGTTGTCGCGGCCGTCGGCGGCGAGGCCGGCCTTGTAGAAGGCGTCGACCGTTTCGCGGTCCTTGGCCTGAAAGGCGAAGTGGGCGTGGGTGATCTGGCCCGGTGTGCCTTCGTCGACCCACAGCTCGTCGGCGTAGAAGTAGCCGTCGCCGTCGGTGATGTCGATGCCGAGCACGCCGAGTACGGCGCCATAGAAGCGGCGCGACGCGTCGAGGTCGCGGACCTTCAGGTGGAGATGGTCGATCAGGCGGCCGCGTTGGATCTGCATGGGTGTCTCCTGGGTAAGGATTCGATGTTGGCAATCGAGGCCGGTAAGGCATCGGAGTGCCTTTGCCGGCGCACCAAGCCTAGGTGGCCGGTATCGAAGCATTATGGTCGCCCGCGCCGAGAACGAAAGCGCTCGAAAAAACTCCTTGACTATCTACCTAGTAGTAGATAAAGTAAGGCTCATGGATGCGGCGCCGCAGCGAAGAAGAAGTGAAGCGGCGCCAGTCCAACGCAACAACCCCGGGAATCCGGGATTTTTTTGAGTCGGGTTATCTATCTATTAGTAGATTCGACAACCGGATTCCAACCCAATCGATTCGAGCCGCCCAGTGCGGACCCTGTAAGGAGCAGATCATGACCGACCGTACCTTCGCCAAGACCCTGTTGACCGCCGCCGCCCTCGCCGCCGCCTTCGTGGCTGGCACCGCGCAGGCTGCCACCGTTCCCGCCGACAAGTACGGCTACGAGTTCCGCGCCGGCGAGCGCAGCACCTATGTCGACGGTGCCCGCAGCGGCGAACGCAACACCTTCGTTGATGGCGCCCGCAGCGGCAAGGCGGACCCGTACACCGACGGCGCTCGCACCGGCAAGGCCGATCCGTACACCGACGGCGCCCGCATCGTCGCCGGCCTGGATCGCTCCGGCGTGTCGGCCAGCCCGGCTCGCAGCGTGAACCAGTTCACCGACGGCGCCCGTGGCGGCAAGTTCGACCCGTACACCGACGGCGCACGCATCGTCGCCGGCCTGGATCGCACCGGCGTGTCGGCCAGCCCGGCTCGCAGCGTGAATCAGTTCACCGACGGCGCCCGTGGCGGCAAGTTTGACCCCTACACGGACGGCGCTCGCATCGTCGCCGGCCTGGATCGCACCGGCGTGTCGGCCGAGCCGTCGCGCAGCCCGTACACGGACGGCGCGCGCCAGGGTCGCTTCGATGTCTTTACCGAAGGCGCTCGCCAAGGCCAGCTTGACGTGTTCACCGAAGGCGCGCTCGTCGCCGGCCTCGATCGCACCGGCGTGTCGGCCGAGCCGTCGCGCAGCCCGTACACCGACGGCGCCCGCCAGGGCCGCTTCGATGTCTTCACCGAAGGCGCTCGCCAGGGCCGGTTCGACGTGTTCACCGAAGGTGCCAACGCTTGAAGGGCAATACCGCAACGGCCGCTCGTGGTAGCGGGGGGAGGGCATGTCATGAAAGACGCTTCGACTTCCCGCTCCGCCGGCCGGGGTCACCCCTCCGGCGCGAGCTCGACGGTCCGTGACAGGCTGCTCGAACACACGCTCGACCTGATCCGCAAGCGGGGCTTCAACGGCTTCAGCTACCGCGATCTGGCCGAGCGGGTCGGCGTCAAGACCTCGAGCATCCATTACTACTTCCCGACCAAGGAAGACCTGGCACTGGAAGCGGTGAACGCCTACAGCGAACGCTCGGCGCGTTACCTGGAGGGCATCGATCCGGCGCTGCCGCCGCTGGAGCAGGCCAAGCGTTATCTGGCGTCGTGGCGGCGCGAATGCAGCGGGCAGCAGGTCTGTCTCGCCGGCATGCTGTCGACGGAGGCGCTGTGCCTGCCGCCGGCGGTGCATCACGCGCTGCAGGAATTCCATCGGATCAACGAAAGCTGGCTGACGGCGCTGCTGGAGCGCGCACGCGCGCAGAACGGCGGCGATGCGCAGCCGGCGATCGGTTCGGCGGCGCTGGCGCAGGTATTGTTCGCGGCCCTGCAGAACAGCCTGGTGTCCGTGCGGCTGTTCAACCAGGCCGAGCGGCTCGAGCCGGCGGCGAATCTGCTGCTGGCCGCGGTGGCGGGACCCGATGCGCCGGCAGGGTTGTCGTCGGCTTCGACCTCGGCCGCGGGCAACGCAATGAACGAGCCAAAGGCCGAGCCGCAGGCGCTCAACGCGGCGACGGCTTGAGCGCCGGCGCCTCGACGGCGTCGTGGCGCTCCGCCTCGCCGCCTTCCCCATAGCCCAGCCATCCCGCCAGCCGCGGCCACCGCGCCGCGGCGGCGCGGGCCGCCTGGGCTTCCTGCTCGTCGACATAGCGATGCGCGGCGAAGCCCGGCACCTTCATCGCCAGCGCCTCGATATCGTTATTGGGCCGCGGCGCGTGCCGCGTCCGCGGGCCGCGCCGCAGTCCGGCGCGTTTGCGCTCGCCGTCGCTCATTTGCCATCCACCCATACGCCGTCGGGCGTGCGCACCACGTAGCCGGTGCCGCGCTTCATCATCACGGTCGCCTCGTTCTCGCCGACCATGCGGGTTTGCGGCAGGTCCGCCGCGTACTGCGACGGCGCGGGCGCGCCTTGCCGGAACGGACTGTCGGCGACCAGGTTCGACAACAGCTGCGACAGCGCCAGATAGCTGCTCGGGGCGTGGATCGTCACCGGCCCTCCGCCGCCATTGCCGTTGCCCTGCGCATGGCCTGCGGCATTTCCTGCCGCATTGCCTCCCGCGTTGCCGCCGGCACTACCGCCGCCCGCGATACCACCGGCATTGCCGCCAGCCTCACCACCCGCATTGCCACCCTGCAGCCCGATCAGCTTGACCCCCACCGGCACATGCACGATCCGCGGCGTCGGAATCTCGCGCATGCCGGCGATCTGGTTGGCGTCGCCACGCAGCGCCGCGCCGTGCTCGGGCACGAACACCACCACCGCCTTGCGGCCCGACTGCGCGATCAGCGCGATCAGCTTGTCGATATCGTCCAGCAGCCGCGTCAGCCGCAGCGGATACGACTGGATGCTGGTCAGCTTCGAATCGGGCAAGCGGTTGCCGTCGTGCAGCGTGACCGTGTTGTAGTACAGCGCCAGCGGTCCGCTGTTCTGCGCGAG
The DNA here is from genome assembly GCF_049311595.1 of Cupriavidus sp. H18C1. Taxonomy (NCBI): domain Bacteria; kingdom Pseudomonadati; phylum Pseudomonadota; class Betaproteobacteria; order Burkholderiales; family Burkholderiaceae; genus Cupriavidus; species Cupriavidus sp. H18C1. The sequence continues at coordinate 3,213,713 of NZ_CP186008.1, forward strand.
TCGCGACTTGTACCACTTCTCCAGCACCGCGTAGTCGCCCAGGATCGGCGAATTGTCGAAGGCCCGCATCGCCGGCGGCACGCCGTCGACCGGCACGTGCGTGACGTTCGGAATGCCGATCTCCTTGTCGACGAAGCCGCGGAAATTGTCGAAGCGGCCGTCGTGGTTCATCAGCACGCGCGTATCGAAGCCGGCCTGCGCCAGTGCTTCGAACAGATGGCATTGCGCCTGCGCCGGCGAGTACAGCGCCTGGTGCGGCTGCTGCCCGCAGGTCGCACGCAGCAGCCGGATCGCCGCCGGACCGCTGTAGCTGGCCGCCGAGCTGAACTCGGTGAACAGATAGTCGAAGCGCGACAGCAGCGGATGGTTGCGCGCCTTGGCGACGTCGAGATCGTCCCAGGACAGCGAGCAGACATGCAACACGATGATGTCGAACTGGCTGTCCGGCGAGGCGCTCAACGGCGTGAACGCGACCTGGCGCGAGGCTTCCTGCGTGCGGAAGGCGTTCAGCTGCGCCTCGTTGTCGCCCACTTCGGCCGCGCTGTCGATCCGCATCGTCGGGGCCGGGCGCTGCGCGGCGCGCGTGGCCGCGGCGCCGGTCGCCGCCGTACCCGTCGAAGCCGTGCCGGCCCCTTGCCACAGCGGCACCACGACCAGCGCGAGCAGCACGAAGGTGGTGACGCGTACCCAGCGGTTGATCACCAGATAGGCCAGCGTGACCACGATCGCGCCCAGCACCATCTGCGGACTGACGAAGCGCTGCAGCAGCTCCAGCAGATAGGCCGGCGTGAACGCGCTCAGGTTCGAGAACTGCGACGCCACGCGCGCGAACGGCGGCAGGTTCGATTCGTGGTACAGCAGCGCCACGCCGACGACCACGGCCAGCACCTGGCGCAGCACGCGCAGGCCGCGGTGTTCCACCGGCAGCACCAGCCACAGCGCGAACAGCAGGTTCAGCAGCCAGCGCGGCTGCACCTGTCCGATCGCGAACAGGTAGAGCTTGGCGGCGAAGTAGAGGTTCCAGATTCCCATGGGGTTGGCGGTTCGGGATTGCGGTTCGGGCCGACGGTGGGTTGATGGGTGCGTTGATGAATGCGATGACGGGTGCGATGGCGTTTGCGTCAGCGATGCGCGTGCCTGGGACTCACGTCTGTCGCGTTCGCCGCCGGGCCAGCGCGGCCTCCAGCATGTCGATCGCCGCGTCGTACAGGCGCAGGAAACCTTGATAGCCCATCTCGATGACCTCCTTGAGCCCGCGCAGCGGCGCGTCGCGCGGCTGGTCGTCGAGCCAGTCGATCCACGCGTCGGCACGGCCGAAGGTGCACTGGATCAGCTGCGTCTCGGCTTCCGGGCTCAGGTCCTGCATCCGCACGCCCAGGTGGCGGTTGACGTTGCGCGCCACCGTGGCGGCGAAATGGTATTCGCGCGCGCCGCGCGACAGGCAGACGCCGACGCGTTCGCCCTCGCCGAGCGCCACGTCGATCGGCAGCAGCAGCCCCAGGCCGCCGAGCGAATAGTTCTCGGTCTTGCACGCCAGCGTGGTGCCGTCCGGCAGCAGCAGCGTGGCCGGCACACGCATCGGAATCCGGTGCGACACGCGCACCTGGCGCGCTTCCTTGGCGACGCCGATGGCCGCGCCCAGCATCAGCAGGTTGACGCTGGCCCAGACCATGTTCATCACCACCGTGCCGGGTTCCGTGGTGGTGCCCATCAGCAGCCGCCCCACGCCCATGCCCAGGCCCGCCACGTTCAGGGCGAGCAGCAGCAGGTAGGGCTTGGAGATCGTCCAGTCCAGGTAGTCGTCCTCGATGCGGCCGCCCTTGGCCGTCACGTTGAACTTGCCCAGCCGCGGATTGATGAACGCCATCGTGGTCGGCAGCACGATGTACCACGCCAGCACCGATTCGTAGACCTCGGCCCAGAACGAATGCCGGTACTTGCCCTGGATGCGCGAGTTGGTGATGTTGGCGATCACCAGATAGGGCAGCACGTAGGCCGCGATCATCGCCGCCGAGGTGTTGATCACGTGCATGCCGAACACCAGATAGGCGAGCGGCATCGTCAGGAAGATCAGCCGCGGGATGCCGTAGAAGAAATGCAGCATCGCGTTCGAGTAGCACAGCCGCTGGAACAGCTTGAGCCCCTTGCCGAGCAGCGGGTTGTCGATGCGGAAGATCTGCGCCATGCCGCGCGCCCAGCGAATGCGCTGGCCGATATGGCTGGACAGGCTTTCTGTGGCCAGGCCCGCCGCCTGCACGGTGCGCAGGTACGCGGTGTTGTAGCCGCGCCGGTGCAGCTTCAGCGCGGTGTGCGCGTCCTCGGTCACGGTCTCGACCGCGATGCCGCCGATCTCGGCCAGCGGAGCGCGCTTGATCACCGCGCACGAGCCGCAGAAGAAGGCCGCGTTCCACAGGTCGTTGCCGTCCTGGATCAGCCCGTAGAACAGGCTGCCTTCGTTCGGCACGCGGCGGAAGGTATCGAAGTTGCGCTCGAACGGATCGGGCGAGAAGAAGTGGTGGGGCGTCTGCACCATCGCGCAGCGCGGGTCGGCGATGAACTCGCCCATCGTCATCTGCAGGAAGGAGCGCGTCGGAATGTGGTCGCAATCGAAGATCGCGATGTAGTCGCCCTGCGTGACCGACAGCGCATGGTTGATGTTGCCGGCCTTGGCGTGGCGATTGTCGCTGCGCGTCAGGTAGTGCACGCCCGCCTGCTCGGCGAAGGCCTGCATCTGCGGCCGGCGGCCGTCGTCGAGCAGGTAGATGTTCAGCTTGCCGCTGGGCCAGTCGAGGCTGCGCGCGGCGTAGACGGTCGGCTGCACCACCGACAGCGGCTCGTTGTAGGTCGGGATGTAGACGTCGACGGTCGGCCATTGCGCAGGATCGGCCGGCATCGGCTTGGGCCGGCGCGACAGCGGCCAGGCGGTCTGCACATAGCCGAGGATCAGCACCAGCCAGGTGTAGGCCTCGGCGGCGAACAGCAGATAGCCGATGGTGACTTCCATCGGCGTGGCCAGGTCCAGCGTCTCGGTGGCGCGCCACCAGATATAGCGCAGCGTCATCAGCAGCGACAGCGCCATCATCGTCAGCGTGGGAAAGCGCCCCGGGATCTTGCGCAGCACCATCACCGCGATCCAGACCAGCGCGAACACGGTCAGCTGTCCGCCCAGCGGCAGCGGCGTCGTGCACAGCACCAGCCCGGTCAGCGCGGCCAGCACCAGCAGCGTGGGCGCGAGGCCGCGCACGCGATGCACCAGCGCCGCCACGTGGGCCAGGCCGCTGCCGGCGCGCATCCAGTCGACGCGCGGCAGCCGCGCCGCCAGCCGCCGCCGCTTGCGCGCGACGTAGCGGTAGGCCGGCTCGAGCCGTTGATCGAGCCAGCGGCGCAGCGGCGATTGCGGCGGCGCCTGTTCCGGCACGCTGCGCCGACGCGTCGGCGCGGCCAGCCGCCGGCGCGGCCGAGGCGGACGCACGAACAATCGCCAAACGCGACGCGGCAGGCTGTGCCGCGGATCGATGCCAAGACGCTCGGCGCCGCGGCGCGACAGCCAGGCGGCGAACTCGGCCGGCCAGTCTCGCTGGCCCGGCCGCGCAGGGCGGAAGAACAGGCGCACCAGCCAGTCGCCGCGCGCCGGCTGCTCGGCAAGATCGAGGCCTTGCGCCAGCGCGGCACGCAGCCGCAGGGCCAGGTCGAGCAGCACGCCAAGGATCATCGGCGCGCCTCCGCATCAGCTGCGGCCGTGGCCGAGCCGAGCGATGCCGCGACCCACTGCGACAGCCAGGCCGCAATGCCCTGCAGATCGTGCGCGGCCTGCGAATGCGGCATCGCGCGGCAGAAGTTCTCGCCGCGCGCCAGCGCTTCGGGCAGACCGTGATCCAGATGCACCTGATAGGGCAGCAGCCGCTCGCGCAGCCGGGTGCGCAGCAGCGCCAGCACATCGCCATGCAGCTGGCGCGCGGGCTGGACCCGCGTTGCCACCACGCGATAGGGCAGGCCGATCCGTTCCAGCGCATGTTGCATGCGCGGCAGCGTGGCGCAGACCTCCGGCTCGGGCGGCGCCAGCACCAGCGCCAGATCCGCGGCGGCGAGCGCCTGCGTGGCATGCAGGGCCGGCCAGGCCGGCGTATCGATCAGGACGATGCCGTCGTCGGGCAGGTCAACCTGCGCCAGCAGCGCGCGCAGCCAGTGCGGCTGCTCGATCAGGCAGCGCGTGGCGACGGCCTCGGCGTCATCATCGGTGCCGCCGCGTTCGCCGTCGCCGTCGCCGTCGCCGTCGCCGTCGCCGTCGCCGTGGCTGTGGCTGTGGCCGTGGCTGTCGCCCCCACCGTTGTCGCGAGGCAATCCATCCACCCGACCCCACGGCACCAGCAGCACGTCGTCGTCGCTGCGCAGGGCCGCGGTGGCCCAGTCGCTCGCCGACGGCCGCAGCGCCGCCTCGACCAGCCCGCGTTCGACCGGCTCGCGCAGGCCGAAATGCAGGCCGAGCAGATTGCGCGGATCGCATTCCAGCGCCAGCACCGCATGCCCGCGCCCGGCCAGCAGCGAGGCCAGCGCGGCGGTCATCGTGCTGCGGCCGGCGCCGCCCACCGGCGCGACGATGGCGATCGTCTTCATCGCGTGCCGTCCTTCGGCGCCTGCCAGCGCTTGCCACGGATCACGATGCCTTCGAGCTGGGGCGGCAGTCGCACCGCGCGGCGCTGGCGCGGCTGGAACCAGCGCGGCATCACGCGCATCAGGTCCAGCTTCCAGATCAGCCAGGCGACGGGGGCGGCCAGTATCAGGCCCCAGATGAAATATCCGATAAAGACGCGCATGGCGAGGCTATTCCCTGGCTTTGAGCGGCACCGCGGCCGGCTGCGGCGCGGTGCGGGGTTTGGGATGCGAGCCGGCGTGGGCCGCTGCGGCGGGCCGCAGTGCGTCGAGCGGGGACAGCAGCGGCAGCGCGGGGCGGGCGCGATGTTCGGCGTGATCCTCGGCGCGATTCCGCGCGCGATTTTCAGCGCGAATGTCGGCACGATGTTCGCCGCGGTCCTCGGGCAAGGCACCGGCTCCGGCCTGTGGACTTGCCTCGGCCGGCATGGCGGGCACGGTAGCGCCTTCCGCCACCGTAGCGCCTTCCGCCACCGTAGCGCCTTCCGCCACCGCCGCCGCGCTGGCTTCCTCCCGCGCCTGCAGCCAGCCGCTGTAGTCGGGCAGCGTCCGCTCCGCGGCCTGCTGCGCGAACGCGTTCAGCGCGGCCTCGATGGTCGGCGCATCGCCGCAGCGCAGCTCGCCAGAGAACAGCGCCTCCAGCGGCCGCTGGAACACGCGCCGGCAGACCGCGTCGGCGTCGTCGAGCCGGCAGGCGAAGAAGAACACATAGACGCTGTCGGCATCGGCGCTGCAGATATCGCCGGTACGGTTCATGCGGCAGGCGCGCAGCGCATCGATATGCGCGACCTCCGGCAGCAGCGTGAGGCGCAGCAGCACGTGCGGCAGCCGGATGGTCCGGCCCTGTTCGACCGCGCCGCGCACCGTGTCGATGAATTCGGCCGGCGGCACGTAGCCGATCGCCGAGCCGGTCAGCACCGCCGACAGCGCGGTGCGGTAGTCCGCCGGCAGCGGACGCGAGAACACCTGTCCCTGCACGCCTTCGAGCATCGCCTGCACGCGCGCGAACGGCGTGCGCCGCGCGATCACCAGATTGGCGCCGAGATTGAGCAGCAGCAGCTCGTAGTGCTGCCGCATCGCTTCCTGGTCCTCGCGCACGACGATCTTCAGCGCGCTGCCGCGTGTGCGCCGCAGCCGGTGCACCTGTTCGGCCAGCGTCTCGAAGGCACGGTTGCCGTGGTAGTGCAGCAGCACGGTCGCCGCCACCGCACCGCCGGCGCTCGCCACCGCGGCCTCGTTGCTGTCGACCAGCTGCCAGGACTCGGGTACCCAACGCTCGTGCGCGACGGCGTCGCGGCAGACGATCACGCGATGTTCATCCGGCGCGAGCAGGCCGGCCGCCGCCGCCTCGCCTTCGCCGTCCGCGCCGGCGCCGCTGACCATCAGCCGGTGCTCGTCCGCGGCGAAGCGCAGCGGCAGCGAGCGGCTGGCGAGCACCGCTTCGCGATCGCGCCAGAACGCCACCTCCCAGGTGTATTGGCCCTGCACCTGGGACAGATGCGCGGCACCGGCAAAGCGCGCATGCAGGCTGCCGAGATCGGCGGGGCGCCGAAGGTCGTCGAGGTCGTCCACCGGCGGCGCCAGCACCAGCAGCAGCGACAGCCGCTCGCGCGCGCACCACGCGGCGAGCCGCGCGCCTTCGCGCGACAGGCGCGCGCCGTCGTCCCAGGAGAAGCAGGCCTCCGCGCCTTCGACCATCACCACGCTGTGGCGGGCCGCGCATTGGTCCGCCAGCGCCTGCAGCGCATCGGTCAGCGTGTCGATGTCGGCGGCGCGGCTTCCATTGCCATTGCTGCTGCCATGAGCGCGGGCGACTCGCAGCCCGCACAGATTGGCGCGATGATGCAGCGCGCCGCCGACGTCGATATCGAGGCCGTGCTCGCGCAGCGCCTGCGCGATGCCGTCGGCCGGACGGGCGGACAGCACCGTGGCCGGTCCGCGCAGCGCGTTGGCGGCGGTCTGCCAGAACAGCGCATCGCGCGCCGGCGACGGGTCGGCATAGACGATATGCACGTGTCCCGGCGCCAGCGTCGCCAGTTCGCCCGGCAGGCCGTCGATCGCGAGCGAGGGCCGCGCCTGCAGCCGCGCGAACAGTGCCGAGCGCGGCGGGGCAGGCGTCGCTGCCGCCGCGGCGGAGGACGGTGTCAGGGAAGTGGTGGCGGGCCTCGTCGATGGGTTCATGATTCGCGTCGATCCGATCTAGTACGAGGAATACGGCCGCACCGGCTCGGGCGGGAAGGGCACCGGCCCGCGCTGCGGTTCGAAGTGATAGCGCAGATAGGCGATCGCGCGATTGGGCGCATAGTCGCGCGAGCGGTCGATCTGCAGCGCCATGCCGGCGACCCACTTCGGCGCGAAGCGGTATTCGACCGCGGCCAGCGCGGTATAGCTGAAGCCGCCGCCGTTGCCGCCGCCGAACGTCCGATCGCCCGCCATGCGCTGCAGGTCCGGCCGGGTCGGATAGTAGGGCATGTCCTTCTCGTAGGTATCCGACCAGCCGGCCGAGCCGCCCAGCCGCCACGACCACGCGCCGCGCCGTCCGGTCCATTCCAGCGGCACCGCCAGCGACAGATAGCGCTGCGGGCTGTAGTAGCCGCCGTGGCCGAAGGTGTAGTAGCGCAGGTTTTCCTGGTAGCGCCAGTAGTTGACCACCAGGCCGCTGGTCACGCGCTGGTTGCGTGCCTGCAGCAGCGGCCAGTCGAAGCCGGCGCGCACCGTGAACTCGCGATTGGTGCGGACGTTGTGCCCGGTCAGCACGCCGGCGCCGACGGTGGCGAACACGCTGCCGCGGCCGACATCGTGCGAGTACCCGAGCGTGATGCCATTGCGCACCACGCCGCCCCAGCGTTCGCCGCTGGCCGGATCGATCGCGCCCGCGTAGGAAATCAGGCTGCTGGTGACCGCGCGGCGCGACACGTCGACGGTGGCCGCGGCGCGGTTCAGTTCGGCGCGATAGCGCAGGCCACCGACCACGGTCTGCTGCAGGAAGCCGAGCGGGGTCGTGCCGAGGTCGGCGCGCCAGCTGTCGTAGGCGCCGTTGTACGCATAGCCCGCGGCCAGCGCCACGCCCTTGTCGGATTGCCCGCGCGGCGCGATGCCGGCACCGCCGCGCGCGGCGATCTGGCCGAATTCGTTGGCGCCGCCGGCGCCGTTGCCGACGTCGGTGCGCAGCGTGCCGGCATCGAGCAGCACGGTATCGGCGTGGAAGAACACATGGCCGGTATAGCCATGCGGAATCCGCACGTAGAGCGGGATTTCGGTGGCGCTGAGCTCGGAGATGCCGCTGTCGCCGGACTTGCGCGAGAACAGCGTCGCGGTGGCGACCTGCCCGTCGCGACGCGCATCGAGATCCTGCAGGGCACGCTGCGCGGCGGTGCCGCCGGCCACCGGCGCGTCCGCTTCCGCCTGCTCGAGCGTGCGGGCCTGCCGGTACAGCGAGGCCGCCTCGTCGAACTGGCCGCGCGACTGCGCGATGCGCCCCTGCTGCACGGCGATATCCGCGCGCTGCGGATAGCGCTGGCGCAGGGCGTCGACCACCGCGGCCGCTTCGCCGTCGCGGCGCAGCGCGGTCAGGCGCCGCGCCGCCGACAGCCGCGTATCGATATCGTCCTCCGCCGTGCCGGCCAGCACGTCGCGCACGATACGCAGCGCCTCCTTGTTGCGCCCGGCGCGCTCGGCGAGCCGCGCCAGCGTCAGGCGCGCCTCGGCATCGTCCGGGCTGCGTGCGAGCACGGTGCGCGCCGCAGCGGCGGCGCCGTCGAGATCGCCTTGGCGCTCGCGCACGTCGGCCAGCGCCAGCGACCAGCGGCGGTCCTGTTGCTGCCCGGCCGGCACCGCGGCCAGCACGCGCAGCGCGCCGGCGGGATCGTCGGCGTCGAGATGGCGGTCGGTGTCGCGCAGCGCGAGCCGCAGCGCCTGGTCGTCCAGCGCGGCGCGCTGCCCTGGTTCGAACGCGCCCCGTTGTCCACGGGTCTGCGCATCGCGGGCACGCAGGTCCTCCAGCCACGCGCGCAGCGCATCGTCGCGGCCCGCGGCGGCCAGCAGCTCGCCGTAACGCAGCCGCACGCCGATCGCAGGATCGTCGGGATGGGCGGCCAGCCACTGTTGCACCAGCCCGAGCCCATAGTCGGTATCGCCGAGCGCGATCGCTTCGCGGCCGACGGTGGCCAGCATCTGCGGGTCCGCCTGCGTCGCGTCGGCGGCCTGCCGCAGCAGCGCGCGGGCCTCGTCGGGCCGGCCCGCGGCGAGCGCCAGCCGGCCCTGGCGCAGCCACTGCTGCGCACGCAGATTGCCGCCGAGTTCGCGCATGCCCTCGGTGCGCTCGGCTTCAGGGATCTGCGCCAGCAGCGTGGCCGCGGCATCGGGGTCGTCGACGGAATTCAGGAACAGCGCGCTCGCATAGCGCATGTCGGCGTTCGGCGCGAGGCGCAGGCCTTCCTCCATGGTCTCGCGGCCCAGCGCCGGCAGACCGAGATCCCGATAGGCCCGCGCCAGCGTGTAGCGCGTCCAGGGCGCGTCGGGCGTCAGCCGCAGCGCCTCCTCCAGCCGGGCGATGGCCGGGCTTGCGCGGCGCTCCGCCAGCAGCTGGTCGGCCTGGCGCGTCAGCAGCTCGGCGCGCAACTGGCGCAGCGTCTGCGCATTGGCCGGCGATTTCTGCAGGCGCGCTTCGGTCGCGGCCAGCAGCGGCCCGACTTCGGCGTGGCGGCCGCTGTTCTGCAGCAGCGCCACCAGCCGGCGCAGCGCGCCGGGATCGGGCGTGCGGCCGGCCAGCTGCTGGCGCAGCAGCGTCTCGGCTTCGGCATCGCGTTGCTGCGCGACCAGCGCGTCGGCGAGGATGGCCAGCGCATCGGCGTTGTCAGGCTGGCGCGCCAGCGCCTGCCGGGCGAGCGTCTCCGCTTCGCCGGGCTTGCCCTGCGTGCCGGCCAGCCGCGCGCGGGCGATCGTGCCCCAGAAGGTGGCGGTATCCAGCAGGCTGCGCCACTTGTTGCGCTGCTCGGGTTCGAGCTGCAGCGCGCGGGAAAACAGCGCGCGCGCCTCGTCGTGGCGGCCCTCGCGCAGCCGCACGAGCCCCAGGCCGCCGACCACCTCGGCATCGTTGCCGCGCGTGCGCATGGCCTGCTCGAAGGCGGCCTGCGCTTCGGCAAGGTTGCCGCGCTCGAGCTGTCGCAGGCCGCGCTGGCGCGCCTGCCAGGCGGGGTCCGCCAGCATGCGCCGATGCGCCTCGCGCCTGGCGTCGAGCTCGGCCAGCGTTTGCCGCGCGATGTCGTCGTCGGGCACTTCCTTCAGATAGCGCTCGAACCAGACCGCGTAGGCGGGGTCGTCATTGACGCGATACAGCGTGCGGCGCCAGATATCGAGCGCGGTCTTGCGGTCGGCGTCGGTGCGCTGGCTCAGCCGATACAGCAGGTCGAGGCCTTCGGCGCGCGTGGCGGGGCGGTCGGTCAGCAGGTCGCCCAGCACCAGCGCGAGGCGCGCATCGTCGGGCCGCTGCGCCAGTTGCCTGCGCAGTTCGGCGATCGCGCGCGGACGGCCGGCGTCCGTGCCCGCCAGGATGCGGTAGTAGTCGATCGCCAGTTCGCCCTGCGGCGGCCCGTCGGGAAACAGCCGCTGCAGCCGTTCGAGCGCTTCCTTCTCGTTGCCGCCGCGCGCCAGCATGCGCACCGTCGCCATCTCGCGCTTGTCCTGCGTGGCGATGCGGTAGGTGTCCTCGAGCTCGCGGGTGGCGGGGTGCTTCGGATGATGCTGGCGCAGGCGCTGCAGGATGCGTTGCGCCTCCGCCGGACGGTTCGAACGCAGCTCGATCTGCGCCAGCAACAGCAGCGCATCGGGCTGCTGGGGCTCGATCGTCAGGATCTTGTCAAGCGCGCTGCGCGCCAGGTCGGCGCGGTTCTTGGCTTCCCACATGCGCGCCGACGACAGCAGGCGGGCGAGCTCGGCATTGGCTGAGGACGTGGCCGGCGCGGCGGGCGCAGCTGGGGTCTGCGCTGCCGCGGGCATCGCAGGAACAAACAGCACCGCGGCGGCGGGGATCAGCGGCGAGCGGGGCATGTCGCGGTCCAGGCCGGCGTCAGCGCGCCGTCGGCTTCGAAACGGTACAGGCCATCGAGATGACCGAGGGCGAACAGCGCCAGCACCTGGCTGTAATAGCCCAGCGGCTGTTCCGCGGCCAGCTTGCGCATCCGCTCGACCTGGCGCTGCGCGGCGCCCGTTTCGCCGAGCGCGGCCAGGTACGGCGCCACCGCGGCGGAAAAGCCTCCGTTGCCCGAATTCGGCCCGACGGTGCCGGAGCGCGTATCGACCCGCTCGGGGGGGATGGCCGTGCGCGATGGTGTAGTCCGCCATCGGGCGATAGGTCTTCAGCAGCGGTGCGCGCAGCGGGTCCTGTGGCGCCAGCATGCCGGCCCACAGATAGACGCGGATCGCGTTGTACGCGCCTTCGGCCTGCGTCTGCTGGTCGGGACGGAAGCCCGGTTTCGCACCCGCGTGATATTCGACCCAGTCGGGCGAGAAGCCGCGCGGCGCGGTATCGAGCAGCAGACGGGCCGAACTGGACAGCAGCTGCGTCCATTCCGGCTGCTGCGGCCACAGCGCGGCGAACCGGCGCATTAGCTGCGGCGGCACATAGCTCGGGTTGAGCCGCCACATCGTCGGCGAAGGATGAAAGCCCATCGGCCCGGGCAGCAGCGTGCGGCCCAGCCCCGGCAGCAGCGCGGTCTCCTGGCGCACCACCTGGCGTGCGATCACGGTGCCAAGCGCGGTGTAGCGGCGCTCCTGCCAGAGCCGGCCGGCCTCCAGCAGCGCGTAGGCGATCCACAGATCGGCGTCGGAGGCGGGATTGCTGTCGAGCACGCCCCAGCTCTCGGGCTTGCCGTCGGCCGCCTCGCGCTTGCCCCAGATCCACGCGGGCAGGCGCGAAGCGAGGTCGCCTTCGGCGAGGTTGTTTTCGGTCCAGGCGAGCAGCCGCTCGAAAGTCGGCCGGTCGTTGGCGACCAGCGCGAAGAACAGCGCATAGGCCTGGCCCTCGGAGACCGTGGTCTGCTGCGGCGTGCTGGCGTCGATCACGCGGCCGTCGGCGCTGATGGTGTCGCGCTTGAAGGTATCCCAGGCGGGCCAGGGGCAAGACGCCGCGGCGCAGCCGAGCGACGCGGTCAGCAGCGCGGCGCCGAGCAGCGCGCGCGACGCGGCCGCGAGCCGGCGGACGTTGCCGCGCAGGCACGCAGTCATCGCGGCCCCCGCCATCGCGAACCCCGCCATCTCAGCCTCCGTTGCGCCGCGCCGCCAGCCGGGACAGCGCCCAGAACGCGCTCAGCGCTACTGCAAGGCCGGCCAGGATGCCGGCGATGCCGAGGAATACCGGGTGCGAGGACACCCGCACCCAGACCCGCGCATACCAGGGGAAATCGCCGACGAAATAGCGCTCGCCGAGCCGCAGGCCTTCCACCTCCTTGGCGCGCACCACGGTCAGGTCGCCGCGGATCTGCGCGACCTTGGTCGGATCGTCGAGGGCATCGAGCACGTCGCCGAGCCGGTCGGCCTCGGTCGCGGTCACCGCGACCACGCTGTGCCGTTCGCGGTAGGGCGATTCGAAGCCGACCAGCGCGGCCAGCGGGCCGTCGGCCGACAGGATCGCGCGGCCCGCCGGCGTCATCGTCTCCGGCTCGCTGTCGCTGAGCCAGTTCGACCACGCGCTGGCGCGCTGGTCGCGCAGCGCCATCTCGGTCTTGCCGCGCGCGATCATCAGCGGCAGCGACTTGCCCCAGCGCGCCAGCAGTTCGCCGGCGCTGCCGTTGCCGACGATCAGCAGGTTGCGCTGGCCGACCGAGTCGACCTCCCTGGCCGGCACCACCGTGACGCGCAGCGCCGGCAGTCCGGTCCAGCGGCCCATATGGCCGAGCAGCGTCAGCAGGGCCTCCTGGTCGATCGCACGCGGCGCGTCGGGCAGCACCACCGCGGTATCGGCCAGGTCGGCCAGGCGCGTGAACGGGTAGCCGCTGTTGGCGAAGAAGGCCAGGTTCGGCATCGCGGCGTAGTGCGCAAAGCCGCTGAAGTCGATGCTCGAGTCCGGATCGATCGCCGCGCGCGCGACCTTGGCCGGCGTCGACGCGCACAGGCCCGTCTTCTGCGAATCCAGATGGAAGCGGAACTGCATCTGGTTGTCGCTGCCGACGCGGAAGGCCGGCACGCGGATCTCGTTGGAGACCACCGCGTCGCTGCCCGACAGCAGCGGCACGCTGACCAGGTTCTCGTCGTCGCTGCCCGACAGCGGACGCAGCCGGTACGAGCGCACCAGCTGCTCGTTGATATCGACGTTCAGCACCGAGTCGTTGTAGGTCGACGGTGCCGTGTAGCGGTATTTGAGGTTCAGCGGCACGCTGCGCTGGTTCCAGCCGTACAGGTCGGCCGGCACGCGCAGATTGACGCGGATCGCCTGCGGGTCGTTGCCCGAGACCTGCAGCTGCTGCGGATCGGTGACCAGCTCGCGGAACAGCACCGGACGATGGACCGGCGCCCAGTTCGGCGCGTCATACGGCGCGCGCGGCGGTCCCAGGTCGACGGTCTGGATCGATGCCTGGCGTCCCGCCATCGCGGCCTTGCCGAGCACCAGCGCATTGGCCGCGGTCTGCAGCTCGTCGGCATTGCGGCCGGCGATCACCAGCAGCTTGTGGTCGGGGCTGTTCGGATTGGGCATCACCGTGACGGACGGCCCGGCAATTTCACGCAGGCCGAGCGCGGCCGCCGCGGGACCGGGCAGGGTCAGCATGATCGCGTGCTGGCCGGCCGGCGCGCTGCGGGCCACGGGGAAGCGCGCGCCGCGGTAGTCGGCCAGCGCGCCCAGCCACGACGCCACCACGCCCGCCGCGCGCAGCGTCGCCATGTCGGCGTTCTCGGCGAGCACGAACGGCACGGTGACGCGGCGATTGTCGCGGCGATCGAAGAAGGGCAGCGGCAGCAGCGCCAGGTTGTCCGGCAGCCGCAGCGCGGCGGTGGTCAGCGTCAGCGTGCTGTTGGCGCTGATATCGGTCCACAGCGCCGAATGCGCGGCGTCCTCGCAGTGGTCCACGGTGTAGTGGCCGATGAATTCGATCGCGAGCCGATTGAAATCGGAAAACAGCCGCGGCTCCAGCGCGATCTCGCGCGTGACCTGCTGGCCCGCGCGATTCGCTTCGAGCGGCAGCGTGGCGACGACCTCGTCGTTCAGCTTGACCTTCAGATGCGACAGCGGATAGATCAGCGAGGGCGAGTAGGTGTAGTGCAGCCGCAGCGTGGCGCTGGTGACGACCTCGTCCGCACGGATGCCGACATTGAGCACGCGTTCGGGGTCCAGTCCGCGCAGCGCGATCGGGCCATATGCGCCCATCTCGGCGACCGTCAGCGTCTGGCGGCGCGCCGGCGTGCCGGCCGGCGCTGCTGATGCTGCCGGGGCGCTGGCGGCGGACGTGGCGTTGCCTCCGTTGCTGCTCGGGCCTTCGATTGCCGTAGCGGAGGAAGCGGGTTGGGAGTGCGCCGGCGGCAATGCCATCGCGGCCAGAAGGCATGCCGTGGTCAGCATGGCGCCACGTCGGCGCGGCGTGGCGGCGGTCAGATCGATCCTCGTCATCAATGCCAAATAAACGATGAACGCCCGTGTAGCGTCCGTCTGGCCATGTTCCCCTCGATAGCAGCGGCGGGGGCGGCGCTCTGCGGCAATACGATGCGCCTTGTTCGGCGGAGTCTACACCAATGTCTTTGCACGACCGCCGCGGCGGCCGGGCGGGGCGCAATAAAAACGTCCGCCTTGCGGGCGGACGTTGGATCGTTGCCACATGGGGCATGGCGGACGGCGACACCGTTGCGGAGGCCGCCGGCCATGCGCCGGGATCAGTGCGCGAACAGCCAGATCAGGACCAGCACGAAGGCCGGTACACCCAGCAACCAGGCGAGGATATAAGGCATGGTTTCGCTCCTTGTCGTGAACTCCATGGCTTCACTATAGGGAGCAGGGGCGGGGCCTACTGTCGGGACCCCTCCGCTAGGTTTGTAGGACTGGGCCGACCGGGTATCCGACTGGCTGCGCCCATGCCCATGCCGAATCGATGCGGTGCATCAATGCCAGGGCATGGGGTGATCGCCGGCCCTTCATGCCTGTTTGCGGCCTGGTTTTGGCCTGTTTCCGGCCTGTTTCCGGCTCAATCCTCGTCATCCTCGCTGTCGAGGAAGTCGCGCCGGATCATCCAGTTGCGGATGGCCTCGTCGCAGACCTTCTTCAGCTTCTGGCGATCCGGCAGCTTGTCGAACAGCTCGAAATTGACCAGCGCCATGCCGGCATCGGTGATGTAGAACAGGCGTGCGGGATCGTCGTAGTGGACGATGCGGCCGTCGATGCCGGACTCGTCGCTCTCGGTGGGCATGTCCTCGAGCTCGACCACACGGCAGGTGAAGCGCGGGCTGCGGGTATGCGTCAGATACTCGAATTCGTCGTGCATCACTTCGCCCCCCTTGCCGGTGGCGATGGCGAAGCCCCAGATGAAGCGGGGCATCGGCAGATCGGACAGATCGTCTATCTCGTCCATGGTGTTCTCCCTGATTCGATGAGCCGCATTATCGCTCGGACACCATGGCCACGCCCACCCTCCGCGCGTCTGGCGCGGCCGGCTTATCGCTGCGCCTGGCAATTCGCGTAGACGGGAGGCGCGTTTTCGCCCTGCATGATGTCCTGCAGCATGGCCTCGTCACCCTTGGTCCACCAGACATGCTGGCCATGCGCATAGCGCGCGCCGGATGCGCTCAGCACGGTGACGAACAGCAGCGGCTTGCCGTCGAGCCGCAGGATCGCGATCTGGTTGTCGGCGCTGTTGAAATAGCGTGCGGTCAGCTGTTTGCCGCCGTCGCAGCGGTAGCGCACGGTGACCGGCGGGTCGAAGCGTACGCCGTCGATGCCGGGGCGGGCCTGTGCCGGCTCGGTGAAGGAGACCGCCGCAATCAGCGCGGCACACGGCATCAGCGCGGCGCGGCGAAGGGAATAGGACGGACGGGGGGAAGGACATGGCCATATCGGTTGGTTCCTGCAGCGAAGCGGTAAGAGGCAATCGATGAAGGGGCGCCGACACATGAAGCGCAACGTCCCGCTCAACGCCCCGCGCCGCCATCGAGCCGATAGCTTGCCGCGAGGCTGCGCAGGCTGTCGATCTCGGCCTGCTGCCAGGCGGCATCGTGGCCCAACTCTTCCGCGAGGATCGCGGCCACGCGGGGGGCCGCGGCCTCGGCGGCGCGGGCATCGAGGAACAGCAGCCGGTTGCGGCGCGCCACCACGTCCTCGACCTTGCGCGCCAGTTCGTAGCGCGCGGCGAAGCGGACATGCGCTTCGGTCAGGCCCGATTCCGGCGCGATCACGTTGTCCGCGCCGGGCAGGCTGCGCAGCAGACCGAGGTCGCCGCCATAGTAGCGGTCCGGCGCGTTCAGGTTGGCCTGCTGACCGGCCCACGCGCCCGCGCCATGCAGCGGCAGGTCGGCGGTCACGCAGGGCGCGGCGCGCAGCATCTGGCGGCGAATCGCGGTATCGACCACGTCCTCGGCCATCTTGCGATAGGTGGTCCATTTGCCGCCGGTCACCGTGATCAGGCCCGCCTTCGATACCACGATGGTGTGTTCGCGCGACAGCGAGGCGGTCGAGCTTTCGCCGGTCGCCTTGACCAGCGGGCGCAGTCCGGCCCAGACGCTGGTGACATCGGCGCGGGTCGGATCGCGCGACAGATAGCGCGCCGCGGTCTCGAGGATGAAGTCGACATCGTCCTCCTCGGCGCGCGGCTCCAGCGGCAGGTCGCGGCGTGGCGTGTCGGTGGTGCCGACGATCGTGTGGCCGTTCCAGGGCACCAGGAACAGCACGCGGCCGTCGTCGGTCTTGGGCACCAGGATCGCGCGGTCGCCCGGCAGGAAGCTGCGCGGCAGCGTCAGGTGCACGCCCTGGCTGGGCGCGACCATCATCTGCGCGCGCTCGTCCTCCATGCGCCGCACCGCGTCGACCCAGACGCCGGTGGCATTGATCACGCATTCGGCATGCAGCGTCAGTTCGGCGTCGCCAAGCTCGTCGCGTACGGTAACGCCGCCGATCACGCCGGCCTGCATCACGAGGCCGCTCACGCGGGCATAGTTCAGCGCGATGCCGCCCAGATCGAACAGCGTGCGCATCAGCGCGATCGCCAGGCGCGCGTCGTCGAACTGCCCGTCGAAATACAGGTTTGCGCCCCGTAGCGGGCGGCCGCCGACATGCTCGGCCAGCGTCGGCGCCGCGGCCAGCGCCTCCTGGTGGTTCAGCCAGCGGCTGTCCATCAGGTTGCGGCTGCCGGCCAGCATGTCGTAGACCTTCAGGCCGATGCCGTAGAAGGGCTGGTCGAACAGCTGATAGGCCGGCACCACGAAGCCGAGCGGCCAGACCAGATGGGGCGCGTTGCGCGCCAGCATGCCGCGCTCGTGCAGGGCCTCGCGCACCAGCCCGATATTGCCCTGGGCCAGGTAGCGCACGCCGCCGTGCACCAGCTTGGTGGCCTTGCTCGAGGTGCCCTTGGCGAAGTCGGCCGCCTCCAGCAGCAGCGTGCGGTAGCCGCGCGAGGCGGCATCGACGGCGGTGCCGAGGCCGGTCGCGCCGCCGCCGATCACGATCACGTCCCAGCGGCGCTCGCGCTCCAGCGTGGCGAGCAGCGCCGCGCGATCGGGGGGCAGGGTAGGGTTGGTTGTCTGCATGGCAAGGAAGAGCGGTGCGAATCGGATCGGTGGTGGCGGTTCTTCGGCCCGTCGGCGGATCGTCGGCGGGTCGTCGGAGAGGGTCGGTTACCGGTGGTTATTGGTGGTGATTGGCGGGCAACACGTTCAGCCGGCCGGCGAGGCACTGGCCGATGCCGCATCGTCCCGCGCCCAGTCCCGCGCCCGCTCCACCGCGCGATGCCAGCGCGCGAGCTGGCTCTCGCGCGCATCGGCCGACAGCCGCGGCTCGAAACGCTGTTCGATCTGCCACTGGCTGGCCAGTTCCTGCTGATCGCGCCAGAAGCCGCAGGCGAGCCCCGCCAGATAGGCCGCGCCCAGCGCGGTGGTCTCGGTGACGCGCGGACGCACGACCGCGGTGCCAAGCAGATCCGCCTGCATCTGCATCAGCAGGTCGCTGCGCGAGGCGCCGCCGTCGACGCGCAGCTCGGCCAGCGCAATGCCGGCGTCCTTCTGCATGGCGTCCAGCACGTCGACGCTTTGCAGCGCGATCGCCTCGAGCGCGGCGCGCGCGATCTGCGGACGACCCGTGCCGCGCGTGATGCCGATCAGCGTGCCGCGCGCAAACGCGTCCCAGTGCGGCGCGCCGAGGCCGGCGAAGGCGGGGACCAGCACCACGCCGCCGGTGTCGTCGCATTGCCGCGCCAGCGGCTCGACCTCGGGCGCGCTCTGGATGATCTGCAGGCCGTCGCGCAGCCACTGGATCGTCGCGCCGCCCATGAAGACGCCGCCTTCGAGGCAGTATTGGGTGCTGGCTTGCGCCGAGCCTTGCGCCGGACCTTGCCCCGGGCCGCCGGAGCCCGTGCCGAGCTGCCAGCCGATCGTCGTCAGCAGCCGGTTCTGCGACACCACCGGCGCCGAGCCGGTATTCATCAGCAGGAAGCAGCCGGTGCCATAGGTGTTCTTCGCCATGCCCGGCGACAGGCAGGCCTGGCCGAACGTGGCCGCCTGCTGGTCGCCCGCGATGCCGGCGATCGGCAGTTCGGCGCCGAACACGCGTTGCGCGGTGCGCGCGACCTCGCCGCTGGACGGCACCACGTCGGGCAGCAGGCTGCGCGGAATGTCGAGCAGCGCCAGCAGTTCGTCGTCCCAGCGGAATTCGTGGATGTTGAACAGCATCGTGCGCGACGCGTTGGAGACGTCGGTGACGTGGCGCGCGCCATCGGTCAGCTGCCAGATCAGCCAGCTGTCGACGGTGCCGAAGGCCAGCTCGCCGCGCGCCGCGCGTTCGCGCGCGCCGTCGTAGTGGTCGAGCATCCAGCGCAGCTTGGTGCCGGAGAAATAGGCGTCGATGACCAGCCCGGTCTTGGCGCGGAAGCGCTCGCCATGGCCGTCGCGCTGCAGCGCCTCGCACATCGGCGCGGTGCGGCGGTCCTGCCAGACCAGCGCGCGGCCGACCGGCTCGCCGGTGCGGCGGTCCCACAGCACCGCGGTTTCGCGCTGGTTGGTGATGCCGATCGCGCGGATCTGCGCGGCCGACACGCCGGCGCCGTTCAGCACCTCGTGGGCGACCGCCAGCTGCGATTGCCAGATCTCGTAGGGGTCGTGCTCGACATGGCCGGGCTGCGGGTAATATTGCCGGAACTCGCGCTGGGCGATCCGCACCACATTGCCGGCATGATCGAACAGGATTGCCCGCGAACTGCTGGTGCCCTGGTCGAGCGCCAGGATGTATTCGCCGCGCGCTGGCGTCGTGCTGTCGGTCATGGCTGCCATCCTGCTGATTTCCATTTCAATGATTCCGTGGTTCCGTACCGGGACCCGTACGAAGAACGCCCTTGCCGGGCGCCAAGATGCCGATGTCCAATCCCCCCGACCTTGCCCGACGCATTGCCGCCGACCTCGCCGCCAACCTCGGCGCGCGCTCGCGCTTCGATCCCGCGCGGCATCTGCGGCTGACCGTGGAGGGCGAGCAGGTCGGCTGGCTGCCGCGCCGGCATGCGCGGAGCGCTGCGCGAGCTCGAAGGGGCGGAGGGCATCGATTTCACCGTGCTGGGCGCCGAGAGCGGGGACGCGGTCGCGCTGTTGCCGGACGTGCAGGGCTTCGAGGCGCGCAGCGCGGCACTGGCCAGGCTGGCCCGCCGACTCGCCGCGCATAACCTGCTGCGCGGCTGGCGCGACGAGCCGTTCGCGGTCACGCCGGCGCTGGCGCACCCGGCCTTCGCCACGATCGAACGCGCCGCCGCGCGCTATTTCGGGCTGCTGACCTTCGCCTCGCACATGAACGGCATCGTGGCCGGGCAGCGCGCGCTGTGGATCGCCCGGCGAAGCGAGAGCAAGGCGGTCGATCCCGGCATGTGGGACAATCTGGTCGCCGGCGGCATGCCGCACGGCAGCGATCCGCTGGCGACGCTGGTGCGCGAATGCGACGAGGAATCGGGCATTCCGCCGTGGCTCGCGGCCCAGGCGCAGGCCCATGGCGAGGTGCAGGTGCTGCGCGAAATCGACGAGGGCGTGCAGTGGGAAACGGTCTATCAGTACGACCTGGAACTGCCCGCCGACTTCGTGCCGCACAACCGCGACGGCGAGGTCGCCGAGCATCGGCTGGTGGGGGCCGGACGCCGCCCTTGCTATCATGGCGGATGGCGCGATGACGCTCGATGCCACGCTGGTGACGCTCTGTGCGCTGCGCCGGCGCGGCTGGGCGCCGCCGGTACCGGGCTTCGCCGCCTAGCGCGATTTCGCCGTACCGGGCCCCGTACGAGGCCCTGCAAGGCGGCCGGCCCGCCGGACGCGCCCCCCTCCAGAGAACACCAACGATGAGCAATCCAGGCTTTATTCTGACCATTTCGTGCCCCGATCAGCCGGGCATCGTGCACGCCGTTTCGGGACTGCTGTTCCAGCACGGCTGCAATATCGTCGATTCGGACCAGTACGGTGACGAGTACACCGGCCGCTTCTTCATGCGCGTGCATTTCACCGCGGCCCCGGGCGGTCCGGAGCTCGGCACGCTCAAGAGCGCGTTCGCGCCGGTCGGCGAGCAGTTCTCGATGCAGTGGGAGCTGTTCGATGCCGCGATCAAGCCGCGCGTGATGATCATGGTGTCGCGCATCGGCCATTGCCTGAACGACCTGCTGTTCCGCGCCAAGAGCGGGCAGTTGCCGGTCGAGATCGCCGCGATCGTGTCGAACCACCGCGATTTCTACCAGTTGGCCGCGTCCTACGACATTCCGTTCTTCCATCTGCCGCTGATGAATGCATCGGCCGAACAGAAGGCCGCGCAGGAGGCCAAGGTGTTCGAGGTGGTGCAGGACCAGAAGATCGACCTGGTCGTGCTGGCGCGCTACATGCAGGTGCTGTCGAACGACCTGTGCCGCAAGCTCGAAGGCCGCGCGATCAATATCCACCATTCCTTCCTGCCCAGCTTCAAGGGCGCCAAGCCCTACTACCAGGCGCACGATCGCGGGGTCAAGCTGATCGGCGCGACGGCCCACTACGTGACCGCCGACCTCGACGAGGGCCCGATCATCGAGCAGGAGATCGAGCGCGTGGACCACAGCATGGACCCGGACCAGCTGACCGCGGTCGGCCGCGACGTCGAATGCGTCGCGCTGGCCCGCGCGGTCAAGTGGCATGCGGAACATCGCATCCTGCTGAACGGGCACAAGACGGTCGTCTTCAAGTAAGCACGACCAAGCCCCTCTGCCGCATGCGGGAGAGGGGCAGGGCGCAGGCCGGGCTCCGGCCTTATTCCCCCGCCACCACACACTTCACCCCGCTGTCCGCAACGATCTGCTCGAACGGCGCCCGCAAGGGCTCGTCGGTGAAGAGCCGGTCGATCTGCGACAGGTGCGCCAGCTCGACCATCGCCTGCCGGTTGAATTTGGTCGCATCCGCGGCCAGCCAGACCTCGCGCGAATGCTCGATGATCGTGCGCGCGACCTTGACCTCGCGGAAATCGAAATCGCGCAGCGTGCCGTCGGCCTCGATCCCCGAGATGCCGATCAGCCCGATATCGACCTTGAACTGGCCGATGAACTCGACGGTGGCCTCGCCGACGATGCCGCGGTCGCGCGAGCGCAGCACGCCACCGGCGACGATGACCTCGCAGTCCTGGTTGTCGGCCAGGATGTTGGCGACGTGCAGGTTGTTGGTGATCACGCGCAGGCCGCGGTGATGCACCAGCGCGCGGGCGATCTCCTCGACCGTGGTGCCGATGTTCAGGATCAGCGAACAGCCCTCGGGCACCGCGGCGGCCACCGCGCGCGCAATGCGCGCCTTGCCTTCAGCATTGAGCAACTGGCGCTGGCGATAGGCGATGTTCTCGGTGGTCGAGCCATCCATCCGCACGCCGCCGTGAAAGCGCGCCAGCATGCCGTTCTCCGCCAGCAGATTGACGTCGCGCCGGACCGTTTGCAGGGTCACGCCGAACTTGCGTGCTAGCTCTTCGATGGAGGCGAAACCCTGGCTGCGGACTTCTTCCAGAAGAGCGGTCTGGCGGGGATTGAGCGTCATGCCGGGATTCTAGTTCAAACAAAAACGAAAACAAATGACGCATTGCACTATTGTTTTTTGTTCGCTTCTTTACTAAAACGAGCAAGCAAGCAATCGATGCGCGCCGGTGTTCCCTTTTGCGTCCCGTTCTGTGTCCGCTGATCCCGCGACCTTCCTTCGGGCCGAACCATGCCGCGCGCCGGGCAGCAGAACCCTGACGGAGACCGGATGCAGCTCAGACTGGAAGGCATCGCGCAGCAGGCAGGTTCGCAAGTCCATCTCTATCCGATGTCGCTGGCGCCGGTCCCGGGTGCGGTGACGATCCTGCTCGGGGCGACGCAGGCGGGCAAGACGTCGCTGATGCGGGTGATGGCGGGGCTCGACCGCCCCAGCGCCGGCCGCGTGCTGGTCGACGATGCCGACGTGACCGGCATGCCGGTACGCCAGCGCAATGTGTCGATGGTCTACCAGCAGTTCATCAACTACCCGTCGCTGACCGTGTTCGACAACATCGCCTCGCCGCTGCGGCTGCGCGGCGCGGCGGAGATCGACCGGCAGGTGCGCGCGCTGGCCCGCGCGGCTGCATATCGACCATCTGCTCGAGCGCTATCCCGCCGAGCTGTCCGGCGGCCAGCAGCAGCGCGTTGCGCTGGCGCGGGCGCTGGCCAAGGGCGCGCCGCTGATGCTGCTGGACGAGCCGCTGGTCAACCTCGACTACAAGCTGCGCGAGGAACTGCGGGAGGAACTGGCCCAGCTGTTCGCGCAGGGCGACGCCACCGTGATCTACGCGACCACCGAGCCGGCCGAGGCGCTGCTGCTCGGCGGCCATACCGCGGTGCTCGATGCCGGCGAGTTGCTGCAATACGGGCCGACCGCCGAGGTCTTCCACTATCCCGACTCGCTGCGCGTGGCGCGCGCCTTCAGCGATCCGCCGATGAACCTGATCGCGGGCGAATGGCGCGACGGCGCCGTGCGTCTGCCGGACGGCATCGTTGTGGCGCTGCGGCCCGATGACAGCGCCATCAGCAGCGCCATTAGCGGCACCGGCGCCGTCGGCGGCCCCGCCGATCGTGCCGGCGATGCCCTGCAAGGCTATGCCGGCCCGGTGACCGTCGGCGTGCGCGCCGGCACGCTGTGGCTCGATGGCGTCTCCGACCGGCACGACGAACTCGCCGTCGGCGTGCCGCGGGCGCGCGAGGGCGTGCCGCTACCGGGGCGCGTCGCGCTGGCCGAACTGTCCGGCTCCGATACCTTCGTGCACGTCGACACCGCGGTCGGCAATCTGGTGGCACAGGTGCCCGGCGTGCTGGAACTGGCGCTGGGCGAGACGGTGACGCTGCGGCTCGATCCGTCCCAGCTCTATCTGTTCGATGCGCAGGGCCGCTGCGTTCGCGCACCGCGCCGCCAGCATCTGCGGCGCGCCAACGGGCAGGGGGAACTGAGGCCATGGCCCGCATCGATCTGGATCTGGCCCACGCCTACGGGCCCAATCCGCGCAGCGACGAGGACTATGCGCTGCTGCCGCTGCGCTTTACCTTCGACGACGGCGGCGCCTATGCGCTGCTCGGGCCCTCGGGCTGCGGCAAGACCACGCTGCTGAACTGCATCTCGGGACTGCTGCGGCCTTCGCAGGGCACCGTGTCGTTCGACGGGCGCGATGTCACCGGCGACTCGCCGCAGGCGCGCAATATCGCGCAGGTGTTCCAGTTCCCGGTGATCTACGACACCATGACCGTCGGCCAGAACCTGGCCTTTCCGCTGCGCAACCGCGGCGTGCCGGCCGCGCAGGTGCGCGAGCGGGTCGGGCAGGTGGCCGAGATGCTGGACCTGTCGGCCGTGCTCGATCGCCAGGCCAGCGGGCTGTCGGCCGACGCCAAGCAGAAGATCTCGCTGGGGCGCGGGCTGGTGCGCCACGATGTCGCCGCGATCCTGTTCGACGAGCCGTTGACGGTGATCGACCCGCACCTGAAATGGCAACTGCGGCGCAAGCTCAAGGAGATCCACCGCGAGTTCCATCTGACGCTGATCTATGTCACGCACGACCAGACCGAGGCGCTGACCTTCGCCGACCAGGTGGTGGTGATGTCGCGCGGCAAGGCGGTGCAGGTCGGCACCGCCGACGCGCTGTTCGAGCGGCCCGCGCATACGTTCGTTGGGCATTTCATCGGCTCGCCCGGCATGAACTTCCTGCCGGCGCGCTGGCGCGACGGCTGGATCGAACTGGCCGGACGACGCTATGCGCCGCCGGCGGACGAGGCCATCGCGCGGCGGCTGCAGGCGGCCGGCGCGTTCAAGATCGGCGTGCGGCCCGAATACCTGCGCCTGGCCCGGCCCGACGACGAACAGGCGGTGCCCGCGGTGATCGAGCGCGCGCAGGACATCGGCACCTACTGGATCGCGGCCGCGCGGCTGCAGGACCACGCTGGCGGCGCAGGCGTCGAGGGAACCGATGGCACCAAGGGCATCGTCGGCGCCGATGGTTCGCCGCTGCTGCGCGCGCGGCTCGGCGACGAGGCCGCTGCGCTGCGGCCCGGCGAGGCCGCGTGGTTCTCGGTCTTCCACCGCCATACCTGCTATTACGTCGACGAGGAGCTGGTCCGATGAAGCCGATCAACCAGAAGGCGTGGCTGCTGGTGCTGCCGGTGGTCGTCTGCGTCGCGTTCTCGGCGATCCTGCCCCTGATGACCATCGTCAACTACTCGGTGCAGGACATCATCTCGCCGGAGCGGCGCGTGTTCGTCGGCACCGAGTGGTTCCGCGCGGTGCTGCGCGACGGCGAGCTGCACGACGCGCTGCTGCGACAGCTGGGCTTCTCGCTGGCGGTGCTGCTGGTCGAGATTCCGCTGGGCATCCTGCTGGCGCTGTCGATGCCGGCGCGCGGCTGGAAGGCGTCGGCCGTGCTGGTGATCGTGGCGCTGTCGCTGCTGATTCCGTGGAACGTGGTCGGCACCATCTGGCAGATCTTCGGCCGCACCGACATCGGGCTGCTCGGCGCCGCACTGGCGGGGCTGGGCTTCGACTACAACTACACCGGCAACGCGCTGGACGCGTGGCTGACGGTGCTGGTGATGGACGTCTGGCACTGGACGCCGCTGGTCGGCCTGCTGTGCTACGCCGGCCTGCGCGCGATTCCCGACGCCTACTACCAGGCCGCGCAGATCGACGGCGCCTCGCGCTGGGCGGTGTTCCGCCATATCCAGCTGCCCAAGCTGCGCGGCGTGCTGATGATCGCGGTGCTGCTGCGCTTCATGGACAGCTTCATGATCTACACCGAGCCCTTCGTGCTGACCGGCGGCGGCCCCGGCAACGCCACCACCTTCCTGTCGCAATACCTGACGCAGAAGGCGGTGGGGCAGTTCGACCTCGGCCCGGCCGCGGCGTTCTCGATCGTCTATTTCCTGATCATCCTGCTGCTGTGTTTCGTGCTCTACAACTGGATGCAGCGCGCGGGCACGGTCGCCGAGGAGGTTCCCCATGCATGACCCGGCCTCGCGCGGCGGCTGGTGGCGCGCCGCCTTCCTGCTGGTCTATCTGGTCTTTGCGATCCTGCCGATCTACTGGATGCTCAACATGTCGTTCAAGACCAACGACGAGATCCTGTCGACGCTGTCGCTGTGGCCGGCGCAGTTCACGCTGGAGCACTACCGCACCATCTTCACCGATTCGTCCTGGTACTCCGGTTATATCAACTCGCTGATCTATGTCGCGCTGAACACCGTGATTTCGGTCACCGTTGCGCTGCCGGCGGCGTATGCGTTCTCGCGCTACCAGTTCATCGGCGACAAGCACGTGTTCTTCTGGCTGCTGACCAACCGGATGACGCCGCCGGCGGTGTTCCTGCTGCCGTTCTTTCAGCTCTATACCAGCGTCGGGCTGATGGACACGCACCTGGGCGTCGCGCTCGCGCACCTGGTGTTCAACGTGCCGCTGGCGGTGTGGATCCTGGAGGGCTTCATGTCCGGCGTGCCGCGCGAGATCGACGAGACGGCCTATGTCGACGGCTATTCGTTCCCGCGCTTCTTCCTGACGATCTTCCTGCCGCTGATCAAGGCCGGTGTCGGCGTCGCGGCGTTCTTCTGCTTCATGTTCAGCTGGGTCGAGCTGCTGCTGGCGCGCACGCTGACCTCGGTCGACGCCAAGCCCATCGTGGCGACGATGACGCGCACGGTGTCCGCCTCCGGCATGGACTGGGGCGTGCTGGCCGCGGCGGGCGTGCTGACGATCGTGCCCGGCGGCATCGTGATCTGGTTCGTGCGGCACTACATCGCGAAGGGCTTCGCGATGGGCCGCGTCTGAGCGGGGGTGGCGATGGAAACGACGGCCATGTTCGGCTGGATGGTGTGGACCACGCCGGTCGCGGTGTTCTTCGTCTGCGTGGTGCTGATGCTGATCGGCATGACGATCTGGGAGCTGCGCTCGCCGACGCGCCTGCGCAAGGGCTGGCTGCCGATCGCCACCACGCGCGGTGATCGGCTGTTCATCGGGCTGATGTGCGCGGCGTGGATCAACCTGGCGTGGGTGGGCCTCGGCGAGGCGATGATGAACTGGTTCTCGCTGCCGGAGGAGCCGTCGGTGTGGATCAGCTTCGTCGTGTCGATGGCGGTGCTGGCGCTGGTGATGCGCAAGGGGTAAGTTCCGGGCCGACGTCCGGGCCGACGTCCGGGCTGTTCTGCCGCGGCTCGGAGGTGTGTGGCTTGCATTTGGTGCATTGGTTGCATGGATTGGTTTGCTTGGTATTCGCAGGTAGCGCGGCTCAATCCTTCCCCGGCCGCGACCCGCAACGCTATCGGGAAGGACCATTCGAGGAGACATCGATGACAGCGCTGAAGCAACGGGCAAGGCTTGCGGTGAAGCTGGTGGCGGTGGCCGCCGCGCTCGCCTGCGGCCACGCCGCCTGGGCGGGTGAAGCCGAGGCGAAGAAGTGGATCGACAACGAGTTCCAGCCGTCGTCGCTGGCGAAGGACAAGCAGCTGGCCGAGATGAAGTGGTTCATCGACGCGGCCGCCAAGCTCAAGGCCAAGGGCGTGACGCAGGTCAACGTGGTGTCCGAAACCATCACCACGCACGAATACGAGGCCAAGACGCTGGCGCGCGCCTTCGAGGAGATCACCGGCATCAAGGTCAATCACGACCTGATCCAGGAAGGCGACGTGGTCGAGAAGCTGCAGACGTCGATGCAGTCGGGCAAGTCGATCTACGACGGCTGGATCTCCGATTCGGACCTGATCGGCACGCACTATCGCTATGGCGCGATCCTGCCGCTGACCGACTACATGAACGGCGCCGGCAAGGAGTTCACCAATCCGGACCTCGACATCAAGGACTTCATCGGCACCAAGTTCACCACCGCGCCGGACGGCAAGCTGTACCAGCTGCCGGATCAGCAGTTCGCCAACCTCTACTGGTTCCGCGCCGACTGGTTCGCGCGCAAGGACCTGCAGGAGAAATTCAAGGCCAAGTACGGCTATGACCTGGGCGTGCCGACCAACTGGTCCGCCTACGAGGACATCGCCAACTTCTTCACCAACGACGTCAAGGAGATCGACGGCAAGAAGGTCTACGGCCATATGGACTATGGCAAGAAGGACCCGTCGCTCGGCTGGCGCTTCACCGATGCGTGGCTGTCGATGGCCGGCACCGCCGACAAGGGGCTGCCCAACGGCATGCCGGTCGACGAGTGGGGCATCCGCGTGGCCGCGGACAAGTGCACGCCGGTCGGCGCCTCGGTCGCTCGCGGCGGCGCCACCAACAGCCCGGCCGCGGTCTACGCGCTGACCAAGTACGTCGACTGGATGAAGAAGTACGCGCCGCCGCAGGCGATGGGCATGACGTTCTCCGAGGCCGGCCCGGTGCCGGCGCAGGGACAGGTCGCGCAGCAGATCTTCTGGTACACCGCCTTCACCGCGGACATGACCAAGAAGGGGCTGCCGGTGGTCAACGCGGACGGCTCGCCGAAGTGGCGCATGGCGCCGTCGCCGTACGGCCCGTACTGGAAGCAGGGCATGCAGAACGGCTACCAGGACGTGGGCTCGTGGACCTTCTTCAAGAAGACCGATCCGAACCGCCTGGCCGGCGCGTGGCTCTATGCGCAGTTCGTGACGTCGAAGACCGTGTCGCTGAAGAAGTCGCTGACGGGGCTGACGTTCATCCGCGACAGCGACATCAACCACGAGTACCTGACCAAGAACGCGGCCAAGTACGGCGGGCTGATCGAGTTCTATCGCAGCCCGGCGCGCGTGGCGTGGACGCCGACCGGCACCAACGTCCCCGACTATCCGAAGCTCGCGCAGCTGTGGTGGAAGAACGTTGCCACGGCGGTGACCGGCGAGAAGACCCCGCAGGCCGCGATGGACAGCCTCGCCGAAGAGATGGACCAGGTGATGGCGCGGCTGCAGCGCGCGGGCATGGCGACCTGCGCGCCGAAGCTCAACCCCAAGGGCGATGCGACCAAGTGGCTGTCGGACGAGCACGCGCCGTGGAAGAAGCTGGCCAACGAGAAGCCGAAGGGCGAGACGATCGCCTACGAGAAGCTGCTGCAGGCCTGGAAGGAGGGCAAGGTGCGGTGAGATGGCGCCGGACGGGCCGCTCGGCTCGTCTGGCGGGGCTGTCTCGTCGGATTCGTATGGCTGCCCTGGGTGGCGGACCAGGCTAGGTGGTTTGGGCAGGGGCTTGTCCTGGGTGGGCTGGGCCTGACCTGGTTGGCCTGGCCGATTCGGCCCTATCTTGCCGTTGTCGTTCTCCCCCCTCTCCCGCCCGCGGGAGCGGGGCGGGGGAGAGGGCAGCGTCGCACGCGTGGCGACGCACCTCCCCCCGTTACGTCCCGAAACGTTGATCCCCCAGCCTCTGGTGCATACTACGGCCTTCGCAAAACTCAGCCCCGCGGCGAAGGCCCGTTCCTGCACCCATGAAGCGCATCCTGGTTATCAAGATCACCTCCCTCGGCGATATGGCGCACACGCTGCCGCTGATCTGGGATCTGCGGCACGCCTACCCCGGAGCCAAGATCGACTGGGTCGCCGACGCTTCCTGCGCCGATATCCCCCGCTGGACGGTCGGCGTCGACCGCGTGATTTCGCCCCCGCTGCGCGGCTACAAGAAGTCGAAGCAATGGAAGGACCTGCGCGCGATCCTCGCTTCGGTGCGCGAACTGCGCCGTGAAAAGTACGACGTGGTGCTGGACGTGCACGGCGTCTACAAGAGCGCCATCGTCGGCTGGCTGGCCCGCACGCGCCGGCGCTTCGGCTACGCCGCCAAACACCTGGGCGAAGCCCGCGCCGAGATGTTCTACACCGACATCTTCGCGCCGCATGGCGACGCCACCGCCCGCCACAAGATGCGCCTGGTCGCCGCCAAGGCGCTTGGCTACGAACTCGACCCGAAGGAACACTACGAACTGCGCATCCCGGCTCCGGCCGCGCCGCTCAATACCGACGGCGTACCGCGCGCGATGCTGTTCCACGCGACCTCGCTGGAGATCAAGAAATGGCCGCCCGAACGCTGGATCGCGGTCGGCCGCGAACTGACCGCGCGCGGCTATCGCGTGCAACTGCCCTGGGGCTCGCCGGCGGAAAAGGAGCAGTCGGAGGTCCTTGCGCGCGGCATCCCGGACGCCGAGGTACTGCCCAAGATGACGATCACGGAATGCGCGCAGCGCGTTGCCGCCGCGGACTTGGTGATCGGCACCGACACCGGCTTCGTCCATCTCGCCCATGCACTGGGCAAGCCGTCGGTGATGCTGTTCACCGCGACGTCGCGCGAGCACTTCGGAATTTCCGAGCCTGGCCGAGCGGTGTCGATCGGCAATGAAGGCGTGGTGCCGGACGTGCCGGAGGTGATCGGGGCCATCGATCAGGTGACGGGCAGGGTAGCGGTAGGCGCGCCGGCGGCCGCTAGGGCGTAGTGCAAGCCCGCCGCGGGCGCGGCCCCGGCTGAGGGCCCGCTTTCCGCGTGACGGCCCGTTTCGTGCAACGGCCCGTTTCGCGCAACGGCCTTCTACTCCGCCGTCGCGCCGGACTGCCGGATGACGGCGGCCCACTTCGTGACTTCCTGCTCGACATGCTTGCGCATGGCTTCCGGCGTGCCGCCCTCCGGACTGGCACCGAGCGTGGCCAGCTGGTCGCGCATCGACCGGTCCTGCAAGGCGGCATTGACCTGCTGATTCAGCGCCTGCACGACGGCCGGCGGCGTGTCGGCAGGCGCGAACAGGCCATACCACGATTTCACTTCGAAGCCGGGCAGCCCGGCGCCCGCGATCGTCGGCAACTGCGGCGCGAACGGCTGCGGCTGCGCGCTCGTCACCGCGAGAGCGCGCAGTTTGCCGCTGCGAATGAACGGCAGTACCGACGGCGCATTGTCGAACATCACCTGCACCTGCCCCGCCATCAGGTCGGTCAGCGCCGGAGCGCTGCCCTTGTACTGGATGTGCTCCATCTTGATGCCCGCCATCGACTTGAACAGTTCCGCCGACAGGTGCGTGGACGAGCCGATTCCGGACGACGCGAAGTTGACCGTGCCCGGATGTGCCTTGGCATAGGCGATGAACTCGCCCACGGTCTTCACCGGCAGCGCAGGATTGACCACCATCACGTTGGGAAAGCTGGTAACCAGCGCGACGGAGGCAAAGTCCTTGCGGATGTCGAACGGCAGCTTCCTGTACAGCGTCGCGTTGATGGCATTGGCATTCGAGCCGAGGAACAGCGTGTAGCCATCCGGGGCCGAGCGCGCCACGCCGCTCGCCGCAATGCTGCTTGCGGCGCCGGGGCGATTCTCCACGACGAACGGTTGTCGCATCCGGACCGAAAGCTGGTTCGCCAGCAGCCGCGCAGCGGCATCGGCGGAACCGCCCGGCGCATAGCCGACCACGATCTTGACGGGTTTGGAGGGATAGGCGGGCTCGGCGGTGGCGACCAGCGGGGCAGTCAGCGCCAGCGCGGTCAGGACGATACGGGCAGTGGACTTCATACGTCGACCTTCGGAAGAGAGAGAGTGGGAGAGAGCGGGGCCGCCAGATAGCGCTGAACCAGCCGGGCCCAGAATGCCGCGCCAATCGGCAGCGTCGCGTCATTGAAGTCATAGCGCGGGTTATGCACCATGCAGCCGCCTTCGCCAATGCCAATGCCATCGCCGACGCCGTTGCCGAGCCGCAGGAAACACCCCGGCCGTTGCTGCAACAGGAAGGCAAAGTCCTCGCTCGCCATGACCGGTTCGAAGTGGGGATCCACGTTATCGCTGCCGACCAGTTCACGGGCCACCTCGATGGCGAAGGCGGTCTCGCGCTCGGTGTTGACGACCACCGGATAGCCGAGGACGTAGTCGATTTCGGCGGTGGCGCCATAGCTCTGCGCCTGCGCCTGGACCAGCGCTTCGATGCGCGCCCGCAGCCGTTCCCGCACCTTGGAGTCGAATGCACGGACGCTGAGCTCGAGCGTCGCCGACGCGGGAATCACGTTGTTCGCGGTGCCCGCCTGCAGCACGCCGACCGTGACCACCGCTGCCGCAGCAGGATCGACGTTGCGGGACACGATCGTCTGCAAGGCCATGACGATGCTCGACGCCACCACGATGGGATCCACGCTCAGGTGTGGCCGCGCCGCATGACTGCCCTTGCCGATGACGGTGACGGTGACTTTGTCGCCCGAAGCCATGAACGGCCCGCTGCGGAACAGGAACCTGCCGGCCGGCTGGCCGGGATGGTTGTGCAGGCCGAATACCGCATCGCAGGGAAACCGTTCGAACAGGCCTTCGGCGATCATCCGTTGCGCACCGCTGTCGACCCCGGCTTCTTCGGCGGGCTGGAAGTAGAGGCGGACCGTGCCGTCGAAGCCAC
The DNA here is from genome assembly GCF_049311595.1 of Cupriavidus sp. H18C1. Lineage (NCBI taxonomy): Bacteria > Pseudomonadati > Pseudomonadota > Betaproteobacteria > Burkholderiales > Burkholderiaceae > Cupriavidus > Cupriavidus sp. H18C1. The sequence continues at coordinate 3,245,358 of NZ_CP186008.1, forward strand.
GGTGCTGGGCCAGGTACTGGGCCGCACCGAGCAGGATCGCCGTGTGGCCATCGTGTCCGCACGCGTGCATGACGCCGGCAGTCCGGCTTGCGTAGGGCAGGCCCGTGGCCTCCTGGATCGGCAGCGCATCCATGTCGGCGCGGATGCCGATGCTCCGGTCGCTGGTGCCGGCCTTCAGGCTGGCGACCACCCCCGTACCGGCAATGCCGGTCGCCACTTCATAGCCCCATTCGGTCAGCAATTGCGCGACCAGCGAAGCGGTTGCGTGTTCGGCGTAGGCCAGTTCGGGGTGCTGGTGAATGCGTCGCCGGATATCGGCCAACGCCCCGGCCTGTGCCGTCAGGTGTTCCACCTGGCAGAGGTCCGCTGTCGACATGGTTGGTTGCTCCTGTTCTGAGTTGCCCGATCAGGAGTGCAATACTGGCCGCCGACATTTGTTCGATCAATGTATGATTTCGGCGAATATCGTTGCCTTCAGGTCAACGATGGAGGGAATCGGGAGATCGGCATGGGCAAGTTGGGCGACAAGCTGGGCGACAAGCGGCTGGGATACTTCTACGAGGCGGCGACCTGCGGGTCGGTGCGCGGCGCGGCGGACCGGCTCAACGTCGAACCGTCCGTGGTGAGCCGGCAGATCCAGCAACTGGAGCAGGAGCTCGGCGTGGCCTTGTTCGAGCGCAAGGGCAGGGGCATCGTGCCGACCGATGCCGCGGCCCTGGTGCTTGAGCACTGCCGCAACCGGCTCGCCAGCGAAGAGGCCCTGCGCGAGCGCATCGACGAACTGGCGGGCTTGCGGCGCGGCACGCTGCGGCTGCTGGTGGGCGAGGGATATGTGGACCTGCTGATGAATGGCGTGATCGACGTCTTCTGCAGGCAATACCCCGGGGTGCAGGTCGCCGTCGAACTGGCCAGTGCGGCCGACGCCGTGGCCAGGATCGCCACGGACGAGGCGCATATCGGCGTGGTGATGAACGCGCCCGCACAGGCAGACATCGAAGTCGTTGGCGAATGCAGCCAGCCGGTCTGTATCGTGACCTGGCCCGGCCATCCGCTGACGAAACACGACGGCACGCCCACGCTGCGCGAGGCCGCTGATTATCCGGTTGCCATCATGGCGCCTGGATTCGGACTGCATCAGTTGATTCGCCTGGGCGAGTTCGCCGAGGGCATTGCGCTGGATCCGGCATTCACTTCCGGCTCGATTGCCTTGCTCAAGCGTTTCGTGATGAAACGACTCGGCGTGACCTTCCTGTCCAGCAGCGCCGTGGCCGAGGAACTCGCGCGCGGAGAGCTGGTAGCTATCCGGAGCGGCAATACGGTGCTCGAGGCGGCGAAGACGCGCGTCATCGTCAGGAAGGGGCGCGTGCTGACCGAAGCGGCGCGCCGCATGCTGGGATTGCTGGAAGGCGCCTTTCGTCAGCAGCAGACCCGCTAAGCCCGCTTGGGATACAACCGTGGCCGCGCACGCCAACGCGAGGCGCCATGCCGCCTGGGGCGCGGCGGCATGGCTGGTGCGCGTGCCTCTATCCGTTAGCGCGTACCCACAAACAGCACGCCCGCCGACCGGTCCGCAGTCGTGCCGGCAGCGATCAGGCCGCGGTCTTCCGCGCTGTAGTAGGCGACGCCGCTCATCTTCTGCCCCGGACGGGCGCAGGGCGACGGGCCGAACGTCACGGTGATGTCGTAGGCGTTGCCACGCGCGCGCGGCTTGGCCACGCCGTCGACGCGGCAGCCGGACGCGCCCGCGCCGCTGATCGTGCCCGAAGCGGCCACCGTGATGGTCGCCGACTCGCCGCCCTCCGGAATCACCGAGGTACCGTTGTAGGTGCCGGCCAGCGTCGCCAGCGACGGCGTCAGCTCGTAGTTCTTGTCGTAGGTGCTGGTGAAGGTCGCCGTCTGACCGGTGGCCGGATAGCGGACGGTGCCGTTCAAGTTGCCCTTGGTCGCGTAGGTGCCGTTGACCGCCACGTCGAAGATGCCGCGCGACGACACGCTGAAGTCCTTGCCGTCGTTCGACGTGAAGCTGCCATTGGCGGCATTCAGCTTGCCCTGGATCACGCCGAGCGAGACCGGCGCCAACGAGGTGTAGATCATGTAGTAGGTGCCATCGTCCAGCACGAGGCCGGCGATGTCCTGGTTCGCCGAGGTCTTGCCCGTGTACAGGCCTTCGGCAGGGGAGGTGGCCGGTTGCGGAGCCGGGCCGTCATCGTCTCCGCCGCCACCGCCGCATGCGGCGAGCGCCAGTGCCAGGGAGGCAATCAGCAGGGTCTTGTTCATGGATTTCTCGAAGGGTTGTCTTTGTTTTTTATTGGGATGGTGCCCCGGCATGGCACCGGGGCGCGGCAATCTTAGAGGCTGGCCGCGGTGTCCGCCATTCCCGATTGGTGGGGGGCGCTGGAGATTCGAGCGGGGGCCGGCGGCCTAGCGCAGGCCCTCGAACAACAGGATTTCCGTCCGCTCGGCGTTGATGGCGGCAGCGAACAAGGTGCGATCTTCGGCTCGGTAGTACGCGTTGCCACGCAGGTGGTGGCCGGGGCGGGCACAGGGCGACGGCCCGTAGGTCACCGTGATGTCGTACACGTTGCCGCGGCTGCGGGGCCGGACGACGCCGGTGAACCTGCAGGCCGAGGCTCCCATGCCGTGGATCACGCCCGTCGCCGAGATCGACATCGCGATGGATTCGACCGCGCCGCGCGCCACGGCCTCGCCCTCATAGGTGCCGGCCACCGCGGCAAGCGTCGGCGTGCGTTCGTAGTCCCTGTCATACGTGCTGGTGAAGGTCGCGCTCTGGCCGGAGGCCGGATAGCGGATCGTGCCGTTCAGATGCGCCCTGGTTGCGTAGTCGCCATGGAGAGAGACATCGAACATATCGCGGAACGACACGCTGAAGTCCTTGCCATCGGAGGAAGTGAAACTGCCGTGGTCCGCGTGCATCGTGCCTTGCAGCACGCCGCGCGAAAATGGCGGCCCGTCGTAGGCGACGTAATAGGTGCCATCGTCGAGCACCAGCGCGGTGATGTCCTGATTGGCCGACGTCTTGCCTCGATACAGGCCCTCGGCGGGAAAGAGGTTCGGATGGGGGGTGCGGTGGATCGTCTCCGTCGCCGCCGCATGCGGCAAGTGCGAGCGCCATGGAGGCGATAATCAGAGTCTTGTTCATGATTTGCCTGGATGCGTTATTCCAGCGTTATGCCGGCGGTAATTCCGGCGTCTGTGCCGGCGTCTGTGCCGGCGTTTATGCCAGCGGCTATCCCAGCGGTTATCCCGGCAGTTGGCCGAGCGACTGGGTCCAATGGATGCCTCGGCGTGATACGCGAAGCGGGCCAATGCTAGGCGTGAATCGCAGGGCTGCCATTCCGTAATGGCGGCGGGATATCGCTTTTAGGCAGCAGGCGGGGTTGTTGACGGCGGGGGTTTGACCTAGGATCGGGCCGGTTCAGTGCCGGACCGCTTGTCGTGCTCGGAGGGAAGACGATGGTAAACAAATCACCCGCGAAAGCGGTGAAGACCGGGGTGAAAACCGGGGTGAAAACCGAGGTGAAGACCACGGCGAAGGCCGCGGCGAAGCCGGCCGGAAAACCCGCAGCAAAGGCGGCCGGGAAACCAGCAGCAATATCCCCGTCCGACGGAAAGCCGGTCCTGCTGTCGGGCGGCAACCCCCAAATCCCGAAGGGCGACGGCGATGCCCCGGTGCAGGCCTACATCGCCGCCATGCCCGGCTGGAAGCGCGACCTCGGGCGACGACTCGACGCGCTGATCGTGCGCACCGTGCCGGACGTCCGCAAGGCAGTGAAATGGAATTCGCCGTTCTATGGTGTGGAAGGGCAGGGCTGGTTTCTCAGCTTCCATTGCTTCACGCGATACGTGAAGGTGGCCTTTTTCAAGGGATCGTCGCTGCGCCCGCTGCCGCCCGGCGAATCGAAGGACCCGAATACCCGATATCTCGACATTTACGAGGCCGACGAGATCGACGAGAAGCAGGTAGGCGACTGGATACGGCAGGCGGCGGAATTGCCGGGGTGGGTGCCGTAATGCGCGGGAGGGATGGACAAAAGCGCGGTGGCGAAGGACTGCGCCATCAGCGCCAGCAATGAGGAAGGAAAAGAAAAAGGCCCTCGACTTTCGTCCGAGGGCCTTTTCCATGCGGTTTCCCGCGAATCTGGTGGGTGGTACAGGGATTGAACCTGTGACCCCTGCCGTGTGAAGGCAGTGCTCTACCGCTGAGCTAACCACCCCTGCCGCTGCGCTTGAACTGCCGTGCAGCAGAGAAAGCGAGATTATGTCAGGGTCGTTGTATCTTGTAAAGCCCTTCGGCGAATTTTTTGTCTCGCGACGCTGCCCCCGGCCCTGCCTGCGACCCGCGGCCAGGCGTCATGCCGCCTCTTCCAACGGCGGCGCCTCCTGCCATACCGTCTTGCCGCCGCTGGCCTTGTCGAGGTCCTTGAGCACCGCGGCGTGGGCCGCCAGTTCGTCCTCGCTGGGCTCCAGCACCGGCAGGCGCAGCGCCGACAGGTCGGCGGTGGCGACCGCGGCCGGGCCGGCGCCCGCGCTGGCGTCCATCATGTCGATCACCAGCGAGTTCTGGCCGCGCGTCATCGCCAGATAGACCTCGGCCAGCAGCTCCGCGTCCAGCAGTGCGCCGTGCAGCGTGCGGTGCGCGTTGCTGACGCCCAGGCGTTCGCACAGGGCATCGAGCGAGTTGCGCTTGCCGGGGAACATCTGGCGCGCTTCGAGCAGCGTATCGATCACGCTGCCGACATGTTTGCGGAACGGCGGCAGGCCGAGCCGCTGGAATTCCATGTCGAGGAAGCCCAGGTCGAACGCGGCGTTGTGGATGATCAGCTCGGCGTCCTGGACGTATTCGCGGATCTCGTGGACGACCTCGGCGAACTTGGGTTTGTCCGCCAGGAATTCGACCGTCAGGCCGTGCACCGCGATCGCGCCGGCGTCGATGTCGCGCTCCGGGTTGATATAGAAATGCAGGTTGCGTCCGGTCAGCCGCCGGTTGACCAGCTCGACGCAGCCGATTTCGATCAGCCGGTCGCCGGTGGCGGCGTTCAGGCCCGTGGTTTCGGTGTCCAGTACGATTTGTCGCATGGCGGGCATTCTACTCAACCTGGGCGCCGGTGAGGGAGGCGACACCGCGATTGGCCAGCGCATCGGCGCGTTCGTTGCCCGGGTGGCCGTTGTGGCCGCGCACCCAGTGCCAGGTGACGTCGTGCTCGGCGGCAGCGGCGTCGAGCGCCTGCCACAGGTCGGCGTTCTTGACGGGTTTCTTCTCGGCGGTTTTCCAGCCGCGCGCCTTCCAGCCGCGGATCCATTCGGAGATGCCTTTCTGCACGTATTGCGAATCGGTCCAGACCTGCACCTTGCATGGCCGCTTGAGCGCGCGCAGCGCCTCGATGACGGCGGTCAGCTCCATCCGGTTGTTTGTGGTATTGGCCTCGCCGCCGAACAGCTCCTTGACGTGGCCATTGGCGACCAGCACGGCGCCCCAGCCGCCGGGGCCGGGATTGCCTTTGCAGGCGCCATCGGAATAGATCGTGACTTCTTGCATCGATGAAGGGTGGAAACCGGTGCGGCGGGATGGCGCCGCGGCCGGGCGTCCGCCGGGGCGGACACGGTTGGAATCGGTGCCGGGCCGGCATCGGCTCGGCAACAGGCGGGGCGGGGCCGCGGCGCTGGCCCCGACTTTCGTTACTTCTCTTCGCCGGGCGCCTTGCCGTGCGTGCCGTTGGGTGTGGCGACCGGGGCCGCCACCGGCGCCAGCGCGGCCTTGGGCGTCTTCCAGGCCGGCCCGACCAGGCGGATGTTGCGCACGCGCTTGACCGCCGACAGCATATAGACCGCGCCGAAGATTGGCCACCAGCGATCGCCGGCCTTCTCCATGAACGCGGCGCGCTGCAGCCAGCGGTCGGTGCGGTAGGGCGGACAATAGCAGCCGAAGCGGCCGCGGATGATATCGAAGCCGAGCAGCTTGAGCCAGTCCTTGATGCGAACGAAGCCGATCGACTGGGCGTCGGTCGGCAGGAAGGGATCGGCGCCGAGCCGGTTCAGGCCCTGGCGCGCGCCCCACAGGCTCATCGGATTGAAGCAGGACACCACCACGCGCCCCTCGGGCATCAGCACGCGCGAGACCTCGCGCAACACCTCGTGCGGGTCCTCGGAGAATTCGAGCACGTGGGGAAGCGTGACCAGGTCGATGCTCTGCGTATCGAAGGGCAGCTCGTCGAAGCGGCACAGCAGCTGCGGGCCGGGGGCGCTGCCCGTTTCCGCGGCGCGCGGACCGTGCGGGCCGCTGCGGGCGTCGAGCGCCAGCCCGCCGAAGGGCATGCGGTTCTCGCGCAGCGTGTCGAGCACGGGCATGCCGAGCTGGATCGCGTGATAGCCGAAGATGTCGGCCACGGTGCGGTCGTACTGGCCTTCCTCCCAGCGCAGCATGTACTGGCCGGGCGGGGAGGCCAGCCAGTTTTCCCAATCTATAATCGGACGCTTGGACATAGGAGCACGCATGTTGAGGGTGGAGCCGATCCCCGCTTTCCAGGATAACTATATCTGGGCGATCGACGACGGTCATGCCGCCGCCGTGGTCGATCCCGGCGAGGCCGCGCCGGTGCTGGCCTATCTGGCGCGGGCGGGGCTGGTCCTGGGCGCCATTGTAATCACCCACCACCACGGCGATCACCAGGGCGGGGTGGCGGAGCTGCTGGCGGCCTGGCCGACCGGCCCCGACGGCGAGCCGGTGCCGGTGATCGGGCCGGCCGCCGAGCGCATCGGCCATCGTACCCGCGCGGTGCGCGAGGGCGACGAGGTCGAGCTGAAGGCGCCGGCGCTGCGGCTGCGGGTGCTCGAGGTACCTGGCCATACCGCGGGACATATCGCCTACACCGGCGAGCTGCCCGGCATCGGCCCGGTGGTGTTCTGCGGGGACACGATGTTCGCCAGCGGCTGCGGGCGGCTGTTCGAGGGGACGCCGGCGCAGATGCTGGCGTCGCTGGACAAGCTGGCCGCGCTGCCCGACGCGACCCGCGTCTATTGCGCTCACGAGTATGACGCGCAGCAATGTCCGCTTCGCCCGCGCGGTCGAGCCGGACAACGCCGCGCTGGCCGCCTGGGACGCGCGCGTCGAGGCGCTGCGCGCCGCCGGCGAGCCGACCGTGCCGACCACCGTCGGCCACGAGCGCGCGGTCAATCCCTTCCTGCGGTCGCGCGAGCCATCCGTGCGCCGGGCGCTGGCCGGGCAGGGCGCGCAGGCTGGCGACGATGCCGCGGCGTTCGGCGCGCTGCGGGCGTGGAAGGACGGCTTTCGCTGACCGGCACCGCGCCGATCCGTCCGCGCGGCCGCTGACCGCCCCACCGAAAGCGGAAAATCCGATTGACGCACGAGCCGCTTTGTCTTTAGCATCAGCCAATTTTTAGCGTCACGATCCGAGAAATTGATGAGAATTGGTCGATACCTGGCGGCCGTAGCCTGTGCGGCGCTGCTGGCGGCATGTGCCAGCACGCCCGTCCCGCCTGATGAAGCCGGCACGGCCGGCTCGCCGACCGCCCTGGCCTCCGCCACCAAGCCCAAATCCGGCCTTCCCCCCACCGATCCGCTCAATTCGATCCACCTGCCGCCGACCATCGCGCGCGACACCGCGCCGATCAACGTCGACGAGGACAGGATCGACTGGACGCTGGGCCAGTCGCAGGACATCTGGGTGCGCATCCGTCGCGGCTTTTCGATGCCGGACCTGGAAGGCACGCTGGTCGAGGACCGCACGCAGTGGTATGCGGCGCGGCCCGACTATATGGAGCGGATGATCGCGCGGTCGAGCAAATACCTGTACCACATCGTCGCCGAGCTCGAACGCCGCAACATGCCGACCGAGCTGGCGCTGCTGCCCTTCGTCGAGAGCGCGTTCAACCCGGAGGCGGTGTCGAGCGCGAAGGCGGCCGGCATGTGGCAGTTCATTCCGAGCACCGGCAAGAGCTACAACCTGAAGCAGAACATGTTCCGCGACGAGCGCCGCGACGTGCTGGCCTCGACCGAAGCGGCGCTGGACTACCTGAGCCGGCTGCACGACATGTTCGGCGACTGGCATCTGGCGCTGGCGGCGTACAACTGGGGCGAGGGCGCGGTGTCGCGGGCGATCGCGCGCAACGAGGCGCGCGGGCTGCCGACCGACTACGCCAGCCTGACGATGCCCAACGAGACGCGCTACTACGTGCCGAAGCTGCAGGCGGTCAAGAACATCGTCAGCAATCCGGCCTCGTATGGCGTCACGCTGCCGCCGATTCCGGACCATCCGTACTTCGTCACGGTGACCACCTCGCGCGACATCGACGTGACGCTGGCCGCCAAGCTGGCCAACATGCCGCTGGAGGAATTCCGCGCGCTCAATCCATCGTTCAACAAGCCGGTGATCCTGGGTGCGTCGAACCCGCAGATCCTGCTGCCGTTCGAGAACGCCGAGCGCTTCCAGTACAACCTGAACACCTATCGCGGCGGGCTGTCGAGCTGGACCGCGGTGACGGTGGACGGCCGCGAGCGGGTCGAATCGCTGGCGGCGCGGCTGAACGTCGATCCGGACACGCTGCGCGAGATCAACCGGATTCCGAAGGGGATGCGGCTCAAGCCCGGCTCGACCGTGATGATCCCCCGCTCCGGACGCCATACCCAGGACATCAGTGCCACGCTGGCGGAGAACGCCATCCTGGCGATGGAGCCGGACCTGCCCGAAGCGCGCCGGCTGGTGGTGCGCGCCGGCAAGCGCGACACGGTGGCCTCGGTGGCGCGCCGCTATGGCGTGTCGGTCAACCAGGTGCGCGCCTGGAACAAGCTGTCCGGCTCCAAGCTGGTGGCCGGACAGAGCCTGGTGCTGAACGTGCCGGTCAAGCGCGCGCGGGCCATCGCCGAGCGCGACGACGAGGTGCGGGTGATCCGCGTGTCGGGCAAGGGCAGCCGCGCCAGCGCCCGCCAGCGGGTGGTGGTCGAACCGCACGGCAAGGCGGTGCGGGCCTCGTCCAGGGCGTCCGCCAAGGCCAGCGCCAAGGCGTCCGGTGGCCGCGCCAGCGCCAAGGCCAGCGCCGCGCCGAAGGCCAAGGCGAAGGGCAAGGCGCGCTGAGGCGCGGCACCGCAGCAGGCAACGGCGCAGTCGACAGAGGCGCCGTGGACACGGAAAAGGGCATGCCGAGGGGCGTGCCCTTTTTCTTTGGTGGGCCGGATCAGCCGAACCAGCCGAACCAGCCGAACCAGCCGAACCAGCCGAACCAGACGAACCAGCCGGCCCCGGAGGTGACCTTGTGGACATTGCGGATGGCGAAGCTGGTGCCGGTGGTGGCAAACTGGCGGTCCAACGATAACCGCCGCCCCAGCGGAGGAGACAGCAATGACCACCACCCGCGCCGTGCACGCGCGCTCCCTCGTCGATCCCGACGCCTTCTGGGCCGAACAGGCCCGCCGCATCGACTGGCAGACCCCCTGCGAGCAGGTACTCGACTACAGCCGGCCGCCGTTTGCGCGCTGGTTCGTCGGCGGGCGCACCAACCTCTGCCATAACGCGGTCGACCGGCACCTGGCCAAGCGCGCCGAGCAGCCGGCACTGGTCCATGTCTCCACCGAAACCGACCAGCGCCGCAGCTACAGCTATCACGAGCTGCACGCCGAGGTCAACCGCATGGCCGCGGTGCTGCTGGCGCTGGGGGTGCGCCAGGGCGACCGCGTGCTGATCTATATGCCGATGATCCCCGAGGCGGTGTTCGCGATGCTGGCCTGCACGCGCATCGGCGCGGTGCACTCGGTGGTGTTCGGCGGTTTTGCCTCGGTCAGCCTCGCCGCCCGCATCGACGACGCGCGGCCGCGCGTGGTGGTCAGCGCCGACGCCGGCTCGCGCGGCGGCAAGGTCGTGCCCTACAAGCCGCTGCTCGACGAGGCGCTGCGCTTGGCGCAGAACCCGCCCGAGAAGGTGCTGCTGGTCGACCGCGGGCTCGCGCCGATGGAGCGCACGCCCGGCCGCGACGAGGACTACCTGGCCTGGCGCGGACGCGTCGGCGCGACGCAGGTGCCGTGCGAATGGCTGGAGTCCAGCGCGCCGTCGTACATCCTCTACACGTCGGGTACCACCGGCAAGCCCAAGGGCGTGCAGCGCGACACCGGCGGCTACGCCGTCGCGCTGGCCACGTCGATGGAATACATCTTCTGCGGCAAGCCCGGCGACACGATGTTCTGCACCTCGGACATCGGCTGGGTCGTCGGCCACAGCTATATCGTCTACGGCCCGCTGCTGGCCGGCATGACGACGGTGCTGTACGAGGGCACGCCGGTGCGGCCGGACGCCGGCATCCTGTGGCAGCTGGTCGAACAGTATCGCGTCAACGTGATGTTCAGCGCGCCGACCGCGATCCGCGTGCTGAAGAAGCAGGACCCGGCCTGGCTGAGCCGCTACGACCTGTCGAGCCTGCGCATGCTGTTCCTGGCGGGCGAGCCGCTGGACGAGCCGACCGCCAGCTGGATCCAGTCGGCCATCGGCAAGCCGGTGGTCGACAACTACTGGCAGACCGAGACCGGCTGGCCGATCATCGCCCTGCAGCACGGCATCGAGGCGCTGCCCGCCAAGCTCGGCTCGCCGGGGCTGCCGGTGTACGGCTACGACGTGCGCATCGTCGACGAGCAGACCGGCGCCGAATGCGCGCCGGGGCAGAAGGGCGTGGTGGCGATCGAGGGGCCGCTGCCGCCCGGCTGCATGAGCACGGTCTGGGGCGACGACGAGCGCTTCGTCAAGACCTACTGGTCCGGCTTTCCCGACCGGCAGCGCTACTCGACCTTCGACTGGGGCGTGCGCGACGAGGACGGCTATCTGTTCATCCTCGGGCGCACCGACGACGTGCTCAACGTGGCCGGCCACCGGCTCGGCACGCGCGAGATCGAGGAAAGCATCGCCTCGCATCCCGCGGTGGCCGAGGTCGCGGTGGTGGGCGTCGCCGATCCGCTGAAGGGACAGGTCGCGCTGGCGGTCTGCATCCTGCGCGATGCGGGACGCGCCGCCACGCCGCAGGACCGCATGGCGCTCGAAGGCGAGATCATGCAGACCGTGGACCGGCAACTCGGCGCGGTCGCGCGGCCGGCCCGCGTGGTGTTCGTCGGCGCCTTGCCGAAGACGCGCTCCGGCAAGCTGCTGCGCCGCGCGATCCAGGCGGTGGCGGAAGGGCGCGACCCCGGCGACCTGACGACCATCGAGGATCCTTCTGCGCTGGCGCAGTTCCGGGAGGCGCTGCAGGGCTGAAGGCGGAACGGGCGCGGTGGCTAGCCGACTGCCGCCTGCATACTGCGGGCCGACGGCGCCGCATCGCTATCGCGAAGACCGGTGAATAGCGCCCTGACGATGAACGAGGGCGTCAGCAGCAGGCGGGGCGCAAGCTCGTATAGCGCCCCCCGCAGGGATCGGGCCGCTTGGGTGGGAAGGGACGCTGCGTCGGGGTCGCATCGCGCCGACGCCGCAACAGGGCGCAGCACCTCATAGCGAGCCCGCAAGGGCATCTTCTCCAAGGCTCGCCAGTACAGCCCGATAATGCGTCCATGCCCGGCCCGCGCAGCTGCCGCGAGGCCGCAGTCGCCTTCGCTCGAATAGGCCATCAGCAATTGCGTGCGCAACTGGACCGGCATGTCGTTCATCACGTACACCATCTCCTCAAGCGCGTCATGCTGGCCCGTCTCGCAAATCTCGTAGAGGGCGCTGCCGCCCTTGCCGTTGGCCGCCCGCATCAGCGGGTAATGCCAGTGGTCGGGCAGGGTCTTCACCAGTTCCCAGTAGGGTCGGAAGAGTGCCGACCTTCCAAGGGCAAGTGCCGCGTACAGGCCGGTTCTACCGTCGGGATGGCGTGCCAGCAGCAACTCCGCGCGCGTGTCGTCGTCCAGGCCTTCGAGCAACGCGCCATACTCGGTCAAAGTCTGCGGAAGACCGCCCTGCATCGCGTAATACAGTGCCGGGGCCTTGTCATGGTCGCCGAGGCACCGAATTCGCTGCGCATCGGGCAGCGCCGACAGGGCGGGGGCAATGCGCCGCATTCCTTCGATGCAATTGGAACCGATCAGAAAGCCCAACACAGCAGGCGACGGATCGGGAAGCGGCCCTGACAGCGGCCGTGGGGATAGGCGGGGTAGCGTGGAGGCGCTTCGCAGCGACAGCATGTCGACCACGCCGACGCTCAGCATCAGCGCGGCATTGCCACGGTCCCGGCTGTACCACGACAGCGCGGCCGGTGCCAGGAAACGGTTCGCGACGATTGATTCGACATCGGACAGCTCGTCGTACTTGATGCGGCGGTGCGTCGCGGTTTCATTGGGATCGTAGAAGTCGATGCCGTACGTCACCCGGTCTTCCCCGGCCGCTTGCTTGCGCTTCAGTCCGACCGCGCAGACGTGGGTGTGCAGGACCAGGCTGATGCCCCTGACGACTTCACCGTGGCGCGCCATCTTTCTGAACTGCCTGGCAAATTCCTTGCCCCAATCGTCCGGCTCGACGATCCGGATCTTGCAGAACGCGTCGGCCGCCATATGCACCGCACGCGCCACTGTTCCCACGTTGGTCCGGATAGCGTCGGGGCAGCGCAGCGTCTCGTAGTCGGGCTTGAATTCGGGCGGCGACAGAAAGGACGCCAGCCAGTGACCCGCCAGGGGTCCGCAAGTGATAAGCGCTTCGTCGATCGACGAACGTGCCGCGCCATTGAGCCTCACATAGGCATTGCCGTGGAAACAATAGTGGCAAACCTCCTTGCGGACGTCGCGTCGCAGGCGGCGCAACGTCTTTTCTACGGCCGCCTGCTGCGGATCGAGATACGGGGACGATGAGGCGACCGTGAGCTTGCCGTATTGCCGTGTAATCCGGTGGTGCCGATCGCCGAGTACGAGCACGCCTCCACCGGTTCTGGCCCACTCTCTGACATGGCGGTTGCGCAGCTCCTTCAGGTCCTGACACTGAACCGGGGGGCGAAACGAGGGGCAGTTCGATGTGCTGTGGCATGGACGCATCCTCCAGGGTTGGGAACCGGGGGAAAGGGTATCGGTCCGCCTGGTCATGCGGGCCGTGCGTTTGCCTTTGTGGGCCGGACAATTTGCAGAAAGCAAAAGCTTTGTATGCGTACGGTAAGTAGTATGGACAGCTCAACGACGCGTCTCCCGTCACTGCGCGATACCGCGACGGGGGATGCCCCATCCGCCTACTTCTCCTGTTGTTTGCCATGACTTTCTTCACCCCGGGAAGGCTGTCCGGCCTTGCGCCCGCGTATTTCGATGCGGTCTTGAATGCTGAGCTGGGACTTGCCCACGGCCGGAATATCCAGCCAGTGCTGCACGATCTCCACCGTCGCTACATCGTCAACGGCGAGAAGCTGACCATCAACCATGTCCTTCAATCGTTCGGCGATATTGCCGCCGATGCATCCCTTACGCCCGAGCAGAAGGGACACCGGGTTCTGGAGCGCATCGCTGCCGAATTGACGCGCACGCTGGGGTGTCATGCCGATGAGCACGCCGCGGCGATCTGCGCGCGCGACGTGGCGGCGCTGCTGGGTGATCGCGCGTTCCAGGAACTGGAGACAACGGCCCTGGCACAGGCCACCGGCAATGACCGGATGGATGGCGACACGACGGGCCTGTCACGGCGCCACGGAACAAATATCACGCTCGATGGCGGCAGGGTTTCAATTCACAAGACAACCGACTGGATGCATCGCGACGAGCGCACGCAACGGGCGGTTCTGACTTCCGATATCGTCGTGTCCCTGCAGTTGGAGCGGACCGACAACGTTGTGGCGCAAGCGGCCGGCGCCATTCGCAAGCGGCTCGGCAATCAGGACGTCAAGAAGCAATACCAGTTGACTGCAGAGGTCACCGAATGCTCTCTTTCCAGCAACGACAGCCTGGTCCAGAAGACACTGGATTCCGTCCAGGCCAGTTTCTGGGACAGGGTCAAAAGTCTGCTGGAGAACCTCCTTGGCGTCGCCGGCATCTGTTTCCATCCGATCAAGCCCGGGCGAAAGCTGGAACTGCTGGAAACCCGTCCCCGGGAACTCAATGAAGCGGACCACCCGCATGGCGCAGCCGGCGAGCAATCACCGGCCGCCCTGCAGATTGGCCGACAGGCGCTCAAGGGCATCTGGCTGCGGTCCCATCGCACGGACGGATGGGGCCAAACGAAGCCCAATGCGACCGTGAGGCTGGACGTCACCCGCGACACAGTGACAAGGCAAGACGGCGAGCACGGTGTGGACGCGGCACTTCATGCCCTTCAACGGGAATGGGCCACCGAGGCGCGTCAGCGCGAGGCGAACGGCGGGGCCAGGGCCGAAGCGCAAGCCGACGTTCGCGCTGGCGCGCAAGCTGACGCAGGGGTATCCGAGGAACCGCGGGCGCCGCATATTGGTCCCGATGACTTGCCGATTCCCGACCGACGCACCGCGCCTCCTGTCGCTCAGTTGTCCGACGATGAGGCTGCCGCCTGGACGCAGAATGCGTACTTCACTCACCTCGCGGCGCTCCATGGCAACGAGGCCGCCGTGGCGGCCCTCGAAGGTCGGCCATTGAATCCGGGCCAACCGCTGACGCCCGCCGAGATCGAACGGATGGACCGTGTTGCCCAGAACTTCAGCGGCATGGGTAGCGCCAAGCGGCTGGCCCACGTCGTGGTGGTCGATATATGGCCGGAGAACGTCCGCAAAGGCAATTACGGGCACGCGGCGGCGACGATTCGTGGTCCCAAGGTGATTGCCGACGGGCCATCCGGTGCACAGGCATGGCCCAAGAGCCATCACAGCCTTTGGCCCGAGAAGGTACCTCTAACGCCTCTCAGTTCGGTGAGTTCGTACACTTCGCGGTCCTACCGTGCAGACAAGTACAACATGGTTTCAGATCGCGCCGCCGACGGCCTGATCAGCGGCGCCTTTGAGTTGCGGTCGAAGCAGAAGCTCTACACCGTGGGGGAGGAGAAACGCGCTGCGCTCAGCGCCCACAAGATCTATCTGCCGCTGTTCGGCCAGAATGCGTTCGACGATCACACTGCGCAGGCACGTCCCTGCTTGTTCGGCCTGAGTGCGAGCCGCATGCGGAATAGATGGCAGTCCACGTCCCAACACGATTTCCGGCTATGGAGCATGAAGAACAACTGTGCCGGGTCCGTTCTCGCCATGCTGCAGGCCGGCGGCGCGGAACTCTTCGTGAAAAAACGGACGAACTACCGCGGTGGCATGTTGCCGACGGACGCGCGAAAGTACGCCGCACTGGTCGCATCCAAGATCGATGCCTTGAATCAGAGGACGGACCGACTGATCGAAATCTATGAGAAGCAACATCGCCGTGACCCCGGAATATCGCTCAAGGATGCCTGGGAACATTATGTCGCCCGCCATGACGTCAAATTGCCGCCTGTCCTCCCGCAGGAGGTAGTCGAATCCGACGATCCATTGGTGTTGATGGACGCCGCGCGCCGGCTGCTTCAGGAACGTGAGCTTGAAAGCCGTCCCGACGTTCTAGGCCTTCTTTGCGGACTGCGAAACCGTCTGTGCGAGCTCAGCCAGGCAGACCGCGGTGCGCCTGCCATCGCTACGCATGCTCCCCCGGCCCTGGGGGACTTTTCCAGGCTGGCGTAGGCCATCGAGCTCGGTTTTGCTGTCATGGCTGACGCTGGTCGGCCATGACACCGTACTTGCACCTCGCCCGGATTCGCTCTAATATTTTAGGCATAAAATATTTTGGCTTGCAGTAATGTGGCGCTTCAGCGGCACACCTGGGCGAGGAGACACAGATGCGCGTGCTATGCATTGGCGGCGGACCGGCCGGCCTGTATTTTGGCCTGCTGATGAAGCGGCAGGATCCGCGCCACGAGGTGGTGGTGGTCGAGCGCAACCGTCCCTACGACACCTTCGGCTGGGGCGTGGTGTTCTCGGACGCCACCATGGACAACCTGCGCGAGGCCGATCCGGAGAGCGCGCGCGAGATCGACGCGGCCTTCAATCACTGGGACGACATCGACATCCACTTCCGCGGCCGCACGATGCGCTCCAGCGGGCACGGCTTCATCGGCATCGGCCGCAAGCGCCTGCTGAACATCCTGCAGGCGCGCTGCGAG
Source organism: Cupriavidus sp. H18C1 (assembly GCF_049311595.1). Taxonomy (NCBI): domain Bacteria; kingdom Pseudomonadati; phylum Pseudomonadota; class Betaproteobacteria; order Burkholderiales; family Burkholderiaceae; genus Cupriavidus; species Cupriavidus sp. H18C1. The sequence continues at coordinate 3,261,464 of NZ_CP186008.1, forward strand.
GCGCTGGGCGTGGAACTGGTGTTCGAGACCGACGTGCAGGACGACCAGGCGCTGGCCGAGACATACCGCGCCGACCTGGTGATCGCCTCGGACGGCGTCAACAGCCGCGTGCGCACCCGCTACGCCGAGACCTTCGCGCCGGACATCGATACGCGCCAGTGCCGCTTCGTCTGGCTCGGCACCAAAAAGCGCTTCGACGCCTTTACCTTCGCCTTCGAACAGACCGAGCACGGCTGGTTCCAGGCGCACGCCTACCGCTTCGACGACGACACCTCGACCTTTATCGTCGAGACGCCGGAATCGGTCTGGCGCGCCGCCGGCATCGAGCAGATGGACCAGCAGCAGGGCATCGCCTACTGCGAGCGGCTGTTCGCAAAATATCTCGATGGCCAGCCCTTGATCAGCAACGCCACCCATCTGCGCGGCTCGGCCAACTGGATCCGCTTCAACCGCGTGATCTGCAACACCTGGGTCCACTGGAACACGCTGGCCGGCGGCCGCCGCGTGCCGGTGGTGCTGATGGGCGATGCCGCCCACACCGCGCATTTCTCGATCGGCTCGGGCACCAAGCTGGCGCTGGAGGATGCGATCGACTTGGCCAGCAACCTGCGCGGCATGGCGCAACCCGGCCCGGACGACCTCGACGAGGCGCTGCGCCGCTACGAGGCGACCCGCAGCGTCGAGGTGCTGAAGATCCAGAACGCCGCGCGCAATTCCACCGAATGGTTCGAGAACGTCGAGCGCTATGCGGGTCTGGCGCCCGAGCAGTTCGCCTATTCGCTGCTGACGCGCTCGCAGCGCATTTCGCACGAGAATCTGCGGCTGCGCGATCGCACCTATGTCGAGGACTACGAGCGCTGGCTGGCGCGGCAGGCCGGCGTGCCCGAGGAAAGCCTGCGCGCGCATGACGGTGCGCTGCCGCCGATGTTCACGCCTTTACCGCGTGCGCGGCCTGACGCTGAAGAACCGCGTGGTGGTGTCGCCGATGGCGATGTATTGCTGCGTCGATGGCGTGCCCGGGGACTTCCACCTGGTGCATCTGGGCGCGCGCGCCCAGGGCGGCGCCGGCCTGGTGATGGCCGAGATGACCTGCGTCTCGCCCGACGCGCGCATCACGCCGGGATGTCCGGGTTTGTGGAACGACGCGCAGCGCGATGCCTGGCGGCGCATCGTCGACTTCGTGCATGCCGGCACGGGCCTGGCCGGCGGCGCGCGCATCGGCATGCAGCTCGGCCATGCCGGCCGCAAGGGCTCGACGCAGCTCGGCTGGCAGGCGATGGACCATCCGCTGCCCGAGGGCAACTGGCCGCTGATCTCGGCCTCGCCGCTGCCGTATCTGCCCGGCATCTCGCAGGTGCCGCGCGCGATGACGCGCGAGGACATGGACCGCGTGCGCGACGATTTCGTCGCGGCGGCGCGGCGCGCGGCCGAGGCCGGCTTCGACTGGCTGGAGCTGCATTGCGCGCACGGCTACCTGCTGTCGTCGTTCATCTCGCCGCTGACCAACCGGCGTGACGACGAGTACGGCGGATCGCTCGCCAACCGGCTGCGCTATCCGCTCGAGGTGTTCGCCGCGGTGCGCGAAGTATGGCCGTCGCAGCGGCCGATGTCGGTCCGCATTTCCGCGCACGACTGGGTCGAGGGCGGCATCACGCCGGACGACGCGGTCGAGATCGCGCGCGCCTTCAAGGCCGCCGGCGCGGACCTGATCGACTGCTCCTCCGGGCAGGTCAGCCCCGAGCAGGCGCCGGTCTATGGCCGCATGTACCAGACGCCGTTCGCCGACCGCATCCGCAACGAGGCGGGCATTCCGACCATCGCAGTCGGCGCGATCTCCGAGGCCGATCACGTCGACAGCATCATCGCCGCCGGCCGCGCCGACCTGTGCGCGATCGCGCGGCCGCATCTGGCCGATCCCGCCTGGACGCTGCACCAGGCCGCGCAACTGGGCTATCGCCCGGTCGACTGGCCGGTGCAATACCAGGCCGGCAAGCGGCAGCTGGAGACCAACCTCGAACGCGCCGCGGCGCTGGCGGGGGCGCGGTGAGCGCCGATCGTTTGTCCTTGCCGCTGCACGGGCGGCACGCGCTGGTCACCGGCGGCGCGCGCGGCATCGGAGCGGCGATTGCCGGTCGGCTGCTGGCCGACGGCGCCAGCGTGACGCTGCTGGGCCGCGACGGCGACGCGCTGGCGCGCGCGGTGGAGCGCCTTGGGCAGGACCATCCCGGTGCGCGGCTGTATCCAGTCCAGGCCGACGTCAGCGATGCCGACAGCGTGGCCCGCGGGTTCGACGCGGCCGCCCGGGCGCTGGGCCCGATCGGCGTGCTGGTCAACAACGCCGGTCAGGCGCACAGCGCGCCATTCCTGAAGACCGACCTGGCGCTGTGGCGCCGCATGCTGGACGTGAACCTGACCGGCACCTTCCTGTGCACGCAGGCCGCGCTGCCGGCGATGCGGGACGCAGGCTGGGGGCCGCGTGGTCAATGTCGCGAGCACGGCCGCGCTGACCGGCTATGCCTATGTGGCGGCCTACTGCGCCGCCAAGCACGGTGTGCTGGGGCTGACGCGCGCGCTGGCGCTCGAGCTGGCGCGCAGCGGCGTCACGGTCAATGCGGTCTGTCCCGGCTATACCGATACCGACATCGTGCGCGAGGCGGTGGCCAATATCGTGAACAAGACCGGCCGCACGGAAGAGCAGGCGCGCGCCGAACTGGCCGGCCGCAATCCGCAGCGCCGGCTGGTGGATCCCGATGAAGTGGCCGACGCGGTGGCGTGGCTGTGCCGGCCGTCCGCGAGCGCGATCACGGGCCAGGCCATCGCGGTGGCGGGCGGCGAGGTAATGGCGGGCTGAACCGGCTTTCCGCGGCGGCGAACGACGAACCCAAGCACCGGGACCTCGGCAGCGATACATCGACACACACCGGCACACCGACGCACCGACGCACCGACGCACCGACACACCGACACACCGACACACCGGCACACCGACGCACCGGCGCACCGACGCACCGACGCACCGACGCACCGGCACACCGACACACCGACACACCGACACATCGACACATCGACGAGAGAACGCAGATGAACGAGATCGCACTGGACATGCGCCACCACAAGCGCGGCTTCGCGGACTTCGCGCCGCGCCACTTCCTGTGGTCGGTATCCGATGACGGCAAGGTCGGCACCGTGACGCTGAACCGCCCCGAGCGCAAGAACCCGCTGACCTTCGACGCCTACGCCGAACTGCGCGATCTGTTCCGAGCGCTGGTCTATGCGAACGACATCAAGGCGGTGGTGGTGCAGGGCGCCGGCGGCAACTTCTGCTCGGGCGGCGACGTGCACGAGATCATCGGCCCGCTGACGAAGATGGCGATGCCGGAGCTGCTCGACTTCACGCGCATGACAGGCGACCTCGTCAAGGCGATGCGGGCGTGTCCGCAGCCGATCATCGCGGCGGTCGACGGCGTCTGCGCCGGCGCGGGCGCGATGATCGCGCTGGCCTCGGACATGCGTCTGGCGACCGAATCGGCGCGCACCGCCTTCCTGTTCGTGCGGGTCGGCCTGGCCGGTGCCGACATGGGCGCCTGCACGCTGCTGCCGCGCATGATCGGCCAGGGACGCGCCAGCGAGCTGCTGTACACGGGCCGCGCGATGAGCGCGCAGGAAGGGCTGCAGTGGGGATTCTTCAATGCGCTGCACGCGCCGGAGCGGCTGCGCGACGAGGCCACCGCGCTGGCCGCGCAACTGGCCGCGGGCCCGACCTTCGCGCATGGCGTCACCAAGAAGCTGCTGCACCAGGAATGGAATATGGGGCTGGACGAGGCCATCGAGGCCGAGGCGCAGGCCCAGGCGATCTGCATGCAGACCGGCGACTTCCGCCGCGCCTACGAGGCCTTCGTCGCCAAGGCGAAGCCCGTGTTCGAAGGCAACTGAGTGAAGGTGACGCAGTGAAGGCAACCGAGGGGAACTGACATGACCGGCTGGCAAGACGATCTGGCGCTGCCATTCTTCGACGACGCGCACCGCACGCTGGCGCGCGAGCTGGACGCCTGGTGCGCGCGCTCGCTGTCGGCGCAGCCGCATGCGCCTGGCGCCGATGTCGACGCGGACTGCCGCGCGCTGGTGCGGCAGCTTGGCGAGGCCGGCTGGCTGCGCTACTGCGTGCCGCGCGCCTACGGCGGTGCGCTCGACCAGCTGGACTCGCGCGCGCTGTGCCTGCTGCGCGAGACGCTGGCGCGCCATGACGGGCTGGCCGACTTCGCCTTCGCGATGCAGGGACTGGGCTCGGGCGCGATCACGCTGGCGGGCGACGAGACGCTGCGCCAGCGCTATCTGCCGCGCGTGGCGCGCGGCGAGGCGATCGCGGCCTTCGCGCTGTCCGAACCGGAGGCCGGCTCCGACGTCGCCGCGATGCAGTGCAGCGCGACGCTGGACGGCGACCACTACGTGCTCGACGGCACCAAGACGTGGATCTCGAACGGCGGCATCGCCGACTTCTACTGCGTGTTCGCGCGCACCGGCGAGGCGCCCGGCGCGCGCGGCATCACGGCCTTCGTCGTCGATGCCGATACGCCGGGCCTGCAGATCGCCGAGCGCATCGACGTGATGGCGCCGCATCCGCTGGCCACGCTGCGCTTCGACGGCTGCCGCGTGCCGGTCGCTCAGCGGCTCGGCGAGGCGGGGCAGGGCTTCAAGCTGGCGATGATGACGCTGGACATTTTCCGCGCCTCGGTCGCGGCCGCGGCGCTGGGCTTCGGCCGCGCGGCGCTGGACGAAGCGATCGCACGGGCCACTGCGCGCCCGATGTTCGGCGGCAAGCTGGCCGACCTGCAGCTGACGCAGGCCGCGCTCGGGGAGATGGCCACCGCGCTCGATGCGGCCGCGCTGCTGACCTGGCGCGCGGCGTGGCTGCGCGACACCGGCGCGGGCCGCGGTCAGGGCGGCGCCCAAGGCGGCACCCAAGGCGGCACTCCAGTCCGCACGACCCGCGAGGCCGCCATGGCCAAGATGACCGCGACCGAGAACGCCCAGATGGTGATCGATCGCGCGGTGCAGCTGTTCGGCGGCCTCGGCGTGCGCATCGGCAGCCGGGTCGAGAGCCTGTACCGGGAGATCCGCTCCCTGCGCATCTACGAAGGCGCCACCGAAGTGCAGAAGCTGATCGTCGCGCGCGAAACGCTGGCCGCGCGGCAACCGCGGTCCTGACCGCGCGCTCCCCAGAACGAGCGCCGCCCATCAAGGAGACAGCCATGGCGAGCACAGCCCATACCGATACCTTCGCCCAGGACCGCCTGCCGCCGCGCGAGGCCTGGCCGCAGTTCCTGTTCAACGAGGACACGCGCTATCCCGAGCGGCTCAACGCGGCGGTGGAACTGGTCGATCGCCACGTGCGCGAGGGCCGCGGCGAACGGATCGCGATCCGCTATCCCGAGGCCGGCAGCGCCGGCGGCTTCGCCACCGTCAGCTATGCCGAACTGGCCGCGCTGACCAACCGCATCGCGCGCGTGCTGACCGAGGACATGGGGCTGGTGCCCGGCAACCGCATCCTGCTGCGCGGCCCCAACAACCTGATGATGGCCGCGAGCCTGCTGGCGACGCTGAAGGCCGGCCTGATTGCGGTGCCGACGATGCCGCTGCTACGGGCGCGCGAACTGAAGCAGGTGATCGATCGCGCCGAGGTCGGTGCCGCGCTGTGCGATGCGCGGCTGCGCGACGAGCTGGACGCGAACATGCGCGAGGGCGGCGAGTTCCACTGTCCGACGATGCGGCAGGCGCTGTGCTTCAACGGCAGCGGGCCGGGCTCGCTCGAAGCGGCGCTGGAAGGCAAGCCCGACGATTTCGCCGCCTGCGATACCGCCAGCGACGACATCTGCCTGATTGCCTTTACCAGCGGCACCACCGGCCAGCCCAAGGGCACCGTGCATTTCCATCGCGACGTGCTGGCGATGTGCGACCTGTTCCCGCGCCATGTGCTGCGGCCCACGGCCGACGACGTGTTCTGCGGCACGCCGCCGCTGGCCTTCACCTTCGGCCTGGGCGGGCTGCTGTGCTTCCCGCTGCGGGCCGGCGCCTCGACCGTGCTGGCCGAGAAGCTGACGCCGGAGACGCTGCTGGCGCTGATCCAGGACGCGCGGGCCACCATCGTCTTCACCGCGCCGACCTTCTATCGCCAGATGGCCGCGGCGGCGGGGCGCTACGACCTGTCGAGCCTGAAGAAAAGCGTGTCGGCCGGCGAGGCGCTGCCCGACGCCACGCGCCAGAGCTGGAAGGCCGCAACCGGCATCGAGATGATCGACGGCATCGGCGGCACCGAGATGATGCACATCTTCATCTCCAGCGCCGGCGACGAGGTGCGGCCCGGCGCGATCGGCAAGGTGGTGCCCGGCTATGTCGCGCGCATCGTGGACGAGAACATGCAGACGCTGCCGCCCGGCGTGCCCGGCAAGCTGGCGGTGCAGGGGCCGACCGGCTGCCGTTATCTGGACGATCCGCGCCAGGCCAACTACGTACGCGACGGCTGGAACCTGCCCGGCGATACCTTCGTGATGGACGCCGACGGCTACTACTTCTATCAGGCCCGCTCGGATGACATGATCGTCTCGGCCGGCTACAACATCGCCGGTCCCGAGGTCGAGGCCGCGCTGATGCAGCACGAAGCGGTGGCCGAGTGCGGCGTGGTCGGCGCGCCGGACGACGGCCGCGGGCAGGTGGTGGCCGCCTATGTGGTGCTGCGCCCGGGCTTTCAGGGCGACGACGCGATGCGCGTGACGCTGCAGGAGCACGTCAAGCGGCAGATCGCACCGTACAAGTATCCGCGCCGCATCCACTTCGTCGACGCGCTGCCGCGCACCGAGACCGGCAAGCTGCAGCGTTTCCGGCTGCGGCAGATGGCCGAGCAGAACGGGATGCCGGCGTCATGACGGCAGCCGCGAGCTTTCGCAACACGGTGCGGGTGCGCTTCAAGGACTGCGACGCCGCCGGCATCGTGTTCTTTCCGCGCTATTTCGAGATGCTGAACGATCTGGTCGAAGACTGGTTTCGCGAGGCGCTCGACTGGCCGTTCGAGCGCATGCACGGCGCCGATCGCGCCGGCGTGCCGACAGCGGACCTGCAGTGCCGCTTCGTCGCGCCGAGCCGGATGGGCGAGGTGCTGACGCGCGAGCTGGCGGTGACGCGGCTGGGCAGTTCCAGCTGCACGCTGCGGGTGCGCTTTCTCGGCGCGGAGCACGACGGGCGGGCGGAACTGCGCGTCGAATTCAGCCAGCGCCTCGTCTGCGTCGATACGGCCCGGATCGCGCCGCGACTCTTTCCCGCGCCGGTGCGCGAGGCGATGGCCCGCTTCGTCGACGAGGCGGCCGAAGCCGCATCGGCCGCAGCGACGGCAACGGGCAGCTCGGCCACATCGGCCACATCGGCCGCTTCGACCACAGCGCGCAGTTCGGCCGCAGAGGGCACTTCTGCCGCCTCGGCCATCTCGGCCTCTACTTCATCGAATTCCTGACGAGTCCCAGCTATGAACGATATCGTGGCGCCTGCCGCCAAATCCTCGACCAGTGCGAACACCGCGAAGACCGCCACCGCCGCCGAGCGGGGCCAGCCGATGGCCGTGCTGCAGCCCCCGGGCTGGGCCGCGCCGCGCGGCTATGCCAACGGCATCCTGACCGAATTCCAGGCCGGCAGCCGGCTGATCTTCGTCGGCGGCCAGATCGGCTGGAACGGCCAGTGCGAATTCGAAAGCGACGACTTCGCCGAGCAGACGGCCCAGGCGCTGCGCAATGTGGTCGCGATCCTGGAGCAGGGCGGCGCGCGGCCCGAACATATCGCGCGGATGACCTGGTATGTGAAGGACAAGGCGGAATATGTCGCCGCCTATCCCGCCATCGGCAAGCACTATCGCGAGATCATCGGGCGCCACTTTCCGGCGATGACCGCGGTCGAGGTCGCGGACCTGATCGAACCGCGCGCCCGCGTCGAGATCGAAGTCACCGCGGTGGTGCCCCCGGCCGTATCCGCGACAGCGTGACACCGCGGCAGGTGCCCCGTAACCGGGGGGAGGGAAATCCCCTCGCCCGGCATACGCAAGTCCTTGAAAACTTGAGAAATTGGCCGGCGTGAGGTAGAATCCGAAAGTTTCGCTTTCAGAACCCTTCACCCTAGCGCCAACCGCATTCCACCTTCCGCCGCCCTGACCGCTGCCCTGCGGATTCGCCCCGGAGCGCCGTGCCGATCGCCGTCGACACCTTTGCCGCACCCACGCCGAATCCCGCGCAGCCCGGCCCGACAGCCCCGGCTTGCCGCCGGTGCGCTCGCCGTCAGATTCGGGGCACGAGGCGTCGAGAGAGGTCGGTCACGGGGTGAATCCAGCAGGAGCCTACCCGTGTTACCGTCTTTTCCGCCCGCCATCCTTGCGCTAGCAGACGGCACGGTCTTTCGTGGCTATTCCATCGGCGCCTCCGGCCATACCATCGGCGAAGTGGTGTTCAACACCGCGCTGACCGGTTACCAGGAAATCCTCACCGACCCGAGCTATTCGCGGCAGATCGTCACGCTGACGTATCCGCATATCGGCAATGTCGGCGTCAATACCGAGGATGTCGAAGCCACCAAAGTCCATGCCGCCGGCCTGATCATCAAGGATCTGCCGCTGCTTGCCTCGAACTTCCGCAAGCAGCACACGCTGCCGCACTACCTGAAGCAGGAGAAGGTGCCCGCCATTGCCGGCATCGACACCCGCAAGCTGACCCGAATCCTGCGCGAGAAGGGCGCGCAGAACGGCTGCATCCTGGCCGGCGAGGACAACGCGCAGAAGGCCATCGACCTGGCGCGCTCGTTCCCGGGCCTGGCCGGCATGGACCTGGCCAAGGTCGTGTCGGTCAAGGAGCCGTACGAGTGGAACCAGACCGAGTGGGCGCTGGAACGCGGCTACGGCAAGCTGGAGAACCCGCGCTTCCACGTGGTCGCGTTCGACTACGGCGTCAAGTTCAACATCCTGCGGATGCTGGCCCAGCGCGGCTGCCGCATCACGGTGCTGCCGGCCCAGTCGACGGCCGCCGATGCGCTCGCCTACAAGCCGGACGGCATCTTCCTAGCCAACGGCCCGGGCGATCCCGAGCCGTGCGACTACGCGATCCGCGCCACGCAGGAATTCCTGCAGCGCGGCATCCCGACCTTCGGCATCTGCCTGGGCCACCAGATCATGGGCCTGGCCGTCGGTGCGAAGACCGTCAAGATGCCGACCGGCCACCACGGCGCCAACCATCCGGTCAAGGACCTGGACGACGGCCGCGTGGTGATCACCTCGCAGAACCACGGCTTTGCGGTCGACGCCGCGACGCTGCCGGCCAATGCGCGCGTGACGCACGTCTCGCTGTTCGACGGCACGCTGCAGGGCTTCGCGCTGAACGACAAGCCGGCCTTCTGCTTCCAGGGACACCCGGAAGCGTCGCCCGGCCCGCACGACGTGGCCTATCTGTTCGACCGCTTCACGAAGCTGATGGAGGAGGCCCGCCAGTAAGGCGGACCTCGACATCGAGACCGGACGAGACGCGGACGAGACGCTGACAAGAAGCGGACGAGACGACGACAGGATCGCGACCATGAACGCCCTGATGCACGCCACCTTCGGCATTACCGATTTCTGGACCTACCTGCTGGGCACGATCTTCATCGTGCTGCTGCCGGGGCCGAATTCGATGTACGTGCTGTCGGTCGCCGCGCAGCGGGGCGTGCGCGCCGGCTATCGCGGCGCCTGCGGCGTGTTCCTCGGCGACGCCATCCTGATGGTGCTGTCGGCCGCCGGCGTGGCCTCGCTGCTCAAGGCCAGCCCCGGGCTGTTCTACGTGATCAAGTACATCGGCGCCGCCTATCTGGCGTGGATCGGCTTCCAGATGCTGCGCGGCGCGCTGCGCAGCTGGACCGGCCACGGCAAGGGCGCGCAAGCCGCGGCGGCGGAGCAGGGCGAGGGCGCGCGACAGGCCCAGGGGCAGGTACAGGCGCAGGTCACCGACCCGACCAACCCGTTCCGCAAGGCGCTGCTGATCAGCTTGCTGAACCCCAAGGCGATCCTGTTCTTCGTCTCGTTCTTCATCCAGTTCGTCGATCCGCAGTTCGCCTATCCGGCGCTGTCGTTCGCCGCGCTGGGGCTGGTCTGCCAGGCCTGCAGCTTCGCCTACCTGACCGCCATCATCTTCGTCGGCGCGAAGCTGGCCGAGGCCTTCCGCCGCCGGCGCAGGCTGTCGGCCGGCATGGCGAGCGGCGTGGGCGCGATGTTTATCGGCTTCGGCGCCAAGCTGGCGACGGCCACCCTGAACTGAATTTTGATATCCGGCGCGGTGCGCCTGCTCCCAAGCGAGCGCGGACCGGCCGACAAAGAGAGCGTGCAATGCCAAAACGCACAGACATCCAGAGCATCCTGATCATCGGCGCGGGCCCCATCATCATCGGCCAGGCCTGCGAGTTCGACTATTCCGGCGCGCAGGCGTGCAAGGCGCTGCGCGAGGAAGGCTTCAAGGTCATCCTGGTCAATTCGAACCCGGCGACCATCATGACCGACCCGAACACCGCCGATGTGACCTACATCGAGCCCATCACCTGGGAAGTGGTCGAGCGCATCATCGCCAAGGAGCGTCCCGATGCGATCCTGCCGACCATGGGCGGCCAGACCGCGCTGAACTGCGCGCTGGACCTGCACCGCCACGGCGTGCTCGACAAGTACAAGGTCGAGCTGATCGGCGCGTCGCCCGAGGCGATCGACAAGGCCGAGGACCGCCAGAAGTTCAAGGACGCGATGACCAAGATCGGTCTCGGTTCGGCCAAGTCCGGCATCGCCCATTCGATGGAAGAGGCGCTGGCCGTGCAGTCGCAGATCGCGCGCGAGACCAACACCAGCGGCTATCCGATCGTGATCCGCCCCTCGTTCACGCTGGGCGGCACCGGCGGCGGCATCGCCTACAACCGCGAGGAATTCGAGGAGATCTGCAAGCGCGGCCTGGACCTGTCGCCGACGCGCGAGCTGCTGATCGAGGAATCGCTGCTGGGCTGGAAAGAGTATGAGATGGAAGTGGTCCGCGACAAGAAGGACAACTGCATCATCGTCTGCTCGATCGAGAACCTGGACCCGATGGGCATCCACACCGGCGACTCGATCACCGTCGCGCCGGCCCAGACCCTGACCGACAAGGAATACCAGCTGCTGCGCAATGCCTCGCTGGCGGTGCTGCGCGAGATCGGCGTCGATACCGGCGGCTCGAACGTGCAGTTCTCGATCAATCCGAAGGATGGCCGGATGATCGTGATCGAGATGAACCCGCGCGTGTCGCGTTCGTCCGCGCTGGCCTCGAAGGCGACCGGCTTCCCGATCGCCAAGGTCGCCGCCAAGCTGGCCGTCGGCTACACGCTGGACGAGCTGAAGAACGAGATCACCGGCGGCCAGACGCCGGCGTCGTTCGAGCCGTCGATCGACTACGTGGTCACCAAGGTGCCGCGCTTTGCCTTCGAGAAGTTCCCGCAGGCCGACAGCCACCTGACCACGCAGATGAAGTCGGTGGGCGAGGTGATGGCGATGGGCCGTACCTTCCAGGAATCGTTCCAGAAGGCGCTGCGCGGCCTCGAGGTCGGCGTCGACGGGCTGGACGAGAAGTCGACCGACCGCGACGAGATCGTCGAGGAGATCGGCGAGGCGGGCCCGGACCGGATCTGGTACGTCGGCGATGCGTTCCGCCTGGGCATGTCGCTCGAGGAGGTGTACGCCGAGACCGATATCGACCCGTGGTTCCTGGCCCAGATCGAGGACATCGTCAAGACCGAGGCCCAGGTCAAGGCCCGCACGCTGGACAGCCTGTCGGCCGCCGAGCTGCGCTACCTGAAGCAGAAGGGCTTCTCCGACCGGCGCCTGGCCAAGCTGATGAAGACCGACGCCAAGGCCGTGCGCCAGGCGCGCCTGGCCAGCAACGTGCGGCCGGTCTACAAGCGCGTCGATACCTGCGCGGCCGAATTCGCCACCAACACCGCCTACATGTACTCGACCTACGAGGCCGAGCATGGCGAGTGCGAGGCCAACCCGACCGACAAGCGCAAGATCATGGTGCTGGGCGGCGGCCCGAACCGGATCGGCCAGGGCATCGAGTTCGACTACTGCTGCGTGCACGCGGCGCTCGCGCTGCGCGAAGATGGCTACGAGACCATCATGGTCAACTGCAATCCGGAGACCGTGTCGACCGACTACGACACCTCCGACCGCCTGTACTTCGAGCCGCTGACGCTCGAGGACGTGCTCGAGATCGTCGACAAGGAAAAGCCGGTCGGCGTGATCGTGCAGTACGGCGGCCAGACCCCGCTGAAGCTGGCGCTGGATCTGGAAGCCAACGGCGTGCCCATCATCGGCACCAGCCCCGACATGATCGATGCGGCCGAGGATCGCGAGCGCTTCCAGAAGCTGCTGCAGGAGCTCGGCCTGCGCCAGCCGCCGAACCGCACCGCGCGCGCGGAAGACGAGGCGCTGAAGCTGGCCGAGGAGATCGGCTATCCGCTGGTGGTGCGCCCGTCGTACGTGCTGGGCGGCCGCGCGATGGAGATCGTGCATGAGCCGCGCGACCTCGAGCGCTACATGCGCGAGGCGGTCAAGGTGTCGAACGACTCGCCGGTGCTGCTCGACCGCTTCCTCAACGATGCGATCGAGTGCGACGTCGATGCGCTGTGCGATGGCAAGCGCGTCTTCATCGGCGGCGTGATGGAGCATATCGAGCAGGCGGGCGTCCACTCGGGCGATTCGGCGTGCTCGCTGCCGCCGTACTCGCTGTCGCAGGCGACCGTCGACGAACTGAAGCGCCAGACCGCCGCGATGGCCAAGGCGCTGAACGTGGTCGGCCTGATGAACGTTCAGTTCGCGATCCAGCAGAAGGACGGCCAGGACATCGTCTACGTGCTCGAAGTGAACCCGCGCGCCTCGCGCACGGTGCCGTACGTGTCGAAGGCCACCGGCCTGTCGCTGGCCAAGATCGCCGCGCGCTGCATGGCCGGCCAGTCGCTGGACGAGCAGGGCATCGGCGACGAGGTGGTGCCGCCGTACTACAGCGTCAAGGAAGCGGTGTTCCCGTTCAACAAGTTCCCTGGCGTCGATCCGGTGCTCGGGCCCGAGATGCGTTCGACCGGCGAGGTGATGGGCGTGGGCAAGACCTTCGGCGAGGCCCTGTTCAAGAGCCAGCTGGCGGCCGGTTCGCGCCTGCCGGAACGCGGCACCGTGCTGCTGACCGTCAAGGACAGCGACAAGCCGCACGCGGTCAGCGTCGCCCGCATGCTGCACGACATGGGCTATCCGCTGGTGGCGACCCGCGGCACCGCGTCGGCGATCGAGGCGGCCGGCATCCCGGTGCGCGTGGTCAACAAGGTCAAGGACGGCCGTCCGCATATCGTCGACATGCTGAAGAACGGCGAGCTGGCACTGGTGTTTACCACGGTCGACGAGACCCGCACCGCGATCGCCGATTCACGCTCGATCCGGATCTCGGCGCTGGCCAACCGCGTGCCGTACTACACGACCATCGCCGGCGCCCGCGCCGCGGTCGAGGGCCTGAAGCAGATGCAGAACCTGGAGGTCTACGACCTGCAGGGCCTGCACGCCTCGCTGGCCTGATCCCGGTCCGAGCCCGAGCCCGGGTTCGGCCATCGGGTCCCGATGCGCCGGACCCCCGCGTCCGCCGGTGTTGATGCCGGCGGACGTCTTGTCCTAAACTAACGGGAATTTCGGCGGCCTGCCGGCCGAAAAAGAAGCGATACGAAGCAATACGAAGCAATATCCGGTATTGCAACGGTATCGCAACGCATTACCGAATATTCCCTGGTAGTCACCAACGAACCTAAAAGCCGCGGTTGAGCGGAGGTGTGCCGGCAAGACCGCTGCGCACATCGCCCGCTGCGCTGCGGCTCATTTTTTTGCCTGACGAAGACATGAGCACCATTCCGATTACCAAGCGCGGCGCAGAACTCCTGAAAGCGGAGCTGCAACGCCTGAAGGCCGTCGAACGTCCCGCGGTGATCAATGCCATCGCCGAGGCGCGCGCGCAGGGCGATCTGTCGGAAAACGCGGAATACGACGCAGCCAAGGAAAAGCAGGCCTTTATCGAGGGCCGCATCCAGGAAGTCGAGGCCAAGCTGTCGGCCGCGCAGATCATCGATCCGACCCAGCTCGATACCGATGGCCGCATCGTGTTCGGCGCCACCGTCGACCTGGAAGACCTGGAATCGGGCAAGTCGGTCCGCTATCAGATCGTGGGCGAGGACGAAGCCGATCTCGACAGCGGCAAGATCTCGGTCAGCTCGCCGATCGCGCGGGCGCTGATCGGCAAGTTCGAGGGCGATGTGGCGACCGTGCTGGCCCCCGGGGGCGAGCGCGAGTACGAAGTCATCACCGTCCGCTACATCTGAGGCGGCGCGCGCCGTGGTCTCGCCGTCCTCTCCGCTGCCGGGCCCGGCGTCCGCCGGCCAGCCGCTGCTGCCCCACCGGCTGTTCCTGCTGCTGACGGTGATCTGGGCCGGCAGCCTCTGGACGATCGGCTACCTGGTCGCCCCCACGCTGTTTGCGGTGCTGCCGAGCCGCGAAATGGCCGGCATGCTGGCCGGACAGCTGTTCCGCACCGAGGCCGTGCTCGGCGTGGTGATCGGCGTGCTCCAACTGGTGCTGTGCAACGTGATGATCCGGCGTGGCGCCACGCGCTACCGGGCGCTGCGCTGGCTGGTGCTGGGCATGCTGTGCTGCGTGCTGATCGGTTATTTCGGGCTGCAGCCCTTCATGGAGAGCCTGCGGCACAAGGCGCAGGCGATGGGGCTCGGCGTGTCCGAGTCGCCGTTCCGCGCGCGCTTCGGCATGCTGCACGGCATCTCGAGCGCCTTCTATCTGCTGCAAAGCGTGATGGCGCTGGTGCTGGTCTGGCGTCTCGCCGGCCGGCGCACCGTGGCGGAGGACTGAAGGGGCTTCCCCGCTGGGCGGTTTTTTGCCCCTCTCCGCTTGCGGGAGAGGGGGAGCACGGCACGGATCAGCCCAGCGACTTCTTCTTCTGGCTGGCCTGGCGGCTGCGGGCGCGCTTGACGTTGCCGCCGGCGGTCACGCGCTCGTTGCCGAGCACACGGACCTCGTTGCGGGTCGGGCGGCCGCCCGGCTTGGCGGCGGGCTTGCGCACCGTGACGGTGCGCGGTGCCGCGCCGCGGCGAGCCGTGGTCATGCGGCCAAGGTCTTGCGGCTGGTTTTCCTTCAGCCGCGCCGGGCCGGGACGCCAGACCACCAGCAGCTTGCCGATGTGCTGGATCGGGGCGGCGCCAAGTTCATCGCAAATCGCTTCGTAGATGGCGATGCGGGTGTCGCGCTCGTCGCCGAACACGCGGATCTTGATCAGTTCGTGGGCCGCGAGGCTGCGGTCGATCTCGGCCAGGACGGCACGGGTCAGCCCCTCGGCGCCGATCATCACGACCGGGTTCAGGCCGTGGGCACGGGAGCGGAGTTCGGAGCGCTGGGCGGGATTCAATTGAAGGGCAGGCATAGTCAGGCAGGAATAGGGGCGACGCCGGTAAAGGCGGCTGCGAAGTCGGCTGGAAATTCGGCCGGTAAGGCCTCTTACGTCGCAAGGGCGTCGCAACGGCGCGTATTATCCGTCAAACCGTCACGGTCTGGCGGCGAAATCACGAGAAATGGCCAAGAACAAGTTCAGGCAGTCGTGGCTGCACGACCATATCAACGATCCCTACGTCAAGCTGGCGCAGCGCGAGGGCTATCGCGCGCGCGCGGCCTACAAGCTCAAGGAGATCGACGAGCAGGACAAGCTGATTCAGCCGGGGCAGGTCATCGTCGACCTGGGCGCGGCGCCGGGCAGCTGGAGCCAGTATGTGCGCAACAAGCTGGCGGCCTCGCCCCGGGCGCGGGAAGGGCATATCGACGGGGCGGTGGTCGCGATCGACCTGCTGCCGATGGAGCCGGTCGCCGACGTGACCTTCATCCAGGGCGACTTTCGCGAGGAGGCGGTGTTCCGCCAGCTCGAGCAGATCGTGCTGGAGGCCTCCGGCGGCAACAAGATCGACCTTGTTTTGTCCGATATGGCCCCCAATTTGTCCGGTGTAGCCTCGGCCGATGCGGCGCGCATCGAATATCTGTGCGACCTGGCGCTCGAATTCGCCCAGGCCCATCTGAAACCCGATGGCGCGTTGCTGGTAAAGTGCTTCCACGGCAGCGGCTACAGCCAGATCGTCGAAAAGTTCAAGCGCCAGTTCAAGGTGGTCGCCAAGCGCAAGCCGAAGGCCTCGCGGGACAAGTCCTCCGAAACCTTCATTCTGGGGCGGCACCTGAAGTCGCCGGGCTGAAGTTGCCCGGCTGCGTGGCGAAAGCCGCCGGACCGCCCGGCACGGGGCCCGGGCACTGCCCATGGGCCGAAGCCGGGCACCATTTGAGCCGTTGCCGGTCTGATTGTCGTCCCGCATTGGCCTACGGGCTATCGGCCGCTAGCGCTATCGCTATCGGTCCGATAGGGATGCTTTTCGCCCCCGGGGCGGCGCTGCATTACAATGCAATGCAGCTATCGTTGGCAAGGCATTCGCAAAGGAGTTCGGCCTTGAATAACAACCTGTTTCAAAAGGCGGCAATCTGGCTCGTGATCGCGCTGGTGTTGTTTTACCGTCTTCAAGCAGTTCGACAAGCCCCGTGCGCAGGAAAGCGTCACCTATTCGCAGTTCATGGATGACGCCAAGAACGGCAAGGTGAGCCGCGTCGACGTACAGGGCCGAAACCTCGTGGTGACGCCCAAGGAAGGGCAGAAATACACCATCATCTCGCCTGGCGACATCTGGATGGTCGGCGACCTGATGAAATACGGTGTCCAGGTGACTGGCAAGGCCGATGACGAGCCGAATGTGCTGGTCCAGGCCCTGTACTACCTCGGACCGACCCTGCTGATCATCGTGTTCTGGTTCTACATGATGCGGCAGATGCAGGGTGGCGGGAAAGGCGGCGCCTTCTCGTTCGGCAAGTCGCGTGCGCGCCTGATCGACGAGAACCAGAACGCGGTCACCTTCCAGGACGTCGCCGGCTGCGACGAGGCCAAGGGAAGAAGTGGTCGAGCTGGTCGACTTCCTGAAGGACCCGCAGAAGTTCCAGAAGCTGGGCGGGCGCATTCCGCGCGGCGTGCTGCTGGTCGGCCCTCCGGGCACCGGCAAGACGTTGCTGGCGCGTGCCATCGCCGGCGAGGCCAAGGTCCCGTTCTTCAGCATCTCGGGCTCGGACTTCGTCGAAATGTTCGTCGGCGTGGGCGCGGCCCGCGTGCGCGACATGTTCGAGAACGCCAAGAAGCAGGCTCCCTGCATCGTGTTCATCGATGAAATCGACGCGGTCGGCCGCCATCGCGGCGCCGGCATGGGCGGCGGCAACGACGAGCGCGAGCAGACGCTGAACCAGATGCTGGTCGAGATGGACGGCTTCGAGGCGAATTCGGGCGTGATCGTGATTGCCGCGACCAACCGTGCCGACGTGCTGGACAAGGCCCTGCTGCGTCCGGGCCGCTTCGACCGCCAGGTCTTCGTCGGCCTGCCGGACATCCGCGGCCGCGAGCAGATCCTGAAGGTCCATATGCGCAAGGTGCCGATCGGCAACGATGTCGACGCGTCGGTGATCGCGCGCGGCACGCCGGGCTTCTCCGGTGCCGACCTGGCCAACCTGGTCAACGAGGCCGCGCTGTTCGCCGCCCGCCGCAACAAGCGTGTGGTCGACATGCAGGACTTCGAGGACGCGAAGGACAAGATCTACATGGGTCCGGAGCGCAAGTCGACGGTGATGCGCGAAGAGGAACGCAAGGCGACCGCCTACCACGAGTCGGGCCATGCGGTGGTGGCCAAGCTGCTGCCCAAGGCCGACCCGGTGCACAAGGTCACGATCATGCCGCGCGGCTGGGCACTGGGCGTGACCTGGCAGCTGCCGGAGCATGACAAGTACTCGAAGTACAAGGACAACATGCTCGACGAGATCGCCATTCTGTTCGGCGGTCGCGCCGCGGAAGAGGTGTTCCTCAACGCGATGAGCACCGGGGCGTCCAACGACTTCGAGCGCGCCACCAAGATCGCGCGCGACATGGTGACCCGCTTCGGCATGAGCGACACGCTGGGCACGATGGTCTATGTCGACACGGAGCAGGAAGGCCTGTTCGGCAAGATGTCGTCCAAGTCGGTGTCGGAAGTCACGCAGCAGAAGGTCGACGGCGAGATCCGCCGCATCCTCGACGAGCAGTATGCGCTGGCCAAGCGCCTGCTCGAAGAGAATCGCGACAAGGTCGAGGCCATGACCGCCGCGCTGATGGAATGGGAAACCATCGATGCCGACCAGGTCAACGACATCATGGCTGGCAAGCCACCGCGTCCGCCGCGCGGCATGCCGGGTGCCAGCGGTGGCGGCACGCCGCCGTCGGGCGGTTCGCCGGTAACGCCGTCGAACGCGCCGGCCGCGGCCTGATCCGAGACCGTCCGAGACTGTCCAGTCAAAGGATGATGGCAGCGCTGCGCGTCACGCGCTGAGCCTCGCAAAGCCGGTGCCCCAGGGCACCGGCTTTTTTCGTCCCGGCTTTCGTCCCGGCTTTCGTCCCGGCTTTTGTCCCGACTTCCCGCTACCACCTCGTCTGACTTCCCCGCTTATTCAGGACCGCAACTTGTCGACCTCGTATTTCCAGTGCGGGCGCTATCGCTTTGCACGCGACCGCCGCCCGCTGGTCATGGGCATTCTCAACGTGACGCCCGACTCGTTCTCCGACGGCGGCCAGCATGCGAGCCGCGACGCGGCGCTGCGGCATGCCGAGCAGATGATCGCCCAGGGCGTGGACATCATCGATATCGGGGGCGAATCGAGCCGGCCCGGCTCGGCGTCGCTGCCGCTGGAGCAGGAACTGGCGCGGGTGCTGCCCGTCGTCGAGGCGCTGCGCGACTGCGGCAAGCCGCTGTCGATCGATACCTACAAGCCCGAGACCATGCGCGCCGCGCTGGCGGCCGGCGCCGACCTGATCAACGACATCTGGGGCCTGCGCATGCCGGGCGCGCTCGAGGCGGTCGCGGCAGCCGAGGCGGGCAATGCGGGCCTGTGCGTGATGCACATGCAGCGCGACCCGCAGACGATGCAGGAGGCCCCGCACTACGACGACGTGGTCGGCGAGGTCCGCGATTTTCTGCGCGAGCGGGTCGATGCGCTGCGCGCGGCCGGCATCGACGACAGCCGCATCGTGCTCGACCCGGGCTTTGGCTTCGGCAAGACCGCGGATCATAATCTGCGCCTGCTCGGCGAGCTGCCGCAGCTGGCCGTCGATGGCCTGCCGCTGCTGGCAGGGCTGTCGCGCAAATCGACGCTCGGCGCGATCCTTGGCGGACGGCCGCCGCAGGAGCGCGTCGCGGCCAGCATCGCCGCCGCTGTGTGCGCGGCCGAACGCGGCGCCTATATCGTGCGCGTGCACGATGTGCAGGCGTCGGTCGATGCGATCAAGACATGGTGGGCCGTGCGCCAGCAGCGCCTGGATGCCGCGGGCTGACGCCGGCACCGCCACCCCTCACATCAGCAAACACCTGGAACCCGAATCAGAACAGGGAGAACGATCGGATGACACGTAAATATTTCGGCACTGATGGCGTGCGCGGCAGGGTCGGCGAGGCGCCGATCACGCCGGACTTCGTGATGCGGCTAGGCTATGCGGCCGGGCGCGTGCTGGCGCTGGGCCAGCCAAGCGTGCAGGGCAAGCCCACGGTGCTGATCGGCAAGGACACGCGGATCTCCGGCTATATGCTGGAAGCCGCGCTGGAGGCGGGCTTTACCGCGGCCGGCGTCCATGTGCTGCTGACCGGTCCGCTGCCGACGCCGGGCATCGCCTATCTGACCCGCGCGCTGCGCCTGGCGGCCGGCGTGGTGATCTCGGCCAGCCACAATCCGTATCACGACAACGGCATCAAGTTCTTCTCGGCCACCGGCGACAAGCTGCCCGACGACGTCGAACTGGCGATCGAGGCGGAGCTCGAGGCGCCGATGCATTGCGTGCCGTCCGACCAGCTGGGCCGTGCCCGCCGGATCGACGATGCGGCAGGGCGCTACATCGAATTCTGCAAGAGCACCTTCCCGTACGACCGCGACCTGCACGGCCTGAAGCTGGTGGTCGACTGCGCGCATGGCGCCGCGTACCACATCGCGCCGCATGTGTTCCACGAGCTGGGCGCCGAAGTCGTGTCGATCGGCAACCAGCCCAATGGCCGCAACATCAACGACGGCTACGGCGCCACCGCGCCGGCCAAGCTGGTCGAGGCGGTCAAGGCCAACGGCGCGGACCTCGGCCTGGCCTTCGACGGCGACGCCGACCGGCTGCAGGTGGTCGACGCCGACGGCCGGCTCTACAACGGCGACGAGCTGCTGTACGCGATCGTGCAGGACCGCATCGCCTGCGGGCAAAGCGTCCCCGGCGTGGTCGGCACGCTGATGACCAATATGGCGGTCGAACTGGCCCTGCAACGCCAAGGCGTCGAGTTCGTGCGGGCCAAGGTCGGCGACCGCTACGTACTGGAAGAGCTGGGCAAGCGCGGCTGGACGCTGGGCGGGGAGGGCTCCGGCCATCTGTTGTGCCTGGATCGTCACTCGACGGGCGACGGCATCGTGTCGGGCCTGCAGGTGCTGGCGGCGCTGCGCCGCAGCGGCAAGACGCTGGCGCAGCTGCTCGACGGCGTGTCGCTGTTCCCGCAGACGCTGATCAATGTGCGCGTGCAAAAGGGCTTCGACTGGCAGAGCCATGCCGGCCTGCAGGCCGCGCGCGCCGAGATCGAGCCGGCGTTGGCCGGCAAGGGCCGGGTGCTGATCCGCGCTTCCGGCACGGAGCCGGTGGTGCGGGTGATGGTCGAGGCCGAGCAGGCCGAGACTGCCGAGCAGGCGGCCCGCAAGCTGGCCGACGCGCTGGCGACCTGACACCGCGCAAGGCAGCAGCCTACCCTGGAACGCCCGGCCCCGGCCGGGCGTTTTTCGTTGTCCCGCAGCCGGCCGAGGCCGCCGGCAGCCCCCGGCCCCCCCAGCCCCCCTCAGCCCCCAGCCCCCAGCCCCCAGCCCCCCAGCCCCCCAGCCCCCCAGCCCCCCAGCCCCCCAGCCCCCAGCCCCCCAGCCCCCAGTCCCCAGTCCCCAGTCCCCCCAGCCCCCGGCCCCCGGCCCCCGGCCCGCCGCCCGCCGCCCGCCGAGGGCCGATCGCTACCTCCGATGCCCGTCCGAATACGTGCCCAAATGTCCGCTTAAATGTCTCTTCAGAGAAATTTTCGCGATGTCATGGAACTGTCATAGAGCCCGCATACAGTTCGGGATGTCAAAAAACTGACATTCCCAACCATGTTCTCTGGAGGACATATGAAGCTGGTCAAGACTGCCGTTGCGGGCATCGTTTCGATGGTGGTAGCAGGCTCCGCATTCGCGGCAGAAATTACCGGTGCAGGCGCTTCCTTCCCGGCGCCCGTCTATTCCAAGTGGGCCGACGCATACCAAAAAGCTACGGGTAACAAGGTCAACTATCAATCGATCGGCTCGTCCGGCGGCATCAAGCAGATCAACGCCAAGACGGTCGATTTCGGTGCTTCCGACGCCCCGCTGAAGGACGAGGAACTGGCCAAGCAAGGCCTGGTGCAGTTCCCGACGGTGATCGGCGGCGTGGTTCCGGTGATCAACCTGCAAGGCATCAAGCCGGGCGACCTGACCATCACCGGCGAAGTGCTCGCCAACATCTACCTGGGCAAGATCAAGAAGTGGGACGATCCCGCGATCAAGGCGCTGAACCCGGACGCCAAGCTGCCGAGCCAGGACATCCTGCCGGTGCGCCGCGCCGACGGTTCGGGCACCACCTTCATCTTCACCAACTACCTGTCGAAGGTCAGCCCCGACTGGAAGAGCTCGGTGGGTGAGGGCACCACGGTCAACTGGCCGGGTGGCGGCACGGGCGGCAAGGGCAACGAGGGCGTGGCCGCCTTCGTGCAGCGCCTGAATGGCGCGATCGGCTACGTCGAGTACGCCTACGCGAAGCAGAACAAGATGACGCACGTGAAGATGAAGAACGCCGCGGGTGCGGTGGTCTCGCCGAGCGACGACGCGTTCAAGGCTGCTGCGGCCGGCGCCGACTGGAGCAAGTCGTACTACCAGATCCTGACCAACCAGCAGGGCAAGGAAGCCTGGCCGATCGCCGGCGCGACCTTCATCCTGGTGCACAAGAACCAGGAAAAGCCGGCGCAGGGCGCGGAAGTGCTGAAGTTCTTCGACTGGGCGTACAAGAGCGGCGCCAACATGGCGAGCGAACTGGACTACGTGCCGATGCCGGAGTCGGTCGTCAACCAGATCCGCGCGACCTGGAAGAACAGCATCAAGGACGCGTCGGGCAAGGGCCTGTACTGATCGTCTGTCGATGTGACGGGAGGGCGTAGTCGGCCCTCTCCCCAAGCCCCTCTCCCGCATGCGAGGGAGGGGCGCAACCCGGAACACTCCCTACCATGGCGACCACGTCCGATCTTCCCGCCGTACGCGCACCCGGCCGCACCGGTGACATCCTGTTCGGTGGCCTGACCCGCGGCGCCGCCATCGTCACGCTGATGCTGCTGGGCGGCATCATCGTCTCGCTCGCCATCAGTGCCTGGCCCTCGATCCAGGCCTTCGGCCTCAAATTCCTGTGGACCGCGCAGTGGGATCCCCCCGCCGACGTCTACGGCGCGCTGGTGCCGATCTACGGCACGGTGGTGACCTCGCTGATCGCGCTGATCATCGCGGTGCCGGTCAGCTTCGGCATCGCGCTGTTCCTGACCGAACTGTCGCCGCCGTGGCTGCGCCGCCCGCTGGGCACGGCGATCGAGCTGCTGGCCGCGGTGCCGTCGATCGTCTACGGCATGTGGGGCCTGCTGGTGTTCGCGCCGCTGTTCGGCGAATACTTCCAGAAGCCGCTGGCCGCCACGGTCGGCCAGCTGCCGCTGATCGGCCCGCTGTTCCAGGGCGCGCCGCTGGGCATCGGCCTGCTGTGCGCGGGCGTGATCCTGGCCATCATGATCATTCCGTACATCGCCTCGGTGATGCGCGACGTGTTCGAGGTCACCCCGGTGCTGCTCAAGGAATCCGCCTACGGCGTGGGCTGCACCACCTGGGAGGTGATGTGGAACGTCGTGCTGCCCTATACCCGCGCCGGCGTGATCGGCGGCGTGATGCTGGGCCTGGGCCGCGCGCTGGGCGAGACCATGGCGGTCACCTTCGTGATCGGCAACACCAACCTGCTGGACAACGCCTCGCTGTTCTCGCCGGGCAACAGCATCACGTCCGCGCTGGCGAACGAGTTCGCCGAGGCCGGTCCCGGCCTGCATACCGCCGCGCTGATGGAGCTCGGCCTGATCCTGTTCTTCATCACCTTCGTGGTGCTGGCGCTGTCCAAACTGCTGCTGCTGCGCCTGTCGCGCAATGAGGGCAAGAAATGAATTCGACCAGCCAAGCGACCATGTCGACGTCGTCGATTCCGGCTGTCCACGCCGATGCCAACGAGGTGCGCGAGCGCCTGCAGGCGCGGCGCAAGCGCATGAATGTCTACGCGCTGGCGGCCTCGCTGGCGGCGATGACCTTCGGCCTGTTCTGGCTCGCGTGGATCCTGTGGACCACGATCTCGCTGGGCATCGGCGGCCTGTCGATCGATCTGTTCACGCAGATGACGCCGGCCCCGAACACCGCCGGCGGCGGCTTGGCCAACGCCATCTTCGGCAGCTTCGTGATGGTCGGCCTGGCCACCGTGCTGGGCACGCCGCTGGGCATCCTGGCCGGCATCTATCTGGCCGAGTACGGCCAGAAGTCGGCGCTGGCCAGCTTCATTCGCTTCATCAACGACATCCTGCTGTCGGCGCCGTCGATCGTGATCGGCCTGTTCGTCTACGCGCTGGTGGTGGCCCGGATGGGGCATTTCTCGGCCTGGGCCGGCATCTGCTCGCTGGCGCTGCTGCAGATCCCGATCGTCGTGCGCACCACCGAGAACATGCTGAACCTGGTGCCCAACGCACTGCGCGAGGCCGCCTTCGCGCTCGGCACGCCGAAATGGAAGATGGTGCTGTCGATCACGGTCAAGGCCTCGTACGCGGGCATCATCACCGGCGTGCTGCTGGCGGTGGCCCGGATCGCCGGCGAAACAGCGCCGCTGCTGTTCACCGCGCTGTCGAACCAGTTCTGGAGCACGGACCTGAACAAGCCGATGGCCAACCTGCCGGTGACGATCTTCCGCTTCGCGATGAGCCCGTTCACCGAATGGCAGCAGCTGGCCTGGGCCGGCGTGTTCCTGATCACGATCGGCGTCCTGGCGCTGAACATCCTGGCGCGCGTGCTGTTCAAGAAGAGCCAGTGAGCACGACCAGCTCCATCAGCCCAGCGCTCGGACAGCAAAGCAAACCGCAAGCAGCACGCGAAACCACGAATCTACCTGCGAGACCCAGCATGACTTCGACCGTCATCGACATCCCCGACAGCGTCCGCGCCAAGATCGACGTGCGCAACCTGAACTTCTACTACGGACAGTTCCACGCGCTGAAGAACATCAACATGTCGATCCCGGACCGCAAGGTCACGGCCTTCATCGGCCCGTCGGGCTGTGGCAAATCGACCCTGCTGCGCACGCTGAACAAGATGTACGCGCTCTATCCGGAGCAGCGCGCCGAGGGCGAGATCAACATGGACGGCGAGAACCTGCTGACCAGCCGCAAGGACATCGCGCTGCTGCGCGCCAAGGTCGGCATGGTGTTCCAAAAGCCGACGCCGTTCCCGATGTCGATCTACGACAATATCGCCTTCGGCGTGCGGCTGTTCGAGAAGCTGTCGCGCTCGGAGATGGACGACCGCGTCGAGTGGGCGCTGTCGAAGGCCGCGCTGTGGAACGAGGCCAAGGACAAGCTGCACCAGTCGGGCTACAGCCTGTCCGGCGGCCAGCAGCAGCGGCTGTGCATCGCGCGCGGCATCGCGATCCGCCCCGAGGTGCTGCTGCTCGACGAGCCGTGCTCGGCGCTGGACCCGATCTCCACCGGCCGCATCGAGGAACTGATCGCCGAGCTCAAGGACGAGTACACGGTGGTGATCGTGACCCATAATATGCAGCAGGCCGCGCGTTGCTCGGACTTCACCGCCTATATGTACCTGGGCGAGCTGATCGAGTTCGGCGAGACGGAGAAGATCTTCATCAAGCCGCACCGCAAGGAAACCGAGGACTACATTACCGGCCGTTTCGGCTGAGCACCAAGGCAGCCCGTCCAAGCAACGCCCGCCGTGCCGCGCGACGCGCCAGCATCCGCGGCCAGGAGAACATGATGACCGACAAGCACCTGTCGACCCAATTCGACGCCGACCTCAACGCGATCAATACCAAGCTGCTGCAGATGGGCGGCCTGGTCGAGGCGCAGATCGATACCGCGATGAAGGCGCTGGCCGACTTCGACGCCACGCTGGCCGAGCAGGTCATCGAGCGCGAGAACCAGATCAACGCGCTGGAAATCGAGATCGACGCCGACTGCGGCAATATCATCGCGCGCCGCCAGCCGACCGCGCGCGACCTGCGCCTGGTGATGGCCATCTCGAAAACCATCACCAACCTGGAGCGCGCCGGCGACGAGGCCGAGAAGATCGCCAAGCGCACCAAGCACATCATGGAAGAAACCGGCGCGCAGGGCATCAACTACGCCGAGGTCAAGCTGGCCGGCGATCTGGCGATCGCGCTGCTGCGCAAGTCGCTCGATGCCTTCGCCCGCCTCGACACGGTCGCGGCCGCGCGCATCGTCAAGGAAGACAAGGCGATCGACGACGAATTCCGTGCCTTCGTGCGCAAGCTGATCACCTACATGATGGAAGACCCGCGCACGATCTCGGTCGCGCTGGACTTCCTGTTCATCGCCAAGGCCGTCGAGCGCATCGGCGACCATGCCAAGAACATCGCCGAGTTCATCATCTATATCGTCAAGGGCACCGACGTTCGCCATACCTCGCGCGAGGACATGGAGAAGGAAGCCCTGAGCTGATCCGGCGGCTTGACCGTCGAACGACGCCGCAATGCCTGCCCGTTGTTCGGCTGCCCGGTCTGCACCTGGCCGTTGCCAAGCGCTTGCCGTACATCGCCCACTGTGCTTCGTTCGCTGTATATCGCTATTTCGCTGTTCCATCTGCCAATACCTGAACCTGCCAGAGAGCGGAGAACTCATTCATGCCTAGCAGTATTCTGGTCGTCGAAGACGAACCGGCCATCGCCGAACTGATCGCCGTCAACCTGCAGCACGCCGGGCACTATCCGATCCGTGCCTACAACGCCGAGCAGGCGCTGTCGCTGATGAGCGATGTATTGCCCGACCTGGTCCTGCTCGACTGGATGCTGCCGGGCAAGTCGGGCGCGGTGTTCGCCAAGGAGCTGCGCAACAACGAACGCACCAAGCAGATCCCGATCATCATGCTGACCGCGCGCAGCGAGGAGCAGGACAAGGTCATGGGGCTGGAGGCCGGCGCCGACGACTACGTGACCAAGCCGTTCTCGCCGAAGGAACTGCTGGCGCGCATCAAGGCGGTGCTGCGCCGGCGCGCGCCGCAGCTGACCGACGACGTGGTGGCGATCAACGGCCTGCGGCTGGATCCCGCCACGCATCGCGTCACCGGCGAAGACGAATCCGGCCCGATCAAGCTCGAGCTTGGCCCGACCGAATTCCGCCTGCTGCATTTCCTGATGACCCACCCGGAGCGCGTGCACAGCCGCTCGCAGCTGCTCGACCAGGTCTGGGGCGACCACGTCTTCGTCGAGGAGCGCACCGTTGACGTGCACATCAAGCGCCTGCGCGCGGCGCTCGCCCCCGGTGGCTACAGCGCGATGATCGAGACGGTACGCGGAAGCGGCTACCGCCTGGCCCGCTCGCCGGGGCAGTGAGCGGCCGGCCTCGCCTCGTTTGCCGTGCGGTTGGCGGCCGGGGCGAGGCGGCGCCGCTGTCGCCGCGCGGTTGCCTCGCTGTAGCGTCGCCGTTGCCTCGCCGTTGCATTTTTCGTGGCACACTGCGGCCCATCCCGCCTGCCGCGGCCGGACCTGATCTTCACCGACGCGGTTCCCCGCCAGGCTGCCATCGCACGATCTCATGAATGTCATCTGGGCCCGATCCGCGGCCGTCCTGATCCTGCTGGCCATCGCCGCCGCGCTGCTGGCCGTCTTCGTCGGCGTGACCGCCGCGCTGGCGCTGACCACCGGCGCGTTGCTGGCGCTGCTGCTGTTCTACCTGTATCAGATCAACCGGCTGTGGAAGGTGCTAGACGCACCGGCCTACGGCGAGATTCCGAGCGCGGTCGGGCTGTGGGGCGAGGTCTATTACCGGCTGCACCGGCTGGTCAAACGCTGGCGCATGCAGGTGCTGCAGGTCGAGCAGCAGCACACCCGCTTCATCCAGGCCATCCAGGCCTCGCCCAACGGCGTGCTGATGCTGGACGACGCCGACCAGATCGAGTGGTGCAACGCCGTGGCCGAGCTGCATTTCGGCCTCAGCGCACGGCGCGACGCGCGCCAGCGCATCACGCACCTGATCCGGCGGCCGGAGTTCGTGCAGTACCTGATGTTGCAACGTTTCGACGAACCCTTGCAGATGCGCGACATGGGCGAACACAAGCAGAGCGTGCTGGCGGTGCAGGTGCTGCCCTATGGCGACAATCGCAAGCTGGTGCTGACGCAGGACATCACCAAGCTCGAGAACACCGAGTCGATGCGGCGCGATTTCGTCGCCAACGTCTCGCATGAACTGAAGACGCCGCTGACGGTGCTGACGGGCTTTCTCGAGACCGTGCGCGACCTGCCGGTCTCGGACGAGGATCGCCGGCGCTATGTCGACATGATGATGACGCAGGCCATGCGCATGCAGCATATCGTCGAGGACCTGCTGGCGCTGGCCAAGCTCGAGAGCGATATGCAGCCGCCCAGCCAGGATCCCGTCGACATCGGCGCGCTGGTCCACCACCTGGTGCACGACGCGCAGGGGCTGTCGCAGGGCCGGCACGAGATCACCGCCGACATCGACGGGGCGGTCGGCATCCGCGGCAATGAAACGGAGCTGCTGTCGGCGCTGGGCAATCTGGTGTCGAACGCGGTGCGCTACACGCCCGACGGCGGCCGCATCGGCATCGGCCTGTGCTATCGCGACGGCCATGCGGTGTTCTCGGTCAGCGATACGGGCCTGGGCATCGCCGCCGAACACATTCCGCGGCTGACCGAGCGCTTCTATCGCGTCGACCGCAGCCGCTCGCGCGATACCGGCGGCACCGGCCTGGGCCTGGCGATCGTCAAGCACGTGCTGTCGCGCCACCATGCCGAGCTGCGCATCAGCAGCGAGGTGGGGAAGGGCAGCGTGTTCCGCGTGGTGTTTCCGGTCGACCGCAGCATCCATCAGCCGGGCGCGCGGCACGCGGCGTAGAGGCGGATCGCCGGGCGATTCGCGCACGAGGTACCGCCTTTCTTCTTCACGCCTTCCCTTCTGCAGGAAAGGCGGTGCCGCACTCAGGCGAACATCCCCAGCAACTCCATCTGGCTGACCCGCCGTTCCTTCCCCTTGCCCGTCTGCTGGACATAGCTGCCGTCGGGCTGCATGACCCAGGCCGAGCCGTTGTCGCGCAGATGGACCAGCAGCCCTTCCTGGATCACGCGCGTCTTCAACGTCTTGTCGAGGATCGGGAAGGCGACCTCGACGCGGCGGAACAGGTTGCGGTCCATCCAGTCGGCGCTCGACAGATACAGCAGCTCGGTGCCGCCGGCCAGGAAGTAGTTGACGCGATGGTGCTCGAGAAAGCGGCCAACGATGGATCGCACCGTGATGTTCTCGGACAGCCCCGGCACGCCCGGCCGCAGCGCGCAGACGCCGCGCACGATCAGGTCGATCTGCACGCCGGCGCGCGAGGCCTTGTACAGCTCCTCGATCACCGACGGCTCCAGCAGCGCATTCATCTTGGCGATGATGCGCGCCGGCTTGCCGGCCCGCGCGTTGCGCGCCTCGGCCCGGATATGCTCGACCAGATTGCTCTGCATCGTGAACGGCGACTGCCACAGATGCTTGAGCTTGATCGAGCCGGCGGTGCCGGTCAGCAGCTGGAACACGTGATGCACGTCCTCGCACACCTCCTCGTTGGCGGTCAGCAGACCGAAGTCGGTGTACAGCCTCGCGGTGCGCGGATGATAGTTGCCGGTGCCCAGATGCACGTAGCGGCGCAGCTTGGTCTGCTTGCTCTTCGGGCCGGCGGGCTCGCGCCGCACGATCAGCAGCATCTTGGCGTGGCACTTGTGGCCGACCACGCCGTAGATCACGTGCGCGCCGGCCGACTCCAGGCGCTCGGCCCAGTTGATATTGGTTTCCTCGTCGAAGCGCGCCAGCAGCTCCAGCACCACGGTCACGTCCTTGCCGTTGCGCACCGCGGTCATCAGCGCTTCCATCACCAGCGAATCGTTGCCGGTGCGGTAGACGGTCTGCTTGATCGCCACCACGTCAGGATCGTTGGCCGCCAGCTGCAGCAGGTCCAGCACCGAGCTGAAGCTCTCGTACGGATGGTGCAGCAGCACGTCGCGCTGGCGGATCACGTCGAACATCGGCGTGCCGCCGCTGAACGCCTTCACCGCGGCCGGTACATGCGGCGGATATTTGAGGGCGGGGCGGTCGACCATATCGGGGATCGACATCAGCCGCACCAGATTGACCGGGCCGCTGACGCGATACAGGTCCTGCTCGCCGAGCGCGAACTCGGTCAGCAGCCGCCGCGTCAGCGCCGGCGGCGTTTCGGCCGCGACCTCCAGCCGCACCGCGTCGCCGTAGTGGCGCGTCGGCAGTTCGCCCTGCAGTGCCTCGCGCAGATCGGTGATCTCGTCTTCGGAGACGAACAGGTCCGAATTGCGCGTGACGCGGAACTGATAGCAGCCGTCGACCTCGATCGCCGGGAACAGCTCGTGCACGAAGCCCTGCATGAACGAGGACAGCAGCACGAAGCCGTACGGATAGCCCGACAGCGACTGCGGCATCCGCACCACGCGCGGCAGCGCGCGCGGGGCCTGCACGATCGCCAGGTCGGCCTCGCGGCCGAACGCGTCCTTGCCGGACAGCTCGACGACGAAGTTCAGGCTCTTGTTGGAAACACGCGGGAAGGGATGGGCCGGATCGAGCGCGATCGGCGTCAGCACCGGGCCGATCTCGCGCACGAAGAAGTCGCGCGCCCAGTCGCGCTGCGCGTCGTTCCACACCGTGGTCATATGGAAGAACACGCCCTCGCGCTCCAGCAGGGGGAAGATCACGTCCTGCAGCATGGCATACTGCGCTGCAACGAGGCGCTGTGTCCGCTCGGTGATCGACTGGTAGGTCTGCTGGAACGACAGGCCGTCCGGGGTCAGGCCGGACGGGTTGTCGCGCATCTGCTCCTTGAGCCCGGCCATCCGGATCTCGAAGAACTCGTCGAGATTGCTCGACACGATGCAGATGAACTTGAGGCGCTCGAGCAGCGGCACCGCCGGGTCCGCTGCCTGGGCCAACACACGGGAGTTGAATTCCAGGATGCCGAGTTCGCGATTGAGCAGCGTACCGGGCGGGGTCGTCGACATGGGCATGACCTTCTTTGGGCGATGCGGCGACTTTTCCATAGAATCGTGTCAACTTGATGACAACGTGATTTTGTCATGACACCGACACGGCCAGGACATATTCTTCCTGCCTCGCGCGGCCGGCGATGAACGGAATGCCGCCGGTCCGTGTTTCCAGACTGCTATGACGATGAACAATACTCCACGCCTGCTCGCCGCCGTCGATATGGGCTCCAACAGCTTCCGGCTGATGATCGGCCGGGTGGACGAGACCCAGACCGCGACCGGTCCGGTCAGCCAGATCTTCCAGGTCGATGCGCTGCGCGAGCCGGTGCGCCTGGCCGCGGGCCTGACCGCCGACAAGTACCTGGACCAGCCGGCGCGGCGCCGCGGGGTGGAGGCGCTGCGGCGCTTCGGCGACCGCCTGCGCGAATTCTCGCCGGACCAGGTGCGCGCCGTCGCCACCAATACGCTGCGCGTGGCCAAGAACGCGTCCGAGTTCCTGATCGAGGCGGAGAACGCGCTGGGCTTTCCGATCGAGGTGATCGCCGGCCGCGAGGAGGCCCGGCTGATCTATCTGGGCGCGTCGCACGATGCGCCTGCCTGCGCCGGCAATCGGCTGGTGGTCGATATCGGCGGGGGCTCGACCGAATTCATCATCGGCCATGGGTACTCGGCCAAGCTGATGGAGTCGCTCTATATCGGCTGCGTCTCGCACAGCCGGCAGTTCTTTCCCAGCGGCAATGTCGACGAATACGCGATGAAGCAGGCCGAGCTGGCCGCGCGCCGCGAAATCCAGGTGCTGGTGCGCCAGTACCGCAGCGCGGGCTGGCAGCAGGCGGTGGGGTCGTCGGGCACGGCGCGCGCGCTGGCCGAGCTGATCGAGCTGAACGGCATGAACGACAACGCGCAGGAGCATGGCATCACGCGCGAAGGGCTGGAGCGGCTCAAGCGCGCGCTGATCAAGGCGGAGAACACCAATCGGGTGCGGCTGGTCGGGTTGAAGCCCGACCGCATCCCGGTGCTGCCCGGCGGGCTGTCGATCATGCTGGGCGTGTTTGCCGAACTCGATATCGACCGCATGGACGTGACCGACGGCGCGCTGCGGCTCGGCGTGCTGTACGACCTGCTCGGCCGCAGCCATCACGAGGACATGCGCACCGTCACGGTCGATCAGTTCATGCGCCGCTACGGCGTCGACCGTGCCCAGGCCGCGCGCGTGCGCCAGGCCGCGCAACGGCTGCTGGCGCAGTTTCCCGATCCGGCCAACGAACGGCGCGAGGACAATCTGGCGCTGCTGGGCTGGGCCGCCAGCCTGCATGAGATCGGCATGTCGATCGCGCACAGCAGCTACCACAAGCATTCGGCCTATATCGCCACGCATGCGGACATGCCGGGCTTTTCCAAGACCGACCAGGCGCGGCTCGCCACGCTGCTGCTCGGCCATGCCGGCAAGCTCGGCAAGCTGTCGGGGCGCGGCCGCTTTCTCGACTGGCGCATGCTGTTCAGCCTGCGGCTGGCCTTCGTGCTGTGCCGGCGGCGGGCCGACGTCGAACTGCCCGAGATCAGGGTCAGCCAGCGCGCCGACGCGTTGGAAGAGGGCTTCGAGGTGCGGCTGCCGAAGGCGTGGGTCGAGGCCAATCCGCTGGTCGAATACAGCCTCGGCAAGGAAGCCGACGAATGGGAGCGGATCGGGATCCGCTACAAGGTGGTGTACGTCTGAAGGGCGGAAAAACCGCCACCGGCAGACGCGTAGAGATTGCGCCGGCGTTCTACGTCTTCCGCTTGCGGGAGAGGGCTCCGGACAGTGCCCTGTTTGCCCCCCGCTTGCGGGGAGGCGGCGAGAGGAGACAGCGCGCGGCTGGCGCGCTGCCTCAAGCCCTCAACCTCTTAGCGCTGCAGCCCGAGGAAGTGCCGCGCGTAACGCGGATTCATATCCCCCCACGCGCAGCAGCGTCAGGAAGTCCGCCACGTTGAAGTCCGGATCCCAGGCCGGCATGCCGCAGATGCGTGCGCCCAGGCGCAGATAGCCCTTGATCAGCGCCGGCGGCTCGACTTCCAGATCCTGGTTCAGCTCGTGCACCGGCAGCGGCAGCCGGGGAAACGCGTGGTATTCGATCGGCGCCAGATAGTCGCGCGCGAACACGCGGCTCAGGCTCGCGGCGATATGGCCGCCGTCGTTGATCGGCACGCTCGCGCAGCCGAGCATCGACTCGATGCCCCAGCGCTGCAGGTACTCGCCCAGCCCGCCCCACAGCGCCATGATCACGCTGCCGGTGCGGTAGTCGCGGTGCACGCACGAGCGGCCCAGTTCGACCATCTTCGGCTTCAGGTGGGCCAGCCGGACCAGGTCGAATTCCGATTCGGCGTACAGGCAGCCGATGCGCTTGGCCTGGTGCGGCGGCAGCACGCGGTAGGTGCCCACGACCTTCAGCGTGGCGAGGTCGCGCACGATCAGGTGGTCGCAGTAGGCATCGAACATGTCGATGTCGAGCTCGGGCGACGAGGTCGACAGGCGCGCGCCCATCTCCTCGGCAAATACCTTGTAGCGCAGGCGCTGCGCCTCGACTACTTCGTCCTGGTGGCGCGCCCACGCCACGCTGAGAGCAGGCGCTGCATCTTGCTGCGCAACGGATTGGCGATGAAGACGCCTCCGGCCCGGATGGCCCGCCAGGCCATTGGGCAAGGAATCGAAGAGCGGCTGGGTAGGCGTCGGGAGGTCTCGCATCAGATGTCCTTTCGATGACAACATGGCTGCGAAACAATGTAGAGGGGGCCGGTGACAGAGCCGTGAACCGGCGATGACGGTTGCGTGACCGCGGTGCCGTGGCGGATGAGGGCGTGGCGGCACGAATATGTCGCGACAGAAGACGTCGCGGCATGAGGGCGTCGCGACATGAAGACGTGGCGACGATCACCGCGCCACGCAGCACCGCCGGACGAAGGTCACAGGAACTCGGGATTGATCACCGCGCGCAGCACGACCTGGTCCTCGTGCTCGCGCGTGCGGGCCGTCAGCCACCAGATGCCGCTCTTGCGGATGCTCCAGCTGATCTCCGTACCCGCCAAAAGCAAGGCCGCCAGCCGGCCGATCCAGGGCTGATGACCGACCACGACCGTGGTACCGGCCGCATGCGGCCAGTCGATCGCGGCCAGCACGTCGGTGACATCGCTGTCCGGCGCCAGCGCGGGCAGCACCAGCGCGTCGGTGCGCAGCGCCGCGGCGGTTTCGCGGCTGCGCTGCGCGGGGCTGCACAACAGGCGCGCATCGGGCGGCAGATGCGCCCGCAGCCAGGCGGCCGAGGCTTCGGCCTGCTTGCGGCCGCGGCGGGTCAGGGCACGTTGCAGGTCCGCGGCGCGGCCCATGCCGGCAACATCGGGGAGCGCTTCCGCTTCGGCGTGGCGCCACAGGATCAGGTTCATTGCTGGAGATCGGCACGGCGCGAATGCCGTGCGGTGGTCTTTCGTGTTGGCACTCCGGAGACCGGTAGCGGCTCCGTCTGGATCGATTCGACCGGTGTGTCGGTCTTGCGTTCGGCGCGGCGTCAGGCCCGTGCTGCCGGCGCCGTCTTCCGTCCGGCGCGTGGCCGGCGTGCCGATGCCGCGGCCAGTATGGCGCAGCGGCATGGCCGGGGCAATGCGCCGCCTTGCCGGTGACAGAATCGTGTCACCGGGCGACGCGGGAGTATCGGCGGCGTCGATGACAACGCGATGACGGTCGCGCGACGGTCACGATCCCGCGCGGCAACGGGGGCGGGCGGTAGGGGGAGCGGACTGCAACGGGGCTAGCGGCAAACCGACGAGCCGAAAACGACGAGCCGTAGGCGACCAGCCGGAAACGGCGAGCGGCAAGCGAAGAGCCGAAAAGCGACAGGCCGCAACGCCCCAAGTCGACAAGCGACGAGCGCAGGCGGGCCAGCGAGGGCCGGGTCGGACTTCAGGGGAGGGCGGCGCGGTCGATGCCAGTACACCGCCACATCAAAGGGGTGCCGTGAGCATCTTCCCGCCAAACGCGCGAACGCCACCATCGCGGTCATTCGCATCGGATGACCGCGTGCAAGCTGCGCTGGGGTGGGAGGCACGACGCCGCCAGGCGACGCGCAGGGTCGCGTCGTCGCAGCGACGCCGAACAGGAGCGAAACCGTTGGACCGGGCGGTCCGGTATCAGCTCTTGTGACGGAAATTGATACGACCCTTGGTCAGGTCGTAGGGCGACATTTCCAGCGTCACGCGGTCGCCGGCCAGAATACGGATCCGGTGCTTCTGCATCTTGCCCGATGCGTAGGCCCAGATTTCCACGCCGTTTTCCAGCAGCACGCGATAGCGGTTGTCGGGCAGCGCTTCCGAAACGACGCCGCCGAATTCAATGAGTTCTTCCTTAGCCAAGCTTCCTTCCTTTGTGGCTCCATGATGGGCAGCCGGACGGCCGCCTTTGCGGATGCGCGATTATAGCACGAACGCACCTGCAGCATTTTGGGTTCCCGGCGCCGGCCTTTAGTTCCCGTACGCGGGTTGGAGGGGGGCGAAACGTGGTGTCGGCGCGGCAGGCTTTGTGAATCGGCGGCGATCAAAGCAGAGGGGAAATCGGCGCGGAATGGTCTCCGCCCGCGAGTGCCTTTGCCGGCACCAAAGAGTGTGGCCCGCCCTGCACGATTCGAACG
Organism: Cupriavidus sp. H18C1; assembly: GCF_049311595.1. Classification (NCBI taxonomy): domain Bacteria; kingdom Pseudomonadati; phylum Pseudomonadota; class Betaproteobacteria; order Burkholderiales; family Burkholderiaceae; genus Cupriavidus; species Cupriavidus sp. H18C1. Next base: position 3,296,712 of record NZ_CP186008.1, read on the forward strand.
TGCGACCGCTCGCTTAGAAGGCGAGTGCTCTATCCAACTGAGCTAAGGGCGGTCGGAAGAGAAAAAGGGTTAGCCGGCCGTGGCCTGCTAACCCTTGTCGTTCTGGTCGGGGCGACATGATTCGAACATGCGACCCTCTGATCCCAAATCAGATGCGCTACCAGGCTGCGCTACGCCCCGAAGCCGCGCATTGTATCCGTCGGCACTGCGGCGGTCAAACGCGATCGGCGGGCGGACAGGCAGCCCGGTTATCCGCCCTTGTTGGCCCCTGTTCGACCTTATTCGCCTTCCGGCAGGCTGGCGCCCACAATATTGAAGCCGGCGTCCACGTACGTGATCTCGCCGGTCACGCCGCTCGACAGGTCCGACAACAGGAAGGCCGCGACGTTGCCGACTTCCTCGATGGTGACATTGCGGCGCAGCGGGGCGGCTTCCTCGAAGTGGCCGAGCAGCTTGCCGAACCCCTTGATGCCGGAGGCGGCCAGCGTCTTGATCGGACCGGCCGAGATGCCGTTGGCGCGGATGCCGCGCGGGCCGACCGAGGCGGCCAGGTAGCGCACGCTGGCTTCCAGCGACGCCTTGGCCAGGCCCATCGTGTTGTAGTTGGGCACCACGCGTTCGCTGCCCAGATAGGTCAGCGTCAGCAGCGAGGCCTTGTCCGACAGCAGGGGCAGCGCGGCCTTGGCGAGCGCCGGGAAGCTGTAGGCCGAGATGTCGTGGGCGACGCGGAACGCTTCGCGCGACAGGCCGTCGAGGAAGTCGCCGGCGATCGCCTCGCGCGGGGCGAAGCCGATCGAATGGACCAGGCCGTCGAGCTTGTCCCAGCGCTGGCCGAGCGCGGCGAAGGTGGCGGCGATCTGCTCGTCGCTCGACACATCGCATTCGAATACCAGATCGCTGCCGAATTCCTTGGCAAAGTCCTGGATACGGTCCTTGAAGCGCTCGCCGACATAGGTGAAGGCCAGTTCCGCGCCTTCGCGCTTGCAGGCCGACGCGATGCCGTAGGCGATCGAGCGGTTCGACAGCAAGCCGGTGATCAGGATCCGCTTACCTGCCAGAAATCCCATAAGTTCTCCATGGTGGTCTTGTGATGCGCGTTCGCGGCGCGCCGGGGTGGGGCACGCTGCCGGGCACGGTTCGTGCTGAGCCTCGCCGGGCCGCGGGAGCGGCGGGCGGGCCGGATGACCGTCCCGCTTGCCGTACCGGATCGCCGATGGCGAGCGGGCAGGCCCGTTGCGGCCGCGGCCACGCCGCGTACTGGAATGTCCGGATGGCTGGAACGCCGCCGAACGAAGGTAAAATTGTCGCACAACTTGGCCCGGGCACCGACCGCGGCCGTACTTGGCAAGCGAAGTTCTGGGGGGAGGGCATCGACCGGATGCAAAGGCAAGCAGCAGGGCCGTTTTCGGCATGGCATCGTATCCGGGCGCGGACCCGCACCGGTCTGGTCCAGATGCTGGCACGGTCCGCCGCAGCCGCCCTGGTGGCCGCGCTGTTGCCAATGACGCCGACCTCGGCATGGGCCGCGCACGGCTTCGCGCTGCACGGCGACCTGAAGTACCCGCCCGACTTCCACCATTTCGACTACGTCAATCCCGATGCCCCCCGCGGCGGCACGCTGACGCTGGCCAATCCGGACCGGCGCACCAGCTTCGACAAGTTCAACCCGTTCACGCTGAAGGGCGTCGCCGCGCCGGGCCTGACCTCGCTGATGTTCGAGTCGCTGCTGATCGGCAGCGCCGACGAGACCGCCAGCGCCTACGGCCTGCTGGCCGAGGACGTCACGGTGGCGCCCGACGAGCTGTCGGTGACGTTCCGCATCCATCCGCAGGCGCGCTTTCACAACGGCGATCCGGTGCTCGCCAGCGACGTCAAGTATTCCTTCGACATGCTGATGAGCAAGGCCTCGAGCCCCGGCTATCGCAGCATGTGCGCCGACGTGAAGTCGCTGACCGTGATCGACGACCGCACCGTGCGCTACGACTTCAAGCAGCGCAACGGCGAGCTGCCGCTGATCGTCGGCTCGCTGCCGGTGTTCTCGCGCAAATGGACGGCCAAGGTGCCGTTCGAGAAGCTGACCTTCGAGACGCCGGTCACCAGCGGTCCCTATGTGATCGAGCGCTACGACGCGGGCCGCGGCATCATCTACAAGCGCAATCCGAACTACTGGGGCAAGGACCTGGCGGTGCGGCGCGGCACCTTCAACTTCGACCGCGTGGTGTACCGCCTCTACAAGGACGAGACCGCGCGGCTGGAGGCCTTCAAGGCGGGCGAATTCGACGCCATCGTCGAGTACCGCTCCAAGAGCTGGGCCAAGAGCTATGTCGGCAAGCGCTTCGCCAACGGCGAGCTGATGAAGACCGAATTCCCCCCACCGCAATGGCGCGGGCATGCAGGGCTTCGTGATGAACATGCGCAAGCCGCTGTTCCAGGACGTGCGCGTGCGCCAGGCGCTGATCCTCGCGCTCGATTTCGAATGGCTGAACCGGCAGCTGTTCTACGGCGCCTACAAGCGCCTCGACAGCTGGTTCTCCAACAGCGAGCTGGCCGCCAGCGCGACCTTCGACGGCCGTCCCGGCCCCGGCGAGCTGGCCCTGCTCGAGCCGCTGCGCGACCAGCTGGCGCCCGAGGTATTCGGTCCCATCGTCACGCAGCCGACCACCGAGCCGCCGCGCTCGTTGCGCGACAACCTGCGCGAAGCGCGCCGGGCTGCTGGCGCAGGCGGGCTGGACCTATAGCGACGGGGCGCTGCGCAACGCCAGGGGCGAGCCCTTCGTGTTCGAGTTCCTCGACGACGGCGGCGCGATGAGCCGCGTCATCACGACCTATGTACGCAACCTGGAGAAGCTGGGCATCCAGGTCCATCAGCGCACCACCGACTTCGCGCTGTACCAGAAGCGGCTGGAAGACTTCGACTTCGACGTGGTGTCGATCCGCTTCCCCCGATTCGCAGAGCCCGGGCAACGAACTGCGCGATCGCTTCACCAGCGAGGCGGCCTCGATGCCGGGCTCGGACAATCTGTTCGGGCTGAAATCGCCGGCGGTCGACAAGCTGGTCGACCAGGTGCTGCGCGCGCATACGCGCAAGGATCTGATCAATGCGTCGCGCGCGCTGGACCGCGTGCTGATGCACGGCTACTACGTGGTACCGAACTGGTACAGCGCCTCGCATCGCGTGGCCTACCGGCGCGAGCTGGTCTATCCGCAGCGGCTGCCGTACTACTACACGGCCGAGGGCTGGGTGCTCAGCAGCTGGTGGCGCAGCGATGTGCCCGGCGCGCAGGCCAAGGCAGCCCAGGCCAAGGCGGCGCGCTGAGCGCGGCGATGGCCGCGACGGGCGCCAAAGGAAAACAGGAAACGGCATGCTGGCCTATCTGCTCAAACGCGTTCTGCTGATGATCCCGACGCTGATCGGCGTCATCACGCTGACCTTCGTCGTGATCCAGTTCGTGCCCGGCGGTCCCGTCGAGCAGATGATGATGGAGCTCAAGGGCCGCGGGGGCGGCGGCGAGGCCAGCGGCGGCGGCGCCGAATACCGCGGCCGGCGCGGCGTCGACGCCGAGAAGATCAAGGAGATCCAGGCGTTGTACGGCTTCGACAAGCCGCCGCTGGAGCGCTACTGGATGATGCTCAAGCGCTTCGCGCAGTTCGATCTCGGCCAGAGCTACTTCCAGCACCGCAGCGTGTGGGAGCTGGTCAAGTCCAAGCTGCCGGTATCGGTCAGCCTGGGTCTGTGGACCTTTTTCCTGACCTATCTGATATCGGTGCCGCTCGGCATCGCCAAGGCGATCCGGGCGGGCAGCCGCTTCGACGTGGTGACCAGCATGATCGTGCTGGTCGGCTACGCGATCCCGGGCTTCGTGCTGGGCGTGCTGCTGCTGGTGCTGTTCGGCGGCGGCACCTTCGTGCAGTGGTTCCCGCTGCGCGGCCTGACCTCGGACAACTGGGAGCAGCTGTCGCTGATGGGCAAGGTGATGGACTACCTGTGGCACCTGGTGCTGCCGATCACCGCGTCCGTGGTCGGCAGCTTCGCCGTGGTGACGATGCTGACCAAGAACGCCTTCCTGGAGGAGGTGCGCAAGCAGTATGTGCTGACCGCCCGCGCCAAGGGCCTGTCGGAGCGGCGCGTGCTGTGGAAGCATATCTTCCGCAATGCGCTGATCCCGCTGGTCACCGGTTTCCCGGCGGCCTTCATCGGCGCCTTCTTCACCGGCTCGCTGCTGATCGAGACGCTGTTCTCGCTCGACGGCCTGGGCCTGCTGTCCTACGAGGCGGTGCTGCGCCGCGACTATCCGGTCGTGCTCGGCACGCTGTACCTGTTCACGCTGATCGGCCTGGTGACCCGGCTGATCTCCGATGTCTGCTACGTGCTGGTCGACCCCCGCATCCATTTCGAGGCCATGCCGCGATGACCCCGCGTTGGCAATCCCCTTTCCGCTCGACCCCGCGGCCGCCCCGCCTGGACCGGCTGCCGTCCTCGCTGTCGCCGCGCCAGCGTGCCTGGCAGCGCTTCCGCCGCAACCGGCTCGGCTACTGGAGCCTGATCGCCTTCGTCGTGCTGTTCGTGCTCAGCATGGTCGCCGAGGTGCTGTCGAGCGACCGGCCGCTGGTGGTCAAGTACCGCGGCGAGTGGTATTTCCCGATCGTGCAGACCTATGCCGAGACCACCTTCGACGGCGACTTCCCGACCCCGACCGACTATCTCGATCCCTTCATCCGCCAGCGCATCACCAGCAACGGCAACTGGGCCATCTATCCGCCCAACCGCTATTCGTACGACACGCTGAACTACTTCGCCAAGGAGCCGAATCCAGCGCCGCCGTCGTCGGAGAACTGGCTCGGCACCGATGACCGCGGCCGCGACGTGCTGGCGCGGCTGATCTACGGCTTCCGCGTGTCGGTGCTGTTCGGCCTGGCGCTGACCGTGATCGGCGTGGTGATCGGCACCATCACCGGCGCGCTGATGGGCTTCTTCGGCGGGCGCTTCGACCTGGTCTCGCAGCGCGCCATCGAGATCTGGAGCTCGATGCCGGAGCTCTATCTGCTGATCATCTTCGCGTCGATCTTCGAGCCGAGCCTGGCGCTGCTGATCATCCTGCTGTCGCTGTTCGGCTGGATGGGTTTGTCCGACTACGTGCGCGCCGAGTTCTACCGCAACCGCTCGCTCGACTACGTCAAGGCGGCGCGCGCGCTGGGCCTGTCCAATGTGCAGATCATGTGGCGCCATATCCTGCCCAACAGCCTGACCCCGGTGATCACCTTCCTGCCGTTCCGCATGAGCGCCGCGATCCTGGCGCTGACAAGCCTGGACTTCCTCGGCCTGGGCGTGCCGCCGACCACGCCGAGCCTGGGCGAGCTGCTGGCGCAGGGCAAGGCCAATCTGGACGCATGGTGGATCTCGCTGTCGACCTTCGGCGTGCTGGTGGTCACGCTGTTGCTGCTGACCTTCATGGGCGATGCGCTGCGCGATGCCTTCGATACGCGGCTGGGCCTGGCGGCGCTGCGCGGCCGGGTCGAGCCCAAGCTGCCCGATCCGTCGGCGGGATCGGCCAGCGGACCGGCGGCGGACGCCGCAGCGGCGGGCCAATCCGCCGCGGGAGCCAAGCCATGAGCGAGCTGCCGATCACGATGCCGCCGCAGCCGGTGGCCGCGCCGCACGACGCCGCCGACCCGGCCCTGATCCGCGTCGATCGCCTGTCGGTGACCTTCGGCGACGGCCCGGAGGCGACGCGCGCCGTGCGCGATGTCAGCTTCTCGCTGCGCCCGGGCGAACGCTTTGCGCTGGTCGGCGAGTCCGGCTCGGGCAAGACCGTGACCGCGCTGTCGATGCTGCGGCTGGTCGAGGACGCGCGCTACCAGGGCGCGATCCATTTCGAGGGGCGCGACCTGCTGCGCGTGCCCGACCGGGAGATCCGCGCGATCCGCGGCAGCGACATCGCGATGATCTTCCAGGAGCCGATGACCGCGCTGAACCCGCTCTATACCGTCGGCAACCAGATCGTCGAGACGCTGGAGCTGCACGAGGGGCTGGACAAGCGCGCCGCGCGCGACCGCGCGATCGCGCTGCTCGAGCGCACCGGCATCGAGGAGGCGGCGCACCGCTTCGACAGCTTCCCGCACCAGCTCTCCGGCGGCCAGCGCCAGCGCGCGATGATCGCGATGGCGCTGGCCTGCCGGCCCAAGCTGCTGCTGGCCGACGAGCCGACCACCGCGCTCGACGTCACCATCCGCGTGCAGATCCTCGAGCTGCTGCGCGACCTGCAGGCCGAGTTCGGCATGGCGGTGATGCTGATCACCCACGACCTGAACATGGTGCGCGCGTTCGCCCAGCGCATCGGCGTGATGGAGCAGGGCGTGCTGGTCGAGATCGGCGACACCGCCGAGGTCTTCGCCAACCCGCGCCATCCGTATACGCAGCGGCTGATCGACAGCCGCCCCCGGCGCGACGTGGTGCCGGTGCTGCCGCTCGCGCCGACCCTGCTGAGCGCGCGCGGCCTGGACGTCAACTACACGCGCAAGCGCCGCGGGCTGGCGGGATGGTTCGGCCGCGACGTGGTGCGCGCCGTCAAGGAGGTCGACTTCGACCTGCGCGAGGGCGAGACGCTGGGCATCGTCGGCGAGTCCGGCTCGGGCAAGACCACGCTGGCGCATGCGGTGCTGGCGCTGCAGCGCAAGAGCGGCGGCCAGATCCAGTTCCTCGGTCGCAGCCTGGACCAGGTCAGGGGGGCCGAGCGCACGTCGCTTCGGTCACGGCTGCAGGTGGTGTTCCAGGATCCGTTCGGCTCGCTGTCGCCGCGCATGACGATCGAGCAGATCGTCGGCGAGGGCCTGGCGCTGCACCAGCCGGGGCTGTCGCGCCAGGCGATGCGCGAGCGCGTGATCGAGGCGCTGCGCGAGGTCGGACTGGACCGGACCGCGCTCGGGCGCTATCCGCACGAGTTCTCCGGCGGCCAGCGCCAGCGCATCGCCATCGCCCGGGTGCTGATCCTCAAGCCGCAGGTGGTGGTGCTCGACGAACCGACCTCGGCGCTCGACGTATCGATCCAGCAGCAGGTGCTGGCGCTGCTGTCGCAGCTGCAGCGCAAGTACAACCTCAGCTACCTGTTCATCAGCCACGATCTGGCCGTGATCCGCGCCATGGCGCACCGGGTCATCGTGATGAAGGGCGGGGAGGTGGTCGAGGCGGGCGAGACCGAGGCGGTGCTGGGCGCGCCGCAGCACGCCTACACGCGCAAGCTGATGCGGGCCGCCCAGCTCGGCATGGAACCTGGCCAGGAACTGGGCCAGGCACTGGGCCAGGAACGCCGTCCGGGAGACGTCGGCGGCTGGCCCGGCTGATGTCCGCTACTGTCTGGGTTCGCGTGCGCGCTCCCGCCTGCGCTCATGTCTGATCTGGCGGTCAATCGGAAGAATTAGCGTGCAAGTCCCACGCTATTCCTTTGATTACATGGCGATTTCGGCCGATTTTGTAACGAACTTTGACATCGCTGGCGTGACCTTATACCATCCCGCGAGAACTTGATGTGTGGGTGGTTTGCACGCCGCACGTCTCCTGGCGGATGCTTGCAGGCCGTGCCCCGACGCCGTTGTCGGGATGATACGGTGCCGACATCCGCCCTCAGCAGTTTTTCCACATAGTCATCTCCGGTCCACACGACGATGGATTGCCGCGTCGCGTGAGGGATCGTGTGATTTGAACCATCCGAACCGGAACCAACGGGAGAACCCATGCAGCGAACGGTGCTTCATTCCCTGGCGCGTGCCGCCATCGGACTGACCCTGGCATGCGGCGCGGCCTTGTCGAATGGAGCCCTGGCTGACACGGTGTTCAAGGAACCCGGCGCGGAGCTGAGCGTCGAGGCCCCGCAGCAGTCCGAGCCGAGGAAGGGCCTGCTGTCGTCGATGATGAATTCGACCAGCCATGTCGCCAACAAGGCCGGCGACCTGGTGATGAACGCGCTGGGCCTGATCGGTGTCCGTTACCGCTTCGGCGGCAACACGCCGGAATCGGGCCTGGACTGCAGCGGCTTCGTCCGCTACGTCTTCAACGACACCTTCGGCTTCATGCTGCCGCGGCGCTCGGTCGAGATCAGCCGCGTCGGCACCAACGTTGCCGCGCACGAGCTGCGCCCGGGCGATCTGGTGTTCTTCAATACGATGCGCCACGCGTTCTCGCACGTGGGCATCTATATCGGCGACAACAAGTTCGTGCACGCGCCGTCGACCGGCAGCAAGATCCGCGTCGACGACATGCGCTCGGCCTACTGGGTCACGCGCTACAACGGCGCGCGCCGCATCGACGATATGCCCGAGCGCGACAACGGCGCGGCGGGCGGCATCGGCGGCATGGTCGAGACGCTCAAGCGCTTCGATCCAAACGCCAGCGGACGTACGTTCTACGGCGGCTGAGCGGCGAGGGCGCCGGATGGCGTCGATCGGTGCCCCTCGGCGCCCATCGGTGCCAGTTGGTGCCAATCGGCGCCGAACGCCGTGCAATAAAAAAGGACTGCCTCGGCAGTCCTTTTTTATTGGTGCGCTCATTCCTTGCGCTCGCCTTGCCTACTTCCCCGCCGCCTGCTTCCCCCGCAATCGGAGCGACCGGCTGCAGGCGCGCCTGCGCCAGCTTCTCGCGCAGCGCGGGCAGGGCAGCGACAGCGGCCTTCTCGCCGGCCAGGATCGCGCGGTTGCGCGCGCCGAAGTCGCTGCCGCTCATGTCGGGCAGGTCGGGGCGGATCACCACGTCGGCGCGGGCCAGCGCCAGCCGGTTGATCGATTGCCCCATGATCGCCGTGGTCTGCAGCAGCACGCCGCTCTGGCCGGCATTGTTCTGGCTGGCCGGATCGGCCGAGATGTTGACGGCGATGACGAAGTCCGCGCCCATGCTGCGCGCCGAATCGACCGGCACCGGCTCGACCAGGCCGCCGTCGACATAGTCGTGCCCCTGAATCGATACCGGCTGGAACACGCCGGGCACGCTGCTGGAGGCGCGTACCGCCTGTCCGGTGTTGCCGCGCCGGAACAGGATCGCGCGGCCCGTCTTCAGGTCCGTGGCGACGATGCCCAGCGGGATCTTCATCGCCTCGATTGGCCGGTTGTCCACCAGCCGGTTCACATAGTTCTGCAGCGCCTCGCCCTTGAGCCAGCCGCCGAAGCGCGTGCCGAACGGCAGCGCCCAGTCCGCGATGGTGGCCTCGTCCATCTTCAGCGCGTGCTTGTTCAGCTCGAAGCCGTCCATGCCGGAGGCGTACAGCGCGGCGACCACCGCGCCGGCGCTGGTGCCGGTGACCAGGTCGGGGCGGATGCCGTGCGCTTCCAGCGTCTTGATCACGCCGATATGGGCGAAGCCGCGCGCGGCGCCGCCGCCCAGCGCCAGGCCGATGCGGATGGGCCGCGGCGGCGGCGTCACCGCGGACGGTTCGGCGGGAGTGTCAGGCTTGGGGCCCAGGCTGCAGGCCGCCAGCAGGGACGCCGCGGTGGCGCCCGCCGCCGCGCTCAGGAACGTACGTCGTTGCATGCGGGAAATGAAAGGGTCGGGCGGGAGGTCGAGATGCCGGGGACGCCGGTTCGCCGGCGAGTTCGCTGCGCCGTCCGGGGAAGATCCCCGCGGGGCAGCGGTTCGGACCGGGCGATAGCATAAACGATTCCGCCGCCCGGCCTGCGGAACAGCCAGGGGCGGCAGACATGCCTGCCGGAGGTGACGGGGGCCTTTGCTACAATAACCCGCTCCGAATCGTCGGCCCCGCCTGTTGCTGCGCGGGCCTTTTTGTTTGCCGAGTTTCCGCGGTATTCCCCCTGTTCCCCGTCTATGACCACACGCGTCCGCACCCGCTTCGCCCCGAGCCCGACCGGCTTCATCCACCTGGGCAATATCCGCTCCGCGCTGTATCCGTGGGCCTTCGCCCGCCGCATGAAGGGCGATTTCATCCTGCGCATCGAGGACACCGACGTCGAGCGCTCGTCGCAGGAAGCGGTCGACGTGATTCTCGAAAGCATGCAGTGGCTGGGCCTGGACATCGACGAGGGCCCGTTCTACCAGATGCAGCGGATGGACCGCTACCGCGAGGTGGTCCGGCAGATGCTCGACGCCGGCCTGGCCTACCACTGCTATATGAGTACCGAAGAACTGGACGCGCTGCGGGAGGGAGCAACGCGCGCGCGGCGAGAAGCCGCGCTACAACGGCTTCTGGCGGCCCGAGCCGGGCAAGGTCCTGCCGACGCCGCCGGCCGGCGTCGATCCGGTGGTTCGCTTCAGGAATCCGATCGGCGGCAGCGTGGTCTGGGACGACGCGGTCAAGGGCCGCATCGAGATCTCGAACGACGAGCTCGACGACCTGGTGATCGCGCGGCCGGACGGCACGCCGACCTACAACTTCTGCGTGGTGATCGACGACCTCGACATGAAGATCACCCATGTGATCCGCGGCGACGACCACGTCAACAACACGCCCCGCCAGATCAATATCATCCGCGCGCTGGGCGGCACGCCGCCGGTCTACGCGCACCTGCCGACCGTGCTGAACGAGCACGGCGAGAAGATGAGCAAGCGCCATGGCGCGATGGCGGTGACCGCCTATCGCGACGAGGGCTATCTGCCCGAGGCGGTGCTGAACTATCTGGCGCGGCTGGGCTGGGCGCATGGCGACGCCGAGATCTTCTCCCGCGAGCAGTTCGTGGAATGGTTCGACCTCGAACACCTCGGCAAGTCGCCGGCGCAATACAACCCCGAGAAGCTGGCCTGGCTGAACAACCACTACATCAAGGTCGGCGACAACGCGCGCCTGGCGGAGCTCACGCGGCCCTTCATCGAGCAGCTGGGCGGCAAGGTGCAGGGCGCCGACCTGGTCGGCGTGGTGGCGCTGGTCAAGGATCGCGCCAATACGCTGAAGGAGGTCGCGCAGACCGCGCTGCTGTTCTATCGCGGCGAGCCGCAGCCCGATCCGGCGCTGAAGGCGGAGCATCTGACCGCCGAGATCGTGCCGGCCGTGCGCGCGCTGGCCGAGCGTCTGGCGGGTCTGGCCGAATGGCGCCGCGAGGCGATCTCGGCGGAGCTCAAGGCGGTGCTGGCCGAGTTCGGCCTGAAGATGCCGAAGCTGGCGATGCCGGTGCGGCTGCTGGTGGTCGGCCAGCTGCAGACGCCGAGCATCGACGCGGTGCTGGAGCTGATCGGCCGCGATACGGTGCTGCGCCGGCTGCAGGCCGGTGTGGGTGCCTGATCCAGCAAAAAAAGTTGCGGCGGGGGCTTGCGCTTTCGCCGCGACTTGCGCATAATCTCTTTCTCCCTGCAGCGCGGTTCAACACCAAGCGGGCATCACGGCAGTACCGCAGCGGTAACGGCGGCGAATATCCGAAGCGATATCGACGACAAACCGAAGCAGTAAAAAAGTGAAATAGGGGCTTGCAAAAAAGCAAGGCTGTTATATAATCTTGGCTTCGCTGGAAACGACAAGATAATCGCTTCGATAACGAACGATAATCTGGAAACAAAAAGCGAAACGCCGGTGACAATAACGGCGACAGCAGTACATATGGGGCTATAGCTCAGCTGGGAGAGCGCTTGCATGGCATGCAAGAGGTCAGCGGTTCGATCCCGCTTAGCTCCACCAAAATTCCAGCGATAACATCAGCAGTAGGGTGTTATCCGTTTCCGCAAAGCGGCTCGCCGCGATGCGCGAAACAAGACGGAACGTGTTGAAAAACAGGTTTCTGTCCCCTTCGTCTAGAGGCCTAGGACATCACCCTTTCACGGTGAGTACAGGGGTTCGAATCCCCTAGGGGACGCCAGATAATGGGCGTAATCAAACGTCCAGATTATCGGTAAAGCCTGCACCTCGGTGCGGCAATATCGATAAGCCGACTAAGGAGTGGTAGTTCAGTCGGTTAGAATACCGGCCTGTCACGCCGGGGGTCGCGGGTTCGAGTCCCGTCCACTCCGCCAAAACTGAACCCGCATGGTTAACGCCATGCGGGTTTTTCTTTTGGGTTTTTCTTTTTTTGGTGCGCGGGAATTTTGCCGCCCGATTCGTCCGGGCGGAAGGGCGGAGCCCCGCGAGTGCCGTGGGGTTCGACCTCTGGCCTCGATCCCCTCAGCTGCGCTCCTCGCTGATCCGAATGAAATAGAACACCAGCAGCGCCCCGGCGATCGCCAGGCTCAGGCTGTTGGCCAGCCAGAAACCGGCCGCGCCGTGCGTGAACGCCGGCATCCCGTCGATCAGCCCGAAACCCAGCACATAGCCGCCGCCCAGGCCGATTCCCCACAGCGACACCGCATAGATCACGGTCGGCACCAGCGCGATCTTGTAGGCGCGCAGCACGAAGGCCGTGGTCACCTGCACGGCGTCGAAGGCCTGATAGAGCGCGACGAAGGTCACCAGCGGCAGCGCGGCCTGGACCACCGCCGCATCGCTGGCATAGGCCCGCAGCACCGGCGCGCGCAGCAGCCATAGCGTTGCCCCTACCGCCAGCGCCAGCGCGGCCGCCAGCCGGATTCCGCGCCAGCCGACGCGCCGCGCACCCGCACGATCGCGCGCGCCGACCGCCTGCGCCACCAGCGTCGAGGTGGCGATGCCCAGCGACAGCGGCAGCATGTAGGCCACCGCGCCGAGGTTGGCGATGATCTGGTGCCCGGCCAGCGTCACCGTGCCCAGCCGCGTGATGAACACCGACATCAGCGTGAACGAGGTGATCTCGATCAGATAGGTCAGTCCCATCGGCACGCCCAGTCGCAGCAGCGCCCACAGATGCGAACGCATCGGCCAGCTCCACGCCGCGAAGATGCCCAGCGGGCGATAGGCGCCACCATGGCGCAGGATCAGCGCGCCGGACAGGCACCACATCCAGCTGATCAGCGTCGACGCCAGCGCGCAGCCCGGCCCGCCCATCGGCGCCAGGCCCAGCCCGCCATGGATGAACCACGCGTTGAGCGGCACCTTGACCGCCAGCCCCAGCAATTGCAGCAGCGTCACCATGATCGGGCGCGACAGCGCATTGTTCAGCGCCGAATAGATGCGAAAGCCCAGCGCCGCGGGCAGGCCGAATGCCTGCAGATGCAGGTAGGCGGTGGCCTTGTCGACCAGTTCGGGCGGCGCCTTGGCGAAGGCCAGCAGCGGACCGGGGGAAACTGAGCAGCAGCATGCCCGGCACGGCCAGCGCCAGGCCCAGCCACGCGGCCTGCCGCACCTCGACGCCGATCTCGGCGTGGCGCCCGGCGCCATACAGCTGCCCGGCGATCGGCGCCAGCGCCTGCAGCACGCCCATCAGGCTGATGTAGACCGTCACGTAGATCGATCCGCCCAGACCGACCGCGGCCAGGTCGGTGGCCGAGGCGCGGCCCGCCATGATGGTGTCGATCACGCTGAAGGCGATCACGGCCAGCTGGCCCACCAGCACGGGGCCGGCCAGCGCGGCAATGCGGCGAAGGTCCTGGATCAGGGTCATGGTCGTTCGAGGGCGCGGGCCGGGCGATGGCGGGACTGCTGCGCGATGGCGCCGGCGGGGGCGGAGCAAGGGCAGGCACGGCAGGCGGGGCGGGCAGGCCGGCAAGCGCCGGCCCGGTCCCAACCGCGGCCGCCGATCAAGGCTGCCGCGGCAGCCGGCGCGTGCTCTTGCGCGGCGGCGGCGCGGGCGGCTTTTCGATCAGCTGGTACATGCGGAAGCGTTCGTCGCGGTCCGAGGGGCGGCGGCCTTCCCAGATCAGCCGCCATTCGAAGCGCGAGATGCTCGACGGCTCGCCGTAGTCGACCGGGTCGTGCCGCAGCAGCACGTCGCAGCCGTCCTCGGGGCCGCCGAAGCGGAAATGCCCGAAGAACGCAAACGAGGCCAACTGCGCGTCGCCCATGCGGATCGGCTGCACGCACTCGTAGGTGGTCGGCAGCGCCATCGAGGCGGCCTCGGCGACGTCGCGGTAAGTCTTGCCGTAGTTGATCGACGGCAGCCACAGCGTCATCGCCATCACCCACATCAGCGTGGTGCCGGCGGCCGAGATCACCACCGGGCGCCAGATCTGCTTGGGTGCGCGCGACAGCCGCCAGCGCACCACCAGCACCCAGGCCGCGGTCGCCGCGAGCGCGAACAGCACCGCGCTCGCCGAGAACACATGCAGATAGCCGGGCAACTGCTTGAAGATGTTGTTGGCGATCCGCGGCGGCCAGCCGGTCGTCTTGGCCAGCCACATGAACCAGACAGTGCCGCCGAAGATCGTGAAGAACAGCAGCGCGAACCAGTCGATCGCGTTGATGGTCGCGCGCGTCAGCGTCGGCAGGCCGAAGGCCGCCAGCACCGCCATCGGCGGCAGCAGCAGGATGAACTGCACGTCGCCGGGCTGGCGCAGCATCAGCAGCAGCACGAACAGCGGCAGCAGCAGCGCCAGCGGCAACGCGACATGGGGCCCGCGCCGCATGCCGGCCCAGCTCAGCCAGGACCAGATCGCGATCGGCCACACCGGCCACGAGAACAGGAAGAAGTTGCGGGCGACGAAGCCGATCGCGAAGCCGTTCGGCCAGCTGTAGGTGCGCCGGTCGTAGCGCGACCATTCGCGGATGAAGGCGACCGCCTCGTCGCGATGCGCGGCGCCGAAGTAGGTCGCCGCCATCCACGCCGCGACCATCGCCAGCGCGATCGGCAGGGCGATCGTCAGCACGCGCCGCAATGGCAGCGGCTTGCAGACCACAGCGCCGATCAGGATCGCGGCGAACAGCACCAGCGGCAGGATCGGCCCGCTGGCGAGCGTCAGCGCGCCCAGGCCGGCGCCCAGCCACAGCGCGCCCTGGGTCGGCATGTCGAGGCTGCGCACCAGGCCATAGAGGCTCATCGCGACGAAGCAGACCTGGCCGACCTGCGGCGTGGTCTCGTGCCCGCGCATCGCCAGGCCGACGCAGGCCAGGAAGATCAGCAGCGCGCCATCGGCCAGCGTGCGGCCGTAGTCGCGCGCATTGGGCTGGCCGCCGAAGGCGAAGGCGAAGGGCTGCACCTCGGCGCGGCGTCCCAGCAGATAGGTCGCGTACCAGATGAAGGCGCAGGTGGCGAAATAGAACAGGGCGGTGGCGAGCCGCGCGGCATCGGGCGCGCCTAGCCAGCCGCCGGCCAGCCGGATCATCGCCGCGCCGACCCAGAACACCAGCGGGCCGTCCTGCCCGTAGGGCCGGCCGGCGATATTGGGCATCAGCCAGTCGTGCAGCCCGCCGATGGCCAGCTGCCACATCACGCCGAAGCCGGCGGCGTCCTCGTTTTTCCACGGGTCGCGGCCGAACAGGCCGACGGCGCCGTAGATGATGCAGATCGCCAGCAGCAGGGCGCGGGGCAGGGCCCCGGTGGCGGCGGCGGTCAGGTGGACGCGGGAGGCTTTGACGGGACTCATCGATCGGTCAGCGGACTGGGCGGCGTAGTTTGGCGCCGGCTTGCGCACCGGCTTGGGTGTCGGCTGCGGCGCCGGGCTTTGCACCGGACTGGGCGGGCGCGGTCGACAGCCTGCATCGGAAAGACGGCCGCGCCGCGCCAGACGCGTTGCAAAAGCAAAGAGGCAGCCTGGGCTGCCTCTTTTAACACAATGTGCACCGGTTCCTGCAGGAAGGCGCGCATCGGACGGCGGCAGAAGGCATGCGGGATGCGCTGCCGGCGCCGTCTCTGGTCCAGCCGGATTACTTCGCGGCCTTGCCCAGCTTGCTGCCGAACTTCTGGCGGAACTTCTCGACGCGGCCGGCCGTGTCCATGATCTTCTGGGTGCCGGTGTAGAACGGGTGCGATTCCGACGACACTTCGATCTTGGCCAGCGGATATTCCTTGCCATCCTTCCAGGTGATCGTTTCCTTGGTCTGGATGGTCGAGCGGGTCACGAAGCTGAAGTCGCACGACACGTCGACGAACACGACTTCGCGGTAATTCGGGTGAATGCCTTCTTTCATGGTGTTTCCTTGCAGGTTGGGTAGCCAGTCCGCGACCGCCGATGCTGTTGCGCTTGTTGCTGCGCGGATCAGCGGCGAGCGAACCACTTGCCGGTGACGGACAAACGCGGATTATGGCAGAGAAACAAGGACTTGGGCAAGGTGCAACAAGCAGCGCGTCGTGGCGACGTAGCACTCCTTTGTGCCTCCTGTATCACATCGACGCCGGATCCTGCCGGTAGAACGTCCTCAGCAGCCCGTACAGCACCGGCCAATGCCGCGACAGCCCCGCCGGCTCGACGAAGAAAGCCTCCGAGGCGACCGCGAAAAACTCGCCCGGCGTCTCGGCGCCATAGGGATCGATCACGCGCATCGGCGCCGGCAGGCGGTCCGGTTCGTCCCAGGCGGCGTCGGGCACCGCGTCGCAGGCGTCGGCGAAGCGCTGGTATTCGGCGTCGAAGGTCTGCGCCCACTGGCTTCGCTGCACGCCGGCATGCAGCGCGCGCGAGAAGGGCGGCACGCCGTCGGCCTCGCCGTCCAGCATGTCGAGCTTGTGGGCGAACTCGTGGATCACCACGTTGTAGGTGTCGTCGGGCTGGTCCGCGGCGGCGTCCAGTCCCGCACCCGGCAGGCTGGCGTCGGGCCAGGACAGGATCACCGGTCCATGCTCCCATGCCTCGCCGCTGGCCTTCTCGACCACGCCATGCACCAGGCCGATCTCGTCCTCGACGGTCCGCCGGATGATGAATTCGCCGGGATACAGCACGATGCCGTGCCAGCCGCGATACCACTCCGGGCCCAGCCGCAGGATCGGCACGCAGGCCTGCGCGGCGACGCTGACCACCATCTCGTCGGTCAGCACCAGCTCGTGCGCGGTCGAATATTCCTTGTCGGCGATGAACAGCGTGGCCAGTTCCCGCAGCGCCGCCAGATCGTCGGTGCCGTAGCGCTGCAGGAAGGGCAGCGCGTCGACAGTCTGCTGCCACAGCGCGTCGTCGATCGCGTAGCGGCGCAGCTTGCGCTGGCGCGAGCGGGCATGCAGCAGTCTGGCGAGGCGGGCGAGCATGGCGGCAATCGGTTCAGTCGGTGAAGACGTGCTGCGTGTCGGAACACGGCAGCGTGGCGGGCAACGCAGCGCGGACGGAAAAAGGCGCGCCGTGGCGCGCCTTCACATCAAGCGATCCGAGCGATGCGCTCGGCGGGGCGGCCTCAGCCGCCGCGGCGCATCATGTCGAAGAATTCGGCGTTGTTCTTGGTCGCCTTCATCTTGTCGAGGATGAATTCCATCGCCTGCACTTCGTCCATGTCCGAGATGAACTTGCGCAGCACCCAGATCTTTTGCAGGATCTCGGGCTTGATCAGCAGTTCCTCGCGGCGCGTGCCGGACTTGTTCAGGTTGATCGAGGGTAGACGCGCTTCTCGGCCAGCCGGCGTTCGAGGTGCACTTCCATGTTGCCGGTGCCCTTGAACTCTTCGTAGATCACGTCGTCCATGCGGCTGCCGGTTTCGATCAGCGCGGTGGCGATGATGGTCAGCGAACCGCCTTCCTCGAGATTGCGCGCGGCACCGAAGAAACGCTTCGGACGCTGCAGCGCGTTGGCGTCGACACCGCCGGTCAGCACCTTGCCCGAGGCCGGCACCACCGTGTTGTAGGCGCGCGCCAGGCGCGTGATCGAGTCCAGCAGGATCACCACGTCGCGCTTCAGTTCGACGAGGCGCTTGGCCTTCTCGATCACCATCTCGGCAACCTGCACGTGGCGGATCGCCGGTTCATCGAAGGTCGACGCCACCACCTCGCCGCGCACCGAGCGCTGCATCTCGGTCACTTCCTCGGGACGCTCGTCGATCAGCAGCACGAACAGGTCGGCTTCGGGATGGTTGTTGGCGATCGCGTGGGCAACGTGCTGCAGCATCACGGTCTTGCCGGACTTCGGCGAGGCCACCAGCAGCGCGCGCTGGCCGCGGCCGATCGGCGCGATCATGTCGATGATGCGGCCGGTGATGTTCTCCTCGGCCTTGATATCGCGTTCGAGCGTCAGAGGCCGGTTCGGATGCAGCGGCGTCAGGTTCTCGAACATGATGCGGTTCTTGACCGCTTCGGGCGGCTGCCCGTTGACCTTGTCGACCTTGACCAGCGCGAAATAGCGCTCGCCATCCTTGGGCGTCCGCACCTCGCCCTCGATCGAATCGCCGGTATGCAAATTGAAACGGCGGATTTGCGAGGGGGAAATATAGATATCGTCCGTGCTGGCCAGATACGACGTTTCGGGCGAGCGCAGGAAGCCGAAGCCGTCAGGCAACACTTCCAGCGTGCCGTCTCCGTAGATGGTTTCGCCCATCTTGGCGCGCTTCTTCAGGATCGCAAACATCAGTTCCTGTTTGCGCATCCGCTGTGCGTTGTCGATCTCGAGGGTCGCGGCCATTTCGAGAAGGGCAGACACGTGAAGCGATTTGAGTTCTGTCAGGTGCATAGACGAGGGGTACAGATGGGGCCCGGACGGGCGGAAGCAAAGGAAGGGGAAAGAAATGAGCGAACGCTCGGGGGAAGTTGTAGGGGGCATCTTAGCACAATCCGACCGGCGCACCAGAGCCGGGGCGCCAGCCGGATCGTGGCCGCCCGGGAGGGCGGCGATGCCTGTCGCGGCGCGCGTTGCGCGGCGCCGCGCGGGGCAATTACAGGTTGCCGTCGAGGAAGGCGGTCAGCTGCGACTTCGACAGCGCGCCGACCTTCTGCGCCGCGACCTGGCCATTCTTGAACAGGATCAGCGTGGGGATGCCGCGGATGCCGAATTTCGCCGGCACCTGCTGGTTCTCGTCGACGTTGATCTTGGCCACCTGCAGCTTGTCGCCGTAGTCCTTGGCGACTTCGTCCAGGATCGGCGCGATCATCTTGCAGGGGCCGCACCATTCGGCCCAGAAGTCGAGCAGCACGGGCTTGTCGGATTGGAGGACGTCGGCGTCGAAGGAGGCGTCGCTCACATACTTGATTTGTTCGCTCATGGCGGAAAACCTCAGGGTTCGCTCGGGGATTTCAAAAGGCTGGATTATGCCGAACCGCTACATTACACGACTTTTTCGCGGCTCGTCGGGGCCGGCCATATTGCGCCGGTTGGGGCTGTCCGGTTTGGCTGCCCGGATTGCCCCCGGGATTGCCGCCCGGATTCGCAATGCGGAAGATGGCGGCGACGGCCTCGAATTCAACCGTCCCCGCCTTCGCCCGCATGCCTGGGAACCGTGCGGCCCCGGCGCCGTCGGCATGGCCTCGTACCAGGGATGGCGCCATTTTGCCGCGCTCGGCGCCGCGAAGCCAATGATGCCTTTCAATCGGCGTCAGAGATTTTGTCAATATCGCCCGCTTGTGCATCGGGCGCTGATGCATCGGGTTTTCCCGGTGCGCGGCGGCGGCCGCGCTCGCCCTCGCGCGCTCTCTCGCGCTCGGCCTTGCGTTCGCCCTCGAGTGAGCCCTTCGATGAGCCCTTCAATGAGCCCCTCAGTGAGCCCCTCGGTGAGCCCCTCGGTAAGCCCCTCAGTAAGCCCTTGACTGAGCCGCGCTTGCCGTGGGCCGGCACGGCGCGCGTAGAATGAACACGTGCCGGACAAGGCCCGGCGCAGCCCCTCCCAATCGATCAGGCCACGACCATGACGCCCGAAGACGATCCGACCCGCGATCCGACCCGCGACCCGATGCGCGATCCCGTGCGCGATCCCAGGCAGCTGCCCGAGGCGAGTGCCGACACGGATGCCGACGCGCCGACCGATCCCGCCGGCGCCGAGCATCTGGGCGACGCGCTGGCCCATCTGAGTACCGCCGTCGAGGAGAACAGCATTGCGGTGGGCGCGGCCAAGGGCCTCGTCTACAGCATCATCGAGACGCTCGGTACGCTGGTCGGCGATCCGGACCTGCCCGAGCATGCGCGCTCCGGCTACGAAGGCCTGCTCGAAACCGCGCGCGAGATCCGCGCCCGCATCGAAGGCGAGCGCTCCTGAATCCGGCCGCGCTCGCGTGACGCCGGCGCAGGACCGCGCGGCGCCGATGCGGCGCGTCCGCATGGTCCGCACCGGGCGCTTGCCGATGTCCTCACGACTGCCATTGCTTCCGCCAGCCTCGCCCCTGCCATTCCTCCCCGCTACATGACGACGCTGCGTTTCCGCCCCGGCCGCGACTTTCTCGACAATGCCGCGGCCGCGGCCTGGTATTTCCTCGACCGCTGCGAGGAGCACGGCCAGAGCGCGTCCGCCGCGCATCTGGTGGTGCCGACCGCGGCACAGATCCCGGGAGTGCGCCTGGCGCTGGACCGCGCCGCGCGCGCATCCGGCACGCCGCGCCTGCTGCCGCGCATCCTGACGCTGGGTCATTGGCTGCTCGACTTCCCGCCGGCGATGCTGCATGGCGACAAGGTGCGCAGCCATGCTGCCCGGCTGCTCGCGGTGCAACAGGCGATCCGCGGCCAGGACTGGCTGCGGCGGGCCTTCGGCGCGCAGACCGAACCGGCGGCGTGGGGACTGGCGCAGACCGTGCTGACCGTCTGTGACGAGCTGTCGGCGCGATGGCTCGAGGACGCCGCCATCCGCGACGACGACGCGGTGCTCGCCGAGGATCGTGCCAGCCTGCTGCAGGAGGCGCTGCAACGCACTTACTCCCATCTGTCCGAGCGCTTCCTCGGCGAGGAGGCGCGCATCGTGCTGGCGTTCTGGCAGGCGCTGTCCGGGCCAGACGATCCGCTGCCGGCGCGCCGACGCGCGTTGCAGGCGCTCGCCCAGCAACTGACCGGCCCGGTGGTCTGGCTCGGCCCGACCCCGCCGACGCCGATCGAGGCGGCCTTCCTGCGCGCCGCGGGGGAGATGGTGCCGGTGCTGGAAATCGGCTACGACTGGAGCGGCGAGGCGGCCGAGGGCGAGACGAACGAGGAGGATCCGGAGAGCGGCGAGGACGAACACCACGGCGCCGCTGCGGATCCGGCGATCGACCTTGCGCTCGATCCGGCCAACGATCGCACCAACGGTCACGCCAACGATCGCACCAACGGTCACACCAACGATCGCACCAACGATCACGCCAATGGTCACGCCCACGATGGCGCGGGCGATCCGGTCGACGGACGCGGCAGCTGGTATCGCACCTTGCTCGCGCTCTGGCCCGAATGCCGTCTGCCCGCCGATACGGCCGCGGTGCCGTCGCTGCCGGCGCCGCGCCTGCCCGCCGACCGCCCGCGCGTGCGGCTGATCGGCAGCGCGCGCTTCGAGGACGAGGCGGCGGCCGCGGCGGACCAGCTGGTGCGCTGGCTCAACGAGGGCCGCAAGCAGCTGGCACTGGTCGCGCATGACCGCGTGGTCGCGCGTCGCGCGCGCGCGCTGCTGGCGCGCGCCGGTGCGCCGGTACGCGACGAAACGGGCTGGAAGCTGTCGACCACGCGTGCCGCGGCCGCGCTGATGCGCTGGTTCGACCTGGTGGTCGGCGACGGCGATACCGCGGCGCTGCTGGATCTGCTCAAGAGCCCGTTCTGCCTGCCGCAGCTGCCGCAACGCGGCGCCGCGATCGCGCTGCTCGAGCGGCAGGTGCGCCGCCACGGCATCACAGGCGGATGGCGCCGGCTGTTGCAGCGCTTTCCGGCGGCGCCGCAGCCGCAGTGGACGGCCGACACCGGCCCGCAGGACGACGAAGAAGCGGCCGAGCTGGCCGCCGCCCAGGCCGCCACTGCCGCGCTGCTGCGCCAGATGGCCGGCGAGGCACAGGCCTGGCCGCGCGGCAACGATGCGCGTCCGGTCGGCTTCTGGCTGCAGCGCCTGCAGGCCACGCTCGACGCGCTCGACATGCGCCCGGCGCTGGCCGCCGACGATGCCGGCGCGCAGCTGCTCGACGCGCTGGCGCGGCTCGACGAGCTGCCCGACGACGAGGCGGGCGCCACCGCCACGCTGACGCTGGCCGAATTCCGCGCGATGCTGGCCGCGCTGCTCGAAGCGGTGGCCTACAAGGAGCCGAGCGAGCCCGCCGCGGCGCGCATCACGATCCTGCCGCTGAACGGCGCGCGCATGCGACGCTTCGACGGCGTCGTGATCGTCGGCTGCGACGACGCGCAACTGCCGTCGACCGCCGCCGAGCTGATGTTCTTCTCCAACCAGATGCGGCGCGAGCTCGGCCTCGAGGACCGCGAGGCGCGCTTCGCGCAGCAGGCGCGCGACCTGGCCGAGGTGCTGCTGAACAACGACGACGTCGTGATGACCTGGCAGCGTTTCGGCGGCCGCGGCGAGCCGAAGCATGTGTCCGGCTGGCTCGAACGATTGGCGGTGCACTGCGAAGCGGCGGGTGCACCTATCGGGGCGAGCGTCGTCCCTTCACTGCACGAGGCCCGGGCCGAGGTCCGCAATATGCCCGCGCCCTCGGCGCCGGAGCTGGCCCCCGCGCGCTGGACCGCGCAGTCGTACAACATGCTGCGCCGCTGCCCGTACCAGTTCTTCGCCGGCCGCATGCTGGGCCTGGCCGGCCTGGAAACGGTCAGCGACGACCTCGAGAAGCGCGATATCGGCGAGCTGCTGCACCAGATCCTGCTGCGCTATCACCGCGACGTGCAGGCCCAGGACGTGCGCGACGACGCGGCCCGCATCGCGCATCTGCAGGCGGTCTCGCGCGAGGTCTTCGACGGCGTGATGGCCGAGGACGGCAATGCGATCGGCTACTACCGCCGCTGGCTCGCGGTGCTGCCTTCGTATGTCGCGTGGCAGGCCGCGCGCGAGCGCGAAGGCTGGTACTGGCATGCGGGCGAGCTCGACGCCGGCGCCGACCTGCCGATGCGCGACGGCCAGCCGATTCGGCTGCATGGCCGCATCGACCGGCTCGACCGCCATCGCGACGGACGCCATGCGGTGCTCGACTACAAGACGCAAAGCGCCGCGCGCCTGAGGCGCAAGGCGCGCGACGCGCAGGAAGATTGCCAGTTGCCGTTCTACGGCCTGCTGCGCGCCGATGCGCGCGCGGGCAGCTGGATCGCGCTGGAGGACGGCCGCAACGAACCGCGCAGCGCGTCGCCGGCCAGCCGCCGCGAGGTCTCGCTGCCGGACTTCGACGACGCGGTGGCGTGGCTGCACGAGCAGCTGACGCACGACGCGCTGCGCCTGCGCGAGGGCGCGCCGCTGCCGGCCTTCGGCGACGCCGCTGCGTGCACCTGGTGCAATGCGCGCGGGCTGTGCCGCAAGGGGTATTGGCAGTCGACGGCGCTGCCGGAGGCGGTCGCCGCCGCGCCCAGATACACGCACGAGCGCGCGCCCGCACAGCAGTCCGGCTCGCCGGAAGGGCGAACGGCCGACGAGCCGCCGGGGCGGCAAGGGCACGAGCAGATGAGCGAACAGGCGGACGAACAGGCGAACGAACCAACGAGCCAACAAGCGACCGAACCAACGACCGAACCAACGACCGCTCCATCGAGCGACAAGCAAGGAGGACCGCTGGCATGACCGTGCACGCCTATCTGCGCGACGGCCAGGACGTCAGCGAAGCCGAATTCACGCGGGCCGCCTGCGATCCCGCGCGCTCCGTGGTGGTCGAGGCCTGCGCCGGCAGCGGCAAGACCTGGCTGCTGGTGGCCCGGCTGCTGCGCCTGCTGCTGGCCGGCGCCGAGCCGAGCCAGATTCTCGCCATCACCTTCACCCGCAAGGCCGCCGAGGAAATGCGCGAGCGCCTGCTGGACGTGCTGGCGCAACTGGCCCGCGGCACCGACGCGCAGGTGCTGGCCGCGCTGGAGCAGCGCGGCCTGTCGCCCGAGGCCGCGCGCGCCGCGCTGCCGCGTGCCAGGACCCTGCATGCGCGCGTGCTGGCCAGCCCGGGCCGCATTGCCATCGACACCTTCCACGGCTGGTTCGGCACCTTGCTGCGCGGCGCGCCGCTGGCCTCCGGCATCGTGCCGGGCGCGGCGCTGCGCGAGGACGCGCTGCGCATGAAGCGCGAGGCGTGGGCGCCGTTCTGGCGCGGCCTGACGGCGCCAGAGGCGGCGCCGTACCGCGAAGCCTACGAGCGGCTGGTCGATGCGATCGGCGAGTTCTCGGCGCGCGCGCTGCTCGATGCGATGTTCCACGCGCGCAGCGAATGGTGGGCGATGCGCGAGGCCGCGCCCGATGAAGATCCCGCCGAGCGCCTTGCGGACGATCTGGGCGACGACGCGCGCATCGACGTGCTGGCACAGGCGATGGCCGACGCGGCGCTGCGCGCCGACTGCGAGGCGCTGGCGGCTTCGCTGTCCCAGGCCGGCAAGACGGAGCAGGGCCATGCCGATCGCATCGGCGCCGCGCTGGCGGCAATGCGGACCTGGACCGAGGCCGGCGCGCACAGCGGGCAGCCGGCGCAGGACGCGTTCGGCTGCTGCTGGGAGGCCTTCTTCACCGGCAAGGGCGAACCGCGCGCGCTGCGGCGCACCGCGGCGCTGGTCAAGGCCGCCGGCGGCGAGGCCGAGGCCGACGCGCTGCTGGCCCGGCATGCCGAGTTGTGCGAAGCCTTGCGGCAGGTCGCCGCGCGCCGCTGCGAGGCCGCGGTACTGGCGCTCAATCGCGATCTCTATCTGCTGGGCGACGCGCTGCTGACGCGCTATCAGGAGCACAAGGGCCAGCAGCGCGCGATGGACTTCGCCGACCTTGAATGGCTGGCGGCCCGGCTGATGCGCGACGAGCAGACCGCGACGTATCTGCAGGTGCGGCTCGACGCGCGCTATCGCCATCTGCTGCTCGACGAATTCCAGGACACCAACCCGCTGCAATGGCGCATCCTGCAGGGCTGGCTGGCCGGCTATCAGGATCTGGCGGAGCGGCCGACGGTATTCCTGGTCGGCGATCCGAAGCAGTCGATCTATCGCTTCCGCCGTGCCGACGCGCGGCTGTTCGACGTCGCGCGGCAGATGCTGCAGCACGAGTTCGGCGCGACGGTGCTGCGCACCAACCGGACCCGCCGCAACAGTGGCAGCGTGCTGCGCTGGGTCAATGCGGTGTTCGACCAGGCGCGCGCGGAAGGGCGCTATCCGCTGTACGAAACGCAGACCACGGCGCTGGACCAGCAGGGCGGGCCGGTGTGGCTGCTGCCGCTGGTGCCGGCGAACGGCAACGGCGGCAATGGGAACAACGGCAGCGAAGGAAGCAGTGGAAGCCATGGCAAGGACGGCGATGCCAATGGCAACGGCAACGGCAACGGCAACGGCAACGGCGACGCCAACATCGCCCCCGATTCGCGTGACACGCTGACGCAGCCGCGCACGCCGCTGGGCGATTCGCCGCGCTTCGAGGAGGGCCGCCGCGTCGCCGCGTGGCTGCGCCATCTGCGCGCCACCGTGCCGGTCGAAGAGGGCGACGGGCAGCGTTCGGCCTGCTGGCGCGACATCACGCTGCTGGTCCGGCGCAAGAGCTATCTGGCCGACTACGAGCGCGCCTTCCGCGAGGCCGGCATTCCCTGCCTGAGCCCGCGCCGCGGCGGCCTGCTGGCCACGCTGGAGGCGCTGGACCTGTCGGCGCTGCTGGCCTTCCTGATGACGCCCGAGTCCGACCTCGATCTGGCGCACGTGCTGAAGAGCCCGCTGGTGGGCGCCTGCGACGAAGACCTGATCGCGATCGCGCAGCTGGCAGGCAATCGCCGCTGGTGGCCGACGCTGTCGGCCGGCGAGGTTCCGCAGCACGCGTCTGCGGCCTTGCGCGAAGGACTGGCGCGCCTGCGCGGCTGGCTCGAGATCGCGCCGCATCGGCCGGTGCACGACCTGATCGACCATATCTATCACACCGGCGAGGTGCGCCGCCGCTATGCGCAGGCCGCGCCCGCGGAAATCCGCGAGCAGGTGCTGGCCAATCTCGACGCATTCCTGAAGCTGTCGCTGGACCTCGATGGCGGCCGCTATCCGAGCCTGCCGAAGTTCATCGACGAGCTGCAGGCGATCCGCCGCGGCGACGAGGACGAAAGCCCCGACGAAGGCGGCATGGGCGATGCGGCGGAAGCCGAGGCGGACGAGCCCGAGGGCGCGGACGACAGCAACGGTACGCTCGACGCGGTGCGCATCCTGACCGTGCACGCGGCCAAGGGGCTGGAGGCGCCGTTCGTGGTGCTGCTCGACGCCAATCACAGCGAGCCGGCCGCCGATCGCGCCGGCATCCTGATCGACTGGCCGCCGTTGGCCGCGGCGCCGGTGCATTTCTCCGCGTATGGCAAGCGGTCCGAGCGTGGACTGGCGCGCGCGGCGCGCTTCGACGAGCAGGCCGCGCTGGCCGAACGCGAGAACTGGAACCTGCTCTATGTCGCGATGACGCGCGCCCGCCAGGGGCTGATCGTCAGCGGCGTCCAGCGCAACGGCAAGGGCGCGGGCGACGGCGAACCGGGCAGCGAGATCGCCGGCAGCTGGTATGTGCGCCTGCAGGTCGCGGATGTCGGCGAGCCGGTGCCGCCGCTGCCGGACGATGACGTCGGCGTGCGTGGTGTCGCGTCGGGCGGCGTGGAAGGGCCGATCCGCTTCACCGACTTCCGCGCGCGCTATCGCGATGCGCTGCCCGTGGCGCCGCGCGAAGCCATCGGTGCCGAGGGTGAGGAAGAGGACGAAGAGCGCGACGACGAGATCGTCTTCGATGCCGCCGCCGCCCGCCATGGCGAACTGGTGCATGCGCTGCTCGAACGGATCACGCGCTACCCCGGCGCCTACGACGGCGTGCCCGATGCCGAGGCGGTGATGCGCTGGTTTCCGCTGGCCGGAGCCGGCAGCCCGCAGGCGCGCACCGCGTGGCGCGAGCAGGCCGAGGCCGCCGTGCAGGCGGTACGCACGATGCTGAACGCGCCGGCGCTGCGCTCGCTGCTGTTGGCCGAGGGCGCGCTGGGCGCGCGCAACGAGGTCGAACTGTTTGGCGCGCAGGGGCGCCTGCTGCGGATCGACCGGCTGGTCGAATACGCCGATCGCGTGGTGGTGGTCGACTACAAGCTGCGCCTGCTGCCGCAGGAGCACGCCAGCTACGCGGC
Source organism: Cupriavidus sp. H18C1 (assembly GCF_049311595.1). Classification (NCBI taxonomy): domain Bacteria; kingdom Pseudomonadati; phylum Pseudomonadota; class Betaproteobacteria; order Burkholderiales; family Burkholderiaceae; genus Cupriavidus; species Cupriavidus sp. H18C1. The sequence goes on from NZ_CP186008.1 coordinate 3,323,553, forward strand.
GCAGTTGCGTCGCTACGAGGCCGCGCTGCGGCCGATGTTCCCGGGCCGGCGCATCGAGTCGGGCATCGCCACCGCGGACGGCGAATGGATCGCGCTGGGGCAGCTGTCGGCGCCGCCACCGCCGCGGCAGGCGTCGCTGTTCTGACGGCAGCAGGGCAGCGGCAAATGGCGATAAGATGGCGCGTGAGCTATGGGCGAGGGGATAGGCGAACTACGGGCGAGCGCGGCCCCTCGGCAAGTCGTCGCAACGAAGCGTAGGAACCCGGTGGGAATCGTGGCGTCGCGGCATGCCGCCGTGGCCCGCAGGGAAAACGAAGGGGGAAGGGAAAGACCGGAAGGAAGGGGGACGAGCCTGACCCTCGGCACTGGCGGAAAACGGCTGTGGCTGCTTCGTTCCCGACCTGACCAGGTTGACCGCGCCGCCATGCGAGGAGGCCCGTCCGACCGGCATTGTAACCCAGAGTGCGTGCCTCGCGCGAAAAGCCGTCGCCGGCATCGCCAGATGACATGGCGGGACGGCATCGCGGGGCGGCATCGAGCCCGGCATCCGCATGCCGGATGCAGCCGCGGCGCAAGGTGCGAATCCAGTGGCGCCAACAGAGGCGAGAGGTGAGCTGACCGATGAATGCCAACGATCAGATGATGCAGGCTGTGCTGCCGCCGCAGGAAATCTCGGTCGAGGTGCTGCGCGAGAAGTACGCCAAGGGCGAGGAGCGCACCGCTGCCGATGTGCGCGCCCGCGTGGCGCGCGCGCTGGCCGAGGCCGAGCCGCAGGCGCAGCGCGAACGCTGGGCCCGGCGCTTCCTCGCCGCGCTCGAAGGCGGCTTCGTGCCGGCCGGGCGCATCCATTCCGCGGCGGGTACCCGCATCGAGGCCACGCTGATCAACTGCTTCGTGCAGCCGGTCGGCGATGCGGTGTCCGAGACCGTGGACGGCAAGCCCGGCATCTACGCCGCGGTCGCGCAGGCCGCCGAGACCATGCGCCGCGGCGGCGGGGTCGGCTACGACTTCTCGGCGATCCGTCCCTCGGGCGCGCTGGTGCGCGGCACCCATTCGCGCGCCTCGGGCCCGGTCTCGTTCATGAAGGTGTTCGACGCCTCGTGCGCCACCGTCGAATCGGCCGGCGCGCGGCGCGGCGCGCAGATGGGCGTGCTGCGCGCCGACCATCCCGATATCGAGGCCTTCATCCACGCCAAGGACCGCGGCGAGCTGACCAACTTCAATTTGTCGATCGGCGTCGACGATGCCTTCATGCAGGCGGTCGAGGCCGATGGCGAGATCGACCTCGTCCACGTCGCCGAGCCAGCGCCCGAGACCATCGCCGCCGGCGCCTGGCGCCGCGACGACGGCATGTGGGTGTACCGGCGCGTGCCGGCGCGGCAGCTGTGGGATCAGGTCATGCAGGCCACCTACGATCACGCCGAGCCGGGCATCCTGTTCCTGTCGCACATCAACGACGACAACAACCTGTACTACTGCGAGCGCATCGAAGCCACCAATCCGTGCGCCGAGCAGCCGCTGCCGGCCTACGGCTGCTGCGATCTGGGCTCGATCGATCTGACGCGCTTCGTGCGAGGTCCGTTCAGCGACGCCGCGTCCTTCGACTTCGACGGCTTTCGCGCGCTGGTCGCCGTGGCGGTGCGGATGCTGGACAACGTGCTCGACGTCACCTACTGGCCCCTGCCGGAACAGCGCGCCGAGGCGATGGCCAAGCGCCGCATCGGCCTCGGTTTTCTTGGCCTGGGCAGCGCGCTGGTGATGCTGGGCGTGCGCTACGACAGCGAGGCGGGCCGCGCGCTGGCAGCGCGCATCGCGCAGACGCTGCGCGATGCCGCCTATCTGGCCTCGACCGAACTGGCGCGCGAGAAGGGTGCCTTCCCGCTGTTCGATGCCGACGCCTATCTGCAGAGCGGGTTCGCCAGCCGGCTGCCCGAGGCGGTGCGGGCGGCGATCCGCACGCATGGCATCCGCAATTCGCATCTGCTGTCGATCGCGCCGACCGGCACCATCACGCTGGCCTTCGCCGACAACGCCTCCAACGGCATCGAGCCGGCGTTCTCCTGGACCTACCAGCGGCGCAAGCGGATGGGCGACGACAGCTACAAGGTCTACGAGGTGGCCGACCATGCCTGGCGCCTGTACCGCCATCTGGGCGGCGACGTCGAGCAGTTGCCGGACAGCTTCGTCACCGCGCTGCAGATGTCCGCGCTCGACCATATGAAGATGCTGGAGGCGGTGCAGCCCTATATCGACACCAGCATCAGCAAGACCGTCAACGTGCCGGAGGACTATCCGTACGAGGCCTTCCGCAACCTGTATCTGGAGGCGTGGAAGGCCGGGCTGAAGGGCCTGGCCACCTATCGGCCCAATCGCGTGCTGGGCGCGGTGCTGTCGGTCGCGGAGGCGGGGCAGGGCGTGGCCGCTTCGGCGACCGCGGCGGCCGCCAATGGCGACGATCCGCTGCGCAAGCCGTTCGAGAGCCGGCCGGTGGGCGACCTGGAGGGCGTGACGTCCAAGGTCGAGTATTTGACCTACGAGGGCCACAAGACCGTCTACCTGACCGTCAACTTCATGCGCGTCAACGGCGTGGTCGACGGCAGGCCCGTGACGATCGAGCGGCCGGTCGAGTTCTTCATGCCGGCCGGTCAGCGCAGCGAAGGCCAGCAATGGATTACCTCGACGATGCGGCTGCTGTCGATGGTGGCGCGCTCGGGCGGCTCGATCGCCAAGGCGCTGGCCGACATGCGCAACGTGGTGTGGGACAAGGGCACGGTGCGCTACGGCACGCTGACGCGTCAGGACGGCACCGAGGTGCCGCGCTTCCACGATTCCGAAGTGGCGGCGCTCGGCTACGCGCTGCAGCGCATCCTGATCAAGCGCGGCTTTCTCGATGCGGAGGGGCAACAGGTGCCGGTCGCCGCGCTGGCCGAGCGGCTGGCGCAGCGCGAGGCCGGGCTCGCGCAGGACGCGATGCCGCTGCCGGGTGCCGCGGCGCCCGGCGCCGGCCTGCCCGTCGGCGCGCCGGGCGTCGGCACCGGCAAGCCCTGCCCGGAATGCGGCGCGCATGCGCTGCACAAGGTCGACGGCTGCGCCAAATGCGCCAATTGCGGCTACGTCGGCGAGTGCGGGTGATTGCCCGCTGGATGTCCGCTGAATGCCCGCTCGAATGCCGGCCCGAATGCGCAGCTGATGTCAGGCCGGATGCCTGCCCGAATGCCCGGTTGCACGGCGGGCGGAATGCCGGCCTGAATCCCCGATCGATCCCGCGCCCGATCGCCTTGCCCGGCCCCGCGACAGGCGGCCGGCCGGCGGGGCGCCATTTGCTACAATCGCCGCCATGAGTTACCAAGTTCTAGCGCGCAAATGGCGCCCCAGGGATTTCACCACGCTGGTCGGCCAGGAGCACGTGGTGCGCGCGCTCACGCATGCGCTGGAACAGCAGAGGCTGCATCACGCCTACCTGTTTTACCGGTACGCGCGGCGTCGGCAAGACCACGCTGTCGCGCATCCTGGCCAAGGCCCTGAACTGCACGGGGGCTGACGGCAACGGCGGCATCACCGCGCAGCCCTGCGGGGTCTGCAAGGCCTGCACCGAGATCGATTCGGGCCGCTTCGTCGATTACATCGAGATGGACGCCGCGTCCAACCGCGGCGTCGACGAGATGGCCCAGCTGCTCGACAAGGCGGTCTACGCGCCGACGGTCGGACGCTTCAAGGTCTACATGATCGACGAAGTGCATATGCTGACCAACCACGCCTTCAACGCGATGTTGAAGACGCTGGAAGAGCCGCCCGGCCACGTCAAGTTCATCCTCGCCACCACCGACCCGCAGAAGATCCCGGTCACGGTGCTGTCGCGCTGCCTGCAGTTCAACCTGAAGCAGATGCCGCCCGGCCATATCGTCAGCCACCTCGACCGCATCCTGGCCGAGGAGGGTATCGCGCACGATGGCAATGCGCTGCGGCTGCTGGCTCAGGCCGCGCACGGCTCGATGCGCGACGCGCTGTCGCTGACCGACCAGGCCATCGCCTACAGCGCGGGCGAGGTGTCCGAGGCGTCGGTGCGCGGCATGCTCGGTGCGATCGACCAGAGCTACCTGGTGCAGCTGCTTGACGCGCTGGCGGCCGAGGACGGCGCCGCGATGCTGGCGGTGGCCGACAGCATGGCCGACCGCAGCCTGTCGTTCGCCGGCGCGCTGCAGGACCTCGGTTCGCTGCTGCACAAGATCGCGCTGGCGCAGGCGGTACCGGCGTCGGTACAGGAGGAATGGCCCGAGGCCGGGGAAGTGCGCCGCCTGGCGGCCGCCTTCGATCCACAGGAAGTGCAGCTGTTCTACCAGATCGCCAATCTCGGCCGCAGCGAGCTCGCGCTCGCGCCGGACGAGTACGCCGGCTTCACGATGACGCTGCTGCGGATGCTGGCGTTCCGGCCCTCGGCGATGCCGTCGGCGCCGACGCCGGCAGGCCCGGCGACGGCCGGTGCGCGCAGGATGTCCGGCTCCGCGATGGCCGGTGTGGCCGGCGCCGCGGCGGCATCGGCATCGGCAGCATCGACGGCATCGGCATCGGCTTCGGCAGCATCGGCTTCGCCGGTTCCGCACGGTTCGCCGGTTTCTCCGTCCGGCGCGGGTCCTGCCAGGTCCGCCGCCGGCACCGCACCGAATACCGCTGTCACCGCCGCTGCCGCCCCGGCTGCCGCGCCCGGCGCCACGCCCGCTGCCGCCGCCGCAAGCGCTGCGGCCAGGCCCGTTGCCGCGCCCGCCGCTCACGTAGCGCCGGTAGCGCCGGTAGCGCCCGTCGCGACGCCGGGTCCGCGCCCGGCCGCGTCAAGCCCGACGGCTTCGGGCGCCGCGGCGCCCGTATCGGCGCCTGCCGCGGCACCCGTCTCAGCGCCGTCCGCGGCGGCCCCCGCGGCGCCCGACGCTGCGCCGGCGCCTGCCGCCAGGCCCGCCAACGACGGCAAGCCGCTGTCGCCCGCTCGGGCGGCGCTGGCGGCGGCGCGCCAGGCGTCGGCAGGGCGGGGCGGCGGTGCCGCGCGACCCGTTGCGCCGGCGCCTGCGCCCGCGCCGGCGCCTGCCGCGGCTCCCGCGCCGACGCAATCGCTGCGCCCTGCCGCGCCGCAACGCCGGCCCGAGCCGCCGCGTCCGTCGGCTGCACCGCAGGCTCCGGCTCAATCTCAAGCCCGGTCGCAAGGTCCAGCCCAAGCCCCGGCCCAGGCGGCACCGTCCGCGAGCGCGTCCGCCGAGCCCCCGCCATGGGAACTGGCCGGCGGCAGCGACGTACCGCCGTGGGAAGAGCTGCCGCCCGACCTGCCGCTGATCGGCCCGTACGACAGCGAACCCGAGCCGCAACGCGCCGCGCCGCTGCGCCGCCCCGAGCCGCCGCGCACGGCCATGCCCGTGTCCTCCGTGCCGGCCGCGGCCGATGCGGCCGCATCGGACGAAGCCTTCGCCGCGAGCCCGGGCAAGACCCCGCCGCCCGCCCGCGCCGCTGCCGCCGGACGACGGCACGCCCGCGATCTTCAGCGGCGACTGGCCCGCGCTGGCCGCGAGCCTGCCGCTGAAGGGCCTGGCCCAGCAGCTCGCGTATCAGAGCGAACTGGCGCGCGTGCAGGGCCGCACCTTCGTGCTGCGCGCGCCCGTCGCCGCGATCGCCGAAGGCAATGCGGTCGAGCGCCTGGCGCAGGCGCTGTCTGACCATTTCGGCGAAGCGGTGCGCGTGCACTGCGAGGTCGGCGCGGTCAGCGAGACCGCCGCGGCGGCCGATGCGCAGGCGCGCGCCGAGCGCCAGCGCGCGGCCGAGGCCGCGATCGAGAACGATCCCCTTCGTGCAGGGCCTGTTGCGCGAGTTCGGCGGCCAGATCGTGCCGGGCTCGATCCAGCCGCGCGCGCTCTGACGACGGCACGCTGCCCATACGCACGATCCAAGCCGAGCGGCGTACCGACCCAAGGAATCCCCCGGATCCACCGAATCCATCGATATCAGGAGAAGCATCATGATGAAGGGCCAACTCGCAGGGCTGATGAAGCAAGCCCAGCAGATGCAGGAAAACATGAAGAAGATGCAGGAGCAGCTCGCCCTGATCGAGGTCGAGGGCCAGTCGGGCGCCGGCCTGGTCAAGGTGGTGATGACCTGCAAGAACGACGTCAAGCGCGTGACCATCGATCCTAGCCTGCTCGCCGAGGGCGAGGACAAGGAACTGCTGGAAGACCTGGTCGCCGCGGCCTTCAACGACGCGGTGCGCAAGGCCGAAGCCACCACGCAGGAGAAGATGGGCTCGATGACCTCGGGCCTGCCGCTGCCCCCCGGCTTCAAGCTGCCGTTCTGAGCGCCGGCTTGCCGAACGCAGACTCACGATGAAGGCATCCACTCCCACCTCGCTGCAGGCGCTGGTCGAGGCACTGAAGGTGCTGCCCGGCGTCGGCCCGAAGTCGGCGCAGCGGATCGCCTATCACCTGCTGCAGCATGACCGCGAGGGCGCGCGCCGGCTCGGCGACCGCGCTGCGCGGCGCAGCGGATGGCGTGCGCCACTGCGCGCGCTGCAACACCTTCACCGAGGCCGAGGTCTGCGAGACCTGCCTGGATCCGCGCCGCGACGCCTCGCTGCTGTGCGTGGTCGAGACGCCGGCCGACCAGGTGATGATCGAGCAGACGCTGACCTATCGCGGCCAGTATTTCGTGCTGATGGGCCGGCTGTCGCCGCTGGACGGTGTCGGTCCGCGCGAGATCCATCTGGACCGGCTGCTGGCGCGCGCCACCGATCCCGCGCTGGGCGGCCCGGTAGCCGAGGTCATCGTCGCCACCAATTTCACCAGCGAGGGCGAGGCCACCGCGCACTACATCGGCGAGATGCTGAAGGCGCGCGGGCTCAAGGTCTCGCGGCTGGCGCGCGGCGTGCCGGTCGGCGGCGAGCTCGAATACGTCGACGCCGGCACCATCGCGCGCGCGGTAATGGACCGCCGCACGCTGTGACGCGCGGCGCCGTATCGCTTCGCATCGACCGGCATGGTCTGATCGCCCGATGAACCTGGCCCGCTTCGATCTGGTCACGCTGGGACTGTTCGTCGCCGTCGCGCGGCAGGGCAGCATCTCGGCCGGCGCGCGCCAGTCGCATCTGGCCGTCGCCGCGGCCAGCAAACGGATCTCCGATCTCGAGGCCGCCGTCGGTGCGCCGCTGTTCTTCCGCCATGCGGCGGGCGTGCAGCTGACCGAGGCGGGGCAGGCGTGCTTTCATCACGCGCTGACCGTGCTGCAGGACGTCGAGCGCATGGCGGGCGTGATGTCCGACTATGCGTCGGGCGTGCGCGGGCAGGTGCGCGTCTGCGCCAACACCTCGGCGATCACGCAGTTCCTGCCGGACGACCTGGCCGGCTTCATGCGGCTGCATCCGACCATCCGCATCGAACTGGAAGAGCAGAACAGCGGCGATATCGTCGCGGCGCTGGTCGAGAACCGCGCCGACGTCGGCATCTTCGCCGACCGCACGCCCAGCGCGGGCCTGGTCACCGTCGAATACCGCCAGGACGAACTGGTGCTGGTCACGCCGCCGGGGCATCCGCTGTCGCAGCGCGGCCCGGTGCGCTACGCCGATACCCTCGAATACGACTTCGTCAGCCTGCCGCAGGTGACCTCGCTGGCCGCGCGCCTGCTCGAGGAGAGCAGCCGGCTGGAGCGGCCGTTCCGGCTGCGCATCCAGGTGCGCAGCTTCGATGCGATGTGCCGCATGGTGATGGCCGGCCTCGGCGTCGGCGTGCTGCCGCGCATCGCCGCCGAGCCGCACGTCAAGTCGATGGGCCTGTCGCTGGTCAAGCTGCAGGACGCCTGGGCGCAGCGCTCGCTGCTGATCGGCATGCGCGACCCGGCCGCGCTGACGGTGTCGGCCCGGCTCCTGATCACCCATCTTTGCGGCGATCGCGCGCCGTTCTGAAGCCCGGCCTTCGGCCGACCGTCTCCGCTTCATCTCTCGCGATATCTCCCGCGTTATCTCCCGCGTTATCTCCCGCGTTATCTCCCGCGTTATCTCCCGCGTTATCTCCCGCGTCATCTCCCGCGTCATTTCCCTCCGGCTTTCGCGTTCGGTGAAAGCCCGCTTCACCGATTGACGCCTTCCGCGCCCGCCGGGGCTGCGGCACACTGCGGCCAAATTCGATCGCACGGTCCGGCGTCCGCCGCAAGGGAGCGCCACCGACCGACCGCCAGACAGCGATCGCCACACACCGATCCCCGGAGACAATCCGCATGCCGCGACAGATTCTGGATGGCATCCGCGTGCTCGAACTCGGGCAGCTGATCGCCGGCCCCTTCGCCGCCAAGACGCTGGCCGATTTCGGCGCCCACGTGATCAAGGTCGAACCGCCCGGACAGGGCGATCCGCTGCGCAAATGGCGCATGCTGTATCAGGACACCTCGGTCTGGTGGGAGGCGCAGTCGCGCAACAAGGAATCGGTCTGCATCGACCTGCGCAGCCCCGACGGGCAGGCGCTGGTGCGCAAGCTGGCCGCCGAGGCCGACGTGCTCATCGAGAACTTCCGCCCCGGCACGATGGAAAAGTGGGGCCTGGGCTGGGACGAGCTGCACGCCGCCAATCCGAAGCTGATCATGCTGCGGGTATCGGGCTACGGCCAGACCGGGCCGAAGCGCGACGAGCCCGGGTTTGCCGCGGTCGCCGAGGCGATGAGCGGGTTGCGCCATCTGACCGGTGAGCCGGGCCGCCCGCCGGTGCGCGCGGGGCTGTCGCTGGGCGACACCATCGCCGGCCTGCATGGCGCGCTGGGCGTGCTGCTGGCGCTGTACGAGCGCGATGCGCGCGGCGGCACCGGCCAGGTCATCGACGTGGCGCTGTACGAGGCGCTGTTCAACCTGAGCGAGAGCCTGCTGCCCGAGTATTCGGCCTTCGGCGCGGTGCGCCAGCCGGCCGGCGGCGCGCTGCCCGGCATTGCGCCGTCCAACGCCTATCCGTGCGCCAGCGGCGAATACGTGCTGGTGGCCGCCAACGGCGATGCCATCTTCAAGCGGCTGATGCAGGCGATCGGCCGCGCCGACCTCGCCGACGATCCGGCGCTGGCGCGCAACGACGGCCGCGTGGCCCGGGTGGAAGAACTCGACGCCGCGATCGCCGCGTGGACCCGCACGCAGGACATCGACAGCGCGCTGGCCGTGCTGCGCGAGGCGCAGGTGCCGTCGGGTCGCATCTACACGGTCAAGGACATCGCGGAGGACCCGCATTACCGCGCCCGCGGCGTGATCGAGCAGGTCACCGCGGCCAGCGGCCTGACCGTCGAGGTGCCGGGCATCGTGCCGAAGCTGTCGGGCAGTCCGGGCGCGATCCGCGATCGCGCGCCGACGCTGGGCGAGCATACCGACGCGGTGCTGGCGCAGGCCGGCTTCGATGCCGCGACCATCGCCGACCTGCGCGCACGCGGGGTGGTGGCATGAACACGACCGCATCGAACGTGCATTCGACGACAAAGTTCCCGCTGCGCGGCCCGGCCCGCATCCAGATCAACGAGGTCGCGCCGCGCGACGGCCTGCAGATCGAACCGGTGGTGGTGCCGACCGATGCCAAGGTCGCGCTGCTGGAGGCGCTGTCGGCCTGCGGCTTCGCCCGCATCGAGGCGACCTCGTTCACCTCCGCCAAGGCGATCCCCGCGCTGGCCGACGCCGAGGCGGTGATGCACCGCATGCGCCGTGCCGAGGGCGTGCGCTACACGGTGCTGGTGCCGAACCTGCGCGGGCTCGAGCGCGCGCTGTCGTGCGCACCCGACGAGGTCAATCTGGTGATGTCGGCCAGCGAGACGCACAACCGCGCCAATCTGCGCATGACGCGCGCGCAATCGCAGGCGCAGCTGCTGGCGATGATCGAGGTCGCGCGCGCGGCCGGCGTGCCGGTCAATGTCTCGCTGTCGACGGTATTCGGCTGCCCGTTCGAGGGCGAGGTCGCGATCGACGCGGTGATGGCGCTGGCGCGCGGCTTCGCCGAGGCCGGCGCGGATGGCATCACGCTGTGCGATACCACCGGCATGGCCTATCCGAACCAGGTGCGCGCGGTGTGCGAGACGTTCCGGCGCGAACTGCCGGCGACCGGCCTGACCATCCATCTGCACAACACGCGCGGCATGGGCCTGGCCAATGCGCTGGCCGCCTGGGAGACCGGCGTGTCGCGCTTCGACGCGGCGGCCGGCGGGCTGGGCGGCTGCCCCTATGCGCCCGGTGCCAGCGGCAACGTCGCCACCGAGGAGCTCGTGCACATGTTCGCGTCGATGGGCGTGGACACCGGTGTCGACCTGCAGCGCCTGCTCGGCATCATCGGCGAGCTGCCCACGGTGGTCGAGCGCGAGGTCTGCAGCCAGCTGCTGCGCGCCGGTCCGCGGCTGCGCACGCATCGGCCGCCGGCCTGGCTGGCCGAGCATTTCGCGGAGCCTTCCGCCGGGCAATCCGCCGGGCATTCCGCTGGCCAGTAAGGCCCGACAACCGGCAAGCCACAAGAACGACATCATCAGCAAGCCCGCGGACCTCGTCCGCGCCTACGACTTACAACCCACAACCCGAACAACAACATCGATTCCTGGAGGAGACAGCATGTCGATCCGTACGTCCCAATCGCTTCATTCCGTCGATGCGGCCATGCCCGGCCGCCGTCGCCTGCTCGCCGCGGCCGTTTGCGCCGCCGCGGCGTGCCTGGCCACCGGCGCGCAAGCGCAGGACGGCGCCTATCCGAACCGCCCGGTCACGCTGATCGTGTCCGCGGCGCCGGGCGGCACCACCGACCTGGCCGCGCGCATGATTTCCGAGCCGCTGGCCAAGGCGCTCGGCCAGCCGGTGGTGGTCGAGAACCGCCCCGGCGGCGCCGGCGGCATCGCCGCGCAGCTGGTGGCGCGCGCCAAGCCCGACGGCTACACGCTGCTGGTGCAGTACTCGGGCTTCCACGTGATCACGCCGCTGCTGATGAAGGGCCTGTCGTGGGATCCGGTCAAGGACTTCGCGCCGGTCGCCAACCTGCTGTCGGCGCCGCAGGTGCTGGTGGTGCGCCCGAGCCTGCCGGTCAAGTCGCTGTCCGAGCTGGTGGCCTACGCCAAGGCCAATCCGAACAAGCTGAACTACGCCTCGTCGGGCAACGGCTCGCTGCAGCACGTGTCCACCGAGCTGCTGAACCAGATGGCCGGCATCCGCATCACGCACGTGCCGTACAAGGGCACCGGTCCGGCGATGACCGACCTGCTGGGCGGCTCGGTCGACCTGACGATCACCACGCCGCCGCCGCTGATTCCGCATATCCAGGCCGGCAAGCTGCGCCCGCTGGTGGTCACCAGCAAGAATCGCCTGCCCAGCCTGAAGGACGTGCCGTCCGCGCCCGAGGCGGGCTACGCCGATCTCGACGTGTCGTCGTGGTTCGCGATGTACGCGCCCGCCGGCACGCCCAAGCCCGTGGTCGACAAGCTGACCGGCGAGATCGACAAGATCATGAAGACCGAGGCCTTCCGCAAGAAGGCCGAGGAGCTGGGCGCCGAGGCGAAGTACATGAACCCGACGCAGCTCGGACAGTACCAGCGCGCCGAGCTGACGCGCTGGGGCAAGGTCATCCAGTCGGCCAATATCCAGGCGGAATGATGCGCTGGTCCTCCCCGCGCTAGGTAGTGTTCCCGATTGGGGCGACCCGCCGGCCTCGGATAGCATCGCACGGAGCCGCGCGGCGGCCCCGGCATGCCGTCAGGCCGTCCGGCGGGTCGCTTCGGCGTCGTGCGTGGCGTCATCACACCGCGCGGGAACACAATAAGCAGGAGACACAGATGTACAACCGCAAATTCTGGAAACAGGTGCTGATCGCGCTGGTGCTGTTCCTGGCCGGCTGGTTCACCTTCGGCGGCTTCGCGCATGCGCAGGGCAAGCCGGAGAAGGCCAAGGTCACGATCGCGGTCGGCGGCAAGAACCTGTTCTACTACCTGCCGCTGACGATCGCCGAGCGCCAGGGCTACTTCAAGGACGAAGGGCTCGACGTCGAGATCGTCGACTTCGCCGGCGGCGCCAAGGCGCTGCAGGCCGTGGTCGGCGGCAGCGCCGACGTGGTCTCGGGCGCCTACGAACACACCATCAACCTGCAGGCCAAGGGCCAGAACTACCGCGAGTTCGTGCTGCAGGGCCGTGCGCCGCAGATCGTGCTGGTGACTTCCAACAAGACGATGCCGGACTTCAAATCGGTCGCCGACCTGAAGGGCAAGAAGATCGGCGTCACCGCGCCCGGTTCGTCGACCAACATGATGGCCAACTTCGTGCTGGCCAAGGCCGGGCTGAAGCCGTCGGACGTGTCCTTCATCGGCGTGGGCGCCAGCAATGGCGCGGTCGCGGCGATGCGCTCGGGCCAGATCGACGCGATGGCGAACCTGGACCCGGTGATCTCGATGCTGACGCAGAAGAACGAGGTGCGCGTGGTGGCCGATACCCGCACGCTGAAGGACACGCAGGCGGTGTTCGGCGGCAACATGCCGTCGGGCTGCCTCTATGCCTCGGCCTCGTTCATCGAGCAGAACCCCAACACCACGCAGGCGCTGACCAATGCGATGGTGCGTGCGCTGAAGTGGCTGCAGAAGGCGGGCCCGTCGGACATCGTCAAGACGGTGCCGGAGAGCTATCTGCTGGGCGACCGCGCGCTGTATCTGTCCGCGTGGGAAAAGGTCAAGGAAGCGATCTCGCCGGACGGCATGATGCCGGCCGACGGCCCGCGCACGGCGCTGGCGACGCTGCAGCAGTTCGATCCGGCGCTCAAGGGCAAGGCCATCAAGCTGGACCAGACCTTCACCAACAGTTTCGTGCAGAAGGCCAACGCCAAGTACAAGTAAGCCGTACCGCGGCGCGCATCGGCGGCCGCGGCAAGCCTGGCCCGCTGCATGCAGCGGGCCTTTGCTTTCGCGGGGCCGGCTTTGTATCAGACAAAGGGCGCAAGATCGGCGCAGCGCCGCGGCGTCATCGAGGCTTCGTCATCGACCCTTCGTCACCGACGCCTGGACATCGACGCCAGGGCATCGGCGATCCGTCACCGAACACCACGCCGCCACCGGCCCGGCCGATGCGCGGCGCAAGCACAGCGAAAACGCATGAGCATTCCGGCCCTTTCCCTCGACAACGTCACCTGTACCTTCATCTCGCGCGAGGACCGCAACCAGCGCTACACCGCCGTCAAGGACGTCTCGCTGGCGATCGCGCCCGGCGAATTCGTCTCGGTGGTCGGGCCGACCGGTTGCGGCAAGTCGACCTTGCTCAATGTCGGCGCGGGCCTGCTGGCGCCGTCGTCAGGCGAGGTGCGCGTGTTCGGCGAGCCGCTGACGGGCATCAACGCGCGCGCCGGCTACATGTTCCAGACCGAGGCGCTGATGCCCTGGCGCAGCGCGCTCGACAACGTGATCGCGGGCCTCGAATTTCGCGGCGTGCCGCGCGCGCAGGCGGTGGCCGAAGGGGGAGGAATGGCTGCGCCGCGTCGGCCTGGGCGGCTTCGGCGACCGCTATCCGCATCAGCTGTCGGGCGGCATGCGCAAGCGCGTCGCGCTGGCGCAGACGCTGGTGCTCGACCCCGACATCATCCTGATGGACGAACCGTTCTCGGCGCTCGATGTGCAGACGCGCCAGCTGATGGAGAACGAGGTGCTCGACCTGTGGGCGGCCAAGCGCAAGGCGGTGCTGTTCATCACGCACGACCTGGACGAGGCGATCGCGATGAGCGATCGCGTGGTGGTGCTGTCGGCCGGACCCGCCACGCATCCGATCGGCGAATTCGACATCGATCTGCCGCGGCCGCGCGACGTGGCCGAGATCCGCAACCATCTTCGCTTCGTCGAGTTGCATGCGGCGATCTGGGACGTGTTGCGCGAAGAGGTGCTCAAGGGCTATGCGCAGCAGCGCAAGGTCGCCTGAGGCGGCCTGCGCCCAGCCTGCACGCCGCCCGCACGCAGTCCGCACTCTGCCTGCACTGATACCGACGATCCCGGAACTCACAAGCAAAAACATCCATGGCATTCCGTACCGATTCCCGCAGCATGCTCCGCGTCTGGCAACTGCTCGTCCTCGTGGTCATTCTCGGCGGCTGGCACCTGGCCACGCGCTCGCAACAGGTGGCGTTCTTCTTCGGCGAGCCGTGGCTGGTCGCGCAGCGCGTCTGGAGCTGGTTCTTCGTCGAGCGCGATATCTACCTGCACCTGGGCGTGACGCTGCTCGAGACGGTGCTGGCGTTCGGCATCGGCACCGTCGCCGGCCTGGGCGTGGGCCTGTGGCTGGCGCTGAGCCCGATGGCCTCTGCCATTCTTGATCCGTATATCAAGGCGATGAACTCGATGCCGCGCGTGATTCTGGCGCCGATCTTCGCGGTGTGGTTCGGGCTCGGGATCTGGTCCAAGGTCGCGCTGGCGGTGACGCTGGTGTTCTTCATCGTCTTCTTCAACGTCTACCAGGGCGTCAAGGAAGTCAGTCCCGTGGTGCTCGCCAACGCGCGCATGCTGGGCGCGAACCGGCAGCAGCTGCTGCGCCATGTCTACCTGCCGAGCGCGACCAGCTGGGTCTTCTCGTCGCTGCATACCTCGGTGGGCCTGGCCTTCGTCGGCGCGGTGGTCGGCGAATACCTGGGCTCGGCGCGCGGCGTCGGCTACCTGATCCTGCAGGCGGAGGGGACCTTCGACATCAACACGGTGTTCGCGGGCATCGTGGTGCTGACCGCGTTCGCGCTGGTGCTGGACTGGATGGTGGGGGGTGGTGGAGCGCCGGCTGATGAAGTGGCAGCCGAAAAGCGGGGAGACGGAGAAGCTGTAGGAGGGATTTTCCCTCTCCCGTGCGCGGGAGAGGGATGGTCCTGGGGATTCGGCGGGACCTTAGGGCGTGATCACGATCTTGCCGGTGACCTTGCGCGCTTCCATGTCCTTGAGCGCCTGCGGGGCCTGTTCCAGCGGATAGCGCGCCGAGATGTGCGGGCGGATCTTGCCTTCCTTCATCCAGCCCAGCATCTGCGCCATGTTGGCCTGGTTCGCGCGCGGCTCGCGGCGCGTGAATTCGCCCCAGAACACGCCGACCAGCGAGGCGCCCTTGAGCAGCGCCAGGTTCAGCGGCATCTTCGGAATCTCGCCGTTGGCGAAGCCCACCACCAGATAGCGGCCGCGCCAGCCGATCGAGCGGAATGCGGGTTCCGCATAGATGCCGCCGACCGGGTCATAGATGACGTCCGGACCCTTGCCGTCGGTCAGCGCCTTGATGCGCTCGCGCAGGTCCTCGGTGCTGTAGTTGATCAGCGCGTCGGCGCCATGTTCCTTGCAGACGGCCAGCTTCTCGTCGGTCGACGCGGCCGCGATTACGCGCGCGCCGATCGCCTTGCCGATCTCGATCGCGGCCAGGCCCACGCCGCCGGCCGCGCCGAGCACCAGCATGGTCTCGCCCGCCTTCAGCTCGCCGCGATCGACGACCGCGTGGTGCGAGGTGCCATAGGTCAGCGTAAAGGCGGCGGCGGTCTCGAAATCGATGCCCGGCGGCATCGGCACCACCGCGGCGGCGGGCGCCTTGGCCTGCGTCGCGAAGGCACCGTTGCCCAGATAGGCGATCACCTTGTCGCCGGGCTTGACGTGGCTGACGCGCTCGCCGACCGAATTCACGATGCCGGCCAGTTCCGAGCCGGGCGAGAAGGGCAGCTGCGGCTTGGCCTGGTACTTGTTCTGGATGATCAGCACGTCCGGGAAATTGACGCCGGCGGCCTTGACGTCGATCACCACTTCGCCGGGACCGGCGACCAGGTCGGGCAGGGTTTCGAGCACCAGCGAATCGGGCGGGCCCCAGGCTTTGCACAGTACGGCTTTCATCGTGTCTCCATGAATGTCTTGATGCCTCGATCTGGACCGCGCGGCCACGCGGCCCGGGCTAGTGTAGCGCAGAAATAGTACGGTCGTTCAGTTCGGCGGGGAGGGCGGTGGTGGCCACGGTGTTGCGGCGGAGGTGGTCGTGGTGTTGGCCGGGGTTCGCCCCGGTGTTCGCCCTGGTGTTCGCCCCGCTGTTTGCCCCGGTGTTCGCCCCGCTGTTTGCCCCGGTGTTTGCCCCGGTGTTCGCCGGGACGGTGGCCGTGATCGGCTGCAAATCGCTCGGCGAAGCGGCACCGCGACGCGACGCCATCGCAATCGCCTCGGGTACAATCGCGGCCATGCATATCCTTCTCGCCAACGACGACGGTTACCTCGCGCCGGGACTTGCCATGCTGCATGCCGCGCTGGCGCCGCTGGGCCGTATCACCGTGATCGCCCCCGAGCAGAATCATAGCGGCGCATCGAATTCGCTGACGCTGCAGCGGCCGCTGACGGTGTTCGAGGCGCGCGAGGGCGTGCAGAAGGGATTTCGCTTCGTCAATGGCACGCCGACCGACTGCGTGCATATCGCGCTGACCGGCCTGCTCGACGAAAGGCCGGACCTGGTGGTGTCGGGCATCAACCAGGGCCAGAACATGGGCGAGGACGTGCTGTACTCCGGCACCGTCGCCGCCGCGATCGAGGGCTTTCTGCTCGGCATCCCGTCGATCGCCTTCTCGCAGGTCGACAAGGGCTGGGAACATCTGGACGCCGCGGCCCGCATTGCGCGCGGCATCGTCGAGCGCGCCATCGCGACACCGCCGCGCGAACCGTTCCTGCTCAACGTCAACATCCCCAATCTGCCGTACGAACATATCCGCGGGCTGCGCGCCACGCGGCTGGGCAAGCGCCATCCTTCGCAGCCGGTGATCTCGCAGGTCAATCCGCGCGGCGAGACCAACTACTGGATCGGCCCGGCCGGCGATGCGCTCGATGCCAGCGAAGGCACCGATTTCCACGCGACCGCGGAGGGCTACGTTTCGCTGACGCCGCTGCAGCTGGATCTGACCCACCGCGCCCAGCTCGATTCGCTGCGGCAATGGCTCGCATGAGGCCAGCCGCGTGCCGGCCGCAGGGACCCTGGGCGCGTTGAGGCCATGAGTTCGAGCCCGCGCCGTCCGAAGTTTCCGCTGACGCTCGACTCGGTGGTCGAGCGCAAGCCCGCGCCCGCGCGGACCGCCGGCCTGCCGGCGATCGTCGGCAAGCGCGCGGCCACGCCGGCCCCGGCGCCGACGCCGGCGCGCCGCGTGCCGCCCGCCGCCGCACCGGTGCCCGCGCCGGCGCCGCCGGGCAGTGCGGTGCAGGCCCGCACCATCGCGGCCAGCGTGGGCGGCGGCGGCATGGCCTCGGACCGCGCGCGCGCCGCGCTGACAGCGCGGCTGCGCAGCGGCGGCATTCGCGACGAGCGCGTGCTGCAGGCGATCGCGACCGTGCCGCGCCATCTGTTCCTGGAGCCGGGGCTGGCCTCGCAGGCCTACGAGGACGCGGCGCTGCCGATCGGCCATCAGCAGACCATCTCGAAGCCGTCGGTGGTGGCCCGCATGATCGAACTGCTGCGCCATGGGCTGGCCCCCGCGCAGCCGCTCGAGCGCGTGCTGGAGATCGGCACCGGTTGCGGCTACCAGGCCGCGGTGCTGAGCCTGGTCGCGCGCGACGTGTTTTCGATCGAGCGGATCCGGCCGCTGCACGAACAGGCCAAGGCCAACCTGCGGGCGCTGCGGCTGCCCAATCTGCGCCTGCACTATGGCGACGGCATGCTGGGGCTGCCGCAGGCCGCACCGTTTTCCTCGATCATCCTGGCCGCGGCGGGCATGGAGGTGCCGGAGGCGCTTCTGGAGCAGTTGGAGGTCGGCGGCAGGCTGATCGCGCCGGTCGCGGTCGCGTCCGCCAGCGCGGACGGGCACAAGCAGGGGCAGACCGTGACGCAGCAACTGCTGCTGATCGAGCGCCGGAACCGGCATCGTTTTCACCGCACCGCGCTTGAAGCCGTTTTCTTTGTGCCATTAAAATCGGGCACCACCTGAGTCGAACTATGCACAACACCGTGACTTCGCAACGTCTTATCCGCGCGGGCCAGCTCGCCACCGCCTCGCTGCTGGCAGCCCTGCTGGCCGCCTGCGCTTCCTCGCCGATGCCCGCGCCCGTGATCGACCGCACCGCCGGCGGTACCGGGACCACGATCGCACCGGTCGAGCCCGCGCCCCCCGGCTACTATCGGGTCAAGCGCGGCGATACGCTGTATCGCATCGCCCTCGAGAACGGCCAGTCGTATCGCGATGTCGCGGCCTGGAACAATATCGTCAACGCCAATCAGATCGAGGTCGGCCAACTGCTGCGCATCGTGCCGCCGGGCGCGGACGTCAATGCGGCCACGGGCGTTGCCACGATGCCGGTCGCGCCGGCCGCGGTGCAAGGCCAGCCGCTCGAGCAGGCGGGGCTGCCGCCGGCGACCACGCCGGGCGCGACCTCGCCCTCGGCCGCGTCGGCGCCCGCGGCCGCTGCGCCGATCCCCGGCGCGCCCGCGGACGGCAACATCCAGCTGGCCTGGCCCGCGCGCGGTTCGCTGCTCGGACGCTTCGACGAAAAGGGCAACAAGGGCATCGATATCAGCGGCCAGCGCGGCGATGCGGTGCTCGCCGCGGACGACGGTCGGGTGATTCACGTAGGCCCCTTGCGCGGCTACGGGAATCTTGTCATCATCAAACACAACGAGACTTTTCTTACTGCCTACGGCCACAACGACAAGGTTGTCGTGACCGAACAGGCAACGGTCCGCCGGGGTCAGAAAATTGCAGAGATGGGCAATACCGATGCCGATCGCGTGAAACTGCATTTCGAAGTTCGCAGGAACGGGAAACCGGTCGATCCGATGCGGTATTTGCCGCCACAGTGAGGGTTCATGCCACGCCAGAAAACAGTCTCCTCCGGAACCGCCAGCCGCACCCGTCGTGCCAAGCAACCGGAAGCACGTTCTGGTGTGGCACATCGTGACGGTCAAGCCGATGGCTACGATCACGATCTGGCGGCCGAGCTGATTCCCCTGACCGACGAACCGATCGCGCCCGGCGCGGGTGCAGTGGGTTTGCGCGAGGCCGACCTGATGGCCGACGACGGCGACGCGGGCGGGCGCGACGATGACGAAGGCGAGCGCGAGAGCGACGAGGGAAGAGGGCGCGACCGAAGCGGTCGCCACCGAGCAGGACGAATTCCGCAGCGCCCTGCATACCGAACTCGCCGCCGATACCGTTCAGCACTATCTGAACCGCATCAGCATCAAGCCGCTGCTGTCGGCTCCCGAAGAACTCCATTTCTCGACGTTGGCCAAGGACGGCGATTTCTCCGCGCGTCAGGTCATGATCGAGCGCAACCTGCGCCTGGTGGTCAGCATCGCCAAGGGCTATCTGAATCGCGGCGTGCCGCTGCTCGATCTGATCGAGGAGGGCAACCTCGGCCTGATGCATGCGATCGAGAAATTCGATCCGTCGCGCGGCTTCCGTTTCTCGACCTATGCCACCTGGTGGATCCGCCAGAGCATCGAACGCGCGATCATGAATCAGGCGCGCACGGTTCGCCTGCCGGTGCACGTGATCCGCGAACTGAACCAGGTGCTGCGCGCCAAGCGGCATCTGGAGAAGGGCGGTACCGACGGACGCGACGCCAGCCTCGAGGACATCGCGCATCTGCTCGGCAAGACCCCCGATGAAGTGCAGGACGTCCTCGCACTGAACGAACACACGACCTCGCTCGATACGCCGTTCGATCTCGATCCGGGTTCGAGCCTGCTCGACTTCCTGTCGGACGAGCACAATGCCGCGCCGGATCAGGAGGTCGCGCATCGCGAGCTCGAGAACCTGATGAAGCTGTGGCTGGCGCGGCTGTCCGAGAAGCACCGCTATGTCGTCGAGCGCCGCTTCGGCCTGAACCATATCGAGCCGGCCACGCTGGAAGAGCTGGCCGAGGAGATGGGCCTGACGCGCGAACGCGTGCGCCAGATCCAGCAGGAAGCGCTGGTCAAGCTCAAGCGGCATTTCGCTTCGCAAGGGGTGCGCAAGGACGCGGTTCTATGACGCCTGTGCTGGTATTCGACATCGAGACGGTTCCCGATGTCGCCGGCCTGCGCCGTCTGCACGACCATCCGCTGGGCCTCACCGATGCCGAGGTCGCGGAGCTGGCCTTCGCCGCCCGCCGCGAAAAGACCGGCAGCGATTTTCTCCCCCTGCATCTGCAACGCGTGGTTGCGATCTCCCTGCGTGCTGCGCCGCACGCAGCGCGACGGCACCGCGCTGTTCCATGTCGGCTCGCTCGGCAGCGAGGACGACGGCGAAGCGACGCTGATCCAGCGCTTCTACGAACTGATCGCACGCTACAGTCCGCAACTGGTGTCGTGGAACGGCGGCGGCTTCGATCTGCCGGTGCTGCACTATCGCGGGCTGGTCCACGGCGTCACCGCGCCCCGCTATTGGGAAATGGGCGAGGGCCGCGACGACGACAGCCGCGACTTCAAGTGGAACAACTACATCAGCCGCTACCACATGCGTCATCTGGATCTGATGGATCTGCTGGCGATGTACCAGCCGCGTGCGAGCGCGCCGCTGGACGACCTCGCCAAGCTGTGCGGCTTCCCAGGCAAGATGGGGATGGACGGCAGCAAGGTGTGGGAAGCGTTCCAGCAGGGGCAGATCGGCGCGATCCGCGCCTATTGCGAGACCGACGTCGTCAACACGTATCTGATGTACTGCCGCTTCCAGATGATGCGCGGCGGTCTGACGCCGCGCGAGTTCGATGCCGAGGTCGAACTGGTGCAGGAATCGCTGGCGGAACTGCCCGGGCCGCAATGGATGGAATATCTGCGCGCCTTCCAGCTGCAGCCGTCGAGCCGCGTGGCCGACGACGAAGAGATCGACTGAACGGTCCGAGTCGCCGCCAGTTTCTTGCCCCTCGGTTCGTTTCGTCTCCGCGTTACTCCCGGTTGTCCCTTATTCAATGTCCCGCAGCGACAGGTGCACCGGCTGGTGGTCCGATGCCTGCGTGCTGCCGTCGACCTCGCAACGAACCACACGTTCCAGCAGATCCTCGGTCACCAGCATGAAGTCGCAGGCGAAGGGCGGCTCGTCCCACTGCGCCTTGTCGTACAGCGCGCAGGTCGGCGCGTGCGGCCGGCCCGGATGCAGATGCAGCCAGGCATCGCGCCATGCCGGCGTGCCGTCGTCGAAGGGTGCGGTCAGGCGCAGGTAGGCGGTGTCATCGGGTTTGCTGTTGAAGTCGCCGCACAGGATGGCGCTGGGTGGACGTCCCTCGGGCGTGAACGGGCCGAAGCGCTGTTCCGCCGGTCCCGGCCTTGCCGCATGCCCGCAGGCCTCGGCATGCCAGGCGCGCAACGCTTCGGCCTGTGCGTTGCGTTGCAGGGCCGAGTAATACTCCAGATGCGTGCAGATGATGCGCAGCCGTTGGGTGCCGGCGATCACGGTCGCTTCCAGCGCAACGCGCGGCATCGACGCGACCGTCGGATCGGCGGGCCACGGCAGCGCATGGCGGAATACCTCGCATACCGGCAGGCGCGTCGCGATCAGGTTGCCGAACTGGCGCGGCATGCCGTCCGGCCCGAAGCGGTCGACGCCAGGCGCGAACAGCAGGTGGTAGCCGGGCAGCAGCGCCGCCAGCTCGGCGACCTGGTCCGCGCCCGGGTTGCCCGGCATCTCGCCGAAGCCGCGCGTCACCTCCTGCAGGCACAGCACGTCGAAGTCGGCCAGCGCGCGCAGCGTCGATACGGTGCGGGCGAGGTCGACCTGGCCGTCGCAGCCGCGTCCCCACTGGATGTTCCAATTGATCAGTTCCATCGCTTGCCTCCGCCGGGGCGTTCTCCACGCGACTGCGTCGCCGCCGTTCCGTTGGTGCCCGTGCCGATCGCGGCGACTGGTCTACAATCGCGCTTTCGCAAAACAATACGTCAGGTCCCGCTGGTGTCTCAAGCCGTGTCTCCCCCGCAATCCGCCCCCGAGCCGGTGCAGCAACCGGCAGCCTCGCCCGCTCCCAACCGCAAGCGTGGCGGCGCCGCCGCATCGGCCGCCGGCGCCGAGGCCCAGGTCCATCCGACCGTGAAGATCGACAGCCTCGACATGGAGGCGCGCGGCGTGGGACGGCTGGTCAACGAGGACGGGACGCCGGGCAAGGTGGTCTTCGTCGAGGGCGCGCTGCCGGGCGAAACGGTGGCCTACCAGAGCTATCGCCGCAAGCCGAGCTTCGAGCAGGCGCATTTGGTCGAGGTCAGGGAAGCGTCGGTGATGCGGGTGCAGCCCGGTTGCGTCAATTTCGGCGTCTGCGGCGGCTGTTCGATGCAGCACCTGGACGCGCGCGCCCAGCTCGCGATCAAGCAGCGCGTGCTGGAAGACAACCTGTGGCACCTGGCCAAGGTGCGGCCCGAGATGGTGTTCCGGCCGATCGCCGGACCCGACTGGGGCTATCGCTACCGCGCCCGCCTGACGGTGCGCCACGTGGTCAAGAAAGGCGGGGTGCTGGTCGGGTTTCACGAGCGCAAGAGCAGCTATGTCGCCGACATGACGTCGTGCGAGGTGCTGCCGCCGCATGTGTCGGCGATGCTGGTGCCGCTGCGCGAGCTGGTGGCCGGGCTGTCGATCCGCGACCGCATGCCGCAGATCGAGCTGGCCGTCGGTCAGGATGTCACCGCGCTGGTGCTGCGGATCCTCGAGCCGCTGAATGACGCCGACCGCGACCTGCTGCGCGCCTTCGCCGACCGCCACAACGTGCAGTTCTGGCTGCAGCCCAAGGGCCCGGACACGGTGGTGCCGTTCTATCCGCTCGATCGCGAACTGGCTTATACGCTGCCGGAATTCGGCATCCGCATGCC
Organism: Cupriavidus sp. H18C1; assembly: GCF_049311595.1. Classification (NCBI taxonomy): domain Bacteria; kingdom Pseudomonadati; phylum Pseudomonadota; class Betaproteobacteria; order Burkholderiales; family Burkholderiaceae; genus Cupriavidus; species Cupriavidus sp. H18C1. The sequence goes on from NZ_CP186008.1 coordinate 3,346,278, forward strand.
GTTCAAGCCGACCGATTTCACCCAGGTCAACCATCAGATCAACCGCGTGCTGATCAAGCGCGCGCTGCGGCTGCTCGACGCGCAGCCGGGCGACCGGCTGCTGGACCTGTTCTGCGGCATCGGCAACTTCACGCTGCCGCTGGCGACGCAGGGGCGGGAGGTGATGGGCATCGAAGGCAGCGAGGCGCTGACGGAGCGGGCGCTGGCCAATGCCGAATACAACGGCCTGGCGCACAAGGTCGCCTTTGCCTGCCGCAACCTGTTCGAGGTCAGCGCCGAGGATATCGCCGCGCTGGGGCGCTTCGACCGCTGGCTGGTCGATCCGCCGCGGGAAGGCGCGCTGGCCGTCAGCAAGGCGCTGGCCGAGCTGGCGCAGGCGGGCAGCGACGTGCTGCCTGGCCGTATCGTCTATGTCTCCTGCAATCCGGCCACGCTGGCGCGCGACGCCGGCCTGCTGGTGCACGAGGCCGGCTACCGGCTGCGCGGTGCCGGCGTGGTCAACATGTTCCCGCACACCTCGCACGTGGAGTCGATCGCGGTGTTCGAGCGGGCCTGATCGGGCGATCCTCCGGGGTGGTCGTCCGGGGCGATGGGCGGCGGGATCGGCCGGGACCATCGGCCCGAACCGCCGGCCCGGGGCCAGCGACAGAGCAACCGCGTGGGGCAATAAAAAGGGCCGGCATTGCCGGCCCTTCGTCATGGCGGTGAAGCGGTCGCTTATTCGCGGCTGCCGCCGAAGATGCCCAGCAGCGCCAGCAGGTTGACGAAGACGTTGTAGACGTCCAGGTAGATCGCCAGCGTCGCCGTGATGTAGTTGGTCTCCCCCGCCGTTCACCACGCGCTGCACGTCATACAGCATGTAGGCCGAGAAGATGCCGATCGCGATCACCGAGACGGTGATCATCAGCGAGGGCAGCTGCAGCCAGATGTTGGCCACGCTGGCCAGGATCAGCAGGATCACGCCGACGAACAGGAACTTGCCCAGGCCGGAGAAATCGCGCTTGCTGACCGTGGCGACGGTCGCCATCGTGGCAAAGACCGCCGCGGTGCCGCCGAACGCATACATGATCAGCGCCGGTCCGTTCGAGAACTGCAGCACCGAGCCGATGATCCGCGACAGCATCAGGCCCATGAAGAACGTGAAGGCCAGTAGCAGCACGACCCCCATGGCGCTGTTCTTGGTCTTTTCGATCGCGAAGAAGAAGCCGAAGGCGATCGCGAGGAACAGGATCAGCGACAGGCCGGGGCTGGCGGCCATGAAGCTGAAGCCGGTCGCCACGCCGATCCAGGCGCCGAGCACGGTCGGCACCATCGACAGCGCCAGCAGCCAGTAGGTATTGCGCAGGACCCGATTGCGGACGGTGACGGCTCCCGCCGTCGCGCCGGCATTGCCGAAACCATAGGTATTCAGCTTGTCGTTCATGATGACTCCTCATTCAAAGGGCGGTGCCGGAAGCGCCGGCGGACACCTCGCCAATGTGGCATCGTCCTTGCACGATTGCAAGTGCAGAGTGATTCAAAATGCACTAAAAATCGCGAAACCGTCGAGGAACAGATGAGGCGCTTACGTTGCCTTGGATCGGCAGGGCTGGCCGGTGTTCCCGTCCCTTTGTCCCATATCGCTACGATGGTGCGCCGCGATAATCTATGGGATGCAGCCCCGATCGTTTCGCCGCCGCCGGCTCTCGAAACGATTGGGGTCTCGTGCTAGAATCTTGTGTTTCCCAATTTGGTAACCCCTTCATTTTTCGGAGTTTTTATGGCGATCGAACGCACCCTGTCGATTATCAAGCCGGATGCCGTGGCCAAGAACGTCATCGGTCAGATCTACGCCCGTTTCGAAGGCGCCGGCCTGAAGATCGTGGCCGCCAAGATGGCGCACCTGTCGCGCGGCGAAGCCGAGCAGTTCTACGCCGTGCACAAGGAGCGTCCGTTCTTCAAGGATCTGGTCGACTTCATGATCTCGGGCCCCGTGATGATCCAGGTTCTGGAAGGCGAGAACGCGATCGCCAAGAACCGTGAGCTGATGGGCGCCACCGACCCGAAGAAGGCCGAGAAGGGCACGATCCGCGCCGATTTCGCCGACAGCATCGACGCCAACGCCGTGCACGGCTCCGACGCGCCGGAAACCGCGGCCGCCGAAGTGTCGTTCTTCTTCCCCGGCATGAACGTTTTACTCGCGCTGATTGTCTTGCCTGAACCCGGACACTAGACTGCTACCCGAAGCCCCCGCTGCCGTCATGAACGCTCTCGTCAACCTGCTCGATCTGGATGCGGACGGGCTCGCCACGTATTGCGGCGAGCTCGGCGAGAAGCCGTTTCGCGCGCGGCAGCTGCAGCGCTGGATCCACCAGTTCGGCGCCAGCCAGTTCGACGAGATGTCGGACCTGGCCAAGTCGCTGCGCCAGAAGCTGGCCACGCGCGCCGAGATCCGCGCGCCGTCCGTGATCACCGACCATCTGTCGGCGGACGGCACGCGCAAGTGGCTGCTCGACGTGGGCAACGGCAATGCGGTCGAAACGGTCTACATCCCCGAGGAAACGCGCGGCACGCTGTGCGTTTCCTCGCAGGCCGGCTGCGCGGTCAATTGCCGCTTCTGTTCGACCGGCAAGCAGGGTTTCTCCCGCAATCTGACCACCGGCGAGATCATCGGCCAGCTGTGGATGGCCGAATTCGCGATGCGCACCCAGCTGGGGCGCGGTCCGAAGGACGATCGCGTGATCTCCAACGTGGTGATGATGGGCATGGGCGAGCCGTTGCTGAACTACGACCAGGTCGTGCCGGCGATGCGGCTGATGCTCGACGACAACGCTTACGGGCTGTCGCGCCGCCGTGTCACGCTGTCCACGTCCGGCGTGGTGCCGATGATGGACCGCCTGGCCAAGGACCTGCCGGTCGCGCTGGCGGTGTCGCTGCACGCATCCAACGATGCGCTGCGCGACGGGCTGGTGCCGCTGAACCGCAAGTACCCGCTGGCCGAGCTGATGGCGGCCTGCCGCCGCTATCTGGAGTTCGCCCCGCGCGACTTCATCACCTTCGAATACTGCATGCTGGACGGCGTCAACGACGGCGTCCAGCATGCGCGGGAACTGTTGAAGCTGGTGGCCGACGTGCCATGCAAGTTCAACCTGATTCCGTTCAATCCCTTCCCCCGAATCGGGGCTCAAGCGCTCGAACAACGAGCAGATCCGGCGTTTCGCCCAGGTGCTGATGGACGCCGGCATCGTGACCACGATCCGCAAGACCCGCGGCGACGATATCGACGCCGCCTGCGGCCAGCTCGCCGCCGAGGGCCGCGTGCAGGATCGCACCCGGCTTGCCGAGCGCGGCCGCTTCGGCAAGATCCCGCCGGTCGTGGCGGCGCCGGGCGGGGAGGCGCGATCTGCATGAGGCGTCTGCCTGCCGGTCTGCCCGCCGTGGTTCTGGCCGGGCTGGCACTGCTGACGGCGTGCCAGTCGACGGGCACACCCGGCACCGCAGGCACGCCGGGACAGCAGGCGCCGCAGGCGCGGGATGCGAGCCCCGCACCGGCCGATGCGCGCGAGCGTGCCGCGCTGCGGCTGCAGCTGGCCTCGCGCTATCTGCAGGCCGGCCAGAGCGCGATCGCGCTCGATGAGGCCCGGCAGGCGATCGCGCTCGATCCGTCCCTGACCGATGCGTACCACGTCCAGGCGCTGGCGCAGATGGCGCTGCGGCGGCCCGCCGAGGCCGAGCAGAGCTTCCGCGCCGCTCTGTCGCGCCGCGAGGACGACGGCGATTTGCTGAACAACTATGGCTGGCTGCTGTGCGAGCAGGGGCGTTACGCCGAAGGGCTGGCCCAGCTGCAGCGCGCGGTGACGGCCGCCGCGACGGCCTCTTCGTCCGGCGGCGCCGCCAGGACGCTGACCAGCCTGGGCGCCTGCCAGCTGCGCCAGGGCGATCTGGAGGCGGCCCACCGCAGCCTGACCGCGGCGCTGGCCCAGCCGGGCACGGCGGCGCCCGCGGATGCCGCGGACGCCGTGACCCACGCCGCCGCGCATACCCAGCTCGGGCTGCTGTATTGGAAACAGGGCGATCTGCCGCGGGCTCGCGCCGAAGTGGCGCAGGTCAACGCAGGACGCTACGCCAGCCCGGCGTCGCTGTGGCTGGGCGCGCGCATCGCGCACCGCGAGGGAGACGCGGCCGCACAGCTGGCATTGCTGGCGCAATTACATAAGCGCTTCCCGGACTCGCGGGAGTCGAGCGCATACCAACAAGGAGTACGGGATGAATGAGCACGAGCGCGCCGAGGGCCAGGCCGTCTCGACCAATGCGAGCGGCAGCGCCAACGCGGTCGCACAGGAGATCGGTGCGAGCCTGGCGAAGGCACGCGCGGCCCAGGGGCTGTCGATACACGACGTCGGTGCGCGGCTGAAGGTGCCGGCGCAGAAGGTCGATGCGATCGAGTCCGGCAATGTCGACGCCTTGCCCGATCTGACGTTTGCAAAGGGTCTGATGCGCGCGTACGCGCGCCTGCTGCAGGTCGACATCGACGCCTTGCTGGCCCGTTTCCATGCGCAGGCCGCGCCGCCGGCGCCCGAGGTGGCGATCCGCCGCCAGGGCAGCCTGAACGCGAGCTTCGACGACCGCCGGCGCTTTCGCAGCAGCGGCACGTCGGGTACCGGCGGGCGCTGGGTCTGGCTGGCGCTGGTCGCGGCCGTGGTCTGTGCCGGTGCGCTGTTCGGCGTCGACCATGTCAAGCAATGGCTTGACGCGCGCGAGCAGCAGTTGACGGAATCCGGCGCGGAAACCGCGGTTGAAGCCGAAGCGGGCACCTCGGGCACCTCGGGCACCGTGACCGCGGTGCTGCCGCATGTGATGGGCGGCGCCGCCAGCGAGGCGCCCGGAGCGATGACGGGCACGGACGGCGCCGCCACCGGCACCGCCAATGCGTCCGCCACGCTGGCGACCCCGCTGGCTCCGGTGACCGCCGGTACGCCGGCCGCGCCCAATGAAGCGGCCGCCACGACGGCGTCGGCAGCGCCCGCCACCGCCGCGGCAGCATCGGCCTCGGGCGAACTGCAGCTGCGTTTCAGCGCCCCGACCTGGTATGAGGTTCGCGACGCCAGCGGCAAGGTTGTGCTGGGCGGCACCGCCAAGGCGGGCGACGAGGTCGCCGGCGGCGGTGCGGCGCCGTACAAGGTCGTGATCGGCAACGTCAAGGGCGTCGCGGCGATGACCCGCAACGGCGAGCCGGTCGACCTGCAGGCGGCCAACCGCAACAACGTGGCGCGCCTGACGCTGCCCTGATTTATCCGTCGGTCCCCGATCGTTCCGTTCGTCGACCGCACGCCAATGCAACGAGGTAACCCATGAACGCACAGGCCTGTCTGCCCGTACTGCCCGGATCGCTGCCGCGCCGCCGCACCCGGCAGGCGCGCGTGGTCTGGGGCGACAACGTGGTGACGATCGGCGGCGATGCGCCCGTGCGCGTGCAGTCGATGACCAATACCGACACCGTCGATGCGGTCGGCACCGCGATCCAGATCAAGGAGCTGGCGCGCGCCGGCTCGGAGATCGTCCGCATCACCGTCAATACGCCGGAAGCCGCCGCCGCGGTACCCGCGATCCGCGACCAGCTCGATCGCATGGGCATCGATGTGCCGCTCGTCGGCGACTTCCACTACAACGGCCACAAGCTGCTGCAGGACCATCCGGCCTGCGCGCAGGCGCTGTCGAAGTACCGCATCAACCCGGGCAACGTCGGCCAGGGCGCCAAGCGCGACACGCAGTTCGCGCAGATGATCGAGATGGCATGCCGGCACGGCAAGCCGGTGCGCATCGGCGTCAACTGGGGCAGCCTGGACCAGGATCTGCTGGCGCGCATCATGGACGAGAACGGCCAGCGCGCCGAACCGTGGCCGGCGCAGAGCGTGATGATCGAGGCGCTGATCACGTCGGCGATCGACTCCGCGCGCCGTGCCGAGGAAATCGGCCTGCCGGGCGACCAGATCATCCTGTCGTGCAAGGTATCGCAGGTGCAGGAGCTGATCGCGGTCTACCGCGAACTGGCGCGCCGCTGCGACTATCCGCTGCACCTCGGGCTGACCGAGGCGGGCATGGGCAGCAAGGGCATCGTCGCCTCGACGGCCGCGCTGTCGGTGCTGCTGCAGGAGGGCATCGGCGACACCATCCGCATCTCGCTGACGCCGGAGCCGGGCGCGTCGCGCGACAAGGAAGTGCATGTCGCGCAGGGAGATCCTGCAGACCATGGGCCTGCGCAATTTCACGCCGATGGTGATCGCGTGCCCGGGCTGCGGCCGCACCACCAGCACGGTGTTCCAGGAACTGGCCGCCAGCATCCAGTCGTACCTGCGCGCGCAGATGCCGGTATGGAAGACCGAGTATCCCGGCGTCGAGGAAATGGATGTGGCCGTGATGGGCTGCATCGTCAACGGTCCGGGCGAGAGCAAGCACGCCAATATCGGCATTTCGCTGCCGGGCTCCGGCGAGTCGCCGGCGGCGCCGGTGTTCGTCGACGGCGTCAAGGTGAAGACGCTGCGCGGCGAGCGCATCGCCGAGGAATTCCAGGCGATGGTCGACGAATACGTGCGCACGCACTACGGCAAGGGCAGCGCGGCGGCCAATATGGGCCAGTGATCGGCAAGTGATCGGTCACTGAGCAGCCGCGCCGACCAGCAACAGAATGACAACCATGAACGCATCCGAGAATCCGGCGCCCGCCAACGGCGGCGCCCAGAACCAAGGCAAGGCCCGCGCGCTGCAGGGTGTCAAGGGCATGAACGACATGCTGCCCGCCGACGCCCCGCTGTGGGAGCAGTTCGACCAGGCGGCCCGCGCGATGCTGCGCGCCTACGGCTACCAGCAGATCCGCACGCCGATCGTCGAGCCGACCCAGCTGTTCGTGCGCGGCATCGGCGAGGTCACCGACATCGTCGAGAAGGAGATGTATTCCTTCACCGATTCGCTGAACGGCGAGCAACTGACGCTGCGTCCCGAGGGCACGGCGGCGGTGGTGCGCGCGACCATCGAGCACAACCTGCTGTACGACGGCCCCAAGCGCCTGTGGTACACCGGCCCGATGTTCCGCCACGAGCGCCCGCAACGCGGCCGCTATCGCCAGTTCCATCAGCTCGGCGCCGAGGCGCTCGGCTTTGCCGGTCCCGATGTCGACGCCGAGATCATTTTGATGTGCCAGCGCCTGTGGGACGACCTGGGCCTGGTCGGCGTGCGCCTGGAGATCAATTCGCTGGGCCAGGCCGACGAGCGCGCGGCCCATCGCCAGGAACTGATCAAGTATCTGGAAGGCTTCCAGGACATCCTGGACGAGGACGGCAAGCGGCGCCTCTACACCAACCCGCTGCGCGTGCTCGACACCAAGAATCCCGCGCTGCAGGAGATGGCGGCGAACGCGCCGAAGCTGATCGACTTCCTCGGCGACGCCTCGCTGGCCCACTTCGAGGGCGTGCAGCGCCTGCTGAAGGCCAACAATATTCCGTTCACGATCAATCCGCGCCTGGTGCGCGGGCTGGACTACTACAACCTCACGGTGTTCGAGTGGATCACCGACAAGCTCGGTGCGCAGGGCACCATCGCCGGCGGCGGCCGCTACGATCCGCTGATCGCGCAGATGGGCGGCAAGTCGGCGCCGGCCTGCGGCTGGGCGATGGGGATCGAGCGGATCATCGAACTGATGCGCGAGGAAGGGCTGGCACGCCAGGCCGACGCGTGCGACGTCTATGTCGTGCACCAGGGCGAGGCCGCGGCGCAGCAGGCGATGATCGCCGCGGAGCGCATGCGCGATGCCGGTTTCGATGTGGTCGTGCACGCCACCGCGGACGGCAAGAGCGGCAGCTTCAAATCGCAGATGAAGCGGGCCGACGCGAGCGGGGCTTCCCATGCCGTTATCATTGGCGAGGATGAGCTGGCCGCCGGCGTGGTGCAGGTCAAGGCCCTGCGGGCCGCTGACGGACAAACCGAGAGCAACGGGCAGCAAGCCACGGTGCCCGCCGAGGACCTGGTCGACTATCTGGTCGAATCGATGGTCGCCGGCATGGGTGGCGAGTCCGGCGAAGACCTTCAATGATGACGCAGGCGCGCTGCACGATGCGCGCTTGCCTGACGACAAACCAACGCGGTTGAAACCACGAGATGGCTTACGATCTGGAAGAGCAGGAACAGCTTGAAAACATCAAGGCATGGTGGCGCCAGTACGGCAACTTCCTGACCTGGCTGCTGATTGCCTGCCTGCTGGCCTTCGCGGCCTGGAATGGCTGGAACTGGTGGCAGCGCAAGCAGGCCGGCGAGGCCGCGGTGCTGTACGAGCAGGTGCTGAAGGCCGCCGAGGCGCGCGATGTCGAGCGCACCAAGCGCGCGGCCGGCGACCTCGAGGACAAGTACGGCAAGACGGCCTATGGCCAGATGACGGCTCTGGTCGCCGCCAAGGTGTTGTACGAGGCCGGCGACCTGGCCGGCGCCAAGAGCCAGCTGCAATGGGCGGTCGACCACGGCGACGGTGAGTATCAGCACCTCGCGCGTGTCCGGCTGGCTGGCGTGCTGCTGGACGAGAAGGCCTACGACCAGGGCCTGGCGCTGCTCAAGAGCGAGCCGCCGAGCCCGTTCGTCGCGCTGTATGCGGATCGCCGCGGCGATCTGCTGGCCGCGCAGGACAAGCGCGACGAGGCGCGCGCGGCCTACCGCCAGGCGCTCGACAAGCTCGGGGCCGACGAGGCCGGCATGCGCCAGATCATCCAGTTCAAGCTGGACGCCCTGGGCACCGCATAAGCGAGGATGCTGCAGTCGATGCGCCGGCCCGGTCGGTGCATCAAATGCAAGCGAATTTGCCCCGACCCGCCCCCACTTCGCTTCCCACCTTTTTTCAGGAACGCAACCAGATGATGTCGATGCCTAACGGCGCTGCCCGGATCTTTCGCCCTGTTCGCTTGACCCAGGCGCTCGTCGTTGCCTGTGCCACCGCCCTGGCTGGCTGCTCGCTGTTCGGCAAGGCCGACAAGAATCCGCCGGCCCAGCTGCAGCCGGTCACGCAGACGCTGACGGTCAAGGAAGCCTGGCGCGCCAGCGTCGGCAAGAGCGGCCCGTATTCGCTGCAGCCGGTCGCGGTCGGCGACAAGGTCTATGTGTCGTCGCATGGCGGCGACGTGACGGCGCTGGACGGCACCACCGGCCGCACGCTGTGGAAGGTCGACACCGACGTCGACCTGACCACCGGCCCCGGCAGCGACGGCAACGTGACCGCGGTCGCCGGCGAGAAGGGCGTGGTGTTCGCCTTCGATGCCAGCGGCAAGCAGCTGTGGAAGAAGCAGATCAATGGCGAGATCCTGTCCTCGCCGCTGGTCGGTCATGACCTCGTGGTGGTGCGCACCACCGACACGCGCGTGCTCGGCCTCGATGCGCAGACCGGCGAGCGCCGCTGGATCTACCAGCGCGCGCAGACGCCGCTGAACCTGCGCGCCGCGATGGGCATGGTCTTCGCCGGCGACGGTATCGTGATGGGCTTCCCCCGGCGGCAAGCTCGGCGTGCTGGCACCGTCCAACGGCGTGCTGCGGTGGGAGAGCACGATCTCGTATCCGAAGGGCGTGTCCGAGATCGAGCGGCTCAACGACGTGACCGGCCTGCCGATGATCAACGGCCGGCAGGTCTGCGCGACCACCTTCCAGGGCCGTATCGCCTGCCTGGAGCTGGCCAATGGCCAGCCGCAGTGGGGCAAGGACTTCTCGTCGCCGGTCGGCCCGACCCAGGACGACGTATCGCTGTTCGCCGCCAACGAGCATTCGGTGGTGTATGCCTTCGACCGCCAGAACGGCAACGAGCGCTGGCGCAACGAGCAGTTGCGCAACCGTCCGCTGGGCATGCCGCTGGCGCTGGGCCGCTCGGTGGTGATCGGCGACTTCGAGGGCTACCTGCATTTCCTGTCGCGCGAGGACGGCAAGTTCGTCGCCCGCGTGCGGGCCGGCAGCAGCCCCATCACCGCCGCACCGGTGGTGGCCGGCCAGACCCTGGTGGTGCAGACCCGAGGGGGCGACGTCTACGGCTATATTCCGGATTGAAGCGCTGACCAAAGCAGGGACGGCCGCCATGGCGGGCGTTCCACCGGCGAGCGCGCGCTCACCTGTCGGTGCGCGCGATCGCCGGGACCCGACAGCATGGCCGGCCCGCCGCGATGGCGGTGCCGGCCGCATGCGTCATGCGGGCCAGTGGCCCGCGGCTTGATTTCACCCGACAGGATTGCCGGCCCGGCGCGTTGCGCCAGGCTGTCGGACCAACCTGATTCTTCGGAGGCATGCCTGGCGCACCGCGCCGGGCGTGGCCCTCCACGATTTGCATGAAACCAGTGATCGCACTCGTCGGCCGCCCCAATGTGGGCAAGTCGACGTTATTCAACCGCCTGACCCGCTCACGCGACGCGCTCGTCGCGGACCTGCCTGGCCTGACCCGCGACCGCCACTACGGCGAGGGGCGCGGCGCCGACCGTCCGTACATCGTCATCGATACCGGTGGCTTCGAACCGGTGGCCAAGGAAGGCATCGTCGCCGAGATGGCCAAGCAGACCCGGCAGGCCGTGGTCGAGGCCGACGTCGTCATCTTCATCGTCGACGGCCGCCTCGGCCTGGCGCCGCAGGACCTGGTCATCGCCGACTATCTGCGCAAGACCGGCCGGCGCGTGATGCTGGCGGTCAACAAGGCCGAGGGCATGAAGTACACCGCGGTCGCGGCCGACTTCTACGAGCTCGGCATGGGCGACCCCTATGCGATCTCGGCCACCCACGGCGACGGCGTGCGCGAGCTGGTCGACGAGGCGCTGGAGGCGGCGGTCGAGCAGCGTCCCGAACTGGCCGAGCCCGAGGACCAGAACACGCGCGGCATCAAGATCGCGATCGTGGGCCGTCCCAACGTGGGCAAGTCCACGCTGGTCAATACGCTGATCGGCGAGGAGCGCGTGATCGCCTTCGACATGCCCGGCACCACGCGCGATGCGATCTATGTCGAGTTCGAGCGGGGCGGCAAGCCCTATACGCTGATCGATACCGCGGGCCTGCGCAAGCGGGGCAAGGTGTTCGAGGCGATCGAGAAGTTCTCGGTCGTCAAGACGCTGCAGTCGATCGCCGATGCGAACGTGGTGGTGCTGCTGCTCGATGCCCAGCAGGACGTCTCCGAACAGGACGCGCATATCGCCGGCTTCATCGTCGAGTCGGGGCGTGCGCTGGTGGTCGGCGTCAATAAATGGGACGGGCTGGACGGCCATACCCGCGACCGGATCAAGCACGATCTGCAGCGCAAGCTGCAGTTCCTCGATTTCGCCAACTTCCATTTCATCTCCGCCCGCGAACGCAGCGGCATTGGCCCGCTGCTGCGCTCGGTCGACGACGCGTACGCCGCGGCGATGATCAAGATGCCGACGCCCAAGCTCACGCGCGTGCTGCACGACGCGGTGGAATTCCAGCAGCCGCGCCGCGTCGGTGCAACGCGCCCCAAGATGCGCTACGCGCACCAGGGCGGTTCCAATCCGCCGATCATCGTCGTGCACGGCAATTCGCTGAACGCGGTGCCCGAAACCTATCGGCGTTTTCTGGAAGGGGCGTTTCCGCGCCGCCTTCAATCTGAAGGGCACACCGCTTCGAATCGAATTTCGTACGAACAAAAACCCGTACAAGGACTCGAAGGATTGAGTCGGAAAAGGCGGCCAGATGGGGGCGCCGCAGCCCCGTCTGTGGCGCCGAAGTTTCGTTTGCGTTCGTTTGGAACTGCGGCTAAATTCACACTAGCGGGAGCCCCCGCTGGTTGATGCCGGCCTGGTACCGTTTTGATTTTTTTTGACGCGATCTTGCGTCGTCCGACTTGAAACCGGGGATATCGATCCCCATCATTGATCACTAAATCTATAAATTTGGAGTGTGCCATGAGCAACAAAGGGCAATTGCTACAAGACCCGTTCCTGAACGCGCTGCGCAAGGAGCACGTGCCGGTTTCCATCTACCTCGTCAATGGCATCAAGCTGCAAGGTAATATCGAATCCTTCGACCAATACGTCGTCCTGCTGCGTAACACGGTGACGCAGATGGTCTACAAGCATGCGATTTCCACTGTCGTTCCCGCGCGCGCGGTCAATTTCCGCGTCGACGACTCCGCGGAAGGCTGATTCCGACGCCGCTCGCATTTCCGGCCGCGCGCATGCGCGGCAATCACGCTCCGACGCCGCGCCAGCGCCATCCGGTGCTGGCGCGGCATCGTTCTTTGTATCGTCGCGTTTTGCGGAGCGCGCCTTCCTGTTTCTGATCCCGGTTTTTTCCGCGCCGCTGTGCGCCCCGAGCTTGCAACCTAGAGCCACTTCCCCCCTCCGAACCCACCCGCGCCATTCTCGTCGGCGTCGATTTCGGCAAGCACGATTTCGAAGAGAGCCTGAGCGAACTGGCGTTGCTGACGTCCACCGCCGGCTCCACGCCGGTGCATACCCTGACCGGCAAGCGTTCGCGTCCAGACCCGGCGCTGTTCATCGGCTCGGGCAAGGCCGAGGAACTGAAGGAAGCGGCCGACGCGCTCGATGCCGACGTGGTGGTGTTCAACCACGCGTTGAGCCCCGCGCAGCAGCGCAATCTCGAACGCTTTCTGAACCGGCACGTGATCGACCGCACGGGCCTGATCCTGGATATCTTCGGCCAGCGCGCGCAGAGCCATGTCGGCAAGGTGCAGGTCGAACTCGCGCAGGTGCAATACCGCGCCTCGCGGCTGGTTCGCGCCTGGAGCCACCTGGAGCGGCAGAAGGGCGGTATCGGCATGCGCGGCGGCCCCGGCGAGCGCCAGCTCGAACTGGACCGCCGCATGCTGGACGACCGCGCCAAGCGGCTCAAGACGGATCTGTCGCGGCTGCAGCGCCAGCACAGCACGCAGCGCCGTGCCCGCGCGCGCAACGAAACGCTGAGCATTTCGCTGGTCGGCTATACCAACGCGGGCAAGTCGACGCTGTTCAACGCGCTGACCAAGGCGCGCGCCTATGCGGCCGACCAGTTGTTCGCGACGCTCGATACGACCTCGCGCCGGCTTTATCTGGACGGCCTGGGCAATGTGGTGCTGTCCGACACGGTCGGCTTCATCCGCGACCTGCCCACCCAGCTGGTGGCGGCGTTCCGCGCCACGCTGGAGGAAACCGTGCATGCCGATCTGCTGCTGCATGTGGTCGATGCCGCCAGCCCCGTGCGCCATGAGCAGATCGAACAGGTCAATCGGGTGCTGGCCGAGATCGATGCGGCCGACATTCCCCAGATCGTCGTGATGAACAAGATCGACGCGGCGCCCGAACTGCTCGAGCATGGCCCGCGCATCGAGCGCAATGAGGACGGCGTGCCGGTGCGGGTCTTCATCAGCGCGCGCGACGGCATCGGGCTGGACAGCCTGCGCGATGCGATCGTCGAGGCCGCGCGCTGGCTGGCCGAGCGGCCCGCCGTGCCGGAAGCCGCCGATCCGCGGCTGCAGGATCTGCACGAACGCCGCCAGTGGGAGGGCGATGGTGCCGATGGTGCCGACGGTGCCGATGGCGCGGACGGAGGCGACGGCGTCGGGTTTGCCGATCGCAACGCCGAGGCGGATACCGTTGCGCGGGACGCCGATCGCGCTTCGGACGCCGATTCCGGTCCGGCGTCCGACCCGGCTTCCGCTGTCGATTCCGACCCCGATTCCGACCCCGATTCGACCCCCGAAGCACCGGCCCCTCGCCGGCTTCCCGATCGCGGCGCCGACTGATGCGGGCGGCGCCATGCGCCGCCTCCGGCATCAAATGAGCAAAAGTGGCGTCGATGGCTGCTAGAATCCCCCTCGTTACAACTTTCCCGGAACCGTGCCCTACATGCCCCAGTTCTCCCGGACCTCTGATACAAGCCTTGCCCGAGGCGCCCGTCGGCCGAGCAGCTGGCAGCGTCTGCGCGCGATTCTCTCGCTGAACGATCCCCGCTGGGGCCGTGGCGACAAGGACGACGAGGACAAGGATGGGCGCGACGGCAACCGCGACAACGGCCGTCAGAACCAGCGCCCGCAGGACGGTCCGCCGGACCTGGACGAGCTGTGGCGCGACTTCAATCGCCGCCTGAACAGCCTGCTGGGCCGCAAGGACAACGGCGGCGGCAACAACAACCAGAACTTCGGCGGCGGCACCCGTACGCCGGGCAAGGGTTCGGGCATCGGCGCAGGCGTGATCGCGGTCGCGGTGATCGCGATCTGGCTGGCCAGCGGCTTCTTCATGGTGCAGGAAGGCCAGACCGCGGTGGTGCTGCAGTTCGGCAAGTTCAAGTACACCACTGGCCCCGGTATCAACTGGCGCATGCCGTGGCCGATCCAGTCGGCCGAGATCGTCAACCTGTCGGCGGTGCGTTCGGTCGAGGTCGGCCGTTCGACCTCGATCAAGGACAGCAACCTGAAGGACTCGTCGATGCTGACGCAGGACGAGAACATCATCGACGTCCGCTTCACGGTGCAGTACGACATCCAGGACGCGACCGAATTCCTGTTCTTCAACAAGACCGACCGCGGCGGCGACGAGGAGCTGGTGACGCAGGCCGCCGAGACCTCGGTGCGCGAGATCGTCGGCCGCAACAAGATGGATTCGGTGCTGTACGAGAACCGCGAGCAGATCGCGCAGGGCCTGGCCAAGTCGATCCAGGCGATCCTGTCGGCGTACAAGACCGGCATCCGCGTGATCTCGGTGAACGTGCAGAGCGTGCAGCCGCCCGAGCAGGTGCAGGCCGCCTTCGACGACGTCAACAAGGCCAGCCAGGACCGCGAGCGCGCCATCAGCGAAGGCCAGGCCTACGCCAACGACGTGATTCCGCGCGCCCAGGGTACCGCCGCGCGCCTGGCCGAAGAGGCGCAGGCCTACAAGGCCCGCGCGATCGCGCAGGCCGAGGGCGATGCCTCGCGCTTCCGCCAGGTGCAATCCGAGTACGCCAAGGCGCCGCAGGTCACGCGCGACCGCATCTATCTGGAAACGATGCAGCAGATCTACGCCAATACCAGCAAGGTCCTGGTCGATACGAGCCAGGGCAACAATCTCCTCTACCTGCCGCTCGACAAGCTGATGGCGCAGTCGCAGGCCGATCCCCGCGGGGCGGGCGCGGTGCCGCCGCCGGCCACGCCGGCGCCGGTGCCGGACGCCAGCGCCGACACGCGTTCGCGCGAAGCGCTGCGCAATCGCGATCGCGATTCCCGTTGAGGAGAGAACCCAGATGAACCGACTGATTTCCTACGCCATCGGCCTCTTCATCGTGTTGGCGATTGCCTCCTCGATGGTGTTCGTGGTCGACCAGCGGCAATATGCCGTGGTGTTCGCCTTCGGCGAGATCAAGCAGGTGGTGCGCGACCCCGGCCTGCATTTCAAGCTGCCGCCCCCGCTGCAGAACGTGGTCTTCATGGACCGCCGCCTGCAGACCATCGACGTGGCCGCCGGCGAGCGTTTCCTGACCGCCGAGAAGAAAAGCATGATGGTGGACTGGTTCGTCAAATGGCGAATCACCGATCCGCGCAATTTCTTCGTCGCCTTCGGCGGCAACCTGCGCGGCGCGCAGGACCGCATGACGCAGCGGATCGACGCCGCCGCGCGCGAGGAGTTCGGCCGCCGCACCGTCGCCGAAGTGGTGGCGGGCGAGCGCGAGCAGGTCATGCAGAACATCCGCAACAGCATGACCGAGTACGGCAAGACGGTCGGCGTCGAGATCCTCGACGTGCGCCTCAAGCGCGTCGACCTGCTGCCGGCGATCAGCGAATCGGTCTACCGCCGGATGGAAGCCGAGCGCAAGCGCGTCGCCAACGAACTGCGCTCGACCGGCGCGGCCGAGGGCGAGAAGATCCGCGCCGACGCCGACCGCCAGCGCGAGGTGGTGCTGGCCGAGGCCTATCGCGAGGCGCAGAAGATCAAGGGCGAGGGCGATGCCCGCGCTTCGCAGATCTACGCCGAGGCGTTCGGCCGCGATCCGCAGTTCGCGCAGTTCTGGCGCAGCATGGAAGCCTATCGCAACACCTTCCGCGACAAGCGCGACGTGCTGGTGCTGGAGCCGGACTCCGAATTCTTCCGCTACATGCGCTCGTCGGGCGGCGCGCAGACGGCGACCCGGCGCTAGCGAGCGTGCCGGCCTCCGCAGGTGCGATGGCGCGATAGCGCGATCGCGCGACAGTGCGGCAGTCCGCTTTGCCCGAACCCCGGCTTGCCGGGGTTTTGTTCGCCCGCGGGACGGTGCACCATCGATGCCGTCCGCTGACCGATCCTTTTTTGTGCGAGCCGCCCGCGCCCGGCCCGCGACCCACACGAATCAGAGAAGCACCATGTCCAACCACTGGCTCCTGCCCGAGAACATCGCCGACGTGCTGCCGTCGGAGGCCCGCAAGATCGAGGAGCTGCGCCGCCGCATGCTCGATCTGTTCCGCACCTACGGCTACGAGCTGGTGATGCCGCCGCTGCTGGAATACATCGAGTCGCTGCTGACCGGCACCGGCCACGACCTGGACCTGCGCACCTTCAAGCTGGTCGACCAGCTGTCGGGCCGCACCATGGGCCTGCGCGCCGATATCACGCCGCAGGTGGCCCGCATCGACGCCCACTTGCTGAACCGGCCCGGCGTGACGCGGCTGTGCTACGCCGGCAATGTGCTGCACGCCCGCCCGGCGGGCTTTCATGCGACGCGCGAGCCGATCCAGGTCGGCGCCGAGATCTACGGCCATGCCGGCCTGGAGGCCGACGTCGAGATCCAGAACCTGATGCTGGCCGCGCTGCAGTCGGCGGGGCTGGGCGAGGTGCGGCTGGACCTGTGCCATGCCGGCATCGTCGCGGCGCTGCTCGACGGCCTGCCGCCGGCGCGCAGCAACGAGCAGGCCCTGTTCGATGCGCTCGAGAACAAGGACGTGCCGGCCCTGCGCGAACTGACCGCCGGTTTCCCCGAGGTCGAGCGCGACGCGCTGCTGGCGCTGCCCACGCTGTACGGCGGCCCCGAGGTGATCGAGCGGGCCCGGGCGGTGCTGCCCGCCAGCCCGGCCATCGGCCGCGCGCTGGACGAGCTGGCCTTCCTGGCCGCCGAGGTGCGCGGCGCCACGGTCAACATCGACCTTGCCGATCTGCGCGGTTACCACTATCACAGTGGAGTCATGTTCGCGGCCTACGTCGCGGGCCTGCCCAACCACGTTGCCCGCGGCGGCCGCTACGACAAGGTGGGCGAAGCGTTCGGGCGCGCGCGTCCGGCCACCGGCTTTTCGCTGGACTTGCGCGAGGTGGCGGCGCTGTCGCCGGTCGAGGTCCGCGCGCTGGCGATCTTCGCGCCGTGGGACCCGGATCCCGCGCTGCGCACCGCGATCGCGGCGCTGCGCGAGGGCGGCGAGATCGTGATCCAGTCGTTGCCGGGCCACACGCACGAGCTCGACGAGTTCAATTGCGACCGCCAGCTGGTGCGCGACGGCGGCCGCTGGGTGGTGGTGCCGCGCTGAGCGCCGGTTCGCCGGACTGAGCGGTTCTCCCTGCAAAATCGGGGATCGGCCCGCAACAAGAGTAGAATACGTTTTTAACCTTCTGACCAGTTCAACATGTCCGCTTCAGCAGTAAGCCAGGGACGCAACGTCGTCGTGATCGGCACCCAGTGGGGTGACGAAGGCAAAGGAAAAATCGTCGATTGGCTTACCGATCATGCAAAGGGCGTGGTGCGGTTTCAGGGTGGCCACAACGCCGGCCACACCCTGATCATCGGCGGCAAGAAAACGATCCTGCGGCTGATCCCGTCGGGCATCATGCGCGAAGGCACCGTCTGCTACATCGGCAACGGCGTGGTGCTGTCGCCCGAGGCGCTGTTCCGCGAGATCGAGGAACTGGAAGGGGCCGGCCTGCAGGTGCAGAACCGCCTGCGCATCTCCGAAGCGGCCACGCTGATCCTGCCGTACCACGTCGCGATCGATCGCGCGCGCGAGACGCGCCGCGGCGCCGGCAAGATCGGCACCACCGGCCGCGGCATCGGCCCGGCTTACGAGGACAAGGTGGCCCGCCGCGCGCTGCGCGTGCAGGACCTGTTCGATCCGCAGCAATTCGCCGAGCGCCTGCGCGAGAACCTCGACTTCCACAACTTCATGCTGACCCAGTACCTGGGCGCCGAGGCCGTGGACTTCCAGCAGACGCTGGACGAGGCGCTGGCCTATGCGCCGCGCCTGGCGCCGATGGTCGCCGACGTGTCGGCCGAGCTGTACGCGGTCAACGCCGCCGGCCAGAACCTGATGTTCGAGGGCGCGCAGGGCACGCTGCTCGACGTCGATCACGGCACCTATCCGTTCGTGACCTCGAGCAACTGCGTGGCGGGCGCCGCCACGGCAGGCGCCGGCGTCGGTCCGGGCCGCCTGCACTACATCCTCGGCATCACCAAGGCGTATTGCACCCGCGTCGGTTCGGGCCCGTTCCCCAGCGAGCTGTACGACAACGACAATCCGCGCCGCCAGGATCCGGTCGGCGTGCGCCTGGCCAATGTCGGCAAGGAGTTCGGTTCGGTGACCGGCCGTCCGCGCCGCACCGGCTGGCTCGATGCCGCCGCGCTGAAGCGCTCGGTGCAGATCAACGGCGTGTCGGGCCTGTGCATGACCAAGCTGGACGTGCTCGACGGTCTCGACACGATCCGCCTGTGCGTCGGCTACATGCTGGACGGCAAGCAGATCGACATGCTGCCGCGCGGCTCCGACGCCGTGGCGCGCTGCGAGCCGATCTACGAGGACTTCCCCCGGCTGGAACGAATCGACCTTCGGCATCAAGAGCTGGGATGCGCTGCCCGAGGCCGCGCGCCAGTACCTGAAGCGCATCGAGGAAGTGGTCGGCATCCCGATCGACATGATCTCGACCGGTCCGGACCGCGACGAAACCATTCTGCTGCGCCATCCGTATCTGATCTGATTTCGGTGATCTGATCGACCCGAGCCGTGGGATACACCGCGGCCATCGAGTGAAATCCGGCCCGCGCAAGCGGGCCTTACTGTATCCCCCCGCACGGGAAGACCCATAACAAAGCAGCAACGAAGAGCAAGCGATGACCCTGCCTCAGAACGATGACGAGAACCTGTGGATCTCGTGGGACGAATACCACCAGCTGATTGCCCGCCTGTCACTGAACGTGCACGAGTCGGGCTGGCGTTTCGACAAGATCCTGTGCCTGGCGCGCGGCGGCCTGCGCGTCGGCGACCAGATGTCGCGCATCTTCGACGTGCCGCTGGCCATCCTGGCCACCAGCAGCTACCGCGAGGCGGCCGGCACGGTGCAGGGCGATCTCGATATCGCGCAATACATCACGATGACGCGCGGCGAACTGAGCGGCCGCATCCTGCTGGTCGACGATCTGGTCGACTCGGGCCTGACGCTGGAACGCGTCGGCCGCCATCTGCAGGAGCGCTATCCCGCGGTGACCGAGGTCCGTTCGGCGGTGCTGTGGTACAAGGCCTGCTCGAAGGTCAAGCCCGACTACCACGTCAGCTTCCTGCCGACCAATCCGTGGATCCATCAGCCGTTCGAGGAATACGACACGCTGCGTCCGCACAATCTCGCCGCCTGGCTCAAGCGCGGCAAGCGGGCAGCGGGCGAGGGCGGTCAGGGCTGATCGGCGTTCGGACTGCTCCCTGTCCCCGGTCCTCTCCCGCGAGCGGGAGAGGGAGAACACCATAGGCAGAGTCCAGCGTCCCGCCGGTTTTCTCCCCTCTCCCGCGCTCGCGGGAGAGGGGCCGGGGGAGCGGGCAGCGCACCACCTGCGCCCACCCTCCATCCCCCGTCCTCTCAGTACCCCACCGTAAAGCGCTCGCGCGAATGCGCGTGCCGTTCCAGTTCGTCGACCAGCGCGACGGCGAAGTCCTCCATCGAGATCCAGCTCTTGCCGTTGGCGTCGGTCAGCAATTCGTCCTTGCCGACGCGATAGCTGCCGGTGCGCTCGCCCGGTTCGAGCAGCGCGGACGGCGACAGGAAGGTCCAGTCCAGTTCCTGCTCCGCCCGCAGCGCGTTCAGGAAGTCGCGGCCGGCGAGGGCTTCGGCCTTGTAGGCCTCGGGAAACGTCGGCGTGTCGACCAGTTGCACGCCGGGTGCGACATACAGGCTGCCGGCACCGCCGACCACCACCACACGCTTGACGCCCGCCTGGCGGGCCAGCTGCAGCAGCGGCTCGGGACCGGCCTGCGCGAAACGCACCGCGCTGACCAGCGCGTCATGTCCGGCCAGCGCCGGCGCCAGCTTCGCGGTGTTGGCGAGATCGGTGATGTCGGCGTCCAGCCGTTTCAGGCCGGGGCGATCGGCCAGCGTGCCGGCGTGGCGCGCGATGGCGGTCACGGTATGGCCGCGGCGCAGCGCTTCGTCGGCGATGCGGCTGCCGACGCGTCCGGTGGCACCCAGGATGGCGATTTGCATGGTGGAACTCCTTCACAGGTTGGCTTCGCGAGGAAGCAATAAGAAAGACGAAGCGATGCGAGGCCTCCGCATATGAAACCAACGTAGTTACATATACCGGCAAAAAATTCAGCGCCGCCGCGCGCGCGCCGACCGCTCGACGTCGGCCAGCATGCCGGCGATCGTGGTCTGCGCCAGGTTTTCCTCCATCGCGGCCTGCGCCTTGTCGGTGATGCGGGTCAGCGCGCCGGTGATCTCGCGTCCGACCATGCAAGCCGGATTGGGCGCGCCGGCATGCAAGGCGATCAGGCTGTCCGACTCCACCGCGCGAAATACGTCGCGCAGCGTGATGGTGTTTGCGGGCCGCGCCAGCGAGGCGCCGCCGGCGGCGCCCATCGCGGTCGAGACCAGTCCGGCCTGCGCCAGCACGCCGATCAGCCGGCGGATCAGCGCCGGATTGGTGCCGACGCTGCCGGCGATCAGCGAGGACGGCAGCGGCGCGTCGGCGCTGGCCAGCAAGGTCAGGATATGGACGGCAACGGCGAATCGGCTGCTGGTCGACATGGCGGGAAGCGTTGAAGTGAAACTATCGTAGTTACATATGCGCACGCTGTCAACCATGGCGCGGATACGAGGGCCGGGAGTCGGTCGGGTAGGCTGGGAGCACGGCGCGGAAGAAGGCGCGGAAGAAGGTGGGGCAATCAGCATGGGTTCATGCCGCCGCCATGTCAAAGGAATGCCGGAAGCGCCACTGAAGCTGATACACTGCGCCTTGATGTCGAGGTGCGGCGATGACGGTCGCGCCCGGCGCAAGGGGCGGTGCAGTCGCGATCGGTTCGAGCGGTGGTTCGACCGCTGGTTCGACCGGCAGCAGGCGCGCCGCAAGCAGTGAAAGATGGTCGTCGGCCGCGCAAGGTCGGCACATGGTCGGAATTTTTCGGGACGCGATCCCGGGGATCCGGGGCAACCGGCGCACACGGCGCCGAACTGGAGCGCCAATGGCCCGATCAAAGCAGAACGCGCAAGCGATCCGGATGGAAATGCAGATGCAGGCGGGAAAGAAAAAACCCGCAGCGCCGGAAAGCGATGCGGGTTTTTTGATCTGGTGCCCAGGAGAGGACTCGAACCTCCACAGTGTTGCCACCGCTAGGACCTGAACCTAGTGCGTCTACCAATTCCGCCACCTGGGCAGGTGTCGAAACAACCGAAGCGCTCATTATAGCGACGACAATCGATTTGTCAAATCCTCTTTAGAAGAAATTGAATCAGAACAACTATCCGATCCCGAGTCGGGAAGAAATCCTCGGCGTCCTGCGTACCTCCGGTTCGCCGCTGTCGGCCGGCGATATCGCCAAGGCCCTCGCCGTCACGCGCAAGGAGCATGACGGCTTCCAGAAACGGCTGGCCGCGATGGAACGCGACGGCCAGATCGAACTGAACCGCAAGGGCCGCTACGAGCTGGCGCACCAGCCCAACTTCGTGGTCGGCCGCGTGCAGGGACACCGCGACGGCTTCGGCTTCCTGATCCGCGACGACGGCGAGGACGATATCTTCCTGCCCGAGCGCGAGCTGCAGAAGGCGATGCACAACGACCGCGCCCAGGTGCGCGTGATCGGCTACGACCGCCGCGGCCGTCCCGAAGGGCAGATCGTCGAGATCGTCGAGCGCGCCAACCGTTTCGTCATCGGCCGCCTGCTCAGCGAGGGCGGGGTGCTGGTGGTGGCGCCCGAGGACAAGCGCATCAGCCAGGACATCCTGATCCCGCCGCGCGCGCAGGGCAAGGCCAAGGTCGGCCAGGTCGTCAGCGTCGAGATCGTCGAATATCCGGACCGCTATGTGCAGCCGGTCGGCCGCGTGGTCGAGGTGCTGGGCGAGATCGACGACCCCGGCATGGAGATCGAGATCGCGGTGCGCAAGTACGGCGTGCCGCATGCGTTCTCGCCGACCGCGCTGAGCGAGGCCGCCGCGCTGCCCGACGAGGTGCGCGATGCCGACCTCGAGCACCGCATCGACCTGCGCGACGTGCCGCTGGTGACGATCGACGGCGAGGACGCGCGCGACTTCGACGACGCGGTCTACTGCGAGCCGGTCAAGATCGGCCGCGCCAAGGGCTGGCGACTGATCGTCGCGATCGCCGACGTCTCGCACTACGTGCGCCCCGGCACGCCGCTGGACGCCGATGCGCTGGACCGCGCCACCTCGGTCTACTTCCCGCGCCGCGTGATTCCGATGCTGCCGGAGAAGCTGTCGAACGGGCTCTGCTCGCTGAACCCGCTGGTGGACCGTCTGTGCATGGTCTGCGACGCGGTGGTCACCGCCAAGGGCGAGCTGAAGGCCTACCAGTTCTATCCCGCCGTGATGCATTCGGCCGCGCGCCTGACCTACAACGAGGTCTGGGCGGTGCTGTCCAACACGAAGGGTCCGGAGGCCCACAAGCGCGCCGAGCTGGTGCCGCATCTGCAGAACCTGTACGAGCTGTACCAGGTCCTGCTGAAGGCGCGCCGCGAGCGCGGGGCGATCGACTTCGACACCACCGAGACCTATATCGTCTGCAATGCGCAGGGCAAGATCGAGCAGATCCTGCCTCGCACGCGCAACGACGCGCACCGCCTGATCGAGGAATGCATGCTGACCGCCAACGTCTGCGCGGCCGACTTCCTCGAGCGCTTCAAGCACCCGGCGCTGTATCGCGTCCATGCCGGGCCCAGCGAGGAAAAGCTCAAGGCGCTGCGCGAGTTCCTGAAGACCTCGGGCCTGTCGCTGGGCGGCGGCGACAAGCCGCAGGCCTCGGACTATGCCGAGGTCATGGACAAGATCAAGGCGCGTCCCGACGCGCCGCTGCTGCAGACCATGCTGCTGCGCTCGATGCAGCAGGCGGTCTACAGTCCCGACAACATCGGCCACTTCGGCCTGGCCTACGAGGCCTACGCCCACTTCACCAGCCCGATCCGGCGTTACCCGGACCTGCTGGTGCACCGGGCGATCAAGGCGGTGCTGGCCCATACCAAGTACCAGCCCGCCTTCGCGCCGGGCACCGCGCTCAATACCGCGATCTCGCCGAAGGCGCGCCGCATGCAGGCCAAGGACGAGGCCGCGCGCGCCGAGAAGATGGCCGGCCGCGCGCGCCGCAACGAAGCGGTGTGGGACGAGCTGGGGCTGCACTGCTCGGCCAACGAGCGGCGCGCCGACGAGGCCTCGCGCGACGTCGAGGCTTGGCTCAAGTGCTATTTCATGCGCGACAAGCTGGGCAACGAGTTTGCCGGCACGGTCAGCGCGGTGACCTCGTTCGGCATCTTCGTCCAGCTTGACGAGCTGTATGTCGAAGGGCTGGTCCACGTGACCGAACTGGGCAGCGACTACTTCGAGTATGACGAGGCGCGCAACGAGCTGCGCGGGCAGCGCACGGGCATCCGCTACCGGCTGACCGACCGCGTGCGCGTGCAGGTCTCGCGCGTCGACCTCGACGCCCGCAAGATCGACTTCCGCCTGGTGCAGGAGCCGTCGGCCAAGAGCCTGCGCGCGCGCCCGACCACCGAGCCGGCGCCGCATGTGCCTGCCGCGCACGCGCTGCCGGCGCGCAAGAAGGGCCGCCAGCTGGCGGCGCTGCTTGGCGGCACCTCGAAACCGGAGGAGTCGTTCGACGAGACGCTCGACCGCGTGTTCGAGGAGCAGCCGGTGTTCGAGGCGGTGATCACGCCGGTCAAGGCGCGGCCCGAAGGGGGCACCGGCGGTACCGGCAAGCCGTCCAAGCGCGCGGCCAAGCCCAAGCCGGCGGGCGTGGGGCGCAAGGCAAGCGGCAAGACCGCGGCCAAGTCGACCGCCAGGTCGACCACCAAGCGGACCGCCAAGGCCGCCGGCAAGACGGCCCACAAGACCGCGTCGAAGAAGTCCACGCGGACGCGCTGAGGCGGGCCGTGAGCCGGCAATAAGCCGGCGGCAGGCCGATGGCAGGCCTGCGGCAAGCCGGCGCCAGGGCCGCGCCGGCCGGCGGGCCATGGGCGGGTACAATCCCGCCCATGGCCAAACAAAAACTTCTGATCGGCTTTCACGCCGTCACCGCGCGCCTGCGCCAGGACGCGGCCGGCGTCTCCGACGTCTATATCGAGTCCGCCCGGCGCGATCGCCGCATGCAGGACTTCATCCGCCTCGCCGAGGGTCTCGGCGTGCGCCTCCATCCGGTCGATGCCGAGCGCCTGCGCGGCATGGCGGGCACCGACCGCCACCAGGGCGTGGTCGCCCGCGCCGAGGACGTGTCGCTGGCGCTCAATCTCGACGAACTGCTTGACGGCATCGAAGGCACGCCGCTGCTGCTGGTGCTCGACGGCGTCACCGACCCGCACAATCTCGGCGCCTGCCTGCGCGTGGCGGATGGCGCCGGCGCCCATGCGGTGATCGCGCCCAAGGACCGCAGCGTCGGCCTGAACGCGACGGTCGCCAAGGTCGCCAGCGGCGCGGCCGAGACCGTGCCGTATATCACTGTCACCAATCTGGCGCGCACGCTGCGGGAACTGCAGGAGCGCGGCATCTGGGTGGTCGGCACCGCCGACGGCGCCGAGCGCACCGTCTACGACATCGAGCTCAAGGGCCCCACCGCGCTGGTGATGGGCGCCGAAGGCGAGGGCATGCGGCGCCTGACGCGCGAGACCTGCGACGAGCTGGTGTCGATCCCGATGGCCGGCGGCGTCGAAAGCCTGAACGTGTCGGTCGCCAGCGGCGTCTGCCTCTATGAAGCGGTGCGCCAGCGCCGCGCGGCGGCGCGTTGAGCGGACGGTCCGATGAAGGGGGTGCGATGCTGATCGATGCCGCCGGCCTGGCCGACGCGCGGCGGCGCATCGCGGCGGCCAGCGACATCCTGGTGCTGACCGGCGCCGGCATTTCCGCCGAGTCCGGCGTGCCGACCTTCCGCGATGCGCTGACGGGCCTGTGGGCCCGTTTCGATCCCGAGGAACTGGCCACCGAGGACGCCTACCGGCGCCAGCCCGGCCTGGTGTGGGACTGGTACCAGCATCGCCGCACGCTGGTCGCGGCGGCGCAGCCCAATCCCGCCCACCATGCGATCGTCGCGCTGGCCGCGCAGAAGAAGGTCACCCTGGTCACGCAGAACGTCGACGGGCTGCACCAGCGCGCCGGCAGTACCGACGTGATCGAGCTGCACGGCAACCTGTTCGCCAACAAATGGCTCGACGGCTGCGGCCGCTGCGAGGCCGGGCCGGACGACGGCCGCAGCCCGCCGCGCTGCATCCATTGCGGCGCGCTGATGCGGCCCGGTGTGGTGTGGTTCGGCGAGGACCTGCCGCGCGTGGCGCGCTATCGCGCCGAGCATGCGGCGCAGACCTGCGACCTGTGCCTGGTGGTCGGCACCTCGGGGATGGTCTATCCGGCGGCGGGGTTGCCAGGCCTGGCCAAGGACCATGGCGCCGGCGTGATCGTCGTCAATCCGCAGCCATCGGCGCTGGATGCCACCGCGGACCTGGTGCTGTCGGCGCCGGCGGGGCAATGCCTGCCGATGCTGTGGGACCGGGCGGACGGCTGACGCGAGCCCCGGCAAGTCCAGGCCCGCCTGGGGCAAGGCAAAGCGCGCCTGGGGCAAGCCCGGACGCGCGTGGTCAGGTCAAAGGGCGCCGGGGCGAGGCGGCGCCTCGCCCGTCATGCTTCAGGAGAAGGTCTCGGCGATCAGCCGTTCCAGCTTGATCGCATCCGCCGCGAAGGCGCGGATGCCCTCGGCCAGCTTCTCGGTCGCCATCGCATCCTCGTTCAGCTGCCAGCGGAAGGCCGGCTCGTCGCAATGCACGCGCGCGATATGGCCGGCCTGCGCGTCGTCGACCGACAGCTTGCGCTCGACCGGCGCGGTGCTGGCCGCCAGCTGCTCCAGCAGTTCGGGGCTGATGGTCAGCAGGTCGCAGCCGGCCAGCGAGAGGATCTGGTCGGTATTGCGGAAGCTCGCGCCCATCACCTCGGTCTTGTAGCCGAAGCGCTTGTAGTAGTCGTAGATCTGCCGCACCGAATGCACGCCCGGATCCGAGTCGCCGCTGTTGGCATCCGGATTCCACTTGTCGCCGGCCTGCTTGCGGTACCAGTCGAGGATGCGGCCGACGAAGGGCGAGATCAGCTGCGCGCCGGCCTCGGCGCAGGCCACCGCCTGCACCAGCGAGAACAGCAGCGTCATGTTGCAGCGGATGCCCTCGCGCTGCAGCACCTCGGCGGCGCGAATGCCCTCCCAAGTCGAGGCGATCTTGATCAGCACGCGCTCGCGCGGCACGCCGGCGCCCTCGTACAGCGCGATCAGGTGGCGCGCCTTTTCCACGGTCGCCGCGGTATCGAAGGACAGCCGCGCATCGACCTCGGTCGACACCCGGCCCGGCACGATCTTCAGGGATCTCGCCGCCGAAGGCGATCAACAGCGCGTCCATCACGGCATCGACGCCGGCGTCGTGATGATCGCGCACGGCCTTCTCGAGCAGCGGCCGGTACTCCGGCTTCTGCACGGCCTTCAGGATCAGCGACGGATTGGTGGTGGCGTCCTGCGGCGTGTACTGCTTCATCGCCTGGAAGTCGCCGGTATCGGCCACCACGGTGGTGAACTGCTTCAGTTGCGCTAGCTGGTTCATGATGGATTGCGTCGGACGGGAAAGGAATCGGAACGGGGGGCACCGCGTACGGGCCGGGTCATTGCTGCATCGGTGCAGTGCCATATCGGTGCACTGCCATATCGGCGTAGCGTGTCGTATGGGTCCACCTCGGGGACCACGTCGGGTCATTGTACCGGCCCATTGTGCGACCCCTGGCGGCCCGGGCGCAATCCGTTACACTACGCGGTTTCCGCAACCGACTTTTCCGGCTCCGCACCGTACCGCAACGCGGTCCACGGGGGAGCCCAAGGCAGCAGGCAATGACTCAGGATGAACTGAAGGCGCAGGTGGCGCAGGCCGCCGCGGACTATGTCGAGAAGGAAGTCCCCGAAGGGGCGGTGCTCGGTGTCGGCACCGGTTCGACCGCCAACCTGTTCATCGATGCGGTGGCGCGCTTCAAGGACCGCTTCGCCGGCGCGGTGTCGAGCTCGGAGGCTTCGACGCGCCGCCTGCAGCAGCACGGCTTCAAGGTGCTGGACCTGAACGAGGTCGACGAGATTCCGGTCTATGTCGACGGCGCCGACGAGATCGATGCCAGCGGCGCGATGATCAAGGGCGGCGGCGGCGCGCTGACGCGCGAGAAGATCGTCGCCTCGGTGGCGCGCACCTTCGTCTGCATCGCCGACGCCAGCAAGCTGGTCGGCGTGATGGGCCAGTTCCCGCTGCCGGTCGAGGTGATTCCGATGGCGCGCGCCGCGGTCGCGCGCCAGCTGGCGGCGCTGGGCGGCCAGCCGCGCCTGCGCATGACCAAGGAAGGCGGCATCTACAAGACCGACAACGGCAATGTGATCCTGGACGTCAGCGGCCTGGCCATCGGCGATCCGAAGGGCATGGAGCAGGCGATCAACCAGTTGCCGGGTGTGGTGACGGTGGGACTGTTCGCGCTGCGCGGCGCGGATGTGCTGCTGCTGGGCACGGCCGACGGCGTGCGGCGCACGGACTTCTGAGCCGGCGGCGGCGCGAAAGCGCCCGCCCAAACGACAAAGGCGCCGCAAGGCGCCTTTTGTTCTTCCCGCCCCTCTTTCCCGATCGGCGGGGAAAAAGGGGCAGGGGACAGGCCAAGCAGCCGACTCAGCCCTGCGGCGGCACATACCCCGCCGCCTGGTCCGCGCCCTCGCCGAAGAAGTACTTTTCGGTCTGCTTCAGCAGATACTGGCGCGCACGCGTGTCGGCCATGTTCAGGCGGTTCTCGTTGATCAGCATGGTCTGGTGCTTGAGCCAGCCGGCCCAGGCCTCCTTCGACACGTTCTGCCAGATCTTCTTGCCCAGTTCGCCGGGCAGCGGCGGGAAATCGAGGCCCTCGGCCTCCTTGTTCAGCTTGACGCAATGGACCATGCGGGCCATGGGGGACTCCTTCTGTCTTCTGTTCGTGGGATCGCGGCGAGCCGCGCTGTGGGGCGCGCTATGGTGGGCGATGCCGTGGGCGCTCTCGTGCGCAATGCCGTGGGCTTGCCGGCGGCGTTCGTACGGCGGCTATTGTAACGAAGCGGCCGCGTCCGCCGCGGGCCGCCCCTACCGCGCTTGCAGTTTTACAGTTTCTTCATCAGCACCATCGACTTGCGCTGCCAGTTGTACAGCTTGCGCTTGTCCTCGGGCAGGTCGTCGACGCTGGCGCGCACGAAGCCGCGCTTCAGGAACCAGTGCTCGGTGCGGGTCGTCAGCACGAACAGCCGATCGAGGCCGAGGCGCGCGCGCGCCGCTCGATGCGCTTGAGCAGCCGTTCGCCGTCGCCTGTGCCCTGGGCGTCGGGCGAGACCGTCAGGCAGGCCATCTCCGCCATGCCTTCGCGCGGATAGGGATAGAGCGCGGCGCAGCCGAACAGCACGCCATCGTGCTCGATCACCGAGAAATTGCCGATGTCGCGCTCGATCAGGTGGCGCCCGCGCGGCACCAGCGTGCCGTCCTGCTCGAGCGGGGCGATCAGCTGCACGATCGCGCCGACATCGTCCAGCGTGGCCTCGCGCAGGCTCTCCAGGTCGGTGTCCGAAATCATCGTGCCGACGCCGTCGTGCAGGAACAGCTCCAGCAGCACCGAGCCGTCCATGTCGAACGGGATCAGGTGCGCGCGCGGCACGCCGCCCTTGAGCGCCTTGACCAGATGCTGCAGGTAGTAGGCCACGTCGGGCGGCAGGTGGTTGTTCTGCAGACGCTCGACCGCGGTGCGCAGCGACATCTCGGGCATCAGCTTGCCGACCGGGTCGAGCACGCCCGGCACCTCGGTGATGAAGATCAGCTTGTCGGCCTTCAGCGCGGTGGCGGTCGCGCTGGCGACATCCTCCATCGACAGGTTGAAGGCCTGGCCCGTGGGCGAGAAGCCCAGCGGCGACAGCAGCACGATCTTGCCGTGCTGCAGCGACATGCGCACCGAGTCGCCGTCGATCTTGCGAACGAGGCCGGTGTGCTGGTAGTCGGTGCCCTCGACGATGCCGACCGGCCGCGCGGTGACGAAGTTGCCGGACACCACCGACAGCTGCGCCCCGGCCATCGGCGTATTGGGCAGGCCCTGGCTGAAGGCGGCCTCGATATCGAGGCGCAGCTCGCCCGAGGCTTCCTTCGCGCATTCGAGCGCGGCGTTGTCGGTGATGCGCAGGCCGTCGACGAAGCGCGACTCGACCTGGCGCAGCGCCAGCTGTTCCTCGACCTGCGGGCGCGAGCCGTGGACCAGCACGATCTGCATGCCCATCGCGTGCAGCAGCGCGACGTCGTTGACCAGCGCGTTCAGCATGCCGGCCTTGACCAGTTCGCCGCCGAAGGCGATCACGAAGGTCTTGCCGCGGAAGGTATGGATATACGGCGCGACCGCGCGCAGCCAGTCGACGAACTGCTGCCGGTCCGGTCCGGGCGCGGCGCGCTCGGGCGTGGCCGGGGCCTTCGGCAGGCTAGGCACAGCGGGCGTGGTGGCGGGAACGGCCACGGTCGCGGCCGGCGGATCGGCAGAGTGGGCTGCGGAGTCGGCGGCAGGGGCCACGGCGGGGTCGGGCAGGGGGATCGCCGGCCGCGTCGTTGTGCGCGCCGGGCGTTGGGGTCGTGGCGGTTCTGGCGTTCATGGCGCGGATTATAATCCCCGCCAATGTCCGAACAACGCCCCGTCCCACCCGCAGCCCCGCGCCGCAGGCCGTCCCGACCGCAGTCCGCACGCCAGTCCCAGGGTCCATCCCAGGGCTCGTCCCAGGGCCCGACCGAAGACAAGTCCGAACGCTCGCCCGAACGCTCGTCCGAACGCCCGTCCGAACGCCAGCCCGAGCGTCGCTCCGGACGCCAGCCCGAGCGTCGCGCCGACGGCCAGCCCGAGCGTCGCGCCGACGGCCAGCCCGAACGTCGCGCCGACGGTCAGCCCGAGCGTCGCGCCGAAGGCCAGCCCGAACGCCGCTCCGAAAGCCAGCCCGGTCAAGCCGGCCGCCGGCCGCCGCGCCGCGTCGCGCCGGCCAATCCGCTGCCGCCGATCACCTTCCCCGAGGCGCTGCCCGTGTCGGCGCGGCGCGACGAGATCGCGCGCGCGATCGAGCAGCACCAGGTGGTGATCGTCTCGGGCGAGACCGGTTCGGGCAAGACCACCCAGCTGCCGAAGATCTGCCTGTCGATCGGCCGCGGACCGGCACGCGCCGATGCCGCCGAGGCTGCAGATGCCGCAGCGGGCAACGACGCTACCGAGGCCGCCGATGCCCCGGAGGGCGGACGTACCGCCGGCGGCAAGGACGGCCAGGCCAGGCGCGAGGGCGGCCTGATCGGCCACACCCAGCCGCGCCGCATCGCCGCGACCTCGACCGCCAAGCGCATCGCGCAGGAGCTCGGCTCGCCGGTGGGCGAGCACGTCGGCTACCAGGTGCGCTTCAACGACACCATGTCGCCGGGCGCGTCGATCAAGCTGATGACCGACGGCATCCTGCTGGCCGAGACGCAGACCGATCCGCTGCTGCGCGCCTACGACACCATCATCATCGACGAGGCCCACGAGCGCAGCCTCAACATCGATTTCCTGCTGGGCTACCTGAAGGAGATCCTGCCGCGCCGCCCGGACCTGAAGGTGATCATCACCTCGGCGACGATCGACGCGCAGCGTTTCGCCGAACATTTCGGCAGCGGCGGCAAGCCGGCGCCGGTGATCGAAGTCAGCGGGCGGCTGTATCCGGTCGAGATCCGCTATCGGCCGATCGCCGAGGACGGCGGCCGCGGCGACAGGGGTCCGACAAGGCGAGCGACAAGGCGAGCGACAAGGCGAGCGACAAGGCGAGCGACAAGGCCGGCAGGACCGGCGACGGTCCGTTCAAGTCCGCACAGGCGCGCGAGCGCGACCTGTACGACGGCATCGTCGACGCGGTCGACGAGCTGAGCCGCCTCGGCCCGGGCGACGTGCTGGTGTTCCTGCCCGGGGAGCGCGAGATCCGCGAGGCCGCCGAGGCGCTGCGCAAGCACCATCCGCCCCACACCGAGATCCTGCCGCTGTTCGCGCGGCTGTCGGTGCAGGAGCAGGAGCGCGTGTTCAAGCCCTCCAACGCACGCCGCATCGTGCTGGCCACCAACGTCGCCGAGACCTCGCTGACGGTGCCGGGCATCCGCTATGTGGTCGACACGGGCCTGGCGCGCGTCAAGCGCTATTCGTATCGCAACAAGGTCGAGCAGCTGCAGATCGAGCCGATCTCGCAGGCCGCCGCCAACCAGCGCGCCGGCCGCTGCGGACGCGTCGCCGACGGCGTCTGCATCCGCCTCTACGACGAGGCCGATTTCGCCGCGCGCCCGCGCTTTACCGATCCCGAGATCCTGCGTTCGTCGCTGGCCGCGGTGATCCTGCGGATGAAGGCGCTGCGCCTCGGCGCGATCGAATCCTTCCCCTTCATCGAGCCGCCGCTGGGCCGCGCGATCGCCGACGGCTATCAGCTGCTGCAGGAGCTGGGCGCGGTCGACGACGGCAATGCGCTGACCCCGCTCGGGCGCCAGCTGGCGCGCCTGCCGCTGGACCCGCGCGTGGCCCGCATGATCCTGGCCGCGCGCGACCAGCATTGCCTGCGCGAGGTGCTGATCATCGCCAGCGCGTTGTCGGTGCAGGACCCGCGCGACCGTCCGCAGGAAGCGCAGGAGGCCGCCGACCAGGCGCACCGCAAGTTCATGGACGAACGCTCGGAATTCCTCGGCTGGGTCAAGCTGTGGAAGTGGTTCGAGGACGCGGTCGCGCACAAGAAGAGCAACCGCCAGCTGCAGGACCAGTGCCGCGCCAACTTCCTGTCGCACCTGCGGCTGCGCGAATGGCGCGACGTCCATTCGCAGTTGCTGACGACGGTCGCCGAGCAGGGCTGGAAGCTCAACGACAGCGAGCCGACCTACGAGCAGGTCCACAAGGCGCTGCTGACCGGCCTGCTCGGCAATATCGGCCAGAAGCTGGACGAGGCCGACGGCCGCGGGCGCGAGTACCTGGGGGCGCGCGGCATCAAGTTCCATCTGTGGCCCGGCTCGCTGGTGGCGCGCAAGATGGGCCGCTGGCTGGTGGCCGCCGAGCTGGTCGAGACCAGCCGGCTGTTCGCCCGCACGCTGGCCCGCATCGAGCCGGACTGGCTCGAGCAGGTCGGCCGCCATCTGCTCAAGGTCAGCTGGAGCGATCCGCACTGGGAGAAGAAGGCCGGCCAGGTGCTGGCGATGGAGCGCGCCACGCTGTACGGGCTGACGGTCTACCAGCACCGGCGCGTGCACTACGGTCCGATGAACCCGCGGGAGGCGCGCGAACTGTTCATCCGCCGCGCGCTGGTCGAGGGCGAGTTCGATACGCGGCTGCCGTTCTTCGCGCACAACCAGCGCCTGGTCCGGGAAATCGAGAACCTCGAGCACAAGGCGCGCCGGCAGGACGTGCTGGTCGACGACGAGCTGATCTACGCCTTCTACGACCGCCACATCCCGGCCGACATCCATCAGCAGACCAGCTTCGAGCAGTGGTACCAGGCCGAGAGCGCACGCGACCGCAAGCTGCTGTACCTGAACCGCGAAGAGCTGATGCGGCACGAGGCGGCCGGCATCACCACCGACCTGTTCCCGAAGACGCTGAACGTCGCCGGCGTCGACATGGGTTTGAGCTATCACTTCGAGCCCGGCAGCCATCGCGACGGCGTCACGCTGACGGTGCCGCTGTACGCGCTGAACCAGATCCGGCCCGAACGCGCCGACTGGCTGGTGCCGGGCATGATCAAGGAGAAGGTGCACCTGCTGCTCAAGTCGCTGCCGCAGAAGCTGCGCCGCCATTGCGTGCCGCTGCCCGACTACGCCGCGGGCTTCGTCGAGCGCCGGCCGTTCGCCGAGGGCGAACTGATCGACGTGCTGATCGCCGATATCCGCGAGCAGACCGGCACCATGATCCGGCGCGCGGACTTCAAGCTGGAGACGCTGCCGGCCCACCATTTCATGAACTTCAAGGTGGTCGACGAGCATGGCCGCCAGCTGGACATGGGCCGCAACCTGGCCCAGCTGCGCGCCGAACTCGGCGGGCAGGCGCAGCAGTCGTTCCAGAGCCTGGTCGCGCGCGAGGCGCCGGTCGCCGAGGCGGGGCAATACGAAGGGCTGACCGGCTGGACCTTCGGCGAGCTGCCCGAGCTGCTGGAGATCCGCAAGGGCAACCGGACGCTGTTCGGCTACCCGGCGCTGGTCGACCGCGACACTCACTGCGACGTCGAGGTGTTCGACGACCCGCAGGAGGCCGAGCGGCTGCACCACGCCGGGCTGCGGCGGCTGTTCGCGCTGCAGCTGCGCGAGCAGGTCAAGTTCGTGCAGAAGAACATCCCCGGGCTGTCGCAGATGGCGATGCAGTACATGACGCTGGGCACGCAGGACATGCTGCGCGACCAGATCGTGATGCTGGCGCTCGAGCGCGCCTGCATGCAGGCGCCGCTGCCGCGCAACGAGGCGGAGTTCGCCGCGCGCAAGGAGGAGGGCCGCGGGCGGCTTGGGCTGCTGGCGCAGGAGATCGCCCGGCTGGCCGGCACCATCCTGGCCGAATACGCGGCGCTGCCGCGCAAGCTGCTGCAGGCCAAGCCCTTCGCCGCCGCCCATGCCGACATGCAGGCCCAGCTGTCGCAGCTGATGGGCAAGCATTTCCTCGGCGAGACTCCCTACGACAGGCTGGTGCATTTCCCGCGCTATCTGAAGGGCATCGCGATGCGGATCGACAAGCTCAAGGGCGATCCGGGCCGGGATACCCAGCGACAGCAGGAGATGGCGCCGCTGCTGCAGCAGTGGCAGCGCGCGGACAAGCAGCGGCGGCAGGGCAGGGGCGGCGAGGACGCGCGGCTGGAGGAATTCCGCTGGATGCTGGAGGAGCTGCGCATCGCGCTGTTCGCGCAGGAATTGCGAACGCCAGTGCCGATGTCTGTCAAGCGTCTGCAGAAGGTGTGGGAGTCGATGCAACGGTAGGGCGGCCGGGGCACGATTTTGGCGCACCCGGTCATCGAAACGGTGGGGCTCGACGTTAGAATGCGTGGGCCTTGGCGGTCGCATGAGCGGCCGCCTGGACGGCTGGTCCGGCGGGCGCGCTTGCGAGCGAGACTCCGGCCGGACCCCCGCCGTTCCACCCGTTCCGTTTCCTTGCTCGATTCCTGTTCGATTCCTTGTTCGAACCCTTCCGCCGACCGTTCAGAACGGTCCGCCAACCGTTCCGTTCGCCCTGCATATGCCCGCCTTTCGCCGTGTCGTCGCTGCCTGTTTCACCTGGGCCTGTCTTGGCGCGGCGGCGCTTCCAGTCCACGCCGAAGTGGTCGTGGTGCTCAATTCGGGTGATGCAACCGTAACCCTGATCGACCGTGACAGCCAGAAGGTGCTGGAGACCTTCCCGGTCGGCAAGGAGCCCCACCACCTGATCGCCACGCCCGACGACCGCTCGCTGATCGTCGCCAACGCGGTCGGCAACGACCTGGTCTTCCTCGATCCGGTCAGCGGCCGCGTGCAGCAGCGCGTGCCGGACATCGACGACCCGTATCACATCGGCTTCTCGCCGGACCAGAAATGGTTCGTCGTGACCGGCAACCGGCTCGACCGCGTCGACCTGTACCGCTGGGACGGGCGCGCGCTGAAGGCGGCCAGGCAGCTGCCGCTGGGCCGCACCCCCGAGCCATATCGCCTTCACCGCCGACAGCCGCATCGCCTTCGTGACGCTGCAGGACTCGAACGAGGTCGCGGCGATCGACCTGCCGACGCAGACGCTGCTGTGGCGCATGGAGGCCGGCTCGGCCCCGGCCGGCATCTGGCTGACGCCGGACCAGCGCTATCTGCTGGTCGGCATGACCGGCGCCGACTATGTCGCCGTGATCGACTGGCGCGCGCGCGCGGTGGTCAAGCAGATCCAGACCGGCAAGGGCGCGCACAACTTCCGCGCGCTCGGCGACAAGCGCCATCTGCTGCTGACCAACCGCGTCTCCGGCACCATCAGCATCCTGGACCAGCAGACGCTGACCAAGGTCGGCGACATCGCCGGCCTGCCGCCGGGGCCGGACGACATGGAGCTGGCCGCCGACGGCAAGACGCTGTGGGTGACCTTCCGCTGGGCCCGCTCGGTCGGGGTGATCGACGTGCCGAGCCGCAAGCTGGTCAAGACCATCCGCGTCGGCCGCTCGCCGCACGGCATCTATTTCCGCACGCGGGCGCCGCTGTATTGACGAGGGCGGCATGAAGCTCGGCAACCCGTATTCCCCGGCAACCCTGGTGGTTTGCTCGCTTCTCCCACAGGTGGAAGAGGGGCGATCGGTGGGCAGACGCCAGCGGCTGGCGCGCGCCCTGTTTGCCGCGCTGACCACCGCGCTGACAGCCCTGGCTTGCGCCGCCTCGCCATCCGCCCATGCCGCCCCCGACGACTGCCGCGCCGGCACGCTGTACCTGACCTTCGATACCGGCAGCATGAGCCAGGCGCAGCTGATCGCCGACGTGCTGCGCCGCCAGCGCGTGCGCGCGACCTTCTTCCTCGCCAACGAGCCGACCGTGCGCGGCGACCATTCGCTCGATCCGGGCTGGGCGCCGTACTGGAAGGCGCTGGCCGCCGACGGCCACGCGTTCGGCTCGCATACCTTCGACCATGTGTACCTGCGCAGCACGCGCGGCGGCAAGGTCGTGATGCGGCCGCAGTTCGGCCCCAAGGCCGGCCAGGACGTCGCGATGGACCAGGCCGCCTTCTGCGCCGAGCTGGACCGCAGCGCCGCGGCGCTGCAGCGGCTGGCCGGGGTCGGCATGGCGCCGCTGTGGCGCGCGCCGGGCGGCCGCACCGCGCCGCAGACGCTGGCCTGGGCGCGCCAATGCGGCTATCGCCATGTGGGCTGGGCGCAGGCCGGTTTCCTCGGCGACGAGCTCGATTCCGACCGCTATCCGAACACGGCGCTGCTGAACCGGGCGCTGCGCGACCTGCGCGACGGCGATATCGCGATGGCGCATCTGGGCATCTGGTCGCGCCGCGATCCGTGGGCGCCGGCCGTGCTGGAGCCGCTGATCGAGGGCCTGCGCCGCAAGGGCTTCTGCTTCGCCAGCGCTGCGCGAGCATCCGGACTACGGCCAAGCCAAGCCGGCCGCCATCAGGGGAGGGGCCAACTGATGCTGCAGACATTGGACGCCTGGCTCGGCGATCTCGAGGGCGCGCTGTTCCAGCACGTGGTGCTGCCGGTGGTCTACGCGCTGGGCCTCGGCGGCTATGCCGAGGACGCCTTCACCGGCACCGAATGGCTGGTGGTCGGCCTGCTGCAGCTCACGGTGATGGTGGCGCTGCTGTGGCCGCTGGAGCGGCTGCGCCCGGTCGAGCCGGTCACCGATCGCGCCGCGATCCGCACCGACATGGTCTACACGATGATCCACCGGCTCGGCCTGTTCCGGCTGGTGCTGTTCTTCACGCTCGATCCGGTGGTCGACGCGATCGAGGGGCGGCTGCACCTGGCCGGCTGGCAGCGCATCAATGTCGAGGACTGGTGGCCCGGCGTCACCAGCGAGCCGCTGGTCAGCTTCCTGGTCTATCTGCTGCTGTTCGACCTGCTCGGCTACTGGTATCACCGGCTGTCGCATACCGTGCGCTGGTGGTGGTGCCTGCATGCGGTCCACCACAGCCAGCGCCAGATGACGCTGTGGAGCGACAACCGCAACCATCTGCTCGACGACCTGCTGCGCAGCCTGGTGTTCGCGGTGACCGCGCTGGCGATCGGCGTCGAGCCGTCGCAGTTCCTGCTGCTGGTGGCGCTGTCGCAGCTGATGCAGAGCCTGCAGCATGCCAACGTGCGGCTGCATTTCGGCCGCATCGGCGAGCGCCTGCTGGTGTCGCCGCGCTTTCACCGCACCCATCATGCAATCGGCATCGGGCACGAGGCGCACGGGCAGCCGGCGCGGCTGGGCGGCTGCAACTACGGCGTGCTGTTCCCCTGGTGGGACATGCTGTTCGGCACCGCCCGCTTCGTCGACGACTACCTGCCCACCGGCATCCGCGACCAGCTGCCGCCGCCGGCCGGACGCGGGCGCGACTACGGCGCCGGCCTGCTGCAGCAGCAGTGGTACGGCATCAAGCGCTGGTTCCGGCGCGCCTAGGCTGTAGCCGCGGCCGTCTCCCCGCGGAGATCGCCGCCACGGAGTTCGCGGCCGCGAAGGTCGCTGCACGGATGTCGTCTGCGCGGACGATGCCGCTCCGACACGATGCGTTGCCGGCACGTGTGCTAGTCTGTCCCCCCCTGAATCGGCCCCGATGGCGAGCCGTTGCCGCGCCGCCGCGCGCGGCGCGCGCCGCCCGACCTGGACGGTTGACCGGGGCGTCCGACCTGATCGACTGACCCGGTCGACGGACCCGCAGCCGCTCCGTCTCCACCTTCGCATTACGCATGAACGACCTCGTCCGCTCCTTCGTCCGCGCGCTGATCAGCCAGCTGCATCCGCGCATGCTGGCGCTGACCGTGATTCCCTTCGTGCTGGCCACCGTGTTCTGGGGCGGCCTGCTGTATTTCACCTGGGATCCGGTGATGACCGCCGCGCGCGGCTTCCTCGAAAGCTCGATCTTTACCAGCTGGATCTACGGCGCGCTCGACTGGTTCGGCCTGTCGTCGCTGCGCGCGGTGGTGGCGCCGCTGTTCGTGGTCGCGCTGACGATTCCGCTGGCGGTCGCCTCGCTGCTGCTGTTCATCGGCCTGTGGTCGGTGCCTGCCGCGGTGCGCTTCCTCGAGCGCAGCTATCCGGAGCTGGCCAAGAACAAGGGCGGCAGCGTGCTGGGCAGCGTCTGGCATTCGCTGTCGAGCACCGGCGTGTTCCTGCTGCTGGTGCTGATCTCGCTGCCGCTGTGGCTGGTGCCGCCGTTCTTCGCGCTGGTCCCGCCGCTGCTGTGGGGCTGGCTGACCTATCGCGTGATGACCTACGACGCGCTGGCCGACCATGCCAGCGCCGACGAGCGCAAGGCCATCATGCGGCGCCACCGGATGCCGCTGCTGATCATCGGCGTGGTGGTCGGCCTGCTGGGCTCGGCGCCGACGCTGCTGTGGGTGTCCTCGGCGGCGATCATCTTCCTGTTTCCGTTCGTGCTGGCCGGCGCGCTGTGGCTCTACGCGCTGATCTTCATCTTTTCGGCGCTGTGGTTCGGCCATTACTGCCTGCATGCGCTCGGGCAGCTGCGCGCCGAGCGGCAGTCGGTGGCGCCGCCGCCGGCGGGGCCGGACGTCATTGAACTGGCGCCGTCTGACGTGCGCCGCATCGAATCATCCTGAAAAAGAGGGGCATCATGGGTTTCGGCCTGATCGTGATCGGCGACGAGATTCTGTCGGGACGACGCGAGGACAAGCACATGCGGCGCGCGATCGCGCTGCTGGCCGAGCGCGGACTGGCGCTGCAATGGGCCGAGTATGTCGGCGACGAGCGCGAGCGCATCACCGCGACGCTGCGCCGCACGCTGGCGGGCCCGGACGTGGTGTTCTGCACCGGCGGCATCGGCGCCACGCCCGACGACCATACGCGCCAGTGCGCGGCGGCGGCGCTGGGCGTGCCGCTGGAGCTGCATCCCGAGGCGAGGGAGCTGATCGCGCAGCGCATCGCGGAGACGGCGGGCGGCGATCCGGTCAAGGCCGATCTGTCGCTGCCGGAGAACCAGCATCGCTTCAAGATGGGCGAGTTTCCGCGCGGCGCCCGCATCATCCCCAACAGCTACAACCGGATCCCGGGCTTCTCGATCGGCCATCACCATTTCATGCCGGGCTTCCCGGTGATGGCGTGGCCGATGATGGAGTGGGTGCTGGACAACCAGTACTCGCACCTGTTCCACCAGGTGCAGCATGTCGAGCGCGCCTTCCTGGTGTTCGAGGCGCCGGAGTCGACGCTGACGCCGCTGATGGAGCAGGTCGAGACCGCCTTCCCGGGCGTGCGCGTGTTCAGCCTGCCGTCGGTCGGCGACGCGCAGCGCGGCGAGCTGTATGCGCGCCGGCATATCGACCTGGGCGTCAAGGGCGCGCCCGCCCTGGTGGAGGCCGCCTACGCAATGCTGCGCGACGGCGTGCGGGCGATGGGATTCGAGGTGGTGGAGAACGCGGGAGCGGGCGTCAGCGCGGGGTGAGATGGCGTTGCGCCACTGCGCTGCAAGATGCGGTGGGTTTGCTCCCCCTCACCCGCGTGCGGGAGAGGGGGAGAACTCACTGGCCAAGGGTCTGCGCCTTCAGTGCGCCTTCAGTGCGACCTCAGGCCC
The DNA here is from genome assembly GCF_049311595.1 of Cupriavidus sp. H18C1. Classification (NCBI taxonomy): domain Bacteria; kingdom Pseudomonadati; phylum Pseudomonadota; class Betaproteobacteria; order Burkholderiales; family Burkholderiaceae; genus Cupriavidus; species Cupriavidus sp. H18C1. Next base: position 3,385,922 of record NZ_CP186008.1, read on the forward strand.
CGTGCCACGGCAGCCCGCGCACGCACCAGCCCTCGACCGTCTTGCGGTGGTGGTGCTCGTCGCGCGGGCCTTCGAAGCCTTCCAGCACATCGATCGCAAAGCGGTAGCCGGCCTCGGTGGCGACGCGGGCGGCGTGCTTGGAGCGCGCCGCGCTGCGGCACAGGAACAGCACCGGCGCGTCCTGCGGCACCTTCGCCTTCAGTTCCTCGACGAAGCGCGGATTCTGCGCGCCGCCGGGATAGCCCGACCATTCCACATGCAGCGACTGGCGCTCCGGCACATCGGGGCCGCCGACCCAGTCCAGCTCGGCCTGGGTGCGCACGTCGACCAGCACCGCGTTCGGGTCGGCCATCAGCAGATCGTAGGCTTGCTGCGGCGTCAGCGCGCCGTAGTAGGGCAGTTGGTCCTGTTGTTGCCGCGCGTTGGCGGCCTGCAGAAGCGCGTCTCGGGTGGTCATTGCAAGGGACGGTTTGGATCGATGGAAGGGCGTGACGCCGATCGCGGCCACGCCTGCTGCAAAGACCGTTATTCTACTCCGCCGGGCGCGCGGGCCGCGGCCGCAACCGCAGTGGCGGGCCGGCGAGCCGGCTCGAAAACCGGCGCTGGCGCCAGCATGGTGCTGATGGCACCATGTCGGTGCATTCGAGGGCCGCGATGCACCGGATTGGGGTTTGCGGCCGGTGCCGATGCCGCGGGCACCCGCCCCTGCGAACCGCCATCGCAGCGCGTCCGGCATCGGTCCCGGCCTTGCGCCAACGCGGTGCAACGGCGCCTTCCCGCGCCGATGCACAGATTGCGGGAACGGCTCGGCCGCGGCGCGGCGCAGGCGTCACCGCCGCGCCAAATCCGTGCGGACGTTGGCATGCTTTCTGCTAACATGCTTCGTCCTTTTGATGGCCGGTCGCCGCCGGCAGGCGGCAGCGATGCGCCCCCGGCGGCCGGCACGTGAATGGCTCCAACTGAACTCAGCCGAATTACCAGGAGATAGGCATGGCGCAGAGCGTTGCAGATGTGATGAAGCTGGTGAAGGAAAACGACGTCAAGTTCGTCGACTTCCGTTTCACCGACACCAAGGGCAAGGAGCAGCACGTGTCCGTGCCGACCTCGCACTTCGGTGACGACAAGTTCGAGAGCGGCCATGCTTTCGACGGCTCGTCCATCGCTGGCTGGAAGGGTATCGAGGCCTCGGACATGCTGCTGATGCCGGACCCGAACACCGCCCATATCGACCCGTTCTACGAAGAGCCGACGCTGGTGCTGACGTGCGACGTGATCGAGCCGTCGGACGGCAAGGGCTACGACCGCGACCCGCGTTCGATCGCCAAGCGCGCCGAAGCCTATCTGAAGAGCACCGGCCTGGGCGACACCGCCTACTTCGGTCCGGAGCCCGAGTTCTTCATCTTCGACGGCGTGACCTGGAACATCGACATGCAGGGCTGCTTCGTCAAGATCCATTCGGAAGAAGCGCCGTGGTCGTCGGCCCGTGAGTTCGAGCACGGCAACAGCGGCCACCGTCCGGGCAAGAAGGGCGGCTACTTCCCGGTCGCCCCGATCGACACCTTCCAGGACATGCGTTCGGAAATGTGCCTGATCCTGGAATCGCTGGGCATCCCCGTCGAAGTCCACCACCACGAAGTGGCCGGCCAGGGCCAGAACGAGATCGGTACCAAGTTCAGCACGCTGGTGCAGCGCGCCGACTGGACGCAGCTGCAGAAGTACGTGATCCAGAACGTCGCCCACACCTACGGCAAGACCGCGACCTTCATGCCGAAGCCGGTGGTCGGCGACAACGGCTCGGGCATGCACGTGCACCAGTCGATCTGGAAGGACGGCCAGAACCTGTTCGCGGGCAACGGCTACGCCGGCCTGTCGGAGTTCGCGCTGTACTACATCGGCGGCATCATCAAGCACGCCCGCGCGCTGAACGCGATCACCAACCCGGGTACCAACTCGTACAAGCGCCTGGTGCCGGGCTTCGAAGCCCCGGTCAAGCTGGCCTACTCGGCCCGCAACCGCTCGGCCTCGATCCGCATCCCGTACGTGGCGAACCCGAAGGGCCGCCGCATCGAGACCCGCTTCCCGGATCCGCTGATGAACCCGTACCTGGGCTTCGCCGCGCTGATGATGGCCGGCCTGGACGGCGTGCAGAACAAGATCCACCCGGGCGAGGCCGCGGACAAGAACCTGTACGACCTGCCGCCGGAAGAGGATGCAAAGATCCCGACCGTGTGCGCGAGCCTGGATCAGGCCCTCGAGTACCTGGACAAGGACCGCGAGTTCCTGACCCGCGGCGGCGTGTTCAGCAACACGATGATCGACGCCTACATCGAACTGAAGATGGAGGAAGTGACCCGCTTCCGCATGACCACCCATCCGCTCGAGTTCGAGATGTACTACTCGCTGTAAGCGCCGGCTGTCGGCGTTTGCTGTCGGCACAACGTGCTTGTTGCACCAGGAAGGGGCGGCCTCGGCTGTCCCTTTTTGTTTGGCTCGCTAGAATGGGCTTCCTCCGAACTCGATCCCCTGCCGATGCGACGCCCGTCCATGACCGCGACCCTGCCTTCGTCCCGCCTGCCGCACCGCCCCGGTGCCGAACCGGCGCCGCCACCCCGGACCGGTGCATCGGCCGCCCTGTTGCTGGGCATCGCGGCGGGTGTGGCGGCGGCGCTCGGTCCGCTGGGCGCGTCGCCGGCAGCGGCACAGTCCGCGGCGCAGTCCGCGCCGAACGGCTCGGAGATTTACGTCTGCAGCGGCCCGAAGGGTGTGCCCGAATACCGCAACGGCAACGGCGGCAAGGGCTGCAAGCGGCTGGATCTGCCCGAGGTGCTGAGCGTGCCGGTGACCCGGCAGGCGGCACGGGGTGGCGGTGGTGGCGGCGGCGGTGTCAATCCGGCCGCGATCGATGGTGCCGCCGCGGCCAACTTCCCGCGCATCGACGCGGCGACGCAGCGCCGCCGCGACGGCGAACGCCGCGCCGTGCTGGAAGAGGAGCTGCGCAGCGAGCAGGCCAAGCTGGCCGCGCTGCGCGCGCAATTCAACGAGGGCCAGCCCGAGCGGCAGGGCGACGAGCGCAACTACCAGCGCTATCTGGACCGCACCGCCGCGCTGCGGGAAGACATCGCCCGCAGCGAGGCCAATGCGGCCGCGCTGCGGCGCGAGCTGGCCAACCTGAAGGATTGAGGATCGATCGATGCGCCGCCTGATTCGCAGCGTCTCACGCAAGGTCGGCGGCGCCGACCGCGCGCCGGCCGACCAGGACACGGCGCCGGACGGCCAGCCGACGCCGACGATGCCGCCGATGGCGCCCGCGCTGGCCGCGCTCGCCGCGGGGCTGGACATGATGCCGAACCCGGTGCTGCTGGTCGCGCAGCCGGGCATGCGCATCGTCTACGCCAATCCGGCGGCCGAGGACAGCTTCGGCCTCTCGCGCAAGTCGATGCTGGAGCTGTCGCTGTCGGCGCTGTTTGGCCGCGCCGACGAGCTCGACGCGATGATCGATTCGGTGCTGGCGCGCCAGGTCGATGCACGCCGCCAGGACGTTGTCCTGCAACCGCGCTGCGCGAGCCGATGCACGCGCATGTGGTGATCGGCGGTATCGACGCGAGCCCCGGCACCGCGCTGGTCGAGGTGCTGCCCAACGAGCAGAAGGTCCGCAGCGAAAGAGAGGAACGCATCCTCGACCTGACCTCGGCCAACAAGGAACTGATCCGCAATCTGGCCCACGAGATCAAGAACCCGCTGGGCGGCATCCGCGGCGCGGCGCAGCTGCTCGAATTCGAACTGCCCGAGCGCAGCCTGCGCGAATACACCCAGGTCATCATCAAGGAATCGGACCGCCTGCAGACGCTGGTCGACCGGCTGCTCGAGCCGCACCGGCATCCGCATATCGTGCGCGAGCTCAATATCCACGAGGTGCTCGAACGCGTGCGCTCGGTGGTACTGGCCGAATTCCCCAACGGTCTCGAGATCGTGCGCGACTACGACGCGAGCCTGCCCGAGCTGTCCGGCGACATCGAGCAGCTGATCCAGGCCGTCCTCAACATCGTCCATAACGCGGCGCAGGCGCTGGCCGAGCGCATCGCGCGTGGCGATGCGCAGATCGTGCTGCGCACGCGCGTCGCGCGGCAGGTCACGATCGCCAAGCGGCTGTACAAGCTGGCATTGGACTTGCATGTGATCGACAACGGTCCGGGCATTCCCGAGGATATTCGCGAACGCATCTTCTACCCGCTGGTATCGGGCAGGGATGGCGGCAGTGGGCTCGGTCTGACACTGGCGCAGACCTTCGTGCAGCAGCACGAGGGTCTGATCGAATGCGAGAGCCGGCCCGGCTGTACCGATTTCCGCATCCTGCTGCCGCTGCGCTGAACGACCCGGGACGGCCCTGGATCGCTCCGGAAGGGGCTCCCGGCCCATGGCGCCCACGCCGGGCCGACAGCGCAGCGAAGGCGGACCTCCGAAACACCGAGCAGACAAGCGACGCACATGAAGCCGATCTGGATAGTCGACGACGATCAATCTATTCGCTGGGTCCTGGAAAAGGCCCTGGCCCGGGAGAGCCTGCTGTCCCGCAGCTTTACCAACGTGCGCGACGTCCTGTCGGCGCTCGAGGACGACGAGCCCCAGGTCCTGATCTCGGACATCCGCATGCCCGGCGGTTCGGGCCTCGACCTGCTGCAGGCGATCAAGGGCCGCCATCCGGGCCTGCCGGTGATCGTGATGACCGCCTACTCCGATCTGGACAGCGCGGTGGCGGCCTTCCAGGGCGGCGCCTTCGAATACCTGGCCAAGCCCTTCGACGTCGACAAGGCCGTCGAGCTGATCCGCCGCGCGCTGGAAGAAAGCCTGCGCGAGGAGGAGATGGACGACCGCCTGCTCGACGCGCCCGAGATCCTCGGCCAGGCGCCGGCGATGCAGGACGTGTTCCGCGCGATCGGCCGGCTGTCGCAGTCGAACGTGACGGTGCTGATCACCGGCGAGTCCGGCACCGGCAAGGAGCTGGTGGCGCGCGCGCTGCACAAGCACAGCCCGCGCGCCAACGGCCCCTTCATCGCGCTCAATACCGCGGCGATTCCGAAGGACCTGCTCGAGTCCGAACTGTTCGGCCACGAGCGCGGCGCCTTCACCGGCGCGCAGACCATGCGCCGCGGCCGCTTCGAGCAGGCCGAGGGCGGCACGCTGTTCCTCGACGAAATCGGCGACATGCCGTTCGACCTGCAGACGCGGCTGCTGCGCGTGCTGTCGGACGGCAACTTCTATCGCGTGGGCGGCCACAACCCGCTGCGCGCCAATGTGCGCGTGATCGCCGCCACCCACCAGAATCTCGAAACGCGCGTCAAGGAGGGGCTGTTCCGCGAGGACCTGTTCCACCGCCTGAACGTGATCCGGCTGCGGCTGCCGCCGCTGCGCGAACGGCCCGAGGACATCACGCTGCTGGCGCGGCATTTCCTGCAGAAGAGCGCCAAGGAACTGGGCGTCGAGCCGAAGCGGATGTCAGACGAGGCGCTGGCCTATGTCAGCACGCTGCCGTTCCCGGGGAACGTGCGGCAGCTGGAAAACCTGTGCAACTGGCTGACCGTGATGGCGCCCGCGCAGACCATCGAGGTCAAGGACCTGCCGCGCGAGATGATCGGCGGCGCGCCGGAGGGGCAGGCCGGCATGGCCAGCTACGGCGGCGCGCGCGCGGCCGAGCGCGACGCGCAGGGCGGCGATGGGGTCGAGGCGGGCGCCATGGTTGGCGCTTCGGCCGGCGGCATGGCTGGCGGGATGGCTGGCGGGATGGCTGGCGGCATGGCTGGCGGCCTGGCCGGTGCGGGTGGGTTTGCCGCCGACGGCGCGGGCACGCTCGCGGGCGAAGCGGAAGCGCCGGGCTACGGCGGCCGCCTGGCGCCGGCGGGCGGATTTGGCAACGCGGGCACCGCCGGCGTGGCGGGCTCGGCGTCGGCCGCCGCGCCCGCGCCCGGCTGGGAACACCTGCTGGCTGGCGAGGCGCGCGCGATGCTGGAGGCGGGCCAGCCCGAGGTGATGGACCTGCTCACCCGGCGCTTCGAGAAGGCGGTGCTGGAGGCCGCGCTGGGCGTCACGCGCGGCCGCCGCGTCGAGGCCGCGACGCGGCTCGGCATCGGCCGCAACACGATCACGCGCAAGCTGCAGGAGCTGGGCTTCGATTGAGCGTTGCCTGGTGACCCAAGCAAAAGGCCACGGCGCATTGCCGTGGCCTTTTTTGTTTGGCGGCGTTCCCGCGCAGGCGGGAACCGCTGGCTCGCAAACGACGCTGGATTCCCGCCTGCGCGGGAACGACAACGACGTTCGCGTCCGTGTTCAGCCCCGGCGCGCTCCGACCGTGAAGGCGAACTCGCCCAGTCCCGCCACGCCGCCGCGCACCGCGTCGCCCGGCTGCAGCTTGCCGACGCCGGCCGGCGTGCCGGTGAAGATCAGGTCGCCGGGCGCGAGCGCCACGCTCTGCGAGATATAGGCGATGACATCGGCCACCGGCCAGATCATCTCGTTGAGGTCGCCCTGCTGGCGCACCTCGCCGTTGACCTCGAGCCAGATGCGGCCCTGGGACGGATGGCCGACCGCGCTGGCCGGCTGCAGCGGCCCGCACGGACCGGACGCGTCGAAGGCCTTCGACCAGTCCCACGGCCGGCTCATCGACTTGGCGACGTCCTGCAGGTCGCGGCGCGTCAGGTCCACGCCGACGCCATAGCCCCACACATGCTCCAGCGCGCGCTCGACGGCGATGTCGGTGCCGCCCTTGCCGATCGCGACCACCATTTCGATCTCGTGGTGCAGGTTGTCCGTCAGCGGAGGGTAGGGCACGGTCCCTTGCGCGGGCACCACCGCATCGGCCGGCTTGGTGAAGAAGAACGGCGGCTCTCGGTCCGGATCCTTGCCCATCTCGCGCGCATGGGCGGCGTAGTTGCGTCCCACGCAGAACACGCGGCGGATGGGGAAGCGGGCGTTGCTGCCGGCGACGGCCACGCTGGCCTGCTCGACGGGCGGAATCACGAATTCAGTCATGGTGTGATGGAATGAAGAGGGATGCGGGGCGTTCGGCGATATCGGCGTCATCGACGAAATCGACGAAATCGACGAAATCGACGAAATCGACGAAATCGACGAAATCGGAGCCGATTGTACTGAGCAGGACTCGCAATATGAAACGAATCATTTTGGCGCTGAGCATCGAAAACTCCGATGGATGATCAGCGGGTGCGGCGCCTCCAAACCAAAATAATTTTTTGGTTAATCGGTGCGGCAACCGCTTCTTCCGTCCGCCCCCCGTCTCCACACTTGCCGTCACGGCGCGCCGTGCCTGCCTGCGTTCGCACGCGGGGCACCAGGACAGCGCTGGCATAACAAGACCAACGCCAGACCGACGGGCGAGACCCAGGAGACCCCCATGACCACCAAGCCGATCCCCAAGCCGACCGCCGCATCCCGCGCGGTATCCCGCGCCGTATCGCGCCCCACATCGCGCCCCACATCCCGCCCGCTATCCCGCCCGCTATCCCGCCCGCTATCCCGCTCGCTATCCCGCCGAACCTGGCTGCGCGCCGGCCTGCTCGCGCTGGCCGCGCCGCTGTGGGCCGCGCTCGCGCCCGCCGCCCTGGCCGCCTACCCGGACAAGCCGGTGCGCCTCGTGATTCCCTATCCGCCGGGCGGCGCCACCGACGTGATCGGCCGCATCGTCGCCGCCAGGCTCGGCGAGGCGCTGGGCCAGCAGGTCGTGGTGGAGAACCGCGGCGGCGCCGGCGGCAATATCGGCGCCGAGGCGGTGGCCAGGAGCGCGCCGGACGGCTACACGCTGCTGATGGGCGCCCTGACCTCGCATTCGACGATGGCCACGCTGGAGAAAGGGCGGCTGCGCTACGATCTGCTGAAGGACTTCGTGCCGGTAATGGTGGTCGGCTCGGTGCCGCTGGTCGTGGTGGTCAACCCGCAGTTGCCGGTCACCACGCTGCAGCAGCTGATCCAGTACGGCAAGGCCCATCCCGGCAAGCTGAACTACGCGAGCTCGGGCGCCGGCGCGCCGCAGCGCATGGCCGCCGAGATCTTCCGCAAGGAAGCCGGCATCGACATGGTGCACGTGCCGTACAAGGGCAGCGGTCCGGCGATGACCGATCTGGTTGCCGGGCAGGTCAACATGATGGTCGAGACCGTGCCGGCGGCGCAGCCCTTCATCAAGAGCGGGCAGTTGCGGCCGGTCGCGGTGGCGGCGGCCAAACGCATCTCGATGCTGCCCGACGTGCCCGCGGCCGGCGAGAGCGGCATGCCCGCGCTCGACGTCAGCTCGACCTTCGGCGTGCTGGCGCCGGCCGGCACGCCGGCGCCGGTGGTGCAGCGCCTGAACGCTGCGCTGGCGAAGATGCTGGAAATGCCGGCGGTCAAGGCGCAGTTCCTGCAGCAGGGCGTCTACGCCTTGCCCCCGACCTCGCCCGACAAGGCCGCCGAGGGCCTGCGCGACGAAGTGACCCGCTGGCAGAAGGTCATCACCGACGCCGGCATCGTGTCGGATAGTTGAGGCCCGGCGCGGGCCGCCGCGCCACGACATCCGACCCAGCCCAACGCACCCAGGCAACGACGCAAGCAACGACGCAAGCACTGACGAACGCAACGACGATGAGCACGACTCCCAACACTCGGGCAACGCCCAAGGCGCCCGCTACGACCGCTACGCCCGCATCCGGCGATGACAGCCAGCGCGATACCACCGATAGCTCAAGCGCTACCCGGCCCGACACGGGCCTGCGCAAGGGCCTGACCAACTACGGCGATCAGGGCTTCTCGCTGTTCCTGCGCAAGGCCTTCATCAAGGGCTCGGGCTATACCGATGCCGCGCTCGACCGGCCGGTGATCGGCATCGCCGATACCGGCAGTGCCTTCAATCCCTGCCACGGCAACATGCCGCAGCTGATCGAGGCCGTGAAGCGCGGCATCCTGCTGGCCGGGGGGCTGCCGATGCCGTTTCCGACCATCTCGATCCACGAGAGCTTCGCCGCGCCGACCAGCATGGTGCTGCGCAACCTGATGTCGATGGATACCGAGGAAATGATCCGCGCGCAGCCGATGGACGCGGTGGTGCTGATCGGCGGCTGCGACAAGACCGTGCCCGCGCAGCTGATGGGCGCGGCGTCGGCGGGCGTGCCGGCGATCCAGCTGGTGACCGGCGCGATGCTGACCGGCTCGCATCGCGGCGAGCGGGTGGGGGCCTGTACCGATTGCCGCCGCTACTGGGGCAAGTTCCGCGCGGGCGAGATCGACGCGCACGAGACCGCGCAGGTCAACGACCAGCTGGTGGCCAGCGTCGGCACCTGTTCGGTGATGGGCACCGCCAGCACGATGGCCTGCCTGACCGAGGCGATGGGCATGAGCCTGCCCGGCGCCGCCACGCCGCCGGCCGTCACCGCCGACCGCATCCGCATCGCCGAACTGACCGGCACGCGCGCGGTGGCGATGGCGCGCGAGCGGCTGACCATCGACAAGGTGCTGACGCCGGCCGCGTTCGAGAACGCGATGCGCGTGCTGCTGGCGATCGGCGGTTCGACCAACGGCATCGTGCATCTGGCCGCGATCGCGGGGCGCATGGGGCTGGACATCGACATGCAGGCGCTGGACCGCATGGGCCGCGAAACGCCGGTGCTGCTCGACCTGAAGCCCAGCGGCCAGCACTACATGGAGGACTTCCACAAGGCCGGCGGCATGGCCACGCTGCTGCGCGAGCTGCGGCCGCTGCTGCGGCTGGACGCGCTGACCGTGACGGGACGCACGCTGGGCGAGGAGCTCGACGCCGCCGGTCCCGGCTTCGCGCAGGACGTGGTGCGCCCGATCGCCGATCCGATCTATCCGCAGGGCGGCATCGCCGTGCTGGGCGGCAACCTGGCGCCGGGCGGCGCGATCATCAAGCAGTCCGCCGCCGACGCTGCGCTGATGGAGCACGAGGGCCGCGCGGTGGTGTTCGAGAACTCGCAGGACCTGGTCGAGCGCATCGACAGCGACGATCTCGACGTCCATGCCGACGATGTGCTGGTGCTGAAGAACATCGGTCCGAAGGGCGCGCCCGGCATGCCGGAGGCGGGCTATATCCCGATCCCGCGCAAGCTGGCGCGCGCCGGCGTCAAGGACATGGTGCGCATCTCGGATGGGCGCATGAGCGGCACCGCGTTCGGCACCGTGGTGCTGCATGTCACGCCCGAGGCCGCGGTGGGGGGGACCGCTGGCCCATGTGCGCACCGGCGACCGCATTCGCCTGAGCGTCAGCCGCCGCGAGCTGAGCCTGCTGGTGGCGGACGACGAGCTGGAGCGGCGCCGTGCGGCCAATCCGGTGCGCGAGCCCAGCGCGCCGCGCGGCTATCTGAAGCTGTTCCTGCAGACGGTGACGCAGGCCGACCGGGGCGTCGACTTCGACTTCCTGCGCGCCGCCGAAACACGCGGCAAGACGCCGCAAGCGCCTGAGTAGATTGCAGGTCGATAGAAGTCGCCGCGGCTCGGGCGGCGCTGGGCTGCCCTTGGCGTTCCCCTTGGCGCCGCCATGGAGCGCCACCCTTAGCGTCTCGTTAGCGCACCCTTAGCGCACCGTGAGCGCACCGTGAGCGCACCGTTAGCGCCCCTTAGCGCTGCCCGGTCGCGCTCGCCGCATGCTCGAGCAGCGTGCGCGACAGCGCGCCATGCGCGGCGTGCGGCGACCACAGCAGCCCCACCTGCCGCACCGGCGCCCGACCCGGCAGCGGAATGCGCGCGATGCGGATCCCTTCGGGCCAGGGCGGCGTCCAGTCCGGCACCAGCGACACGCCGATGCCCTGGTGCACCATCGTCGCGATCGCGTTCAGCGCGTCGATCTCGAGCCGCTCGTGCGGCACGATGTTGTGCTCGTGCAGATAGCGGTCGGCCACCATGCCGCCCCACATGCCGCGGTCGTAGCGGATGAAGGGCTCGGTGGCGAGCAGCTCGTGCGCGCCGCGGTGGGCCATCGATTCGGGCGCCAGCACGATGAACGGTTCGCGCACCAGCACGTGCCACTCGAATGCCTTCGGGATCGCGAACTGCGGCGCCACGATGATGCCGGCATCGAGATCGCCGCCGACGATGCGGCGATACAGGTGCGACGACGAGCCCGGTTCGACGAAGATCTTCAGCCGCGGATGCGCGGCGTAGACCCGCTTGAGGATCGGCGGCAGCAGCCCCGTCAGCGCCGACGTCGATACGCCCAGCCGCAGCTCGCCCAGCAGGCTGTCGTCGTGCGCCACCGCGTTCAGGTCCCGCACATCGCGCACCACCGCGCGCGCCTTCGGCAGGATGCGCAGCCCGCCCTGGGTCGGCACCACGGTGCGGCCGGCGCGCTGCACCAGCGGCGTATCCAGCGATTCTTCCAGCGCCTTGACGCGCGCCGCGATGGCGGCCGGCGTCAGGCCCAGGCGACGCGCCGCTTCGGCGAACGAGCCGTGCTCGACCACGGCGACGAAACTCTGCAGGTAGCGGATGTCCACGGCGGGGGAGGCCTCTTGTTGTCGTAGGGAGTCGTACGGAGCGCAGCGGGACGCAGCAGGATGCAGCGGGACGCAGCAGGGCGCAGCGGGGCGTAGCGGCGCAGATGTTAGCAAAGCGCGTTCGGGATGCCGTGCTGTTCGGCTGCGTTGCAACCCAAAAAACTTTATCGTTTGAAGCAGCCGTTCGATGCTGTTTTCGCGGGTTGGCGGTTCCTAGAATGGCCCCATTCCTTGATCGCCATTCGTCGAGCCCGATCCATCGGGCCAGCCGCCCAGGCGCCCATCCCCGGAGACAGCCATGACCCAGTCCGCCCGCCCGCGCGGCGTCTTTTCCCCCGTGCTGACGCCGTTCACCGCCGGCTATGCGCCCGACGCGCGGCGTTTCGTGCGGCATTGCCGCTGGCTGATCGAGCAGGGCGTCGGGCTGGCCGTGTTCGGCACCAACTCCGAGGCCAATTCGCTGTCGCTGGACGAGAAGCGCGGCCTGCTGGACCGCCTGCTGGACGCGGGCATTCCGCCGGATCGCCTGATGCCCGGCACCGGCGCCTGCGCGCTGCCGGATGCCATCGCGCTGACCCGCCATGCGGTCGCCGCCGGCTGCGCGGGCGTGCTGATGCTGCCGCCGTTCTACTACAAGGGCGTCAGCGACGATGGCCTGTTCCGCGCGTTTGCCGAGGTCATCGAGGCGGTCGGTGGCACGGCCGGCGAGGCGGCCGACGAGACGGCCCGCAATGCGCGCCTGCGCGTCTACCTGTACCACATCCCCGCGGTCAGCCAGGTGCCACTGGGCCTGGACCTGATCGACCGGCTGCTGACCGCCTATCCCGGCATCGTCGCCGGCATCAAGGACAGCTCCGGCGATCTCGCCAACACGCGTGCCATGATCGAACGCTTCGGCGCGCGCGGCTTCGATGTCTTCGCCGGTACCGAAGCGATCCTGCTGGAGACCATGCGCGCGGGTGGGGCCGGCTGCATCACGGCCACCGGCAACGTCAATCCCGCGCCGATCGTCGACCTGTACGCCAACTGGCAGGCGCCCGATGCCGATGCGCGGCAGGCCGCGCTGAACCGCACGCGCGCGGCCTTCCAGCAGTTCCCGATGATCGCCGCGATGAAGGAGGCGATCGCGGTGCAGAGCGCCGACGCCGGCTGGCGCACGGTGCGGCCGCCGCTGACCGAGCTGCAGGAAGGACAGCGCGCGCTGCTGGGCCAGGCGCTCGATGCGCTGGGCTTCGCGATGCCGGGGGCGGAACGCCTCGCGGCTTGATGGCATCCGCATCTCGGCACCGACCGGGGTACCGAACCGGGCTTCGGTGCGGGCTCCGACGCGGGTATGCCACGGCATGCCAGAAACCCGCACGACAACATACAACGACACCCCAGGAGACGACCATGACCTTCACCAACCAGCCATGCCGGCCATCCCGGCGCATCGCCGGCCTTCGCCACGCCCTGTACGCCCGAGCGGCCGGATTGGCCGCGACGGCCCTGATGTCCCTGATGGCCCTTGCGGCCGGCCCCGCCGCGGCCGCCACCGACGCCTTCCCAGCAAGCCGATCCGCGTGGTGGTCGGCTTCGCGCCCGGCGGCGGCGCGGACATCGTCGCGCGCCAGCTCGGCGCGCAGCTGTCGAAACAGATGGGACAGTCGGTGGTCGTCGAGAACCGGCCCGGCGCGACCGGCACCATCGCCGCGTCGAACGTCGCGCAGTCGCCGGCGGACGGCTATTCGATGATGCTGGCCTCGCAGTCGACCATGGTGATCGCGCCCAGCATGTACGCGAAGCTGCCGTTCGATCCGCTGAAGGACTTCATGCCGGTGACGCAGGTGGTATCGATGCCGCTGGTGATGGTGGTCAATCCATCGGTGCCCGCCACCACGGTCAAGGAGGTGGCCGAGCTGGTGCGCGCCGGCAAGCTGACCAGCTACGCGTCGTCCGGACCCGGCGGCCCGCAGCATATCGCCGGGGAACTGTTCAACACCATGAGCGGCATCAAGCTGACGCACGTGCCTTACAAGGGCGAGTCCGCCGCGCTGACCGATGTGATCGCCGGCAATGTGCCGGTGATGTTCGCCAACGTGCCGGTGGCGGCGCCGTTCATCAAGTCGGGCAAGCTGAAGGCGATCGCGGTCTCCAGCCTGGCCCGCGCCCCGAGCCTGCCACAGGTGCCGACGGTGGCCGAAGCGGGGCTGAAGGATTTCGAGGTGCTGACCTGGTACGGCTTGTTCCTGCCCGCCAGCACGCCGCGCCCGATCGCCGCGCGCATCAGCGACGAGGTCGCGCAGGCGCTGAAGGAGCCGGGCCTCCGCGCCAAGTTCGCCGAGCAGGGCCTGAACATCCTGGGCACCAATCCCGAGCAGTTCGGCAGGTTCATGACGGGCGAAGTCCCGAAATGGGCGGCGGTGGTGAAGGCGTCAAATATCCGGCCGGAATAAGCCCGACTCCGCCTTCGCGCCGAAGCGACGAACGCCGAAACGCCGAAACGCCGAAACGCCGAAACGCCGAACGCGGGTGTCTATCCCAATCCCATTTCTCTGACACGCAACACGGAAACAAGCGCCGTATGGAAGCTCGCCACGACAAGACCCTGCTGGGCCCCTGCATCCGCCTGCATCCCGCCGACAACGTGCTGGTCGCGCGCAAGGATGTCGGCATCGGCGCGCAGGTGCCGGGCCAGCCCTGGACCACGCGCGGCCAGGTGCCGGCCGGCCACAAGATCGCCGCGCGGGCAATCCGCGCCGGCGAGCCGATCGTCAAGTACAACGTCTGCATCGGCTTCGCCGCGACCGACATCGCGCCGGGCAGCTACGTGCATTCGCACAACGTCAGCTTCCAGGAGTACGAGCGCGACTACGCCTATGGCCGCGACTATGTACCGGTGGAGCGCGTGCCGGCGTCGCGCCAGGCGATGTTCGACGGCATCGTGCGGGCCGATGGCCGCGTGGGAACGCGCAACTACGTCGGCATCCTGTCGACCGTCAATTGCTCGGCCACCGTGGTGCGCAAGATCGCCGAGTGGTTCACGCCCGAGCGGCTGGCCGACTATCCGAATGTCGACGGCGTGGTGGCCTTCAGCCATTCGCTCGGCTGCGGCATGGAGATGACCGGCGAGCCGATGGACCTGCTGCGGCGGACCATGGCGGGCTACGCGCGGCACGCCAACCTCGGCGGCGCGCTGATCGTCGGGCTGGGCTGCGAACGCAACCAGCTCAAGGGCCTGCTGGAGACGCAGTCGCTGCAGGATGGCCCTGCTGCGCACCTTCGTGATGCAGGACAGCGGCGGCACGCGCAAGACCATCGAGGCGGGCATCGCGGCGGTGCAGGCGCTGCTGCCCGAGGCCAACCGCGTCGAGCGCCGGCCGGTGCCGGCCAGCCACCTGACGGTCGGCCTGCAGTGCGGCGGCTCGGACGGCTTCTCGTCGATCACCGCCAATCCGGCGCTGGGCGCCGCGGTGGACCTGCTGGTGCGCCACGGCGGCACCGCGATCCTGTCGGAGACGCCGGAGATCTACGGCGTCGAACACACGCTGACGCGGCGCGCGGTCAGCCGCGCGGTCGGCGAGAAGCTGGTCGAGCGGATCCGCTGGTGGAAGGACGAGTATTCGGTCGGACGCGATGTGCAGATCAACGGGCAGGTCAGCCCCGGCAACCAGATGGGCGGGCTGGCCAACATCTTCGGAAGTCGCTGGGCTCGTCGATGAAGGGCGGCACCGGGCCGCTGATGGCGGTCTACCGCTATGCCGAGCCGGTGACCGAACATGGCCTGGTCTTCATGGATACGCCGGGCTACGACCCGGTCTCGGCCACCGGCCAGATCGCCGGCGGCGCCAACCTGATCGCGTTCACCACCGGGCGCGGCTCGATGTTCGGCGCCAAGCCGGTGCCCAGCGTCAAGCTGGCCACCAACTCGCCGATGTACCGCCGGCTGGAGGAGGACATGGACCTGAACTGCGGCACCATCCTCGATGGCGAGAAGACCATCGAGCAGGTCGGCGAGGAGATCTTCCAGCTGATGCTGCGCACCGCGTCGGGGCAGCGCTCGAAGAGCGAGCTGCTGGGGCTGGGCGACAACGAGTTCGTGCCCTGGCATATCGGCATCATGAGTTGATGTCGGGGGCCGGTGTCGGTGTCAGTGTCAGCACCGGCACCGGCACCGGCCCCGCACCTGCACCCGCACCTGCACCCGCACCTGCACCCGCACCTGCACCCGCACCCGCACCTGCACCCGCACCGGGGCCGGCACCGTGCCGGGTCGGGCGGCGGTGGGGTAGTGCGGTAGTGCGGCGGTGCGATCGTGCCGTGGCGCGGTAGTGCGCCGGTGCAGCAGGGGCAGCAGGGCGCCTAGCCGGCGTCCCGCGCCGCCAGCAGCGCGTCCACCATCTCGGCAAAACCCTCGCCGCCGGCGGCCTTGGTCACATAGGCCGGCGGCACCGGCAGCAGCGGCAGGATCTCGCGCACATTGGCCACGCCGACCGACAGCGGGAAGTGGGCGAACATCGCGGCGTCGTTGGCCGAATCGCCGATGAACACCCATTCGTCGCGCTGGGCGTCCAGGTCGGCGCCAAGCAGCTCGGCCGCGCACAGTCGGCTGGTGCTGAGCTTGTCGTGCCGGCCGAACCAGCCGTTGACATGGATCGAGCTGACGGTGGCGGTCATGCCGGCCTGCTGCATCAGCGCGACGATGCGATCCACCGCCGCGGGCGGCAGCGGCGCGACATCCTCGGCGTGGTCGATCGCCAGGTCGGCCGCGTGCCAGTGCTGGTCGGACGCCAGCGCGCAGCCGGGCACCTCCCGCAGGATTTTCTGCGCCAGTTCGTCGATGCGCCGCAGGTTGCGGGCCCGCGTATCGGCGTCGTCGATGAAGCGCGTGACCAGGCGGCCGTCGCGCAGGTGCGAGTAGAACGCGCCGTTCTCGCCGATGATCGCGTCGACCGGCCACAGCCGCGTCAGGATCTCGGCCCAGGCGATGCAGCGCCCGGTGACCGGAATCACCTGCAGGCCCGCGTGCCGCAGGCGTTCGATGGCCAGGTAGGTCTGCGCCGGCAGGCGGCCGGCGGTGGTCAGCGTGCCGTCGATATCGGTCAGCACGCCGCGCACGCGGCGCAGCGCCGCGGCGGGCAGCGCGGCCGGAAAGACGGGGAGGGCGGGGGGGGCTTGGGGGGTCGGCATGGCGGCGCATTGTACCTCGCATGTTGCGTCGCCTAAGCTATGTCACGGCGCTGTCATGTTGCCTTCGCTCCGGGCCGATTGGACTCGAACCCGCGTGGACATTGGTAGAAACGCTCGGTTTCTCGGCGCGCGCTGGCGGAGTAACATCCGCTTGTCACAAAAAATGCATACATTCAGCCGGTTTCCGACTGGATGACGCAATAAACGAGGAGAGCCGTCGATGACCATCCCCCCGCACCATCACCATCAAGCTTGCCGCCGCGGCCGCCGCCGTGGCCGCGCTGTCCGCCACCGGCGCCGCGCACGCCGCCGTCGAAGTCCAATGGTGGCATGCGATGCAGGGCGCGTTGAACGACAAGGTCAACGAGGTTGCCAGCAAGTTCAACGCCAGCCAGACCGAGTACAAGATCGTGCCGGTCAACAAGGGCAACTACGACGAAACGCTGGCGGCCGGCATCGCCGCCTTCCGCGCCGGCGGCGCCCCGGCGATCCTGCAGGTGTTCGAGGTCGGCACCGCGACCATGATGAGCGCCAAGGGCGCGATCAAGCCGGTCTCGACCGTGATGAAGGAAGCCGGCGAGAAGTTCGACCAGAAGGTCTACATCCCGGCGGTGGCGGGCTACTACACGTCCGCCAAGGGCGAGATGCTGTCGTTCCCGTTCAACAGCTCGACCACGGTCTTCTACTACAACAAGGACGCCTTCAAGAAGGCCGGTCTCGATCCCGAGAAGCCGCCCAAGACCTGGCCCGAGGTGATGCAGTACTCGGCCAAGATCAAGGCCTCGGGCGGCAACTGCGCCTACACCACCGACTGGCAGGGCTGGGTCCACCTGGAGAGCTTCTCGGCCTGGCACAACACGCTGTACGCGACCAAGAACAACGGCTTCGGCGGCACCGATACGCGCCTGGTGTTCAACAGCCCGCTGCACGTCAAGCACATCTCGAATCTGCAGGACATGGTCAAGAAGGGCTACTTCAGCTACGGCGGCCGCAAGGCCGAGTCGGGCGCGAAGTTCTTCAACGGCGAATGCGCGATGTTCACCGGCTCGTCGGCGACGCTGGCCAACGTGCGCAAGAACGCCAAGTTCGCCTTCGGCGTGTCGCAGCTGCCGTACTACCCGGACGTGCAGGGCGCCCCGCAGAACACCATCATCGGCGGCGCCTCGCTGTGGGTGATGGCCGGCCGCAAGCCCGAGGAATACAAGGGCGTGGCCAAGTTCTTCACCTTCCTGTCGCGCCCGGAGATCCAGGCCGACTGGCACCAGGCCACCGGCTACCTGCCGGTCACGATGGCGGCGTACGAGCTGACCAGGAAGTCCGGCTTCTACGAGAAGAATCCGGGCGCCGACGTGTCGGTGCAGCAGATGGTCGTCAAGACCACCGACAAGTCGCGCGGCGTGCGGCTGGGCAACATGGTCCAGGTGCGCACCGTGGTCGATGAGGAACTGGAAGCGGTCTGGGCCGGCAAGAAGGAGCCCAAGGAAGCGCTCGATACCGCGGTCAAGCGCGGCAACGAGCTGCTCGAACGCTTCCAGCGCACCGCCAAGGAATAAGCGGCGGCCAGCGGGCGGCGGACCGTTCCGGTTTGCCGCCCGCGATTCGTTCCGGCTTCTGCCGCCGCGCCGCCGTGCCGCCGTACCGATGCGGCGGGCGGCCGGTCCGAGGCAGGTCCAATTTCCCCCCGGGGCGCCGCGCGGCGCTCTTGTCATCGCCACGCATGGAAAAACGCGTCGTCTTCCGTTCGCCCTGGCTGCCGTATCTGCTGGTGCTGCCGCAGATCGCGATCACGCTGATCTTCTTCTTCTGGCCCGCAGGCCAGGCGCTGTACCAGTCGGTGCTGCAGCAGGACGCCTTCGGCATCAGCCTCGAATACGTCGGCGCGGCCAACTTCATGACGCTGTGGAACGACCCGAACTACATCGAGTCGTTCCGCGTGACCGCGATCTTCGCGGTCGGGGGTGGCGCTGCTGGGCATGTCGTTCGCGCTGCTGCTGGCCTATTTCGCCGATCGCGCGCTGCGTGGCGCGGTCGCCTACAAGACGCTGCTGATCTGGCCCTATGCGGTGGCGCCGGCGGTGGCGGGCGTGCTGTGGATGTTCCTGTTCAACCCGACGCTGGGCATCGTCTCGTACGTGCTGCGCCAGATGGGCGTGGACTGGAACTTCCTGCTCAACGGCGACCAGGCCATGCTGCTGGTGATCATCGCCGCGGCGTGGAAGCAGGTCAGCTACAACTTCCTGTTCTTCCTGGCCGGGCTGCAGAGCATTCCGCGCTCGCTGATCGAGGCCGCCGCGATCGACGGCGCCGGACCGTGGCGCCGCTTCTGGTCGATCGTGTTCCCGCTGCTGTCGCCGACCACGTTCTTCCTGATGGTGATCAACGTGGTGTACGCGTTCTTCGACACCTTCGCCATCATCGACGCGGTGACGCACGGCGGGCCGTTCAACTCGACCAACACGCTGGTCTACAAGGTCTATCACGACGGCTTCCGCGGCATGGACATCGGCGGCTCGGCGGCGCAGTCGGTGATCCTGATGGCGATCGTGATCGCGCTGACGGTGGTGCAGTTCCGCTACGTCGAGCGGCGCGTCCAGTATTGAACGTCGACGAATGAAGACCGCAGACAGGTATCCCTCATGGTAGAACGGCGTCCCTTCCTCGATTTCCTGACCCACGTGGTGCTGATCGTCGGCATCCTGATCGTGGCCTTTCCCGTCTATGTGACCTTCGTCGCCTCGACGCTGACCGCGGAGGAGGTGCTCGACGCGCCGATGACGCTGATCCCCCGGACCGCATCTGCTGGAGAACTACCGCACCGTGCTGTTCTCCGGCGTCGGCGTGGCGGCGGCCCCGGTGTCGACCATGCTGATGAACAGCATGATCATGGCGCTGGGCATTTCGCTGGGCAAGATCGCGATCTCGATCATCTCGGCCTTCGCGGTGGTGTACTTCAAGTTCCCGCTGCGCAAGACCTTCTTCTGGATGATCTTCATCACGCTGATGCTGCCGGTCGAGGTGCGCATCCTGCCGACCTACGAGGTGGTGTCGGATCTGGGCATGCTGGACAGCTATGTCGGGCTGACGGTGCCGCTGATCGCGTCGGCCACCGCGACCTTCCTGTTCCGGCAGTTCTTCCTCACCATCCCGGATGAACTGGCCGAGGCCGCGCGCATCGACGGGGCGGGGCCGATGCGGTTCTTCCTCGACGTGCTGCTGCCGTTGTCAAAGACCAGCATCGCGGCGCTGTTCGTGATCCAGTTCATCTACGGCTGGAACCAGTACCTGTGGCCGCTGTTGATCACCACGCAGAAGTCGATGATCCCGGTGGTGGTCGGCGTCACGCAGATGATCTCGCGCTCGGGCGATGCCGCCACCGAGTGGAACCTGGTGATGGCGACCGTGCTGCTGGCGATGATCCCGCCCGCGGTGGTGGTGATCCTGATGCAGAAGTGGTTTGTGAAGGGATTGGTGGAGACCGAGAAGTAGCGGAATCCCGCACTGTGTTCCTCGCCTTTCCCGTACCCGGGGGAGAGGGGAAAGCCTACCGACAAAGATCGGGCAACACCCATCGAACAACAGAAACACATGGCAAAACTGTCGCTCCGAAACGTACAGAAGACCTACGCCGGCAACGTCGCCGCCGTGCATGGCATCGACATGGAGATCGACGATGGCGAGTTCATCGTGATCGTCGGCCCGTCGGGCTGCGGCAAGTCGACGCTGCTGCGGATGGTCGCGGGGCTCGAGACCATCACCGGCGGCGAGGTCCATATCGGCGATCGCGTGGTCAATCGGCTGGAGCCGGCCGAGCGCGATATCGCGATGGTGTTCCAGAACTACGCGCTGTATCCGCACATGACGGTCTACGACAACATGGCGTACGGCCTGAAGATCCGCGGCATGCCGAAGACCGAGATCGAACAGCGCGTGCGCCATGCGGCCGGCATCCTGGAGCTGGCGCCGCTGCTCGAGCGCAAGCCGCGCCAGCTGTCGGGCGGCCAGCGCCAGCGGGTGGCGATGGGACGCGCGATCGTGCGCGAGCCGGCCGTGTTCCTGTTCGACGAGCCGCTGTCCAACCTGGACGCCAAGCTGCGCGTGCAGATGCGGCTGGAACTGAAGGAGCTGCATCGGCGCCTGCGCACCACCAGCCTCTATGTCACGCACGACCAGGTCGAGGCGATGACGCTGGCCGACCGGATGATGGTGCTCAACGGCGGGCGCGTGGAGCAGATCGGCACGCCGCTCGAGGTCTATGCGCGGCCCGCCAGCATCTTCGTCGCGGGCTTCATCGGCTCGCCGCCGATGAACCTGATTCCGGTGGTGCGCAACGAGGCGGGGCAGGGCGCGGGGCCTTCGGGTGTGCCATCCGATGCGCAGATGCGCGTGCTCGGACCGGACGGCCAGCCCTCCGAGGCCACGCTCGGCCATCTGCCGATGGGCCTGCATCTGCCGCAGCAGGCGCTGCTGGGTTTGCGGCCCGAGCATGTGGAGCCGTGCGCCCCGCACGAGGCGATCGCGCAGATCGACGTGCGCGTGGTCGAGGCGCTGGGCGCGGACTCGTTCGCCTACGGCACGCTCGGCGGCCAGCAGGTGGTGGTCCGGCTCGACGGCCATATGCAGGTGCGCGCGGGCGAGAAGCTGCCGGTCACCGCATCGAGCGAGCACCTGCACTTCTTCGACCACGCCAGCGGCAAGCGGATCGAGGCCTGAGATGGTAGCCGAGCGCCAGTCCACCGAGGCCGAAACCGCAGCCGGCCGAACCGCAGCCACCGAAACCGCAGCCGCCGAAACCGCAGTTGCTGACACCGCGGCGGCCGCGACCACAGCCGCCGGCACGCTGCCGCCCTGGCCCTATCCGCGCACGATCGCCCATCGCGGCGCCGGCAAGCTGGCGCCCGAGAACACGCTGGCGGCCTTCCGCCACGGCGCCTCGTTCGGGTATCGGATGTTCGAGTTCGACGTCAAGCTGTCGGCCGACGGCAAGGCGGTGCTGCTGCACGACGCGACGCTGGAGCGCACCACCAGCGGCCGCGGCCGCGCCGACGCGCTGACGCTGGGCGAGCTCGCCCAGCTCGACGCCGGCAGCTGGCACAGCCCGGCCTATGCCGGCGAGCCGATCCCGACGCTAGCGGCGATCGCAGCCTACACGCGCGCCAACGGCCTGCACGTCAATATCGAGATCAAGCCGGTGCCGGGCACCGAGGCCCGCACCGGTGCGGCGGTCGCGCTCGACGCGCTGGCGCTGTGGGCCGGCGCCGCCGTGCCGCCGCTGCTGTCGTCGTTCTCCGAGGCGGCGCTGGAGGCCGCGCGCCGGGTCGCGCCGGACCTGCCGCGCGCGCTGCTGCTCGACACGCTGCCGGCCGACTGGCTGGACCGGCTGGCGCGGCTGGGCTGCGTCGCGCTGGACGCCAATCATCGGGAACTGAATCAAGATGTGATTGAAGCGGCGCACCGGGCCGGTTATCGGGTCGCCTGCTATACCGTCAACGATCCGGACCGTGCCGCGGCGCTGCTGGGGTGGGGCGTCGACGCGGTGATTACCGACGCGGTCGACCGGATCCCCCCGCGCGACGGAACATGAAGCGGTGAAAGCGGTAAAGGCGGAGCGGTAAAAAGCAGAATGAAAGCCGTCTGAAAGAAAGCGACGGCATTTCGCAACAGCCATTCCCCGTTGCGAACGGGGTTTTGGGCGGGGAAAACCGGCAGGGCGCGCAATACCGCGGGAAATCGTTGGATCGGTGTTGCACTACCGGAAAAGAGCGGTGGACGTTTGCACAAACGTGCTATTCTTACGCGCAGTGAAGACTTAGGTCCTTCCCCGCACAACTTGCCCTTCCGGGCTTCTGCGCGCCGGCACCCCAGTGGTGCCGTTTGCTTAGGGGCCTTCAAGAGTTGTTTGCAATCCGCTAACCGGTCAAGCCGTGTCGCGGAAGGTTGATAAACCCGCTTAACTTCGGCATACCCGAAGAATAGTGAGCGCCCCATGATGCAGCAGTATCAGAGCAATTCGTACCTCTTCGGCGGCAACGCGCCGTACGTGGAAGAGCTGTACGAAGCCTACCTCCAGAATCCCGCCTCCGTCCCCGACAACTGGCGCGCGTACTTCGACGCGATGCAGAACGTGCCGGCCGCGAACGGCACCGCCTCCCGAGACATTCCCCACGCACCGATCGTCGCCTCGTTCGCCGAGCGCGCCAAGCAGGGACCGATCCGCACCATCGTCGCCTCGGCCGATGCCGACATGGGCCGCAAGCGCGTCGCCGCGACCCAGCTGATCGCCGCCTACCGCAACATCGGTTCGCACTGGGCCGACCTCGATCCGCTCAAGCGCCAGGAGCGTCCGCCCCTGCCGGATCTGGATCCCGCCTTCTACGGCTTCTCCGAGGCCGACCTCGACATCGTCTTCAATGCCAGCAACACCTATTTCGGCAAGGAGTCGATGAGCCTGCGCGAGCTGCTGCAGAACCTGCGCGAGACGTATTGCAGCAGCATCGGCGCCGAATTCATGTACATCAGCGACCAGGCGCAGAAGCGCTGGTGGCAGGAGCGCCTCGAATCGACGCGCGCCCGTCCGGTGTTCACGGCCGAGAAGAAGAAGCACATCCTCGAGCGCCTGACCGCCGCCGAAGGCCTGGAGCGCTTCCTGCATACCAAGTACGTCGGCCAGAAGCGCTTCTCGCTGGAAGGCGGCGAGAGCTTCATCGCCGCGATGGACGAACTGATCCAGCGCGCCGGCAAGCAGGGCGTGCAGGAAATCGTCATCGGCATGGCCCACCGCGGCCGCCTGAACGTGCTGGTCAACACGCTGGGCAAGATGCCCGCCGACCTGTTCGCCGAATTCGAAGGCAAGCACGTCGACGATCTGCCGGCAGGCGACGTCAAGTACCACAAGGGCTTCTCCAGCGATGTGTCGACCGAAGGCGGCCCGGTCCACCTGTCGCTCGCCTTCAACCCGTCGCACCTGGAAATCGTCAACCCGGTGGTCGAGGGCTCGGCCAAGGCGCGCCAGGAGCGCCGCGGCGAATCCGGCCATCGCGAGGTGCTGCCGGTGCAGGTGCACGGCGACGCGGCCTTCGCCGGCCAGGGCGTCGTGATGGAAACGCTGAACCTGGCCCAGACCCGCGGCTACGGTACCGGCGGCACGATGCACATCGTGATCAACAACCAGATCGGCTTCACCACCTCGGATCCGCGCGACGCCCGTTCGACGCTGTACTGTACCGACGTGGTCAAGATGATCGAAGCGCCGGTGCTGCACGTCAACGGCGACGATCCCGAGGCCGTCGTGTTCGCGATGCAGCTGGCGGTGGACTACCGCATGGAGTTCAAGAAGGATGTCGTCGTCGACATCATCTGCTTCCGCAAGCTGGGCCACAACGAGCAGGACACCCCGGCGGTCACGCAGCCGCTGATGTACAAGAAGATCTCGGCGCACCCGGGCACCCGCAAGGTGTACGCCGACAAGCTGGCGACGCAGAACGTGGTGCCGGCCGACTTCGGCGACGAGCTGGTCAAGGCGTACCGCGCCGCGATGGACGCGGGCAAGCACACGGTCGATCCGGTGCTGTCGAACTTCAAGAACAAGTTCGCCGTCGACTGGATGCCGTTCCTGAACCGCAAGTGGACCGACGCCGCCGACACCGCCGTGCCGGTGACCGAGCTCAAGCGCCTGGCCGAGCGGATCACCACGATCCCCGAACAGTTCAAGCTGCATCCGCTGGTCGAGAAGGTGATCAAGGACCGCGCCAACATGGGCCGCGGCGACCAGCCGCTGGACTGGGGCATGGGCGAGCATCTGGCCTTCGCCTCGCTGGTGGCATCGGGCTATCCGGTGCGCATCACCGGCCAGGACGCCGGCCGCGGCACCTTCACGCACCGCCACGCCGTGCTGCATGACCAGAACCGCGAGCGCTGGGATGCGGGCTCGTACGTGCCGCTGCAGAACGTGTCGGAAGGCCAGGCCCCGTTCACCGTGATCGACTCGGTGCTGTCCGAGGAAGCGGTGCTGGGCTTCGAGTACGGCTACTCGACCGCCGAGCCGAACGCGCTGGTGATCTGGGAAGCCCAGTTCGGCGACTTCGTCAACGGCGCGCAGGTCGTGATCGACCAGTTCATCTCGTCGGGCGAAGTCAAGTGGGGCCGCGCCTCGGGCCTGACGCTGATGCTGCCGCACGGCTACGAAGGCCAGGGCCCGGAACACAGCTCGGCGCGCATCGAGCGCTTCCTGCAGCTGTGCGCGGACCACAATATGCAGGTCTGCCAGCCGACCACACCGGCGCAGATCTTTCACCTGCTGCGCCGCCAGATGATCCGGCTGTTCCGCAAGCCGCTGGTCATCATGACGCCGAAGTCGCTGCTGCGTAACAAGGACGCGGTGTCGCCGCTGTCGGATCTGGCCAAGGGCCATTTCGAGACCGTGATCGGCGAACACGAGGAACTGAACGCCAGCAAGGTCAAGCGCGTGATCATGTGCTCGGGCAAGGTCTATTACGACCTGGTCGCGACGCGCAAGGAGCGGGGCGCCAGCGATGTCGCCATCATCCGCCTCGAGCAGCTCTATCCGTTCCCGCACAAGGCGGTGGCCGCCGAACTGAAGAAGTATCCGAACGCCACCGAGATCGTGTGGTGCCAGGACGAGCCGCAGAACCAGGGCGCCTGGTTCTTCGTCCAGCACTACATCATGGAGAACATGACGGAAGGGCAGAAGCTGGGCTACGCCGGCCGTCCGGCGTCGGCTTCGCCGGCCGTGGGCTACTACGCCAAGCACAACGAGCAACAGAAGGCGCTGCTGGACGCGGCGTTCTCCAAGCTCAAGGGCTTCGTGCTGAGCAAGTAAGCGCCAGTGCGGGCAGGGCGCGCCGTGGGCGGGCCCTGCCGCGCTGCGCTTGCCGCTTTGCTTGCACCTGCGCCCCGCAATCCCCTGATCGCATCGCTTTGAACCGCATCGGACCGCGCCAGTCGCCTCCCTTAGTCACGACTGTGCCGGTTCGCCCCGAATACCGCTGAATACACGCATCTAGCGAGGAAACTCCCACCATGGCCATTGTTGACGTCAAGGTCCCGCAACTGTCCGAATCCGTCGCCGAGGCGACCCTGCTGAACTGGAAGAAGAAGCCCGGTGAAGCGGTCGCGCAGGACGAAATCCTGATCGAAATCGAGACCGACAAGGTCGTGCTCGAAGTGCCGGCACCCTCCGCGGGCGTGCTGTCGCAGATCGTCAAGAACGACGGCGACACCGTGACGGCCGATGAAGTCATCGCCAAGATCGATACGGAAGCCACCGCCGGCGCCGCCGCTCCGGCCGCCGCCGCGCCGGCCCCGGCCGCCGCTGCGCCCGCACCGGCTCCGGCCGCTGCCGCACCGGCCGCCGCGCCCGCCGCCGGCGCCGTGGCGATGCCGTCGGCCGCCAAGCTGATGGCCGAGCAAGGCCTGTCGGCCGGCCAGGTCGCCGGCACCGGCAAGGATGGCCGCATCACCAAGGGCGACGTGCTCGCCGCCGGTTCGGCGCCCGCCGCCAAGGCCGCCCCGGCCCCGGCCGCCAAGCCGGCCCTGCAGCAGGTCTCCGCGCCGGTCGACTTCGCCGCGCTGGGCGATCGTCCGGAAGAGCGCGTGCCGATGAGCCGCCTGCGCGCCCGTATCGCCGAGCGCCTGCTGCAATCGCAACAGACCAACGCCATCCTCACCACCTTCAACGAAGTCAACATGAAGCCGGTGATGGATCTGCGCAACAAGTACAAGGACCGCTTCGAGAAGGAACACGGCGTCAAGCTGGGCTTCATGTCCTTCTTCGTCAAGGCGGCCGTGCATGCGCTGAAGAAGTACCCGATCATCAACGCCTCGGTCGACGGCAACGACATCGTCTACCACGGCTATTTCGACATCGGCATCGCGGTCGGTTCGCCGCGCGGCCTGGTGGTGCCGATCCTGCGCAACGCCGACCAGATGAGCCTGGCCGACATCGAGAAGAAGATCGCCGAGTTCGGCACCAAGGCCCGTGACGGCAAGCTGTCGCTGGACGAGCTGTCGGGCGGTACCTTCTCGATCTCGAACGGCGGCGTGTTCGGCTCGATGCTGTCGACCCCGATCATCAACCCGCCGCAATCGGCGATCCTGGGCGTGCACGCCACCAAGGACCGCGCCGTGGTGGAAGACGGCCAGATCGTGATCCGTCCGATGAACTACCTGGCGATGTCCTACGACCACCGCATCATCGACGGCCGCGAAGCCGTGCTGGGCCTGGTGGCGATGAAGGAAGCGCTGGAAGATCCGGCCCGCCTGCTGCTGGACCTGTAATCGACGCCGAGGAATCCTGATGAGCAAACAATTCGACGTGCTGGTGATCGGCGCCGGCCCCGGCGGCTATATCGCCGCGATCCGCGCCGCCCAGCTGGGCATGAATGTCGCCTGCTGCGAAGACAATCCCTACGACGACCCGAAGGGCGAGCCGCGCCTGGGCGGCACCTGCCTGAACGTGGGGTGCATCCCGTCCAAGGCGATGCTGGCCTCGTCCGAGGAAGTCGAGAACGTGCAGCACCATCTCGGCGACCACGGCATCACGGTCGGCGACGTCAAGGTCGACGTGGCCAAGATGCTCAAGCGCAAGGACGACATCGTCGGCAAGATGACCAAGGGCATCGAGTTCCTGTTCCGCAAGAACAAGATCACGCTGCTCAAGGGCCACGGCAAGTTCGTCGGCAAGGGCGCCGAGGGCTTCCAGGTCGAGATCGCCGGCAAGGCCGGCAGCGAAACGGTGACGGCGAAGCAGGTCATCATCGCCACCGGCTCGAAGGCCCGCCATCTGCCGGGCATCGCGGTCGACAACAAGCTGGTCAACGATAACGAGGGCGCGCTGAAGTTCGCCGAGGTGCCGAAGAAGCTGGGCGTGATCGGCGCCGGCGTGATCGGTCTGGAGCTGGGTTCGGTGTGGCGCCGTCTCGGTGCCGACGTGACCGTGCTCGAGGCGCTGCCGTCGTTCCTCGGTGCCGCCGACGAAGGCGTCGCCAAGGAAGCGCAGAAGCTGCTGACCAAGCAGGGCCTGAAGTTCAGCCTGGGCGTCAAGGTCAACGAGGTGAAGACCGGCGACAACAACGTCACCGTCAGCTACACCGACAAGGACGGCAACGCACAGACGCTGGAAGTCGATCGCCTGATCGTGTCGGTCGGCCGCGTGCCGAACACCGACAACCTGGGTCTGGACGCCGTTGGCCTGGGTACCGACGAGCGCGGCTTCATTCCGGTCGACGACCATTGCGCGACCTCGGTGCCGGGCCTGTGGGCGATCGGCGACGTGGTGCGCGGCCCGATGCTGGCGCACAAGGCCGAGGACGAAGGCGTGGCCGTGGCCGAGCGTATCGCCGGCCAGAAGCCGCACATCGACTACAACTGCATTCCGTGGGTGATCTACACCTACCCGGAAATCGCCTGGGTCGGCAAGACCGAGCAGCAGCTGAAGGCCGAGGGCCGCGAGTACAAGTCGGGCCAGTTCCCGTTCGTGGCCAACGGCCGCGCGCTGGGCATGGGCGCCTCGGACGGCTTCGTCAAGATGCTGGCCGATGCGAAGACCGACGAGATCCTCGGCGTGCACGTGGTCGCCGCCAATGCGTCGGACCTGATCGCCGAAGCCGTGGTGGCGATGGAGTTCAAGGCCGCCAGCGAAGATATCGGCCGGGTGTGCCACCCGCACCCGTCGATGTCCGAGGTGATGCGCGAAGCCGCGCTTGCGGTGGACAAGCGTCAGCTCAATATGTAAGTCCGCTGTTGCCCTCTCCCGCGTGCGGGGAGGGTCGGGGAGAGAGACGGGAAGCCGGCGGGGCGCTCGCCCGCGCCTTGGCGGTCCGACCGCTGCCGGCGGCTCTCTCTCCAACCTCCGCTCCCGCTCGCGGGAGCGGGGAGCCTCGCGGCGCCGCCGTGAGGGCCATGCCCTTCGCGGCGAATCCGCCGTTACCTTTCCTTCCCCCCGATGAACGTCACCGAGTACTACCACCACGAACTGCAGCAGCGCGGCTATCGGTCCGACGAGGCGCAGTTGCGCGCGGTGGCGCGGCTGCAACAGTGCTACGACGAATGGGTCGCCTACAAGCAGCGGCGCAACAATGCGCTGAAGAAGCTGCTGATCCGGCCCGAGGTGCCCAAGGGCGTCTATCTGTGGGGCGGGGTGGGGCGCGGCAAGTCCTTCCTGATGGACAGCTTCTACCACTGCGTGCCGGTGGTCAGGAAGACCCGCCTGCATTTCCACGAGTTCATGCGCGAGGTGCATCGCCAGCTCGAGGAACTGCGCGGCCGGCCCGATCCGCTGGACGAGCTGGCCAAACGGATCGCCCGCAAGTACCGGCTGATCTGTTTCGATGAATTCCATGTCAGCGATGTCGCCGACGCGATGATCCTGCATCGGCTGCTGGAGCAGATGTTCGAGAACGGCGTGCAGTTCGTGATGACGTCGAACTACCGCCCGGACCTGCTGTATCCGGACGGTCTGCATCGCGACCGCATCCTGCCCGCGATCGCGCTGCTCGAGCGCAAGCTCGACGTGCTGAACGTCGATGCCGGCATCGATTACCGCAAGCGCACGCTGGAGCAGGTGCAGGCCTATTACACGCCGCTCGACGCCAAGGCCAGCGCGGCGCTGCGCGATGCCTTCGCGGCGCTGGCCGGCATCGCCGACGAATCGCCGATCCTGCATATCGAGAAGCGCGAGCTGCATGCGCTGCGCAAGGCCAACGGCGTCGTCTGGTTCGACTTCGCCACGCTGTGCGGCGGCCCGCGTTCGCAGAACGACTATCTGGAGCTGGCCGAGCGCTTCCACACGGTGATCCTGTCGGACGTGCCGAAGATGACGCCGCGGATGTCGTCGGAGGCGCGCCGCTTCACCTGGCTGGTCGATGTGTTCTACGACCACAAGGTCAAGCTGCTGATGTCGGCCGAGGTGCCGCCCGACGAGCTCTATGTCGAGGGCCAGATGGCCAACGAATTCCATCGCACGGTGTCGCGCATCATCGAGATGCAGTCGCGCGAGTATCTGGAGGCGCCGCGGCGCACCGGCGTCACGGAACTGGCCTGAGCGGCCTAAGGGCGTGCGGGCCCGGGCGGCCGGCGCGGCAAGAGCCCCCCATGACGACCACAGCGGCCATGGCGGCCATGGCGGCCGGAGCGGCGTGGGCTGCCCGGGCTACCTGAGCGGCTCCTGGCCGCGACGCCTTGCCCAGCGTACCGATTGCGTGCGCCTTGACCGGGATCAAGTCGCCATCCTGGCGCTGTCCCTAGAATCGATCGGACATCCAGGACTACGATGCCGATCGCCTTCGCCCCTTCCTCCCACGTCGAACCATCGGCGTCCGCCACATCGGCGCACGCCGCGGCGGACCGCCCGACCGACGCCGCCTGCTGTTTCCATTGCGGACTGCCCACCGGCGCCGCGCAGCACGCGCTGCGCGCGGAGGTCGGCGGCATGTCGCGCGCGTTCTGCTGCGCCGGCTGCCTGGCGCTGGCACAGGCGCTGGACCAGGCCGGCTTCGCCCATCTCTATGGCGGCGAGTTCCGCTTCGGCAGGCCCCTCGACGGCGCGGCACGGGCCCGGCTCGAGCCGGTCTGGCAGGCCTACGACACCGAGGAGCTGCGCGCGCGCTTCGTGCGGCGGCTCGATGGCGCGACGGAAGCGCGGCCGGAGGAACGACCGCAGCAACGACCGCAGGAACGATTCGAAATCACGCTGGCGCCCGAGAACATCCGCTGCGCCGCCTGCGCCTGGCTGATCGAGCAGAAGCTCGCGCAACTGCCCGGCGTCGAGACCGCGGTCGCCAATCTGGCCACGCGCCGGGTGCTGGTGCGCTGGCGCGGCCGCGCGCTGACCGTCGCCGCTCTGCTGGGCGCGCTGGCCGATATCGGCTACACCGCCTGGCCGTTCGAGTTCTCCGCGGCGGACCGGCAGGACAGCGCGGCCCGGCGCGGCCTGCTGATGCGCCTGGCGGTCGCCATGCTCGGCATGATGCAGGTGATGATGTACGCGTGGCCCGTCTATACGCATGAAGGCACGATCGCGGCGACGCATCTGCGTCTGCTGCAATGGGCCAGCCTGGCGCTGACGCTGCCGGTGATCGTCTACAGCGCCGCGCCGGTCTTTGCGGGCGCGTGGCGCAGCCTGCGCCAGCGTCATGTCGGCATGGACGTGCCGGTCGCGCTGGGGCTGGCCGCGGCGTTCGGCGCCAGCCTGCTCGCCACCGTGCGCGGCACCGGTGAGGTCTACTACGACTCCGTCACGATGTTCGTCGCCTTGTTGCTGCTGGCGCGCTATCTCGAACTGCGCGTGCGCCAGGCCTCGCGCAGCGGCGCGGAGATGCTGGCGCGGCAGTTGCCGGCCACCTGCGAGCAATTGTTCCCCGACGGCACGGTGCGGCGCGTGCCGGTCGCGCGGCTGGCGCCGGGCGACCGCGTGCGCGTGCGCGCCGGCGAGATCGTGCCGGCCGACGGCGAGATCCTCGAGGGCAGCAGCGATCTGGACGAGTCGATGCTGAGCGGCGAAAGCCGGCCGGTGCCGCGTGGACCGGGCCAAGCGGTGCTCGCCGGCTGCTACAACGCCAGCAGTCCGCTGGTGATCGCCGTGCGGCGGGTTGGGGCGGGCACGCGCCTGGCCGAGATCGTCGCGCTGCTCGAACGCGCGCTGGCCGACAAGCCGCGGCTCGCGGTGATCGCCGATCGCGTGGCGGCGTGGTTCGTGGCCGCGCTGCTGCTGATAGCGGCGGCCGTGGGCCTGCTGTGGTGGGCCATCGCCCCCGAGCGCGCGCTGATGGTGACCGTGGCGGTGCTGGTGGTCAGCTGCCCCTGCGCGCTGTCGCTGGCGACGCCCGCGGCGCTGGCCGCGGCCGGCGCGGCGCTGTCGCGGCGCGGCGTGCTGCTGACGCGCGGTCATGCGCTGGAAACGCTCGCCGGTGTCACCGATGTCGTGCTGGACAAGACCGGCACGCTGACCGAGGGGCGGTTTGCGGTCGCCAACGTGATCGCGCTCGGCAGGGTGGCGCAGGCCGAGTGCCTGGCGTTGGCAGCCGCGCTATGCCGCGGCGGCGAGCACCCGGTGGCGCGGGCGCTGGTGGCCGCGGCGGAACGTGCGGCGAGTCCTGGCGGTGTCTCCGGTTCCACCGCCGGCGACCTGAACTTCGAACCACGGCTGACGCAACTGCGCAATCGCCCGGGGCAGGGCGTGGAGGCGCTGCTGGACGGCCGTCCGATACGCGTGGGGCGGCGCGACTTCGTCGAGGCGTTGGTGCCGCCCGTGCTGGTTCCCCCCCACGCTGGTGCCGCTCGCGCCGGATACGCCGGCGCTGGTTCCGCCAGATCGCGCCGGCAACGACGCCGCCCTCGATGCGCTGCGCCGCCATCTGCACGACGGCGCCTCGCCGGTGTGGCTGGGCGACGAAGGCGGACTGCTCGCCGTCTTCGTGCTGTCGGACACCGAGCGCGCGCAGGCGGCCAACCTGCTGGCGCGCCTGCGCGCGCTCGGCCTGCGCTGCCATCTGGTTTCGGGCGACAGCCAGCCGACGGTGCGCTGGTGGGCCCGCCATTTCGGTATCGAGGCCGCGCACGGACGCGTCAGCCCCGAGGGCAAGCGCGACTACGTGGCCGCCCTGCAGCGCGATGGCGCGGTGGTACTTGCGATCGGCGATGGCATCAACGATGGGCCGGTGCTGGCCCAGGCGCAGGTGTCGATCGCGCTGGGCAGCGGCGCGCCGCTTGCGCAGGTCGGCGCCGATGCGGTGCTGACCCACGACGGTATTGCCGACATCGCCACCGCGCTGGCCATCGCGCGCCGCGCACGGGCGGTGATCCGGCAGAACCTGGGCTGGGCCTTCGCCTACAACGTGGTGGCCATTCCGCTGGCGGCCAGCGGCCATGTCACCGCCTGGATGGCCGGGGTCGGCATGTCGCTGTCCTCGCTGCTGGTGGTCGCCAATGCCTGGCGGCTGCTGCGCGTGCCGAAGGAGCGCTAGCGATGGACACGCTGTTCCTGCTGGTGCCAATGAGCCTGGCGCTGGTCGCGCTGATCGCCGCGGCGCTGTGGTGGGCGCTGCGCGCCGGGCAATACGACGATCTCGAGCGGCCAGGGCAGGCGATCCTGCTCGACAACGACCGTCCCGATGCGGGGGGCGGCGCCGCGCGGCGGCCGGGCCGTTGCGATCTTCACCACTGAGGTTCCCCGGGGCGCCATGCATCTGCACGGCGCTTGATCCGGATCAAGGGCGCGCGGCCCGACCCCCTCTACATTGCCTTCATCGCCTTCTTCTTTCCTGTTCCATATCCATCCTTGGGGGTCCGAATGGATGTTACCGCCGCCGGCCTGACCGGCTCGGCCACGCCCGCGCGCGCCGCCGACACCTTCAACTATCACGTCGTGAGGCAATTCGCCATCATGACCGTGGTCTGGGGGATCGTCGGCATGGCGGTCGGCGTGCTGCTCGCCGCGCAACTGATCTGGCCTGAACTCAATTTCGATACGCCGTGGCTGTCGTTCGGACGGCTGCGCCCGCTGCATACCAATGCGGTGATCTTCGCCTTCGGCGGCAGCGCGCTGTTCGCCACCTCGTACTACGTGGTGCAGCGGACCTGCCAGGCACGGCTGTTCGCGGCGCCGCTGGCGGCCTTCACCTTCTGGGGCTGGCAGGTCGTGATCGTCGCCGCGGCGATCACGCTGCCGCTGGGCATCACGACCTCGAAGGAATACGCGGAGCTGGAATGGCCGATCGACCTGCTGATCGCGGCCGTATGGGTCGCCTATGCGATCGTGTTCTTCGGCACCATCATCCAGCGCAAGACCCGTCATATCTACGTCGCCAACTGGTTCTTCGGCGCCTACATCCTGACGATCGCGATCCTGCATATCGTCAACAACATCGAGCTGCCGGCGTCGCTGTGGAAGTCGTACTCTGCCTATGCCGGCGTGCAGGACGCGATGGTGCAGTGGTGGTACGGCCATAACGCGGTCGGCTTCTTCCTGACCACCAGCTTCCTCGGCATGATGTACTACTTCATTCCGAAGCAGGCCGAGCGCCCGATCTATTCGTACCGGCTGTCGATCGTCCATTTCTGGGCGCTCAACTTCACCTATATGTGGGCCGGCCCGCACCATCTGCAGTACACCGCGCTGCCCGACTGGGCGCAGTCGCTCGGCATGGTGTTCTCGCTGATCCTGCTGGCGCCGTCGTGGGGCGGCATGATCAACGGGATCATGACGATGTCGGGCGCCTGGCACAAGCTGCGCACCGATCCGATCCTGAAGTTCCTGGTGGTGGCGCTGTCCTTCTACGGCATGGCGACCTTCGAGGGGTCGATGATGTCGATCAAGACGGTCAACGCGCTGTCGCACTACACCGACTGGACCATCGGCCACGTGCATTCGGGCGCGCTGGGCTGGGTCGCGATGATCACGATCGGCTCGCTGTACTACCTGGTGCCGCGCCTGTTCGGCCAGCAACGGATGTATAGCACGCGCCTGATCGAATGGCACTTCTGGATCGCGACCATCGGCGTGGTGCTCTATATCGCCTCGATGTGGATCGCCGGCGTGATGGAGGGGCTCATGTGGCGCGCCACGCAGCCCGACGGCACGCTGACCTACGCCTTCGTCGAAGCGGTCAAGGCCAAATATCCGTTCTACCTGATCCGTCTGCTGGGCGGCCTGTGCTTCCTTGCCGGCATGCTGGTGATGGCGTGGAACGTCGCGCGGACCATCGCGGGCCGCCGCGCCTTCGATCCCGTGATTCCGGCGGGGGCCACCGTCGGGACCGCCGTTGCGGCCTCCGCCGGCACCGCCGTTGCCAGCGCCGCCACCGCTCCCGCCGCCTGAACGCCATCCGGATTCCATCATGTCCCAACAACGACGCTTCTTTTCGCACGAGACGCTGGAGAAGAACATCGGCTGGCTGATCGTCTGCACCATCGTGGTGGTCAGCATCGCCGGCTTCGTGCAGATCCTGCCGCTGTTCTTCCAGCATTCGACCACCCAGCCCGATCCGGGCATCGTCCCTTACTCGCCGCTGCGGCTGATGGGGCGCGACATCTATATCCGCGAGGGCTGCGTCGGCTGCCATTCGCAGCAGGTGCGCACGCTGCAGGCCGAGGTCGAGC
This sequence comes from Cupriavidus sp. H18C1, assembly GCF_049311595.1. Lineage (NCBI taxonomy): Bacteria > Pseudomonadati > Pseudomonadota > Betaproteobacteria > Burkholderiales > Burkholderiaceae > Cupriavidus > Cupriavidus sp. H18C1. The sequence continues at coordinate 3,420,691 of NZ_CP186008.1, forward strand.
GCTACGGCCCTTACTCGACCGCCGGCGAGTCGGTCTACGACCATCCGTTCCTGTGGGGCTCCAAGCGTACCGGCCCGGACCTGGCGCGCGTGGGCGGCCGCTACTCGGACGACTGGCAGCGCATCCACCTGCGCAATCCACGCGATGTCGTGCCCGAGTCGGTGATGCCTTCCTATCCGTGGCTGGCGAAGACGGCGCTGCCGACCGACGACATCCGCCAGCGCATGCGGACGCTGCGCACGCTCGGTGTGCCGTACAGCGAGCAAGACATCGAGGCGGCGCCCGACGCGCTGAAGGGCCGGACCGAAGAGGATGCGCTGGTAGCGTATCTGCAGGGCCTCGGCACCAATCGCCGCACCCTCGGCATCGAGGTCGCCGGCGTAGACGGCAGCGCTGACCGTAGCGCGGGCCTTAGCGCGGACCGTAGCGCGGACCGTAGCGCGAACCGTAGCGCGGTCGGCACCGCGGACCCCGCCACGGAAGCGGGCGCGCGCAGCGGGAGCCAATGACCATGGCGACCTTGACCGCGTTTTCCACGCTGATCTTCCTCGTCGTCTTTATCGGCATCGTCTGCTGGGCGTGGTCCGGCGGGCGGCGCCACGCCAATCGCGAAGCCGCCTGGCTGCCGTTCGCGCTGCCCGACGAGGCCGGCGGCGAAGCCATGGGCGAACGCAGCGACGTGCCGCGCGACGCCGCGCGTGCGCACGCCATCGAGCAGGGACATTGATGCCATGAGCGACTTTATTTCGGATTTCTGGGGCTACTACATCGGCGCGATCGCGCTGGGCGGCATCGTCTGGTGCGTCTGGCTGCTGTTCTCGCAGACGCGCGTGGCCAAGGACGCGGCTGCCTCGGGCGCTGCCACTTCGGGCGCGGCCGGCACGGCGGGCGGCGCCGACACCGGCGCCGACACCGGCGCGGCGGCGCAGGACACCGGCCACGTGTGGGACGGCGATCTGCGCGAGCTGAACAACCCGCTGCCGCGCTGGTGGATGTGGATGTTCCTGCTGAGCTGCGTGTTCGCGCTCGGCTATCTGGTGCTGTATCCCGGCCTCGGCGCGTATCGCGGGATGCTGGGCTTCACCAGCCAGGGCGAGCTGGCGGCGCAGCGGCAAGGCCGCGCTGCGTGGCCAGCAGGCGGTGTACGGCAAGTACATGGACCTGAAGATCGAGCAGGTGGCCGCCGATCCCGAGGCGCGCGAGATCGGCCAGCGGCTGTTCCTGAACTACTGCGCGCAGTGCCATGGGTCGGACGCGCGCGGCAGCCGCGGCTTTCCCGACCTGACCGACCGCGACTGGCTCCATGGCGGCGACCCGGCCACCATCATGCAGAGCATCGCCAAGGGCCGGCATGGCGTGATGCCGTCGTTCGCCGCCGTCATCGACGAGAAGGCCGCGGGCGATGTCGCGCAATACGTGCGTTCGCTGTCGGGGCTCGCCTTCAACCCGATCCGCGCGGCTCGCGGCGAGCCGGTCTTCAAGACGACCTGCGTCGCCTGCCACGGCGGCACGGGCAAGGGCAACCAGGCGCTGGGCGCGCCCAACCTGACCGACAAGGTGTGGCTGCACGGCAGCGCCGAGGCGAACATCGTCAAGGCGATCCTGCAGGGCCACGACAACCGGATGCCCGCGCACGAGGACATCCTGACGCCGGAGCGCATCCGCATGCTGACCGCGTATGTGTGGGGCTTGTCGGGCGACAGCGGCGCGATGCCGGCCGCGGGGCAGTGATGGACACCGCTTGCGGCAACCGGTTTCGTGCGCGCGATCCGCGGAGGCAGCCATGAACGCGCCCGGCATCGACTCGACCGAGGCCTCGCTGTACGAGGTCCGGCGCAAGATCTATCCGCGCGCCGTCACGGGCGCGTTCGCCAGCTGGCGCGTCGCGATGGTGCTGGCCACGCAGCTGGTGTTCTACGGCACGCCGTGGCTGCAATGGAACGGCCGCCAGGCGGTGCTGTTCGATCTGGGCGCGCGCAAGTTCTATCTGTTCGGCCTGGTGCTGTGGCCGCAGGACGTGATCTACCTGGCCGTGCTGCTGGTGATTTCGGCGCTGTCGCTGTTCCTGTTCACCGCGATCGCCGGGCGGCTGTTCTGCGGCTATGCCTGTCCGCAAACGGTCTACACCGAAATCTTCCTGTGGATCGAGCGCAAGGTCGAGGGCGACCGCATCGCGCGCATCCGGCTCGACGGCGAGCGCTGGAGCGCGCGCAAGCTGCGCGTCAAGGCCACCAAGCATCTGCTGTGGATCGCGATCGCGCTGTGGACGGGCTTCACCTTCGTCGGCTACTTCTCGCCGATCGATGCGCTGGGCAGGGCGGTGCTGGGCCTGTCGACCGGGCCGTGGGAGACCTTCTGGATCGGCTTCTACGCGTTCGCCACCTGGGGCAATGCGGGCTTCATGCGCGAGCAGGTCTGCAAGTACATGTGCCCCTATGCGCGGTTCCAGAGCGTGATGGTCGACAAGGACACCTACGTGGTGACCTACGACGCGCAGCGCGGCGAGCCGCGCGGCTCGCGCTCGCGCAAGGCCGACCCGCGCGCGCTGGGCATCGGCGACTGCGTGGACTGCAGCATCTGCGTGCAGGTCTGCCCGACCGGCATCGATATCCGCGACGGGCTGCAGTACGAGTGCATCGGCTGCGGCGCGTGCATCGATGCGTGCAATCAGGTCATGGACAAGATGCGCTATCCGCGCGGGCTGATCCGCTATACGTCCGAAAATGCGATGCGGCGCGCGCTGTCGGCGGCCAATGCGCGCCGCCGCATGATCCGCCCGCGCATCGTGCTGTATGCGGTGCTGTGGCTGGCGCTGGTCGGCGGCTTCGTCTGGTCGGTGGCGGTGCGCACGCCGCTGAAGGTGGACATCATCCGCGACCGGCAGGCGCTGGCGCGCGAAGTCGAAGGGCGCTGGATCGAAAACGTCTACCGGCTGCAGCTGATCAACACCACCGAAGGCGAGTTGGACGTCGCCATCACGGCGGACAGTCCTGGCTTGCCGGGGCTGTCGGTCGAATACGAGCGCGGTGCCGGCCATCTGGCGCCGACCTCCAACCGGCTGCTGCCGCTGCGGCTGCGCGTGCCGCTGGAGCAGGCGGCGCCGGGCACCCATGTGGTCGACATCGTGGTCAACGGTGCCCGGGCCGAGGCCGGCACGGGCACGGACACGGGCACGGGCAACGGCAGCGTGCAGGTGCGGCAGTCCACCCGTTTCATCGTTCCGGACCAACCTTGACGAGGCATCGACATGTCCCAATGCAAACCGTGGTGGAAGGAACCGTGGCCGTGGCTGCTAATCAGCGGCCCGGCGATGGCGATGATGGGCTGCGCGGTGACGATCTGGGTCGCGATGCACCATGCGGATCGACCCATCGTCGACGGCGTGGTGCGTCAGGGGCTGGTGATCCGGCAGGCGGCGACGTCGGCGGGGGGCGGTGACGTCGGCGGAAGCGATGGCGGCTGCACTGGGGCCTGCAACCGCGGCTGCAACGGCGGCTGCAACGGAGGCTGCAACGGCGGCTGCACCGACGGTCGCCACGCGGCACGCGCGCGACGCAGTGAATTCCCACGCGGTGGCGCGGCCATGAAGGCGCGCTGGCTGATGTGGGTGCTGTGGCCCGCCTTCGTCGGCGCGGCCGTGGCGTTCGTGCTGGTGTTCTCGCTGATCGATCCGAGCGAGTTGCGCGTCTTCGGACGGCCGCTCGAGCTGTCGCACGGTGCGATCTACACGATCGGCTTCGGCGTCGCGTGGGCGGTGTGCGCGCTGTCCAGCGCGCTGACGCTGTGCATGCTGCCGGCGTCGATCCTGGCGCCGATGTCGTCGCCGATGTCGGCCGCGGACGAACTGGAGTAGGGCGATGGCGAAGCGGGCGATGCGCGCGAAGCGCGCAATGGGGGCGAAGCTGGCAACGGGGGCGAACCTGGCAACGGGGGCAAAGCTGGCAACGGGGGCAAAGCGGGCAATGGCGGCAATGGCGACCGCCAGCGCCATCGCCGCGCGGGCTTCAGCAGGCCGTCTTTCCCAGCAGCTGGCGGATGCCGTCCATGTCGACCAGCTTGACGTGGCGCTGGCGGATCTGGATCAGTCCGGCTTCGGCGAAGCGCGAGAACAGGCGGCTGACGGTCTCGAGCTTCAGGCCCAGATAGCTGCCGATTTCCTCGCGGCTCATGCGCAGCACGAACTCGGACGGCGAATAGCCGCGCGCCGACAGGCGCTCGGACAGGCTGATCAGAAAGCCCGCCAGCCGCTCCTCGGCGCGCATCGAGCCCAGCGTGATCAGCATCATCTGGTCCTGCGTGATCTCCCGGCTCATCAGCCGCATGAACTGGTGTTGCAGCGACGGCAGCGAGGCCGACAGCGTCTGGATCTCGTTGTAGCGCACCACGCAGACCTCGGTGTCTTCGAGCGCGGTCGCGTCCGACGCATGCCGCATCTCGGTCAGCCCATCGAAGCCGACCACTTCGCCGGGCAGGTGAAAGCCCGTGATCTGCGCGCGGCCGTCTTCCATCGTTACGTGCGTCTTCAGCGTGCCGAAGCGGATCGCATAGACCGCGTCGAGCGGATCGCCGAGGCGATAGAGCGATTCGCCCTTGCGCACGCGCACGCGTTCCTGCACCAGCGTGTCCATCTTTTCGACGTCCTGCGCCGACATGCCGATCGGCAGGCACAGCTGCCCCAGCGAGCAGGTGGAGCAGCGGGTCGATTGGTCGTTCAGGGGGGATGGCGTTCAGCAATTGGAATCCGCGCGAAAGGAGGGAGTTGGCATCGGCATCGCGATGGGCGTCAAGCGTGCGGGCATTCTACCGTGCGGCATCCCGTCGAGGGGAGCGTGAGATGGCGATCGGCGTACTGGCGAGCGTGTTTCTGCTGGCACTGTTGGGCGGCGTCCACTGTGCGGCGATGTGCGGCGGCATCGCACTGGTGCTCGAAGGCGACGACGCGCGGCAGGCCGCGCCGGTGCTCGAAGGCGACGACGCGAGGCGGGCCGCGCCGGTGTCGTTGTACCGCAGCCGCGCGGCCTGGGTCCGCGAACTGCTGGTGCTGCATGCCGGCCGCCTGAGTGCGTACGCAATGCTCGGCGCCTTGCTCGGCGCGGTGGGCGCGACCGCGTGGAAGGCGCAGTATCTGCCCGTGCAGCGCGCGCTGTTCGCGGCCGGCAGTGCCAGTCTGCTGCTTGCCGGATTATGGACGCTGGGCGGCGCGCAACTGGTGGGGAAGGCGCCGGGTGTGAACGCCGTGGCGCGGCGTCTGGCGGCAGCCTGGGCGCGTTGGGGCGGAAGGACCATCGCGCGGCAGGGCGCGGGAGCGGTTCCGCATGGCACCAGCCGGCGTCTGCTGCGCCGCTATGCCGCCGGACTCGCGTGGGGGGCTGGTTCCCTGCGGCATGGTCTACGCCGCGCTCGCGCTGGCCTTGCTGGCCGGCAGCGCTCCGTCTGGCGCGCTGGTGATGCTGGCCTTCGGCCTCGGTACGCTGCCCAATCTGTTGATGCTGTCGAGCCTGTCGGCCGGGCTGCGTGTGCTGGCCCGCCGCGCGTGGGTCCGCCGCGGGGTCGGCGCGGCGGTGGCGCTGTTCGGCGCGGCCGGTCTCGCGCGGGCCGCGATGCTGCCCGAAACGCTGGCCGCGCACGGCTTCTGCCTGACCCTGTGAGGGCGGGCCGGCGCCCGCCGCCCAAGCCCGCGGTTGCAGGCCGGCGCGGGAATGCCATACAATCGCGGGAAGCCACGGCGACCGGGCCGCTTTCGCGCAGGTGTCGTGGTCGCCCGGTCGCGCTTGTTCCAGGCGTCTGTCACGGCACTCATGGGTTTCCATACCCATCTCCCCTCCCCGCACTGTCCGGCTAGAACATCCGGTGTCGACATCGGCCAAGAATACCGGCCAGCGGCGTGGCAGCGAGGGGCCCGACAGGCTGCACGCCAGGCCATGACCAAGTTGTCTCGCAATCCGGACGGTCACGACCGCCCGGGCGTGTCGGCCGCAACAGGGGAGACGGCGCGACGCGCTGGTCCTTCCGCCGACCGATATCGGGAGACGGGCGGACGATCTTCTGCCGGACCGGACCGGCAATCGATGCACCGATGAGAAGCGCGCGGACCCGATGCGGCAAGCATCCCGGTCGGCGGCGCGATGAATGGCGGCAGGCGTCCCTGAAGCGGAACGCGCGCTGCTGAATCGACCAATCTCCAGCGCGTCCGGGTGTCACGGACGCAGATGCAAAGACAGGCCGCACACCACAACATGAATACCCAAGAGGCGAAAATCGTCCTCGAGACGGCGCTGATCTGCGCGCAGGAGCCGCTGCGCGTCGCCGATCTGCGCCGCTTGTTCGCCGACGACGTCGGCGCCGACACGATCCGTGTTCTGCTGGAGGAGTTGCGCAAGGACTGGGAGCCGCGCGGGGTCGAGCTGGTGGCGCTGGCAAGCGGCTGGCGCTTTCAGAGCCGCCCGGCGATGCGCGAATACCTGGACCGGCTCAATCCGGAAAAGCCGCCGAAATACTCGCGCGCGGTGATGGAGACGCTGGCCATCATCGCCTATCGCCAGCCGGTCACGCGCGGCGATATCGAGGAAATCCGCGGGGTCACGGTCAGCACCGAAGTGATCAAGAAGCTCGAGGACCGCAGCTGGATCGAGGTCATCGGCCATCGCGACGTGCCCGGCAAGCCGGCGCTGTACGCGACCACCAAGACCTTCCTCGACGACCTCGGGCTGCGTACGCTGGACGAATTGCCGCCGCTGGAGGATCCGCAGGCGCAGGTCCAGGAAGCCCTGCTGAAGCAGGGGGCCATCGATTTCGAAGAGGTCGCCACGGCGGCAGGCGTCGACGAAGAGGCCTTTGCCGCGGCGCCGGAAGGCGTGGCGCAGGTGGATGGCATCGACGCCGCTGCGGTTCCTACGGCCGATGGGAGCGAAGGGCTGCATGGTGCCGATGCAGTTGATGCTGCCGATGCAGTTGATTCAGTTGATTCAGCTGATGCAGCCGATGCCGCCGATGAGGCGCCCCAAGATGTAGCGCTCGCCGAAGATGTAGCCGCGGCCGGCGTGGCCACCGGGGAAGGGTCCCCTGAGATGTCCGGCGAGGGGCAGCCACAGGCCGATGCCGATGACTCCGCCGAAGCCCCGGCGATGGCCGCGGCGGCAGGGTCCGAGGATGCCGCCGGCGCTGCCGAGGCCACGGACGCTGCCGAAGCCGCCGAAGCGCCCGAAGCCGCCGAAGCGCCCGAAGCTGCCGAAGATGGCGGCGAGTCCGCCGACCAGGCCGACGCCGATGCGCCCCAACTCGATGAACGCGATGCCGACGAGCAAGGCACGCGCGTCCCGAACTAACACCAGATGCAACAAGCGAGTGTGAATACTTTGTCCGACTCTATCGATCAAGACGTGCGCGAGGCTGAGACGCCTGCCGAGGGCGCCGCGCCGCGCCGCAAGGGCCTGCGCCGCGGCCTGCGCAATCTGGTGGCCTCGCGCCGCCAGTCGGCGCAGGACCGCGATGCCGCCGAGCCCGCAGCCGGCGATGCCGGCGCGGCGGTGCAGCCAGAAGGCGGCACCGGCGGCGCCGCGGCGGCCCCCGCGCCCGGATCGCGAGGCGGACGGGGCCGGCGCGCCAAGCCCGCCGAAGGCGAGCAGCCGCGCGAGAACGCCGGCAAGCGCCGCGGCCGCGGCAATGCCGGTCAGGGTGCCGGCCAGAATGCGAGCCAGAACGTCGGCCACCAAGCCGGCGCCAGAGCCGAAGGCGCACGGCCCGAAGGCGAGGCCGGCAACAACGGCCAGCCGCGTCCGGGCGGCAAGCGCAAGGGCGGCAAGAACGCGGCCCGGCCCGCCAAGGGCGCCGGCAAGGCCGCCGCGCCGACCGCCGACAAGGGCGGCGCCAGGCCGGCCGCGAAGGGCGACAAGAGCGCCGCGGCCGAGGACCTGTTCCGCTTCGTGATTTCGGGCCAGTACGACGCCGACGGCGGTGCCGCCGGTGCGGCGCGCAAGGCCAAGCCGGTGCGCGAGCTGTCCGCCGAGGACGATGCGCCCAAGCTGCACAAGGTGCTGGCCGAGGGCGGTCTCGGTTCGCGCCGTGAAATGGAAGAACTGATCCTGCAGGGCCGCGTGTCCGTCAACGGCCTGCCCGCGCATATCGGGCAACGGATCCTGCCGACCGACCAGGTCCGCGTCAATGGCAAGCTGATCCACCGCCGCGTGACCAGCAAGCCGCCGCGCGTGCTGCTGTATCACAAGCCGTCGGGCGAGATCGTCAGCCAGTCGGATCCGGAAGGCCGCCCGACCGTGTTCGACAGCCTGCCGCGCCTGAAGACCGCCAAATGGGTGGCCGTGGGCCGGCTGGACTTCAACACCGAAGGCCTGCTGATCTTCACGACGTCCGGCGATATCGCCAACCGCTTCATGCATCCGCGCTACGGCGTCGAGCGCGAATACGCGGTGCGCACGCTGGGCGAGCTGGCCGAGGCGGATCGCCAGCGCCTGCTGCACGGCATCCAGCTCGACGATGGCCAGGCCAACTTCCTGCGCATCGTCGACGGCGGCGGCGAGGGGGGTCAACCACTGGTATCACGTGGCGCTGACCGAGGGCCGCAACCGCGAGGTGCGCCGCATGTTCGAGGCGGTCGGCCTGACCGTGTCGCGGCTGATCCGCACGCGTTATGGCCAGTTCCTGCTGCCGCGCGGCCTCAAGCGCGGCCGCTGGCAGGAGCTCGAGCCCGAGGAGGTGCGCGCGATGATGGCCGCGATCGGCCTGAAGGCGCCGGCCAAGCAGGCTGGCGCGCCGAAGGGTGCGACCAAGGTCGGCGGCCGCAAGCAGCGCGAGCAGGCCGCGATCGAGGGCAAGCCGATGCCGACCGGCATGGACGGCCTGCCGCGCTTCAACAAGGAAGGTGGCCGCGGCGGCGCCAATCGCGGCCAGCCCGATCCGATGCAGACCTCGATGGGCTATATCACCGCGCCGACGCTGCTGACCTCGCATACCGGCAGGTTCGCGGCCGGCGTCAGCATGCCGCAGCAGCCGGGCATGCGCGGTCCAGCCGGCGGTGGCCGCGGCGGTCCGCGTGGCGGCGCGCGCGGCGCGCAGGGGCAGGGCGGTCAGGGCCAGGGACGTGCGCAGCGGCGCGGCGGCGAGCCCAATGGCAATGTGATCCCCAAGGCTGGAAAGCCGAGCGGCCCCGGGCGCGGACGCCCGCGCGGCGGCAAGCGCTGAGGCGCACGCGCGCCCGGCCGCGAGGCAGCGCCGGGCGAAGGCGGGCACAATTCGTGCCCCCTTCGCTCGGCTTTGCCTTTGTGGCCCTAGCGCGTATAATGCGAGTCTATTCAAAAAGTCATCCTCCAAGGGGATGGGCGAATGATGGGCGTTCCGCCCATTTTTTTTGGTTCGTCCGATCGTCCGAACACGCGGAAAATCGCGATGTGGGGCTCCGCCGGAGATGACGGCAGGCAGCCGGCCATTCGCCGCGGCCTTGCCCGGTAGTTTGATGGCCATTTTTCGGAACGACAGTGCATCTGGCAGATTTGATCGAAACCACGCTGACCGGCATGGGGTATGAGCTGGTCGAACTTGAACGCGCCCCAGGCGGGTTGCTGCGCGTCTATATCGATCAACCTGACACCGGCATTGCCATCGAGGATTGCGAGAAGGTCAGCCGCCAGCTGACCCACGTGCTGACCGTCGAGAACGTCGATTACGAACGGCTCGAGGTCTCCTCTCCGGGACTGGATCGTCCGCTGAAAAAACTGGCCGACTATGTTCGCTTTGCCGGCGAGGAGGCGCGCGTGACGCTGCGCCTGCCGATCGACGGCCGCAAGAACTTCGTCGGCATCCTGCAGCCGCCCACCGGGGGAGCCCGGCGCCGAGAAGATCGGCCTGGAATTCGAGGGCAAGGATGGCCCCGCGCTGCTGGAATTTACCGTATCCGATGTCGACAAGGCGCGCCTGGTGCCGGTAATCGACTTCAAAGGAAATCAGAGAAAAGGGAACAAGCAATGAGCCGCGAAGTTCTGTTGCTTCGTCGATGCGCTTGCGCGCGAGAAGAACGTCGACAAGGATGTGGTATTCGGTGCGCTCGAAGCGGCTCTCGCTTCGGCCACCAAGAAGCGTTTCGAGGAAGACGTCGATATCCGTGTGCACATCGATCGGGAATCCGGCGAGCACGAGACTTTCCGCCGCTGGCTGGTGGTGCCCGACGAGCAGGGCCTGCAGGAGCCGGACAAGCAGATTCTGCTGTTTGAAGCCCGCGAGCAGGACCCCAATATGGAACTCGGCGATTTCGTCGAGGAACAGATCGAGTCGGTCGAGTTCGGCCGCATCGGCGCGCAGGCCGCCAAGCAGGTGATCCTGCAGAAGATCCGCGACGCCGAGCGCGAGCAGATCCTGAACGATTACCTGGAACGCGGCGAGAAGATCATGACCGGCACGGTCAAGCGCGCCGACAAGAAGGGCCTGATCGTCGAGTCCGGCCGCGTCGAGGCGTTGCTCGGCCGCGACCAGATCATTCCGAAGGAAAATCTGCGTACCGGCGACCGCGTTCGAGCGTATATCCTGAATGTGGACCGCACCGCGCGTGGCCCGCAGATCGAGCTGTCGCGCACCTCGCCGCAGTTCCTGATCAAGCTCTTCGAGAACGAAGTGCCCGAGATGGAACAGGGTCTGCTGGAGATCAAGGCGGCCGCCCGCGACCCGGGCGTGCGCGCGAAGATCGCGGTGGTGGCGCACGACAAGCGCATCGATCCGATCGGCACCTGCGTCGGCGTGCGCGGTACCCGCGTCACCGCGGTGCGCAACGAGATCGGCGGCGAAGCGGTCGACATCGTGCTGTGGTCGGAAGACCCGGCGCAGTTCGTGATCGGCGCGCTGGCGCCAGCGCAAGTGCAGTCGATCGTCGTCGATGAAGAGAAGCACAGCATGGATGTCGTGGTCGACGAGGAAAACCTCGCCGTCGCGATCGGCCGCAGCGGACAGAACGTGCGCCTGGCGTCCGAACTGACCGGCTGGCAGATCAACATCATGACGCAGGAAGAATCGGCGCAGAAGCAGGCCGAGGAAAGCGAAGTGGTGCGGCGCCTGTTCATGTCCAAGCTGGACGTGGACCAGGAAGTGGCCGACATCCTGATCGAGGAAGGCTTCTCCTCGCTCGAGGAAGTCGCCTACGTGCCGATCAGCGAGATGATGGAGATCGAAGCCTTCGACGAGGACACCGTCAACGAGCTGCGCAATCGCGCCCGCGATGCGCTGCTGACGATGGAGCTGGCCCGCGAGGAGAAGGTCGAGTCGGTGTCGCAGGATCTGCGCTCGCTGGACGGCCTGACGCCGGAGCTGATCGGCAAGCTCGCCGAGGGCGATATCCACACGCGTGACGACCTTGCCGAACTGGCGGTCGACGAACTGGTCGAGATGACCGGGGTCAGCGAAGAAGAAGCCAAAGCGCTGATCATGAAAGCACGGGAACACTGGTTCAACTGAGGGACACGTTCGCATAGAGCGCGCTTTCCGCACAAGACTGTCCCGACGTAGAAACCGAGCATTGAAAGGGTTTGAATGGCAAGCACAACAGTTGCCCAACTGGCCGCAGAACTGAGTCGCAGCGCAGCTGCCCTGCTGGAACAATTGCAGGCAGCTGGGGTGGGCAAGTCCAAGCCTGAGGACGTGATCACCGAGACCGACAAGGCCAGGTTGCTGGACTACCTGAAGCGTTCGCACGGTCAGGCCGACGACGGCTCGCGCAAGAAGATCACGCTGACCAAGCGCGAAACCTCGGAGATCCGCCAGGCGGATGCGACCGGGAAGACGCGCACGGTGCAGGTCGAGGTGCGCAAGAAGCGCGTGCTGATCAAGCGCGACGAATCGCCCGCCGATGGCGCGGCCGACGGCCAGGAAGTGTCCGAGCCGGTGGTCGACCAGGCCGAGCTGGCGCGCCGCGCCGAAGAGGAACGCCGCCAGGCCGAATTGCTGGCGCGCCAGGAAGCCGAGCTGAAGGCCCGCCAGGAGGCGGCCGAACGCGAGGAAGCCGAGCGCCGCGCACGCCAGGAAGCACTGGAGGCGGAAGAGCGCCGCCAGGCCGAGCTGGCCGCCCGCAAGGCCGAGGAAGAGGCCGCGGCAACGCGTGCCGCGAGCGAGGCCAACGAGGATTCGGACCGCAAGAAGGCCGAGGACGACAAGACGCGTCTGGCGGCCGAGCGTGCCGCCGCGCAGAAGGCCGCCGACGATGCGAAGGCCGCCGCCGACAAGGTGCGCGCCGAGCAGGATGCGGCCCGCAAGCGCCGCGAGGCCGCCGAGGCCGAGGCCCGCGCGATTCAGCAGATGCTCAATGCGCCGGCGCGCGTGCTGAAGGCACCGTCCGAGCGCAAGGCCGAGGAAAAGAAGGCCGAGCAGAGCGGCACGCTGCACAAGCCGGTCAAGCCGGCCGGCACGGTCGAGGCCAAGAAGGACGAGAAGAAGCCCGCGGTGGCTACCACGACGGTCGACAAGAAGACCGGCAAGGTGGTCAAGGGCTCGTCGACCTGGCAGGACGAGGGTTCGCGCAAGAAGGGCGGTGGCCTGAAGACCCGCGGCGATTCGTCGGGCGGCGTCGGCGGCTGGCGCGGCGGTCCGCGCGGCCGTGGCGGCAAGCATCAGCAGGACGATCGCAGCGGCTTCCAGGCCCCGATGGAGCCGGTGGTGCGCGAGGTCCATGTGCCCGAGACCATCTCGGTCGCGGACCTGGCCCACAAGATGGCCGTCAAGGCCTCCGAGGTCATCAAGCAGATGATGAAGCTCGGCCAGATGGTGACCATCAACCAGGTGCTGGACCAGGAGACCGCGATGATCGTGGTCGAGGAAATGGGCCACAAGGCGCTGGCGGCCAAGCTGGACGATCCGGAAGCGCTGCTGATCGAAGGCGGCGAGGACCAGTCGGACGCCGAGCAGCTGCCGCGTCCGCCGGTTGTCACCGTGATGGGTCACGTCGACCACGGCAAGACCTCGCTGCTGGACTACATCCGCCGCACCAAGGTCGCGGCCGGCGAAGCGGGCGGTATTACGCAGCATATCGGTGCCTACCATGTGGAAACCGATCGCGGCGTGATCACCTTCCTCGATACGCCGGGCCACGAGGCCTTCACGGCGATGCGTGCACGCGGTGCCAAGGCGACCGATATCGTGATCCTGGTGGTGGCCGCCGATGACGGCGTGATGCCGCAGACCAAGGAGGCGATCGCCCACGCCAAGGCGGCCGGCGTGCCGATCGTCGTGGCGATCAACAAGGTCGACAAGCCCGAAGCCAACCCGGACCGCGTCAAGCAGGAACTGGTGGCCGAGCAGGTCGTGCCGGAAGAGTACGGCGGCGATTCGCCGTTCGTGCCGGTGTCGGCCAAGACCGGCCAGGGCGTCGAAGAGCTGCTGGAACAGGTCTCGCTGCAGGCCGAAATCCTGGAGCTGAAGGCACCGGTGGACGCGCCGGCCAAGGGCCTGGTCGTCGAAGCGCAGCTGGACAAGGGCAAGGGCCCGGTGGCGACCGTGCTGGTCAGCAGCGGCACGCTCAAGCGCGGCGACGTCGTGCTGGCGGGCAGCGCCTACGGCCGCGTCCGTGCGATGCTCGACGAGAACGGCAAGCCGACCAAGGAAGCCGGTCCTTCGATTCCGGTCGAGATCCAGGGTCTGTCCGAGGTTCCGGCTGCCGGCGAGGAAGTGCTGGTGCTGCCCGACGAGCGCAAGGCGCGCGAAATCGCGCTGTTCCGCCAGGGCAAGTTCCGCGACGTCAAGCTGGCCAAGCAGCAGGCGGCCAAGCTCGAGACCATGCTGGAGCAGATGACGGAAGGCGAAGTGCAGACGCTGCCGCTGATCGTCAAGGCCGACGTGCAGGGTTCGCAGGAAGCGCTGGTGCAGTCGCTGCAGAAGCTGTCGACCGACGAAGTGCGCGTGCAGATCGTGCACGGCGCGGTGGGCGGCATCACCGAGTCCGACGTCAACCTGGCCACGGCCTCGAAGGCGGTCATCATCGGCTTCAACGTGCGTGCCGACGCCGGTGCGCGCAAGCTGGCCGAGAACAACGGCATCGACATCCGCTACTACAACATCATTTACGATGCGGTAGACGAGATCAAGGCGGCCATGTCGGGCATGCTGGCGCCGGAGAAGCGCGAAGTGACGATCGGCCAGGTCGAGGTGCGCCAGGTGTTCCGCGTGCCGAAGATCGGCGCGGTGGCCGGCTGTATGGTCACCGACGGTCTGGTCAAGCGTGGCGCCTTCGTGCGCGTGCTGCGCAACAACGTCGTGGTGTTCTCGGGCGAGCTCGATTCGCTCAAGCGCTTCAAGGACGATGTCAAGGAAGTCAAGCAGGGCTTCGAGTGCGGTCTGTCGATCAAGAACTTCAACGACGTTCAGGAAGGCGACCAGCTCGAAGTGTATGAAATCACCGAGGTCGCGCGCACGCTGTAAGGCGGCGCGCCGCGGCGGCGAACCTTCACCGGTTTGCCGCCGCCGGCCCATCCACGCCGTCGGACCCATCGCCTTCGCTGGCGACGCCGCTGGCAAAGTCGTATCGCATGGCCAAAAAAGGCAATATCTCTTCCCGTAACCTGCGCCTGTCCGATCAGATCCAGAAGGATCTGGCCGAGATGATCCAGCGCGAACTGCGCGACCCGCGCCTGGGCCTGGTGACGCTGCAGTCGGTGGCGCTGACGCCCGACTACGCGCACGCCAAGGTCCACTTCACGGTGCTGGGCGCCGAACCGGCCGATGCCGAGGCGATCCTCAACGAGAAGGCCGGCTACCTGCATTCGCTGCTGTTCAAGCGGCTGCATATCCATACCGTGCCGACGCTGCGCTTCGTGCACGATACCTCGGTCGAACATGCGATCGAGATGTCCAAGCTGATCGACCAGGCCAACGCCACGCGCGCCAAGGACGAGTAAGTCCGCGGCGCCGGCGCGTCCTGCGTCGTCGCCTTCTCCTGAGCCGCGCGGCCGGGTGGCATGCCGAGATGGCAAGCGCATTGCCGCTATCGTTACCGCTCCCGCCACCGCTTCCGCTGCTCCCCCGCCGTTTCATTCCCCATGACCGATTCCAACGCTCCACGTCCGCCCCGGCTGCCGCGCCGCGACGTGCATGGTGTGCTACTGCTCGACAAGCCGCTCGGGCTGTCGTCGAACGACGCACTGATCCGCGCCAGGCGGCTGCTGCGCGCCAACAAGGCCGGCCATACCGGCACGCTCGATCCGCTGGCGACCGGGCTGCTGCCGCTGTGCTTCGGGGAGGCGACCAAGTTCTCGCAGGATCTGCTCGACGCGGACAAGACCTATGAGGCGACGGTGCGGCTGGGGCAGCGTACGTCGACCGGCGATGCGGAAGGCGAGGTGATCGCCGAACGTCCGGTGCGCTGCGATGCCGCGGCGCTGAACCAGGCGCTGGCGCGTTTTGTCGGGGCGATCGAGCAGGTGCCGCCGATGCATTCGGCGCTGAAGAAGGATGGCCGGCCGCTGTACGAATACGCGCGCGCGGGCCAGACGGTGGAGCGCGCGGCGCGCAGCGTGACGATCCACGAGATCGCCTTGTTGAGCTGCGCGCTGCCGGGCGCGCCCGTGTTCGCGATGCGCGTGACCTGCAGCAAGGGGACGTACATCCGGACGCTGGCCGAGGACATCGGCGAGGCGCTCGGCTGTGGCGCGCATCTGACCGCGCTGCGGCGCACCGCGGTCGGCGATCTGACGCTGGACGGCGCGGTCACGCTGGAGCAGCTCGGCGAGCAGGACGACGCGGCGCGGCCGGCCCTGCTGGCGCCGGTGGACGCGCTGCTGCAGCGCTGCGCCCCGGTGACGCTCGACGCCGCGGCGACGCAGCGCTTCCTGCAGGGACAACGCCTTGCAGGGCGCGATCTGCCTGCACAGGTATTCAGAGGCGCGGGATTGCGTGAAGACGCGCTGGCGCGCGTCTATGGCGGCGAGCCGCCGCGGCTGCTCGGCGTGGCAAGATGGCGCGAAGGCGCGCTGCGGCCGGAGCGGTTGGTGCGGTTGAACGCGCCCGACTGACGGCCGCCCGGGATTCCCTCTCCCCGACCCTCTCCCGCGCGCGGGAGAGGGAGAACACCTGGAGAGCAGGGGACGCAGCAGGTTTGCTGCCCTCTCCCGCATGCGGGAGAGGGGGCGGGAGAAGGGCGGGGGAGAGGGCATGCAGCGGTCGCCATTCTGCCGAGCCTGAGCGCCCGATCAACGCCTCATCAATGCGCCTTCAGTGCGCCCTCAATGCGCCCCCATCGCATCCGCCGACCCGCCGCCACCGCCCTTGGGCTTCGTCAGCCAGACGAACACGATCAGCCCGAAGAACATCACCCCCGAGATCCAGAAGATATCATTGGCGCCCAGCATCGACGCCTGCTGCGAGATGGTGCGCTCGATCACGCCGACCGCCTGCATATGGCTCATGCCCTGCTGCATCAGGTGTTCGATCTGCGCGTTGTAGATCGGGTTGTAGGGATTGACCTGCTCCACCAGATGCGCATGGTGCATCGCCGAGCGGTTCTCCCACACCGTGGTCGACACCGACGCGCCGATGGCGCCGAACGTGATCCGCACGAAGTTCGACAGCCCCGAGGCCGCCGGAATCTTGTCGGGCGGTTGCCCCGACAGGATGATCGACGTCAGCGGGATGAAGAACATCGCCATTGCCGCGCCCTGGATCAGCGTCGGGATCATCAGCGTGGTGGTGTCCACGTCGATCGTGAACCGCGAACGCATCAGGCTGACGATGCCGAATGTGATGAACGCCGCGGTGGCGACCCAGCGCGGGTCCATCTTCGGCAGATTGCGTCCGATGACGGGCGACAGCAGGATCGCGAAGATGCCCACCGGCGCCATCACGATGCCGGCATCGGTCGCCGTATAGCCAACAATCGTCTGCAGCCACAGCGGCAGGATCACCAGGTTGCCGAAGAACAGCCCGTAGGCGACCGAGATCGCCACCACGCCCGCGCTGAAGTTGCGGCCGTTGAACAGGCTGATATCGACGATCGGATGCTTCTCGTAGCGCTCCCACGCCAGGAAGAACAGGAAGCCGACCACCGCGACCACCGTCAGCGTGACGATCTCGGTCGAATGGAACCAGTCGAGCTCCTTGCCCTTGTCCAGCATCAGCTGCATCGAGCCGACCCAGATCACCAGCAGCGCCAGGCCGATGGTGTCGATCGGCAGCACGCGCGTCGGCGTTTCTCGATCGCGATAGATCGCCCAGGTCGCGTACGCCGCCAGGATGCCCACCGGGATGTTGATGTAGAAGATCCACGGCCACGTCATGTTGTCCGAGATCCAGCCGCCCAGCAGCGGGCCCATGATCGGCGCGACCAGCGTGGTCATGCCCCATAGCGCCAGCGCCATCGTGCTCTTGTGCGGCGGATAGCTCGACAGCAGCAGCGACTGCGACAGCGGGATCATCGGCCCGGCCACCGCGCCCTGCAGGATCCGCGCGGCCAGCAGCACCTCAAGGTTCGGCGCCACGCCGCACAGCCACGACGACAGCACGAACAGCAGGATCGACGTGACGAACAGCCGCACCGCGCCGAAGCGCGTGGTCAGCCAGCCGGTCAGCGGCACCGAGATCGCGTTGGCGACCGCGAACGAGGTGATGACCCAGGTGCCCTGGTTCGGCGACACGCCGAGGTCGCCGGAGATCGCGGGAATCGATACGTTGGCGATCGACGAGTCGAGCACGTTCATGAACGTGGCCAGCGACAGCGCGATCGTGCCGACGATCAGCTTGGCGCCCGACAGCGGTTCCTGGTGCGCGGGGCGCGCAGGCGCAGCAGGGGCCGCCGGGGGCGTGGGTTCGACGCCCTCGCGGGCGGTCAGGGTATCGGCCATGATCAGGCGTGCGTGGTCGCTTTGGCGTTAGCCGTGGAACTTGCGGTCGCGGCGCGGGCGGTCGACGCGCGTGCCGCCGATGCCGGCGCCGCCGGCTCGGCGCCCTGGCGGCCGCTGTTGGTCGCGATGATGCGCGCGATCAGCGCATCGGCGTCGTGGCCGACCTTGTCATAGACGTCGGTCTGCATCGGCTCGCCGGCGGTGGTGGTCGTCATCGCCGCGCCTTCGGTCTTGCGCACGTCGACGGTGACGTTCATCGACAGGCCGATGCGCAGCGGATGGTCCTTCAGCTGCTGCGGATCGAGCGCGATGCGCACCGGCAGGCGCTGCACGACCTTGATCCAGTTGCCGGTGGCGTTCTGCGCCGGCAGCAGCGAGAACGCCGAGCCCGTGCCGGCCGAGAAGCCGGCCACCTTGCCGTGGTATTCGACGTCCGTCCCGTAGACGTCCGCATGCAGCGTGACCGGCTGGCCGATCCGCATATGCGTGATCTGGACCTCCTTGAAGTTGGCGTCGACCCAGACCTGGTCGAGCGGCACCACCGCCATCAGCGGCGCGCCGGCGGCCACGCGCTGGCCGACCTGCACCGAGCGCTTGGCGACATAGCCGGTCACCGGCGCCGGCAGCTGCGAGCGCGCGTAGTTCAGGTAGGCGGCGCGCACGTTGGCGGCAGCGCGCTGCACGTTGGGGTGCTTCTCGACGGTGGTCT
Source organism: Cupriavidus sp. H18C1 (assembly GCF_049311595.1). Classification (NCBI taxonomy): domain Bacteria; kingdom Pseudomonadati; phylum Pseudomonadota; class Betaproteobacteria; order Burkholderiales; family Burkholderiaceae; genus Cupriavidus; species Cupriavidus sp. H18C1. The sequence goes on from NZ_CP186008.1 coordinate 3,439,216, forward strand.
GGTCGGTCAGCGCCTTGTTCGACGCGAGCTGCTCGCGCGCGGCCTGCAGCGCCGATTCGGCGGCCTGCAGCGTGGTGCGCGCATGCGCCAGTTCTTCGGAGGAAACCGCGCCCGAGCCGGCGATGGCCTGGCGGCGCTTCAGGTCTTCGCGGGCCCGTGCGACATCGGCCTGGCGCAGCGCCACGTTGGCCGCCAGCGAGCCGTTGTTGACGTACAGCGTACGCACCTCGCGCACCGCCTGCGCCAGCTGCGCCTCGGCCTGGGCGAGGGCGACCTCGCTGTCGGCGCGGTCGAGCTGGATCAGCGGCTGGCCGGCATTGACCAGCTGCGTGTCGTCGGCGCCGATGGCCACCACCGTGCCCGGCACCAGCGGGGTCACCTGGACCACGTTGCCCGCCACGTAGGCGTCGTCGGTGCTTTCGAAATGCCGGGCATACAGGGCCCAGTAGCCGCCGTAGGCCAGGCCCGCGACCACCACGGCGGCGGTCAGCGACAGCAGCAGGCGCTTGCGCTTGCCGTTGTTGTTGTCGGAGGGTTGCGTGCGGGTGGCCGCGTTCTGATTCTGTTGTTGGTCGCTCATGATGTCGGTCGCTTGATGTCGGTCGCTTGAACGGTTCGGACGTTGTCGTCGTTCTTCGCTGTCGTGTGGCGGGTGGTCGGGCGCGTCAGCCGTGCGCCGCCCCGCGGCTCGGCCTAATGGTGGATGTGGACGTGGGCGTCGCCGTGGTCGTTGCCGGCGTCGCCGCCTGTGCCGGCTGCGGATCGCTGCGCTCGCCGGGCTGCTGATAACCGCCACCCAGCGCCTTGACCAGCGCCATCTGCAGATCCAGCCGCCGCGCCTGCAGATCGGTCGCCAGGCGGCGCTGCTGCAGCACGTTGCTCTCGGCGTTCAGCACGGTCAGCTGCGTGCCCAGGCCCGCCTTGTAGCGCGTGGTCGCCAGCGCGTAGGCATGCTCGGCCAGGTCCAGCGCCTCGCGTTGCGTCTGGATCTGCTGATCGACGCTGCGGATGCTGGTCACCGTATCGGCCGTCTCGCGCAGCGCATCGACCAGCGTCTGGTTGTAGTTGGCCACCGCCAGGTCGTATTGCGCGTGCTTGCCCTTCAGGTTCGCGCGCAGCCGTCCGCCCTCGAAGATCGGCAGGCGCACCGCCGGGCCGAAGCCGAACTGGCGGCTGATGCCGAGCAGCAGGTTGGACGGATCGAGCGAGGCCAGGCCCGCGAAGGCGCTCAGCGTGACATTGGGCAGGAACTCCGCGCGCGCGACGTCGATGTCCTTCGACGAGGCCTCGACGCGCCAGCGCGCCGCCACCAGATCGGGCCGGCGGCCGAGCAGGTCGATCGCCAGGTTGTCCGGCAGCGTCGGCGTGGCATGCGCCAGCAGCGTCGGCCGCTGGATGGCCAGGCCCCGGTCCGGACCCTTGCCGAGCAGCGCGGCGATCTGGTTGCGCGCCAGCGCGATCTCTTCGTCGATGCGCTGCAGATCGGTGCGGGCCGACGCCACCGTCGCGCGGGCCTGGGTGGTTTCCACCTGCGTGTCGAGCCCGGCCGACAGGCGCTGCCGCGACAGCTCGGTCAGGTCGCCGCGCTGCGCGATGGCGCGCTCGGCCACATCGCGCTGCGCGAACAGCGCGGCCAGCCGCGCGTAGTTGCGCGCCACCGCGGTGGTCAGCAGCAGCCGCGAGGCCTGGCTTTCGGCTTCGGCGGCGCGGTCGTCGGACAGCGCCGCTTCCAGCGCCGAGCGGTTCTTGCCCCAGAAGTCGAGGTCGTAGGACAGGCCGGCCTGCAGCCGCGACAGGTTCTGCCACGAGCCCGCGCGCGGCGTGCCTTCGTACAGATCGGTCTCGGAGAAGCGCTGGCGCGACAGCGAGGCGTCCAGATCTAGATGCGGATACAGCGCGCTGCGCGTGGCGTCGGCCATCGCGCGCGAGGCCTGCACCCGGGCGAGGGCAGCCTGCAGGTTGGGGCTGTTCTGCACCGCCTCGTCGACCAGCGCGCGCAGCTGCGGATCGCCGAACTGGTCGACCCAGTCCTGCGACGGCCATTGGCCATGCTGGCCGGGCAGCGTCTGCGCGGTGGCCAGCTGCGCGGGCTCGGTCATGACCTGGGTGGTGTGGGAATTGCCGAAGGCGGCGCAGCCGGCCAGCGCGGCGGCCGCCAGCGCGCTCAGCGCGAAGGCGCCGAGACGGCGGGCCGGATGCCGCGCCGGAGCGCGGCGGAAGATCGAAAATTGGTGGTTCATGTCAGGGGCGACAACGAAATGCGGAAATGCGAAGGCGGCGGCCTGGTGCCGATGGCACGGACCGCGGCGGCGAATCTGGCCGGCTGGCGGCGGGCGAGGGCGCAGCTATCCGGTGTTGTTGGCGATCACCCGCCGCAGCATGTCGCGGAACTGGGCGATTTCGGCCTCGGAGAAGCCCCGGAAGCGCCGGTTCAGCACCCGGCAGAAGATCGCGGGCAGCTGGTCGACCAGCGCGTGGCCGGCCGGCGTGACGCACAGATCGACGATGCGCCGGTCGGCGTCGCTGCGCTGCCGTTCGACCAGGCCGCGTTTCTCCATGCGGCTGATCAGGCGCGTGACCGAGCCCATGTCGGTGTTCAGCTCCCGGCCCAGATCCGTGACCGTACGGGCGCGGCCGTGCGCCAGCATCACCAGGCAGGAGGCCTGGGCGTGCGTGATATCGAGCGCGCCGACCTCCTGCTCGACGTCGCGCGACAGTTCGCCCTTGGCCCGCGCCATCAGATAGCCGACGCTGTCGCAGATCCGATAGGAGGCGGGATCGAAGGGGAAGGTGTCGTCGGTGCCGGGGGGCGTTCATCATTTGCCTATGCAATCTTTGTCGTGGCAAATATATGCAGGTGCTGAGAAAACCGCAAGAACGTCAATTCGTCATTTCGGATTTGGAAATAGTGCGGTGCAAGCCCCTGCAGCAACGCGATAGACAGACCGAACGGCCGCCCGCAGTTTTGCGTCGCAACATGCTAGAATGGCGGGTTGAATTTTTGATGCCCAGCTGCAAGCGAGAGCCGCAATGACCCGCGCAATCCGCAATATCGCCATCATCGCCCACGTCGATCATGGCAAGACCACCCTGGTGGACCAACTCCTGCGCCAGGCAGGCACCTTCCGTGAGAACCAGCAGGTTGCGGAGCGGGTGATGGACTCGAACGACCTGGAAAAAGAACGCGGGATCACCATCCTGGCGAAGAACTGTGCGGTCGAGTACAACGGCACCCATATCAATATCGTCGACACCCCGGGCCACGCCGACCTCGGTGGCGAGGTCGAGCGCGTGCTGTCGATGGTCGACGGCGTGCTGCTGCTGGTCGACGCCGTCGAAGGCCCGATGCCGCAGACCCGCTTCGTCACGCGCAAGGCGCTGGCGCTGGGCCTGAAGCCGATCGTCGTGATCAACAAGATCGACCGCCCGGGCGCCCGTCCGGACTGGGTCATTAACCAGACCTTCGACCTGTTCGACAAGCTGGGCGCGACCGACGAGCAGCTCGACTTCCCGGTGATCTACGCCTCGGGCCTGAACGGCTACGCCGGCCTGACCGAGGACGTGCGCGACGGCGACATGAAGCCGCTGTTCGAGACCGTGCTCGACAAGGTGCCGGTCCGTAACGACGACCCCGACGGTCCGCTGCAGCTGCAGATCATCTCGCTGGACTACTCGAGCTACGTCGGCAAGATCGGCGTCGGCCGTATTTCGCGCGGCCGCGCCCGTCCGCTGCAGGACGTGGTGGTCAAGTTCGGTCCCGAAGGCAACCCGATCAAGGGCCGCATCAACCAGGTGCTGAAGTTCCGCGGCCTGGAGCGCGAGATCGTGCCCGAGGCCGAGGCCGGCGACATCGTGCTGATCAACGGTATCGAGGAACTGGGTATTGGCTGCACCGTCTGCGCGCCCGATGCGCAGGACGCGCTGCCGATGCTGAAGGTCGATGAGCCGACGCTGACGATGAACTTCTGCGTCAACACCTCGCCGCTGGCGGGCCGCGAAGGCAAGTTCGTCACCAGCCGCCAGCTGCGCGAACGCCTGGACCGCGAACTGAAGTCCAACGTGGCGCTGCGCGTGGCCGAGACCGGTGACGACACGGTGTTCGAAGTGTCGGGCCGCGGCGAACTGCACCTGACCATCCTGCTGGAAAACATGCGCCGTGAAGGCTACGAGCTGGCCGTGTCGCGCCCGCGCGTGGTGTTCAAGGAAATCGACGGCGTCAAGCACGAGCCGTACGAGCTGCTGACGGTCGACGTCGAGGACGGCCACCAGGGCGCCGTGATGGAAGAGCTGGGCCGCCGCAAGGGCGAACTGCTCGACATGGCCTCGGACGGCAAGGGCCGTACCCGCCTGGAATACCGCATCCCGGCCCGCGGCCTGATCGGCTTCCAGGGCGAGTTCCTGACGCTGACGCGCGGCACCGGCCTGATCTCGCACATCTTCGACGACTACGCGCCGGTGCGCGAAGGCGGCCTGGGCGAGCGCCACAACGGCGTGCTGATCTCGCAGGATGACGGCGAGGCCGTGGCCTACGCGCTGTGGAAGCTGCAGGATCGCGGCCGCATGTTCGTCAAGCCGGGCGACCCGCTGTACGAAGGCATGATCATCGGCATCCACAGCCGCGACAACGACCTGGTCGTCAACCCGATCAAGGGCAAGCAGCTGACCAACGTGCGCGCCTCGGGTACCGACGAAGCGGTGCGCTTGGTGCCGCCGATCCAGATGACGCTCGAATACGCGGTGGAATTCATCGCCGACGACGAGCTGGTCGAGATCACGCCGAAGAGCATCCGCCTGCGCAAGCGCTTCCTGAAGGAACACGAGCGCAAGCGCGCGTCGCGCGAAGGCGCGTAAGCGTAGCGATACGCTGCCCGCAAGGGGGAGGGGCCGAGTCCTGTGGTGAACGGGACTCGGCCCTTGTCGTTTTTGGGTGCGGTAGCGGGGAGGACGCGGTCCTCAGAGGTGGCAGAGAATGTTCACCAGCCTGCCGAACGGATCGCGCACGAAAAAACGCCGCACGCCCCAGGGCTCCTCGGCGATGCCGTATTCGATCCGAAAGCCCGCCTGCAGGGCCTTGGTGTGGACCTCGTCGAGGTTGTCGACCTCGATCGACAAGTCCGGCACCGGCGTACCGGAGCCGCCCTCGGTCGCGATGCTGATCTGCGGCGTGGTGCTTTGCCCGGTCGCATAGGTGCGGATCCAGCCGTGATCCATCACGACTTCCATGCCGAGCACGTCGCCATAGAAGGCCTGGGCTGCCTCGATGTTCGGGGCGGCGATGTTTGTTACGACTCGCTTGACGGTCATGGTGGCTCTCCGGCGGTGGGACCTGGCGATTCTACGGCCCATCGTTCGATTCGATAAGCCCGCGGCGATCGGCGATCCGATCCGTGCATCCGATCCCCGCATCCCGATTCGTACATCCGCCGGATACACAGTCTTTCCTTTCCATGCCGTCAAGGAACGCGCCGGCGCGCCGTTGATAGCGGGGCGGCAAACATGCCGCGAACGCACGATAAGAACGGGGAGCTGGAATGTTTCGCAACACCACCATTGGCGCCAGATTGTGGGGCCTCATTGTCGTTACCAATTTGATCCTGCTGATCGTCGGCGCCTTCGGCTGGCTCGGCATGTCGCGCAGCAACGACGCGACGCGGCAGATCTATCAGCATCAGTTGGCCGCCGCGATGCATCTGTCCGAGGCGCGCGCGAACCAGTTGCTGGTGCGCGTGCTGCTCGATCAGGCCACCTTCGCCGCCGATCCGGCCGATGCTCTGGCGCGTGCCGAAACCGCGGCCGGTTTTGCGCGGGCTTCCGAGGCCGCGTGGAAGGCCTATCTGGCACTGCCGCGCGGCAAGGAGGAGGACCGCGCGGCCGAGCTGGTGTCGGCGCGCCGCGAGGCGCTGCATAAGCAGGGCGTCGAGCCGATGATCGGCGCGCTGAAGGCCGGCGATCGCGAGCGCGTGATGGCGATGGTGCTCGAGACCATTCCGAAGCTCGATATCGCCTTCACGTCGGCCAATGCCGAGCTGAACAAACTGCAGACCGCCGCCGCCGAGGCCGTCTATCAGGAGTCGCAGCAGCGCTATGCGAAGCTGCGCGCGTGGTCGCTGGCGCTGTTGGCGCTGGGCCTGGCGTTCAGCACCGTTTTTGCGTGGCGGCTGCGCGGTTCGATCGTCGGCCCGCTCGATACCGCGATCGCGCGTTTCGAGCGGATCGCGCGCGGGGGATCTGAGTGCGGCGCGCGTGCTCGATACGCCCGGGCGGCACGATCGTCGCGTTGGCGATAGCGGTCGCGGCATGGCCGGGGGAAGCCTGCCGCAACGAAACCAGCCGCATGCTGGCCATGCTGGCCCGGATGGAGGCGAGTCTGGCGGGCATGGTCGACGAGGTGCGCACCGGCGCCGATGCCATCGCTGCGGCCAGCCGGCAGATCGCGCTGGGCAACGCCGATCTGTCCCAGCGCACCGAGGAGCAGGCCGCCTCGCTCGAGCAGACCGCCTCGAGCATGGAGCAACTGACCGGCACGGTACGGCAGACCGCGGACAATGCCCGCGAAGCGAATGCGCTGGCGGGCGATGCCAGCGGGCTGGCGGAGCGGGGCGGGGAAGCGGTGACGCGCGTGGTCGACACCATGCGGGCGATCGACGCGAGCGCCAACCGGATCGTCGACATCATCGACGTGATCGAGAAAATCGCCTTCCAGACCAATATCCTCGCGCTGAACGCCGCGGTCGAGGCCGCGCGTGCCGGCGAGCATGGCCGCGGCTTCGCGGTGGTGGCGGGCGACGTGCGCGATCTGGCGCAGCGATGCGCGACCGCGTCGAAGGAAATCCGCGGGCTGATCGACGAATCGGTGCGCAACGTCCGCACCGGCAGCGATATCGTCGCCGATGCCGGCCGCGCGATGGAGGACATCGTCGGCGCGGTGCGCCGCGTCAGCGCGATCGTCGGCGGCATCAGCGCCGCCTCGATGGAGCAGTCGCAGGGCATCGAGCAGGTGAATCAGGCGGTCACGCAGATGGACGGCATGACCCAGCAGAATGCGGCGCTGGTCGAAGAGGCGGCCGCCGCGGCGACCTCACTGGAGGATCAGGCGCAGCGGCTGACCGGGCTGATGGCGCGTTTCCGTCTTGCCTGAATTGGCCGGCATCCCCAGACATCCCCGGGGTCCCCTGGCATACCTCGGTATCCTCCCGGCGTTACGGACTGCGGGCCGGCATGGCTGGTGTACAGTGGCGGCCTGCATTTCGTCACCACAGGAACAGGAGACATGACCGAGTTTGTTGCAACCGAAGTCGTCGGCGGTGTCGGCTATCTGACGCTGACCCGGCCCCAGGCCCTCAATGCCCTGTCGCTCGACATGGTGCGCGCCTTGACGCAGGCGCTGGACCAGTGGGCGGCCGATCCCGACGTCGTCGCCGTGGTGGTCGCCGGTGCGGGCGGCAAGGCCTTCTGCGCGGGCGGCGACATCCGTTTCTTCCATCAGGCCGCGCTCGCCGGCGATCCGACGCTGGACCAGTTCTTTGTCGAGGAATACGCGCTCAATCACAAGATCCACCGCTATCCGAAGCCCTATATCGCGCTGATGGACGGCGTGGTGATGGGCGGCGGCATGGGCATCTCGCAGGGCGCGCGGCGGCGCCTGGTGACCGAGCGCACCAAGATGGCGATGCCCGAGACCAATATCGGCCTGTTTCCCGACGTGGGCGGCGGCTGGTTCCTGGCCCGCACCCCGGGCAGCGTAGGGGAGTATCTGGGCCTGACCGGCAACGTGATTCACGCGGCGGATGCGCTGTACGCCGGGCTGGCCGACGCCTTCGTGCCCAGCAATGCGCTGGCCGAGCTGGTGGCGTCGCTGCGCGCCGGCAACTTTGCCAGCGGCGACGAAGTGCTGGCCGCGATCGATGCCTGCAGCGCCGGGCATCGCGCCGCCTGCGATCCGGCCGCGAGCATGCTGGCGCGCCAGCGCGAGGCGATCGACACGGCGTTTGGTGCCGCCACGGTCCAGCAGATCGTCGCCATCGTCAGCGATGCCAGCGACGACTGGTCCGCTCAGACGGCCGCCGCCTTGCGTACCCGCTCGCCGCTGATGCTGTGCGTGACGCTGGAGCAGATCCGCCGCGCGCGGACCATGGCGCTCGAGGACGAGCTGCGCATGGAGCTCGACATGATGCACGACGTGTTCCGCTACGGCGACGGCGTCGAGGGCATCCGCGCGCTGGCCATCGACAAGGACCACGCGCCGAAGTGGCGGCCGGCCCGGCTCGACGAGGTCGAGCGCAACAAGGTGCTCGCCTTCTTCGACAGTCCGTGGCGCGCCGAGGCGCATCCGCTGGCCGGATTGCAGGCCTGAGCGGACGCGCGCGCCGGTGCGCGCGCGGTGCGCGCCCATTGTCCGCGGACAGGCGCGCGCACGGCCAACGCCACATCGGGTTAGAGTGTGGTCTGGGCGCCGGCCAGCGATGGCCGGTCCCGCCGTTTTTCGGCAGTCTTTCCTTTCCCCGTCTCTCTCAGAAAAGGAAGCACGATGAGCACTCCACGTGACGTCGCGGTACTGGTGGGCAGTCTCCGCAAGGATTCGTTCAATCGCAAGCTGGCATTGGCGCTGGCGCAGTTGGCCCCGGCCCAACTCAAGCTCGACATCGTCGAGATCGGTCAGCTGTCGCTCTACAACCAGGACCAGGATGACAACCCGCCGGCGGCCTGGACCGCTTTCCGTGACCGGATTCGGCGTGCCGACGCGGTGCTGTTCGTTACGCCGGAGTACAACCGCTCGGTGCCGGCGCCGCTGAAGAACGCCATCGACGTGGGGTCCCGCCCCTATGGGCAGAGCGCCTGGGATCGCAAGCCCGGGGCGGTAATCAGCGCCTCGCCGGGCGCCATCGGGGGGGTTTGGCGCCAATCACCATCTGCGCCAGTCGCTCGTGTTTCTCAATGTGCCGGTGCTCCAGATGCCGGAGGCCTATATCGGAGGTGTCGACAAGCTGTTCGATGACCAGGGCAATATCGGCAACGAATCGACACGTGCCTTTCTGGGCAAATTCCTGACGACCTTTGCGGCCTGGGTGGAGCGCAACGCCGCAAGCTGACCGTGACGGCGCGGCCGCCGCCTCCGGGGTCCCCTCTCTCGTAGGGGGTGCCTAAAGATGGCGAAACCAGCGCCGACAATGCTGATATGGATGCAAGCGACAATTCCTCCGACTTCCCGGAAGGTGCGGCCAACGCCGAACTGGTCGGGTGCTGGGCCACTGCCTCGCCGCAGTTGCTGGCCACCGTGCTGAACCACGCGATCGACGCCGAAGACCTGTCCGGCTTCGCGGCGCTGCTGTCCGACATCGCCCGCGACCGCGGGCTCAAGGGCAACCGCGGCGCGCACCAGTCGATCTACGACATGCCGTATTCGAGCCTGCTGCCACGCCAGCAGCACCTGCTGGCCGATGCGTTCGACCTGTTCGTCAAGCTTGGGCTCGAACTGCAGCCGCGGCAGCAGCGCCTGAACGACTGAGCGCGCTGAGCATTTGGGTTTGCGGGTCGGCCCAGCCGCCGTCCCGCCGGCGGCGGGCTGCCGTTCATTCCGCGACGGGCCGCCAAGATCGCGGGCGATCCGATGCGGCTCGCGGTGATAAAATTTCGGGTTTTCCTCGCTCCCGTCGACGGACGGGATAGACGACCCAAGCCATGTCCGAATCGCTAGCCGCCACCGCGGCGCCGGCCCCGGCCAGTCCTGAGAAGGTCAATCCGCGGCGCATTTCCGTTGCTCCCATGATGGACTGGACGGACCGCCACTGCCGCACCTTCCATCGCCAACTGAGCCGCCACACCTGGCTGTACACCGAGATGGTGACGACCGGTGCGCTGCTGCATGGCGATGTCGCGCGCCATCTGGACTTCGATGCGGCCGAGCAGCCGGTTGCCCTGCAGCTGGGCGGCAGCGAGCCGGCCGATCTGGCGGCCTCGGCCAAGCTGGGCGAGCGCTGGGGCTATGCCGAGATCAACCTGAATTGCGGTTGCCCGTCCGAGCGGGTCCAGCGCGGGGCGTTTGGCGCCTGCCTGATGGCGGAGCCGCAACTGGTGGCGGACTGCGTGCGGGCCATGCGCGACGCGGTGTCGGTGCCGGTCACCGTCAAGCACCGGATCGGCATCGACACGATCGAGCATTACGATTTCGTGCGCGATTTCGTCGGCACGATTGCCGAGGCCGGTTGCCAGACCTTTATCGTTCATGCGCGCAATGCGATCCTGAAGGGGCTGAGCCCCAAGGAAAACCGCGAGATTCCGCCGCTGCGCTACGAGGTGGCCTACCAGCTGAAGCGCGAATTCCCCCCAGCTCGAAATCCTGATCAATGGCGGCATCACGCGTTACGACGAGATCGACGCGCATCTGCGTCATGTCGACGGCGTGATGATCGGTCGGGAGGCCTATCACCAGCCGTTCCTGCTGGCGGAGGTGGATCGCCGCTACTACGGCGATACCGCGCCGTCGCCTTCGCGACTCGACGCCGAACGGGCGATGCAGCGTTATATCGGCGATCTGGTGGAGCGGGGCGGTTATATGGGCGCGGCGACGCGGCATATGCTCGGCCTGTATCGCGGCGTGGCGGGCGGACGGGGCTGGCGGCGCGTGCTGTCCGACGCGCGCCGGATGAATGCAATACGTACGCGGGACGGTGTCGATGCGCTGTTCGAGGAGGCACGTAGCCATCTGCATGCGGAGCGGCCGCTGCAGGCGGCATGATTGGCGGCCGGGAGTCGGCAGTCGGTGAGGGGCCGTTGCTGACAGCAGTCGCTGACAGGCAGTCGGTGACACGGAGCCGGTGACAGGTACCGGTGACAGGTATCGGTGACAGGTACCGGTGACAGGTACCGGTGACAGGTACCGGTGACAGGTACCGGTGACAGGTACCGGTGACAGGTACCGGTGACAGGTACCGGTGACAGGGACCGGGGACAGGTACCGGTGACAGGTGATCGGCAGCCGAGCGGTCGGCGCTCGGCGGTCGAGCGGCGGTAGATGGCCGCCCAGATTGGAGTGCAGACTCTAATTTCGAATCCGCATGGTCCCGCACGGCCCGTGCCGCCGTGTTGGAGCCACTTTCCGCGCAAGCGCAGGCGATTGCGGGCACCAGGAAAGGGATTCCCCCTAGATAGCCAAGCCGATTCCGATTTTCTTAAACTGTCTGTGCCCTCGAATACAGGGCTTTCTTCAACTGATTTTGGAGCCCGCCTAGTGCGGGCTTTTTTGTTCTGGGGCCGGGCGCGTCTGAGGTCGGTCGCCGGTCCTTTCGTTTTACCCGAATAGTGCTTGGCGGCGATGACAGTTACATTGCAATTGCCTTCAGGGCATTGAGATCGCAAGAGTTTAAGAGTCCGCCGTGTGCGGACTTTTTTTGCACCGCATTTCCCCCGCCGCTTCCGCCTTCTGCTTCCCCTTCCTCCGCCGTCCGCCCCGTTTCCCTCCCGCTTTGCCGCTGCCGGCGTGATGCCGTCGAGCAACGTCCCCGCGAATCATTCTCGTTTGCCTGCTGCAAAGAGGTGACCCCCCAACCGGGTGATGGCAAGATGTAGCCAAAAACGACAAGAAGGTCTGGCCTCGGAGGGTGGAATGGAAGAAGACGGCTTGTTTGGTGTCGCGTTCGAAGGCTTCCGCGTCGTCTGGGTGGTCGAGCGGTTACAGAACGGTACCTGGACCGCCCGCTACTGCTGGCATCGCGGCACGGACGCGGCCGCAGCTGCGGCACTGCAGACCGATGTGCTGAACGGCAGGAGTCGAAGACTGCCGGGTACGTATCAGTCCGAGGAAGAAACCTTCGAGGCGATCCGCGAGGCCATCCGCCTCGAAGCCCGCTGGTCCTGATACGCCGATCGACGGCGCGAAAAAATTCTCGTGCGTAGTACTAGCCATCGCCAAACGAAGTTTGTATAATCTTGGTTTCCGTCGAGCAGTACTGACGACGGCGCTACGGTGGCTGTAGCTCAGTTGGTAGAGTCCAGGATTGTGATTCCTGTCGTCGTGGGTTCGAGTCCCATCAGCCACCCCAAGATCTCATGCAAAACAGCCGCTCATCGAGCGGCTGTTTTGCTTTGTGGCGATCGTCATCGGGCGGGCCGACGCCTCGAGTCGGTGCTCAAACCAGCCTTGCAGCAGCCTTGGTGATCGTCCACCCGACACCCACACACAAGGCGATCCAACCCGCCGCGATCAGTGCCACGTCGTGCCAGTTCATGGTGCGGCGACCGGGGCGAAGCAGCTTGACGGTGTCGTCTGACGAAGGCATGGCCGTCTCCTTCGAAAAGCATGGGAACAGGCTAGGCCATGCGTTAACGAATTCACGGTCCGAGTTGTAAAGGTTTGTTGCGATGCGCGAGAGCCGCCGCTTTCAAACGGGCTGCCATCTCCCGCGCCTCCCGCAACAGCGCGCTCAAGCCATGAACGCAGTTGACTTTGTCGCTGCGATCGCACGAACGCGGCTTGCCTCACGCCTTCATCTTCACGCGCTCACCTTCGCGCGTTCGGCTTCACGCGCTCGGCCTCACGCGTTCAACTTCACCCCCGGCTGATCGAGTTCGAGCATCCGGCAGATCGCCGCCATGCTGCCGACCATCGTGCGGCGCTGCGCGCCCTGGTAGATGCGGACACCTTTGGACTGGCGGAACGGCGTGGGCTTGACGGGGTAGCGGTTCAGGGGAGCGGTCGGCTTGCAGCATGGTGGTCCTCTTCGGTAAGGCGTCAGCGGAAGTCTTGCGGCAACACGGGGCCCTGCGGCTCGTGTGGCTGCATGACTGAGGTTGGCGCCAAGGCGGCGGCGCCTGCCGGATTGCTTCGTTGGGCTAGAAGCCGGACTGGCGGATCAGTCCGACGGCGATGCCCTCGAGCGAGAATTCCTCGCGTCCGGGCCGCACGATGATGTTGGCGAAGTCGGGGTTCTCGGCGATCAGCTCGATCGCGTCGCCGCGATGCTTGAGCCGTTTGACGGTCACGTCCTCGCCGATGCGTGCCACCACGATCTTGCCGTTGGCGGCATCCTGCGCGCGTTTGACCGCGAGCAGGTCGCCATCGAAGATGCCGGCGTCGCGCATGCTCATGCCGCGTACGCGCAGCAGGTAGTCGGGGCGTTCGTCGAACACCGAGGCGTCGACCTGGTATTGCCGGTCGATATGTTCGGCCGCCAGGATCGGGCTGCCGGCGGCGACACGGCCGACCAGTGGCAGCGTCAGCTGCATCACGCCGGCCATCGGCAGCGAGAACTGGTCCGGCATTTCGGAGTCGCTGCGATTGACCTTGAGCCGGATGCCGCGCGAGGCGCCGGGCGTCAGTTCGATCACGCCCTTGCGAGCCAGCGCGCGCAGATGTTCTTCGGCTGAGTTCGGCGACGAGAAGCCGAATTCCGCAGCGATCTCGGCGCGGGTCGGCGGAATGCCGGTCTGCCGGATGGTGTTGCGGATCAGGTCGAAGATCTGCTGCTGCCGGGGTGTCAGAGTCGCCATGGCTTGTCCGTGTTGTTGTATCCGGTGGCGGTCCGGCCGCTGGCGCGCGCTGAGAGGCGTGCGGGGCATCGGTGGCCGCCATGTGCAACACTGTACGTTTGAACAGTGTGCTGTGATTTTATACAGTATCGATCGAAGTGCAAGAGGAATTTGCATCCTCGTCCACTTCCGAGTGCGTGGCGTCCGGCCGCGGGGCAGGGCAAGACCGTAGGCGAGTGCGTCGTCGCGGCGGGTACAATCGCCGCCTGTTTACCGATACCTGCTGCTCATGACCTTGCCTCGCGTGATCGTTCTTGCCACTGGCGGCACTATCGCCGGTTCCTCGTCCAGCGCCGCCAGCAGTGCGCGTTATCAGGCGGCGACGGTGCCGGTGTCGGCGCTGCTCGAGGCCGTCCCGGCGCTGAAGGATGTCGCGCGGATCGAGGCGGAGCAGGTCGCGCAGGTCGACAGCAAGGACATGTCGTTCGGCCTGTGGGCGCGGCTGGCGGCGCGGGTTCACCACTGGTCCACGCAGGACGACGTGGCCGGCATCGTGATCACGCATGGCACCGATTCGCTGGAAGAAACGGCGATGCTGCTGCATCTGGCCGGCGTGGCCAGCGTGCCGGTGGTGCTGACCGCCGCGATGCGGCCGGCGACTTCGTTGTCGGCCGATGGGCCCTTGAACCTGCTCGATGCCGTACGCGTCGCGGCGCATCCGGACGCGGCGGGCAAGGGCGTGCTGGTGGTCATCAATCAGGAGATCCACGCGGGGCGCGACGCGGTCAAGGCGCACACCTCGGCCGTCGATGCGTTCGCTTCTCCGGGCACTGGGCCGATCGGACTGGTGCAGGACGCGCTGGTGCGCTTTACGCGGGCACCGCTGCGCCTGCCGCAGCAGGCCCTGCCGCTGCCGCAGGACTGGCCCGTGGTCGAGATCGTCGCGAGCTATGCGCAGCCCACCCGCGTGGTGGTCGATGCGCTGGTGGCCGGCGGAGCGCGCGGCCTGGTGGTGGCCGCCGCCGGCAACGGATCGATCCACGAGACGCTGGTGGCAGCGCTTGTCGACGCGGCGCGCGCCGGTGTCGCGGTGGTGCGCAGCACGCGCACCGGTGCCGGTAATGTGATCGCCCCGGCGCAGCCCAATCCGCCGGCGGGGGGGCTTCGTGTCGGCGGGCGATCTGAATCCGTACAAGGCCCGGGTCGCGCTGCTGCTGGCGCTTGGTTCCGATCCAGCGCTCGCCGGCGATCCGGCGCGATTGCAGCAGTTCTTCGCGCAGATCTGAGGCATCGGGCGCACCCCGGAGCGCCCCGGATCCGGCCGCAAATCCGTGCGGCTTGCCGCGGTGGCCGTTCCGGGCTATAATCGCGGGCTATTTAACCCTTGCTGCACCGGACTTGGCGCCCGGGCGGCTTATCCCAAAAGGAGCGTCAATGCGTCATTACGAAATCGTATTCATCGTCCATCCGGACCAGAGCGAGCAAGTGCCGGCCATGATCGAGCGTTACAAGACGCTGGTCACGTCGCAGAACGGCCAGGTGCATCGCGTGGAAGACTGGGGCCGTCGTCAACTGGCCTACATGATCCAGAAGCTGGCCAAGGCTCACTACGTTTGCCTGAACATCGAGTGCGGCAAGGACACGCTGGCTGAGCTCGAACACGCGTTCAAGTTCAACGACGCCGTGCTGCGCCACCTGATCGTCCAGACGAAGAAGGCCGAGACCGGCCCGTCGCCGATGATGAAGGAAGTCCAGCGCGAAGAAGCCCGCAAGGCCTCGCAGCAAACCAGCGAAGGCCAGGCCGCCTGAGTGCGGTCTGCTGTGTGCGGTTCGCTCCGGCATGACCGGGGCGGCATGCGAGAGGCGGTGGCGCGATGAACCAGCTGAGGCTGCACGCCACCCTCGTCGAGCGCGACGCGTTGCGCTACACGCCGGCCGGCATCCCCGTCGTCAATTGCCTTCTGCAATACGGCGGCGAGGTGGTCGAAGCGCAGACGCCGCGGCAGGTCGAGTTCGCGATCGCCGCGATGGGCGTCGGTCCGGTCGGCCAGCACCTCGAGCGCACGCCGCTCGGCACGGTGCTCGACTGCGAAGGCTTCCTCGCCCGCAAGCACCGCAACAGCAAGGCTCTCGTCTTTCACATCACTGGATGTAAAGCATTCGTAAAGGATTGAACCATGGCATTCGTCAAACGTGACAACAAGAACAAGAAGCGCTTCCAGCAGCAGAACCCGCTGTTCAAGCGCAAGCGCTTCTGCCGCTTCACCGTGGCCGGCGTCGAACAGATCGACTACAAGGATCTGGACACGCTGAAGGACTTCATCGGCGACAACGGCAAGATCACGCCGGCTCGTCTGACCGGCACCAAGGCGCACTATCAGCGTCAGCTCGACACGGCAATCAAGCGCGCCCGCTTCCTGGCGCTGCTGCCGTACACCGACCTGCACAAGAACTGATCGCCTGGTCGCTAAGGGAGAAAACACGATGCAAGTCATTCTGCTGGAAAAAGTCGTCAACCTGGGCAACCTGGGTGACATCGTTCGCGTCAAGGATGGTTACGCCCGTAACTTCCTGATCCCGTCCAAGCGTGCCCGCCGCGCGACGCAGACCGCCATCGCCGAGTTCGAGGCCAAGCGCGCCGAGTTGGAAAAGGCCGCCGCCGAGAAGCTGGCCGCTGCGCAAGCCGAAGGCGAGAAGCTGAGCGGCCTGACCGTCCAGATCACGCAGAAGTCGGGCGTGGACGGCCGTCTGTTCGGCTCGGTGACCAACGCCGACATCGCCGAAGCGCTGGCTGGCCAGGGCTTCAAGGTCGAGAAGGCTCAGGTTCGTCTGCCGAACGGTCCGTTGAAGATGGTCGGCGACTATCCGATCAGCGTGTCGCTGCACACGGACGTCGCGGTCGACATCACCGTCTCGGTGCTGGGCGAGCACGTCTAAGCCTGCCAGCCGCGACCGGCGCGACATCCGTTCGCGCCGCCGCGGCCCGGTCAGGCCAGCAAAAGGCAGGAGCCGGCTGACAGCCGCTTCTGCCTTTTTCTTTGCGGCGCCGGCACGCATGCGCGTGGCGCGCAAGGTGCCACCATCATCCGGTCCCTGCGCCGGCCGTGAATCGCTCGGCCATGCGCGGGCAGGCCGCTATAATTGCCCCCCATGAACGCGCCCGTCGCCGATCCCCAACTCGACAATCTCAAAGTCCCGCCGCATTCCATCGAGGCCGAGCAATCGGTGCTGGGTGGCCTGCTGCTGGATAACGCGGCCTGGGACCGCATCGCCGATTTCCTGTCCGAAGCGGACTTCTATCGCTTCGACCACCGGATGATCTTCCAGAGCATCGCGCGGCTGATCTCGGACACCAAGCCGGCCGACGTGATCACGGTCTACGAGATGCTGCAGGTGGCCGGCAAGGCCGAGGAGGTCGGCGGTCTCGCGTATCTGAACTCGCTGGCGCAGAACACGCCGAGCGCGGCCAATATCCGCCGCTACGCCGAAATCGTCCGCGAGCGTTCGGTGCTGCGCAAGCTGGTCACGGTGGCCGACGACATCGCGACCTCGGCCTTCGCGCCGAAGGGCCGCGAGGTGCGCGAGCTGCTGGACGAGGCCGAATCCAAGGTCTTCGCGATCGCCGAGGAAGGCTCGCGCGGGCAGAAGGGCTTCCAGGAGATCCAGCCGCTGCTGACGCAGGTGGTGGAACGGATCGACGAACTCTATCACCGCGACACCAATACCGATGTCACCGGCGTGCCGACCGGCTTTCTCGATCTGGACCGGATGACCAGCGGCATGCAGCCGGGCGACCTGATCATCGTCGCCGGCCGTCCGTCGATGGGCAAGACCGCGTTCTCGCTGAACATCGGCGAGCACGTCGCGGTCGAGCAGGGCCTGCCGGTGGCGGTGTTCTCGATGGAAATGGCCGGCACGCAACTGGCCATGCGTATGCTGGGCTCGGTCGGCCGCCTCGACCAGCATCGCCTGCGCACCGGCCGGCTGCTCGACGAGGACTGGCCGCGGCTGACGCATGCGATCCAGCGGATGAACGACGCGCAGCTGTTCATCGACGAGACGCCGGCGCTGAATCCGATGGAACTGCGCGCGCGTTCGCGCCGCCTGGCGCGCCAATGCGGCCAGCTCGGCCTGATCATCATCGACTATCTGCAGCTGATGTCGGGCTCGGGCGGCGGCGAGAACCGCGCCACCGAGATCTCGGAGATCTCGCGTTCGCTCAAGGGCCTGGCCAAGGAGCTCAACTGCCCGGTGATCGCGCTGTCGCAGCTGAACCGCAGCCTGGAGCAGCGTCCCAACAAGCGCCCCGTGATGTCCGACCTGCGCGAATCGGGCGCCATCGAACAGGATGCCGACGTGATCCTGTTCATCTATCGCGACGAGGTCTACAACCCCGACTCGCAGGACAAGGGCACCGCCGAAATCATCATCGGCAAGCAGCGTAACGGCCCGATCGGCACCGTGCGGCTGACCTTCCTGGGCCAGTTCACCAAGTTCGACAACTTCAGCGGCGGCCCGGCGTTCTTCGACAACGATACCTGACCGCGCCGGTGCGGCCGGCCGGTGGCGCGCTGTCGTGTTGCGCCACACAAAGCGTACGTCACGCGCCGACTACCCTGTAGAATATTGCTTTTCCGTGACAGCCGGCGGCAACGCCGGCTGTTGCGCAATCTCTCCCGCAATCCAGTCATTCCCAACGAGACGGCGCGCTGCGCGCCGCGACAAGGAACAGCCATGTTCGGCCGATTCATGCCCACCGAGGGCAAGTTCTTCGAATACTTCAACCAGCACGCCGACTGCGCGGTCACCGCATCGCGCGAACTGGAAACGCTGATCAACGATCTCGGCAACGCCGAAGCCCACGCGCGGCGCGTGCAGGCCACCGAGAAGAAGGCGGACCGGATCACGCACGACACCATCGATCTGCTGCACAAGACCTTCATCACGCCGCTCGACCGGGACGAGATCCACAAGCTGATCACGACCATGGACGACATCCTCGACCTGATGGAGGACGTGGCCGAGACCATCACGCTGTACGACGTCACCAGCCTGACCGACGAGGCCCGCAAGCTCGCCTCGATCTGCGTGCAGTGCTGCGAACTGGTCAAGATCGCGGTCGGCCTGCTCGAGGACATGGGCAACGCCAGCACGATCCTGAAGACGGCCCAGCAGATCGA
>NZ_CP186009.1:0-2162719 GCF_049311595.1 Cupriavidus sp. H18C1
GCGCGATAAAAGGCATCCACCTGCTGGCGTGTTTCGGCTTTGAAGGCGAGGTGGAGATGGGCTGGTTTTTCGTTGGTCTGGAACAGACACAGGGAAGGCTTGCCTGGGGGGCAAAGTTCGACGCCGTAGGACGGTGGGCCCTCTGAGGCTATGGCTACGCCGAGCGGTTCGAGGGCCTTCAGGAAGAACGTTTTGCTCGCGGTGTAGTTGGTAACGCCAAATTTGACGTGGTCGAACATGGGAGCCTCGTAAAGCGTAATGCCTCTGCCATGAGCATATTCCCAAGTTGTCGTTCAAGATGCATCCGCCCGACCGAATCTTCGCTTGCAAGGTTGTTTAATCGGCGCAAGCGTTGCGGTTACCTTTGGTACGCACAGATTGAGAGTACCACCAGATGATTTGCATCGAAGGGGCCGACGCCAGAGATGGTGGGCAAACGGAATTGACGACAAAGCGGCCGGCGAGCGTGCCATTGCCCGCACGCTCTGATGCCGGTTTGTAAGCGCCTGTGCTGGAAATCGTGCACGGAGCCGAAGCGCCGGGGGAGCAACGTCGTCGACATTCCGCCCGGCATCGGATGGCCAATCCGCTCGCTCGTCTGACATTGCGAACGCCGTAAAACGACATCCTCCCGACCATCAACCGCGCCACTGATTTTGCAGACGACGCGCATTGCCCGACCGAGCCCATCAAGACAAAGGACTGCGTGGCAGCAGCCGGCCTGCTCGCTCCTGCCATCAGGACGGGTGGAGCCTGCCCCTTCGTTACAATACCAAGCCGAGCTGCGTCTGCGGAGATGTCGTAGCGCGCCGCCAGAGCCATGCGTCAAACTCGCGTCGGGGAAGCGCAAGCAGATCTGCAGCACAGCAGAACGCCCTCCGGAGAAAATGGTAGTCGTCATTCTCGACACCCACCCTCCTGGCAAACGTGCGCACGTGCCGATCCACGGCGATCGAGTCGATGCCGACCAGGCATCCCATATAGTCAACCGTCTTCGGACCGATCCCGTGAAGGGTCTGCATGGCGCGGCGAAACGCTTCCAGCATTAGTTGGGTACGCAAGTCTTG
This sequence comes from Cupriavidus sp. H18C1, assembly GCF_049311595.1. Classification (NCBI taxonomy): domain Bacteria; kingdom Pseudomonadati; phylum Pseudomonadota; class Betaproteobacteria; order Burkholderiales; family Burkholderiaceae; genus Cupriavidus; species Cupriavidus sp. H18C1. Next base: position 1,068 of record NZ_CP186009.1, read on the forward strand.
CAGGTCCTCGACGCCCCGGGCTCTCAGAAATACGACCAGGGCTTCAAAACGCGCAACTTTTTCGTGATGTCGCCAGTTCAGGAATGCTCCGGTTTCCCGCGCCTCGATCAAGTCAAGCAAGGCCGATATCGTGTCAATCTGGGGGGTAGGCGCGCATGATGTACAGCACGCGCGGGCGGACCACCGTCACGTAGTTCAAACCCGCCTGCAGGACTGAATCCGCCAGCACCGCGCCGAGATGCCCGCAGGTGACCCTAGGAGTGTTCTGCTCGGCAAGGGCGCCCTCGTCTCTAGCAAAGTCCGCGATCCGTCGAGCAGCCCTTAGTACTGCTATGGCAGATTCCTGCGCTCCTCTCATACCAGCTCCGCCAGTTTCAATGCTTTGAGCCGCTCCACGCAGTTGGGGCAAGCCCCACAGGGAAACTTGGCCGACGCTTGACAAGAGTATGTCCGGCCGATCGGCACGCCAAGATCGACAGCAGCACGTACTACGTCCGCTTTAGTTGCATAGCGGAAAGGGGAGTGAAAGCGCACTGGCCCAATAGAAGTTGTCAGTGCATCGAGGTTGTTCATGAAGGCTGCGGTGCAGTCTATTTCCTTGGCATGGTTACTGTTGATGAAGCCGGTGTACACGTCCAAGATGCCAACCGTCTGTGCCCGCGCTGCGGCCGCGGCAAAGAACAGCATGGTGCGGTACGGGATGTACAGGTCATCGTCCTTAACTACCTCGTTCCAGAGGTCGGCCTCGCGGATCAAGCGCGACGGGGAGTCCCGGAAGACGTCTGAGATGTCATACCTCGCCGGCCGACGCATCGTTGGCGGGAGTACTTCATTTACCCTGCTCCATTCGGTCTCCACGCAATGCTGCCCGTAGTCGAAGAAGACTGGCACTACATCGACGCCCTTCGAAAAGAGTTGGTAAGCCACGGTCGTCGAATCCAACCCGCCGGAAGCTAGGAGCAGCGCAGCTTTCATACCATTGTGATCCTTAATTTGGCCAGCGCGTCGAACATGCCGTTCAGGCACTCGTCAAGGTCCGCGGAGTATACCGAACTTCCCACCATAACCATCGTATTGTTGTTCTCTTCACGCGGGTCGAATGTAATAACCGGCTTACGTAGCTCAATGGCCATTCCTATTTCCACCAAGGTACCCGGATCGCGCCCCAATGGAATCGCAAAAATGGCGTCGCAATCCTTTAACAGTTGGCAATCCAACAGGTAGGTGCGGCGTAAGGCGCCATCGCTGGCGGGCTTCGCCAGTTCGCCATTCTCCTGGACGGGTCGCCGCACCCGGAAGTTGTGATAAGCCAAGCTCTCGACAGCACGATCCAGTTCTGGCTTATAGACGTATGAGAAATCTGGTCCTGCCAGATAGATGGAGAAGCGCTGGCGCTCGTGCCAAGGCAGAGTCGTCCCGCTCAGTCCACGCAGTTCCTCCACGGTGAGCGTCAGGCTACGCTGCAGGTCTCGCCGAAAATCATCCGGATACGTGGTGTGCGCATACGCGGTAGCCGCTTGGCATCCCCGCCACGCCGCCTCAGCCCAGCCGCGCTCGGCGTAGGCAACCATCACCGCAGAATAGACATCACCCACACCAACGGAATTGGCCGTCTTGCCAAGGGTGGCTGGAATTTCCTCCACACTGCCATTCCGAAGGTCGAAGAGCCGGCTGCCGCCGCGATTCTCCTTCAACAGAAAGACTTCGGGGGAGAGTGTTGCCACTTCCGCAAGCAGGGGATCCAACGATCCCGCCCCGAGCGTCGCAAAGATGTGCGACGACGTGGATAACATGACGGCTTCAATGCAGTCTCGGAACTGCTGCAAGGACGCGAGGCTGTCCACGTCATAGGCCGCGTCGATTGAAAATCGCGCATTCGGAGAGCATCGGCGTCGCAAATCGTCTATATCGTACCTACCAGGAAAGACCATCACCCGCGCGTATCCCTGCAGGTCCGGCCCCGGGTCGCGCGGTATTACATGCTTGCGGTCACGCAGTAGGTCTTCGTATCCTTGGTGCGAAACCTCCGTTGGATCACCAATGACAATGACGTTCGGCGCACCGACGACATCGCCCAGCAAGTGGAACTCTTGGCATCCGTGCGCCTCCAGATAGCGACGCGCTTCACCTTCCAAGTACTGCGGACAGAAGGCGGCCACGGCATACGGCACGCCTGCCGCCCATAGCCCTCTCGCGGCATGGACGATGCCGCCTAACCTTAGCTTGCATTCCGCCTTCTGGTAGGGGGAGAGTGAAGTCGACCACAATTTCCCCAGCGATCAGCACTGGGACGGTGCGCGTCTCCATTATTGGGGAACGAAGTCAGCTTCAACGGTGGGCATCGGCGCAAGCGCCGACGATGTGACCACGCCTTGCGTAGCTAACCCCTGCCTTCAGGCAGGCAGCGAGGTAGTTGTAAGCGGTTGGAAGGGCCCCAACTTTGATTCCGCGCTGATCGACCGCGAAAACACGCCTTTCAAAAACAAGAGTTAGCGATGCGCCCTCGGCAGGCACGAGTCCGGACTGTGCGAAGTAGTCGCACTGTGCCACTTCTTCCAGCACCGTCGAGAATGCCTGCTGACACCGGTCGACGCCGCTCGTTCCGCCCCCGCCCGCTCCGGGCCCACTCTTCGGTGGGGTGGATCCAGAATAATCGGAAAAACTGCCAGACCCCGAGCTTCCCATTCTATCCCCTTCACATTCGGTAAATTGTGGTATTCAGACTCACTCTTTTTCTCAGCGCGACGGGCATTTATATCCGCGTGTGGCAAGCCCGACAGTCGCTGCGCGCCATTGACTAACAAGTCAGCGCCATTGCTAGAAATTGCCGCCTCCAGCGGAAGAGAGCTTACGACACTGACGGCGCACATGAGTATTGAAAAATTTTTCAGTCGGTAACCAGTCTACATTTAAATAAGGGAGACAACGCATCGTCACCCCCAAGAAAGGAGGGTTGCGTCGCGACAAAATGTCGGATCGAACAGCAGAATGAGATCGTCGTTGTACAAGCCCTTCGCGACTAGCCTGTGAAAACGCACATAACACGGCCGTCGATCGCAAGAAAATCCGTATCGCCAAACTGGAGCAGCACGCAAGAAATTAGGCGTAGCCGCGGGCCACACAGTGGTCACACATGCGACCGAAACGGGCTCTGGTCGGCCGGGACCACCATTTCGCAATGGCGAACGTACTGTGCCTCAGCGATCGCAACCTCGACACGGCGATCAGCAGCTCTACGATTTCTTCGTCAAGGGGAGCACCCTGACGAAGCCATTCGCCAACGCGGGCCAGTAATCTGTTGGCCAAGTGAGACCCATGGCCAGGACTTCCTTCACCGATAGGTCGTTTTCCTGGAAGGCGGCGAGTGGCTGTTCCAGATGCACGACTACCTGTGTCGGGTGGGTCATCGCGGGCGAAGCTTGCTCAGGTCTCAGGAGCTTTTTTCTTCGATGCTATCGCGGTCGCGTTACGGCGACTCCGCCGCCGTCGGTCGGGACGTGGGTTCGATTCCCGCCGGCTCCACCAGTCTTTCCTTTCGGCAGTTCCGCCGAACTACTGATGCAAACATTGAACAAAAGCCCGGCAATGCCGGGCCCTTGTTTGTTTTTTGCGTTGCACCGATTATTCCCGGTCCACGCCATACCACGCGTCGCGCAGCGGCCCGACCCGGACGTTCTCGAAATCGGCGGACGCCTGCAACCACTTTTCGACCGCTTCGCGCTGCTCGGCGCTGACCGAACCGCGAGCGGCGTTCAGCAGAACATAGGCGGACAACTGGTAATCGTCGATGGCGCCCGCCATCAGCAGCCCGTTGGCCTCGATGGCCTCTTGCAGGAACCGATCGAGCAGCGCCTCGGGATCGCCCTGGCGAGCCGACTCGGAGACATCGGCCATCACCTCGAACGCCAGCTCCTGATACTCACCGATATGGAGCTTCTTGCGTTGGCGGTGGTTGTAGCGGCGGGAAGACTTCATGGGGATTCCTTTGATGCTTCATGAGAAAGGCGCAATTGTGCCAGCGTCTGCCGGGACCTTGCCGTCCGACCTCCGAAATTTTCGCCCGAACCTGCCCCGATCGAGCTGCGGAAGTCTCAGGCGAGCAAAGCCAAGGCGTCAGCCAGCGAAAGCACCGTCGTACGCGATTCGAACGCTGTCGAGAAGAGATGATCGTGCACGACCTGATCCAGGTCGTAGCAGCAATCCTTGACCGTGAACAGGCGGAAATCCGCATCGCTCGCGTACGCGACCGAAGACAGCATCACGCCGGTCGACGCAATGCCGACCATGATGAGCGTATCGATGCCTTGCGCGGACAGCCGCACCTGCAGATCTGTACCGAAGAACACGCTGGCACGGTGCGCGATGATGATGGGTTCATTCGCCTGCCGGCCAAGCTCCGGCGAAACCTTGTCTTCGACGAAAAGACCGAGTCTCTTGACGCCCTGCCCGTTCTTGTTCAACGGACTGACTTCCGGATAGCCCGGACTGAAATGGAACTTCGCGAAATAGACACTGACGCCGTTGGCCCGCGCAGCGTCACACAGCTTGCTCGTATTGGCGAGCAACGTGGGGGGCGACCGAGGGGAACAACGCCAGAATGTCGGTCTGATAGTGCATGACCAGCAGAGCGGTTCTTGCGGGAATGATTGCCGGAATCTGCATGGTCATATCGCGCGCATCGGGCGCGTTCCTTATCTTTGTCGACGATCTGCTGAATCAAAGGGGGCGCTGGCACAACGATGCACTCTACCATCGCCATCACGAGCCGAAATTTGGCACCGTCTCCCCGGCCCGCAACGTCAAGACTCGCACGCCGTTTCCCGTGACAGCGACCGTGTGCTCGAATTGCGCGGACAGTTGCCCATCGCGTGTCACGACTGTCCAGCCATCGTCTTCGGTCCGCACGGCGTGCCCGCCTTGGTTGATCATCGGCTCGATGGTGAACACCATGCCTTCACGCAGTTCCAACCCTGTTCGCGGCTTTCCCCAGTGCAGGACCTCGGGCGGCTCGTGCATTTCCCGCCCGATGCCATGCCCGCAATATTCCCGGACGACCGAATAGCCATTCCTCCGGGCGTGCCGCTCAATCGCGTGCCCGACATCGCCAAGCCTGGCGCCAGGGCGAACAGTCTGGATGCCTTTCCACATGGCTTCGTAGGTAACCTGCACGAGCCGCTTGGCCAGTGGTGACACCTCGCCAACAAGATACGTTTTGCTCGAATCGGCGATATAGCCATTCTTCTCCAACGTGATATCGAAGTTGACGATATCCCCGTTCTGCAAGATGTCCGACGTCGATGGAACGCCGTGGCAGACCACGTTGTTGCGAGAAGAGTTCAGCGCGTACGCATACCCGTACTGTCCTTTGCTTGCCGGGCGCGCTTGCAGCTCATTGACGATGAAGCTATCGACCAGGTCGTTGACCTGCATGGTCGACATGCCGATCAGATCCAATCGGTCCAGATAGGCAAACACCTGCGCCAGCAATCTGCCTGACTCAGCCAGGATCGCGATTTCCTCCGGCCGCTTAGTCATGTCGAAGCGACCTTGATGCCTTGCGGCGCCACACCCGCCGCCCGCAATTCCTCCGCCACGATCTCATTGAAACTCTGCGTCGGATTCATTTCGCACAGCATGCCGATCTTGATCCAGAACGCCGCTTGCGCGTTGATCGATCGGCATGACACGGCGCTTGCCTTGCGGATTTGATCGTGCAGATCGTCGTCGATATTGACTATGCCCATTGCGGTATCTCTATATGGTTCATATACGAATCATATATGCAAGCCGATTTGCTGCGCAAGGGACGAATGCCTTCTCGCGCATGCCACAATCTTCACCAGCCAACACAAAAAAACGGAGTAGACGCGATGACTGCCACGACCATGGGCATTGACCACATTGGCCTTACCGTTGCAAACGTCGAAGCCTCGACGCGCTTCTTTACGCAATGCCTGGGCTGGCGCGTCTTCGGCAGCAACCCGGCTTATCCTGCGGCGTACGTAACAGATGGGGCGTCGAAGGTCACTCTGTGGCAAGTCGCGGATACAACGGCGTTCGCGCCCTTCGATCGCAAGAACACCGTTGGCCTACACCATCTCGCCTTGAAGGTTCCGGATCGGTCTTCACTCGACAGGCTTTTCGAACGGGTCCGCGCCTATCCCGGTGTTCAAGTCGCGTTTGCGCCGGAGCTGTCCGGCAACAGTCCAAAGTGGCACGCGATGGTGATGGAGCCGGGTGGCACGCGACTTGAACTGAGTTTCGACCCGCGATAGCTGACCATTTCGGCAATACGGTCGCGGCCCATATGCGGCCAGGCCCGCGCATTCGCGTCGGGCGAGCCGCCCAGTTCGCGGTCTATAGGAACAGATACCAGTACAGCGCGACGTCCTTCCTGACATTCTCGTCTAGCTGGCTGTACAGGTAGCGATCATACCCACCCAGCACAAAACCGTACCGCGCATAGAAGCGGCAAGCTGACACGTTGGACGATTGCGTTTCAAGTCGGATCGCCTTGAGGTTCAAGGCCGCCGCCCACGCCACCGCTTCGTCCATAAGGCGTCTGCCGACACCGCTGCGACGGTAACGGCGTGATATCGCAAAGTCGTCAATGCTCGCGCAGCCATTCCACACCGGGGTGGCCACCAAATAGCCTGCAAGGTGCAATCCATCCTTCGCCGCGAGCAGCAAGCGGCCTGAATCGGAGACCGGTTCGGATAACGATTCATCAAAGCCATAAGCCTTCGTCCGTGGCTCGACTGGCACCACGTTCGGCATGCCCGGGCCATCAAATGGCGCGACCGCCTCGTACTCGATGTCAAAGGAGAAGTCTTCCGCCGCCAACGCCTCTGGCGCGATTCTTTCGACACGTTCTACCTGCATAGCCCTTCTTCATGCTCATGGAGGAACCCGGCACATTATTACAGAGACACATACCACGGCGTCCGTTTTGTCGATTCTCGAGGTCGGCTTCGGGTCGGCCAGCGACCGTTGCAAAAGGCGTTTCGGAAGCGAGAGCCAATGATCCGTAAAGGGTGCGTCTGGGATGATCGTTTCAGGTCAATACCTATCGTTCCGCCCGTAGCGACGGGACCGGCAACAATGGGTCGACAACCGCCCCTCGCGCGAGGCGCTGAGCATCAGGGAGCCGACGACCAGGATCGGCCAGAAGCAGTGCATCGACTTCATACCGGAAGGACTTACAATCGCATGCAGTCAACATCGATTATAAGAGCGACATGCAGCTTCTAAATTTCGGCATCACGTTCTCTATTGCATTCCTATGCCTCAGTGGCGTTAGTCAAGCAGTACAGTCCGCTGATCCACTGTCGATACTCCCTGCTGAAACTCAACAAACGGAGCCACCACAGTGGGTTAATGCGGTACCACCATATCCCTTAACACTGCTTTCCAAAGCTGAAGTGGACCTGAACTCCGTTACGAAGCGCGACGATGGTCAAATTACCGCTTGGGCAAGGGGAGACCTACGAGGAAATTCAAAATCCCTCAACGCATTATGCTTTCCAGATTAGTGAAACAAATTATCTAATCGATTGCGATGAGGGCAAATACACCGCTCTATCAATTAACACCAGAAGCATCAATGGAAATTTGGTTAAGTCCGTCCAAATGCCCGATTTCATTCAAAAAGATCTGACGGACATCCCACCTGCCTCACTTATTAGCGCAGAAGTCAGTCTGGCCTGCGCGCAGGCAAAGAAGAATTGGCCTAGTGAAGAATATGAATTGAACATCAAGCAAAAGCGTGTTAGCGAGATCGCGCCTCTTACATCACAACAAAAAGAAAAAATTAACCAGGCGATAGCTCAACAGAAGGAATCTGATAAACGTAATACCCCCTTCGCTGAACCAATGCTCACTGCACAAGGCGGCAGAAACAAATGCCACAAGATGAACGGAGTCGAGGGAAACCCGTCTCCCTATGAATTGTGTTACGCACAAGGTATGTTCTCGCAGAGCATCTACAGTGTTCGAGCCAATGGCATTCCTATTCTTCAAGAAATTGATGACAACGTGACCAAAGGAATTGACGGTACATTTAATGGCAGTCCAATACGCCTTCAATGCAAACCTGTCCATCAGCTGGCAGATGATGTAACGAATAAAACTATAGAAGACTTCATACTGCTCAATCGAGCGTCATCCAAAAAATTCTCTTTCGATGATGAGTTGAAATTCGCAATAAGTATCAACGTGATCGAAATCGGGAGGCACTGCACACTGAGCAATACGGATGGCGTCATAGCAAAGCTTGACGTTGCCTCCCCATAGTTTGCGGCAACGGACTTCTTGCGCGGATTTCCGCAAGTGAGAAAACCGCGTGTCTCTTCCGGGTCGCTAGCAGTCATCAAGGACAACCTCATCCCCGGGCCAATTTGCCGCGTCTAAGGCAGGCGACGACGCTCGAAATTGGCCTGCGACCGCCGAATGTACGATTTCATATGGAAGGGAAAATCGCCCGAGACCCAACCGATCGCGCCGCTCCCCTCACCGCCGAAACCAGACCACCGACAACCCACACCCCACCACCAACAACACCACCGCCCCCGCCGCCAACAACGCACTAACCTCAACCTCCTTGCGCTCCAACGCAAACCGGCTGGTAAGCCGCCGATAAACCTGCGTCAAGTCAGCCGCCGAACTGGCCTGGAAGTACTCCCCGTCGGTCAGCATCGCGACCTGCCGCAAGGTGGCCTCATCCAATTGCACAGGCGAAGAAATTCCGGGCGGCGCCGCGCCCTCCTCTAGCGGCGTACCGAAGCCCACGGTGTAGACCCGCACGCCGCGCTGTGCGGCCATGCGTGCGGCGTCTAGAGGGTCCGGGCCGGTGGTGCGGCGGCCATCGCTGAGCAGGATGATTGCGCCGTGCCGATAGGAGCCAGGGCTGGCCGAGGGCTGTTCCTGTTCGCGCTTGCGGACGGCCTCGGCCGCGGCGGCTTCTGACAGCGACCTGCCGCCCGGTCCGGGGGGCAAGTGATTCGCCACCGAAAATAATCGATTCCAGGTCGATGCCATCGTTGGGCAACAGCACCGCCAGCGCCTGGATCAGTCCGCTGCCAGTTGCCGTGCCGTGCTGGAGTTGAAAGCGATCGATCGCGTCGAGCATGTCCTGCCGGCTCTCGGTGGGAGAAAGCACCACGGTCGCCGTTGCGGCGAACGACACAATGCCCAGGCGCACGCTGGCCGGCAGCCCGATGATGAAATCGCGCGCGGCGTGCTGGGCGGCGGCGATCCGGGTGGGTGCCACGTCGGCCGCAGCCATGCTGCGGGAGGCGTCCATGGCGAGCACCACCGTGACGGTGTCGGAGGGCAGCGTGATGGTGGCGGTAGGACGGGCGCACGCCAGCAGGGCGACGCCAAGCCCCAGCAAGACAAGGAACGGCGGGATGTGGCGCCGCACTCGTTGCTTGCGGCCCAGGGCGGCGCGCGGCAGCGCAATACTGGCGTACAGCAAAGCGGCTTTTTTGCGCCGCGCAATCACGTAGAGGTAGGCGGCTGCCAGCAGGGGGAGAGCCAGCAGCAGCCAGAGCATTTGTGGCCAGAGAAACTGCATGCCCTGCTCCATGGCGCGTGGTATGACGATGGTACTGCGTTTCCAAGTCCGGCATTCGCTCCGGCCATTCGCTCCGGCCATTCGCTCCGGCCATTCGCTTCGGCCATTCGCTTCGGCCATTCGCTTCGGGCATTCCGCTTCGGGCATTCGCTTCGGGCATTCGCTTCCGGCATTCGTCCGAGCATTTGCTCCGGGCATTCGCGCCCTGGCATTCGCGCTCGGGCACTAGCTGAGCCATCCCCTCGCCCTTTCCCGCACCGCAGTTTTCTCTTATGATGCCGCGCGTCATATCGGGCGGTAGAAGGACGACCGCCGGTCGGTAAACGACACGCGGCGCTTGCCAGCGTTCGACGCCGTCCCGGGCGTCATCGACACACCATAAAAAAACAGCACAACAACAAGGAGTCACCTTGAAGAAGTCCATCCGCACGAGTCTGCTCGCGCTGGCCGCCATGGCCGCCGTTCACGCACATGCCGCTCCCACGCTGGTACAGTCCGTACAGGGCTACACGCTGCAGAACGACAAGATCGTCACCTTCACCGGCCTGGTATTCGACCAGGGCAAGGTATTGGAGACCGGCGACGCCGCCGCGCTGCGCGCGAAGTATCCCGATGTGAAGCGCATCGACGGCCAGGGCAAGACGCTGCTGCCGGGCCTGATCGATGCCCACGGCCACGTGTTCCGGCTGGGCTTCAAGACGACCGAGATCTCGCTGTCGGGCACGCGGACCCTGCAGGAAGCGCAGGGCCAGATCCGCGACTATGCGAAGAAGAATCCGCAGCGCCAATGGCTGCTCGGCTATGGGTGGAATCAGGTGAACTGGAAGCTGGGCCGCTTCCCGACTGCTGCCGAGCTCGATGCCGCGGTGTCGGACCGTCCGGTGCGCCTCGTGCGCGTCGATGGCCACGCGGCCTGGCTGAACACCAAGGCGTTGCAGGCGGCCGGCATCACGCGTGACACCAAGGACCCGGCCGGCGGCCGCATCGAGCGCGATGCCAACGGCAATCCGACCGGTGTGCTGATCGACAAGGCCATGGCGCTGGTCAACAACGTGATCCCGCCCTACTCCGACGACGATCGCCGTGCCGCGCTGGCCGCCGCCGTCGCGCATCTGAACGCGCTGGGCCTGACCTCTGTCGGCGATGCCGGCGTGACTGTTGCCGACGACCGCATCTATCGCGAGTTCGCCGACCAGGGCAAGCTGACCACGCGCATCTACGGGATGATTCGCGACACGGGCGAGGACTTCAAGACGCTGTCCGCGAAGGGCCCGCTGATCGGTTACGGCAATGACCGCTACGATCTGCGCGCCGTGAAGCTCTACGGCGACGGCGCGCTTGGCAGCCGCGGCGCCGCGCTGATGGAGCCCTACACCGACGACCACGCGCATAGCGGCCTGCTGTTCATGAGCGATGCCGCGATGCAGGCCAGCGTGAAGACCGCGCTGAAGGCCGGCTACCAGGTCAATGTGCACGCGATCGGCGACAAGACCAACCATCAGGTACTCGACGCAATGGAAGTCGCCTACAAGGATGTGGGCGGCCGCGAGCTGCGCAATCGGATCGAGCATGCGCAGGTGGTCTCGCTGCCCGATATCCCGCGCTTCAAGACGCTGAACCTGATCGCGTCGATGCAACCGACTCACGCCACCAGCGACATGAACATGGCGGAAGACCGCATCGGCAAGGAGCGCATCAAGGGCGCCTATGCCTGGCAGACCTTCCTGAAGCAGGGCACCGTGATCGCGGGCGGCTCGGATTTCCCGGTGGAATCGGCCAATCCGTTCTACGGGCTGCACGCCGCGGTGACGCGCACCGACCATGAAGGCCGCCCCATCAAGGGCTGGCACCCCGAGGAAGCGATGACGCTGCCGCAGGCGTTCCGCGCGTTCACGATGGATGCCGCCTACGCGCAGCATCAGGAGAAGACGCTGGGTTCGCTGGAGCCGGGCAAGTGGGCCGACTTCATTCTGGTGGATCGCGATCTCTTCAAGGTCCCGCCGGCCGACATCTGGAAAATCCAGGTGCAAGAGACCTGGGTGGCTGGTGAACGCGTCTACGCGAAGGGCGATCAGGCTGTGAAGCGCTGATAGACCGCCTCAACGTCGCCCGATAAAAGCCCTGCTGGACCATCGTCCAGCAGGGCTTTTTTGCGGGCCGCCGTTCGCAATGACGGGCGATTCTGCCTGACAGATGGTTACTGCCCATCGCCTCCTTTGGTGCGTGGTGCCGATTCCAATGGCCGCCCCAGCCCTCGCTGCGGCCTCCGGAGGCAAACAACGCTAGTATTCGCCGAATCCGTCCTTCATCGATTCGGTATGAAATTCAAGGAAATCTATGCCTTTCGCGCGGTAATGCGCACGGGCTCCATGACGGCCGCGGCCAACGAGCTGTTCATGTCGCAGCCCAATGTCAGCCGGCTGATCTCCCAATTGGAAGCCTCCACCGGCCTGACGCTCTTTACCCGCAATGCCGGACGACTCGCGCCGACGGAAGAAGGATTGGCCTTTCTGCGCGAGGTCGATCGCACCTTCGTCGGGCTGGAGGCGCTGAAGGACGCCGCGCGCAATATCCGCCAGTTCGGTGCGGGCCGGCTGCGCATCGCCACGGTGCCCTCGCTGGCGATGACCGTATTGCCGCTCGTGCTGCAACGCTTTCATGCGGACCATCCGGACGTCTACGTGGCCATGGAAACCGGCAGCACCCAGCTGGTGGCCGAACAGGTCGGCAATCGCCACTGCGAGCTCGGACTGGTTTCGTATCTGCCCACCGCCGCCGTGACCGAGGCGCATCCCGTGGCCGAGCTGTTCGGCTGCTGCGTGCTGCCGCCCGGCCATCGGCTTGCAGCCCGCAAGGTCATCACGCCGGCCGACCTTGCCGGCGAACCCTTTATCTCGATGGCCCATGGCGACGGCCTGCGCGCCGCCGTGGACGCCGCCTTCGCCGGCGACGACCGCCGCGTGATGCATTTCGAGACGCCCTATGGCGCGACCATCTGCAATATGGTCGGCCTGGGGCTGGGCGTGGGCATCGTCAATCCGCTCGTCGCCCGCATGTATCGGCACACCAATATCGTGGTCCGGCCCTTCGAGCCACGCGTACCCTTCGTCAGCTATCTGCTGCTCGCCCGCAACCGGCCGGCCAATCTGCTGGTGGACCGCTTTATCGCGCGTCTGCGCGAAGTCATCGACGCGGAAATCGAAGGCTTGGCCGATTGAGATCCCACCTCAGACGCCACCTCAGACCCCATCAGCTTTTCGTATAGGCACCGCACGAATTGGTATTTGCGCGTATCGGGGGTCGGTGCGCATACTGGCTCGCATTGGCAATACCGGCCCGGAGCCACGGTTCCGGGCCAGGGTTGCCGCGATATTTGCGAGTCCCCACATGACTTTTGACAGGGCCCAAGGCCCGTTCCCGACCCGCGCGAGGGCGTGCTGAATGGGCAACGCCTCCACTCCCTCCCAACTTCCGAACTTCGATGTCGCCGTCGTCGGCGGCGGCCTGGTCGGCTCCGCGGTGGCCTATGGCCTGCGCGGCAGCGTCAATTCCATCGCCGTGCTCGACGAGGGCGATGTCGCCCTGCGTGCATCGCGCGGCAACTTTGGCCTGGTCTGGCTGCAGAGCAAGGGCTACGGCATGGGCGCATACAGCCGCTGGACGCTGGGCTCCGTGCGGCTGTGGCCGCAACTGGCGGCGCAACTGTTGGCCGAAACCGGCATCGAGGTGGCGCTCGAGCAAAAAGGCGGGCTGACGCCGCTGATGGGCGACTACGAGATCGAAGCGCGCCTGGCGTGGGTCAACAAGCTGATGTCCCAGCCGGGCGTCGAGCCCTACGAATGGAAGCTGCTGGATCACCACCAGGCGGCCTCGCTGGTGCCCGGGCTCGGCCCCGACGTGACCGGCGCCATCTGGACCCCGCACGACGGCATCGTCAACCCGCTCAAGCTGCTGCGCGCGTTCCATATCGCGTTCAGCCAGAGCGACGTGCGCTACCTCCCCCCATCACGGCGTGACGGCCATCACGCAGTTGTCCGACGGCGACTTCGTGCTGGACACGCCCAACGGCAGCGTGCGCGCCCGCAAGATCGTGCTGGCCGCAGGCCTGCGCAACGGCGAACTGGGCCGCATGGTCGGCACGCATCTGCCGATGGCGCCGCAGCGCGGCCAGATCCTGGTGCTCGAGCGCACGCGCCGCCTGCTCGATACCCCCCATGGTGACGCTGCGCCAGAACGACGAAGGCAGCTGGCTGGTGGGCGATTCGCAGGAGGATGCGGGCTACGCCGACCATGTGACCACGCTGCCGATCCTGGCGACCCTCGCCGACCGCGCGGTGCGCACGCTGCCGGCGCTGCGCGAGGTGCGTGCGGTGCGCGCCTGGTCCGCCCTGCGCGTACGTGCGCAGGATGGCTTCCCCGTCTACGAACAATCGGCCAGCCACCCCGGGGCCTTCCTGGTGACGTGCCACAGCGGCGTGACGCTGGCCGCCACGCATGCGATGACGCTCGCGCCGATGATCGCCGCCGGTGCGTTGGCGCCCGAACTGGACACTTTTTCGACCCGGAGATTTCATGTTCAGAAGACTTGATGCACCCGTCGTGCAAGCTGCCGGCCGCACGGTGCGTGTCATCGTCGACGGCGTCGCGCTGGATTGCCGCGAGGGCGACAGCGTCGCCGCGGCCCTGTTCGCAGCCGGCGTGCAAGCCTGCCGTGACACCGCCGTGTCGGGCGCGGCGCGCGGTCCCTTCTGCATGATGGGTGTTTGCTACGACTGCCTGGTCCGTATCGACGGCCGGCCCAACCAGCAGGCCTGCATGACGCCGGTGCGCGATGGCATGACGGTGCAGCGCCAGCTGGGCGCGCGCGAGGTAGCGGTATGAACGATATGGCTTCCATTTCCGCCGAGATCCCGCAGTACGACTTGCTGGTGGTGGGCGCTGGCCCCGCGGGCCTGGCCGCGGCCACTCGCGCCGCCGGCCTCGGGCTATCCACCGCGCTGATCGACGAGCAGCCCGCGCCGGGCGGCCAGATCTACCGCGCGGTCGGCAGTACCCCGGTGCAGGATCGCAACATCCTCGGCGCCGACTACTGGCATGGCCTGGAGCTGCTGGAGCCCTTTGCGCGCAGCGGCGCACGCTATCTGTCGTCGGCCACCGTGTGGTCGATCAATCGACTTGAACCGCAGGCCGAAGGCCAACCGGCGGGCTTCGAGGTCGCCTACTCGGTGTCCCAGGGTGGGGGAAGAACCGCAGGCCTCGCTGCTGCATTGCCGGCACATCATCCTGGCCACGGGCGCACAGGAGCGGCCTTTCCCGATCCCGGGCTGGACCCTGCCGGGCGTCATCACGGCCGGAGCCGGGCAGATCCTGCTCAAGACCTCGGGCGTCGTGCCGGAAGGACGCACCGTGCTGGCAGGTGGCGGCCCCCTGCTCTATTTGCTGGCCTATCAGTACCTGAATGCGGGCGTGAAGCTGGACGCCATTCTCGAAACCACGGCAAGCAGCCAATGGCTGCAGGCGCTGCCCCATGCGTGGAACTTCCTGCGATCGCCCTACCTTGGCAAGGGCCTGACGCTGATGCGCGCTGTCCGCAAGGCTGTGCCGATCGTCAGCGGCGTCACCGCGCTGGAGGCGTTGGCGGGCGAGAATGGCCAGCTGGCCGAAGTGCGATACACCGCGGGCGGCCAGAGCCGTTCGATGGCCGTTGACCAGTTGCTGCTGCATCAGGGCGTGGTCCCGAATACCAACCTGTCGCGCGCTGTCGGCGCCGAGCATGCGTGGAACGACCTGCAGGACTGCTGGGAACCGGTCGTCGATGCCTGGGGCGCGACCTCGGTGCCGCAACTTAGCATCGCCGGCGACGGCGCGGGCATCGCGGGCGCGATGGCAGCGGAGCACCGCGGGCGCATCGCGGCCGTGCATGTCGCCGCGGCGGTGGGACGCATCGACACCGCCGCCCGCGACCGCGAGGCCGCACCGCATCAGGCCGCGCTTGCACGGGCGACGCGGGGCCGGGAATTCCTCGAGGTGCTGTACCGCCCCGCGGCGCAATTCCGCCGCCCGGTGGGCGACACCATCGTCTGCCGCTGCGAAGAGGCCACCGCGGAGCAAGTACGGCATGCCGCCCGCATCGGCTGCCAGGGCCCCAACCAGATGAAGGCATTCCTGCGCTGCGGGATGGGCCCCTGCCAAGGCCGGTTCTGCGGACTGACGGTGACCGAACTGATCGCCGACGAGCAGCAGCGCCATCCGCGCGACGTGGGCTACTACCGGCTGCGCTTCCCGACCAAGCCCGTGACGCTGGGGGGAAATCGCCACGCTGCCGCAGACCCCGGCATCGCGCGAGGCGGTCGTGCGTTTCAAGAAGTAAGGGGCGAAGGTCAGCTGTCCGGCACGGATGGGCAGCTGACCAACGTCCTCAGGCAACCATCGCGTCGAAGAACGCGCCGCCGGACTGCCATGCGGTACGGCGCAACACAACTAGAAAGCGAGCACCGCAGGCGACAGGCGTCGGGGCATATCGAAGCCCCGCCCGCGCCCAAGGTGCCGCAACGATCCAGTGCAGCAGCGACATCCTGAGAGGATTCCACCCATCTACGAGGACCAACCATGGCATTTTTCAAGATCGTTCCCGCTGTCGTACTGGCATTCGCTGCCACACAAGCCGTCGCCCAGGAATTGCCTCCCGGCCCCATCCGCATGCTGGTCGGCTTCGCGCCCGGTGGCGGCAACGACGTCATTGCCCGCGTTGTCGCCACGCAGTTCCAGCTGAACACCAAGCAGACCATGGTCGTGGAAAACCGGCCGGGCGGCGGCAGCACCATCGCCACCGCGGAGATGGCACGCGCCACGCCCAACGGCTCGGTGCTGCTGCTCGGATCGGTGGGCGGACAGGCTATCGCCCCGTCCGTCTACAGCAAGCTGCCCTATGACCCCGTCAAGGGCGTGCAGCCTGTCTCTCTGGTGGCGAAGTCCGCCAACGCGCTGGTCGTCAACAACGCGCTGCCGGTAAAGACCGTGCAAGAGCTGCTGGCCTATGCGAAGGCCAATCCGGGCCAGCTGAATGTCGCGTCGCCGGGCAACGGCACGATCTCGCACCTGTCCGCCGAGCTCTTCAAGAGCATGGCCGGCGTGGCGATCACCCACATCCCCTATCGCGGCGATGCGCCTGCCATGCAGGACGTGATGGCCGGCCAGGCGCAAATGACGTTCGCCAGCCTGCCCTCGGCCAAGGCCGGCGCCGATTCCGGCAAGGTCCGCATCATCGCGGTGACCAGCGCCAAGCGCGTGGAAACCATGCCGGATGTCCCGACCATCGCCGAGTCTGGCGTGCCGGGCTATGAAGTGGTGTCGTGGTATGGGGTCTTCACCACCGGCGGCACGCCCATGCCGACCGTGAAGCGCCTCGCCCAGGAAATCGCCGCGGTGGTGGCAACGCCCTCGGTCCGCAATTCCATCACCAAGCAGGGCATGGAACCCAGCGCACTGGGCCCGGTGGAATTCGCGCAACTCGTGAACCGGGATTCCCAGAAATGGGACAAGGTCGTGAAGAGCGTCGGGATCAAGCTGGACTGATTTTTTTGACTTGCAGTGCCCCTGTAGTACTCGCCCGGGCGTCGGAGGATGGCCCGGGTTTTTTTCAGGGGGATTTGTGTGTGCCATTCGAACGGGCCACAGCAGCAGTTGGCGGTCGCCTGCGCGGTTGCTTTCATGGACCGCTGCTGGCCGATCCGGGTCGCGCCTGAACGAGGCGGCATCAAAGACAATATGCTTCGGGCCCCCAGGAGATGAAGGACCCTCCCGGGAACCGCGTTGCGCGACCGCCTCTGTTACTGCTGCTGCAGGTACGCCTGCGTCTGCGCTTCCTCGGAAATCGGCTGAGCGCCATCTGTGCGCACTGTGACGGACACGATGCTGCCGCTAAAAGTAAATGGCGCACGATGATGCGGCTCGAATTCCTCAGCCGGGTGGTAGCCGCAAGTCATCATTCCAGAGAAATTAATCATTGCTGGTGCCGTTGGTGCGATCGTTGCCTGCGCGACGCGATGGTCATCGACATACAAGCTGCCGATGCCAGCGGCGCCGTGGCCGGCAGCGAGATCAGGCTGGCCCGTCTTCTCAAACACAAAACGCACCGTGTGCCGCCCCGTAGGAACCGGCTCCCTGGCGTCAATGCTCGTTTGGTGAATGCCGTGGTAGCTATAGATGAAGCGGGGCCGGCCAGCGTCAAACAGCAAACCGTATCCGCCGAAGCGCCCGCCGTGCGCCAGAATCATCCCGCTTGCGCCACCCGGCGGGATCTCCACCTCTGCGCGAATCTCGTAGTTCGTGTTGATGACGTTCGGCGCGGCCTCGATGAAGATAGGAGCCGTACCCGCGCGGAACTCATGGCGCCTGGGCGGTGCGGGCTTTGCGGGCTTGCGCGAAGGTCCGCCCACGATGGGCAGCACGCCATAGCGGCCTGCTTCGTGCCACCACATCGAGATCATCATGCGAAGGCGCTCGGGATTCGTCTTCGCGAGGTTGTTCGTTTCGGCCGGATCCGCTTCGATGTCGTACAGCTCCCAGCCGGAATCCTCCAGCCGGTCGAGGTCGCGGGCGAACAGCTCCTTCGGCCAACTACCGCCTTCAGTCCAGGAGGTTCCTGGCCATGGGCACACTGCGCGCCAGTGGTCCAACACAAGAGCACGATGGCCCATCGTCTCGAAGTATTGGATGCGGTGCTGTGATGGGGCGCTCCCATCCAGCAGGTGGGGCGCAAAACTCACCCCTTCAATGCGTGATTGCTGCACGCCGGCGAGGCTCGCCGGTGCGTCCAGCTCAAGCAGTTCGAGCAACGTCGGGACAACGTCCGTCACATAGACAAAGCCGTCGCGATTGCCGTGTGCGCCAGCCAGGCCAGCGGGCCAGGAAAGCACGAAGGGCACGGCGCAACCACCGCGATAGTTCTCGCGCTTCCACCGCCGGAACGGGGTATTCCCCGCCCACGCCCAACCCCATGGGAAGTGGTTGTAGGCGTCACGGGAGCCGATGCGCTCGATGTCTTCTTCGCTCGCTGGAATCTGATCGATGAGGCCTTGCCACTGCTGGTTGTTCATGGCACCGGTGGGGCCGCCTTCGGAGCTGGCACCGTTGTCGCTGAGCGCCAGAAAAATCGTGTTGTCCAGCTCGCCCATTGCCTCGAGTTCATCGAGCAGCCGTCCCACGTGATGGTCCATGTGCGAGCACATGCCAGCGAACGCCTCCATGAGCCGTGCGTAGACGCGCTTCTGGCTATCGGTCGCTGCGTCCCAGGCTGGCACGTCGGGATCGCGTGCGGAAAGCGCGGACCCCGGCTTGACGAGTCCCATCTGCTGCTGCCTGAGATGGACCTCCTCGCGCATGGCATCCCAGCCGGCGTCGAACCGACCACGATATTTGTCGATCCATTCCTTGGGCGCGTGATGCGGCGCGTGGCCAGCCTGAAACGGCAGGTAAACGAAGAAGGGTTTCGACAAATCGTCGCTGCGGAGTTCGTGGAGCCAGCGGATCGTGACGTCGATCAGATCCTCGGACAAGTGATAGTCCTCCTGCAGGCCCTTCGGCGGATAGACCGGTCCATTGTCCAGAATGATGTGCGGATTGTAGGAGCTCGTCTGTCCCCCCCATGAAGCCGTAAAAGCGTTCGAACCCGCGCCCGAGCGGCCAAGCCGATCGAGAGGCCGATGCCTTATGTTCCTCCACTGTCGTCAGGTGCCACTTGCCCACGCAGTAAGTGGCATATCCCTGCGCGAGCAGCATTTCCGAAATGAAGCCGTTCTCGCGCGGAATGCGCGCGTCCTGCTCGCCGACGCCGATCGTCCACCGCGGGAGCGAACCCATGTGATTCGTGTGGTGATTGCGGCCGGTGAGCAAGCAGGCCCGCGTGGGAGCGCACAAAGGCGTGACATGCGCGTTGCTGAAGCGCACGCCACGATCCACCAGTCGCTGCAGCGCTGGCATTTGCACAGGGCCGCCATACGGGGAGAGGTGTCCGAACCCCACGTCGTCAACCAGCCAGATGATCACGTTGGGGCGGCGTTTGCCTGCCGAAGGAGGCGAAACCGGACGCGGTGAGGATTCGTCGATGGTGCGACCGGGATTGCTCATGCTCGTACCCCGATTGACTGGATCGATTCATCGCGATGCGCATAAACGCTCGCAGCAAGCGTTGCCGAAGTCGTGGAAAAATTGCTCACAATGTCTCCTGCGTTCTTGGGATGGGCATTCAGTCGGGACGTGCGCCCGCCGCGAGGAAGCCGCCATCGACCGGCATGGCGATACCGGTCACGTAGGCCGCGCCGTCGGACGCAAGGAAGGCGGCGACCGCGGCTATCTCGTCGGGCGTGCCGTAGCGATTCATCGGGATGGCACGCGTGTAGTCGCTTCGAAATTTGTCCGAGTGCAGCACCTTGGTGAGGGGCGTATCGACCGGTCCGGGGCACACCGCATTCGCCGTCACCCCGTGCGGCGCGAGTTCGACAGCCATTTGGCGTGTGAGTGCGATAAGGGCAGCTTTCGAAGAGCCGTACGCCGTGCGGCCTACGCCGACGGCGCGCATTCCTGCCACGGAGGCGATGTTGACGATGCGCCCCCCACCCCTCTGCCACCATCATGCGGCCCGCCTCCTGGGAACACAGCAGTGCGCCTGTCACGTTCACCTCCAGCGTCTTCTGCCAGTTGTCCAGTGGAAATTCAAGGAATGGATACACCTTGGCGATCCCGGCGCAATTCACGAGGATGTCGCACCGGCCGTGCTGGCGGTGCACTTGAGCGAATGCCTGGGACACGGACTCGGGCGACGTTACGTCGATAGGGACAGCGCTCGCCTCTATGCCTGCACGCCCGAGGTCGGCCACCGTGGCCGCGGAGGCCTGCGGATCGAGGTCGCACACGACGATGCGCACGCCTTGGGCCCCAAGGTGGCGGGCAATGGCCGCTCCAATGCCAGAGGCACCCCCGGTGATGGTAGCCACGCGTGCAGTAGACGTGGGGTTGCCGGTATCGTTCATTTAAGGTCTCCTTGTTCGATGCGAGTCATACGGTGCCGTTCAGGGCGTGCACGAAGTAATCGGCACCACCCATCTGCCCGCCCTTTAGGGCGACCTCCAGCCCGTCGAGCGCGGTTCCGGGGGCGATCAGGCGACACAGTGGCGCGCCGGGGGGCGAGTCTGGCGGCGACGACGAGGGCGTCGGGAGCGAGCACCTTCGTGACCTGGCTCGAAGTGTCACCACCGGACAGGACCAGGCGTTTGAGGGGGAGCCGCGGCGAGGATGTCGCGCACCAGCGCGCCCAGTCGCTCCCCCAGCAACCGACCGCCCTCGTGCTTGGCCTTCTCGCGCGAGTATCCCCGCGCCTGCATGGCGTCCACCATGGCGGCGATGCGAGGATCGTCGTTGCCACGCGCTGTGTGCATCACGACGCTGCGACCAGCGAGCAACAGTTGAGCAACTTGACGCGCCACGGCGTGGATAACGTGCGCTGCGCTCTCGCTCGCCAAGGCCACCGCGTCAAGACTCACTTCGGCGAACCCGGCCTGGACGGCCGCATCGATCTGCTGGGCACTGAGCCTGGAGGCGCTGCCCGAGACCGCAAGCACCTGTTTCACCGGCGCGAAGCTGGTGTAATCGGGGGGGTGTGCTCGCCAACGTGCCTGTCTCGCGCCAGTGCTGCGTGAGCGCGTACTCCGCGCCCGATGATCCGACCAGGAACAATTGACCATGCAGCGACGCCTTGCCGCTGCAGCAGTTCGCCTATGCGCGTCATGTGCGCGTCGTTGACGGCATCGAGTACAACGGCCGTGCAACCTTCGCCGTGCAGCCGAATCAGGGAATCCTCGACCGCATCGATGCCCGCATCCAGCCGGTCGAAGGGCAGCGATCCGACCCGCACACTGCCTTGCTTGCCAAGATGCATGGTGAGATCGCTCTCATCCATTGGCGTCATCGGATGCACGCTCATGATCGGATGCCGGTCGATGCGATACACCTTGCCGTCCGTCCCCGATCTCGCGAAGAGGTTGCCGAAGACACACCACCGGCTCAGCCGGGGGGTAGCGGCGACCACGGGCAACCAAGGCGCCGCGAAGCGACGTTGCGCGATTTCCATCACGCGTCCGATGCTTCCTATACTCGGCGCGCTGTCAAACGTGGAGCAGACCTTGTAATGAATCAGCGGAGCACCAAGATCAGCCAACGCATCGAAGACGTCCGGCAGATGATCGTCCATCTCGTCGGGCGTCATCGCGCGGCTTTCACCGGCGACGCCCACCGCCTCCAGTCCATCAAAGCGTGACAGCATCTCCGATGACGGCGGCTTGAGAAAGAGTGCCGAGCTGATACCCGCGAAGCTCAGGACTTCCAGGGCGTCGGTGGAGCCGGTGAAATCGTCTCCGTAGAATGCCAGGCGTAACGCACCGTTCGTCATTCGGAGCCTCCGAAGGCTTCCAGCGCCGCTGCCAGAGCGGGTTGACGCCGGGCGTACTCCGCCAGCGGAATACCGGCAACGGCGGCTTCCCACGCTTCGCGCATGCTGCGCACGCCCGCCGCCGGCCCCTGCGGATGGCCAATGATGCCGCCGCCGGCCAGGTGCATGAGGTCGGTCGAGCCCAGCATCGCGAACATGTCGGGAGCCTGCGAGGCCCATTGACCGGAGGAGAACACCGGCATAACGGGGCTCAGGCCAGCCCAGGGCGCAAGACAGGCGCGTGCCGAGGCGATGACGGAATGATCCGGCTCCCAGAACTTGCTGCGCAGCCCGTTCACGTGCAGCTGGTCCACGCCAGCGAGCCGCCAGATTTTTTGGTAAGCCTTGAAATCCATGCCCAGCTCAGGACAACGCGTGAGCGCCCCCCAACCGTTGCGGTGCCCGTGGATCGGCAGCTGAGAGTGCCGGCGCAGGTCCTCGACGCCCGAGTGGCCCGTCCAATTCACGCTCACCATCACGCAGGTGCCACCGAGCGCCAGCACCTGGTCGTGGCGACGCCGCATCTCCTCGATCGTCCCTGAGATGTTGATGGCGTACATCGGCATCCGACCGAGTCGATCCGCGTGCTTCTTCAGCACCGGCATCACCGCGGAGAGCCTCGCTTCGAATGGGGCATATGGCGGGTCGGCAATCAGCTCGTCGTCTTTGAGAAAGTCGATGTCCGCGGCACACAGTGTGTCCACCAGTTCGGCGGTCTGCTCCGGTGTGAGTCCGATGCTGGGCTTGATGATGGTGCCGATGATCGGCCGATCGTGCACGCCGGCAAACGCGCGCGTTCCTTTCACGCCGAACTGAGGACCTGGAAACCGCTCGGCATAGGTGGGTGGCAGGTCAACGTCCAACAGCCGCAGCCCGGTCACCTCGCCAAGCTCGTAGAGGTTTCCGCAGAGTGTCGCCATCAGGGTTGTCAGGTTCGCACCCACGTTCGCGACAGGAAACGCGATCTCGATCTCTCCCCGGTGGGAAACACCGGTGCGTCCTTTCCGCGCCATGGCGGCACTCGCCAGCGTCGGCTGCGCCGCGTCATCCAGCGGTGCAACGCTCACCACCCGAGCGCGGGAGCGTTGCTTCAGATCTTCTGTCTCCGCGGAAAGCTTAAGGAAGGTTCCGCTGGATTGCTCGCCCGCGATGACTTCGGCCACACGTTCAAGGGGTTCCGGAGTCTCGATGCGGTACCGCGCGACGAATTCTTCGCGCTCAAAAATGTTCAACATGCCTGTCTCCTCGCATCACGGCTCGGGGCTCAATCCTGACGTTTGATCTTCGCCAGTTCGAACAGCTTGGGCCACTCCGTCATCTCGTCGCGGATCATCTTTGCCACCGCCTCAGGCGGCGTCGGCGGCGCGACGATGATGCCCTGCTTCTGCAACTGAGCCACGACGTCGGGTTGGGCCGCAGCAACGTGCAGTGCCGCGTTGGCACGCTTGACTATCGCGGGAGAGACTCCGGCAGGCATCAGCATTCCGCTCCATGCCTGGATCGTCAATCGCGGGTAGCCGAGCTCGACCGTGGTGGGCACATTGGGCATCAGCGGCGAGCGCTGCGCCTGAGCGATCGCCAGTGGAACCAGCTTGCCTGATTGGATGTGCGGCATCGCGACGATAGGCGAGAGCACGGCGAAGTTCACGCGATTCGCCAGCAAGTCGGTGAGCATCTGGCTCTGGCCGCCCTTGTAGGTGACAGTGGTCATCTCGATCTTTTCGGTAGCTTCGAGCAAGGCCGCATTGATGTGTCCGAGCGAGCCAACGGCTGCATTGCCAAAGGCAAGTTCCTTGGGCTTGGTTCGCGCGAGCTTGATAAAGTCGGCGAGTGTCTTCACGCCGAGTTCAGGCGGCACGACCATGACGCCGCCGGTTGACCCCAGGTTCGCGACCGCCGTGAAATCCGCGACGGGGTCGTAGGGAACCTTCTTCAGCACTGCATTGGCAGTCGTTGGGATAGAGGCCATCACCCAGGTATAACCATCTGGAGCGCTGTTCTTACCCGCAATGGTGCCGACGGCCCAATCCGCGCCAGGCTTATTGACGATCACGACCGTTTGGCCGAGCTCTTGGCTCAGGCGTGGCTGCAGGGCTCGGATGATGAGGTCGTGGACCGCCCCAGGTGCGACCGGAACGATGATCTGAATCGGCTTGGACGGCCAGTTGTCCTGCGCCTGCACCGCAGCGGGCAGGGCAGACAAGAGCAGCGTTCCGGCGAGAATGGTGCAGATTGTGCGGCGTAAAGATGTGGAGGTGCGGTGAGCGGGCATGTGTCGTCTCCGTATGGTTTTCTGTCTGCGAACCCTGCGCACGCCGGGAGCGGCGCCGAGCGGTTATACGATCCTACAGAGGCCCCCCCCATTCGGCGCAAGCGACATATACTCCCTACAATGTGAGTTCTGCTCACACCCCCCACTTCATCGATGGCTGGTTCAACTCCTTCCTTGTACGCTCTGCGGGCCTTCGAAGCTGCGGCACGGCTGCGCAGCATGACTGCGGCGGCGCACGAGCTTTCGGTCACGCACGGTGCGATCAGTCGCCACGTCCGTGCGCTTGAGGAAACACTGGGCGTCACGCTGCTGACGCGCGGGCCCGTGTCAACAGAGCCCACTCCCGATGGCCTGCGCCTGGCGGAAGGGCTGGCTGCCGCTTTCACCGCGATCGATGCCGCAATAGAACAGGTGAGGCCGGGCCCGCTCACGCTGTCGTGCTCCACCTCGATCATGATGTACTGGCTAATTCCTCGCATAGCGGACTTTCACCGTCAGCATCCGGAGGTACTGCTTCAGTTCAATATGAATTACGGGCAGTTCGACGCCGTAAGAGACCGCATTGGGATCGCGATCCGCAATACGATGGTCGAACCGCCCCCGGATGTGGTGGTGAAGGAGTTGGGTCAGTCTGAACGAATCGGTCTCGTCTGTTCGCCGGAATACCTTCGTGACACGGGTATCGCACGTCTTTCGGATGTCGCCGGGGCTCACCGGCTCGCACCGGCGACCCGCGCGAAGGCATGGGACGAATGGGCTCTCGCTGCCGGGTACGAAGGCGCGCCCCTCACTACCCATGACTCGTATGATCATTTCTATTTGATGATCCAGGCAGCAATTTGCGGACTGGGGATCGGTCCCGTGCCACAGATGCTTGTATTGGACGACCTGCGCTCGGGCAAACTAGTCGCCCCATTTGGCTTCGTCGATGGGCCACATAGGCTGGTGCTTTGGCTTTCCCCCCCACGTGCGCGACCGCGCCGACACACGTGCATTGCGCACCTGGCTAACTGATCAACTCGCGCGCACCCAAGCCGAAGGCGAGGCGCTGGTGCCGTCAATTGCGAGAAGCCGAGTCAAGGCGCAATAAGCGATGTTGACAGGCGCGGGCAGCGAGCTGGCGTGCGGGAGCGGTAGCAAGACGCGGTCGTCTCATACATCCCCATGTCCACACCAACAACAGGCCGCTATTTCCGGCTACTCGGGCGAAATAGTCCGGAGCTGTCGCGGGCACTGCACAGCCCCGGCGGTCAATGATCGAGAACGGCCGCTAGGCCCGCTTCTCATCGAGGATGCGAATGAATGGCCGGTTTCCGAGTGGACCCGACGTTTTAGTGTCCGGTGACAGTACGAACAAATGACCGCTCATGGCCGACAGCGGTCGTACGCGACGCCGCGATATCTTTTTCCCGGGTCACCAGACCCCGTGCGGTTTCAATCTTCGGTGGACGAATTTTGCGTGCACAGTTGGCGCCAGTGCTTCTCGCCAATTTTCAATCTAGCCGAGTGCTCCACGCCGACCGCCTGCGCCGATCGAGCGGTCCGCTGGTTTCGTCATTTCTTCTTGCCTTTATCGTAGTGCCACTTGACGGCGAAGAACATGCCCGTGCCGAGCACGAGAACCTTGAACACGATAAAGACTATAGGGAACCAATCCACCATTTTTGTGTACTTCCCGGCTATGGCTCGACACGATTTATCGTGAGGAGCACCACCCAAAACGCTGCTTCTGCAGCTTCATTTCTTGTTCGAACCGTCGTCGAACTTGCGTTCGATCATAACATTCGGACGCGCAAGGAATCAGGTGGGCTGCGCCAAGGGCGGAGTGCCGCGCTCACTCTTGTGCAGCAGCTTCCTGGGACAGTCAAGGACCGCTTTGGGTCGGAGAAGGCCGCTCTCCACTCACGACGCGCGGGCGTGGCAGCCTCTGCGCTCAGCCGGAGACCGCTCCCGAAACATCCGGTGCGCGCTCGAAATACTCGATCAGCAGCTCGGTCAGAACCCGTATCTTCCTCGCCGGATGCTGACCCGGCGGGCGGACGACATATGCGCCGGCAGGCGGTACCGGGTAGCGTTTCATCACGGGGACAAGCGCGCCGGAACGTAGGTGTTCCTGAATGAGGCCGTTGGGCAGGTAACCGATTCCAAGCCCTGCGACAGCGGCCGCGACCAGCGCCGTGCCGTTGTCCGCCTTGAAGCGCCCTGTGGGCGAATCGTGATGACCCTGCCGCCATCCATCAGTTGCCACGCCTCCGTGCCTTGCATCAAGGCCTGATGGGCGAGCAGGTCTTCGGGCGTCTCGGGCGATCCGTGCGCCTCGATATAGGCGGGACTCGCAACGAGCATCCCATAGATCGGGCCGACGCATCTCGCGATCAGGTTGGAGTCCTGGAGATGGCCAAGCCGGATCGCACAGTCATAGCCGTCGGCGATGAGATCGACGACGTGGTCGCTGTAGCACGTGTGGATCTGCAGCTGCGGGTGGCGTCGCGCCATTTCGGCGAGCACGGTAGCGATATGCGTGGGGCCGAAAGACAGCGGCGCGGCAATTCGCAATCGCCCGCGCAGCTCACCGGCGGGAAGGATCGTTTCCTTCGCTACATCGATTTCGGCGCAGACCCTGGCTGCATAGTCTCTAAACGTGGCCCCGGCTTCCGTGAGAGCAGCCCCTCGAGTCGATCGCGCAAGCAGTTGGATGCCAAGTTCCGCTTCAAGGCGCATCAGGCGACGACTGACGATGGACTTGGACACGCCGAGCCGAAGCGCAGCAGGCGAAACGCCGCCAGCATCAGCCACTTCCACAAAAGTCCGTAGCTCTTCGATATCCATTTCGGCGTTCCCCGATGCGCGACACAGTTCGCCGGGGAATGGTACTACCGCATCCAGCATGGGACCAACAGAATGCCGTTTCCGGGCAACGTCCGCTGGCGCATGTTTTCCGGAAGGGCAATCCCGCTCACAACGGCAATAAAGGAATGCACCAATGACTTTTCGAAATGGCCTTGCTTCGCTTCTTCGTCCCGAAGACTCCGTCCTCGTTCTGATCGACCACCAGCCCTACCAGCTCGCGAACGTCAACAGCCACGAACCGCAGATGGTGATCAACAACACAGCCGGTCTGGCGAAGGCCGCCAAGGCCTTTGGCGTGCCTACCATTCTGACGACAGTCATCGCTGCCCGCGGAGGAGACCTCTTCCCCCAGATCACCGATGTGTTCCCCAACGAGGAGATCATCGACCGTACGCTGATCAACACCTGGGAAGACCGCAAAGTCGTGGATGCGGTCAAGGCGACGGGCCGGAAGCAATTGATCATCGCTGGGCTGTGGACCGAGGTATGCGTGGCGATGCCGGCGATCCAGGCCCTTGGCGAAGGTTGGGACGTGACAGTGGTGACGGATGCGTCCGGCGGCGTTTCGGTCGAGTCGCGCCAGGTTGCAATCCAGCGCATGATCGCGGCAGGCGCGAACATGATGACCTGGTTGGCGGTAGCGGCCGAATGGCAGCGTGACTGGGCTCGGACCGAACAAGCCGCCGCGCTGACAGAAGTCATCACGCAGCATGCCGGCGGTAGCGGCATCGCTTACCTGTGGGAGCAGCAGTTGCTCAATACGCCTGTGCCAAAGAGCGCAGCATGATCTGAGTGGGGATGACGAGGTTCGTGCGCAACGCCTCGCGCAATGGCGGATTGTCTTTGCCGAATCCTCGTCACCCCTCTCTACAAGGAATGCATCGTTGGCAAATGGACCGAGCCGAACGTTGTCTCAATCCAATGCCAACGATCGCTACGCCAGCATCAGGTCGAGGTTTTGAATCGCCGCACCGGATGCGCCCTTTCCGAGATTGTCGAAGACTGCGGAAAGAAGGACGTGCCCGTGCTGCGCGCCAGAAAATACGCCCAGGCGCATGTCGTTCGTACCGTTCAGCGCTTGCGGATCCAGATGCTTCAAGGCGCTCGATTCCTGCAGCGGCAAGACATGTACGTGGTCCGCGTCGGCATAGTGGCGCGCCAGGCAGGCGTGCAACGTGTCGCCATTCACGCCCGGCGCCAGCAGCCGCAACGCCAGCGGCACCGTCAGCACGATGCCCTGCCGGAACGCTCCGTATGCAGGGACGAAAATAGGCGCCTGCGCGAGGCCGGCGTGCTGCTGGATCTCCGGCGTGTGCTTGTGCGCGAGTTCCAGCCCATAGACCTGGAATGAGGGCGCGCCAGCGGCGCCCGGCCCCTCATATTCCTCCACGCCGGCGCGTCCGCGTCCGGAGTAGCCGGATACCGCGTGAATGCTGATGGGGTAATCGTCCGGGATCAGCGCCGCCTGCACCAACGGACGCAGCAGGCCAATCGCACCGGTCGGATAGCAACCGGGATTGGTAACGCGACGTGCGCTCGCAATCCGCTCCGCCTGCTCCGGCGCCATTTCGGGGAATCCGTAAGTCCAGTCCGGGTGTGTACGGTGCGCCGAGCTGGCGTCGATGACCCGAACCGCGGGATTGACAATCGCGGCCACGGCCTCGCGCGCGGCGGCATCCGGCAAACAAAGGATGGCGATGTCGCAGGCGTTCAGGGCCTCCGCGCGACGCCGCAGATCCTTGCGTTCGGCGTCGGCGAGCGTCATCAGCCGGATGTCGGTCCGGTTACGCAGCCGTTCGTGGATCAGCAACCCGGTGGTGCCTTGGTCGCCATCGATGAAAACAACGGGAGAGCTCATACGTGGATACTCGCTGAATCGGAGTTGCAAGAAGTCGAACGACGAACGAGGCCCTATGTTCGGTGGACCGCTACAATAGGGAAAGTTGAATTTCATGACGTCAACATTCACCCCTCCTGAATCCGGACGCCGATATGCGAGAGATCAGCCTGGACCGCTTGCGCACCCTGGTCACCATTGCAGACCGCGGCTCATTTGCCGATGCGGCGCGCGCATTGCATCTGGCGCCGCCAACGGTCAGCCTCCATATCGCCGAATTGGAAGACCGCATCGGCGCTCCACTGCTGTCGCGCAAGCGCGGACATGTCAGGCCGTCGGCGATCGGAGAGGTGCTGGTGGAGCGCGCGCGTCGCCTGCTGGCCGACGCGGAGCAGGCATTGGACGATATTCAGCGCCAGGTACAGGGGCTGGAAGGACGCGTTCGGCTCGCCGCGTCGACAGGCGCGCTCGCGCACCTGTTGCCGCAGGCGCTCGAGGGTCTGCGCCAGCGCCATCCCGCTATCGACATTCAGGTGGCCGTGCTGACTTCACAGGAAACGTTGTCCCGACTGGCGGATGGGACGCTGGACGTGGGACTGGTCGCCCTGCCTCAGCCCCCCGGTGGCTGGACTGGTGATCAAGCCATGGAGGCGCGACCCCGTGATGGCCTTTGTGCCGGCGCATTGGCGGTGCCCGGCGCGCGTTACGCCCGAATGGCTCGCTGCCCAGCCTCTGATTCTCAATGACGCGACCACGCGTCTTTCCCGTCTGACCGCTGAGTGGTTCGCGACTGCGGGATATCACCCTGCGCCTCGCATTCAGCTGAACTACAACGACGCGATCAAGAGTCTGGTAGCGGCGGGTTACGGCGCGGCGCTGTTGCCCCACGAGGCGACGGCGCCATTACCGGACAAGCGCATTGTCATGCGTCCGCTGCGGCCGGCGCTATGGCGTCGGCTCGGTATTGCACATCGGGCCGGGCACGTCGAGCGTTCCACGCAACACGTACTCGATATGTTGCGGGATCTGCGATTGGCGTAGGCGTTGCCGTTTTTCGCTTCGGTCGTTTTCGATGCGGCGCGATTGCAGGCACATCGGAGCGGGAGGTAGCCGCGGGAGTGCCCCGCCCAAGCGGTATCATGAGCGCCCCACTCAACGGAAATACCGCGATGCAAGTCCTCGTTGACGCAGACGCCTGCCCGGTCGTAGTCAAGGAAATGTTGTACCGAGCGGCGCAACGCGTCGAAGTGTGCGTCACGCTGGTCGCCAATCAATACTTGCGCACGCCGCCTTCCCGCTTCATCAAATCGATCCAGGTACCGGCGGGCTTCGACGCCGCCGACGAACGGATCGTCGAGCTGGTCAACGCCGGTGACCTCGTGATTACGGCCGACATCCCCCTTGCGTCCGCGGCCCTGGACAAGGGTGCCCACGTGCTCGATCCACGAGGAAGCTTGTTTACCCGCGAGAATATCCGGGAGCGCTTGACGATGCGTGAGCTGATGGACCAGCTCCGCGCCTCCGGCATCGATACTGGCGGGCCTGCACCGTATTCGCCTCAGGACAGCAAGGCGTTTGCCGGCCAACTGGATCGATTCCTGGCGCGCCATGCGCCGCCGAAACCGGTCCCCTGACGCGGACCACACATAGAAAGCACGAAGCAACGAACGATGCCCGCCCGAATGCTGAGGCTCTACGCCTTCCCAGCGCGAGGCGGCGCGCAGGATTCCCGCATGACAACATGCGTGGTCAGCCGAATCTCCTCGCCCTCTACCGCCTTCCCTTCGGCTCTTCCCGACCCCACGCCAATAGACCGCAGCAGCATCTCCGCCGCCGCCGTCCCCACCGCTTCCAGATCCCAATTGATCGCCGTGATCGCCGGCGAGTAAAGCTGCGCGAGATCGCTGTCGCCGACGCAGATCAGGCTGACATCCTGCGGCACGCGGTTCCCGGTCTGCTTCATCGCCTGCAGGACGCCGGAGAGAATTCGTGTACCGAGGCAGATGAACGCGGTCGGGCGTTCCTTGGCTGATAGCAGCGCCAATGCATCGCTGAATGACAGATCCATGGCCGAGCGGCTGGAACGCACCAGCGTGTTGTCCACAGTCAGGCCGCGTTCTTCCATCGCTTGGCGATAGCCGTTGATGCGCTCTCGGCCCGGGCGCAGCGCGCCGTCGGAGGTCATCAGCGCGATGCGGGTGTGCCCGAGATCGAGCAGGTACCGGGTCGCCTCGTATGAACCGCGGGCGTGTTCGACATGAACGCCGACACCGTGCGCGCCGAAATCGCGGTCCATCGCAACAACGGCGAGATCGCGGGAGATCTGGGCCAGGTAATCGGGGCGCTCGGTTTCACAGGGTCCCAGAATCAGTCCGTCGACGCGGCGGCGTCGGAAGAGGTCCACCATCAGCTCTTCCTGCGCCTTGTTGTTATGCGTGTTGCCGACCACCATCGCATAACCTTCGCGCTGCAGCCGCGTCTCCACTGCCGTGATGATCCGGGCGTATAGCGGATTCGCCAGATCGGAAACCAGCAGGCCCACGACGCCGGAGGTGCCGGTGCGCATGCTTTGCGCAATCGGGTCGGGTGCATAGGCCAGTGCCTTCGCGGCGCGCTCGACGGCCTGCAGCGCGGCCTCGCTCACTGGACCGCTGCGGTTCAGTGCGCGCGATGCCGTGCCCACCGAAACGCCGGCGGCCCGCGCCACGTCACGGATGGTGACGCGGGCGGGCGTATCGGAGCTGGGGGGTGCGCGTTCGGCTGGTCATCGATGATCCGGCGGAAATGTATGAGCCTGAGGCAATCGTCGCAGGCTTGCTGGCCCGCTATTATCGTCGAAAGCCAGGGCCAGGCCGTGCCGTTTGCCTCAGTACATGGCACGCCCGCCGCTGATGTCGAACACCGCGCCCGTGCTGAAGCTGCAGCGCTCGGAACACAGCCAGGCGGCCATCTCCGCCACTTCCTCGACTCGCACAAAACGCTTCATTGGCACACGTTCGAGCAGGCGTGCCTGCAATAGCGCCCGCTGGCTTTCGTCGTGAGCGCCAAAGATGTCGGTATCCGCCGCGCTGGGCGTGATGCAATTGACCAGCACGCCCGTTTCCGCCAGTTCCTTGCCGAGGCTCTTCGTCATCGATATCAAGGCGGCTTTCGATGCCGCATAGGCGCCGGCAAACGGATTGCCTTCCTTGCCGGCGACCGAGGCCACATTGACGACGCGGCCCCAGCCATTTTTCACCATGGCGGGCACGATTGCCTGCGCGCATTGCAACGCGCCGAAGACGTTGACGTCGAACACCAGCTTCCATTCGTCGACCGACGCATCGACCGTAGGCCCTCTGCGTCCGAGGATGGCGGCATTGTTGACCAGCGCCGTGGGCGTACCGAGCGTTTCGACGGTTTGCGCGAATGCGCGGTCTATCTGTCCGCGATCGGTAATGTCGACGGCGACGCCCAATACGCGCGCGCCATCGCCGCGCAAGGCGCGAACGGCGTCATCGAGCAGCGCCCGATCGCGATCCCACAGGGCGACCGCGTATCCGTCGGCCGCGAGCCGGCTGCTGATCGCAAGCCCGATGCCGCGCGCGGCGCCGGTTACCACTGCGATCCTGCGTTCCGAATCCCTGCCCTCGGTGGCGTTCATTGGGGCGCTCCAATGCGTCGGATCGGATCGTTGCCGTCCCAGTGTTTCGCGGCATCGGCAATCGTCGCAAAATATTCGCCCTTGCCGCCGGACATTTCGGAGATCTCGACAATATTGCCCGGCAGGTCCGCATGCACGTAATAGGCAAATCGGCCGCGCATGCCCATGCGGCCACCGTGGCCCTCCACATAGCCGCGCGCCCGCAAGCGCTCCACATATTCGTCGAATCGGTCATCCGTCCAGTACGCAATGTGCTGCATGCCTTCGCCGAAATGCTTCAGCGAATCGAGATACAGCGATGGCGCGTCATTGCGTTGCTGGATCAGCTCGATCTGCACGCCGCCCGAATTGGCCAGCGCGATCGACAGATCCGGCAAGGCCGACGCCTCGCCGTAATAACGGAATTCGGTCGTGCCGACTTCCTTCTTGTAGAACCACGGCCCGACGCCCAGCACCTCGCTCCAGTGGCGCATCGCCTTCTCGATATCGCGTACGACGTAGCCGATCTGGCATACGCCTCCGAACAGCAAGCTCATTTCGGCTCCATGTCATTGCAACGTTGGAAACGTTTCCATCACACTACGGTAGCCGATGGCGCGGCGTTATGCAGCATAGCGTTAACCATGATTGCTGCTCGCACCCTCCTTCGCCACACTTTGATGGAAACGTTTCCACAACACCGGAAGCGTGATCCTACACCCCGCATCGCAGAACGGGCGAATCCCATGGAGACAGACATGAAGACACTCTTCACCACCGCGCTGCTGGCCCTGGCAGCCACGGCCGCCCACGCGGCGGACCCCGCGGCCTATCCCGAGCGCCCCATCCGCATGCTGCTGCCCTTCTCCGCCGGCGGCGGCGGCGATACGCTGGGCCGCTTTCTCGCCGAGCGCTTTGCCGCGCAGCTGAAGCAGCCCGTGGTGGTGGAGAACAAGCCCGGTGCGGCCGGCACGATCGGAACCCAGTCCGTTGCCACCGCGACGCCCGACGGCTACACGATCATGATCGGCGGCATGTCGACGCATCCGCTGGCGGCCGCGACGTACGCGAAGCTGCCCTACGACCCCGTGCGTGACTTTCAGAGCCTGGGGACCATCGGCAACTCGTCCATCGTGATGGTCGCGTCGAACTCGTACCCCGCGAACAACCTGAAAGAGCTGACGGCTCTCGCCCGCAAGCAGCTGGCGCCGGTGCAATACGCCAGTTGGGGCTCGGGATCGACCGGACATTTCTGCGGCGAGATCCTGAGCCAGAAGGCCGGCATCCCGTTGCAGCACGTGCCCTACAAAGGCACCGCGCAAATCATCACCGATCTGCTCGGCAACCACATCTCCGTGGCGTTCGTCGACATGGTCACCGCTACGCCCTTCGTCAAGGAGGGCAAGGTCAAGGCACTGGCCGTCTGCACCAAACGCTCTCCGAGCCTGCCCAACGTGGCCAGCTATCAGGAGCAAGGCGTCGACTTCGATCGCGAATTGACATGGGCGATGTATGTCCCGGCCAAGACGCCGAAGCCGATCGTCGACAAGCTGTCGGCCGTGCTCGAGAGGACGCTGAAGGAACCCGAAGTCGTCAGCAAGCTGCTGTCGCTCGGCATCACGGCGAAATACGTATCCGGAGCCGAGCAGCAAGCGATCAATGCGCGCGATATCCCGATGTGGAAATCGATCGCCAAACAGGCGCACATGGCGCTGGACTGACGCATCGCGGCGCACGCGCTCTCCCCTTTTTCATGACGACAACACGCGAATTGTTTATGCCTTCCATACTGAATGAAGCCCGCATCCAGACCGTACGCGACCACATGGCGCTGGAGTGCGTCCACGATTGGGACGCCGTGATCGACACCTTCGCGCATCCCCGATACGAGATG
This sequence comes from Cupriavidus sp. H18C1, assembly GCF_049311595.1. Classification (NCBI taxonomy): domain Bacteria; kingdom Pseudomonadati; phylum Pseudomonadota; class Betaproteobacteria; order Burkholderiales; family Burkholderiaceae; genus Cupriavidus; species Cupriavidus sp. H18C1. Next base: position 35,601 of record NZ_CP186009.1, read on the forward strand.
CACGGCAGTGGCACGGTATTCGATGGCGAAACCGAGGTGCGGGGGGTATTTCGATTCATCGCGGGTGCCATTTCCCGACCTGACGAACGAGATCATCGCCATTGCGGCCGATGGCGATACCGTGCTGGTCGAGTTCTGGCTGCAGGGCACGCACCTTGGTCCGTTGAAGGCCAACGGCAAGACCTACGAGCCGACGGGCCGCACGTTCCGCATCCGGATTGCCGCCACGTTCGAGTTCGCGCCCGGCTCGGACAAGATCATCTGCGAGCGGCCGTACTCCGCCCCGGATGCCAAGTTGCGCGCGCTGGGCCTGCTGTAAGGCGCCACCGCCGAGCCATCCCACATCAGGCTGGGCCATTGGTCCAAGCCATGCCGCCATCGGCAAAGGAGAGTTGAATCATGGCCTTGCCCAAGGTCGTCACGCATCAAGACCGTCTGCTGACGGTGAACATCCATGAAGCGGTCGAATTCCCTGGATCGGAATCAGGCTCGACGATCATTCCGCTGTTCCTCGACCGCGAAAACGGCGTCTGGGTGTTGTACGGCAAGTTCGAGCCGGGCACCACGCTACCCCCGCACTTCCACACCGGCACCGTCCACTTCTTCACGACGAAGGGGGAGTGGAACTACGTCGAATACCCCGACGATCGCCAGACCGCCGGCAGCTACCTGTACGAGCCCGGCGGGTCCGTCCATACCTTCTCCGTGCCGGCCGACGCCAGGGAGGCGGCCGAAGGCTTCATGGTGGTCTACGGCGCCAACGTGATTTTCAAGGACGGCGAATATCAGGGAGTACGCGACGCCGGGGCGATCGAGGACGGCATCCTCAATGCCGCGAAGGCGATGGGGCTCCCCACGCCGCGTTATATCCGGCCGGGCGCTGGCGCCAGGTTCTCGCGCGATTGATCCAAGGCGGCCAGCAGGAGAGCGGGTCTATCCCTTCGCGCACTCGGCTCCAAAGCTCTCACCAAGGGCCCGCCACCGCCGCAACGCATAGGGCAGCACCGCCAGCACGCCAACCACGGCCAGCACCGTGCCGACCCACAGCGGCGATCGCAGTCCCCAGCCCTGGCTGATGCCTACGCCACCGAGCCACGAGCCGGACATCAGGCCGATATTGATCACCGCGGTATGCATCGTATTGACCAGCGGCCCGGGCGGCGCGGCGCGCATCACGCGCACCACCATCGCCGGGTTCAGCGACACGCCGGTCAGCCCGACCAGCAGCATCGCGATGACCGCAACCAGCGGCTGGTCGGCGTAGACGGCGAACAATGCCAACGCGCCCGCCAGCACGACCAATCCCCACAACAGGATGCGCATCGTGTGCCGGTCGGCGAAGCGGCCGATCACCGCATTGCCGATCACCGTCGCCAGGCCATACAGGCCCAGCATCGCCGGAATCGAAGACGGCGAGAAGCCCGATACCTTGGTCAGCACCAGCGCGAAATAGCTGAAGCCGGCAAACGTCGCGCCGATGATCAGCGCGCTGGTCGTATAGGCGGCCCACAGTTCGCGATTGGCCAGCGAGGCCAGCTCGCTGCGCATGCCGTTGGTGCTGGTCGCCAACGTCGCGGGAATCTTCCACCGCACCGCCAGCACGCACAGGCCGGTCAACACGACCAGCAGCCAGAAGCTGGCCCGCCAGCCCAGATGCAGGTCGACCAGCGTCGCCAGCGGCAAACCGGCGACGGTAGCGATCATCAGGCCGCCGATCACGATCGCCGCGGCACGACCCCGGACCTCCGGCGCCACCATCTCCGCGCACATCGACAGCACGATGCCGAAGCACGCCGAGGCGGCAACGCCCGTTACCGCGCGGCCGATCGCCATCACCAGATAGTCGTCGGCCATCGCGCAAGCGATCTGCCCGACCATATAGGTCGCCAGCAAGCCGAGCAACGCAGGACGCAGCGGTACGCGTGCGAGCGCCACGGTCAGCACCGGCCCACCGAGCACCATGCCGGCCGCATAGATCGACACCAGATAGCCGATGCGTTCGACCGGCACGCTGAAGGCCGCCGACAGCGATGGCATCATGCCGGCCACCATGAATTCCGAGGTGGTCAGGCAGAAAACGGTCAGTCCGAGGATATAGACGGCGAACGGCATGGCCGCCGCCGCGCGAGTCGAGGAAGGAGTCGAGGAAGGTGCGGTGGACACGCTTGTCATTATTTATATATCGATCGGTACTAAATTACGAAGTAAAAAACCTGCTCGATGCAATCAGCGATTCGGCAGGTTCAAGGCTTGCCCCAACGGGCTACGGTGCGAATTCTGCCAGCATCGGCGCCGGCGGGCATTAACCCTGACAAAAACGTTGTTATGGATGCCGGCGCCCGGGTTCGCTACCAATCGGCGTTCGCTGGCTCGGGACCTTCATGGTCCATCGCGAGGCGCTCGTTTGAAGCGGCTTATGCCACCGGGTTATGCCATCGTTTCCCGCTGCCGGTCCAGTTCGGCCAGGATCTCCGCCGTGTGCTGGCCGAGATCGGGAAGCGCAGCATCGCGCGAGCTTGCATCGTCGATCGTCATGGGCAAGGCCGGCATGCGCAGCGACCGGTTGCCGGGCGACGGCACGCTGATCACGCGTTCCGGTGTCGTGGCCTGCGCGGTTTGAATGGCATCGTGCAGGTCGCGCACGGCGCCGCAGACCACGCCAGCGGCATTGAGCCGTCGGCAAGCTTCCTCAGTAGTCAGCGCCGACAACGCGCCGGCAAGCATCGCGAGCAAGGCGGGTCGATTCGCCACGCGCGAGGCGTTGTCGTGAAAGCATGGGTCTTGCGCGAGTTCCGGCAGCCCCAGGCATTCGCACAAGCGGGCAAAGTGTTCCTGCAGATAGGCCGAGATCACGATTCTGCCGTCGGCGGTCGGTAGCACATCCGCCGCCGGCGCCATCGTCGGCTGGCCGTTGCCGCAGCGTGAAGGCACCGTGTCGAGGATCTGGTACTCGGCCCATTGCTGGCTCAGCGCATCGGCTGCCACGTCGATCAGGGACACCTTGACATGCGCACCTTGTCCGGTGATGCCACGGCGCACCAGCGCAGCGAGCACGCCCGTCGCGAGCGTACGGCCGGCCAGCACATCGACGACCGTGAACCCCACGCGTGTCGGATCGGCGTGGGCATCGCCGTTCATGCTCATCATGCCGCTTTCGGCCTGCGCGGCGATATCGAGGCCCGGACGCGCCGCCGCCGGCCCACTGTCGCCGAAGCCGTTGACGGAGCCGTAGACAAGCCGCGGAAGCACGCCCCGAAGCTGTTCGGCGCCAAGCCCGTACTTCTCCATCACGCCCGGACGCGCGTTCTGGAGCACCACATCGGCGCGGCGCACCAGATCCATCGCGACGCCACGATCCTCCGCGCGGCGCAGATCGAGCACGATCGAACGCTTGCCGCGGTTATAAGCGGAAAACATGGGGCCACAGGCATCCGCCTGCCAGCCCGAGCGACGGCTCGCATCGCCGCCCGGAGGCTCGACCTTGATCACGTCGGCGCCCAGATCGGCCAGGATTTGACCCGCTGACGGCGCGGCGATGAACTGGCCGAAATCGATGACGCGCAGTCCGTCCAACACGGTCCCATCCAGGCCGCTGCTATCGAATGAATCCTTGGATTGCATGGCTTCTTACTCCGGCTTGACGCCGGCGTCCTGTGCAATGCGTTGCCATGCCACCGTATCGTCGGCGACCACTTTGCGGAACTGCGCCGGCGTCAGGGCGGGGGCGACAGGCAGGTTCAGCGCGGTCAGGCGGTCGCGAAACGCCGGCGTCGCGATGGCGCGCACCACCTCCTTGTTCAACCGGTCCACCAGCGCCGCGGACGTGCCCGCCGGCGCGAACATGCCATACCAGCTGGTGGTCGGGAACGGATAGCCTTGCTCTCCCATGGTGGGCACATTGGGGAACTGCGGCAGCCGACTGGAGCCGCTGACCGCGATCGGCACCAGCCGGCCGGCTTTGACGAGGCCGATCTGGGAGCTGACATCGACCCAGCCGACGGGCAACAGACCGCTCTGGACGTCCGTCGCCACGGCGGCGGTGCCTTTGTACGGCGCATGGACCATGTCGAGATTCGCCTTCTTCAGAAAGCTCTCCATGGTCAGGTGCCCACCCGATCCCATGCCCCACGATCCGTAGCTGAGCTGGCCCGGGCGCTGCCTGGCGTAGGCCACGAGTTCCTTCAGGTTGTGGATCGGCACCTTGGGCGAAGCCACCATCAGGTTGCCGAAGCTGCCGATCTGCGCAATCGGTTCGAACCGCTTGAGCGGATCCGGCGCGCGCGTGTAAAGCGCAGGATTGACGACCATCGCGCCGGCATAGGTCAGCAGCAGTGTGTAGCCGTCCGCGGTAGCGGCGGACACAGTTTCGCTGGCGATCAGGCCATTCGCGCCGGGCTTGTTCTCGACCACGAACGGCTTGCCGAATACCGAGCCGAGTTGCTCGGCAAGAAGGCGCGCGAGCGTATCCGTACCGCCCCCGGCCGCGCTGGCGACGACCAGCTTGACGGGGCGGTTGGGCCAGCCCTCGTTATCCTGGGCAAACGCCATCGATGCAGCCATCGATGAAGCCGTCAGTGCCAGCATGGCGGTCAGCCATTGCCTGCGTGTATTCATGGTTTGTCTCCCTTTGACTGCCGATATTTGCGGTGTTGCTCCGTGGCGGGATCGGCGTCGACTTCGATCCCGTGCGGGGAACTTGCGCATGCAAACTAACGCGCGAGGCTTCATCTATGCCACGCTTGTTTCGCTATCTTGAACGGCAGGAATGTTGGGACACCTGTGCACCGCACCGTCATCCGAGCGCTGAAGCGTTCGGGATCGCGGCAAAAAAAACGGCGCCGGCGGGTATTCACCCCGCCGGCGCCGCCGGATATCGCCGTTTGTCGCCGTTTGTCGCCGTTTGTGGCGCGCCTTACTTCGCCGTCGGCATCGCGAACTCGGCACCCTTGCCGATGCTCTGCGGCCAGCGCTGCATCACGGACTTCTGCTTCGTGTAGAAGCGCACGCCCTCTTCGCCGTAGGCATGCGTATCGCCGAACAGGCTGCGCTTCCAGCCGCCGAAGCCATGCCAGGCCATCGGCACGGGGATGGGCACGTTGATGCCGACCATGCCGACCTGGATGCGCCGAGCGAATTCGCGGGCAATGCCACCGTCGCTGGTGTAGCAGGCCACGCCGTTGCCGAACTCGTGCGCGTTGATCAGCTCGACCGCCTCGGCGAAGTCCTTGACGCGGACGCAGGCCAGCACCGGGCCGAAGATTTCCTCGCGGTAGATGCGCATCTGCGGCGTGACGTTGTCGAACAGCGTGGCGCCGGTGAAGAAGCCGCCTTCATGGCCGGCCACGCGGTGGCCGCGGCCATCGAGCACCAGCGTCGCGCCCTCTTCCACGCCCAAGCCGATATAGCCCTCGATGCGTTCCAGCGCCTGCCGCGTGACCACGGGGCCCATTTCCGCTTCGGGGTTCATGCCGTTGTCGATCTTCAGCGCGCGGGCGCGTTCGGCCAGCTTCGGAATCAGGCGATCGGCGGTATCGCCGACCAGCACCGCGACCGACACCGCCATGCAGCGCTCGCCGGCCGAGCCGTAGGCCGCGCCGATCAGCGCGTCGATGGCCATCTCCGGATCGGCATCGGGCATCACCACCAGATGGTTCTTGGCGCCGCCCAGTGCCTGCACGCGCTTGCCGAATTGCGCGGCACGCTCGCTGATCGCCTGTGCGATCGGCGTCGAGCCAACGAAGCTGACGGCCTTCACTTCCGGATGCGCGATCAGCGCGTCGACCACCACCTTGTCGCCCTGCACGACGTTGAACACGCCGGCCGGCAAACCCGCCTCGGCCAGCAGATCGGCCATGAACAGGCTCGCGCTCGGATCGCGCTCGCTCGGCTTCAGCACGAAGGTATTGCCCGCAGCGATGGCCACCGGGAACATCCAGCACGGCACCATGCACGGGAAGTTGAACGGCGTGATGCCGGTCACCACGCCCAGCGGCTGGCGCATGGTCCAGTTGTCGATGCCGGTACTGACCTGGTCGGTGTAGTCGCCCTTGAGCAGTTGCGGAATGCCGCAGGCGAACTCGATCACGTCGATGCCGCGCATGACTTCGCCCTGCGCGTCGGAGAAGACCTTGCCGTGCTCGGCGGTGATGATCGCAGCGAGCGTGTCGCGATGCTGGTTCATCAACTGCAGGAAGCGCTGCATCACGCGGGCGCGGCGGATCGGCGGCGTGTCGGCCCAGGCGGGGAACGCGGCGGCGGCCGCAGCGACGGCGGCGTCGACATCGGCCACTTCACCGAGCAGGACCTTGCGCGCGGCTTCGCCGGTGGCCGGATTGAACACGTCCTGCCGGCGCTGGCTGCCGCCGCTCGTACGCTGGCCGCCGATGTAGTGGCCGACGTCGGCACGGTCGGTATAGGCATGCGCTTGGGTCATCTCGGGCTCCTTTGCAGTTCTGGAATCAGTACTGGAATCAGTTCTGGAATCGGTGGAATGGGGCCAGTGTAGGCGTCGCTACCGGCCTCATTCAATAGCGCCGCGCTTGACTCACTGTTCAATGAACTAAACAATCGCCCGATGGACAAGCAAAAGATCGAATCGCTGTGGGTGCATTTGCACTCGCTTGTTGTGCTGGGCGATGTCGGCAGCTATACCGCTGCCGCCACGCAACTCGGCATCAGCAAGGGGGCGATGAGCCAACGCATCGCCGAACTGGAACGGGCGGCCGGCATCCCGCTGGTGCAGCGCACCACGCGCAGCGTGCGGCTGACCGAGGCGGGGCAGCGGCTGGTGGACGCGACCCGGATACCGTTCGAGTCGATCGAGCGCAGCTTCGGCGACGTCAAGGACATGGGCGGCGAGCCGCGCGGGCTGGTGCGGATGACGGCACCGGTGGCGCTGGGCCGGCAGCAGATCGTGCCGCGGCTGCCGCCCTTTCTGGCGATGTATCCGCAGATCCGCGTCGAGCTGGAACTGTCGGACAGCTTCGCCTCGCTTGCGCGCGAGGGCTTCGACCTGGCGGTGCGCCACGCGTCGCGCGCACCCGATACGCATATCGCCTGGACGCTGTGCCGCACCGGCACGGTACTGGTGGCCACGCGCGCCTATCTGCGGCGCCATGGCACGCCCGTTTCGCCGTCCGACCTGGCGGCCCACAACTGCCTGCATTACTTCCGCCGGGGCGAGCAGCCAACCTGGAGCTTCGAGCCGGTCCGGGGCGGGGCGACCCGGCAAAGCGTCGGCATCCGCGGGAATTTCGCGGCGGATAACAGCGAGGCGCTGCGCGATGCCGCGCTGGGCGGCCTGGGCATCGCGCTGGTCCCGGACTTCACCGCGCAGGCCGATCTGCATGCGGGCAAGCTGGTCCAGGTGCTGCCGGGCTGGCGGCCTTCGGGGGGCGTTTGGCGACGCGATCTACGCGATCCGGCCCTACAGCCCGCTGCTGCCGCGGCCGGTGCGGCTGCTGGTGGACTATCTGCGCGAGGCGTTGAAGGAGGGATTCGGGACGCAGTAAGGCCGAGCCGGGTCTCCCGATGCGACCCTGGGCGCGACGGGACACGCGACGGGACACGCGGCGGGACACGCGGCGGGACGCAGCACCGATCCCCGCCCCGATGTTCAACGCGGCCTTGTCGGCACAAATGATAATGAAAACGATTATCATTATGTCCTTTCAATACGACATTGCCGCCCGTGTCCCCGCTCCGCTTACCCGTTCGCGCCCCGTCTGCCCGACTCCATGCCATCCGCCCCGAGTGGGCCCGCCCATCCCGGGCGCCCCGGTTTCGACCGCATGTCCTCGCCATGGCGGTCGCCGGCACCCTGCCGCTGACGGCCCTGGCGCAAGCCCAGTCCACCGCCGCGGCGGAGTCGGCCGAAACGCTGCCCCAGGTCACCGTCCGCGCCGAGACGACGCCCTGACCAGCCGCCGCCCGCCTATGCCGGCGGCCAGGTCGCGCGTGGCGGCCGGCTTGGGATCCTCGGCAATCAGGACATGATGGACGTGCCGTTCAGCATCACGGCATACACCGCCGAGACCATCCAGAACCAGCAGGCGCGCAGCGTCGCCGATGTCCTCGCCAACGATCCGGGCGTGCGCAGCAGCCTGGGCTTCGGCAATTTCTCCGAGACGTTCGTGGTCCGCGGCTTCCAGCTGAATGGCGACGACATCGGCTACAACGGCCTCTATGGCATCGCCCCGCGCCAACTCGTGGCGGTCGAGGGGCTCGATCGGGTCGAGGTCTTCCGCGGCGCCAGCGCCTTTCTGAACGGCGTCACGCCGACCGGCACGGGCATCGGCGGCAGCATCAACCTCGTTCCCAAGTTTGCGCCCTACCAGCCGCTGACCCAGGCCACCATCGACTACACCAGCCAGGGCCGAGCCGGCGGCCATGTCGACATCGGCCGCCGCTTCGGCGCGGACCAGCGTTGGGGCGTACGCATCAATGCGCTGGCGCGCGGCGGCGAGGCCGCCATCGACGACGAGCGCCGCCAGCAGCGCCTGTTCACCGCGGGCCTCGATTACCAGGGCGACAAGCTGCGCGTGTCGGCCGACTTCGGTTACCAGAAGCAGACCATTCGACAGGGCCGGCCGATGGTGTCGCTGACCGGCACCACGCTGCCCGCCGTGCCCTCGGCGCGCGCCAACTTCGCGCAGGCCTGGACCGATTCGATGCTGGAGGATACCTACGGCACGCTGCGCGCCGAGTACGACGTCGCGCCCGACTGGACCACCTATCTCGCGGTCGGCGCGCACCACACCAACGAGTTCGGCAACTACTCCTCGCTGACGGTGAACGGGAGCGGCGTCGGGACCGCGGCGCGGCTGACGGTGCCGTACAAGTCCAACACCACGTCCGAGGAAGTCGGCGTGCGCGGCACCTTCCATACCGGGCCGGTCAAGCATCGGATCAATCTGGCGTGGTCCGGCATGCAGCTGGTCAAGCGCACCGCCTATGAGATGTCCGGCCGTTTCGCTACCGGCCTGTACGACCCGGTGCAGACGCCGCGGCCGGCCACGACGCTGATCGGCGGCGACATGGCCAACCCCGGCGTCACCGGCAGGACCAACCTCAGCGGGTTCGCCATCTCGGACACCCTGTCCTTCCTCGACGACCGTGTGCTGCTGACCGCCGGCGTGCGGCAGCAGAACCTGAGCGTGCGCGGCTACAGCTATACGGGCGTGCAGCAGTCGAATTACGACGAGTCGGCCACGTCGCCGGCCTTCGGGCTGGTGGTCAAGCCGACGCGCCAGATCTCGCTGTATGCCAACTACATTCAGGGCCTGGCGCAAGGACCGACCGCGCCCAATACGGCGACCAACCGCGGCGAATTGTTCCCGCCGATCAAGTCCAAGCAGGTCGAGGCCGGCGTCAAGTGGGACGCCGGCAAGTTCGGCAGCACGCTGGCCGTCTATCAGATCGAGCAGCCTTCCGGCATCCTGCAGGGCGATGTGTATTCGCTGGCCGGCGAGCAGCGCAATCGGGGCATCGAACTGAGCGGCTTCGGCGAACCGCTGCCCGGCGTCCGCCTGCTGGCCGGCGTGGCCTATATCGACGCCAGGTTGAACCGTACCGGCACGCCGGCGAACGATGGCAACAAGGCGGTCGGCGTACCCAACTACACGCTCAATGTCGGCGCCGAATGGGACGTCCCCGGCGTGCCGGGCTTCACCGTATCGGGCCGCTATCTGCAGACGGGACGCCAGTATCTGGACGTGGCGAACCGGGTCAGCCTGCCGTCGTGGCGACGCTTCGACCTGGGCGCCCGCTATACCTTCAAGGCGGCGCAGCAGCGCTACACGCTGCGCGCCGGCATCGAGAACGTCGCCGGCAAGGCGTATTGGGCATCCTCATACGGCGGTTACCTGATCATGGGCGCCCCGCGCACCTTCAAGGTCGCCATGACGGTCGACTTCTGAGGCAGCGGTGTCCAAGGCAGCGGCGCGCCGCTCATGAAGAACTGATGACGATGGCGCGCTGAAGGGCTCCGCCGACCCGGCGTTATCCTCGGCATTGCCCGGGGCGTTACCCCGGGGCATTACCCGGGCGTCGGTCGGGACGTCACCCGGCAAGCCTTTCGGCCTCCGTCAACATCCCATCGAGCACGCAATCGGCCAGCCGTTCGGGGAAGTCGGCCGGCAGCTGCTGCCGCACCGCCTGTACCACCCGCGGCGCGCGTTCCGCGAGGTCTTCCACCACATACCGTGCCGGACGTCCGTCGGGCGTCAGCACGCCATGCCGCTCCCCGACGGCGATCCAATGCCGGCGCTCGATTTCCCGCATCCGGTAGTGCGCGTTCTGCGACCGGACCGCCATGGCCATCCTGATCCTGAACGGCGAGAGCCGGCCCGGGGCTTCGCCGATGATGGGATGGGCCGACAGCACGTCGTAGAGCGGAGTCAGCTGATACCGCCCTTCCGGGCGCAGAAACAGGCTGAAGTTCTTGGCATGCCCATCCGGCGCGCGCAGCATCCAGAAGATGACCTGTGCCTGGAAGAAGGTCCTGCGGTCCTGGTCGCGCGTCATCGACCCGGCCAGCGTGTCCATGATGGTGTCGATGCCCGGGCCGCCATCGGCTTCGTACTTCGCCGTCGGCGGCACGCCCTTCGCCTGGCACATGTCCTCTTGCGGCAGCCGGACCAGACGGTGATCGCCCGCCGGGCTCTGCCACCAGAGGCGATCGAACCGCTGCACGCTCAGCGCCTTCATCTCCTCGAACCGCACGAGCTCGCATCGGGCCACCGGCAGGCCAAACTCCCTCAGGATCAGCGAGCACAGCCACTCGTTCTCCACCGATTCGCTCAGGTCCAGCTTCAGCCCGCCCACCAGGCCGAGCGGCAGCTTCAGGATGTGCGTGGTTGGCGTTTGGCCATGCGGCAGGCACCAGGCGCCGTTGTGGTACAGCAGCGCGGTCTTCTCCTGCGCGCCCGCAATCGAGATGCGGAACTCGTCCTCGTCGCCAACGATGCCCAGCGGCGCCGGCGCCAGCGTGCCGCGCAGGACCTGTGCGACCTGCGCCTCGGTCAAGGGCTCGGCCTGTACTGCCTGCGCGCCGGCTGGCACTGCGCCGTCCGGCAGCAGTTGCAGCGCGCCCACGCAGTCGCGGCCGATTTCGGCGAGCAGATCGAAGGCGTCGATCGACCCGGTGCGATACCGCCGCGCGATGCGCTCACGGATTTCCCGCGTGTCCGGCAACAGGTTCTCGAAATACGCCCGTACCTTCTCTCCGCGATGGGGCGAGTTGCCGGGGGTGAAGGGGCAAGGACAGGGACAAGGGCCGTCCTTGCGCGGAGGCCACCCACTCGGGCGCGTATTCGAGCGTGTCGCCGGCGTGAGGATGGAAGCGCCACGTGCCGACGAAGGCAGCGTTCATCCACAGGCCCAGCGCGCGGGTGTGCGACCGTCGCCCCATGATCACCAGGCCTGCGTGGTCGACGGGGCTTCGTCGCTGGTGCCGGGAGACGGCGCGTCCTTGCGCAGCACAAACTCGACGCCAAGGATGCTGAGCAGGCGCATGAGCCGTTCCACGCTGATGCGCGCGGCGTTGCGTTCCAGCGCGGACAGGGTCTGCTGGCTGACGCCCATGCGCAGCGCGGCCTCAGCCTGCGTCAGCCCCGCTTCCTTGCGGAACGCTTGCAGCAGCTGCGGTAACTGGTCGGACGTTCGGACGGTGAAGTTGCGCATACGGGCCTCGGCTGTGTGCTGGGTTTACAACGTCGTTTTACAACACATCGATTGTATTTCGGATTTACTCGTTTTGCTTTGTATCCGAAGAATACGTGCTTGACGCAGTAAAACAAAGATACAGCTTGTGGCGAGTAAAACGGGCGCGCGAGCCGATGGGTCTAGCCACGTTCCGCAGGCGGTGTGTCTCGTCAACAATTTTTCCTTGCATCCCGGCCGATACTGTATATCCTTACAGTACCTGTACAAACATACAGTTTCGGGAGTGCCCATGGAAGACCTGATCCGGATTCAGAACGAATACGACCGTCTCGTCCTTCGGTGGCTGCGCCAACAGGTCGGTGACGACGCGGTGCGGCTCGCTGCCAGGCGCCTGAACGGCGAATCCAAGCCCTATGTGTCCGAAGTCTGCCGTGCGCTGGACATTCGTCCGCCGGCGCGCAGTGCCTTCCGCATGGAAGCGACGCGGGCCAACCGGGCCGTCGGCGAGCGGTATCTGGCACGCATCCGGCAGATCCTGTCCGGTTCATCGGCGGATGGCCACCGGGCCGCGGATGCGGCCTCCCGGCAGCGGCACGCGCCCGCGCAACCCGCCCTGCCGTTCGGCCAGGGTTTTGCCTTCGGCGGCGGACTGTCCGTGCGCGAGCCGACGGCGAGCGCGCGATGAATGTGATGACGAGTTACCGAAGATGCAGCAAGGCCCAGATCCCGACGTCCCCCCTGAACCTGAAAAAGACGAACTTGCGGCTGCATTTCGGCGGGGCATTGCGGGCCGCGCGCACTGCCAGAGGCTTGTCGCAGGACGCATTCAATACCGTATCGAGCCGCACCTATGTCAGCAGCCTCGAGCGCGGGCAGAAGAGCCCGACGCTGGACAAGGTGGCGCAGATCGCCAGCGTCCTCGGCCTGCATCCGCTGACGCTGCACGCGTACACCTTCCTGCGCCAGCCAACGCCGGAGGAGCGGATCGTGCTGCTGCGGACGATCCGGGCGGAGTTGCGGCAATTGCTGGAGCACGAGGCGGCGAAGCGGAACCGATAAGGCTGCGATTCGACTCGATTCGACCCGCTTCGCCGCGCTTCGACCCGGTTCGACACGCCTCGCCGCGGGATTGCGCTACGCGGCGACGTAGGCGGCGACCGGGCCTACGCTCAGGCCGGTTCCGCCTCGTTGTCGGCGATCTGGAACTTGCGCATCTTCTCCCACAGCACCTTGCGACTGATGCCGAGGCTGGCGGCGGTGTCCTGGCGGCGCCAGCCATTGGCATCGAGCGCGGCGATGATGCGGCGGCGTTCTTCGACCTCGGTGCGCCAGTCGACGCCGCGGTCGTTGCCTTCGAACGCTCCGGGGCGCAGCGCGCGGAACAACGGACGGATGCGATCCTGATCCCACAGTCCGTCGTGCTGCACTACGATCGCGACGCGCTCCGCCAGATTGCGCAACTCGCGTACGTTACCGGCGAAATAGGCAGTACCGACCGCGCCCTTGAGCCAGTCCGGCATCGGCGGTAGCGCCTCGTAGCCGGACCGTCCGAGAATCTGCCGCAGGAAGGCCTCGAGCAGTCCGACCTTGTCGGCGGCGCCGCGCTCTTCCAGGCTGGGGATCCGCAGTTCGATGACGGCCAGCCGGAAATACAGGTCCGCGCGGAACTTGCCTTGCCCTACCGCCTCGCGCAGGTCCTTGTTGGTCGCGGCGACCAGGCGGAAATTGAGCTTGACCGGCAGCGTCGAGCCGAGCCGCGTAACCACGTTCTCTTCCAGCACGCGCAGCAGCTTGACCTGCTGGAACAGCGGCAGATCGGCGATTTCGTCGAGGAACAGCGTGCCGCCATTGGCCTGCTCGAAATAACCGCGGTGCGCGTACATCGCGCCGGTGAACGCGCCCTTCGCATGGCCGAAGAATTGCGATTCGAACAGCCCGTCGGGAATCGCGCCGCAGTTGACGGCCACGAACGGGCCCTTGCCGTAGAGGCTATGGCGCTCATGGAACAGCCGCGCGATGCGTTCCTTGCCGGCGCCGGTCTCGCCATACAGCATCACGTTGCTGTCGAAGTCGGCGTAGGTGTCGACATGCGACATCAGCTGCTGCATCGCGGGCGAGCCGGCCACCAGTTCGGCGATCTCCGGCTGCACCTCGCCGGCCGCCAGCAGTTGCGGCAGCAGCTTGCCGAGCTGGGCGCGCAGATCGGCGCCGGTGAAATCATCCGACAGGATGTGCGCGTATTCCGGCGGAAAGCGGCCCGGATCGTTCTCTCGCGTGGGGGCGGCGACCCAGATCACGGGCATGCCGTGCACCGCCTCCCAATCCAGCGCGGTGAACTTGGCGGCGCCGATCACGGACACGCTGATGATCGCCACCGACAGCTTCAGGCGCGGCTCGGTCGGCAAGCCTTCGAGCCCCCCGGCGCGGATCACTTCGGCGCCGAGCGGCGCGAGAAAGCGGGCTACGCGGTCGGCAAATTCGTATTTGCCTTCCCATACGTAGACTTCGAGATTTTCGTAGGCCCAGCGGTCTGTTTTCATGGCGATGCTGCAATGGCCGCACGGCGGCTGGTCGTATTCATGTCGCGGTTCAATAGACGAGTCTGGTGTTGTCGCAATCGACGTCGTGGACCCAGAGGTCGGCGTTGCTTAACTGGATGCCGAGGGCGGCGAGCAGGCCATCGAGGGCGGGGCCGAGCAGGACGAATATCACGGAGCTCAGGGCGCTGGCAACGACGCCGAGCTTCAGGTCCAGCGTGATCGGAATGAGGCTCGGAAACAGCGTGATCTTCAAATCGAGGTTTCGAGCCAGACTTTCCACTAGCGCAGCCAGCTGGCCTGGGGGAGGCGACCGAGGTTTGGTCACCGGGAGCCAGTGTCGCTGTCATTCCGCTACCGGAAAGCGTTTGCTGTCGTGGGCTCGCCTTGATGACCACAACGCCCAGCAAGTTCGTCAACTCCACATCCGTGTCGGCACACTGACTGAGATTGTTCTTGCGTGCCAGACAGACTTTCGCTGCCGTGGTGACGGTTTCCAACGTTGCGCGACGATCCGACCGGGCCGCTGCACAGCGCAGGCCCGTCAGCGCAGACTGCGCAGTCCCCAATTCGACACGAAGTGGTAATACCAATTCGAACGACGGCAGCACATGACCCGGCACCTGGCCGCCCAATTGCAGCTGGAGGCCGAGGTCCAGCTGGGACGTGCGGGCCGTCGTCTTCCACCCCATTGGATCGACGCTCGATCGCTGCACCGGTCCAACGGCCATTCTTGGAGGTTCCACCACGCTTAACGCGAACTGGGTGCCTGGCAGCAGTGGCACGGCCCCCGCCAGATCAACCGCGGCGCCAGTATTGGCAACCTGCGCCGCCAGCATCAACAACTCCGCCACATTCAACCCCACATCCGCCGCCGACGACATCGCCGGCGCCAGCACGCCGAGGTCGAGCACTCGACCGACATTGAGCCCCGCCGCCAACGCCCGCGCATCGATGATCGCCGGCATCCCGCCCAGCATCGCGTTGAGCAGCGACTCCTTGTTGGCCGCGCCGAGCACCAGCGCATAGAACTGCGACAGCGACAAGCCGGCGTTCAGCAATTCGTCCACCGTGCCGACGCCGGCTTCGAGCCGCAACTGGTCCAGCGTCACGCGCGTATCGACCAGCCCCTGCCAGTCCGCGGCCGACAGGTTGATGGTATTGCCGAGCAGCAGCGCCAGCGCGCTGCGCGACGATTCGAAATTCAGCAGCCCGCTGCCGACCGAGAACGCCGCGACAGGCGGGCTGGCGTTGCCGATCGCTTCGGCGCGCAGCCGCCGTCCGTCGCCGCCGGGGAGCCCGAACAGAATCGGCACGGTTTGCGAAACGACGACCCGCACCGCGTTCGGCGACAACCGCGCCGGATCGAAGCTGCCGCGGAAATGACGGCCATCGGCAGGCGCAGCCGCATCGTTGGGATCCCACACGCCCGCGCAGACGGCCATGCCGTCTTCCCCGCCGGGGCTGGCGCCGCAGTCTTCGCGCGCCGCGCCGGTAAAGCCGTTCTGGCCCGCGGACGCCTGTGCCGCCGCCAGCGCCCGTTCGGTCATCGCCGCATTGGTGTCGGCGCGCCGCAGTTGCTGGGCGGCGGCCAGCGCCGCCATGTCGGCAACCGACTGCAACTGCCGCTGCCGGTAGAAAACATGGCCGACGTCGATGGACACCAGCGCGGCCATGCCGATGGTGGCGAGCAGCACCACCATCAGAATGCTGACCGCGCCGCGCGATGGCGCGCGTGTGCTGCGTGTCCTGCTACGCCGAGCCATCATCGTTACCGGGAGGGCGTCAATCCAAGCAGGCTGACGCCGCCACCGCCGCTGGGCTGCCCGACGAAACGCTCGGGAATCGGGTGCTGGAAGCTCTTCAGATAGCGCGCATGTGCCAGCGCGGCCTGTTCGCCCGGCATGGGGAGCATGGCGCCGGCCTGGCTGCCTTCGCGCTGGATTGCCAGCAGGCTGCGTGTGTCGGTGCCGATAGCAGCATTCGATGGCCTCTGGACTTGCGCATGTGCGCCTGTGTCCGGGCTGGCTGGTGCCATGGCCTGCGCGCCGGCGACGGGCATCCAACTGGCGGCACATAAGGCGATTGCGGCCGTACTCGCGACGCGCGACGGTCTAATGATGTTCATGCCCTACTCCTCTTGCTTCCGCTTGCGGTCCACCTGCTGTCCGCCTGCTGCGCGCTTGCTGTCCGGTCCCTGCCCGCTTGCCGTCGATCGCGGATCGTCTCGCGATGATCACGGCGCGCTGGCCGGGTTCTGTGCCGCGCCCTCGCCCGGCTGCGCGGCGGTCGTCAGCGCGATGCGCTGGGGCTTGGGCGGCCTTGCACCGCCAGTCTTTGAAGCCGCGCGCTCCTGCCGCGCTGCCTCGCGAGCGATGCGGTCCGCCTCCTGCGCGATCGCCTTGCGGGTCGGCGCCGACATCGACGCGCGCTCCATCAGCGCCGTCGCCTGGTCGCGCTGGCGGTTTGCCAGCATCCACACGGCGGCATTGCTGACGATGCGGGGGTTGGCCCCGTCGAGCTGCAGGGCCTGCATCACCGGCACGCGGGCCTGCTGCAACTGGCCGGCACGCATCAGCGCATAGCCCAGGTCGCTCGCCACCAGCGCATTGGTCGGATCGCGCGACAACGAGGCCTCCAGCTGCGTCACCGCTTCCGCGAAATCGCCGCTGCGACCCGCCAGCAGGCCGAGGCCGTGATAGGCCCGCGCGGCGTAACCGCTGCCGAGCAGGTTGCGGTAGGCGACGGCGGCGGCTTCGTCCTGTTCGGTTTCACGAAGCGCATCCGCGCGCAGCATCGCCACGTCGGCGCTGTCGCCGAAGCGTTGCTGATAGGCATCGAGATGCGCGAGCGAGGCGTAGTACAGCCCCTGCTGCTGCATCCGCTCGATCAGGCCGCGGTACACCGCGCGATCGTCGTACTGCTCCTGTGCCTGCTTGTCCTGCAGCTTGGACAGCGCGATCTGCGCGTCGGCCTGCTTGCTCATCAGCGAGGCTGGGTCGCTGGTGGTGGCGCAGCCGGCGGCGAGCCAACTTGCGGTAGCGACGGTAACCGCGGTCAATGTCCGACGCCAACGCGTTGCCACGGGCAGAAGGCTGCCCTCTCCCCCGGCCCCTCTCTCGCGCGCGGGAGAGGGGAGAAAACACGCCGCCACATGCCTCTCGCTCACGGTAGAAGGAAGAAAACATGCCGCCGCACGTAGCGCGCTAGCAAACACCGTCATTGCATATCTCCAGCAAACTTCGCCAGCATCCGGATCACGCCAAGGAACCCAGGCCCCGCGGTCACGATCAGCAGCACCGGCAGCAGGCTGACCACCATCACGCCGGTCATCTTGACGGTCAGGCGGCCGACCTTTTCCTTCAGGCGCATCTTGCGCGCCTCCTGCAGCCGCAGGCCGAACAGCTTCAGCGGCTCCTGCACCGCGCCGCCGAAGCGATCCACCTGGTTCAGCAGCATGATCAGATTGCGCAGGTCCTCGCTGTCGAACAGCTTGCCGATGCGTTGCAGCGTCTGCTCGCGCGAGCGGCCGGAGGCGAACTGGTCATTGGCGCGCTTCAGTTCGGGACCCAGCACGGGCAGCATGCTGCCGAACTCGGTGACGATCAGCTGCAGGCTCTGGTCGATCGACATGCCGACCCCTTGCAGCAGCCGCAGCATGTCGACCAGCACCGGCAGTTCGTCTTCGAGCTGGCGCATCCGGCCGGCGGCGCGCCGGCGCAGCACCGACTTGAACGCAAGAAAGGACACCGCGAAGCCGCCGAACGCGGTGAACACCGCGCCCTGCAGCGATTCCGGCAGCCGCCACAGCATCAGCACCGCGGCGATCAGCAGCGGCACACAAAGACGCAGCCCGCCGAAGATGGCGCGGGCCTTCGGGCCATACCAGCCGCACTGTTCCAGCAGGCGGATCTCTTCGGGGCCGACGATGGCCTTGCCGAGCGGACTGGCGAGCCAGCGTTCGTCGAAGCGGCCGCCGAGCTGGGCGCCCAGGCGCGCCCGTGCTCCGCCGGGGCCGCCCACACCGCCCACACCGCCCACACCACCCACACCACCCACACCACCCGCACGGCCCGCGCCCGCGGCCGGCGCTGCCGTCGCTGTCGCCGCTCCCGACGCACTGACCGCGCCGGTTGCTGCGGCGGACGCGTTCGCCGCCGGCATCGCACCCTGACGCCCGGCAGCAGGCACCGCTCCGCCCGACGACGCCGCCCCGGACTCGCCCGCGGCCGTCCTTGTACCCTGCCCCGCCGTCACCCCCCTGCCGCACCAGCGCGGCGTCCAGCGTGCGCGCCGCGCGCCAGCGCAGCCACCACTGCTGCAACAGCGGCAAGGCGAGCGCCGCCACGCCGAGCGCGGCGATCAGCAGGCTGAGGGCGATCAGGCTGTCACGGTTCATCGCATCGCCCCCTATACCGAACGCGCCAGCCGATACAGCAGCAGCGCGCCGACGATCTCCAGCCCGAACGCCGCCAGCAGCATCAGGCGGCCCGACGGATCGTTCCACATCATCAGCAGATAGCCGGCGTTGAACACGAACATCAGCCCGGCTACGACCACCGGCAGCAAACCCAGGATCCACGCCGACATCCGCGTTTCCGCCGACAGCGCCGACAGTTCGCGCTGCGCCTGCTCGCGGTCGCGCATATAGGCGGCAGTCCGTTCCATCACGATGTCGGCCCGGCCGCCGTAGCGCGTGGCAAGCCGGAGCACCGAGGCCAGCAGGATCAGCTCGTCGAAGCGATAGCTGCGCGCGACCTGCATCACCGCCTGGTCCAGCTCTTTGCCCGCGCGCTGCAGATGCACCGCTTGCACCAGGCACTGGCGCAGCGGCAGTTCGGTATTGCCGATCGCATGCTGGAACGCCGCCGGCACCGCGCTGCCGATCGTCATCAGCCGCACCACGCCATCGAGAAATCCCGGCAGCTGCGCGCACAGGCGCTGATGAAAACGGATCGTGCGGCGCCACAACAGGCAGGCGCAGATGGCAAGGCAGACCACCGCCATCGCGGCGGCCGCGACAAACCCGCCGCCGATCAAGGCCGCGGCGCACAGCAGCAGCGGTGGCCCGCCCCACAGCAGATAGGTTCGGCGCGTCGGCTCGAGGTCCGCGCGGCGCAGCAGATCGGCCCAGCGGCGCTTGAAGTCGCGTGGCCCGGTGACGGGAGGCAGCTCGGCCGCGGACGCATAACGAGAACGTACCTGCTCGGTCTGCGCCTGCACGAAGGCCCGCGCCGCCTCGCGCTGCGCACGCGTGCCGGCCTGCGCCAGCAACAGCAGGCCGGCGCCGAGCAGCAGCAAGGCGATGGCGGCGATGGCCAGGCCGGCGCTAGACATCGAAGCGGCCCAGCGGATCGTCCATGCCGAAACCGGCCTGGCGCAGGCGCGCCAGCTTGGGCGAATGCGGCAGGATGCCGAGCGACTGCCAGCGGTCGACCTCGACGCCGTCCGGCCCGATATACGGATCGTGGCGATACAGCTCCTGCGTGGTGACAATGTTGTCGCCCATGCCGGTCACCTCGGTGATCGACAGGATGCGGCGCTTGCCGTTCGACAGCCGGCCGATCTGCACGATGAAGTCGATCGCATTGGCGATCTGCCGGCGCAGGCTGACCTCGCTGCCCTGGAAGCCGGCGAAGCCCGCCAGCATCTCCAGCCGGTACAGGCACTCGCGCGGGCTGCTCGCGTGGATGGTGCCCATCGAGCCATCGTGGCCCGTGCTCATCGCCTGCAGCATCTCCAGCACCTCGCCGCCGCGCACTTCGCCGACGATGATCCGGTCCGGCCGCATGCGCAGGCTGTTGCGCAGCAGGTCGCGGATCGACACCACGCCGGTGCCCTCGAATCCGCCCGGACGGCTTTCGAGGCGGACCACGTGGGGGTGGTTCAGCGCGAGTTCGGCGGTGTCTTCGATGGTGATCACACGCTCGCTGTCCGGCACGAAGATCGCCAGCGCATTCAGCAGCGAGGTCTTGCCCGAGCTGGTGCCGCCGCTGACCAGGATATTGCAGCGCGCCTTGACCGCGGCCTCCAGCAGATCGCCGATCTCCTGGTTCATGGTGCCCAGTCCGAGCAGCGCCTCCGGCGTCAGCGGGTCCTTGCGGAACTTGCGAATCGACACCACCGGCCCCTGCAGCGCCAGCGGCGGGATCACGACGTTGATGCGGCCGCCGTCGGGCAGCCGGGCATCGACCATCGGATTCGATTCGTCGAGCCGCCGGCCGATCGGCGCCAGGATCCGGCGCACGATGCGCAGCAGATGCCCCGCGTCCGCGAAGCGCACCGGAATGCGTTCGAGCATGCCGTGGCGCGACACGTAGACGTCGAGATGGCCATTGACCAGGATGTCCTCGACCGCGGGATCGTTCAGCAGGTCCTCGATCGGACCGAAGCCCGCCAGCTCCTTGGTCAGCGCCTCGGCGATCTGATGCAGCTCGGCCTCGTTGATCGGAATCCGGCGCAGCCGGGTGAAGCTCTCCAGTTCGAGGTCGACGAAGCGCTGGATGGCGGTGCGCGACCAGCGGCCGAATTCCGCGCCCAGCTCCTCGATGCGCGTCAGCAGGTGCTCGTGCGCGGCTTCCTTGATCGTGTGGAATTCCTGCGAGGTCGGAAACGGCGCGGCGGCGTTGTCGGAGAATTCGATCGGTTGCGTCATCTCAATGGTCTGCCTTGTTCTTGCCTGCTGCATGGCTCACGCGCAGCCGCTGCACCGCCTGCGTGATCGGTTCCAGCCATCCGGGGCCCGCGGCGCGCGCTTCGCAGCGGTAGCCGAGGCGCTCCAGCATCGGCGCCAGCGCGCGGACGTAAGGGGCGGCGGGCTGCCGGTCGGCCAGCACCACGCCGCTGTTCATCGCGGCCAGCATCGTCTCGCGGCAATCGGGCAACGTGCCGGCCAGCGGCAGCTCGAGCCGCTGCGCGATCTGCTCCGCGTCGAGGCCGAGCCGCGCCTGATAGCGGGACACCACCAGCCGCATCGACTCGCGGCCCGCCTCGCGACGGCCCAGTTCCTCCAGCAGCTCGGCCGCCGACACGATCGCCGCGACGCTTTGCTCCACCACCACCAGCACCTCGTCGGCGACCTTGATCAGCTGGGCCATGAAGTCGAGATTGCTGAAGCCGCCCAGGTCGATCACCTGCAGATCGAAGTGGCTGCGCAGCGTGCCGAGAAGCGACAGCGCTTCCGAGAACGAGATGTCGCGCAGCTCGGCCAGCGTCTGCGGCAGCGGCAGCACCGCGACGCCCCCCGCATGCCGGGTCAGCGCGGTCTGCACGAAGACCTGGTCGAACCGGCGCAGATTGCGCACGGCCTCGACGAAGTGAAAGCCCGGCGCGACGTTGGTGTACAGCGCACCGTCGCGCGCCGGCAGGCCGAGATCGAGCAGCAGCACCTCGCCGTTCTGCCGGCGCCGCGCCGCCACGGCGAGATTGGTGGCCAGCGTGGTCGCACCGACGCCGGGCCGCGCGCCCAGCACCGCCAGCACCTTGCCGCGGCGCGCCGGCTGCACGACCTCGCGCGTGGCCAGCAGCCGCTGCACCGTGGCGATCGCATTGGCGGCGGGCGAGCGCATGTCGACGAAATCCTTCACGCCCGCGCGCAGCGCCGCCAGCATCAGCTCGGGCTCCTGCGCCTCGCCCAGCGCGACCAGCGGCAGGTTCGGGAACAGACGGGCCAGTTGCTGGCCGAGCCGGGTCGAGGCCTGGGCATGCTCCGCGCTGAAATGCAGGAACACGATGCCCGGATTGGCGGTGCCGATGCGCTCGACGATGCCGTCGCGCGACGGGTCGACGCCATCGACCGCATGCACCTGGCCGAGCGGCGCCAGCGCGCGTTCGAGCCAGC
The DNA here is from genome assembly GCF_049311595.1 of Cupriavidus sp. H18C1. Lineage (NCBI taxonomy): Bacteria > Pseudomonadati > Pseudomonadota > Betaproteobacteria > Burkholderiales > Burkholderiaceae > Cupriavidus > Cupriavidus sp. H18C1. Next base: position 57,642 of record NZ_CP186009.1, read on the forward strand.
GCCGCGGCGCCTCGCCGGTGGTGTTCAACAGGAAGGTCGCATTGCTGGCCACGGGGGCCGCATCGATGGGGGGGCAGCGTCATGTCCATGCCTTCCTCTACCTCGAAAAGCCCGGCAACGCCGGATCGACCAGTTCGCCGCCGAGGAACTTGCCCCAGACCGGTGGATTGGCGGAGGTGCGGCCGTCGGCCCCGACCCTCGCCGCCGCGCTCGAACTCTTCGCCAGCGGACGCACCAGGTGCGGCGTGACGATGATCACCAGTTCGCGGTCTTCCTGGTGGAAGTTCAGGTTCTTGAAGAAGGCGCCGATCAGCGGCAGGTCGCCGAGCACCGGCACCTTGTCGATATTGCTGACCGTATTGCGGCTGACCAGGCCGCCGATCACGAAGCTCTCGCCATCGCCGAGTTCCACCGTCGTATCGGCGCGGCGCGTGACGATGGCCGGAATCGTCGCGCCATTCATCACGATGCCGCGCGAGGGATCGAGATCGCTCGCCTCGGGCGCGACCTTCAGCGCGATGCGGTCCGGCGACAGCACCGTCGGCGTGACGGTCAGCCCGATGCCGAACTGCTTGTAGTGGATCGTGGTGGTGCCGAGCGCCTGCGCCACCGGGATCGGGATCTCGCCGCCGGCCAGGAAGCTGGCGCTCTGGCCGGACAGCGCCACCAGGCTCGGCTCGGCGAGGATGCGCGCCATGCCGTTGCCTTCGAGCAGGCTCAGGTTGGCGAAGATGCCGTGGCTCATCGACGCCGCAACCAGGTTGAAGGCGCTGCTGATGGGCGCGGTGGCTTCGGTTACCAGGCCGCCGCCGGTGCTGCTGCCATCGGGACGCGGCGTGAAGCTGGCCCTGGTCAGCGTGGACGGCGAGAAGCTGCCGAACGCGAAGCCGGAGCGGTTGCGATAGAAATTGAAGCCGGCCTGCTTCAGCACGTTCTTGCTGATCTCCACCACGCGCACGTCGACCTGCACGGTGCCGCTGACCGGCAGGGTCGAGCGGTCGATCACCGGACCGTTGCCCACCGTCGCGCGCGCCGCCTGTTGCGCGCCTGCGGCGACGGCGGCATCGGCGGACTGGCCGCGGATGATGGCGCCCTGCCCCGCGACGTCGATCTGCGCGCCCTGGCCATCGGAGGCCATCGCGTCGACCTGCACCGCGTACCGGATCGGCGCCTCGCCGGACGGCCACACCATCAGATCGGTATTGCCGGGCTTGCGCGCGACCAGCAGCACGGCGGTGCTGGCGCCGCGCGATTTGAGCAGCAGCGCGTCGGCGACGTCGGGGTTGCCGATGGCGATGCGTTCGAGCTGCCGGCCGATACGGATTTCGCGCTGGGCGCCGACGGCGAGGGTCACACGCTGCGACGGCCGTTGCGCGGTGGACTCGGCGCGATCGCTGACTTGATCGCCGGCCTGAGCGCTGCCCTGCGCGCTGCCCGGAGCGCTTGCCTGCGCGCGGGATGGCGCAGGCTGCGCGCCCAGCGGCGCGGTGCCAAGAAAGCTTGCCGCCAGCAGCAGCGCGGTCAGCGCGCGCGGCCGGTGCAGCCGGTGGAATGACTTCATGGGGAAAGACAGAGCGGGAATGGCGTGGAAGCGGGATCGGCGCGCCGTCGGCAGCAGGGAGGTCATCGTCGTGTCCCTATTCGATGGCGCGCTTGCCGGCGCGGATCACTTCGACGCCGGCGGGCGAAGCCGCGGCAGCGGGCCTGGCCTGCGCAATCTGCGGCGGCTCGGGGCGGGCGACGGGCGCACGCGGCTTCGCGGCGCCGCCGGCGAGGCCCGCCAGCGCGACACCGGCGGCGGCGCGGTCGGCCGGCTCGAGCGCATCGGCGCTGGCCAGCCCGCCGCCGCGCGTGGCGACGGCCGGCGCGGGCTCCGCGAACAGCGTCTCGCTCGGCATGCCGTCATCGTGCGGATTGCGCAGCGCCAGCACCAGGCGGCCCGCCTGCTGCGCCATCGTCAGCTTGCTGACCTGCGCCAGCGGCACCGTCAGCACCGCGGTCTTGGCGCCCTCGCGGCGGTTCATCATCTGATCGGGCGCCGCGCCGCGCGTGTCGTTGACCGCCTGCACGCCATAGGCCAGTACGCGCAGCCGGGACAGCAGCAGACGCGCCTGACTGCCTTCGATTTCCTGGCTGTCGCGCCGAAGCACGAGGAACACATCCACCAGATCGCCGGGCCGCACGCGATGCCCCACGCCGATGACCTCGTCGACGGCAATCGCCACCGCGCGCTCGCCTTCGGGCACCTGCGAGGCAAGGCCGCCCGCCAGCTGGCTTTCGAGCACCGGCACATTGGCGCCCAGCGCCACCACGGGAATCTGGCCGACCACCGCATCCAGCGACTCGTAGCCGCCGGTCGGATCGATCGGCAGCATTTCGATCTTCAACGCATCGGCGCTCAGGGGCTTGCCGGCCTCGACCGCCTTGGTGGTGATCACGACCGCATGCATCGCCGATGGCGACGAGGACGGCGGCGCCGGCGGCCTGGCGGTCCTGCGGCCGACCTGCCAGGCCAGCAGCGCCAGCAGCGCGGCCAGGGCCAGCAGCACGATGGCGACGATTCGGATCTGTTTGCTGGTCATGATGATGTCCTGGTGCGCGGCGCGTCGGTGGCGGTGAAAAATCGGCGCGATAAAGGCAGCGATGAGGGGCCCGATGAGGGGCGCGACAGGAGGCGTGGCATGGCGCGGCTCAGATGTCCGGCGCCAGCTGCGCGACGGCGCTGCCCATCAGCGTGTCGGGCATCGGCACGAAGGGCACGCGCGGCAGGATGTTGGTAGCGGGAAGGCGCAGCGTCACGCTGACGCAGACGGTGTCCGCGGGCGCGGCGCAGTCGCTGGCGGACGCGATGTCGTCACGGGAGGCCAGCTTCGATTGGAGGGTCGCTGGCAGCGTGGCCAGGGCGGTATTGGCGGCCGCGGCCACGCGGAGGTCCCGCGTGGCGTCGAGGCTGCCGTCGGGCGCGCCGCTCGGATAGCGCAGGGCCGCGCGCGCACCTTCCGCCGCCGCGAGCGTCAGCATCTGCTCGAGCGCGAGGATCATGCCGTAATAGACGATCCCCAGCAGCAGCGCGAGCAGCACCGGCAACACCACCGCAAATTCGAGCGCAGCAATCCCCCGCTCGCGGCCATGCCGGTGAACGATTCCCCTTCGCCCCTGTTTCATAGACAAACCCGGTTGCTTTTATCTTTGCGCCAACCGGTGGCGCATTCCGCCCTTCAGGAATGGCCCTGACCGACCGATATCCATAGGAGCACACCCACGGCGAGATAAGCGGCATAAGGAATGCCGCGCGACTGGTCGGTCATGGCGGCAAACCAGCGCATACGCCTGGGCCATTGGCCGACCGCGGCCATGACACCACCACGTGCATCGGCATGGCGAAAGGCAAGAACGAGACAGGCATGGACGAATGCCAGCAACGTCCCGGTCAGCCAGACCGGCAGCAGGCCCGACGGCCCGACAAACAGCCCTACCACCGCGAAGAATTTCACGTCGCCCGCCGCCATGCGGCCGAACAGATAAGCGGGCAGCATGACGACGAAACCCAACGCGAAGCCGAGCAGGCGCGCCGCCAGCGGCAACGACGAGTCGTAGCCGAGCGCCGACACGAGAGCTCCCGCAATCAGCGCAAGCGCCAATGCGAGGTTCGGTACTTTGCGGTAGTGAAGATCAGTCCAAAGGGCCGTCGCGCTGAGCAGCGCAACGATGAATGCCATGGAAGGCGGTCGGTATTTCCGTCAGCTGCCAGAGGCCTGAGTCGGTGCAATGATGGTTTGCACCTTCGTTGCGAGTCTGTCGAACGCGTCGTCGAGATTGTCGCCGAGCATCTTGGCTCCCCCGGCAACCGCCAACGCGATAAGACCAGCGATCAGACCATATTCAATGGCCGTCGCACCCCGTTCGTCCCGAATGAAACGCAAGAACCCCTGTTTCATGATGACCGCTCCTTCTTGTATTGCTAGTTATCCCAACACTTTGGATACCGCGTCGATCCGCGCGATCGCCCGGCTCTAATGGCTTGGCTGATCTCGTGCAGCAAGTATCCGTGTTGTTTTTATAAAGGAATTTTTTAATTTCAGCTACATCCGTTTGCGGTCTTGACAAAAGTTTTCAGTTGCCCCGATTGACAGTGCTCCTACTGTCGGCTCATGCATTAGGACTACTACGGATGGCGGACGGTCTTTCCGCTCCCCCTGGATAAAAAAGATGCGCAGCCGCGGGGATCGTCCGGCTGCGCACCGTCAAGCTGCCTGGCATGGCCCCCGGACTGGTGCCATGGCAGCAGTCGACACCGCCTTAGCGCCCAAGCGCTCCGAGCGTGCCGACCAGGCCGGTCACAGGTGCCAATAGCCCGCCGACCGGTGCCAACACACCGCCGGTCTTGCCGCTGCCGGCACCCTTGTCAGAACCACTGCCCGCCTGACCACCCGTTTGGGTGAGAGGCAGACCGCCAAGCAGGCCACCGAGCGGATTGCCCGCACCGCTGCCTGCATTGCCATCACCGTGGACCAGTCCACCCGCTGCGGCCACGGTCCTGCCGACTTCCGTCACGACACCGCCCACCGGGCCGACCACCGGCGCCTTCGTCGCGCTCAGGTGCGTGCCGGTATGCGCGACCACGCCGCCGACCTTGGTCAACAGGTTGTCGACCGGCGCGCCGAGACGCGTGGTGGCACCCAGCGCCTGCGTGGTATCCGTCAGCTTGCTGGTCAGGGGCACGATCACCTTGCTGGCCTGGCCCGTCAGCTGCGCGACCGGGCCGGTCGACAGCTTGTCGCCCAGCTTCTCGCCCAGCTGCTGCACGCCGCCGGCGACGTGATTGACCACCGCGCCCACCGGCGTGGTCACCGGCGACAGCACCTTCAGTTGGTCCTTGCCCAGCGAGGTCACCAGATCGCCCGTGCTCGACAAGGTATGGCCGGCCTGCGTGACGACGTTGCCGGTGCTGGCCACGGTCACGCCGACGGGGTTGTCCACCGCGCCCATCTTGCCCAGGCCATCGCGCACGCCCGCGCCCAGCGCGGCCACCGTGTTGCCGGCATCGACGACCACCTGGCCGGTCGCGTTGCCCGTTGCGTCGCTGACGATCGGCAGATTGGCGCCCTGGATCTGCTTGCCGATTTCGGAGATCGCATTGCCGGTCGCCGTCACCGTATTGCCGGCACCTTCCGCGACCTGGCCCGTCGGCGTGGTCGGCTTGGACGTGGTCGGCGGCGGCGAGCCGCCACCATCGCCACCACCGTCGCCGCCACCGCTCGGAGGCGGCGTCGTCGCAGGCGGCCGTGTGCCGCTACCCGAACCGCTCGACGAACAGCCCGCCATCATCCCCAGTACGCATGCGCACGCCAGCGCCATCATCGCCGGCGCACGTCGTGTCGAATTCGTCCGCTTCATTGTGTTTCTCCTTGTGGATCGGACCGGCGCGGAACCCTGACCTGTCCCGTGGTGCCGGCGGTCCCCGTGCAGCGGGGACTCGACGCCTTGGTCCGCAAGGCGTGTGCCATGGAGAGAAACGATGCGGATCATGCCGGCTGCGCAGCCACGCGCATTACCCGCAAAGCCTTGTGCGGCGCGCCTTTGCGGGTGAGAGCTCTGCTTGGAAATGAGGCGATGCGAGGCCGCTTTGCCTCGCTTCTCGACGTTACGTGCTACGTAACGTGTTACGGCGCCCATCGCCACACGCCGACACTCGCGAACACGGCGCCGGCCCGCGGCGCGCGCCATCGCCAATCCCCTTCGATGTTCCGTTCAGGCCGTAGCGCGTTACGTAACGCGTAACGCCGCCACACGCTGCGCGCATGGCCTTGCCCGCGCTTCGTCCGGCAACCCCTATTTCCCGCAAACCGTTGCTGCACAAGGCTTTCGAGCAAGGCAACGCGCTTCGCCATGCGCCTGGCGCACGAGTGGTCCTTCAGTGGCACACCGCTTGCGCTTGTGACAGCAGCACGGCGGCGCCACGCGCCCCATGCCTTTCAACTCGGGAACGTCAAACACGAGAACACTTGTTGACCAGGGGATCAATGATGAAAAAAACCAAGACAACCTTGACCGCCACGGCGCTGCTCAGCGCATTGCTGCTGCTTGGCGGTTGCGCGAGCGGCAGCGGCTCGACCTCGATGGGGACGGGCAGCAAGGGAGGCGGCACGGTCGGTGACACCAATGGCGGCACCGGCAGCCCGAACGGAGGTGGGACCGGTGGTGGAAGCGGTGGCGGTGGTACTGATGGTGGCGGTAGCGGCGGTGGTGGCACCGGGGGTGGCGGTACCGGTGGCGGCGGTACTGGTGGTGGTGGCAGCGGCGGCGGTGGTACCGGCGGCGGCGATGGTGGCACTGGTGGTGGTGGTGGTGGCGATGGTGGCGGCGGCGGTGGCGGCACGCCGGTACGCAGCCCGACCGGAGAGATCGTCAACCAGACCGGCGGCCTCGTCAGCAAGGTCGGCGACGTCGTCGGCGGCGTCGGCGAGCAACTGCAGAACGCCAACCTGCCCGTGGTCCCCGACCAGACGCAGAACGGTGTCGGCGGCGCGCTCGTGTCGGTCGGCAACGCGGTCGACTCGCTGGGCACCGGACTGAAGGACGGCCTGGGCAACATCCCGAACTCCGCCAATCCGATCGGCACCACCGTGGCCAGCACCGGCAACGTCGTCACCCATGTCGGTACCGCGGTCACGCAGGTCGGCAGCGCGGTCACCGGCCTGGGCACCGGTCCGCTGTCGCCGCTCGGCGCGGTGACGTCGCCGGTCGGCGCGCTGGTCGACAAGGTCGGCACCGGCGTCCAGACGCTGGGCGGCACGGTGGGCACGGTGCTGTCGACCGGCCCGGTCGAGCAGCTGACCAGCGGCGTCAGCCGCGCGATCGTGCCGCTGACCTCGCAGCTGACCAGCACCACGCAATCGCTGGGCGCGACGACCGGACTCGGCCAGCCCGTGAACAACCTGCTGACCGTGGTCGGCGGCACGGTGGCGCAACTGGGCGGCAAGCTGCAGCAGACCAACACGCCGGTCGTCAGCGGCGTGGGCGGCGTGGTGACCGGTGCGGGCAACACGGTTGCCGCGCTGGGCGGCGCGGTGCATGCGCCGGGCACGACCCCGAGCGGTCCGCTGGCACCGGTCGGCAATCTGGTCAGCGGCCTGACCGGTGGACTCGCCGGTGGCGGCAACGGCGGCACGGGTCCGCTGGCGCCGGTGACCAACCTGGTCAGCGGGCTGACCGGCGGCTTGACCGGCGGCAACAACGGCGGCAGCGGCAGCGGCCCGCTGGCTCCGGTCACCAATCTCGTCAGCGGGCTGACCGGTGGTCTCACCGGCGGCCTCACCGGTGGCAACAACGGAGGCAATACCGGCGGCGCCGGCAGCGGTCCGCTGGCTCCGGTCACCAACCTCGTCGGCGGGCTGACCGGTGGCCTCACCGGCGGCAATAGCGGCGGTGCCGGCAGCGGTCCGCTCGCTCCGGTGACCAATCTGGTCGGCGGCGTGGTCGCCGGTGTGACCGGCGGCATCACGGGTGGCGGCACGGCGCCGGCTCCCGCGCCCGCTCCGGCTCCGGCGCCGGGCACTGGCGGCGGCGCGACCACCGGTCCGGTCACGGGCGCAGTCGGCGGCATTGTCGGCGGTGTGCTCGGCACCGTCGGCGGTCTGCTGGGGGGTCGCCGCTGAGGGGGGACTTGATGTCCGCTTGATGCGCAGGGGATACGCCGCAGATCGGCCGCCTCGGTCGATCACGGCAAATCCCGCGCATCGCCTCACTCAGCCTTGCAGTACAGCCGGACTCCACTTCGATAAGCGCGCAGGCAGCGGCAGCCTGCGCGCCGGTGGAGATCCGGCTTCCACAGCCGCATCGGTTTCATTGTGAAAGGGGATTGACCATGTCGCGCACGCACACTCGCGTCGCCATGCTGCTGCTCGGCCTCGGTGCCTGGCATGGCGGCATGCATCCAGTTCTGGCCGCCGATCCGCGCAGCCCGGTCCAGGGGGACCCGACTCAAACGCTGCCGAAGATCGCGCCGCCCAAGCCCACCGGGGGAAGTCAAGGTACAGGTCGAACGTCCCGACCCTGCCCTGCAGAATCTGCTGTCGGCAAGGCTGACGCCGACGCGCTTCCAGATCGAGGGCGCGAAGACGCTGCCCTTCGACCAGATCGCCGACAAGTTCAAGCCGCTGGCCGGCAAGGAAATCACGGTTGCCGAACTGCTGCAGGCCGCCAACGCGGTCACCGAGATGTACCAGCAGCAGGGCTATCCGCTGTCGTTCGCCTTCGTTCCCGCGCAGTCCTTCGAAAACGGCAATGTGCTGATCACCGTCGTCGAAGGCTATGTCGCCCGCGTGACCATTCGCGGCAATCCGGGGCCGCTGGAGAATCGGCTACGCGCGATCGCCGAACGGCTGAAGGAAGAACGGCCGCTGACGCGCGCGAGCTTCGACCGTTATTCCAGCGTGCTGGGCCTGCAGCCGGGCGTGCAGGTCGGCGCGACGGTGCAGCCGCCGACCACCACCGACGGCGCCAGCGAAATGGTGCTCGACGTCAAGCGCAAGCCGATCGCCTTCGGCACCGGCGTCGACTACATGTCGCCCGGCGTGCGGGCGATTGCCACGGCAACGGCCAGCGGCCTGACACCGCTCGGCGAGCAGCTGACGGTATCGGCGCTGTTCCCGAAGGGACGCGACGACGAGGAGTACTACGCGCTCGGCTACGCGCAACCGATCGGCACCGAGGGGCTGGTCGCGCGCGTCAACGCCTCGCACTATCGCGGCGTGCCGCAGAACGCCACGCTCGAGCAGATCGGCTTCAATCGGCGCTACGTCAACGACAACAAGCGGCTCGGCGCGAGCCTGAGCTATCCGCTTCTGCTCAGTGCGCGGCATTCGCTGACGCTGAGCGGCGGCCTCTACGGGACCGACCAGTTCGAGCGCTATACGCAGGCCGGCACCGATCGCTCGGTGGCGATCGGCACCAATGTGCGGGTCGTCAACGCGGAGCTGGCCTATGTCCAGCGCAAGGAAGCGCGTGTCGCGCAGCGCCACGCTCGGCTTGTACAAGGGCGTCGACGCGCTCGGCGCGCGCCGCGAGAACAATGCCAACGACCTGAGCTTCCTGCGCACGCGGCTGCTGCTGTCGCAGGCGACCGACCTGCCCTTCGGCTTCGGCATGGCGGTGTCGGCCGCCGGCCAGTACAGCGGCGATCGCCTGGCCTCGAGCGAGCAGATCAGCTTCGGCGGACGGTTCTTCGGGCTCGGCTATCCCGCCGGCGAAGTGGCGGGCGACAAGGGCTGGGGCGCGTCGGCGGAGATCAGCCGGCTGTTCGGCATGGACATGACCTACCTGAAGACGCTGCAACCGTATGTGCTGGCGGACGTCGCGCGGGTCTATTCGAACAGCTACTCGCTGACGCACCGCTCGCTGTCGTCGGTGGCGCTGGGCGTGCGATTCTCGGACCGGCGTTACTACACGCTGGACCTGTCGCTCGCGCAGCCCGTCGGCGACAAGCCGATCAATGCGGAGCGCCGCTCGCCGCGCATCAACGCGAGCTGGTCATATCAGTTCGATTGAGCCGGCCTCGCCCTCGCCATCGCCGTCGCCAACAAGCGGAGCGACCTCATGCCGAGGCGGCCCAATCGCAAATCATCGGACCGCCTCGGCCAGCGCTCCGGCCTTACTCGGGCTCGTGCCGGGGCGGACGTTCCTCGCGCTGGTCAGTGTGATCGGCGCGGTCCGCGGGCGTATCCGGGGGGATGCCTTCGGCTGCATCGGCGATGCGCTCGCCGATCTGCTCTTCCGGCAGCAACGCCTCGGTCCGATTGTCGTGCGGATAGTCCTGTTCCTGCTCGGGCAGGCCTTCCAGGTTCATGTCCGAATCGATGGGCTCGATGTCCGTATCGGGATCGAGCGAACTCGGAATCGCGCGCGCTTCCTCCCTTACCTCGCGTTCGCGCTGGGCCTCGGCGCTGGAGGTAGTGCTGTCGTTGCCGCTGTCGTTGGCGCTGTCGTTGTCGCTGTCGTTGCTGACATCGTCGCTGGACTCGCGCGCGCGCAGCTTGTCGCGGGCGTCGTCCTGATCCCCGCGCTTGTTGTCGGTGTTCCGGTTCATCGTTTCTCTCCCCATCACGTAGCGTGCTTGCCCGGCGTCGTCGTGCCGCCGTGCGGATCGGTGCCCTTTGGCACTTCGCCCGCGCCGACCTCCATGCCGCCGACATAGCTGCTGGCGGTGCTGCCGGTGGCGCTGCCCGACGCGCTCATGCCGCTGACATGCCGGACTTCCGACGCGGAAGCGGTGGCACGCTGTCCGACCTGCCCACCCTCGCGCTGCACGCGAATCCGGTTGTGGACCTCGCGCACGCCGAAGATGTCGTCGGCGATGTCCTCGACGCAGTATTTCTGGCGGCGGTCGCGCACGGCGCCGGTCAGCGTGACCACGCCCTCGCTGACCTGCACCTCGACGTCATGCACTTCGAGTCGGTCGTCATGCGCCAGGCGTTCGCACAGGTCCTCGCGAATCCGTTCGTCGCTGCGCTGGTAGCCCTTGGGCGAGACGCGGCGGCCGGGACCGCTGCCGCTGCCCGATCCCTGCCCCCCAGTTCACGCGCTGCGGCGCGCCGCTGAAGCGTTCGTAGGCCTCGTCGCGGCCATGCGATTGCCGCTGGCCGCCGGCGCTCCAGTCATCGCCCGGCCAGCCCGACGGACGACCGCCGCGTCCCGGGCGCTCGCTTTCGGGGAAGCGTCCGCCCTCGTCCATCCACCGCGCGCTGGCCTGGCGCCGGCCGGCATTGCCGCTGCCGCGCTCGTCGGGCCAGGACGGCGCATCGAGCCGCTCCGAATCCGAGATGCCATAGGCCTGGGCGAGATTGGCGCGGGTCTGCGGATCGTCGGGTTCATAGCGATCGCGCCAGGGCGTACGCGATTGATCGGGCCACGGGCCGCCGCGCTGTCCGCGCGAGAGCCGGCTGTCGGTCAGATCGCTGCCGCGCCGTTCGCCGCTCCCCGATAGTCCGCGGTTGCCGCGCATCACCTCGCCGGTCGACGGATAGGTGCCGTAGGGATTGTCGCCAACCGGTTCTTCGTAGCTGCGGCCGAAGCGGCCCTCACCGAAGTGGCCGGCGCCATAGCCGTGTTCGGCATGGCGCGGCTGCGCGAACGGATCGTCCCGCCCGCCGCCGTAGCGCGGCATGCCGGGCCGGCCGACACCGCGTCCCTGGCGGATTTCCTCCTCGGCATATTCGGCATAACGGCTGCCCTGGCGCGAGCCGCGCTGGTCGAGCCGATCTTCGGCGCTGTACGGCTGGCGGTAATCCCATACGCGGCGGCTGGTGCTGCGATCGTTCATCTCTGCCTCCGTTGGTAAGAGTTGCAAATGCTGTGGCGGGGGACCGGCGCGAACCGCGCGTCCGGTCCGGCGTGAATCGGGGGTGATGTCCGTGGGGACGCAATTTCCATTCCGTCGTCGAGGGCTGTGTGCGCTAGGCGACTTTCGCGCCGTGTGGCGGCGGATAGCCTGTCGCAACGCGGGATAGACTGACCGCTCGCCCGCGCTTGGCGCCTCTCCCGTCCCCCGGTGGAGAGGCGCCCTTTCTCGTTCGGACTGGCTGGTTGGAACCGGCTCGTTTGAACCTGACTGGTTCGAACCTGGCTCGCTGGAACTGCCTGGATTTGCAATGCGGGACGGCCACGCCCCAGCCACCCCTGCGGGCGGCGCGGAACCGCGGCGCTGACGGGCGCCACAGCCATGCCTGCCGCGCGGCTGCCGTGCAAGGGCAGGCCGGGGCTGACCGCAGCTGCCATCACGCAAATAGCGTTCCCGCGCGGACGTGGCGACGCGCCGCGATCCGGGCATGGCAATGCGCGCCGCGATCGGGCGATGCGCGCTGCGATCAGGACATCAGGAGATAAGGGGATCAGCGAATCACGCAATCAGCGGGATCGAACGCCGGCAGCGCGAACGCGGGACGGCAGGACGGCGGCACGCCGCCACCGAGACCGGCGGCGGCGCGAGGCGATCGGGCGATCGGCGCGGGATGACGACAGCGTCGTGGCGACTACAGCGTGCGCCGTCGCGCGACGACGAACAGGCTCAGCGCGGCGTCCGCCGACCGCGGATCGATGCCGGACAGCCGCTGCGCCAGCCGGATCTTCAACGGCGGGCGGCCCATCGCGCCATCGAGCACGTCCTTGCCGACATAGTGACTGTGCGGATAGATCGCGATATCGAAGCCCAGTGGCCGCAGCGTCGTGTGTACCAGCTCGCGCGTGAGCCCATCGCCCGGCCGGTGATGCAGCTCCGTCGCCAGCGCCCAGATCTGTTCGTCATCGGCCGCGGTATGGCCGCCGCGCCGAAGCCAACGATAGATCGGCAAGCGCATGCGCCAGAGCAGCAGGGCAATCCCGCGGAAATTCCAGGCCGAGCGCTGCGGATCGTGATCGAGGATCAGCAGCCCGCCGGGACGGACCAGCCGCGACGCCTCGACCAGCGCGCGCCGCATGTCGTCCAGATGATGGAGCGACCCGTTGATGGCCACGACGTCGGCGATGCCCGAGCGTAACGGCATGTCATGCGCGTCGGCCCGCAACGGCAGGTAGCCGACCCCTGCCGCTCTCTCCAGGCTGCCCGGCGCGATGTCGACGCCGATCGCGACTCGCGGCTTGCCCCCCCAATGCGGCCAGCAGATTGCCAGGGCCGCAGCCGACATCGACCAGCACCTTGCCATCGAGCGACCCCATTACCGACAGCCACCGCTCTCGCAACTCCGGATAGCGATGCACGCTGGCCAGCCAGTCGTCCATCCACTTGGGATGGCTGAAGTAATGCGCGTTGGCGCGCATGCCGGTGGTGAACGCATCGATGCGCGCCTCGGGGAAGGCCCCGCCGCGCACCACGGCGCCCGGCTTCAGGAAGGGCTGCAATCGCTCCAGATAGCTGTCCTCTCGGCTGGCCGTCTGCATGGCCAGGTTGGCATCGGATCGTTCGATATCGCGCCGCAGGACGGGTGGACCGAGTGGCTCGGGGCGCGTCGGAACGCATGGGTCGGAGAGCAGGGCGTCGTTCATGTTGGATCCCGGGGTAGAAGCGCCGGCGCGGCCGCGACCACGGCCTACACCAGACGAAAGACGCGAAGGGCCGGCCGGCCGCACGCCGTCTCCGGCGCGATGCCGTTCCTTTCCAATGCGCTGCGTATTGGCAGGCCGGACCCGCCCGGTGCATGCCGGTCGGTATCCCTGGCCTCCTGGGTATGACATCGACGTGACCGGCCGCCATCATGCTTCGGCGAGCCAGCCCCAGACCCCGTGGACTGGCGCTGCCTCGCGTCCGCCCTCCCCCACGGCTCGGACGCGATTGCCTTGGCATGCCGGTGTACCGCCACGGTGGGCTGCCGCGGCCGCGACATGCAAAGATCGCCAGCATGTCAGCGTTGACAAACCCACGAAGGCAATCTAGTTAGCGTTTGCTGCGCTCGCAAATAAAAAAATTGTTTGCCTATGTGCGCGAGCCAACAGTTCCGTCCATGCGGCTAATTGCGGTCGCGCGAAAGAAGCGGCGCCCGTATTGGGCGCCGCGCTCGGACAAGGAAAAGGGAAGGAAAAGCGGGAAGAAGCGCTACGGAAATGGCTGGCGCCAGCGGGATCGTCAGCGTGCCTTCGCCGGCGAAGCCGGATAGCCGTAGCTTTCCGCCGCCGAGGCACTGCGGCTGTTGCTCCGATTCGACTGGCTTGCCTCGCCGCGCTTGCTGGTGCCCGTGCCCTTGGTCGCATCGTGCTGGCGAGTGCCGCCATGCGCGCCATGGTCCGAAGTGGAGCCGCCGCTCGGCCCCTGCACCGGGCGGGTCGGCGCGACGTCCGACGCGGCCGTACCGGGCGCCTTGTCCCCGCCCGGGGGCGTGCCGGTGGCGGGCGTGGCCGTGGGTTGCGACATCACGGCGCCGGACATCAGCGCCAGCATGGCGAAGGTGGCGAAACGTTTCATCTCTGTCTCCTGCGTAGTGGTGGCGGCGGGCGGCGCCGGCGCATCGCGGTTCCCGGCGGCTAGCGTTTGGCCGACTTGGCCGGCGACTTTCCCACCTCGTTGGCCATCTTGTTGGCCATCTCGAGGTGGTGTTGCAGCGTCGGCAGCGTCTTGCCGGCAAAGGCCTTGATCTCCGGGTCGCGCGCCTTGGTCGAGGCCTCGCGGAACAGGGACACCGCCTTGTTGTGCGCCTTGACGCCGACCTCCTTCGCATACTCGCGATCGAAGGTGGCGCCTTCCAGCGCCCCCAGCGCCTCCAGCCGCTTCTTGTCCGCCGATGGCAGCTCGGTCGGCAGCTCGACGCCCTTGCTGGACGCCAGCGCCTTCAGCTCGCTGTCCGCGGCCTTGTGGTCCTTGAGCATCTGCGAGGCAAAGGACTTCACCGTCTCGCTTGATGCCTTGCCTTCGGCCAGCGTGCTGGCCTCGATTTCGAGCATGCCGCTCTCGGCCGCCTTCTTCATGAAGTTCGTGTCGGTCTTGCCGACCTCGGCAAACGCCAGGTTCATCGATGCCGCGGCGGCAACCAGCAGCGCGGGACGAATCCATTGCATCGTTTTCAAGATGGCCTCCATCAGCCGGATCAGTGACAACGGCCGCGGCGCAACTTCCGTGCCGAGCGGGCGGGACATGATCGTGTAAGGCCCGACGCATACCGGCGGCCTGCGCGGGTGGACGCCTGCCTTGCCGCCCCGGAATTTCTACATCGGCTCGTAAGGATTGCAGTACGGCGTGCCGAGGCGTCGTCCAATTCCTACAGTCAATTCAGGCATAGCCTTCCTGAGCGGGCATAACGCGGCACGTATCGTTAGGTAACGGGCATCGTGTGCCACCAGCCGGTGTCTGTCCGGACGGGCCCGCCCGTTCTCACGTTCAATCGATGGAGCCTACGATGAAGCGAATCGTTACCACTACCGCGCTTGCGCTGTGCGCGGCGCTGAGCCTGCCCGTGGTCGCCCAGCAGGCGCCCCCCAGCAACAACGCGCCGAATCCGAGCGCACCGCCGACCGAAGGCAACCCGCCCGCGAGCCGCAGCACGACGCCGTCGGCTACCGGCGGCAGCATGAGCGGCAGCAGCGACACCACGATGCAAAGCGGGTCGACCAGCTCGACCGGTTCGACCATGACCGGTACCGAGAAACGCGACAAGAAGAAGAGCGGCACCACGCATCGCAGCAAGAAGCCGCGCCAGCAGGGCATGCCCGACGCGGTAACGCCGGACTCGCCGTCTGCGCCGAAGGGCGATTCCCCCAGCCCCGCGCCGAAGCAGTAAGTCTGGCGCTCACCGGGCGCTGGCTGGCCCGGCAAGTCGGCACGTCCGGATACGGCGTGCCGGCTTTTTTCGTCCGGGCTTCGTCCTGGTTTCGACCGGATTTCGTCCTGGTTCGACCGGGGCGACCGCTCGCCCCTCGGTATCGCTGCGCTTGCCTGATGCCCTTGCTTGGCGCCGTTGCTTGGTGCCGTTGCTTGGTGTCCTTGCTCAGGGCGCTTGCTTACGGCTCCAACTTGACCTTCATCCAGCCGGGCTGGCGCTGGTCGAATGCCTCATACGCCTGCAGTGCACCGGTCAACGGCTCGGTCTGCGTCAACACCTCGGCGGGATCGATCACGCCGGCGCGCACCAGGTCCACCAGCTCGGGCAGGATCGCGCGGTGATTGCAGTTGCCCATCTTCAGCGTCAGGTTCTTGTTCATCGCCTTGCCGATCGGAAAGGTCTCGTGCGCCTCGGGATAGACGCCGATGATCGACAGCGTGCCGGCCTTGGCCAGCGCCTCGACGGACCACTTCAGCACCTCCGACGGACCATCGCCGGGTTGCCATAGCGACGGCTGGCCGGCGGAACCGTCTCCATCCGCATGGCGGCGCTGCGCATCGATCCCGACCGCATCGATGGCGCGGTCGGCGCCGATGCCGCCGGTCAGGCGCAGGATCGCCTGCACCGGATCTTCACGGTTGAAGTCGATCGCTTCGGCGCCCTGCGCCTGCGCCGCTTCGAGCCGCGAAGGCACATGGTCGACCGCGAGAATGCGCGACGCACCGAGCAGATGCGCCGACACGATCGCGAACTGGCCGACCGGTCCACAGCCGAACACGACCACCGTATCGCCGCGCCGGATCTCGGCGAGCTGGGCGCCGAAATAGCCGGTCGGAAAGATGTCCGACATCAGGATGGCCTGGTCGTCGCTGATCTCGTCCGGCAGCTTGATCGCGCCGATATTGGCAAAGGGAATCCGCGCGTACTCGGCCTGCAGGCCATGGAAGGGACCGGAGTTCTGCGGTCCGCCGAAGAAGGCCGTGCCCGCGCGCATGCCGTTGGGATTGGCGTTATCGCACTGCGCGTGATAGCCGCTGCGGCAGTAGCTGCAGTAGCCACAGGCGATCGTGGAAGGAATCACGACCCGATCGCCGGGCCGCAGATTGTTGACGTCCTGTCCGACCTCGGTCACCACGCCGACGCCCTCGTGGCCGAGGATGGTGCCCGGACGCATGCCGGGCATGGTGCCGCGGACCATATGCAGGTCGGTGCCGCATATGGCGCTGGCGGTCAATTCGATCAATGCGTCCGTCGGCGCCTGCAGCACCGGATCGGACACATCGTCCAAGCGTATATCGCCGACTCCGTGGAATACGACAGCTTTCATCGCGCAACTCCGCAAGACTGGGTTGACGCGGTCCGACCCACCGGACCGCAATGTCACGGCAGGACGCAAATTGCATTCCGGGGAAGGCGCGCGATGGCGGGATGAACTCGGTCGAAGCGGTGCTGCAGAACGCGATCCTGCCGATGACGCGGTACCGGAACAAGCGGCACCGGATTGCGCGGATTGCATGGTGCGGAATGACGCGGCGCCGGATTAGTGCGCCGGATTAGGTGCGCCGGATTATGCGGCCCCGAACAACGCGTCGCGGCAATGGGTCATCGCATCGCGGATCATGAAATTGACCAGGGTCGGAGACACGCCGAGGATCACCGCGATCTCCTTCTGCGTCATCCCCCGAATCCGATACATCTCAAAGGCTTTCTGGGTACGCTCTGGAAGTTCTGCCAGCGCGCCGGCCACGGTGCCGAGCGCTTCGCGGCCGAGCGTGATGGACTCGGGCGACAAGGCATCGCTGGCCACCAGCAGGCCATCTTCCTCGCAGGCCGCGTGCCGTTGTTCGAGCGCCGCGCGCCGGTGCCTGTCGATGGCGAGATTGCGAACGGTCTGGAACAGGTAGCCGACGGGTTGCCGGACCACGATGGCGCTCTCCTGGTCCATCAGCTTCAGGAAGGTGTCCTGCACCACGTCCTCCGCGCCGGCACGGCAGCCCAGGATGCGCGCCGCGGCGTCGATCAGGGCTCGGCGATAGCTGAGGAAGGTACCGAACAGTTCCTGATTCATATGGCGCGGCTGGTGCGCCTCGACAGGCGTCCGGACCTCGTTGATCGGTTGCTCGGTCATTTCGTGCCCCCCTCCCAGAAGAAACCGACGGACATGTTAACGCAAATGCGACTCATTCGCAATTATAGCGACATGCCCGTGCGATTCGAAGAGGCAATGTGTAAAGGTTGGTGGCCGAATGCGACCGAAGTGTGACAGCGAAGGTCAGCCGTGGCGTGTGGGCCGCTGCCCTGCCGTGGGCGGCATGCGGGCTTCGAGGGCGGCCTGGATCGAGGGGGGTCACCGCACCGGTCGCCTGCCACACCGCGCAGGCCTGGCGAAACGATTCGATGTGATCGGGCGACTGGTCGAGCCAATCAAGCAGGCGTTGTTCGGCGCTGGCGTCGAGCATGCCGTCCCGCATCAGCATCACCCAATCGAGCGCTTGTTGCCAGGCGATGTCGTTGCCCGGCGATCGGTTCTGGACCACGTACAGCTCCCCTTGATGCGTTCTTGTGCGCCGATGTCATGCACCGGCGTCGTGTGACGCGATTGTAGCGGAGTCGCTGCCTCGACACCGGCGCAAGGGGCCGGTGCTTCATGCCGCGCACTGCCGCTCGCTGTCGATCGCCACGCCTGCCGGCTCTGCGGCCGGTTGGTATTCGGGCTGGTGTTCGCGCTCTTGTTCGCGCTGGTGTTCAATGCCCTGCTCGCGGATGCGGCCCTGTTCGAGCAGCACGATGCGATCCCCCGCATCGAAGTAGCGATCGTCGTGCGAGATCACCAGCACCGCCTTGCCCTGCGCGCGCAGGGCCGGGACGATCTCGCGATAGAACACCGCCTTGAAGGCCGGGTCCTGATCGGCAGCCCATTCGTCGAGCACGATAACGGGCCGGTCCTCGAGGCAGGCGGCGACCAGCGCCAGGCGCTTGCGCTGGCCCTGCGACAGCGCGCGCGTCGAAAACGCGCCGTCGCGCACGGTCACCTTGTGCTGCAACTGCAGACGGGCGAGCAATTCGTTGGCGCGCGCATCGAGCGCCGCGTGCCTTCCTGCGTGAATCCCCTCCTGCCCCTCCTGCCCTTCCTCGCTCTCCGAGGCCGCGCCGAGCAGGCTGTCGAACAGATGAAAGTCGGAGAACACCGCGGTGCACTGCTGCCGGTGTCGCTCACGGTCGGACGCATCGGCGATCGCCTGGCCATTGAGCACCACGCTCCCGCTCTCCGGCGCATACAGGCCCACCAGCAGCTTGGCCAGCGTGGTCTTGCCGCTGCCATTGCCGCCGACCAGGAACACCACCTCGCCGGCGCGCAGCGACAGATCGATCGGCCCCAGCGTGAAGGCGCCGTCCTCACCATCGCGGAAGTAGCGATGCGTGACGCCGTGCAGGGCAAGCTCGACGAAGGGCCGCCGATCGCCCGCAGCATCGGCCTGGCCCTGCTCCACCGCCAGCGGCCCGGTGGTATCGGCGATGCGCTGATAGGCGATGCGCGCAAGGTTGAACTGCGGCAGGCTGTTCAGCAGGCCCTCCAGCGGCGCCATCATGTAGAGGAAGACCAGCGTATAGCCGCTCGCGACGGCGGCATCCGCGCCCAGCGGCCGCTGCACGACGAACAGGATGATGCCGATCACCGCGAAGAACAGCGTGCTGCCGATCGTCAGCGACAGATACAGCAGCGACAGTCCCTGCGTGCGGTTGGTCCTGACCGCATCGATCGCTTCGGCCAGCGGCCCGCTGGCGAACGCCTCCCGGCGTTGGCGATGCAGCTTCAGTTCCTTGGCGCCCGCGAAGATCGCGCCGAAGCGTTCGATCAACACGTCGTGCCACTTGCCGGCATCGCGCAGATAGCGCTGCGAACGCTTGCGGCTGAGCCGGTAGCAGATCGAGCCGGTCAGCACGGCAACCAGCGCGAACAGGAAAGCCTGCCACGACAGATAGGCCAGATAGGCCAGGCAGCCGAGCACGATGGTGCCGTTCATCACCACGAACGGCAGCGCCACCAGCAGCGTCGCCACCTGGTTGGTGTCCTCGCCCAGCAGCGCGAGCCCGCGGCCCGGTCCGACCCGTTCGAGCTCGGCATAGGGCGAGGCAAGCAGCCGACCGGCGATATGCTCGCGCAGGCTGGCCAGCACCGTCTGGTTCAGCCGCACGAACAGCATCAGCGCGGCGGTACGGCACAGCAGCACCGCCACCGCCAGGGCCGCGAAGCGAAGCCCCAGCGCCGTCAGTTGATCGGCCGGCGTCGACAACGCGCGATTGATGGTGGCGATCAGCCCCACCGACGCCGCGCCGCCGGCCAGGCTGGCCACGATGGCAAACGCCAGCAGATGGCCCGAGGCCCGGAACAACACATTGCGCAGCGAGGGGGAAGGCGGACACGGTCGGTGGCTCCACGAGGAAGAGGTCTTCTTCCTGTGACGAACGACGGTGCCCGCGAATTAGGCGGGAAGGGACGCCGCCAGTGCCGGCGGCGTCCGCAGGGCAGGAATTGCCGGCGCCTAGGCCGGCCTCTGGCCTCTGGCCTCTGGCCTCTGGCCGCTGGCTCCGGGCCTCCGGGCCTCCGGGCCTCCGGGCCTCCGGGCCTCCGAGCCTCGGTGCCTCGGTGCCTCGAGGCGCGGGGCCCAGGCCGGGGACCAGGGCCTCGGCCTCAGGCCTTTACCAACGATAAGTCGCCGTGGCCAGGATGTTGCGGCGATAACCGTAGTAGCAGGTCGTCGCGCTGCCGCACTGCCCGACGTACTCCTTGTCGAGCAGATTGGTCGCGGTCAGAGCAAAGCGCCAATGCTGGTCCAGCGTGTAGTGGATCGCCGCATCGGCCAGCCACACCGACGACACCTTGAAGGTATTGGCCGCATCGCCCCACGTCGAGCCGATATAGCGCGCGCCGGCCCCCATGCCGAGGCCGCGCAGCATGCCGCCGCGCATCGTGTAGTCGACCCACAGCGCGGCCGTATGGCGCGGCCGGTTGGTCGGCGTCTTGCCGAGGTCGGTCCCGTTGCTTTTGGTGATCTCCAGATTCATCAAGGTGTACGAGCCGATCGCCTTGAAGCCGTTCTGGAAGTCCATCGTGCCTTCCAGCTCCAAGCCACGCGAGCGCACCTCGCCCGTCTGGACCTGGAAATTGGTGTTAGGGGGGACGGTTCGGATCCGGCGTTAGCACGTCCTGCTGCCGCAAGTCGTAGACCGCCGCGGTGATGAAGCTGTTGCTGCCCGGCGGCTGGAACTTGACGCCCAGCTCGGTCTGCTTGCCGGTGGTCGGCTTGAACGGCGAGCCCCGGAGGTCGGTTCCGGCCTGCGGCTGGAACGAGGTCGAGTAGCTGACGTACGGCGTGATGCCGTACGGCGCCTGGTACAGCAGGCCCAGACGATAGGTGAAGTCGTCCTGGTCGATCGGCGTCGTGGTCACGGCCCGTGCGTTGTTCGCCGTGCCGATTCGCGTCGAGGTCGTATCGGAACTCGCCCAATCCTTGCGCCCGCCGGCAACGAACGTCAGCCGCTCGGTCAGCTTCATCTGGTCCTGGAAGTAGACGCCGAGCTGACGCTGGGTCTGTTCCACGTTGGTGTACGAGGCGATCGGGTTGATCCTCGCACCGTAGACCGGATTCCAGGGATCGATCAGGCCCAGCGGCGGCGTGCCGACCGTGCCGAGGCCCTGCTTGTCGTCGAACTTGCCGTGCTGGTAGTCCACGCCAACCAGCATCTTGTGCCGGACCGGCCCGGTGCTGAAGTCCGCCTGCAGCTGGGTATCGACGCCGATCGTATCGAGCTTGCCGCCCGCATCGAGCGAGCCGCGCCGCAGTTGCTGCTGGGCCGCCGAGTTCCAGCCCACCGCGTAGACCCCCGTATAGGTCAGGTCGCTGTGCATGTAGCGCACGTTCTGCCGCACGCGGAAGGTATCGTTGAAGCGATGCTCGAAGGCGTAGCCGATCGCGTATTCCTCGCGATCGAAGGTATTGAAGCCGGGTTCGCCGGTGAAGAACGAGCTCGAGATCCTGCGGCCGTTGACCGTCGGAATGACCGTGCCCTCGCGCGGCAGGAAGTTGATCGCGGTGCCCTGCTTGTCGCGCTGATAGTGGGTCAGCAGCGTGAAGGTGGTATCGGCGGACGGACGGAACGTCAGCGCCGGCGCGATGAAGATGCGGTCGTCCTTGGCGTGGTCGGTCTGCGTATCGCTCTTGCGGAACAGGCCGGTCAGCCGATAGAGCACGGTCTGGTTGCTGTCCACCGCGCCGGACAGATCGAAGCTGGCCTGCTTGCGATTGTGCGAGCCGTATTGCACGTTGACCTCGCGCAACGTCTCGGCGGTCGGCCGCTTGCTGACCAGGTTGATCAGGCCGCCCGGCGCATTGGCGCCATACAGCACCGAACTGGGGCCGCGCAGCAACTCGACACGCTCGAGCCCGTACGCATCCACGCGCGGCATCAGGTAGCCGCTCGTGTAGTAGTTGATGTACAGGCCGTCGAGATACTGCCGTGCCGGGAAGCCGCGGATCACCGGCTTGTCGTAGCGCGACTCGACCACGTTGTCGCCGACCACGCCTGCCGAATAGGCAAAGGCCTCGGACACGGTCTGCACGCCGCGGTCTTCCATCTGCTCGCGGGTGATCACCGAAATCGACTGCGGCGTCTCCGACAGCGGCGTGTCGGTCTTGGTCGCGGTGACGCTGCGGCGGGCGACATAGCCGCCGACCGGCCCGATCCCGGTTTCCGACCCCGCTGCCCGGACCGTGACTTCCGGCAACTGCCCCGCCACCGGCTGGCCCGCCGGTGCCGCCTGCTCCTGCGCATGCGCGCTGCCCGCCAGCGCAAACAACATCACTACCGCCCGCCGGACCTCCGTCCGCCGGCAATCGAACACCCGTTGCATGAGACTCCCCCTTCTTATTGGATCGCGCCGGCCCGGTACGCAAAAGGCCTACCGTAATGCGTTTGCGAATGATAATGATTCGTAATTATTACGTGAGTGACGGGAAAACGGCAATAGGGCGCGTGAAAAGGGGAATTGGCGGCTGATCGGCACAAGAACGGCGCGCCGCCTAATTTCCTGCGGCGCCGGTCCGTCTCTCGTGGAAGGCGGCGCCCACCGCGGAGCCCCGATACGGCCCTGCCCGGCCTGGAGATTCCCGTTGATTGCCGAACTCACGCCCTTCTTTCCCGGCCCGCTGCGGCGCTTCGGCGAAGGGGTCACCACGGCGCCGGCCGGCGCGCAAGCGTTGCCCGGAAACCGGTTTGCCGAGCCGGCGGCCTTGCGGCAACGGCTGGACGAATACCGCGACACCATCGGCGCCGAGCACGAACGCGCCCCGCCGGCGCTTGCGTCGTGGTGGGCTCGGCACTATTGCGTGGTGCTGGTGCCGCCCGTGCTGGTCGCCGCGGCTGTGTTGGGCCGGACGGTGCCGGTATCGCTGGACGAGGTCGATATCGCCTTCGGCCCGGATGGGCTCGTATCGCGCATTCACTTGCGGTCATCGGCGCTGGGCCAGGGCGCGGCGACACTGGACGACATGCTGGCCGCCATGACGCGACGGCATCTGGCACCCGTGTTCGCCACGCTGTCGGAGCTGACCCGTGCCTCGCCGCGCGTGCTGTGGAGCCACGCCGCCGAGTTCGTGCAATACGTCGGCATGAACCTGCTCGCCCATCCGGCGCTCGATCCTCGGCGTCGCGACGCGCTGGCGCAGTGGCTGCGCACCGACAGGGACGCGGATGGCCGGCCGCATCCCTATCGCGCCGCCTATCTCGACCGCCCGCAGCCGGACGGCGGCGAACGGCGCGTGCGCCGCGTCTGCTGCCTGAAGTACCGGCTCGACGGCGACGACTACTGCGGCACCTGTCCGCTGCGCGCCGAGTGCGCGGCCCTGTGCTGATCTCAGCCTGATGCCCGCCCCGCCGCGCTAAATTCCCCGCCTCTCCCTTCGTCTTCCTTCTGTCGGACGTGCTGGTGCAGCACCGGTCCATCGATTCGCAAAAGGACAGCAATGCAAGGCGAGACGCTGCTCGACTATTTGATCCATCACGCGACAAGCCGCGCCGATGCGACGGCACTGACGGTGCTGGACGAGGACCACCCGGAAGGCACGCCCTACCGCTATCGCGACCTGCTCGCACGCGCCGCCGTCTACGCCGCGCGCCTGAGCGAGGTCGCCCAGCCCGGCGAGCGCGCGATGATCGTGCTCGATACCGGCATCGACTACGTCAGCGCGTTTCTGGGCTGCCTGCTGGCACGCGTGATCGCGGTGCCGGCCTTTCCGCCGGAATCGATGCGGCCCCAGCATCTGGCCAGGCTCAACGCCATCGCGGCCGGTGCGCGGCCCAGCGTCGTGGTGGTCGACGACGGACTCGCCGGCGACTGGGCCAGCGGGCGATCGGACACCCTGCAAGCGCGCATCGTCGCCGTCTCGTCGGTCTCGTCGGTCGGCGAAACGATGCCGGAAGCGACTATCGCCGACGCCAGGGCCTGGGCCGCGGCCGTCCGCCCCGACACCGTGGCCTTCCTGCAGTACACCTCGGGCTCGACCGCGACGCCCAAGGGCGTGATGGTGACGCACGCCAATATCGTCGCCAACGAAGCCGCCATCGCCAGCCAGTTCCGCACCACGGCCGACGACGTGATGGTCAGCTGGCTGCCGCTCTATCACGACATGGGCCTGATCGGCGGACTGCTGCATCCGCTCCATGGCGGCATGCCGCTGGTGCTGATGTCGCCGACCTATTTCCTGCAGCGGCCGCGCCGCTGGCTGGAGGCGATCGACCGCTTCCGCGGCACCGTCAGCGGCGGCCCGGACTTCGCCTATCGCCTGTGCGTGGAGCGCGTGCGTCCCGGGCAGGTTCAGACGCTGTCCCTGCGCAGCTGGCGCGTCGCCTTCTGCGGCGCCGAGCCGATCCGCGCCGAGACACTGGAACGCTTCGCCAGCCACTTCGCCGACGCCGGCCTCGACGCCCGCGCGCTCTATCCCTGCTATGGCCTTGCCGAGGCGACGCTGCTCGCCACCGGCGGTCGCCCCGGCGAGGGCGCCACGCTGATCGGGTTCGACGAGGCGGCGCTGGCGGCCGGGCGCGCGGTTGCATCGACCGATGGCGAGGGCACGCGGCTCGTGGCCTGCGGCGATGCGGCGCCGGACCATCGCATCGACATTCGGGATGTCGAGCATGGCCGGCCGGTTGCAGACGGACAGATTGGGGAGATCTGCATCGGCGGGCCGAGCGTGACGGCGGGCTACTGGCAGCAGCCCGAGGCCACCGCCAGGACGTTCCCTGATCACGACGACGCCGCTTCGCGCTATCTGCGCACGGGCGACCTCGGCTTCCTGCATGACGGCAAGCTCTACGTCGCCGGACGATTGAAGGACTTGATCATTGTCCGCGGGCACAACCTGTATCCGCAGGACATCGAGATCGCGGTCGAAGCCGCGGTCGAGGTCGTGCGCAAGGGGCGCGTCGCGGCCTTTCCGTTCCAATCGGCCGACGGACAGATCGAAACGATCGGCATCGCCGCCGAGATTGCGCGCAGCATCCAGAAGTTCGGCTCGCCCGAAGCGGTGGAAACGGCCATTCGCGAGGCGGTGGCGCAATGCTGCGGCGAGCCGCCGGGACTGGTGCTGCTGCTGCAGCCCGGCGAATTGCCAAAGACCACCAGCGGCAAGCTACAGCGCTCGCGCTGCCTGCCGGCCTGGCGCAGCGGCGAACTGGCGCTGTGGGCGGCTTTCGAATCGGGGCGGCGGCTCGCGTCCGCTACGGCGGCGGACGATGCCGCCTCACCGGCCGCGACCGGCAATGCCATGGCGCTGCAGGGCACCGAAGCGACGCTGGCGGAGCTTTGGCACGAGGTCCTTGGCGTTCGGCCTGCCTCGGCCAACGACAACTTCTTCGCCATCGGCGGCAACTCGGTGCGCGCGACCCAGTTGGTGTCGAGGACGCGGGAACGCCTGCATCGTGGCTACGCGTTGGCGCATCTCTTCGCCGATGGGACTCTGCGGGCCAATGCGGCGGTCATCGATGGATTGCTGGCGCGCGACGACGGTGAGGCTTCCCACGGGGAAGCGGCAATTACGCGCCGAACCGACACCGACCTTGCGCCGTTGTCCCCGGTGCAGCGCGGCTTGTGGGTACTGTGGTCGATGCAGCCGGACAGTGGCGCCTACAACGTCTCCGGCGTGTTGAAGCTCCACGGCCGGTTCGATCGGATCGCACTGCAACGCGCGGTCGATGCGCTGGTCGCGCGGCACGAGGCACTGCGCACGCGCTTCGAACTGGATCAACACGAGGAACCGAGGCAACGGGTGTTGCCCGCTGGCTCCTGCCCCATCGCCGTGCTGGACCTGCGCGAGCACGGCTGCGACGCGGCCGCCGAGGCGCAGGCAACGGCCAGAGCGCTCAGCGCCGAGCCCTTCGACCTGCTGGCCGCGGCGCCCTTGCGCGTCGCGCAAATGCGGGTGGCGGACGATCAGGAATGGCTGTCCATCACGGTCCACCATATCGTGTCGGACGGCTGGTCGATGAATGTCGTGATCGACGAGTTTTGCCGGCTGTACGAGGGCTTCATCGCGGATCACCCCGTCGACCTGACGCCGCTTGCGATCCGCTACGCGGACTACGCCTCGTGGCATGCGGATCGCCTTACGGCGGGCGAGCGCGACCGCCAGCTCGCCTACTGGAAGGATCGTCTTGGCGACGAGTCCCTGGTCCTGGAGCTGCCGAGCGATCGCCCCCGCCCCGCGGTGCAAAGCCATCGCGGCGGCGCGGTGCCGTTCATGCTCGACGACGCGCTGGCGACAAGGTTGCGCGGCATCGCACTGGCCGCACAAACCACGATGTTCGCGGTGCTGCTCGCCGGCTTCCAGACGCTGTTGTACCGCTACACGGGGCAGCAAGATATCCGCGTCGGCGTGCCGGTCGCCAATCGCGGCAGGGTCGAAACCGAGGGCCTGGTCGGCTGTTTCGTCAATACGCTGGTCGTGCGCACGGATGTCGACGGCAGCATGCCGTGGGACGCCCTGCTCCGCCGGCTGCACGAGACGGTGCTCGAGTCGCAGCAATACCAGGATCTACCGTTCGAGCAGCTGGTCGAGGCCTTGCAGCCCGAGCGCAGCCTCGCCCATAACCCGCTGTTCCAGGTCAAATTCAACCTGGCGCTGCCGATCGCCGTCCCGAAACAACTGGCGGGCCACGCTGTCACCGCCGAACAGATCGAAGGCGATGTCACTCGCTTCGATATCGCGCTGGATCTGGTGGAGAGCGAGGACGGCATTGCCGGCCGATTTGGCTACGCCACCGACCTGTTCGACGCCGACACCATCGAGCGGATGCGGCGGCACTATGTCGGCATCCTCGAACAGATCGCGTCGACACCGACGATTCGCGTTGGCGAGCTGGCGTTGGGTAATGAGGACGGGCGGCTTGTGGGCGAGACCATGGAGTCGGCTCCCGTCGATGTGCTGACGGCATGGCGGCGTAGCGTCGTGGCGGATGCTTCGGCTGTCGCGCTGCGATATGAGGAGCAAACGCTGACGCGCGGCGAGGCCGATCGGGTCGCCAATGGCATCGCGGCGGCGCTGGCCGAACGCGGCATTGGGCGCGAGACGCGGGTTGGGCTTTGTGTCGAACGCTCTCCTGCATTCGTCACCGGACTGCTTGGCATCCTGAAGGCCGGGGCGGTCTGCGTGCCGCTCGATCCGGCGCAGCCCGTCGAGCGCTTGCGCCAGCTGCTAGGTGACGCTGGTGCGGGCGTTGTGGTCGGCTCGGTGCCGGGCTTCGATCCCATCGATGGAACGTCGGTGCCCGGCTTCGATTGCATCGATCCGACGTCGGTGGCGCCGGTCGACGATGCGCCTTCCGTCTCGCTGCTTCCGGGCCAAGCCGCTTACCTGATCTATACCTCCGGCTCCACCGGCACCCCCAAGGGCGTGGTGGTCAGTCATGACGCATTGGCCCACTACGTCTCCGGCGTGCTGCACCGGCTACAACTGCCTGCCAATGCCTCGATGGCAATGGTCTCCACCACCGCCGCCGACCTCGGCCATACCGTGCTGTTCGGCGCCCTCTGCAGCGGCCGGACCTTGCACCTGATCTCCCGGGAGCGCGGGTTCGATCCGGATCGGTTTGCCGACTACATGGCGCAGCACCGCGTTGGCGTGCTCAAGATCGTCCCGAGCCATCTACGTGGATTGCTGCAGGCCCGCCAACCCGCCGACGTGCTGCCCGAGCAGGCGCTGATCCTCGGCGGCGAAGCGACCTCGGCCGAACTGGCTCGGACGATCCGCGATCTGAAGCCGCATTGCCGGCTGTTCAATCACTATGGCCCGACGGAAACGACGGTCGGCGTGCTGACGCATGAAGCGGTGACCTTGCCCGAGCGGCAGCTGCCGACCGGCACGCCGCTGCCCGGCTCGCGTGTCTATGTACTGGACGCCGACCTGAACCCGGTGCCCGCCGGCATCGTCGGCGAACTCTATATCGCCGGGCCGCAACTGGCGCGCGGCTACCTCGGTCGCCCGGGGCTGACCGCCGAGCGCTTCGTGCCCGATCCCTTCACCGAGGGCACGCGGATGTACCGCACCGGCGACCGCGTCAGGCAGGATGCGGCAGGCCGCATCGAATACCTCGGCCGCCAGGACGAACAGGTCAAGATCCGCGGCTATCGGGTCGAACTCGGCGAGATCGCGCATCTGCTGCGGTCGCAGGCGGGCGTCAAGGACGCCGCCCTGATCGTCCATGAAGACCGCCTGGTCGCCTACTGCGTGCTGCACGGCACGGATACCGCCACGCTAAAGACCGAACTGAAGGCGCAACTGCCCGACCACATGGTCCCGGCGCAGCTCATCGCGCTCGACCGCCTCCCGGTCACGCCAAACGGCAAGCTGGACCGCCGCGCGCTGCCCGCCCCCGTGTGGGAGGCCGAAGGCTACATCGCCCCTGCCAACGAAACCGAAGCGCTGCTGGCCCAAATCTGGCAGGACGTCCTGGGCGTCGAACGCGTCGGCGCCACCGACAACTTCTTCGAACTTGGCGGCGACTCCATCCTGTCGATCCAGTCGGTCAGCCGCGCCCGCCGCCTCGGCCTGCGCTTCACGCCCAAGGACCTGTTCCTGCATCAGACCGTGCGGGCGCTGGCGCAGGTGGCCAAGCGCGATGAGGCCAATCGCCGCGTCGACGACAAGCCCGCCGGCGAGGTGCCGCTGCTGCCGATTCAGCGGGCCTTCTTCGAGACGCCGATGCCGAACCGCGACCATTGGAACCAGTCGGTACTGCTGCGTCCCGTGGAGCGCCTCGATCCGGACGCGCTGCGCAGCGCGCTGAAGGCGCTGGTGGACCATCACGACGCATTGCGGCTGCGCTACCGCCAGCAGGACGGCCAATGGCGGCAACACTACGCGGCGCCCGGCGACAGCGAGCCGCTATGGCAGGAGCGAGCGGACGACGCCGGTTCCATCGAAGCGCACTGCGATCGTGCCCAGCGCAGCCTTGACCTCGAACAGGGGACATTGCTGCGCGCACTGCATCTGCCATTGCCGGATGGCAGCGAGCGCCTGTTGCTCGCCGTCCACCACCTTGCCGTCGACGGCGTCTCGTGGCGCATCCTGCTGGAAGACCTGCAACTGGCATACCGGCTCGCCCAGCAACGCCAGCCCATCGCCCTCCCGCCCAAGACGGCGTCGTACAAGACTTGGGCACAGGCATTGGTTCAACAGGCGAACTCCGACGAGCTCACCGGGCAAGCGGACTACTGGTGCGGCCAGCACGGCCCCGAGATGCCTTGCGACCACGCCGTAGCGGAAGACCGCATCGCACAGGCCGCCACGCTGACCTTGCAGCTGTCCGCGGAGCAGACGCAACGCCTGCTCAAGCAGGCGCCCGCGGCCTACCGAACGCAGATCAACGACTTGCTGCTCAGCGCGCTCGCGCAGGCAGTGGGCCAATGGGCCGGCGTCGATCGCGCTGCCGTGCTGCTCGAAGGGCATGGCCGGGAAGCCTTGCGCGCTACGCCGGATATCGGCCGCACCGTCGGCTGGTTCACGACGACGTTCCCCGTCGTGCTGCCGGTGGCCGCCGACACCGCGGCCAGCATCAAGTCGGTCAAGGAAACGCTGCGCGGTGTTCCCGACCATGGCATCGGCTACGGTCTGCTGCGGCATCTCGGGCCGCAGGCCATTCGCGACCAACTCGCGGCGCGCCCATTGCCCCGCATCACGTTCAACTATCTGGGCCAGTTCGACCAGAGCGTGGGCGGCGACGCGCTGTTCGATTTTGCCGACGAGTCCTGCGGAGCCAGCCGCGATCCGGAGGCCCCGCTTGGCAACTGGATCACGATCAACGGCCAGGTCAGCGGCGGCGTGCTGTCGCTGGGCGTCACGTTCAGCACCGCCCGCTACCGCCACGAGACCATCGCCTCGCTGGTGGTCGCCTACCGGCAGGCGTTGGAGACCACCATCGACCATTGCATCGGCGTGCCGCCGGGCGCGCTGACGCCGTCCGATGTGCCGCTCGCGGGCTTGACCCAGGACCAGCTCGATCGCCTCGACGGCGGCCAGATCGAGGACCTGTATCCGCTCACGCCGATGCAGCATGGCATGCTGTTCCACTCGCTCTACGCGCCGGAGGCCGGGCTGTACGTCAACCAGCTCGCCATCACGCTCGATGGCCTCGATGCCGATCGCTTCCGCTCGGCCTGGGACGAGACGGTGGCGCGGCATGAGATCCTGCGGACCGGCTTTGTCTGGATCGACGGGCAGGCGATGCAGGCGGTCTATCGGCAGGTGCCTTCGCCGGTTCGCATCGATGCCGAACGCGACTGGAACGAATCGGCGTGCGAGAACGTTGCGCTCGAAGAACGCAAGCTGGCCTTCGCGCTGGACACCGCCCCGCTGATGCGCGTGCGCTTGCTCCGCCTGGGTGCGAACCGCTACCGCATGATCTGGACCAGCCACCATCTGCTGCTCGATGGCTGGAGCACGGCCCGCCTGATCGGCGAGGTCCTGCAGCGCTACCACGGCCAGCCGGTCGAGGCGCCCGCCTCGCGCTATCGCGACCACATCGCCTGGCTGCAGACCCACGATGTCGCCGCCAGCGAGTCGTTCTGGCGCGAGCGGCTGCACGCGCTCGACGAGCCAACCCGGCTGGCCTCGGCCCTTCCCGCACCGGATGCCGGCACAGGCCACGCCACCTGCCGCACCAGCCTCGATGCCGACGCCCTCGCCCGCCTCCAGCGCAGCGCCGCCAGCCAGCATCTGACGCTGAACACGCTGTTGCAGGCGGCCTGGGTCATCGTGCTGCAGCGCTATACCGGACGGCGTGCCGTCGCCTTCGGCGCCACGGTCGCCGGTCGGCCGGCGGCCTTGCCGGGTGCCGAGGCGATGCTCGGCCTGTTCATCAATACCTTGCCGGTGATCCAGGCCCCGTCGCCGGACCAGGCCGTGGCCGACTGGTTGCAGGCGCTGCAAGCCGAGAACCTGTCGCTGCGCGAGCACGAACATGTGCCGCTGTACGAGATCCAGCGCTGGGCCGGCCAAGGCGGACAGGCGCTGTTCGACTCGATCCTGGTGTTCGAGAACTATCCCGTCGATGCGGCACTGCGACAGCGTGAGCAGAACGGCCTGAAGCTCGGCGAGGTCAGCCATGCGGCCACCACCAACTATCCGCTGACGCTGGTGGTCTCCGCTGGCGCCACGCTGGATATCGTCTGCAGCTATCAGTGCGAAGCGTTCTCGCACGCTGCCGTCGAGCAATTGCAGCGGCAATACCGTGGGGTGCTCGACCAACTTGCCGCTGCCCCGACGGCACGTATCGCCGACTTGAAGTTGCTCGATACGGACCATGACGCGCCTTCGCGCGACCCGGATACGCCGGACCGCCGCTTCTCGGCGACCGAGGCTGTCCACGTCGCCATCGCGCGCCAGGCGGCGCAGCGCCCCGATGCCATTGCGGTGCGTTGCGGGCAGCGTGCCGTCAGCTACGGCGAACTGGATGCCGCCGCCACGCGTCTTGCCTACGCCCTGCACGCAGCCGGTGTCGGCCCGGAAACCGTCGTCGGCGTCGTGCTCGACCGCAGCCCCGACCTGATCGTACGGCTGATGGCCACGCTGAAGGCCGGCGCCGCCTACCTGCCGTTGGACCCCGAACTGCCGGCTGCGCGTATCGAGCAATTGCTGCAGGACGCCGGCGTCAAGCTCGTCCTGACCTCCCGAGTCTTGACCGGCCGGATCGATACCACCCTGCCGGTCATCGTCATGGAGGACATTGGCGAGCCGGCACCGGTGCAACTGCCCGCGGTCGACCTCCGCCAACTGGCCTATCTGATCTACACGTCAGGCTCCACCGGCACGCCCAAGGGCGTCGCCGTCGAGCACGGACCGCTGGCGATGCACTGCCACGCCACCGTCGAGCAGTACGGCATGGGACCGGATGACCGGGAGTTGCACTTCCTGTCGTTCAATTTCGATGGGGCCCACGAACGCTGGCTGGTACCGCTGATCGCCGGCGCCCAGCTGGTGCTGCGCGACGACTCCCTGTGGAGCGCCGAGCAGACCCCTCGAAGCGATCGCGCGCGAAGGCGTGACCAATGCCGGTTTCCCGCCGGCCTATCTGCTGCGGCTTGCCGAAGCCGCCACCGAACCGGTGCCGCTGCGGCTGCTCTCCTTCGGCGGCGAAGCGATGTCGCGCGAGGCCTTCGCGCGCATCAAGCAGAAGTTCCAGGCCCGCACGCTGATCAACGGCTATGGCCCGACCGAGGCCGTGGTCACGCCGCTGGCCTGGGTCGGGCAGCACGACACCGATTGCCCGAGCGCATACGTGCCGATCGGCCGACCGGTGGGCGACCGCACCGCCTACGTGCTCGACGCGGACCTGAACCCGGTGCCGGTAGGCGTAGCAGGCGAGCTGTATATCGGTGGCCTGGGTCTCGCGCGCGGCTACGTCGGCAAACCGGGACTGACCGCCGAACGCTTTGTCCCCGACCCCTTCACCGCTGGCGCCCGCATGTACCGCACCGGCGATCTGGTACGGCGTTGCCGCGACGGCAGCATCGAATACGTCGGCCGGCTGGACCATCAGGTCAAGATCCGCGGCTATCGCATCGAACTGGGCGAGATCGAGGCGCGGCTGCGCGCACACGAAACCGTGCGGGAAGCGGTGGTCGTCGCCCACGATGGTCCGGGCGGAAAGCAGTTGGTCGCCTATGCCGTTCCCGCCGAAGACCAGCCCGGCGTCGGCGCGAAGCTGAAAACCTATCTGGAAGGTTGCCTGCCTCCCTATATGGTGCCCGCGCAGATCGTGCCGCTGACCCAGTTGCCGGTCACCTCCAACGGCAAGCTCGATCGCCGCGCCCTGCCCGAGCCGGTATGGGAAACCCACGCCTACGTGGCACCGCGCAACGACATCGAGGCATTGCTGGCGGCGATCTGGCAGGAGATGCTGGGCGTCGAACGGGTCGGCATTCACGACGACTTCTTCGAGCTTGGCGGCCATTCCCTGCTGCTGACGCAACTCGTTTCCCGGCTGCACCGCGAGTTCGGCAACACGCTGACGCTGCGTCAAGCGATGTCGCTGCCCACCGTGGCTGAGCTTGCCGACTACATCGCGCAGCAACAAGCGACCGGCGCCACGGTCAACGTCGCCAGCCAATTGCAGACCATCGACGACCTGATGGCCGATCTCGAGACTTCCTGATCCAATGAACGAACAGCAAGCAAGCCGGGAACTGATCCGGCGTTTCGTCGAGCTTCCGCCGGAGAAGCGGAAGATCCTGCTGGAGCGGCTGGGCCAGCAGGGTATTTCTCTGTCGGTACTGCCGATCACGCCGGACTGGCGGCCAGCCACCGGCGATCTTCCGCTGTCCGCCGCACAACAACGAATGTGGTTCCTGTGGAAGCTGGAGCCTGCCGGCAGCGCCTATCACCTCGCCGGCATGCTGCGCCTGCGCGGCTCGGTGGACGATGGCGCCTTGCAGCGGACCTTCGATGCGCTGGTGGAGCGGCACGAAAGCCTGCGCACCACCTTCGATCAGGAGGGCGAGCAGGCGGTGCAACGGATTCACGCGCCTCAGCCCCTGCCGATTGCCATCACCGATCTGCGCGACACCGATCCGGCGCAGCGCGACGCTGCCGTGCAATCGCTGGTCGACGCCGAGGCCCAGGCGCCGTTCGACCTGGAGCAAGGACCGCTGCTGCGCGTGCGCCTGCTGCGCCTGGCCGACGACGACCACATCCTCTTGGTCACCATGCACCATATCGTCTCCGACGGCTGGTCCATGAACGTGGTGATCGACGAGTTCGCGCGGCTTTATGCGGGCTTCGTCAGCGGCAAGCCGGCGCAGTTGGCCCCGCTGCCGATCCAGTACGCCGACTACGCGGCGTGGCAGAAGCAGTGGCTCGAGGCCGGCGAACTGGAGCGGCAACTAAGCTACTGGAAGTCGCATCTGGCCGACGATGGCACCGTCGTGCTGGAACTGCCGACCGACCGGCCGCGTCCTGCGGTGCCAAGCCATCGCGGCGCCGCGGTTTCGTTCTCGCTCGACGCGGACCTCTCCGCCAAGCTCAGGACGTTGGCGCGTCGTGCCGACACCACGCTGTTTGCCGTGCTGCTGGCCGCATTCCAGGTCCTGCTCTACCGCTACACGGGCCAACGCGACCTGCGCATCGGCGTGCCGGTGGCCAACCGCAACCGGGTCGAGACCGAAGGTGTGGTCGGATTCTTCGTCAACACGCAGGTCCTTCGCACCGAAATCGACGGCAGCATGGCGTTTGACGCAGTACTGTCCCGCGCCCGCGAGTCCGTGCTGCAAGCCCAGGCACATCAGGAATTGCCATTCGAGCAGTTGGTCGAGGCGCTGCAGCCCGAGCGCAACCTGTCGCACAACCCCTTGTTCCAGGTGATGCTGAACCACCAGCGGCGCGACCTGCGCGCGCTGGATCGGCTGCCCGGGCTGGTGCTGGAGAAGATCGAGCGCACGGGCAGCGCCGCCAAGGTCGATCTGGCACTCGATACGCAGGAGGACGAACAGGGCGTTCTCAGCGGCGTATTTGGCTATGCCGCCGATCTGTTCGAGCACGACACCATCGAGCGCTTGCAGCGGCATTTCGTCGGTCTATTGCAGCAGGTCGTCGCACGGCCCGAGGTTCGTATCGGAGAGTTGAACCTTCTCGATACCGACGAGCAAGGTCAATGGCGTGACTGGAACACGCCGAACAGGCGGTTCTCCGCCATGGAGCCGGTACACGTCGCCATCGCTCGCCAAGCCGCACAGCGCCCCGATGCCATTGCGGTGCGTTGCGGGCAGCGCGCCGTCAGCTACGGCGAACTCGATGCCGCCGCCACGCGCTTGGCCTACGCATTGCATGCAGTTGGCGCCGGCCCGGAAACCGTCATCGGCGTCGTGCTCGACCGCAGCCCGGACCTGATCGTACGGTTGCTTGCCACGCTGAAGGCCGGCGCCGCCTACCTGCCGCTGGACCCGGAACTGCCGCCCGCCCGTATCGAGCAGTTGCTGCAGGACGCCGGGGTCAAGCTCGTCCTGACGTCCCAGGCGCTGGCCGGCCGCATCGATACCACCCTGCCGGTCATCGTCATGGAAGACGTTGGCGAACCGGAGGCGGTGCAACTGCCGACCGTCGATCCTCGCCAGCTCGCCTACCTGATCTACACCTCCGGTTCCACCGGCACGCCCAAGGGCGTCGCCGTCGAACACGGCCCCTTGGCGATGCACTGCCACGCCACCGTCGAGCAGTACGGCATGGGGCCGGACGATCGCGAGCTGCACTTCCTGTCGTTCAACTTCGACGGCGCCCACGAACGCTGGCTGGTGCCGTTGATCGCCGGCGCCCAGCTGGTGCTGCGCGACGACGCTCTGTGGAGCGCCGAGCAGACCCTCGAAGCGATCGCGCGCGAAGGCGTCACCAATGCCGGCTTCCCGCCTGCGTACCTGCTGCGACTGGCCGAGGCGGCCACCGAACCGGTGCCGCTGCGCCTGCTGTCCTTCGGCGGCGAAGCGATGTCGCGCGAGGCCTTCGCGCGCATCAAGCAGAAGTTCCAGGCCCGCACGCTGATCAACGGCTATGGACCGACCGAGGCCGTGGTCACGCCGCTGGCTTGGGTCGGGCAGCACGACACCGACTGCCCGAGCGCGTACGTGCCGATCGGCACACCGGTGGGCGAGCGCACCGCCTACGTGCTCGACGCGGACCTGAATCCGGTGCCGGTAGGCGTGGCCGGCGAGTTGTATATCGGCGGCCTGGGCCTCGCGCGTGGCTACGTCGGCCGACCGGGACTGACCGCGGAGCGTTTTGTCCCCGACCCCTTCACCCCCGGCGCCCGCATGTACCGCACCGGCGATCTGGTCCGGCGCTGCCGCGACGGCAGCATCGAATACGTGGGGCGCCTGGACCATCAGGTCAAGATCCGCGGCTATCGCATCGAACTCGGCGAGATCGAAGCGCGCCTGCGCGCGCATGCCGCGGTCCGGGAGGCCGTCGTCCTTGCGCACGATGGTCAAGGCGGGAAACAGCTGGTCGCGTATATCGTCGCGCGCCAGAACGCCTCCGATCTCTCCGCCGAGCTTCGCGCCTATCTCGAAGGCTGCCTGCCGGCCTATATGGTCCCGGCGCACATCATCGTGCTGGATCGGCTGCCGGTCACGACGAACGGCAAGCTGGATCGTCGCGCGCTGCCCGAACCGGTGTGGGAAGCGAAGGGCTACGTCGCGCCGCGCAACGACATCGAAACGCGGCTCGCCCAGGTCTGGCAGGAGGTTCTTGGTGTCGAGCGAGTCGGCATCGCGGACAACTTCTTCGAGCTCGGCGGCGACTCGATCCTGTCGATCCAGGCGGTCAGCCGGGCGCGTCGCGTCGGCCTGCGCTTTACACCGAAGGACCTGTTCCTGCATCAGACCGTGCAGGCCCTGGCCCAGGTCGCCAGGCGCGACGAAGGCCGCCATGCCGTCGAGGACACACCAACCGGCGAGGTGCCGCTGCTGCCGATCCAACAGGCGTTCTTCGAGACGCCGATGCCCCGGCGCCACCATTGGAACCAATCGGTGCTGCTGCGTCCGAGGTCGCCGCTCGACCACGACGCACTGCGGCATGCGCTGCTGGCGGTGGTCCACCATCACGACGCCCTGCGGCTACGGTTCCGGCAGACCGAGGGCGAATGGCGCCAGCACTACGCCGAGCCGGCAGAAGACGAGTTGCTGTGGCAAGCAGATGTCGCTGGTCTGGAGGCCATGGACGAACACTACACCCGCGCCCAACAAAGCCTCGATCTACAACACGGTCCGTTGCTTCGTGCGCTGCATCTGCGGCTGCCGGACGGCAGTGAGCGCCTTCTGCTCGCGGTACACCATCTGGTGATCGACGGCGTGTCATGGCGCGTCCTGCTGGAAGACCTGCAGCAGGCGTATCGCCTTGCGCGGGACGGCCGGTCGATCGCCCTTCCGCCCAAGACGGCGTCGTACAAGGCCTGGTCGCAGGCATTGGTCCAGCACGCGAACTCGGACGATCTGATCCGGCAGGCGGACTACTGGCGCACCCAACAAGGGCCGGAACTGCCTTGCGATCGCGCCGTGGAGAACGATCGCATCGCCGACGCCGCCACGCTGTCCCTGCAGCTGTCGCCGGCGCAGACGCAGCGGCTGCTCAAGCAAGCGCCTGTGGCGTATCGCACGCAGATCAACGACCTGCTGCTCAGCGCGCTCGCACGAGCCGTCGGCGATTGGGCCGGCGTGGACCGAGCAGCCATCTTCCTGGAAGGGCACGGCCGCGAGGCGTTGTTCGAGAACGTGGATATCAGCCGCACCGTCGGCTGGTTCACCAGCCTGTTCCCCGTCGTCCTGCCAGTGCTCGGCGACACCGGCAGCAGCATCAAGGCCGTCAAGGAGACGTTGCGCGGCATCCCGCATCACGGCATCGGCCATGGCTTGCTGCGGCATCTCGGACCGCAGGCGATCCGAGACGAACTTGCCGCGCTCCGCTCACCTCGCATTACGTTCAACTATCTCGGCCAGCTTGACGCCAATATCGACGAAGCGGCCCTGTTCGATCGCGCCACAGAGTCTCCGGGGCAGCCCGTCTCCCCCCGACGCGCCGCTTGGCAACTGGATCACGATCAACGGCCAGGTCAGCGGCGGCGTGCTGTCGTTGGGCGTCACGTTCAGCACCGCCCGCTACCGCCACGACACCATCGCCTCGCTGGTGGACGCCTACCGGCAGGCGTTGGAGACCACCATCGACCATTGCATCGGCGTGCCGCCGGGCGCGCTGACGCCGTCCGATGTGCCGCTCGCGGGCTTGACCCAGGACCAGCTCGATCGCCTCGACGGCGGCCAGATCGAGGACCTGTATCCGCTCACGCCGATGCAGCATGGCATGCTGTTCCACTCGCTCTACGCGCCGGAGGCCGGGCTGTACGTCAACCAGCTCGCCATCACGCTCGATGGCCTCGATGCCGACCGCTTCCGCTCGGCCTGGGACGAGACAGTGGCGCGCCATGAAATCCTGCGGACCGGCTTTGTCTGGATCGACGGGCAGGCGATGCAGGCGGTCTATCGGCAGGTGCCTTCGCCGGTTCGCATCGATGCGGAAGGCGACTGGAACGAATCGACGTGCGAGAACGTTGCGCTCGATGAACGCAAGCTGGCCTTCGCGCTCGACACCGCCCCGCTGATGCGCGTGCGCCTGCTCCGCCTGGGTGCGAACCGCTACCGCATGATCTGGACCAGCCACCATCTGCTGCTCGATGGCTGGAGCACCGCCCGCCTGATCGGCGAGGTCCTGCAGCGCTACCACGGCCAGCCGGTCGAGGTGCCCGCCTCGCGCTATCGCGACCACATCGCCTGGCTGCAGACGCACGATGTCGCCGCCAGCGAGTCGTTCTGGCGCGAGCGGCTGCACGCGCTCGACGAGCCGACCCGGCTGGCCTCGGCCCTTCCGGCTCCGGATACCGGCACCGGTCACGCGACCTGCCGCACCAGCCTCGATGCCGACGCCCTCGCGCGCCTTCAACGCAGCGCCGCCAGCCAGCATCTGACGCTGAACACGCTGTTGCAGGCGGCCTGGGTCATCGTGCTGCAGCGCTATACCGGTCGGCGTGCCGTCGCCTTCGGCGCCACGGTCGCCGGTCGGCCGGCGGCCTTGCCGGGTGCCGAGGCGATGCTCGGCCTGTTCATCAATACGCTGCCGGTGATCCAGGCACCGTCGCCGGACCAGGCCGTCGCCGACTGGCTGCAAGCGCTGCAAGCGGAGAATCTGGCGCTGCGCGAGCACGAACACGTGCCGCTGTACGAGATCCAGCGCTGGGCCGGCCAAGGCGGGCAGGCGCTGTTCGACTCGATCCTGGTGTTCGAGAACTACCCGGTCGATGCCGCGCTGCGCCAGCGCGAGCAAAACGGCCTGAAGCTCGGCGAGGTCAGCCATGCGGCAACTACCAACTATCCGCTGACGCTGGTCGTGTCGGCCGGCGCCACGCTGGATATCGGTTGCAGCTACCAGCGCGATCTCTTTTCGCAGGCGACCGTCCGGCAATTGCAGCGGCACTATGTGGCCGTGCTCGAGCAGATCGCCGCGGCGCCGGACGCTCGTGTTGGCGAATTGCAGTTTGCCAGCGCAGAGGACGGAAAGCTGGTGGGCAACGCGCAGGACACCGGAGCAGCCGATGTGTTGGCCGCCTGGGAGCGCAATGTCGCCGCCGATCCTTCCGCGATGGCGTTGCGATATGAGGAGCAAACGCTGACGCGCGGCGAGACCGATCGGATCGCCAATGGCATCGCGGCGGCGCTGGCCGAACGCGGCATTGGGCGCGAGACGCGGGTTGGGCTTTGTGTCGAGCGCTCTCCTGCATTCGTCACCGGACTGCTTGGCATCCTGAAGGCCGGGGCGGTCTGCGTGCCGCTCGATCCGGCGCAGCCGGCGGAACGCTTGCGCCAGCTATTGGACGATGCCGGGGCCGGTGTTGTCGTTGGCTCGGGGACGGGCTTGGAATTGGTTGATGGGACGTCTGTACCCGGCTTCGATTGCATCGATCCGGCCTCGGTGGT
This sequence comes from Cupriavidus sp. H18C1, assembly GCF_049311595.1. Classification (NCBI taxonomy): domain Bacteria; kingdom Pseudomonadati; phylum Pseudomonadota; class Betaproteobacteria; order Burkholderiales; family Burkholderiaceae; genus Cupriavidus; species Cupriavidus sp. H18C1. The sequence goes on from NZ_CP186009.1 coordinate 97,005, forward strand.
GCCGATCGATGATGCGCCTTCCGTCTCGCTGCTTCCGGGCCAAGCCGCTTACCTGATCTATACCTCGGGCTCCACCGGCACCCCCCAAGGGCGTGGTGGTCAGCCACGATGCGCTCGCGCACTACGTCTCCAGCGTGCTGCACCGGCTACAACTGCCTGCCGATGCCTCGATGGCAATGGTCTCCACCACCGCCGCCGATCTCGGCCATACCGTGCTGTTCGGCGCCCTCTGCAGCGGCCGGACCTTGCATCTGATCTCCCGGGAGCGCGGGTTCGATCCGGACCGCTTTGCCGACTACATGGCCCGGCACCGCGTCGGTGTGCTCAAGATCGTCCCGAGCCATCTACGCGGATTGCTGCAGGCCCGCCAACCCGCCGACGTGCTGCCCGAGCAGGCGCTGATCCTCGGCGGCGAAGCGACCTCGGCCGAACTGGCTCGCACGATCCGCGACCTGAAGCCGCACTGCCGGCTGTTCAATCACTACGGCCCGACGGAAACGACGGTCGGCGTCCTGACGCATGAAGCGGTGACCTTGCCCGAGCGGCAGCTGCCGACCGGCACGCCGCTGCCCGGTTCTCGCGTCTATGTACTCGACGCCGACCTGAACCCGGTGCCGGCCGGCATCGTCGGCGAGCTCTATATCGCCGGGCCGCAGCTGGCCCGCGGCTATCTCGGCCGTCCGGGGCTGACCGCCGAGCGGTTCGTGCCCGATCCCTTCACCGAGGGCACGCGGATGTACCGCACCGGCGACCGCGTCAGGCAGGACGCCGACGGCCGGATCGAATACCTCGGCCGCCAGGACGAACAGGTCAAGATCCGCGGCTACCGCGTTGAACTCGGCGAAATCGCGCATCTGCTGCGATCGCAGGCGGGCGTCAAGGACGCCGCCGTGATCGTCCATGAGGACCGTCTGGTCGCCTACTGCGTGCTGGACGGCACGGATACCGTAGCGCTAAAGACCACACTCAAGGCGCAACTGCCCGACCACATGGTCCCGGCCCAACTGATCGCGCTGGACCGCCTGCCGGTCACGCCCAACGGCAAGCTCGATCGTCGCGCCCTGCCCGCACCGGTCTGGGAAACCCAGGGCTACGTCGCCCCGCGCAACGACATCGAAACCCTGCTGGCGCAGGTCTGGCAAGAGGTGCTCGGCATCGAGCAGATCGGCATTCACGACAACTTCTTCGAGCTCGGCGGCCATTCGCTGCTGGTCACGCGGCTGGCGGCGTTGGTCAACGCACGACTGTCGGCGCCGGTCCCGCTACGCGTCTACTTCGAATCGTCGACGCTCGCCGAAATGGCAGCCAGCATCGAATCGACGAATGGCCTTCAGAACAAGCAAGAGAAGGCGGCCGAAGCCGAAGGCTGGGCCGACATGGATGCGTGGCTGGACACGCTGGAGACAGAAGCATGAGCGTTGACAAACTCCGCCTCGCACAACGGTTCGCCAGCCTGTCGCGCGAGGGCCAGCAGCGATTCATCGCCGAACTGAAGGCCCGCGGCATGGATTTCGGTCGACTGCCCATCGCGGCGCGCGGACGCAGCGAGGCCGCGTTGTCGTATGCGCAGCAGCGGCTATGGTTCCTGTGGCAGCTGGAGCGGGACAGCGGCCTGTACAACATTCCGCGTGCTGTGCGGCTACGCGGCGCGCTCGATCGGTCGTCACTGCAGCGGACCTTCGATGCGCTGGTGGAGCGGCACGAAAGCCTGCGCACCACCTTCCATCAGGAGGGCGAGCAGGCGGTGCAGCGCATCCATCCGCCCTTTTCGCTGCCGATCAACGTCAGCGATCTGACAGACAACGATCCGGCACAGCGCGACGCTGCCGTGCAATCGCTGGTCGACGCCGAGGCCCAGGCCCCGTTCGACCTGGAGCAAGGACCGCTGCTGCGCGTGCGCCTGCTGCGCCTGGCCGACGACGACCACATCCTCTTGGTCACCATGCACCATATCGTCTCCGACGGCTGGTCCATGAACGTGGTGATCGACGAGTTCGCGCGGCTTTATGCGGGCTTCGTCAGCGGCAAGCCGGCGCAGTTGACGCCGCTGCCGATTCAGTACGCCGACTACGCGGCGTGGCAGAAGCAATGGCTCGAAGCCGGCGAACTGGAGCGGCAACTGGGCTACTGGAAGTCGCATCTGGCCGACGATGGCACCGTCGTGCTGGAACTGCCGACGGATCGGCCGCGTCCTGCGGCGCCAAGCCATCGCGGCGGCGCGGTTTCGTTCTCGCTCGACGCGGACCTCTCGGCCAAGCTCAGGACGTTGGCGCGTCGTGCCGACACCACGCTGTTTACCGTGCTGCTGGCCGCCTTCCAGGTCCTGCTCTACCGCTACACCGGCCAGCGCGACCTGCGCGTCGGCGTGCCGGTGGCCAACCGCAACCGGGTCGAGACCGAAGGTGTGGTCGGCTTCTTCGTCAACACGCAGGTCCTGCGTACCGAGATCGACGGCAGCATGGCGTTTGACGCAGTACTGTCCCGCGCCCGCGAGTCCGTGCTGCAAGCCCAGGCACATCAGGAATTGCCATTCGAGCAGTTGGTCGAGGCGCTGCAGCCCGAGCGCAACCTGTCGCACAACCCCTTGTTCCAGGTGATGCTGAACCATCAGCGCCGCGACCTGCGCGCGCTCGATCGGCTGCCCGGTCTGGTGCTGGAGAAGGTCGAACGTACCGCCAACGCGGCCAAGGTCGATCTGGCACTCGATACGCAGGAGGACGAGCATGGCGCCCTCAGCGGCGTGTTCGGCTATGCCGCCGATCTGTTCGAGCAAGACACGATCGTGCGTTTGCAGCAGCACTATGTCGGCGTGTTGCGCGCCGTGGCGGAGGAACCGGCGATCGCCATCGCCGCGATCCCGCTGCTGCTTGCGGACGAGCGACAGCAGCTGGCCGCTTGGAATGTCGCCGATCGCCGTTACTCGGCTGCGGATGCCGTCCACGTCGCTATCGCGCGCCAAGCCGCACAGCGCCCCGATGCCATTGCGGTGCGTTGCGGCGAACGCGCGGTCAGCTACGGCGAGCTTGATGGCGCTGCTACGCGCTTGGCCTACGCATTGCATGCAGCTGGCGCCGGCCCGGAAACCGTCATCGGCGTCGTGCTCGACCGCAGCCCGGACCTGATCGTACGGCTGCTCGCCACGCTGAAGGCCGGCGCCGCCTACCTGCCGTTGGACCCGGAACTGCCGCCCGCCCGTATCGAGCAGTTGCTGCAGGACGCCGGGGTCAAGCTCGTCCTGACCTCCCGAGTCCTGGCCGGCCGCATCGATACCACCCTGCCGGTCATCGTCATGGAAGACGTTGGCGAACCGGAAGCGGTGCAGTTGCCCGCCGTCGATCCCCGGCAGCTCGCCTACCTGATCTACACCTCCGGCTCCACCGGCACGCCCAAGGGCGTCGCCGTCGAACACGGCCCCCTGGCAATGCACTGCCACGCCACCGTGGAGCAATACGGCATGGGACCGGACGACCGCGAGTTGCACTTCCTGTCCTTCAACTTCGACGGCGCGCACGAACGCTGGCTGGTGCCGTTGATCGCCGGCGCCCAGCTGGTGCTGCGCGACGACACCCTGTGGAGCGCCGAGCAGACCCTCGAAGCGATCGCTCGCGAAGGCGTGACCAATGCCGGCTTCCCGCCGGCCTATCTTCTGCGACTGGCCGAGGCGGCAACCGAACCGGTGCCGCTGCGGCTGCTCTCATTCGGCGGCGAAGCGATGTCGCGCGAAGCCTTTGCCCGCATCAAGCAGAAATTCCAGGCCGGCACGCTGATCAACGGCTATGGACCGACCGAGGCCGTGGTCACGCCGCTGGCCTGGGTCGGACAGCACGACACCGATTGCCCGAGCGCGTACGTGCCCATCGGCACACCGGTGGGCGACCGCACCGCCCATGTGCTCGACGCCGACCTGAACCCGGTCCCGGTTGGCGTGGCCGGCGAGCTGTATATCGGCGGGCTCGGCCTGGCACGCGGCTATGTCGGCCGCCCCGCTCTGACTGCCGATCGCTTCGTGCCGGACCCCTTCACCGCCGGCGCCCGCATGTACCGCACCGGCGATCTGGTGCGGCGCTGCCGCGACGGCAGCATCGAATACGTCGGCCGGCTCGACCATCAGGTCAAGATCCGCGGCTATCGCATCGAACTCGGCGAGATCGAAGCGCGCCTGCGCGCGCATGCCACCGTGCGGGAAGCGGTGGTTGTGGCCCACGATGGTCCGGGCGGAAAGCAGTTGGTCGCCTATGCCGTTCCCGCCGAAGACCAGCCCGGCGTCGGCGCGAAGCTGAAAGCCTATCTCGAAGGCTGCCTCCCGCCCTACATGGTGCCGGCGCAGATCGTGCCGCTGACCCAGCTGCCGGTCACCCCGAACGGCAAGCTCGACCGCCGGGCGCTTCCGGAGCCCGTGTGGCAGGTCCAGGGCTACGTCGCCGCGAGCAACGAGGTCGAGGCCAAGCTGGCCCAGGTCTGGCAGGAGGTCCTGGGCGTCGAGCGGGTCGGCATCACCGACAACTTCTTCGAGCTCGGTGGCGACTCGATCCTGTCGATCCAGGCGGTCAGCCGCGCGCGTCGCCTTGGCCTGCGCTTCACGCCCAAGGACCTGTTCCTGCATCAGACCGTTCAGGCCCTGGCCCGGGCTGCGACCCGCGAGGACATGGAACGGCCCATCGAAGACACACCCACGGGCGAAGTGCCGCTGCTGCCGATTCAACGATGGTTCTTCGAGACGCCGATACCGAATCGCCATCATTGGAACCAGTCGGTACTGCTGAAGCCTCTTGCGCCGATCGATCAGGCAGCGCTACGCCAGGCGCTTCAAGCCCTCGTCGCCCATCACGATGCATTGCGCCTGCGCTATCGGCAGTCCGAAGGGCAATGGCAACAGCATTACGCCGAGCACGACCATCATGACGTGCTGTGGCACGAGGAGGTGGCCGACATCGCCACCATCACGGACCGTTGCAGCGATGCGCAACGAAGCCTGGACCTCGAACGGGGCCCGTTGCTGCGCGCGCTGCACCTGCGACTGGCCGACGGCAGCGAGCGGCTGCTGCTCGCCGTGCACCACCTGGTGGTCGATGGGGTGTCATGGCGGATCCTGATGGAAGACCTGCAGCAGGCGTATCGCCTCGCACGGCAAGGTGAAGCCATCGTCCTTGCGCCCAAGACCGCGTCGTACAAGACCTGGGCGCAGAGCTTGGCGGCGCACGCCAATGGCGACGCCATGCGGCAGCAGGCCGACTACTGGCTATCGCAGCCCGACGTGCCGGCGCTGGAACCCGATCACGACGAACCGGCGCTCGCCATCGACGGGCGCCAGCACACGATCCGCTTGGACGCGGCGCGAACCACGCAACTGTTGCAGCAAGCGCACGGTGCCTACCGCACCCGGATCAACGACCTGCTGCTGACCGCCGTCGCGCGTGCCGTTGGCACATGGACGCAACGGCCGCGGGTCGCGATCCAGCTGGAAGGACATGGGCGGGAAGCGCTTTCCGATTCGGTCGACATCAGCCGCACGGTGGGCTGGTTCACCACGGTGTTCCCCGTGGTGCTGCCCGTCGCGCCGGATATCGGCGACACCATCAAGCAGGTCAAGGAGACCTTGCGCGCGATCCCCGACAACGGCATCGGCTATGGCCTGCTGCGTCATCTGGGGCCCGCCGAGATCCGGTCGGAGCTGGCCCGCCGCACCGCGCCGCGCATCACGTTCAACTATCTGGGGCAATTCGACCAGACCGCGGGCGAGGACGCCGACTTTGCCTTGGCCGACGAACCGAGCGGGGCCAGCCGCGATGCCGAGGCCCCGCTCGGCAACGCGCTGACCATCAATGGCCAGGTATTTGGCGCCGAGCTGGTGCTGAAACTCGGCTATAGCTGCAAACAGTTCGAGCCCGCGACCATCGAGCGCCTGGGCGATGCGCTCCATCGCGAACTGGAAGCCGTCATCGAGCACTGCCTCTGTCACGACAACCACGGCATGACGCCATCCGACCTGGTCAATGTCCAGATCGACCAGGACGCGCTCGACGCGCTGCTCGATAACGTGCTCTGAAACGAGCTCCATACCGCTTGCTGCCCTTGAATCCAACCATGACGACTGCCACCGAACGACGCAAACAGGACATCGAGAGCATTGCGGCACTGACCGCCTTGCAGCAGGGCGTCCTGTTCCACGCACTGGAACGCGGCGACGGCGACCCCTATCACTATCAGCGCGTCTTCGACATTCGCGGCGAGCTGGCGATCGATGACTTCGTGCGCGCCTGGCAATGGACCGCCGACCGTCACCAGGCGCTGCGCAGCGACTTTATCTGGGGCGAGAGCGACGTGCCGCTGCAGATCGCGTACAAGCGGCGGCCCGTTCAACTGGAACAGATCGATTGGCGCGGCATGCCGCCGGACGAACAGCGCCGGCAACTGGAAGCCAGGCTCAAGGCGCAGCGGCAAGAAGGTTTCCCCTTCCGCCGGGCAGCCGACCTTCGGCTCTGCCTGCTCCAGGTGGAGGCGCGGCGCTGGTGGCTGGCCTGGTCCTTCCATCATGTCGCGATGGATGGCTGGAGCGTTGGCATGGTGCTGAGCGATGTCCTGCAGTCGTATCTGGCGCTGCGCCGCGGCCAGCCGCTGCCCGCCACGGCGCCGCGTCCCTTCAGCGCCTATCTGCAGTGGCTGGGCCAGCGCGACAAGGCGGCGTCGGCCAGCTACTGGCAGCAGGCACTGGCGGACGTGGAAGTGCCAACGCCGCTGCCGGCCAGCGCGCCGGAGGTCGGCCGATCGGGCTATGCGGAGCAAAGGCTGACGCTGTCGCCCGCCCTCAGCGACACCGCGCGCACGCTGGCGCGGCAGGCAGGCGTCACCGTCAATACGCTGGTGCAGGGGCTGTGGGCCTGGACGCTGGCACGGCACGGCGGCGGCGACGACGTGGTGTTCGGCACCACGGTGTCGGGCCGCTCCGGCGATTTCCCCGGCATCGAATCGATGGTCGGCCTGTTCATCAATACGATTCCGCTGCGTGTGCGACTGCCGAGCGACCTGCCGGTCCGGCAATGGTGGCGCGCCATCCAGCAACAGGCCGTGGAGAACCAGCAGCACGAACATATGCCGCTGCCGGACATCCAGCGGCTGGCACGGCCGGGCGAAGGCGGCACGTTGTTCGACAGCATCGTGGTGTTCGAGAACTACCCCGTCGACGCCGCGCTGAAACAGCGGCAGGGCGAGATCGATATCCGCCTGCTGGGCGCCGCCGCCAAGGAGGACGCTGCCGAATTCGTCATCAGCGGCCGCAACAACTATCCGCTGAGCCTGATCGCCGCGATGGAAGAGCGTCTGCATCTGACGCTCGCCTACCAGCGCGATCGCTTCGCGGACCGGGACATCACGGCGTTGCTGGGCCGGATGGAACAGGCGCTGCAACGTATGCTGGCCGATCCCGATCAATGCCTTGGACAGATCGGCATCGCCGGAGATGGGGGCGTGCTGGTCGCCAAACCCGTCGACGGAGCGCTGTCGGATGTCCTGACTGCCTGGCGGCGCGGCGTTGAGGCGGATCCTTCCGCGATGGCGTTGCGATATGAGGAGCAAACGCTGACTCGGGGCGAGACCGATCGGATCGCCAATGGGATCGCGGCCGCGCTGGTGGAGCGCGGTATTGGGCGCGAGACGCGGGTTGGACTTTGTGTCGAGCGATCGCCGGGGTTCGTGACCGGACTGCTTGGCATCCTGAAGGCCGGCGCGGTTTGCGTGCCGCTCGATCCGGCGCAGCCAGTCGAACGCTTGCGGCAGTTGTTGGACGACGCCGGCGCCGGTGTTGTCGTCGGCTCGGTGCCAGGCTTCCTGCCGGGCTTCGATTGCATCGATCCGGCCTCGGTGGTGCCGGTTGCCGATGCGCCTTCCGTCTCGCTGCTTCCTGGCCAAGCCGCTTACCTGATCTATACCTCCGGCTCCACCGGCACCCCCAAGGGCGTGGTGGTCAGTCATGACGCATTGGCCCACTACGTCTCCGGCGTGCTGCATCGGCTGCAGTTGCCTGCCGATGCCTCGATGGCGATGGTCTCCACCACCGCCGCCGACCTCGGCCATACCGTGCTGTTCGGCGCCCTCTGCAGCGGCCGGACCTTGCATTTGATCTCGCGCGAGCGTGGCTTCGATCCGGACCGATTTGCCGACTACATGGTCCGGCACCGCGTCGGTGTGCTCAAGATCGTCCCGAGCCATCTGCGCGGATTGCTCCAAGCGCGGCAACCCGCCGACGTGCTGCCCGAGCAGGCGCTGATCCTCGGCGGCGAAGCGACCTCGGCCGAACTGGCTCGGACGATCCGCGACCTGAAGCCGCACTGCCGGCTGTTCAATCACTATGGCCCGACGGAAACGACGGTCGGCGTGCTGACGCATGAAGCGGTGACCTTGCCCGAGCGGCAGCTGCCGACCGGCACGCCGCTGCCCGGCTCGCGTGTCTATGTGCTCGACGCCGACCTGAACCCGGTTCCCGCCGGCATCGTCGGCGAGCTCTATATCGCCGGGCCGCAACTGGCCCGCGGCTACCTCGGCCGCCCAGGGCTGACTGCCGAGCGCTTCGTGCCGGATCCCTTTACGGACGGCGCGCGGATGTACCGCACCGGCGACCGCGTCAGGCAGGACGCAGCAGGCCGCATCGAATACCTCGGCCGCCAGGACGAACAGGTCAAGATCCGCGGCTACCGCGTTGAACTCGGCGAAATCGCGCATCTGCTGCGATCGCAGGCGGGCGTCAAGGACGCCGCCGTGATCGTCCATGAGGACCGTCTGGTCGCCTACTGCGTGCTGGACGGCACGGATACCGTAGCGCTAAAGACCACACTCAAGGCGCAACTGCCCGACCACATGGTCCCGGCCCAACTGATCGCGCTGGACCGCCTGCCGGTCACGCCCAACGGCAAGCTCGATCGTCGCGCCCTGCCCGCACCGGTCTGGGAAACCCAGGGCTACGTCGCCCCGCGCAACGGCATCGAAACCCTGCTGGCGCACGTCTGGCAGGAGGTCCTCGGCGTCGAGCGCGTCGGCGCCACCGACAACTTCTTCGAGCTTGGTGGCGATTCAATCCTGTCGCTGAAGCTGATCGCCCGCCTGAAGAAGGCCGGTCACAAGCTGTTGCCCAAGCAGGTATTTGCCAACCCCGTACTGGGCGACCTTGCGCAGGCGATCGCGACGAATCAGAACGGCGCCTCGTCTTCGTCAGCGACGGCGGATCGCACTCCCGCCCGGGCCGATCGCAGCGCCCCGATCCCGTTGTCCTGGGCCCAGCAACGGCTATGGTTCCTGTGGCAATGGAACCGCAACAGCGCCGCGTACAACATCCCAAGAGCGGTCCGTCTGCGCGGCAACCTCGATCGGTCGGCACTGCAGCGGACCTTCGATGCGCTGGTGGAGCGGCACGAAAGCCTGCGCACCACCTTCGATCAGGAGGGCGAGCAGGCGGTGCAACGGATTCACGCGCCTCAGCCCCTGCCGATTGCCATCACCGATCTGCGCGACACCGATCCGGCGCAGCGCGACGCTGCCGTGCAATCGCTGGTCGACGCCGAGGCCCAGGCGCCGTTCGACCTGGAGCAAGGACCGCTGCTGCGCGTGCGCCTGCTGCGCCTGGCCGACGACGACCACATCCTCTTGGTCACCATGCACCATATCGTCTCCGACGGCTGGTCGATGAACGTGGTGATCGACGAGTTCGCCCGGCTCTATGGGGGCTTCGTCAGTAGCCAGCCGGCGCAGCTGGCGCCACTGCCGATTCAGTACGCCGACTACGCGGCGTGGCAGAAGCAGTGGCTCGAAGCCGGTGAACTCGAGCGGCAACTGGGCTACTGGAAGTCGCATCTGGCCAACGATGGCACCGTGGTGCTCGAACTGCCGACCGACCGGCCGCGCCCTGCGGTGCCAAGCCATCGCGGCGGCGCGGTTTCGTTCTCGCTCGATGCCGACCTGTCGTCGAAGCTGCGTACGCTGGCCCGCAATGCCGACACCACCCTCTTTACCGTGCTACTGGCCGCCTTCCAGGTGCTGCTCTACCGCTACACCGGCCAGCGCGACCTGCGCGTCGGCGTGCCGGTGGCCAACCGCAATCGGGTGGAAACCGAGGGTGTGGTCGGCTTCTTCGTCAACACGCAGGTGTTGCGGACCGAGATCGACGGCAGCATGGCGTTTGACGCTGTGCTCGCCCGCGCTCGCGAGTCCGTGCTGCAAGCCCAGGCACATCAGGAATTGCCCTTCGAGCAGTTGGTCGAGGCATTGCAGCCCGAACGCGACCCGTCGCGCAACCCGCTGTTCCAGGTGATGCTGAACCATCAGCGGCGCGACCGCAGCATCGCGCAACGGCTTCCGGGATTGCAGCTGGAACCGGTGGAGCGATCGGTTCGATCGACCAAGGTGGACCTGTCCCTCGATACGCAGGAGGACCAGACCGGCGCAGTGTTCGTGGCCATGGGATATGCGTGCGATCTATTCGACCATCGTACGGTTGAACGGATGCTGGCGCACTACCTTGGCGTCCTCGAGCAGATGGCGGCGGGGTCGGGGCTTCGTGTTGGCGAGTTCGTGCTGAATGGCGGGGACGAAGGATCGCTGATCGGTGAGGCGGTGGCTGCCAGGCCAACCGATGTGCTGGCGGCATGGCGGCGCAATGTCGAGGTCGATCCATCCGCGATGGCGTTGCGATATGAGGAGCAGACGCTGACGCGCGGCGAGGCCGACCGGCTTGCCAACGGCATCGCGGCGGCGCTGGCCGAACGCGGCATTGGGCGCGAGACGCGGGTTGGGCTTTGTGTCGAACGCTCTCCTGCATTCGTCACCGGACTGCTTGGCATCCTGAAGGCTGGGGCGGTTTGCGTGCCGCTTGATCCGGCGCAGCCGGTCGAACGCTTGCGGCAGCTGCTAGGTGACGCTGGTGCGGGCGTTGTGGTCGGCTCGGTGCCGCGCTTCGATCCCATCGAAGGAACGTCGGTGCCCGGCTTCGATTGCATCGATCCGGCCTCGGTGGCGCCGGTCGACGATGCGCCTTCTGTCTCGCTGCTTCCGGGCCAAGCCGCTTACCTGATCTATACCTCGGGCTCCACCGGCACCCCGAAGGGCGTGGTGGTCAGCCACGATGCGCTCGCGCACTACGTCTCCGGCGTGCTGCACCGGCTACAACTGCCTGCCGATGCCTCGATGGCAATGGTCTCCACCACCGCCGCCGATCTCGGCCATACCGTGCTGTTCGGCGCCCTCTGCAGCGGCCGAACCTTGCATCTGATCTCCCGGGAGCGCAGGTTCGATCCGGACCGCTTTGCCGACTACATGGCCCGGCACCGCGTGGGCGTGCTCAAGATCGTTCCCAGCCATCTGCGCGGATTGCTGCAGGCGCGGCAGTCTGCCGACGTCCTGCCAGAGCAGGCGCTGATTCTTGGCGGCGAGGCCACCTCCGCCGAACTGGCCCGCACGATCCGCGACTTGAAGCGGCACTGCCGGCTGTTCAATCACTACGGTCCGACGGAAACGACCGTCGGCGTACTGACGCATGAAGCGGTAACCTTGCCCGAGCGGCAGTTGCCCACCGGCACGCCGCTGCCCGGCTCGCGTGTCTATGTACTGGACGCCGACCTGAACCCGGTGCCGGCAGGCATCGTCGGCGAGCTCTATATCGCCGGACCGCAGCTGGCCCGGGGGCTACCTCGGTCGCCCGGGACTGACCGCCGAGCGCTTCGTGCCTGATCCCTTCACCGAGGGCGAGCGGATGTACCGCACTGGCGACCGCGTCAGGCAAGACGCCGACGGCCGGATCGAATACCTCGGCCGCCAGGACGAACAGGTCAAGATCCGCGGCTATCGGGTCGAACTCGGCGAAATCGCGCATCTGCTGCGATCGCAGGCGGGCGTCAAGGACGCGGCTGTGCTGGTCCATGAGGACCGGCTGGTCGCCTACTGCGTGCTGCACGGCACGGATACCGCCACGCTAAAGACCGAACTGAAGGCGCAACTGCCCGACCACATGGTCCCGGCGCAGCTGATCGCGCTCGACCGCCTCCCGGTCACGCCAAACGGCAAGCTGGACCGCCGCGCGCTGCCCGCACCGGTATGGGAAACCCAGGGTTACGTCGCCCCGCGCAACGAGATCGAAACCGTGCTCGCGCAGGTCTGGCAAGACGTGCTCGGCGTCGAGCAGGTCGGCATCCACGACAACTTCTTCGAGCTCGGCGGCCATTCGCTGCTGTGCCTGCAAGTGCTGACGCGCCTGCGCGCCGCGACCGGCGCCGGTCTGGCGATCGAGCTGCGCCATCTGATGGAACACCAGACCATCGCGTCGCTCTGCCAGGTGCTCGGCGGCGCGGGCTCGGCGCAGCACCGGCCTGTGCCCTTGAATCGGCCCGCCGGCGAGACGCCACCGCTGTTCTGCCTGCACGCATCCTTCGGCAATGTGTTCGACTACACGCCGCTCGCGCGAGCACTTGAGGGGAGCCTGCACGGTCCACGGGCTGGCCTGCCCGCCGCTGGACACGTTCGACTCGCTCGAACATCTTGCCCATCTGCACGTGATGGCGATCCGGGCGGTGCAGCCCACGGGGCCCTATCGGCTGCTGGGATGGTCGCTCGGTGGCGCACTGGCGGCACGGATGGCTGCGATCCTGGAGGACGCCGGCGAAACTGTAAGCTTCCTCGGCCTCGTGGACAGTTTGGTGCCACGCCAGGGCACAGCCCCGGTCAGGCAGCGTGGCTCGATCGACGAACTCTACGCGTATCTGTTGCAGCTGTTCCCGCAGTTGGCGGACAGCGGCTTTGCGGAGGAACTGACGAGGGCGCAGGCGCAGCTGCAAGGTGCCGCGCTGGTCGAGCATCTGATCCGGCGCGCCTTCGCGCTGGCCGGCGGTGCGGAGCACGCGGGCCCGGACGAGCTGTCACGGATGTTCGCCACCGCCGAACGGCTGCGCGAACTCGGCCACGACATGGCGCTGCAGGCGGTGCAGGTGGCGCCGACGTGCTGGTGGGCAGGCGATCGCGCCGACGACGATATCGAACGGCTGGTCGCCCTGCTGGAACGGCAGCCCGCCTATTCGCAGCGCGTGGCCGCCACGCACCTGGGCATCGTGCGGGCGCCGGCCTTTATCGACGGGCTGCGCGATCGACTGGAGGCCGTGCCGGCGAACGGTTGACGCCGCGCTCGGTGGAAGAGGCGGCCGGGATCAGCGCATACCAGAGCCCGGCCGCCGTCATCGCGCCCAAGGCCAGCCACGACACCCAGTCCCAAACCCCGTCCGCGAACAGCGCGGCGGCCAGGCCGACGCAGCCGGCCACGGCCAGGACGATCGGCATGCCGTAGATCCACAGGAAAGTCCCCGGCGTTTTCATCGGCTGGCTCCGGTTTGAGTCACCGCGGCGACCGCGGGGGCGGCGCGCTCGGCGCTGCGCTGTTCGTCTTCCATCTTGCGCAGCCGCGCATTGGTGGTGCGCGTGCGGCCGACCCACAGATAGATGCCGCTGCCGAGCAGGACGATCGTGATGACATCGAGGATGGCCCACAGGATCTTCAGCGGCATCGCGCCGTAGTCGCCGAAATGCAGCGGGCCGGAGATCCGCAGCGCGGCGACGTACCAGGGCATCTCGCGCTTGGCCGCGAAGGCTCCGGTCTGCGCGTCGATCAGCACCGGCTTGATCAGCCGCGAGGTGATATGGGCGTCGCCGCGCATGAAGACCGCGTAGTGATGGTTGCCGGCCAGCGGCGTGCCGGGGAAGGCGACAAAGGCGGTGGTCATGTCCGGTTCCTCGGCCTTGGCCAGCGCGATCGCGGCGTCGAGCGAGGCCAGCTTGTCCGGCGGCGCCGCCACGGCAGCTGATGACCCGTCCCTGACCGCGAACGGCGCGACCATCGCCTTCAGCTCGGTGGCCTGCCAGAAGCTGTACGTCGGCTTGGCCAGCGTCAGCAGCACGCCGGTCAGCCCGACCACGAAGGCCCACGACAGCGTGGCCATGCCCAGCACGTTATGCAGGTCCAGCCATTTGAGCCGGGTCGACCGTTCGCGGCGCACCGTGCCGAAGGGCAGCTTCTTCATCAGCGGGCCATAGACGACGATGCCCGAGACGATCGAGATCACGAACAGCAGGCCCATGAAGCCCAGGAACAGCGTGCCCGCCAGCCCGGCGAACAGGTCCGTATGCAGCTTCACCATGATCAGCATGAAGCCGGACCGCAGCGGCGTATCGCGCAGCAGGTCGCCAGTCCGCGCATCGTGGGTCAGCAGCGCCCCGCCCTGGCGAGGCGCGTCGCGGGAGGACAGCGAGACGAACCAGACCGGCTCCTCGTCGTCGGCGGTGACGAAGCGGACCGCCGTGCCCGGGCGCCGCTCCAGTGCGTCGGCGACGATGCGATCGACCGGGACCCGCCCCCGCATCGGCCGGCAGTTCCGGCGCCTCTACCCCATTGCCGAGCCAGTGGTCGATCTCATGCCCGAAGATCAGCGGCAGGCCGGTCAGGCACAGCAGCAGCAGGAAGACGGTGCAGATCAGGCTGGTCCATTTGTGGATCAGGTACCAGATGCGGAACGTTCGGATATGCATGGTGGCTGGCGCCCGGCGGCGGTCGATCCCTATTTGCGAATGATTCGCATTCTATATGGGTCTGGCGGCCCCCGGATAGCCTACGGGCGCAGGCCCCGGCACAGCGTGCCCCACGCGCTAAATTTCCCGCCTCGCCCACCGTCTCTCCAGCACCGGTCGAACGCCTTTGCCGGCCATCACCATGGAGAACATCATGCCGATCGAACAGTCGGGCAGCGCGGCCGCCGCCTTCCAGGGGTTCCGTTCCTTCGAGGCGCGCGGCGACGCCCTGGAATCGTCGTGGGAAGCCGGGCGGCTCGAGGTACGTGACGCCCGCCGCAACGAACCGCTCGCCGCCTTCGCCGTTGCCCCGGGACCGCGCCCGGTGCTGCGCCTCGCGGAATCCTTTGCCGATACCGACGCGTCCGCCGATGCCGCGATCGCGGCGCTCGAGGCGATCACGACGCAATGGGGCGTCACCGAAGTCCATGTCGATATCGAACACCAGCCGACGCGGGCGTTGCTGCATCGGCGCGGTGTCGTGCGTCCGCACATCGACGGCGACCGCTGCGAGGCCGCGATGCTGTGGCAATACGCGCCGCTATGGCTAGGCAGCCGCGCCGAGGCACCCTATCCGCTGCGCTATGCGATGACCGGCGAGAAGCGTCATCCGCTGCGGCCACCGAAGCCGGCGGGCACCGTCTACGCGCGTTATATCCCCTGGCTGCGCCGCACCTTGACGCTGCACGCCGCCACGGTCGAGCACGACCTTGCCAGCCTGCACCGCTGGATGAACGATCCCGACGTCGCGCACTTCTGGCAGGAGGAAGGCGACGAGGAAAAGCACCGGCGCTATCTGCAAGGGCTGATCGACGATCCGCACATGCTGCCGCTGATCGCGTCGATCGACGGCACGCCGTTCGGCTACTTCGAGGTCTATTGGGCCAAGGAAAACCGCATCGCGCCGTTCTATGACGCCAACGACTACGACCGCGGCTGGCACGTGCTGATCGGCGAGCCGGCATTCCGTGGCAAGGCCTTCCTGACCGCCTGGTTCCCCCGCCATCCAGCATTTCCAGTTCCTGGACGATCCGCGCACGCAGCGCATCGTCGGCGAGCCGCGCTCGGACCACCATCGCCAGATCGCCAACCTCGATCGGGCCGGCTTCTCGAAGGTCAAGCTGTTCGATTTCCCGCACAAGCAGGCCATGCTGGTGATGCTGCTGCGCGAACGCTTCTTCGGCGAGCATCTGTACCTGCCCGCGGACCGGGACGGACTGGAAACGGCGTCCTCAGCGTCCTCAGCGTCCTGAACGGCTGACGGCCGGAACGCGCCGGCCGCCTTGCCGATATCGGCGAGAAAGGCGCCGGCGCGAACCGGCAACCGCCCACCTGGCTATGCCGTGCCAACCAGCGGCCGCGACTCGATCGGCTGCGCCGTGACAAGCATCGCCTCGCGGCCGGCCTGCATCTCCTTCTCCAGCACCGCCTCGGCGATCTCGTGCGAGCGCACGGCGAGCACCGACAGCAAGGTATCGCTGAGGCCGTGGCTGTCCTCGCAGCATCCCTGCAGGAAAATCTGCGGCAGGCAGCGCGCCGAGGTCTGCAGCCGATAGTGGCGATCGACGCGGAAGCCCTCGCCGATCAGCGCGGCCAGCGGCGCCAGCATGCGTTCGTGGGCCTGGCGCCGATAGCCGGTGGCCAGCACCACCAGATCGAACTGCTGGCGCTGCACGGCGCCATTGGCACGGTCGCGCAGCACGCAGGCGATGCCGTCCGGCTGCGGCGCGGCCGCTTCGATGTCCTTCCCGGTCAGCAGCTGGTGCTGCGGATTGCCGACCACCTTCTGCTGATAGAGCAACTGATAGATGCGCTCGATCAGGTCGAGATCGACCACCGAATAGTTGGTGTTGCGATATTCCTGCAGCATCTGCTGCCGGCGCTCGCCGGGTTGCCGATAGATGAAGTCGGTAAAGCCCGGGCTGAAGATCTCGTTGACGAAGGGGCTATCGTCCGACGGCTTGAGGGCGCCACCGCGCATCACCATCGCGACCTCGGAGGCGGGGAAGCGCTTGACCAGGTCCATGAAGACCTCGGCGGCGCTCTGGCCGCCGCCGACCACCGCGATCCGCCGTGGCGCCGTGTCGTCGCGATACTGGGCGATCCGGTCCAGGTAGCCGGACGAATGCACCACGCGCGCATCGCGCCAGCCACGGAAGGCCGCGGGCACCTGCGGCTCGCCGCCGACGCCCAGTACCAGATTGCGCGTCAGGCGCTCAAGGACGCGCCCGTCCGCGGCGCGCGAGCGGACGCGCAGGCGTTGCACCACGCCGTCGGCCGGCTCCGGCAGCACGTCGATCACCTCTTCCCCCATAGTGGCAGCGCTCGCCGAAGTGCGAGGCGACCCACGCCAGATAGTCGTTGAACTCGATCCGGCTCGGGAAGAAGGTCTTCAGGTTGATGAACGCTTCGAGCCGCCCGCGGCTGTGCAGATAGTTGATGAAGGTATAAGGGCTGCGCGGATTGCGCAGCGTCGCCAGATCCTTCAGGAAGGAAATCTGCATGTCGGTATCGTCGAGCAGCATGCCGCCGTGCCAGACGAAATCGGGCTTGCGCTCGATGAAGGCATAGCGCGGTGGCCGTGCCATGCGGGCGGCTGCGGCGGCACCGGCGCGCTCTTCCATCGCAATGGCCAGCGCCAGATTCGATGGCCCGAAGCCGATGCCGAGTAGGTCGTATTCCAAAGCACTGCTTGTCATCTGATGCCCCTTGCGGTGGGAGTTCGGCGACCGACGCAGCGGCCGACCCCGCGTCTCGTGCGGGGATATCCGATGTGACGATCCGGGGCGGGCGATATTTAGATTTTGGATTCGATCCGGCGATCGGCGACGCGAGCCCGCCGGGTTCCTGTCGACTAAATTCGCACCCTCGCGGTCCGTCTAGTTGTCACGGGCGTTCGCTTGGGCGCCGCCACTGCCACGCATCCAGTCAGACGAGGGACACACCATGAGCTTCGACAGCGACACCCTGCTCTTCCAGGTCGTCATCAATCCGGAAGAGCAGTATTCGATCTGGCCCGATTACCGTCCGATCCCGGCGGGCTGGCGCGCCGTCGGCTTCAGCGGCCAGCGGCAGCAATGCCTGGAGTACATCGAGACACACTGGACCGATATGCGGCCCGCGAGCCTGCGTGCGGCGATGCAAGCGCAGGGCGAGCCCGCGGCGCGATGACCGCCACCGGCCCGGTCACGCTGTGGTGCCTGCCCAATGCGGGCGCGGGGGGCGGCGGCCTATGCCGGATGGCGCCGCGCGGCGCCGGCCGGGCTGACGATCCGGCCGGTCGAACTGCCCGGCCGCGGCACCCGCATCGGGCAGCCGCTGTGCGAATCGTTCGATGCGCTGTGCGACCAGCTGGCGCTTGAACTGCGCCAGCAGCGGCTGCTGGCCGCATCGCCGCGCGGCCGCCATGCGCTGTTCGGCCACAGCATGGGCGCGCTGATCGCCTACGAGCTGGCGCACCGTTGGCAGGCCGACGGCGAGCCCGCTTGCGCCTTGCTGGTCTCCGGTTGCCCGGCCCCACGACTGCGCGACCCCGGCCGTTTCGCCGGGCCGCTGGACGATGCCGCCCTGATGGATCATCTGCGGGCGCTCGACGGCACGCCGCCGGAATTGCTGGAACACGAGGAAATGATGGCGCTGACGTTGCCGGTGCTGCGTGCCGACTTCCGGGTCTGCGCGAGCTATCGGCATCGCGAGCGGCCGTTGCTGCGCTGTCCGCTGCATGCCTTCGGTGGGCGCGGCGACCGCAGCGTGGGCGGTGCGATCGCCGGCTGGGGCCACGAAACGGAGGGCGCCTTCACGCTGGACTGGTACGACGGCGGCCACTTCTTCCTGCGCGAGCACACCGC
This sequence comes from Cupriavidus sp. H18C1, assembly GCF_049311595.1. Classification (NCBI taxonomy): domain Bacteria; kingdom Pseudomonadati; phylum Pseudomonadota; class Betaproteobacteria; order Burkholderiales; family Burkholderiaceae; genus Cupriavidus; species Cupriavidus sp. H18C1. The sequence continues at coordinate 115,442 of NZ_CP186009.1, forward strand.
ATCGATGCTGGCGCGGATCGGCACGCAGCTTGGCGTGTCGGCGTCGGCCGCGGCGGGGACCGAAGCCGTGGAGGTCAGCGCATGCTAGCGCCGCTGCGATCGATGGAGCCGACGCCCGTGCCGCTGCCGGCGCCGCTCGATCCTTACGACGTGCGCGTCTGGCGGATCGATATCGACGTCAGGGCCGAGCCCGCGCCCGGCGACCTGGCAATCCTGTCGCCACAGGAAACGGCACGGCTGCGCGGCTATCGGCGCGGTGCCGATCGGGCTCGCTTTGCCGCGGTACGCGCCGCGTTGCGGCGCCTGCTTGGCGCGATTGTCGAACTGACGCCGCAGGCGGTGCCGCTGGAGGCCGATCCGCAGGGCAAACCGATCTTGCCGCCGGCAATCCACGACGCGCCACGCTTCAACGTCTCGCACAGCGGCGGCATCGGATTGATCGCCATCGCCACCGATCCCGCGGTCGCGGCGACCGGTGTCGACATCGAACAATGCCGCCCGGTGGAGCCGCTGGCGCTGGCCGCATCGGCGTTTGCGCCCGACGAGCAGGCCATGCTGCGCGGCTGCCATCCCGCCCTGCGGCTGGATCGCTTCTATGCGCTGTGGACCGCGCGCGAAGCCTTGACCAAGGCTGCCGGCACCGGCATCGCGGATCCCCGTTGGCAGCAGGTCGCGCTGCAGGGGTCGGGCGATGGACGCTGGCGGCCGCACGGTCCAGGGGCGTCGCTACCGACCGCCGCGGGGGCGTGGCATCCGGCGCAGGCCTGCGCGGTTGTTTCGCTGCCGTTCCAAGCGAACGCCGGCGACGCGCCATATCGTGCCGCCTTGGCGCTGCTCACCGGGGCTGCTGGTACTTCCCTCTGCCGCGCCCCTCTCCCGCAGGCGGGAGAGGGGCTAAACACCGCTTCCGCGCTTCCCGCCGAAGCCCTTCTCGCCGAAGGCATTCCCGCCGAGACCCTTCCGATGAGGACCGCATGACCGATCTGTCCACGCCTACCGTCGAGTCGCTGACCGCCGCGTCGTTGCCGCGCGCGGTGGAGCTGCCCTTCACCATCGAGGCCGCCAGCGCGGGCGAGCCGCTGATCGAAGCGCTGCCACGGCTGCGCGCCCAGATCGAGGAACAGCTCCGTACCACCGGCGGCGTGCTGTTCCGCTCGTTCGCCGTCGACGGCGCCGAGGGCTTCCGCGCCTTCGCCGCCGCCTTCGGCCACCCGCTGCTCAGCTATGAGTTCGGCTCCACGCCGCGCAGCAAGGTGACCGGCGGCGTCTATACCTCGACCGAATACCCCGCGCACCAGTCGATCCCGCTGCACAACGAGCAGGCCTATACGCGCGAATGGCCGATGAAGATCTGGTTCTATTGCGAACGCGCGGCGCCGCAGGGTGGCGAAACGCCGATCGCCGACAGCCGCGCGATCTACCGCGCCGTCGATGCCGGCACACGGGAGCGCTTTGCCACGCGCGGGCTTTGCTATGTGCGCAACTTCGGCAACGGCATGGACGTGCCCTGGCAGCAGGTGTTCAACACCCAGGACCGTGTCCAGGTCGAGGCCTACTGCGCGCGGCATGGCATCGTCTGCGAATGGAAGGACGACGGCGAACTGCGTACGCGCCAGCGGGGTGCAGGGCATCGCCCATCATCCGCATACCGGCGATCCGGTGTGGTTCAACCAGGCGCACCTGTTCCATCTGTCGGCGCTGGCGCCCGAGATGCGCGAGGTGCTGCTCGATACGGTCGGCGAAGAGGACCTGCCGCGCAACGTGTATTACGGCGACGGCGCGCCGATTCCCGACGCCGAACTGGACGCGGTCCGCGCGGTGCTCGACGCGCACAAGATCGTGTTCCCGTGGCGCCAGGGCGATGTGCTGATGCTGGACAACATGCTGACCGCGCACGCCCGCGAGCCGTTCAGCGGGCCGCGCAAGGTGGTGGTGGCGATGGCCGAGCCGCACGGCGCCCAGGCCTAGCCCGACCGAAGTCGCACGGCCCCTCTCGTCATTTCCGCCAATGCGGGAATCCGGCGTCATACGAGGCGCTGGGTCCCCGCTTTCGCGGGACGACGGCATTGCGGCCCCGGAATGGCGGCCACAATGCGCGCCTGACGAGCCTACTTCAGGTCGCCAAACTTGCGCCCCTGCGCCACCAGGTCTTCGAGCAGCCTGGCCGGCCTGAAGTCGGCACCGAAGCTTTCCTCGTAGCGCCGCAGCGTCTCCAGCACCTTGTCGAGGCCGATGGTGTCCGCATAGAACATCGGGCCGCCACGGTAGACCGGCCAGCCATAGCCGTTGACCCAGATCACGTCGATGTCCGACGCGCGGATCGCCTTGCCCTCCTCCAGGATCTTCGCGCCCTCGTTGATCATCGGATAGATGCAGCGCTCCAGGATCTCCTGCTCGGAGACGACGCGGCTGGTTCGGCCCTGCTTCGCTGCAAAATCGCGGATCACCTGCTCGACCACCGGCGACGGCCTGGCGTTGCGCTTCTCGTCGTAGTCGTAGTACCCCGCGCCGGTCTTCTGACCGCGGCGGTCCATTTCGCAGAGGATCTCGCGCAGCGTCGAGCTGCTCGATTTCTCCCGCACCCAGCCGAGGTCGAGGCCGGCGAGGTCGCTCATTGCGAACGGTCCCATCGGGAAGCCGAAGTCGTACAGCACGCGGTCGACGTCCCACGGCAGCGCGCCTTCCAGCACCAGCTTCTGTGCCTCGCGCTGGCGCTGCGCCAGCATCCGGTTGCCGACGAAGCCCGGGCAGACGCCCACCAGCGCCGCGATCTTGCCGATCTTGCGGGCCAGTTCCATCGACGTGCGGATCACCGGCTTGGCGGTCTTCGCGCCGCGCACGACCTCCAACAGCTTCATCACATTGGCCGGCGAGAAAAAATGCAGGCCGATCACCGCCTCCGGCCGCGAAGTGGCCGCGGCGATCTCGTCGACGTCCAGCGCCGAGGTATTGGTCGCCAGGATCGCACCGGGCTTGGCGATGCGGTCGAGCCGCCCGAACACGTCCTTCTTGACGTCCATGTTCTCGAACACGGCCTCGATCACCAGATCGGCGTCGGCAAGTTGCTCCATCTCCAGCGTCGGGGTCAGCAACCCCATGCGGCGCTCGATGTCGGCGGCCGTGATGCGGCCTTTCTTTGCCGTGTTCTCGTAGTTGGTGCGGATGGTCCGCACCCCACGGTCCAGCGCCTGCTGCGAGGTCTCGACAATGGTGACCGGATAGCCCGCATTGAGGAAGTTCATCGCAATGCCGCCGCCCATGGTGCCTGCCCCGATGATGCCGACCTGCTTGACCGGAAGCAGCGGCGTATCCGCGCCGATATCGGGCAACTGCCAGACCTGGCGCGAGGCGAAGAAGTAGTAGCGCTGCGCCGCCGACTGCGTGCCGTTCAGCAGCTCGACGAACATCGCGCGCTCGCGCTTGAGCCCTTCGTCGAACGGCAGTTCGACCGCCGCCTCGATGCAGCGGATGTTGTATTCGGGCGCATCGAAGCCGCGAAAGCGCCGGGCGTTCGCGCGGCGGAACTCGGCGAAGATCTCTGGCTTGCCGCGCGCGGCGGCGATCTTGTCGTCGAGATCGCGGACCTTGCGCAGCGGCCGGGCTTCCGCCACTACCTGGCGGGCGAAGGCAACGGCATCGGAGCGCAGGCTCGCGTCGTCGGTCAGCAGATCGACCAGGCCCATCTCGGCCGCGGCCGGCGCCGGCACGTGCGTGCCCGAGGTGACCATCTCCAGCGCCTTCTCGACGCCGACGATGCGCGGCAGCCGCTGGGTGCCGCCCGCGCCGGGCAGCAGGCCCAGATTGACCTCGGGCAGGCCGCATTTGGCCGAGCGCGCCGCGACACGATAGTGGCAGACCAGCGCGACCTCGAGCCCGCCGCCGAGCGCGGTGCCGTGGATGGCGGCGATCACCGGCTTGGGCGCGTCCTCGATGGCGGCCTGCACCTCGGGCAGCGACGGGCCGGTCGGCGGCTTGCCGAACTCGGTGATATCGGCGCCCGCGATAAACGTCTTGCCGGCGCAGATCAGCACGATGGCCTTGACCGCGTCGTCGGCGACGGCCTGCCGGACGCCCGCCAGGATGCCGGCGCGAACATTGGCCGACAGCGCGTTGACCGGCGGCGAGTCGATCGTCAGCACGGCAATGCCGGCGTCCACGGTGAGGTCGGTGACCGGGTTGATGGTCGTCATCGAGATGTCTCCATTGGAATTGGAAATGAAATCGGCATTGGATTCGGGCTCAGGCTCGGGATTGGGCGGGGAATCCGGATGGGACGCGGATCGACATTACGCGGCCCACTCCTAACTCAGCCCGCGCGATCGCTGACATCCCGCGCGATCGCCAGAAAACGCTCCAGCTCGTCCCGGATGCGTTTCTTGTTGTATTTGCCGACGCTGGTCTTCGGGATGTCGCGGGTGATCGCCACCAGCTTGGGCAGCATCCATTTGGTGATGCGGCCGGTGTCGACGCCATGGGTCTTCAGGAAATCGATGACCGCGTATTCGTCGGCCTCGAAGCCGGTGCGCACGCTGACCAGCGCCATCGGCCGCTCGCCCCAGACCGGATCGGGCACGCCGACCACGGTCGCCTCCTGCACGAAGTCGGCCATCGCGATCAGGTTTTCCAGCAGCACGGTCGGCACCATCTCGGCGCCGCTGCGGATCACGTCCTTGATGCGGTCCGCGATCGTGATGTAGCCGTGCGCATCGACCTTGGCAAGGTCGCCGGTATGCAGCCAGCCGCCGCGCCACAGCTCGGCGCTCTTCTCGGGATCGCGGAAATAGCGTTCGGTGGTCCACGGCGCGCGCACGACGATCTCGCCGACGGTCTGGTCGTCCTTCGGCACCGGCTTGCCGTCATCGTCCACCACCTCGACGTCGACGCCGAGGATCGGCAGACCCGCCTTGACCAGCAGCGCATCAGTCTGCTCGCGGTCCAGGTCGACCAGGTCCTTCTTGATGAAGGAGGTGACGATGGTCGGGGCGGTTTCCGTCATGCCATAGCCCGAACTCATCCGGAACGACGGGATCAGCGCTTCGAGCTTCTTCTTCAGGCCCAGCGGCAGCGCGCCGCCGCCGACGCTGACGCGCACCAGGCTGCTGAGGTCGTACTTGTGGAGGTCCGGGTATTCGAGCAGCATCGCCGCGATGGTGGCGACGATGCCGACCGAGGTCACCTTCTCGCGCTCGACCAGCTCGCAGAACCCCTGCACGGTGAAGGTGCCGTGCAGCACGATCTTCTGCGCGCTGTAGACCGCGATGAAGGGCGCGCCCCGGGCGTGGATATGGAACATCGGCGTGTTCAGCAGCGGCACCGCCGCCTCGCCAAGCCGCACGCCCAGGCCATCCTCGATGTCGAGCGACGGCGTGTTGGCGATCGCCATCTGCGCCATCACGTGCACCGTCATCAGGTACAGCTGGCGGTGCGTGAAGGTCGCGCCCTTGGGCTGTCCGGTGGTGCCGGTGGTGTAGCACAGCGTCGCGTTGACGTCCTCGTGCAGGGCCGGCCAGTCGAACTTCTCCGGCTGCCGCGCCAGCAGATCCTCGTAGTGGATCAGGTTGGCGATACGCGTCTCGGGCAGTCCGGGCTTGTCCGACAGATAGACGAAGCGCTGCACCACATCCTTGATATGGTCGTAGATGCCCTCGACCAGCGGCAGCAGCGCGTCGTCGAAGAACAGCACGCGGTCCTGCGCATGGCGGATCGTGTAGACGATATGCTCGGGCGACAGCCGGACGTTGACCGGATGCAGCGTCGCGCCGACGCCGGGCACGCCGAAGTACAGCTCCAGGTGGCGGTGCGTGTTCAGCGCCATGGTGGCGATGCGATCGCCCGGTTCGCCCGGCGTTCCGGCCACGACATCGAGCTCGGACGACAGCGCGTTGGCCAGCTGGCAGACGCGCCGATACCACTGGTCCCAGGTAAAGCGGAAATACTCCCCGCTGAGGTGATTGCGGTAGACGACGCCGATCTGGTCGGGATACATCCGCACCGGCCGCCGCATGATGGTGGTCAACAGCAGCGGATAGTGGGTGCTGAACTCGGGATAGGTTCTGGCTTCCATCTCGTCTCCTGGTGTTTGTCTTTTGCCCTCTGCCCCAGCCCTTTCCCGCAGGCGGGAGAAGGGAAGCAGACCGTGCGCAAAGCGTCGGCGTCCGGGCATCGGCGTACCCACGCGTCAGTGCGTCAGTGCGTCAGTGCGTCAGTGCGTCACGACGTCATGGGATCGCCCTGGTTCGGCGGCAACGGCCCGGGCCGCCGTCGCGGGTCCTTCATCGCCAGCGCCATCGCGAACGCCAGGCACTTGACCGCGATGGCCAGCGCGAACACCAGCCAGAAGCGCACGCCCTGCGCCAGCATGCCGCCGAGCACCGGGCCGATCGCCATCATCGCGTAGGTGCCGGTGCCCGCGACGGCCAGCAGCATCGGCCGGTCCTTGCGTGCGCCGAATTCCATCACCAGGTTGTCGGCCGAAATGAAGAAGCCGCCGAAGCCCGCGCCCAGTCCGCAGAAGGCCAGCACGAACCAGCCCAGCGAGCCGCAGCACAGCAGCAGCGCGGTGGCGGCGATCCATAGCGCGATGCTGGCGAGAAACACGAGCCGATAGCCGTAGCGATCGGCCAGCCGACCCCACAGCAGGTTGCTGGCGGTCTGCGCCAGCAGATAGGCCAGGCTCAGATAGCCCAGCGTCGCGCCGGACAGGTCGATATGCTGGCCGGCATAGATCGCATAGAACGGCATCGCCATCATGCCCAGCGCCACCAGCGCGCGGGCGATGAAGAAGCGCACGAAGTCGGGCTGCGCCCGCAGCAGCGCCGGCACTTCGCGAATGCGGCGCCGAAATCCGACCGGCTGGCGCACGTCCTGCAAGGCGGGCTCGCGCATGCCCACCAGTGCGGAGATACCGAGGCTGGTCAGCACGAACGCGGCCAGGAAGGTCGCCGCATAGCCGTTGCCGAGCACGTCGTTGCCGACCAGATAGCGCCCTCCGAGCCAGGCCACCGCGGCCGCGGTCAGGCCGCCGAAGAAGTTGCGCAGCGCGCTGAGTCCGCCACGGCGATGCAGCGGAATGATCTTCGAGGTCAGGTATTGGAAGGCGACGTTTTGCACGCCGTTCAGCAGCCCGAACAGCAGCAGGAAGACGGCCGCCGCCGTCAGCGCCGCCGTGCCCGACAACCAGAGCGCCGACAGCGCCAGCCCCAGCACCTGCAGCCGTACTAGCCAGCCGACGCGGTACAGCATCGGCATCACCTGCTGCCGATGCTCGATCAGCGTCGCGCCCCACAGCGACGACGCGGCCATGCCGGCGTACTGTGTCGACAGCACCAGGCCGACGGTCAGCTTCGAGCCGGACAGCAGGTAGAGATAGGCCGGCACGAAGGTCGGCGCGGTGACGAGCCGAAAGCCCGTCATGCCCAGCATGCCGTGCGCGAGGAAGGCCATTGCATTGCGGCGGAAATGCCGCGACACATGGTCGCGATAGCCGCGCTCGGCATCGTCGTCCGCGCCGGCGGACTCGCGCGCGGAGGACAAGGCGGGGCTCATGCCGACCCCGGCTCCGAATGCATACCGGTGGCCGGCGCCGCCGCGTATTGCCGCAGCGCCTGATCCAGTGCGACCGGCTCCAGCGACAGCAGCTCCATCACCGCGGCGAGCCACGGCGGGCGCTCGCAGCAGCAGACCGAGATGGGCGTATCGAGGTCGGAATGCTGCGAGGCCAGCATCGCGAAGCTCGACGCATAGCTGGGCGGGCGAACGTCATTGGCCAGTTCCGCAATCGCGAACGGATCGGGCGGCGCCAACTGGGTCATGTCCGGCACCGGAATATAGGGACTGCGCGCCGCGCTGCCGCCGCCGGACAGCCCCGGTCCGTCGCGCACGATGGCGCCACGGACCTCGCCCGGACGAGCCCCGGCCAGCAGCAGCGCGACATAGCCGCCGATGCCGCGGCCGGCGACCGTGCAGGGGCCCAGATGCGCCAGCGCGATGTCCGCGTCGGCCATCAGGAACTCGCAGCTGTAGCCGCCGCCGCGCGGCAGGTCCGATACGCCATGGCCGGTGAAGTCCAGCGCATGGACCGGGCCGGGCCAGCTCGCGTATTCGGCCGGCAGCGCGGCCGGCGAGCGCTCGCCGAGCCCGTGCAGCAACAGCAGCGGATGGCCGCCGCCATCCTTGAGCCGATGCAGCGCAAGCCGCAGGCGATGGTGGCGAAGGTATTGGGGCAGGGATTGGCGCGGGGACTGGCCAGAGGACTGGCGCGGGGACGGGATCATGGACATGGTCATGCGCCGAAGAACTGCAGGATGCGGCGCGCCGTCTCCTGCGGCCGTTCGATATGGATGAAATGGCCGACGTCCTGCATGCGATGGACCTCGGTGGTCGCGGGGAAGAACGGCATCAGGTCGTCGGCGGTCGCGTCCCAGCCCATCGGTTCCTTCTCGGAGCCGAAGATGGCCAGCATCGGGATCGGAAAACCCGGCAGCCTGTCGGTCATCCAGCGCACCCGCATCGGTCCGAAGCCGCCCACGCCGATCGCGGGGTCCAGCTTCCAGCGCCAGCCCTGCTCGTCGCGACGCGCGCCGTGCGAGGCGATGTAGCACAGCCATTCGTGGCTCAGGCGCGGGTTCATCCTGGCGCGGCGCTGCGCCAGTTCCTCGAGCGTGCCGGGCCGCCGTTCGAGTTCGCCGCTGCGGCGGCGCGCATCGAGCCAGCGGGCGATGACGGGCCCGGTCAGCGAGGACTTGCGTTCGCGCACGGCGCTGTCGGCATGCGGGCTGCGGAACGGCAGGCCGTCGATCGAAGCAAAACGGATGAACCGGTGCGGCAGCGCCTGGATCGCCTGCACCAGCAGCGAGCCGCCCTTGCTGTGGCCGACCGCCAGGCAGGGCTCGCGCGTGATCGAATCCGCCACCGCCAGCATGTCGCGCACATCGGCGACCCAGTTGTAGAGATCGGCGTGATCGGAATCGCCGTGGCCGCGATGGTCATACGAGACCACGCGGTAGCCCGCATCGGCCAGCAGCGGCGCGAAGCCATCGAAGGTGCGGGCAAAATCGAGCGCGCCATGGACGAGGAGCAGCGGCGTGGCATCCGGCTCGCCCCATTCGTAGACGGCCAGCCGCAGGCCGCTGGCGTCGACCCAGCGGCGGCGGTCGGGCGCCCGCGCGCCGGGGAAGGTCCACACCGCTTCGTCGGTCGAAGCCTCGCTGGTCTCCATGTCTCCACCTCGGCCGCTCCGGCGCGTCGCCGTCGGCCTGTTTCGTAATTCTGGTATGTTTCCGGCGATGCTAACACAGCGATCGCGCTCCGCCATATTGCCGTGGATTCCGCGCCGCGTGCGACATATTCGATATGCGCGCTCTGCATGGCCGATACCGTTTTCGTAAATAGCGTATTGACGGTGGCGAGCGCCCGCTTGTATAACGGCCCTGCAGCCCCGGATCGGCGCAGTCCGTATTCGGCGGCGCACGGTTCGAGCAAGGGGTTCAAGCAACGGGTTCAAGCAACGACCACGGCCCGCAGAGGCCGGCCACCGCGACAGGAGACCACCGTGGAAGACCTGGAGACGTTCCGGCAGCAGACGCACGCCTGGCTGCAGGACAATTGCCCGCCCGAGATGCGGCAGCCGGTGCAGGACGACGAGGACATCTGCTGGGGCGGACGCAAGTTCCGCTTCCGCTCCGAGGCCCAGCGCCAATGGCTCGAACGGATGGCCGAGCGCGGCTGGACCGTGCCCGAATGGCCACGCGAATACGGTGGGGGCGGCCTGAGCCGCGAACAGGCCAAGATCCTGCGCGAGGAAATGCAGCGGCTCGGCTGCCGGGTGCCGCTGCAGAGCTTCGGCATCTCGATGCTCGGGCCGGCGCTGCTCAAGTACGGCAGCGAGGCGCAGAAGCGCGAGCACCTGCCGAAGATCGCGCGCGGCGAGATCCGCTGGTGCCAGGGCTATTCCGAGCCGAACGCCGGCTCCGACCTGGCGGCGCTGCAGACCCGCGCCGAGGACCGCGGCGACCACTTCGTCGTCAACGGCCAGAAGATCTGGACCTCGTATGCCGACAAGGCCGACTGGATCTTCTGCCTGGTGCGCACCGACTTCTCGGCGCAGAAGCACACCGGCATCAGCTTCCTGCTGTTCGACATGGAGACGCCGGGCGTGACGACCCGCCCGATCGTGCTGATCTCCGGCAAGTCGCCGTTCTGCGAGACCTTCTTCGACGATGTCGTGGTGCCGCGCGACCAGCTGGTCGGCGAGCTCAACGGCGGCTGGGAGATCGCCAAGTATCTGCTGACCCATGAGCGCGACATGATCAGCGCGATCGGCAGCCGGGGCTTCCGGCAGCCGCTGGGGCGCCACGCCGCCAAGGCGATCGGCACCGATGCGGCCGGCCGGCTTGACGAGCCGATGCTGCGCGCGCAACTGGCCCGCTTCGAGATCGACGAGGCCGCGTTCGGCTTCGCGGGCGAACGGGTGCGCGACCTGGCCAGGCAAGGCGAAGGCATCGCCGCCTTCTCGTCGGTGCTCAAGTACTACGGCGCCGAGCTGAACAAGCGCCGCTACGAGCTGCTGATGTCGATCGGCGGCAGCGATGCGCTCGAATGGGAAAGCGAGCGCAGCCACCAGGGCGCCACCGCGCGCGCCTGGCTGCGCACCAAGGCCAATTCGATCGAGGGCGGCACCAGCGAGGTCCAGCTGAACATCGTCGCCAAGCGCATCCTCGGCCTGCCCGGCTGACGCCCCTTCCCCTCCCTTCACCGTGCCGGGGCCGCGCGATCGCACGGCGCCCCGGCGACTTTCGCGGACATCGACATGGCCATCGTACTGAACGACACCCAGGACATGCTGCGCGACAGCGCGCTGACCTTCCTGCGCGAGAATGCACCGATCTCCGCGCTGCGCGCGATGCGCGACAGCGGCGATCCGGTCGGCTTCTCGCGCGAGCTGTGGCAACGCTTTGCCGACCTCGGCCTGGCCGGCGTGCTGGTGCCCGAGGCCTACGGCGGCAGCGGGCTCGGCGTGGTGGAAGCCGGCGTCATCACGGAGGCGATCGGCCGCACGCTGGCGCCCTCGCCCTTCCTCTCCACCGCGGTACTCGGCGCCTCCCTGCTGACGCACTACGGCAACGACGCGCAACGCGACGCGCTGCTGCCCGCCATCGCATCCGGCCGGCACCTGACCGCGCTGGCGCTCGACGAAGCCGGCAAGCATCGCCCGTTCCGACTGGCCACGCGCGCGACGCCGCATGCCGGCGGCTATCGCATCGACGGCACCAAGCAGCTGGTCGTCGACGGCCACGTCGCCGACACGCTGATCGTCGCGGCGCGCACCGCGGATGCCCGGCCAGCGCAAGCCCCCCAATGCCAGCAATGCCAGCAATGCCACCGATGCCTTCAATGCCGCCGGAACCGACGACCCGCAAGGCATCACGCTGCTGCTGGTGCCCCGCACCAGCCCCGGCGTGCGGATCGAACGCGTGGTATTGGCCGACGCCACGCAGGCCGCGCGCATCGTCTTCGAAGGCGTGCAGGTGCCGGCGGACGCCGTGCTCGGCGAAGTCGACGGCGGCGGCGCGCTCCTCGAACGCGCGCTCGACATCGGCCGCGCGGTGCTGTCCTCGGAACTGCTCGGCATCGCGGACGAGGCCTTCGCCCGCACGCTGGCGTATCTGAAGGAGCGCCGCCAGTTCGGCAAGATCATCGGCGAATTCCAGGCGCTGCAGCATCGCGCCGCGCATTTGTTCACCGAGCTCGAACTGACGCGGGCCATCGTGCTGCGCTGCCAGCAACGGCTCGATGAATCGGCACCGGATGGCCCCGAGCCGCTGGTGTCGGCCGCCAAGGCCCGCGCCGGCGAGACCGCGACGCTGGCGGTGCAGGAAGGCGTGCAGATGCACGGCGGCATCGGCATGACCGACGAGTTCGAAATCGGCTTCTTCATGAAGCGCGCACGCACCGCGCAGGAGTGGCTCGGTGACGCGAACTTCCACGCCGACCGCTGGGCGCGGCTGCGCGGCTACTAGCCGCAGCGGCGAGACAGCACGGGGCCGCGCCGCGGCCCGCCCCCGGGAAATTCACTAGAGCGCCGGGGGCGCTTCCGGGTTGTCATCGCTTCGAACGATGAGTATGCTGGGATCGCGATCCGCGCAAAGCCGGTCGCTGCATTGGCCCGCACAAAAACTGCATTCCGCGTGCCGAAATACCGCCACAGGCAATGACCTGTGGACGGAAACAGGAGACAGCATGGCCGGAGCATCAGCAGAAATCGTGTTGCCGGTATCCCCGCCGGCGTCGGCGCGCGCTACCGGCCGCGCCACCCGCCACGCGAGGCGCCCATGAGCGCCTACCTGATGCGCCGGCTGCTGGCGCTGCTGCCTACGCTGCTGTTCGCCAGCATCATCGTGTTCTCGATCGTGCGGCTGGTGCCGGGCGACGTGGTCGACCTGATGCTGAGCCAGAACGACATCAACGCCGATGTGCGCAGCCGCGAGGAACTGATGCAGCTGCTCGGCCTCGACCGGCCGATGTGGGAGCAATACCTGCACTGGATCGGCAATATCGTGCTGCACGGCGATCTCGGCGTGTCGCTGTGGCAGGGCGAGCCGGTGCTGAAGATGGTGATGGCGCGCATTCCCGTGACACTGTCGCTTGGCGCCATCGCACTGGTGGTGGCGCTGTCGGTGGCGCTGCCGATCGGCGTGCTGTCGGCGATCCGGCAGGACAGCGCGGCCGACTACGTGGCGCGCTCGTTCTCGATCCTGATGCTGGCGGTGCCGAGCTTCTGGCTGGGCACGATGGTGATGGTGTTTCCGTCGGTCTGGTGGGGCTGGTCGCCCGAGGTTCGCTACGTGCCGTTCCGCGAAAACCCGCTGCAGCACATCGAGCAGATGCTGGTGCCGGCGATCGTGCTGGGCATGGCGCTGTCGGCGATCACGATGCGGATGACGCGCACGATGATGCTGGAGGTGCTGCGCCAGGACTATATCCGCACCGCCTGGGCCAAGGGGCTGAACGAACGGATGGTGATCCTGCGGCATGCGCTGCGCAACGCGCTGATTCCCGTGGTGACGCTGGTAGGCCTGCAGGCGCCGCTGCTGATCGGCGGCGCCGTCATCATCGAGCAGATCTTCGCGCTGCCCGGCATGGGCCTGCTGCTGCTCGACGCGGTGCATCAACGCGACTATCCGGTGATCACCGGCGTCTTCCTGGTGGTCGGCGTGGCGGTGATGCTGATCAATCTGCTGGTCGATCTGAGCTACGGCCTGTTCGATCCGAAAGTGAGGCATCGCTGATGGCACGTTCCGCGACTCCCCTGACTCCCGTCCCGCCGGTGGCCGCCGACGCCGCCGCGGCGACCGCGGCGGCTTCCGGAGCAACGGCGGCAGCAACCGTAGCAACGGCATCCGCCGCGCCCCGCCACTGGCCCGGCTTCGGCCTGCTGCGCCGGCTGTTCCGCGACAAGCCGCTCGGCGCGGCCGGCGCGGTGATCTGCGCGATCTTCCTGTTCTGCGGCGTCTTCGCCGACGTGCTGGCGCCCTACGGCGTCAACGAGATCAACATGCTGCACCGCCTGCAGCCGCCGTCGTGGGCGCATCCCTTCGGCACCGACAATCTCGGCCGCGACATGCTGTCGCGTTGCCTGTACGGCGCGCAGCTGTCGGTGGTAATCGGCCTGTCGGCCGCGACGCTGGCCACCGCGGTATCGGTGCTGCTCGGCATCCTGACCGGCTATCTCGGCGGCAAGTTCGACCTGGTGGCGCAGCGCTTCGTCGATGCGTGGATGAGCTTTCCGGACCTGGTGATCCTGATCGTGGTGGTGTCGGTGCTCGGTCCGGGCAGCTGGCAGATCGTGGTGACGCTCGGGCTGCTGCTCGGCATCGGCGGCTCGCGCATCGTGCGCAGTGCGGTCGTGTCGGTGCGCGAGAACATGTATGTGCACGCCGCGCAGTCGATGGGCGCGTCCACGCCGCGCATCCTGTGGCGCCACATCCTGCCCAACGTGCTGCCGCCGGTGATCGTGCTGTTCACCACCCGCGTCGGCACCGCGATCCTCGCCGAGTCGGGACTGTCCTTCCTCGGCCTGGGCGTGCCGCCGCCGGCGCCGACCTGGGGCGGCATGCTGTCCGGCGACGGCCGCACCTTCATGTTCCAGGGCCCGTGGCTGGCGCTGGCACCCGGCGCCTGCCTGACCGTGGTCGTCTACGCGATCAACGTCTACGGCGACGCGCTGCGCGACCTGCTCGATCCGCGCATGCGGGGCACGCGGTAGCGAACTTACCCGGTACCACGGCAGCCGGCACCGCGGCACCCGCTGCCACGGCAGCCGCTGGCGCGGTGCCCTACTGCACGACACGGCACGGCACGGCACGGAACCATCCCCTACAAGAACAGAGACAGGAGACAGCGATGATCGACAACGACAAGGCGGTCCACCGCACGGCGAAACGGGGAGCGGCCATCGCCGCTGCTGTCGCGCTGGCCGGGATGGCCGTGACCGCGGGCAGCGCCATCGCGCAGGCCGAGGCGCCGAAGTACGGCGGCACCGTGGAGATCGGCTCGGTCTATCCGACCATCTCCGCCCTGTCGTGGGATCTCGCCGACTGGAACTGGAAGCAGAACTACGACACGGGCCAGGTCTACGAGCATTTGTTCGCCGCCGACCTGAGCAAGGCCAAGCGCAACGGCGGCAAATACGCCTTCCAGGCCGATGCCTGGCTGCCCGAGGACGCGATCCGCGGCGAGCTGGCCGAGTCGTGGAAATGGACCGATCCGCTGACGCTCGAGGTCAAGCTGCGCAAGGGCGTCAAGTTCCCGGCCAAGCCGGGCGTGATGGAAGAGCGCGAGCTGGTCGCCGAGGACGTGGTGTTCAGCTACAGCCGCCAGGAGGCCAGTGCAAAGAAGATCCCGACCTACTTCGATCACCTGAGCAAGGTCGAGGCGCGCGACAAGCACACGGTGCTGTTCCGCTTCAAGGAATTCAACGCCGAATGGGACTACCGCTTCGGCTGGGGCTATTACTCCGGGATCATGCCGAAGGAAGTGGCCACTGCGGGCGCCGCCAACTGGAAGAACGTCAACGGCACGGGGCCGTTCACGCTGACGCAGTTCGTGCAGGGCAACGCCAGCACCTACACGAAGAATCCGCAGTACTGGGACAGCGAGCGCATCGGCAACAAGGACTACAAGCTGCCCTTCGTCGACAAGGTGGTGCTGCGCACGATCAAGGACGAGGCCACGCGCAACACGATGCTGCGCACCGGCAAGCTCGACATCATGGAGGGCCTGCGCTGGACCGCGGTGGACGAACTCAAGCGCAGCGCGCCGCAGTTGCAGTGGTCGCGTTGGCTGTCGTACACGGGCCAGTATCTGGCGCTGCGCGTCGACACCAAGCCGTTCAACGATATCCGCGTCCGGCGGGCGCTGAACATGGCGATCAACAAGCAGGAGATCGTCAAGCAGTACTACGGCGGCAACGCCGAGCTGTTTGCCTATCCGCAGCATCCCGACTATGTCGGCTACTACGAACCGCTCAGCGCGATGCCGGACAACGTCAAGGGAGCTGTTCACCTACAACCCGGACAAGGCACGCAAGCTGCTGGCCGAGGCCGGCTATCCGAAGGGCTTCACCTTCAAGGTGCAGGTGTGCGCCTGCAGCCCGGACCATATGGAGCTGCTGCCGCTGATCGCCGCCTATCTCGAACAGATCGGCGTGCGCATCCAGATCCAGCCGATGGAGTACGGCGCCTTCCTGTCGGCGATGACGACCAAGACCAATGCGCCCGGCTACATGATGAACAATGGCCATACCAACCCGACCACGACGATCCGCAAGAGCTTCGTCAGCGGCCAGGTGTGGAACGCCTCGCAGTGGAACGATCCGAAGTTCGACAAGCGCGTCGAGGAAGCCTTCGAGCTGCGCGACGTGGGCAAGCGGCAGGAGGCGGTGCGCGCGCTGACGCGCGAGATCGTCGCGCAGGCGCCGTATATCTGGCTGCCGACGCAGTACGTCTATACGGCCTGGTGGCCATGGGTCAAGAACTACGGCGGCGAGCTGCGTGCCGGCGCGGTGCGGCCCGGACCGATCTACGCGCGGCTGTGGATCGATCAGGAGATGAAGAAGAAGATGGGCTTCTGAGCCCCACGGCGCTCCCACGCCCGCCGACGTCCGCCGACGCTCGCCGGCATCTTTCCCCGATGCCGCGATGCCGGCGCCAAACCCGCCCCACCAGGAGCAAGCGATGACGCAGCCGATCCTGCAGGTCCGCGACTTGACCACGCGCTTTCGCACCGATCGCGGCGTGGTCACCGCGGTCGATCAGGTCTCCTTCGACGTGGCGCCCGGAGAGACGCTCGCCATCGTCGGCGAATCCGGCTCCGGCAAGAGCGTGACCGCGCTGTCGATCCTCGGCCTGATCCCGCGTCCGGCCGGTTCGATCGACGGCGGCGAGATCCTGTTCGATGGCCAGGACCTGCTCAAGCTCGACGCCGAGGCGATGCGCGCGATCCGCGGCAATCGCATCGCGATGATCTTCCAGGAGCCGATGTCGTCGATGAATCCGGCGCTGACGATCGGCAAGCAGATCGCCGAGCCGATCCAGCTGCATCAGAAGCTGCCGTGGAAGACCGCGCTCGGCATGGCCGCCGAGCTGCTCGGGCAGGTGCAGATCCCCGAGCCGGCCAGCCGCCTCAATGCCTATCCGCACCAGTTCTCCGGCGGCATGCGGCAGCGCGCGATGATCGCGATGGCGCTGGCCTGCAAGCCGCAGCTGATCATCGCCGACGAGCCGACCACCGCGCTCGACGTCACGGTGCAGGCGCAGATCCTCGATCTATTGAAGGACCTGGCGCAGCGGCTCGGCACCGCGCTGATCCTGATCACGCACGACCTCGGCGTGGTGGCGCGCTACGCCGATCGCGTCGCGGTGATGTACGGCGGGCGCCTGGTCGAGATGGCCTCGGCCGACGACCTGTACCGCGAGCCGCGCCATCCGTACACGCGCGGGCTGATGGCCTGCGTGCCGCGGCTCGATGGCGATACCAGCCAGGCGCTGGTGCCGATCGAGGGCCAACCGCCCGACCTGACCGCGCTCGGTCCCGGCTGCGCCTTCCAGCCGCGCTGCGCGCTGGCCCAGGCGCAATGCCGCGTCACGCGCCCGATGCTGCGGACCACCGGCGGCCGCGGCCTGTCCGTTCACCTGAACGCGTGCCACCTGCAGGAGACGCCATGACCGCCACCGCCGCGCTCGACACGCCCGCCATGAAGGACGCCGCCCTGGCTGCGAATGGACGGCCATTGGCGGCGCCTGCCCCGGCGCCCCGCCCGCACACCATCGGCCGCGAGATCCTGCGTGTGCAGGACCTGAAGGTGCATTTCCCCGTCACGCGCGGCGTGGTGTTCAAGCGCCAGGTCGGCTCGGTCAAGGCCGTCGACGGCGTCTCGTTCACGCTGCGCCAGGGCGAAACGCTGGGCCTGGTCGGCGAAAGCGGCTGCGGCAAGTCGACCACCGGCCTGGCGATCCTGAAGATGCTGGCCGCCAGCGGCGGGCGCATCGACTACGACGGTACCGATCTGGCCCGGATGACGCGCGCGCAGGAGAAGCATTTCCGCCGCAGCGTGCAGATGGTCTACCAGGACCCGTTCGGCTCGCTGAACCCGCGCATGAAGGTGCGCGACATCGTGGCCGAGCCGCTGGAGATCCATGGCATGGCCGGCGATCGCGCGGCCGTGCGGGCGCGGGTCGGTGAGCTGCTGGAGATGGTCGGGCTGCTGCCGTATATGGCGGACCGCTATCCGCACGAGTTCTCCGGCGGGCAACGCCAGCGCATCGGCATCGCCCGTGCGCTGGCGCTCAAGCCCGGCGTGATCGTCTGCGACGAGCCGGTGTCGGCGCTGGACGTCTCGATCCAGGCGCAGGTGGTCAATGTCTTCATGGACCTGCAGCGGCGGCTCGGGCTGTCGTATCTGTTCATCGCGCACGACCTGGCGGTGGTGCGCCATATCAGCGACCGCATCGCGGTGATGTACCTGGGCCGCATCGTCGAGATCGCCGATCGCGACGCGCTCTATGCGCAGCCGCGCCACCCCTATACGCAGGCGCTGCTGTCGGCGGTGCCGGTGGCCAATGTCCAGGCGGAACGGCAGCGCAAACGCATCGTACTGCGTGGCGAGGTCCCCAGCCCGATGCATCCGCCGTCGGGCTGCCGCTTTCATACGCGTTGTCCGGTGGCGATGGAGCGCTGCAAGTCGCAGGAGCCGGTGCTGCGCGACAGCGGCGACGGGCAGATGGTGGCCTGCCATCTGTATGACTGATCTTGACGGCTGACCTTGAAGGCTGATCTTTACGGCTCGTCTTGACGGCTGGTCGGCTCGGTCGACCGAGCCGGCGGCGCCGAACTCCGCAGCACCGCCACGCCGCTACGCCGCTACGCCGGCGACAGGATGCCCATCAGCAGCGGCCGCACGAACAGGTCCGCCGCGTTGTCGGCCGAGGCATCGCGCACCCAGCGGCGCAGCTCGACGGCGGCATTGATCATGCCGTTGATCTGCAGCGCGGCGATCGACTGGTCCAGCGGGCGGATCGAACCATCCTGCATGCCCTGCACCAGGAATCGCACGAAGCGCGCCGACAGCCGGTTCATCGTCAGCATCTTCTCCTTGCGCATTTCCTCGGGCAAGGCGCCATAGATCGTCAGCCGCAGCAGCGGTCCCTGGCTGGAGAACTGGTAGTGCACCAGCGCGCGCGTGGCCGCGCACAGCTTGTCCCATCCGGTGCCCGGGCCGTTTTCGACCAGCGTCTGCGTGCTGCGTATCACGTCGAACATCCGATCGAAGCAGGCGCCGATCAGGTCGTCCTTGTTCTCGTTGTGGTGATAGAACGAGCCCTTGGTCAGATTGAGCCGGGCGGAGATGCGGTCGGCCGACGCGCCCCGATAGCCCTGCTCGTTCAGCAGTTCGGTGGCGGCGCGCAGGAAGGCCTGCTGCGTGGTCTCGGGCTGGTCCAGGCAAGGCAGCAGCGCGGCGGTATCGAGCGCCGGCTGCCAGCGCGCCGCGCGCGAGCCGATGCCGTGCAGCAGCAGATCGATCACCGACTCGGCGACCTTCGGATAATCCTCGGGCTCGTAGCGCTCGATCCAGACCATCGCGCCCGTCGCCAGCGACAGCAGCAGGTGGGCGCGCGCGCTGAGCACGCTGCGCTCGGCCGCGTCGACCGGCGTGCGCTCGCGCAGCAGCTGGCGGATGCGGCGGAACATGTCGTTGTACGCGCTGAACGCGACCTCGGCATGGCTGTCGGGCAGCGTGCGGATCTCGCGGAAGCTCATCAGCTCCGGACGTTCGCCGGTGGCCGTCAGCGCGAGCCGCGCGAAGAACAAACGGATGAACCCGGCCACCCGCTCGCCCGGGGTAGGCAGCTCGCCGGCCTGCGCCGCGATGCCGACCATCTCGTCGATGGTCCGCAACAGGCAGGCGACGACCAGGTCTTCCTTCTTGCGGTAGTAGTAGGTGATGCTGTTGGTGCTCAGGCCCACGTCCTGCGCGACATCCGACAGCGTGGTGCCGCGCACGCCCTTGCGATTGAAGCGCATCGCGGCCGCATCGAGAATGGTTTCGCGCTTCTCGACATAGCGGCGCGTGGGGCGGGCTTCGACAGGGTCCTTGAGCATGGAGGGGTGCGTGGGCGGTCGATCGGTCGGCGGATTATAGCGGGCGGCCCGGCCACCCGAACGGCCTCATGCCAGCGCCCTGCCCCCACGAAATCCATCCCGCAGCTCGCGCTTGAGCACCTTGCCGATCGCGCTGCGCGGCAGTTGCGCGCACAGCTCCAGCGCGGCGAGCCGCTGGGTCTTGCCGACCTGCGCATTGACCCATTCGCGAAGCGCCTCGGCATCGACTGCCGCGCCCTCGCGCAACACCACGAAGGCCACCGGCGTCTCGCCCCAGCTTTGCGAAGGCACGCCGACCACCGCGCATTCGACCACGTCCGCATGCTGCTGCAGCACCGCTTCGAGGTCGCTCGGATAGATGTTGAAGCCGCCGCTGATGATCATGTCCTTCTTGCGGTCCATCAGCGTCAGGAAGCCGTCCTCGTCGAAGCGGCCGACGTCGCCCGTGCGGATGAAGCGCTTGCCGGTGGCGTCATACCATTCGGCGGCGGCGGTCTTGTCGGGCTGCTTGTGATAGCCCGCCATGATGGTGTTCGAATGCCCGACCACCTCGCCGATCTGGCCGACCGGGACCTCGTTGCCGTCGTCGTCGATCAGCCGGATGTCGTGCCCTTCCATCGGCTTGCCGACGGTATGGAGCTTGTCCGGAAACTCGTGCGCGGCCAGCACGCAGCTGCCGCCGCCTTCGGTCATGCCGTAGTACTCGACAAGCCCACCCGGCCAGCGGCGCAGGATGTCGGCCTTCAGCGCCGCGCTGAGCGGCGCGCTGGTCGAGAACTTCATGCGGAACGACGACAGGTCGTAGCGATCGAAATCCTCCCTGGCCAGCAGCCGCTGGTATTGCACCGGGACCAGCATCGCGTGCGTGACGCGGTGACGCTCGGCCAGTTCGAGGTAGCGCTGCGCGTCGAACTTGGGCATCAGCACCACGGTACCGCCGAGCGCCAGCGTCGGGATGAAGCTGACCAGCGTGGTGTTCGAATACAGCGGCGTGGCGATCAGCGTCACCGCGTCGGGCCCGTAGCCGCCGCTCTCGTGCGTGCGGCGGATCTGGTTCCAGCGCAGCGCGTGGTCGTGCACGATGCCCTTGGGCGCGCCCGTGGTGCCGGACGAATAGATGATGTTGAAGACCTGGCCCTCGCGCAGCGGCGTCTCGCGCGGCCGGCTGCCGGCCGGCGCTAGCCAGTCGGCGAAGGCCTTGCCGGTCTGCGCGCCGACCAGTCCGATGCGTGGCACGTTGGCCTCGATGCCGGCGCCCTGCAGGGCGTCGAGCACCGGCGCGTCGACGAACAGCAGGCTCGCATCCGAATCGGCAATCATGCCGGCCAGCGCCTGCGGCGTCGATGACGGCGCCAGCGGCGCGATGGCGATGCCGGCCCGCAGCCCGCCGAGGAACACCGCCGCGTACTCGATCGACGCGGCGGCGCAGATCGCCAGCGCATCGCCCGGCTGCAGGCCATCGCCCTGCAGGGCCGCCGCGACGCGGTCGACCAGTTCGTCGAACTCGCGATACGACAGGCTGGCGCGATCGTCGATGACGGCGGGATGCGCGGGACGGGCGTTGGCGTGGGCACGGACGCAGTCGGCGAGATTACCGAGCGGCTGGTCCAGCAGGGACGCGATCTGCATGGCGGAAAGTCTCCGTGATGGGGCCGGCCCGATGCATGCGCCGTGGCGAGGCGCAACCACGCAAGGCACGCGAATCTGGCCGACCTCTTTTTCTAATTCGGTCAGCGCTCATTGTAAGCGCTACGTCTATGCCGTGCAGTTATCGGTTCCACGAGTATACGCGCCCATACCGTAAGAACGAATTGGCGTATGAAGAGCCGATCGGCGTGGTCAGCTCCATCAGCTCGGTCAGCTCGGTCAGGTCGCTCAGGTTGCCTGGCTCGACGATGCCGACTCGCCGCGCCGTGCCGCCTCGATCGTGGCGACGTCGATCTTCTTCATCGTCATCATCGCGTCGAAGGCGCGCTTGGCCGCCGCGCGATCGGAGCCGGTCACCGCGTCGAGCAGCGCGCGCGGGGTGATCTGCCATGACAGGCCCCACCGGTCCTTGCACCAGCCGCATTCGCTTTCCTGGCCGCCATTGGAGACGATCGCGTTCCACAGGCGGTCGGTCTCGGCCTGGTCCTCGGTCCTGACCAGGAAGGAGAAGGATTCGTTGTGCTTGAAATGCGGGCCACCGTTCAGCCCGAGGCAAGGGATGCCGATCACGGTGAACTCGACCATCAGGGGGATCGCCCTGCTTGCCGTCGGGATAGTCGCCCGGCGCACGGTGGACGGCGCCGACGGCGCTGTCGGGAAAGGTCTGGGCATAGAAGTTGGCGGCGTCGAGCGCGTCGCCGTCGTACCACAGGCAGATGGTGTTCTTGCTGGTCATTTCGCGTCTCCTGGAGAAATGGGCGCCGGCATCGGGCCCGACATCGGCACGAATTAGCCTATACCCATTTCCGCCGATCGGAGACGCCGGACGGAAGATGTCCGCGCGGAGGTGTCCGCCCGGAGGTGTCCGCCCGGAGGTGTCCGCCCGGAGATGTTCGCCCGGAGATGTCCGCCGGGAGACGTACGGCGGCAGACGTACGGCGGGGGGATGTCCGCCGCCCGGCCCTACTTGATCCTCTGCTTCTCCAGCTTGCGCGCCAGTGTGCGGCGGTGCATGCCGAGCCGGCGCGCCGCCTCGGAGATATTGAAGCCGGTGGCGGCCAGCGTCTCGTGGATGTGCTCCCACTCCAGCGTCTTGATCGACGTCGGACGGCCGGTGACCTCGACGTCCACATCGCCGGTGGCGCGCTCGAAGGCGGCCTCGATGTCGTCGGTGGTCGAGGGCTTGGCCAGATAGTGGCAGGCGCCGAGCTTGACCGCCTCGACCGCGGTGGCGATGCTGGCGTACCCCGTCAGCACCACGATCAGCATGTCGGCATCGTGCGCGTGCAGCGCCTGCACGCAGGCCAGGCCCGAGGCCTCGCCCTTGAGCTTCAGGTCCACCACCGCATAGCCCGGCGAATGTTCCTTCAGCAGTTCGTTCATCCCCTCGAGGCTGGTCGCATGCAGGACCTGATAGCCGCGCCGCTCGAACGAGCGGCGCAGCGTGCGGGCGAAGGCCGCGTCGTCCTCGACGATCATCAGCACGCGACCGGCCTCGGCCTGCGGCTGGGTCGTCTGGGTCGATTGATCGGCCGCAGCGGCGTCGCGCTCGGGATCATTGGGCTGCATCTTCGGCCTCCTCTTCCAGCGTGATTGCCGCCAGCGGCAGCTTCATCGTCACCATCGCGCCGCCTTGTGGACGGTTGTGCGCGGCCACGCTGCCACCCAGCGTGCGGGCGACATTGACGACCAAGAACAGCCCCAGTCCGCCGCCCGGCCGGCCCTTGCTCGACTGATAGGGCTTGCCCAGCCGCTCGAGCATCTGCGGCGCGAAACCGGGGCCTTCGTCGAGCACCGACAGCACCAGCGTATCATCCTCGCGCCGTACGTCGAGGCCGACCCAGCGCGGCGAGGCCTCCAGCGCGTTGTCGAGCACGTTGCAGACCATCTGCTTGATGGCCGAGTCCGACAGGATCGGCAGGTCCTGGCCGAAGCGGTATTCGTAGGAGAATTCGCCGACCGGTCGGGTCGCGCGCCACTCCGCGACCAGATCGTCGACGAAGCGGCGCACCGTGGTTTCGGTCAGCGCCTCGCCGCGGGCCTCGCCCGCCGACAGCAGGATGCCGCTGACGATGGACTTGCAGCGCTGCACCTGGGTCTGCATCTCGCCGAGTTCCTGCAGCAGCTCCGGGTCCTTCGAGAACGGTTCCATGCGGCGCCAGTCGGACAGGATCACCGCCAGCGTGGCCAGCGGCGTGCCCAGTTCATGCGCGGCGCCCGAGGCCAGCAGGCCCATGCGGACGATGTGTTCCTCCTCGGCGGCGCGCTGGCGCAGGTCGGCCAGATGCTCGTCGCGGGCGCGCAGATTGCGCATGATCCGCGTGATGAACACCACCAGCAGGGCCGCGTTCAGCACGAAGCAGATCAGCATGCCCTGGATATAGAGGCTGGCGAGCCCCTGCTCGTGGTCCGGCGGCAGCGCCAGCGGCTTGCCGACCAGCGCCAGGCCCGCGAAGCACGAGGCGGTGACGACCACGATCACCCAGATCGACCACGCCTGCAGCAGCACCGCGCCGAGGATCACCTGCAGCAGGTAGAGGAAGACGAAGGGATTGGAGGCGCCGCCGCTCAGATACAGCAGCGCGGTCAGCATGCCGATATCGACCAGCAGCGAGACGAACAGCTGCGTCTGCGAGACCTCGGCGACGAAGCGCAGCCGCAGCAGGCTCAGCGCGTTGAAGGCGATCAGGCCGAGCAGCACCGCCAGCATCTGGTTGACCGGCAGCGGCACGTCGAGGCCGAAATGCACCACGCTGATGGTGGCGACCTGGCCGAGCACCGCGATCCAGCGCAGCTCGATCAGCTGCTCCATGTTCTTGCGGGCGGTCGCGTCGAGCGCGCGCTCGCCCCGCCGCTCGGGGGCCGGGGCGCCCTTGGCGGCTGACAGCGCAGCGCCCGCGGGCTTCGGAGGGGAATCGGTGGAAAGAGGCATCAATCAGGGTCGAAGCAGGATGGCGCCGGCGCTCGAAGCGAGCCGCCGCGGCGCGGGCCGGGGCATGCGGAACATGCCAGACATGCCGGGCGTGCCGGACGTGCGTGGCAGGCCGGGCGGACCGGCATGCCACGCATTGTCCCTCATCGGCCGCGGCGCAGCCGAAGTTCCTCGCGGCCGACGTACCAGGCGGCGCCCAGCACCATCAGCGCCAGCCCGTACCAGGTCAGCGCATAGACCAGATGGCTGTTGTGGAAGGTCACCACGGTCAGCCCGCCGACCGGCCAGCGGCGCGGCGCGCCCGACGCGCCGAACGCCTCCTGCGGGCCGGCGTCGGCATCGATGAAGTAGGGCGCGACCCGTTCGAGCCCGCGGGCGGCGGCGATCGCCTGCACATCGCGGGAATACCACCGATCGGCGGCGGGGTCGTTGCGGCGCAGGAAGCCGCCGCCGGTCTGGCTGATGCGCAGCAGGCCGGTGACCGTGGTCTCGCCCGACGGCTCGTCCTTGGCGCGGCTCTCGCGCGAGCGGGAATTCGGGCGGCACGAAGCCGCGGTTGATCAGCACCACGGTGCCGTCGCGCATGCGCATCGGCGTCATCACCCAGAAGCCGCCGCCGAACGCGGTGGTGGCCTGCACCAGCGTCTCGCGATCGTGCAGGAAGGTGCCGGTCACGCGCACATGCCGGTATTCGTCGGCTGCGGCGCTGACCAGCGGCCAGCGCTCGGGCGCCGGCGCATCGACCGGCGGCGCATGCACGCGCGACTCGACGCGTTCGATTAGGTCGAGCTTCCAGGCGCGGCGCTCGACCTGCCAAGTGCCCAATGCAAACAGCCCGGCGAAAGCCAGTACCGCCAGCAGCGCCAGCGCCGCGAGGGCGGCCGGGCTGCGGGGGAACGGGCTTGCGATCCGGGCTGTGGTTTGCGGGACGAGGCGTGGTCAAGGCATCGATTTCATGTCGTGCGTCATCACCGGCATCATATTCGTGTTCATGTGATACATGACCCAAAGCGAGCCGGCCAGCGTGATGACGACCAGCACGATCGTGAAGATCAGCGCCAGCATGTTCCAGCCGCCTTCCGACTTGGTGTTCATGTGCAGGAAGTAGATCATGTGGACCACGATCTGCACGGCGGCGAAGCCGAGAATCACCAGCGCGGTGGTGTTCTGGTTGTCGATGACCTTGCCCATCACCAGCCAGAACGGGATCGCCGTCAGGATCACCGACAGCACGAAGCCGATCACATAGCTCTTCAGGGTGCCATGCGCGGCGCCATCGTCGTGATCGTGGTGATCGTCGTGGCCATGACCGTGGCCGTGATCGCCGTGATGGCCGTGGCCGCCCTGGTCGGCCAGGTTCGAGAACGAATAGTCGTGGGCGCTCATACCATCACTCCCATCAGATAGACGAAGGTAAACACGCCGATCCAGACCACATCCAGAAAGTGCCAGAACAGCGACAGGCACATCAGGCGGCGCTTGTTGGCCGTGATCAGGCCGTGCTTGTTCAGCTGGAACATCAGCGTGATCAGCCAGATGATGCCGAAGGTCACGTGCAGGCCGTGGGTGCCGACCAGCGTGAAGAACGAGGACAGGAACGCGCTGCGCTGCGGCACCGCACCCTCGTGGATCAGGTGCGAGAACTCGTACAGTTCCAGGCCGACGAAGGCCGCGCCCAGCAGGCCGGTGATGGCCAGCCACACCATCG
This sequence comes from Cupriavidus sp. H18C1, assembly GCF_049311595.1. Classification (NCBI taxonomy): domain Bacteria; kingdom Pseudomonadati; phylum Pseudomonadota; class Betaproteobacteria; order Burkholderiales; family Burkholderiaceae; genus Cupriavidus; species Cupriavidus sp. H18C1. The sequence continues at coordinate 141,385 of NZ_CP186009.1, forward strand.
TGCCCTTTAGCTTGTTGCGCTGCATCTCCAGCATCGCGAAGCCGTAGGTGATCGACGAGAGCAGCAGCATCGACGTGTTCAGCGCCACCAGCGGCAGGTCGAACAGGTCGGCGCCCGACGGGCCGGCCGCATAGCTGCGGCCCAGCACGCCGTGCACGGCGAACAGGCAGGCGAAGATGAGGCAGTCGCTCATCAGGTACAGCCAGAAGCCCAGCATCGTCCCGTTCTGCGGGTGATGCTCGGTCGGCAGGTAGAAGCGCAGCTCGTTGGAGCCGCCGCGGACCGGCGCGCCGCTGGCGCCGGCCGGTTGGGTTGCGATGGTGTCAAGCATGTTGTGCAAGCAGGCGGGTGCGTTCTTCCTCGGTGCGGACGACGTGCTCCGCCGGGATGTAGTAATCACGCTGGTAGTTGAAGGTGTGGCCGATCGCGACCGCCAGCAGGGCGACGAACGCCGCGGCGGCCGGCAGCCACATATGCCAGATCAGCGCGAAGCCCAGCACCGTCGACAGGCCGGCGAGGATGATGCCCGCACCGGTGTTCTTCGGCATGTGGATCGGCAGGAAGCCCTTCTGCGGACGCTCGTAGCCGCGGTCCTTCATCTGCCACCAGGCGTCGTTGTCGTGCACCACGGGCGTGAACGCGAAGTTGTACGCGGGCGGCGGCGACGAGGTCGACCATTCCAGCGTGCGGCCATCCCACGGATCGCCGGTCACGTCGCGCAGTTGGGCACGGCGCTTGAAGCTGACCACCAGCTGGATCACGAAGGCGGCGATGCCGATCGCGATCAGGAACGCACCGACGGCGGCGACCTGGAACCAGATCTGCAGCGACGGATCGGTGAAGTGGCTGACGCGGCGGGTCACGCCCATCAGGCCCAGCACGTACAGCGGCATGAACGCGGCATAGAAGCCGATCAGCCAGAACCAGAACGAGACCTTGCCCCAGAAATCGTCGAGCTTGAAGCCGAACGCCTTCGGGAACCAGTAGTTGATGCCGGCGAACAGGCCGAACAGCACGCCACCGATGATCACGTTGTGGAAGTGGGCGATCAGGAACAGGCTGTTATGCAGCACGAAGTCGGCGGGCGGCACGGCGAGCAGCACGCCGGTCATGCCGCCGATCACGAAGGTGACCATGAAGCCCACGGTCCACAGCATCGGCACTTCGAAGCGGATGCGGCCGCGGTACATCGTGAACAGCCAGTTGAAGATCTTCGCCCCGGTCGGGATCGAGATGATCATCGTCGTGATGCCGAAGAACGAGTTGACGCTGGCACCCGAACCCATCGTGAAGAAGTGGTGCAGCCAGACCAGGTACGACAGCACCGTGATCACGACCGTCGCGTAGACCATCGATGCATAGCCGAACAGGCGCTTGCGGCAGAAGGTCGACACCACTTCCGAGAAGATACCGAACGCCGGCAGGATCAGGATGTACACCTCGGGGTGGCCCCAGATCCAGATCAGGTTCACGTACATCATCGGGTTGCCGCCGAAGTCGTTCGTGAAGAAGTTGGTGCCGATGTAGCGATCCAGCGACAGCAGCGCGAGCACGGCCGTCAGCACCGGGAAGGCGGCGACGATCAGCACGTTGGTGCACAGCGAGGTCCAGGTGAAGACCGGCATCTTCATCATGGTCATGCCCGGGGCGCGCATCTTGACGATGGTCACCAGCAGGTTGACGCCTGACAGCAAGGTACCGATCCCCGCTATCTGCAAGGCCCAGATGTAGTAATCCACCCCCACGTCCGGACTCTGCAGGATGCCCGACAGCGGCGGATAGGCCAGCCAGCCCGTCTTGGCGAATTCGCCGACGAACAGCGACACCATCACCAGCACGGCGCCGGCGGTGGTCATCCAGAAGCTGAAGTTGTTCAGGAACGGGAAGGCCACGTCGCGCGCGCCGATCTGCAGCGGCACCACGTAGTTCATCAGGCCCGTGACCAGCGGCATCGCCACGAAGAAGATCATGATCACGCCGTGGGCGGTGAAGATCTGGTCGTAGTGATGCGGCGGCAGATAGCCCATGTTGTCGCCGAAGGCGATGGCCTGCTGCAGACGCATCATGATCGCGTCGGCGAAGCCGCGCAGCAGCATCACCAGGCCGAGCACCATGTACATGATGCCGATCTTCTTGTGATCGATGCTGGTGAACCACTCGTGCCACAGGTAGCCCCAGGCGCGGAAGTAGGTCAGCGCGCCGACGAGCGTCAGCCCGCCGAGCACGACCGCCGCGAAGGTGGCGATCAGGATGGGCTCGTGAAGCGGGATCGCCTCCCAGGAGAGACGGCCGAAAATGAGCTTGGTGAGGTCGAAACTGTCAAGCATGCTGGTCAACGCCGGCTACAGCGCGTTGTGAGAGGGGTAGCTGGGGAAGCGTCACGGCGGCGGATTCGCCGGCCGGCGCAAAGGTGGACGCCGCCGGGCCGAAGGCACCGGAGCCGTCCGGATCGGCGACCGTGCACATGCCGCCGACATAGCTGCGCACCGGCGCATCCTGCAGGCCAAGGCGCGCGCGCGTGGCGGGGTCGAGCGTGGCGACGTTGAAGGCGCCGGGCTTGCCCTGGCCGCCCTGCTCGTCGATCGCCATCATTTCGTTCATGCACATCCGGTTCGCTTCGACGCAGCGGTTCAGGATCTTGTCGTACAGGCCCTTGTCGACGCTGGCGTAGTAGCGCACCGGCTCGCGTTCGCTCGGCTGCTCCAGCTTCAGGTAGTCCTCGCGCGTGAGCGTCTGGCCGCTGGCCTTGGCCTTGGCGATCCACTGCTCGAAGCCTTGCTCGTCCAGGCCGTGGAACTTGAAGCGCATGCCCGAGAAGCCCGCGCCGCTGTAGTTGGCCGACAGGCCCTCGTATTCGCCCGGCTTGTTGATGACCGCATGCAGCTTGGTCTCCATGCCCGGCATGGCATAGATCTGCCCTGCCAGCGCCGGCACGAAGAACGAGTTCATCACGGTCGAGGCGGTGATCTTGAACTGGATCGGACGGTCGACCGGCGCCGCCATTTCATTGACGGTGGCGATGCCGTGCTCCGGATAGAAGAACAGCCACTTCCAGTCCAGCGCCACGACTTCCACCGTCAACGGCTTGACGTTGGTCGGCAGCGAGCGCTGGGCATCGATCCGCTCCAGCGGCCGGTACGGGTCCAGCGCATGGGTGCTGACCCAGGTGATCGCGCCCAGCGCGATGATGATCAGCAGCGGCGCCGACCAGATCACCAGTTCCAGCACCGTGGAATGGTCCCAGTCGGGCGAGTAGGGGGCGTCCTTGTTCGACGCCCGATACCGCCAGGCGAAGAACAGCGTCAGCGCGATCACCGGGACGATGATCAGCAGCATCAGCGCCGTGGAGATGTATATTAGGTTACGTTGCTGTACCGCAATGTCACCCGAAGGAGACAACAACACAGCATTACAACCTGTCAATAGGGTAATGGCGGGCAGCAAAATCAACCCGCGAATGGTATTAATGAGGGGCATTGCCGGCAGAGGAAATAGCGTAGCCGTCTTGGGGGAGACTGGTACTACGAATGCTTCGGGTGCGACGGACGCAGCTGTTACAACCGGAGCGAAATGTACTCTATTCGGCAAGCGCGGAGAATTGGACATTTTGTCCCAATGGTCGCGGCGCCTGGCGGGCGCGTCCGTCCGGCGTAGCGCTATCTGATTTAGCGAGGAAGCATGTCGAGTATCACGCACGATTCGCAAGCGCCTTTCCCTTCACTTCCCGCCAGCGACGACCGATCGCATTCGCCGGTCGCGCCGGGCGAGATCGCCACCGGCGTCGTCATTGGCCGGGCCTCCGAGTACTTCGACTTCTTCGTCTACGGCATCGCCTCGGTGCTGGTCTTCCCGTCGGTGTTCTTCCCGTTCGTCGGGCGGCTGGAAGGGACGCTCTACGCCTTCACCATCTTTGCGATCGCCTTCTTCGGGCGCCCGCTGGGCACCGCGCTGTTCATGGCGATCCAGCGGCGCTGGGGCCGCGGCGTCAAGCTGACCGCCGCGCTGTTCCTGCTGGGCTGCTCGACGGTCGGCATCGCCTTCCTGCCCGGTTACGCCTCGCTGGGCCAGAACGCGATCGTGATGCTGGCGGTGTTCCGCTTCCTGCAGGGCGTGGCCTTCGGCGGCTCCTGGGACGGCCTGCCGTCGCTGCTGGCGCTGAACGCGCCGCCCGACCGGCGCGGGTGGTACGCGATGCTGGGCCAGCTCGGCGCGCCGATCGGCTTCCTGGTCGCCAGCGGGCTGTTCCTGTACCTGCACGCCAACCTGGCGGCGGACGACTTCCTGGATTGGGGCTGGCGCTACCCGTTCTACGTGGCCTTCGCCATCAACGTGGTCGCGCTGTTCGCCCGGCTGCGGCTGGTGGTGACCGAGGAATACACCCGGCTGCTGGAGGAAGGCGAGCTCGAGCCGATCAGCACCCGTGAAATGGTGCGCGGCCAGGGCTACAACATCTTCATCGGCGCCTTCGCCGCGCTGGCCAGCTACGCGCTGTTCCACCTGGTGACGGTGTTCCCGCTGTCCTGGCTGGCGCTGCAGGCCACGCAAGGGGTCAACAGCGTGCTGAAGGTGCAGATCGCCGGCGCGCTGGTCGGCATCGTCGGCACCATCCTGTCGGGCTGGATCGCCGACCGCATCGGCCGGCGCACCACGCTGGGCCTGCTGGCCACGCTGATCGGCGTGTTCAGCCTGTTCACGCCGATGCTGCTCGGCGGCGGCGAGGCGGCGCAGGACCTGTTCATCCTGATCGGCTTCCTGCTGCTCGGCCTGTCGTATGGCCAGGCTTCCGGCACCGTGACCTCGAACTTCGAACGGCGCTTCCGCTATACCGGCGCGGCGCTGACCTCGGACTTCGCCTGGCTGTTCGGCGCGGCCTTCGCCCCGCTGGTCGCGCTCGGACTGTCGGTCAAGTTCGGCCTGGTCGCGGTCAGCATCTACCTGCTGTCCGGCGTCGCATGCACGATGCTGGCGCTGCGCATCAACCGCGCGCTGGAAACGCGCGACTGAAGCTCGGCCACCGAGACCGGCGCGGCGGCTCCCTGCCGCCGCGCCCATCCCCGCCCCTTGTGGCCGGACTGCCGTGACGGGGCGCCCCTGTCCGCCTCCGCAGCGCTGGCCTCTCATATATAGCGACGAGTCCGCGGAGCCGGCCTTCCCGGCGCCGGCATTGGCAAACGCCCTCTGCGCCAGCACAATCTCCCTGTCGCCACTCCCGCTTCACACCATGCCATTCCTGGCAGAACATCACGACTGTTCCGGCTGGCACGGCGAAATGGCCGAGCGCATCCGCGCGTTCGACTGGTCCACCACCGAGCTGGGTCCGATCGACCGCTGGCAGCCGAGCCTGGCCGCCGCGGTGCGGCTGCTGCTGGCCTCGCCGGTGCCGATGGTGATGTTGTGGGGCCGGCTGGGCTACATGATCTACAACGATGCCTACGCCGTCTTCGCGGGCGGGCGGCATCCGTATCTGCTGGGCTGCCCGGTCGAGCTGGGATGGCCCGAGGTGGCCGACTTCAACCGGCACGTGATGCAGACCTGCCTGGCCGGCGGCACGCTGTCCTTCCGCGACAAGGAACTGGTGCTGCTGCGCAACGGGCGTCCCGAAGACGTCTGGATGGATCTCTACTACAGCCCGGTGGCCAACGACGACGGCGCCCCGACCGGCGTGCTGGCGGTCGTGGTCGAAACCACCGAGCGGGTGCTGACCGAGCGCTGGCGGCAGGAAGCCGAGACCGCGCTGCAGCAGGCCAACGAACGGCTGCAGCTCGCGCTCAATACCGGGGCGGTGCTGGGCACCTGGGTCTGGGACATCGCCTCCGATACCCTGACCGGCGACGAGCGCTTCGCCCGCACCTTCTCGGTCGGACTGGCGCAGGCGGTGCAGGGCGTGCCGCGCACGATCATCAACGCGGTGATCCACCCTGACGACATCGAGGAACTGGCCCGGCTGACCGACGAGGCAATCCGCACCGGCGCGCCCTTCCGCGCCGAATACCGGATCCGGCGCGCGCACGACAGCTATCTGTGGGTCCAGGCCAACGGCCAGTGCGAGTTCGACTCGCATGGCGAGCCCTACCGCTTTCCCGGCGTGCTGATCGACATCGACGAGCGCAAGTTGGCCGAGCAGGCGCTGCGGCAGCTGACCGAGACGCTGGAAAAGCGCGTCGCCGATGCGATCGCGGCGCGCGCGCTGGCCGAGGGCCAGTTGCGGCAGGCGCAGAAGATGGAGGCGATCGGCAACCTGACCGGCGGCATCGCGCATGACTTCAACAATGTGCTGCAGGTCATCAGCGGCAACCTGCAGATGCTCGCCGCCGAAGCCGGCGACAACCCGATCGCGCAGGGCCGCATCGCCACGGCCGCCAACGCGGTGCGCCGCGGCGCCAAGCTGGCCTCGCACCTGCTGGCCTTCGCGCGCCGCCAGCCGCTGTCGCCGGCGGTGGTCAACCCCGGCCGGCTGATCGGCGGCATGGCCGAGATCCTGCATCGCGCGCTGGGCGAGGCGATCAAGGTCGAGACGCGGACGCCGGACGACCTGTGGAACATCAAGGCGGACCGCAACCAGCTCGAGAACGCACTGCTGAACCTGGCCATCAACGGGCGCGACGCGATGCGAGGCGGCGGCACGCTGACCATCTCGGCGGCCAATATCGTGCTCGACGGCATGCCATCGTCCGACGCCGACACCTGGACCGCCAACGCGCCCGAACGGCCGGACGGCGACTACGTGGTCTTCCGCGTGGCCGACACCGGCACCGGCATGACAGCCGACGTGCTGGAACACGCCTTCGAGCCGTTCTTCACCACCAAGGCCGACGGTCACGGCACCGGCCTGGGCCTGAGCATGGTGTTCGGCTTCGTCAAGCAGAGCGGCGGCCATATCGCGATCCAGAGCACGGTCGGCCGCGGCACCACAGTGCAGATGTTCTTCCCCCGCTGCGTCGAGGCCGAAACGCCCGAGACCGCGGAGCAGGAGCCGGCGCCGGTCGGCGGCGGCGAAACCATCCTGGTGGTCGAGGACGATCCCGACGTGCGCATCACCGCGGTGGAGATGCTGGCGCAGCTCGGCTATCGCGTGCGCATCGCGCCGAACGGCGACGCCGCCTGGTCGCTGATCGACAGCGGCATCGGCATCGACCTGCTGTTCACCGATGTGATCATGCCCGGCACAATCAAGGGCGGCGAACTGGCGCGCCGCGCCGCGCAGCGCCAGCCGCCGATCCCGGTGCTGTTCGCCTCCGGCTACACGCGCGACGAGATCTTCCACCTGGGCAGGCTCGACCACGGCGTGACGCTGCTGAACAAACCCTATCGGCGTGACGATCTGGCCCGGGCGGTACGGGCCGTGCTGGACGCGCACCGGCGCAAGAGCGATCCGGCCCCAGCGCAGTTGCCGCAGGCCCCGCGCGACGGCGTGGCCGCCGCCGTCTTGCTGGTCGAGGACGACGTTCCCTCGCGCGAGGCGATGCAGGAAGTGCTGCTGGGCTTCGGCCTGGATTGCGCCGCGGCGGGCTCGGCGGAGGAAGCGCTGCAACTGGCCGACGCCCGGCGCTTCGACGTGCTGCTGACCGATATCACGCTGCCAGGCATGGCCGGCGATGCGCTGGCGGTGGCGCTGCGCGCGCAGCAGCCGCATATCGATGTGGTGCTGATGACCGGCTATGGCGCCGGCGCGGACCTGCAGGAGCCGATCGCCGGGGCGCGCGTGCTCGGCAAGCCGATCGATTTATCGACCCTGCGGCGTGAGCTCGGTCCGTGGATGGGTGATATCGAGGCGATGCAGTAGGGCCGGCTTTCCGGCGGCATTGTCCTGCCGACTTCCTGGCTTCCCGCCCCGCCTTCCCGCCTTCCCGCCTTTCCGACTTGCCGCCGCCCCGACTATCGGCGCGGAGGCGGCCGCCGCTTGTACCAGGCATACCCCGGCTGGACATCGGCCGCGCCGGGATGCCCGACGTGGAATGGATTCTCCGACACCATCGTGACGAACCCGACCGGCTCGCCGGCGCGCTGCCTGGTGCGCAGCGCCTCGCAACGTGCGAGCACGGCGGCCAGCTGATCCGAACCGTAGTCCTCCCCGTGCGCCGTGGGGACACCCTGCTCGTCGTAGGTGGTCCAATAGACTTTGTACATATGCAGACCCATGGTGGACAGAAGCGGCGCCGTTACCGGTCGCCTTGACTGCCGCCATGTTGGCCGCCGACACCACGTCTGTCATCTTGCGACGCGTCGCGTGCCCGCCGAAAAACAAAGGAATTGTGAACGACTGCAAAGAGTGCGCCTTGAGTCATGACATTGCCGTTAGCGGCACCTAGAATCCTCCCGCACGCTGCGACCTATCGGACGTCGCCTCTCGCGTGTCCGTGCGGCGCGCCATTCAAATCGGGAGAAGGATCCATGCACTTCAAGCGCCCCCCTTGCCGAGGCTTTCGGCACGTTCTGGCTCGTATTCGGCGGCTGCGGCTCGGCCGTGCTCGCGGCCGCATTTCCGCACCTGGGCATCGGCTTCGCCGGCGTCTCGCTGGCCTTCGGCCTGACCGTGCTGACGATGGCCTATGCGGTGGGTCCGGTGTCGGGGTGCCATCTGAACCCGGCCGTGACGGTGGGCCTCGCCACCGCGGGCCGCTTCCCGTGGAAGGAAGCGCCGGTCTATATCGTGGCACAGGTGATCGGCGGCGCGCTGGCCGCGCTGGTGCTGCTGCAGCTGATGGACGCCAAGCCGGGCTTCGACGTGACCGTCAGCGGCCTGGCCGCCAACGGCTTCGACGCCGGCTCGCCGTCGGGCTTCGGCATGATGCCGGTGTTCGCCACCGAGGTACTGGCCACCTTCTTCTTCGTGCTGATCATCCTGGGCGCGACCGCGAAGCGCGCGCATGGCGCGCTGGCACCGCTGGCGATCGGCCTGTGCCTGACGCTGATCCACCTGGTCACGATTCCGGTGTCGAACACCTCGGTCAACCCGGCCCGCTCGACGGGACCGGCGCTGATGGTGGGCGGCATGGCGCTGCACCAGCTGTGGCTGTTCTGGCTGGCGCCGATCGTCGGGGCGATCGCCGCCGGCGTGGTCGGCCGCGTGCTGTACAGCGACGACGAGTAAGCGAACACCAAGGTGCTGCGGCGATGGCCGGCGACATCCTCGCCGGCCGCGCCACAAGCCTCGGCTCAGCCTCACCCTCACCCTCACCCCTCAGCCTCACCCTCAGCCTCAGCCTCAAGCCTCAAGCCTCAGCCCCAGCCTCAAGCCGCCAGCCGCTGCTCTCGCGCGGCCAGGGTTTCGGCCCAGGCCTGCTCCAGTTCCACATGGCCGGCGAAGCCGCCGGCCGACTTCACCTCCGCCTGCGCCTCGATCCCATGCGCGAAGCGTACCGCGGGGTCGTCCTGCAGCTGCCGATAAAGCCGATCCAGGTTCGGATAGTCCGCGCGGTTCACCACCCCGTGGTAATCGGTCCAGCGCGCAATCCCCGCGAAGTAGGCGTCGGCCACCGTGCGCCGCTCGCCCAGCAGCCAGCGGCGATCGCCCAGCATCGCGTCCAGCTGCGCATGCGCCTTCTCCACCTTCACCCGCCCGAACTCGCGCAGCACCGCCTTGGTGGTGTCGTCGCTGGCGTGCTCGTATAGATGCCACAGCGGCACGAAGGCATTGAAAAAGGTCGTGTTCAGGTAGGCCAGCATCTGGTTGAGCCGGTCGAATTCCGGCGTGCCCTGGGCAAAGCCGAGCGCGCCCTCGATGCCGCGCGCGCCGATCCAGTTCATGATCGCCATGCTTTCGGTCACGATCGCGCCGCCATCGGTCGCCAACGCCGGCGTTTCGCCCACCGGGTTGATGCGGCGGAACGCTTCGCTGGTCACCACCTCCGGCATCTCGATGCGCGACAGCCGATACGGCTGGCCGAGCCATTCGAGCGCCACGATGGAACCGAACGAGCATCCCGACGGCACGCCATAGAAGAGGATGGGGGTCATGTTGTTTCTCCGAGTGAAGGACCCGGGCATCGGGTCGATGGAGAGACTATAGATTTGTGGACATTGAAGCGGTAGTCGGCAAAAATTCAACGCAACGTCCATACCCGTGGACTTTGATGCGTTGCTGCGGACTGCCATGCTGAACCTGAACGACCTCTCGCTGTTCGCCGCCGCCGTCGAGCACGGCGGCTTTGCCGCGGCCTCGCGCCAGCTCGGCATCCCGAAATCGACGCTGAGCAAGCGCGTCGCCGAGCTCGAGCAGCGGCTCGGCGCCCGGCTGATCCACCGCAGCTCGCGCAGCTTCGCGCTGACCGACGTCGGCCGCGCCTTCCACGAGCACGCCCGCGCCGCGCTGATCGAGGCCGAGGCCGCGCACGACGTGGTGCGCCAGCGCGCCGCCGAGCCGAGCGGCACGGTGCGGCTGACCACCTCGGTGCCGGTCGCGCAACAAACGCTTGCGCCGCGCCTGCCGGACCTCGCCGTCGCCTACCCGAAGCTGCATCTCCAGCTGGACGTATCGGACCGCTTCGTCGATGTCGCCCAGGAGGGCTACGACCTCGCTATCCGCAGCCATTTCGCGCCGCTGCCCGATTCCGAGCTGGTGCAGCGGCTGCTGTCGACCGAGCCGATCATCCTGGTGGCCGCGCCGCGCTATCTGGTCGCCGCCGATCCGCTGGAGACGCCTGAGGCGCTGGCCCGCCATGACGGGCTGCTGACCCGCCCGCTGGCAACCAGTTGGCGACTGAGCCGCGACGGCGAGACGGTCACCGCGACCCCGCGCCCGCGCATGACCGCCAACGAATCGACCGCGTTGCTGAGCGCGGTCGCGGCCGGCCTCGGCATTGCCTGCCTGCCCTTGTCGGTCTGCCGCGCGGCCCTGCAGCGCGGCGACATCGTGCGCGTGCTGCCGGACTGGACCGCCGGCCACGTGATGACGTCGGTGGTGATGCCGCATCGCCGGGGACAGTTGCCGGCGGTACGGGCGGTGGTCGAATTCCTGGCGCGGTGTTTTGCCGACGAATGAGCGTTCGGTGAAGGCCCCGTATCAGCCCGGGACCTCCGCCTGCCGGCGCACCCACGCCACCGCCCTGCCCAGGAACGGCGACGCATCGCCTGCCCGATAGCTCATGATCACCGGCGACACGAAGCCCGGCGCGTCGATCGGGCAATAGCGGACATCGTCACGATGCAGCCGCTGCACCGAGGCCGGCACCAGCGTGATGCCGAGCCCCGCGGCGACCAGGCCCAGCGCGGTCTGCAGCTCGTTCGCCTCCTGCACCACGCGCGGCTGCAACCCCTGGACGCGGAACAGCGACAGCACGTGGTCCGCATAGCTGGGCCGCGGACGCGCGGGATAAAGAATCAGCCCGCGCCTCGCCAGCTCGGCCGGCGCCATCGGGCCATCGCCATCGCCACCCCCACGGCCATCGCCACCGACGCGGCCACGGCCACCGCCATCGCCGCCTTCACCTTCACGCGGGGCGGCCCGCGCCGGCAGCGCCGCCACCAGCGGCTCGGCCATCACCACCTGCTGCACGATGGCAGGATCGCTCAGCGCCAGCCGGCCGAATCCAAGATCGATGCGGCCGGACTTCAACGCCTCCAGCTGCTGCACCGAGATCATTTCCGTCAGGCCGACCTCGACCTCGCTCTGGTCGGCGCGCAACTCGCGGATCAGGTCCGGCAGCACGCCATAGAGCACCGACGGCACGAAGCCGATGCCGAACCAGCGCTTCTCGTTGCGGCCGATGCGCCGCGTGCCTTCGATCATCTCGTCGAGCCGCTGCGTCAGCTGCAGCGATTGTTCGAGCAGAAAGCGCCCCGCCTCGGTCAGCCGCAGCCCCCCGCCCGACGCGCTCGAACAGCGGCACGCCCAGTTCGTCCTCGAACTGGCGGATCTGGCGCGACAGCGGCGGCTGGGCGATATGCAGCAGCGCGGCCGCGCGGGTCACGTTCAGCTCGCGCGCGACGGTCTGGAAATAGCGCAGATGGCGCAGTTCCATGGTGGCCTCCTTGACCTTGCATCCATACCTTACGGGTATGGAATCAGACATCTTCGGTCTTGGACAGGCCTCCGGTCAAGCCGCATACTCGACCGCAAACCCTCAATCCAATCCTTCAGGTATGGCAACCACCATCACATCCGTCGACGCGATCCTGGTCGACCTGCCCACCATCCGCGCGCATCAGCTGGCCATGGCGACCATGCAGCAGCAGACGCTGGTCATCGTGCGGCTGCGCGCCAGCGACGGCGTCGAAGGCATCGGCGAGGCCACCACGATCGGCGGCCTGTCCTACGGCGAGGAAAGCCCGGAAGGCATCAAGCTGGCCATCGACACCTATCTGGCCCCGGCCTTGATCGGCCAGGACGCCACCAATATCCACGGCGCGATGGCGCGGCTGAACAAGGTCGCGCGCGGCAACCGCTTCGCCAAGTCCGCGCTGGAAACCGCGCTGCTCGACGCGCAGGGCAAGCGGCTTGGCGTGCCGCTCGCCACGCTGCTCGGCGGCGCGGTGCGCGACGCGCTGCCGGTGCTGTGGACGCTGGCCAGCGGCGATACCGCGCGCGATATCGAGGAGGCCGAGCGCCTGCTGGCCGAGCGCCGCCACGACACCTTCAAGCTCAAGATCGGCCGCCGCGCCGTGCGCGACGACGTCGCCCATGTCGCCGCGATCAAGCGCGCGCTGGGCGACCGTGCGCGCGTGACGGTCGACGTCAACCAGGCCTGGAACGAGGCCGACGCGGCCATCGGCATCGCGATGCTGGAGGCCGCCGGCATCGACCTGATCGAGCAGCCGATCGCCCGCGAGAATCGGGTCGGACTGGCGCGGCTGGCGGCGCGATTCGTGGTGCCGATCATGGCCGACGAAGCGGTGACCGGACCGGAGGACGCGATGGAACTGGCGCGCCTGGGCGCCGCCGATGTGTTCGCGTTGAAGATCGCCAAGTCCGGCGGCATCTTCGGCATGCTGCGCACCGCCGCGGTCGGCGATGCGGCCGGCATCGCGCTCTATGGCGGCACCATGCTCGAAGGCAGCGTCGGCACCATCGCCGCGGCGCACGGCTTCTGCACGCTGCCGCAACTGGCCTGGGGCACCGAGCTGTTCGGGCCGCTGCTGCTCAAGGACGACGTGGTGCGCGAACGTCCCGCCTATCGGGACTTCGCGCTGCGCCTGCCGGACGGTCCGGGGCTGGGTCTGGCGCTGGACGAGGACAAGCTGGCGCATTACCGGCGCGATCGCGCATGACACGCCCATAACAACCACATGACGGCCGCATAGCAGCCGCATCACGCCCGTGCAAGCGCCGCATCGCCGCCGCATCACGGCTGGATAACGCCATCGCGCGTGCCCAACGCGCGCCAGGCACCCCAATTTCGAACTTCACGAAGGAACGGAGACAATGAAGTCGCTCACTCTCGCCACCGTGGTCCTCGGCCTTGCCGCGGCCCTCGTCACGCCGGCCGCGCAGGCGGCGTACCCCGAACGACCGATCCGCTGGATCGTCCCCTTCCCCGCCGCCGGCGCGATGGACAATATCGCCCGCACGCTCGGCGAGGAGATGTCGCAAACGCTGGGCCAGTCGATCGTCGTCGAGAACCGCCCGGGGGCCGGCGGCAATATCGGCGCCGAACTGGTCGGGCGCTCGCCCGCCGACGGCTACACGATGCTGATCGGCGCCAACGGCATGGCGGTCAATCCGGCGCTGTACCGCAAGCTGAGCTACGACCCGATCAAGGATTTCGCGCCGGTATCGCTGCTGGCCGTCGTGCCCAACGTCCTGGTCGCCAACAAGGCGAAGACCAGCGCGAAGACCGTGCCGGAGGTGATCGCCAGCGCGAAGAGCCAGCCGGGCAAGTACACCTATGCGTCCGCGGGCAACGGCACTTCGATCCACCTGGCGGGCGAGCTGTTCACGTCGATGGCCGGCGTCGAGCTGCTGCACGTGCCCTACAAGGGCAGCGGTCCCGCGGTCACCGATCTGCTCGGCGGCCAGGTCGACTACATGTTCGACAGCATCACGTCCGCCAAGCCGCATATCGATGCCGGCAAGCTGACCGCCATCGCGGTGACCACCAGCAAGCGCTCGGCCACGCTGCCCAACGTGCCGACGGTGGCAGAGGCCGGCCTGCCGGGCTACGAGCTGTCGCCGTGGTTCGCCGCCTTCGTGCCGGCCGGCACGCCCCCAGCCGTGGTGGAGACGCTGCACCGCGCGATGGTCGACGCGCTGCGCACGCCCGCGGTGCAAAAGCGCCTGGCCGCGATCGGCGCCGAGCCGATCGGCAGCACGCCCGCCGAGCTGAAGCAGCATCTGGCCAAGGAAACCGACAAGTGGGGCAAGCTGATCCGCGCGCGAGGCATCCGCGCGGATTAAGCGAGGGGGCCCTTCGATTCCTCCCCTCTCCTCAAGTTTTTCTACCAACTGCCGTTGTTTGACATCGACCCCCGAAGCAATCGTCAGCGAACGGGCGGCAACACAAGAGCGAAGAGCGAATGCGCATCACGCGCGCGGGACTTCCGCGGGCGTGGCGTTGTTCGCCGCGATTCAATGTCCATCAGGTAGAAGAAATGAAAAACTTGGGAATAGGTGCGCGCCTTGGCATCGGCTTTGGCGTGGTATTGCTGCTGTCCACGCTGATGACCGGACTTGGCATCCTTCGGTTGCAGCAGGTCGCGGAGCGCACGCATGACATGATGCAGCAGCCGCTGGCCAAGGAACGGCTGGTCAGCGACTGGTACCGCTACATGCATACCAGCGTGCGCCGCACCACCGCGGTGGCCAAGAGCTCGGACCCGACGCTCGGCGCGTTCTTCGCGAACGAGACCAAGGCCTCGGTCAAGGCGATCGCCGATCTGCGCGACAAGATCGAGCCGCTGCTGAGCACCGACGCCGAGAAGCAGGCGTTCCAGACCATCCTGCGCGTGCGCGAGCCCTACAACGCCTCGCGCGACAAGATCACCAAGCTCAAGCAGGAAGGGCTGACCGACGAAGCGAACACCGTGCTGGAGAAGGAATTCGTGCCGGCCGGCGACGCCTATCTTGCCGAGATCCAGAAGCTGCTCGACATCCAGCGCGCCAGCATCGACGCCACCGCGCGCGATATCAACGCCGTCTACCAGACCGCGCGCAACCGGCTGATCGGCCTGGGCGTGCTGGTGCTCGCCATCGGCATCGCCTTCGCGGTGTGGCTGACGCGCGGCATCACGCGTCCGCTGCATCGCGCGGTCCATATCGCGCGCACCGTCGCCGCCGGCGACCTCAGCGCCCGCATCGACGTCGACAGCAAGGACGAGACCGGCCAGCTGCTGCAGGCGCTTGCCGAGATGAACGGCAACCTGCTGCGCATCGTCAACGAGGTGCGCCTCGGCACCGAGGCCATCGCCACCGGCACCAGCCAGATCTCCGTGGGCAATACCGACCTGTCGCAGCGCACCGAGGAACAGGCCGCCTCGCTGCAGGAAACCGCCTCGAGCATGGAGCAGCTGACCAGCATCGTCCGGCAGAACGCCGACAACGCCAAGCAGGCCAGCCGCCTCGCGGTCGATGCCTCGGACATCGCCGTCAAGGGCGGCACCGTGGTCGGCCAGGTGGTCGACACGATGGACGAGATCCACGGCGCGTCGAAGAAGGTCACCGACATCATCGCGGTGATCGAGAGCATCGCCTTCCAGACCAATATCCTGGCGCTGAATGCCGCGGTGGAAGCCGCGCGCGCCGGCGAACAGGGCCGCGGCTTCGCGGTGGTCGCCGGCGAGGTGCGCAGCCTCGCGCAGCGCAGCGCCACCGCGGCAAAGGAGATCAAGTCGCTGATCGACGATTCGGCCGAGCGCGTCGAAAAGGGCTCGCAGCTGGTGTCGGAAGCCGGTCAGACCATGGAAGAGATCGTTGGCGCGGTCAAGCGCGTCACCGACATCATGGGGGAGATCAGCGCGGCCTCGGCCGAGCAAAGCGCCGGCATCGAGCAGGTGAACCAGGCCGTCACGCAGATGGACACCGTGACGCAGCAGAACGCCGCGCTGGTCGAGCAGGCCGCCGCCGCGGCCGGCTCGCTGGAAGAGCAGGCGCAGCGCCTGAAGCAGGCCGTGTCGACGTTCCGCCTCGGCGCGGCGCAGATGACGCTCGCCTGATCGGGGCAGTGACAAACTCGGAACGGGCCGCGATGCGGCCCGTTTTGCTTTGGCGCGCGGCTTTGGCGTCCTCAAAAAGCGGCAATCCTTGTCAAAACTACCAGCCTCGCCGGGACCGCCTCACGGCGGCATCGGCCACGGTGCCGTGGCGCGGATCCTGCGTGGTGGCGTGGCGCAGCCCGGCGTCCGGGCTGCCCCTGCACAGCCCAGCACATCCCAGTACTTGGCGGCACATCGCAACCGGAGGATCTGCAATGAGCATCTTTGGCGAAATCCTGAACAGGCTGCGCGGCAAGGCGCGGCCGGAGCCTTCCACGCAGGCGTCCCCCGCAGGCATCCACACAGGCCCAGCAGCCGCAGACCGGCACCGCGGGCCAGCCGCAGACCGGCGCTGCCGGTCAGGCGCCGGGCGGCGCGCCGCCGGCCACGGCACCGGTGACGGCCGGCACCGGCGGCGGCAGCACGGCGGGCGGCACTGCGGCGGGAACCGCGACCGGCGCCGCCAGCGCGCCGCTGTCGGAGGTCGATGTGGAGAAGATCCTCGACGACCTGGCGCAGCAGAGCGGCCAGAAGCTGAACTGGCGCACGTCCATCGTCGACACCATGAAGGCGCTGGGCATCGACAGCAGCCTGGAGCACCGCAAGGAGCTGGCGCGCGAACTGCAATACAGCGGCGACTTGAACGACTCGGCCGCCATGAACGTATGGCTGCACAAGCGCGTGATGAAGGAGCTGGCGGCCAACGGCGGCAAGCTGCCGCCGGAATTGCGCGATTGAAGCTTGCCGCGGCAGATTGAGCGACATGCGGGCCGATGGATCGGCCCGTTCTCCTTTACCGCGAGCGATTTACGGCCAGCGCGTGTCCGGGTCGAGCGGATAGACCGGCCGCGCCACGCGCTGGAACGGGAAGCGCTCGTAGCGCGAGCTGGTCACGCCCTCGCCGTCGCACTCCACCACCGCACGCGCGATCGGCACGAACACCGGCCGGCAGTACATCCGCGACTTCAGCAGCAGGAAACGCGCGCGATGCGGGTCCACGCCGATATGCGTGAAGATGCCCAGGTCCCAATGCTCCTGCGGCGTCTCGACGATCACGATCTGCGCCGCGCCGATATCGAGCAGCGCGCTGCGCCCCATGCGGATGCGCTGGCCGGTATAGGTGGGTCCGCTGATCACGTATTCGCCATCGCCGAGTGCGGCGACCTTGCCGGTCAGCGGCTTCGATTGGGGATAGACGCCGAGCTGGGTCAGGGCCACCTTGTCGCCGACCGGCAGCGTCACCGTGGCGCCGACGCCGGCCGCGACCAGCGCGGCCACCGCCTCCGGGTCGCACACCGGCCCGACCGCGATGCCGCTCAAGCCCTGCGCCAGCGCTTCGTGCAGCACGGCCATGTTGTCGCAGGTGCCGCCTGACATGCAGTTGTCGCCGTGGTCGAGCAACAGCACCGGGCCTTCCCCCGGCGCGTCGGCAAGTTTGGCCGCGTGCGCGATCGACTGCGCCAGCGGCTCGCTGCGATAGACGAAGCCGGCGCGGTCGTCCCAGATCTGCTGGGCAATGCGCTGCGCCACCGCTTCGGCGGCGGCCGCATCGCCGTCACCGACCACGATCACGCTGAGGCAAGGGGCCGCGATATCGGCGAGGCCAAAGCCGGCCAGCACCGAGACTCCCAGCATGCCTTGCGCTTCCGCTTCCCTGGCGGCCGCCACCGCGCGCTGCATCGCGCCCTGGTCGGTGCGGCTGCACAGCGTATGTGTCAGCAGCGGCAGGCGGCGCCAGGCCACCACCGGCCTGGTGCGGCCCGCGATATGGTCCAGCAGCAGCCGGCCCGCGTGCTCGCCGGTCTCGTACATGTCGACGTGCGGATAGGTCTTGAAGCTGACCGCCACGTCGACATGGTCGATCAGCTTCTGCGTGATATTGCCGTGCAGGTCCAGCGCGACCGCGATCGGCGCGTCGGGCAGCACCGCGCGCAGCCGTTCGAGCAGGTCGCCCTCGCCGTCGTCGCTGTTCTCGGCCACCATCGCGCCGTGCAGGTCCAGCATCACCGCATCGCAGCCCGGCGCGGCCGCGACGATCGCGTCGCACAGCGCGGTATAGGCCTGCGCCGCGACGCGCCCGCTGGGATTGGCGCCGGCGATCACCGGCACCACGATCTCGGCGCCGGCCGCTTCGGCCAGGTCGATGAAGGCGCCGGCCGCGGTGCGCGTGCCGCGCGCGGCGCGGTAGCCGCCCTCGCCATAGCGCGGATCGAACGACGCCAGCGGCGTGGGCACCGGCGAGAAGGTATTGGTCTCGTGATTGAGGCGGGCGATCAGGATTTTCATCGCGTGGGTCCGGTCGGTGCGGTGTGGGTCGGAGGCCGTGTCAGGCGACGCGATGAGCGCCGTCAGCGTCGTCAGCGTCGTCAGCGTCGGCGGCGGGGTCAGCGGCATCAGCGCCGGCGCGCGGCGTCGAGCATGGCGTGCAGCAACACGTTGGCGCCCGCCTCCAGATGCTCGGGGCGCGCGTCCTCGATCTCGTTATGGCTGATGCCGTCCTTGCAGGGCACGAAGATCATCGCGGTCGGCGCGACGCGCGCCAGGTACACGGCATCGTGGCCGGCGCCGCTGACCACGTCCATCGCCGACAGCCCCTGCTGCGCGGCGCCGTCGCGCACGGCCTGCACCAGGCTCGGCTCGAACGGCTGCGGCGGGAAGTAGACCACCTGCCTGACGTCGATATCGATGCCCGAGCGTTCGGACAACGCGGCGCAGGCCCGATGCAGGGCCGCGTCCATCGCGGACAGCACGGTGTCGTCGGCCGCGCGCAGGTCCACCGTCATCGTCACGCGGCCGGGAATCACGTTGCGCGAGTCGGGATGGACCGACAGGCAACCGACCGTGCCGCGCCCGTGCGGCGGGTGGTCCAGCGCGATGCGGTTGACGATGCCGACCAGTTCGGACGCGGCCAGCAGCGCGTCGCGCCGCAGCGCCATCGGCGTCGGCCCGGCGTGCGCCTCCATGCCGGTCAGCACCACGTCGTACCAGCGTTGTCCCAGCGCGCCGGTGACCACGCCGATCACGGTGTCGTTCGCCTCCAGCACCGGCCCCTGCTCGATATGGGCCTCGAAATAGGCCCCGACGGCGCGGCCGCCGACCGGTTCCGAGCCGGCATAGCCGATCTCGCGCAGCGCATCGCCGACGCGGACGCCATCGCGGTCCGTCTGCGCCAGCACATGATCGAGCGCGAATTCGCCGATGAAGGCGCCCGAGCCCATCATCACCGGCACGAAGCGCGAGCCTTCCTCGTTGGTCCACACCGCGACCTCGAGTGGCGCATCGGTGACGATGCCCGCGTCGGCCAGCGTGCGCAACACTTCGAGGCCGGCCAGCACGCCATAGTTGCCGTCGAACTTGCCGCCGGTCGGCTGCGTATCGATATGGCTGCCGGTCATCACCGGCGGCAGCGAGTCGTCGCGGCCCGGCCGGCGGGCAAAGATGTTGCCGATCGCATCGACGCGGATCGTGCAGCCGATCGCCTTTGCCTCGGCGACGAAGAAGTCGCGGCCCTGCCGGTCGAGATCGGTCAGTGCAAGGCGGCAGACGCCGCCCCTGGGCGTCGCGCCGATCCGCGCCAGCCGCATCAGCGCGTCCCACAGCCTGGCGCCGTCGACGCGCAGCGCCGCGGTGCCGGCCTGCGTGGCTGCCTGCGTGCCTGCCTGCGCGGCGCCTGCCTGCGGGTTGCCGGCCTTGGTGTTGGTGGTGGTGTCTTCTGCCATGTCCGTCGACTCGCGTCCGCTACGTCGTTCCATTCAGGCCGCCAGGCCGACGCCGAGGTAGCGGTCCTTGACCGCCTCGTCGGCGATGAATTGCGCATTGGTGCCGGTATAGACCACCGCGCCCTGCTCGATGATCACGTGCCGGTCGGCCAGCTGCGTGCAGACCTCCAGGTTCTGCTCGACCAGCAGGATGGGCACGCCGGCCGCCTTGATCATCTTCAGCTGCGCGACGATCTCCTCGACGATCACCGGCGCCAGCCCTTCCACCGGCTCGTCGAGCATCAGCAGGCGCGGATGGTTCATCAGCGCCCGCGCGATCGCCAGCATCTGCTGCTCGCCGCCGGACAGCTGCGCGCCGCCATTGCGGCGCCGCTCGCGCAGCCGCGGGAAGATCTTGTAGACGTCGTCGAGCTGCCACGGCGAATCGCGCCGGGCGCCCAGCTTCAGGTTCTCCTCGACGGTCAGCAGCTTGAAGACGCCGCGATGCTCGGGCACGAAGCACAGCCCCTGCGCGGCGATGCGATGCGGCGGCATTCCGCCGATCTCGTTGCCGCGAAACAGCACGCGGCCGCCGCGCGGCGGCACCACGCCGGCGATCGCCTTCAGCGTGGTCGACTTGCCGGCGCCGTTGCGGCCGAGCAGCGTGACCAGTTCGCCCTCGCCCACCGCGAGCGACACGCCCTGCAGCACGTGGCTCTTGCCGTAGTAGGCATGGATGGCTTGCACATCGAGCATCGTCATCGCTGGCCTCCGGTGATCATGTTGCCCAGATAGGCGGCCCGTACGCGCGGGTCGCCACGCACGCTGTCGGGCGGGCCTTCCATCAGCACCTTGCCCTGCTGCATCACGGTGATGGTGTCGGAGATGTCCATCACGATGTCCATGTTGTGCTCGATCAGCACGACGGTATGGTCCTCGGCCAGTCCGCGGATCAGCCGCTTCATCGCGCCGAGATCGTCGACGCCCATGCCCGAGGTGGGCTCGTCCAGGAAGATCGCGCGCGGCCGCGCGGCCAGCGCCATGCCCACTTCCAGCCGGCGCTGCTGGCCGTGCGACAGCGCACCGGCCACGGCATCGGCGACGCGGGTCAGCTCCAGCCGCTCCAGCACGCGTTCCACGGTGTCCGTGCAGGCCAGCTCGCCGACCGGCCGCCGCCAGCAGTTCATCGCGCGCCGCGGCTGCGTGCCGAGCGCGGCGAGCCGCAGGTTCTCGCGCACCGGCAGGCTGGGGAAGAGACTGGTGACCTGGAACGAGCGCGCGATGCCGCGCTGCACGCGCTGGTAGTCGGTCTCGCCGGTGACGTCGTGGCCGTCGAAGACGATGCGCCCGCCGGTGACGCTGCGCGTGCCGGTCAGCATATGGAACAGCGTGGTCTTGCCGGCGCCGTTCGGCCCGATCACCGAATGCACGGTGCCCGGCATCACGCGCAGGTCCACGCCGCCGAGCGCCATGAACTTGCCGTACTGCTTGACCACGCCGGTGGCCTCGAGGATCGGGGCGGTCATGCGCGTTCCTCCCCCGTGGTGACGATTTTCGTGGCGGCTTCCGTGTCGGGGCCGATCGCGGCCGGCTCGCGGCGGATGCCGCGCAGCCGCAGCCATATCGTCGTGCCCAAGCCCCACAGGCCGCGCTGCATGAAGAGGCTCACCGCGATCAGCAGGAAGCCCAGCAGCATCAGCCAGCGCGGCCACAGCGTCGACAGCCAGTCGGCCAGCAGCACGTAGAACGCCGCGCCCAGCACCGAGGCGAACACGTTGGCGGTGCCGCCGATCACCGTCATGATCAGGATCATCTCGCTGACGTGGTAGTCGATATTGGCCAGCGGCGCGATGCCGGTCAGCATCGCGTGCAGGCCGCCGGCCAGGCCGGTCACCGCGCCCGAGATCACGAAGGCCAGCAGCTTGAACGCCTTGATGTTGTAGCCGACCGCCAGCGCGCGCTCCTCGTTGTCGCGGATCGCCAGCAGCGTGCGGCCGAACACCGAATCGGTGACGCGCAGCACCAGGAAGAACACCAGCAGGAACAGCACCGCGACGAAGCCGTAGAACTGCCACGGCGAGGCCAGGGGGACCAGCTCGCGGCCGGCGATCGACAGCGCGGGCCGCGGGATGTCGAGCAGGCCGTTGTCGCCGCCGGTCAGCGACGGCACCGAATAGGCCAGGAAATAGAACATCTGCGAGAACGCCAGCGTCAGCATCACGAAGTAGGTGCCGCGCTGCCGGATCGAAAACCAGCCGACCAGCGCCGCCGCGGCCGCGCCGATGGCAATCGCCAACGCGAGCGACAGCGGCACCGGCAGCGCGATGCGGGTCAGCGCCAGCCCGAGCGAATAGCTGCCCAGGCCGAAGAAGATGCCCTGGCCGAACGACAGCAGGCCGGTATAGCCGAGCAGCAGATTGCACGCCATCACCGCCATCGCGTAGATCAGCACCTCGGTCGCCAGCGTGCCGGAGCGCAGCGTCAGCGGCAGCAGCAGCGTGACGGCCAGCGCGAGCCACCAGAATCGATACGCCATCATCCCCTCCCCAGCAGGCCGTGCGGGCGCAGCAGCAGCACCGCGGCCATCGCGACATAGATCATCAGCCGCGCGCCCTCGGGCCACAGCGTGCTCATCAGGCTTTGCACCACGCCGACCAGCAGGCCGCCGATCAGCGCGCCGGTGAAGCTGCCCATGCCGCCGACCACCACCACGATGAAGGCGACGCCCAGCGCCTCGACGCCCATGAACGGTTCGGCGCCCCGGATCGGCGCGGCCAGCACGCCGGCGATCGCCGCCGTCGCCGCGCCCAGCGCGAACATCAGGCTGAACAGCCGGAACACGTTGATGCCGAGCAGCGACACCATCTCGGTCGACTCGCTGCCGGCCCGCACCGCGCTGCCCAGCCGCGTGCCCTCGAGCAGCCACCACAGCGCCACCGCCAGCAGCGCGGTGAAGGCGATCACGAACAGCCGGTACTTCGGATAAATGAAGTCGCCCCACATCACCACGCCCTGCAGCGCGTCGGGCGGCGGCACGTCGACGCCGAGCGGGCCCCAGCCGACGATGATCAGCTCCTGCACCGCGAGCGCGAGGCCGACCGTCACCAGGATATGGAACTCATGGGGCTGGGCGTAGACGTGGCGCAGCATCACGCGCTCGACCAGCCAGGCAAGCGCGCCGATCACCAGCGGCGCCAGCACCAGCGCGGCCCAGAAGTTCATGCCCAGCTGCAGCGCCTGGAAGCACAGATAGGCGCCCAGCGCATAGAAGGCGCCGTGCGCGAAATTGACGAAACGCAGCAGGCCGAAGACGATCGACAGGCCGACGGCCAGCAGGAAATACAGCATGCCGATGCCGATGCCGTTGATGACCTGCAACAGGTAGACGTTCATGAAGCGCTTTTCGCTTTGGCTATCGCGTTGGCGGGCGCCCTCTCCCGATCAAGGGGGAGAGGGTTGGGGAGCGGTCGTCGAGAGGAGACAACCCGGCGGCAGAGGCTTACGCCATCTTGCACTGGGTCTGCTCGGGCGGCAGGAAGGCCTTGCCGACGCTGATCACGTCGGCGTAGTCGTCCTTGTCCTTCATCTTGCCCTTGGCCTTGCCCTTGAGCAGGTAGTAGTTCTTCAGCACCTGGTGGTCGGCCGCGCGGATTTCCTCGGGACCGGTCAGGCCCTCGTACTTGAGCCCTTCCATCGCCGCGATCACGGCCTTCGGGTCGGCGCTGCCGGCCTTGACCATCGCGTCGAGCATCAGCTTGGTACAGATGTAGGAGCCGGCCAGGCTGTAGTTCGGATTGGACTTGAACGTGGCCTTGCAGCGCTGCACCAGGTCTCGGTTCAGCGGCGTATCGACACCGTGCCAGTACTGCGCGCCGAAATAGACGCCGTCGCACAGGTCCGCGCCAAGCGATTCGAACTGCTCGAGCCCGGAGGCCCAGGCCAGCAGGATCGTCGTGTTCTTCTTCATGCCGAAGCTGACCGCCTGGCGCAGCGTGTCGGCCGATTGCGAGCCGAAGTTCAGGATCAGCAGCACGTCTGGCTTGGCCGCGATCGCGTTGGTCAGATAGCCGCTGAATTCCTTCTCGTTGAGCGCGTGGTAGCTGTTGCCCACGTGCTCGATGCCCTTCTCCTTGAAGATGTTCTTCGCGGCGGACAGCAGGCCCTCGCCGAACACGTATTGCGGCGTGATCGTGTACCAGCGCTTTGCCTTGGGCATCGACTCGATCAGCGGCCGCACGGTGCGCTCGATCGCGCCGTAGGTCGGCACCGACCAGCGGAAGGTCGCGCGGTTGCAGTCCTTGCCGGTGATCTCGTCCGCGCCGGCGGTGGTGACGAAGACCCCGCCGAATTTCTCGGCCTCCTTGCCCATCGCCAGCGATTCCGACGACAGGATGCCGCCGGCGAAATAGCGCGCGTTCTTCTGCTGCGCCAGCTCCTGCACCTTGCGCACGGCGGTGGCCGGTTTGCCTTCGGTATCGAGCACGCTGTAGCGCAACGGCTTGCCGAGCACCTTGCCGTACTGCTCGACGATCAGCTTCATGCCGAGGTCGGCGAACTTGCCGTTGGCGGCGAACGGGCCGGACATCGGCACCGGGCAACCGAGTTCGATCGCATCGTCGGCGGCCAGCACGGCACCGGCGCGCAGCAGGGAGGCGGGGACGGCGGCCAGCGCGCCGAGTTTGAGCACGTCACGACGATTCAAAGCTCACTCCTTGGATCTGTGGGGTCCATCGAAAGGGAAGGTCCGGCACGCGACAGGATCGCAACAGCGCTACAGCAAGAATCGAACCCGTTTATTCTATTTATACGTATAAACTGGTTGAAGGCATCATAGGAGCCGGTTTGCGCGACTGTCAATGAAGCGCCGGTCAGGGTTTACCTGCGCCCGCGGACGCGCGCCGCATGCGCGATGGCGGTGCCGCGCGCACCGCGATGGACCGCGGCAGGACCGCGGCGGGGCGCCGTGGGCCGGCAAGGCGCATGCCGCACCGGCATGGCGATCAAACGAAAGGAAGGACAATCCATGGTGACGTTCCGCGGCGCGAAGGCGCCGGCTCTGGCGATCCGCAAGCAGAAGCGCGCCGACCTGGTGGCGGAGGAACTGAAGCGCCTGATCACCGAGCGCGACCTGAAGCCCGGCGACAAGCTGCCGCAGGAGATCAAGCTGCAGCAGACCTTCGGCGTCAGCAAGAGCACGATCCGCGAAGCGCTGAAGTCGCTCGAGGTGCAGGGGCTGATCAGCGTCAGCACCGGCCCGGCCGGCGGCGGCACCATCGTCGAGGTGCCGCTGGACCGCACCTTCCAGCTGATGCAGAACTATCTGTTCTTCAAGGACGTCGGCATCGCGGACGTCTATACGGTGCGCCGGCTGCTGGAGCCGGAGCTGGCCGCCGGCGCGGTACCGCATCTGACCGAGGACGACTTCCGCGCGCTCGAACACACGATCGACCTGTGCGACCCCACCTCGGCGTCGGCGGCGGCGCCGCTGGACCAGCGCCAGGAGGACCTGAGCTTCCACGACATCCTGGCCGCGGCCAATCCGAATCCAATGCTGCGTTTCTGCTGCGAGCTGATCAACGAGATGCTGCGGCAACTGGTGGTGTTCGGCAACGACACGCCCGCCTGCGAGCACGAGAAGTTCGGCGCGTCCAATGTCCGCTTCCACAAGAAGATCGTCGCCGCGGCCCGCGCGCGCGATGCCGAGCAGGTGCGCAAGCTGATGGCCGCGCATATGCAGGACTGCACGCGCCATGTCACGCGGATGAACGGGCGCGTGCACGGGCGGCTGGTGCTCGATTCGGAGTTGCCGCGCCGGTCGCTGGTGGTGCGCCCGCGCGACCGCGAGCCCGAGCAGGCCGGTTGAAGGCGCCGGCCGCCGCGCCGAAGCGCTATTCGGCCTTGATGCCGTTCGCGCGGATCAGCTCGGCCCAGCTCGCGGTTTCTTCGCGGATACGCGTGGCCAGCGCCTCCGGCGTGCTGGCCTGGGGCTCCATGCCCTGACGCTGCAGGTCGGCTCGGACCGCCGGCGTCGCCAGCACGGCGCGCACTGCCTCGTGCAACTGCGCGACCGTCTCGTCCGGCGTCGCGCGCGGTGCCAGCATCGCGTACCACGAGCTGACCTCGATGCCGGCGATGCCCTGCTCCGCCATCGACGGGATATTCGGCGCGGCCGGCGAGCGCCTGGCCTGCGTCACCGCGATCGCGCGCAGCGCCCCGGACTGGATGAACGGCGCCAGCGTCGGCAACGTGCCGAGCAGGATCGGCACCTGGCCGCCGACCACGTCGTTCAGCGCCTGCGTCGTGCCCTTGTACGGAACATGCAGCAGCGCCACGCCGGCCTTCTGGCGGAACAGCTCGCCGGCCAGATGCAGGCCGCTGCCGACGCCGGGGCTGGCATAGCCGAGCGGGTTGCCCGCGCGCTCGGCGGTGCGCGCCAGCGCGACCAGTTCGGCCACCGACTTCGCCTTGACCGACGGGTGGACCGCCAGCACATTGGGCGAGCCGGCCAGCAGCGACACCGGCCGGAAATCGCGCTCGACGCGATAGGGCAGCTGCGGCATCAGCGTCGGATAGATCGTCAGATTGCCGGCCGGCGCGATCAGCACCGTGCAGCCGTCGCCCGCCGCGCGCCGCACCGCGTCGATGCCGATATTGCCGTTCGCGCCGGGCTTGTTGTCGACGATCACGGTGCGGCCCTGCCCGCGCTGCATGCCGTGGGCCAGCGTGCGGGCCAGCAGATCGGCCGGACCGCCGGCGGGGGAACGGCACCACGATGCGGGTGGTCGCGCAGGCCGTGGCGGCATGGGCCGATGGCGCGCCGGCCGCGATGGCGGCCGCCAGGGCAAGGGTTGCGGCAAAGGGCATGCGCCGTTTCATCGTGCTCTCCCGTGTCCGCGGCCGACCGGCCGCCCTTTCCGGTTGGCGGCTAGCCGCGATGCAGCGGCACCACCTTGCCCTCGTCCTGGGGCCGATAGTCGAGCAGGCGCGACAGGTCGAGCGCCGCGCCACGGACCTTCTCGACCAGCGTATCGAGCCTGGACGGATCGATCTTCGCCGCCGGGATGGTCACGCCCATCGCCGCGACCACCTTGCCGCTGCGATCGCGCACCGGCGCGGCGATGCTCGAAATGCTGGCCTCGAAGAAGCCTTCCTGCAGCACATAGCCGCGCTCGCGGTCGCGCTGCACCATGTCGAACAGTTCCTCGACCGTCCTCGGCGTGCTGTCGGAGAACACTTCGAGCTGCGGCTCCGGATAGAGCTGCCGCAACTCGGCCATCGTCAGGTCCTCGAGCAGCACGCGCCCCAGCACGGTGGCATGCGCCGGCAGCCGCGTGCCGACGTTGACGGTGCTGGCGAACGGCGTCGGCGCCACCGACTTGGCCACATAGACGATCGAGCGGCCGTCGCGCACCACCAGATTGCAGGGCAGCTGGATGTCGTCGCGCAACCGCTCCAGCAGCGGCCGGCCCAGTTCGGTCAGCTCCAGCGAGGCCAGGTATTCGAAGCCCAGCCGCAACACGGCCATGCCGAGCTTGAATTCGCGCCCGCCGTCGGTGCGCTCGACGAAGCCCATCATCTCCAGCGTGGCCAGCAGGCGGAACACGGTCGAGCGCGGAATCTGCAGGCGCCGCGCCAGTTCGGCCGCCGACAGCGTGCGGTCGGTGCGGCTGAACTCGCCGAGCAGCCGCAGGCCGCGCTCCAGGCCGGGCACGATGTACCGTTCCTGGGAATCGTCGGGCAGGGAAGCGTTGTTCATGATCGGTTCTCGGGTTCTCGGAATTGCTTTCCATCCAGATAATCGACACTCATATAACACGCCGGCGCCGGGAACGGAAAGCACCGTCCGGCTCCGTCTTCCTTTATGGAATGGCGCGCGACTTCAGAATCGCTGCCTTCGCCGCGCCGCACCCGATCTGCCGCCGCCGATCCCTGTGCGACAATCGCCGCCCATCTCCCCCTTGGATCCAGGCCGATACGATGAAGACATCTGCAGAGGTCAGCCGCCAGGGCGCCGCCGGAACACGCGAGGCGCGCACGCCCTGGACCAGGCTCGATGAACAGGGAACCGGCCTGACGGTCGACGATTTCCTGACCACGATGCTGAGCCAGCTGGTCAATGCGCTGCGGCGGACCGTGACCCAGCCCTACGCCGAGCGGTTCGACCTGACCGTGCCGGAATGGCGGCTGCTGGCGCTGCTGGCGCATGCGGGGGAACTGACGTTCGCCGACCTGGTGGTGCAGTCGACCTCCGACAAGGCCCTGGTCAGCCGCACGCTGCGCCTGCTGGAACAGCGCGGGCTGGTGAGGCTGAGCAACGCGGGCAATTCGCCGCGCAAGAAGCTGTTCTGCAACATCACCAGCGCGGGCATGGCGCTGCACGACCAGGTCATCCCGCTGGCGCGGCGCCATCAGGCCGCGGTGCTGCGCCTTCTCGACACCGGCGAGCGCGAGGCCCTGTATCGGGCGCTGCGGAAATTGCACGCGCAATGCGTGATGGGGCCCGGGGTGGATCCCACCGCCCGGCCGAGGAAGGCCGGCTGAGGAAACCGGGGGGACCAGCGGGGCCGCGATCGCGGCCTCGTGTCTTTCGGTCACAGCTCCCGCGCACGCCCCAAGCCTCCAGCCTCAAGCCTCAAGCCTCAAGCCTCGAGCTGCTCCAGCACCTTGCCCTTGGTCTCGATGCCCAGCCAGTGCACGGTCAGCGCCGCCGCGAACGGCACCAGCGCCAGCGCATAGAAGGCGATGCTCAGATCGCCGCTGCCGATGGTGCTGGCGATCAGCGTCGGCGCGAAGATCGCCGCGATCTTCAGCCAGGCGCCGCCGAACCCGCAGCCCATCGCCCGCACGCTGGTCGGATACAGCTCCGGCGTATAGACATAGGCAGTGATGAACCCGCTGGCGAGGAACCCCATCGCGAACGCGCACAGGGTCGCCACCACATAGACCGACTGCGCGTGCAGCAGCCCCGCCAGCGCCAGCGACAGCGCGCACAGCACGAACGACACGTTGATCACGGGCTTGCGGCCAACCTTGTCGACCACCATCGCGCAGACCAGCGAACCGACCACGCCCAGCACCGAGGCCCCTGCCGCCAGGTTCAGCGCCAGCTGCAGCGGCGCGTGGTAGACCGTCTTGTAGATCGTCGGCAGCCAGGTCGACAGGCCGTACTGGATGAAGCCGCAGGTCGCCCACAGCATCCACACCGCCAGCGTGCGGCCCCGGTAGGCACCGCTGAGCAGATCGCGCACGCGCCGCTTCGGGTGCCGGTCCGTCATCGCATCGAACGCCGCGACATCGCCCACCGGCGGGAGCGGCGTGCGCGCATGCGATTCGAAGGCGCGCACCGCGCGATCCGCCTCGGCCATGCGGTTCTTTTCGGCCAGCCAGCGCGGCGACTCCGGAATGATCTTGCGCAGCACGAAGAACAGCACGATCGGCACGCCGCCGATGAAGTACATCACCTCCCAGCCGTAGCGCGGCACCAGCCAGGCGCCGGCCCCGTTCGACACCAGCAGGCCGATCGGGAACACCACCTCGTACAGCAGCACGAAGCGGCCGCGGCCGTGCGCGCGCGTGACCTCGTTGATGTAGGTGGCCGCGACCGGCAGCTCGCCGCCCAGGCCCAGGCCCTGCACGATCCGCAGCAGCGCGAACAGCTCGAACGACGGCGCGAAGCCGCAGGCGATGCTCATCAGGCCGATGATGCCGGCGCTCCAGGCGATCGAGTGCAGCCGGCCGTAGCGCTCGGCCAGCCACGGGAAGAACAGCGCGCCGACCAGCTGCCCGACCGAGGGCGCGGCGATCAGGAAACCGATCTGCCCCGGCGTCAGCGACCACTGCGCGATCAGCAGCGGCAGCGTGGCCGCGATCGCGATCACGTCGAAGCCGTCGAAGAAGGTCGCCAGCCCGATCAGCAGCCGCGCCTTCACGTGCATCAGGTTGTTGGGCAGCCGCTCGATGCGGGCGACGATCTGGCCGCGGGTCACGCCGCCCGCGGCATCGGCGGCCGTGGCGTTCGTGGCGAAGGCACCGGCACCGGCGCCGGTGCCGGTGCCGATGGCCTCACCGTCCGCGCCGCCGCGAAACATGGCCGTGGCCGGCCCCGGAACACTGGCGGGCGCCAGCTCTTGTCTTTCTGTCAACACGATGCTTGCTTCCTGATATTGCCGTGGCCGGTCCGCGGTGGGGGAGGCGGACCTGTCGTGGGAACGGACGGTGAGGGGACGAAACCGGCGGCGCCGCGCGACACGGCGCGCCAAAGGGGGGAGGCGCTACCGAGCCCGCTACAGGTCCAGCACCAGCCGCTTGCCCTTGCAGCCCGATACGCAGACCATCATCGACTGGTTGGCGGCGCGCTCGGCCTTGCTGAGCACGCCGTCGCGATGGTCGGGCTCGCCCTCCAGCACGCGCGTCTCGCAGGACCCGCAGACGCCTTCGCGGCAGCTGTAGTCGACGGCGATGCCCGCTTCGAGCAGCGCGTCGAGCAGCGACTTGCCGGCCGGCACCTTGACCTCCATGCCCGATTGCGCCAGCGACACCGCGTATTCGCCTTCCTGCACCGACTCCACCGACGGGTCGGCGGCGAAGCGCTCGATATGGACGTTCGGATAGCCGTGCGCCTCGCAGGCGGACTCGAAGGCCTGCAGCATCGGGCCCGGTCCGCAGCAATAGAAGTGGGTGTCCGGGTCCTGTCCGGCCAGCATGCCGGCCAGATCGGGCGGGCCGCCGGCGTCGGCGTCGAAATGCATGCGCACCGCGTCGCCATAGGCCTGCAGTTCGGCGACGAAGGCGGCCTCCTCGCGGGAACGCGCGCAGTAGAGCAGCGTGAACGCGCGGCCCAGCTGATGCAGGCGGCGGGCCATGCAGACGATCGGCGTCACGCCGATGCCGCCGGCGACCAGCACCGTGTGTGAGGCGCTCTCGTCCAGCTCAAAGTTGTTGCGCGGCGCGCCGACCGGCAGCGTCGCGCCGACGCGCAACTGCTCGTGGATATAGCGCGAGCCGCCCCGGCTGCCGCGATCGAGCAGCACGCCCACGGTGTAGCTGTGCCGGGCTTCGGGCGCGCCGCACAGCGAATAGCTGCGCACCAGGCCGTTGCCCAGATGCAGATCGATATGGGCGCCGGGGCTGAATTCCGGCAAGGCGGCCCCCGCGGGGTCCTGCAGTTCGATGCTGACGACGCCGCGGGCTTCGTAGCGCATGGCCTGCACGCGCATCGTCAGGGTGGGGCTGGCACTCATCACACTTCCTTCTGATTCCATTCGCGCCGGGGCGCGATACGGCAACGATGCCTGCGAAAGCCTCGACTGCCGCCATGGCGTTCCCGCGCAGGCGGGACGCCAAGGTTGTCAACGTTTCTCGGTCAGGAACTTCCCTTCCGGGCCGCCGGCGTTCTTCTGGCGGCGGGTATTGCCGTCGATGCCGCCTTCGATGGCCCATTCGGCGAACATCGTCGGGCCCGGCTCGAACTCGCGCGGCTCCCAGTGGGCGTCGAGGTGGTCCTCGTCGGCGTAGTACTCGATCAGGCCGCCGGCCGGGTTCCTGAAGTACCAGAAGTAGGCCGACGAAATCGGATGGCGGCCCGGGCCGAGCTGCGTCTCCCAGCCGGTGCGCGACATGTGCATGCCGCCGCCGAACACCTCGTGGATATCGCGCACGGTGAACGCGACATGGTTCAGCCCGCTCTTGGGCTGCGGCAGCTGCAGCAGGAACAGGTCGTGGTGGCCGCCCTCGTCGGCGCAGCGCAGGAAGGCGCCGCGGCCCGGATAGCGGTCCGACGCGACGAAGCCGAATTTCTCGGTGTAGAAGCGCTCGGTGGCGGCGACGTCCTTGACGAAGAACACCACGTGTCCGACCTCGATCGGCGTGGCGCGCTCGTAGATCGGCCCGCGCTGGTTCACGCGCGGCTTCGCGCTCCAGGTATTCATCGCCGCGCATTCGACCTCGATGTCGCGCTTGCGGGTGAGCTGAAAGCGCACCGCCAGGCCGTTGGGATCGGTGCAGCCGATGCGCGCCTCGTCACCGCTGCCCTGGCGGACGAAGCCCGCTTCGCCGGCGATCGCCTCGGCGATGCGGTCCAGCGCGGCGGGCGTGTCGACGCCCCAGACCACTTCGCGCAGCGTCGGGCCGGCCTCGATCGCCGGCGGCAGCGCGGGATCGTCGATGCGGCGCACCAGCACGCGGCAGCCGTTCAGCGTCTCGAAGTCCAGCCCCTGCGCGTCGTCGCGCTTCAGGATCAAACCCCAATCGTTGAAGAAGCCGCGGCAGGCGTCGAAATCGTCGGCGCCGTAGACGATCTCGTCGATGCCCAGTACTTGATTCATGTCGGTCTCCAGCGGCCGCCGGCTCAATGTCAGTTGGCCCACGGCAGCGGTTGTTGATGCAGGCCCCAGTACACGCTCTTCTGCTCCATGTACTGCAGGATTCCCAGTCGTCCCTTCTCGCGCCCCAGGCCGCTGTCGCGCCAGCCGCCGAACGGCGTCGAGATCGAGAACTGCTTGTAGGTGTTGATCCAGACGTTGCCCGCCTGCACCGCGCGCGCCACGCGCCAGGCGCGCTTGTAGTCGCGCGTCCAGACGCCGGCCGCCAGCGCGTAGACGCTGTCGTTGGCCTGTGCGATCAGGTCGTCCTCGTCGTCGAACGGCATCGCCACCAGCACCGGCCCGAAGATCTCTTCCTGGCAGATGCGGGCGCGGTTATCCAGCCCCTCGATGATGGTCGGCGTATAGAAGTAGCCGTTCTCCAGGCCGGCCACGCTCGGCCGCATGCCGCCGGTGCGCAGCTGCCCGCCCTCCTCCACGCCCATCGCGACGAACGACTCGATCGAATCGCGATGGCGAGCGGTGATCAGCGGCCCCATCTGGGTGCGCTCGTCGGCCGGGTCGCCGACGCGCAGGCGCGCGGCGCCGGCGGCCAGGCGATCCATGAACGGCTCGTACAGCGAGCGCGCGACGAACAGCCGCGAGCCGGCGATGCACGATTCGCCCGACGAGCTGAAGATGCCGTACAGCACGCCGTTGACCGCATGGTCGAGATCGGCGTCGTCGAACACCATGGTCGGCGACTTGCCGCCCAGTTCCAGCGACACCGGCATCATCTTGTCGGCGGCGATATGCGCGATGTGCTTGCCGGTGGCGGTGCCGCCGGTGAACGACACGCGCCGCACCAGCGGATGCTGCGTGATCGCATCGCCGATCACCGAGCCCTTGCCCGGCAGCACGCTGACCAGGCCCTTGGGCACGCCCGCTTCCTCGCAGATCGCGGCCAGCTCCAGCGCCATCAGCGGCGTGACCTCGGCCGGCTTGACCACCACCGCATTGCCGGCGGCCAGCGCGGGCGCCAGCTTCTGCGCCTCGCTGGCGATCGGCGAGTTCCACGGCGTGATCGCCGCGACCACGCCCATCGGCTCGTGCACGCTCATGGTCAGGGAAGTCGCCGCGCGGCGGTGTCAGCGTTTCCTCCAGCGTCTCGCAGGCGGCAGCAAAGAACTGGAAGGTGCCGGCGGCGCTGGCCACCAGCGCGCGCGTCTCGCTGATCGGCTTGCCGTTGTCCAGCCGCTGGCGTTGGGCCAGCGGCTCGGCGCGGGCACGGATCAGCTCGGCGACGCGATACAGCACCGCGGCGCGCTCGTGCGGCTTGCGCTGGGCCCAGCCGCTGGTCTCGAAGGCGCGCTGCGCGCCCTGCACCGCTTCCTCGACGTCGGCAAGGCTCGCCGCGTGAAGCTCGGCGACCACCTCGCCGGTGGCGGGATAGCGCGTGGCGTAGCGGTCGCCGCCGCCGAGGCGCCATTGGCCGGCGATGCAGATGGGGAGAAGGTCTTGCGTCTTCATGTTTGCGTCTTGCTTCGGCTGTTCAGATCGATACCGCATGCGCGCGGTTGCCCAGCGCGCGCACCACGCTGAACACCGTCAGCGCCGAGGTCTTGGGATTGGCGGCAAGCGGCTTGCCGCGCATGGTCAGCTCGAAGCCGCCGAAGGCGCCGCGCGCTTCCACGTGATGGACGTTTTCTTCGACGCCCGGGTCCGCCAGCAGCTTGACCGCGGTGCGGTCCAGGCCCAGGCCGGCCAGCGACAGCGTCGCCGCGACGTTGGCGTTCTTCGGATAGAGCCGCGCGGCATCGCGCGCGCTGCCCTCGAAGATCACCGTCGGACCGTCCAGCGCATCGAGATCGACGCGCTGCTCGGCCGGCGTGTCCTTCCACGCGCGCGGCGGCTTGCGGCCGGTGTAAACCACTTCATCGAGGCCGCCGACCCGCGCGGCCGCCAGCGCGTCGATCGCACCGATCGCGCCGGACAGCAGCTGCACCTGGGTGCCGCCGCGCCGCGCCGCCGCTTCCAGCCGCTCGGCCAGAC
The DNA here is from genome assembly GCF_049311595.1 of Cupriavidus sp. H18C1. Lineage (NCBI taxonomy): Bacteria > Pseudomonadati > Pseudomonadota > Betaproteobacteria > Burkholderiales > Burkholderiaceae > Cupriavidus > Cupriavidus sp. H18C1. The sequence continues at coordinate 175,559 of NZ_CP186009.1, forward strand.
CCGGCTCGGACAACGCGCCGACCGACACCACCATGCACGGGATGCCGCGCTCCAGCGCCGGCACGATGTGTTCCTCCAGCGCGCGATGGCCGGCGCATTCGACCAGCAGGTCGGGACGGCCGTCGGCCTCGCTCAAATGCGTGGCGACGCGGGCATGGGGCGCCAGCTCGGACACCGCGCTGCGCGCCTCGTCCATCGTGCCTTCCGGCACGATCACCAGATCGAACACCACGTCGGGATCGGACTTCAGCAACTCCAGCACGCCGCGCCCGATCGCGCCGCAGCCCACCATCGACACATGCAGCATCGCGGTTCTCCTTCAGGCCGTCAGCGTCGCGCGTTCGGCGGCACGCTGGGCCGGTTCCTCCGCCGACTCGGCGGCATTGACCGGCGGGCCGGCGAACGCGGTCTTGAAGCTGCCGATCGACAGCATGTCGATCTCCAGCAGGAACGGACCCGGCTCGACCGTGGCCTGATCGAGCGCGGCACCGATCTCGTCGAGGCGGCTGACGCGGCGATGGCGCAGCGCCAGCGCCTTCGACAGCGCGGCGTAGTCCGGCGTATGCAGGTCGACGTAGTGGCGCCGGCCGCCGTACTGCGCGTCCTGGATGTTCTTGATGACGCCGTAGCCCTTGTCGTTCATCAGCACGATCACCAGGTCCGCGCGCTCCTGCACCGCGGTGGCCAGCTCGCCCAGGTTCAGGATGAAGCCGCCGTCGCCGGCCAGGCAGAAGGTCTTCTTGCCCGAGCCGGTGGCCGCCGCGCCGACCGCGGCGCCGATGCCCATCGCCAGGCCCTGGCCGATGCCGCCGCCCAGCGCATGCACGCCGGCGCGCGAATCGAAGATGCGCAGCTGGCGATTGCCCCAAGTGCTGTTCGACACGGTGACGTCGCGCACCCAGTTGAAGTGGCGGCCGACCGCGCCCTGCAGCGCCTCGACCAGCGCCGAGTACGGGCCGAGGCCGTCGACCAGACCCTTGACGGCGATCTCGTGCGCGCGGCGCAGGTCGCCGGCGAAGGCCGGGTCGATCTGCATGCGGGCTTCCAGACGATCGGCCAGGCCGTCGAGCACCAGCGCGGCGTCTCCGCTGACGAAGTAGTCGCTCTGATAGCAGCGGCCCTCGGCGGCCGGATCGGCGTCGACGCGGAACAGCGGACGCGGCAGCTTCAGTTCGTACTTCAGCGTCTCGTTGCCGCGCAGCCGCGAGCCGACCACGACCATCGCATCGCAGGTCTGGTAGAACTGCTCGACCGGCTTGTGCAGATTGAAGGCGCCCAGCGATCGGGGGATCGTCCTCCGGCACGATGCCGCGGCCCTGCGTGCTGGTGACCACGCCGAAGCCCAGGTCCAGCAGCCGCTTGACCTGCGCGCCGGCATGGCGCGCGCCGCCGCCCAGCCACAGCAGCGGCCGGCGTGCATGGATCAGGCGTTCGGCCAGCGCGTCCAGCGCGTGCGCCGAGGGCACGTGGGTCGGCACCGGCAGCGGGCGCAGGTCGGTCGGCAGCGGAATCAGCGCGGCCTGGATGTCGATCGGGATCTCGACGCTGACGGGGCCCGTCGGCGCGGTCAGCGCGGTCTGCACCGCCAGCTTGATGGTGCTGATCGCGGTATCGGCGCTGCGCACGCGGAAGGCGGCCTTGGACACGGCCTTCAGCATCGTCAGCTGGTCCGGCGCCTCGTGGATGTAGGCCAGGCTCTGGTCCAGATACGGCGTCTCGATCTGGCCGGTGATATGCAGCAGCGGCGTGCCCGCGGTCAGCGCCTCGACCATCGCGCCGGCCGCATTGCCCGCCGCGGTGCCGGTGCTGGTCAGGCAAACGCCCAGGCCGCCGGTGGTGCGCGCGCAGGCATCGGCCATATTGGCGCCGCCGGCCTCGCCGCGCGCCGGCACGAAGCGGATCTTGCCGCGTTCGCCGATCGCGTCGAGGATCGGCATGTTGTGGATCGAGATCACGCCAAACGCCGCCTTGACGCCGCACTGCTCCAGGAAGGCCGCGATGGCCCAGCCGACGGTGACCTGCTGCTCGCGCGCGGCTTGTTGATCTTGTTGGGGTTGTTCGTTACGCATGACGGGAGAGTCCTCCGGAAACATCGATGTGGCTGCCCGTGGTGTACGAAGACAACGGCGAGGCAAGGAACAGGATGGCGCGCGCGGCCTCCTGCGGCAGGCCGAGACGGCCGAGTTGGATATGCTTTTGCTGCGCCAGGCGCGCGGTCCACGCGGCCCAGTCCAGATGGCGGTCGGCGTCGGGACGCGCCTCGAAACGGCGGCGCCATTGGCCCGATTCGACCAGGCCCAGCAGGATGCCGTTGACGCGGATGCCCTTCGGCGCGAACTCGGTGGCGAGCGAGCGCACCAGGTTGTGCACGCCGGCGCGGGCGGCCGAGGTGGCGACCATATGCGGCTCGGGCTGGACCGCCAGCAGGGGAGTTGACGCAGACGATCGACGCGCTGGGCGAGCGTTCGAGCTGCGGCAGGAAGGCGCGGGTGGCGTGGATCACCGAGAAGAACTTCAGCTGCAGTTCTTGCAGCCAGGCCTGGTCCTCGGTATCGGCGAAGGTCGAGACCCGGCCCTGCCCCGCGTTGTTGATCAGCATGTCGGCGGGGCCGAGGTTCGCTTCGACCTCGGCGGCGAAGGCGCGCACCTGCTCCGGCTGCAGCACGTCGCAGGTTGCCGCGTGCAGGCGGCAGCCCGGATGCGCGTCGCGCAGCTGCGCCTCGGCGGTCGCCAGCCGGTCGGCGTCGCGGCCGCACAGCGCCACCGCGGCGCCGGCCTCCAGCAGCAGCTCGACCGTGGCCAGGCCGATGCCGGAGGAGCCGCCGGTCACGACGGCAACCTTGCCGCCGAGTTCAATCATGGACATCTTGCTTGCTCCGTTCACTGCATTGAATGCATTGACTGCGTTCACAGGTTGACCACCTTGCGGCCGAGTTGCGGCCGGTAGTCGAGCAGGCGCGACAGCTCGCCCGCGGTGTTCCTGACCTTGTCGACCATGCCGCCCAGTTCCTCGGGATCGATATGCGAGGCCGGGATGGTCACGCCCATCGCCGCCACCACGCGCGCGCTGCGGTCGCGCACCGGCGCGGCGATCGTCGAGATGCTGGCTTCGTAGAAGCCCTCCTGCAGCACGTAGCCGCGCTCGCGGTCGGTCTGCACCATCTCGAACAGTGCATCGACCGTGCGCGGCGTGCCTTCCGAGAAGGCTTCCAGCTGCGGCTCGGGGTACAGCTCGCGCAGTTCGGCCAGCGTCAGGTCCTCCAGCAGCACGCGCCCCAGCACCGTGGCATGCGCCGGCAGCCGCGTGCCGACGTTGACGCTGCTGGCGAACGGCCGCGGCGCCACCGACTTGGCGACATAGACGATAGAGCGGCCGTCGCGCACGACCAGGTTGCACGGATAGCCGGTCTCGTCGCGCAACCGGTCGAGCAGCGGCGCGCCGAGCTCGGTCAGTTCCAGCGAGGCCAGGTATTCGAAGCCCAGCCGCAGCACCGCCATGCCGAGGCGGTATTCGCGGCCGTTGTCGGTGCGCTCGACGAAGCCCAGCATCTCCAGCGTCGCCAGCAGGCGGAACACGGTCGAGCGCGGTGCCTGCAGGCGCCGGGCCAGTTCGGCCGCGCTCAGCGTGCGTTCGGCGCGGCTGAATTCGCCGAGCAGCCGCAGGCCGCGTTCGAGGCCGGGCACGATGTATTTGTCCTGGACGGTGTCCGGCGGCAGAGATTGGGTCATGGGTATCCGGGGTCGGGCCGGGCGGTCGCTTGTGTCGCGTCGTGATGCTTCGATGAGCGGCCGCCGCGGGAGGTCAGCGCTTGATCTTCGACAGCGGGTGATCGGGCGGATAGGTCGGCGTGATCGGCTTCTTGGCACCGAGCATCACGCACATCAGCGCGTCTTCCTCGCCGATATTGATTTCCTCGCGATAGACGCCCGGGGGCACCGACACCAGGTCGCGATCGGTCAGGATGGTCTCGTAGCGCTCGCCGTCCTTCTCCAGCACCAGCTTGATCTTGCCGCGCAGGATGAAGAACACTTCCTCGACATCGGTGTGCAGGTGCGACGGGCCTTCATGGCCGGCCGGGATGATCATGGTCGAGAAGGTGAAATGCTCCGACGGCACGGTGTTGCTGTCCGCGGCCACGCCGGTGCCGCCGGTGCCCAGATAGCGCATCTGCGCGCGGCGGTACTTGGGGTCGTAGTCGGCCTGGAACTTCAGCGCGTTCCAGTCGTAGCGGCGCGTGGCAAAGCGCGCGACCCGGCCTTCCATCCACTGTTCGAACGAGGCGCCCTCGGGACGGTCCCAGCTGCGCTTGAGGTCTTGTTGTTCGGAGAGATCGCTCATTTGGATTTCCTTCGGTCTTTCGGTGTCTTCAGGGTCGTGAGAGTCTTGCGGGTCTTCGGTGCGTCGGTACGTGAGTACATCCATGCATCAATGCATGACAAAGCCGCCGTTGACCGCCAGGGTCTGGCCGGTCACGAAGCGGGAAAGGTCGGACAGCGCGAACAGCACGGCGCCGCAGACATCCGCCGGCAACTGCTCGCGCGAGATCGCGCGCTGCTCGCGATAGAGTTCGTGCCGCTTCTGCGGGACATACTCGGTGGCCTCGACCAGCGTCAGGCCCGGCGCCACGGCATTGACCGTGATGTTGTCCGGCCCCAGCTCGCGTGCCAGCGAACGTGTGATGCCGATGATGGCGCTCTTGCTGGCCACGTAGGCCAGCAGGTTCGGCGCGCCCCACAGCGGCGTGTCGGAGGCCAGGTTGACGATGGCGCCGCGGCCGCTGTCGCGCAGCGCGGGCAGGCAGGCCGTGGTCATCAGCCAGGTGCCGCGCACATTCACGTTCATCACGCGGTCCCAGGTTTCGATATCGATGGCGCTGGCGTCGCGCCCGCCGGAGTCGGTCACCGCGGCGTTGTTGACCAGGCCGTCGAGTCCGCCGAGCTTGCGCACCGCCTCGGCGGCGCAGGCCTGCACCGAGGCCGGATCGCCGAGATCGAGCGGCAGCGCCACCGCGTGCAAGCCGCGGGACGCCAGCGCATCGGCTTCCTGATGCAGGCGATCGGCCAGGATGTCGGCCATCGCCACCGAGGCGCCGGCTTCGGCGATCGCGGTGGCAAAGGCCAGGCCCAGGCCGCGCGCGGCGCCGGTGACCAGCACCTTGCGGCCGCTCAGCATCGGCAACGCGGCGCCCGGATGCGTGAACTCAGGCATGGCTGGCGACTCCCGTGGCCGGCTGCAGCATCGCCACCGGCGCATCGGCCAGCTCCTGCTCGGCGCGGCGGCGCAGCAGGCGGCGCACGCGCGTGATGCCGACATCGTGCTGGTACAGCATTTCATGGTCGCGGGCATTGGGCGCCATCGACTCGAGCACCACGCGGTCCTGCTCCAGCACGTCCCAGTGCAGCTTTTCCAGCCGGTTGCGGTAGAGGAAGCGCCAGACGTCGCGCTCCCAGCCCTGCACATGGCGGGTGCGCCAGAAGAACACCATGCAGTGGTCCTCGTCGACCGGCGTGGCGACGCCGACGATGCCGAACGGACCGCCGGGGCCGACCTTCGGGCGATACGGGATCGCCAGACGCAGCCACATCGTGCCGGTCTCGCCGAACTCGACCCAGTCAAAGTTGACGCCGCGCTGGCCGGTCTTCTCGAACATCAGGCCGTGCTCGGTCTCGCGCACCGCCATCACCGCCTGCTTCTCGCCGCTTGCCATCGAATGCGAGACCGCATGCAGATAGGCGCCGTGCATCGGGTCCATGACGTTGTCGATCGCGTAGCGGTAGTTGCAATCCCAGTGCGCGACGCACAGGAAGTGGCTGTGCTCCGGGTTCTCCAGCTCTTCGGGCAGGCGCAGCGTGTCGGCGCTGTCGGCGCCCTCGGCCGGAGCGCGGTCGCCGAACCACAGGAAGATCGCGCCGGCCTTCTCCTGGACCGGATAGCTGCGCACGCAGGTCTTGCCTTCGAGCGGGCAGCTCTCGACCGCCGGCACGCTCTTGACCTGGCCATCGCCGCCGACCTCGACGCCGTGATACCAGCAGGCGACGCGATCGCCCAGGTTCCAGCCCATCGACAGGCGCGCGCCGCGGTGCGGGCAGCGGTCTTCCAGCGCATGGACCTGGCCGGCGCCGTCGCGCCACAGCACGATGTTCTGGCTCAGGCGGGTGATGCCGATCGGCGAATGGGTGACCGACCACGACGCGGCCACCGGATACCAGTAGTTGCGCAGGCCGGTATTGAGCCGTTCTTCGATGCGGGCTTGCTTGTTCGATTCCATCGTTGTTCTCTCTTGCGGGACCGCTGGGTGTCGCCGGGGGATCGTCCGGGTCAGGCGCCGAGGCGCTGCATCTCGGCCAGGAAGCGCGCCTCGGTCCAGGGCTGGCCGTCGGCGGTCAGGAAGCCGGCGTGGTTGAACGCGCGCACCACGTCTTCGGGCGTCGTCGCGCCTGCCTCGAAGGCGGCTTCGAGCGCGTCGCCGAGCGCGTTCTCGTAGGCCGTCGGCAGCGCCGAGCGCGTCTGCCAGACGATGTTGGGCACCTTGCCCGGCCGCTCGATATAGCCCTTGCCCGCCACGTTGTTCGGCGCGGGCTTGTCCCAGGGCGCGAGCTGCGGGTTGTAGTCGAGGATTTCCATTGCGCTTGCTCCTTTTTCCGATCGGCCGGTGTCTCGCTGTATGTTTTATATATGGAACAGCGATCCATGTATTGAACACGGTTCAACTATAGACCTCGGCGTTGCGGGATTGGACTGGGGGTTTTACCCGGGAACCGGGTGTTGAAGAGGAAAGAGGTGATGCTGTCGTCCCTGCGTACGCGGGGACGACGCCGTCTAGCGGGCGGGACGCTGGTCCAACGCCGCGCGAATCCATCGCGCGACCGCCGCCGCCTGCTCGATGTAGCAGGCATGGCCCGCATCGGCGATCGGCGTGAACGGCAGAGCGAACCGCTGGGCCAGCGCCTCGGCGCCGATCGGCGGCGTCACCACGTCGAGCGTGCCGCAGCCGATCTCGACGGGCACGCCGTCCGGCCGGCGCGCCAGGTAGGCGTCGATGTCGTCGCCGCACAGCATCGCCACCGCCTGGCGATAGCCATCCGGATTCAGGCGGCTCATGTTCCAGCGCACCCATTCGCGCGCGCCGGCATCGGCGTTCGGGCTCAATAGCCGCGCGGGGCCGCGTTCGGCCAGGCCGGCGACGCCAAGCGTGGTCAGTGCCTCCAGCCGTTGCCGCGCGACCTCCGCCGCCTTCTGTTCCTTGCCGGCGGCGCCATAGCCTTGTGCGGGACTGGCCAGCAGCACACGGGCCGGCCGCCGGTCCGGTTCGGCCTGCGCCAGGTAGGCCGCCGCCATCAATGCCCCGAGCGAATGGCCGACGATCACGGTCGGCCGCAGATCCAGCGCCCGCACCAGGCCCTGCAGGCGGACCGCGTAGTCGGCGGCGCGCGGCGCCTTCCCGGCGAGGGGGCTCGACGCGCCATAGCCCGGCGCGTCCCAGGCGATCACGCGGGCATGCGCGGCGAGCAGGCTGGCGCAAGGCAGCCACGACGCCGCACCGGAGCTGATGCCGTGCAACAGCAACACCACAGGCCCTTGGTCGCCGCCGCTGCGGTAGGCGACCTGCGCTCCGCCGGCATCCACCGTGGCTACGGCTTCCGCAAACGTATCCGCCAGCCCGGCCAGCACGGAGGCCGGATTGGGTCTCGGGGCTTGTTCCATATATGAAACCTACGTCCGTTGGTAAAAACTTCCCGACTATATCGCCCGGAAAACACGCTGAAGAACCGCGTAAAACACCTAGCGCCGCGCTAGGGAATTCCCTGCCCGCCCGAAGCGAAAACCCCCGCTATATTGCGCTTGTCGTTTCCTATGTAATTCATTGTTTTATATATGAAACGCAACGAACAATCAGGACTGCCACCACAACAAGGGGACGGACGCGATCGGCCACAGAGACGACGCGGCCGCCAGGAACCACCACGAGACGGAATCGGGAAGGAATCGCAATGAAATTTGGACGGATCGCACTGGCTATGCTTGCCGCCGCGCCGATGATGGCGGCCGCGCAATCGGTCACGCTGTATGGCGTGGTCGATACCGGCATCGAGTATGTGAACAACGTCGGCCCCGACAAGGACAGCGTCGTCCGCATGCCCAATCTGACGGCGACGGTGCCGTCGCGCTGGGGCATCCGCGGCACCGAGGACCTGGGCGGCGGCCTCAAGGGCCTGTTCGTGCTGGAGTCCGGCTTCGGCCCGGACACCGGCAATGCGAACCAGGGCGGCCGGCTGTTTGGCCGTCAGGCCTGGGTGGGCGTGTCCGGCCCGTGGGGACAGATCTCGCTGGGCCGCCAGTACACGATGCTGTTCTGGGCGATCCTCGATTCGGACATCCTGGGGGGCGAACGTCTACGGCTCCGGCTCGCTGGACAGCTATATCCCCAACACGCGCCATGACAACGCCGTGGTCTACAAGGGCACCTTCGGCGGCCTGACGGTGGGCGCCTCGTACAGCTTCGGCCGCGATGCGGCCAATGCCGGCCCGAGCCCGTCGGGCACCAATTGCGCGGGCGAGAACCCCGCCGATGCGCGCGCCTGCCGGGCATGGTCGGCGCTGGTCCAGTACGCGACCAAGACCTGGGGCGTGCATGCCGCCTACGATTCGCTGCGCGGCGGCCCCGGCGCGTTCGCGGGCCTGACCAGCAGCAGCCTGACCGATGATCGCTTGTCGGTCGGGGGGCTATGTGCTGCTCGATCGCGTCAAGGCCGGGGCCGGTTTGATCCGCCGCGACAACGAGGCCAGCCCGACCCCGCGCAGCGACATGTGGTACGCCGGCCTGGCCTACGACATCACGCCCGCCTTCCAGCTGGCCGGCCAGGTCTACTACCTGAAGTACCGCCACAGCGACAACGACCAGATGCTGTACGCGCTGCGCGGCTCGTATGCCTTCTCGAAGCGGACCATGGTCTATGCGACGGCGGGCTTCATCGACAACGACGGCACGCTGACCACCTCGGTCAGCGGCGGATCGCCGGGCTCGAACACGCGCCCCGGCGGCTCGCAGCTCGGCGCGATGCTGGGCATCAAGCACGTGTTCTGATCGTCGACCATCGCCCCTGAGCGCAGAAAACTGGAGCAACCATGAAGCAGTCCACCACACGCAAATTGATCGCCGCCGTTGCCGTGGCCGGCGCGCTGCTCGGCACGGGCGCCGCGCAGGCCCAGGGCTATCCGAGCAAGCCGATCACGATCGTGGTCGCCTATCCGGCCGGCGGGGACACCGACGTGCTGGCCCGCATGATCGCGGAGAAGCTGGCCATCCGGCTGAACCAGTCGGTCGTCGTCGAGAACCGCACCGGCGCCGCCGGCACGATCGGCAGCGCCTACGTCGCCAAGGCGGCGCCGGACGGCTACACGCTGCTGGCCGCGCCGAACACCGTGGCGCTCGCCCCGCTCGTTCTCAAACCCGGCTCCGGCGCGGCCTATGACGTGCAGCGCGACTTCACGCCGGTGATCCAGACCGGCAGCCAGTCGCTGTTCGTGGTCGTCAACAAGTCGACCGGCATCAGCAAGATGAGCGACCTGGTCGCGCGCGCCAAGGCCGGCACGGTGCAGACCTATGCCTCGCCGGGCAACGGCTCGCCGATGCATATCCTGGGGGGAACTGTTCAACAAGGCGGCCGGCGTGCGGATCGCGCAGGTCCCGTATCGGGGCACCGCCCCGGCGGTGGTCGACGTGCTCGGCGGCCAGGTGCCGATGACCTACTCCACCTATGGCGCGGTGTTCCAGTACGTGACCAACGGTCGATTGCTGCCGATCGCCGTGGCCGACCCGAAGCGCTCGCCGTTCGCGCCCAACGTGCCGACGCTGGCCGAGCTGGGCTACAAGGACGTCGAAGTCGGCGCATGGCAGGCGATCCTCGGCCCGAAGGGCATGCCCGCGGACGTGGTACGCACGCTGAACGGGCATATCAACGAGATCCTGAAGATGCCGGACATCGTCGAGAAGATGGCAACCTTCGGCATCAGCCCGGTCGGCGGCGATGCTTCGAATCTCGGCAAGCTGATTGCGGCCGACGCGAACCGCTACGCGCGGATCGTCAAGGAGTTCGGGATTCAGGCGGATTGATGTTGAGGGAGGTATCGGCGCGGTCGTTCGGGTCGGGTGGACGGCAGCGCCGTGTTGGATGTTGGCGGGTTTGATAAAGCCGGGCGGTCATGCTGGGTCGTCTTCGAACACCTCGGCCAGGGTTTCCGCGCGAAGCAATCGCGTTGACCAGTGATCGAGCTGCTCTTCCGTTGCGGCCTGAATCCTGGCTACCGCATATTCCGGCAACGTTCCGAAGCGAGTGGCAAGTTGCCGCTGCAGTATCCGGGCCTCGCCCTCCAGCCGTCCGGCCGCCTTATATTCATGCGCCCACACCTTGAAGCTCTGACTTAGTTTCATCTTCATCTCCACAAGATCATTGACCACCGGTACGTCCAGCGTGTTGCCACTACGCCGGCCAATGAGCCCCGGCAACACGTTGAGGAAGATTCGCTGCAGCTCCTCGTCGCCTTTCACGATGTCGGCGAGTTTGTCGATCAACTCGCCGACCTCCTGCTGGGTTTCCAGCGAGTCGAAATCCAGCCTGCCGAGCCACGGATCTGGGACGAATCCCGAGACCAGGTTGCGGACCATCGATGGAGAGGAGAACAACTGCTTGTAGCTGGCGTCGTCGGGTTGAACCATGGTGGGAACCGAGAACCGAGGAGTGTCGAGGCCGACAGCATCCTCCGCATGGGTCGTCGGTGCTTCACAGAAGAGCACGCATTTTGCGTTTCATGCCGCTCGGCTGACCGGCGTCGATCAACGCCCGATCGCGCGGCATACCGATGGCCTGCTCGGCAGCCTTTGGCGAAATCGCGGACACTGGCGGCGTTGCGAAAATTCTCAAACGGCTTGCCGCCGGATGACCGGCGAAGCAGCGCCTCATTCGAAGGAGACACCATGAGCCAAAGGAAGGCCATTCTCGTCATCGGTGCCGGCGACGCGACCGGCGGTGCGATCGCGCGGCGCTTTGCGCGCGAGGGCTATATCGCCTGCGTGACCCGGCGCAATGCCGACAAGCTGGCGCCGCTGGTTCAGCAGATCGAAGCCGAGGGCGGCATCGCCCATGCCTTTGGCTCGGACGCGCGCAAGGAAGAGGAAATGACCAGCCTGGTGCAGCGGATCGAGGCCGACATCGCGCCGATCGAGGTGGCGGTGTTCAACATCGGCGCAAACGTCCGTTTCGACGTGCTCGACACGACGGCCCGCGTCTACTTCAAGGTCTGGGAGATGGCCTGCTTCGCGGGCTTCCTGATGGGCCGCGAGACGGCGCGCGTGATGGTGCCGCGCGGACGCGGCTCGATTTTCTTCACGGGAGCCACGGCCAGCCTGCGCGGCCGCGCCGGATTCTCGGCGTTTGCCGGGGCCAAGCACGGCCTGCGCGCGCTGGCGCAGTCGATGGCGAAGGAGCTGGGGCCGCAGGGCATCCACGTCGCCCATCCGATCATCGACGGCGCCATCGACACCGCCTTTATCCGCGAGAACTTCCCCGAGCGCTATGCGCTGAAGGATCGCGACGGGATCCTGAATCCCGAGCATATCGCCGACGCCTACTGGATGCTGCACCAGCAGCCGCGCGACGCGTGGACGCACGAGCTCGATCTGCGGCCGTGGATCGAGGCCTGGTGATCTGACTGCCGGGGCCCGGCCCCGACTCGGGGGCTCCGGGCTCCGGGCTCCGGGCTACCGGGCTACCGGCTACCGGCTTCCGGCATGGGACGAGGCACCGTGCCTCGCCATGCATTACCGCTCAGCGCCGCGCGTCGAACATCCCCGCCAGCCGCTCGAACGTCAGCTGCTCGGCTTCCCTGACGATCCGATCGATCAGCGTCCTGACGCTCGGGATATCGTGGATCAGGCCGGCGACCATGCCGCAGCTCCATGCTCCGGCCTCGACATCGCCTTCGACCATCACCTTCGGATAGATGCCCGCGACCTGGTCGTAGATATCGGCGATCTTCAGGTCGGCGCCCTTCTCGCGTTCGATCTCCAGCAGCCGCTCGACGCCACCATTGTTCAGCACCCGCTCGGTATTGCGCAGCGCCCGCATGATCAGCCGCGTATCGAGCTCGCTCGCGTCGACGATCGCCTGCTTGACGTTGGCATGCACCGGGGCTTCCTCGGTGGCCAGGAAGCGCGTGCCCATGTTGATGCCGTCGGCACCCAGCGCCAGCGCGGCCACCAGGCTGCGCCCGTCCGCCATGCCGCCAGAGGCGACGAACGGAATCTTCAGCGCTTCCGCGGCCCGCGGCAGCAGGATCATGTTCGGCACGTCGTCCTCGCCGGGATGGCCGCCGCATTCGAACCCGTCCACGCTGGCCGCATCGCAGCCGATCTTCTCGGCCTTCAGCGCATGGCGCACCGACGTGCATTTGTGGATCACCTTGATGCCGGCCGCCGTCAGGGCCGGCATGTACTGCTCGGGACTGCGGCCCGCGGTCTCGACGATGCGCACGCCGCCCTCGGCGATCGCGGCGATGTACTCCGCATAGGGCGGCTCCGAGAACGTCGGCAGAAAGGTCAGATTGACGCCGAACGGCTGGTCCGTCATCTCGCGGCAACGCGCGATTTCCTTGGCCAGCAACTCGGGCGTGCGCTGCGTCAGCGCGGTGATGATGCCCAGGCCGCCGGCATTGGAGACGGCCGCCGCCAGATCGGCCAGGCCGACGAAATGCATGCCGCCCTGGATGATCGGATAGCGGATCGCGAACAGTTCAGTGATGCGTGTTTTCATGGGCAGGAAGGCTCCGAACGAGTGGAATGACCGATCGCGAATCAGGCGGCGCGCGCCCGCACGATTTCCTCTTCGACGTCGCGCAGACTGTCCTTGCCGAAGAAGATCTCGTCGCCAACGAAGAAGGTGGGCGCGCCGAATGCCCCGCGCTCGAATGCGCGCTGCGTATTGGCCAGCAGCGTTTCCTTGACGGCCGGCTGATTGATCGCCTCGAGCAGGCGGGCACCATCGAGCCCCGCCTCGTTCAGCGCGGCCTCGATCACGGCCGGATCGTCCATCTTCAATCCGCGCTCCCACATCGCGCCGAAGACCGCATCGACATAACGCGTGAAGCTGCCATCCTGAGTCGCTGCGATCGCGCCTCGCATGATCTGCAGGGTATTGACCGGAAAGTGGGGATTCATTCGAAACGCGGTCAGGCCATGCCGCCTGACGAAGCGTTCCATTTCCAGACGGCCATATTCCGGCTTGTTCTTGATGCCGGCAAACGCCTCCACCGGCGAGCGATTGCCGGTCAGCCGAAACAGGCCGCCGAGCAGAATCGGAACGTATTCGAATGTCACGCCGGTGCGCGCCTCAATGTCCGGAATGACCTTGTGCGCGAGATAGGCGTTGGGACTGCCGAAATCGAACAGGAACTGCGCGTTGACGGTACGCATCGCTTGTCTCCACCTCGGATGGTGATAGTTGCCGGACGGCTTGCCCCGGCTGGTTCTCCGCAACAATGTACCGTCGATCGGATTTTTGGCAAGCCTTTCCGCGCGCGTTCCACGATGCAGTCCAGACCGGCAGGTGACGAGGCGTCAGTCGCCGCTCTCTCCGATCGGCGCGCCGCGCTTGTGCACCACCTTGGCCTTGACCACCGACGTATTGGTTTCCGCCATTTGCGCGACGCGATCGAGCAGGCCATCGAGTTCCTCGATCGATCGCACATACAGGCGGGCAACAAAGCAATCCTCGCCGGTCACCTTGTCGCATTCGCCGATCTCGGGAATGTCGGCAATCAGCTTCTGCACGATATGGAGCTTGCCCGGCAACGGGCGGATGCGAACGATCGCCTGCAGCGGATAGCCGAGCGCGGCCGGATCGATATCGATGGTGAAGGCGCGAATCACCTTGCGTTCTTCCAGGCGTTTGAGCCGTTCGGACGTACTCGGCGAAGACAGGCCGACGCGGGCCGCCAGCTCCTTCAGTGAAATCCGGGCGTCCTCGGCCAGCACGGCAAGAATGCGCCGATCGACATCGTCGAGCATTTTTTGATTCCTTATGGAAGAAGGGATTATGCCTTCCAAATACAGGAAAGGAGGCGATCCAACCTAATAAACGATATAGAATCGGCGCCCTTGTCATGCGATTCTAAACACCATTGCGCCTTCAGGAGAAAGATGGTGAATTCCCTACGCGGCACTGCCGAAATGACGGCGTCGATGGTGTTGTCCGGCACCATCGGCTGGTTCGTGGTCGAGTCCGGACAGCCGATCCGCGACGTGGTGTTCTGGCGCTGCCTGTTCGGCGCACTGACCTTGCTCGCGGTCTGCGGCGCGCTGGGCATGCTGCGGCAGCTGACCTGGCGCACGCTCGGGTTGGCGGCGCTCGGCGGCGTCGCCATCGTGATGAACTGGCTGCTGCTGTTCGCGGCCTATCCGCGGGCGTCCATTTCGATCGCGACGGCGGTCTACAACACGCAGCCCTTCATGCTGGTGGCATTGGGCGCGCTGCTGTTTTCGGAGCGCATCACGCTGACCAAGCTGGCCTGGCTGTTGATCGCGTTCGCGGGCGTGCTGATGATCGTGCAGGCCAAGCCGGATCACGGGCATGGCGCGACCGATTATCTCGGTGGCATCGCGCTGGCGCTCGGTGCGGCGTTCTTCTATGCGGTAGCGGCCATCATCACCAAGCGGCTGTTCGGCGTGCCGCCGCATCTGATCGCGCTGATCCAGGCTTGCGTCGGTATGGCGATGCTCGCGCCGTTCGCGAACCTGTCGGACTTCGCCGCTTATGACGGCTCGTGGCCGATGCTGGTGACGATCGGCGTGGTCCATACCGGCCTGGTTTATATCCTGCTGTATGGCGCGATCCAGAAGCTGTCGACGGCGATGACGGCGGCGCTGTCCTTCATCTATCCGGTAGTGGCGATCGTCGTCGACATGGTGGCCTTCGGGCTGCGCCTGGACTGGGCGCAATGGGCGGGCGCCGCGGCGATCCTGATCGCGGCCGCCGGCATGACGCTCGGATGGCGGCTGCCGTTCGCGCGCCGGTCCGGCGCCGCTGCGACGCGCAGCTGACCACCTCAGCAACGCTCCAGCCTTCCTGCCGCCCCTTTCCGGCAATCCGGCCCCGGCCATTCGGTTCCGGCAATCGGGTTCCGGCAATCGGGTTCCGGCAATCGGGTTCCGGTATACTTCCGCGCGGGTGCTCACCCCACGGGGTGGCAGGATCAGCGTCGGTCGGGCCGCCACGCGGCTTTTCCGCGACCGATGCATGCACCACCCTCATCCAGACCATTTCACTGGTCGACTCTCCGCTTCCACGCGCTGTCACGCAACGCCGCCTTCCGCGCCTCCCGGCCACGGGAGCCGCGGCGCCTGCGCGCGCGCCATTCCATTCGCTTCCATCCCGGTATTTCTGCCGGTGTATCTCCCGGTATAGGTTCCAAGACAGGTCCCATGGCAATCGTACAAAGAAGACTCTCCAATACGTTCCAGCGCTTTTTCGAGTCCGAGAAGGCGGGCGGCATCCTGCTGATCGTCTGCACCGTCATTTCGCTGATGCTGGCCAATTCGCCGATCGGCGACCAGTACCTCCATCTGTGGCATGTGAAGGTCGCCGGCCTTAGCGTCGAGCACTGGATCAATGATGCGCTGATGGCAATCTTCTTCCTGCTGATCGGCCTCGAACTCGAACGCGAGTTGTACAACGGCGAGCTGTCCAGCCTGCGCAATGCGCTGCTGCCCATCGTCGCGGCGGCCGGCGGCATTGCCGTTCCCGCGCTGATCCACTTCGGATTCAACGGCGGCACGCCGACCCAGGCGGGCATCGGCATTCCGATGGCGACGGACATCGCTTTCGCGCTCGGCGTGCTGGCGCTGCTCGGCAGCCGCGTGCCGGCCTCGCTGAAGGTCTTCCTGACCGCGCTTGCCGTGATGGACGATCTCGGCGCCATCATCGTGATCGCGCTGTTCTACACGGCCGAGCTGGCGTTCGTCTATCTGCTCGGCGCCCTCGCGGTATTCGGCGCGCTGCTGTTCCTGAATCGCGTGCTGCGCGTGATGTCGCTGATTCCCTATCTGCTGGGCGGCGTGCTGATGTGGTTCCTGATGCTGAAGTCCGGCGTGCACGCGACGATCGCCGGCGTGCTGCTGGCCTTCGCGATTCCGTTCTCGTCCCGGCAGGACGACGCGGCATCGCCGTCGCATCGGCTCGAGCATGTGTTGCACCGGCCGGTGGCCTTCGTGATCCTGCCGATCTTCGCGCTGGCGAACACCGGCATCGTGATCGGCGGCGACTGGGCACAGGAGCTGGCCTCGTCGAACAGCCTGGGCATCCTGGCCGGGCTGGTGGTCGGCAAACCGCTGGGCATCACGATCCTGAGCTTCTTCGCGGTGGCGATCGGGCTTTGCAAGCTGCCCCTCGACCTGCGCTGGCGCCATGTGTTCGGCGCGGGCCTGCTGGGCGGTATCGGTTTCACGATGTCGATCTTCATCACCAACCTCGCCTTTACCGACGAGCCGGGCGTGGTCAACGCGTCGAAGATGGCAATCCTGCTGGCGTCGCTGAGCGCGGGTGTGCTGGGCTTCGTCTGGCTGAAGCTGTTCGGCAAGCCGGTGCCGTCCGATGTCGATATGGACACGATGGACTTCGAGTCCGACCAGGCACCGCCCGCCGGTGGCACCGCGGTGCGCTGATGGCGCTATCTTGCGTCGTGCGAATGCACCTGCAGGGCCTCGAGAAAGCGCGACACCATGTTGTACGCCGCGATCGTCGCGGTCAGCTCGACCACATGCCGGTGCGAGAAGTGCCGCGCGATCTCGGCGAACACCGCCGGCTCGACGCGAATGTCGCGCGTCATGGCATCGGTGTAGGCGAGGACCGCCCGCTCGACTTCGACGAACAGCGCGCTGTCGCGCCAGGCGGGCAACGCATCGAGCTGGGCCTGCGTCATGCCCTCCTTCAGCGCGATCGGCGCGTGCTGGTCGGCTTCGTACGACGCGCCGTTCAGGATCGCCACGCGCATGATCACCATCTCCCGCAGCGCTCCCGGCAAGGTGGACTTCTGGCGGATGGCGGTCAGATAGGTCAACCAGCCCTCGGCGACGGGCGGCGCGTGCAGCAGCATCTGATAGAGATGCAGCACGCTGCCGCGCTCGGCGGCGATCCGCTCGGCCAGCGGCTGAATGTCGGGCGCCGAAAGATCGGCGTAGGGAATGGCGGCCATGTCGATGTCCGTAGTGGGGTGGATGGTTCGGCGTCTTGATCGGCGAAGGTCGCTTGCCCAAAGATCGCTTGCCAAAGAACGTTCGGCGAAGATCGCCCGATAAGGATCGTCCGCCGGCAATCACTCGGCGACGATCACCTTGCGGCGCACGAGGTCGCCCATGGCCGCCGCGTCCTTGTTGACCCGCGCGGCGAACGCCTCGGGACTGCTGTTGACGATATCGAAGGCATTCTCCGCGAATCGCTTCGAGACTTCCGGATCGTGCATGACCTTGTGGGTTGCCGCCAGCAGCTTGCCGCGGACGTCCGGCGGCAGGCCGTGCGGCGCGACCAGGCCGATCCAGGTCGGATACTCGAAGCCCGGAATCGCTTCGCTCATGGTCGGCACGTCGGGCAGCATCGCGGGAGCGCTTTGGCGAGCTGACGGCCAGCGCGCGGACCTTGCCGGCCTTGATATGCGGCAGCATCACCGACAGGCCGGCAAACGCATACTGGACATGGCCGCCCAGCAGATCGGTCAGCAACGGCGCCGCGCCCTTGTACGGGATGTGGGTCGTCGCCAGCTGCCTGGCGAGCGACAGCTGCGCGCTGTTGACGTGCCCTGCCGACGCCGTCCCGGCCGAGCCATACGAGGTGTTCGGATTCGCCTTCAGATACGTCACCAGCTGATCGAGATTGTTGGCCGGCAGCGCGTTGTTGACCACGAGCACCTGCGGCGTGGTGACCAGCAGGCTCAGGTAGTCGAACGACTTGAAGGTATCGAAGCGCAGGTTCTTGACCGTGTAGTGGTTCACCGCATGCGAATCGAGCGCCAGCATCAGCGTATAGCCATCGGGCTTCGCCCGCGCCAGGTCGGCCGCGCCGAGCGAGCCGCTGGCGCCGGGCTTGTTCTCGATGACGATCGGCTGGCCCAGTTCCCGGCCGAGCGCGCCCGAAATCGTGCGCGCGGTCTGGTCGACCGCGCCGCCGGGCGCGAACGGCACGATCAGGCGGATCGGCTGGCTCGGATACGCCTGGCTCCAGGCGGGCGCGGCGTGAAAAGGGCAGCGGCGGCCAGCGCCGCGGCGCCGAGCAGGCGCCGGGATCGGTTCGTCATCGGTGTCTCCTTGTCGTTGTCGTTGTCGCTGTCGTTATCGATGGCAAGGCCGGGGAGAGCCTTGCCCATGCCATGCGGCAATGCCGCCGCTGTCCCCATTTATCTATCGCGTCGCGGCAACCAGCCCGCCGTCGACCACGATCTCGGTGCCGGTGATATAGCGGCTCTCGTCGGCCGCCAGGAACAGCACCGCGTGCGCGGTGTCCCAGCCATCGCCCATGCGCTGCATCGGCACCTGGCCATGCCGATGGGCGATAAAGGCCTCGGTATCGCCGCCCGCATACTTGGCCGCCAGCCCTTCGATCAGCGGGGTATGCATCAGGCCGGGCACCACGCAGTTCAGGCGGATGTTGTCCGGCGCGTGAATCACCGCGGTGGTCCGCGTGAAATGCATCAGGCCCGCCTTGGCCGCGGCATAGGCGACCTGCGGCTTGCCCACATAACGCAGCCCGGCCACCGAGGCGATATTGACGATGGCACCGCCCCCCTGCGTCTTCATGATCGGCAGCACGTGCTTGCAGGCCAGGAACGCGCCCTTCAGGTTCACCTGCATCTGCGCGTCCCAGACGGCTTCGTCCATCTCGATGGGACCGCCCGGCTGCGACAGGCCGACGTTATTGACCAGGATGTCGATCCGGCCATGGCGCGACAGGCAGGCCTGCACCGCGCGCTCGACCTGCTCGGCGCTGGTGCTATCGCACGCGAGCACATCGGCGTCGAAGCCTTCCGCGGTGATCAGTTCGCGCGTGCGCATCGCATGCGCCAGATGCAGATCCGTGCCGAAGACTCGCGCCCCCCTGCCGCGCCATCAGCATGGCGGTAGCGCGCCCGTTTCCCCACCCTTCGGCGACGGCGCCGCATCCCATGATCAGCGCCACCTTGCCGTTCAGATCCAGCATCTCGTCTCCGTTGTCCAGGTCTGCAAAGAAGTCCCGCAAAAGGTTGCGCGGCCCATTCTAGGGAGACTACATTTATTGCGGAAATTCCCTTTGTCTATAGATTGATAGTCCCGAAGAATGAATATCACGCCCCGGCAACTCCGGATCTTTCTCGCGCTGGCGCAATCGCTTAACTTCAGCCGCACCGCCGAGCAGTTCTTCGTCACGCAACCGTCGTTGAGCAAGGCCGTCAAGGAGATGGAGGAGGAGCTGGGCATCGCGCTGTTCGAACGGTCGACGCGCAGCGTGCGCCTGACGCCGGCGGGCGAGCAGCTGGTGCCGATGGCCCGCCGCATCGTCGGCGAGTTCGATTCCGGCCTGCGGCATCTGCAGAGCCGCGCGGAACAGGAGGCGCAGCGGCTGTCGATCGCCGCGCTGCCGTCGCTGGCCAATGTGTTGTTGCCCGGCGTCTGCGCGGCGCTGGAGAAGCGCTACCCGCATGCCCAGATCGCCGTGCACGACTGCGCGGACCAGGCCGCTGTCCAGCGCGTGATCGACTACCAGGTCGACTTCGCGCTGGCCTCCGCCTCGCCGTCGAACCCCGAGCTGCTGTTCCAGGAGATCCTGCGCGATCGCTTTGTGCTGCTGGCCCCGGCGCAGTGGCGCAAGCCCTTGCGCAAGCGGATGCACATGGACGAACTGGCCGGCCTGCCCCTGATCAGCATGACCGACCGCAGCACCGCGATGAAGTACATGAGCGCCGCGTTCCTGCAGCGCGGCGTGCAGTTCCGGCCGAAGCTGCAGCTGGACCAGATCGGCACCATCGCCGGCTTCGTCAAGGAAGGGCTGGGCATTGCGGTCCTGCCCTATCTCGGCATCATGCCGCTGCTGTCGCTCAAGGGCATGCGCGTGGCCGAGATCGTGGACGGACCGGTGCGGTCCGTCGGCCTGGTCAGCCGCAAGACATCGCCGCCCTCGGAAATCGCGGCGCAGGCCATGGCGGAGGTCGGCATCGTCGCCGACCGGCTGAAGCGGCGGTGGCCGGGCTGGATCTGGCCACCGGCCGCATAGCGTTGCCGCGGTCCTGCCCTGCCCGCGCTAGCGGCTGAACGCGGCCTGCAGGTCGGCCTGGCTGGTCACGCCCCGCTGCAACAGCAGCATCAGCAGGATGCGCGCCTTGGCGGGCTTCAGATCGTCCGCCATCACGGCGCCCGCGTCGAAGCTGGTCTTGCCGCCGCCGACGAAGCCGTAGTTCGGCAGCACGCGCCCGTTGTGCACGCGGGTCGAGATCACGACCGGCACCTTCTTCGACAGCGCGTATTTGACGGCCTCGAACATCGGCTGGTTCATGTTGCCCATGCCGAGCGCCTGCACCACGATGCCCTTGACGCCACGGTCGACCGCGTTGCGCAGCGCGGCGCCGTCCGCCCCGCCGTACATCGCCACGATCTCGACCTCCGGCATCTTGTCGGTCTGGATCGGAATGTGCTGGCGGCGCGATGGCGTGCTGCTGTAGATGATCCGATCCGGATACACCTCGCCGATAAAGCCGAAGTCGCCCGAGTTGAACGTCTCGACATTCGCGGTGTGGGTCTTGGTGACGTAGCGGGCGGCATTGATCTGGTTGTTCATCGCCAGCATCACGCCCTTGCCCTTCGATTGCTCGTCGACGGCGATGCGCGCGGCGTTGAGCAGATTGCGCGGGCCGTCGAAGTCAGGCGACGACGCGTTGCGTTGCGCGCCGATCAGCACGACGGGCTTGTCGGAGCGCACCGTCAGGTCGAGCCAGTACGCGGTTTCTTCCAGCGTATCGGTGCCGTGCGACACGATCACGCCCGCCACGTCGGGCCGATCCAGCGAAGCCTGCACGGCCCGGGTCAGCGCGATCCACCGGGGCGGATCCATATAGTCCGACGGCACGTTGGACAGGTTGTTGACCTGGATGGTCGCGTATTTGCCGATATCGGGCACCGTGGCGAGCAGGTCGTCGCCCGAGATCGCCGGCACCGGCGCATTCTTGACGGGATCGATCTTCATCGCGATGGTGCCGCCCGTGGCGATGAACTGCACCACCGGCTTGCCTTGGGCAAAAGCGGGGGCGGAGGCGGTGGCGGACGCGAACAACAGCATGCTGAGCAGGGCGCGGGTTGGCTTCATTCGAAGTCTCCTGGGATGTGATTATCGGAGCCCGGGTCAGGTCCCTGCCTGGGACCGACGGGTTCGCCTGCATTGGGCCACATCGCGGCGCCGCGCGCCATCCGGGCGACTCCCCGGGTCCGCTGAACGCCCCCCCGCATTCGCCGTGGCGCCGCGCTACGCCCCGGCCGGAGACGGGAGCTGCATTACTTGCGCTGCGCCAGCGCGTTGCGGATCGCCGCCTCCGTTTCCGCGTACTGCCCTTCCCCGAAATGCTGGTAGACGACCTTGCCTTCCGCATCGACCAGATAGAGCGCGGGCCAGTATCGGTTGTGGTAGGCGGACCATGTCGCATAGCGATTGTCCTGCGCGACCGGATAGCGGATATCGAAGCGCTTCAGTGCGGCCTGCACGTTCGCGGTGGACCTTTCGAACGGGAATTCGGGCGTATGCACGCCGACCACCACCAGTCCCTGGTCCTTGTACTTCTCGTGCCACTGCTTGATGTAGGGCAGCGTGTTGATGCAATTAATGCAGGAATAGGTCCAGAAATCGATCAGCACCACCTTGCCGCGCAGCCCCTCCATCGTCAGCGGCTGCGAGTTCAGCCAGCGCTCGATGCCGGCGAATTCGGGCGCCCTGGTTTGATTGGGGATGGCGGAACCGGCAGCGGAACCAGCGGTGGAACCCACGGCGGAACCAACGGCGTTGGCGCCATTGCCGAGGAAACAGACCGCGGCGATGCCGGCGGCGGCCAGGGTGGAGGCGAGAAGGGTGCGCATGATGTGGGGCAGGTCGATTGGAATGATGGGATGCGGGGGATGCGGGCCGCGGACGCGGAGGCTGGCCCTTGCCGGTCGATCGACCGGCGCAGGGCCGCCACACGCTCAGACCAGCACGGTCTCCACGTGGAGGTTGCCGCGCGTTGCCTTCGAGTACGGGCAGATGCCGTGCGCCGCCTCGACCAGTGCGCGAGCCACCTCGTCGTCCACGCCCGGAATATGGACGCGCAGCCGGGCCTGCAGCAGGAAGGCATCGCCGGCCATGGCGAGGTCGACCTCGGCGTCCACCGACGGGGCGGACGGCAGCGAGACGTTCAGCTTGCTGGCTGCCCGGCCCAGCGCGCCGATGTAGCAGGCGGACCAGCCCGCGGCAAACAGCTGCTCCGGATTGGTGCCGGCGCCCTTGCTTCCCGGCGGCGACAGCTTCAGGCTCAGCCGGCCGTCGTCGCTGTGCGCCTCGCCGTCGCGTCCGCCGGTGGTGCGGACCTTGCCCGTGTACAGCACCTTGTCGATCTGGGTCATCTGGATTTCCTCGCTGATTCGTTGAATGGGATGCGTTCGATGATGGTGGTTTCGCTGGCCGGAGCGTCGAGGCGTAGGCGCCGTCGAGATAGGGATCGACGCTGCGCGCGGGCTCGGCCGAGACGCCGGTACGGTCCTGGCCGGCCAGCGTGCGGGCACCGTCGCTGTACGGGTCGAACTGGCGCGCACCATCGTTGAACGGGTCGGTCTGGCGCGCGCCGTCGCTGTAGACGCTGCGCGGTTCCTGGGCCGAGCGGGCGCCGCTGCTGTACGGGTCGCGTGCGTCGGCCACCGAGCGGGCGCCCTCGGTGTACGGGTCGCGTGCGCCGGGCTGGCCGAAGCCGGCGGCGTGCGCGCCTGCGGCAGTCGTGGCGGCAGCGGCGGCGAGCGAGAGGGCAACGACGAAGCGCTTGGCGAATTGGGCGGTCATGATCGGTTTCCTTTAAAGAGAGTTGGTGTTGCCAGGTCTTGGGTAGTTGGGTATTGCGCGGTCCGGATCGCTTCGTTGGTGTTCAGCGCCGGGCCACGGATGCCATTTAAGGAGACCGACGTATCGCGCCCGTAGCGGATGTGGGGCGTTTTTGTCTGGGTGCGTATCGCGGCGGACGCCGGATACAAAGGCATACAAAGCGGGCAAAAAATCGGCCCCGGGGGGCCGATGTCATAAGCAGAAGGGGCGCGGGAAGGGCGCGGGAAGGGGGGCGCGGGAAGGCGCGCAGTCAGCCCAGCCGGACCTCCGCCGCCAGTCCGCCGCCCTCCCGATTGCGCAGCGTCAGCGTGCCGCCGATGGCCGTCGTCAGCTCGTGGGCGATCGCCAGGCCCAGGCCGGTGCCGCCGGTTTCCCGGCTGCGCGACTGCTCCAGGCGCACGAAGGGCTTGAGCACGGCCTCGAGCTGGTCGTCCGGGATGCCGGTGCCGCGATCGAGCACTTCGATCGCCACCACGTCGCGGTCACGGCGCACGCGCAACTCGGCCGATCCGCCGAACTTGATCGCGTTGTCGATCAGGTTGGTCAGCACGCGCCGCAACGCGTGCGGCCGCGTGACAATGGCCCCGCCGGCGTTCTGCAGCACCGTGACGTCCTTGCCGGTGTCCTGGTAGTCGTAGGCCAGGCTCTCGACGAAGGAGCCGAGGTCGACGCGCGACGCCTTCTCGCCATCGCCATGCGCGCTGCGCGCGTACGCCAGCCCCTCCTGGACCAGCGTCTGGATCTCGGACAGGTCGTTCAGCATCTTGCGCTTCTCGTCCGAATCGTCGGCCATTTCGGCCCGCAGCTTCATCCGCGTGATCGGCGTCTGCAGGTCATGCGAAATCGCGGCGAGGATCTGCACCCGTTCCTCGACGAAGCGGGCAATGCGCCCGCGCATCGCATTGAACGCCCGCGCGGCACGGGCCAGCTCGGTGGGACCGGACTCGTCGAGCGGCGCGGACTGGGTGTTGGGATCGAGCGCGTCCGCGGCATCGCCGAGCGCAACCAGCGGCCGGATCGCCAGCCGCACCGCAAACCAGCAGCACAGGATCAGCAACAGCAGCTGCAGGATCAGCACATACGGCAGCCACTGCGCGATCGGCGTCATGCGCGGATGCACGTCGATGGTCAGCGGACTGCCGTCGCTCAGCGTCAGGTGGGCCTGCACGCGCTTGCCGTCGCCGGGAATCGACTCCACCCGCACCGGAAAACGCCCTCCGCTCGCTTCGGTGATCCGTTCGGCGATATCCCTGCCGCGCGCGGTCATCTCGGGCACGCCGGGCAGGCCGGTGCCCAGGATGTACTGGTAATTGCCGCGATTGACGCGCGGCAGCCACTGCGGCCGCTCCGCCGCCGGCAGCCGGTCGAGGATGGCGATCGACGTGGCGACATCGGTTTCCAGCGTGCCGAGCATCACCTGCCGCGCCGACATATAGCGCTCGGAAAACAGCACCGCGAACGACAGGCCATGCGCGACGACGAGGCCCGTCAGCAGGATCAGGAACAGGCGCGAGCGCAGCGTGCGGGGCCAGGCCCAGCCGGGGGCCTTCACTGCCGGGCCTCGCGAATCTCCACCGGCGAGGCGAATACATAGCCCTCGCTGCGCACGGTCTTGATATAGCTGGGCTCGCGCGCATCGTCGTTCAGGCGCTGGCGCAGGCGGCTGACCAGCAGGTCGATCGAGCGCTCGAACATCTCGGCCTCGCGGCCCTGCGTCAGATTGAGCAGCTGGTCGCGATTGAGCACGCGCTGCGGATGGTCGACGAACACGCGCAGCAGCCGGTATTCCGCGCCGCTCAGCGCGACGATGGTGCCCTCGGCATCGATCAGGTGGCGCGCGGTGGTATCGAGCTGCCAGCTGCCGAAGGCGAGGATCTGTCCGGCCTCGGTGATCTGCAGGTTCGGCGGCAGCATGCGGGTACGGCGCAGCACGGCCTTGATGCGGGCCAGCAGTTCGCGCGCGGCGAAGGGCTTGGCCAGGTAGTCGTCGGCGCCCATTTCGAGGCCGATGATGCGGTCGGTCTCGTCGTCGCGCGCGGTCAGCATCAGCACCGGCGTGGCCCTGTGCTTGCCGGCGCGCAGCTCGCGGCACAGCACCAGACCGTCGTCGCCGGGCATCATCACGTCGAGCACGATCAGGTCGACGGTATTGGCTTCCAGAAACGTGCGCATGTGGCGGCCATCGGGCGCCACCGTCACGCGCAGACCGTTCTTGGTCAGATAGGTCGAGACCAGTTCCCGGATTTCCCGGTCGTCATCGACGATGAGGATATGGTCGACGTGGGCGTCCATGGTTGTCACCGGCAGGTTGAAGAAGAGTGAGAGGAGAGCGAGCTCTGAGCGATCTGCCCGCCGCCCCGGCATTGTATGGGGATGGCAAATCCGCGTGTATCGCAATGTATCCGGCCGGGAAGGCCCCACATTGCGGTACAAACTCGCCCCTTCGCGACACATCGCAGCGACGCCGGCCGGGTCTGATCGAGGGCAAGCCAACCCCTTGCCTGGAGACACGATCATGACCTTGCTGATTCTCGCCTACCTCGGCGGCGCCCTGACCATCCTGAGCCCCTGCATCCTGCCGGTGCTGCCCTTCGTGCTGAGCCGTACCGGACAGCCCTTCCTGCGCGGCACGCTGCCGATGCTGGCCGGCATGGCGCTGACCTTTGCCGCCGTCGTGACGCTGGCCTCGGTCGGCGGCGCCTGGGTGGTCCAGGCCAACGAATACGGACGCCTGGCCGCGCTGGTGCTGCTGGCGGTGTTCGGGCTGTCGCTGCTGCTGCCTCGGCTTGCCGATGCGCTGGCCCATCCGCTGGTGGCGCTGGGCAACCGCCTCGCCGACGGGCGCGGCGCCGGCAACGGCACCGTGTGGGGCTCACTCGGCCTGGGCGCGGCCACCGGCATGCTGTGGGCCCCGTGCGCCGGTCCCATTCTCGGGCTGGTGCTGACCGGCGCGGCGCTGAACGGCGCCAGCGTGTCGACATCGCTGGCGCTGCTGGCCTATGCCGCCGGGGCCGCGACCTCGCTGGCGGCGGCGCTGGGCATCGGCGGGCGCGTGCTGGCCGCGATGAAGCGCTCGATGGGCGCGAGCGAATGGCTGCGCCGCGCGCTGGGCGTGGCCGTGCTGGGCGGCGTGCTGGCGATCGCCACGGGCGCCGATACGGGACTGCTCGCCCGCCTGTCGACCAACGGGCCGGCATGGCTGGAGCAGGTGCTGGTCGATGCGGTGGGATTGCCTGCCGTTGCGCACTAGGGCTGAGATGGACCGAGGGCGCCGTTCAGCGCCGCTCGCCCCTCGGTTCCAGATACGGTTCCACCCACGCCTCCCGCATCGCGTAGCCGCTGTCGCCCATCGCGGTCTCGGCGCGCTCGACGCGCAGCACGCCCTCGATCCACACGGTGTCCATCGTGCGGATTCCCTGCAGCGGCGCCTTGGTCTTGACGTGGACGACCTGATTGGCGGGCGGCGGCGGCACGTGGATGCACGCGCCGAAGTACGGCACCAGCAGGAATTCGCGGATCGCCTCGCCCTCGCCGCCCAGCGACACCACGAAGCCCGGCAAGCGCACCGGCGAGCCGTCGAGCGACGGTTCGACCGGCGCCTCCTGCCAGTAGCGCTTTGCCTGCTCCAGCGCGGCCTGCGCGCGCGGATCGCCATCCTCCATCTGCGCCAGATCGAGGCCCTTCAGCGGCGCGAGCGGGTCCCATCCCTTCGGCAGCAAGGCGTCCCATTCGATTTCGCGATAGCTGGTGGGCGCAGCAGCGGCAGCAGGTGCCTGGCGTTCCAGCGTTTCGCCGATCGCGTATTTCGGCCGCGCCGCCGACGATGACCCGGACGCCTCCGCCGAATCGCCGCCGCGGCGGATCCACCAGAGGCCCGCGGCGCTCACGCCCGCCACCACCGCGAAGCCGCCTGCCGCGCGCAGCCACTTGCGGCGCCGCGGGTTGGTTTGCGCCGGGGTTGGCGTTTCGGTTCGCGTTTGCCTTGTCATGCCTTATGTCCTTGGATTGAGCCCGTCCGCCAGGCTCAGACGGTAGGCGCGCCATGCCGGCAGCAGGCTCGCTGCAAACCCGGCCAGCACCAGCGCCGCCAGGATCGGCAGCTCCGCCGCGCTCGGCCAGGATACCGGCAGCGCCACCCCAAGGCGCGCCTCGAGCCAGCCGGCCAGCAGCGCGCTGGTCAGCGACAGCAGCGCCACGCCCGCGGCGACGCCGGTCAGCATCAGCATCATGCCTTCGATGGCGAGCAAGGCCAGGATATCGCGCGGCCGCGCCCCCGCCGCGCGCAGGATCGCCAGTTCGCGCCGCCGCTCGCCGAGCGCGGCCAGGATCGACGAGGCCAGGCCCGCCAGCCCGATCACCGCGACCATCGCCGACACGGCACGCAGCGCGTTTTCGGCGATATCGACGAGGTCCCACAGCGCGTCGAGCGCCACGCCCGGCAGCACCGCCATCAACGGCTCGCGCCTGTCCTGGGCGATCTCCCGCTGCAGCGCGAAGACGCGCGAACGCAGCTTCAGGCCGACCAGCACCGCGGTGACGCTGTCGGGCGTCAGGTCGAACCGCCGCAGATGCTCGGGCGCGATCGCCGCGCCGCGCACGCGCGTGCCGCCCTGGAAATCGAGATGGATGGCCTGCATCGCCTGCAGGCCGATATGGATGGTGCGATCGACGGGCGTACCGGTCGGCGCGAGAATGCCGACCACGGTAAAGGGCTTGTCCTCGTGCTCGAGGCGCAGCGCGCCCGGGGCGGCCACATCGCCATGGGTCAGCACGATCTGTTGTCCGATGCGATAGCCGAGGCGCCGGGCGACCTCGGCGCCGAGCACCGCGTCGAACATGCCGTCAATCTTGCCGTCAACGCTGCCGTCAGTCTTCTCGGCGAAGGGCCGGCCATGCGCCAGCCGCAGCGCGCGGCCGTCGCCATGGCGAAAATGCGCGAAATAGGCGCCCGTGGTCGCCAGCACCGGAAAGCCGCGATGCGAATCGCCGAGCGACAACGGGATCGTCCATGCGACCTGCGGATGGCTGGCGAGGCGTTGCACGCTGTCCCAACCGATGTTGTTGGTCGCGCCGCCGAGCCGGAAGACGGCATACAGCACCAGCTGGATCGGGCTGGTGCGGGCGCCGACGATCAGATCCGTGCCCGACACCGATTGCGCGAAGCTGGCGCGTACCTGATGGCGGACCCGCTCGATGCCGAGCAGCAGCGCCGTCGACAGCGCAATCGCCAGCACCATCCAGACCAGGTTGGCGCGGCGGTTCCAGGCGCTGCGCGCGGCAATCGACGTCAGCGCCGTCATGCCTGTCTCCTCATGCGTATGCCTTCATGCTCGCCGGTCATGCCCATCGGTCATATCCATCGCCATGCGCGCCGCTCATGCCCATCCCCCTCATGCCCATCCCCCCCTCATGCCCTCCGCCGATGCCGATTCCGCTTCCTCGGCGGCCGGCATCGTGAAGCGCCGGTCGAAGCCGGCCGCCAGTCGATCGTCGTGGCTGACCATCACCAGTCCGGCGCCGGAGGCGCGGCACTCCCGCTGCAGCAGCGCCATGAATGCGGCCTGCCGGGCGGCATCGAGAGACGACGTGGGCTCGTCGGCCAGGATCAGCTCGGGCCGCCCCAGCAGCGCGCGCGCCGCGGCCACGCGCTGCTGCTGCCCCACCGAAAGCTGCGCCGCGGGGCGTCGCCACAAGCTGGAAGGCAT
This sequence comes from Cupriavidus sp. H18C1, assembly GCF_049311595.1. Classification (NCBI taxonomy): domain Bacteria; kingdom Pseudomonadati; phylum Pseudomonadota; class Betaproteobacteria; order Burkholderiales; family Burkholderiaceae; genus Cupriavidus; species Cupriavidus sp. H18C1. The sequence continues at coordinate 204,391 of NZ_CP186009.1, forward strand.
ATCGAGCCGTTCAAGCAGCATGCCGGCCGCCTCGGTCTCGCCACCGGCTTGCTCGCAGGCGCGCGCCTTGCGGCTCGCGGAGAAGCGGCACGGCAGCAGCACGTTGTCCAGCACGGACAGATAGGGCAGCAGGTTCAGCTGCTGGAAGATGATGCCGATATGGTCGGCGCGAAAGCGGTCGCGCCGGGCGGCCGGCAGCGCCGTCAGGTCGGTGCCCGCGACACGGATGGTGCCCTGGCGCGGTGCCACCACGCCGGCCAGCAGCGACAGCAGCGTGGTCTTGCCGCTGCCGCTCGGGCCGGACACGAACAGATGCTCGCCGCGAGCCAGTTCGAACGAATGCAGCGACAGCGCGCCGCCGTCGCGCCCGGGCCAGCGAAAGGCAAGATTCGTGGCGGCGACAAGCGGCTCGCCGCGTTCCATCCGTGGCATCGCGTCCGCCATGGCCCTCACCAGCGCAGGCGCGCCTGTGCCGGCGTCAGCGTCGCGCCCGACTGGCGCTTGTCGGTGGCGAGCTGGGCGGCAATCCGGCTGACGCCGGGGAACGCGCGGAAAACGCGCACCTCCAGCGAGCGCAGCGCCTCGGGGCGCGCGCAGCGGAAGCGGTAGTCCGCATCGAGATCCGCATGCTGGTGCTCGCCCTGCGGCTCCCCGCGCGGCGCTTCACCCTCGCCGGTCAGGCCGTGATGCAGCGCGCCGAAATGAACCTGCGCAGCCTCCAGGCGGCAGTCCGCCTCGGGCGACGGCAGGAACAACGCCGCGCCGTCGCGCAAGCGCGCGATCGCCTGACGGACCTTCGCCCGCTCGGCGTCGGTACGCGGCAGGCGCTCGAAGCCGAACACATTGTCCAGCGGCGAGGCCAGCGCGATGGACAGCACCGGCCCTTCCACCGCGACGTCGAGCGTGGCCTGGCCATGGACATGCGGCTCCGCGGCGTGGGCGGGCGCGGCCATGGCGCTGATGGCGATCGCGGTGACGGTCATCGCGGTGATGGCCATCGCGGCGAAGGCGATGACCGGCAGCGGGCGCGAGAGTAGCGAATACATGTGTCGATCGTCCTTCTGCAACTCCCGTCCGTTCGCGGGCGGGATAAAAGTGCGCACGCCTTTGGGGGGCGCGCGTCGATCGATTAATGATAACTTATTATCAGTAGAGGGCCTGCAGGCCACCCCGCCGCCGGGCCCCGTGGGCCGGCGGGCCACGCCACTATCGCGACGGCGCCAGCACGGACGCATCGATCGCGTCCAGCGTGGGCTTGCCCGTCAGCGCCATCGCGACCTCCAGCTCGGCCTGCAGCAGCGTCAGCATATGCGCGACGCCCGGCATGCCGCCGACCGCCAGGGCATGAAGTACCGGCTGCCCGAGCAGCACCGCGGTCGCGCCCAGCGCGATCGCCTTGACGATATCGGTTCCGCGCCGGATGCCGCCATCCAGCAGGATCGGCACCCTGCCGCCAACCTGCGCCGCGATGGCCGGCAGGCAGTCGATCGTGGCCGGTACGGTGTCCAGCGTGCGCCCGCCATGGTTGGATACGACGATGCCGGCGACCCCGGCGCTCAAGGCCGGCTCGACATCCTGCGGATTCAGCAGCCCCTTGACCAGCACCGGCAGCGAGGTCTGTCGACACAGCGCCTCGATATCGCGCCATGTCGGCGCGTGCTTCAGCATGCCGCGGAACACCGGGCTGCCGGTGCTGGCGCTGACCGGCGTGACCGGCGGATACGCCGCGAGATTGACGGCCGCGACGTCGTCCGGCAGGCGGAAGCCCGCGCGCTGCTCGATATTGCGGACGCCGCTGACGGCGGCGTCGATCGTCACGACGATCGCCTTGTATCCGGCCTGCTCGGCCCGGCGCACCAGGTCGGCCGTATCCTGCGGCCGCGGCTGGACATACAGCTGGAACCACAGCGGCACCGCCGACGCCTTCGCAATCTCCTCGAGCCTCACGCTGGCCTGCGTGGCGACCGTCATCCAGGTGCGCGTCAGCGAGGCCGCCTGAACCGTCGCCAGTTCGCCGTCCGGATGCACCAGCCGATGGAAGGCCGTCGGTGCGAGCAGGACCGGATATTCCAGAATTTCACCGAATAGCGTACGCCGTGCCGACGCCTGCGACATATCGACCAGCGCCCTCGGCATCAGCCGCAGCCGCTCGAAGGCGGCAGCGTTCTCGTGCTGCGTGATGCCGTCCGCCGCGGCGCCCGCGATATAGGCGCGCACGCCCGGCTCCATCCGTTCGTGGAAGCGCCGCTCGTAGTCGCGCAGCGAGACGGTGTCCGGGGGAATCTGCCAGCGCGTCACAGCTCGGCCCAGCGCCGCAGCAGGTTGTGATAGTGATTGACCAGGGCCAGCACGGCGTCCTTGTCATCGCCCAATTGCTTGCGGATCTCGATGATGGCGAGATCGAGTTCGTACAGCATGCGCCGCTGGCCGTCGTCCTTGACCATGGACTGCGCCCAGAAGAACGATGCCCAGCGCGTGCCCCTGGTGACCGGCGTCACCGTGTGCAACGACGAGGCGGGATAGACCACCAGATGCCCGGCCGGCAGCTTGACGGTGTGCGAGCCGTAGAGATCCCGGATCACCAGCTCGCCGCCTTCGTACTCGTCGGGATCGGACAGGAACAGCGTGCTGGAGACATCGGCGCGGATGCGCATGCCGCCCGTTCCCGGCACGGTGCGGATCGCGTTGTCGACATGGGTGCCGAAGGTCATCGCGCTCTCGTAGCGATTGAACATCGGCGGCAGGACGCGCAGCGGCAGCGCGGCCGAATGATAGGTGGGGTTGCGGCCCAGCGCGGTCAGCACCAGCTCGCCGAGCTCGCGCGCCTCGGCGCTGTCGACCGGAATCTGCAGATTGTGCTTGGACTTCGCCGCGAGATCGCCGGCGGTCACGCGCCCGTCGACCCATTGCGAGCGCGCGAGGCGTTCCCGGCAATACCGGACTTCTTCGGGGGGTCAGGACATCGGGGATCTGGACCAGCATGGCAACGTTGGCGGAAGGAAAGAGGCAGCGGGCGGCGGAAAGCCCGATTCTAGCGGCTTCCCCCGAAAGGGCTTCCGGAATAGGGCTTCCCGGATAGGGCTTCCCGGATAGGGCTTTCCCAGCAGCACTCCCTGAAAAAAGCGCTCGCCCAATAGAGGCCCCCGAAGAAGGGCTTCCCAAAAGCCGAAGGGGCCGCAGACTGCCGGCCCCTTTCGTTTCCGCTTAGAACGTCATGCCGACGTTCAGCAGGAACGTCCTGCGCGAGGTCGGCACCGCGCGCACGGCGCCGAACGAGGACTGGTAGTTCAGATGGTCGGTCAGGTTGTAGCCGTTCAGCGAAATCCGGTACTTGCCGACCTTGTACGCGATCATCGCGTCGAGCGAGAAGTTGTCCGGCATCTTCGCGGTGTTCGCCGAATCCGCCCAGTAACCGGTGGCGTACTGCAGGCCGCCGCCGATGGTCAGCTTGCCCGGCACCGGCAGCAGCGTATGCGGGATGTCATAGGCGGTCCACAGCGTGACGTTGTGGCGCGACACGCCCGGCGCCGCATTGCCGACGATCGCGCCATTGGTGGCCGACGTCACCTCGCCGCTCAGGTAGGCATAGGCGACATTGGCGGTCCAGCCGCCGACGATGCGGCCGCTCAGGCCCACTTCCACGCCGCGGATCTTGCGGCCTTCGCCCGAGTCGGAGAAGCCGTTGGTGATATCGCCGGTCACCGGATCGACCGTGTAGGCATTGGCCTTCTTGGTCTGGAAGATCGCGCCGGTCAGGCCCAGGCGCTTGTCGAGGAAGTCGACCTTGGCGCCCACCTCGATAGTGTCCGAACGCTCGGGCTCGTTGCCGACACCGTTCTGCGGCACTTCCGACGCGACGCCGCCGACCGCCACCGCGATATCGGTGCCCACCGGCCGGTAGGTGCGCGAGAACGACGTGTAGAACATCGCGTCCTTGGTCGGCTCCCAGATCGCGCTGATCGACGGGCTCAGCTTCTTCGAGTCGGCCTTGCCGCCCAGCGTCGAGGCGCTGGTCGAGAATTCGCTCTGGAAGTAGTCCCAACGCAGGCTGCCCAGCAGCGAGAACTTGTCGTGCAGCCAGACGCGGTCGTTGACGAACACGCCGACATTGGTCGCATTGGCATCGCGCGTGTTGCCGTACGCCACTGTCGCGTTCGGGCTGTTGTCGAAGACCGGATTGACGACCGTCTGGTTGTTGTTGCGGCCGGTCCAGGTGCCCAGGCTGCGATGGTCGCGCTGGTAGATCGTATCGAGGCCGACCATCGCCTTGTGGCGCAGGCTGCCGGTCATGAACTCGCCCTTGGCGCTCAGCACGTTCTGCACGCCCCAGCCGCGCTGCAGATACGTCATGCCGCCGCCGGCGCCGTACGACAGCGCGACGTTGCCGCCGGACAGCAGCCGCTGCAGGTTGGCGGCATTGATGCCGGCCGGATTGGTCGCCGAGAAATCGCGCTCGTAGTAGCTGAAGCGCGTGTCATTGCTGATGGTGATGCCGTTGTCGAGCTTCGTCTTGAAGTTCGACGACACCACGTGCGCATCGGTCCTGTCGCGGTCGGTGTTGCGGACGTACGAGGTCGACGACGAAATGCCCGGCACGCCGTACTCCGTCAGCGGACGGTAGATGCCGTCGGAACCCTGCGCGACGGGCACACCGAAGTCCGGCGCGCCAGTGCGGCGCAGGTACGAATAGTTCAGGTGCCACTCGGTACTGGTGCCCAGGCCCGTGCCGAAATCGATCGCCAGGCCGCGGCGGTCATCACCGATGTGGTTGCGGTCCGCCACCCGGCCGTTCTGAAACATGCCGTTGATGCGCAGCGCCGAGGTGTCGTTCAGGCGGAAGTTGCTGTCGACCGTGGTGCGATAGGTGTCTTCGGTGGCGAAGCCCTGATCGATGCTGGTGCTGGTATGCAGGTTCGCCTTCTTGGTGGTCTGGTTGATCAGACCCCCGACATTGCCCACGCCGAAGCTTTCGCCCGACGGTCCCTTGATCACCTCGACGCTTTCGGTATTGAACGCATCGCGCTTGTAGGCGCCGAAGTCCCGCAGGCCGTCGACATAGATGTCGCCCTTGGCGGACAGGCCGCGGATGCGGAACTGGTCGCCGTTCTGGCCGCCGTTGCCCTCGCCGGTCGAGATCGTGATGCCCGGCACGTTCTTCAGGATCTGCTCGAGCGAGGTGGCGTGCTGCTGCTCGATGACCTCCTGCGGCACGACGTTGATCGTCTTCGGCGTTTCGCGGACCGTGTCCGGCAGCCGGGAGATGCCGAGCGGCGCGTCATTGGTGTTCTGGATGGCGTCGCCGGAGACCGTGACCCGGGGCAGCACGTTGCCGCCGGTCTTCGCGCGTCCGGCCGAGGTGTCCGCGTCCGCCGCCACCTGGGCATGGGCCGCGAGGGGAATCGTCGACACCGAAATCACCAGACCCGCGGAAGCGCCTGAGACCAGCAGGCGGATGGCGTTCGCTATTTTTCTTTGCTGCACGGAGGACTCCAGAGAAGGACAACGGACATGACGCTGCCGAGCCTCCGCTGGAAACTACTAGCACCCTCCCCGTCAAAGAGGTGAACACCGCATTTCGGCGCTGCCGCTACGGCAGGCATTCAGCAACCGTCAAAATGCGAATGATTACCATTTGATGTTGCCGGCGTTTGTTGATTTGTGGCGAACTATTGCAACAGGGATGCGTTGACACAATTCGCCATAATCGTGGCCGTGCCGGTCCTGCCTGCGTTCCCGCCACCGTTCCCGCCACCGTCCCCGCCACCGTTCCGGCCTCCAGTCCCGCCCGAGTCCGGCCACCGGTGCTTGCCGCTCCGCCGCCTAGTTCGGCAGCTCGATGACGGCCCGCAGGCCGCCCTGCGCCCGGTTGTGCAGCGTGACGTCGCCGCCGTGGGCGCGGATGCAGGAACGGGCGATCGCCAGGCCCAGGCCGAGCCCGCCGGTGTCGGCGCTACGCGCGGAGTCGAGCCGCGTGAACGGCTCGAATACCCGCTCCAGATGCTCGGCATCGATCCCCGGACCCTCGTCGTCGACTTCGATGCGCAGCGTATGCCGGACCTTGTCGGCCACGACACGGATGCCGACCTGCCCGTAGCGCGCGGCGTTGTCGATGATGTTGCTCAGCCCCCGCTTCAGGTGAACGGGGCGGCAACGATAGAACAGCGCCGGGTCGGGCCGCGTGTCGCAGCGGACCTCGCGCCCCCTGGATGGTCTGCTGGTCGACGATCTCCTGGATCAGCTCGTCGAGCCTGACGTCCTGGGTCGGCTCCTGCAGCGCATCGTCGCGCGCGAACTGCAGCGCCCCTTCGACCATCACGCTCATGTCGTCCAGCGTCTTGACCATCGCGTCGCGCAGCTCGGCGTCGTCGATCAGCTCGGCCCGGATGCGCAGCGAGGTCAGCGGGGTGCGCAGGTCATGGCCGATGGCGGCAAACATCTGCGTCCGCCCGTTGACGAAACGGGTCAGGCTCTCCTGCATGTCGTTGAACGCCTGCGTGATCTCGCGCACGCCGCTGAGCCCGTCGGGCGCGGGAAGAATGACGCGCTCGCCGCGGCTGACGCGCTTCGACGCCTCGGTCAGCAGCCGCAGCGGCCGCATGATGCGGCGCCCGAACAGCAGCGCGATGATCGCCGTCGGCAGCATGCCGACCAGCAGCGAAAAGCTCAGGACACGGGACCAGTGCGCGGGGACCATCGTCGGCCAGTGCCGGCTGTGCAGCCAGCGTCCGTTGGGCAACCGGACCTCGACGTCCAGCGCCAGCGCATGCGTCCGGCTGAACGCCCGCTCCAGCCAGTTGCCGCCGCGTTGGCTGCTGCGCTCGGGTTCGGCCTGCTGCAGGCGGACGTGGATCGGCACCTGGTCCGCCACATCGAGCAGGCCGCGCAGCCGCTGCGCCAGCGCGCGCTCCTGCTCGCCCATGCCGTACGGGTCCGGCAACGCGTGCGTGGCGAGCCGGAACGTCGAGTCCGGCAGGCTGATGTCTTCGAGCAAGGCATCGGCATCGGCGGATCGGCCGGCCAGCCGGTAGGCGGACAGGATGCGCGTCTCGATGGTCCGCACCGACAACGGATGGAGCGTGGCATTGTCCGCGCGCCACCACGACAGCGCGACCACGGCGAAGACGTGGGCGGCCAGCATCGCCAGCAGCCACAGGGCCACGAGCTGGCCCGACAGGCTGCGCGGGAACCATTTCATGACGGCAGGACCGAGACCTTGGTCGCGAGCAGATAACCGTCTCCGCGGACGGTCTTCAGCATGCCGGGATGCCGCGGATCGGGTTCCAGCTTCTTGCGCAGGCGGCTGACCTGGCTGTCGATGCTGCGGTCGAACGTCATCGTTCCCGAGCGCTGCGTCATGTCGAGCAGCTGGCTGCGGCTCAGCACGCGGTTGGCGTTCTCGACCAGCGCCCGCAGCAGATGGAACTCGGCGGTGCTGAGCGGCACCTCCTCGTCGCGCGGATTGCGCAGCGCCCGCGTCCTGGTATCGAAGGTCCAGCCGCAGAAGGTGAAGCGGTATTCCCGGGGCGCCGGCACCTCGCCGGGCTCGCGCGCCTCGGGCACGCGGTTGCGGCGCAGCACGCTGCGGATGCGGGCCACCAGCTCCCGCGGATCGAAGGGCTTGACCACATAGTCGGCCGCGCCGATCTCCAGGCCGGCAATCCGGTCGGCCTGCTCGGTCATCGCGGTCAGCAGGATGACCGGCGTTCCCACATGCTCGGACACGTAGCGACACAGCGACAGCCCGTCTTCGCCGGGCAGCATGATGTCCAGGATGATCAGGCTGTAGCGGCGCTCTTCCAGCCGCTGGCGCATCGCCTTGCCGTCGGCCACGGCCTCTACGTCGAAATCGAAGCGCCTGATGTATGTAGACAACGGATCACGTATGTCCTTGTGGTCGTCGACAATCAGGATCCTGGGACGGGGGTCCATTCTGCTCACACTGCTATCAATAAACGAGAATCGTTATCGCATTCTACAGTGAGGAGGGCCACCGCTCGGCCCTGCCTCTCCCGGTCTGCCACTGGCGGTCTGCCACTTCAGCGTCAGGCCGATGCCCAGGGTCGCGCTGCCGGCGGGGACGCTTGAGCGCCGTGCGAGCGCCATGCGAGCGCCGTGCCAGCGACGTGCGACAAGCGGTCGCACACCGGCCACCTCGCTTGCCCCGCCTTGCCATTCCGTTCTAAACTTTCACAAATTCCTGAAAATTCAAAACAGACAAACATGCAACTCTCGCCCCTGATCCAGCGCTTCGTCCTCCATTTCGGCGAAATGGGAAGCCGCTGGGGCATCAACCGTACCGTCGGCCAGATCTACGCGCTGCTGTTCACCGCGCCGCGCCCGCTCAATGCCGACGAGATCGCCGAGTCGCTGGGCTTCTCCCGCTCCAACGTCAGCATCGGGCTGAAGGAACTGGAGTCGTGGAACCTGGTACGGCTTTCGCACCAGCCGGGCGACCGGCGCGAGTATTTCTCGGCGCCGGACGATGTCTGGGCCATTTTCCGGACCCTGGCGGAGGAGCGCCGCCGCCGGGAGATCGACCCCACTTTGTCGATGTTGCGGGAAGTTCAGCTCGAAACGCCGTCCGATCCCGACGACAAGCACGCCCAGCGGCGCATGCAGGAGATGTACGAACTGATCCTGCTGGTGACCGGCTGGTTCAGCGACATGCAGAAGCTGGATGTCGCCACGTTGGAAAAATTGATGCGACTCGGTTCCCGCGTGACTAAGCTGCTGGAAGTGAAGGACAAGCTATCCGGGGCCCTTGGCGGCAAACCCGCCGAAGGCAAGCGCAAGTCGGCTCGCACCAAGAAGGAGTAGTGCCCCATGTTGTCGTCGCTCGACCCGATCGTGCTGGCGCGGATCCAGTTCGCCGCCAATATCACCTTCCACATCCTGTTCCCCACCATCAGCATCGCGCTCGGCTGGGTGCTGCTGTTCTTCAAGCTGCGCTACGGCAAGACCGGCGACGAGCGCTGGATGGCGGCCTACCGCTTCTGGGTCAAGGTATTCGCGCTGACCTTCGCGCTCGGCGTGGTCAGCGGCATCACGATGAGCTTCCAGTTCGGCACCAACTGGCCGGGCTATATGGAGACCGTCGGCAATATCGCCGGGCCGCTGCTGGCGTACGAGGTGCTGACCGCGTTCTTCCTGGAGGCGACCTTCCTCGGCATCATGCTGTTCGGCATGCGCCGGGTCAGCAACCGCACCCATACGATCGCCACGCTGCTGGTGGCCGGCGGCACCACGCTGTCGGCGTTCTGGATCCTGGCGCTGAACTCGTGGATGCAGACGCCGGCCGGCTTCGAGATGATCGACGGCAAGGCCCATGTGGTCAGCTGGCTGCAGGTGATCTTCAACCCGTCGTTCCCGTTCCGCCTGACCCATATGCTGATCGCCTCGGGGCTGACGGTGTCCTTCCTGCTGGCCGGCATCTCCGCCTATCGCTGGCTGCGCAACGACCGCTCGCCGGAGGTCCGCTCGACGATGCGCACCGGCGTGATGGTGGCGGCGGTGCTGATCCCGCTGCAGATCATCGTCGGCGACCTGCACGGCCTCAATACGCTGGAACACCAGCCGGCCAAGATCGCGGCCATGGAGGGCATCTGGACCACGGGCACCAGCGTCCCGGCGGTGCTGTTCGGCTGGCCCAACGCCGTGACGCAGAGCACCGACTGGGAGATCTCGATCCCGAAGCTCGCGTCGTTCTATCTGACCCACACCTTCGACGGCGAGATCAAGGGCATCGACGCTTTTCCCGGCAAGCATCCGCCCGTGGCGCCGGTGTTCTTCGCCTTCCGCATCATGGTCGGCATCGGCATGCTGATGCTGCTGGTCTCCTGGCTGGCGGCCTGGCAATTCAAGCGGCGCGGCGAGCCGTCCCGCGGCGTGGCCCGCATGCTGCTGGCGATGACCTTCTCCGGCTGGATCGCGCTGGTGGCCGGCTGGTATGTCACCGAGATCGGCCGCCAGCCCTACCTGGTCTATGGCGTGCTGACCACCGCCGAGGCGGCCTCGAAGGTGCCGGCGACGATGGTCGCCTCGACCCTGCTGATGTACCTGTCGCTGTATGTGCTGCTGATTGCCGCCTATATCTCGGTGGTGTTCTATCTGGCCCGCCGCGCCGGCACCGATCCGGCCATCGACGAACCGGAAATCGAGACCCCTCAACCCGTCATCGGCGGCAAGCCACGGAGCGCGCAATGACCGACCTGTCCCAACCCGCCGGCTGGATGCCGCTGGTCTTCCTGGCCCTGATGGGGCTGTCGATGCTGATCTACGTGATCCTGGACGGCTACGACCTGGGCGTCGGCGTGCTGCTGCGGCGCGCCGACGACGCCGACAAGGACACGATGATCGCGTCGATCGGCCCCTTCTGGGATGCCAACGAGACCTGGCTGGTGCTCGGCGTCGGCCTGCTGCTGACGGCCTTCCCGATGGCGCACGGCGTGATCCTGACCAATCTGTACCTGCCGGTCGCGCTGATGCTCGCCGGGCTGATCCTGCGCGGCGTCGCCTTCGACTTCCGCGTCAAGGCGCGCGCCCACCACAAGCCGTGGTGGAACTGGGCCTTCTATGGCGGCTCCTTGCTGGCCTCGTTCTCGCAGGGCCTGATGCTGGGCCTCTATATCACCGGCTTCGAATACGGCTGGCTCGACCTGCTGTTCGCGGTGGTGGTGGGCCTGTGCCTGGTGGCCGGCTACTGCCTGCTGGGCGCCAGCTGGCTGATCATGAAGACCACCGGCAGCCTGCAGGCGCGCGCCATCTACTGGGCCCGGCGCAGCCTGTGGCTGACCGGCGTCGGCGTGGCCGCCATCTCGGTGGTGACGCCGCTGGTCAGCGAGCGGATCTTCGACAAGTGGTTCTCGCTGCCGAACATCATCCTGCTGGCGCCGATTCCTCTGATCACGGTGGCACTGTTCGTGATCATCGACCGGCTGCTGCGGCGGATGGGACCGTTGCAGAAGGCGGGCAACGACCGCTGGGCGTGGGTGCCCTTCGTCGGCACCGCGGTGATCTTCCTGATGGCCTTCAACGGCCTGGCCTACAGCCTGTTCCCCTACCTGGTGGTCGACCAGCTCGACATCTGGCAAGCCGCCAGCGCCCCGGAGTCGCTGGCCGTGATCTTGATCGGCGCGGTGATCGTGCTGCCGACCATCCTCGGCTACACGATCTACGCGTACCGCGTGTTCTGGGGCAAGGCCACCGACCTTCGTTACTATTAGGCTGTCTAACCAGCGCCGGAACAGCATTGAAGCGGCATTGAAGCGGCATTGAAACGGCGCTGGAACGGCGCTGGAACGGCGCAGCAGGGGCGCCAGAGCGGCGCTCCCCGGAGCGCCGATCCACTGAAGGCGGCACGAGATCGGGCAGGCATGAAGGGCAGCGAAGGAAGCAGACAGGGGCTGAATGCCGCGGCAACGCGTCCTGGCAGCGTGGTCCGGCGCGTGCGGGAACAGGCCGGCGCGCATGTGCGCGCGCTGACCCGCAGCAACTCCGGCCTGACGCTGGACTACGACAATCCCCCGGGCGACCCGGGCCTGTTCGGGCCCGACGCGGTCTGCTGGCGCGTGCATGGCGACTTTCCGGCGATGCTGGCCGGCGGCGTCAGCGCGCTGCTGATGCAGACCATGCACCCGCTCGCGCTGGCCGGGGTCTGGGACCACTCCAGCTTCCGTACCGATATGCAGGGGCGCCTGGGCCGCACCGCGCAGTTCATCGCCGGCACCACCTATGGCAGCCGCGCCGACGCGATGCGGCTGATCGAACGGGTGCGCCGCATCCACGCCGCCGTGAACGGCACCGCGCCCGACGGCCGGCCTTATGCCGCCAGCGATCCCGCGCTGCTGACCTGGGTCCATGTCGCCGAGGTCTCGAGCTTTCTCGCCGCCTACCTCCGCTATGTCGGCCCGCTGTCCCACGCCGAGCAGGATCGCTATTACGACGAGGTGGCCCTGGTGGCCGAGCTGCTCGGGGCGACCGAGGTGCCGCGCTCGCGCGACCGGATCGCGGCATATCTGGACAGGATGCGTCCGCAATTGCTGGTCACCGAGCGCACCCATGAAGTGGTGCGGCTGGTGATGCAGATGCCGGTGGCCAACCCGCTGCTGGTGCCGGCGGTACGGATCATGGCCGATGCCGGCATCGCACTGCTGCCGGAATGGGTGCGGCGCGAACTGGGGCTGGCCGGGGCGAGCGTCAGCGCGCTGCGGCGCCCGCTGTCGCTGGCCGGCATGCGCGTGCTGGCGCCGACGCTGCGCTGGTCGCTCGGCGGCGGGCTGGCGGCGCGCGCCCGGCGACGGGCCGCCGCGGCGCCGCGCTGAAACCGCCCCTCCCGGATTACGCACCCTACTGCACGGTGGCAATCGATCGCGTTGCCGCGTCCCCCCGCTTACGCCCCTTGCTCCGCCGGGGAATCGATCGCACTTGCCGCATCCCCGCCGACTTACGCTCCCTGCTCCGCGGCAGGAATCGAACGCACTTGCCGCATGTCCGCCGCCACACGCCGGCCCGCCCGCTTGCGGGCCCAGATCACCACGCCCGTCACGCACAGCATGGCCACCACCAGTCCCATCAGCGAAATCAGTACCCGCCCGGGCAGGCCGAGAATGCGGCCGGAATGCAGCGGGAATTGCGCCTGCAGGAACAGATCGCCGGCGCTGCCGGTGCCGGGAAGGCTGCCGCCCGCGGGCGCCAGCGTCTTGCCATCGAAGTACAGCCAGTTGTTGCCCAGGCCCCCGTCGCCATGGTCGTTGCCGGCCTCGAAGAAGCCCACGCCATAGAGGCCGTATGGCGACGAGTAGAAGATGCCGCCGGCCGGTTCGGTCCAGCCGCGGCGCGCGCCTTCCGCGCGGGCCGCGGCGAGGACCTGCTCGCGCGTGACCGCCGGTTCGTGCGGCCGGTCCAGCGGGCGCGGCGTGCGCATGTCGAATTCGTTGGGGCTCAGCGGCGACAGCTTGGCCACCAGCGGCCGCATCACCTGCGTCTCCAGATTCATCGAGATCGACGTCACGGCCAGCAGCAACAGCAGGCCCCACACCCAGACCGCGCCCGAGCGATGCAGGTCGAAGTTCAGCGCATAGCCGCCCTTGCGCCAGCGGAAGGCGAAGGACTTGCGCCATGCGGCACGGCGCGGAAACGACAGCCACAGCGCGATCAGGCAGTCCAGCGCCCACGCCATCGCGATCAGCCCCATGAACCATTTGCCCAGCTCGATGCCCCAGCCGTCGGGGATATGCATCGTGTAGTGCAGCTTGTAGAGGAAGGGCAGCAGGTTCTCGCGCGACAGCGAGACCGCGCCCCACATCCGGCGCGCCTGGATCTCGCCGGTGACCGGGTCGACCGCGATCTGGTTGAAGCCCAGGTCGAAGGGCTTGCCGGTGGCCGGATCGATCCGTCCTTCGACGAACATCGTCAGCGCATGGCCGGGCTCGCGCTCCAGCGGCGTATAGCTGATGCGCAGCCGCGGATCGGCCTGCTCGACGTGGCGCGCCAGCTCCAGCGCCGGCATCGGGGTGCCTTCGGTACGCGCGTGGAACAGCTCGGGATTGAGCCATTCATCGAGTTCGTGATCCCACGAGATGATGGCGCCGGTCACGCCGGAGATGAACAGGAAGATGGCGGCGGCAAGGCCGAACCAGCGGTGCAGCCGGACAAGAAGGGAGCGCATGGGGTCAGAGGGGGGGACATTGTTCCTCTGACATTGACGAACGGCGGCGCGGAACCGGAACCGGGGCCGCAGCCGGAACCGGTTGGACAGGAACCGCGCCCGGGTCCGCCGCCCTGTGCCCCGGGCGCCGTGGACCGCGCGGCGGCGCGGACGAGCACTACGCCAGGCTGATCCAGGTCGTCTTCAGGTCGGTGTACTTGTCCAGCGCATGCAGCGACTTGTCGCGGCCGGAGCCCGACTGCTTGACGCCGCCGAACGGTACCGTGATGTCCCCGTCCATATAGCAGTTGACCCATACCAGCCCCGCCCGCAGCTGCCGGGACACGCGATGCGCGCGCGCCAGGTTCGCGGTCCACAGGCCCGAGCCGAGACCATAGGGTGAGTCGTTGGCCATGCGCAGTGCTTCCTCCTCGGTATCGAACACGGTCACGGCCAGCACCGGCCCGAAGATTTCCTCGCGCACGATCGACAGCGATTGCGCGGGACATTCGAAGATGGTCGGCTGCAGGAAGTAGCCGCCGCTGTCGGCCCGGACACGCTGGCCACCGAGCCGCAGCCGCGCGCCTTCGCGCTGGCCGGCTGCCACATAGGACATCACGCGGTCGAGCTGGCGCGCGTCGACGATCGCGCCCATCGCGGAGGCCGGATCGAGCGGATCGCCGGGCTGCATGTTGGCGGCGCAGGCCTCGAGCTTGGCCATGAAGGCGTCGTAGATGCCGCGCTGCACGTACAGCCGCGAGCCCGCGATGCAGATCTCCCCCTGGTTGTTGAAGATGCCGATCGCCGCGGCCTGCGCGGCGCGGTCCAGGTCGGGGCAATCGTCGAACACGATATGCGGTGACTTGCCGCCGCATTCGAGCCAGACCCGCTTCAGGTTCGACTGCCCCGCATATTCCAGAAAGCGTTTGCCGGTCGCGGTCGAGCCGGTGAAGGCGATGCAGTCCACGTCGGAATGCCGGCCCAGCGCCTGCCCCGCCTGCGCGCCGATCCCCGGCACGACGTTGAACACGCCGGCCGGAATGCCGGCCTCCTCGGCGAGCGCGGCCAGGCGCAGCGCGCTCAAGGGCGACTGCTCCGCCGGCTTGAGCACCACGCTGTTGCCGACCGCCAGCGCGGGGGCGACCTTCCAGCTCGCCATCAGCAGCGGATAGTTCCACGGCACCACGGCCGCCACCACGCCCAGCGGTTCGCGCGTGATGGTCGCCAGCACGTTGGCATCGGTCGGCGCGATCTCGTCGTAGATCTTGTCGATCGCCTCGGCGTACCACGCGTAGGTGCGCGCCGACTCGGGGATGTCGTACAGCAGCGTGTCGGCGATCGGCTTGCCCATGTCCAGCGTTTCGAGCAGTGCCAGTTCCTCGCGATGCTGCTCGATCAGCGCCGCCAGCCGCAGCAGCGTGGCCTTGCGCTCGCGGCGCGGCATGGCCGCCCACACGCCCTGCTCGAATGCCCTGCGCGCGGCGGCGACGGCGCGATCCACGTCGGCCTCGCCGCAGGCGGCCACCTTCGCCAGCACGGTGCCGGTGGCCGGATCGATGCTGTCGAAGGTGGCGCCGTCGGCCGCGTCGGTCCATTTGCCGTCGATATAGGCCTGTCCGCGCAGGCTCGGGACGATCGACTGCGCGCGTTGGCGCCAATAGACCAAGTCGTGAAGCTCACTCGCGAGGGTTGCCTCGAATCCAGGGTAGAAGAAGAAACCGCTGATGCCGCGCGTCCGGGCAGCGTCAGCGACAGCCCGGCGCCGACGATCAGCGCGATGCCGCCCATCGCCAGCGCATCCGGCCAGCGGCCGAACCACCATGCGCTGTAGACCAGCGCCAGCAGCAGATGGCAGTAGTTCAGCGGCGCCAGCGTCGAAGCCGGCGCCCGCTGCAGGGCCAGGATCAGCAGCACCTGCGCCAGCGCGCTCATGAAGCCCATCGCGAGGATCGTCAGCCAGTCGACCAGATCCGGCCACACCACCGGCAGGAAGAACGGCGCCGGCAGGCCGGTGGCGATCATGCAGATGACCGCCGCGAAGCCGTACTGCACGGTTCCATCGACCTTGCCGGCCATGCGCCGGGTCAGCAGCTGCAGCAGCGCGTAGCCGAGCATGGCCGCCACCATCAGCGCCGTGCCGATCCACGACAACTGGCCGCCGGGGCGCACGATCAACAGCATGCCGGCGAATCCCGTTGCCACCGCCAGCCACTGGCGCGCCCCGACGCGCTCGGCCAGCAGCCACGGCGACAGCGCCACCACGACCAGCGGCGCCATGAAATAGATCGCGGTGGCTTCGGCCAGCGGCATCCACAACAGCGCGGTCATGAAGCAGGTGCCCATGACTGCCAGCATCAGCCCGCGCAACACCAGCAGGCCGCGATGGGGCGTGCGCCAGAAGCGCAGCCGGCCCGCGTTCGCCAGCATCGCGATGGCGACGGTGCAGGTGGCGGCATAACGCACCGCATTGAGGAAGGGCGCCGGATAGCGCCCCACCAGATGCTTGGCGGTCGCGTCGACCGTGGCGAACAGCATCACCACGCACAGGAACAGCAGGCCCCCGCGCCACCAGCCGCTGTCGCGGCCCAGGGCGGCGTTCACGTGCCGGCCCGCGCCACCATCGCGCCGAGCAGCACGTTGGCGCCGGCTTCAAGATGCTCGGGCTTGGCGTCCTCGATCTCGTTATGGCTGATGCCGTCCTTGCAGGGCACGAAGATCATCGCGGTGGGCGCGACGCCGGCCATGTAGACCGCGTCGTGGCCGGCGCCGGTGACGATGTCCTGATGCCGGTAGCCGCGCGCCTGCGCTTCATTGCGCACGTGGGCGATCAGCTCCGGGTCGAACGGCGTCGGCGCGAAATACTGCACGTCGCGCACATCGACCTCCAGCGGCGTGCCGGTGGTGGTACCGGCGGCCAGCGCGGCGCAGGCCGCGCGAAAGCGTGCGTCCATCTCGGCGAGGCGCGCCGCGTCCTCGTGGCGCAGGTCCACGGTGAAGGTCACGGCGCCGGGAATCACGTTGCGCGAGGCCGGATGGGCATTGACCACGCCGACGGTGCCGCGACCATGCGGCGCGAAATCGTTGGCGATGCGCACCACCTCCTGCATCAGGAAGGTGGCGCCATACAGCGCATCGCGCCGCAGCGGCATCGGCGTGGGTCCCGCATGGGCCTCCATGCCGGTCACGGTCACGTCGTACCAACGCAGGCCCAGCGAGCCGGTCACCACGCCGATCACGTTGTCGGCGGCTTCGAGGATCGGGCCCTGTTCGATATGGGCCTCGAAATAGGCTCCGACCTGGCGCCCGCCGACCTCCGCGGTGCCGGCA
This sequence comes from Cupriavidus sp. H18C1, assembly GCF_049311595.1. Classification (NCBI taxonomy): domain Bacteria; kingdom Pseudomonadati; phylum Pseudomonadota; class Betaproteobacteria; order Burkholderiales; family Burkholderiaceae; genus Cupriavidus; species Cupriavidus sp. H18C1. Next base: position 221,363 of record NZ_CP186009.1, read on the forward strand.
TAGCCGATCGCCCGCAGTTCGTCCTCGACGCGCTTGCCGTCGCGATCGGTGGCGTCCAGCGCGGTCTTCAACGGGAAGATGCCGGCGAACACGCCCGAGCCCATCATCACCGGCACGAAGCGCGTGCCTTCCTCGTTGGTCCAGATCGCGACCTCGATCGGCGCCTCGGTCTGGATGCCGCGATCGTTGAGGGTACGCACCACCTCCAGCCCGGCCAGCACGCCGAAGCAGCCGTCGAACTTGCCGCCGGTCGGCTGCGTGTCGATATGGCTGCCGGTCATCACCGGCGGCAGCGCGTCGTTGCGGCCGGCGCGCCGGCCGAAGATATTGCCGACCTTGTCCACCGTCACCGTCAGGCCGGCCTCGCGCATCCAGCCGGTCACCAGGTCGCGCCCCTGCCCGTCCAGTGCGGTCAGCGCCAGCCGCGCGTTGCCGCCCTTGGGCGTCGCGCCGATGCGCGCCAGCGCCATCAGCGATTCCCACAGCCGCTGGCCGTCGATCTTCAGTGTCGTCATCGTGCTCTCCTTGGAAGCGGGGCTCAGGCCATCGCGGGGGGCGAAGCCCGACAGGAAGGCGTCCAGCGCGTGGCCGATGGCGTCGACCTCGTAGCCGCCCTCCTGCACCACGACCGTCGGCACGCCCAGCGCGTGGATGCGCTCGCCGATGCCGCGGTAGCCGTCCATGCCGACGGCCAGCACGCTGATGGGGTCGTCCACATAGGTATCGAAGCCCAGCGACAGCACCAGCGCCTGCGGCCGGTAGTCGCGCAGCGCGTCGAGCGCGCTGTCGAGCGCCGCCAGGAAGCCGGCGTCGCCCGTGCCGTGCGGCAGCGGGAAGTTCAGGTTGTAGCCGTAGCCCGCGCCGTAGCCGCGTTCGTTGGCATAGCCGGTATAGAAGGGGTAGTAGCCCGCGGGATCGGCATGCAGCGAGATCGTCATCACGTCCGAGCGCTGGTAGAAGATCTGCTGCGTGCCGTCGCCGTGATGCGCGTCGACGTCGAGCACCGCCACCTTGCCGAAGCGCTTGAGCAGACCCTGCGCGGCGATCGCGGCGTTGTTGACGTAGCAGAAGCCGCCGGCGCGGTCGCTGTGCGCGTGATGACCGGAGGGCCGGCACAGCGCGTAGGCCATGCCGCCATCCCCGTGCTCGCAGACGTAGTCCGCCGCGGCCACCGCGCTGTGGGCCGAACGCAGGATCGACCGCCAGCTGTGCGGGCCGAGCGGGCAGCTCAGGTCGCCGAGGTAATAGCCGGCCTGCGCGATCACCGAGTCGGTGGGGCAATCGGGCCGGCGGCTCTGGTCGAGCTTGCCGTTGTGGTACGGCGACAGGTTGGGCAGCACCTCGATGCCCGGTTCGAAGCCAGGGCGCGCCAGCGCCTGCCAGCGTTCGTAGGCCTCGCACAGGAAATCGAGATAGGCCGCGCTGTGTACCGTTTCCAGCGGCGCACGGCCGTAGTCCGGCGCGACGGCCAGATCGATGCCGCGCGCGGCGAGCGTGGCCTGCAGCGCGGCGGCGCGTGCGGGCACGTCGGTCGGCTCGCACAGCCTGCCCGCGCGCATGAACTGGCGCGGCTGATGGAGCAACTGGTCATCCGAGAAGAAGGCACGCATATCGTAGGGTGTAGGTTTTCGGGCGGCGGTCGTGGGTTGGCGCCTGCCGGCGCGGCGCGTTCAGGAGCCGGCCTGTGCCTGGCGCGCCAGCGCCGCCGCGCGAATCTGCGACAGCGTGATGCCGGGCCCCACGCCGTCCGGGTCGTAGCGCAGCTCGATCAGCGCGGGCAGCCGCTGCGTGTGGGCGAATTCCAGCGCGCGCGCAAACGCCGGGCCGAATTCGGCGTCACTGCTCACCACTTCGCCGTGGCCGCGATAGGCACGCACCAGTTCGCTGAAGTCCGGGTTGTCGAAGGTCAGCGCGATGGTGCGGCCGGGAAACTCGCGCTCCTGATGGGCGCGGATGGTGCCCCACATGCCGTTGTTGAAGACCAGCACGACGATGCCGAGCCGGTACTGCATCGCCACGCCCAGCTCCTGCAGGTTCATCTGGAAGCAGCCGTCGCCGGCATAGCAGACCACGGTGCGATCGGGGTATTCCAGCTTGGCGGAGATCGCCGCCGGCAGCCCATACCCCATCGAGCCCACGGTCGGCGTCAGGCTGGTGCCGACGCCCTGGAAGCGGTGGTAGGCGTGCGCGAACAGCGCGTAGTTGCCGGCGCCCACGGTGATGCAGGCGTCAGGGGGCACGTGGTCGCGCACATGGCAGGCCACGGCATTCACATTCAGCGGGCCGGGCGCGGGTGCCGGCTCCTGCTGCGCCAGGTAGTCGCCTCGCGCGGCTCGGGTCTGGCCCGCCCACGCCGGTTCGGCCGCGGGCCGCAGCGTGTCGACGGCCTGCGCGAACGAGACCACGTCGGCGGCGATCGGCAGCGTGGACCGGAACACGCGGCCCAGCTCGTTGGCATCCGGATAGACGTGCACCAGCCGCTGGCGCGGCAGCGGGCTTTCCACCAGCGTGTAGCCCTCGGTGGTCGCCTCGCCCATGCGCGTGCCGATCGCGATCAGCAGGTCGGCATCGCGGATGCGCGCGCGCAGCGCCTCGCCCATGCCCCAGCCGACATGGCCGGCGAAATTCGGATGATGGTTGTCGAAGCATTCCAGCCGGCGCCAGGCCGCGCCCACCGGCAGCGCGAAGCGCTCGGCGAAGCCCTCGATCTGGCGCATCGACTGCGGCGTCCAGCCGGAGCCGCCGACCAGCAGGAAGGGCCGCTGCGCCTGCGCCAGCAGCGTGCCCAGCGACGCCATTGCCGCCGGCGTGGGCGCCGCATGTGCACGCTGGTAACGCGGCAGATCGGGCACCGCGGCCTTGCCCCACAGCGTGTCCTCCGGCAGCGCCAGCACCACCGGCCCGGGCCGGCCGCTGGTCGCCACCGCGAAGGCGCGCGCGACGAACTCGGGTATGCGATCGGTGCGGTCGATCTGCGCGACCCACTTCGCCATCTCGCCGAACATGCGGCGATAGTCGATCTCCTGGAACGCCTCGCGCTCGATGAAGTCGTTGCCGACCTGGCCGACGAACAGGATCATCGGCGTGGAGTCCTGATAGGCGGTGTGCACCGCAATGCTGGCATTGGTCGCGCCGGGTCCTCGGGTCACGAAGCAGATGCCGGGTTCGCCGGTCAGCTTGCCGTAGGCCTCGGCCATATAGCCGGCGCCGCTCTCCTGGCGGCAGACCACCGGCTGGATCGCGTCCTGATGGTCGTAGAGCGCGTCGATGCACGGCAGATAGCTTTCGCCGGGCACCAGGAACACGCGCTTGACGCCATGGATGCGCAGTTGCTGGACCAGGATCTGGCCTCCATTGCGCTCGCGCAGCGATTGGGCGTCTCGGGCCCGGTCCTGGATGGATGCTGTTGTCATCGATTGGCTCCGTGGGCGGCCGCGCACGACGGCGATGCCGTGCCCGCCGCCGTCTTGATTTCGATCTCCACGAACACGCATTCCCCTTCGTGCGCGTTGATCACGTTGTGCTCGACGCCGGCCGGCCGCGAGTACGCGCGTCCCGCCACCAGCTGGCTGGTGACCTCGCCCTGCGGCGTCTGCAGCAGCAGCGCGCCGGTCGTCATCGGCACCACCACGTAGTCGTAGCCATGCCGATGAAAACCGGTCTCCGCGCCGGGCGCGAAGCGCCATTCGGTGACGATCACACGCTCGTTGTCGACCTGCACGGTCGGCACTGCCTGGGGTCTGCTCATGTTGTTCGGGCTCGGATTCGGTTCGGTGGGGACCGGTGGGTCGGTGGTGCCGCGCCGCGGACGGCGCCGCGGCGGCGGAGGTGGCAAACGCCAGGTCAGCGGTCGATGCCGCCCATGCACAGGTACTTGATCTCGAGATAGTCCTCGATGCCGTATCGGGAGCCCTCGCGGCCCAGCCCCGATTGCTTGACCCCGCCGAACGGCGCCACCTCGTTCGAGATCAGGCCGGTGTTGATGCCGACCATGCCGTACTCCAGCGCCTCGGCCACGCGCCAGATGCGGCCGATATCGCGGCTGTAGAAGTACGACGCCAGCCCGAACTCGGTGTCGTTGGCCATGCCGACCACCTCGTCGTCGGTATGGAAGCGGAACAGCGGCGCCAGCGGGCCGAAGGTCTCTTCCTTCGCCACCCGCATCGCCGGTGTCACGTCGGCCAGCACGGTCGGCTCGAAGAAGGTGCCGCCCATCGGATGGCGCTTGCCGCCGGCCAGCACGCGCGCGCCCTTGTCAAGCGCGTCGGCGATATGCAGCTCGACCTTGGCGACCGCGTCCTCGTTGATCAGCGGCCCCTGCAGCACGCCGGGTTCGACGCCATGGCCGACCTTGAGCTTCGCCACCGCGTCGACCAGCTTGCTGGCGAAGCGCGTCGTAGACCTTGTCGTGGACGTAGAGCCGGTTCGCGCAGACGCAGGTCTGGCCGGCATTGCGGTACTTCGACGCGATGGCGCCCTCCACCGCCGCATCGAGGTCGGCATCGTCGAACACGATGAACGGTGCGTTGCCGCCCAGCTCCAGCGACAGCTTCTTGATGGTGTCGGCGGACTGGCGCATCAGGATGCGGCCGACCTCGGTCGAGCCGGTGAACGTCAGCTTGCGCACCACCGGATTGGCGGTCAGCTCGCCGCCGATCGCCACCGCGTCGCCGGTCACCACGCTGAACACGCCCGCCGGCACGCCGGCGCGCTCGGCGAGCACGGCGAGGGCCAGCGCCGACAGCGGCGTGTCCTCGGCGGGCTTGAGCACCATTGTGCAGCCGGCCGCCAGCGCGGGCGCGACCTTGCGCGTGATCATCGCCAGCGGGAAATTCCACGGCGTGATGGCCGCGCAAACGCCGACCGGTTCCTTGACCACCACCAGCCGACGGTCCGCCGTCGGGGACGCCAGCACATCGCCGCAGACGCGCTTGCCTTCCTCGGCGAACCATTCGAGGAACGATGCGGCGTAGACCACCTCGCCCTTGGCCTCGGCCAGCGGCTTGCCCTGCTCGGTGGTCATCAGCAGCGCGAGGTCGTCGGCGTTCGCCAGCATCAGTTCATGCCACTTGCGCAGGATCTGGCTGCGCTCGCGCGCGGTGCGGCGGCGCCAGTCGATCTGGGCCACGCGCGCGGCCTCGATGGCGCGCCGCGTCTCTGCCGCGCCCATCATCGGCACCCTGCCGATCGGCGCACCGGTGGCGGGATTCGTGACGGCGAAGGACTCGCCGCGGTCGGCGTCGACCCACGCGCCGCCGACCAGGGCCTGCGCACGCAGCAGGCCGGTATCGTTCAATTGCATCAAAAGCTCCGGGGGAATGGGGCGTCGGTATTGCTCAGCGGATCGGCGGATCAGCGGACCAGCACGTCGGCGAGGATGTCCAGCCCTTCGTCCATCACCGCATCGGGGATGGTCAGCGGGAACAGGAAGCGGATCACGTTGCCGTGCACGCCGCACGACAGCAGCAGCAGACCCTTCTGCAGCGCGCGGTTCTGCACCTCGCGCGTGAACTCCGCATCGGGGCTACCGTCTGCCTGCTGAAATTCCACCGCGACCATCGCGCCGAGACCGCGCACTTCCGCGATCTGCGGCACGCGCGGGCGCAGGCTGTGCAGCCGGTCCATCAGCCGTTCGCCGAGCGCGGCGCCGCGCGCGATCAGGTTTTCTTCTTCCAGCACCTCCAGCACCGCCAGCGCGGGAAGCCACCGCGAGCGGATTGCCGGCATAGGTGCCACCGAGCCCGCCCGGGGCCGGTGCGTCCATGATCTCGGCGCGGCCGCATACCGCCGACAGCGGCATGCCGCCGGCCAGGCTCTTGGCCATGGTGGTCAGGTCCGGTGCCACGCCGTAATGCTCCATCGCGAACAGCTTGCCGGTGCGGCCGAAACCGGTCTGCACCTCGTCGGCGATCAGCAGGATGCCGTGCTCGTCGCAGAGCGCGCGCAGCGCCTTGACGAAGGCGGCGGGCGCGACATTGAAGCCGCCCTCGCCCTGCACCGGCTCGAAGATGATCGCCGCGACGCGCTTCGGATCGACGTCCGCCTTGAACAGGACCTGCAGCGCCTTCAGCGAGTCGTCGACCGACACGCCATGCAGCTCGCACGGATACGGCGCGTGATAGACCTCGCCGGGGGAAGGGACCGAAGCCGACCTTGTAGGGCACGACCTTGCCGGTCAGCGCCATGCCCATCATCGTGCGGCCGTGGAAGCCGCCGGAGAACGCGATCACCGCGGGCCGCCCGGTGGCGGCGCGGGCGATCTTGATGGCGTTCTCGACCGCCTCGGCGCCGGTGGTGAAGAACGCGGTCTTCTTGGCCCACTGGCCCGGCGCGCGCTGGTTGATCTTCTCGGCCAGCTCGATATAGCTGGCGTAGGGCACGATCTGATAGGCCGTATGCGTGAAGCGCTCCAGCTGCTTCTGCACGGCGGCGACCAGGCGCGGATGCCGGTGGCCGGTGTTCAGCACGGCGATGCCGGCGGCGAAGTCGATATAGCGGCGGCCTTCGACGTCCCAGATCTCCGAATTCTCGGCCCGTTCGGCGTAGAAATTGCACATCACGCCCACGCCACGGGGCGTGGCGGCATCCTTGCGGCGGACCAGTTCGGCGTTCTTCATCGTCTTCTCCATGGTGCTTCGGGTTGGGCGCGCGGACGGCATACGGGCCGGCCGTCCGGGCCAATGCGTTGTCATGCGGCGGCGCGGATCGCCTTCGGATCCCACTCCTTGCCGGGGATCGCCGCGATCAGGCGCTGCGTGTAGTCGTGGCGCGGCGCGTCGAAGATCTGGGCCGGCGGCCCGGATTCGACGACCTTGCCCTTGTGCATCACGATCACGTGGTGGCAGATCTGCGCCGCCACGCGCAGGTCGTGCGTGATGAAGATCAGGCCGATATCGAGCCGCTTCTGCAGCGTGGCCAGCAGCTCCAGCACCTGCGCCTGCACCGAGACGTCGAGCGCGGACACCGATTCGTCGGCCACCAGCAGCTTCGGCTCGAGCGCCAGTGCGCGGGCGATGCCGATGCGCTGGCGCTGCCCGCCGGAGAACTGGTTCGGATAGCGGTCGAAGGCCGAGTCCTCCAGCCCCACCAGCTGCAGCAGTTCGCGCGCCCTGGCCTCCGCCTGCTGGCGCGGCACGCCGCTCGCGACCGGCCCGTCGCTGATGATCCGGCCCACGGTATGGCGCGGGTTGAGCGAGGCGAACGGGTCCTGGAAGATCATCTGCACGTCCTTGCGCAGCGGCCGGAAGCGCCGCTCCGGCAGCTTCGCGATGTCCTGGCCCTGGAACAGCAGCGTGCCACCATCGATGTCCGTCAGCCGCAGCAGGCATTTGCCGATGGTGGATTTGCCCGAGCCCGACTCGCCGACGATGCCCAGCGTCTCGCCGCGCCGCACGGTGAAGCTGACGCCGTCGACCGCATGCACCACGCGCTTGCGCGAGAACAGGCCGCCGCCGGACACATAGGTCTTGCGCAGGTCGCGCACCTCCAACACCGTCTCCGCGGCCTGGCCGTCCGCTTCGCCGCAGCGCCCGTGCGGCACCGCGCCGATCAGCCGGCGCGTATAGGGATGCTGCGGGTGGTTCAGCACCTGCTGCGCGGTCCCCCATCTCGACCAGCACGCCTTTCTCCATCACGGCGACCCGGTCGGCAATTTCCGCCACCACACCGAAATCGTGGGTGACGAACATCACGCCCATGCCCTTCTCGGCCTGGATGCGCTTGATCAGCGCCAGGATCTGCGCCTGCGTGGTGACGTCGAGCGCGGTGGTCGGCTCGTCGGCGATCAGCAGCGCGGGCTCGAGCGCCAGCGCCATCGCGATCACCACGCGCTGCCGCTGGCCGCCCGAGAGCCGGAACGGATAGCTGTGCACCAGCGTCGCCGGATCGGGCAGGCCGACGAAGTCGAGCAGCTCCAGCACGCGGCGCATGCGCGCCTCGCCCGGATAGGCGTGGTGCACGCGCATGACCTCGGCGATCTGGTCGCCGACGGTCATCACCGGATTCAGCGCGGACAGCGGCTCCTGGAACACCATCGCCATGTCCTTGCCGCGCATCGCCAGCAAGGTGGCTTCGTCCTGCGCCAGCAGGTCCTTGCCGCGGAACAGGATGCGGCCGCCCTGCGGCTTCAGGTAGGACGGCAGCAACCCCATGATGGCGTTGGCGCTCATCGACTTGCCGGAGCCCGATTCGCCGACGATGCACAGGATCTCTCCGGCATGCAGGTCGTAGGAGATGTCGCGCACCGCGTAAGGGCGGTCGCCGCCCTTGGGCAGCGCGATGGTCAGGTCGCGGATCGACAGCAGCGGCGCGGAAACCTGCGCCGCGTGGGCGCCGTGGGCGCCGTGGGCGCCGTGGGAACCTTGATGAGGATGCATCGGTTGGACAGGCATGGCTGGCTCCCTCATTCGCCGCGGCGGCGCAGCTGCGGATTCATGGCGTCGTTCAAGCCTTCTCCGATCAGGTTGATGGACAGCACCGTCAGCAGGATCGCCACGCCGGGCCACACGCTCATCCACCATGCCTCGCGGATCATCGTGCGGGCCGCGCCGATCATGAAGCCCCAGCTCATCATGTTGCGGTCGCCCAGGCCCAGGAAGGACAGCGCGGACTCCGTCAGGATCGCGGTGGCGACCATGAACGAGGCCGACACGATGATCGGCGACATCGCATTGGGCAGGATCTGCGTGGCGATGATCCGCAGCGGCTTCTGGCCGATCACCACCGCGGCCTGCACGAACTCGCGCTGCTTCAGCGACAGGAATTCGCTGCGCACCAGGCGCGCGACCGGCGGCCAGGACACCACCGAAATCGCACCGACGATCGAATAGATTGACGGATTGAAGATCGCGACGATCACCACCGCCATCGCCAGCTGCGGGATGGTCTGGAAGAACTCGGTAAAGCGCATCAGCGCGTCGTCGATGCGGCCGCCGCAATAGCCGGCCACCGCGCCGATCAGGATGCCGAACAGCAGCGCGACCGCGGTGGAGATCACACCGACCAGCAGCGATACCCGCGCGCCGTACAGCATGCCGGCGGTGATGTCGCGGCCCAGCATGTCGGTGCCGAACGGATAGGCCGGATCGGCGAACGGGTGCACCAGCGGATCGGCCACCATCAGCCACGGCGAATCCTCGTAGAGCACCGGGGCGAACAGCGCGAAGGCGATCACGGCGAGCAGCACCAGCGCGCCGATGACCGCGCCGTAGTTGCGGCAATAGCGTTGCAGGAAGGCTTTCATGCGGTGGCTCCCTTGCCGCCGACCGAGATGCGCGGATCGATGAAGCGATAGAGCACGTCGGTCAGCAGGTTGAAGAAGACGACGAGGGCCGACGTCACGAAGAAGATGCCCAGCAGCAGCTGGTAGTCGCGCTGCAGCAGCGCATCGAACATCAGGCGCCCGATACCGGGCCAGGAGAACACCGTCTCGGTCAGCACCGCGCCGCCGGCCATCTGGCCGAGCTGGATGCCGGCGAAGGTGATCACGGGCAGCAGCGCGTTGCGCAGCACGTGCACGCGGATCACGCGGTTGGCGGGAACGCCCTTGGCGCGCGCGGTCTTCACGTAGTCCATGCCCATCACCTCCAGCATTGAGGCGCGGGTCAGCCGCACATAGACGGCCATGAAGAAGCAGCCGAGCGAGATCGTCGGCAGGATCATGTGCAGCGCCACGTCCTTGACGCGCGCCATGCCGGTGTAGCCGGCGCCGATGGTCTCCATGCCGAACGCCGGCAGCCAGCCGAGCACCACCGAAAACAGGATGATCGCCATCAGCGACAGCCAGAACAGCGGCGTCGCATACAGCAGCAGCGCGCCGGACATCACCGCGCTGTCGATCCAGCGGCGGCGATTCTCGTAGCGGGTACGTGCGGCGATCACGCCGAGCAGCACACCCAGCACGATCGAGAAGACGAAGGCGCCGCTCATCAGCAGGAAGGTCGCCGGCAGGCGGTCGAGGATCAGGTCCAGCACCGGCAGATGGTTGCGGTACGAATAGCCCAGGTCCAGCTGGGCCACGCCCTTCAGATAAATGCCGAGTTGCGTCAGCAGCGGCTTGTCGAGGCCGAACTGCTCGCGCAGCTGGCCGACGAAGGCGGCATCGCCGGCGCCGGCCTCGCCCGCCATCACGGTGGCCGGATCGCCGGGCGCCAGGCGGATCAGGAAGAAATTGATGATGACGACGCCGAGCACGACCACGATGGCCTTGCCAAGACGCGAGATCAGAAAGGAAAGGAAATTCACGGCAGGCTCCACGCGGGCGATCGGCGGCGGACAGCACTTCGTTGGGGCGGTCACCCTCACCCTGCCCCTCTCCCGCTGGCGGGAGAGGGGAGAACACCGGGGGCGCTTCGGATGGCGCTACAGCGCTCAGTTCTTCTCGATCGAGACGTTGTCGAACGACTCGTTCAGGCCGATCGCCGTGGTCACCAGGTTCTTCACGTTCTTGCGATAGAGCGTGGGGAACTCCAGCTCGAACAGGTTGGCGTTGGCGACGTCGTTGACGAGGATCCGCTGCACCTCGCTATAGAGCTTCTGGCGCTCGGCCGGGTCCATGGTGGCGCCCGCCTTGGCCCACAGTTCGTCGGCCTTCGGGTTGTTGTAGCCCTGCACGTTGGCGAACGGCGTGCCCTTGACGATATTGCGCGCCACGTACAGCCGCTCCACGCCCAGCGCGGGATCGCCGTACTGGTAGGTGTAGGTGGTGGTCAGGTCGAAGTCCCAGTTGCTGACGCGCGCGGCCCAGGTGCCGGCGTCCGCCGATTCGATGCTGACCTTGAAGCCGAGCTGCTCGAGCATCTGCTTGGCGTACTCGTCGAGCCGGTCCCAGTTGGCGCCGTACGAGGTGGCCAGGATCTTGATCGGATACTGGCCGACGTTGACGCCCGATTCCTTGATCAGATCGCGCGCCTTCTTCAGGTTGAAGTCCATCGCCGGCATGTTCTTGTCGAAGAACAGCGTGGTGGACGCGAACGGGCTGACCGCCGGCTTGCCCATGCCGAAGAAGATGTTGTTGACGATCATCTTGCGGTTCAGCGCATGCATGACCGCCTGGCGCACCTTGACGTTGTCGAACGGCGGCTTGCGCTGGTTCATCAGCATGCTCGCCATCGGCGAGAACAGCTCCCAGCCCTTGGTGGTGTATTCGACGTTGGGCAGCGCGCGCAGGCGCTTGACGTCGACGTTGTCGACATCGCCGCCGCGCAGCACCTGCACGTCGCCCTTTTCGAACGCCACCGCGCGCGAGGCCGAATCGGGGATCACGTAGAAAACCAGCTCGTCCAGGTACGGCTTGCCCTTCTTCCAGTAGTTCGGGTTCTTCGCCAGCTTGATATAGGCGCCCTTCTTCCACTCCTTGAACATGAAGGGGCCGGTGCCGACCGGCTTCTGGTTGGCCGGGTTGTTGCGGTAGTCGGTACCCTCGTACAGATGCTTCGGCATCATCGGCATGGTGCCGGTCTCGAACATCGAGATGAACGGCGGGAACGGCTCCTTGAGCTTGATCTCGACGGTGGTGTCGTTGACCGCGCGGATCGACGCCATGTATTTGTTTAGTACGGCCCGCGTGCGCACATGGACCTCGCGCAGCAGCTTGTCGATCGAGAACACCACGTCGGCCGAGGTGAACGGCTTGCCGTCGTGCCACTTGACGCCGCTCTGCAGCTCGAAGGTGTAGGTCAGGCCGTCGGGCGAGATCTTCCACGACTTGGCCAGCTCCGGCTGCGGCTTCAGGTCCGGCGTGTAGGTCAGCAGGCCCTGATAGATCTTGCCGGCGATGTATTGCGTCGGCGCCTGCGAATTGAGCGCGCTGACCAGGATCGGCGGCTCGGGCTGCACGATGCCGGACAGCGTGCCGCCGGTGGTCTGTGCGGCGGCGTTGCCGGCGGGCAGCGCCAGCGGCAACAGGGACAGGCCTGCCGCCGCGATCGCCAGCGAAGCCAGGCGCTGTTGAAAGCGCGTCGTAACTCGTTTCATCGGCTCGTTTCCTTGTCGTTGTGAACAGCGGGTACTGAGGGCACTGCTTGCACTTGGATCGTCATGCCGTGGCAATCGGCTCCACACCGCACCAGTCGTGCAGGAACTGCGCCAACGTGGTGGTCACCCGCACCATGCTGTCGAGCGACACGGATTCGTCGATGCCGTGGATGTTGCGGGCGACCGGCCCGTAGCACGTCACCGGGGGTATCGAGCATCAGGCGGAAATGGCGCGCATCGGTGGTGGCGGTGGTCGCCTCGCGCTTGACCGGTTCGCCGTGGACCTTGCGATGGGCCTCGGCCAGCGCCTGCATGCTTGGTACGTCGAGATCGAACTCGCAGCCCGGCGCATGGAAGCCCTCGTAGCGGATAACGAGTTCCAGATTGCTGGCCAGCCGCGCGACGGTGGCACGGATGCGCGCCTCGACGATGGCCTTGGTCTCGTCGATGTCCATATGCGGATAGAAGCCGATGCGCACGCCGAGCGTGCAGGTGCACGGCACCGACGAATTCCATTCGCCGCCGTGGATCTGCCCGAGATTGAAGTTGATCGGGTGCGCGTGGTCGCGATACACCGGCGGGCGGTTCTCGGGCCGGTTCCATTCGGCCTCGAGCTCGCGCAGGTCCTCCATCACGGCCACGCCCGCCTCGACCGGATTGACGCCGGAGGTCATGTAGGCCGCGTGGGCCGGTTTTCCGGTCAGCTCGATGAACATCCAGTAGACGCCGACCTGCGCGCTCATCAGCCCCTCGCCCAGCGGCTCGGGAATGATCACGGTATCGAAGGCGGCCAGCTTGCCGGCGCCGACCGCGCTGCGCAGCGCCGCCACGGTGGCTAGCGCGCCGTTGCCGGTGTTCTCTTCTTCGAGCACCGCGTTGAAGCCCACCGCGCCGGCCGGCTGCACGCCGAGCGCGCGCAGCGCCTTGAACGCGGCCAGCGTGCAGACGATGCCCGCCTTCATGTCGCCGGCGCCGCGGCCGTAGAGCCAGCCGTCCTCGACCACCGGCGTGTACGGCGGATTGCGCCACATCGATTCGGGACCGGTGGGCACCACGTCGAGATGGCCGTTGAACAGCACCGAACGTCCGCCCTTCGCGGCGGGCCGGTGCGTGGCCAGCAGGTTGTAGCGGCCGCCATCGGGACAGCACGGCGGCGAGAACAGCGGCAGATGGCGGATGGCATCGGCGCGCAGATGGATGCGCTCCGATTCGAGTCCCAGATCGCGCAAGGCCTGCTCGATGAATTCCGCCGCGGGTTGCTCCTGCCCCGAAGGGCTGGCGGCGGCGACAAAGCCCGACAGCGTCTGGACCATATAGGGCAACAGCGCGCGCACGGCGCCGGCGATGTCAGAGGTACTGAGTGGGCTTGCCGAATCTTGCATGGGGGCTCCTTGGAACGCCGTGCTGCGAGGCTCGCCGATGTGAAAACTGCTTGCACCGGCACGCGATGGGTGGGAAATTAGCGCACAGTTGGCACCATAGATAGGTCCATATTTGCCGTTTTTGCTGGAGCCATTTTGAAAGAGTCCATTCTGTCCGAGCTGCTGCTGCAACGGCTGGAACGGCCGGCCGACGGCAGCGCCGACAAGGCCGGCACGCATATGAACCGGCAGGTCTATCAGATCATTCGCCAGGAAATCCTTGCCGGTACGATCCCCGCGGGGTGCAAGCTGCCCGCTTCGCGGATGCTGGCCAAGGAGGTCGGGGTCTCGCGCAACACCGTGCTCTACGCCTACGAGCAGCTGTTGGCCGAGGGCTACGTCACGGCATCGACCGGAAGTGGCACCTTTGTGTCGCACACCTTTCCCGACCATAGTGCATTGCACAAGGTTGGCGCCGCGAATGGCACCATCACCGTGCCTGCAGCGCAGCAAAACCCGAACCGCTTTGCGCTGTCACGGCGCGGCCAGCATCTGGTATCGCATGCCGGTGCGTCCGATCGCCAATGGGGTGCGTTCATGGCCGGCGTGCCCGACGTCTCGCTGTTTCCCCCGCGCGGTGTGGAACCGCCTGCTGAACAAGCATTGGCGCGAGCCGCGTCCCGAGCTGCTGACCTATGCGCACAACGGCGGCTATCTGCCGCTGCGCCGCGTCCTCGCGGAGCATCTGCGCCTGGCGCGCGGCGTACGGTGCGATCCCGAACAGATCATCATGACGACGGGCATCCATCAGGCGATCGACCTGATCGCGCGCCTGCTCGCGGACCCCGGCGACAAGGCCTGGATGGAAGACCCCGGCTACTGGGGCACGCGCAGCCTGCTATCGAACTCCGGCGTGGAGCCGATTCCCGTGCCGGTCGACGGCGAGGGCATCGCGCCGGACGCGGCCACGCTGCAGAACCCGCCGCGCTTCATCTTCGCCACGCCGTCGCACCAGTACCCGCTCGGCACCGTGATGAGCCTGTCGCGCCGGCGCATGCTGCTCGAGTACGCGCGCCAGCGCGGGGTCTGGATCGTCGAGGACGACTACGACAGCGAATTCCGCTTCGAGGGCCGCCCGCTCGCGTCGCTGCAGGGGCTCGACGAGCACGATCGCGTGATCTACATGGGCACGTTTTCCAAGACGCTGTTTCCCGGCATCCGCATGGGCTTCATGGTGTTGCCCAAGCCGCTGGCCCCGCATTTCGCCATCGGCCTGTCGGAGCTGTTCCGCGAGGGGCAGCTGATCCAGCAGGCGGTGCTGGCGGACTTCATCGAGGAGGGGCACTACGCCACCCACATCCGGCGCGTGCGGCTGCGTTATGCGCAGCGGCAGAGCCTGCTGCGCGAGGCCATTGCGGAACGCTTCGGCGCGGACTGGCCCACCTCCACGCACGAGGCCGGACTGCACCTGGTGATGCATCTCCCGCCCGGCGCCGACGATCTGGGCATCAGCATGGCGGCACGCACGCAGGGCCTGAGTGCGCGGCCGCTGTCGCGCTACTACAGCGACGAGACACAGGCGCGGCAGGGCCTGCTGATGGGCTATGCCTGCGTGCCCGAGGAAGAGATCGGGCCATCGTTCCGCAAGCTCGCCGAGGTCATCGAACCGGCGATGGAGCATCTGGCTCGCACGCAGGCGCCGCGGCGCGAATCGCCGGTCAAGATCAACCGCGAGGCGTGGAGCGGTGCGTGAGCGCGCCGCCGCGTGCCGAGCCGAGCCGAATGCCGAGCCGAATGCCGAGCCGAATGCCGAGCCGAATGCCGAGCCGAGTGCCGGGCCGAGTGCGAAGCCGAGTGCCGGGCCGAGTGCGAAGCCGAACGCCGAGCCGAATATCGCCGTTTCCCCTTATCCAACCGATCCCGCTACCAGACCCGTTCATGGCCACCTCGATCACTCAAACTCTTTCCACGGCCGCGCACCGTGACGCCCTGTTGTCCGAACTGGCCGCCGTGCTCGACCCCGCCGGGCTGCAGACCGGCGACGCCATCGAGACGCGCTTTCGCAAGGACTGGTACGCGCCGCTCGATCCGGTGCCGCCGATCGCGGTGGCGCGGCCGCGCAATACCGCCGAGGTGTCCGCGGTGCTGGCGATCTGCCATCGCCATCGGCAAGCGGTGGTGCCGCAAGGTGGCTTGACCGGACTGGCCGGCGCCGCGACGCCCGCCGGCGGCGAACTGGTGCTGTCGCTGGAACGGATGCGCGGCGTCGAGGAGATCGACGATCAGGCCGGCACGATGACCGTGATGGCCGGCACCACGCTGCAGGCCGCGCAGGAGGCGGCGCGCGCCGCGGACTGGCTGCTGCCGGTGGACCTGGGCGCGCGCGGCAGCTGCCAGATCGGCGGCAATATCGCCACCAATGCCGGCGGCAATCGCGTGATCCGCTACGGCATGATGCGCGACCAGGTGCTGGGACTCGAAGCGGTGCTGGCCGACGGCACCGTGCTGACGTCGCTGAACAAGATGCTGAAGAACAATGCGGGCTACGACCTGCGCCAGCTGTTCATCGGCAGCGAAGGCACGCTCGGCGTGATCACGCGCGCGGTACTGAAGCTGGCGCCGCTGCCGGCCAGCACGCAGACCGCGCTGTGCGCGCTGTCCCGCTACGAGGACGTGGTGCAGCTGCTGCGCCATGCGCAGCGCAAGCTGGCGGGCCGGCTGTCCGCGTTCGAGGTGATGTGGGCCGACTTCTACGAGCTGGTGACCACGCGCGTGTCGGGCGTCCGTGCGCCGCTGCCCGCGGGCCATCCCTTCTACGTGTTGCTGGACCTGCAGGGCGACGACGCCGGCCAGGACGCGCCCGCCTTCGAGTCGATGCTGGAGACGGCGATGGATGCGGGCCTGATCCAGGACGCGGCGGTCGCGACCAGCGACAAGGAGGCGCAGAGCTTCTGGCAGTTGCGCGACGCGGTGGCCGAGTTTCCGGTGATGTGGGCGCCCAACGCCGCCTTCGACGTCAGCCTGCCGATCGGCCGGATCGGCGAGTTCGCGCAGGCCCTGCGCGCGGCCGTGCTGGACCGGTGGTCGACCGCCGAACTGGTGAACTTCGGGCACGTCGGCGACAGCAATCTGCATGTCAGCGTCTATCTGCCCGGGGGTCGCGCTGCCGGACTTTCCGGAGCACGCGATCAGCGAAGTGGTCTATCGCGTGGTGCAGGAGTTCGGCGGCAGCATTTCCGCCGAGCACGGGATCGGCACGCACAAGAAGCCGTTCCTGGGATGCTCGCGCACGCCCGAGGAACTGCCCGTGATGCGCCTGCTGAAGCGGACGCTCGACCCGCACCATATCCTGTGCCCGGGCCGGGTCGTCGATCTGGAGGTTGTCGATCTGGACTGATCGAGCGGGATCGGGTGGGATGGGACGCCGATTGAGTGCAATTGAGCGCGCGTGAGCGGGATTGAGCGAGATGGGCCATCGAGGTGCGCCGCCTGGAATGACGCGGCGCGCCCCGATGATTCGGCCGCTATTCGACGCTCGCCGCCGCCTTGACCGGACTGCCGCGCAGCGTCGCCTCGCGCAGCCGCACAACCAGCAGCGGCGCGAGCAGCGATACCGCCGCGCTGGCGAGGAACAGCGCGCGGAAGGACCGTTCCGCGGTTTGCCGCACCAGCGCCGCCTCGGCGCCATCGCCCAGCGACAACACCTCGCGGAACAGATGCATCAGCACGTCCTCGCCGCCGGGCAACGGGCTGACCGCCATGCCGCTGTGGCGCAGCAGCGCGATCAGCACGGTGGTCAGCACCGCGACGCCGACCGCGCCGCCGAGCATCCGCGAGAACGCCGTCAGCGCGGTGGCCACGCCGACCTGCTGCGGCGGCACCGCGTTCTGCGTCGCCACCAGCGCACTCGGTAGTTGCAGGCCGATCGCCAGGCCCAGCGCCACCATCACGATCGCGGTCAGCACCACCGCACCCGGATCGACGAAGGCCAGCGCCGCGATCACCAGCGGTGCCGCGGCCGACCCGATCAGCTGCAAGGGCTTGTAGCGGCCGCTCCAGGTCATCAGCCGGCCGGCGATGAAGGCGCCGAACGGAATCGCCAGCGTCAGCGGCACCAGCCGCAGCGCCGCGCTGTCGGCTTGCGCGCCGCCGACCACCTGGAAGCGCAGCGGCAGCAGCACCGACATCGCGATCAACTGGAAGAAGCACAGGAACAGCGTGATGCAGCAGATCGCCACCGTCGGCACGCGCAGCATCGCCAACGGAATCACCGGATCGGCCGCGCGGCGCTCCTGCCAGACGAACAGCAGCAGCGCCGCCACGCCGCCGCCGAGCAGGCCCAGCGAGTCGGCGCGCCAGACATCGTGCCCCTGGCCCAGGCGCGTCAGGAACACCAGCACGCCCGTCAGCCCACCGCCGAACAGCAGCGCGCCGAGATAGTCGATCCGATGCTTGCGGCCGCCGCCGGCCGGCAGATGGCGCAGCGCGCGGCGCACCGTCACCAGCGCCAGCAGGGCCAGCGGCAGGTTGATCCAGAAGATCCAGCGCCACGACAGATAGTGCGCGAGGTAGCCGCCGATCACCGGTCCCGCCATGCTGGCGACCGCCCACACGCCGCTGACATAGCCCTGATAGCGGCCGCGCTCGCGCAGCGGCACCACGTCGGCGATGGCGGCCTGCGATACCGAGATCAGCCCGCCGCCGCCGAGCCCCTGCAGGATGCGCGCGACGATCAGCTGCGGCATGGTCTGCGCCAGCGCGCAGGCGATCGAGGCGAGCAGGAACAGCACGATCGCGAACGACAGCACCGAGCGCCGGCCGAGCACATCGGAGAGCTTGCCGTAGATCGGCGTGGCGACCGTCGACGCAATCAGGTAGGCCGACACGACCCAGGCCATCACGTCGAACCCGTTCAGGCGCAGGGCGATCTCGGGCAGCACCACGGCGACGATCGACTGCTCGAGCGCCCCGAGCAGGATCGCCAGCATCAGGCCGAAGATGACCTGCATCACCGGGACCGGTGGAGACCCGGTCGGCTCGCCGGGGTGAAGAGGCCTTGGCGGGAGGGATGACGCCGCAGGCGACGTCGGAGAATCTGCGGAGGCCGCAATGGAGGCAGCCGCGCCGACAAGGCGCAGACCAGAACGAGCGGGAGCGATCATCGGGCGGGCAAGGAGAAACAACATAGCCGGTGCACGACCCCACTGGTCGGACCGGCTTTTCTAATGAAGGACAGGAGGCTATTGTAGGCGCTTGCTTAAAAGTGTGCGTTTCTGCACGCTTTCGCTACCCTCTGAACTCCGCAAGGGCCCGATGGCCCTCGGATGAATCTCCGCAACCTGTAGCGTTAGCCCCAGGATATCGCCCAAGCGACCAAGCATATCGAGCGTGAAGTTGATACGGCCATGCTCGATGCCGCTCACGGTCTGTCGAGAGATGTCGGCCATCCTGGCCAGCATCTGCTGCGTCAAGCCAAGCGCCATTCGTTTCTGGCGAATGGCATTGCCTATTAAAGCGCGATTCATTTCTGGCCTCCTTTGCTTGTCGATTGTGCGCGACAAACGGAGGATCGCAGTGGCCCTGGGAGCTATGGGCTATGCCATCGGCCTGCTTTCGCCTGGCGAGATATGTTCAGAAACTCTGCCAGTCGTCGGCCCCAGCACCGGAAGCTTCCGTCGCCAAGGCGGACGGCCGTAGCGCCGCGGGTCGGGCCTTCCCAGGCGTTGCGGCGGCACTGCCGGCTCTGGATTCGCGGTGGCGCCTGTCGGCAGCGGGCTCGCTCCCGCGCCGCGGTCGACATGGCCCCTTGCGCCGACGACTTCCCCAACGGCGCCGCCATGGCGAGCGCCCGTTCCCGGGCCGGTTCCGCGGCACGCGGCAATGCGGCCGGGGAAGCCTCGACGCGGAACTTGGCCGCGTCCTGCACCAGCCCGGCGGCCTGCTGTTGCAGGCTCTCGGCGGCCGCCGCGGCCTGTTCGACCAGCGCGGCATTCTGCTGCGTCACGCTTTCCATCTGCGCGATCGCGCGGTTGACCTGCTCGATGCCGGTCGACTGCTCGGCGCTGGCGGCGGAGATCTCGCCCATGATGTCGGTCACGCGGCGAACGGCTTCCACGATGCCGTCCATGGTGCCGCCGGCCTGCTCGACCTGGCGGGCGCCGACTTCCACCTGCTCCACCGAGCGGTTGATCAGTTCGCCGATCTCCTTGGCCGCCGCGGCGCTGCGCTGCGCGAGGCTGCGCACCTCGGCCGCCACCACGCTGAAGCCGCGCCCCTGCTCGCCGGCGCGCGCGGCCTCGACCGCGGCGTTCAGCGCCAGGATATTGGTCTGGAAGGCAATGCCCTCGATCACGCCGATGATCTCGGCCACCTTGGTCGACGACTGCGAGATGCCCTGCATCGTCTCGACCACGCTGCGCACCGTGCGTCCGCCCTCGGCGGCCACGGCCGAGGCGTTGACGGCCAGCTGGTTGGCCTGGCGGGCGTTGTCGGCGTTCTGGCGCACGGTCGAGGTCAGCTGCTCCATCGAGGCCGCGGTCTGCTGCAGCGAGGCCGCCTGTTCCTCGGTACGTTGCGACAGGTCGGTGTTGCCCTTGGCGATCTCGCGCGTGGCGCCGTCGATCGCGCCCGAGGCGCCCTGGATGCCGCGCACCAGCACGGACAGTTCCGCGAAGGCGCGCTGCATGGCCTTCAGCATCCGCCCCATCTCGTCGTCGCCCTTGGCGCGGACGGCGAAGGCCAGGTCGCCCTGTGCCAGCGCCTCGGCAGCGGCCAGCGCCTGCCGCGCCGGTCCGGCGATCGAGCGCGTGATCGCCACGGCCAGGCCGACGGCCAACAGGGCGGACACCGCGCCCAGCGCGAGCAGCAGATTGCGCGTGAACAGATAGTCGGCCTGGGCCTGCTCCACCGCGTCGACGGCCATCTTGCGGCCCGAGGCGATCAGCGTGTCGAGGCGCTCGAAGTACGCCGCCTGCGCGGCGGGCAGCGTGACAATCAGGCCCGCTCGCGCAGCGACGAACTCGCCCGCCTGCAACTGGGTCAGCAACTGGTCGAGCTGGGTGTTATACGCGGCGCGGTGCTTGCCGAGCTCGTCGAAGACCTTCTTGAGGCCGGCGTTATCCGTGGCGGCAATCAGCTTGGCAAGCTCGTCGAGCGTGGTGCTCATCTGCTTGCGGCGCTCGTTGACGCGGCCGACGTTCTGCTGGACCACGGCCGGATCCTCGGTCAGCACCGCGTCCCGCACCATGATGCCGATGGCCTGCGCGCCCTCCTTGACGCCATCGAGTTCCATCACCTTCAGCAGACGCTGCTCGACGGTCGTCCGCATCGACGCGTTCATGTCGCCGAGCGCGATCAGGCCGAAGCCGGCCACCACGGCCAGCAGCGCCACCATCGCGGCAAAGGCCGCCGCCAGGCGCGCGCCAATGCCGAAATGCTTCCATCCTCCCATACCGCCCCCTTTTCTCTCGTAGTCGACGTCGCGCGCGCATGCGCGACGGTGCATCGCTAACGGCAGGAGGGAGCGCTTTCTTGATGGGGAACCGGTACGGCCGGAATATGGCCGGGTGTCGGGCGTCACCGGGAGGTGTCAGGAAAACCAACGCCAGGCACAGGCGCCGTAGGCAAAGGGAATGCAAACGGAAAACAAGGGGCAAAACTCCCGTCAACTCCACCGATCGCTCGAGACGGGACAGGTGTCCAATTGACGCCGAGCATCCGGTATTCCGCCTGAGGCGGCGAAGACGTCCGGCATTGCACAGGACGCGGGCAAAAAAAGAAGCCCACGCGCGGGGTGCTCGTAGGCTTTCCAGGACTGCTAGAGCCGATTGGCTCGTGGCCGACTATAGCGGTGCTTAGATGAGGTGTAAATAGAGTTTCCATCAGGGTAAATGCCGATAGTGACACTTACTTTGTTTTACAAATAAAACAGGGACAGACCGTCGGGCGACACGCCCAAAAGCGCCGAGGTGAGTACCTACTCGGAGGGAAACCGGCTTTCCATGCACCCATCCCTACCAGCGCGACTCTAAAAGCACTTCAGGCAGTGCACCGGCTCGTATATCGACAGATGTATGCAAGTATTTAATTAGAGGTTTACCTCTAGACGGTTGACCGAGCCCCTTCGATCCCCGAGTTGTAAAAATTTGTTACTCTCCGGGCCGAAGTATTCCCCTTCTCTTCTGGCAGCACCGCCAGTCCGACCGTCGAGGCAGAACATCCGCGAACAACAAGCGCCACGGCCGCAAGGACACGCGATGGCTTCCCCCGCGCCGGTACCGAGAGCGAATGTTTCATCCCTCGCCATGATCAGGCTCTCGCCAATACGGATACCGTCACGCCGCATCCGCGCCGGCTCGTGCCTGATCCCCGTACCGTTGTCTGCCGACAGAACCCTATCGGGCTCGACCGGAGAAGTCGTGAAGTATCAGGAAATCAGAAGTATTCGCCCGGGCCGTCAGCTGCAGGACCGACAACTGGCTTTTCACCGCGCCAGCCGGCATCCGGTGGTGCTGCACCTGACCAGCGGCGTGCGCCTGCACGGGGTCGTGGTCGGCGCCGACGCCTATATGGTGTTGCTGGCGACCGCCCCGGGCGACCCGGCGCCCCAGATCGTCTACAAGCATGCGATCGCGGCAATCACCCCCGACAGCGCCGACGGGCAGCCGATCCAGCTGCCCCAGGACGAGGTCCCGCCCGAGTTCGTCCGCCTGTTTACTCCCCCGCACGCGCTCCAGGCGGCGCGCCTGAGCCCCGCGCGGAGCCGCCCGCAGCCTCGCAATGACAGCTTTCCGCACCGCCGCCGAAAGATCACTCTAAACCTTTCGGCAGCCCGGTCGATAACCTTGGCAACGGAGGCACTTCACGCCCTGCAGTGCAGGCAGCCAACGTTACGGCACCCGCCGGAATGCGTAAAACATTGCAAATAGGAGTCGTACCATGGCGCAAGTCATTAATACCAACTCGTTGTCTCTGATGACTCAGAACAACCTGAACACGTCGCAATCGGCGCTGAACACCGCGATCCAGCGCCTGTCCTCGGGCCTGCGTATCAACAGCGCCAAGGACGACGCGGCTGGTCAAGCGATTGCCAACCGCTTCACCGCCAACATCAAGGGCCTGACCCAGGCTCAGCGCAACGCCAACGACGGCATCTCGCTGGCTCAGACGACCGAAGGCGCGCTGACGGAAGTCAACAACAACCTGCAGCGTATCCGTGAACTGTCGGTGCAAGCCGCGACCGGCTCGAACTCGGCTTCGGACCTGCAGTCGATCCAGGACGAAATCAAGCAGCGTCTGGAAGAAATCAACCGTGTCTCGGAACAGACCCAGTTCAACGGCGTCAAGGTTCTGGCCAAGGACACCAAGATGAACATCCAGGTCGGCGCGAACGACGGCGAAATCATCGCCATCGACCTGAAGGAAATCACCGCCAAGACCCTGGGTCTGGACGGCTTCAACGTGTCGGGCCCGAAGGGCACGCCGGCCGCTCTGGTCGCCGCCGACTACCAGGCCGCCTACGGCACCACGACCAACGTGACGACCACCGCCGTGACGGAATCGAACGCTGGCGACCTGGCTTCGCGCCTGGGCGTCGCCGCCGGCAGCGTTGTTCTGGCTGGTACGGCCGAGAAGGACGACAACGGCAACTGGTACGCCACCGTGACGATCACGGCCGCCGACGCGACCGAAGTCAGCACGCTGAAGGCCAAGGGCTTCGAAGTCGAAGCGACCGTTGCGAAGGAGTTCTACGTCGCTCTGGATCCGCAATCGGCCGACGTGACCACCACCGCCGGTACCGCCGCTTTCGCGATCGACACCGCCAACATCCAACTGGCCAGCATCACCTCGGGCGCGAGCTCGAACCCGCTGGCCAAGCTGGACAAAGCCCTGTCGGACGTCGACACCCTGCGCAGCTCGCTGGGTGCGGTGCAAAACCGTTTCGACTCGGTGATCTCGAACCTGGGCACCACGGTGACCAACCTGTCGGCTTCGCGTTCGCGCATCCAGGACGCTGACTACGCAACGGAAGTGTCGAACATGACCCGCGCGCAGATCCTGCAACAAGCTGGTACCTCGGTGCTGGCCCAAGCCAACCAGACCACGCAAAACGTGCTGTCGCTGCTGCGTTAATTCGCAACGGCGCGGAAGGCCGGGCCGCAAGGCCCGGTTTTCCGCTGGGAATGCTTTGCAGGCAGTTCGCTGCCTGCAAAGCGTTTCTTCGGAAGCGCCCAGATCGAACCGAACCGAAGCGGAATCGACCATGGCACCTCCCTCCGTCTCGCCCGTCGCCACGCCCTCCGGCGTGGCCCTGCCAGCCGTGCCGCAGAGCACGGCGGCCGCATTGCCGCCGCTCGCCGGCGGCGCGGACCCGGCCATCGCGCCGATCTCGCCGACCGTTCACGGCGAGGCCGGAGAGGCAGCGGTCGACATCCGCCGCGCGATCGGCGAGCTGACGGAGGTGCTGCGTACCACGTCGATCGGCCTGCGCTTCGAGATCGACGAAGTGACCAACCGCGTCGTGACCAAGGTCATCGACAAGGAAACCGGCGAACTGATCCGTCAGATGCCGACCGAGGAAGTGCTGCGGTTCGCCCGCGCGCTGGACAGGCTGCAGGGCGTGTTCGTCCGCCAGGCGGCATGACGCCCCGCCCATCGTAGACAAGCTGAACAACAAAGGCAGAAGACCATGGCTACCATCTCCAACATCGGTATCGGCTCCGGACTCGAACTCGGCCCGCTGCTCGAAAAGCTCGAGGCCGCGGAAAAGGCGCCGCTGAAGCTGCTCGAGACCCAGGCCTCCAGCTACCAGGCCAAGCTTTCCGCCTACGGCACCCTCAGCAGCGTACTGTCGGCCTACCAGAGCGCCGCGAAGAAGCTGTCCGATGCGGCCACCTTCGGCGCCGCCAAGGCGGTGGCCGGTTCCAGCGACATCATGACGGCCGCGGCGGGCTCCAACGCCGTGCCGGGCACCTACTCGGTCAACGTCACCAGCCTCGCGCAGGCGCAATCGCTGGTCGGCACCAACGTCGCCAGCCAGACCACCGCGATCGGCACCGGCAAGATCACCTTCGAATTCGGCGAGCGCCAGGGCTACAACGAAGGCACCGGCGGCTATACCGATCCGCTGGGCTTCACCGCCGACGCCGCGCGCACCAAGACCGTCGAGATCAAGCCGGGCCAGAACACGCTGCAAGGCATTCGCGACGCAATCAACCAGGCCAACGTCGGCGTGACGGCCAGCATCGTCAACGACGGCAGCGGCACGCCCTACCGCCTGGTGCTGACGTCCAACACCACCGGCGAAAAGTCCAGCATGCGGATTACCGCGGACAGCCCCGAACTGAGCAATCTGGTCGGCTTCGATCCGACCCAGGCGGTGCAGCCGAGCGGCATGCAGGAAACGGTGCGGGCGACCAACGCCAAGCTGAAGATCAACGGCATCGACGTCGTCAGCCAGAGCAATACCGTGACCGACGCGGCCCAGGGCGTGACGCTGACGCTGAACAAGACCGGCACCACCAGCCTGACCGTGACGCGCGACACCGACGCGATCAAGGCCGCGATCCAGGGCTTCGTCACCGCGTACAACAACATCCAGAGCACGGCCAAGTCGCTGACCGCGTTCGACACGACCACCGGCAGCAGCGCCGCGCTGAACGGCGACAGCACGCTGCGCTCGATCCAGACCAGCCTGCGCAGCATGCTGAACGTGCCGCAGCCGGACGGCAAGGGCGGCACCATCACGCTGTCGGAAATCGGCGTCGCGTTCACCAAGGACGGCACGCTGCAGGTCGACGACAAGAAGCTGACCAAGGCGATCAGCGAGAACCTCGGCGGCGTGACCTCGATGTTCTCGCACACCACCGGCACCGGCGGCTACGGCAAGCAGATCACCGACGCGATCGACGACCTGAATGAAACCAACGGTGCGATCAAGGTCGCCACCGATGGCTTGACCGAAAGCCTGAAGGACCTGGAAGACCGCTACACGCAGGTCGAGGACCGCGTCAACACGACCATCGAGCGCTACCGCTCGCAGTTCACGCAGCTCGATCTGCTGGTCAGCAAGCTGAACCAGACCAGCAGCTATCTGAACCAGCAATTCGCCGCGCTGGCCAACCAGACCAAGAAGTAACCAACGGCAAGGATCGCCATCATGTATGCGCGCCAAGCAATCAACGCTTATGCCCGGGTCGGCGTGCAGACCGGGGCCATGAGCGCCAGCCCGCACAAGCTGATCGCCATGCTGTACGACGGCGCGCGCTCGGCCATCGCGCGGGCCAAGTTCCATCTCGATGCGGGCGACGTGCAGGCGCGCGGCCAGGCCATCTCGAAGGCGATCGACATCGTCGACAACGGCCTGCGCGCGGTGCTGGACCACGGCACCGGCGGCGAGATCGCCGCCAATCTCGAAGCGCTGTACGACTACATGACCCGCCGCCTGCTGCTGGCCAATGTGCGCAGCGATGTCACGCTGCTCAACGAGGTCGACGCGCTGCTGGAAAACCTCGCCACCGCCTGGGCGCAGATCGGCGAGCCGGAAGCCGGCGAGAACGCCGGGCAACCGGCGGCCTCCGCCCAGTCCGAAGTCCTCGCCGAAGCGCAGGAGAACTGATCATGCGTACCGTTTCTCCCACCGTGCTGAACTACGAGGAACTGCTGGTGCTGTCCGAGCAGATGCTCGAAGCGGCCGAGGCGGAAAACTGGACGGCCTTCAACGACGTGCAGATCGTCTATCTGGCCGTCGTGGACCGCCTGCGCGAGATCGAGCACAACGTTCCGGTCTCGGCCGAAGAACGGATGCGCCGCCACGCGCTGCTCGACCGGATCCTGGCGTACGACGCCCGCATCCGCGACCTGATGCTGCCGCACCTGGCGCGTCTGGGCCAACTGCTGGGCGACTCGCGCCGCCGCCAGAATCTTTCGCACGCCTACGGCAGCCCTGCCTGATCCCATGCCGGGTCCCGCTGGCCGTCGCCGGCAAGCCGGTGACCCAGCGGACCATCCGGAACCCTCCCCCATGACCGCGATCCATCTGCCGCCCGGTTCGCCGTCAGGGCAAGGCCTCGATGCCAACACGCTGCGCGCGCAGGTGTCGGCCAACAAGCTGGCCGCGCTGATTCCAACCGCCAGCCCCGGCGGCGCCACGGTCCGGCAATCCGACGGCACCGCCCCCGGCACGGTCGAACTGCCGGTGCGGCCCGGTGCAACGGGCCAGGCCGCGGCCACCCCGCCGGCCGGCTCCACCCGCGAAACCCTCAGCTTCGCCGCCCGCACCATCCTTACCCTGCTCGCCCAGGGCTCGGCCGCGCCGCTGCGCAGCGCCGGCCCGCTGCTGGCCGTGCCGCCCACGCGCCTGCCCGAGGGCACCACGCAGGTACGGCAGGCCCTGATGCATCTGGTGCAGGACAGCGGGCTGTTCTATGAATCGCATCTCGCGCAATGGATCGCCGGCGAACGTGGGTTGGCCAGTCTGGCCCGCGAGCCGCAGGCCGGAATCGGCCGACATCCCTATCCCGGCGCGGGCGCCGGCGGGGCACCGCAGGGGAGCGCCGCCTTGGGCCAAGGGTCCGCGACGGGCGCCTACGGACAGCGGCCCGGTGCGCCGATGCAACCTTCGAGCACCGCGCCCTTTCCGAACCTGCTTCCCGCCTCGCCTACCGACGCCCAGGCCCTGAGCAGCGCGATCCAGGCACTGGCTGCCGCCGAACCGTCGCAGGCGGTGCTCGACGCGGCGTTGAACGCGGCCCGCTCGGCCGCGAGCGGGGGACCCGAAGCCAGCGCCGACGATCCCGCCGCGACTGCGGGCGACACCGGCGCGCGCGGCGCAGATGCCCCGCGCGGCCACGAAACCCCGCGCTTGCTGCAGGCGGCCGCGCAGGCCTACCAGGCCGCCGCCAACGACGCCGCCCGTCAGGCCGGCGCGCAGACCCTGCTGAGCGTGACCACCGACGACGCACTGGCACGGCCCGACGCAACGTCCAACATGGCGAAAGCCGAAGCCGCGCCCGCCATCCATCCGAATACCGAAGGCATCGTGCGCCAGCAGCTCGAACTGCTGGCCACCCAGCAGTTCCGCTGGGCCGGCGAGGCGTGGCCGGGCACGCCGATGCAATGGGACATCGCCGAGCGGCAGCAGGAGCAGGGCTCGTCCGGCGAGCACGGCGACGGGGCGGGCGAGCGCACCTGGTCCAGCCGCCTGGTGCTGGAGCTGCCTCAGCTGGGAACAGTGGAAGCGCGCCTGACGCTGACGCCGAACGGTGTGGAAACCCGGCTGGCGGTGCAGGAAGAGCGCATCGTGCGGATGCTCGATAGCGCGCAGGGCCGGCTGCGCGAGAACCTCGGCGCGCGCGGCATCGAGCTGCTGCATTTCTCGATCCGCCGGGACACCGACGCGGAGGGCGCCGCATGAGCCAGCAGGACTCGCCCCGCGGCGCCGCGGTCGCGCTGTCGTACCGCCAGAACGATGCCGCCCCGCGGGTGGTGGCCAAGGGCTACGGCCTGATCGCCGACTCGATCATCGCGCAGGCCCGCGAGGCCGGCGTCTATGTCCACGACTCCCCGACGCTGGTCAACCTGCTGATGCAGGTCGACCTCGACAGCCAGATCCCGCCGCAGCTCTATACGGCGGTGGCCGAACTGCTGGCTTGGCTGCATCGGCTGGAAGTCGATACCGGAATCGTGCGGATCGAATAACGCCGATAGGCGTTTTTCAGAGCCGTCTCATCGACCGGGCCACCAAGGGGCGGCAAGCTATCGGCTGCTCTCGCACCATCCACCCCTACTACGATCTCTACAGACATTTAAGGAAATTCCTTTCCTTTCAATGACTTGTAGGATATAAAACCCCACAATCATCGCTCCGACCATACGCTCAATCGCCGTTTCCCTTGCGCACCATGCTCGACATTTCGTCGTTTCAGCCGCTTTTTCCCGAGGAACATGTGCTTGCTGAGCCACGAGAGCGGACCAGTACTCTTCTACAGAAGGTCCAGGCTCTCTCGGCATACCAGAAGACGCCTGTCGGACAAGCGGTGGCACCGTTATTGCGGAGCATGAACTCCTACTACTCGAACAAGATTGAAGGGCAGCACACCACACCCGCCAACATCGAGCAGGCATTGCAACGGCAGTATTCAACCGACAGCGACGAGAAAACCAAGCAACTGCTTGCCATTGCGCACATCCGTACCGAGGAGACGTTGGAGCAGCGGTTGGTCGGCATGCAGATCGAAGATTTGTTCGACCCTCTCTTTGTCCAGCATATCCACCGCTTGTTCTTTGACGCCATGCCGGCCGAATACCGGCAAAGCGAGCAAGGCGAAAACGTAATACCGGGCCAATATCGTGGAAAGTCGGTTCGCTAGGAAAACACATCGCGCCCGAGCCGGCTGTCATTCCGCGCTTGATGAGGGAATGGAGCGGATGCTACCGGCGCATACGGGGAATGGAGAGCATCCTGATCGCCACGGCTTGCTCCCACCACCGGCTCGCGTGGGTTCATCCATTTATTGATGGCAACGGACGGGTATGTCGGCTGCATACCCATTTGATACTCCACCGCATTGGATTGACGCAGGGACTATGGTCGCCTCTGCGGGCCTTCGCGCGAAGCCAGGAAACATATTACGCGAGACTCGCCAATGCCGACCTCCAGCGCCGGAATGACCTGGACGGCCGCGGGAATCTGTCTCAGGAAGAATTGGTCAACTTCGTGCTGTATTTCCTGGACTGCTGCCTGGATCAAATCGACTTCATGTTGGGCATGATGGATTTTGCGGGCCTGCGATCCAGGTTGCATCATTTGCTGGCCTATCTGCATGCCAACCCATGGCAAATCGGCTCGGAAAAATCGCTGATCCGACCCGAAAAAACCCTGCTGGCCCTCGAGACTGCGGCGCTGATGCGCCCGCTGAGCCGAGGCGAGTCGCTCAGATTCTCGGCGAAAGCGCAGCCACGACACGCCGCGTGACGCGCTCCCTGATCGACTTCGGCATCCTGCGATCGGGATCGCACCGCGATGATCTGCACTTCGCACTGCCGCTACAAGGCCTTCGTTTCGTCTTTCCGCGGCTGTGGCCAGAGGCGGAAGTCTGAGCGGAACAAGAGTGACGCGGCGCTATCGCTCGCCGCCCTTCACGCTTACACCGCCATATTCATCACTTCCTGATACGCCATCGCCAGCCGGTTGCGCACCTGCACACCCGTCTGGAACGAAATGCTGGCCTTCTGCATTTCGATCATCACGTCGTTCAGCGCGACGCCCGGCTTGCCGAGCTCGAACGCCTCGGCCAGGCCGTAGGCGCGTTCCTGGGCGCCGCTGATCTTCTGCAGCGAGCGCTGCAGCTCGCCGGCGAAGCCAGAGGCGGCGGCCGGGGCGGTCTGGGAAGTCGTGCCCGACGCGCTCTGCGCCAGGCCGCGCAGCTGCTGCAGCATGCCTTCGATGGATGCAATCGAACTCATCGGTCTGTCTTTTCCGTGATTGGCGAGGCGCCGAAACGAGGCCGGCACCCCTGAATGGGTCGATCGGAAGGGCTTGGGAACGCCAAACGCGGGCCCCGCCCAATCCAGCAGCCGAAGCGTACCTGCCGCGTCCGGCCCGGCATAGGCCGAAATCGAACCGAAAAGCCGTCCTATTCCCCGGATTGTCTGTGCGCCCGGTAACCGATCATCGCTACCGTGCCGGGTCTGGCGGGCTGTCGCCTTGCCGCTCCCTACCCGCATCCCTGGTTTGCTGCCAGCGAATGCATTAACGACACCGGCGCCCCTTTGTTTAACTATCGCGGAGAGTACGCGTGTTTTGTCTGCTGCGTGATCTGAGCCATGCCGACATCGGCCACCGCCAGGGCGGCGCATTGCGCCCCCGGCAAGGTTCGCCCCTGCCCGGCCGGCTCGGCGGGTCGGCCAACACGGAGGCCCGCGCATGAATGCCGCGGCCGTGCTGGGCAACCGCTCGGAATTGATCGAGCGCTTCAAGGGCAATCCGCGCCTGCCGCTGATGCTGGGCGGGGCCGCGCTGGCCGCCGCGATCGCGGTCGGCGTGCTGTGGTCGCGCAGCCCTGACTACAAGGTGCTGTACAGCAACCTGTCCGAACGCGACGGCGGCGCGGTGATCGCGTCGCTGCAGCAGATGAACATCCCGTACAAGTTCGCCGAGGGCGGCGGTGCGGTGATGGTGCCAGCCGACAAGGTCCATGAGATGCGGCTGCGACTCGCCTCGCAGGGTCTGCCCAAGAGCGGCAACGCCGGCATGGAGCTGATGGACAACCAGAAGTTCGGCATCAGCCAGTTCGCCGAACAGGTCAATTACCAGCGCGGGCTCGAAGGCGAGCTCGCGCGCTCGATCGAATCGATCGCCGCGGTGCAGTCCGCCCGCGTGCATCTGGCCATTCCGAAGCCCACGCTGTTTGTGCGCGAGCGCCAGAAGCCGACTGCCTCGATCGTGCTGACGCTGCATCCGGGCCGCGCCATCGACGAAGGCCAGGTGGCGGCGATCAGCCATCTGGTGTCGTCCAGCGTGCCGGAGCTGACGCCCAAGTCGATCTCGATCGTCGACCAGCACGGCAACCTGCTGTCGGGCAACGGCAGCAACGAGCGCATGCTCGATGCCACGCAGCTCAAGTATGTGCAGACGCTCGAGCGCACCTATGTGCAGCGCGTCGAGTCGATCCTCGCGCCGATCGTCGGCCAGGGCAATGTGAAGGCCCAGGTCACCGCCGACGTCGACTTCAGCATCGTCGAGCACACCGACGAGTCGTTCAAGCCGAACCAGGACCCGACCCGCGCGGCGATCCGCAGCCAGCAGACCAGCGAGTCGAACCAGCAAGGCGGCTCGCCGGTCGGCGGCGTGCCGGGCGCGCTGTCGAACCAGCCGCCGCTGCAGGCCGCCGCACCGGTGGTCACGCAGCAGCCTGGGCAACAAGGGCAGCCGGGCCAGCCAGGCCAGGCCGGCCAGCAGGCCCAGGGGCAGCAGGCCGGCACCGCCAACACGCAGGCCGCGCTCGCCGGCGCCCAGTCCGGCCCTAGCAGCGCCCGCCGCGACTCGACGACCAACTACGAGCTGGACCGCACCGTGCGCCACGTGCAGCAGGCACCGGGCGGCATCCGCCGCCTGTCGGTGGCGGTGGTGGTCAACCATCGCCAGGTGGCCGGCGCGAACGGCAAGATCACCAGCGAACCGCTGACCGCCGCGCAACTGGCGCAGATCGAGAACCTGGCCAAGGAGGCGATGGGCTTTTCGCCGGCGCGCGGCGACTCGCTCAATGTGGTGAACAGCCCGTTCACTTCCGGCGAGGAGATCAAACCCGAACTGCCGCTGTGGAAGCAACCCGAAATGATCGAGCTGGCCAAGACCGCCGCGCAATACCTGTTGCTGGCACTGCTGGCCCTGTTCGTGTGGTTCAAGGTGGCACGGCCGATCCTGCGCAAGTACACCGCGCCGCCGCTGCCGCCGCCTGCCGAGGCCAACGCGGCCGAATCGGTGCTGCTGCCGGTCGAGGAACAGCAGCCGGATCCGGAAGTGCTGCGCCTGACCGCCAAATACGAAAGCGATCTCGCCCTGGTGCGCGACGCCGCGCAACGCGACCCGCGTCTGGTCGCCAGTGTGATCAAGAACTGGATGTCTAGCGATGAACGGTGAGGGCTTGCAGAAGAGCGCCATCCTGATGATGTCGCTCGGTGAGGATGCGGCGGCCGAGGTGTTCAAGCACCTGTCGCCGCGCGAAGTGCAGACGCTGGGCTCGGCCATGGCGTCGCTGAACGCCGTCACGCGAGAAGAAATGGCGGCCGTGCTGGCCGAGTTCCGCAGCGAGACCGAGCAGTTCCTGGCGCTGTCGGTGGATTCGAGCACGTTCATCAAGAGCGTCCTGAACAAGGCGCTGGGCGAGGAACGCGCGCTGTCGGTGATCGAGGACATCCTGGAATCGCGCGACCCGGGCAGCGGCATCGACTCGCTGAACTGGATGGACGCGACCTCGGTGGCCGAGCTGATCCGCGACGAGCATCCGCAGATCATCGCCACCATCCTGATCCACCTGGACCGCCAGAAGTCCTCGGAGGTGCTGGCGCTGTTCACCGACCGCCTGCGCAACGACGTGGTGCTGCGGATCGCGACGTTCGGCGGCGTGCAGCCGGGCGCGCTGCAGGAACTGACCGACGTGCTGACCAAGCTGCTGGCCGGCCAGAGCCTGAAGCGCAGCCGCATGGGCGGCATCCGCACCGCGGCCGAGATCATCAACCTGATGAACACCACGCACGAGGAGGCGGTGATCGCCGGCGTGCGCCAGCACGACAGCGACCTCGCGCAGAAGATCATCGACGAGATGTTCCTGTTCGAGAACCTGCTGGAAGTGGACGATCGCGGCATCCAGCGCGTGCTGAAGGAAATCGCCACCGAGTCGCTGATCGTCGCGCTCAAGGGCGCGCCGCAGGAACTGCGCGACAAGTTCATCCGCAACATGTCGACCCGTGCGGGCGAGATGCTGCGCGAGGACCTGGAAGCGCTGGGCCCGGTGCGCGTGTCGCAGGTCGAGGCCGAGCAGAAGAGCATCCTGCAGGTGGTAAGACGCCTGGCCGACGCCGGCGAAATCCAGATCGGAGCCGGCGACGATGCCTATGTCTAATCCCTACGCGCGGCAGGCGCTGGGCCACCACCTCGGCGGCTCGCTCGACGACGATCGCGACGACGGCTTCGGCGCGCGCTACGAGCCGCGCGCCCAGGCCCGACCCGCCGTGCCGTCGGCCTCCGCCGCTTCGTCGGGCCCCTCCGCCCCCCTCGGCCCCCCTCCGCGGGCTTGAACATGCGCGGCGGCCGCGACAGCGCGGGTTTCGAGAGCTTCGACGCCTTCGGCGCCGACGCGCCGCAGCCCGGCGGCAAGCAGGCCGGCCGAGGCAACGACAGCAACGGCTGGCGTCGCTGGAAGATGTCATCCTTCGACGCGCCGCCGCCTCCGCCGCCGAAGTTCGAAGCCGAACCCGAGGAACCCGCGCCGCCGCCGATCGACTTCGCCGCGCTCGACGCGATGCGCGAGGGCGCCCGCAAGGAAGGCTATGCCCAGGGCTACACGCAGGGCCAGACCCAGGGCTACGGCGACGGCCATCGCGAAGGCTACGCGCGCGGCCTCGAGACCGCGCGCCAGGAGGCCGCCCGCCTGCAGGAACTGGCCGGCACCTTCGCCGGCGCGCTGCGCCGCATCGACGACGAGGTCGGCCAGACCCTGATCGCGCTGGCGCTCGACGTCGCGCGCAAGCTGGTGCACGACACCGTCGCGCACAACCCCGCCGTGCTGCTGCCTGCCGTGCGCGAGCTGCTGGCCAACGAGCCGGCGCTGTCCGGCGCGCCCTGCCTGCTGCTCAATCCCGACGATATCGAGCTGGTGCAGACGCACCTGGCCGGCGAGCTGGAAGCGGCCGGCTGGTCGGTGCGCGCGGATGCGACGGTGGCGCGCGGCGGCTGCATCGCCAGCGCCGCCAGCGGCGAGCTGGACGCGACGCTGGCGACCCGCTGGAGCCGCGTGGTCAAGGCCCTCGGCCGCAACGATCCCTGGGAAGCGCCCGATGCGTGAGCCCGCTGCCGCCCCCCTCGGCGAACCAGGTCGTGACCAGCGCGCCGGAGTTGCATGGCCAGCGCTGGCGCGATGCGCTGGCCGGCGCGGCCGCCAACGTGGCCGAGCTGGACAGCAAGCGCAGCTGCGGGCGGCTGACGCGCGCCGCCGGGTTGGTGCTGGAGGCCGTCGGCCTGCGCATGCCGGTCGGCAGCGACTGCCTGATCGAAATCCCCGGCCATGCCGGCGCGACCGGCCAGGGGCCGCGCATGGCCGAGGCCGAAGTGGTCGGCTTCGGCGCGGACCGTCTCTACCTGATGCCGCAATCGGACGTGCTGGGCCTGGTGCCGGGCGCGCGCGTCTATCCGCTCGAACCGTCGCCGCTGCCCAGCGGCGACAGCGCGCCGCGCGAACCCGGCTCCAAGCGCCTGCCGGTCGGCGAAGGGCTGCTCGGCCGCGTGCTCGACGCCGCGGGCCGGCCGCTGGACGGCCTCGGCCCCTTGCAGGCCGCGCGCGAAGTGCCGCTGGCCGGCTCGCAGATCAATCCGCTGTCGCGCGCCCCGATCGATACCGTGCTCGACGTTGGCGTGCGCGCGATCAACGGCATGCTGACGGTCGGCCGCGGCCAGCGCATGGGCCTGTTCGCGGGCTCCGGCGTCGGCAAGAGCGTGCTGCTCGGCATGATGGCGCGCTATACCAGCGCCGAGGTGATCGTGGTCGGCCTGATCGGCGAACGCGGCCGCGAAGTGAAGGACTTCATCGAGAACATCCTCGGCGAGGAAGGCCGTGCCCGTTCCGTGGTGGTCGCCGCGCCGGCCGACACCTCGCCGCTGCTGCGCATGCAGGGCGCCGCCTACGCGACGCGCCTGGCCGAGTATTTCCGCGACCAGGGCCGCCATGTGCTGCTGATCATGGATTCGCTGACGCGCTATGCGATGGCCCAGCGGGAGATCGCGCTGGCCATCGGCGAGCCGCCGGCAACCAAGGGTTACCCCCCTTCGGTGTTCGCCAAGCTGCCGACGCTGGTGGAGCGCGCCGGCAACGGCGCCGAGGGCGGCGGCTCGATCACTGCCTTCTATACCGTGCTGGCCGAAGGCGACGACCAGCAGGATCCGATCGCCGATTCGGCGCGCGCGATCCTCGACGGCCATATCGTGCTGTCGCGTAGCCTGGCCGAGGCCGGCCACTATCCGGCGATCGACGTCGAGGCCTCGATCAGCCGCGCGATGACCGCCTTGATCTCGCCGGAGCAATTCGGCTCGGTGCGCCGCTTCAAGCAATTGATGTCGCGCTACCAGCGCAACCGCGACCTGATCAGCGTCGGCGCCTACGTGCCGGGCGCCGATCCCGAACTGGATCTGGCGATCCGCCTGCATCCGCGCATGGAAGCCTTCCTGCAGCAGGACATTCACGAGCGCGCGGGCTACGGCGAATCGATCGACCAACTGCATCTGCTCTTCGACAGGAGCGCAAATGGCTAAGACCTCTCCGCTGAACACGCTGGCCGACCTGGCCCAGAACGACACCGACACCGCCGCGCGCGAGCTCGGGCGGTTGCAGGGCCAGCGCACGCAGGCCGAGCAGCAGCTCGCCGCGCTGACGCAGTACCGGCAGGAATACCGCGCCCGCATGCAGGCCCTGATGCAGAACGGCATGCCGTCGGCGCGCTGGCATGACTTCTCGCAGTTCCTCGATTCGCTCGACGCCGCAATCCGCCAGCAGACCGAGGCGCTCGCCAAGGCCGAGTCGCAACTGCTGGCCGGCCGCGCCAACTGGCAGAAGCAGAAGCAGCGCCTGAACTCCTTCGACACGCTGATCGCGCGTGCCGAATCCCGCGAGCAGCAGATCGCCGCGCGCCGCGAGCAGCGGGCCACCGATGAGTACGCCGCGCGCCTGTCCCGACAGCAGGTCGGCAGCGGACACAACCAATAAGCCAGCAAGCACCGATGATCGACATCACCCAAATCGTCAGCGGCGGCGCCGCACCCGCCAATGCACCGCGCAACCCGCAGCCCGCCTCGGGCCCCGGCGAGTTCGGCGATGCGCTCTCTCGCGCGCGCCAGACGCAGGCCGGCGAAGCGAGCGCGGCCAGCCAGCAGCAGCAGGCGGCCAAGAGCGGCAAGGCGGCCGACGGCGCGAGCAAGCACGCTGCAGAGACCGGCAAGAAGACAGAACCCACCAGTGCCGATGCCGATGCCGGCAAGACGCAGGCGAGCACCGGCAAGGCCGAGGGCGCCACCGACGGCCGGAAGGACAGCACCGATCTGGCCGACGACGAGACCGGCATCAACGACAACGCTGGAGGCGCGGCTGCCGCGGCACTGCTGGCGGCGATGCTGCCGGCCGCGCCCGCTGCTGCTGCGGGCGCAGCCGTCGCTGCCGGAGCCGCCGGCACGGGCCCGGCGGTTGGCACGGCCATGCCTGCCGCGGCGAACGCCGCCATCGCCGGCCAGTTGCCGGCTGCGGCGAACGCACCGGAAGCTGCAGCGTCGCTGGCAGAGGACACCCTGAACACCATCGCGTCGCAACGCGCGGCGCTGGCAACGACCACCGCCGCGCCGGACGCGGCCGCGGCCAAGCCCGCCACGCCGGCCGATGCGGATGCCGGCAAGCCCGCCGTGTCGTTCGACGCGGCTGCCAGGTCCGCGCTGAGCGCTGCGCAAGGGCAGGCATCCGCCGACACCGGCGGCAAGCATGACGGCGCTGCCGGCGGCCGCGACGGCGCCGCCAGCCAGTTCGCCGCCCCTGCTCAGCCCGCTGCGGCGGCGAACAGCACCACGGTATCGCCGACGGCCGCGTTGCAGGCCGCCCTGCAGGCCGCTTCGTCCGCAGCCAAGGCGCCGGGCGAAGACAACGGCGCGATCGCCGCGCCGATCGAGGGCGCCACGCCGCTGGCGCAAGGCACCGCCACCACGCTGGGCGCGCAATCCGGCACGCAGGCTCCGGTCACGCTGCCGCTGGCCCCGCGCGTCAACGATCCGCAGTGGCCGCAGGCCCTGGGCCAGCAGATGGTCCGCCTGACCACGCAGGGCAACCACACCGCCGAGCTGCAACTGAACCCGCCCGACCTCGGTCCGCTGAAGGTCGTGCTCAATGTGGTCAACGACCAGGCCCAGGCGCAGTTCGTCTCGCCGCACGCCAGCGTGCGCGCGGCCGTCGAAGCCGCCCTGCCCCAACTGCGCCATGCGATGGCCGACAGCGGCATCCAGCTCGGCCAGACTTCGGTCGGCGCCGAGCAGTTTGCCGGCCAACCGGGCCAGGGACAACATCAGGCCCCGCAGCACCGCGGACAGGGCTTCGCGCAGGGCGTAACGGAGTTCCAGCAGCCTGGCGCGGCCCAGACCGCGACGGCGCCGGCCGCGCCGCGCCGCGTGCCGCTGGGTGAGGTGGATACGTTCGCCTGAGCGGGCGGATAGTCCGAGTCAGCTTCCGGTGTTCTCCCTCTCCCGTGCGCGGGAGCGGGGAGCCAACCTGCCGGCTACTACGCCCCACCGGCGTATCATTCCCCTCCCAGTGAATCGATACGCGCCGTCCCCATGACCTTCGACCTGTTCGACAACCTGCCCGAGCCCGACAGCCGCGGCGGGGAACACAGCGAAGCGATCGGGCCCGGTGCCGTCGTGCTACGCGGCTTCGCGCTGTCGCGTGCGCCGGCGCTGCGCGAGGCGATCGAGCAGGTCCACGCCCAAGCTCCCTTCCGTCATCTGGTCACGCCCGGCGGCTTTCGCATGTCGGTGGCGATGACCAATTGCGGCACGCTCGGCTGGGTGTCGGACGAGCGCGGCTATCGCTATGACCCCATCGATCCGGACAGCGGCCGGCCCTGGCCCGCGATGCCCGCGGTCTTCACCGAACTGGCACGCGAGGCCGCCGCGGCGGCCGGCTATCCCGGATTTGCGCCCGACGCCTGCCTGATCAACCGCTATACGCCCGGCACGCGGCTGTCGCTGCATCAGGACCGCAACGAGCGCGATCTGCGCGCGCCGATCGTCTCGGTCTCGCTGGGACTGCCTGCCGTATTCCTGTTCGGCGGCGCGCAACGCGCCGACCGTCCCGCGCGCATCCGCGTGGCGCACGGCGATATCGTCGTCTGGGGCGGGCCGAGCCGGCTCTTCTATCACGGCATCGCGCCGCTGGCCGACGGCGACCATCCGCTGCTCGGGGCGCTTCGCCTGAACCTGACCTTCCGCAAGGCCGGCTGAAACACGCCGGCATGACGACGTGATGACACGTCGATGAAGTCTCGATGAAGCTTCGTAGTGAAGACCGCGGGCCGCGCCTTCCCCCGCACTTGATGCCATTGCATCAGACATCTTTTCATCGCGACGTCACGGACCGCCCCTAGCATCCACCTCGCCGTCAATTTGCACTTGCCGCTGCATTCATCGCATTGGCACGATGCGGCCGCGAAATGTCTTCGATTGCCTTCGATATGGCGTCGAACAGCCTTCGATAGAGCCGCGATGCGATGCCCGGCATTCAATCCAACAAAGGGAGGTCCCCCGTCATGTCTTACATCACCGATAAGGCGCGCGAGCCGCGCCGTGCGGCTGAAGGCTACATCACCGTTCCCGGCCAGACGCTCGAAGAGATCGTCGCCGCCAACCCGGCCCGTCGCAAGGTCCTGCGCGGCGGCCTGAGCCTGTCGCTGCTGTCGGTCTTCGGTTCCACCGGCCTGCTGGCCGCCTGCGGTGGCGACGACGATCCCGCGCCGGCCCCGGCTCCGGCCCCCGGCCCGACACCGACCCAGCCGCTGGACTACAGCATC
Source organism: Cupriavidus sp. H18C1 (assembly GCF_049311595.1). NCBI lineage: Bacteria > Pseudomonadati > Pseudomonadota > Betaproteobacteria > Burkholderiales > Burkholderiaceae > Cupriavidus > Cupriavidus sp. H18C1. The sequence goes on from NZ_CP186009.1 coordinate 260,008, forward strand.
GGCTTCAACCCGGTCGCCGACAAGGTCACCGCCGACACCGTGACGCTGCCCGAGAACTACTCGTACGAGGTGCTGTTCTCCGCCGGCGATCCGGTCGAAATCGGCTCGGTCGGCTATAGCGGCTCGTTCCAGAGCTCGGCGGAAACCGAGCGCCAGGCCGGCGGCAACCACGACGGCATGCACTTCTTCGAGATCCCCGGCGTCGACCCGCAGAAGGGCGGCCTGCTGGCGATCAACCACGAAGCGATGGATTCGGCCATCCTGTTCCCGACCAGCTACGACGAAGCCACGGCCACGGCCGAGCAGAAGCGCATCGCGCTGTCGTCGGTCGGCGTGTCGATCATCGAAATCGAATTCGTCGACGGCAAGTGGCGCGTCAAGCGCGACTCGCGCTACAACAAGCGCTATACCGGCAACACCATCTACAAGGTCGGCGGCCCGGCCGCCGGCGCGCTCGGCGGCAGCGTGGTCGGCACGCTGAACAACTGCTCGAGCGGCGCCACGCCGTGGGGCACGTACCTGACCTGCGAAGAAACCACCGACAACTACCTCGACCAGTCGAATCCGGAAGAGGGTTACGGCTGGGTGGTCGAGATCGACCCGCTGAACCAGCTGGGCGCGCCGACCAAGCGCACCGCGATGGGCCGCTTCGACCACGAGAACACCGCGTACATGACGGACGCCAGCAACCGCGTCGCGTTCTACATGGGCGACGACGGCACCCCGGGCTGCATCTACAAGTTCATCCCGAGCAATGCCTTCGATCCGAACAACCGCGCCGCCAACGCCAACCTGCTCGACCAGGGCACGCTGTACGTGGCCAAGTTCAACGCCGACGGCTCGGGCCAGTGGGTCGAGCTGACCCAGGGCAAGAACGGCCTGGTCACCGGTGCCAGCGATCCGGGCAACTACACCCAGTCGACCACGCCGCCGGCGCCGACCACGGTGGACTTCAACACCCAGGCCGACGTGCTGATCAAGACCAAGGCCGCGGCCCGCGTCGCCGGCGGCACGCTGATGGATCGTCCGGAATGGATCACGGTGGGCCTGGACAAGACCGTCTACTGCACGCTGACCAACAACGGCGGCCGCCGCGTCACCGATGCGGCCAACCCGCGCGCCACCAACCCGCACGGCCACATCATCCGCTGGAAGGAACAGGGCGACTCGCCGCTGGCGACCACCTTCACCTGGGAAATCTTCCTGCTTGCCGGCGACCCGTCGCTGGCTGCGGATAACCTGAAGGGCAACATCGTCGGCGACACCTTCTCGAGCCCGGACGGCATCCGCGTCGATCCGAAGGGCCGCCTGTGGGTGCAGACCGATGCCGGCACCGGCAGCAGCACGACCGACATCTTCGGTGCCAACTCGATGCACTACGTCGACCAGCAGACCCGCGAGTGCAAGCGCTTCCTGGTGGGCCCGCACGGCTGCGAGATCACCGGTATCGCCTACACGCCGGACTTGACGACGTTCTTCATCAACATCCAGCACCCGAACGGCGCATGGCCCAGCGCCAGCCTGCCGGCGCGCTCGTCGACCATCGTGGTTCGCCACAAGGACGGCAAGCCGATCGGCGCGTAAGCGTAAGCCTTGGCGTCCGATGCCGGCCCCGCGCCGGCAATCCCCGAAGCCCGACGGCGACCTGCCGTCGGGCTTTTTTGCTTGATGGCGAGAAGGCGGTCGGCAACCGGTCGATGCCGGCCAGAAGGCAGGTCGATGCCAGCCAGAAAGCAGGTCGATGCCGGCCCGAAAGCAATTCAGGAGCCGTTCAGCCGGCCGCCAGGACGCGACGCCAGCGGCCGCCGCGCGCGGGGACCATCGTGGCAATCGCCGCCACGCCGGCGTGCGCCTGCGCGGCATAGCGGCGGGCGAGCATTGCCTGTTCGAGCAGGAAGCGGTCGCGCCATTGCGGCGCGGCCTGATGGGTGACGTCGTGCTTCGTGTCTTCGCTCTTCACGGCGATGTCGGTTGCTGCGCCCTCTCCCGGCCGCGCCGCGAGCGTCGCCAGTTCGTCTTGTACTTGCGCAAGCCAACCCCGCGTGTCGGCGCCCGCGGGCACCGGCGCTTCGCTGCCGACCGCTTCCGCGCGGATCACGCCGGCCAGTGCCGCCATCCTGCGCACGGTCACATGCAGCCGCGCGAATTCCGCGACGATGGTCGGGCCCAGCTCGGCGCCGGCCTGCTCGAGCGCTTGCTCCGCGCGCACCGATGCCCGGCCCGCGGCCACGCGCAGCGCTTCCAGCCGCGTCTCGGACGGTTCCAGTTCGGCATCGGACAGTGCCTGCGCAAAGGCCGCGCGCAGATAGATCGCATGGATGGCCACCGCTTCCCGCGCTCGCCGGCGGGCCCGCGACAGTTCGGCGCGCGGGGCGAGCACCAGATAGCTCGCCAGCGCGATCAGGCAGCCGAACGCGGTATCGGCGCCGCGCAGCATCGCGACATGGCTGCTGTCGGACGCGGGTTCGCCGATCCACGAGAACAGGATCACCGCCGGCGTCAGCATCAGCGCGAACAGGCCCGGGCTGCCGGCAAGGCGGGCCACATAGGCGGCGGACAGCGACACCGCGCTGATCGCCAGCGCGACTGGGTCGGCGGGATGCAGCAGCCCCACCAGGCAGGCCAGCAGCGCGCCGCCCAGCGAGCCGGCGAAGCGCTGCAGCGAAATACGGCGCGTGGTCTGCAACTGTGGGCTCAGCACCATGATCACGGTCACCGCAACCCAGTAGCCGTGATCGAGCTGCCAGACCAGACCGGGCAGCAGGCTGAGGCCGCCGGCCAGCGCCAGCCGCGCCGCGTGGCGCGTCACGCGCGCATCGCGCGCACCGAGCTCGGCCAGCGTCGTTCCCCACGCGCGCAGGCCGATCCATAGCGAGCGGCGCGGCCAATGGAAAGACGCGCGCCATGCGGCAAAGTCGGGAAAGCGCGCCAGCGATGCCAGCGCGGCGTGATACAGCGGCGGCGCGCCGGCATTGGCGACCTGGCCGTGCAGGCGCTTGAGCTGCAAATACATCGACCGCGCCAGCGCCGGCAGATCGGCCGCATGGCGCGCCAGACCCTGCTCGATCTGCTCGCGCAGGTCGTCGAGGCAGCGATGCAGGTGGCGCAGCGGCAGCCGTTCATGGCCGCGCCTGCCGCGCAGATCGGAAGCGACGATCAGCAGGCCGAACACCGCCTCGGCCATCGCGATCAGATAGCGGTAATGCAGCAACGTGGCCGGATCGAACCAGCTACGCTGCGTCGCGATCAGGTCGCGCGCCTGCTCGATCCGTTCGCGAACGCGTCGCTTGGCGATATCGGTCTGCCCGTCTGCCTGCATCCCCACCTGCCCTTCCTCCTGCGCCCGCACGTGCCCATCGGCCTGCGCCCCCACCTGCGCGTTCGTGTCGCGGTCGCCGGCAAGCGCGGCGGCTTCGGCCAGCGCGCGCGCCAGCACCTCCAGCGCGGCGAACACCGCCACCATCTGCGGCCGCGGCCGCGTATCGCGCGCCGACGGCAGCAGCCCCAGGGAGACCACGCAGGCAAACACGCCGCCAAGCAGGTAGTTCCGCCCCAGCTCCAGGGCCCATACGGCGGCGTTCGCCTCGCCGACCGGTTGCAGGCAGGCGGCGATCAACACCACGTACAGCAACTTGGCCGACAACGCAGCGGCCGTGCCGCGCAGTTCGACCATGCCGGCGGCGAGGCCGGCCGACAGCACCACCAGCACAGCCGCCACGGGACTGCCGGCCAATGCCCCGCCCATCGCACTGGCGAGCGCGCCGCCGACGCCTACCGCCGCAAGCGGAGGCAGGCGGTCGCGCGCGGTGCCGCCAGGATCGGCGAGGCAGGTCCAGATCGACGCGGTGGCCGACCATAGCAGGCCCTGGTCCGAGCCCAACCAACCCATCGTGGCCAGGGCGAGAAAGGAGGCGCCATAGACCGCGCCGCGGCGGCACAGGCCGGCGTCGCGGGCTTTCATTGCCGTCTCGCGAACAGTGGCGAGGATAGCGGCGGCAACGGTGGAAACAGGGCGGCTCAGAGCAGATACAACGCGCATCGGGTAGCGGAAATCGACGTTTCAGCCACTCTATGAGATTCGATGTTGCGACGCAATAAATTGGCGACCGGGACCGTGTATTCGCCGGGGTGGTGCGGGCTTGCCGCGCGATGGTGCGGGCGGATCGCCGGTGTGGTGCAGCGTGACGCCCGCAAGCCGCCATTCTCGCGGCGCGTCTTACGATATGCGGAAATCGCCGGGAAAACCGACCCTGCCGGGCACGCCTGGCCGCCCTCGTACGGGCGAAAAAAACCGCGCGAAGTTTCGCGCGGCTGGAATCCACCGAGGTGGTGGAGGAGACAGACGTCACTATATACCATCTGCTGCGACGCAACAAGTTTGCCGCAATACCCCCCACGGTCGGAGGCCAGATTTGTGGCAGGAGCGCCACAACGTTAGGCTTCATCGGTCCGGCTCCACCGCCACCGCCAGCCGCAGGGCCGCGCGGGCCAACAGCCGCGTCGAGTCGAGCGTTGGCAGCGGCGAATTGGCATCGCTGATGATCAGCGGAATCTCGGTGCAGCCGAGCACCACCGCATCGCAGCCCTGTGCCTTCAGGCCGGCAATCACGCTCTGGAAGTACGCAGTGGTTTCCGTTCGCAGCACGCCGCGGACCAGCTCGTCCATGATCAGGCGCCCGATCTCCGCGCGCTCCTGCAAACCCGGCCGCACCGCCTCGATGCCGCGTGCCGCCAGTTTTTCGGGATAGACCTCGCTGTCGACCAGCCACCGGGTACCGGTCACGCCAAGCTTGCGATAGCCGCGCCGAGCCGCCTCGTCGGCGACTACCTCGGCGATATGCAGCCAGGGCAGCGGAGAATGCGGCGCGACATGCTCGAACGCCTGATGGATCGTGTTGTCCGGACAGATCAGGAAATCGGCGCCGGCCCGGGCCAGCCTGTTGGCGGAATCGAGCATCAGATCGCCGACACCGCGCAGGTCGCCGCGATCCAGGCAGGCAACATAGTCGGCCAGCGAAGGCGTATGCATCGAGATCTCGGGATGCCCGTGCGGCCCGAGAAACTGCGCGCCTTCGGCGCAAATGGTCCGATAGCACAGCGCGGCGCCCTCGGCGGAGCAGCCGACGATGCCGATATGTTTTGGCATGGCGTGATTCCCTTTTGTTGGTCAGATGGCAGTCGGATAACCGTGGGTCATTGTAGCCACGGTTATCCGACTGCCCATCTCGCGCTCAGCCGATCGCCCGCCGCAGGCAATCGAGAAACGCCCGCGCCAGCACCGGCTCCGGATGCTGCCGGGCGCGCAATACATAGCTGTTGAACGTGATCGCCGGCGCGAACGGCAGCGCCTTGACGCCGGCAATCCGCAGGGTGCGGATCACCATCGGGTTCACCACGCTGACGCCCAACCCCATACTGACCATCGTGCAGATGGTCGCGGCGTATGGCGTCTCCAGCGTCAGCTTGCGGCGATCGGGCGCGAACGCGGCGTCGATGGCGGCGCGCGTGCCGTCGCCGTGGGTCAGCGAGATAAAGGTTTCGCCATCGAGATCGCTGGCCACGATGCGCCGCTTGCGCGCGAGGCGGTGATCGGCAGGCACGATGCAGACGCCCTGCACATCGCGCAGCGAAGTCGCCTCGACGCCCGCTGTATCGACCACGTAGGACACCAGTCCGAAATCGCAGAACTGCGTCGCGGTCCATTTGGCGACCGTTGGCGAATCGCTGGTATGGACGGAGATTGCGACGTCGGGATGCCGCTTGCGAAATTCGCGGATCGCGGGCGACATCACGCTCATCGCGATCGACGGCACCGCGCCGATGCGCAGCGTGCCGGTGCCCAGTTGCCGGATCGCGCGGGCCGAATCGCGCAACGTATCCAGGCCGACGAAGGCGCGTTCGACATCGCGGAACAGCGCCTCGCCCTCGACCGTCGGCACCAGTCGGCCCGCGATGCGCTCGAACAGGCGAAAGCCGGCCTCGCGTTCGAGCTGCGCGATCACGCGGCTGACATTCGGTTGGGAGGTATGCAGTTGCTCCGCGGCAATGGTCATCGAGCGCGACAGCATCACCGCGCGGAAGGTTTCGATCTGCTTGAAGTTCATCGTGTCGTCGTGGAGAAAGCGCGGGGCGATGGTATATCAAATCAGTATGCGACGACCGTATATTCTGATTTGACGATATGGGGGACGATTTCCATACTGGCCCACAACGCAATGCCACTTCCCCCTCCCAGGCCATATGGACACGAACGCAATCGACACCACCCACGGCGCCAACAGCGCCAACAGCGCCACCAACAGCACCGCAAACCACACCGCTTCCAAAGTCAGCCGCCGCCTGCAGCAGGCCACCGCTCCCGAAGTGTGCGAACTGATCTATCTGCCACGGCTGAACCGCGATTTCGCCAGCGGTTTCCCTTATCTCACCGACATCAACCAGGCCCATCTGCTGATGCTGCATGCCGCGGGGCTGGTGCCGCGCGCGATGGCGGCGCGGATCGCGCGGGCCTTGGAGGAAATGGAACTCGCGGGCCCCGACGCGGTGCCGCTCGATCCGGCGCGCGAAGACGCCTACTTCAACTACGAAGCGCAGCTGATGCAGACCGCGGGCGCCGACGCCGGCGGCCGGCTCCATGTGGCACGCAGCCGCAACGACATCCTCGCCACGCATGATCGGCTGCGCGCCCGCGATGCCGGGCTGGCGCTGCTCGAGGCGATCCAGGCCTTGCGCGCGACCACGCTGGCGATGGCGCGGCAGCACGCCGACACGGTGATGCCGGGCTACACGCATCTGCAGGCGGCGCAGCCGATCACCTACGGCTACTACCTCGTGGGGCTGGCCGACGCCTTCGCCCGCGATGCCGAGCGGCTGCTGCGCGCGCTCGATGCGCTCGATGCCTGCCCGCTCGGTGCCTGCGCGCTGGCGGGTACCGCATTCCCGATCCAGCGCGAGGAAACGGCACGGTTGCTGGGCTTTTCGCGCTGCGTCCCCAATGGGCTCGACGCCGTGGCATCGCGCGATTTCGCCTGGGAGATGATGTCGGCGATGACGATCGCCGCCGTCGGCTGGAGCCGCATCGCCCAGGACTATTTCGTCTGGGCCACGCCGGAATTCGGCCTGATCGACTTCCCCGACAGCGTGGCCGGGACGTCGAGCATCATGCCGCAGAAGAAGAATCCGGTCGTGCTCGAATACCTGAAGGGCAAGGGTGCGCATCTGACCGGCCTGCTGACCGCCGCGTTGTCGACGGTCAAGGGCACCCACTTCTCGCATACCGGCGACGGCAACCGCGAGAGCATGCGCAGCTTCTGGGAATGCGCCGACGAATGCGTGCGCAGCGCCAGGCTGCTGACGCTGGTGATCGGCTCGGCCACACCGCTGCGCGACAACATGCTGCTGCGCGCGCGCCGGGATTTCTCCGCGGCCACCGATCTTGCCGATGCGCTGGTGCGCGAGGCCGACCTGTCGTTCCGCGAGGCGCACCACATCGTCGGCGCCGTGGTGCGCCAGGCGCTGGACGCGCAGCTGCCGGCCGACGGCATCACCAGCGAGATGGTGGACATCGCCGCCCGCCAGCAGATCGGCCGCGCGATCGGCCTGAGCGAAGAGGCGGTGCAGCGCTGCCTGGACCCGGTGCACGGTGTCCGCGCACGCATGGCGTCCGGCGGTCCGTCGCCCACGCTGGTGCGCACGCGTCTCGTCGCGATGCAAACGGAGCTGGAAGGGGCCGGCGCCGATCTTGCGGCGCGGCGGCGCGCCGTCGCCAGCGCCCGCGAAACGCTCAAGCGCGAAAACGCCGCGCTCGCCGCGACGCCGGTCTGAGGGGCCAGCCGCGAGCAACGTCGCGCCGGCAGAAACGAAACCGCCGGCTCGAAGCCGGCGGGTCATCGCGATCGCCATCCGCGCTGCCGGCTGCAATCATGCCGGCGGCGCGCCTTCCTTGAAGGCGGCCTTCAGCTGCTCGCGCAGCTGCGGCGAATCGTCATGATGATGTACCTCCACCGCATGCTGCACCGCGGCCTCCAGCAGTTCCTCCTCGCTGTCGGCGCTGATCGCCACCGTGCACCTGGTGTCGCTGGGAATTTCCCGGCAATCGATATATTTGCGTCCCATCGCTGCCTCCTGACGCTGCCTGCACGAAATGGCGGAACAAGTCCGCCCAGGCGCCGCCGGCGCGACACCGGTCAAGGCCGGCGGGCTGCATTGAGTATAGGCAGGCAGCAGGCAATCGATGCTTACCCGGCGCTATCGCCGAGCCGTCGGCGCGTCGCCGCGGCGATGTCGCGCGTCCATGGTTCGGCGGCCCAGCGCCGTTCGGCGAAGGCCTCGATCTGCTGCCGATACGCCAGCGACCGGCCGATGATGTCCAGCCCCTGCAGGAACATCTCGCGATGGCGCGCCGACAGCGTAAAGCCGGCATCGAAGCCCTCGGCGTGCACCCGCATCGCTTCGATGTCGATGCCGACCGGACCACCGTCGCTGGCCTCGACGATCTCCATCAGCGCGGCGACCTGCTCCGGCGGCAGCATCACCAGCAGCAGCCGGTTGTTCATCGCGTTCGAATAGAAGATCTCGCCGAAGCTCGGCGCGATTACCGCGCGGATGCCGTACTGCTGCAAACCCCAGACCGCATGCTCGCGGCTCGAGCCGCAACCGAAGTTGGAGCCGCCGATCAGGATCGACGTGCCGGCGTATTGCGGGCGATTCAGCACGAACTCGGCGCGCGGCGCGCCCCTGGCATCGAAACGCAGGTCGTACAGCAGCCCCTGCGCCAGCCCGGATTTGTCGATGCCGCGCAGGAACTGCTTCGGCATGATTTGATCGGTGTCCAGGTTCTCGATGCGGATCGCCGCGGCCTTGCCGTCGATACGAAGCGGTTCAGTCATGGTGGCGCTCCAGTGCGCGTACATCGGTGATGCGGCCGGTCACGGCGGCGGCGGCTGCCATCGCCGGGCTCATCAGATGGGTGATCGCTCCCCTGCCCTGCCGGCCTTCGAAATTGCGGTTGGTGGTCGAGGCGCAGCGCACGCCGGCCTCCAGCACGTCGTCGTTCATCGCCAGGCACATCGAACAGCCCGGCTGCCGCCATTCGAAGCCCGCGTCGATCAGCAGCGCGGCGATGCCCTCGGCCTCGGCCTGCGCCTTGACCGCGCCCGAACCGGGCACCACCATCGCTCGCACCCCGTCCGCCACGCGCCGGCCGCGCACCACCTGGGCCACCGCGCGCAGGTCCTCGATGCGGGCGTTGGTGCAGGAGCCGATGAATACATGCTGGATCGGCGTGCCTTCAATCGGCGCGCGCGGTTCCAGGCGCGTATAGGACAGCGCCTGTTCGGTGCTGCGGCGTGCGGGACCCTCCGGTTGTTCCAGCGGATCGGGGATCCGTCCGCCCACCGGCACGACCTGATCCGGGCTGGTGCCCCAGGTGACATGCGGGGCCACGTCGCTGGCATCAAAACGGTGTTCGACGTCGAAGGCCGCGTCGGCATCGCTGCGCAGCGCGCGCCAGGCGGCGAGCGCCTGCGGCCGCAGTTCCTCATCGATATCCGGCGCGCGTTGCAGCACGTAATCGATGGCCGTCGCGTCGGGCGCGATCAGCGCGCCGCGCGCGCCGGCCTCGACCGCCATATTGCACAGCGTGAAGCGCGCCTCGACGCTGAGCGATGCGATCGCGCTGCCGCAGAACTCGACCACATAGCCGCGGGCGCCCTGCGCGCCGATCCGGCCGATGATCATCAGCACCAGGTCCTTGGCCGTGGTGCCGGCCGGCAGCGTGCCGTCGACGCGAATCCGCATGTCCTTTGCGAGCCGGTAGACCAGCGTCTGCGTCGCCAGCACGTGCTCGACCTCCGAGGTGCCGATGCCGAAGCCGAGCGCACCCAGCGCGCCATAGGTGGTGGTATGGCTGTCGCCGCAGATCACCACCATGCCGGGCCGGATCATGCCGTGCTCGGGCGCGACCACATGCTCGATGCCCTGCAGCCGGTCGTTGGTATCGAACAGCGCAATCCCGTGCCGGTCGCAATTGGCCTTGAGGTTGCTGGCCTGCAGGGCCGAGGCGGGGTCGGCAATCACGCGGATCGCGCCGGGGTGCGTCGGGATGATATGGCTGACCACGGCGACGTTCTGCCCCGGCATCAGCACCGGCCGGCCCTGCTCGTGCAGGCCGGCGAAGGCCTGCGGGCTGGTGTACTCGTTCATCAGATGCAGATCGCAGAACAGCAGGACGTTGTCGTCGTCGAGCCGCGCGACCGTATGCGAATCGACCAGCTTGCGATATAGCGTGCGGGGAATCATGCAGGGTTCCGAATGAGGCGATATGTCATGCCGCGATGTTCCGCGGCGCCTGTCGCGGGCAATGTGTCCGGCTTACTCCGCCGAGATGCCGCGCTCCTTGATCAGCCTGGCCCACAGCGGCATTTCCTTGGCCAAGCGGGCGCGGGCCTGCTCCGGCGTGGACGGCATCGGATCGAAGCCCTCGCGCACCATGCGGGCCTTCAGTGCCGGCGCGTTCAACGCGGTATTGAGCGCGGCGTTCAGCTTGGCAATCACCGGCTGCGGCGTGCCGGCCGGGGCGAACACCATGAACCACGTCTCGAAGGCATAGCCCGGCAAACCCGCCTCGGCGATGGTCGGCACGTCCGGCATCAGCGGCGAACGCTTGGGGCCCGTCACGCCGATCGCGCGCAGCTTGCCGGCCTGCACCTGCTGCTGCGCGGCCGACAGCACCGGGAAGCTCATGTTGACCTGGCCGGCGATGGTGTCCATCAGCGCCGGACCGCCACCCCGATACGGGATATGTTCGATCGGCACATTGGCCACGCTCTTGAACAGCTCGGCCGCCATATGGAAGGTGCTACCCGGGCCCGCCGATCCATAGGTGTACTTGCCGGGCTGCGCCTTCAGCATCGACAGCAGCGCCTTCAGGTCCTTGGCCGGCAGTTGGTTGTTGACCACCAGCACGTGCTGGGAGCTCGCCACCATGCCGATCGGCGCCAGGTCCTTCTGCGTGTCGTACGGCATCTTGGCGAACAGCGACGGATTGATCGCCAGCGACACCGTCTGCAGGCCGATCGTGTAGCCGTCCCCGGGCGCCTTGGCCACCGCGTCGACGCCGATATTGCCGCCGGCGCCGCCCTTGTTCTCGATCACGATGGTGCCGCCGAGCGCCTTGGCCCATTCGTCGGCGACGAGCCGCGCCGCGATGTCGGCGCTGCCGCCCGGCGCGTAGGGCACCACCAGCTTGATCGGCCGCTCGGGATAGCCCTGGGCGTACGCGCCCGCGGCGCCGACCGTGCTACCGAAAGCCAGCGTCAGGCCGGCGCAAAGGAGTTGCAGTTTCATCGTTGTCTCCATCCACTCGGGGGGTTGGTGATGATTGGTTTCGTTATTGGTCTGGTTATTGGTCTTGTTGTGGAAGGCATCGTATCATTGATGAAAACCAGCATAATTTCCGCTCGGCACATGCTTGATTAACCGCAATTCATGAATCCACCATTCATGAATCGACGCTGCGCTCACCTGCACCATCGCCTGTACCTTCCCTGCACCAGACCTTCATGGACGGCTTTTCCGATCTCGCCTTCTTCGCCACCGTCAACAAGCACGGCAGCCTCGCCGCCGCCGCGCAGCAACTCGGCGTGACGCCCCCCGCGGTCAGCAAGCGCCTGGCCGCGCTCGAGCGGCGCCTCGGCGTGCGTCTGCTGCAACGGACCACGCGGCGGCTCAGCCTCACGCCCGAGGGCGAGACCTATCTGGTTGAAGGCGCGCGCGTGCTCGCCGAACTCGAGGCGCTGGAGCGCACCGTGGCGGGAAGCGGCGCGACGCCGCACGGCCTGCTGCGGATCAGCGCGACGCTGGGCTTCGGCCGGCGATATATCGCGCCGGCGCTGTCCGCCTTTGCGCGGCTGCATCCGCGCGTCGAGGTGCAGCTGCATCTGAGCGACCGCCCCGTGAACCTGGTCGAACAGGGCTTCGATGCGTCGATCCGCTTCGGCGAGTTGCCCGACGCGCGGCTGACCGCCCGGCTGCTGGCCAACAATCGCCGCCTGCTGTGCGCGACCCCGGCGTATCTGAAGGCCGCCGGCACACCCGCCACGCCGCAGGACCTGACGCGGCATCAATGCATCTTCATTCGCGAGAGCGACGAGACGTTCGGCACCTGGCATCTGCGCAGCGGCACGCGGCAGGAGACCGTCAAGGTGCGCGGCCCGCTGAGCACCAACGACGGCGAATCGGCGCTTGGCTGGGCGCGCGAAGGGCATGGCATCCTGGTGCGTTCCGAATGGGACGTGGCGCCGCTATTGCGCAGCGGAGAGCTGCAGCCGGTGCTGAAGGAATGGAGCCTGCCGAACGCCGATATCTACATCGTGTTCCCGACGCGCAGCCATCTGTCGGCGAAGACCCGTGCGCTGGTCGATTTCCTGCTGCAACGCTTTGCCGCGCACCGGCGCGTGGACAGCGGCGCGGCGCACAGCGGCTGGTGAGGGTGTCGGCGGCGTGCCGGCGCGTTTAGTCGTGCTCAGTTGTGCTAAGTCGCGCTTAGTCGCTCAGTCGCGATACGGGCGCAGCGGCGCGGCCACCGCCTCCAGCGGCTTGCGTTCGGCATCGACCGCGTATCGCCACGCCAGCAGCCCGGCGACGATCACCAGCGCCGCGCCGATCGCATAACCGATCGCCACCGCCTCCCGGCTGCCCGTTTCGACCAGCATGCCGAACAGCGCCGGCGCCGCGAATCCACCGGCGCCGGTGCCGATCGCAAAGAAGATCGAGATGGCCAGCGCGCGGATTTCCAGCGGGAACACCTCGCTGACCGTCAGATAGGCGGAGCTGGCCGCGGCCGACGCAAGGAAGAACACCGCCGACCAGCACAGCGCCAAGCCGCGCGCCTCGACCCAGCCCTGCACGAAGGCCCAGCCCGTCAGCGCCAGCCCCACGCCGGACAGGCAATAGGTCAGGCCGATCATCCTGCGCCGGCCCACCTGGTCGAACAGCGGGCCGAGGATCAAGGGGCCGAGCACGTTGCCGAGCGCGAAGGGAAACAGATAGAGCGCCACGCGGCCATCGGGCACCGCGTAGAAGCGCGTCAGCACCAGCGCGTAGGTGAAGAAGATCGCGTTGTAGAAGAAGGCCTGCGAGATCATCAGCGCCAGCGCGACCACGGTGCGTCTCCGATAGCGATGCAGCATCACGTCGGCGACCTCGCGCCACGGCGTCGCCTGTCCCGCGGTGCGCGGCATTTTTCGCAGCACGGTGTCGTCGCGGGCGGTATGCGCCGAATGCCCGTAGACCTCGGCCTCGATCCGCTCGACGATCCGCAGCGCCTCTTCCGGGCGGCCATGCGTCAGCAGCCAGCGCGGGCTCTCCGGCACATCGCGCCGCACCAGCAGGATCGCCACGGCCAGGATCGCACCGAGCGCGAAGCCCGCGCGCCAGCCCAGCTCCGGACCCAGCACGCGGGGGGTCGAGCAGCACCAGACTCAGGCCCGCGCCGAGCGCCGCGCCCAGCCAGAAGCTGCCATTGATCGCCAGGCTGACGCGCCCACGCACGCGAGCCGGCACCAGTTCGTCGATCGCCGAATTGATCGCCGCGTATTCGCCGCCGATACCCAGGCCGGTGACGAAGCGGCATAGCGCAAAGACCGCGAAATTCGGCGAGAAGGCGGTCGCCAGCGTCGCGCCCATATAGACCGCCAGCGTCAGCAGGAACAGCCGCTTGCGGCCAAGTCGATCGGTCAGGCGGCCGAAGATCAGCGCACCGAGCACCGCGCCGGCGATATAGATTGAACCCGACCAGCCGAATTGCGAGGCCGACAGCCCAAGCGTATCGGGCCGCTGCAACACGCCGCCGAGTGAGCCGACCAGCGTGACCTCCAGACCGTCGAGCACCCATGCCACGCCGAGCGCGATCACCACGCGCCAGTGCCAGCGCGACCAAGGCAGCCCGTCGAGCCGCTCGGGCAGTGCGGCGGCCGGCGCGATCGTGCTCGCCTGCGCGCGCGCCGTCATCACGCCTTTCCGTCGGACTTGCCGGACTTGGCGGAGCCGCCGGACTTGCTGGACTTGGTGCCCTTGTCCTTGCCGATGGAACCGAGCTTCGCCTTGCCGCCAGCCTTGCCGCCAGCCTTGCCGCGAGTCTTGCCATCCTCCCGGTCATCGAGATGACCCGGCAAGCCGCGCGCCTTGCTGCTGCGCGCCAGCTTGACGGCATGCGCGAGCGCCAGCGCGAAACCGGGCACCGTGTCGAGGCGCCCGTCGATATGGCGGCGAAAGAAATCGGCCCAGCGGAAATCGGGATAGGCCTGCTTGACCTTGTCGTAGCCGCCGGCCAATTGGGCGAAGGCCTCCAGGCTGCGGTACGGATCGTCGCGCATCTCGGCCAGCGAATGCGGCAGGGCGGCGAGCCCCTGCCGCTCGCCGTATTGATCGTAGGGATGGACCAGATGCCGCGCCTCCATCTCGAGCCAGAAGCGATCGGGCGGCAGCGCGCTCCAGTTGTGCTTGATCACCACCGGCACGCTTTCGATGCCGAGCTCATACCATGCGCGCGCCCAGTGATGGTGGTCGATGACGTAGAAGGCCGGGCCGGGGCCGATCACGACATGGATGCGATGCCGCTCCATCAGCTCGATCTGCTTGCGGCCCTGATGGCGCAGGGTCACGTCCATCTTGCTCTGGACGTGATACAGGCCAACCGTCATTTGCGTGGGCCGCAATTGCCTGACGGGCAACGTGACACGCGCACCCTTGCGCCAGACCTCGCCGGTCAGCGCTTCGGCCGGCGGCACCGGCACGGCCCCGCTGGCCGCCGTCCTGTCGTCGGCCGATTCCAGAGTGTCGCGCAACCGGGCGGTCTCGCCGATGCGTTTCATTGCCTTGCCTCCCTTGCGACCGTCTTGCCGTGGCTTCATGCGGGCCTTTTGGTGGTTCGCTGATGACGGGGGCGGGGCAAGAAGCATGCCGTCGCTGGAAGCCTGTTACGTCGGGAATCATCGCGGCCACTCGATATCGCGGATTGTAAAAGCTGCAATATCGGGTTGCCGGAAACTGCCCGGAAAACTGCTCGCGAATTGCTCGGGAATTGCCTGAGCCGCGCGTTATTTCACTGCCAGACTTCGGCCCATTTCTCGAATTCGCTCGGCCGCAGGCGGAACCGCGCAATGCTGCCCAGATGCAAGGTCATCAATTGCGTTTCGACGACCTCGACAAAACGCGAGCGATCTTGCTCCGCCAACTGCTCGGCGCGGTTACGAATAAACGCCACGGCCTGGACCTTGTTCATCCGCATGCGCACCACCTGCGCGACGGTCTCGCCGATCTGGATTCGATATCGCATGCGGAACGGGTCCGGCTCTCCCACCGACTGCCGGACAGCGGAGTAGCGCGCGCACGATCGCTGGTAAGCCCATACGAACACGTCGCGCAGCAACTCGACTCGATTCAATTCATAGACGGCCAGCATGGCCCTGATATAGACCTGCTGCGGAACGTCGACGAAGGAGAGCGGACACAGGTTCTGCCGGATCAGCGGAATATTGGCGGCCAGCCGCGAGACCCGTTTATTGACGTCCTCGAACGGCTGCAAATAAGGCAGATGGACCATGGCGAAAAACGCCTGCTCGAACGGGTCCTCGATGGCAGCCGCCGTCAGCAGCACGCGGTCGAAGCATTCTGCTATCCGCTGCGGGCCGTCCAACGGCGTGAACGACGTTTGCCCGATGCCGACGGCAATGGTGCGCAGCCGCCCGCTCGCCGCCGGATCCGGCAACAGGTTCTCGGAAAGCAGCGCGTGCAGATTCTGGATCGTATAGCGGTTGAACTGGATTTCTTCGGCGCCCGCCAACAGGAACTCGATGGCCTCCTTGTGGTTCAGGATCATCTGCGCTTCGAGCGCGTCCTTGCCTTCCGCGGCTTCGCCGACGGACAGCAGATGCTCGGTCTCCAGCAACGAATACGTGTTGCCTTCCAGGCGACTGGAGTTCCACGACAGGTCGATCAGCAAGCGGCTCGCGATTTGCCGCGCGTAAGTGCCGGCAGGCTCATGGGCGTCGATCACGCTGCCCTGCGCCTTCAGCTCCGCGCGTACCGACTCGGGAAGGTAGAACGTTCGATTGGGACGGTAGGCGTCGAGAAACGCCGGGTTGTAGCCGACCGGATTGCGTTGCGACAGCGGCTGCAGTACATGGGCCTGGACCGATTCCGTCTCGGCCGTCAGGGGCACCCGAAGACAGCCCCGTCCGGTGGTCCTCACCTCCAGCTTGACGCTGCCCGCAGCGGTGATCAGCGTCGCGAGCCGATACCGCGTCGCACGGCCGGCCCGCTCGCGGCGCAGGTATCCTTGCGAGATCAGGTCGTTCAACCAACGCTGCAGGGTCCGCTTGGTCGCAACCTCGTGCAGGCTCGCATCGATCTGCTCAATGCCGACGCCTTCGGGGTGGCGCGCCACCACGTCCAGGACCACTTCGTATTGCCGGGTTGGGATGGGTCTTGGCATCGCTTAATGTCGGGATTGGGTAAATCGCGACATTAAAGGCAGGCTTAGTGTCGCGAAAACCGATTATCGCGACATTGATAGTGTCGCGCAACCAGGCTGGATGGCCCGAAGCCACCGCCTCTACGGCAACTACCGCCGCGCAGCTTCCTTGATATGAAGGCACAACGCATCACCAATCTGGACACACTGCTCTCCGAGGTCCGGGCCTGCAGGGCCTGCGAACCCAATTTGCCGCTCGGCGCCCGCCCCGTCCTGCAGGCCTCGCCGCAATCGCGCATCCTGATCGTCGGCCAGGCGCCGGGGACGAAGGTCCACCAGACCGGCATCCCGTGGAACGACGCCAGCGGCAAGCGGCTGCGCGAGTGGCTGGGCGTCGATGCCGAAACGTTCTACGACCCGACCCGGTTCGCCATCGTGCCGATGGGCCTCTGCTATCCCGGCCGCGCTGCCAGTGGCGACAAGCCGCCGCGGCCGGAGTGCGCGCCGATGTGGATGGACCGGATTCTGGCCGGGCTGAAGCACATCGAGCTGACGCTGCTAGTCGGCCTCCATGCACAGCGGTATTTTCTCGGCGCCGCGAACAAGCCGTCGCTGACCGAGACGGTGATGGCGTGGGCGGAATATGGGCCGGGATTTGTTCCGCTGCCGCATCCCCTCGCCGCGCAATGTGGCGTGGTTTCAGCGGAACCCGTGGTTCGGTGAAGAGGTGGTGCCGATGTTGAAGACGCGCGTGGCCGAGGTATTGGAGAACGACGGGGTCAATGAGGCGGACAAGGCGGCACCACGTCGAATCGCGGCGAAGTCCCGTTCCTAAAGCCTCTCTGCAAGTCCTTCTGCCAGCCACTTCTGCCAGCCCTTCTGCCAGCCTTCCGCCAGCCTTCCGCCAGCCTTCCGCCAGCCTTCTGCCAGTCCTTCTGCCAGTCCTTCTGCCAGTCCTTCTGCAGGCCCCTCTGCAGGCGTCTCTGCAGGCGTCTCTGCAACACTGATTTCCCCATCGGTAAATTTCACCTCCCCGCCGGGGCGCCGGATCGCTTTATCCGGGACCTCGCACGCCGCTTTCGTCCCACCACGCCGGCTCTCCTTCCACACCGTCGAACTGGCACACCTGATGCTCCCCGCTTCTAGCGGGTCCCGCCGCCGGGCGGGGCGTGAACCCATTGTTCGCAAGGAGGCGCAAATGAACGACGGAATGCACGAGGATCGGCGGGAAGGCAGGCAGCGCGAAACGCACGGCAACACGCCGGGCCTGTTGCCGTTTGCGGTCGCGGCGGCGGTTGGCGCGGCGATCATGTACCTGTTCGATCCGCAGTCTGGCCGCCGGCGCCGCGCGGAACTGCGCGACAAGGCCGAGGCAAGCCGCCACGACATGCAGGATCTCGCGGAGAAGCAGGCAAAACGGATCACCGACCGGATGCAGGGCATCGCGGCAAAGGTACGTAGCGCGACCGGCCTGGGCAAGCACGCGGCCGATGACAACACCATCGCCGAGCGCGTTCGCGCGGAGATGGGCCGTCTCGTGGGCCATCCCGGCGCGATCGACGTGGCCGTGGTCGGCGGGCGAGTCTGGTTGAGCGGACACATCCTGTCGGCGGAGCACGAGGCACTGATCGCTGCGGTGCGGGGCATCGCCGGCGTACAGGATGTCGACGATCGCCTGACCGTGCACGAGGAAGCCGGCAACGTGCCGGAGTTGCAGAGTTAGCGGTATCGCGCTGCCGCCCGACGGGCCGGTCTTCCCCCCGCCATGCGGGAGTTCGGCGGTGTGCAAAGTCAGGCCACCGGGCCCCCGCGTGCGGGGGGCGACAGCGACCTTATTCGACGCCGCCGGGCTGCGGGCTCAAATAACCCCTCGAATAGCCCCTCGAAATGCCCTTCGAATGGCCCTTGCATGGCCGCCCTTGAGCTGTCCGACCGTCACGAGTTCTGAATCCCCCGCCGCTTGATGAACTCGCCCCACACCTTGGCGTCGGTCACGGCGCGCTGCTTGATCGCCTCGGCCGACCCTGCCAGCGGCTCCAGATAGAGCGACGCCAGCTTGCTCTTGACCTGCGGATCGGACAGGAAGGCCTGCACGGACGCATTCAGCCGAGCCACCACCTTGGCATCCATATTGGCCGGCCCGAGCAAGGCGTACCAGCCAGGCATCACGGGCACGTCCAGACCCGCTTCCTTGACCGTCGGCACATTGGGCAACTCCTTGGCGCGCTTCTGCCCGACGATCGCCACCGGCACCACGTTGCCGCCCGTGATCTGCGGCAGCGCCGAACCCACCACGCTGACCATCGCATCGACTTCGCCGGCGATCACGCCGGTCAGCGCCGGACCCGAGCCCTTGTAGGCGGCATGCGTGAGCTTGATGCCGGCCTTGTCGGCCAGCATCTCCATCGCCAGATGCGTGGAATTGCCGACGCCGGCGCTGCCGAAGGTCAGTCCGCCCGGCTTGGCCTTCGCCTTCTCGATGAACTGGGCCATCGACGTGATGCCGCTGGCCTTGCTGGTCACCAGCACGAACGGCGTATCGACCACGGGAGCAATGAAGGTGAAGTCCTTCTGCGGATCGTAGGGCAGCGACTTGTACAGATGCTGGTTGAAGCTGACCTGCGACACACCGGTCAGCAGCAGCGTGTAGCCGTCGGCGGGCTGCTTGGCCACGAAGGACGTGCCGATGATGCCGTTGGCGCCGGCGCGATTGTCGACCACCACGGACTGTCCCAGCTCCTGGCTCAGCTTGTCGCCCAGCATCCGCGCGACCACGTCGCCGCCCGAGCCCGCCGACTGCGGCACGATCAGCCGGACAGGACGGTTGGGATAGGCATCCTGGGCCATCGCGGCGCCGGACAGCGTCATCAGGGCCGCCATCGCGGCGCCCATCAAGGAACGGTACATCTGCAGTTCTCCCCAATCATGTGAATTGAAATGGTCTCGACGGCTGCGTTTTGCTGGCTGCGACTCGTTGGCTCAGTTCGCTGGCTGCGTTTCGCCGGCTGCATTCGCACCGGCACGCCACGCGACCTCCATCGGCGCAATGCGCCGCCATCGATCCGGCTTGTAGAGCGATGGTAAGAATTCGCGCGAATGCCAACCAATACGGAATCTCGATGTCGCCATAGGTGGAGCCTATGGCGGATTGCCGGCTGCCCCGCCTAGCGGCATGGGGCATCGCCGCGGTGCATGTCCTGCGTTTTGAATCGGCATTCGGCCCTGCTTTGGCGCATCTCGATGCACCGGCGGCCGATTTTGCGCGCCGCGGCGCAGCATGCCATAGGCCAGCCCTATATCCATATCGGCATTTCGTCTTTCCGCGGCTCGGGGGGCGCTGCTTACCATTGCCGCAAGCCAACCGACCCCAACGCAAGATTCATGTCCGATATCGATCTCCGCAGCAATGCCTGGAAAACGCCGGCCAGCGCCTATCTCGAAACGCGTCCCTCTCGCTTTGCCGTTCCTGACGCGCCGCTGTCCTGTTATGTGACGATGCGCGACGGATGCCGGCTCGCGGTCGATGTCTTCGTGCCGCAGCCGCTGGAGGCCGAAGGGCCGGTCCGCGACAACGATGCACCGGCGCGCTATCCGACCATCGTCATCTTCACGCCCTATTTCCGCCGTTTCCGGCTGCGCGAGCCCGGTGCGGAACCGAGCCCGAATACCGCGAAATACCGCGACGCCTTCGTACCGAAGGGCTATGCGGTGGTGGTGGTCGACGTACGCGGCACCGGCGCCAGCTTCGGCACGCGCGACGCGCTGCGCTCGCCGACCGAGCGCGACGACTATTTCGAGATCGCGGACTGGATCGTGGCGCAGCCCTGGTCCAATGGCCGCATCGGCTCGACCGGCATCTCCTATCTGGGCGCGGCCGCCTGTTTCCTGGCCAGCACGGGCCATCCCGCGGTCAAGGCGATCGCCCCGCTGTTCGCGGTCTCCGACATCTACAGCGAGCAGCTATACCCGGGCGGCCTGCTGTCCAAGGTCTGGGTGCAGGCCTATGACGAACTGATGGTCGCGCTCGATCAGGACGATCGCGCGCTGCTGGCCCGCTATCCCTACTTCAACGATCCGCGCTTCGATGGACCGGAGCGGGTCGACACCGACACCGACGGCAGCCTGGTACAAGCGGCTATCGAACAGCACCGCAACAACTTCGCGCTGGCCGATCTGGCGCCGGAGTTCGCCTTCCGCGATGGCGCCACGCAGCACGATCCGGCGCTCGATTCGGGCAGCTGCAGCCCCTATCGCTATCTCGACGGCATTGCGCAGGATGTCGCGGTGTATTCGATTTCGGGCTGGTACGACGGCGGCGGCTATGCGAATGGCGCGATCACGCGCTTCCTGTCGCTGCCCGATCACGATAGCCGACTGCTGCTGGGCCCCTGGGACCACGGCGCTCGCACCAATATCTCGCCGTGGCGCAACCACGCCGCCTCCGACTTCCCGCTGCTGGCCGAGGTGCTGCGCTTCTTCGATCATCATCTGATGCAATTGCCGACCGGGCTCGAGCAGGAAGCCCGCGTCCACTACTACAGCGTGCACGACGAGCAATGGCATGCGGCCGCGATGTGGCCGCCGGTGCAGGACACGCAGCGGCTGTATCTGTCTGAGGATGCGGAAAGCCTGTCGCCGGCATGTCCCGCGGCGGAATCGGACCGCGACACGATGGCCGACTTCAACTGGTCCACCGGCCGCCAAACCCGCTATGAGCGGCTCGGCGCGGCCAATATCGAGGACTACTACCCGGACTGGAGCGAACGGCAGCTGGATCTGCTGTCCTTCGATGGCGCGGTGCTGACGGCGCCGCTGTCGATCGCCGGCCATGTCGTGCTGAACATTGGCCTCGCCAGCTCGCAGCCCGACGCCGCGCTGCATGTCTTCCTGTCCGAGGTCGAGGCGTCCGGGCAAGTGCGCTACATCACCGAAGGCATGCTGCGCGCGCTGCATCGCAAGACCGCGCCGTGCCCGCCGGAATACCGGACCACGTGGCCCTACCGCACGTTCGCGAAGGCCGACGCGGCGCGTCTGGTGCCGGGGCAGACCGAGCACCTGCACTTTGCGATGCTGCCCGTCGCCTGGACGTTGGCCGCCGGAAGCCGGCTGCGTCTGTCGATCGCCGGCGCGGACCGTGGGCACTTCCCGCAGGTGCCACATGGCCGTCCGCCGCGGCTGTCGATCCGGCTCGGCGGCGAGCTGGCTTCGTATCTCGATCTGCCGATTCGCCGCTAGTCCCGCGGCTGGTCCTGTGGCGGGCCCCGCTGCGGAACGCGCAGCGGGGCGCCGGCGGATGCTACATTGCCGGCGTGCCCCGCCACCGATCCGGCCGTATTCGCGACCGATTGGCGTGGGCCACCATGCCACCGCCTCGCCGAATATGGACCTGAAGCAGCTGCGCTATTTCGCGCGCATCGTCGAACTGGAGAGCATCACCGCCGCGGCCGATGCGCTCCATATCGCCCAGCCCTCGCTGAGCCAGCACGTCGCCAACCTCGAAGCCGAACTCGACGCCAGATTGCTGGTGCGCGGCCCCTCGGGCACCAGACCCACCGACACCGGCCTTATCCTCTACCGCCACGCCAAGATGGTGCTGCGGCAGATGGAAGAGGCCAAGGCCGCGGTACAGCACGGCCGCGACGTGCCGTGCGGCCACGTCAGCGTGGGATTGCCGACCAGCACCTCCCGCGTGCTGGCCCTGCCGCTGCTGCGGCATGTGACCGAGCACTTCCCCGATATCACGCTGGAGATCGTCGAAGGCTCCAGCGCCGATCTGGCCGAATCGTTGGCGCTGCAGAAGCTCGATCTCGCCGTGGCAATGGACGTGCAGCAGCGCCCCAACATGCAATCGACTCCGCTGCTCGACGAACAGCTGATGCTGGTCGGCCGGCCGATTCCAGGACGTCCGGGACATCCGGGACATCCCCACGCCATCACGCTGGCGCAGGCCGCGGCGTTGCCGCTGCTGTTGCCGAGCTTTCCCAATTCGGTCCGCGTGCTTTGCGATCGCGCGCTGGTCAGTGCCGGCCTGCAATGCCGCCTGGTCGCGGAGACCAGCGCGGTATCGGTGCTGCTGTCCGCGGTGCGCGAGGGACTGGGATGGACCATCCTGCCGTGGTCCGCGCTGGCCGGCGACGAAGACGATGCGCTTGCGGCGATGTCGATTACCGACGCGACGCTGGAGCGGCGCGTCAGCCTGTGCCTGTCGTCGTCGGCAAGCCTGAGCCTGGCGTGCCGCAGCGTCGAGGCCGCGCTGCAGACCATCGTGTCCGAGATGGTCGCGAGCGGGCAGTGGAAGGGGGTCAGGCTGGTCAGCCCGACATAGGTCACTAATCGGCCGTGCGGATCACGACCTTGCCGCGCACATGTTGCGTCATGCTTTTGCGCATCGCGTCGCCGGCGTCGGCAAGGGCGAATATCGAATCGATCCGGTTCGACAGCCGTCCGGCTTCGTACAGCGCGACAATGTCCGACAGCAACCGGCCATCGGAACGCGCGCTGAAGCGCATTCCCTCCCCACCGATCTCGCGCGCTCGCATGGCATCCGGCTGGCTGACAGTGGAAACCATGCGCCCGCCCCGCCGCAGCACCGACCACGACCGGTCCTGCGTGTCGCCACCCACCAGGTCCAGCACAAGGTCGGCATCCGATACCTGCTTGGTGAAGTCCCCGGCGTTGTAGTCGATCACGTCTTCCGCACCCAGGTGCAGCACATGGTCGCGGTTGCGCGCCGAGGCCGTACCGATGACCCGGGCGCCGGCGAGCGCAGCCATTTGCACGGCGGCGCTGCCCACGCCCCCGGCCGCCGCGTGAATCAGGACCTTATCCCCCTGCTGCACGCGTCCGTGCTCATGCAGCGCCTGCCAGGCGGTCAACGCCGCGGCCGGAATGCTGGCGGCCGTGTCGAAGTCGATGCTTGCCGGCTTGCGGGCGAGCTTGTCCGCCGCCACCACGGCGTGCGTGGCATAAGCACCCACGATCCCGATGAAGCCGCGTACCTCGTCACCGGCCCTGAGCGTGGTGACATTGCGCCCCACCTCCACCACGACACCGGCCGCGTCGACGCCGGGAGTGAACGGCAGCGGCAACGGTATGAAACGCTGCATCGCCCCGGTGACGATCTTCCAATCGATCGGATTGACGGCCGAAGCCTTGATCTCGATCAGCACTTCATCGTCGCCCGGGACAGGGATGTCCACGTCCCGCAGTTGCATGACGCCGGGATCGCCATAGGCGGCAACACGAATGGCTTTCATCAGATGCTCCTTGCAGCGACACCGACGATCGGTGCATCGAGCGCCAGTGCAGCGCGCACGGGGTCGAAGTACTCGCGCAGATGGACGATTGCGCCATCGCGAGCGGTGAGAAACACCACGTATTCCTGTTCGTAAGTCCGGCCGGTGGCGTCGATGCGTCCTTCGGCCCGGACACGCCCCACGGCCTGCTCGTGGCCCGCGGCCGAGAGGATCTCCAGATCGGCGAAGCGGAAACCGGATACGGCGCTTGCAAACCACGCGGCATGGCGGCTGACCGCTTCGCGGCCTTCCAGTTTCGCCGGGTGCCCCAGGCTCGGGGCGTACGGCAATTCCCAGACGATGTCTTCGGCAAGCAGCGCCTGCCACTGCACGGGGTTGTCGACCAGGGTCTCGATATGTTGCTGCAACAGTTGTGCGGCGTTCTTCATGATGTGCTCCGAATGGTGTGCGAACGGGTGGTCACTGCGCGGCGGCCATGCCGGCCTTGCTGCCGCGGCGGGCATCGAGGCTGTATGCACCCGCCCCGAACGCCACCACTTGCATCAGGCCACCGGCCATGGCCAGGTTCTTCAGAAAGTGGAACATCTGATTCTGGTCGGCCAGTGCATGGTGGAAGAGCACCGCCGTGACGACCGCGTAAAGCGCCAGCAGTCCAGCCACCGCCCTGGTGCGATAACCGGCGATCAGCATGACGCCGGCCAACAGCTCCAGACCGAGCGCACCGGCGTAACCCAACGCCGGCGCAGGCAGCCCGAGCGAGCCGATGTAGGCAATCGTCGCCCCCGGGGCCATCAGCTTTCCGAGACCGCTGATCAGGAAAATGGTGGCCACCCCGATGCGGCCAACAAGGGGAAGGAAGGTCTGCGAGTTGAATTGAGTCGAGTTCATGATGAATGGATTCCTGTGTGGTGTACCTGTGTTTTCGTGACATCGCGGTGAAGTCGCGATGGCATGACCCGAAGATTAGGGACTTGACACCCATTCAGGAAGACTATATTTCTGGATGCTATCCATCTACGGATTAGATATATGCTCGATGGCGTCTCGCTGGATCAGCTACGCACCTTCATCGCTGCCGCCGACGAAGGCAGCTTCTCCGCAGCGGGCCGCAAGCTGCGGCGCGCGCAGTCCGTGGTCAGCCACACGCTGGCGAATCTGGAAGGGCAGATCAATGTCCGTCTGTTCGACCGGTCAGGCCGCTATCCGCGCCTGACGGAACAGGGAGCGGCGCTGCTGGCACAGGCACGGGTCGTCGTCGGCGGCATGGACGGGTTCAAGTCCAAGGCAAGGGCCATGGCGGACGGGCTGGAACCCGAGCTGTCCGTCGTGGTGGACGTGATGTACCCGATGGAGTCGCTGACCTCGGCTGTAGGCGAGTTCCGCGAAGCGTTCCCGCATACCCCGCTGCGTCTGTATGTCGAGGCATTGGGCGCGGTCATGCGCCCGGTGCTCGAGCGCGTCTGCCGGCTTGGCATCAGCGGTTCCATGCCATCGGTACCGGAAACGCTGGAGGGAGAAAAGCTGCTCGACGTACCGATGGTGACCGTCGTCGCGCCCGATCATCCATTGGCATCGCGAAAACGCCTGATTCGCAGCAGCGAGTTGGCCGAGCATGTGCAACTGGTCCTGACCGATCGCACGACGCTCACCGATGGGGCGACGTTCGGGGTGTTTTCGCCGCTCACCTGGCGCCTGGCCGACCTGGGCGCCAAACACGCCTTCCTGCGCGCCGGCTTCGGCTGGGGGCACATGCCTGCGGCAATGGTGCAGGAGGATCTCGCGCAGGGCCGCCTGATTGCCCTACGGCTGCAGAGCTTTCAACCGCGCACGCCGCCGATTGCCATGTTCGCGGTCTACCGAAAGGACATGCCTCCCGGGCCCGCGGGGGAGATGGTTCCTCGATCGGCTCAAGGGCGACACAAAGACAAAGGCGTGATTGCGCAGCGCGGCGGCCGTCATGGTCAGCGCCGGATGGCGATACCGCTGGGAGCTGTCGCACGAAAGGCGCAGCGGGGGATGCGGTAGCGGCCTACCCGTTCAAGCCTCCGCGGAAGAGACCGGGCGCTCCAGATAGCTGGCGACCTGGCGCCTGAGCACCGGCAGCTTGCCGGTGAAGAAGTGGTCCGCGCCGGGCACCACCACGACCGGCAACTGCTGCGGGCGGGCCCAATCGAAGATGGCCGACAGCGCGACGCGCTCGTCGTTCTCCCCATGAATCACCAGGGCATTGGCCGCGACCGGCGGCGTATCGTAGCTGCGGTGATTCGCAACGGGGCCGGACGGCATGCCAGTCAGAATCAGATGATCGATCGCGACGCCGCGTTGCGTAAGCTGGACCGATGCCAGCGCCGCAACGAAGGCGCCGAACGAGAATCCCGCCAGCGCCAGCGGCAGACCCGGGTACTGCTCGCGCAGATGGTCGACCACCGCCAGCATGTCGTTCGTCTCGCCGACACCGGCATCGTGCTCGCCCTGCGTCGCACCGACGCCGCGGAAATTCGGCCGCACCGCGAGAAAGCCATGCGCGCTCAATTCACGGGCCAGTTGGTGCGGCACCTTGTGGTCGGCAGTGCCGCCCTGCATCGGATGAGGATGGCCGACCACGGCAATGCCCCGCACCGCGTCTTTCGGCGAGTCGATCAGCAGTTCGATATCGCCAGCCTCGCCGCGAATCAGCGTGCGGGTCGTCGTTCCGGGGGGTGATTGTCAGTGCCATGGCTTGTCTTAGATCGTTTGGACGCGGAGCCCGTGCTGGTCCGCTGTCCAATGATCGAATGGTAAGGCAATTGGTTGATGAGGGCCTTTGTTGGGATGCGGCCCGATGGGATTGATTGCGACGACGGTGGTCGCGTCCCGCACTCTACTGTTCGCCAGCCCTGGTTGCCTCTGCATGGCGCAATACGAAGTGGGCCGTTTCGTCCACCGTCATGGCGGAGGTATCGAGCCACAAGCCGATTCGCGGCGTGTGCTCCAGCCCTGCCGCCAGCGAAGCAGGGGTCCAATCACCGGCATAGGCGGTCTTGCGCCGTTCGGCATCGCGCCGCGCGACCACCTCCAACGCAGGGTTGAGCACCAGTACGCCGGGGGACCAGCGGGACAGCCTCGTGTGGACCTCGTTCAGATACTCGCCGAGTATCACGTCCTGATAGATCACGGTAAAGCCCGCATCGGCATAGGCTTCGCACGCGTCGCACGCCAGGCGGTAGCGCAGCGAGAGTTGTTGCAGGGCCTCGTGCGTCAGTTCGGGTGTGATCTCCGCTCTGCCGTTCACGATCATTTTGCGGAACGTGTCGCCACGCAGGTGGACGGACTTTGGCAATCGCTCCGCGATGGCCTGAGCCACCGACGATTTGCCGGCGGCCATCAGGCCGGTGATGATCAGGATGTTGGGGAAGGCGGAAACAGTCATCGGAAGACGGACTCAGGAACTAGCGCTGCACCGCGACGCCTCGTTCGGCTTGATTGGAATGTCCTTTCCGTCGGCGTCGATCTCGCGGACTTCGATCCAGCACCGTCTATATTGGGTCGACATGAAGACGTCATAGTCCTTCCCCGGCTCCGGCACGAAGGATACGGAAGGAGGATCGCACTTCCAGTTCTGCGAAGTCTCGGACATCGAAATGGTCATGGGCTTGGCGCCCTTTACAACATATTCGTTGATCGCAGATTTGAAAACGAGCCCTTCGAAGCGCATCCAGGGACGGGGGCTTTGCGGCATTCCAATCGTCGTACTGTGCGACGAGTATTTCCAGCTGTCAAAGAGACCTGTGCCGGTAACCGCCACGCGCTTGCTGTCCTCCTCATACCACGGTGAATAGCATGTCGAATCGGCGCGATATGACGCAGAGGTCCCCGCCTCTACGTAAAACCGGACCCGTGCTGAATCGGCCGGGTTGTAGTCGACGGTCACTTCGGACAGGTATCGCTTCGGCTGCGGTATCAGGGAACATGCGGACAGGACAAGCGCTCCGCCTATCGTCAGGACAAGCGTGCCGATCCACTCGATGCGTTGAATTTTCATGATGAACGTTGCAATAGAAACAGGATTTTCTGAATACTGAAATCGGTGCGTCAGTACTGATACACCAATTGAAATCCACCAGTGACGCCGGCGGTATGGAAAGCCGTTGGCTTGTACACGGGCGTACCGATGAACACGTCATAC
Organism: Cupriavidus sp. H18C1; assembly: GCF_049311595.1. Classification (NCBI taxonomy): domain Bacteria; kingdom Pseudomonadati; phylum Pseudomonadota; class Betaproteobacteria; order Burkholderiales; family Burkholderiaceae; genus Cupriavidus; species Cupriavidus sp. H18C1. The sequence continues at coordinate 287,903 of NZ_CP186009.1, forward strand.
GAGATCGCACCCAATCCGGTTCCAACGCCCCCCGCGTAAACCCAGCACTGCGCCCGCAAGCTGGGTACCGACCAACGCGGCGGTGGAAGGCCCAAACACGCGGCCGTAATCCAGCCCTGCGTAGAGTGCCTGCCCAGTATTCGCGACCGGAAGCTGCAGTTCGTTCCGCCAATAGAAGCCCCTCTCCCCGGCGAGCAAGTTCTCTCCATCGAAGCCACGTACGGTATAGCGGCTGCCGATGGTGATGGCATCGACGAAGTACAACCGGTCGTTGGTGAACTGGCCACGGAACGTGGTCACATAGCGAAGGGGCTGATTGCCCAGCTTGAACGGCACGGAAAGGTTGACATCGGCTACCGCCATCTTGAATTGCCAAGTCGGCCCTCCCTGCGCCGCCAGCGTGTCGGCCTGCGATCCGAAGCCGCCGACACCCTGGCGATACAACAGGCTCGCGTCGAGTTGCGCAGCGCCAAAATAATGCCGGTCGGTAATGCCGAACTCCGCCACGGTGTTGTTGCGCCGTTGCTGCGCGATTTCCGTGTCTTCGATATAGCTCTTGCCGAAACGGCGCGACAACCGCCATTGCAAACCCAAGACGTCGTTCTGCGAGCGGCGAATTACACGATGCAGTTTGAGGTCGACGCTCTGCGACTCACCGCTGAAGACAAACGTTTGATTGACGCCGGCGACTTGCTGGAAATAGTCGCTGCGATAGGCGGAAAGCGTCGCGGTCCAATAGCCCCACGGTACGGAATAGAAGCCATTCCACCCTTTGGTACCGCGAGCCTTATCGCCAAATTCCAGATCTCGGGAATAGCCCACGTTGAAGAGATCGTTGAGCCCGATTGGATTGTCGATGGCGAGACTGACATTGCCTTGTCGCTTGCCGGTCGACCGGCTGCCCGAATCGTCGATCGACGCAACGACCGTCCAACGTTTGCTTCGCTTGACCGCGATGACGACGTCGCTGACTCCGGGCGTTGCGGTCGGCACGACCTGCATATCGACGTCCTGGCTCGCGACGCGCTTCATCTGCTCAAGCCCTTGCTCGAGATCGCGCAGGTTCAGTAGCTCACCGCTCCGGGTGGGAAATGCACTCCGCCACGTTCCCCATATCTCCGGCTCGGCAAAGCGCAATTCGCCAATGACACCGGGTATCAAGGTCAACCGTAGCGCTCCTGCGCTCAGGTTCTGCTCAGGCACCAGCACGCGGCTGGTCACGTAGCCGCGGTCGAGGATGGCTTGCGAGACGCCTTTGATCAGCATGTCGACGCCATGCTTGCCAATACAGCTGCCCTTGTAGTGGTCTAGCCACGCACGGGCGAATGCAAGGGGTCCTGCGGCAGACCGGACGCGCCCTGTTCTCGTACAGGTGCCGGCAGATCGGCCGGCAGATCGAGAACGAAGTGCTCGATGCGGAAGCATGGAGTCTCGTCCGGGAGGGCGGGATATTCCGCCGGCGCCGACGCGGCTGCGCGAACGCCGGGAGCATCTACCGTCTGCGCTCGTTCACGTGCTTCCTGTTGTTGGCGGATGCGTTGCTCTTGCTCGATTACGGCTTGAGCCGCGGGCTGGCCAGGGCCGACGGGGGGAACCTGTCCCTGGCTGACCTGAGATAAAACCAGGGCACCCCCGGCGCACAACCAACGCGCGGGAGAAGCGATCATCTTCTGTAGCTTCATGAGTCTTTATGGCAGTGCCAGTAGCGCTTTCGTGCGGACTTCCTTCCAGAAACGCGGCACGACGTTCTGGCCATTTTCCCGAAAGACTGCGATTCCTTCACCATATGGCTACGAACTCGATATGTTTATTTTTGCTTTTTTGTCGTAGGCAGGAGAGAGCGCATACCACGCAACCGATTTATCCGAGTGCATGACGACGGTCACTATACTGCACGTTAAATTTAGTAATCACTTAACCATCGTCCATGAGGCAAAAGAATTCTACGGAAGCAGAAAGATCCATTGCGAACGAATTAAGTTTACGAACCCAGCCAGCGCCATTGCAATCACAATGGCGTGCACAAAGCTTATGCCCGGCTCCTTATAAAAAATCCACGCAGAAATACACGCCCCCATGAAAAGGCTTGATTTAAGCCAATACAAGAATCTAGCCGATTTTTTATCCATCAACTCTCGACCGAAGGCAAACCATGTTACAAACATTGAAACGATACAAATCAAAACTACGCCAATCTCGAGACTCATCGATTCTGCCCCTTAACGCTTTCCATCGTATTTCTTAGACCCCACCAAGGGTTGGTACTTGGATCAAAAAGAGGGTCTACTGCTCCCCCCTAGGCCTGAAGCGTTTCCGATTGGAATAGCCGTTTGCTTACCAGCAAAAACAGGTGCCATCTTCGTGCCTCCCAGTACGAGCCTCTCATACCAAGTGCCAAGTTCTCCGGCCCAGGAACTGAGATTCGCACCATACGCTGCCCCGACCAACCCGCCCAATGCACTTCCGAAAGCTTCGGCCGTAGTGAATGGACTATTCGTAATATAACTTGTAGCGGCCCCCATACCGAACCCAGATGCCGCCGCTTGGCATGCCGTTCCGCCTGAAATAGCACATGCAGTGATAGCCAGCGCGCCCTTACCGAAACGCTCGTATATCAGATTTTTTTCCCTCAATTGAGCACTACTCATTCCAGTGCCAATCTGCTTCTGTCCCGATTTAAACGCCTCCTCATACAATGAAACATATTGGCTGTTATAATCGTGGTCCGCGTAGTTCTTGTCGTTCTTATATCCATCGCAATTGAGATTATTACAGCCAATAATACTTCTCACTTCATAGTCACGCCTCCCTCCAGCACCATCGGCTGTTTGTTTATCGGAATTACGAAGAATTTCGGCAACAATTCTTCCCTCAGCCTCTTCTTGCGAAATTCCAAGCTTTTCTGCCACCACTCTTGCGTTCTTCTTCGCAAATTCGTATTCATCAGGGTGCAATTGTCTGTTAAACCGATCCACGTTCGCGGCCGTCGCGGCACCCGAGCCCTCCCCCACAGCAGCACCCAATCCTCCGGCAACAATGTTGGCGACGAGGTTCCCCAGCGCCTCATTCAGATCGGCATTGCCTGTCCCGATACTGCCCGCGACCGTATTTCCAAGTTCGGAGAGCTTCGGCGCCGCTAGTGACGACAACCCAGCGCCCGCTGCTCCGGCGAGCGCATTGCCACCGCCGAGTCCAGCCACCAACGCGCCGCCCGCCGTATGCAATGCCGCGCGATACTGTCCGCCCTCCTTCCAACCGTCAACAGCGGCTTGCGCCTCGGCGATGGCCGCGCGATTGGCGTCGGTAGGATCGTTTTGGTAGGCCGCTTCCGCCTTCTTCAACGCGATTTGCGCATCCTTCTGCTTGCTGTCGGCAATATCCCCCCACGGTGCGCGCTACCGCCTCGCCAGCCGCCTGCGCCGCGGCCATCATATCGGCCTGCTCGCTCAATACATTAGCCAGATCCGGGTTCTTGCCCACGGTGGAGTTCGTGGAGGAGGTATCCCGGTTCAGCGTCGCCACATCCTGCTTCTGATTCGCCGCATCGGTAATCGAAATGGTGCCGCCAGAAACCCCGGCTTGGGTGAGACCCTCCTGGCTGCCGCTTTCGCTCTGCGGGATCATCGGACTGACGCCACCGGTATTTTTCCGGACGTCGGGCCGCTGTTGCTTTGACCCACGGGACCACCGAAGGCGCCCCCGGCCGAGATGCCGACCGAAGTTGCGCTGAAGTCGGAATGATTGCGGACGTCGTTCCACGACAGCGTTCCAGTCGTCAAACTGTTCTTGTCGGCCGTCGCCGTACTGGAAATCACCGCACCATCGAGGTCCGTGTTGCCCTTGACCGTGATATCGAAGCCACCTTCACCAGCTCGAATCGCAGTCTGCTCTGTGACGTTCGCGTAGCTACCGTCGGCCTTGCCCTTCGATGCCGAGAAGCTCGCAGACCCGCCACCCTGACTGATGCTGAAGCCACCGCCCTTGCTTTCCTGACGGGCGTGGAATTCCTCGGTGTCTTGACGGCTTTGCAAGTTCAGGTCGCCCCCCACATTCGCCGCAACCTTGCCCCCGGTGACGACGCCGCCCAGGATACTGGTGTCGCCTCCGGATACGATGGTGACGGAATCGGTCCCGCTGATGTGGCTGTTCACCTGTGTCGCGCTAACGCTATCCGAATTTCCTTTGGCCTTCGAGGCCGACGCCGACACGCCGAATCCCTGAGCGCCATACGAGATGCCAATGCTGCCGCTGCTCGATTTGTTGGTGCTGTGGCTCTCCGCCGTATCGGTCGCCGACACGATGTTGACTTGGTTTTTCGCTCCCAACGCGACATTGGCACCAGACACATCAGAGCCGACGATATTGATATTTCCCCCAGTTGCATTGCCCATGGCGTCCACGCCCGATGCAACAAACTTGGCATTGCCCCCAGCCGTCACGCTGGACGCTGTATGAGTCGTGCTGTCCTCCGTGAACGTTTGCTTGCTATGGCTCGTCCCCCACGAGAGAGTGATCGCTGCCCCTTCTGTTGGGCTCTTCCCCCTGCTAGCGCGCTACCAGCGTCGAACGCATCGCGCCCGGCCGCCATGCCCCACAAGGCGGTGGCACGTCCGTCCTTGCTCTGGCTAGCCGAGCTGACCTTTTGGCCGGCACTAATGGCCGAGCCGATTGCGCCCCCCGAAACGCCAAGCGTGAACCCACTTTGCTTTACTTCATGGGTTTCATCATGATGCTGCGTCCCCTTGGCGGCCTCGATCGTGATATCCGCCGCGATGCCGGTAATGTCCTTCGCGGCGATCAGGTCGCTGCCGCTGACCATCAACGCATTGCCTGCTGACATATGGACGCTTCCGTCCGTACTGCCCACCAGACTACCGGTCTGTGTCACCGAGCTCTGGTTGATCGTGTCTTTCTGATCGCGTTTGCCGTAGGACAAGCCAGAACCCGTAGCGCCAAAGCCCGTCTTCGTAGTGTGCTCAAAGTTGTAGCTTGAGCTAGTGCTCCCGGCACTTCCAATTGTGAGATCACGGCCGGCGCTCAGCGCGATGTCGTTGGTAGCCGCCACGGTTGAACCGTTGATCGTAATGTCCCGGCCCGCGTTACTCTCCACACTATCGGCGGACACCATCGAGCCGACCGCAACACTATCGCGCTGGCTGCTCTCTTTCGTGGTCTTCGATTTGGATAGGAAGCCGGACTTCTTGCTCTCGGACCAGCTATCCGATTGGTGTGTTTCATTGACCGTGCCGACGGTCACGTCGCCGGCAGCGATCAGTTGTGCCACGCCACCACCGCCGGACTCATCACCCGTCGTTACGCTGGATCCAAGCACCGAGAGATTGCCGGTGTTGGTTCCATTGTTGGTATCGAGGATCGGCGAGATGCCATTGCTTTGCAGCATCGCAGAGGCAAGCGCGCTTTGGCCGGCTGCCAAGGTGGCATTGCCGCCCGCCTGCACCGCGCTCCCCCGGGCAGTCTCGTCATACGACGACTGCGTGTACTGCGCACCCTTCCCGCCTAGCGATCCTTCGCTGTGCGTATGTGTGTCCATCACGGCGGTAACCGTGGTGTCGCGGCCGGCGATCAACGAGGCGTTGCCACCAGCCTCGATTGCCGAGCCGCTCAGCGTCGCATCGCGTCCCGCGACGGCGACGATGTACTGCCCTGCCTGGATGGTACTGCCGGCGTTCGTCACGACTTGATCGTGGCTGTAGCTCTGGCCTCCGCGGGACACGGCGTCTTGCGTGGTGCCCAGCGCCACTGTGCCGATATTCAGATCTCGGCCTGCTGCAAGCAACGCGTTCGCCCCGGCATCCACTCGTCCGCCGTTCATATTGATGTCCCGGCCCGCAAGCACGGCCGTCGTGCCGCTGGACGAAATCGTCCCAACAGCGCCCACGCCTGTGCCGCCCGCACTGTAACCGTTGGAGAGCGTCCGCAAGGCCGTGATGGCATGCGTTTCATTTACGACGTCGCGTCCCGCCGCGACCACCGTGTCTTTACCGGTGATCGTTCCACCCTTGTTCAGAACGTCGAGCGCCGCCTGGACAACCGTATTGCTGCCGGAACCACCGATGGTGCCGCGATTGACGATGCTATTGCCCAGCACCTGGGTCGCGACGTCGCCGACAATGCGGCCGCTGTTGTCCGCATTACCGCTCGCGTCGATGGACACCGACTTGCCGGTCACCAGCGCGCCGGTGTCATTGAGGTTGACCGTATTGGCTTGGGCCAGATAGAGCTTCGGTACCAGCACCGATTGTGTTGTGCCATCGGGCAGCGTCACTTCCTGGGAAACGAGCCACACCATGTCCGTCGTCAGCTGTTGCATCTGCTCGTCGGACAGGCCAATTCCGGGCGTTAGCCCGAACGCCTTGCCGTATGCAACGCCATTGTTCATCAACGCCTTGTACTCTTCCATCTGGTCGGAATAGCCGACCAGGAAGGTTCGCCCAGTGAGCTGCGTCACCTGGTCGCGTATCAACTTCTCTTCATAGAAGCCGTCACCGAGTCGCTTCTGCACCTTGTGAGGATCCAGCCCAAGTTCGCCCAGCAGGTAGTCGCTGGAGATGAAGGACTTGTATTGCGTGAAACGCGGGTCGGTGGCAACGAGGTAGGTTGCGCTCGGTGCAGGCTGGATCCTGAATAGGCCGTTTGTCGGTAGCGTCAGGTTGGGGAGGCCGCCGCGAGCCGTACCAACGGTCTGCGGACGGACTGGTTGGCCGGATATACCGCCCACCGGCGCTCCAGCTGCTCCTCCACCGCTGACATTGCCGCCCGTCATGTTTCCACCGGTAACGCTGCTACCGGTCATGTTGCCGCCGGTGACGCCACCAGCAGTCGCGTTTCCGCCGGAGACACCGCCGTTCGTCATTCCCGCTCCGTTCACACCACTACCGGTCACCGTGTTTCCCACACGATCCACCGTTGTCACCGAAACATCCCGAGCCGTGGTCTGCACCGACTGGTTGGACGATGCGATGGCCGGGAGCGCCATCACGGTTGTGGAAGCGACGGGGATGGTCGGGTAGGGCACCACCTGGGTGTCGCTGTTGCCACCGGACTTTTGATGCCAATAGAAGGTGGAGGTGTCGGTCGTGGTAACGGTCTGCTGCAGCGCCGTACCCACATCGCTTACCGAGCCCCCGATGGCACGGCGGACCAGATCGCCGCCGGCGGCCATCGTGGAGGACTGGTTCAGGATGGCGCCGCCATCGCTGTTGATGCGGATGGCGCCCTGTGCGCGCACGATGCCGGCAGCGGTTGCGCTGACGAGGCGATCGGTACTGACCGAGGTCGTGGTGGTTCGCTCGATCTCGCTGTAGTCGTGATTGTCTACGCCCAGATCGAAGCGAAGCCGAATCTGGTCCGGCCGGATATGGCGAGCCGGATCATAGTCGGGCCAGAAGGTTATCTTGTAGCTTGCGCCCGTGTCTTCGATGGCCTCGTAATGCTGTGTCGCGTTCGTGGTGAGCGGCCGCGTCAGGATCTCGTCCCAAGGTTGACAATTATTGTCATCGCAGATCTTTGACGACCTGTTGTAAAACTCCTCGATCGGAGCCTTGGTAAAACGAAAGGGTCTTGTTGGCCGTATCAAGGTTCCCAACATCGGATTTCGGTACTTCAATCGTGATCGGGTTCCGCAACGCCTGCATCAGTGCAGCGCTGATTTTCGCTGCTCCACCAGTCCATCGCCATTGCGGGATGGTGATGCTTTGATGGCCCGACAACTCGAAGTCAGGCAAGCCGGCGAGCCATGCCTTGAGTGTTTGAGTCGTCGACGTCGGCGTGCCCGCCTCAGTCACCACGCTTGTACGCGAATTCGTAACCGACCTCGCCGCGATATCCACGTCCCCATCCGCTTCAATCGTGGCGGATCGGTTCAGCAGCGATCCGGTCTGGTTCGCCAGCATCCCGCTACCATCGCGGATGCCATCGCGACCGATCTGGAGATTGCCTGCGCTATAGATCGTCGCGCCGTCCAGGTTTGAAACCGAATTGCTGGCGTAGAGCTTGAGATCCTGTGCAGCGGCGATGATCGCGGCAGCTCCATTGTTGACGATGTCCCCTGCCTGGACCTGCACCGCATACCCGATGATCGTGCCGGTATTGTCGAGCGAGGCACTGGTGGTGTGCACAGTGCCGCCATCGATGCGGCCCGCGTTCGTGATCGCGTTGCCGGCGCTAACCGTGGCGGTAGCGCCCGTGAGGACGGCGCCAGCGCCGTTCACCAGATTGGCGCCGGTAACCGACAAGTTCCCGGCGGCCGCGAGTGTACCGGTATTGGTCAGCGTACCGGTGCTCGACACACGAAGTTCGCCATCTGCCTTCAGCTTGTTGGCGGCATCGTTCAGGTAATCGCCCGTCACGTCGAGCGTCAGATTGCGGCCGGCCGTCATTTCACCACTGCCGCCGACGGCGCCGGCGACGCCGATATCCCGATTGGCGCGAACGATACCGCCGGCATTGGCTACCGAAGCAACCTTGACGACGACATCTTGCCCGCCCAGCACGGTGCCACCTTGATTGTCAAGGGGAAGCGCCCGCCTGGGCCCACGTCAGCGCAGTGCCGCCGTATACCGTGCCCCCGCGATTGTCGACGGTACGCACGACCTGAAGTCCGAGATCACGGCCTGCGGTCACATTGCCGCTGCCGGTATTGGCGAGGTCTTGTGCGGCTACGGTGGTGTTGCCATTGCCGCCGAGCACGCCGGCATGATTGAAAAGGGCACCGACCATTTTGATAGTCGTTGTACCGTCGCCGGCATTGACCACCCGTCCGGCGTTGTTGTCCAAACTCGCCGCGGATACGGACATGGTGCCGTGCTGCCCATTGGCGGCGAGCGTACCGCCGGCATTCGACAGCGCTCCGCCGGCCGACAGCGTCATGTCCCCCGTGGTCTGTACATCGCCGTGGTTGTTGTCGAAGCCTGCGCCACTTGACGCGGCCAATCCCGTCTGCCCGTAGAGGGTGCCGCCGCTGTTATCGACAGTCTGCGCGACATGCAAGGCCAGCGCCTTATCCGCGACGATGTTGCCGCCCGACGTATTGATCAGGCCGCTCGCCGTCACGGTGGTATTGCCGTTGCCTCCAAGGACTCCGGCCGCGTTTGTCAGCGCGCCGGTGGAAGCCACCATCGTAGCTTCATCTCCTGCATTGACAAGCTTCCCACCGCTGTTGTCGATACTGGCCGCCGATACCGTCATGGCGCTGTCCTGACCATTGGCGGCGAGCGTGCCGCCAACGTTGCTGATTGCACCCAGTGCGGTGATGGCGAGATCTCCGCTGGTTTCAATATCTCCTGCGGCATTGTCTATGCCAGCACCCGTATTCAGTGTCAGGCCAGTCTGACCGAACAGGGCACCACTACGGTTGTTCAGTGACTGTTCGACTGCCAGATTCAAGGCACGGGCGGCCACGACACTGCCGTTCGCAGTATTGATCAAGTCGCGCGCCGCGATGGTAGTGTCGCCATTGCCGCCGAGTACGCCGCGACTGTTGGTCAGCGTACCTGTCGCCGTCACGGAGGTTGCGCTTTCGCCTGCATTGGCAAGCTTGCCGCCGCTATTGTCGATGCTTGAGGCCGATACCGCCATGGCACTGTGCGCGCCATTGGCGGCAAGCGTGCCATCGGTATTGTTCAATGCGCCACCAACCGTGGCGATGAGGTTTCCATTGGTCTCCACATCGCCGCTGGAGTTGTCGAAAGTGCCGCCGGTTTTGACGTTCAGGCCACTCTGGCCGTATAGCGTGCCACTGCGGTTATCGACGCTCTGCTCGACATTCAGCGACAGCGATCTGCCGGCCACTACGCTGGCCCCGGACGTATTGACGAGGGCGCCAGCAACGACAGACGTATCGCCATTGCCGCCCAGCACGCCAGCTGCGTTGCTCAAGGTTCCTGCGACGGTCATCGTCGTAGCGCCATCGCCGGCGTTGGTCAGCTTGCCGCCACTATTGCCCAAGCGATCGGCCGACACCAGCATGGTGCTGTGCGATCCGTTTGTCACGAGCGTGCCCGTATCGTTCGCCAGCGCCCCGCCCGCCGTCACGGAAAGGTCGCCTGCAGTTTGACTGTTGCCCCCGCGGTTGTCGAAGTCTCCTCCGCTGGAGACCGATAGCCGTGTCTCCCCGTACAGGGTACCGTCGCGGTTGTCCAGATCTCGTGCGACCTCCACCGCGAGGGCACCAGCTGAAGTGAGTTTCCCACCTGATGCGTTGGCGAGGTGTTCCGCAACGATCGTCGTGTCGCCATTGCCGCCGAGGACCCCACCCGTGTTGCTCAGATCGCCATGCGACGTCACTGTCGTGGCGCCATCCCCCCGCATTGACCATTCGGCCGGCGCTGTTGTTAATGCCGTTCGAGGACACTGCCATTGCGCTGTGCATGCCGTTCGCGGCCAAAATGCCATTGGCATTGCTCAACGTGCCGCTCCCAGAAAGCGTCAGATTTCCCGAAGTCTGTACGTCGCCTCCCGTGTTATCGACGCCTGCATTGCTCCGCAGTGCCAGTCCCGTCTGCCCGTACAGCCGACCATTCCGATTGTCGATGGCGCCCGCCTGCGCCACCAGAGAGCCATTGGTCTGGATCGTGCCACGTTCGTTTCCGAACGATCCGGCACTGGACAACATCAGGGTGCCCGCACCGGCTTGCTTGATCTTGCCACCGCTGTTGTCGATGGCACTGGCTGTCACATTCAAGTTCTGGCCGTTCGTCGCCAAGGTGCCGCCGTTGTTGTCGAGCACACCGCCCACGGCAATGGTCGTGTCGCCCTGCCCGTACTGGCTGATGGCGCCGCCACGGTTGGCAAGGCCGGCCTCTGTCTCTATCGCTACATGGCCGGCTTCGATGCGACCGGCCGAGTTGTCCAACGCGTTCGCGGAGACGGTCGCGGTCGCCGCTGCCAGCTTGCCGCCACGGGTCGTCAGCGAGCCGGTGACATCGGCGATCAGTGCGCCACCCGCGGCGATGCTTCCGCCATCGTTGTTCAGGGAACCGGCGACGAGGTTGGCGTTTGCCGCCGCCTCGATCCGGCCATGGTTGTCCAGTGACTGGACAGCAAGGCCTACGTTGCCGTTGCTCCCAATCACGCCTCCTTCTTCGCCCGTCGCGCTATTGCCGCCAGCATTGATGACAGTGCCAGCATCGATCGACAGGCCCTCTCCGTTGAGCGAAACGATCCGCCCCGCGGTGTTGTCGATCAAATTCGCCGTCGAGATTGCGAGAGCGCCGCTGGATTGCAGCGTGCCTCGGGTGTTGTTCGTTACGCCATTGGACCGGATGATCATCGGCCCTTGCGCCAGGATCTGACCGGATTGATTCGAGACTGTCCCGGCATTCACCGTAACCGCGTTCTCACTCGAGAGCCGGCCACGATCATTGATCAGTGCACCTCGCGCCCGGACGTCTAGACCAGCGCCCGCGCTTGTTGTTGCGCCTGAGAGATCGAGATTACCGCCGGCTGCCGTCAGGCTCACGTTTCGATTGCCGGCCGTCTGACTGCCGACGAGATTCAAGGCACTGCCATGCAGCGTGACATTCGCGCCAGCCACATTCCGGCCGGTCGCGGAGAGTGCGCCGGTGGATACGATAGTCAGGTCGCCGACCGTCCCTACCGATCCATCGCTGCCAACGCCAGCGCCGAACGTCCCGCTGGAAGCCACGCTACCGGCATGCACCGCGAGTCCTTGCTGCGCGGCCAGCATTCCGGTGTTCGACAATGTGCCACCGGTGTCCATCGACACGGCACCGGCGCCATAGGTCGTGCCGCTATTTTCTATCCCATCGCGCGCGTTGGCGGTGAGGCGGCCGCTTGCGTTGGTTTGTCCGGCCAATACCAGCCGGCCTTCCGTCGTAAGGGTCAGCTCTCCAGCCTGTGCGGCCACTACGCCCCGGTTGGAAACGCCCACGCCGAGTTCGGTCGACGCGAGGAGGATCTTGTTGGCATACATGCCGCCCAATTGACTGACGTCGATGCCGAACGCGGGCGCTCCGCCAACGCCTTCGATGGAAGTCGCCGCCAACGTTCCGCGCTCCACGCGGTTTGCGCCGGCAACGATGTTCAACTGATTGGCGTAGAGAGCGGCATTGGCCCTCACCGCCCGCGCGATCAGGTCCACCTGGTCGACGTTGGTGGCATTCAGGCCGGCGCCATCGATACTGATCTGTCCGCCGGTAACCCGATACGCGTCCAGACTCCCGCTGCCGCCAAACATCGGCACCCCGGTGGTCAACGTGGCGCGACTCGTATTGATGAAACCGGCGCCATCGACCAGGATGCCGTTCGGGTTGGCAACGATCACCTCGCTGCGTGGCCCTGCGACTTCCAGATATCCGCGCAACTGACTGGGCAGCGCGCTGGTGACCTGATTGACGATGATGCGTGCTGACCCGCCAGGCAAGAGATTGGGGTTGCCGTTGATGTAGCCCCCCTGCTGTGTCGCGATGATCTCGGGCGAGTTGTTCAGGATCACGCCCGCACGCGGAACATCAAACTGTGTGAACGCATTGGTGGATACGCCCGCCGCCGAGGGGCGGGTGATGTTCACCTGATTGAGGCCGTTCGCAGTCTGTACCACCGTCGGTCGGTTGACCCCGGCGTTGGGGTCCGCGACCACTTGCGCGGCAACCTGCGCCGGTAGTCCGCACGCTAGCCACACTCCCAACGTCAGGGCCGGCAGCGCAAAGCGGACGAGGACACGTCCACCCGCCCCTTCTGCCGTTCCCGCTGTCGCGCGCGACCCACCCTGACGTCCCTTGCACATACCGACGGCCGACTCTTCGACGGCCATCAGCATGCGACGGTGTTGGTTGAAAACCAGGCGGTAACGGTGGCGATTCATGGGATAACAATGCGGAGAGAAATGGCCGGGGGACTATAGCGAGAAATGCGCTGGCCTAATGTCAAGAATTGATTCTTTACGCCCCGTTCTCTTATGGGGGCCAAGCCTTTTCCCGTCGTCGAAGGCTAATTAAAAATTATTTTTATCTGATAAACAAAAAACTTATCACTCTGCGCTCTCATTGACATGCGCGAACACCAAGCACCGTGCAGGGGATCCAAGCGCAACGACATGGGCTCTCCGCAGGCGGCGAGGCGGAATGGTCGCGCAAGAAGGAAAACCGCAATACCCCCGATTAGTAGGAAACGGGAGATGTGTCGTCGATTTGCAATAAGCAAATCAACCTGTCCGACGGTAGATTTAAATGCCTTTAACGCAAATCAATCTATTTCGCGTTAAAGGCATTTGTTAACGGCATTAAGGGTCAGAACTTTTCCCTACTGAAGTCGGGTTGCAAACGTTTCGACCGCAGCACCGATTCCGCGCCCGGCTTCCAACGCTCACCCCTCCGCAAACAACTCAAATATCAAATCCCGCAACCACTGATTGCCGGGATCGCGGTGATACCGCCCATGCCAGAACAGATTGATCTGGATGTCCGGCAGATCGACCGGATGGCGGATCGATTTGAGGCCGAAGTACGCGGCGCTGCGCTGGGCGAACTTCTCGGTGACGGTCGCCACCAGGTCCGTGGTGGCGACGATATCGGCCAGCGCGACGAAATGCGGGACGCGCAGGCGGATGTTGCGGCGGACCCCGAGTTTGGCGAGGATTTCGTCGACCCGGGCGTGGCCGGTGCCGGCCGCGGTGACCACGACGTGGTCCGCGCGCTCGAAGTCCTGCAGTCGCACGGTACGCTTGTCCAGCGCATGGCCCGCGCGAAACATGCAGACGTAGCGCTGGCGAAACAGCCGGCGCTGGTAGAACTCCGACGGCAGTTCGGGCAGATGGCCCACCGCCAGATCGACCTGTCCCACGCTCATCGCGTCGGCGAGGTCGATCGCGGTATTGCGCACAGTGGCGATCGACACGCCGGGTGCCCTTTCGCGCAGCGCGCTCATCAGCCTGGGAATGAAGTGCACCTCGCCGATATCGGTCATCGCCAGCTGGAAGCTGCGGTCGCTGCGCAATGGGTCGAACTCGACCTTGCGGTTCAGGGCTGACTGCAGCGCGTCCAGCGCGTAGGCGACCGGTTCGGCGAGGTCCTCCGCCACCGGCGTCGGCAACATTCCCTTGGCGCTGCGCACGAACAGCTGGTCATCGAAGATTCGCCGCAAACGTGCCAGCGCATTGCTGACGGCCGGTTGCGTCAAGCCGAGTTCGCGGGCCGTTCCCGACACGGTACGCAGCCGCAGCAGGTGCTCGAACACGACGAGCAGATTCAGATCGACGTCCTGCAGCCGCATGTCTCCCCCTTTCTCGTTATCACTATGGTGAATGGGTCATATAAGCGGGATTCTATTGGTTTATCACCGGTGATGTCCGATGATGGGCCCGGACCATAACGACCACACCCACAACAACCACAACAACAACGACGAACCGGAGACGACATGGAAGTCCGCGTCCTTCCCCATGGACAGCGTCTGGACGTGCCGCAGGGCGAGAATCTGCTGCGCGCGTTGCAGCAGCATGGCGTGCCGATCTCGTACAGCTGCATGGCGGGCCGCTGCGGCACCTGCCGCTGTCGTCTGCTCGAGGGCGATGTGCGGCCAGCCGGCGATGACAGCGCCCACGCCCCCATCAACGACGATGAGCAAGGCGGACGTGCCCTGCTCGCCTGCCAATCGATGGTGATGGGCCCCTGCATCATCGAGATTCCCGAGCCCGACGAGGTGGTCGTCCACCCCGCTCGCATCGTAAAAGGCACGGTGACCGCACTGGCGGACCTGACGCACGACATCAAGCTGATCCGGCTCGCGCCGTCCAAGCCGTTGTCGTTCTCTCCGGGCCAGTACGCGACGCTGCAATTCACGCCGGACCATATTCGCCCCTACTCCATGGCACGGCCGCCGGGCGATGGGGAGCTGGAATTTCATGTGCGGATGGTTCCGCAAGGCCGCGTCACCGGCTATATCCGCGGGCAGTTGAAGGTGGGCGATACCGTTCGCGTCAGCGGGCCGCTCGGCACGTCCTATCTGCGCATGCGCAACGACGATCCCATTCTTTGCATTGCCGGAGGGACGGGCCTGGCGCCGGTGCTCGCCATCGTGCGAGGCGCGATCGCCGCCGGGCTCTCGAATCCCATCCATCTGTACTTCGGCATTCGATCGCCGCGCGACGCGTATGGGCTGGACTGGTTGAACGAACTAGCGCAGCGGCATCCGCGCCTGCGCATCGATGTGGTTTCCACTGAGATGGGCAGCGACCGCGATCTGCGCACCGGGCTCGTCACGGAAGCGGTCGCGCACGACTACGCCGATTTGAACGGATGGCGTGCCTATCTATGTGGCGCACCGCCGATGGTCGAGGCCGCGACGGTACTGCTGCGCGATCGCGGCATCCAAGCCGACCATATCTACGCGGACGCCTTCTACGCATCGAACGCTTGATTCACCCGCGCCCCGAATGCACTGACCAACGACAGCCAACCGTCCAACAAGAACAGGAGACATCGCATGGACAGCAACGCCCCACGCAGCGACCCGATATGGACCGACGACGGCATCAGCCGCATCCCATTCCGCGTCTACACCGACCAGCAGCTCTATCAGCGCGAACTGGAGCGCTGCTTCTATCGGGGCCATTGGAACTATGTCGCCCTCGAAGCGGAAATTCCCAATCCTGGCGATTTCAAGCGCACCGCGATCGGTGAGCGCTCCGTCATCGTGGTCCGCGATGCGGATGGCGATATCAATGTGGTCGAGAACGTCTGCGCGCATCGCGGCATGAAGTTCTGCCGCGAGCGCAGCGGTAATCGCAAGGACTTCCACTGCCCCTATCACCAGTGGAACTACGACCTGAAGGGCAATCTGCAGGGCGTGCCGTTTCGGCGCGGGGTCAAGCAGGACGGCAAGATCAACGGCGGCATGCCCGCGGATTTCCGGCCGGAGGAACACGGGCTGACCAGGCTGAAGGTCGCCACGCGCGGCGGGGTGGTCGTCGCGTCGTTCGATCACGAGGTCGAACCGCTGGAGGGCTATCTCGGCCCGGACATCCTCGGCTACTTCGATCGTCTCTTCAACGGCCGCAAGCTGAAGCTGCTCGGCTACAACAAGCAGCGCATCCCGGGCAATTGGAAGCTGATGCAGGAGAACATCAAGGACCCCTACCACCCCGGCCTGCTGCATACGTGGTTCGTGACCTTCGGCCTCTGGCGCGCCGACAACAAGGCGCGCCTGGTGATGGACTCGCATTTGCGTCACGCCGCGATGGTTTCGACGCGCGGACAGGGCGGAAAGAGCGACGTGACTTCGGGCGTCGCCAGCTTCAAGGACCAGATGGCATTGCAGGACGACCGGCTGCTCGACATCGTGCACGAACCCTGGTGGGGCGAACCCACGGCCGTGATGATGACGATCTTTCCGAGCGTGATCTTCCAGCAGCAGGTCAATTCGGTATCCACGCGCCATATCCAGCCGCGCGGTCCCGATGCGTTCGATTTCGTCTGGACGCATTTCGGCTTCGAGGACGACGACGAGGCCATGACGCGCCGCCGCCTGCGCCAGGCCAATCTGTTCGGTCCCGCCGGCTTCGTCTCGGCCGACGACGGCGAGGCCATCGAATGCTCGCAGCAAGGATTCGCGCAGAAGCCATGGCATCGCGTGCTGGCCGAACTCGGCGGACGCACCGCGGAGAACACCGACCATATGGTGACCGAGACGCTGATTCGCGGCATGTACGCCTACTGGCGCAAGGTGATGGAGGTCTGAAGATGGAATTCGCCGACTACCACGCGTTGCTGACCTTGTACGCCGATTAC
Organism: Cupriavidus sp. H18C1; assembly: GCF_049311595.1. NCBI lineage: Bacteria > Pseudomonadati > Pseudomonadota > Betaproteobacteria > Burkholderiales > Burkholderiaceae > Cupriavidus > Cupriavidus sp. H18C1. The sequence continues at coordinate 304,669 of NZ_CP186009.1, forward strand.
GCCAGCGTCGTCGACAACGGCGACTGGGACCGCTGGCCCGATTTCTTCACCGACGACTGTATCTACAAGGTCCAGCCGCGAGAGAACCACGAACGCGGCCTGCCGCTGGCGACGCTGTCGTTCGAAAGCAAGGCCATGCTGCGCGATCGCATCTACGGCATTCGCGAGACGCTGTTCCACGACCCCTATTACCAGCGCCACATCGTCGGCGCGCCGCTGGTGCGCAGCGCCGACGGCGAGCGCATCGTGTCCGAGGCCAATTACGCGGTACTGCGCACCAAACCCGATCAGCTGACCGATGTGCTGAACACCGGCCGCTATCTCGACACCGTCGTGCGCACGCCCGATGGCCTGCGTTTCGCCTCGCGGCTTTGCATATTCGACAGCGAGATGATCCCCAACTCGCTGATCTACCCGATCTGATGCTGGAGAGAACGATGACGGAAAGCTGGACCGAGGCCGCTCCGCTGGCGAGCGTGCCGCAGGACGACGTGATCGCCGTGGATGTGGGCGGGCGCGAGATCGCGCTGTACGGCGTCGATGGCGAGATCTATGCCACCGACAACCTCTGCACGCATGGCCACGCGAGGCTGTGCGACGGCTTTCTCGACGGACACGAGATCGAATGCCCGCTGCATCAGGGCAAGTTCGACGTCCGGACCGGTGCAGCCCTCTGCGCGCCGGTGACGGAGGGCGTTCGCAGCTATCCAGTGCGGATCGAGGAAGGGAAGGTCTTTATCGACCTGGGCCTCCAGCACGCCGCACGGGGGGAACCGCTGGGCTAAGAACGACCCCGCGTAAACCCTGATAAATCCGGCCCTTGTCCTCTGTGAAATATCACACTAGTATCACTCCAACTTCAGAGAGAACGAGAACCGGACCATGGCGACATCCATCCGACTGGTAGGAACCGACGACGACAGTGGCAAGCAGACCGCCTCCCAGACCGGGGCGGCCATGCGCGAACTGGCCTATACGGAAATCAAGCGACGCATCATTTCGTGCGAATTCCGGCCTGGCGAGCCATTGAACGAGGCCCAGGTGGCGACCATGCTCGGGCTGGGCCGCACGCCGGTCCACCAGGCGCTGCATCGGCTGGAGGTCGAAGGGCTGGTGTCCATCATGCCGCGCAAAGGCGTGCTGGTGACCCCGCTGTCGCTGAACGAAGTGCTGGACATGATCGAGGTTCGCGCCACCAACGAGGTGCTGTGCGCCACGCTGGCCTGCGAGCGCGGCCACGACAGCGATTTCAAGGCCATGCGCGACATCGTCGACCGCTCGCCCCCGCTGATCGCCGGTCGTGACATCCCCGCTTTGGCATCGTTGGATCTGAAGTTCCATACGGCGATGTCCGCCGCCTCGCGCAATCGGGTGCTGGCCGAATTGCTGCGCGGCCTGCACGAGAAGCAGGCCCGCTTCTGGTTCCTGTCGCTGTCCGACCCGCAGCATCTCGAGAACGTCTACCAGGAACACCTGGAGATCGTCGACGCGCTGGAGCGCCGGGATGTGCCGGCGGTGCGGGAAGCGGTCCGCACGCATATCGACGAATTCCGGAAGAACATCATCCGGACGCTCTAACCCCCCTCTTTTCCCCAATCAAGGTAGTACGCAATGCCGACACTGCAATTCCAAGTCGCCGGCGGGGGCGAACTCGCCCTCGACATTCAACGCCTGATCGTTGCCGGATGGACCGGGCGCGATCTCGAGGCCGTCCAGCACCATATCGAAGAGCTGCAGGCCATCGGCGTGAAGCCGCCCGCCAGCGTGCCGACCTTCTATCCGCTGGCGGCGTCGCTGCTGACCACGGCCGATGTCATCGAGGTGCCGCGCGACGACTCCTCCGGCGAAATCGAAGTGGTGCTGCTGCAGGCGGACGATGGACTGTACGTCGGCGTCGGCTCGGACCATACCGACCGCAAGGTCGAGGCCTATGACGTGACGGTGTCCAAGCAGATGTGCGACAAGCCGGTCGGCAAGCAGGTCTGGCGCTTCGAGGAAGTGGCCGACCATTGGGACAGCCTCGAGATGCGCTGCTGGCGCGTGCGCGATGGCGAGCGCGCGCTGTACCAGGAAGGCAAGGTCACGCGCCTGCTCGATCCGCGCGAGCTGATCCATCGGCTGACCGGCGAGTCGTCGCTGCCGTCCGGCACGGCGATGTTCTGCGGAACCCAGGCGGTGATCGGCGAGCTGGGCCATGGCGAGGCCTTCGAGGTCGAACTGCATGACCCGGTGCGCAACCGCACGCTGCGCCACGCGTATCGCGTCGAAAGCCTGGCGGTGGCCGAATGAGCGAGTCGACCATTGCGGCGCTGGCGGCCAAGCTGGCCGCCGGACAGACCACCAGTGTCGCGCTGACCGAGCAGGCGCTGGCGCGCATCGACAGCCATCGCCGCGCCGGCGGTGTGGCCTTTATCGAAGTGGACGAGGCCGGCGCGCTCGCCGCTGCGCGCGCTGCCGACCAGGCACGTGCAGCCGGCCTGGTGACCTCCCCCTCTCGCCGGACTGCCGGTGTCCATCAAGGACCTGTTCGATGTGCGCGGACAAGTGACCCGCGCCGGTTCGCGCGTCCTCGACGGCAATGCGCCGGCGACCGCCGATTCGCCCGCCGTGGCGCGCCTGCGCGCTGCCGGTGCGGTGCTGATCGGTCGCACCAACATGAGCGAATTCGCGTTCTCGGGACTGGGCCTGAACCCGCATTACGGCACGCCGCGCACGCCCCTCGACACCGAGCGGATCGCCGGAGGGTCCACCTCCGGCGGCGCGGTCAGCGTGGCGGGCGGCATGGCGGTGGCCGCGCTGGGCACCGATACCGGGGGCTCCATCCGCATTCCGTCGGCGTTCTGCGGCCTGACCGGTTTCAAGCCGACCGCGCGCCGCGTGCCGCTCGATGGCGCCGTCCCGCTGTCGACGTCGCTCGATTCCGCCGGCCCGTTGGCCCGATCGGTTGCCTGCTGCGCGGCCATGGATGCGGTGCTGAGCGGCGAAGCACTGGACGCGCGTCCGGCTTCGCTGGCAGGGCTGCGCCTCTACGTGACCCGCGATTTCGTTTGCGATGGCCTGGAGGCCGAGGTCGCCCAGGCATTCGAGGACATGCTGTCGCGGCTGTCGGCGCAAGGCGCGCGAATCGTGCCGTTCGACTTCCCCGAGCTGCGGCGCTTGCCCGAGATCAACGCGGCCGGCGGCCTGACGGCGGCCGAAGCGTGGGCGCTGCATCGCGACTGGCTAGCTGCACAGGGAAACCGCTACGACCAGCGGGTCGCGCAGCGCATCCGGCGCGGCGAACAACTGAGCGCGGCGGACTACATCACGCTGCTCGCCGAGCGCCGCGCGATGCAGCGCCACGCCACCGAGCGGCTGCGCGATGCCGATGCGTGGCTGATGCCCACCGTCGCGATGCGCCCGCCGCGGCTCGATGCGCTTGACCGTGACGAGGACTTCTTCGCGACCAACGCGCTGGTGCTGCGCAACCCGAGCGTGATCAATTTCCTGGACGGCTGCGCGGTGTCATTGCCGGTCGCATCCGGGATCGGCCTCGGCGTTTGCGGCCTGCATGGCCAGGATGCCCGCGTGCTGCAGGTCGCCGGATCCATCGAGCCGCTGCTGCGCTGATGCGGCCGCCGTCCGCGGTCGGCCCGCAGTAGCGCCGACCGCAGCGGCCCCAGCAGGCGCACGCAGCACGCCGCACGCCGCGGCAGAGAGAAGATCGCGCCGCCACCGCGGCGCCCCCCAGCACAGCGACCGTCCGAGGGCTGCGCCAACGCAGCGCAGCCCCGTCCACCACACCCAAGGAGCAACACCGATGTCTTCCGTGATGAGCGGCGCCGCGGGCGCCTTAGAGAACTTGCAGCCCACCGAGGTGGCGCGGCAATGCGAAGTGGCATATCGCAAGATCGCCGTCCGCCTGATTCCCTTCCTGGTCTTTCTCTTCATCCTTGCCTGGATCGACCGCGTCAACGTCGGCTTCGCCAAGCTGCAGATGCTGCAGGACCTGCAATTCAGCGAGGCGGTGTACGGCTTCGGCGCCGGTATCTTCTTCCTCGGCTATTTCCTCTTCGAGGTGCCCAGCAACCTGCTGCTCGAGAAGATCGGCGCGCGCAAGACGCTGGCCCGCATCACGATCCTGTGGGGGCTGGCGTCGATGGCAATGATCTTCGTCAAGACGCCGATGCAGTTCTACGCGCTGCGCTTCCTGCTCGGCGTGTTCGAGGCGGGCTTCTTCCCCGGCGTCGTGCTGTATCTGACGTACTGGTTTCCGGCGGCGCGGCGCGCGCGCATCAACGGCCTGTTCATGACGTCGTTCGCCATCGCCGGCGTGATCGGCGGCCCGCTGGCGGGCTTCATCATGACGACGATGGATGGCGTCGATGGGCTTGCCAACTGGCAATGGCTGTTTGTGCTCGAAGGCATTCCGTCGGTGCTCGCCGGCATCGCCGTGATGATGTACCTGCCGGAGAAGCCGGCAAACGCGCGCTGGCTGTCCGACGCCGAAAAGCAATTGGTCACGCGCACCATCGAGGCCGAGAACCGCGATCCGGCCAAGCACTCGACGCTGAAGGCCGCGTTCGCCAATTCCCGCGTGTGGATCTGCGCCGCGATCTACTTCTGCGTCGTCAGCGGCAACGCCACCATCGCGTTCTGGTCGCCGTCGATCATCAAGGAGCTGGGCGTGCAGGGCAATCTGCAGATTGGCCTGGTATCGGCCATCCCGTTCATCGCGGGCACCATCGCCATGGTCCTCAACGGCATTCATTCGGACCGCAGCGGCGAACGCCGGATGCACTGCGCGATGGCGACATTGCTGGCGGCCGTCGGCCTGACGCTGACCGGTCTGTGGCTGCACAGCGCCATGCTGGCCCTGGTGGCGCTGACGCTGGCGTCGATCGGCATCCTGGCCGCGTTCCCGGTGTTCTGGTCGCTGCCGTCCGCCTTTCTGGCCGGCACCGCTGCCGCCGGCGGCATCGCGCTGATCAACTCGATCGGCAACCTGGCGGGCTTCGTGGCGCCGTACATGATCGGCTGGTTCAAGACCAATACCGGCCAGCTGTCGTCGGGCCTGTACTTCGTGGCGTTCCTGGAGGCGTGCGCGACCGTGCTGGTGCTGGCCGCCATACGCGGCCGCGCCGCGGTGGTTCGCTGACACCGGGAATTGCGCTCGCCTGCCGAGGCCCCCACAAGGCAACGCGTGGGGGGAACGCGAAAGCCCGCCTCGTCCGTCGATCGATGGCGGCGCTCGCTACACCGACTCCGCCAACCACTTGCGCGGCGACACCCCCATCCGCTGCCGGAACGCCTTCGAGAAAGACGACGCACTGGCAAACCCGAGCTCCGTGGCGATCAGGTTCACCGGTCGCCCGGAGCGCATCATCGATGCGCCGAGGCTGAGCCGCCAGTCGGTCAGATAAGCCGCCGGCGTGGTACCCGTCGCGTCCTTGAACGCCGCGGCAAACGCGCTGCGGGACATGCCCGCGGTCGAGGCCATCCGTGCCAGCGACCAGTCCTCATACGGCGAACGATGCAGCGCGACGAGCGCCTTCGCCAGGCGCGGGTCGGACAGCCCCATGATCAATCCGCTCGTCACACCGACCTCCGCGGGATGGTCAATGATCCAGCGCAGCAGCTGGATCAGCACGACCTCGAACAATCGGTCGGCCAGCACGCGCGAGCCGCAGCGGACGTGATCCGCCTCGGCGAACAGCAGGTCCAGCGCAGGCCGCAGCCCTTCCACCGCATCCAGCGGCACCCGCACCAGCGAAGGCAGCGATTGCACGATCGGGTTGCGTTCGCCGCCGTCGAAATCCAGCGTGGCGCAGGTGAAATCCGAGCCGTCCTCGGGCGGATTGACGAACTGATGGTGCACGGGGCGGGGATAAAGCAGCAGCGTCGGCTCGGCAAGGTGGAAACGCGGCACGTCTGTGTCGCCGGGCCGGTGCCGTACCTCCATCTCGCCACGGCGCAGCACGTGCAGGAAGGCGCGTCCCGGCAGCGGCTCGAAGGTCGATCGCCCGCACAGCTTGCCGGTATGGAACAGCTTGGTGCGGACACGGAACCGGTCCAGCAACGCGGTCAGCCGATCCACCGGATCGGGCGTGGGCTGGGCGAGCGTTTCGGATGGAAGGACAAGTTTCATGGACGTTATTGCACCTCGCGTCCAGCCATTCTACCTACCATGGATTCCGACCGCTCCATTCGGACGGCAGCCATCCACTTCAAGGAGTTACCCCATGTCCCGTGTCCCGCTGATCGATCCCCATCACACCACCGCGGACCGCCAGGCGCTGCTGGCGCAGATCCACGGCGCGTTCGGTGCCACGCCGAACATGTTCAAGGCCGTGGCCAACTCTCCTGCGGCGCTGCAGAGCATGTGGGGCAGCTTCGGCGCACTTGGCGGCGGCGTCATTCCTGCCCGGCTTGGCGAGCAGATCGCCGTGGCGATCGCCAACCGCAATGCCTGCGAATACTGCCTCGCGGCCCACACGGCGCTGGGCCGCAAGGCAGGCGCCAGTGCCGAGGAAATGTCCGCGGCGCAGGGGGGCGAGTCCGCCGATCCTAAGACCGCCGCAGCCCTGCGCTTCGCGTTGAAAGTCGTCGAGGCGCGCGGGCAGGTCAACGATGCCGATGTCCGGGCCGTTCGCGAGGCAGGCTTCAGCGACGAGGAAATCGTCGAGATCCTCGCGCACGTGGCGCTGAATCTGTTCACCAATTACGTCAATGTGGCATTCGCCGTGCCGGTGGATTTTCCGGCGGTGAAGCTGCGCGCCGCGGCGTAAGCGAGCCGGCCATGGCGGCGGGCGGGCCGGAGCATGCATCCCGCCCTGCCGATCGAATTGCCAACCAATATCGCGAATCGTTGGATTGAATGGAGCAGAACCGGATGAATCGCATCGCATTGGCGATCCGCCATGTCGCCTTCGAAGACCTGGGCATCGTTGAACCGCTATTGACCGAACGCGGTTATACGGTCCGCTATCTGGAGGCCGGCGTCGATGCGATCGACAGCGCGACGGTGACGGCTGCGGATCTGTTGGTAGTGCTGGGCGGCCCGATCGGTGTGTACGAGACCGAGCGCTACCCCTTTCTCGCCGCGGAGAAGGACGACATCGCGGCGCGGCTCAGGCAAGACAAGCCGACCCTGGGCATCTGCCTCGGTGCGCAATTGATGGCGGCGGCGTTGGGCGCAACGGTGGCGCCGACGGGCAAGGTCGAAATCGGCTACGGGGCGCTGACGCTGACCGGGGAAGGTAGAGCGTCGCCATTGCGGCATCTCGGCGACATTCCAGTACTCCATTGGCATGGCGACCAGTTCGCGATTCCGGAGGGGGCATCGCGTTTGGCTGAAACGCCTGGATTCCCCCAATCAGGCGTTCGCGCTAGGGCCACGCATTCTCGGCCTGCAATTTCATCTCGAGGCCGATCACCGGCAGATCGAGCGCTGGTTGATCGGCCATGCGCATGAACTGGCGGCGCATCGGCTGGATATCGCTGCCATTCGTGCGGATGCGGCGCGGCATGGCGCGGTACTCGAGCGCGCCGCGCGTGCCGTCATCGGCGAATGGCTCGACGCACTGCGGTTCGGCTAAACACTCGGATGAACCGGAATCGAGACAGGCTGGACCGGCCCTATCTGTCCCGCGTGACGCTGACGCCGGCGTCGACAGTCCCATACATGGTGATGCCGGATTGCCGGTCGCCCGGGGCGCCGGTGCTGCTGCAGCCGGACACCACGCCCAGCAGCAAGACAAGACTCGCGGCACTGAAAAAGACTCTTCGCATGACGGTTCTCAAATCGGTCTGGATCGGGGTTGGACGATATCGGGCCGCGCGAGTTTCCGGGCATGCCATCCCTTGCTACGGATATTGTCCGGCGCCGGCTTCCACCACGGCCTGCGCCCATTGCAAAATCGGCCCGAAGCGCGGCGGCAGCAATTCGAGTGCCGCGGCGAACGACACCCAGCGAAATTCGTGATGCTCGGGCCGCCCGAGCTCCGCGCTGACCGGAAGGCCGACCTGCCCTTCGCGGGACAGGGCAATGTAAAAGCGCGCGACCTTGCCTTTGGCGTACGGCTCGGTCTCCCGATAGTCATCGCCCCAGGGCAATGTCAGCGCCGACAAATCCGTCTCCTCGGCAGTCTCGCGCAGTGCCGTCTCCAACAGCGCCTCACCGGGCTCCGGCCTTCCCTTCGGAAGGTCCCAATTGCGGTACGCGCGCAGGACCAGGCAACGCCATTGGCCTTCGATCCGACGCACCACCACCAGCCCCGCCGAACGGTTCGCGACGGCCATGTCTCCCTCCGCTTCTCGATCCGGTGACTGTACCCGATTGGCCAGATTGCATCGCTGTTCCGGCATGTGGCATCGCGCAGCACAGTGAGCGGAAATGACACACGGCATGCGACGGACAGCGTGGCGGCCGTGCCGGCGCATCGCTGACCGATTCCGCAACAACTGTCCTCGCGCGGCGCATCGGCCGGTCATTGAACGCGGCGTCTCGGGGCGCCCATGCCGAGCCTCCTGTTTCGTTTTGCCGCATCGATCGGCACGGCTGCTTCAAGCGTGCACATCGATGCCTCACCGCGCCACAACCCTTCGATCTGCTCCTCTTCTTCCACTGCTCCGGCACGCCGCTTGCGCAATGCGCCCCGCCGGCAAACCGGCCGCATCAGATCAACAACACAAGAGGAGACATCCATGCAGAAGAAACACGCAACACCGAAACCGGGCCAACCATCCATCCGTTCTGCCTGTGTCATCGGCGCACTTGCCTGCGCCAGCCATGCAGGCGCGGCGGAGTTCCAGGCCGGCGACTGGACGCTGACGGTGGGCGGCAATATCAATGCCTTCTATACGACGAACTCATGCTCGGGCGACAACATCGGCGGCCTCGCGCTTGGCAGCCGCGCGCTCGCTTGCGGCGGCAAGGACAACAGCACGGTGATCGGCAACGGCCTGCTGCCCAGCTATCTGTCCGTCGGCGCGAAGTCGCGCCAGGACGAATACGATGTGGCCGCGCTGATCGGTATCGGGGCGGCAGCCGCGACCGGCGACGCCATCTCGCAGAACAATGTGGTGGACGTGCGTCAGGCCTACCTGACGTTCGGCAATGGCAGCATGGGCACGGTCAAGCTCGGTCGCGACTATGGGCTGTTCGGCTACAACGCGATCATCAACGACATGACGCTGCTCGGCGTCGGTGCCGCAACCCGTGCCACGCAGCGCGGCCGCGTATCGCTCGGTCATATCGGCGCGGGGTACGCCTATGTCGGCACCTATGGTCAGTTCGTCTACACCACGCCGTCCTTCAGCGGCTTGTCCGTCGACGTGGCGGTGATGAGCCCGGTCGACCAGCAGCCCGTGATTGGCGTGCCCGACTACACGGCGAAGAACACGCCGCAGTTCCAGGGCCGCGTCAATTTCGGCACCGACCAGTACAAGCTGTGGCTCGGCGGCAAGTCCCAGCGGCTCGAAGATGCTGCCGGAAGATCGCTGAACATGACGGCAGTGGAAGTCGGCGGCTCCGTGAACGCGGGGCGTTTTGGTCTGCTGGCAAACTTCCAGACCGGCAAGGGCCTGGGCATCCTTTCGGACGCCGACCAGGGCGACGTGCGGAGCTCGGCCTACCTTGTGCAAGGGACCTACAAGGCAACGGACCGAATCAAGCTGGGCCTTGGCTATGGCCAGAGCCGCAACAGCGACAACCCCGGGACCGGCCTCAAGTCCAACGCCAATCTCACTGCGGGCCTGTACTACAGCCTGACCAAGAGCATCACGCTGGTCGCCGAGATCGGCGAGACGCGATCGAAGTCGTTCGACGGGCTGTCGGCAAGACAGCGGGGCGGCGCGTTGGGGGGCATCCTGTTGTTCTGATCGCAGAGCTGTGGCCTGAAGCTGCCGACGTGAAGGCGGATCAGGCGACGACGCGAGCCCACGATATCCGCCCGTCATCCCGGCGCAAGGGACACGGGCGGAGACCGCCGGGCGTGCCGGCGTACGATTTACATCGCGTCAAGAACAATTTACCGGTAGCCAACGGCCTGGAGACGGTCTCTGCCGCTCTGTGCCGCCACGACAAGGGAAGGGACCGATCGGGAACGCGTGTTGCATCACGACGCATGGGCCGCGAATTGAGAACCGCCGCACGACGATCTGCTCGGCTGGCGGGTCGGCATTCGAGACGCCCTGGCGGACAAACACCTTGGCGCAAGGAGCGGCAGCGCCGTCATCGCGAGTGCGGCGCCGCAACGGGCAACATGATCGGATACCAGGATTCCCCCGCACGCAACCCGGCACCGGCGACGGGGGCGGGCAAATCAGCGAAATCGCCCATCGCCATCTATGGAGCGATCGCGGCCAACTCCGCCATTGCCATCACGAAGTTCATCGTGGCCGGCGTCACGGGCAGTTCGGCAATGATCTCGGAGGCCATTCACTCCACGGTCGACACCGGCAATGAGGTCCTGCTGCTGATCGGGATTGCGCGCAGTCGCCGCGCCGCCGATCCCCAGCATCCCTTCGGCTACGGCAAGGAGCTCTACTTCTGGAGCCTGATCGTGGCGGTGCTGATCTTTGGCGTCGGCGGCGGCATCTCGGCGTACGAGGGCGTCCTGCACATGTTGGATCCCGAGCCGTTGCGCGACCCGCACTGGAACTACGTCGTACTCGCCAGCGCCGCGGTATTCGAAGGCATCAGCTTCGGCATTGCGTTGCGCCAGTTCTACCGCGAAAAGGGCGACGTGCCGCTCTGGACCGCCCTGCGCGCGAGCAAGGACCCCACCACCGTCACCGTGCTGGCAGAGGATGCCGCCGCGCTGGCGGGCCTGGCCCTCGCGGCGTTTGGCGTCTACGCCAGCCATCGCTGGAACATGCCCATCCTCGACGGCGCCGCATCCGTGGCGATCGGCGTGCTGCTGGCCGGCGTTGCGACGGTGCTGGTCGTGGAGAGCCGCAGCCTGCTGGTGGGCGAAAGCGTGAACCGGGAGATGGCGCTGGGGATCCAGCGTCTCGCACAGGATGATCCGTGCATCGAGCGCGCCGGCAGGCCGCTGACCATGCATTTTGGTCCCGACGACGTACTGGTCACGCTGGACGTGCAGTTCATCGCCAGCGCCAGCCGCGACGACATAGCGCGTGCGGTGGAGCGCGTCGAGCGGCAGATCCGCGCTCGCTACCCTGCCGTCAGGCGCATCTACATCGAGGCGCGCCTGTTGTCGGCGGCCGCGCAACGCCCCAACGTGCACGGGCCTGAGGGCGGGACGTCCGGCACGTGAGTGGGGCGCAATGAAAAAGGGGCTGGTCTGACGCCAGCCCCACCTGTCGTGCAAGAGGACCACCCCGGAGGGATGGTCCCTGCCCTTACCGCAGATAATTAAACAGATTCATCCCCTGAATCTGCATGAACGACTGCTGCGCCGCCTGCAGCGCGGTCTGGCGCTGGTAGTACTCGGCAATCGCCGACGCATAATCCAGGTCCTGCAACCCCGACAGCGTCTGCTCGTAGTTCAGGTCGCGATTGGCGCCGATGGTGTCGAGCGCATCCAGTTCCTGCATCCGCGAGCCGACCGATGCGCGCACCGTCAGCACGTTGTCGAGCGAGTTGGACATCTTGCGGTTGGCGGTTGCCAGGGCGTTGTCCAGCCGCGCGCGATCGGCTTCGGTGGTCACCGGCTGCTTCAGCGCGTCGATGGCGGCCTTGATGTTGGCGAAGATGTCGGTGCCGGCCTGCTTGGCCGGGGCCAGCGCCATCGAGTCGCCGTTGGCGGGCGCGCCCTTGACGGTGAACGACACACCGCCGAACTGGATCGCATCGCCGGCGACGTACGGCGTCGCGGGCACGATGGCCGTGGGCGGCACGGCGCTGTTGTCGGTGACGGTGTAGCTGGTATTGCCGGCGCCGTCGACCGTGAAGTCGATCGAGAACGCATGGCCGTACAGCGGGTCGGTCGGGTCGGTGACCGACAGCGCGCCGTAGAGCGCCGTGCCGGTGTTGCCGCCGTCGGCGGTCATCACGTAGTCGGCCGAGCCGGCGACGCTGAGGAACACATCGCGGCCGTTGTCGCCGGCGGCCATCTGGCGGGCGACGTCGACCTGCAGCAGCTGCGAACCGGTATCACCGACGTACTGCACGGTGCCGCCATTGGCGGCGAACGGCGGCGTGCCCGACTTGAAGCCGGCAAACAGGTATTGGCCGTTGCCGTCGTCCGCATTGGCCAGGCCCAGCAGCTGCTCGTAGTTGCTCTGCAGTTCCGAGGCGATCGACGCGCGGTCGGCGTTGCTGATGGTGCCGTTGCCGCCGGAGACGATCAGCGTCTGCACGTTCTGGATCGTGGTGATCACGCTTTGCAGCGTCTTTTCCTCGAGCGCCAGGCTGATGTTGGCCTGGGTGCGCGAGGTCGCGTACTGCTCGTTGACGGCCCCGGCCTGCGCCACGCCCAGCGCGCGCGTGGCGGCGATCGGGTCGTCGGACGGGTTCAGCACGCGGCGGCCGGTGCCGAGCTGCTGCTGCACGTGCAGCAGCGAGGACTGCTGGCCGTTCATCGCGGACAGGCCGAGCTGGTAGAACGTGGAAGTGGCGACACGCATGATGGTTTCCTGGTCTCGGTAGGCGGGCGGCCCGTCAGCGGATATTGATGATGGCGTCGAACAGCGACGAGGCGGTCTGGATCACCTGGGCGCTGGCCTGATAGAGCTGCTGGAATCGCAGCAGGTTGACGGTTTCCTCGTCCATGTTGACGCCGGAGACCGACTGCTGGGCGGTACGCACCTGCGTCGTGATGCTGTTCTGCGAGGTCGACGCGATATTGATCGCCTTGGTGCGACTGCCGATGTCGTTGACCAGCTGGGCGTAGGCGTCGTTGAAGCTCGACACGCCGTTGATGGTCTTGGCGGTCTGCAGCTTGGCCAGCACCAGCGCATTGCCGTTGTCGGACGAGCCGCCGACATTGGAGCCGATGGTGAAGCTGTCGCCGACCTTGGGCGCGCCGTCGAAGCTGACCGTCACGCCGTCGAACGTATATTCGACCGCGGTGCCGTTCGGGACCGGGCCGGCGTCCGGCGTCACCGGATTGCCGGCGGCATCGGCAAACGTATAGGCGGTGCCGTCGAAGGTTGCGACGATCTTCGAGGGCGGCACGTTGAAGCCCTGCGCGACGTTGCTGACCTTGGCCGTGCCCGTGCCGACATTGGAGGCGCTGCTTTCGGCGCGCACCGGCGAGGCAGCGGCGACCTTGGCCGGATCGGTGATGACCAGGTCGAACGAGCCGGCGACATTGCGGGTCGGCTGGATCTGGAAGCTGTCGCCGGCGCCCATGGTGCCGCCGACCGTGATGCTCAGGCCGTCGGCCGTGAAGGTCGGGCCGGCGCCGCTGGCGACCACTTCGTTGTCGGACACCCGCACCAGGCTGTAGCTGGTGCCGTCGTACGTCACCGTGTAGTCGCTGGTGGTCAGCGCGGTCGCATCGGCGATCGTGGCGGCCACGGTGCCGGTGCCGGTATTGCGGGTGTTGCCGATCACCGTGGGCGAACCCAGCGCGAACATTTCGCCGCCGATCTGGCCCTTCAGGTCCATGCCGAGGCGGTGCTGCGCGTTGAAGGTCTGGCCGATCGCCAGCGACAGGCGGCCGACCGCGTTCTGCGCGGCGTCGAGCGTCTCGCTGCGGAATTGCATCAGGCCGCCGATGCTGCCGCCGCTGAACAGCGCGTCGTCCATCTCGATCGCGGTACCGTCGGGCAGCGTATAGGCGATGCCCATGCGGGACGGGTCGGCCGACGAACGCACGGCCTTCAGGTCGTACGAGTTGGCGCCGACGACCAGCGGCTGGCCGTTGCCCACGAACACGTTGTAGCTGCCGCCATCCTGCGCGACCACCTTGACGCCGACGACCTTGTTCATCTGCGCGATCACTTCGTCGCGCTGGTCCAGCAGGTCGTTGGGGGGCTGGCCGCCGCTGGCCGCGGTGGCCTTGGCGATCTCGCTGTTCAGCGAGGCGATCTGCTTGGCATAGGCGTTCACCTGCGTGACCGAGCTCTGGATCTCGCCGTTGATGCCTTCCTGCTGGTTCTGGAAGTACGCGGCCGCGGAACGCAGCTGGCCGGCCAGCGACTGGGCGGCGTTCAGCATGTTCTGGCGCACCGCGGTGTCGCCCGGCTTGTCGGCCACGCCCTGCACCGCGGCGAAGAACTTCTGCATCAGCGGCGCGATGCCGCCCTTCTGGTCGGCCAGCAGGCTGTCGATCTGGCTGATCTGCTCGGAGTACGTCGCCAGGTGGGCGCTCGACGTTTCCGCGCTGCGCAGCTGCCCGGTCAGGAATTCGTCGTAGACCCGCATCACCGTGGTGGTGGTCGAGCCCTGGCCGAAGAAGCCCTGGCTGGTGTACTGGCCGCCCGACGAGGCGATGATGGTGTTCTGGCGCGTGTAGCCGGCGGTCGCCGCGTTGCTGACGTTATGGCCGATGGTCGTCAGCGCGTTCTGTGCCGTATTCAGGCCGGACAGGCCGATATTGAAGAGAGACATGCACTAGCCCCGATTCTGTTGGTCGCCATGGCCGCGCGATGCAGTCGCGACCGTGGCGGTGGATGAGGGTGGTAACGGCAGATTGGGCGGCGGACTTTAGGGTGGGGGGGCGATTTATGCGATCAAGGCGGGTGGGGGGTTAGCGAGCGTCCCATGCCCTCCCCCGGGGGCCCGCTCCCCGCCCTCTCCCGCCCTCTCCCACCCCTATCCCCCCAGGCGGGGAAGAGGGAGAAAACCGGACAGCACCGGTGATGTTCCCCGCCGGGCACGGGCAACCGATCCCTTAGACCGGCACCTTCTTCATGATCCGGACCAGCTTGGCGCCGTATTCGGGGTCGGTGGCATAGCCGGCGCGCTGCAGGCCGTGGGCCGCTTCCTCGGCCGAGCCGGCCGATACCACGCCGGCATAGCGCGGGTTGTTGGCCAGCAGCCGCGCGTAGTCGGAGAAGGCTTCCTCGTACGAGCCGTAGGCGCGGAACTTCGCCTTGATCTTCTGCGGCTGGCCGTCGATGTATTCGGTGGTAGTGATCTCGGCGACCGGGCCCTTCCAGTTGGCACCGGCCTTGATGCCGAACACATTGTGGGTGGTGCTGCCGTCCGCATGCGTGATCTCGCGGCGGCCCCAGCCGGACTCGAGCGCGGCCTGGCCGAGGATCAGCCGTGCCGGCACGCCGCTGGCGCGCGACGCGGCCACCGCTGGGCCGGCCATGCGGCTGACGAACGCGCTGATATGGGATGGCGTGTCCTCGGGCATCGCCGCGCCGCCCTGCCACTGCTCCGTCTGCTGCGCTTGATACTGGCGCAGGCCCGCGGTCGGGTTCCAGTTGCCGCCGGGCACCACGGTGCCGGCGCGCGGCACCTGCTCGTCGTCGCCGCCGGCCGCGGCCGTGCTGCGTCCGTCCAGCAGCGGGCCCAGCGTGCCGGCCACATCGTCCATGCGGCTGGCGGCCGTGGCCTCCGGCGGCAGCGGCTTGCCGCTGGCACGCGCCAGCTGGCGCGCCATCACCTCGGCCAGGCCAATGCCCTTGGACGACAGGTGCTGGGCCAGCTGCTGGTCCAGCATCGACATATAGAGCTTGGTCTGCTCGTTGTCGAACAGCCCGTCCTGCGGCGTCGCCTCGCGCATGCTCTTGAGCACCATCTGCGTGAAGACGGCCTCGAACTGCCTGGCGGCCGCCTTCAGCGTGTCGGCGCTGCCGCCCCGCGCGCTCTGCTTCAGCGCCTCGAATCCCTGCGTGTCGAGCGCGAAGCGCTGCGACAGGTCGGCTTGAGCGTGGATCGGTTGGCTCATGCGATGGCCCGTGCGATCAGATGATTTCGAGCTCGGCGCGCAGCGCTCCCGCCGCCCGCATCGCTTCCAGGATGGTCTGCAGATCGGCCGGCGTCGCGCCCAGCGAGTTCAGGCCGCGCACCACCGCCGACAGCGAGGCCCCGGCGCGCACCAGCTGCAGCGAGCCGCCGTCGCGCTTCAGGTTGATCTCGGAGACCGGCGCCACCACGGTTTCGCCGCCGCTGAACGGCGCCGGCTGGCTGATCACCGGCTGCGTATTGATGACCACCGACAGGTTGCCGTGCGCGATCGCGCAGTCCTGCACGGTGACGTCCTGGTTCATCACGATCGAGCCGGTGCGGGCGTTCAGGATGACCTTGGCCGCGGCACGGGCCGGCGTGACGTCGATGTTCTCGATGCGCGCCAGCATCGCCACGCGCTGCGACGAGGCCTGCGGCACGCGCACCTGCACCACGCGCGCGTCGAGCGCGCTGGCCCACGCCGCCGCCCAGATTGCGGTTGATCGCCTCGACCACGCGCTCGGCGGTGCCGTAGTCCGCGCTCTTGAGCTCGAGCGTCAGCATGCCGTTGTCCGACTGGAACGCCGGTACCGCGCGTTCGACGATGGCGCCGTTGGCGATGCGGCCGACCGCCAGCTGGTTGATCTGCACCTTGCTGCCGTTGGCGGACGCGCCCGCGCCGCCGACCAGCAGATTGCCCTGCGCGATCGCATAGACCTGGCCGTCGGCGCCCTTGAGCGGCGTCATCAACAGCGTGCCGCCGCGCAGGCTCTTGGCATTGCCCATCGACGACACCACGATGTCGAGCTGGCTGCCCGGCTGCGCGAACGGCGGCAGCGTCGCGGTGACCATCACCGCGGCCACGTTCTTGAGCTGCATGTTGCGGCCGGCCGGCAGGGTGATGCCCAGCTGCGACAGCATGTTGGTCAGGCTCTGCGTGGTGAACGGCGTCTGCATGGTCTGGTCGCCGGTATTGTCCAGACCGACCACCAGGCCGTAGCCGACCAGCGGGTTGTCGCGCACGCCCTGGATGGTGGCCAGGTTCTTCAGGCGCTCGGCATGGGCCGTGCCTGTCGGCAGCAGCAGGCCAAGCGCGAGCGCAAGCGCCAGGGCGAGCAGCGGCAGGAAGCCCGGCGTGGAGACGCCGGGACGGCTAGAGCGGCGGCAACCGCGGAGGCAAACAGCCAGGCGCAAAGACATGACGCGATTCAGAACGGTGAAACGTTGAGGAAGAAGCGCTGCAGCCAACCCATGTTCTGCGCTTCGTCGATATAGCCTTTGGCGGTGTATTCGATGCGCGCGTCGGCCACCTGGGTCGACGGCACCGCGTTGTCGCCGGTGATCGTGCGCGGATTGACCACGCCCGAGAAGCGGATGAATTCCGCGCCCTGGTTGATCGCCATCTGCTTCTCGCCGGAGACCACCAGGTTGCCGTTGGCCAGCACCTCGATCACGGTGACCGTGATGGTGCCGTTGAAAGTATTGGCCGCGCTGGAGCCGCCGCTGGAGCGGATCCCGTTCTCGCCGCTCATGTTGGCGTTCTGGCTGGCGCCGAACAGGCCGCCGAGCGCGCGCGGCACCGCGTCGAAGGCCAGCGCCGCGTTGCTGGTGCGCGAGGCGTTGGTGCCCGAGTTCTTCGACGCGTTGACGTTCTCGCTGATCACGATGGTCAGGATGTCGCCGACGTTGCGCGGGCGGCGATCCTCGAACAGCGGGTTGCCGGCGTAGGAGTTCTGGTAGATCGAGCCGGTCGGCGCGATCGTCGGCCGCTGCTCGGCCCGGGCCGTGGTCGGCATCTGCACCAGCGGCTCGCGCGGGATCAGCGCGCAGCCGGTGGCCAGCAGGGGCCCGAGAATGCAGGCCAGACGGCAGGCCGACCGGCCCAGACGGAACAGCATGGCGTTCATGTTCAACCCAGCTGAGTCAGGCGTTGCAGCATCTGGTCGGACGTCTGTACGGCCTTGCTGTTGATTTCGTAGGCGCGCTGGGTCTGGATCATGCTGACCAGCTCCTCGACCACGTTGACGTTCGACGCTTCGACGTAGTTCTGCTGCAGAATGCCGGCGCCGTTCAGGCCGGGCACGGTGGGGTTCGGCGCGCCCGACGCGTCGGTCTGCACGTACAGGTTCTCGCCCAGGCTTTCCAGACCGGTCGGGTTCATGAAGGTGGCCAGTTGCAGCTGGCCGACCTGCACGTTGTTGGCATTGCCCGGCTGCGTCACCGACACGGTGCCGTCGCGGGCGATCGTCAGCGAGGTCGAGTTGGCCGGGATGGCGATGGCCGGCTCGATCACGAAGCCGCTGGCGGTCACCAGCTGGCCGTTCTGATCGACCTGGAACGAGCCGTCGCGGGTGTACGCGGTGGTGCCGTCCGGCAGCGTGACCTGGAAGAAGCCCTGGCCGATGATGGCCACGTCCTTGGCATTGCCGGTCTGCTGCGGGTTGCCCTGCGTGTGGATGCGCTCGGTGGCGACCGGACGCACACCGGTACCGAGCTGCAGGCCCGACGGCAGCGTGGTCTGGTCGGACGACAGCGCGCCCGGCTGGCGGATGGTCTGGTACATCAGTTCCTCGAACACCGCGCGGCTGCGCTTGAAGCCCGTGGTCGACACGTTGGCCAGGTTGTTCGAGATCACGTCCATCTGCGTCTGCTGCGCATCGAGGCCGGTCTTCGCAATCCAGAGAGAGCGGTTCATGGTGTTCCTTGGTGGCGGGCACGCGCGGCGGCGTGCCCTGTCGATTCATTGGTGGGCGCCTGGGGGCGCTCAGGGTCGGCGATCAGCGGTTCGACAGCAGCGCATTGGCGCGCTGCTCGTTGGCGTCGGCGCCCTGGATCATCTTGATCTGCATCTCGAAGCGGCGCGCGTTGGCGATCATGTCGACCATCGCCTCGACCGGATTGACGTTGCTGCCTTCCAGCGCGCCGGCGATCACGCGCACGGTCTGGTCAGTCTCCAGCGGCGCGGCGCCGGGCCGCAGCCGGAACAGGCCGTCGTCGCCGCGGGCGATCGCATCGGGCGGCGGATTGACCAGCCGCAGCCGGCCCACCTGCGCGAGGCCATTGGCGGTCTCGCCGGGGCCTCGCGCGGTGATGGTGCCGTCGTTGCCGATCGTCACCGTCGAGCCGGGCGGCACCGCGATCGGGCCGCCGTCGCCGAGCACCTGCAGGCCGTTCGAGGTCAGCAGCTGGCCGTCCGGGCCCACCTGCAGCGAGCCGGCACGGGTATAACCCTCCGCGCCGTCGCGCCCCTGCACCGCCAGCCAGCCGTTGCCCTTGATCGCGATATCGAGCGGACGCTCGGTATAGGTCAGGGGTCCGGCCTTCATGTCTGCGCCCGGCGTGCTGGCCAGCGTGAAGGCGCGGGTGGGCGTTTCCTGCCCGACCACCGGCACCGCGCGGAACATGTTGACCTGCGCGCGAAAGCCCGTGGTCGACACGTTGGCCAGGTTGTTGGCCACCGCGGCCTGCTGGTCCAGCGTCTGTTTGGCGCCCGACAGGGCGGTGTAGATCAGGCGATCCATCTGCGATTCCTATCCAATGCTTGCGGCCACTGCTGCGGCTTTCCGTTGTTGCCCGGTGATGCCGATCATGCCGATCAGATGTTGACCAGCGTCTGCAGCACCTGGTCCTGCGCCTGGATGGTCTGGGCGTTGGCCTGGTAGTTGCGCTGGGCAATGATCAGGTTGACCAGCTGGCCGGACAGGTCGACGTTCGAGGCTTCCACCGCGTTCGATTGCAGCTGGCCCATGCTGCCGCCCGGCGAGCCGAGCAGCGGCTGGCCCGAGGCGCCGGTGGCGCTCCAGACGTTGTCGCCTTCCGGCTTGAGGCCTTCGAGGTTGCCGAACGTAGCCATCACGACCTGGCCCAGCGCCTGGGTTTCCTCGTTCGAGTAGCTGCCCAGGATGGTGCCGTCGGCTTCGATCGAGAAGCCCAGCAGCGCGCCCGTGGTATAGCCGTTCTGCACGATCGACTTCGGATCGTTGTCGTCGCCGAACTGCGTGGTGCCAGCCAGATCCAGCTGGATGTTCATCGCGGCGGCGCCGCCGGCGGCGGGCACCGTCACCGGAATCGTCGCGCCCGGCGCCGGCGTGACCAGCGCGCCGTTCAGGTCGAAGCGCATCGCGTTCGGCCCCGACAGCTGCGCGCCGGTGGCGTCGGTCACGTAGACCTGCCAGTCGGTGCCGGTCGCGTCGGTGGCGCCCTTGCGGAAGTAGGCGGTGACCTGCTGCGCGTTGCCCAGCGAGTCGAACACTTCGATGGTGCTGCTGTAGTTGAACATCGCGGCGGCCGGCGGGTTGCCGGCCGAGGTGGCGAACGGCACGGTGGGCGCGGTGCCGCGCGAGTCCAGGTTGTATTGCGCGGTGATGCGGTCGGTGGCCTTCGGCGGCATCTGGGCGTTCGACACCACCAGCGGTTGCGGCTGCACGCCGCCGCCCGGCTGCACGCCGGCGGGGTAGCCGGTCAGCTGCAGGCCCTGCGCATTGGTGATGCGCCCGTCGTCGGTGCGCAGGAACTGGCCGTTGCGCGAGAAGAAGACCGAGCCGTCGGTGCCGACCATGCGGAAGAAGCCGTTGCCGCCGGTGATGGCCACGTCAAGCGAGCGGCCGCTCGCCTCGATATTGCCCTGCGTGAACGACTGCACCACCGAGTTCACGCGCGTGCCCAGGCCGACCTTCGAGCCGGCGTACACGTCGGCGAACTGCGCGGTCGATTGCTTGAAGCCGACGGTGTTCGCGTTGGCGATGTTGTTGCCGATCACGTCCAGATTCTGTGCCGCGGCATTGATGCCGCTGACTCCTTGACCGAAACCCATGATTTCCCCCTTGTTACGCGTCGTACGAAGTTGCCCGCGCCGGCGCCGATGGCACCGCCGCGCTGGCGTTCTGTTGAATACCGATTACCGATTACCGATTAAAGAATCTTGCGGACGTCGTCGACCAGCGCGGTATGGCCGCCGCCGATGTCGACCAGCACGCCGTTGGCGTCGCCGCTGATGGCCTGCACCTTGCCGTAGACCAGCGCCACCGGCTCCACGCTCTTGCCATCCGCGGTCGCGTTGACCTTGAACGTGTATTCGCCGTCCGGCACGGTGCCGCCGGCGTTGTTCTTGCCGTCCCAGCTCACGTCGTGCACGCCGGCGGTCTGGCCCTTCAGGTCGATGGTGCGCACCACGTTGCCGTCCTTGTCGAGCACGTCGACGGTGACCGCGTCGGCGGTGGCCGGCAGGTCGATGCCGAACTGGCTCGGCTTGCCGCCGGAAACCGCGACTTCCTTGCCCGGCACCATCACCGTGCGGCCGATCAGCGCGGCCGAGTCCATCGCGCGGCCGGCGCTGACCTGGGCCAGCAGCTGGCCCAGCGTCGCATTCATCGTCTGCATGCTGCTGACCGTGCTGATCTGCGCGAGCTGCGAGGTCAGCTGCGAGTTGTCCATCGGCTTGAGCGGATCCTGGTTGTTCATCTGCGTGACGAGCATCTTCAGGAAGTTGTTCTGCAGGTCGGCGGCGCTGGACGCGCTGTTGGCCAGCTGATTCGACGCGCTGTTGTTGTTGCTGACGGGTGGCGTGGTGGTCATCGTTGGTCCCGTTGGTCCGGTTGGTCCCGTTGATATGGCGGAATCACTGACCGATGGTCAGCGTCTTGAGCATCATGTTCTTGGCGGAGTTCAACACCTCGACGTTGGCCTGGTAGGACCGCGACGCCGAGATCATGTTGACCATCTCCTCCACCGGATTGACGTTGGGCATGACCACATAGCCGTCGGCGTTGGCCAGCGGATGGGTGGGGTTGTGCACCATGCGGGGCGGCGACGGGTCTTCCATCACGCCGCGCACCTGCACGCCGCCGATGTCGGCCTGGCCGGGCGTCGGCGCGAGGCCGAACACGACCTGCTTGGCGCGATACGGCTGGCCGTTGGGCGCGACCGCGCTGTCCGCGTTGGCCAGGTTCGAGGCCGTGACGTTCATGCGCTGCGACTGCGCGGCCATCGCCGAGCCCGTCACGTCGAAAATATTCATTGCCGGCATGGTTTCCTCACGACTGGATGGCGGCCAACATGCCCTTGATCTTCGAATTCATCACCGTCAGGCCGAACTCGTACTTGACCGAGTTGTCGGCGAAGGCCACCCGCTCGGTGTCCATTTCGACGGTGTTGCCGTCGATGCTCGATTGCATCGGAATGCGGTACGCCAGCTCGAACTCGCTGGCGACCGAGGCCTGCCCCGGCAGATGACGCGTCGACGTGGTCGAAAGCGACACGCCGTTGGCCTGGCGCCCCCCGCTCGACCGATTCGGACAGCTGGCTGGCAAAGTCGAAGTCGCGGGCCTTGAAGCCCGGCGTATCGGCATTGGCGATATTGGCGGCGATTACCGATTGCCGCTGATTGCGCAAGTTCAACGCTTCCTGCTGGAAACGGAACGACGCATCTAGTCTGTCGATCATGTCCGTATCTCGCTATCTCTCGCTATCGAGGAACGTGTGACGAAACCACGCGCCCCTGCGTCGGCAAAGGCGTGAGGGCGGCCGGGACTGGACCCGGCCTTCTTTACGGGTGCCATCTTAGGTGCCGGGTGGCCAGTGCAATCGGATGAATAGGACGGGGAAATCTGCGCATTTCGGGCGGAGGTCGCGCGGGCCGCTGCCTACAATGGGGTCTCGTTGCCGGGTTCGTCGCCTCTACGCGCGCCCCTACACGCGCGACAAGCGCTACATCGCGCGCCCGCGCCCGGCCTCCCCATTTGGTTTTACGCTCCGCCCGCTGGGATCACGCCATGCCTTGTTCGCTCCGCTGCCCGCCCCGTCGCTCGCGCCGATCGGCACCGGCCCGCCTCGCCTTGCTGGCGCTGTGCGCTGCGCTGCCATGCACCGCCGCGCTCGCGGGCAACGCCACGACGACGCCCGTGCCGTCCTCCCCGCCGCAGGCCGCGCAGCCGTCGCCGTTTACCGACGACCCGGTGCGCGTCGCGGTCGAGCAGTTCCTGCTGCGCGAGACCGCCGGGCTGCCGGGCAAGGCCAGCATCCAGCTGGTGCCGCCGTCGGGCGGACGCGCGCGCGAATGCGTGTCGCCGCAGCCGTTCCTGCCGGGCGGCGCGGCGGCCTGGGGCCGCGTCTCGGTCGGCGTACGCTGCGGCGGCGAGCGGCCGTGGACGCGCTACGTCCAGGCGCGCGTGTCGGTGGTGGCCGATTACTATGTCGCCGCGCATGCGCTGGCCCCCCGGCCAGCCGATCGGCCCGGCCGACCTGGAACAGCGCCAGGGCGATCTGGCCGGGCTGCCGCGCGCGGTCGTCACCGACCCGGCCCAGCTCGAGGGCGCCGTCACGGCCAACCGGATCGCCGCCGGCTCGCCGCTGCGGATGGACATGGTCAGGAAGGCGATCGCGGTCAAGCAGGGCCAGATGGTCGCGGTGACCATCGAGGGCGAGGCCTTCCAGATCCGCAGCGAGGGCAAGATCCTGGCCGACGCCGCCGCCGGCAATACCGTGCAGGTGCGGCTCAAGAGCGGTCAGGTGGTCAACGGGCTGGTCCGGGACGCGGACACGGTGGTGCTGCAGCAATAGCCCCGAAGCCCCCGAAGCCCCCCGACTTCGTTACAGCGTGTCACAATTCGCGTCCTAAAGTTTGGCGGCCCCGCGCCGTTAAGCTGAGCAAACCCAGCAAGGACATCCCGTGAAGATCCACCAATCGACTCTGCCGCGCACCGGCGAAGGTGCCGCTGAAAGCACTGGACGCACCGCGTCGAGCCCCGTCGCGGGCGCCGCACCGGCTGCGGGCGGCCTGACCATGAGCCCCCTGGGCACGCAGGTTCGCGATATCGGCACGCGACTCGCCCATGAGGCCGACGGCGATATCGACCAGGCCAAGGTGGACGAGATCCGCCAGGCCATCGCCGAAGGGCGCCTGAAGATGGACCCGAGCAAGATCGCCGACGGTCTGCTGGCCACGCTGCGCGAACTGACGCAGGACAACGGCCGCTGATCGCGCATCGATTTCGCCTCGATCCGCGTTGACGCCAACATCCGCGCCGCCCGGCCCACCGCTTCCCCACCGACTTCCTTCGACTTCGCGCCCATGAGCCAAGCCCTCATCGCCAGCATGCAGCACGAAACGCAAGCCATCGCGGCCTTCGTCGACGCCCTGCAGCAGGAACGGAACGCGATTCGCACCGGCGACTTCCAGTCGCTGGGCGAGCTGGTGCAGCGCAAGCAGGAACTGGCGCAGCAGATCGCCCAGCTGGGCGCCGCGCGCCAGGCGCAGATGGCCGCGCTCGGCATCCGCGTCGGCGGCGGCCGGCAACTGGTGGGACTGCATATCGATGAAGGCGTCGCCACCGCCTGGCGCACGCTGGTGCTGACCGCGCGCGGCGCGGCCGAGGCCAATGCGCTGAGCGGTGCCGTGGTGTCGGCGCATCTGGAATACACGCGTGACGCGCTGCAGGCGCTGCGCCAGCGCGGCGACACGGCCACGGTCTACGGCCGCAACGGCCGCGCGCAGGCCGGTCCGCGCGGCGTCAGCCTGGCCAGCGGCTAAAGCGTCCGCCCTTCCCCTCACGCGGTCGGCTCGACCGTGCTGGCGCGCCGTCCGCGCGCCTCCAGCAGGAAATACCCCACCACCGCCGGCAGCATCGGCAACAGGTAGTACATCGCCCGATAGGCCAGCAGCGCCGCCAGCAATGCGTGGTGCGGGACGCGGTCGCCCAGCAGCACCACGAACACGGTCTCCAGCACGCCCAGGCCCGCCGGGATATGGGCCACCGCCCCGGCGATGCTGCCGATCAGCACCACGCCGAGCACCACCAGCAGCGGCACCGACGACGGCAACAGGGTCTGGATGATGGCCGAGATCGTCAGCCAGTTGGTGATCGACAGCACGCACTGCATCACCGCGAAACGCAGCGGCGGCAGATGGAAGGCATGCCCGCGTACCGTCCAGCGGCGCCGCCGGGACTTCGCGCAGGCCAACAGGTAGGCGGCGACCACGGCGAGCAGCGCAAAGCCGGCGATCTGCAGCAGCGTGGCATTGAGCCCCCCATTCGACCGGCAGCACCACCGTGCGGGCGGCCAGCACCGCGCCCAGCAGCGCCAGATAGCCGATCCAGTTGCTGACCACGCCGATGGTATAGACCGAGGCGATCTGCGCGCCCGACAGTCCCGCCCCCGAATAGAGCCGGTAGCGAATGCCCAGGCCGCCGACCAGCGCGCCCAGGTTCAGGTTGAAGGCATAGCTGACGAAGGCGATCACGAGCACGCGCGGCGACGACAGCCGATGCCGCGCATACCAGCGGCCCAGCAGGTCGAACGCCGAATGCCAGAAATAGCTGAGCATCACCAGCAGCACGGCCGGCGTCAGCGTGCGGTAGTCGTATTCCTGCAGCGTGACCCAGACCTCGGCCCACTCGACCTCGGCCAGCTTCCTGACCACCAGCACCACCACCAGCGCCACGAAGGCGATGCCGAGTATGCGGCGCACCTGCGCCCAGCGGCTGCGCCGCCGTGCTCCCGTGGGATGACCTGCCTGTCGCGCCGTCATCTATTCGGCGCCCCGCTTCAGGATGGGAAATCGCCAGGGCCGGCGCGGCGGCTCGGCGGTGGCCACCACCAGCTTCGGCGTGTGGGCCGGCAGCCAGCCGGCCCACGCCGGGAAGCGGCGCAGGAAGTGGAACATCAGCGTGGTCGCCGCCAGTTGCAGCGGCGCGCGCGGCGCCTCGCGATTGGGCGGGATCTCGCGGCAGGCATTGGCCATCAGCGTGTCGAGGTTGGCGCGCAACTCCCGCGCGAAGCCGGCGTCGCGGATCACCAGATTGGCTTCGAGATTCAGCGACAGGCTCAGCGGGTCCAGATTGCTGGACCCGACGGTGGACCAGTCGCGGTCGATCACCGCGACCTTGCCGTGCAGCGGCCGCTCGCAATACTCGAAGATGCGTACGCCGGCGGCCTGCAGATGGGCGTACAGCATGTCGGCCATGCGCTTGACCCACAGCATGTCGGGATTGCCCTGCAGGATCAGCCGCACGTCGACGCCGCGCTGGGCTGCTTCGCAGATCGCATGCAGCAGGCGATAGCCGGGCAGGAAGTAGGCGTTGGCGATCACCACCTGATGCCGCGCGGCGCGGATCGCCTGCAGGTACTCCCATTCGATATCGGTCGGATGCGCGTCGTTGTCGCGCGTGACCAGCCACGCGTCCATGTTGCCGGCCGGCGGCGCGGGCGCGACCGCGGGCACCTCGACGTCGCCCGGCGGCAGCGTCTGCACGAGGAAGCGATGCACCTCGGCAGCGGCCGGCCCTTCGACCTCCACCGCATAGTCCTGCTTGGCCTGCGGGCCGTGGTCGGTCAGGTGCTGCGCGGAGAAGTTGATGCCGCCGATGAAGGCGATGCGCCCGTCGATCGCAACCAGCTTGCGATGCAGCCGGCGGAACAGGTTGGTGCGCACGCCCAGCAGCCGCCGGCGCGGCGCGAAGATATGGAAGCGCACGCCGGCCGCGACCATGCCCGAGACGAACTCCGGCGGCAGATCGGGCGAGCCGTAGCCATCGACGGTGATGGCCACATGCACGCCGCGCGCGGCGGCTGCGATCAATGCCTCGCGCAGCGCCACGCCGACGCGGTCGTCGAACAGGATGAAGGTTTCCAGCAGGACGCTGGTCTGGGCGGCGGCGATCGCGGCAAATACACGCGGGAAATATTCGTCGCCGTTTTCCAGCAGGCGGATGCGATTACCGCTGGTTCGGTTGGGGCTCATTTCGATGTCTCGCTGCCATATTCTCGCTAGGCAACAAGCACATTCAATGCCACCCGTTTCGGGCCGGCAAGAACATCGCAAATCACATCGTCATGACGGCGACTTGGAGGTCACCTGGCCGCGTCGCGCCGCCCCCCGATTCAGCGATAGCTGACCGTGACCTGGCTCGCCTGCCCTTGCAGCACGGGCGTCAGCGGGCCTTGTCCCGGTATGCGGAACGCGAACACGAAGCCCTTGTCGGCATCGTCGCCGCGGAAGGCATCGGTCTTGCCTTCGGCCCCCGGCAGCATCACGCAGCGATTGGCATTACAGAGATAGGCTTGCAGATTTGGCGGTGGCACACGCGCAAAACGGTAACGCCAGCGCACCGCGGTGATCACGCCCTCGGACTGCGTCAGATAGCCGCTGGGTAGGATAGGCGCCGACAAGGCGCGCACGCCGCGGCCATGCAGCGCGGGCGCCACCACCGAGGCGGTCCACGCATGGCGCGACTCGCTGCCGAAGTTGGCGTGCATCAGCGGCGAGGCGGCGCCGGGGGCCGCCATCGTCATCGCCACCGTCGCCGCGGCCACCGTTGCAACTGCCACCATCGGGCGGGGAGATCGGGCGCCGCAGCGCGCGGCACCACCGGACCGGGCGAGCTGGCATGCGAACCATCACAGCAGCCCGCGCAACTGGCTGCGCAGCCGGTTGATCGCCTGGCTGCGGATCTGGCACACGCGCGATTCGGTGACCTCGAGCACCGCGCCGATCTCCCGCAGGTTCAGCTCCTGGTCGTAGCACAGCGACAGCACCAGCTTCTCGCGTTCGGGCAGGCGCTCGATCGCGCGGATCAGCGCACCGCGCATGCCGCTCTCCATCAGCAGCGTCAGCGGATTGCCGTCCTCGCTGACCGTCAGGTGGCGATCGAGGAAATCCTCCTCGCCGGAGCGCTCGAAGTCCTCGTAGTGCAGCAGCTGGCAGCCATAGACCTCGTTGAGCATGCTCTGGTATTCGTCCAGCGGCATCTCCAGTTCTTCGGCGACCTCGGAGTCCAGCGGCGTGCGGCCGAGCTTCTGCTCCAGCGCGCGCACGGTCCGCTCGATCCGGCGCGTCGACTGGCGCAGGCTGCGGGACTGCCAGTCGTTGGCACGCACCTCGTCGAGCATCGCGCCGCGGATACGCTGGCTGGCGTAGGTTTCGAAGCGCGCGCCGTGGGTGTCTTCGTAGCGGCGGGCGGCGTCGAGCAGGCCGATCATGCCGGCCTGGATCAGGTCGTCCAGTTGCACGCTGGCCGGCAGCTTCGCCGCCAGTTGCAGGGCAATGCGCCGTACCAGCGGCGCATGGGTCTGGACGGTGTCGGTCTGTTCGAGCTTTCCCTGGATCGTGTACATGGTGGAATTCTCGCGAGTGCTAGCAGGCCATCGCCGAGGCGGGCGGCGCGGCGCCGGCGGCAGCGGTCGCTGCGCCCGGCGCGCCCGCAGCGGGCATCGGTTCGGGATCGGGTGAAAGAGGCCAGCCAGCGATGCTGGCGGCAAGTCGGCGCAGCATGGCGGTGGCCGGCGCGCCGGGGGAAGGCATCGACGACGCCGCGCGCGAGCGCCGTGCCGCGCGCCACCAGCGGGTCGGCCGGCAGCACGCCGGCGCAGCGCGCCTGCACGCCCAGGTACTGGCCCGCGGTGCGCGCCAGATTGCCGGCGATCGCCATCGCCGACGCTTCGCTGGCGGCGCCATTGACGACCAGTTCGAACTGCCGGCAGGCATAGCGGTGATGCAGCCGCTTGATGCAGGCGTAGGCCGCGGTCAGCGATTCGCGTTCGGGCCGCATCACCACCACCAGGTTGTGCGCGGCGCCGGAGAAGCGCGACAGCGTGCCATCGGCGCCAAGCCGCGCGTCGCTGACGACCGTTCGAAAGCCCTGCAGCGCCTGCAGCGCGCCCCACGCCGACGCATCGCCGGGCAGCAGCGCGGGCATGCCGGCTTCGCGGCGCCCCACCGCGGCCTCGGCCGCGATGGCGCCGGCGAGCACCTGGGCCAGCGTGCCCGACGGCGAAGCGCCGGCAAGGCGCGTCGCCCGCGCGTGCTGCTGATCTTCATCGACCAGCAGCACGCGCTCGCCCTGCAACGCCAGCGCATGGGCCAGCCCCAGCGCGACCGTGGTCGCGCCGGCGCCCGGCTCGCAACCGAGCACGGCGATACGGCGGGTGGCGCGCGGCGCCAGCATGCGGCGCAGGCTTTCGGCCTGATCGACGGCGAGCATGTTGGGTCAGTCTCCGAGCGCGGCCAGATCGAACCGGGCCGAGGCGTTCGCTGGCGCGCCGGCGGCCGTCTGCGTCATCCGTTGCGCCAGATGCTGGGCGGATTCGGGCAGGGCCGACGTGGCCAGCATCGATTCCGTGGTGGCGTGCCTGGCGGCGGAAGTGGCGGCCGAAGTGACGGCAGCGGTCGCGGCGGTGGTCACGGCGTCCGTGGGGGGCGTTGTTGACGGCGATGGCATCAAGCCCCGCCTTCTTCTCGTTCGCCACCGCATTGGACGCCGGCGCGCCGTTGCGGCCCGGGAAGTTCTCCAGCACGTCCAGCAAGGCCAGCAGGCGGCCCAAGCCTTCGAGCAGCGCGGCGGCGCCCGGCGCCGCATCCTTCGCGGCGGCACGGCCGGCCAGGCCGGCCAGGCAATCGATCGCCGCCGCGGCCGGCGCATGGGCCAGCCGCAAGGCGGTCATGCCGGCCTGCAGCGCGACCAGCGCGTCGACGTCGAACACTTGCGGCGAGGTACCGGCCGGGCGGCCGAGATGGTCCAGCGCATGGCGCAGCGTGCGGCCTTGCAGCGCCGCGGCATCGCCCCAGCGCGCCCACTGGGCGAGCTGCGCGCCGGCCCCGGCCAGCGCCGGATCGGCCAGCAGATAGTCGACGGCCAGCGTCTGGCCGCTGTCGCGCTCGATGGTGCGCACGGCCAGCAGCACGGCATCGATGCCGCCTTCGCTGGCGGCGCCGCGCGCCGCGCGCGCCTGTCCTTCGACCACGCGCACGCGCGTCTGCGCCATCCATTGCACCGCGTCGCGGTCGCGCCAGCGCAGTTCGGCCTGCGCGTGGAAGGTCAGCGTGTCGGCCAGCGCGTCGAGCTTCCACGCGGTGCCATCGCACAGCACGCGCGCGCTCTTGCGCGCGGACGCCAGCCAGCGCTCGCCGCTCGACTGCCAGCGTTGCAGCGTGGCGCCGGCCGGCATCGTGTCGAGCAGATGGACGACGGTACGGCGCGCGGCCAGCGCGGCGCGCCAGTCGGCCATCTCGGCGTCCCAGCCGCCGGCCTGCTGCGCGCGCGCCAGCGGCGTCACGGTGGCCATCAGCGGCATGCCGTCGCGATCGCCGAGCCACAGCGTGTGCTGCCACGGCTGCGGCGCGCGCCGGCCCGGCACCGCACAGGGCAGCGTCACCGAGGCGGACAGCACAAAGTGTTCGCAATGCCGGCTTGCGTCCTGGCAGATCGCATCGCGGACCTGGCGTACCAGCGGACGCAGCTCGGCCTGCGCGGCGCGGCTTGCCCACAGCTCGCGCAGCAGCGCAAAGCCATAGGAGCCGTCGCGCAGCGCGTTGACGCAGGCGCCCACGGCGTGGCCGCTGTCCGCGATCGAGCGCAGCACGTCGTGCGCTTCGTTGCGCGCGCCCTGGCCCGCATCGGCAGCGTCGTCCGCACCTTGGGCAGCCAGCGCACGCCGTGCGGCCTGCGCATCGGCGAACACCGAGCCGCGCCGCGGCATCAGGAAGGCGCGCTCGACCAGCGCGTCGCCGCGCGCCAATTCCAGATGCTCGGGCACGCGCTGGCCGGTCGAGGCGTAGAACACCGGCAGCCGATGCCGGATCACGACATCGAGCACCGAACCGAGATGGGTCGCCTCGTCGAGCTTGCTGATGATGCAGCCGTCGATGCCGGCGCCCGGCGCGGCGTCGTGGCGGTAGGCGTGCACCACCTCGTTGAGCGTATCGCCGTGGCTGGCGCCGTTGAGCAGCAGCACGCGTTGCACCGGCGCGGGCGCGCCCGCCAGCATCGCGATCTGCTCGGACAGGTTACGGTCGCGCTGGCTCATGCCGACGGTATCGATGATGACCAGATGCTTCTGCGACAGCGCGCCCAGCGCGAGGCGCAGATCGGACGCGTCCTTGACCGCATGCACCGGCACGCCAAGGATGTCGCCGTAGATGCGCAGCTGCTCGTGCGCGCCGATACGGAAGGTGTCGGTGGTCAGCAGCGCCAGCTTGTCGGCGCCGTGCTTGAGCACGAAGCGCGCGGCCAGCTTGGCGGTGGTGGTGGTCTTGCCGACCCCGGTGGGGCCGACCAGCGCCAGCACGCCGCCCTGGCCGAACAGCGCGTCCTCGTCGGCCAGTACCGGCACCTTGCTGGCGATCTCGTGGCGGATCCAGCCCATCGCTGCCGGACGGTCATAACCGGCCGGCAGCCGCGCCAGCAGCGTGCGCGCCAGTTGCGCGGAGAAGCCCGCGCCGACCAGCCATTCGAACAGCGACTCGCGCAGCGGATCGGCGGCGGCGGCCGGCACGGCGGGGACCGCGATGCCCGACAGTTGCCGCTCGATCAGCGCGCGCATCGATTGCAGTTCGCCGCGGATGCCGTCGATGTCTTCTGCGGCCGCGACCTGGATCGGCTCGCGCACCGGCGGCTGGAACCGGGGCGCACTGTCGGAGATCGCACCGAGATCGGTATCGCGCATCGCCACGATTTCCACGCCGCCGTCGACGGTGCGGTTGGACAGCACCACGGCGTCCGGCCCCATGGCTTCGCGCACCTGGCGCAAGGCTTCGCGGCCGGTGGCCGCCACAAATTTGGCTACGCTCATGTCTTGCGACCCTTGTATCAGCGGATTCCAGCGGCACCGCCGGTCATGGCAATCAATCGATGTTCGGCTGTCCGCACCGCGGCATGGCAAGGCGGTGCACGACGGTGTCGGCGTACGGCCGACGGGCGCCGGCCGGCTTGTCGTCGCGCGGTGGCAGCGGGCGTCTCGCGCAGGGAAGAGAAGCGGGACGTTGCGGGGGATCGCCGCGCTCGGCCATCGACACCACATTCCGAAGCGGCAGCCAGCCTCTTCGACGTGTCGATTATGCGAGGGACGCCCTGGTGCTATTGGGCGGAATAGGCGGGGGATTGCGGCGCTATTTGGGCGATGACGGCGCCGCACGTCTTCATGTTCGGGTTAACGGCAGCGCGCGGGATTTTTTCGGCCCATGATGAGAAACAGGCGACAGGGAGTGCTCCCGTCGCCTGCCATCGCGCCTGCCATCGCGCCGGCCGTTCGACGCCGGCCCTGTCGAAATGCACTCAGCCCGCCCCGCCGATCATCGCGGTGATGCGGATATTGCGGTTGTCCGGCACCTCGGAGTGCGACAGCACCCGCAATTGCGGCATGGTCCGCCGCAGGAAGCGGGACAGCAGCGGCCGCAGCGCATGCGGAACCAGCAGCACCGGATCGAGACCCATCTGCTCCTGACGTGCCACCGCCCCCTGCGCCTGCTGCAGCAGCGCATCGGCCAGGCCCGGCTCGATGCTGCCGCCGGAGTTCAGGGCCTGCGACAGCACGCGCTCCAGGCCCGCATCCAGGCCGATCACCTGCAGGTCGGCGCCGTTCGGGAACCACTGCTGCGTGATCGCGCGGCCCAGCGCCATGCGCACCAGCGCGGTCAGCTCGTTCGGATCGCTGATCTTCGGCGCATGTTCGGCGATCACATCCAGGATGGTGCGCATGTCGCGGATCGGCACGCTTTCGTCCAGCAGGTTCTGCAGCACCTTCTGCAGCGCCGTCAGCGTGATGGTCTTGGGCACCAGGTCCTCGGTCAGCTTCGGCGATTCCTTGGCGATGCGGTCCAGCAGCTGCTGCACCTCCTGGCGGCCCAGCAGTTCGGCCGCGTGCTGATGGATCAGATGGTTCAGGTGCGTGGCCACCACCGTGCTGGCGTCGACCACGGTGTAGCCGAGCGCCTGCGCCTGTTCCTTGATGCCGCTGTCGATCCAGACCGCCGGCAGGCCGAAGGCCGGGTCGCGCGTCGGCGTGCCGGGCAGCGTGCCGCTGACCTGGCCCGGGTCGATCGCCATCCATTGGCCGGGCACCGCTTCGCCGTAGCCGATCTCGACGCCCTTGAGCGTGATGCGGTAGGCGTTGGGCTTCAGTTCCAGGTTGTCGCGGATATGGACCACCGGCACCAGGAAGCCGACCTCCTGCGCCACCTTCTTGCGGATGCTCTTGATGCGGCCCAGCAGTTCGCCGTTCTGCGCGCGATCGACCAGCGGAATCAGCCGGTAGCCGACTTCCATGCCCAGCGGATCGACCAGCGTGACGTCGTCCCAGGTGGCCTCGGTGTTTTCGTTGGCCAGCGCCGGCGCACGTTCTTCGCGCTTGGCGGTCTGCTTGGCCGCCTGCTGGCGCTTGCCGACATAGGTGCCGAACCAGATCAGCGCACCGGCCAGCAGCAGGAAGGCGATGTGCGGCATGCCGGGGATGATGCCGAGCAAACCGATGATGCCGCCGGTGATGTACAGCACGCGCGGATCGGAGAACAGCTGCCCGGTCAGCTGCTCGCCGACGTCCTGGTTGTTCGACACGCGCGAGACGATGACACCGGCGGCGGTCGAGATCACCAGCGCCGGAATCTGCGCGACCAGGCCGTCGCCGATGGTCAGCAGCGTGTAGTTGCGCACCGCCGTCGAGAAGTCCAGGTCGTGCTGCACCATGCCGACCACCATGCCGGCAAACACGTTGATGAACATGATCAGCAGGCCGGCGATCGCATCGCCGCGCACGAACTTGCTGGCACCGTCCATCGCGCCGTAGAAGTCCGATTCCTGCGCGACCTCGGCGCGGCGCTTGCGCGCGCCTTCCTCGTTGATCAGGCCGGCGTTCAGGTCCGCGTCGATCGCCATCTGCTTGCCGGGCATCGCGTCCAGCATGAAGCGCGCGCCGACCTCTGCGATACGGCCCGCGCCCTTGGTGATCACCATGAAGTTGATCACCACCAGGATCGCGAACACCACGATGCCGACCGCGAAATTGCCGCCGACCAGGAAGTGGCCGAAGGCCTCGATGACCTTGCCGGCCGCGTCGGGGCCGGTATGGCCCTCGAGCAGCACCACGCGCGTCGAGGCCACGTTCAGCGACAGTCGCAGCAGCGTCGAGAACAGCAGCACGGCGGGAAACGCGGCGAAGTCCAGCGGGCGCTGCGTGTACATGCCGACCAGCAGCACCATGATCGACAGCGCGATGTTGAAGGTGAACAGCAGATCGAGCAGGAATGGCGGCAGCGGCAGCACCATCATGCCGAGGATCATCACGATCAGCAGCGGCCCGGCCAGTGCCTTCAGCTGGCCGGCGGACTGTCCGCCGGACAGTCGGAACAGCGAGTTCAATGCATTCATGCGCGGCTTTCCGGTACGGCAAGTTCATCGGGCACCGGCAGGCCGGTCGGGGCCTCGGGCAGCGGCCCGTTGGCGTGGTGCCAGTGTTTCAGTTGGTAGACCCAGGCCAGCACTTCCGCCACGGCGGTGTACAGCCCGGACGGGATCTCGTGGCCAAGTTCGACATGGCGGTGCAGCGCGCGCGCCAGCGGCGGCGCCGACAGGATCGGCACGCGATGCTCGGCGGCCAGTTCGCGAATGCGCGCGGCCACCTCCTCGGTGCCCTTGGCGACCACGCGGGGCGCGCCCATGCGGCCTTCCTCGTAGCGCAGCGCCACGGCGAAATGGGTCGGGTTGGTGACCACCACGTCGGCCTTCGGCACTTCGGCCATCATCCGGCGCCGCGCCATCTGGCGTTGAAGCTGGCGGATGCGGCCCTTGACGTGCGGGTTGCCCTCGCTTTCCTTGTGCTCCTGCTTGACCTCTTCCTTGGTCATGCGCAGCTTCTTGAAGTAGTCCCAGAATTGCCAGGGCACGTCGATGCCCGCCACCAGCAGCAGCGAACCGGCGGCCAGCGCGCAGCACAGCAGCACCAGTTCGAGCAGGCGCAGCAGCGCCTCCTGCACCGGCGCGTTCATCAGCGCCACGGCGTCCGGCAGATGGCGCCACAGCACCCAGAAACCCACGCCGCCCACCAGCAGCGACTTGGCGACGGCCTTGGTCAGCTCGACCAGCGACTGCGCCGAAAACAGCCGCCCCAGCCCCTTGAACGGGGACAGCCGGGAGAAATCCGGCAGCAGCGACTTGGTCGAGAACAGCCAGCCGCCCAGCACCATCGGCGCCAGCAGCGCCGCGGCGGCAAACAGCAGCAGCAGGGGCAGCACGCCCAGCAGCGATTCCCACACCAGCTGCGCGAAGCCGGCCAGCATGCGGGCCGGATCGTGGGCCACGGCGGGCTCGAACGACAGCGCGGCGCGCATCACCGTATCGAGCTTGCGGCCCAGCGTGCCGCCGAGCCCCCACAGGCCGGCCACGCCGGCCATCAGCATCACGAAGGTGCCGAGCTCGCGCGAACGCACCACCTGCCCCTCCTCGCGCGCCTTCTCCAGGCGCCGGGGTGAGGCGGGTTCGGTTTTTTCGAGATCGCTTTCTTCGGACATGGCCGCTCCGTGGCGAAGCGGCATGCCGCCCTTCGACGGGGTCGATTATCGGAGTGGGGGGGCGGCGGGTATTAGCCCGAATAGGCAGGGGATTGCGGCGCTATTTGGGCGATGGGATGGGGGGACTGCGCAGCGCAGGCCGGGCAAACGGTCCTGTCAGGGAGTTAACGGCAGCGCGCGGGTTTTCTTTTATGGGCAAGAGCGCGCGCGATGGCGCTATAGCGGTAAAGCGGCCGCGATTCGGAAAGATCGTCGCCCGGTATGCCGCTATGGTCGCGGGCTCGATGCCGATGCCGCTCCAGGGCCGCCCCCTGCCGCTCCCCTGCCACGAGGCCGCGCCCGGGCCCCGGCGTCGGTGCCTGGTGGCCACCCACCACATCGCCCTCCTCATTTCTTCGAGCTTCCCGATGCCTTTCGGTACCTTGTTCCCCTTGCCCGCTCCGCGTTCCACCCCTGAGATATCGACTCCGTCCTGGTCCGACGCCGCCGCCCAGCCGGTTGGCGAATCCCCCGCGCTGCGGCTGGACGCGATGCCCGTCGAGATCCTGGTCCATGTGGCCCGCTACCTGCGCCCGTCCGACGCCTTTGCGCTGAGCCAGAGCTGCCACGGCATGACCGCGGCGCTGGACCGCGACATCCTCGCCCCCCTGCGCCTGGCCGAACGGATCCGCTGGATCAGCGGCGTATCGGCGTTCGAGGCGGCGATCCGGGGCGTGCTGGCCGCTCCCGCGGACCAGCGGGCCGCGCTGTTCCGCATGTTGGAGCAGCGCGTACGGCACCTCTATCCCGGGCTGGACAAACGCGCGCAGACTTTGCTGGCGCCGCACCTGGCGCTGCCGGCATGGCGGGCCGACGCCGTGGCGGTCGCCCTGGATGGCGCTCGCACGGCCCAGGCCCGGCAGCAGGAAACCGCGGTACCGGCCCTCCACGACTGGCCGAGCCTGATCGAGGCATGCCCATCGCAAGATCGGGCCAGTCTGCTGGCGACGCTGGCGGACAATATTCCGGACGATGTCGGGCACAGGGACTACCTGGTGGCGCAGAACATCCTGATCTCTGCGTTGCGCAGCGCCGGCGAGCTCGAC
The DNA here is from genome assembly GCF_049311595.1 of Cupriavidus sp. H18C1. Taxonomy (NCBI): domain Bacteria; kingdom Pseudomonadati; phylum Pseudomonadota; class Betaproteobacteria; order Burkholderiales; family Burkholderiaceae; genus Cupriavidus; species Cupriavidus sp. H18C1. The sequence goes on from NZ_CP186009.1 coordinate 340,820, forward strand.
GGATCGCTGCCGGCGGACCATGCCGAGGCATTGGCCACCCTGGCAACGCGGCTTGCCCTGGGGGGACCGGATTGGACCCCGGCCGCGTTCGGCGAGTATTGGGACGCCATCTGGGCGCTCGCCTGCCGGCTTCCCTTGCCGGCCCAGCCGAAGGTCCTGTGCGCGCTGACGGAGTCGGTGCATCACGATCCGGCCACCCGGCACGGCCATGCGGTCGAGCTTGCCCCACGCTGGCGCCGCTTCATCGATCATGTCGGCGTGAATTTCGAGTCCGAAGATGCAGTCGGCATCCTCGTCGGGCTGGCCGAGCATGACTGCGACGAACCGCAGCGCGATATCCACGTGGGCATCATCCACGCTTTGCTGCGGGCGGCGGCGGCTTTGCCCGATCCATGTGCCGCGCAGCTGCTTGCCGCGATCGTGCGATGTCGTCCGAACGACGAGCCGATCGTCGCAACGCTATGGGATACCACGTTCGCTGCGTCGGAACCCGTGGCGGGCGCACATGCGGCTCCGCCGTACGAGGAGCTGGCCTGGGCCATCGAGGACTTGCCGGTGCCGATCCAGAACGCCCGCTGGGATGCGCTGTGCCAGCGCATCGGCACGCTCCCGAAGGGCGAGGTAGCCGTCGGCGCACTGAGAATCCTTGCGAGATTCGAGCCGGCCCGGCGTTCGCCGGCGCGGCGCGCCGCACTCGCCGGCATTGCGGCCAGCCTGGAGCCCGCGCGTCGCGCCGAGCTTTGGATCGCCATGATGGTCAGCCGTGGCATCACGGCGCCCATCTGGCATGCAATGGTCATGGAGCTATGCGAACTGCCCTTGCATGTCCGTCTCGAGCCGGCCAGGCGGCTCGGCGATATGCTGTTCCACTTTGCCGCCGGAGATGGCGTGTTCGCTCCGGACCATGGTCCCGCGGACGCGGGGCGCGTTCTCGCCGCCACGATGCCACGGACGCCGTCCGACGCGCTCGCCAGGCTTTCCGACATACTGGCGCTGTTGCCCCTCGGACACCGAAGCGCCGTATTGCTGGACTTCACGTTGACGACAAGGCGGCCTGGCGGCGCGCAGCCCCTGCCCGGGCCGTGGCACCTGGGGCGCGCACTGTGGCTGCTGCAGGAGGCGATGCGGCTTGGCCCCCTGCACCGCCATGCCATCGGCATCGTCACCAACGTCGCGATGCTGGCGACGCGGTACTGCGCCGCCGAACAGGAGGCGCGCTCCATCGTTCCACCATTGCAGCGGGCCGTGCTGGCGCTCCCGGCCGAAGCGCGCGCGACGGCCTTCTACTGCGTCATCACCTTGATCACGCGGGCCAACTACGATGTCGCGCGCAAGCGTGCATGGGCTGGACACGTCGCCGCGCTGCCGCCGATGGACCGGCCCGACGGCGCACCGGTCTCCCGCAAGCGAAAAGACCTGCCGGCATAGACCCGGCCCGTCGGCTCAGAACCCGAGGCTCGCCAGCAGGTCGTCGACCTGCGACTGGTCCGACACCACGTCGTGCTTGCCCTCCGGATTGACCTGCGGCCCGTTCATCAGCGTGGCCGGGCCGGCCTCGACGCGGCGCTCGGCCGGGACATTGTCGATCAGCATCTGCAGCAGTTCCTGCTCCAGCGTCTGAATCATGTCCATCATCTTCTTGATGACCTGGCCGGTCAGATCCTGGAAGTCCTGCGCCATCATGATGTCGAGCAGATGGCTGCCGGTGGCCCGGGCCTGCGTCGGCACCTCGGTCAGGAAGGCACGCGTGTCGAGCACCAGCTCGCGCGCGTCGGCCAGCTCGACCGGCCGCGCAAACCAGTCCTCCCAACGCTTGTCGAGCGCCTCGGCGTGCTTCTCCAGGTCGGCCTGGATCGGCTGCGCCAGCTCGACCGCGTTCAGCGTGCGCTCGGCCGCCTTCTCGGTCATGTTGGCGATGTAGCTCAGGCGATCGCGCGCGTCGGGGATCGCCTGCGCCGCGCGCTCGATCTCCTTGTCCAGGCCCAGCTCGCGCATGCTGTCGCGCAGCATGCGGGTCAGGCTGCCGATACGCTGGATGATCTGCTCGGCGGACTCGATATTGATATTCGACGTGGTGGACATAGCGGCTGCCTCAGGCCCCTTCCTTGGCGATCTTCTCGAAGATCTTGGTGATCTTCTCGTCCAGCGTCGCCGCGGTGAACGGCTTGACCACATAGCCATTGGCGCCTGCCTGCGCCGCCGCGATGATGTTTTCCTTCTTGGCCTCGGCCGTCACCATCAGCACCGGCGTCTTCGCAATGGCCGGATCGGCGCGAATGCCCTGCAGCATCGTCAGGCCGTCCATGTTCGGCATGTTCCAGTCCGAGACCACGAACTGGAAGCTGCCGTCCTTGACCTTCTCCAGGCCGGCGGCGCCGTCTTCGGCTTCCTCGACGTTGGCGAAACCGAGCTCCTTGAGCAGGTTGCGGATGATGCGGCGCATGGTCGGGAAGTCGTCGACCACCAGGATCTTCATGTTCTTGTCCACTCTACGGCTCCATTACGGTTGTGGATGATTGCGTCTATCCGGACGCGCCGCGCAGGCCAGCCGCGCCGCGTCCGCGTGGTTGTCAAACGCGCTGCGCGCGTGTGCCGAAGGTCGCCAGCCGTGCCATCACGCGCTGGCTCATCGCCGACAGCGGCACCACCTCGTGCGCGCCGCCAGCGGCGATCGCCTCCTTCGGCATGCCGAACACGATGCAGCTCTGCTCGTCCTGCGCCAGGTTGTAGGCGCCGGCCTCGCGCATCCGCAGCATGCCGCGCGCGCCGTCGCGGCCCATGCCGGTCAGGATCACGCCGATCGCGTTCTTGCCCGCATGCACGGCGGCCGAGTCGAACAGCACGTCGACCGACGGTCGATGCCGGTTGACCGGCGGGTCCTGCGACAGGTGCGCGACGTAGTTGGCGCCGCTGCGCGCCAGCAACAGGTGCTGGTCGCCCGGCGCGATATAGGCGTAGCCCGGCAGCACGCGTTCGCCATGCTCGGCCTCCTTGACCTTGATGCGGCACAGCCCGTCGAGCCGCTGCGCGAACGAGCGCGTGAAGCCGGCTGGCATATGCTGGACGATCAGCACCGCGGGCGCATCGGGCGGCAGCGGCATCAGGAATTCCTTGATGGCCTCGGTGCCGCCGGTGGACGCGCCGACGATGATCAGCTTCTCGGTCGACAGCAGCGGCGTGCGCAGCATCGGCGCGGGCTCCGCGGGCTGGGCGCCGGGCGCCGCCGCCGGCCGCGGGCGCGCGCGCGAGGCGGCGCGCAGCTTGTCGGCGATGGTGTCGGTGTATTCGAGCAGGCCGTCGCGGATGCCGAGCTTGGGCTTGGTGATGAAGTCCACCGCGCCCAGCTCCAGCGCGCGCATCGTGATCTCGGACCCGCGCTCGGTCAGCGAGGACACCATCAGCACCGGCATCGGGCGCAGCCGCATCAGCCGCTCGAGGAAATCGAGGCCGTCCATGCGCGGCATTTCGACGTCCAGCGTCAGCACATCGGGGTTCAGGCGCTTGATCATCTCGCGCGCGACCAGCGGGTCCGGCGCGGTGCCGACCACCTCCATGTCGGGCTGGCTGTTGATGATCTCCGTCATCAGGCTGCGGATCAGCGCGGAGTCGTCCACGCAGAGCACCTTGATCTTGGCGGCGGCGGTCATGTCGAAAACGGGTCCTTCGAATTCAGGAAACGGTGGAGGCGGTGCCGCGCCGCCCGAACAGCTCGACGCCGCCGCGCACCGGCGTCGCGGAAATGGCGCGCGCCAGCGCGCGCTCGCTGCGCTCGACAACCGCCTGGTCGTCCTGGCGCGTCAGCCGGCGCACCAGCGCCAGGCCCGTCTGCGGGAAATAGCTGACCCGGCGCGCGTGCGGCCCGCGCAGGTCCTGCGCCGCGACGCGGATCTCCTCGGTCTTCAGATAGCGCAGCACGAACTCGGCGTTGCGGTCGCCGATGTTCAGCGTGGTCATGTTGGCCAGCACCGCGCCGCCGCCGAACACCTTGGCCTCGAGCCGCTCGCGGCGCGCGCCCATCTTCAGCAGCTCGTTGATCAGCACCTCGAGCGCATAGCAGCCGTAGCGCATGGACGCCGACAGCACGCGATCCGGCCCGGCATTCTCGTCGTCCGGCAGCATGAAGTGGTTCATGCCGCCGACGCCCGCCTTCTCGTCGCGGATGCAGGCGGCCACGCAGGAGCCGAGCACCGTGGTCAGCACCACGTCGTCGCGCGTGACGTAGTACTCGTTGGGCAGCAGCTTGATGGCCTGCTTGCCGAACTCGCGGTCGAAGTAGGTGCGCGTGGCGATCGCCTCCGGCAGGTGCGGCGTCTGCATCAGGCGGCTCCGGCCCTGGCGGCGCCCGGCGCCAGTTCGTAGACGGTCTGCCCGCGCAGCTGGAAGGCGCGCGTCACGTACGAGAAGTTCTCCGAATGGCCGGCGAACAGCAGGCCATGCGGCTTGAGCAGCGGGACGAAGCGCTCCAGGATGCGGCCCTGGGTCGGCTTGTCGAAATAGATCATCACGTTGCGGCAGAAGATCGCATCGAAGCGCTCGCGGATGCCCCAGTCTGGCGCGAGCAGGTTCAGCGGTTCGAAGGCGATCGTCGAAGCCAGCTCGGGCTTGACCTTGACCTGGCCGGCACGCTGCCCGGTGCCTTTCAGGAAGAAGCGCTTGAGCCGTTCCTGCGACAGCCGCGCGACCTGCTCGGCCGAATAGACGCCGGTACGCGCCTTGGCCAGGACCTGGGTGTCGATGTCGGTGGCCAGCACCGTCGCGGCGCGCTCGCCGAGCGCCTCGGCCAGCGTGATCGCGATCGAATACGGTTCCTCGCCGGTCGATGCCGCCGCGCACCAGACCGAGTACGGCCGGCCGATCCGCTTGGCATGCTCGGCCAGCAGCGGAAAGTGGTGCGCCTCGCGGAAGAACGAGGTCAGGTTGGTGGTCAGCGCGTTGGTGAAGAATTCCCACTCGCCGGAATACTCGTCGCCTTCCAGCAGCGCCAGGTAGCTGGCGAAGTCGTTCAGATGCAACGCGCGCAGCCGGCGCGCCAGCCGGCTGTAGACCATCTCGCGCTTCTGCGCGCCCAGCGAGATGCCGGCGCGGCGGTGGATCAGCGCGCGCACCTTGTCGAAGTCGCGGTCGGTCAGCAGGAAGTCGCGCGCGTCGTCCCGCAGCGTGGCGAGCGGCATGGCGGGGGCCGCGGCGCGGGGGAGCGGGGGTTCGATGCGGCGTCATGTCTGCGGTGGATCGACGAGGGGTGGGACGAAGGTGGATGCGGTGCGGCGACTGTATGGCGGCTGTGCGGCGACGGGATCGCGATGAGGCGAAGGGCTGGCGGACGCGGGCGGCGGGCCGGTCGGGGCCGGCTGCGGCCCGCGCCCGCTCAGGCGACCTCGCCCTCGATCAGCGCCATCTCGGGGCTGGTCATCATCCGTTCGATGTCGAGCAGGATCAGCATGCGGCCTTCGACGGTCGCCAGGCCGGTCAGATGCTCGGTCGACACCGACACGCCGAACTCCGGCGCCGGCTTGATCGCCTCGCCAGTCAGCGTCAGCACGTCCGACACGCCATCGACCACGATGCCGACCACGCGGCCGGCGATGTTCAGGATGATGACGACGGTCTGGTGGTCGTACTTGACGTTGCCCAGGCGGAACTTCATGCGCAGGTCGACGATCGGCACGATCACGCCGCGCAGGTTGGTCACGCCCTTGATGAAGTCTGGCGCATTGGCGATCCGCGTCACGCCGTCGTAGCTGCGGATCTCCTGCACCTTCAGGATGTCGATGCCGTATTCCTCGGAGCCCAGCGTGAACACCAGGAACTCCTGGCCCGCCGCCTCGCTTCCGGGGGGTGTCGCTATGTCCGATGCCGGCCATGATGTGTTGCTCCTTGTTGATTCTTGCCTTCGCCTCAAGCCAGCGCCGGCTCCTGGCGCCGAACGCCGGTGCGCTGCAGCGCGGCGACGTCGACGATCAGCGCCACGCTGCCGTCGCCCAGGATGGTCGCGGCCGAGATGCCCGGCACCTTGCGGTAGTTGGTCTCCAGGTTCTTCAGCACGACCTGGTGCTGGCCGATCAGCTGGTCGACCAGCAGCGCGAAACGCTTGCCCTCGGCCTGCAGGATGATGGCGATGCCCTGGGTCGGCTCCTGGACCGCGTTCTCGACGTTGAAGACGCGGTGCAGCTCCAGCAGCGGCAGGTATTCGCCGCGCACGTGCATCACCCGCTCGGTATTGGCGGCGGTGCGCACGTCGTCGGCCTTCGGCTGCAGCGACTCCATCACGCAGTTCAGCGGCAGGATGAAGGTCTCCTCGCCGACCTTGACCGACATGCCGTCGAGGATCGCCAGCGTCAGCGGCAGCACGATGCGGGTGGTGGTGCCGTTGCCCGGGCGCGAGCTGATCTCGACATGGCCGCCCATCTCCTGGATGTTGCGCTTGACCACGTCCATGCCGACGCCGCGGCCGGACAGGTCGGTGACCGCCTCGGCGGTCGAGAAGCCCGGCGCGAAGATCAGCTGCCACACTTCCTCGTCGCTCATGCTCTCCGACACCGGCAGGCCGTTCTGCATCGCCTTGGCCAGGATCTTGTCGCGGCGCAGGCCGCCGCCGTCGTCGCTGACCTCGATCACGATGTTGCCGCCGTGGTGCTGCGCCGACAGGATCAGCTGGCCGGTCGGGTCCTTGCCCGCGGCGACGCGCTTGTCGGGCGTCTCGATGCCGTGGTCCAGGCTGTTGCGCACCAGGTGGGTCAGCGGGTCGATGATCCGCTCGATCAGGCTCTTGTCCAGTTCGGTGGCCTTGCCGAAGGTCACCAAGTCGATCTGCTTGCCCAGCTTGGCGGCCAGGTCGCGCACCAGGCGCGGGAAGCGCGAGAACACGTAGTCCATCGGCATCATGCGGATCGACATCACCGCTTCCTGCAGATCGCGCGCATTGCGCTCGAGCTGGCCCATGCCGGAGAACAGGCGGTCGAACAGCACCGGGTCGAGCGACGATGCGGTCTGCGCCAGCATCGACTGCGTGATCACCAGTTCGCCGACCAGGTTGATGATCTGGTCGACCTTCTCGGTCGGCACGCGGATCGAGCCCGATTCCTGATGGGCGGCGGCGGCGCTGGCCTTGGCGCGCTCCTTGTCCTTGGCGGCGGGGGGCGGCGGCCGGTGCCGGCACGGAGGGGGGGCGGGCGCCGGAGCAGCCACCGCCTCGGCCACGGCTGCGGGCGCGGGGCCAGGCGCAGCCGCGGCTGCACCGGTCGAGGGCTCGATCACGATCTGCTCTGCGTCGATCACGAAGCAGCAGACCGCGACGATGTCGTCCGGGCTGCATTGCGTCGCCAGCTCGATCGCCAGCTCGCTGTCGCCCTGGGTCTCGCCGAGGATCTCGCCGAGGTTGCCGAGCTCCTCGCGCAGCAGCGCCTGGTCGTCCTTCGACACGTTCAGCAGACGCACCTTCAGCGCGCCGCCGGCCGGGGCGGCCGCCGCGGCGGCGGAAGCGGGGGCCGGGGCCGGAGCGGCCGCTACCGGCGCCGGGGCCGGAGCCTCGCCGCCGGTCTCGTAGGCCAGCTGCTGCAGCACCGCACAGATGCGCGCAAGGGTCTGCGGATCGGGTTCGGTACCGTTGCGGTAGGCGTTGAGCTGGTCTTGCAACACGTCCTTGGTTTCCAGAAAGGTATCGATGATGGCCCTGGACAACGCCAGTTCCCGCCGGCGCGTGCGGTCCAGCAGATTCTCGAGCAGGTGGGTGGTCTCGGTCAGCGCGCTGAAGCCGAAGGTCGCCGCGCCGCCCTTGATCGAATGCGCGGCGCGGAAGATCGCATTGAGGTCTTCCGCGTCGGGCGCCTCGATGTCGAGGCCGAGCAGCAACTGCTCCATTTCAACGAGCAGCTCTTCCGCTTCCTCGAAGAAGGTCTGGTAGAACTGCGTGATATCGATATCGACAGACATGACCGTCCTGAATCACTGATTGCTAAGCATTGAGCCGTTACCAGCTGGTTATCGACCTCGCCGACGGTCTTATTAAATTTTGTTACTGATTTAAGTGCCGGCTACTGCCGCGCCTGGGGCGCCGATGCGCCCGTCGCCTCTTCCATGCCCTGCTGCAGCGCCTGCGCCGACTCGCCGGCCTTGGCGCGCACCGCGACATCGGCCGCGCTGGCGTTCTCCGCCTCGAAGCGGGCCTGGGCGCGCTGGTTCAGCACCACGATGCTGATGCGGCGGTTGACCGGGGCCAGCGGATCGTTCTTGTCCAGCGGCATGGTGGCGGCCAGGCCCAGCACGCGCAGCACCTTGCCCTCCTGCATGCCGCCGGCGATCAGCTCCTGGCGCGAGGCGTTGGCGCGATCGGCCGACAGCTCCCAGTTCGAGTAGGTGCGCTCGCCATTCATGTAGTTGGACGAATCGGTATGGCCCGACAGGCTGACCTTGTTCGGCATCTCGTTGAGCACCGGGCCGATCTCGCGCAGGATGTCGCGCATGTACGGCTCGACCACCGCCTTGCCGGTGCGGAACATCGGCCGGTTCTGCGTATCGAGGATCTGGATGCGCAGCCCTTCGCTGGTGATGTCCAGCAGCAGCTGCGGGCGGAACTGGCGCAGCACGGGGTTGTTCTCGATCAGCTGCTCGAGCCGCTGCTTGAGCGCGCGCAGGCGCTCGGTCTCGAGCTGGTCGCGGCGCTTCTGCAGCGACTGCGGATCATCCTCGCGCATGCGTCGCGTTTCGCCGTCCTTGCTGGCCGGATCGATGCCGCCGCCGGGAATCACGCTCGGCGACTCGCTGACCTTCTGCCCACCGGCAATCGCGACCTTCAGCGGCGTGCGGAAGTACTCGGCCACCTGCACCAGGTCCTTCGGCGTCGACGTGCTCAGCAGCCACAGCACCAGGAAGAAGGCCATCATCGCCGTCATGAAGTCGGCGTAGGCAATCTTCCAGCTGTGGTTGCCGTGCGGCTTGCCGTGGGCGGCAGCGCGGCGGACGACGATGGGGCGCGCGTGATCGGTCATGCTTGGCCTGCGTTGGACGGACGGATGGACTGGCTCGGGGAGTGGCTGGCCGGCGCGCTTACGTCAGGCTCTTGACTTCGCGCACGTGGTCGTCCAGTTCCAGGAACGACGGACGCTCGCTCGAGTACAGCACCTTGCGGCCGAACTCGACCGCGACCAGCGGCGCATAGCCGTTGAGCGAAGCCAGCAGCGTGACCTTGATGCACTGGTACATCTTGACCGTCTCGGCAACCTGGTGCTCGACGCGCGAGGCCAGCGGCGAGACAAAGCCGTAAGCCAGCAGAATGCCCAGGAAGGTGCCGACCATCGCATGCGCGATCAGCGCGCCCAGCACGGACGGGGGCAGGTCGGCCGAGGCCAGCGCATGCACCACGCCCATCACCGCGGCGACGATGCCGAAGGCCGGCAGCGCATCGCCGACCCGCGCCAGCGCGTGGGCGGGCACTTCGGCCTCGTGCTTGAACGTCTCGATCTCGTGGTCCATCAGGGCCTCGATCTCGAAGGCATTCATGTTGCCGTTGACCATCATGCGCAGATAGTCGGTCAGGAATTCCATCATCGCCGGGTCGGCGAGGATGCGCGGATACTGGCTGAAGACGCTGCTGGCGGCCGGATCGGCGATTTCCTTCTCGAGGAACAGGATGCCCTCGCGGCGCGCCTTGGACAGCAGCACGTACAGCAGCGCCATCACTTCCATGTACAGCGCCTTGTTGTATTTGCTGCTGCGCAGCAGCTGCGGCAGCGCGCGCAAGGTGGCCTTGATGGCCTTGCCGCTGTTGGCGCTGATGAAGGCGCCGAGCGCGGCGCCGCCAATGATCACCAGTTCTGCCGGTTGATATAGCGCGCCCATGTGGCCGCCAGTCATGGCGTAACCACCAAGCACCGCCGCCACTACGACGACATAGCCAAGAACAACTAGCACGATCGATTCCCCGTCAGAAAAACACGCGTCGGACACGCGCGAGCCGGACCTCGGAAGGACACGGCAAGCTGCGCGCCGTGCCGCCTCGGTCTGGCTCGCCGCGCAAGCCCGGCGTGAATCAGGCGGGTTGCGCTGGCGTGGCGTCCTTCGAGGGCTTCTTTGCCTTGCCCGCGCGCGATGGCGGCCGGCACAGGCTGCAGACGAAGTTCGCGTTCGGCTCGTAGGCGTGTGTGACGAACTGTCCTCCGCAGCATGTGCAACTGGAAAGCTGCAGCATATTGCTCTCGAAGAACCGTACTAACGTCCAGGCACGCGTAAAACTTAAGACAATTTCGCCGCCGAGCAGGGACACATGCTCGAGGTAGAGGCGGTATGCGGCGACCACGGCACGAATGCCGCTCGCCTCGCCCTGCTCGACCATGAACTGGTAGGCCGAGAAGAACAGCGACGAATGGATGTTCGGCAGCCAGGTCGTGAACCAGTCCGTCGAGAACGGCAGCATGCCCTTGGGCGGGGACACGCCGCGCAGTTCCTTGTACAGACGGATCAGCCGGTCGCGCGAGAGCGTGGTCTCGGCTTCGAGCACCTGCAGGCGCGCGCCCAGGCCGATCAGCTCGATGGCGAGCTGGGTCTGGTTGGCATCCTGCAGTACGCTCTTGCGCGGGGTAGCCGGAGCAGCCGTGTAGCTCCGGGCCGGTTGGGCCTGCAGCAGCGCGCTCAATTGAGCGACTCCACCGGCTGGCGCGCGAGCAGGATCGCAGCGTGGATCTGCTGCATATCGTGGCTCTTGGCGGTATGCGTCAGCGTGGAGAGCAACGCATGGTCGTCGAACCGGAATCGGCACAGGACCATGTTGGAGGCCGCCAGCTTGACCAGCTGAGCAGGCGTCAGCTTGGCCAGGATGTCAGCGATTTCCTTGCTGACGCCCAGGCGGAACATGGCTTCGAGTTGGTTTTCGCGCACCAGGCGTTGCGCGAGCAGCAGATAGGCGAGATTGACCTCCCTGATCTCCTGCAGAAGTTCACTGCTTTCCAATTTATCCCCGCTACCAAGGAACCCTCGCCCGCTTGTCCAGCGCTTACCGGTGGCAGACCTCCGGCGTCCAGATCGTTTCAGTGCGTGTGCGACGGGTACTACATCTGATCGGAACTACTCAGGCCCAGTTACAAAACTCACATCTGGTAACAAATGTTACGGAATGTAAATGGACTGTCCGCTTTATATCGGCAATCGCATGCCGCTGCCAATCCCTACTTACGTTGGGGATACGCATTGTCGTGCGGATGATACATGGCCGAAACGACACGGACAGATGTAACAACCTTGTAACGTGATCTGGATCAAATCTGTAACAGCAGACATGCTGCGAGAATCACTTCCATAGCGATTCCGCGCAGTTTTCGAGGGGAATTTCCGCGTGACTGAAAACGCTTCGCGTTCAGGGCGAGCGCCTGTCGCTTTCCACCATTGACGGCGCGGCCGGCATCGGCTTGAACACGCGACGCAGCCATGCGGCGAGCCGCGCGAAGACATCGTCGGGCTCGTCGCGGAACAGATGCGGGCGGGCATGCTCGATCTGCTCCATCACGCGGCCCGCTTCCTGCGCGTCGATCGCGCCGTAGTCGAGCGCGAGGCCCACCATCGCGCGCAGCTCGCCGAGGCGGGTCAGCGCGGCGCCGGTGCCGCGTTCGGTCTGCACCAGGTACAGCAGGTCGTAGACGCGCCGGCGCAGGCTGTCCGCCAGGCGCCATGCCGGCGTCTGCATCTGTTCCTCGATCGTGCGCACGTCGACCGCGGCGTTGGCGATGTGTTCGGCCAGCGTATCGGCCAGCGCCGGATCGGCACCGGCGTGATCGAGAATCTCGACCGCCCACTTGCGCGCCTGCGCCAGCCGCTCCGACTGCGACCATTCCGAACGCACCGCGAGCCCGAAGCCGAAGCGTTCGGCGTCGCGCATCAGGTTGGCCAGCGCGTGCGGCAGCTGCTTGTCGAACACGCGCTTGGCCCAGGCATACTCGCCGCCGCTGAGCAGGCGCGTAACCGCGCGCTCGGTCAGCGGCCCGTCCTGGTGCATCACGCGCGCACGCAGGAAGTCCTCGAACGAGGGCGGCACGAATTGGCGGTCCAGCCCCGTGGAGAGCCGGACGAAATGGTCGAACTCGCCGCGCAGCTTGTCCGCGGCCTCACGCGGCAGGGACAGGGTGATTTCGCTGTTCATCGTCTGTCATGGTCGGAGGCGCGCCATGCCGGCCGCGCCCTCCCCGCCGCGGCGGGGTGTTGGTTCAGAAGGCGCTCCAGTCGCTGTCGGCACCGGCGGTGGCGGCAGCGGCTGCCGCGGCGCGCGGCGCCGGACGGCCCGGCAGGCGCGGGGCGGACTTGGCCGGGGCCGGTTCGGCACGTTCGGTACGCTCGGCGCGGTCGGCGCGATCGGCCCCAGCGGGCTCGTCGTGGCGGCTGGCTGCCGCCGCGGGCGATGCCGGTGCGGCAGGTGCGGCGATCGGCTTGGCGACCGACGGGGCCTGCAGCGACGGGGCGAACAGCTCGTCGGCGGCCAGGCGGAAGCGGGCCAGCGACGCCTGCAGGCGGGCGGCCTGGTCTTCCAGCGAGCCGGCCGCGGCGGCGGCCTGCTCGACCAGCGCCGCGTTCTGCTGCGTGACCTCGTCCATCTGCGCCACCGCCTGGTTCACCTGCTCGATGCCCGAGCTCTGCTCGGCCGACGCCGCGCTGATCTCGCCCATGATGTCCGTCACGCGCTTGACCGCCTGCACGATCTCACCCATGGTCTGCCCGGCCTGGCCCACCAGCGCCGAGCCGTTGTCCACCCGCGCCACCGTATCGCCGATCAGCCCCTTGATTTCCTTGGCCGCATTCGCGCTGCGCTGCGCCAGGCTGCGCACCTCGCCGGCCACCACCGCGAAGCCGCGGCCCTGTTCGCCGGCACGCGCCGCTTCCACCGCCGCGTTCAACGCCAGGATGTTGGTCTGGAAGGCGATGCCCTCGATCACGCCGATGATGTCGACGATCTTCTTCGAGGCGCCGTTGATCTCGTCCATGGTCTGCACCACGCGACCGACCACCTCGCCGCCCTTGACCGCGGTCTCCGAGGCGTTGGCCGCCAGGCCGCTGGCCTGGCGCGCGTTGTCGGCGTTCTGGCGGACCGTGCCCGTCAGCTCTTCCATGCTCGACGCGGTCTCCTCCAGCGAGGCCGCCTGCTGCTCGGTGCGCTGCGACAGGTCGCTGTTGCCCGCGGCGATCTCACGCGAGGCCGAGGCGATCGACTCGGCCGCCGTCTTGAACTCCTGCACCATGCCCGACAGCTGCAGCTGCATCTGCTTCATCGCGTACAGCATGCTGCCGCGGTCGCCGGCGCGCAGCTTGATCTCGGTCGAGAAGTCGCCGTCGGCGATGCGCGACGCGATCGCGGCCGCGTAGTCCGGCTCGCCGCCCAGTTGGCGCGACAGCGCGCGAGCCAGGAATACGCCGAGCAGCAGCGACACCGCCAATCCGCCCAGCACCAGCGCCAGCATCCACAGGCGCGAGCTCTCGTAGACGCCCTGGGCCTCTTCCATGTTGGCGCGGGCACCGGCGTCGCGGCGCTTGACCATGTTGAACATCAGCTCTTCGATCGCATGGCCATCCTTGAGCAGGGCCGTGCTTTCCTCGAAGACCTGGCTCTCGAACTGTGAGGTATCGAGCGGCTGGCGCGAGACCAGCTCGACGTACTTGCCCATGCGGTCGCGATAGGCTGGCAGCATCGCGTCGAACTGCTTGATCAGCGCCTGGCCCTGCTCGGTCTGGAACGAGTTGCGCGCCTGCTTGATGCGCTCGTCGACCACGCCGAACGACTTCTCGATCAGCGTCTTCTCGGTCGCGCGCTCGCCCATCGTCGAGGCCGACAGCAGCGCGATCTGCGCGCGGCTCGCGTACAGCAGGTTGATGTTGGCGTCCTGCACCGCCTTCAGGGCCTGCAGGTCGGTGTTATAGATCCGGCTGGTCCACTCGGTCATCCGGCCCATATTGACCACCCCCAGCAGGCCCATCGCCATGCCGATGACGGAAACGATCAGAAAGCCGACGACCAGCTTCGTCGCGACTCGCAGTTGCTTGAACCATTGCATGAGAACTACCTCTTCTTCTGGATGACCGTCCGGCCGGATTGCGGCGCCGATCGTCGGGAATCGGGCGCCGCGCTTACCGGCTTCGTTGTAATGCCGGGCGATGTTGCTGTCCGTGCTTCGATTGGTGCCGGGCCCTGTCGGGGTCCGGCCTCCCTGCCCATCAAATACCTGTCAAATACCCATCAAATGCCGATCACGGGCCCATCCCTTGCGCAGCGATGACCTGTCCGATGCGCATCGGGCTGGCTCTCAGGCGCGCGCCAGCCGCGGCGCCTCCGCCGGCTGCGCCGAGGCGGCACGCGGACGCATCGGGCGCGGCTCGGCGTTCAGGCTGACGCGGAACACCGCCACCGCGTCGCGCAGCCGCGCGGCCTGGTCTTCGAGCGAACCGGCCGCGGCGGCGGCCTGCTCGACCAGCGCCGCGTTCTGCTGCGTGACCTCGTCCATCTGCGCCACCGCCTGGTTCACCTGCTCGATGCCCGAGCTCTGCTCGGCCGACGCCGCGCTGATCTCGCCCATGATGTCCGTCACGCGCTTGACCGCCTGCACGATCTCGCCCATGGTCTGCCCGGCCTGGCCCACCAGCGCCGAGCCGTTGTCCACCCGCGCCACCGTATCGCCGATCAGGCCCTTGATTTCCTTGGCCGCATTCGCGCTGCGCTGCGCCAGGCTGCGCACCTCGCCGGCCACCACCGCGAAGCCGCGGCCCTGTTCGCCGGCACGCGCCGCTTCCACCGCCGCGTTCAACGCCAGGATGTTGGTCTGGAACGCGATGCCCTCGATCACGCCGATGATGTCGACGATCTTCTTCGAGGCGCCGTTGATCTCGTCCATGGTCTGCACCACGCGGCCCACCACCTCGCCGCCCTTGACCGCGGTCTCCGAGGCGTTGGCCGCCAGGCCGCTGGCCTGGCGCGCGTTGTCGGCGTTCTGGCGGACCGTGCCGGTCAGCTCTTCCATGCTCGACGCGGTCTCTTCCAGCGAGGCCGCCTGCTGCTCGGTGCGCTGCGACAGGTCGTTGTTGCCCGCGGCCACCTGGCGCGTCGCCGTGGCGATCGCGCTCATGCCTTCCTGGATTTCATGGACGACGGACAGCAGGCTGCGCTGCATGGTCTGCATCGCCTTGGCGAGCGCGCCGATCTCGTCGTTGCTGGAGAACTCGTAGCGCGTGGCCAGGTCGCCGGCGCCCAGGCGCAGCGCGAAGTCCAGCATCTCGCGCATCGGCCGGTGCACCATGGCCAGCAGCGCCGCGCCGGTGGCCATCGCCGACAGGCCGGCCAGCACGAAGCCGCCCCACAGCCACGGCCGCAGTGCCGCGCGCGTCTGCGGCTCGGCCAGCAGCTCGAAGGCGACCAGCGCGGCCAGGAACCATGCCAGGCCCACGCCCTGCGACAGCATGATGCGGCCGCGCAAACCCAGCCGGCGCAGGCCGTCGATCCAGCCCAGCGGCCCGCGGCGGACCACCACGCCCTCGCGGATGCGGATGCCTGAGCCGTTGCCGGCGCGGATGCGCGCGTACGCTGCCTGTGCCGCCTCGATCTGCTCGGCGCTCGCCATCGAACGCACCGAGGTATAGCCGACGGTCTGGCCGTCGACGCGGGTCGGCGTCACCGTCGCGCTGACCCAGTAGTAGTCGCCGTTCTTGCGGCGGTTCTTGACCAGCCCGACCCAGGAGCGGCCCGCCTGCAGCGTGCGCCACAGATCCTCGAAGGCCTCGGGCGGCATGTCGGGATGGCGCACCAGGTTGTGCGGCGCACCAAGCAGTTCCTCGGCGGTGAAGCCGCTGACCTCGATGAACGCCCGGTTGGCGAAGGTGATGCGGCCCTTCAGGTCGGTGCGCGAAATCAGGTAATCGTTCGGCGCGAGCTTGTATTCGCGCGCGGTAACAGGCTGGTTGTTTCTCATGACGTTGTGCTGCTGGATTTCGTTCGGACGCGCCTCAGGCCGCCGCGGCGGCTTCGATCGCGGCCAGTTCCTCGGTCGCCAGCAGTTTCTCGATATCGACCAGGATCAGCATGCGATCCTCGATGGAGCCCAGGCCGCGGATGTATTCGGTGTCGAGATTGCCGGAGAACTGCGGCGTGGGCTTGATCTGGGCGGGGGCCAGCGTCAGCACGTCGGAGACGCCGTCGACGACGATGCCGGTGGTGCGATGGTTCAGGTCGACGATGATGACGACCGTGTACTGGTCGTAGCTGACCTTCTGCTGCTGGAACTTGATGCGCAGGTCGACGATCGGCACGATGATGCCGCGCAGGTTGATCACGCCCTTCAGATAGGGCGGCGCGTTGGCGATCTGCGTGACCGCCTCGTAGCCGCGGATTTCCTGCACCTTGAGGATGTCGACGCCGTATTCCTCGCGACCCAGCGTGAAGGCGAGGAACTCCTCGCCGCTTCCTTCGGTCTTGCTGCTGAGATTCATCTTGCGCTCCCGCTCCCCGGTTGTGGCCGTCGTTGCACGCTGGCGGAGTGCACCCCAACCGGCCCGACTGCCTTTTTTGGCGACTGCAACTGCATGGCGATGGCGCCGCGATGGCGCGGCACTGGCCGCGCCTGCGAACGGCGCGCCTCGCCCCTTGCTGGTTATCGGCAGTTCCGATGCGCGGCTGAAGGGTCGGAAGCGGCCGGTATTACCCCTCTTCGGAGGGGGATAGCAGCGCGGCGACCGACTGCATCAGCTGGTCGGGATCGAAGGGCTTGGGCAGGAAGCCGCTGGCGCCGGCCTCCCGGGCCTGGGCGCGGATCTGGCCGTCGGCCTCGGTGGTCAGCATCAGGATCGGCATCGCGGCGTAGCGCGGCGTAGCGCGCAGCCGGCGGATCAGCGTCAGGCCGTCCATGCCGGGCATCACCTGATCGGTGACCAGCATGCCGAACGGCTGCGCCTGCGGTGCGGCCTCGGCCGCCGCGTGCGCCTCGTCGCCGTCGGCTGCCTCGGCGACGTCGTAGCCGCCGGCGCGCAGGCAGGCGGCGATCATGCGACGCAGGGAAGGCGAATCGTCGACGACAAGAATGCGTTGAGCTGGCATGGCGGCTACCTCGAAACGGCGGCGGATCGGCCGGCAGGCGGCGTGGGGCGATCCGTGTTCTGTGCTGGTCGGCGCCGGCCCCTGCCGGCGCATCGCTGCGGCGCGTGCCGCCGTATCGGACCGGAATCGGTCCCATACCGCGACGCTGTGCGCCAATCAGGCTTATCGGCGGGCGAGCGTGCTTCCTTTAGCCGGTGTGTTGCGGGCGCGGGGCGTTCTTGGCGCGCAGCGTTGAGCGGCGCGGCGGGTAATCGGCGCGCGCGTTCAGCAGGGCGGAGGGTTGTCGGCGCGGACGTTCAGCGGGGCGGAGGGTTGCCGGCGCTGGCGGTCAGCGGCGGGGGCTGGACAACAGGTCCGCGAAGCCGCTCGCTTCCATCGGACGGGCCAGCAGATAACCCTGGACTTCGTCGCAGCCCATGCGCGCCAGGATGTCGAGCTGGGCCTGCGATTCGACGCCTTCGGCCACCACGCGCATGCGCAGCTCGTGCGCCAGCGCCACCATCGAACCGACGATGGCGCGGCCCTGCGGGTCCGACTCCAGGCCGCCGATCAGCGTACGGTCGATCTTCAGCGTGCCGACCCGCAGCCGCTTCAGATATCCCAGGCTGGAATAGCCGCTGCCGAAGTCGTCCAGGGCGACGTGGATGCCAAGCGCCTGCAGTTCGGCCAGCGTCTCCAGCGATTGCGCGATGTCCTTCATCGCGGCCGTCTCGGTGATCTCGAGCGTGACGGCCGACGGCGGGATGTCGTGCTGGTGGATCTGCTCGAGCAGGTACTGCGGGAAATCGCGGCTGGCAAAACGCAGCCCGGACACGTTGATGGCGACCGGCACCACCGGCAGGCCGGCGTCCTGCCACTCGCGCACCTGGCGGCAGACGCTGGCGATGACCCAGTCGTCGAGCTTGTCGATCTGCCCGGACTGCTCGGCCACCATGATGAATTCCGCCGGATTGACCGCGCCGAGCGTCGGATGGCGCCAGCGGCAGAGCGCCTCGGCGCCCACCACGGTGCGCGCGTCGACATCGAACTTGGGCTGGTATTCGAGCGACAGGCCGTCGTCCTGAATCGCCAGCCACAGATCGCGGCGGATCACGCGCATGCGGCGCGCGCGCTCGCCCGCCGCGGAATTGAAGGTGCGCACCTGGTTCGAGCCGGACTCGCGCGCCTCGGACAGGCTGACGCGCGCGGCCTGCATCAGCGCCTCCGAGCTCTGCGCGTCGCGCGGATAGACCGCGATGCCGATATTGACGCCGATCTGCATCTGCAGGCCGCGCGCGGTGACGAACTCGGAGATCGAAGCCAGCACGCGCGAGCCGAGCTCGTGCGCGCGATTGGAGTTCAGCAGCGCCGGTACGCCGACGGCGAACTCGTCGCGCGCCAGGCGGGCCAGGAAGTCGTGCGGTTCGAGCGCGGCCTGGGCCAGCACGCTGGCGTCCTGCGCGAGGATGTCGTCGGCACGCACCTCGAATACCTCGTCGACCTCGCGGAAGTCGGCGATATGGATCAGCAGCACCGCGCAGCTGGTCTCGGCCAGGCGCGCATGCGCGATCGACTGGTCGAGCCAGCGCGCGAACGCGGCGCGGTCCGGCACGTCGGTGGCCACGCTGTATTCGCCGACCGTCGCCTGGCCGCGCCCCACGGGACGGACCGTCAGCCGGCCCGGGATGCGGCCATTGAGGCGGCGCACGATCCGCGTCGGCAATCCCGGCGGCGCGCTGCCGTTGCGCTCGCCGTCGGGCTCGCCGGACTCGTTCAGCAGGACGTCGCGCTCGCGCTGCGGCGCATGGCGGCGGTCCGACAGCAGCAACAGTGCGAACGCCGCCGTGCCCAGCACGGCCAGGCCGAGGCCGAACCATGCCGGATGCAGCAGATTCACCGCCTCGATGCAGGCGGTGCGCGAGCTGGCGCCGCCGCACTGGTGGCCGAGCCCGATCCCGGCCGCGGCGATCACGCCCGCGCCGGCGAGCGTCGCCAGCATCGCGGCACCGCGCCAGTACGCCAGCGCGCGGTGCAGCCATTGGGCCAGCACCGTCGTGGCAATACCACCCGCCAGCGCGGCCAGCGCCTGCGACCACTCCGCCGATCCCGGCACCGAGCCGGACAGCAGCACGACCCAAACCGGCAGGCCGACCGACGCCTGCGACATCAGCCCGGCCGTCAGGGCCATCATGCGGCCGGGCCATCCCGTCCCATCGCGGCCGCGGCCAGCAGCGCGAAGGCCGAGGCCGACGGCGATGCCGAGCAGGATGGCGAGCAGCAGAACGCTAAAACTCATATCGAAGGGGGCGCTGCGGAATGCGTGTAGGGGGCGCCCGTCAGGCTCCGGCCGAGAGGCCGGTGACGGAAAGCCCGTGGTATTGCGGAGCCGCAGCAAGCGCGGCAAATCGTGTTGCGGGACCCGGGCGCACGGCGGGCGCGCCGGCTGCGGCCGGCCGCCGGCTCGACACCGCCCGGGACGTTAGCATAGCCATTGCGCGTAGTGCACGCAGCGTCACCTTATTGCAACGCGAGCGGCCCTCTCGGGTGGCACGGCGCCCGGCTTCGCCCGCGCTGGCGGCACGCCGCGCGCAGGCATTCGACGACGAAGAGACGACAAGGCGACGCAAGGACATGGGACGACTCGGATCGATCAGTAGCGGCGGACGGCCCGCCAACACGCCGGGCGACAGCCCATGCTGAGGGGATATCGACCGCTGACGGGGATTACTTGAATCGGGGAATGGCGGCGGCGGCACCGGCGGGGATGCGGAAGGCCACGCGCCGGGCGATGAAAACCCAACCACCACAACATCGCATCCGTTTTACCGCGCCATATTGCTCAAAACGAAAGCGGCAAACGAAAGACCCGAACCAAACGCCTCGACCAAGGCAGGCCGGACAGGCGGCAATCGTGCGGAAATGCGGTCGGGACGGCCAGCGGCGACAGAGTGGCCCGGAAAAAGTTCACCTTGAAAGGTTTCGTGATCGATTTTGTCAAAAATCGGTTTCAACCTGCGCCGGCATTTGCATCGCTAACGCAGGCCGTTATAATTCATGCCGTTCGTCTCGCCCACCGTAATCAGAGGTCTCAAAATGGCAACCTATCAGGAAATCGTTCAGAAAATCAACGAATTGCAGAAGCAAGCCGAAGAGATCAAGGCACGAGAGCAAGCTGCGGTAATCGACGATATCCGCAAGAAAATCGAAGAATATGGCTTGACCGCAGAAGATCTGGGTTTTGGCAGCAAGGCGGTACCCAGCAAGAAAACCGCGCGCAAGGTCCCGGTCCGTTACCGCGACAGCGCCGGCAATACCTGGACCGGCCGCGGCAAGCGCCCGGGCTGGCTGACCCAGGCGCTTGCTTCGGGTAAATCGATCGACGACTTCCTGGTGCGATAAACGCAGCGCCTGCCGGGACGCCTTCCCGGCGTCATCGCGTCACCGCGCCGGCACGCAACGCGTCACCGGGATTCCCGGCCGCGTCGCGCAATAAAAAACCGGGCTTCTTGCTTGAGGCCCGGTTTTTTATGATCCCGGCGACGGCCAATCGCGGCGGGCCAATCGCGACCCGCCAATCGGGGCGAGCCAATCGCGGCACGCCGAGGCGGCCGCCGATGAACGGCGGCGACCGTTGCCACCGTGAATCAGGACGCAAACCCCAGCGGATTCATCGACTGCCAGCGCCACGAATCCGCGCACATCCGGTCCAGGTCGTGGCGCGCCTCCCAGCCGAGCAGGCGCTGCGCCAATGCCGGATCCGCGTAGCACGAGGCAATATCGCCGGGGCGGCGCGCAACGATTTCATAGGGAATCGGTTTGCCGCTCGCGCGCCGATACGCCTCCACCACTTCCAGCACGCTATAACCGCGGCCGGTTCCCAGATTGACCGTCATGCCCTCGCCGCGCTCGTTCAAATAGCGCAGCGCCGCCAGATGGCCGTCGGCCAGGTCGCAGACGTGGATGTAGTCGCGCACGCCGGTGCCATCCGGGGTCGGATAGTCGCCGCCGAACACCATCAGCCGCTCCCGGCGGCCCGCCGCCACCTGCGCCACATAAGGCATCAGATTGTTCGGCACGCCGCCCGGGTCCTCGCCGATCAGGCCGCTTTCGTGCGCACCGACCGGATTGAAATAGCGCAGATAGCCGATACGCCAGTGCGGATCGGCGCGCTCGAGATCCCGCAGGATCTGCTCGCCCATCAGCTTGGTCTGGCCGTAGGGATTGGTCGCCGACAGCGGAAATTCCTCGCGGATCGGCACCGTATGCGGATTGCCGTAGACGGTCGCCGACGAGCTGAATACCAGCGTCTTGACGTCGGCCGCCTGCATCGCCGCGCACAGCGTCAGCAGGCCGTTCAGGTTGTTGTCGTAATAGGCAAGCGGTTGCGCCACCGATTCGCCGACCGCCTTGAGCGCGGCGAAATGGATCGCGCCGCCGATCTTGCGTTCGGCGAACAGCCGGTCCAGCAGCGCCCGATCGCGCACATCGCCTTCCACGAAATCCGGGGTCTGGCCGGAAATGGTGGCGATCCGCTCGACCACCGCCCGATTGCTGTTGGACAGATTGTCCAGGCCCACCACGTGGTAGCCGGCCGCGAGCAGGGCAACCCAGGTATGCGAAGCGATATAGCCGGTGGCACCGGTCAGCAGCAGAGTGTCTGGCATCGTGAACTTGATCGATTGAGAATGCGGACGGCGCCGGGCCGCCAGGGTCAGGGGCGTTATGGTAACCCGGCGGGCGATTCGGTCCCGGCCGCGGCCAGCTGGCCGCTGCGAGCCTGCCAGGCGGTGTAGGCGGCATGCAGCCGCCAGCCGGATTCCAGATCGCGCATGCCCAGGTACTGCGCGACTGCCGCCGGCTCGGCGCCGGCTTCGAAATGCAGCGCGCCATAGGTATTGCGCAGCGTCTGCGGCGACGCGCGCTCGGTGCGTCCGGCCAGCACGCCCGCCTCGTCCAGCAACTGCTCGACCCGGCGGTACAGCGAGGCGGCATGCAGCGGCCGCCCGGCCGGCAGCGCGGGGAACACCAGCGTGCCAAGCGTGCCGCCCAACGCGCGTACCGCCAGCCAGGCGAGCAGCGGCCGGCGGGCGAAGTCGAACACGGGGGCGCGATAGGTACGGCCGTTGTCGGTCCGGGTCAGGCGCAGTTCGCTGGCGTCGGCCGCGACGCTGTCGAGCCGCAGCGCGCGCACCTCGCCGACCTTGAGACCGGCGCCCAGCATCGCGGCGACCACGGCGATGTCGCGCGCGCGTTTCCAGGCGGTCGGGCTCGGCGTGGCATCCGGGTCCGGCAGCGTGACCGGTGCCAGTACCCGCGCCACCAGCGCATCGCACTCCGCAGGCAGCAGGAAGGGCGTCGGATCGTTGTCGCCATCGGCCAGATGGGCGCGCACCGCCTGGCTGCCGGGGTTGTGCAGCCCCGCCTGCTGCAGCGACAGGTAATGAAAGACGCGCTCGATCAGCCGCGTATAGCGATAGCGATGGCGCTTGTGCAGCCCCTCCGCATCGAGAAAGGCCCCGATCTGCGCCGCCGTCCACGACAGCGGCGCGACGCCATGCTCGCGCGACCAGCGCAGCAGCTTGCCCCACATCGCGCGATAGACCACCGCGGTGCCGTGGCCGAAGCCATGCACGGCCAGCCAGCCGTCGAAGGCCCGTTCGGGATCGGCATGCCAGTCCGCCAGATTGCCTTCGAACAGATCGCGGCGGGTTCCGCTCGCCGGTCGAGGATCGTCGCTCACCTGCACTCCTGCTGATTCATTGGGCACATTGTAGACAAGGCGCCACCGCGCCCCCACAGCGCGGATGCGGGGCACCGTACGGTAATCGCCCGGCGCAAGCGTCACAGCGCGCGGTTCGGTGCGGGAGGGCTATTGAAAGCGCGCGACGGCCATGCTAACTTTCGTCTCACTATGCAACTGGTTGCATAAAAAAGCTGCATATCGCATCTCCCATCAGCCATCCCGATTCACTCTCTTTCGAACCGAGGCCGCCATGTCCCTTCCTCCGCTCCTGCAACGCCTGCGCCTGCCGGTGGTGTGCTCGCCGCTGTTCATCATCTCCAACCCCGATCTGGTGATCGCGCAGTGCAAGGCCGGCGTGGTCGGCTCCTTTCCGGCGCTGAACGCCCGGCCGGCCTCGCTGCTGGAGGAATGGCTGGACCGCATCACCACCGAACTGGCCGAGCACGACGCGAAGCATCCGGACCGCCCGTCGGCGCCGTTCGCCGTCAACCAGATCGTGCACAAGTCGAACGACCGGCTTGAGCACGACCTGGAGCTGTGCGTGCGCTACAAGGTGCCGATCGTGATCACCTCGCTGGGCGCGCGTGTCGAGGTCAACCAGGCGGTGCACTCGTATGGCGGCATCGTGCTGCACGACATCATCAACAACACGTTCGCGCACAAGGCGATCGACAAGGGCGCGGACGGCCTGATCGCGGTGGCCGCGGGCGCCGGCGGCCATGCCGGCACGCAGTCGCCGTTCGCGCTGCTGCATGAAATCCGCGAGTGGTTCGATGGCCCGCTGCTGCTGTCGGGCGCCATCGCCAGCGGCAACGGCATCCTGGCGGCGCAGGCCGCGGGCGCCGACCTGGCGTATATCGGCTCGGCCTTTATCGCCACCGAGGAAGCCAACGCGCAGCCGGCCTACAAGCAGATGATCGTGGACAGCACCGCCGGCGATATCGTCTATTCGAACCTGTTCACCGGCGTGCATGGCAACTACCTGCGCCAGAGCATCGTCAACGCCGGACTCGATCCGGAAGCCCTGCCCGCGTCCGACCCGACCGCGATGAACTTCGGCTCGAATCGCGTCAAGCCGTGGAAGGACATCTGGGGTGCCGGCCAGGGCGTCGGCGCGATCAAGCGCGTGGTCCCCGCCGCCGACCTGGTGGACCGCTTCGCCGAGGAATACGCGCTGGCACGCCGCCGGCTCGGGCTGGCGGAGACCGGCGCCGCGGCGAGCGTGCGGGACCTGGTGTAAAGGAAAGGGACGGGAACGTTCCCGTCCCCCCTCATCGCGGCGCGCCTCATTGACACCTCTGCCGCGCGTATCTACACTGTAGATACGTAGGCGCGTCGTACTGCAGTCGTGCCCGTTACCAAAGTTATGAATCGGGGGAACGGGCGCGCTAAAGAATAGCGAAATCTGCGATACAGCCTGCGTTCCAGACCCCCGAACATGACGACCGGATCACGGGGGGCTCTCCTCACGGGCGAAGTGTCAAAGCAGAGGAACAGCTAATGACCGCATTGACAGTGAAGCGCTGGGGCAACAGCCTCGCGCTTCGCATTCCGTCGTATCTGGCAGAAGAAGCCAATATCACCGAAAACGCGGTGATAGAGGCGACGGTACTCGAGGGGAAATTGGTCCTGGAGAAGAAGGCGGAGCCTTCGTTCTCGCTGGAAGAATTCATCCTCGAGTTGCAAGCCGGGCATGAGGTCGAGCCGACCGTTGATTGGGGCGCTCCGGCAGGCAATGAATTTGGTGCCGTGGGCAATCCTGATAACGACTGATGATTGTCTATGCGATCAACCACGACGAGCGGCACGGCAACCGGCACCTTCGCAGCTGCCGACGTTCAGCATCGGATTCCCCAGGCAGGGGAGATCTGGTGGATGAGCCTCGATCCAACCAAGGGACATGAACAAGCGGGGTTCCGGCCCGTACTTGTGTTGTCGCCGGCAGGGGTGAACGGCCCGACGAAACGCTTTATCGGGGTCCCGCTGACGAGCTCTCTTGCCCCGGCAGGCAGCGCTCGTGCCCGCATGCAAGTGCGTATTTCCGGCATGCCGCGTGAATGCGCAGCCTTGCCGGATCAGATCACCACGCTGGATTGGATGGCGCGCAATGCCCGCTACGAAGGGCAATGCGCGACGGAACACGAACTCAAAGAGATCCGGCTACGGGTGGCAGCGATCTGCGGTATCGAATAGCGAAGCCGCATTCCATAGGTCCCGCTGCAATCTAGGCCGATATACGACGCCCTGACTTGCCACGGGCTACCGCCCGCCTTCCGGCTCCAGCAGCGGCAGCACCGCCGTGCCCCAGGCCACCCAGTCCTCTTCGTAACGGATCCCGCGCCGCAGCAGCGCATGCCGCAGCTGTTGCGCGCGGTCGGGGTGCGGGTCGGCGAAGTCGCGCTGTTCGATCGCGCGATAGGTCGCCAGGCGCTCCTCGTGCAGCGCGATCATGCGGCGCATCTCGTCGCCCAACCCTAGCGGACCGGCCACCGCGTCGGCGCGCAGCTTGACCAGGATCTCGTCGCGCTGGTCCAGTCCGGCCGTCGGCGACAACACCCAGCGCACCAGTTCCTCCCGCCCCGCCGGCAGCACGCGATAGACCTTCTTGCGGCTGCGCGCATCCCCCTTCGTCATCCTGCGCGGCGATCCAGCCGCGTTCGGCCATGCGGCCCAGTTCGCGATAGATCTGCTGATGGGTGGCGTGCCAGAAATAGCCGATCGACTTGTCGAAGCGCCGCGCCAGTTCGTAGCCTGACGAGGGCTTCTCCATCAACGAGGTCAGAAGGGCGTGCTGGATCGACATGCGGGCGGGGGTCGGGAAGCGCGCCGGGGAGGCGCGCAAAGCACCAATGGTAGCGCAAGGAGGCGGCGTGCAAGCCATCGGCTGGCCCCTGCACCCTATTGCTCGCAATATGACAAATCGAGCCGGTAGCTAGGCCAGAATTAAAAAAGGCGAAATAGCAAAGCGGCTGACGCTGCAATACATTGGAGACAAAGTCGCATTTGATCAGGAACAGCCGCCATGCCCGGACCACACGATCTCGCCGAGGAGCGCGATATCCCATGGGAAGGCGACGGACCCTCCGCAGTGGAAGGCCGGTCCGCCGGCGCCCCGTCCAGCGCCATTTACTACCGCCTGCCGGATACCCCGATAGGCCATCACATCAAGGGAGTATCCCAGCGGGCTGCGCCAGCTGGTCCGCTTTGTCGGCGTCGAGGAGCAGGTGGTCAAGGTCAGCCTGAACTGAGGCGCGGACCTGTCCCCAGACCCGCCGCATACTCGATGCCCCGTGCCGAGGCAGCCGCGCTGCCGCGGCGCCCCACGATGTCTCCTCCTGCCCGGGTGGGCCGGAACTCGAGCTCGCTGCCAGTCGCGAGCTTTTTTTGCCGGCGCCGTGCACCGGTAGTCAGCGCCGCACTCGGCGCCGCACTCGGCGCCGCATTCAGTGCCGCATTCCCGGAAGTGTGCCTCGCTGACATCGATCCCGAACGCCTTGCCGGCCATGAAAAAAGCCGGCCCGAAGGCCGGCTCTCCCGTCGTTGCGCCCGCGCTCGTGGCGCGGAACGCCTGACGACGATCAGTCCACGGTCGCGCCCGAGGCCTTGACGACCTTCGCCCACTTGGCGGCTTCAGTCTTCATGAACGCGGCCAGTTGTTCCGGCTTTTCGGGGTTGGGCTCGGCGCCCTGACCCGCCATCTGCTTCTGCACGTCCGGCATGGCCAGGATCTTGACCACTTCGGCGTTGAGGCGATCGATGATGGGCTTGGGCGTGCCGCCAGTGGCGTACAGCGCAAACCACGAAGTTGCTTCATAGCCCGGGACGCCGGCTTCGGCGACGGTCGGCACGTCGGGCAGCGCCGGCGAGCGCTTGGCCGAGGTCACGGCCAGCGGACGCAGCTTGCCGGCCTTCACGTGCTGGTACGACGACGGCAGGTTGTCGAACATCAGGCCGATCTGGTTGCCCAGCAGATCGTTGACCGCCGGGGCGCTGCCCTTGTACGGCACGTGCTGGATGTTCAGGCCGGTCATCGAGTTGAACAGTTCGCCCGACAGGTGCATCGACGAGCCGTTGCCCGACGAGCCGTAGCTGATCTTGTTCGGATTCGCCTTCACGTAGGCGATCAGTTCCTTGACGCTCTTGGCCGGCACGTTGGGGTTGACCACCACCAGGTTCGGCACCATCGCGACACGGGTGATCGGCGCGAAGTCCTTGACCGGGTCGTACGGCAGCTTCGAGTACAGCGACTGGTTGATCGCGTGGGTACCGATGGTGCCCATGAACAGCGTGTAGCCGTCGCCCTGCGCCTTGGCGGCGAGCGAGGCGCCGATATTGCCGCCCGCGCCCGGACGGTTCTCGATCACCACCGGCTGGCCGAGCGCCTTGCCCAGCTGCAGGCCGACGATGCGCGCCAGGATGTCGGTGGTGCCGCCGGCCGAGAACGGCACGATCATCGTGATCGGCTTGCTCGGGTAGGTGTCCGCGAACGCGGCGCCGGAGACGCCGGCGAACGTGGTAGCCAGCGCGACGCCGGCAGCCAGCAGGCGGCGACGCGCCTGCGAGGGTTGCGACTTGAACTTCATCGTATGCTCCAGGGAGTTTCCTCGGTGGCCGTCCATGCGGGCCACGACTTGTAATAGGGGCCGCGCCTAGACCGGTGCGACGCCCAGCGTGGTACCGCCACAGACGTACAGCACCTGTCCGGTGACGAAACCGTTTTCGGGAGAGAGAAAGAACAGCGTGGCGCGCGCCACGTCCTCGGGCGTGCCCATGCGCTTGACCGCGATGCTGGCCAGGATGCGCTTCGTTTGTTCGCTGCCCTCGGGATTGCTGCGGCGGAACAGTTCGGTGGCGATCGGACCGGGCGCGACCGCGTTGACGGTGATGCCGTCGCCGCCGAGCTCCATCGCCAGCGTGCGCGTCATGCCGACCATGCCAGCCTTGGTGGCGGAGTACACCACGCGCTCGGGCTTGCCCAGCGCCGCGCGCGACGCCATGTTGACGATGCGGCCGAAGCCCGCGGCGCGCATGGCCGGCAGGCAGGCCTGGGTCAGCAGCAGGCTGGCCTGCAGATGCAGGCCCACCACGTAATCGAGATCCTCGACGGTCGCGGTATCCGCCGTGCCGGGACGCGTCGCGCCGGCATTGTTGACCAGGCGCGTGATGGCGAATCGCGACGTCACCTCGGCGGCCGCGGCGCGCGTTGCAGCGGCGTCGGTCAGGTCCGCCTGGAAAAACGTCATGTTGGGATGCGACCAGCCCGGGGCGGCATAGTCGACATTGACGACGCGGGTCACGCCGTCGGCCAGCAGCATTTCGCTGATGGCGCGGCCGATGCCGGAACTGGCGCCGGTGACGAGCGTGGCAACGGGAAGAGACATCCGATTACTCCATGCCGGTATCGAACCGGTACTGCGAAGGTTCAGCTGAAATGCCGCGGAAGTTCAGCGGGAATGCAGCGTTGCATTCGGCGGTGAGTCCGGCGGCGAACTCGATCGTCAAGCCGGCGGTGAATTCGGCCGCGAAGCCGGCGATGAATCCACCGAACACCGCGGCGCTGGAACTGCCGCGCAAATTCGGGCGCAAAGAAAGCGTGCGGCGGACCGGCGAGCCAGTCGGCCCGGCCGCACCAACTGCGTTGGGAAATCTGTCGCAGCGCTGAGGGTCGACGCCTCGCCTTGGTCTACGGCAGGCGCGCCGCAAAACTTGAGCGGCTCAATCCCTCTCGCGCCGGCCGACGCGGGCGCCGCTCAGACGCGCTCGATCACCATCGCGATGCCCTGGCCCACGCCGATGCACATCGTGCACAGCGCGAAGCGGCCGCCGGTGCGATGCAGCTGGTACATCGCGGTGGTGACCAGGCGTGCGCCGCTCATGCCGAGCGGGTGGCCCAGCGCGATCGCGCCGCCGTTCGGGTTCACGCGCGCATCGTCGTCGGCGACGCCGAGCTCGCGCAGCACCGCCAGGCCTTGCGCGGCGAACGCTTCGTTCAGCTCGATCACGTCGATCTGGTCCATCGTCATGCCCAGCTGCTTGAGCAGCTTCTGCGTGGCCGGCGCCGGGCCGATGCCCATCACGCGCGGCGCCACGCCGGCGGTGGCCATGCCGACGATGCGGGCCTTCGGGGTCAGGCCGTGCTGGCGCGCGGCGGCTTCGCTGGCGAGCAGCAGCGCGCAGGCGCCGTCATTGACGCCCGAGGCGTTGCCGGCGGTCACGGTGCCGTCCGGGCGCACCACGCCCTTGAGTTTGGCCAGCGCTTCCATGCTGGTCGCGCGCGGATGCTCGTCGCGCTCGACGACGATCGGATCGCCCTTCTTCTGCGGGATCGTGACCGCGGTGATTTCCCTGCGCCAGCGTGCCGTCGGCCTGCGCGCGCGAGGCCTTTTCCCGGCTGCGCAGCGCCATCAGGTCCTGGTCCTCGCGGCTGATCTTGTAGTCGGTGGCGACGTTCTCGGCGGTCTCGGGCATCGAGTCCACGCCGTACGCCGCACGCATCGCCGGGTTGATGAAGCGCCAGCCGATGGTGGTGTCGAAGATCTGCGCATCGCGCGAGAACGCGCTGGTGGCCTTGCCCATCACGAACGGGGCGCGGCTCATGCTTTCCACGCCGCCGGCGATCATCAGGCCCGCTTCGCCGGCGCGGATCGCGCGCGCGGCCGTGCCGGTCGCGTCCATGCCCGAACCGCACAGGCGGTTGATGGTGGCGCCCGGCACGCTCTGCGGCAGGCCGGCCAGCAGCAGCGACATGCGCGCGACGTTGCGGTTGTCTTCGCCCGCCTGGTTGGCGTTGCCGTAGATCACGTCGTCGATGGCGCTCCAGTCCAGGTTCGGATTGCGCGCCATCAGCGCCTTCAGCGGTACCGCGCCCAGGTCGTCCGCGCGCACCGCGGACAGGCTGCCGCCGTAGCGGCCGATGGGGGGTGCGGATCGCGTCGCAGATAAAGGCTTCGGTCATGGTTGTCTCGTCCTTGGTTTCAGTGGTGGCGGCGGCGGTATCGGCAAGTGCGGGCAAGTGCGATCCGTCGCCATCGGGTCGGCATCAGGCGGGCTGCGCCTGCTTGAGCGGCACGCCGGTCAGGCGCTGCAGCTCGTCGAACGACAGGCCTTCGACCAGGTCGCGGGCGACCAGGCCGTCGGGCGTCACGTCGATGGTGGCCAGATCGGTATAGATGCGCGTCACGCAGCCGATGCCGGTCAGAGGATACGTGCATTCGGGCACGATCTTGCTCTCGCCCTGCTTGGTCAGGTGCTCCATCATGACGAACACCTGCTTGGCGCCGATCGCCAGGTCCATCGCGCCGCCGACGGCCGGGATTGCGCCCGGCGCGCCGGTGTGCCAGTTGGCCAGGTCGCCGGTCGCCGACACCTGGAAGGCGCCCAGCACGCAGTAGTCCAGATGGCCGCCGCGCATCATCGCGAACGAATCGGCGTGATGGAAATACGAGGCGCCGGCCTTGATGGTGACCGGCTGCTTGCCGGCGTTGATCAGGTCGCCGTCTTCCTCGCCGGGCGCGGGCGCCGGGCCCATGCCGAGCAGGCCGTTCTCGCTGTGCAGCAGGATCTCGCGGTCGGCCGGCAGGTGGTTGCCGACCAGGGTGGGCAGGCCGATGCCGAGGTTGACCACGGCACCGTCGGGAATGTCTCGGGCCACGCGGGCGGCCATCTGATCGCGGGTCAGGCGTTGCATATCGCTTCTCTCTTCGATGCGGGTTGGCGTCCGCGCGTCAGGCGGCGTTCGCCGCGCCGGTGGCGGCGGCATTGGCGGCATTCGCGGTGTTGGCGTCGACCTTGACGACGCGCTTGACGAACAGGCTCGGCGTCACGATGTGCTCGGGGTCCAGTTCCCCCAGTTCGACCACATGGCTGACCTGCACGATCGCGCATTTGGCGGCCATCGCCATGATCGGGCCGAAGTTGCGCGCGGTCTTGCGATAGGTCAGGTTGCCCCAGCGGTCGGCGGTATCGGCCTTGATCAGCGCGAAGTCGGCGTGAATCGGCGTCTCGAACACATAGCCCTTGCCGTCGATGATGCGGGTTTCCTTGCCCTCGGCCAGCGGCGTGCCGTAGGCGGTGCGGGTGAAGAAGCCGCCGATGCCGGCGCCGGCCGCGCGGATGCGTTCGGCGAGGTTGCCCTGCGGCACCAGTTCCAGCTCGATCTCGCCGGCGTGGTACAGCGAATCGAACACATAGGAATCGACTTGGCGCGGGAACGAGCAAATGATCTTGCGCACGCGCTTGGCCTTGAGCAGCGCGGCCAGGCCCGTTTCGCCGTTGCCGGCGTTGTTGTTGACGATGGTCAGGTCGCGCGCGCCCTGGGCGATCAGCGCATCGATGAGTTGCGCCGGCATGCCGGCCAGGCCGAAGCCGCCGATCATGATGGTCGCGCCGTCATGGATGTCGGCCACCGCCGATTCCACCGAGTCGAAGAGCTTGTTGATCAATTGCGTTCCAGTCGAAAAGGCCTGGCCGGACCGGCCGGAGCCCGCCGCCCGCTGGTGTGGGGCGGCCGCTGGAAGCGTCGTCTCCGGAGGTTCTGCCTGGCGTGGTTCCGGGCGCGCCGTGGCGGCGCCCATAAAGGCCCTAGCAGTCAAACGATGGTCCGTCGTGCGGACTCTTGTTCTTGGGTGCTGAAGTTCGCTATACGAACTTCGATTCGCAGAATGAACATCGAATGCAGAGGTTACACCGGTGCTGTTGCGGGGTCAAGGCGGGGTCAAGTTCGGGCCAAAGCCAGGATCCGGACGGGGTCCGGGCCGGGGGCAAGGGGGTCAAGGCCGGTCCGGCCGCCGGCAAGCGCGCAGCCGGGCGGACGGCGTGGCGCTTCCACGGCAGCCGGCTGCAGGCATGACCGCGAGAGGGACACCGAGGCGGAGAGGCGGAGAGGCAGAAAGGCAGAAAGGCAGAAAGGGAGAGAGCAACCACGGTGGCTGCCGCCGCGGCGTGCGCGGCGCCAACCGTGCGACACGCTCACTCGACGCGGAAGCCGACTTTCAGCGTGACCTGGTAATGCGCGATCTGGCCATTGAGGATATGGCCTCGCATCTCGACCACCTCGAACCAGTCCATGTTCTTGATGGTCTCCGACGCCTTGGCGAGCGCGCTGCGGATCGCGGCATCGGTGCCGTCGGGCGAGGTGCCCACGATTTCGACGAGCTTGTAGGTGTGATTCGACATCGCTTGCCTCCAGGGTTGGGCGCCAGCTGGCTGGCACCGGGGGTGGGATCACCGAGCGTCGCCGCACGCAACGCGCATGCGACGACGCGAGTTTCATCATAGGCAGCCGTGCCGCGCCGTTCCAGCCGCCTTGCCTTTGCTTGCTGCGGCTGCTAACTTCCCCCGCCTTCGCAACGTTTCCATTTCGATTCGTTATCCGATTGGTTACTGTTTGCCGCGAGCGGCGCGCTCCGCGGCAACGCATTCACGCCGTCTCATGTCCTTTGTGTCTCGCGCGCCCACTATCGTTGCCGGCGCCCTGTTATCCGTTCTGCTTTCCTCTTCAATCCTGGCGCCCGCCGCCTCCGCACGCAGCCTGCCGCGCAGCGGCGAAGCGCCGATGGCCCTTGCCGACGGCGCGCGCAGCTTCGCCGACGGCGCCAATTACGCGCTGTGCTTCACGCCCGATGGCGAGAGCTGCCAGGCCATGCTGGTCGACGCGATCCGCAACGCGCGGCGCAGCGTGCTGGTGCAGGCCTACTCGTTCACCAGCAAGCCGATCGCCGAGGCGCTGATGCAGGCGCGCAAGCGCGGCGTCGATGTACGCGTGATCCTCGACAAGAGCCAGGTGTCCGAGCGCTATACCAGCGCCACCTTCCTGAAGCACCAGGGCATCGAGGTGGTGATCGACTCGCGCCCCGCCATCGCGCATAACAAAGTCATGATCTTCGACGGCGAGGCAGTCTTCACCGGCTCGTTCAACTTCACCAAATCGGCCGAGGAACGCAACACCGAAAACGGCATCCTGATTCGCGGCGATGCGCGCCTGGTCAAGCGCTACGTCGACAACTGGCAGAGCCGGCATCGGCTGTCGCTGCCGTACTGAACGGCCAGCGGCGCGAACGACCGCGGCGGCAACCGGAGCCGCCGCGCGCTCAATCGTTGTCCTCCGCCGCAGCGCCGCCGCGGCGCCCGCGCGAGCCATACAGATCGGTTTCCTCGAGCCCGCGCTCGATATCGCGCGCCGCTTGACGTCCCACCGGCCGGCTGCCGGTGTGCTGGCTCTGATGCGATTCGTCGCGCTCGTGCGGCAGGCGCGGCATCGGTTCGCCGCCGCCCTTCTGCGGCAGCGTGCCGGGGTCCGGCTGCGACTGGTCGGCCAGCGGCCCGGGACCCTCGCTGGTGCCCTGGGCGGTACGTTCGCGAGTCGTCTCGCCCTGCGGCTGTCCGGTCGTCTGCCCCTGCCGCGGTTCGCGTTCCGGATGCGTAGGTTGCTTGGTCATACGGCTCTCCCCGTGATGATGGCGCGCCATGCCGGCACGCGAATGTTGACCTTCGATGACACGCAAACGCCATACCTGCGTTGCACAGCGCTCCCACCACAGCGTGTGAATTCCGTCGATTTCATGTTGCGGCGCGGTGGCACGCCCATTGCACGACACCAAGGCGCGGCATTTCGCCGCTGATGGAGACCAGCAATGAAACAGCAACAGCAACCGCAAGCGCAGCAAGGCGGCACCGAAAAGGGGTGGCATGGGCCAAGGTGGCCAATCGTCTCAGCAGCATCAGCAGAGCGGCGGCCAGACCGGCCAGCAGGGCGGCATGGGCAACCAAAGCGGCCAAGGCGGTCAGCAACAGCAAGGCGGTCGCCAGAGCGGTCAGCAAGGCGGCATGGGTCAGAGTGAAGGCGGCATGGGTGGCATGGGCGGCCAGTCGCAGCAAGGCGGCGGTCAGAGCGGCCAGCAGGGCGGCCAAGCCGGCCAAGCCGGTCAAGGTGGCCAGCAGCAGCAAGGCGGCAGGCAGAGCGGCCAGCAGAGCGGCGGCATGGGCGGCCAGAGCGGCGGGCAGCAGCAACAGCAGTCCGGGACGAGCGGCCAGCCTGGCCAGCAGTCGTCGCAAGGCGGCCAATCCGGCCAATCGGGCCAAACCGGCCAGAATCGCGAGCGGTAAATGCCGAACATCGGCTGACACGCCGGTCATTCCGCGAACGCGGGAATCCAGCGTCGTTTGAACGCGCTGGGTCTGCAGACGCGGGGACGACCGGCTCTGCTGACCAAGGGGCGCATGGGCGCCCTTTTTTTGCCCTCCCCTTTTTGCCGTCTTTTGTCGCTTGCCTTCCCTCCCGTTCTTACGACGCGTGAAAAATCGCCACGTCGTCGCTGTCGTCATTCGCTGACAATGCAATCCGTCGAACGCCGAGGCCGCGCTGCGCGTCAAGCCGACGCGTCGGCGCCGCCGCCGCTTCTACGCTGGTAAGCAAGAAGACAGGATCGCGATCATGCCGCCTCGCCGCATGGAACGAGCGCGGCATCGCGTTCCAACATCAGGGGAGCATGCGATGCAAGGCAAGACGACCTCCCTGCGCGAGGCCGCGCAGAAATGGCTGCCGCTATCGGCCAGCCACCCGTGCCGCGTCACGCGTTTCGGACATACCGGCAACCGCCGCGTGCCGTATGCGTGCATCGGCTTCGAGCGCGCGGGAAAGCGGCTATCGATCGTGTTCTTCCGTCATCGCGACGGCTCGTGGTACGTGTTTCCGCCGCTGCATTAGCGCAGCCGTGCGAAACGCTGCGAAGCGGTGCCCAGGACGTCGTCGATGCTACGACCCGCAGGGATCCATCTGACTGAAACACGACAGGATGAAACGACAAGAGCGCGACGGGCCTGCCCCATCGCGCTCCTTGCTGTCCCCGGTACCGGATTCAATGCAGCCTGCGATCAGTCTCCATCGAGGAACTGGCTGCGCTTGCCGACGCGCGATCCCAGCGTCGACAGGTCGTGATAGTGCGTATCGTGGTTTTCCATGCGGCCGTCGTAGCTGCCGCTCATCGGCATCGGCTGCGTGCCCGTCGGCGCCAGGTATTGCTGCGTCGGCTGATTGGTGCCCTGCGTGTACGGATCGAACTTGTCGCCGACGCGTGCGCCGCTGCTGTACGGATCGCGCGTACCCGCGGCGGCGGGATTGGCGGGATCGTATTGGCCCGCCGGAGCCATGCCCGGCGCGGTGCCCGTGGCAGTGCCGCGATCGCCCGGCACCTGCGCCAGTGCCACGCAGGAACCGGTCACCGCCAGCGCGGCGAGGGCGGTACGTACGAGGTGGTGTTTCGTCATGTTATTCACTCCTGAGACTGGCCCATGCATGCTGCGCTGGCGCCCGCAATGGGCGGCGCGCCAGCGACGACGCCAGGCGGGGTTCATGAACAGGCCCTGGTGGCATCGCATCGCGGCGGCGCGACAAGCGCCGGCACGACGATGCCCCCCGCGCAGGACCCGGCCTACCCCGCCGATCACGCGAAACGCATGCCAGAAACAGGCGCGCTTGCAAGCCGTGCCGGCAGCGCCGGCGGCGGGCCGCGTTCGCGCAGGGCTGGCGGCATCGGTGGGCCGCCGCCGTGCGGCCAGACGCGTCCGCACCGTCAAGCGCCGCCACGCCATGCGTCTCGCTCGTACTTTTTACTCGGCCATGCAGGATGTGCACGCCGCCGTCTGTGCGGCAGCGCGCATAGCGGGTTACCGGCCCTGCCATCTGCGCATGCGGCGTCGATTGCCCCCGCCATCGCGGCACGCCGCCGATCGTTGCGGGCGTTGCGGATGTAGGACGGTGGCCGATGGATCGCCGCATTCCGATTGCCTATAAGCGAAGTGACAGAGCAAGGTGACAGCGCAAAGTGACAGCGCGAGGTGACAACGCAAAGCGCCGAGCGAAATCACAGCGCGCAGTGACAGCGAGCGAAGCGACAGCAAACGACGATGCCGCGCTTCACGCGCAGGACCGAAGGCCACGCAATGCCGCGTGGCCCGATCGAGGAGCGGCCGCAATGGCGACCAAGCGAGCAGCAGCGAAGCAGCCGGCCAAGGCGGCAACCAAGCGAACCGGCAAGGACAACGCCGCAGCGGCGGCCAAGGGC
This sequence comes from Cupriavidus sp. H18C1, assembly GCF_049311595.1. Lineage (NCBI taxonomy): Bacteria > Pseudomonadati > Pseudomonadota > Betaproteobacteria > Burkholderiales > Burkholderiaceae > Cupriavidus > Cupriavidus sp. H18C1. The sequence goes on from NZ_CP186009.1 coordinate 376,653, forward strand.
GCGACCGCGCGGCCGACCCCGCGCACCGCGACGCGTCCCAGTGCTCCGCGGGCGGCGCGCGGCGCGAGCCCGGACCCGCTGCAGCGCTATCGCACCATGCGCGACTTCGGCACGACCGCGGAACCGGCAGGCGGTGCGGTGGCAAGGCGCGCCGCCGCGAAAGCCCAGGAGCTGTCCTTCGTCGTGCAGAAACACGCGGCGCGCCGGCTGCACTACGACTTCCGTCTGGAGCTCGACGGCACGCTCAAGAGCTGGGCCATTCCCAAGGGCCCGAGCCTGGACCCGGTCGACAAACGGATGAGCGTCCATGTCGAGGACCACCCGCTCGAATATGCGAACTTCGAAGGCGTGATCCCCGAAAAGCAGTACGGCGCCGGCACCGTGATCGTCTGGGACCGCGGCACCTGGGTGCCGATCGGCGATCCGCGTCAGGGCTATCGCGACGGCAAGCTCAAGTTCGAGCTGCATGGCGAGAAGCTGCATGGCGCCTGGACGCTTGTGCGCATGCGCGGCCGGGACGAGCGGCAGGAACCGTGGCTGCTGATCAAGGAGCGCGACGACGCGGCGCGGCCGGCGGCGGAGTTCGATATCACCGAGGCGATGCCGGACAGCGTGCTGGGCGGCGGCGCGCTGGAGCCGGACGGCAAGATCGCGCGCAAGGCGTCAACAAAGGCGGCGTCGAAGACCCCGACGACGACGGCGACGAAGACGGCAACCAGGACGGCGACGAAATCCGCCGCCGGCACATCGACGAAAACCGCGAAGAAAACGGCCTCGGGCAAATCGGCGGCCGACAGCAAGACCGCCGGCAGCAAGCGGTCCGCGACCGGCGCCATCCCGCTTCCACCGGGCGCGCGCCGTGCCGCGCTGCCGCTGACGCTGGCGCCGCAACTGGCGACGCTGGTGCAAGGGCCGCCCGCCGATGCGCAGAACTGGGTCTACGAGGTCAAGTTCGACGGCTATCGCGTGCTGGCCCGCATCGACGGCGGCGACGTCAAGCTGTTCACGCGCAACGGCCACGACTGGACCTCCAGGCTGAAAACGCTGGCGCGCGAGCTCGGCACGCTCAATCTGCCGTCGGCCTGGCTCGACGGCGAGATCGTCATCGTTGACAAGGACGGCAGCACCGACTTCCAGGCGCTGCAGAACGCCTTCGACAGCGACCGCACCGACGCCATCCAGTTCTTCGTGTTCGACGTCCCCTACTATGCCGGCCACGATCTGCGGCAGGTGGCGCTGGTCGAGCGCCGCGACCTGTTGCGCCGCGTGTTCGAGGAGCACAACGTCTCGGCGCATCTGCGCTTCAGCGAGAGCTTCGAGGCCGGTCCCGAGGAAATCCTCAGCGCGGCCTGCCGGCTGCGGCTCGAGGGGCTGATCGGCAAGCGCGTCGATGCGCCCTATGTCTCGGCGCGCTCGCCGAACTGGATCAAGCTCAAATGCAGCGAGCGGCAGGAGTTCGTGATCGGCGGCTTTACCGAGCCCAAGGGCACCCGCAATGGCCTGGGCGCCCTGCTGCTGGGGATTCACGACGAGGCGGGCCGGCTGGTCTATGCCGGCAAGGTCGGCACCGGCTTCGATGTGCAGACGCTCGATACGATCCGGGCCAAGCTCGACGCCCTGCGCACCGATGCCTCGCCGTTCGACAGGATGCCGGCGATCGCCAAGGGGGTGAAGGGCATCTGGGTCCGGCCCAAGGCGGTGGCCGAGGTGTCGTTCGGCTCGTGGACGCGCGATGGCTTGATCCGCCATGCGGTGTTCCATGGGTTGCGATCCGACAAGAGCGCCAGCGCGATCGGCAAGGAGAAGGCGATGCCCGCACCGGGCAAGACAGTGGCCAAAAGCGTAGGCCGGGCGAAATCGGCGGGGGCGAAGGGCAAGGCGGAGGACAGGGCCGAAAGCAAGGCCGAAGACAAGCCGGCGAAGGCAAGAGGAAAGGCTGGCAAGGCCGCTCAGGCCGAGACAGCGGATGCCACGCCACCGGCCAAACCCGCCCGGACGAAGGCCTCCTCCGGCCGCGAGCAGATCGGCAACGTCCGCGTCAGCCATGCCGACCGCGTCATCGATCCGTCGACCGGCGCCACCAAGGGCGATCTGGTGCGCTACTACGAAGCGGTCGCGCCGCGCATGCTGCCGGAATTGCGCGGCCGGCCGCTGGCGGTGTTGCGCGGCCCCTCCGGCGTGGGCGGCGAGCTGTTCTTCCAGAAGCATGCCGAGACATTCAATATCGCCGGCGTCAACCGGCTCGACCCGTCGCTGTGGCCGGGCCACCCGCCGATGATCGAGGTCGCCAGCGAGACCGGCATCGTCGCCGCGGCCCAGCTCAACGTGATCGAGTTCCACACCTGGAACGCCGACAAGCGCCAGATCGAGAAGCCCGATCGCGTGATCTTCGACCTGGACCCCGGCGAGGGCGTGCCGTGGAAGCATGTGGTCGAGGCCGCCGCGCTGACCAAGGGCATGCTCGACGAGCTCGAGCTGACTGCCTTCCTGAAGACCAGCGGCGGCAAGGGCCTGCACGTGGTGGTGCCGATCGCGCGCCGGCTCGGCTGGGACGAGGTCAAGGACTTCGCCCAGCAGCTGGTCGTCCATATGGCCAGGACCATCCCGCAGCGCTTCGTCTCCAAGAGCGGTCCGCGCAACCGCGTCGGCAAAATTTTCATCGACTACCTGCGCAATGGGCGCGGCGCCACCACCGTCGCCGCCTTTTCGGCGCGCGCACGGCCGGGCCTGGGCGTGTCGATCCCGTGCAGCTGGGACGAACTGACCTCGCTGCGCTCCGGCGCCCAGTGGACCATCGCCAACGCCCTGGCCCGCATCGAGGAGACCGAGCACGCCGATCCCTGGGCGGACTACGGCAGCACGCGGCAGACGCTGACCGCGGCAATCCGGCGCCTGGGCAACGGCTGAGCACGCCGGACTGGCCCGCCCGCCGCCGTGCTGCCCCCGCAGTGCATCATGCGGCCACTCCGTGTCGGACAAACGAGGGCATGGTTCTTGCCACTTCGGACACATGCGTCCGCGCATTGGTGCGACGGACGCGTGACCGAACGACGACGCAAGCACGAACCGGGAGCCACCATGACAACCCCTCGGACCACGATCCGCATTGCCCACTATGCCGCCCTGGCGCTGATGACGGCGCTCGCCTGGGCGCCCGCGCAGGCCCGCCTGCCGGCCCCCAGCGCCGAACAGCAGCGCGCCGCCGACGAACGCAAGGCCAAGGAGGCCGAAGCGGCCAAACAGCAGGCCGAAGCGTTGACGCGCGTGCAGGACCAGATCGCCGCCCGCTTCGGCAAGGGCGCGCAGCCGTCCGGCACCACGCAGCCCGGCGACGTCTCGCAGAAGGCCGCCGAAGTCCGGCCCAGCGGCCCGCACGGCGGCACCGCGCCGAGCGCGGAGGCCCACTCCGGCGAAGTACAGCGCCGCTGAAGCCACTTTATTCGGTCGTTTGCCGCCTGGAAGTGGCTTTGCATCAACTACAAGCGTTGGAGAGCTAGATTGGTAATTATTACAAACCGCGTCGGCAGCGGGGTCGCGCCGAACGCAAAAACCGACCTGCCGCCCCCTTGGCGCCCCGCATGCCTGCCCATGGCGAGGACAGCATGAGTCCGATCGATACCAGAATGTCGTCCGATTCCCGGGACAACCGGCCCCTGGTGCTGGTGGTCGACGACAACGAGGGTTCGCGCTACATCAAGGGCCGCATCCTGCGCCGCGCGGACTATGCCGTGCTGGAAGCGTCGACCGGCGAGTCGGCGCTGTCGCTGGTGCGCCGCTACGCGCCGGACCTGGTGCTGCTGGACATGAAGCTGCCGGACATCGACGGCCTGGATGTCTGCCGCATCATCAAGGACGACCCGCAAAGCTGCCGCACGCTGATCCTGCATACGTCCGGTTCGGCCAGCGACCCGCGCTACCGGGTCGAGGCGCTGGACCACGGCGCCGATAGCTATCTGGTGGAACCGGTCGAGCCGGAGGAGCTGGTGTCCAGCGTCAAGGCGCTGCTGCGGCTGCGGCGGGCCGAGGAGGCCTACCACCGTACCTCGCAGGCGCTGCGCGACAACGAGTTCCTGTTCCGCCAGCTGGCCGACAACCTGTCCGACGTGCTGTGGATCTTCGATCCGCAGGAGCGCAAGTTCCTGTTCGTCGGCCCGGCGTTCGTCACGCTGACCGGCCGTCCGGTGGAAGACCTGCATCAGCACGGCAGCGCCTGCTTCGGCTGGGTGGCGGAGTCCGACCGGGAACGCGTGCAGGCGGCCTGCGAGGCGATGCTGCGCGATGGCCATATGGATCTCGAATTCGCGCTGGTCCACGCCGACGGCCAGACGCGCGACGTCCGCGCGCGCGCCTTCCCGGTCAACAACGCCAGCGGCGAGTTCTACCGCGTGGTCGGCGTGTGCGAGGACATCACGCAGCAGAAGCGCGCCGAGAAGATGCTGCGCGAGGAAGAACGCCGCAAGGACGATTTCCTCGCGATGCTGGTGCACGAGCTGCGCAACCCGCTGGCGCCGATGCGCAGCGCCGCCGATCTGCTGATGCACTGCGCGCCGTCGCGCGAGGACAGCTTCAAGGCGCGCGACATCATCGCCCGGCAGCTCTATCACCTGACCCGGCTGGTCGACGATCTGCTCGACATCTCGCGCTTCACGCGCGGCACCATCACGCTGCGCGACGACCTGGTCGAGCTGCGTTCCGCGCTGAACACCGCGGTGGAAACCGTCCGCCCGCTGATCGAATCGCGCAACCATCAGCTGCGCCTGTCGGTGCCCGAGGGTCCCATGCCGGTGCGCGGCGACCTGGTGCGCCTGACGCAGATCTTCGGCAACCTGCTGAACAACGCGGCCAAGTACACGCCTCCCGACGGCCTGCTGTCGATCGAGGCGCAGGCCGATCAAGGCATGGTGACCATCCGGATCACCGACAACGGCACCGGGCTGTCGCCCGAACGGCTGCAGGGCCTGCGCGAGACCTTCGAGCGCGACGGCGCCAACGGCAATATCGCCGTGGCCGGCGGCAATGGCCCCGGCATCGGCCTGTCGCTGGTCCATCGGCTGGTCAGCATGCATGGCGGCCAGCTGTCGGTGCAGAGCAACGGGCCCGGCCATGGCAGCAGCTTCATCGTGCAGCTGCCGATGCAGCCGTGGCGCAGCTGGCAGCCGACGCTGGGCGGACGGCAGGCACCGGCCGGCAAGCCGCGCACCGTGATGGTGGTCGACGACAACGTCGACGCCCTCGAGGCGATGGCGATGACGCTGGAAGCGCTGGGCCATACCGTGATCACGGCGCTCGACGGCGCCGCCGCGATCGTGCGCGCGGTCAAGTACAAGCCCGAGCTGGTGCTGCTGGATCTGGGCATGCCGGGCATGGACGGCTTCGAGATCGCGCAGCGGCTGCGTGCGATACCGGAGCTGCAGGCGATGAAGGTGGTGGCGCTGACCGGCTACGGCCAGCCCGGCGACAAGCTGCGTACGCAGGCCGCCGGCTTCGACGACCACCTGACCAAGCCGGTCGACCTGGAGGTGCTGTCGCGCCTGCTGGACGAATGCCGCGATGGCCGCAGCGAGGGGCGCACCGAGGGGCGCGCCGAGGCCAATGCCGGCGCGGCCACGCCGCCGCCCCTGCATTCGCCGTTGGGGCGTCCGGTGGACAGCAGCACGGACACCGGTTCCACCGCCTCCGGGCCGACATCTTCGATGGAGAAACGCATGCATACCACGCCAGAACCGGATCAAACCCCGGACCAGCCGCCGACTACGCCCGAACCCGAGGTGCCGCCGATCGATCCGCACGAGCCGGTCATCGACCCGCCGCCGGGCGACGTGCCGCCGCCCCCGCCGCAGCGCGCCTGAGGGCGCGCGGCCGCCCTCGCCTGACGGTCCAAGACCCGGAGTTTCCCTGTGCCACGCATCATCTGGAAAGGCGCCATCTCCTTTGGCCTGGTCAATATCCCGGTCGTGCTGAAGGCGGCCGCGCGCGACAACGCGCTCGACTTCGACTGGCTCGACGAGCGCGACATGGCGCCGGTCGGCTATCAGCGCATCAACAAGAAGACCGGCAAGCCGGTCGACAAGGACCATATCGTCAAGGGCTACCAGTACGAGAAGGGCGAGTACGTGCTGCTGTCGCCGGAGGACTTCCGGCAGGCCAACGTCGAGGCGACGCAGACCGTCGATATCGTCAGCTTCGTGCAGGCCGACCAGATCCCGCCGTACTACTTCGAGACGCCCTACTATCTCGAGCCGGACCGGCGCGGCGAGAAGGGCTATGCGCTGCTGCGCGAGACCCTGCGCCGCACCGGGCGCGCGGCGCTGGCCCTGGTGGTGGTCCACAACCGCCAGCATCTGGCGGCGGTGCTGGTGCTCGGCGATGCGCTGGTGCTCAACACCATGCGCTGGGCCGAGGAGGTGCTGCCGATGGACGAGCTGAAGCTGCCCAAGAGCACCGGCAAGCAGCAGGGCGTCAGCCCGCGCGAGATCGAGATGGCGACCCGGCTGGTCGAGGACATGCAGGAGGACTGGAACCCCGAGGCCTATCGCGATACCTATCGCGACGACCTGATGGAGCGCATCGAAGGGAAGATCGCCGAAGGCAAGACGCACCTGCTGACGCCGGCCGAGCCGGACAGCGGAGAACCGCGCAAGTCGGCCGAGGTGATCGACATGATGGCGCTGCTCAAGGAAAGCATCAAACGCCGTGGCGGCCGCGGAGGTGCGCGCGCGGAAGCGGACGACGACGCGCAGCCCGGGGAAGCGGACGAGCAGGAAGAAGACGAGACTCCGCGCGCGAGCCCGCGCAAGCGCGCCACGGGGGCGCGCAAGACCGCGCGCAAATCGACGTCTCGTACCGACACCAGGGACAGCAAGGACAAGGACGCCAAGCCGGCAAGCAGCCGCAAGAGCGCGGCCAAGTCCGGCAAGGCGTCAGCGTCGACAAAGAAGACCGCGGCCAAGCGGGCCAGTACGGCCGCTACCGCCAGTTCCGACAGCGGATCGCGCAGCCCGCAGCGCAAGCGGGCCTAGCACTGCAACGCCATCAAGCCCACGGATCGTACGAATCCTCCTTCCAATACGGCGAGGTCCCGTAGTACTGGTGGATGCTGGTCGCCCATTGCGGGTCCGCCATCGCCGGCCAGTGGTCCTTGTCGAAGCCGGGCGCGGCCTTCAGCTTGTCCTTGTCGACCCCCAGCACGAAACACTTGCGCCGCGTATCAAGCGTCAGCGCCGACCACGGCACCGCGAACAGCTTCTCGCCGATGCCGAGGAAGCCGCCGAACGACAGCACCGCATAGGCGACGCGGCCGCCCTGCACGTCCAGCATGATGTGGTCGATGGTGCCGAGGTCCTCGCCGGCGGGTCCGATCACGCTGTTGCCTTCGAGCGTATCGGCCGCCATCACGAAGGGACCGGGCCCGCTCGCATTGGTGTCGACATCGCCGACGATGGTCGCGCCGGCCGGCGCGCGGGCCGCGGTCGGATCGCGCAGGTCCCGGGGGATCGCGGGGATCGCGAGGGTCACGGATATCTCGCGGATCGCGCGGGTCTCTGTCGAGTGGGTTCATTGGCGACTCCTGCTTCGGTTGTCGGTTGACACAATGGCGCCCTCGCGCCCCTTCATCGCCGCCGCATCGTCATCATCGCGCGGCGTCGGCACGCATCGGCATGGCCCACGTCACGGACGGCTGGCCGGCACCGGCGGCGCCAGCGGGTCGAAATCGACCCAGCGGCCTTCGCTCCAGCGCCCGTAGGCACGTTCGACGTCCTTGGCGCCCGCCTGGCGCAATACCTCGGCGGCCGTCTCGCGCGTGTCGGGATTGACGTGCACGGCCAGCAGCACGCCGGCATCGCGCTCGGTCTTGACCTGGCGATCGGGATCGGGGGGCGTTCGATACCCGGTCGGGATCGCGCGTCATCGACAGCGCGCCGACCAGCGAACCCAGATAGGCGCCCAGGCCCGTGGCCAATGCCAGCACCAGCACGGAGGCCTGCATCAGCGCCAGCGCCACCGCGCCGATCACGGCGCCCGCGATGGCACCGAATACGATGCCGCGGCCGGCGCCGGCACCCGCCTTGCGGGTACCCGCATCGACCGCCACGTCGCCGCCGAGCGGGAAGCGTCCATGCTGCCCCGGGGGATTGACGAAGAACAAGGTCACGTCGTCCTCGGCGAAACCCCGGGCAAACAACTGGCCCGCCGCCGCCTCGGCCTGGGCGAACGTATCAAAGCGTCCGGCGATGATCAGGGACATGCTGGCTCCTTCGAATCGGTTGGCAGACACCCGCTTGGCGAGCGATGGATCGGCAATCGGATTCGGCATGGCGTTCGGCGGTCGCGACGCCAGCCCGGCTGGCATCAGGACTTGCCCTTGGACTTGGCGGTGGAGCCGGTCTTCGTCGCAGCGGCTTTAGCGCCCGCGGTCTTGCCGGACTTTTCGCCCTTGTCGTCCCTGCCCTCCTTCTCGTCCTTCTCGTCCTTGTCGTCCGAAGCCTTCGCCCCGTCCTTGCCCGCTGCGCCCTTGCGTTCGGCCGCGGGACGCGCGCCCTCGGGCTGGTGCGCGCTGCCCGGTTCGATCTCCCAGTCGGTGTCGTCCACGTCGGTGCTGGTCTCCTTCTCGGCATGCATGGCGGCGCTGGGCGAGATCGGATCGCTGGCCGGGAAGGTCATCTCCACCGATTCGTCGACGGCTTGCTGATAGGTGCACGCGCTGCTCTGCTTTTCGTCGTCCTGCTGCGCGGCGCTCTTCTGCTTGCTCGGCTTCGCCGCGCTGGCGGAAGCAGACTTGGCGGCGGTTCCATGGGCGGAGGGGGGTCGCGGTCTTGGCCTTCTGCATCATCGGCTCCTGCTCGATTGGAATAGCGAAACAGATGCAAGCGACGGGCCAGAAGAGGGGATGCCGGGACCGGCGCGCAAGCGGCGCATACGACAGCACTTCCCGTTGCACAAAGTGCATCGCACGTAAAAAGTACTTGCGACGCGAACGCGGGTCAGGCGGGTAGGAAAGGGAGAAAAGGACGGCGGGGAAAAAGCGAAATCAAGCGCCGGCAGAAGGTCCCGAAGGGGGGCAGGGAAGGTGCCTCGATGCCTGTCGCAGCGGCCGCCGGCGGCACGCGCGGGAAGGTGACAGCGATGCAGGCGCTCTCGCCGTCCTGCTCGCATTGCGTCGACGGCTCGGCGCCGAGCGTAGCGCCATGCAGTTCCGCCATGCGGCGCGCCAGCAGCAGCGCGGAACTCTGCCGCGCCGGCGCGGCGCCGTCATTGCCAACATCGCGCCGGAAAAACTCGGACAGTACCGACAGGCGTTCCTTGATGCGATCGGCCGTCGTGCGGCTTTCGGTGAGGCGCAGCTTTACATGGTCGTCCGCCGGTTCGAGATGCGCGTCGATGGTGTCGCCATTGCGCGCCTGCTTCAGGCAATGCAGCACCAGATGGCGCAGCATCGGCTCGAGCCGGCGCGGGTCCGCTTGCACGAGCGCATCGCCGCGGCTGCCCTCGCCGTCGTGCACCAGCACGTCGGCCAGCGTGACGCGGCGCGATTCGGCTGCCGGCTTGACCGCATCCATCGCCTGCGCCATCGCGGCCGCCAGGTCCACCGCCTCCCATTGCGGCTCGGTCTCGTCGGCCAGCAGCCGCACCGCCTCTTCCATATGCTGGATCAGCATGACCTGCTGCTGCATGGCCGTACGCAGCCCGGCCAGCGCGCGTTGCACCGGCGCGGTGGGCGCATCCAGCGAATGGTCCAGCACGTAGGCCCAGCTCTGGACGCCGTTCAGCGCCGAGCGCAGATCGTGCGAGACCTGGTCGATCAGCGTCGTGACCTCGGAAGTCGCATCGACAGTCGCCGGCACCCGGTGCTCGGTGCCCGCTCCGCCGGATTGGCCGCCGTTTTCCGCATCGGCGCGGCTGGAGGGGAAAGGTCGCTTGGACATGAAGGATGGAATCATTTCGGGGGTCGCTGCGCCGATGCGGCGGGGCCGTATTTCCGAGCCCAAGCATAGTTTGGGCCAGGCCATTGGCTTCGGCAGTAGGGGCGGGAAGGACAGGCGGCAGGGGCTCTCGTGTAACTTCAACTGGTGGCCGGGGGCCGATCGTGCGCGCCGCTGTTGGCGCCGCTGCCGGTTCCATTGCTGGCGCCATTGCCGGAGGTCTTGAACGACTCCGGCAGCTTGCCGCCGGCCGCATATTCCTCGAGCCGGTTGTACAGGGTCTTCAGGCTGATGCCGAGGATTTCCGCGGCATGTTTCTTGACGCCGGCGCACTGCTCCAGCGTGGCGAAGATCAGTTCGCGATCGGCATCGGCCAGCGACATGCCGACCGGCACCGTGACGATCGCGGTGGCCGGCACCTGCGAGGCCGCGGCCTGCAGCGGCACCGGCGATTCGGCGATGACATCGTCCTCCGCCATGATGAAGGCGCGCTGCACGAAGTTGCGCAACTCGCGCACATTGCCCGGCCACGAATGCAGCCGCAGATTGGCCAGCACCTCGGGGCCGAAGCGGCGCTGCGTGCCGTGCTCGGCGTTGAGCTGATCGAGGAAGGCGCCGGCCAGCTGCGCGACGTCGTCGCCGCGGGTGCGCAGCGGCGGCAGTTCGATCGGGAACACGTTGAGGCGGTGATACAGGTCCGCACGCAGCTTGCCCTCGGCAACCGCCTCCTCCGGATTGCGGTTGGTCGCCGCGACCACGCGCACGTCGGCGCGCAGCTCGCGGTTGGTGCCCACGCGCATGAAGGTGCCGGCCTCGAGCACGCGCAGCAGCTTGACCTGCAGCTCGATCGGCATCTCGGTGATTTCGTCGAGGAACAGCGTGCCGCCGGCCGCGCGCTCGAAATAGCCCTTGTGCTGGCGCTCGGCGCCGGTGAAGCTGCCGCGCTCGTGGCCGAACATCTCCGACTCGATCAGGTTCGGCGAGATCGCGCCGCAGTTGACGGCGAGGAAAGGCTGGCGCCGGCGCGGCGACAGTTCGTGCACGGTCTGCGCGGCGAGCTCCTTGCCGGTGCCGCTCTCGCCGACCAGCAGCACGGTGGCCTCGGTGGGCGCGACCTTGCTGATCTGGTCATAGACCGCCTGCATCGCCTCCGAACTGCCCAGCAGCCGGCCGAAGCGCCCGTAACGGCGCAGTTCGCCGCGCAGCGAGCGCACCTCGGCCTTCAGGTCCCCGGTGGTGGCGATGCGCTTGAGCACCGTCTGCAGGCGCGCGACATTGATCGGCTTGACCAGATAGTCGGTGGCGCCCAGGCGCAGCGCCTCGACTGCGCTCTCGACGCTGGCGTAGCCGGTCATCAGGATGATGTCGACGCCGGCCGAGCCGACTTCGTTGAACAGATCCTTGCCGTCGCCGTCGGGCAGCTTCAGGTCGGCCAGCACCGCATCGGGCATCTGCCAGCCGATCTGCAGGCACGCTTCGCGCAGGTCGCCCGCGGTGGCCGCGGTGAAGCCCTCGGCCGCGGCGATCTCGGCCAGCGCTGCACAGGTGTTCTCGTCGTCGTCGACGATCAGGATGTGAGGCATAGGCTTGACTGATGCCGGCCGCTGAAACCCTTGACCGGAATGGTGGAAATGAGACAGGCGCCGTGGCGGTTGCCGCCGCGGCGGGCGTTGCTGCCCTGAATAGACCCCATTCTATGCAAGCGGCAAGCCCAGCCATACCGGTGTTAGTCTGACATCGTCCGCCGTCGGGCCCCCTTCAGCCGCCGGCCGCGCCAGACCGGCTTGTCGGACAAACGGCAATGGTGGCCGGCGCGATCGCAGGCTAGCATGGCGTTACGCGAGCCGCGATGCGGCGCTCGCGAAGAGCGTGGACGCACTGCCAGCACCCGTCCACCGTCCGCCGGCCGCCCGTCTTGACTTTCATCTCTACCGTCGTCTCTATTTCCGCTCCGCCTTTCGCTACATGTCGACCAGCACCTCGAACGATCTGCCGGACACGACGCGCTCCCGCCATCGGGAACCCGCGCGGGACCACCCACGCGAGGATGGCGGCCACGGGCCCGCGCGCGACGACTTTGCGCTGCTATGGCGCAGCACCTCGCCGGCGATGCGCCGGCTGCTCGAACAGATTCCCCCGCGTCGCGGCCACCGACGTGCCGATGCTGGCCGTCGGCGAAAGCGGCACCGGCAAGGAGCTGGTGGCCCGCGCGATACATGAGCGCAGCAACCGGCGCGGCAAGCCGTTCGTGGCCGTCAATTGCGGCGCGATCGCCCCGACGCTGATCGAATCGGAACTGTTCGGCCACGAAAAGGGCGGATTCACCGGCGCGATGCAGCAGAAGGCCGGCTATTTCGAGCAGGCGCACGGCGGCACGCTGTTCCTCGACGAGGTCACCGAAATGGCGCCCGACATGCAGATCAAGCTGCTGCGGGTGCTGGAGACGCGCACCTTCCATCGCGTCGGCGGCGACGCCCAGGTGGTCTGCGACGTGCGCATCGTCTCGGCGACCAACCGCGATCCGCTGGAGGCCGTGCGCAGCGGCGTGCTGCGCGAGGACCTGCTGTACCGGCTCGCCGTGGTGCCGCTGCATATCCCGCCGCTGCGCGAGCGGCGCGAGGACATCGTTCCGCTGGCCAAGCACTTCCTGGCCGAACTGAACGCCGCCGAAGGCGCCGACAAGGTGTTCTCGGCCAGCGCGCTGGAGCGCCTGTGCCAGTACGGCTGGCCGGGCAATGTGCGCGAGCTGCGCAACACGGTCTATCGCGCCTTCATCCTGGCCGACCGCGTGATCGAACTGCCGAACCCGAACATCGCCTCCCAGCCGCCGCTGCCCACCGCCGCCGACGGCGTGCTGAACGTACGGATCGGCACCACGCTGGCCGATGCGCAGCGCGGCCTGATCCTCGCCACGCTGGCCCGCTTCGACGGCGACAAGCGCCGCGCCGCGCAGGCGCTCGGCATCAGCCTGAAGACCCTGTACAACCGCCTGGACGCCTACCGCGACGGCTGATCGGCCTGCCTGGCCAGATCGGCTTCCTCGTCCGCCACCGCCGCGGATGACGTGGCCGCCGGCACGGCCGGCCGCGCATGCAGCCGCGCCAGCAGCGGCAGATGGTCCGAGGCGATCCGCGCCAGCGGGCTGCGGTGGCTCGACACCGAGGCCAGCACCGAGCGGGGGACAGCACCACAGCCGATCGAGCGCCAGCACCGGCATCCGCGACGGGAAGGTGGGCACGTGCGGCGCCCCGTCGAAGTACGCATGCAGCCAGCGCAGCGGCCGGCCCCACAGGAACCATTCGTTGACGTCGCCCAGCAGCACGGTGGGCACGCCGGGCTGTTCGGCCAGCGACGTCAGCAGCCGGCGCACCTGCATGCGGCGCTCGCCCGGCCACAGCCCCAGATGGGTGGCGATCACCCGCAGCGGGGGCGGCATGCACGCCATCGGGACAGCTCAGCGTCGCGTCGATCGCGCCGCGCGGTTCGTGGCGGCCCACGCTCAGGTCGATCTGGCGGACCCGGCTCGGCGGAAAGCGCGTCAGCAGCGCGTTGCCATATTCGCCGTCATGCCGGGTCAGCGTCGGCCCGGGAATCGCGTGATAGCCGGTCTCGTCGCGCAGATAGGCCAGCATGTCGAAGCCGGTGCTGCGCGATTCGACTTCCTGCAGCGCGACGATGTCCGCCTGCAGTTCCGACAGCACGCCGGCGATCCGCTTCGGCAGGAAGCGCCCGTCCACGCCGATACCGCCGTGGATGTTGTAGCTGGCCACCAGGAACTGCGCCGGCGCCGCGGCGGCGGCGGCTTCCCCTCGGTGTGCGCGGGACCGGTTCCGCGAGGTCGCCGGCCCGGAATGGATAGATCCGACTCATGCATGCCCTCCATGGCGGGGTTCGCCGATGGCGGCGCGATGCACCGCCTGGGTGGTCTGCGCGGGCTGCATCGCCTGCGCGACCTGGGCCTCCCTGGCGGCCTGGGCCGCCTCCGCCGCCTGCGCCGCCTGGGCGGCATCCGCGCGCCGGCGCCGGCGCAGCAGCCACAGCACGCTCAGCGGGATCAGCAGCACCAGCAGCAGCAGCGCCACCGTCAGCGGGTTCGGATTGCGCGCCACCGCGGCGATGCGGTCGACCAGCGAGGCGGAGATCACGATGCCCGGCGTCATGCCGATCAGCGTGCCGAGCAGGCAATCGCGAAAGCGGATGCGCGAGGCCCCCACCACCAGATTGACCAGCGTGAACGGCGCGACCGGCACCAGCCGCAGCACCACCATCGCCAGCAATCCGTGCTGGCCGACCTGCTGGCTCAGCGCGTTCAAGCGCTTGCCGCCATAGCGCCGTACCGCGTCACGGCCGACGAAGCGGCCGATGCCATAGCCGGTGGCGGCGCTGAGCACCACGCCGCCGAGCGCGCACAGCGCGCCCTTGACGGGGCCGAACACGATCACCGTGACCACGATCAACAGCGTCACCGGCACCATCACCAGCCCCGCGGCCACATAGGCGCCGAGCATCGCCAGCGGCGCCATCGGCATGTCGCGGATCCGCTCGACCACGTCTAGCACGCGGCGGAAGTCCGCCCATTCGCGCAGCGGGGTATAGCGCCACGCAAATGCCAGGCCTGCCAGCACCACCAGCAGCAGGATCGCCATGCCCAGGCGGCCGATCACGCGCGGACGCGCCTCGTGCGTCAGGAATTCATCGACCAGGCCGTCCGGATCGATCGGCTCGATCGGGTCGAGCAGGCGCTCGTCGGGCACCACCGCGTCCACCTCGGGCACCAGCGGCGGATCGAAGGCCTGCAAGGTCCGCTGGCCGGGCCGATGGCAGCGGGCGATGGTGTCGTGCAGCGGCTCGCCGCGCGCATGGGCGGCGGCCAGTTCGCCGGCATCGCAGGCCAGGTGCTCGGCCACCAGCCGCGCGCGCATCGCGCGGATCGCGGCGGCGATGCGGGCGTCCCCCGCCGGCCTCGATCACCAGATTGCATTCGGTGTCGAGCCCCATCGAGCGATTGTTCAGGTTGGCCGAGCCGATCGTCAGCAAGGTGTCGTCGACCACCATGACCTTGCTGTGCACATTGATGCCGGGCAGCGGTTCGCCATCGGGGCCCGGCTCGCCCTCGCCCGGCAGATGGGGGTAATAGAGCCGATAGCGATGGTCCGCATCGACGCTGCGCAGCTTGCGGTGCGCGCGGGCGCGCAGCACGCCCATGCTGTGCTCCTCCAGCCAGCCGCTTTCGCTGCGGCGCGAGACCAGCACCACCTCGGGGCCGCCGGGTTCGGCCAGCCGCGCGGCCAGCGCGTCGGCCAGCACGCCGGAGCTGAAATACTGGTTCTCGAGATACAGGGTCCGCCTCGCGGCAGCGATCGCGTCCAGATGCAGGGCGCGGATTTCGCCGACGCCGGGCTCGCCGGCGAAGGCGGGGGCGGTGCGGGCGATCGCCACCGGCACATCGGTCAGCAGCGGGGCGACGCCGTCGGGCCACAGCCGCCGGCCGCGGCCTTCGGCCGGATCGGCCGCGCGCGGCTCGCGCCGGGTGCCCCGGCGCCAGCGCTCGGACGCCATTTCGCCAAGCGCGCGGGCCACGTCGCCCTCGACCACCGCCTGCACGTCGTGGAACGGGCCATAGGGCTTGCCGTCGGGATCGACCCGCCGGGGGGTCCTGCAGCGCATGCGAGGGCGTGTCCCAGCGGCAGCGCGTCAGGTCCAGTCCGCCGACGAAG
Organism: Cupriavidus sp. H18C1; assembly: GCF_049311595.1. Taxonomy (NCBI): domain Bacteria; kingdom Pseudomonadati; phylum Pseudomonadota; class Betaproteobacteria; order Burkholderiales; family Burkholderiaceae; genus Cupriavidus; species Cupriavidus sp. H18C1. The sequence continues at coordinate 392,290 of NZ_CP186009.1, forward strand.
GCCAGGCTGTGGTCGATCACCACGACCTTCTGATGATGCGAGGCGCCCACCGGATGGCGGGCGTCGAGCCGGAACGACAGCCGGCGATGGGTCTGCCAGTCGAGCTTGACCGCCGGCAGCCACTCGCGCTCCATCGCGTAGACCATCGCGAAATCCCAGCTCAGCACGTAGACGCGCAGCCGGCGGCGGCGCCGCACCAGCGCATCGAGGAAATCGCGCAGCCCGCGCGGAAAGCCGTCGTCGGCGCCGCCGGGCACCAGCTCGAAGCGGCTGTCGATATCCCAGCCGAGGATGAAGACGGTGTGTTCCGCCTGGATCAGCGCCGAGCGCAGCGCGCGGAAGTACTCCTCGCCATCGACCAGCATGGAGAAGCGCGATGCGCGTTCGATGCGCCAGCAATTGCGGCCGGGCTGCAGCAGCGCAGGTTGGTGCAGCCCTGCGGCGGGTGCCGGCGCACGGTTTCCCGCGGCGGCACGCGGGGCGCCATCGCGGCGCTCCGTCTGCGCTACGCCGGCTGCAAGCTGCCGGTTTTCAGGCGCGTCTTCAGCGGTCATCGACATCCCTGCGGAAACGAAGGAGGCGCAGCGGGACCAGGATGTCCCGCGGACCTCCGCCAGCAGTATGGCAAGCCCCGCACGGAACCGCCGTCCGCCGCCGGCCCCGGCGCTTGTCGGAATCCGCCTACATGGGCGGCCGCGCAACGTCCGCGCGGCGCGCAGCCGGGCTTGCGCGCTTGGCAAGCGCGCGCGGCTTGCCTTACCCTGTCCGCCCACCGATGGAGGAATACCCATGGCCGCTAACCAATCTGCCACCGGCGCCGCAGCCGGCCCCGCCACCGGCGCCGCAGTCGACGCGCTCCGGCGCTGGATCCGCGTCGGCACCGGCGCCCACGCCTTCGATGCCTACCTGAGCCTGCCACCCGGCGGCACGCGTCCCGGCACGCCGGGCATCGTGCTGATCCAGGAGATCTTCGGCGTCAACGAACACATCCGCGCGGTGGCCGACCAGTACGCGCTGGACGGCTATGTGGTGATGGCGCCCGACCTGTTCTGGCGCGAGGCGCCGCGGGTCGAGCTCGGCTATGCCGGCGCCGACATGGAGCGCGCGCTGGCGCTGCGCCAGGCCACCGATCCGAACCTCGCGCTCGACGATATCGCGCTGACCGCACCAGGCGCTGCGCGCGCAGGTCGGGCCGGACGGCAAGATCGCCGCGGTCGGCTACTGCTTTGGCGGGCTGCTGGCGTACCTGAGCGCGGCGCGCGGGCTGGTCGATGCGGCGGTGCCCTACTACGGCGGCGGCATCCAGCGCGCGCTGGACCAGGCCAGCGCGGTGCGCGTACCGATCCAGTTCCACTATGGCGAGCGCGATGCCCATATCCCGCCCGAGGCGGTCGAACAGGTCCGCGCCGCGATGGCCGGCAACCCGCGCGCCGAGATCCACGTGTATCCGGGCGCGGACCACGGCTTCAACTGCTGGGCACGTGGCTCGTATCACCAGCCGTCGGCAGTGCTGGCCCATGGCCGCGCGCTGACCTTCCTCGCGCAGGCGCTGGCGCAGCCGGCCTGAAAAACCCTGAAACGCCGGCCCTAGACGCGCGACGCGCCGTCGTCGTTGAAGGCGGTCAGGCGCGAGATGCGGAAGGTGTGGCGCAGCGATTCGAGCTCGCTCCGGTGCAGCAGCGCCAGCCGGTTCAGGCAACGCTCGCCCTTGGGCTGCAGATGGACCTGGACCACGCGGCGGTCGGCCGTATTGGTCCTGCGCTTGACCAGCCCGGCCGCCTCGCAGCGATTGACCAGCGCGACCACGCCGTGCTGCTTGGCCTGCAGCCGCTCGGCCAGTTCGCCGATCGAGGCCCAGTCGCGCCCGGGGAAGCCGCGGATATGCAGCAGCAACAGATACTGCTGCACGGTCAGGCCCTCCTCGCGCACGGCGTCTTCGGAGAACCGCATGAAGCGCCGCAGCTGGTAGCGGAAGTCGGACAACGCCTCGAAGTCCTGCTTGGCAAGCTCGGTGGCGCTCGGTGAACGGGGCTGGGTCATGGCGTGCGATGGCGCGGCCGGCGTGGCAGCGCGGCCGCAATCTGGAGTCGGCCGTCATTATAGGTGCGCGGCAAGGCGGTCAGGCATCGTGCGGCGCACCGGTATGCGTCTGCGGCCGAGGCCACCGTTGCGCTACGCGGGGCATCCTGGGTATGGCAGAATCTGTGCGTCCGCAGACACCTGCGTCACGACCACGGAAATCCGATGCTCTCGCAAATCGCCATCTTTCTGCTCGACACCGTTTTCACGCTCTTCGGCATGGCGCTGCTGCTGCGGCTGTGGATGCAACTGACGCGCTTGCCGGCGCGCAATCCGATCTCGCACGCGGTATTCCAGGTCACCGACTGGCTGGTGCGGCCGCTGCGGCGAATCATCCCGGGTGTGGGCGGCATCGACTGGGCCACCGTGGTCGCGGCCTGGCTGACCGCCGTGGTGTTCCTGCTCGCGGTGATCGGGCTGACCGCCGGCAACCCGCTCGGCCTGCTGCCCGCCGTGCTCGGCATCGCGGTGCTCAACGTGCTCAAGTGGGGCATCAGCCTGGTGATGTGGGTCACGCTGCTGATGGCGATTCTGTCCTGGGTCAACCCGCACTCGCCGATCACCCCGGTGATCCAGCAGCTGACCGATCCGCTGCTCGATCCGATCCGCCGCGTGATCCCGCGCCTGGGCGGCTTCGATATCTCGCCGCTGGTGCTGTTCATCCTCGCGCAGGTGCTGCTGATGGTGATCGCCGGGCTGAGCGTCAATCTGTTCGGCCTGCGGCATCTGCTTTGAGCCAGGATCTCCGGCGCTGCCGGACCCGGTGTAGCCCTGCCAGTGGGTCTCTGCTGGCGCTTCCTTGCCGGCGGTTCCCTGTCGGCGGTGCCCTACCGATGGTTCCCTGCCGATGGTTCGCTGCCATTGTCCGCCTGCCTGAACAGTGTGTTGCTGCCGGCCCTCTTTTTCCACGCAAACGACGGGCGTAGATTCGGGCGGTGTGGTCGGCTGATGCCGGCCACGCGGCTTTGATCAAAGGAAAAAGAACCATGAAGACTCTTGCACAACCCCGTCGCCTGGCCTTCGCGCTGCTCTGCGCCGCCGGCCTGTCCCTGTCCGCCACCGCGCTGCACGCCACCACGCTCGATCGCGACGTGCTGCGCCTCGAAGGCGCCTCGATGCATGTCGGCAAGGCCGACCCGTACAGCGACGGCGCCCGCACGGTGGACGCCTACACCGATGGCGCCCGCAGCGTCGACGCGTACACGGACGGCGCCCGCGCCGACCACGTGTCGGACGGCCGCGACCGCTTCGGCCAGGGCGCCTGACGCCTCCGCACGCCAGCGCGCGCCTTCGGGCGTGCCAGCGAAAACCGGCCCACGGGCCGGTTTTTCATGGGCGCGGGCGTTGGACGCAGATGCCGGGAGGCCCGCGTTGTCCGCTCGTTTCGCGCGCGTTCCCTGCGCTCGCTGCGCTCATGCGCGCTCCTACGCGTTCCCTGCGGGCTCCCCGCACATTCCCCACGCGTTCCGTCCGGCCCCACACGATTGTTCCGGCAGCCGGACGAAGTTTCCAGCCCACGCGGTTTTTCCCGCACGCGCGCGCCGCTAAGCTGGCGCCCATGCCCCACCAACCGCTGCCGGCCGGCCATCCCGCGCCCAATCCTGGCCCGAACCCCGCGCCGAACCCCGCTTCCCCGCCACCTTCGCTGCGCCTCGCCTCGCACCCCGAGATGGGTCCGCTGCGCCTGTCGGCGTTTGGCCTGACGCTGGGGCTGGTCACCGGGCTGGACTTCTCGTCGACGCTGATGATGGCGGTGGCGAGCCAGCACATCCAGGGCGGCGTCAACGCGACGCCCAGCGACTACCTGTACGCGGTCAGCGCCTATGCCGCCGCCGCGGTGCTGATGAACATGCTGCTCGACCAGGTCGCGCGGCGCATCACCTACAAGCGCTTTACGATGGCGTCGCTGGTGGTGTTCGTGCTCGGTGCGATCCTGTGCGCGGAGGCCGGCTCGCCCACGGGCCTGATCGTCGGCAAGACCGTCGAGGGCCTGGGTGCCGGGGGCCTGTTCGCGGCCTCGCGCATCCTGGTGCAGCTGCTGACGGCGCCGGCCGAGCGCGCCCCGCTGCTGCTGCGCTTCGGCCTGGGTTCGTTCGGGCTGCTGGCGGTGACGCCCTGGCTGACCGGCATCTTCCTTGACGAGATCGGCTGGCGCGCGGTCTTCCTGTTCCAGGCCGTGATCGCGCTGCCGGTGCTGGCGCTGGTGGCGCTGACCTACCCGCGCCGTGGTCCGCGCGACCCGCATCCGCCGGTATCGACGCTGGACTGGCCCGCCGCGCTCAGCGCCGCGGCCGGCGCGCTGGTGCTGCTGCACACGCTGCAGGAGATGCGCTACACGCGCTTCTTCAGCACGCCCCACATGCCGCTGATGGCCGCGGCCGGGCTGGCGCTGCTGCTGTTCTGCGCCTGGCGGCTGCACCGGCACCAGGACCCGTGGATCGACCCGTCGCGGCTGCTCGGCCGGCGCTACCTGTACGGCCTGGGCTTCTACACGCTGTACTACCTGCTGTCGGCGATCTGGGCCTATCTGCTGCCGACGCTGACGCAGAGCGGGCTGGGCCTGACCTTTCGCACCACCAGCATGCTGCTGTCGGTCAGCGGCACCGTGTCGGCGATCGGCGCGGTGGTGCTGACCCTGTGCATGGCGATGGTGTTCCGCAAGCGGCGGGTGATCGCGGCCGGCCTGGTGGTCTACGCCTGCGCCGCGATGCTGCTGTCGCAGCGGCTGATGCCGGGCGCGCCCGACTACGCGCTGGTGCCGGTGGTGCTGCTGGAAGGGCTGACGCCGGTGCTGCTGATGATCCAGGTCGCCTCGATGACCTACCTCGATCTGCCGGTCGAGGACTTCGCCCACGCCTACCAGTTCAAGAACGTCTGCAAGCAGATCGCCTCGGCGACGGGCACCGGGCTGGCCAGCATGTGGATGCAGGAAGGCGCGGCCACGCACCGCACCCATCTGGTCGAACACGTGACGCGCTTCGAGCCCGCCCTGCAGCAGGGTGGCGGGCTGTCGGCCTTCGATCTGGCGCGGATCTCGCAGGAGGTGGACCGCCAGGCCACCTTGCTGGCCGGCATGGATCTGCTGCACGGCTTCGCGCTGGTCTGCGTGCTGATCGCGGCGTTCGTGCTGGTGCAGAAGAGCTTTCGCTGAGGAGTCTCGTGCGGGCTGGCGGGCCTCGGGATGCCCGGTCGCCGGGTCGCCGAGTCGCCGAGTCGCCGGGTCTCCCGGTCTCCCGGTCTCCCGGTCTCCCGGTCTCCCGGTCTCCCGGTCTCCGGGTCTCCGGGTTCGCAGCCAAGCGGTGCCCGTCCACGCGTCGTCGCGCAACGCGGCATGCCCCTCTGGCGGTTTGCGGCCTTTTCCACTACTCTTTCGGCCTTTCCGTGCGCATTCGGCATCCAGCCGGGATACCTCGATGGCCAGCCACGCCCCGAACGATTCCAAGGATTCCCAGCCGTCCGCCGCCGAAGCGGCGGGCAACGTCGCCAACACCGGCAGCAGCGGCACCGCCGAGAAGCCCAGCGACAGCTACGTCCAGTCCTTCGCACGCGGGCTGTCGGTGATCCGCGCCTTCAATGCGCAGCGTCCCGCCCAGACCTTGACCGAAATCGCGCAGGCCAGCGGCCTGACGCGTGCCGGCGCGCGGCGCATCCTGCTGACGCTGGTCGGATTGGGCTACGTCGAGGCCGACGGCCGGCTGTTCCGGCTGACGCCGAAGATCCTCGACCTCGGCTTCGCCTATCTGACCTCGATGCCGTTCTGGAACCTGGCCGAGCCAATCATGGAGGCGCTGTCGCAGCAGGTGCACGAGAGCTGCTCGGTGTCGGTGCTGGACGGAACCGAGATCGTCTACGTGCTACGCGTGCCCGCGCGCAAGATCATGACGATCAATCTGTCGATCGGCAGCCGGCTGCCCGCCTATTGCTCGTCGATGGGCCGCGTGCTGCTGGCCGGACTGTCCGACGCGGAGCTCGACCGCGTGCTGCGTGCCAGCGATCTGCGCAAGCGCACGCAGCGCACAGTCACCGATATCGACGAACTGAAGGCGATCATCGCGCGCATCCGCGAACAGGGATGGGCGCAGAACGATCAGGAGCTGGAGGAAGGACTGGTGTCGCTGTCGGCGCCGATCCGCAATCGGGCCGGCCAGGTCATTGCCGCGATGAACATCAGCGGCCAGGCCAACCGCACCAGCGCCGAGGAAATGGTGCGCCGTTTCCTGCCGCCGCTGCTGGAAGCGTCCGAGAAGATCACCAATCTCGTCAGCCTGCGCACCTGAGGGCTGCGCACCTGGGGGCTGTGCATCCGAGTGCTGCGAATCCGAGGGCCGCGCACCCGAGGGCCGCGCACGTGGTCCTGCGCGCCTCGGGGCTGCGCCTTCCCCGGTTTTCTTCCGCGCTTTCGCGCTTCAGCGCTTCAACTGGCCATGGGGCCCGGCAGCTGCACCATGCCGTGCTGCGCCGACCGCGTGCCGGGCAGCGGCCGATTGCTCAGGCCGAGATAGGCGAAGGCAACCGACAGCTTGACCGCGTCGGACAGGTTCTGCCCCGCGCTATGGAACAGCCGGCTGTCGAAGAACAGCACGTCGCCGCGCTGCAATGACAGCGGCGTCGCCCCCGCCAGCAGCGAGGCGCTGGCCGGATGGCTGTCGACCAGAAACTCCGCGGCATCGAGCTGACCCGGTTCCAGCGCGACGCGATGGGAGCCGGGTATCACGCGCAGCGCGCCGTTGCGCTCGTCCTCGTTGCCCAATGCCAGCCACACCGTCACCAGTTCCGGACTGGCGAACGACCAGTAGCGCGTGTCGCGATGCCAGCCGGTCTGGCTGCCATAGGTCGGATGCTTGGTCATCACGCAGTTGTGGTGGGCCAGCGTCAGCTGCGCCGGCTCGCCGAGCAGCGCGGTGACCAGCATGGCCACGCGCGGATCGGTCGCCCATTGCTGGAACACCGGATCGCGGTCGTAGGCCTGGCGCAGGCGCCGCACGGTGGCCCCGCCTGCCGCGTCGCGGCTGCGGGGTGCCCCGGGATAGCCCAGTTCGGCCTCGTATTCGACGGGCTCCACTGCCGCCGCCAGCTGGGCGCGCGCCACGCGCTCCATCGCATCGCACAAGGCGGGCTCCGCCAGGCCGCGCAACACCACGAAGCCGTCGCGGTGAAACGCCGCGGCGAGCGCCTCGAGTTCTTGTGCGTCGAAGGAGGACGTGGCGGGCGGTGCGGCGGCGTCGCCGGTGGCTTCGGGATCTTGGGGAGCGGCAGGGGTCGTCATGGCGACAGCGGGACGGGCAAGGCGGCGAGGCGATTAGCGTTGCCGCGGGTTCAGCAAGGCGCGAAGGGGGACGGTTCGCGCGCCAATAACCGGATGATGCCAGAAGCGGGCGCGGCGTGTGCGGGCGGCCTGCGGACGCGGCAGGTCTCGCCTCGCATGCCGCGCCGGAGCGGGGGACCGGGGCTGGAACCGGGGCAGGGATCGGGGCTGGGATCGGGGTCGTCAGGGCGAGGATTGATATCATTCGATATAATTGCGTTTGTAACCATATCCGGGGATCGCACCATGTCCTTCGAAGACCGCATCGACCGCTTCTGCGCTGCCCATCCCGAGGCGCCGCGCGACCTGATCATGGCCTCGCGGCTGCTGATGCGCACGGCACGGCTGCTGCGCGCGCATATCGACCAGGCCCTCGCTCCCTTCGATCTCGACATGTCGCAGTACCTGTGCCTGAGCATGCTGGCCGCCGACGAAGGCCAGCCGAGCATGCCGTCGGAGCTGAGTACCACGCTGGATGCGACCCGTACGCAGATGACGCGGCTGCTCGACGGACTCGAAGCGCGCGGCTTGCTGCGCCGGCGCGCGTCGACGCAGGACCGGCGCAGCCTGGAACTGCGGCTGACCGCGGCCGGGCGCGGCCTGGTCGAGCGCGCCGCGCCGGTCGTGCACGCGGCGTACGGGGAAGCGTGGGGCCCCCTTGGGCGAGACGGGACTGGCCGGGGCGACGCGCGCGCTCGCCAAGCTGCACCAGCATCTGGACACGCTGGAATCATGAGCGCGCAGGCCCTGCCGCGCGGGTCCACGCGGCTGCGTCGCGGACGGATGTGGTGGCGGCTGGGGCTCCGGCTGCGATTACGGGTACTACTACGGCTGCGGCTGCCGCAGCGATTGGGGCTGGGGCTCGGGCTGCAACCGCAACTGCTCGGCCACCGCCAACGCCAGACGCTGCTGATGCTGCTGCTGGCATTGGCCACCGCGGTCGAATTCCTCGAGAACATCATGTTCGTCTTCGCCGCCAGCCATATCGTCGGCGGCATCGACGGCGATCCCCCGCAGCTTCGCGCTGGTGCAGGCCGCCTTCGCGGTCGGCAGCATGCTGACGATCCTGAAGCAGCCTTGGCTGGCGCAGCGCTTCGGCTATCGCCGTTATCTGACCGGCGCGCTGCTGCTGTTCATTGCCGGCGCGCTGGCCGCCGCGGCCAGCCATTCGGTGGCGCAGCTCGGCGCGGCGCGCCTGCTGCAAGGCCTCGGCGGCGGTGCGCTGTTTTACCAGCTGCCGCATCCTCGTCAATCTGATGTTTTCCGCCGCCGACCGGCCGCGCGCCTTGCGCATCTTCATGCTGGGCATCTTCGGCGCCTCGGCGCTGGCCCCGGCCTTCGCCGCCGCGCTGATCGAGCATGGCGTCTGGCAGGACGTGTTCTACGGCGTGCTGCCCTTTGCCGCGCTGGCCGCCGTCGCGGCATGGTGCTTGTTGCCGGATGCCGAGCCCTCCGCCGCTGCCGCGGAAGCGCCCGCGATCGGCCCGCTGCTGCTGTTCGGCGTCGCCATCGTCGCGCTGCAGGCCGCGTTGAGCGAGGCGCGCTTCGATGTGCTGTCGCACCCGTTGCGGCTCGCCGCGCTCGCCGCCGGCGGCGCCGCGCTGCTGGCGCTGTTCCTTTGGCACCAGTGGCATCACGGCAAGCCGCTGCTGGCGCTGCGCAATCTGCGCCATCCGGTTTATCTGACCGGCCTGGCGATGTATTTCGTCTACTACCTGATCAACAACCTGAGCGGCTACCTGTTTCCGATCTATGCCGAACAGGGGCTCGGACTGCCGCTGCAGACGACCGGCTGGCTCAACACGTTCTCTGCGGCGGTCAGTCTCGTGGGTATTGCCATCTATCTGAAGAGCGCTTCGCGCCTGCCGCGCAAGAAGCCGCTGATGACCGCGGGTCTGCTGGTGATGGCCGGCGCCGCGTGGTGGTTCTCGCGCTTGCCGCCCGATGCCGATGTCGGCGCGCTCGCGTGGGGTCTGGTCGGCAAGGGCCTGTTCGGCGTGATGGTGATCATCCCGATCGCGGGTCTGACGTTTCGCCCGCTATCGGCCGAGGATTTTGCGCACGGCTATCGCAGCAAGAACCTGATGCGGCAGATCGCCAGCTCGTTCGCCTCCGCGCTCGGCGCGATCCTGCTGCAGAACCGGCAGTTCGCGGTCCACCAGGGCATTGTCGATGCGCTCGGCAATCGGCCGGAGCAGACCGAGCAATGGATGCGCGCGATGGAAGGCACGTTGGCCGCGCGCGGGCTCGACGCCGCGCACGCGCATCGGTTCACGCTGGCATGGCTGGCGCGGCTGGTCGATCAACAGGCCAGGCTGATGGCTTGCGAGGATCTGTATCGCTGGATCGCGCTGCTGGCGCTGTGCGCGGCGGCGGCGATGCTGTGGCAGCGGCGGCTCGATTGAGCGCGCCGCGTGGGACCGCAGCAGAGGCTGCGGTCGAGATGAAGGTCTTGCCCGGCGGCGTTGCCGTCGTCAGAACAGCGGCAGCTGCCGCATGCCGAAGCCCACGGTCTCTTCGACGCGCATGCGCGCGTGCGCCAGCGAACCTTCGGCACCCGAATAGTTGCCGGCCGCCCAGCGATAGACCACGGGGACTTCGCCGCGCTCGGACAGATGTACTTCGCCCAGCTTGTCGCCGCGCTCGTTGCGGTAGTAGTGGGAACGATAGCCGCGCTCCCAGTAGGTGACCTCTACCTTCTTGCGACGACGGGGCGACGGCGTCGCGCGCGGCATGCGCCGCGCCCGGTCGTTCGCCGTCACCGTAGATGCACGCGTGAGATCCAACTGCATAGACTTCCTTTTCGATCGAGTCCACAAGACGATGGCACCGATGCCTCGTCATGCATCGCAGTCGTGATGATACGCCGTGATTGCGTTCCTGTGTGGCTATGCAGCCCGGAAAACCGCTCTGGGCAACGATTTCCGGGTGGGTACGGTACCGTATACCTGCCGTATACGTGGGCGCGTGCCCACGGCAGGTATACGGGGTCGTATACGTGGGCGTATACCTGCCCGTATACCGACGGGTCTCCCTCGCCGTGCACATCGAAAGGTCACAGCGCGCCGACAAAAAAGGCGTCGCGCCCGGGCTTGTCGATGCCCGTTCGCGACGCCTTTGCACGCCTCGATCAGCGCAATTTGGTCAGTTCATTTTGGTCAGCGCAATTTGCTCGACTCGATCAGCCCAATTCGATCGGCACGAAGAGCTGCGTGTCGTCACGCTGCACCAGCAATGCGACCTCCTTGCCGGCCTTCGACACCATCGTGCGCAATTGCTCGACGGACTTGATCGGCGTACCGTTGAAGGCAAGGATCACGTCGCCGGCCTGAATGCCCACGCGTGCCGCAGGGCCCGACGCGCCTTCCACCACCAGGCCCCCGGCGATGCCGCTCTCGCGCTGCTCGGCGGGCGACAGCGGGCGCACCGCAAGCCCGAGCTTGCCGCCGGACTCGGCGCCATCGCTCTTCTGCGCGACGGTCTGCTCGTTGGCCGCGCCGACCTTGACGGTCAGCGTGACGGGCTTGCCCTCGCGCACGACCTTCAGCTTCGTTTCGGTACCCGGCTTCAGGTCGGCCACGTGCTCCGGCAGGTCGGTGGAGCGATCCACCGTGTCGTCGCCGATCTGCACGATCACGTCGCCAGGCTTCAGTCCGGCCTTTGCGGCGGGGCCGTCGGGCTCGACCGTGTTGACCAGCGCGCCCGCCGGCTTGGGCAAACCGAACGACTGCGCCAGGGCTTGGTTAACCTCCTGCACGCCGATGCCCAGGCGTCCGCGCGTCACCTTGCCGTGCGCGACCAGCTGCTGCTGAACCTTGGTGGCCACGTCGATCGGGATCGCGAACGACAGGCCCTGATAGCCGCCGGTCCGGCTGTAGATCTGCGAATTGATGCCGATCACTTCGCCGCGTTGGTTGAACAGCGGACCGCCCGAGTTGCCGGGGTTGACCGCGACGTCGGTCTGGATGAACGGGACATAGGTATCGTCCGGCAGCGCACGCGACTTCGCGCTGACGATGCCGGCGGTCACGGTGTTCTCGAAACCGTACGGCGAACCGATCGCCACCACCGGCTCGCCGACGCGCACCTGCGAGGGATCGCCCAGCTGCACGGTCGGCAGATCCTTGGCGTCGATCTTGATCACCGCGATGTCGGTCTGCTTGTCGACGCCAAGCACCTTGGCCTTGAACTCGCGGCGGTCGGTCAGCTTGACGACGACCTCCTGCGCGCCGTCGACGACGTGCGCGTTGGTCAGGATCATGCCGTCCTGGCTGACGATAAAGCCCGAGCCCAGGCCACGCGCCAGCTGCGGCTGGTCCGGCTGCGGTCCGTACGGGAACGGGATGCCGAAGCGCTTGAAGAACTGGAACATTGGATCGTCGGGATCCATGCCCGGCGGCATCTGCGCCGCAGTGCGCTGGGCGCGTGCGGTCACGCTGATATTGACGACGGCGGGACCGTAGCGGTCGACGATGCCGGAGAAGTCGGTCGGTGTTGCCATCGCGCGTGCGGGAGCGGCGCCGACCTGCGCGGTCACCGGGGTCGGCGCGGCATAGCTCGATGACACCGCTTCCTTCTGGAGATAGTTGTAGCCGCCTGCCAACACGCCCAGGGCAGCAATGGCGACGGCCGTACGAGCAACGGTTCGGCGAATCATCTAGTTCTCCTCGTTGGTTCGGCGCCCAAGGTGGGCGCGACGAGGACATGCTAGGGGGCGAGACTTAAACTAGCCTTAAGGGAAGGAAAGCGATAGCCGGAAAGCGATGGCCGGGTCGGCGGGATCGGTGGCCGGTTTGTCACCACCGGGACCGTTGACTGCGCCACGCCGCTTCGATTGAGGATTGATTCAGGACTTCGAGGGCAACGCCGCGGCGTCGGATCGGCGACCGCCCTCGCGTAGCCACGCCAGCAAGGCCGGCATCTCGGCTTGGGCCAGCATCTCGCATAGCTCCCGTTTGCGGGCGGCATGCAGGCGCTTGACCAGCGCTTCCAGCCGGGATGCTTCCGCCCGGTCGGCACAGCGCAACTGGGCGGCGATCGCAATGGGTTTACGCGAGCGCGTGTAGCGGGCGCCAGTGCCGGCCTGATGCTGGGCGAAGCGGCGGGCGACATCGGTGGTGATGCCGGTATAGAGGCTGCCATCGGCGCATTCGAGCAGGTACAAGTACCAGGAATGGTCGGATGGGGTGGTCACTTTGGAATCAGAGAGGGAGGGCGCGGCCGCGAAGCCGGCATTGTGCGGCACTTGCGGTAATGAGGAAAGCGCTCTGAACTGCTGTGCTGCGGTACTGCTGTACTGCTGTACTGTGTACTGCTGGCCGTGCTGCCGTGCTGCCGTGCTGCCGTGCTGCCGTGCTGCCGTGCTGCCGTGCTGCCGTGCTGCCGTGCTGCCGTGCTGCCGTGCTGCCGGCATTGTGACCATTCCCGCCGCCACAAAGCAAAACACCCCAGACCTTGGGAGATCTGGGGTGTCTTGGGGATGGAGAGCCTGGCGATGACCTACTTTCACACGGGTAGTCCGCACTATCATCGGCGCGAAGTCGTTTCACGGTCCTGTTCGGGATGGGAAGGGGTGGTTCCGACTTGCTATGGTCACCAGGCATAAAGGGTTGCCGGACTGGCTGGGCCAATCTGGCGTATTGGGATGTAGCGTCGGGTTGTGCTGTATGGCACGTGTGCGGCAACACCAGCGGATTTAAACGCACTGGTTATAGGATCAAGCCTTACGGGCAATTAGTACTGGTTAGCTTAACGCATTACTGCGCTTCCACACCCAGCCTATCAACGTCCTGGTCTTGAACGACCCTTCAAGGAGCTCGAGGCTCCAGGGAATCCTCATCTTCAGGCGAGTTTCCCGCTTAGATGCTTTCAGCGGTTATCTCTTCCGTACATAGCTACCCTGCGATGCCTCTGGCGAGACAACAGGTACACCAGCGGTACGTCCACTCCGGTCCTCTCGTACTAGGAGCAGCCCCCGTCAAGATTCCAACGCCCACGGCAGATAGGGACCAAACTGTCTCACGACGTTTTAAACCCAGCTCACGTACCTCTTTAAATGGCGAACAGCCATACCCTTGGGACCGGCTACAGCCCCAGGATGAGATGAGCCGACATCGAGGTGCCAAACACCGCCGTCGATATGAACTCTTGGGCGGTATCAGCCTGTTATCCCCAGAGTACCTTTTATCCGTTGAGCGATGGCCCTTCCATTCAGAACCACCGGATCACTATGTCCTGCTTTCGCACCTGCTCGACTTGTCGGTCTCGCAGTTAAGCACGCTTTTGCCATTGCACTTTAGGTACGATGTCCGACCGTACCAAGCGTACCTTCGAACTCCTCCGTTACACTTTGGGAGGAGACCGCCCCAGTCAAACTGCCTACCATGCACTGTCCCCGACCCGGATTCACGGGCCTAGGTTAGAACCTCAAACAAACCAGGGTGGTATTTCAAGGACGGCTCCACGAGAACTGGCGTCCTCGCTTCAAAGCCTCCCACCTATCCTACACAGATCGGTTCAAAGTCCAATGCAAAGCTGCAGTAAAGGTTCATGGGGTCTTTCCGTCTAGCCGCGGGGAGATTGCATCATCACAAACACTTCAACTTCGCTGAGTCTCGGGAGGAGACAGTGTGGCCATCGTTACGCCATTCGTGCAGGTCGGAACTTACCCGACAAGGAATTTCGCTACCTTAGGACCGTTATAGTTACGGCCGCCGTTTACCGGGACTTCAATCAAGAGCTTGCACCCCATCATTTAATCTTCCGGCACCGGGCAGGCGTCACACCCTATACGTCCACTTTCGTGTTTGCAGAGTGCTGTGTTTTTATTAAACAGTCGCAGCCACCATTTTATTGCAACCCCGTCACCCTTCTGGCGCAGGCCAGTCAAGCTACCAGGGCGTACCTTATCCCGAAGTTACGGTACCAATTTGCCGAGTTCCTTCTCCCGAGTTCTCTCAAGCGCCTTAGAATACTCATCTCGCCCACCTGTGTCGGTTTGCGGTACGGTCTCGTATGACTGAAGCTTAGAGGCTTTTCTTGGGACCCCTTCCGATTGCTTCGCAGCACTAGGCCGCTCGCCCCACATCCTTGAATTCCGCGCCCGGATTTGCCAAAGCGCCTTCTCCAATGCAGGGACCGGGACTTCCAACACCCGGACAACCTTCCGCGATCCGTCCCCCCCATCGCATCATACGACGGTGCAGGAATATTAACCTGCTTCCCATCAGCTACGCATCTCTGCCTCGCCTTAGGGGCCGACTCACCCTACGCCGATGAACGTTGCGTAGGAAACCTTGGGCTTACGGCGAGGGGGGCCTTTCACCCCCTTTATCGCTACTCATGTCAGCATTCGCACTTCCGATACCTCCAGCATCCTTTACAAGACACCTTCACAGGCTTACGGAACGCTCTCCTACCACGCGTGCGCTCCTTTAAATCCACTAGCATTCACACCACAACGATCATTGTTGGGTGCTTTGTCGATGCTACGCATCGACAAGCTTGGTGCACTTAAAGGAGCGCACGCGTCCGCAGCTTCGGTGACTGGCTTAGCCCCGTTACATCTTCCGCGCAGGACGACTCGATCAGTGAGCTATTACGCTTTCTTTAAAGGGTGGCTGCTTCTAAGCCAACCTCCTGACTGTTTTAGCCTTCCCACTTCGTTTCCCACTTAGCCAATCTTGGGGACCTTAGCTGGCGGTCTGGGTTGTTTCCCTCTTGACACCGGACGTTAGCACCCGATGTCTGTCTCCCGTGATTGCACTCTTCGGTATTCGGAGTTTGCTATGGCGGGGTAATCAGCAATAGACCCCCCAACCATGACAGTGCTCTACCCCCGAAGGTGAGACACGAGGCACTACCTAAATAGTTTTCGGAGAGAACCAGCTATTTCCAGACTTGTTTAGCCTTTCACCCCTATCCACAGCTCATCCCCCTAACTTTTCAACGTTAGTGGGTTCGGTCCTCCAGTACGTGTTACCGCACCTTCAACCTGGCCATGGATAGATCGTCTGGTTTCGGGTCTACACCCAGCGACTCAATCGCCCTATTCGGACTCGCTTTCGCTACGCCTTCCCTAACCGGTTAAGCTTGCCACTGAATGTAAGTCGCTGACCCATTATACAAAAGGTACGCCGTCACCCGTTTCCAGGCTCCGACTGTTTGTATGCATGCGGTTTCAGGATCTATTTCACTCCCCCTCCCGGGGTTCTTTTCGCCTTTCCCTCACGGTACTGGTTCACTATCGGTCGATCACGAGTATTTAGCCTTGGAGGATGGTCCCCCCATCTTCAGACAGGATTTCACGTGTCCCGCCCTACTTGTCGTACCCCTAGTTCCACAACGCGGTTTTCGCATACAGGGCTATCACCTGCTATGGCCGGGCTTTCCATCCCGTTTTGCTAACCACACTGCTAAAAAGTACAAGGCTCATCCCATTTCGTTCGCCACTACTTTGGGAATCTCGGTTGATTTCTGTTCCTGCAGCTACTTAGATGTTTCAGTTCGCCGCGTTCGCTTCCCACACCTATGGATTCAGTGTGGGATGACCCATACGGGCCGGGTTTCCCCCATTCGGACATCTCCGGATCAAAGCTCGTTTGCCAGCTCCCCGAAGCTTTTCGCAGGCTACCGCGTCCTTCATCGCCTGTGATCGCCAAGGCATCCACCACATGCACTTGTTCGCTTGACCCTATAACGAGTGCGTCTACGACGCGCCCCGCTACAGGTTGAGTTCTCGCATTTGTGCCGTATTCCAAGTCATCTTTCGATCACTTAAATACTTTGGTTGATACAATCACAACCCGGTATCGCGCGATCAGTCTCGATCGTCCACGCGCCTCATCAACGCGTCGCGACACCTTTACTACATCCCATTTTGTTAAAGAACAGCCAACGTGCATGCGCACATCGTCTTGGCCAATGCCAAAGGCAAACGCTCATGCGAAGCGCTTGCCTTTGACAACTGCCCGGTCTTGCTCGCACCGACAGCAATGCTTGCTGTCAGGCGGGTGGTGGAGGATGACGGGATCGAACCGACGACCCCCTGCTTGCAAAGCAGGTGCTCTCCCAGCTGAGCTAATCCCCCCCTCATCTAAGACTGGTGGGTCTGGTAGGACTTGAACCTACGACCCCCGCCTTATCAAGACGGTGCTCTAACCACCTGAGCTACAGACCCTTGGCTGTAACACTCGAACCAACCGATAAGTGTGAACGCTCGACTTGAGCAAGTCGTGCTCGGAAAGGAGGTGATCCAGCCGCACCTTCCGATACGGCTACCTTGTTACGACTTCACCCCAGTCATGAACCCTGCCGTGGTAATCGCCCTCCTTGCGGTTAGGCTAACTACTTCTGGCAAAACCCACTCCCATGGTGTGACGGGCGGTGTGTACAAGACCCGGGAACGTATTCACCGCGGCATGCTGATCCGCGATTACTAGCGATTCCAGCTTCACGTAGTCGAGTTGCAGACTACGATCCGGACTACGATGCGTTTTCTGGGATTAGCTCCCCCCTCGCGGGTTGGCAACCCTCTGTACGCACCATTGTATGACGTGTGAAGCCCTACCCATAAGGGCCATGAGGACTTGACGTCATCCCCACCTTCCTCCGGTTTGTCACCGGCAGTCTCTCTAGAGTGCCCTTGCGTAGCAACTAGAGACAAGGGTTGCGCTCGTTGCGGGACTTAACCCAACATCTCACGACACGAGCTGACGACAGCCATGCAGCACCTGTGTCCACTTTCCCTTTCGGGCACCTAATGCATCTCTGCTTCGTTAGTGGCATGTCAAGGGTAGGTAAGGTTTTTCGCGTTGCATCGAATTAATCCACATCATCCACCGCTTGTGCGGGTCCCCGTCAATTCCTTTGAGTTTTAATCTTGCGACCGTACTCCCCCAGGCGGTCAACTTCACGCGTTAGCTACGTTACTGAGGAAATGAATCCCCAACAACTAGTTGACATCGTTTAGGGCGTGGACTACCAGGGTATCTAATCCTGTTTGCTCCCCACGCTTTCGTGCATGAGCGTCAGTCTCGTCCCAGGGGGCTGCCTTCGCCATCGGTATTCCTCCACATCTCTACGCATTTCACTGCTACACGTGGAATTCTACCCCCCCTCTGACGCACTCTAGCCTTGCAGTCACAAGCGCCATTCCCAGGTTGAGCCCGGGGATTTCACGCCTGTCTTACAAAACCGCCTGCGCACGCTTTACGCCCAGTAATTCCGATTAACGCTCGCACCCTACGTATTACCGCGGCTGCTGGCACGTAGTTAGCCGGTGCTTATTCTTCCGGTACCGTCATCCACGCCAGGTATTAGCCAGCGCGATTTCTTTCCGGACAAAAGTGCTTTACAACCCGAAGGCCTTCTTCACACACGCGGCATTGCTGGATCAGGGTTGCCCCCATTGTCCAAAATTCCCCACTGCTGCCTCCCGTAGGAGTCTGGGCCGTGTCTCAGTCCCAGTGTGGCTGATCGTCCTCTCAGACCAGCTACTGATCGTCGCCTTGGTAGGCCTTTACCCCACCAACTAGCTAATCAGACATCGGCCGCTCCTATTGCGCGAGGCCTTACGGTCCCCCGCTTTCACCCTCAGGTCGTATGCGGTATTAGCTAATCTTTCGACTAGTTATCCCCCACAACAGGGCACGTTCCGATGTATTACTCACCCGTTCGCCACTCGCCGCCAGGCCGAAGCCCGCGCTGCCGTTCGACTTGCATGTGTAAGGCATGCCGCCAGCGTTCAATCTGAGCCAGGATCAAACTCTTCAGTTCAAATCCTTGTGATCCCGAAGGATCTCGCTCTTTCGAGCGGTCGCTCACTCTCAGAAAACTGACTGACTCCATCGTCTTGACGCCGATGAAGCCACGTTTTGCTGTGCGAGCACTTGATAACTTTTGAGCTGTCGCCGACCCCAAAGAATCGGCTGTGACTGCCGCTATCGAGCGCCCACACTTATCGGTTGTTCGTTTGTTAAAGAACTGCGCGGCCGGCTTTGCCGTTCGCGTCGCTGCGTTGTCAGCAGCAGAGAAACGAGATTATGCAGAACATTTCGCTTCTCGTCAACAGGTTGTCAGCACTTTTTTGCTGCGGCTCCAGCACCGCAGCGCCTTCGCCTTCCCTGCCAACCCCGCCGCCGTTCGGCTGCGAGGGGGGCGAATATTAAGGGAGCGTGACAGCCATGGCAAGCGCTTTTTCCAGACCCCGCGATCCCGCTTCACAAGCCGCATCAATCACTCCTCGAATCGATGGGGTGCCAGGGATGGGATCAATCAAGCGCCAGCAATGGAATCAATCAGGCGCCACCGATCGATCAATCCGATCCCAACGCCATCGCGGCGCTTAGAATCGCTGGATGCCGAACCCGCCCAGCCACCACGACCAGCCTACTTATCTAGCGGAGCGCCTGCCCGCGGACGCGCCGCGCCAGCTCGACGCCGTCACCCTGGCGGCCGCCCTGGCCCGGCCCATCGTCTTCGTCGATCTGGAAACGACCGGCACGGACGCGCAGCGCGACCGCATTACCGAGATCGGCGTGGTCGAGGTCGGCCCGGACGGCGTGACCGAATGGGACACGCTGCTGGACCCCGGCTGCGCGATCCCGCCCTTCATCCAGCGCATGACCGGCATCACCGAGGAGATGGTGCGGGGGGCAGCCGACCTTCGAGTCATTGGCCGAGAGCCTGGCGGAGCGGCTGCAGGGCAAGCTGTTCGTCGCCCACAATGCCCGCTTCGACTACGGCTTCCTGAAGCAATCGTTCACCCGCGCCGGCATTACCTTCCGCGCGGACGTGCTCTGTACCGTCCGCCTGTCGCGCGCGCTGTTCCCCTCGGTGGAGCGCCACGGGCTCGACGCGCTGATCGCACGCTTCGGCCTGCAGCCGAAAGGCCGGCACCGCGCCCTCGCCGACGCCGAGCTGTTGTGGCAGTTCTGGCAACAGGTGCACGGACTCTATTCAGTCGAGCTGGTCGAATCGGCGATCGCCTCGCTGGTCAAGCGCGCGAGCCTGCCGGCGGGCCTGGAAGAGACCGCGCTCGACGACGTCCCCCCAGGCGCCCGGCGTCTATCTGTTCCACGGCGACAACGACGCGCCGCTCTACGTCGGCAAGAGCGTCAACCTGCGCCAGCGGATCGGCGCGCATTTCTCTGGCGACTATCGCTACGGCAAGGACCTGCGGCTGTCGCGCGCGGTGCGGCGCGTCGAATGGCGCGAGACCGGCGGGGGAGATCGGCGCGCTGCTGCAGGAGGCGCTGCTGGTCAAGCAACTGGAGCCCGTGCACAACACGCTGTTGCGGCGCAAGGGGCCGCTGTTCGCGTGGGAACTGCCCGACGGCCTGATGGTGCCGCGCCTGCGTTCGGACCGCGATACCGACTTCAGCCGGCATCGCGGCCTGTTTGCCGTCAGCGCCAGCCGCGCGGGCGCGTACGCCCGCCTGCGCGAACTCGCCGAACAGCACGGCCTCTGCCAGGCCACGCTGACGCTGGAGCAGCGGGCTCGGATCGGGACCCCGTGTTTCGCGCGCCAGCTCCATCGATGCGCCGGCGCCTGCGTCGGCGCGGAGCCGCTGCGCGCCCATCGGGAGCGCCTGGCCGACGCGCTTCGTCCGCTGGCGATCGCGCCGTGGCCGTTCGCCGGCCCGATCGCCTGGCGCGAGCAGGACCACGCGCGCGCCCAATGGCACGTCATCGAGAACTGGTGCTATCTCGGTTCGGTGGCTTCGCTGGACGATGCGCAGACGCTGCTGGGCGAGCCGGCCCGCTTCGACCTGGACAGCTATCAGATCCTGGCGCCGCACCGCGAGCGGCTGCTTGCGGAGGCCACCGTGCTGCCACGTCCGTTCACCTTCGAACTGCGCCCGTGCGAGCCGATCGTCGCCGCGCGACGAGACAGCGCCGCCGGACCGGCACGGCCCAGGCGCATACCCGCCGCGCAGACGCCGCTGCCGCTATTCGAGTTCTGAGCAACCACCAGCCATCCACGCGCACCGACCGAGATAGTCAAGGAGTCGATCGTCTGTACGCCGCCGCACACTGCCGCCTTGGCAATGCGCGCCAGGTCGCATAGCCTGCCTCGTAACGGAACAGCCGCAGCGGAGCCGCCATGCCTTCGATTCGCGCTTCATCCCGGGCCCACACACCGGCCTCGCGCTGGCCCGAGCGCCTTGCGAAAGCGAAAGGGAGAGCGAAAGCGACAGCCCCAGCCGCGGCCACGGCCCTTGCCGCCGCGTCGCTGTTCGGCTGCGCCAGCCCGCAGACCGGCGCGATGCAGTCGATCGTCGACTCGTGGCGCGGGACCCCGATCGATCAGGCCAGGACCCAATGGGGCCCGCCGGCCTCCGTGCAGCCTCTGGCCAATGGCAACGCCTACGTCTGGGTCGACGAATTCCCGCGCGCGCAGGCGCCCGGCAGCGGACCCCGCGAAGCGCGCGCGCCGACCGACCCGGCGCCCGCCACGATCGGCCGCTGCCAGCGCCGGCTGATTGCCGGCGCCGATGGCATCGTCCGCGGCGGCGACTGGAGCGGCGACACCTGCTGCCTGACCACCGCCTTCGGCCGCTGCGCCGCGCTGCTCAATCGCAAGTCCAAAGCTTGAGCCGCACCGGATCGCATCACGCTGCACCAAAGCCGCGATGCGATTCCAGCCCTGGCGCTCTCAATTGGCGCATCGAGCCCCGCCCATGCCCCCCGCGGGTGCCGATCGCGCGTGGCATGCCTCTTGCGATATTCCCGTTCGAGTAGAAGCGGTTAGCGCCGACGCATCGCCATCGCAGGCCGATGCCCCGGCGCGGGACATTGCTCTCACGACCACCGGTCGTCACCGGCAGCGCCATGCGCGCGCCGCGTGTTGAACCCGGCCGCCCCGGCCGCGAACGAGAGAGAGCGCACACGATGTCCCGTACCTGCCATTCCTTCCCGTCCCCTCGCCTGGCCGTGCCGCGCCCGCCGTAAGCGCCGGTGCGGCCCGGCTTCGCCCTTCCCTTCGACGACGACACGACACCACAGACCCCATGAACACGTCGCACCTCGCTCCCTCGCTCGCTCCTTCGCTCGCGGCCGAGCCCGCATCGGCCATCGTCCCGCACCGCCCGCGCAAGCGCCTGCTTGCCGGCGCATTCGCGGCGGCGGCCGTCACGGCCGCCGCCGCACTGGCCATCGCACCGCTGACCGCCTTCGCCGCCGACAAGGTGACCTTCCTGACCTCCTGGTATGCGCAGGCCGAGCACGGCGGCTTCTACCAGGCCGTGGCCGAGGGCATCTACAAGAAACACGGCCTCGACGTGACCATCCGCATGGGCGGGCCGCAGGTCAACGGCATGCAGATCCTGACCAGCGGCCAGGCCGACTTCCTGATGGGCTACGACCTGCAGGTGCTCAAGAGCATCGAGCAGGGCGTGCCGGTGACCACGGTCGGCGCCTCGTTCCAGAGCGATCTGCAAGGGATGATGACGCACGACGACGTCAATGGCCTGGCCGATCTGAAGACCCGCACCGTGCTGGTCTCCACCTCGGGCCGCACCACCTGGTGGCCATGGCTGAAGGCCAAATACCAGCTCGACGAGGCCCAATCGCGCGTCTACACGTTCAACCTGCAGCCCTTCTTCGCCGACCGCAACACCGCGCAGCAGGCCTACGCCTCCTCGGAGGTGTTCGCCGCGGAAAAGGCCGGCGTCAAGACGCGCTTCTTCCTGTTCGCCAACGATGGCTATCCGCCCTACGGCACCACCATCGTGACGATGCAGAAGACCGTCAAGGACAAGCCCGATCTGGTCGCACGCTTCGTGCGCGCGTCGATGGAAGGCTGGAAAAGCTATCTTGCCAACCCGGCCGCGGCCAACGCGCTGATCAAGCGGGACAACCCCAACATGAAGGACGACCAGCTCGCCTGGGGCCTGGCCAAGCTCAAGGAATTCCGGCTGGTCGACGGCGGCGACGCGGCGCGCCATGGCATCGGCGTGATGACCGACGCGCGCTGGCAGAAGACGCGCGACTTCATGGTCGGCGCGGGGCTGCTGAAGGCCGAGACCGACTGGAAGCAGGCCTACACCACGCAGTTCGTCAGGGACCTGAAGGTCATGCCCTGAGCGCGCAAGCCCGCCACTGGCCACCGCACATTCAAACCCGGCGCCATCGCGCGTCTTCCCTACGCATTCCGAGGATTCATCATGCTGGTCACCCGACAACCCGTGCTGCGCCGCTTCTGGTACGCGCTGATGCCGGTCTCGATGCTCGACGACGGCCCCAAGCCCTTCACGCTGCTCGGCGAAAACCTGGTGCTGTGGAAACGCCCCGACGGTTCGCTGGCCGCGCTGCGCGACCGCTGCTGCCACCGCACCGCGAAGCTGTCCAAGGGCTGGGTCAACGAACGCGGCGATATCGTCTGCGGCTATCACGGCTGGGAGTACGACTGCACCGGCGCCTGCGTGCGGATTCCGCAGGCGCCCGACAACCGGGTACCCGCGGGCGCCCGCGTGCCGGCCTATCGCGCGCAGGAGAAGTACGGCTACGTGTGGGTCGCGCTGGACGATCCGCTGCAGCCGATTCCCGACTTCCCCGAAGAAGGCGACCCCGCCTATCGCCGCATCCTGCAGTACTACGAGAGATGGAACACGAGCCCGCTGCGCGTGATGGAGAACGCCTTCGACAACTCGCACTTCAGCTTCGTCCATCGCGCCAACTTCGGCATCGCCGACCAGCCCAGGCCGGAGAAATATGAGCTGACGCAGCGCGACTGGGGCTTCGAGGCCGAGACGCTGGTGCCGATCCGCAATATCGAAGCGGGCCATCGCGTGACCGGCACCACCGAGCCGATCACCTACCGGCATATGTTCAACCGCTGGGACATGCCCTTCACGCGCCGCTTCGGCTGCATCTATCCGGCCAGCGGACGCCATCACATCATCTACAACTGCGCGACGCCGATCGACGACGGCACGGTGATGCTGTCGCAATGGCTGTACCGCAACGATCGCGAGGAGGATTGCTCGACCGAGGAGCTGATCGCCTGGGACGCGCCGATCGTCGCCGAAGACCGCGAAATCCTCGAGGCCACGGACTACGACGCCTGCATCGATACGCGCCGCCGCGTCGAGTTCCATATGGAGTCGGACAAGCCCGGCCTGCTGATGCGCAGGATGCTGCTGGATCTGCTGGAGCGGCACGGCGAGAAGGAAGTGTTCCGCGTGCCCGTCGTCGGCGGCTGAACCATGTTCGCGGACCCGCGCGATACTCGCGCCTTCGAGGCGCCGATCCTGTTCGCCAACCAGGTCGAGAAGACCTATCCCAACGGCACCGTGGCGCTCGAGCGCGTCAAGCTGTCGATCCGGCCCGGCGAATTCGTCTCGCTGCTGGGCCCGTCCGGCTGCGGCAAGAGCACGCTGCTGAAGCTGTTCGCCGGGCTGGAAGCGCCCTCGGCCGGCCATCTGCGCTGGTGGGGCGAAGGCGCGTTGCCGGGCGCCAGGCCCGCTGCCGCCGACGGCGCGCGCCGCACGCTGGCGATGGTGTTCCAGGAGGCCACGCTGATGCCTTGGGCGAAGGTCGCCGACAACGTACGGCTGCCGCTCGATCTCGCGCGCATGCCGCGCGAGCAGGCCGACGAACGGGTGCGGCGGGCGCTGGCACTGGTCGGACTCGCGCAGTTCGGCCAGGTCTATCCGCGCGAGCTGTCCGGCGGCATGCAGATGCGCGTGTCGATCGCGCGGGCGCTGGCGACGGAGCCGGACCTGCTGCTGATGGACGAGCCCTTCGGCGCGCTCGACGAATTCACGCGCAACCGGCTAGACGCCGATCTGCGGTCGCTGTGGGCCGAGCGCGGCCTGACCGTGGTGTTCGTCACGCACAGCATCTACGAGGCGGTCTATCTGTCGAGCCGCGTGGTGGTGATGGCGGCGCGGCCGGGCCGCGTGATCGCCGATGTGGCGATCGACGGTCCCGCGGTCCGCGACGAGGCCTACCGCGTCTCGCCCGACTTCATGCAGCACTGCGCGCGGCTGTCGGCGCTGCTGGCGCAGGCCAATACCGGCGCCGCGCCGGCCGATCCCGCATAGCCGCGCCAACGCGCCTCGAAGGAGTCCGATCATGGCATCCCCCCCTGCTGTCCCGTCCCGCCGTGCAGCGCATCGCCGCGCCGCTGGCCGTCGGCGCGCTGATGCTGCTCGCCTGGCAGGCCGTCTGCGTCTGGCTCGACGTGCCGCCCTATCTGGTCCCCACGCCGTCGGCGATCGCCCGCACGCTGGTCGAGGACTGGGCGCTGCTGTCCGGCTCGCTCTGGGTGACGCTGCGCATCACGATGCTGGCGTTCGCGCTGGCCGTCGTGCTCGGCACCGCGGCCGCCTTCGTGTTCGTCCAGAGCCGGCTGATCGAGGCGAGCCTGTTTCCCTACGCCATCCTGCTGCAGGTCACGCCCGTCGTCGCCATCGCGCCGCTGATCATCATCTGGGTCAAGGAGCCCACGCTGGCGCTGGTGATCTGCGCCACCATGGTCGCGATCTTCCCGATCATCTCGAACACCGTGCTCGGCCTGCGCAGCGTCAATCCGGGGCTGCTGAACCTGTTCCGCATCAACCGCGCCACGCGCTGGGACACGCTGCGCCGGCTGCGGATACCGAGCGCGCTGCCGTATTTCTTCGGCGGCCTGCGGATTTCCTGCGGGCTGGCGCTGATCGGCGCGGTGGTCGCGGAGTTCGTCGCCGGCACCGGCGGCACCGGGGCGGGGCTGGCCTACCAGATCCTGCAGGCGGGCTTCGCGCTGAATATCCCGCGCCTGTTCGCCGCGCTGGTGCTGATCACGGTGACCGGCGTGCTGCTGTTCGGCGCGATGGTGATGCTGTCGCGTCTGGCGCTGTCCCATTGGCATGAAAGCGAGCTGGCATGAGCGAAGCCTCCCCCTTCCATCGAGATCGGCCGCATGGCGGCAAACACCGAACCGACCCTGCTGATCCGCAACGCCACCGCGATCCTGACCGGACTCGCCGGCGATGCGGCGCGCCATCCCGGACCGGACATCCGCCTGCGCGGCGGCAGCATCGAATCGATCGGCACGCTGCCGCCGCTCCCCCGGCGACACCGTGATCGACGCCACCGACTGCGTGGTCTATCCCGCCTGGGTCAATACGCACCACCACCTGTTTCAGTCGCTGCTCAAGGGCGATCCGGCCGGACTGAACCTGACGCTGACACCCTGGCTCGGCGCCACGCCGTACCGCTTTCGCGCGGCCTTCGACGAGGCGACCTTCCGCCTGGCGGCCCGCATCGGCCTGATCGAACTGCTGCGCAGCGGCTGCGGCACGGTCGCCGATCACAACTATCTGTACTACCCGGGCATGCCGCTCGACAGCTCGGCCATCCTGTTCGAGGAAGCGCAGGCGCTGGGCCTGCGCTTCGTGCTGTGCCGCGGCGGCGCGACCCGCACGCGCCAGCTTGAAAGCGAGCTGCCGCAGGCGCTGCGCCCGGAGACCCTGGACGCCTTCCTCGCCGATTGCGAACGCCTGACCGCGCGCTATCACGACGGCGCCGCCGACGCGATGCGGCGCGTCGTGATGGCGCCGACCACGCCGCTGTACTCGATGGCGCCCGACGAACTGCGGACCTGTGCCCGCACGGCACGGCGGCTCGGCATCCGGCTGCACAGCCATCTGTCCGAGACCGTCGAGTACCAGAACGCCGCCCGCGCGATGCACGGCGCCACGCCGGTCGGCTTCTGCGCCGAGGTCGAATGGCTCGGCCCCGACGTCTGGTTCGCCCATCTGGTCAAGCTGGACCGCGACGAGATCCGCATGCTGGGCGCAACGAAGACCGGCATCGCGCATTGTCCTCAGAGCAATGGCCGGCTCGGCAGCGGCATCGCGGATCTGCCGGCGCTGGAGGCGGCCGGCGTGCCGGTCTCGCTCGGTGTCGATGGCGCCGCGTCGAACGAGGCCGCCGACATGATCAGCGAGGCTCACGCCGCCTGGCTGCTGCAACGGGCGCGGCGCGGCCACGCGGCACGTCCGGTGTTCGAGGGCGGACGCTTCGAAGGCGGGGCGGATGCCGCGAGCATCGAGGACGTGGTGCGTTGGGGCACGGCCGGCGGCGCCGCCGTGCTCGGTCTCGACGCGGTCGGCGCGCTGCGGCCGGGCATGGCCGCCGATCTGGCGATCTACCGGCTCGACGATCCGCGCTGTTTCGGCCTGCACGACCCGGCCATCGCGCCGGTCGCCAGCGGCGGCCGCCCGGCGCTGCGCGCGCTGATCGTGGCCGGCCGCGTGGTGGCCGAACACGATGCGATTCCGGGCGTGGATCTCGCGGAACTGGGGGGCGCAAGCCCGCGAGGCGGTGCGTCGGCTGAAAAAGCACGCGTGCGAGGCCTCCGGGACATGAGGGCATCGATAAGGGCACCGGATCGAGACAGGAGAAAACCGAGGGGCTTGCCGTCGGACGCGATGGTCTGCCCGGTGCGCAGACGATCTTCGCCCCGCTAGCTGGCACCCAGCGCGCGATGGAGCGGGCGGACGGCCATCCGCCGATCGCCCGCCGATCGCCCGCCGATCACCCGCCGATCACCCGCCGATAACCGTTGCCAAACCCGACCCACATTCATAAAATGCGAATCGTTCTCATTTCCTAGCACTCACCGGACCTGGACCCGCGCCATGGCCGGAGCCCCCATGTCCGCCGCCGAGTCCCTGCCGTCGCCGCCGATCGATGCCCTGTACAGCGACCATCATTCGTGGCTGTTCGGCTGGTTGCGCAAGAAGCTGTCCTGCCCGCACGACGCGGCCGACGTGGCGCACGACACCTTCGTGCGGATCCTGGCCTCGCGCGATGCGCTGGCCGGCGTCCGCGAGCCGCGCGCGTATCTGACCACCACCGCGAAGCGGCTGATCATCGATCGCGCGCGGCGGCACAAGCTCGAGCAGGCCTATCTGGCCGAGCTGGAACAGGCCGCGGCCTCGCTGGAAGGCTTTCCGTCGCCGGAGCAGACCGTGGCCGCGCTGCAGGCGCTGGCGCAGATCAGCGCCGCGCTCGACGGCCTGCCGCCGAAGCCGCGCGAGGCCTTCCTGATGCACTACCTCGACGGGCAGACGCATGCCAGCATCGCCGCGCATCTGGGCGTGTCGACACGGATGATCCATAAATACCTGGTGCAGGCGCTGGCGCATTGCGCGTTGGCGGATGACGACGCCGGTGCGATGGAGACCGATCACGGCGTCACCCCTGCAGCGTCGCGCGCGCGATGACCGCGCGCCTTGAGGACGACGACCCGGTCGCGCAGGCCGCCGACTGGGTTGCCCGGCTGACCGCCGACGATCCCCAGCAGCGCGCCATCGCCCAGATCGAGTTCGCACGCTGGAAGGCCGCCGACCCGCGGCACGCACGCGCGGCCGCTCGCGTGGAATCGCTGCTCGAGCGCCTGCAAGGCCTGCGCGAGCACGCCGGCGGCGATGCCCGCCCCGCCCGCGCCGCGTTGCGCGCCGCCTTCGACGACGGGCGGCATGATGGGCGGCATGTCGGACGAGATGACCGACGACATGACGGACCGCATGATGGACCGCACGACGGCATGCGCGACGGTAAACCGTCGCGCCGCCGCCGTGCGCCACGCCATCTCGGCGCCCTGGCGGCCGCGCTGGTGACGACCGCCGTCCTCGCGCTGTCGCTGCACGCGTGGCCGCCGGCCTATCTGCTGGCCGATCTGCGTACCGGCACCGGACAATGGCAAACCCACACGCTGCCCGACGGCAGCCGCCTGACGCTGAACAGCGGCAGCGCGGTGGACCTGCGCTACGACGAGGGGCGCCGCCTGATCGAGCTGATCCGCGGCGAGGTGCTGATCGACGTCGCGCGCGATCCGGCACGGCCCTTCGTGGTCCGCACCGCGCAGGCCGATATCGAGGCGCTCGGCACGCGCTTCAGCGTCGACCGCGACGATGGCCGGACCGTGCTGACGATGCTGGAGTCGAAGGTCCGGGCCCGCGCCACCGGCGCGCACAGCGAGCCGCGCCAGGCGGTGGTGTCGGCCGGCGAACGCGTCGCGGTGACGGCGGCCGGCCTCGGGCCGATCGAACGGGTCGATGCCAACAGCATCGAGCAGGCGTGGCAACGCCACCAGCTGATCGCGCGCGGGCAGCCCCTGCCCGAGCTGCTGGACGCGCTGAATCGGCATCGCCCCGGCTGGATCGGCTATGACCGCAAGCAGATCGCCGACGTGCGGGTGTTCGCGGTACTGCCGCTGGACGATACCGAGCAGGCGCTGCAATTGCTGGCCAATGCGCTGCCCGCGGTGCGGGTGCGGCAGTTGACGCCGTACCTGGTGTGGGTGGACGCGCCGGCCGCGCAGTAAGTCGACGCGCCGCGATGGTGTTCTCCCTCGCCCCCTGCAAAAGGGGGGAGGCAGAACACCGTCGCCGCACCTGCTTCCGGTTCCGACTTCCCTGCCTCATCCGTCAAACACAAGAACAACAAAAGCACGGAAACCGCGAAATCATGAGCCACACCCAATCCGAGCCCGCGCGGCCTCGCTTGCATCCGCGCGCCCTGGCCGTCCAGCTGACGGTGCACCTTGCCGTGGGCGCCGCGCTGGCGAGCGCCATGGCGCTGCCCGCGCACGTCCACGCGCAGACGCCGCAGCAGACGCCAACACCGACGCCAACGCCAACGCCAAGACCAGCGCCGGCCCAGTACGACATCCCCGCCGGCCCGCTGGCCGAGGCGCTGACGCGCTATGCGCAGCAGGCCGGCGTCGCCATCACGGTCGACGCCGACAAGCTGCGGGCTTGCGCACGCAGGGCCTGCGCGGCCGCTACGGGGTCGACGAGGGCTTCGGCGTGCTGCTGCGCGGCAGCGGCTACGCGATCGGCAGGACGCCGGCCGGCTATCTGCTCGTGCCGGCCGCCACGCCGGCGCCGCAGGCCAGCGCCGCCCCGGCCGATGCCGCGATGCTGCCGGCGGTGACCGTCACCGGCAGCCAGGAAACCGCGCTGAGCCCCGGCGTCGGCTTCGTCGCCAGGCGCAGCGCCGCCGGCACCAAGACCGACACGCCGCTCGCCGAGACGCCGCAGTCGATCTCCGTGGTCACGCGCCAGCAGCTGGACGACCAGAAGCCGCGCAGCGTGTCCGAGGCGCTGAACTACACGCCGGGCGCCTTCACCGCGCTGGTCGGCGCGACCAACCGCTACGACTACGTCGCGCTGCGCGGCTTCATCGACAGCAGCGTCGACAACTCGCTGCTCGACGGCCTGAAGGTGCTGGGCGATCCCGGCAGCTACAGCTCGATGCAGGTCGATCCGTATTTCCTCGAGCGGATCGACGTGATTCGCGGTCCCGCCTCGGTGCTGTACGGACGCGCCTCGCCCGGCGGCGTGGTGGCGCTGACCAGCAAGCGGCCCCAGTTCGAGCGCGCCGGCGAGGCCCAGGTCACGGTGGGCAACCGCAACCGCTACGAGGCCGGCTTCGACCTGACCGGCCCGATCGACGACAACGGCGTCGCCGCCTACCGGATCACCGCGATCGGCCGCTCGATGGACACGCAGTACCGCCATGTCGAGGAAGAACGCTTCGCCATCGCGCCGTCGCTGCTGCTGAACATCAGCCCGGACACGCGCCTGCTGCTGCAGGCCTATCTGCAGCGCGACCCGCATGGCGGCTATCACGGCGCGATTCCGTCGGATGCGACCATCAACGCCGCACACAACGGCCGCCGCATCCTGCGCAGCTTCTTCGACGGTGAGCCCGGCCACAACGACTTCACGCGCACGCAACGCATGGTCGGCTACCAGTTCGAGCACGCGTTCAACGACCGCTGGCAGTTCCGGCAGAACTTCCGCTACCTGTCGTCCGACGTCACGCTGCAGCAGGTCTATGGCTATGGCTGGGCCGGCCCCAACACGCTGACGCGCTACTACTCGGGCGCGGACGAGAGCCTGGACGCCTTTATCGTCGACAACCAGCTGCAAGGCCAATTCGATACCGGTCCGCTCAAGCACACGCTGCTGTTCGGCGTCGACTACCAGCACCGCCATGTCGACGGCTGGTGGGAATCGGGCGGCGCCGCGCCGATCGACGCGTTCGATCCGGTCTACGGCAATGCGGGCCTGTCCGGCCTGTTCCGCGCCAATATCGACCGCAAGCTCGAGCAGACCGGCCTCTATCTGCAGGACCAGATCGCGTGGGATCGCTGGCGCCTGGTGCTGGGCGGGCGCCACGACATGGCCAAGGTCTCGAACCTCGGTTTCGGCGCCGCCTCGCGCTCGGAATGGGACGGTTCGAAATTCACCAAGCGCGCGGGCCTGGTCTATCTGTTCGACAACGGCATCGCGCCCTATGCCAGCTATAGCGAGGGCTTCAACCCGAGCGGCAGCACCGCCCGCGACGGCAGCCTGCTGCCGCCGACCGAGAGCCGGCAGGTCGAGGTCGGCGTCCGCTACCAGCCGCCACGCAGCAGCACGCTGCTGTCGGCCTCGCTGTACGACCTGACGCAGGACAAGGTCGCGGCGCGCGTGCTGTCGACCCCGTACTACCAGCCGGCCGGCAAGGTCCGCTCGCGCGGGCTCGAACTGGAGGCGCGCTCGCGCGTGACCGACAAGCTCTCGCTGCTGGCCAGCTACACCTACACGCATATGCGCTACGTCGAGTCGCCCGAGGGCGTGGTCGGCAACACGCCGTACCAGGCGCCGCAGCACATGGCCTCGGTATGGGCCGACTATCTGGTGTTCCCCGGCTTCACCGTCGGCGCCGGCGTGCGCTATGTCGGCACCAGCTGGGCCGACAACGAGAACTCGCTGAAGGTGCCGTCGTACACGCTGGTCGACCTGATGATGCGCCTGGACCTGAGCCGCATCAGCCCGTCGCTGAAGGGCGCGGGACTGCGCATCGCCGCCACCAATCTGTTCGACAAGACCTACGTGTCCTCGTGCGCCGGGCTGCTGAACTGCTACTACGGCGAAGCGCGCAACGTGATGGCGACGCTCACCTATCAGTGGTGATCAGCGGGTGATCAGTGGTGATCGGCCGCTGTCGCGAACCCGTTCGCGGACCCGTTCGCGGACCCGTTCGCGGACCGGTTCGCGGATCCATTCCCCGGCCATTCGCCGGTCTGCGCCAGCACCGGCGACACGCTGACGAGCCGGCCGCGCAGCGGCAGCACGCGCGGGCGCCGGATCACCTGCACGACCCGCATCCGCACCAGCCGCTCGGCGCCCGCGTAGGCCTGCACCTCCGGCCCTTCCCAGACGATCTCGGCGCGGACCGCCACATGCAGCAGCGTGCCGGTCTCCCAATCGACGAACAACAGGCCGGCGCGCGGGCTCGCGACCAGATTGCCGATCGTGTTGAAGTAGGCATTGCCGTTGAAGTCGGGCATCACCAGCGTGTCGTCGCCATCCACGCGCACGAAGCCCGGCTTGCCGCCGCGATGCGAGACATCGGCGCCGCCGCTGTGCGGTGCCTCCGGATCGCTGTGATGCGAGGCGATGAACAGCGTGTCGGCGCGCCGCACCAGCGCGATCGCCTCGTGGTCGAGCCGGTCCAGTACCTGCGGCTCGGCGACACCCGCGTCCACTGAGGGCGCGTGCACCGGCAACAGCTCCCGCTGCTGGATATAGCGCGGACAGTTCCCGAAGCTCTGCCGCACCTGCACCGTGAAGCCGCCCGCGTCGCGCCCCGCGATCACGCCATTGAGGCGATTGCGCCGGCGGGTCGGCAATTCGATGCCGAGCAGGCCAAGCTCGGCGCCATCGCGCAGCGCGCCATCGAGCGGATCGCCGGGCAGCGGCAGCGCATCGATGCGCAGCTGCAGCGGATCCAGCGCGTGCGCAAAGCCGGGCGCACCGGCCAGCATGGTCGCCCAGACGCCGCCGTCGTCGGTGCGCGCGCCGGCCAGCATGAACGGCAGCTGTGCGTAGAACAGCCGGTGCTGTTCCAGCATTTCGCCGCGCACCACGCGGCGCCCTACCCCTTCCATCTGCTCGCGCTTGCCGGCGCGCTGCTGCGCCAGGCGTTCGCCGCTGTGGAAGGGAGAACCCTCGTAGGGCCAGGTCGGCAGTTCCATGATCGCGCTCCGCAATGGCAGGTGGGTTCAGGCGGCCTGGGCCACGGGCATCGGCACGAAGCGTGGCAGCGCCTCGACGCGTGCGAGCCATGCGCGGATCGCGGGATACGGCGCCAGGCTGACGCCGCCCTCCTCGGCGCGCGCGATATAGGCGTACGCCGCCACGTCGGCCAGCGTCGCATGGTCGGCCGCGAGGTAGGGCGCGGCCGCCAGCAGCGGCTCCATCACCTCGAACAGGCGGGTGGCCTGGTGCCGCGCGTCGTCCACCGGCAGGTCGCGGCCGAACAGCTTGGCGATGCGCGCACGCGCCGGGCCGTAGGCGATCTCGCCAGCGGCCACCGACAGCCAGCGCTGCACGGCCGCGGCCTGCACCGGATCGCGCGGCAGCCAGCGGCCCTCGTGGTCGTAGCGCAGCGCCAGATAGACCAGGATCGCGTTGGAGTCGGCGATCACGGTGCCGTTGTCGTCCAGCACCGGGATCTGGCCGAACGGATTGAGCCGCAGGAAGGGCTCGGCCTTGTTCGCGCCGCCACGGACATCGACCAGCTCGCAGCGGTAGGGCAAGTCGAGCAGCGACAGCAGCAGCTGGACGCGATGGCAATGGCCCGACAGCGGCACGTGATACAGGACCAGCGGGGCGGCGGGATGCGAGGGGGAGGTGGGGACAGTGGGGACAGTGGGGACAGCGGACATGGTCGGCTCCATTGACGGCAAGCGTTCGGTAGAGGTCGAAGAGGTTGAAGACGTTGAAGCGGTTGGTGAATGCCCGCATTGTGGCCGGCGACCGGTCCGCAATAAAGCGCGCCGAATGTATTTGACTACTCCGATAAATGGAGTAATGTCGCGCGATGGACAAACTTCGCGCGATGCAGACTTTCGTTCGGATCGTCGACAAGGGTAGCCTGACCGCCGCCGCGGCCTCCCTCGGCACCTCGCTGCCGGCGGTGGTGCGAACGCTGGCCGCGCTGGAGGCCCATCTGCAGGTCCGCCTGCTGAACCGCACCACGCGCCGGCTGGCGCTGACGGAGGACGGCCGCAGCTACCTGGACAGCTGTCGCCGCATCCTGGCCACCATCGACGAGGTCGAGGCCGGCCTGACGACGCGGCAGGTCGAACTCGCCGGCCACCTGACCGTGACCGCGCCGATGCTGTTCGGCCAGATGTATGTGGCGCCCGCGGTCACGCGCTTCGTGCAGCGCTATCCCGCGGTGCATTGCTCGCTGAACTTCGCCGATCGGGTGGTCGACCTGCTCGAGGAAGGGGTCGATGTCGGCGTGCGGATCGGGCCCCTGCGCGATTCGACGCTGATCGCGCAGCCGGTCGGCCGGATCCGCCGCGTGGTGGTCGCCACGCCGGCCTTCCTGCGCAAGCATGGCGTGCCGCGCCATCCGGAGGACCTGACGCGGCAGCCGTGCCTGCGCTTCAGCAATGGCAATCCGCACTGGTGGACATTCCAGGACGATGGCCGCGTGTTCCAGGTGCCGGTCACCGGCAATCTCGAATTCAACCAGACCGCCCCGGCGGTTGCGGCCTGCGCGGCCGGCGCCGGCTTCGGCCACTTCCTGTCGTACCAGGTCGCGCCGCTGGTCGCCGAGAAAAAGCTGCGCATCGTGCTGGAGGACTACGAGCTGGCGCCGTGGCCGCTGTCGGTGCTCTATCCGCACGCGCGGATGCTGCCGGCGCGCACGCGCGCGCTGATCGACTGGCTCAAGGCCGATCTGGCGCCGCGCTTTCCGTAGTGGCTGCGATCCCGCCGGCGATACCGGCGGGGCCCGCTTTTTCCTGCACCTTATTCCTGCACCTTATTCCAGCACCAGCCCGGTCCGCCGGATCAGCTCGCCCCATTTGCGCACCTCGCCGTCGACGAACTGACCGAAGGCCGCGCTGCTCATCGGCTCCGGCTGCAGGCCAAGTCCGTGCAGCTTCGCCCGGATGGCGGGATCGGCAAACACCGCGCTGGCATCGCGGTTGAGCTGGCGCACGATCGCGTCCGGCGTGCCGGCCGGCGCGACCAGCCCGAACCAGCCGTAGCCGACCACGCCGGCATGGCCCTGCTCGGCGAAGGTGGGCGCGTCCGGATACACCGGGCTGCGCTGCTCCGACGCGACCGCCAGCACGCGCAGCTTGCCGGCCTTGATGAAGGGCAGCGCCGAGGTGATCGCGGTCAGGGTCGCGTCGACCCGCCCCGCCAGCAGTTCGGTATAGGCGGTGGCGTCGCCCTTGTAGTGCACGGTCAGCGCCTTGAAGCCGGCCTGCGCGGCAAACAGTTCGCCGGTCAGATGCGGCCCCGAGCCGATGCCCGGCGAGGCGAACGTGATGCCGTCCTTCTTCTCACGCGCGAGCTTGATGAAATCCGCCAGCGTGCGCGCGGGCGAGGCGGCGTTGACGATCAGGAAGACCGGTCCGACCACGCGCGGGCCGACCGGCTTGAAGTCCTTGGCGACGTCGTAGCGCTGCTTCAGCCCCGCCGCGGTATTGATCGCGAACGGCGCGGCCGCCCACAGCAGCGTGTAGCCGTCGGGCGCCGCATGCGCGACCAGCTCGTTGGCCACGCGCGTGCCCGCGCCGGGCCGGTTCTCGACCACGAACTGCTGCCCGTACTTCTGGCTCAGCGCGTCGGCCAGCACGCGCGCCGAGGTGTCGTTGGACCCGCCGGCGCCATAGGGCGAGATCAGCTTGACGGGGCGCGAAGGGTAGCTGTCGGCGTGGGCGAGCGGGCCAAGGGCAAGGCCGACGGCAAGCAGTACGGCGGCCATCAGACCTTTGGCCAGCCGGCCGCCGCGAACGGCAGCAAGGACACGAAAGACACGAAGGACAGGAACGACATCGGCGCGCATCATCGCGGCCCTCTCAGGCGATCCGCCGCACGGGCGGAATGACGTACTGGCCCGCGATGAAGGCGGGGCTCGGGTGATAGAGGCGCAGGATCAGATAGAACGGTCCCGCCGGCGCCGGCAGCCAGTTGTCGATCGAAGCGGGACGCGCATGCGAGATGGCGATCGCCAGGCTGCCGTCGGCCTCGTAGCGCAGGCCCGGCGTGCGGTCGCCGATCGCATAGCGGCCGATGGCGTTGGCGGTAAAGAAGCGGTCCTCGCCGTACAGCGACACCGACCAGAACGCCTGCGCGGGCGGCAGATGGCCCGCCGGGAAGCGCAGCTCGTAAGTGCCGGCGCCGGTCAGCGGCTGCCCGTCGGCATCGAAGTCCGCCATCGCGTAGACCGCCTCGTCGGCGCGCAGCGCGCCCAATCCCTTCATCGCGGTGGTCGCGCGCATCAGCCAGTCGTCGCCATAGACGCCGAGCTTCAGGCTGTAGCCCCAGCTCTTGCGCCCCTGGCTGCGCGTATGCGCCTCGATCAGATCCATGCCCTGGCGATAGGCGCTGGCCAGGCCCGCCTGCACCGCCGGCCGCAGCGCGGCGATTTCAATCTCGTCCTCGAGACGGATGCCCAGGCGCCGCAGCAGCGTCAGCAGACCGCGTTCCTCCGGCGATGGCGGGAACTCGCGCAGCGCCTGGAACAGGTTGTGGAAGAAGTCGAGCGCGGCGTCGCCGTTCTCGCGCCACAGCCGCACGCATTGGGGCTGGCGCCCGATCGCCGGCGCATCGAGCCGGAAGCCCTGCTCGAACGCATGCGCGGCCGGCAGGTCCGACTCGCCCTGTACCAGCACGCGGCCGATCAGCCAGACCAGCGACGTCGGACAAGCGACCGCGCGGGCGCTGCCCGTCTGCTGGCCGGGGCCGACCAGTTGCACCGCGGCGCCGTCCGCCGGCACATTGCGCGGCCCGAGATTCTCGAAGTTGTTGGTGTGCGCGTCGAGCAGTTCGACCACGTAGTAGCGGTCCGGCTCGCTCAGCGGCGGCACCTGCAGCGTGACCGGACCGTCGGTCAAATCGACCCAGCCGCAGAAGTACAGCAGGTCGTTGGCGGGCGTGACGATGTCGCGGTCCTCGTGGGTCCATTGGCGCGTGCTGGCCGACAGCACGTTGACCGGCGCGCGGCCATAGCCGGTGGCGGTTTCGACCGAGGTCTGCACGCGGCAGGTGCGCAGCGTCTCGATCAGCGGGTAGCCGTAGATCACCAGCGGCAGCGCGGCGGCGGCGGTCAGGGCCTGCTGGGGGGTTGTCGTAGACGGGGGGCGGAGAAGATGGGGCTGGCGGGATGATTCATGTCGGGTGCTCGCTTGGGTTCGGTGGGATGTACGGGTGCGTGTGCCGATGGATGTGCCGATGCAGGTGCGGGTGCGGAAAGACCACCGCTGGCCCCCGCGTGGGCGGGGGCGACAGCGGTGCGCCCGGCGTCAGGGCCGCAGCGTGATGACGGCATCGGCCGCCACCGGCCCGTCGGCCGTGACGATGAAGGGATTGATCTCCAGCGTGTCGAGCCGTGGCCCGATTGCGGCGGCGGCCTGCGACACGCGCACCAGCACCTGGGCCGCCTGTTCGAGCGGCACGGCCGGATTGCCGCGATGGCCGGCGAACAGCGCCTCGGCGCGGCTGTCGCGCAGCATCGCCAGCGCGCGCGGCATCGACAGCGGCGCCAGACCGAATGCCATCTGGCGGAACACCTCGACCGCGGTGCCGCCGATGCCGGCCAGCGCGACGAGCCCGAATACCGGATCGCGCCGCACGCCGACCATCAGTTCGCCCCAGCCGCGCACCATGCGCGCCACCACCACGCCCTCGAAGGGCGCCGGCGCGCCGCCATGCCGGGCCGCATGTCGGCCGATCGCGTCGCGCACCCGCGCAAAGGCTGCGCGCACCGCATCGGCATCGTGCAGGTTCAACGCCACGCCGCCGACATCGCTCTTGTGCAGGATCTCGCGCGAGCACAGCTTGACCGCGACCGGATAGCCGAGCCGATCGGCGATGCGCACCGCCTCGTCGGCATCGCGCGCCAGACCGTGCGGGGCCACCGGCACGCCGGCCTCGGCCAGCAGCTGCATCGCCTCGTGTTCGGACAGCGCGTTGGCGTCGGCGGCAATACGTGGCAACTGTGGCAACTGTGGCAAGGGCTCAGCCGCGGACTCGCCGCGGCTTTCCGCACCCTGCGCCGCCGCACGCGCCAGCGCGGCAACCGCTTCCATCGCATGCGCGGGCTCGCGGAACACCAGGCAGCCGTGCTGCTCCAGCCAGGCGCGGCGATCGTCGGCCACCAGCCCGCACAGCAGCAGCGGCGCGCTGGCGGCGGTCTCGTGCAGCGCGGCGACGGTGCGCTGCAGCTCGGGCCACAGCGCCGGTGCATTGGCGCCGGCGGCCAGGAACGCCACCACGCTGCCGTATTCCCCGCATTCGGCAACGTCGCGCAGCGCGTCCAGCAACACGCGCGGCTGGGCCACGATCTGGCCGGTGACGTCGATCGGATTGGCGGTGCTGGCGAACGGGATCGCGCCGCGCAGCGCCTGGGCCGGGCCTTGCGGCATCGCCGGCATCGGCAAACCCAGCTGCTCGGCGCGATCGGCCATCATGATGCCGACGCCGCCGGACACGGTGACGATCGCCACCGGCGCCACCGCATCCGCGGCCAGGCCGCTGCCGCTGTGCCAGCGCGACGGCCGGCGGCCGCGCGACAGCACGTAGCCAAGCCGGAAGAACGCCTCCAGCGATTCGGCGCGATGCACGCCGTATTCGTCGAACACCGCCTGGTAGACCGCGTCCTCGCCCGCGAGGCTGGCGGTATGCGATTGCGCCGAACGCGCGCCGGCCTCGGTGACGCCGACCTTGGCCACCACCACCGGCTTGCCGGCCGCGCGCGCGGCGGCCAGCGCGCGGCGCAGCCGTTCGCCATCGCGGCAGCCTTCCATATAGGTCAGGATCACGCGCGTGTCGTCATCGTGCGCGAGCCATTCGATCACGTCGGCGACCTGCAGCCCGGCCTCGTTGCCGGTGGTGACCCAGTGGCTCAGGCCGAGCCCCGCCTCGCGCGCCAGCGCAAAGGCATAGGCGCCGAAGGCCCCGCTCTGGCTGACCAGTCCCACATCGCCCAGCGGCGGCAGCCCGCTCAGCGGAATCGGCGAGAACGTCGCGAACATGCGCTCGCGCAGGTTCATCGCGCCCAGGCAGTTGGGCCCCAGCAGCGTGATGCCGTGATGCCGCGCCTGCTCGGCCAGCGCCTGCTGCATGCGCGTGCCCGCCTCGCCGACCTCGGCGAAGCCCGACGTGAAAAACACCGCCGCGCGCGTGCCGTTGGCCGCCAGCTGCGCCATCACGTCCGCGCTGGCCAGCGCCGGCACCGCGACGATGGCCAGGTCGACCGGCTCGCCCAGCGCGGCGAGCGAGGGCGTGGCGGGTAGCCCCTGGATCTCGGCCGATGCCGTGTTGACCGGATGCACGCGGCCGCCATAGCCGAGCTCGCGCAGCAGCCGAATCGGCATGCCGCCGACCTTCTCGGGCTGGGACGAGGCGCCGATCACGGCGATCGAGCGCGGCCGCAGCAAGGCGGTCAGGTCGGGGCGCGGGGGCGGGGGTCGGTTCGCGGGTCGGTTCGCGGGTCGGCGCGGGGGGTCGGG
The DNA here is from genome assembly GCF_049311595.1 of Cupriavidus sp. H18C1. Classification (NCBI taxonomy): domain Bacteria; kingdom Pseudomonadati; phylum Pseudomonadota; class Betaproteobacteria; order Burkholderiales; family Burkholderiaceae; genus Cupriavidus; species Cupriavidus sp. H18C1. Next base: position 431,205 of record NZ_CP186009.1, read on the forward strand.
TCTGGCATCGATGTCTCCGTTGTCGTTGTGGGCCGATGCCGCCGTGGCGGCGGCATCGTGGTGTCTCTCGTGCTGTGTCGTTGGCCAGGCCGTGGGGATGTGCTGCGGCGGGGCGGCTGGGTAGCGGCCCGGCGTCGCTATCGCCCGACGCCGGCCGCCTGCTCGATGCTGCGGACCATCTCGGCCAGCATCGGCGCCACGCGCTTTTCCAGCATGCCGCGGCGCAGCTTGCTGCCGGCGACCGCGCAGTTGAACAGCAGCGGGCGGTTCAGATAGACGATGCGCGAGTAGATGCCGACGCCATGCACGCCGATGCCCGCCTCGCCCTCGTTGGTCGCGAAGCCGCGCTTCGGATAGTGGGCGACGTTGTGGCAGATGCGGTCGTAGCTGGCGGCGTATTCGTCGGGACGCTCGCGCTGCGCGATCTCCATCAGCCGCTGGAACTCGGCCTTGGACAGCGTGCAGAGGAACGCGCGGCCCATGCCGGTGTTCAGCACCGAACGCACCGCGCCGACACCCGGCCGCGCCGGCGTGCCCTCGTTGTGCGTGCAGGTGAGCAGATAGGTCACGTCGAGCCGGTGCGCCACGCCCATCGACACCGCGCCCTCGATACGGTCGGCCAGCGCCTGCATCAGCGGCCGCGCGGTATGCCGCATCGGCAGGCCGGTCAGGTAGGGATAGCCGAGCGCCAGCACCTGCGCGCTGACGAAGTACTTGTCGAGCTTCGGGTCCCAGTCGAGATAGCCCAGCTCGTACAGGGTCTTGCAGATGCGCGACACCGTGGCGCGCGGCAGCTGCAGCCGGCGCGACAGTTCGCCATTGCCCATCGGCTGCGGCTCGTCGATGAAGCAGCGCAGCAAGGCAAAGCCCTTGGCGAGCAGGCCGCCGAACGACGGGTCGTCGCGGCGGCGCTCGGCGATGAATTGTTCGACCGGCGTGTTCATGTTGTCTCCTGAAATCCAGTGTGGGTGGCTGCGGCAACGACCGTCAAATGATGGAACGAATTTCCAGATATTGGAAATAGAGCGGCTGCCGTTGACGCTCCGCGCACGTGCCCCTAACGTGACCGGACGCTGGATCGGACGCCGGGATCGGACGAGTGGCCCGCGCATCGGCGCCGCGGGTGCGAGCCGGCATCCGGATGCGCGTCACGTTGCGCATCCCATTGCGCATCCCTGTTCGCATCCCTGTTCGCATCCCTGTTCGCATCTCTACCCGTAGCCGCCCTCCGGAAGCCGCCATGACCCCTGCCTCCCCGTTCCCGCTGCCGGGCACCGCGCGCAGCGGCTTCCCCGCGCTCGACACCCGTTCGCTGCTGCACGCGCCCAAGCGCCAGCGCGCCCGCGACACCGAGCAGGCGCTGCTGGCGGCGGGCCGCACGCTGCTGGCCACGCGCGACTTCGAATCGATCTCGGTGGCGCAGATCGTCGCGGCCTGCGAGCTGTCGGTCGGCGCCTTCTATGGGCGCTTCCGCGACAAGGCGGCCTTTTTCGAAGCGCTGCAGACCGCGGCGGTGCACGACGCGCAGCAGGCGATGGCGCACCATCTGGCGCCTTCCCGCTGCGCCGCGCTGCCCACCGCGGTGCTGCTCGACAAGGCGATGCGCCTGCTGGTGCGCGGTTGCCGCGCGCAGCGCGGCCTGCTGCGGGCGGCGCTGCAGCAGGCCGGCGCGCGGCCGCAGGCCTGGCAGCCCCATCGGGACTGTGCGACGGCCTTCGCGGACCGGACGGTGGCGCTGCTGGTGCCGCGGCTCGGCGGCGACGCCCGGGCCGAGGCGAAGGTGCGCTTCGCCATGCAGGCCGTGTTCGGCATGCTGGTCAATGCGCTGCTGCATGACCCGCTGCCGGTGCGGCTGGACGACGACGAACTGCCCGTGCAGATGGCGCGGCTGATCGGCAGCTATCTGGCGCCGATGCGGGATTGAAGCCGGCGAGCGGGCGCATCGCGATCCCAAACCATCATCACAAGACGGAGACCAGCATGAACCCACGCAGCAAGGCGGCCAGGCATGAGGCGCCACGATGCACGATGGCGCGATACACGATGGCACGATGGTTGGCGCGACGCACGACGGCGATGCGCGCCGCCACCCTGGCGCTGTTGACGCTGGCGGCCTTGCCGTTGCATGCGCAGGACCCCTACCCGAGCAAGCCGATCCGGATCGTCGTGCCCTATCCCGCCGGCGGCTCGACCGACACGCTGGCCCGCACGCTGGGCGACACGCTGAGCCAGCGGCTGGCCCAGCCGGTCGTGGTCGAGAACAAGGGCGGCGCGGGCGGCATCATCGGCACCGACCATGTCGCCAAGTCCGCGCCCGATGGCTACACGCTGCTGATGACGGTGCCCGGGCCGATCACGGCCAACCTGGCGCTGTACAGGAAGCTGCCGTACGACCCGCGCACGGATCTGCAGCCGGTCTCCGACATCGCCACCATGCGCACCGTGCTGGTGGTCAACAGCACGCTGCCGGTCAAGAGCGTCGACGAATTGCTGGCCTATGCGAAGGCGCATCCCGGTGCCTTGCGGATGGGATCGTGGGGTCCGGGCACGCAGCCGCATACGATCCAGTCGTACCTGGCCAAAACGAAAGGGCTCGATATCCTGCACGTGCCCTATCGCGGCGAAGGGCCGATGGTGTCGGACCTGCTGGCCGGGCAGGTGAACATGACGATCGGCTCGGTGACCGCGCTGAAGCAGCATATCGCCACCGGCAAGCTGCGCCCGCTGGCGGTGATCGGCACGCGCCGGGCGGTGGGCCTGCCCGATGTGCCGACCTTCGCCGAGGCGGGTTACCGCGATCCGGCCTACGAGGTCGTCGGGCCGACCACGCTGCTGGCCCCCGCGAAGACGCCGCCTGCCATCGTCGAGCGGCTCGGGCGCGAGGTCAGCGCGCTGGTCAGGAGCGGCCCGCTGGCGCGCCGGATCGACGAGATGGGCGCCGAGCCGGTCGGCAATCTGCCGGCCGAGGCCAGCAGCGCGTATCGCGCCTATCTGCCGGTGGTGCTGAAGCTGACCGCCGATACCGGCGTCAGGCTCGACTGACCGAGGACGGCCGGAACGTCAGCGGCACCTCCCATGGCAGGCCGCCGCGCTCGGCAAACATGGCGCGATAGCGGTCCGCCAGTTGCAGCAGCGCCCCTTCGCAGGGCTCGGGCAGCGCGTCGGCCAGGCGCAGGCACTGATGCCGGGCCAGTGTCTGGATCCAGCCGTTCAGCGCGATGTCCGCGTTCATGTCGCCCGGGTCGCCCCAATAGTCATCGATGTTCTTGAGCAGCACCCCGGCGAGGGCATCATGAGTGTCGGAGACGTCCTCGCCCTGGGTGACCGCGTGCGCCAGCGCCCGCACGATCGCCTGCATCAGTCCGCGCCGCTGGTCGCGGTCCGGCAGCGAGGCCAGCGTCCACAGCAGATTGTCCTCGCGCTGATGCAAGGGCTTGAGCACGGCCCGGCGTACCGCGCCGTCGATCAGCGCATCGTGGGCCAGCACCAGGCGCGCGTCCGTGAGGTTCGCCCCGTGCAGCGCCGCGCCGGCCAGGGCCATCATGTCGAGCGTCTGGCCGCGCAGGTCCGCATCATGCAGCGAGGCGTTCTGCAGCCGCGCCGCGGCGAGCCGCGTACCGGCCAGCTTGGCGCCGTCCAGCCGGGCGCGGCGCAGGTCGGCACCGCGCAGATCGGCCCCCTGCAGGTCGGCACCGACGAGGCCGGCCCCGATCGCCTTGCAACGGACCAGCACCGCGCCGCGCAAGTCCGCGCCGCCCAGGTCGAGCGGGCCCAGGTCGCTGTCGCGCAGATTGCGCCCGCGCAAGTCCGCGCCGGCGCCCAACAGGTGCGCCGCGACATCGGGGCACAGGCGGCGCAGATCGATGTCCGACGGCAAGGGCGGGCCCTGGGGCGGCACCTCGGCGCTGCCTTCGGACGCGCCATCGGGTTCCGCTTGCGGGCGCCGAGCGTGCCGCAGCAGCTCGGCGCGGCGCCGGCGGCCGGCCTCGCGGCTCTCGGCAGACATGTCCGTGGCATCGAGAGCCGGCGGCAGCCAACCCTTGACGTAGAGCGGCACCATGCGCGGCCGCGCGCGATCGTGGCTGCCCTCCTGGCGGACCTCGCGGCTGATTTCGTGGCTGACTTCGTGGCTGACCCCGCCGCCGCCACGGCCGTCGCCACCGTTCTCCACGCGCAGCGCGCAATGCTTGACGAAGCGCCGCACCCTCGCTTCCCACAGCACTTCGTCGCCACCGAGGCGCAGGCACCGCATCAGCCGCGCGAAGCGCTGGCGGTGCGTCATCTGCCAGAGCGTAGCGGTCTTGATTTTCCAGCCCGAGCCCGAGCGGCACAGGCGGAATCGATGTCCCTGTACTTCGATGACCTCGCCGCGCGCGAGCGCCGCGCCGATCGCGGGCCCCAGACGCGGCGATTCGACTGCCGCGCCGAAGGCAGTGCAGTCGCGGTACGACAGGGTGTGATACGTACGCATCGTCTTGGCCCTCTTGATTCCTGATGTCTTGATGTTCCGATGTCCCAGGTCCCCGCTATCCCCGCTATCCCCGCTATCCCCGCTATCCCCGGTGTTCCGGTGTTCCGATATGCCGATGTCTGGGTGGAATGGAGAATGCCCTCCGCCGGGCAGGCGCCAAGGTAACCGCGTATGGCGACGCCATTTGCGTAACATGCCGCCACTTTTGGAATTTGAGACGCGAAAGGCGCGCCGACGACGACAATGCAGCGCGGCCATGACCGGTATGCAGCGTGTCACGCTTGCTTGGCCGGCACTCGGAGCGCGCCCTACAATCGAGCGCGACGGCCATCGCCGGCCCGCCGGCCGGACCCGTGGACCCGCCTTCTCCCAACCTTTCGCTCTCCCTCTATGGCAACGCTATTTCTCGTGCGCCACGGCCAGGCCTCCTTCGGCGCGGCCAATTACGACTGCCTGTCGGCACAGGGCCGCCAGCAATCGCGCTGGCTCGGCGAGTATTTCGTCGAGCGCGGGGTGCGCTTCCGCCGCGTGATCGCCGGCTCGCTGGTGCGTCAGCAAGACACGGCCAGCGAGATCCTGGCCGCCATGGGCGAAGCCGGTGCCGGACTGACGATCGAGACGCATCCGGGCTTCAACGAGTACGACGGCGAGGCGCTGTACTGCGCCCACACCGGCGGCGCGGATCATCGCGCGCATCAGAACGGCGACTACGCGGACTACTGGCGCACCTTCCGCGCGGCGTTCGCGGCCTGGACCTCCGGCACGCTGACCGGCATGCCCGAGAGCTGGGACGAATTCGGCAAGCGCATCGCGGCGGGGCTGGCGCACGGCGCCGAGGGCTCGGCGCGCGAGGACGCGATCCTGGTGGTCAGCTCGGGCGGCGCGATCGGCCGCGCGGTGGCCGACATGCTGCACGCGCCGGCGCAGACCGCAATCGAGCTGAACCTGCAGTTCCGCAACACCGCCTTCTGCGAAATCATCTGCGGCCGCACACGCAGCGGCTGCTCAGTTTCAACAACGTGCCGCACCTGGAGCGCGCGGACCGGCGCGGCGCGATCACCTTCGCCTGAGCAGCACGGCGCCGGCATCGCCGGCGTCCGTCGGCGGCCACCCTCCACCTTCCCGGCATTTGATCGGCAACCTCGGAGCCCCCATGCAACCATCCCAGTTCGAAACGCTGCGCTACGCCGTCGCCGACGGCATCGCCACCATCACGCTGCACCGGCCGGAACAGATGAATACGTTCAACGCGCAGATGATGCAGGAGCTGATCGCGGCCTTCGATGCCAGCGACGCCGACGATGCGGTGCGCGCGGTGGTGGTGACGGGCGCGGGACGCGCGTTCTGCGCCGGCGCCGATCTGTCCTCGGGCGGCTCGACCTTCGATTTCGAGAAGCGCTACGGCGCGCCGGCCGACGCGCCGCACCGCGACGGCGGCGGCCGCGTCGCGCTGCGGATCTACCGCAGCCTGAAGCCGGTGATCGGGGCGATCAACGGCGCGGCGGTGGGCATCGGCGTGACGATGCAGCTGCCGATGGATATCCGGATGGCCTCGACCACGGCCAAGTTCGGCTTCGTGTTCTCGCGTCGCGGGATCACGCCGGAGGCCGCGTCGTCCTGGTTCCTGTCGCGCGTGGTCGGCATCTCGACCGCGCTGGAGTGGTGCTACACCGGCCGCGTGTTCCCGGCCCAGGAGGCGCTGGAGCGGGGCCTGGTGCGCTCGCTGCATGCGCCCGACGAGCTGCTGCCGGCGGCCTACGCGCTGGCGCGCGAGATCGCCGACAACGCCGCGCCGGTGTCGGTCGCGATCTCGCGGCAGATGATCTGGCGGATGGCCGGCGCAGCGCACCCGATGGAGGCGCACAAGCTCGACAGCCGCGCGATCCAGTCGCGCGGGCGCTCGCCGGACGCGAAGGAGGGCGTCGAGGCCTTCCTGCAGAAGCGCCCGGCCGCGTTCCCGCAGACCGTCTCGCGCGACATGCCCGACTTCTTCGACTGGCAGGGCGAGCCGCCCTTCGTTTGAGCGCCGTTCGATCGGGCGCCGTTCGATTGGCGCCGTTCGATTGGGCGCCCTTCGTTTCAGCGCCCATCGTTCGGGTGCCGTTCGTTCTGCGACTACTGCCGGCGCGCGTTGACCACCGCGTCGGCGACGTTGGCCGGCGCCTCGGCGTAGTGCTTGAACTCCATCGTGTAGGTCGCCCGGCCCTGGGTCAGCGAACGCAGCGAAGTCGAGTAGCCGAACATCTCGGCCAGCGGCACCTCGGCCCGCACCAGCTTGCCGCCGCCGCCCGCGATCTCGTCCATGCCGTGCACGATGCCGCGCCGCGACGACAGATCGCCCATCACGTTGCCGGTGAACTCCTCCGGCGTCTCGACCTCGACCGCCATCATCGGCTCGAGCAGCACCGGACGCGCGCGCCGCATGCCGTCCTTGAATGCCATCGAGCCGGCCATCCGGTAGGCGTTCTCGTTGGAATCGACCTCGTGGTATGAGCCGAACACCAGCGTGACCTTGACGTCCACCACCGGGAAGCCGGCCAGCACGCCGGCATTGAGCGTCTCCTGAATGCCCTTGTCGACCGCGGGGATGAACTCGCGCGGGATCACGCCGCCCTTGATCGCATCGACGAACTCGTAGCCCTTGCCCTGCGGCTGCGGCTCCAGGTCGATCACCACATGGCCGTACTGGCCGCGGCCGCCCGACTGCTTGACGAACTTGCCCTCGACGCCCTTGATCGCCTGGCGGATGGTCTCGCGATAGGCGACCTGCGGCTTGCCGACGGTCGCCTCGACGCCGAACTCGCGCTTCATGCGGTCGACCAGGATTTCGAGGTGCAATTCGCCCATGCCGGAGATGATGGTCTGGCCCGATTCCTCGTCGGTCTTGACGCGGAACGACGGGTCTTCCTGCGCCAGGCGGTTCAGCGCCACGCCCATCTTTTCCTGGTCGGCCTTGGTTTTGGGCTCCACCGCCTGCGAGATCACCGGATCGGGGGAAGGTCATCCGCTCCAGGATGATCACGTTGGCCGGGTCGCACAGCGTGTCGCCGGTGGTCGCCTCCTTCAGGCCCACCGCCGCGGCGATGTCGCCGGCTCGCACTTCCTTGATCTCGTTGCGCGTGTTGGCATGCATCTGCAGGATACGGCCCAGGCGCTCGCGCTTGCCCTTGACCGGGTTGTAAACGGTGTCGCCGGAGTTCACCACGCCGGAATACACGCGGAAGAAGATCAGCTGGCCGACGAACGGGTCGGTCATGATCTTGAAGGCGAGCGCGGAGAACGGCTCGTCGTCGTTCGGATGGCGCTCGGCATCGCGATCGTCCTCGGTATGGCCGCGGATCGCCGGCACGTCGGCGGGCGACGGCAGGTAGTCGACCACCGCGTCGAGCATTGCCTGCACGCCCTTGTTCTTGAACGCGCTGCCGCACAGCATCGGCACGATCTCGTTGGCGATGGTGCAGCTGGCGCAGGCCGGCCTTGATCTCGTCCTCGCTCAGCGGCTCGCCGCCGAGGTATTTCTCCAGCAGCGACTCGTTGGCCTCGGCCGCGGCCTCGACCATCCGCTCGCGCCACAGCTGCGCGGTGTCGACCAGCTCGGCCGGAATCTCCCGGTATTCGAAACGCACGCCCTGGCTGGCCTCGTCCCAGACGATGGCCTGCATGCGCACCAGGTCGACCACGCCCTGGAAGTGGTCCTCGGCGCCGATCGGAATCTGCACCGGCACGGCCACGCCCTTCAGGCGCTCGGCGATCTGCTCGCGCACGCGGAAGAAGTCCGCGCCGACGCGGTCCATCTTGTTGACGAAGGCCAGCCGCGGCACGCCGTACTTGTTGGCCTGGCGCCAGACCGTCTCCGATTGCGGCTGCACGCCGCCGACCGCGTCGTAGACCATCACGGCGCCGTCGAGCACGCGCATCGAGCGCTCGACCTCGATGGTGAAGTCGACGTGCCCGGGGGTGTCGATGATGTTGATTCGGTGCTCGGGATACTTGCCGGCCATGCCCTTCCAGAACACGGTGGTGGCGGCCGACGTGATGGTGATGCCGCGCTCCTGCTCCTGCTCCATCCAGTCCATGGTGGCGGCGCCTTCGTGCACCTCGCCCAGCTTGTGGCTGACGCCCGTGTAGAACAGGATGCGTTCGGTCGTGGTCGTCTTGCCGGCGTCGATATGCGCACTGATGCCGATGTTGCGATAGCGCTCGATGGGAGTTTTGCGGGCCACGACAATCTCCTGAGTTAGGGGCCTGAGTAGAACCTGAGTAGAACCTGAATAAAGGGGTCGGAGAAAAGAGGGGAATTAGAGTAGCACTATCGGCCAAGTTGCGTGCGGCGCGGGATGGGCAGCCCCGCGGCGTCGGACGGACACCGGTCGTCCGGCCCTTTGGCATCGGTTACAGTGCGCCCATGGCGGCCCGCCCACCGGGCCGAGGACCGGTTTCGACGAGGCACCCGCGACGATGAAACTGCGATGTCATCTGCTATGGCTGGCGCTGATTTCGCTCTGCGCTATCGGTACCGTGCCCCACGCCGGTGCGGCAACGACCTTGGGCAAGCCCGCCGCCCATCCCGCGGCCGGCGCGTCGGCATCCGCATCCGAGGCCGCGGCAAGCGTGCCGCTGGCGCAATCGCTGGATCAGGTCATCGAGACGCTGCAGAACGACCAGCAACGCACCGCGCTGGTCGGCCAGTTGCGGGCAGTGCGCGACGGCCTCGGTGCGTCGGCGCCGGCCGCCCCGGCGGTGACCGCAGCCTCGGACGCCGAGGCCGGCGGACTGGTCGGGGCGCTGGCCGAAGCGGTCGAGCAGGTCGACGACCGGCTCGGCAAGGATCAGGGACCGTGGCGCTACTGGAGCTGGCGCCTGCGTTTTGCCGGCGAGGAATGGCAGCAGGCGCTGACCGATCGCGGACGGGGCAGCGCACCGCGTTCGGCGCAGCTGTTCGCCGCGGTGCTGGCGGGCTGGGCCGTGGGCGGCTGGCTGCTGCACGAACTGGCGCGGCGCGTGCGGGGCCGGCTGATGCGGCCGGTCGATCGGGTCCAGCTGCCCACCGTGCCATCGTGGACCGACGTCGGCATCTTCATGCTGCGCCGGGTCGGCCCATGGGCGATCGCCTTCGGCGTGGCGATCTGGATCGTGCGCGCCCTGGCGCTGCATCTGGTGCCGGCCGGCGTGGCGGCGCTGACGGTGGCCTACGCGCTGGTCGCCGGCGCGGTGCTGTCGGCGATATCGCAGACGCTGTTCGCGGTCTTCAATACCGCGCACCGGCGGCGCGCGGTCCATGACCTGCACCAGCACTCGCGCTCGGTGCTGTTCGCGATCGGCTCGCTGGCGGCGCTTGGCGACGCCGCGACCAACGCCCGCGTGATCGCCGCGCTCGGCATCAACCTGTCCGCCGTGACCGCCAATCTGTCGAACATCGCCGCGGCGCTGCTGATGGCCTGGTTCTGCCTGCGCTTTCGCCGGCAGATCGGCCATCTGATCGCCAATCGGCCGCTGGCGTTCCGCCAGGCCCATCCGGCCATCACCGACGTGCTGCGGCTGGCCGGCGGCACCTGGCATCTGCCGGTGCTGGCGGTGGTGTTCGCCTCGGTGGTCGGCACCCTGCTCGCCGCCGGCCATGCCGACGACTATCTGGGCCGGACCATCCTGACGGTGGCGCTGCTGGTCGCCGCGTTGGCGCTGACGGTGGTGACCGGACGCTCGCCCCAGGCGACCCAGCACGGGCCGCGGCAACGCTGGCAGCGGCGTTCGGCCTATCTGGCGCGCTTCGGCCGCTTTGCGGTCGCGCTGGTGCGCCTGGCGATCTGGCTGGGTTTCCTGGAACTCGCCAGCCGCGTCTGGGGCAATTCGCTGCTGCATCTGATGCATTCGACCGCGCTGGGCCGCCGCTTCGCCGACGCGGTATTCGGCGCGCTGGCCGCGGTGCTGCTGTCGTGGCTGTTCTGGCTGGTGATCGACACCGCCATCACGCAGGCGCTGTCGCCGGGACACGGGCGCGGGCAGCCGCCCAGCATGCGGGCCCGCACCATCCTGCCGCTGCTGCGCAACGCGGTGTTCGTCGCGTTGCTGGTGATGGCGCTGATCGCGGTGCTGGCCAACCTCGGCGTCAACGTGACGCCGCTGATCGCCGGCGCGGGCGTGGTGGGGCTGGCCATCGGCTTCGGCGCGCAGACGCTGGTGCAGGACCTGATCACCGGGCTGTTCATCGTGATCGAGGACTCGATCGCGATCGGCGACGTGGTCGAGCTGCCCGACCACAGCGGCACGGTCGAGGGCATGACGATCCGGACCATCAAGCTGCGCGACGGCAAGGGGGCGCTGCACGTGCTGCCGTACAGCCAGATCAAGGCGATCAAGAACCTGTCGCGCGGCCATGCCTTCGCGGTCTTCAATATCGGCCTGCGCTACGACAGCGACCTCGACCGCGCGATGGCGCTGATCCGCGAGGCCGGCGACGAGATCGCGCAGGACATCCGCTTCGCGCACCGGCTGCTGTCGGGGCTCGACATTCTGGGGCTGGACCGCTTCGACCCGTCGGGGCCGGTGGTGCTGGCCCAGTTCAAGACGCTGCCGCTGGCCCAGTTCGAGATCACGCGGGCGTTCAACGCGACGCTGAAGCAGAAGTTCGACGCGGCGGGGATCCGCATGGCCTCGCCCTACATGACGCTGCAGCTCGACGGCGGCGGCGCGGCGGAGGTCAAGCCGCTGATTGCGGGAAGCGAGGGGAGCGCGGGGACGGCGTAGGGATGCCTGGCACAGGAAGAACGCTTTGAACCGGTTCCCACCCGTCCAACCGCTTCCAAATAAAACGAGCGGAGATTTCAGCGCTGAAATCCCCGCTCTTGCCTTGCCCGCTGACCGGGACCCGGCTCGCCGGGTCGGACCGCTATCGGATCGTTTTCGGCCGGCTTACTCAGCCTCACGCCGCCTCACGTCTCTGACGGCGGCTTGCGCCGCCTCATGCCGCCTTGCGATGGTGCTTGCGCTCGGGCCGGCATTCGTACTTGATCTCGTGACGGCCGTCCTCGTAGACCACCTCGAGCCGCACGGTGAAGCCCCATAGCCGCGTGACATGGCGGATCACCTCCTCGAAGTTCTGCGCCAGCGGCCGGCGGTCGTTCTGCAGATGGCGCAGCGTCAGCGAGCGGTCGCCGCCGACGTCGACGTTGGTCACCTGGATGTTCGGCTCGATATTGGACAGATCGTACTGGCTGGCCAGCAACTGCCGGATGCGGCGATAGCCTTCGTCGTCGTGGATCGCGGTCACGCGCAGCTTGCTTTCGCGGTCGTCATCCAGCACCGAGAACAGTTTCAGTTCGCGGATCACGCGCGGCGACAGGAACTGCAGCAGGAAGCTCTCGTCCTTGAAGTTGCGCATGGCAAAGTCCAGCGTCTTGCGCCAGTCGCTGCCGGCGATCTCCGGCGCCCAGCGATAATCCTCCTCCTCGGGGCGCTCGCACATGCGGCGCAGGTCCTGGAACATCAGGAAGCCCAGCGTGTAAGGATTGAGCCCGCTGTAATAAGGGCTGTGGTACGGCGGCTGGTAAATGACGTTGGTATGCGCCTGCAGCAGCTCCATCATGAAGGCGTCGTTGACCAGCCCCTGTTCGTACAGCTCGTGCAGGATCGTGTAGTGCCAGAACGTGGCCCAGCCCTCGTTCATCACCTTGGTCTGGCGCTGCGGGTAGAAGTACTGCGCGATCTTGCGCACGATGCGGACGATCTCGCGCTGCCACGGCTGCAGCTTCGGCGCGTTCTTCTCGATGAAGTACAGCAGGTTCTCCTGCGGCTCCGGCGGGAAGGTGGCCTCGGCCTCGGGCGCTTCGTCCTCGGTCACCAGCGCGTGCGAGCGGTGCTTCGGCAGCGTGCGCCACAGATCGTTGACCTGCATCTGCAGATAGTTCTCGCGCTCGGCCTGGCGCGCCTGCTCCTCGGTGATCGACAGCTTCTTCGGCCGCTTGTAGCGGTCCACGCCGTAGTTCTGCAGCGCGTGGCAGGAATCGAGCAGCAGTTCGACCTCCTGCTCGCCGTAACGCTGCTCGCATTCGGCCACGTAGTTCTTGGCGAACAGCAGGTAATCGACGATGGCGTCCGCGTTGGTCCAGGTGCGGAACAGGTAATTGCCCTTGAAGAAGGAGTTGTGGCCGTAGCAAGGCGTGCGCGATCGTCAGCGCCTGCATCGGCATCGTGTTCTCCTCCATCAGATAGGCGATGCAGGGATTGGAGTTGATCACGATCTCGTAGGCCAGGCCCATGTGGCCGCGCTGGTAGCTGCGCTCCGAAGCGAGGAAATGCTTGCCGTAGGACCAGTGGCTGTAGCCGACCGGCAGTCCCGCGGACGCGTAGGCGTCCAACATCTGCTCGGCGGTGATGATCTCGATCTGGTTGGGATAGGTATCGAGGCCGAAATCGGCCGCGATGCGCGCGATCTCCCGGTCGTACCGCTGGATCAGTTCGAAGGTCCACTCCGAACCGGTAGAGAGGTATGCCATTTCCCACCCCATGTCGGCGGCCCGCCTTCGCGGCGCCGCCGGTTAGCCAAGGCCTGTCCGGCGCGGCACCCCTGCATGGACACCATGCCCGGGGGCCGTGCGCCGGTACATCGACGCATCAAGGCGTCAGCGCATCAACGCCCGGTGTTCGGCCAGGCCGCCTTCTTCTGAAACAGGTCGTGCAGCACCGGATAGATCTCGTCCGCGCCGATGATCCGCTGCATCGCGAAGTTTTCGTGCGTGCCCTTGACCGTCATGTACTCTTCCCACAGGTTCTGCGGCTCCTCGGACGCGACTTCGACATAGGCGTAGTACTGCACCAGCGGCAGGATGGATTCGCGCAGCAGCCGGCCGCACAGCTCCGAGTCGCCGGCCCAGTTGTCGCCGTCCGACGCCTGCGCGCAGTAGATGTTCCACTGGCTGGCCGGGTAGCGGTTATGGATCACGTCCACCATCAGCTTCAGCGCGCTGGACACCACCGTGCCGCCCGATTCGCGCGAGTGGAAGAAATCTTCCTCGTCGACTTCCTTGGCCACCGTATGGTGGCGGATGAAGACGACGTCGATGCGTTCGTAGTTCCGCTTCAGGAACAGGTACAGCAGCATGAAGAAGCGCTTGGCCAGGTCCTTGCGGCTCTCGTCCATCGAACCCGATACGTCCATCAGGCAGAACATCACCGCCTGCGCCTGCGGACGCTTCTTCAGCACGCGGTTGTTGTAGCGCAGGTCCAGCTTCTCGATGAAGGGCACGCGGTCGATGCAGGCGCGCAGATGGCGCATCTCCTTCATCATCTCCTGTGCGCGGGCCGTGTAGGGCCCCTCTTCCTCGAGCACCTCGCTGTACTGCTGCTCGAGCGCCTGCAGGCGCCGCTGGTAGGGCCCGGACAGCGCGATGCGCCGGCCGAGCGAACTGCGCATCGTGCGCAGCACCGACAGGTTCGAGGGCGTGCCGTCGATCGAGAAGCCGGCGCGCACCTTGCGCACCTCGGCGATCTTGGCCAGATGGCGCTTGGCCATGTCGGGCAGCGCCATGTCCTCGAAGAAGAAATTCAGGAAGTCCTCGCGCGAGAGCGTGAAGACGAAATCGTCCTCGCCCTCGCCCGAGTCGCTCGCCCGGGAGCCGGTTCCGCCCGCCCCTTGCTGCTGGCGGTCGAAACTGTCTCCGCGGACGAACTTCTTGTTGCCGGGGTGGATCCACTCGCGCTTGCCGCCCTGGCCATGGTGGAAGATCGGCTCGGAGATGTCCTTGACCGGAATGGACACCTGCCCGCTCTGTTCGATGTCCATGATCTTCCGGCCGGACACCGCCTTCGCTACGGCTTGCCGAATCTGCTCGCGGTAACGCTTGATGAAACGCTGCTTGTTGACCGCACTCTTGTTGCCGCCATTCTCCCGCCGATCGATGACCGTGGCCATATTGGTTGCCCTCGTTCAGAGGCCCCGTGCAGGCGCCGTTACGATGATTTTCGAACGCGCAAGTACCACTCCACCAGCAGCCGGACCTGCTTGGGCGTATAGCCCTTCTCGACCATGCGGTTGACGAAGTTCTCGTGTTTCTCCTGGTCCTCGCGCGAGGACTTGGCGTTGAAGGAAATGACCGGCAGCAAGTCCTCCGTGGTGGAGAACATCCGCTTCTCGATCACCATGCGCAGCTTCTCGTAGCTGGTCCAGTTCGGGTTCTTGCCGCCGTTGTTGGCCCGCGCCCGCAGCACGAAGTTGACGATCTCGTTGCGGAAGTCCTTCGGGTTCGAGATACCCGCCGGCTTTTCCACCTTCTCCAGCTCGTCGTTCAGCGCGTTGCGGTCGAGGATTTCGCCGGTATTGGGATCGCGGTACTCCTGGTCCTGGATCCACAGGTCGGCGAAGACGACGTAGCGGTCGAAGATGTTCTGGCCATATTCGGAATACGACTCCAGATACGCGGTCTGGATCTCCTTGCCGATGAACTCGACGAAGGGCGTCGTCAGGTATTCCTTGATGTACGAGAGCAGCTTCGCTTCCTGCTCCGGCGGGAACTGTTCGCGCTCGATCTGCTGCTCGAGCACGTACAGCAGGTGCACCGGATTGGCCGCGACCTCGGTGTTGTCGAAGTTGAAGACCTTGGACAGCACCTTGAACGCGAAGCGCGTCGACAGCCCGCTCATGCCCTCGTCGATGCCGGCGTAGTCGCGGTACTCCTGGTACGACTTCGCCTTCGGGTCGACGTCCTTCAGGCTTTCGCCGTCGTAGACCCGCATCTTCGAGAAGATGTTCGAGTTCTCCGGTTCCTTGATCCGCGTCAGCACCGCGAACTGCGCCATCATCTTCAGCGTGTTCGGCGCGCATGGCGCGGCCGACAGCGAGCGCTGCGCAGCAGCTTGTCGTAGATCTTGACCTCGTCGGACACGCGCAGGCAGTACGGCACCTTGACGATGTAGATCCGGTCGAGGAAGGCCTCGTTGTTCTTGTCCGCCTTGAACGATTGCCATTCGGCCTCGTTCGAGTGGGCCAGGATCACGCCGTCGAACGGAATCGCGCCGAAGCCTTCGGTGCCCTTGTAGTTGCCCTCCTGCGTCGCCGTCAGCAGCGGGTGCAGGACCTTGATCGGGGCCTTGAACATCTCGACGAATTCGAGCAGGCCGCGGTTCGCCAGGCACAGGCCGCCGGAGTACGAGTACGCGTCCGGGTCGTCCTGCGGATAGTCCTCGAGCTTGCGGATATCGACCTTGCCGACCAGCGAGGAGATGTCCTGGTTGTTCTCGTCGCCCGGCTCGGTCTTCGCGATCGCGATCTGCGACAGCACCGAGGGCCGCAGCTTGACCACGCGGAAGCGCGTGATGTCGCCGTTGAACTCGTGCAGCCGCTTGACCGCCCATGGCGAGGCGATCGTGTTCAGATAGCGGACCGGGATGCCGTAGTCCTCCTCCAGAATCTTGCCGTCTTCCTCGGGCGAGAACAGTCCGAGCGGCGATTCATGGATCGGCGAGCCCTTCAGCGCGTAGATGGGAATCTGCTCCATCAGCGCCTTGAGCTTCTCGGCGAGCGAGGACTTGCCGCCGCCGGGAGGCCCGAGCAGGTAGAGGATCTGCTTGCGTTCCTCGAGACCTTGCGCGGCATGCTTGAAGAACGAGACGATCTGCTCGATCGTGTCCTCCATGCCGTAGAACTCGCGGAACGCCGGATAGATCTTGATGACCTTGTTGAAGAACAGGCGCGACAGTCGCGGGTCGTGGTGCGTGTCTACCAGCTCTGGCTGCCCGATCGCGGCGAGCATGCGCTCGGCCGCGGTCGCATAGGCAGTAGGGTCTTTCTTACAGATCTCCAGGTACTCCTGGATGCTGTATTCCTCTTCCTTGCGAGCTTCGAAGCGCGTGGCGTAGTGGCCGAAAATGTCCATACCTCACTCCCGTCAGAGTCTCGTCCGAGGCGAACGCAGTCCGTCTGCAGGTAGGTACCCTGCCTCATTCCACGTATCAGCCTTTGAATACCGCCACCCCGGCTTGGCGGAAGACTGACCATGTTGCGAAGTCTTTACTTCATCATAGTCAAATAACGCCCAGGGGGGAAGAGCTTGTTGACGCGCATTGCGCACTGGCAACGGCGCGGTCCTGCTCGTGAAAACTGCGTCCTGGCTGCGTGCGACTGAGCGGCACGCTGACCGGTTCGCACTGGGCGGCGCGACCATGTTCTCGGACACACCTTACACCTTTCGCCTTGGTGCTGCACTGCCCGGTTTGTAACGATTGCTTCCGACGAGCATCGACGACATACCGGGACTGCAAAACCTTGGAACGGGTGGGGTCGTACGTTGGCACATCCTGCATCGTTGCGGGTGCCCAGGCCTCGCGCGCAACGTTGCGCGACACGCTGCCGTCGTGTTCCCGGTGCGTGTGATCGCGACCGAAGCGGCGATCGAAGCGGGGATCGAAGCGGGATGAAAACGGAGCGCCGCGACATCGCGCATCGCGCTGAGAAAAAGCAGGGTTAACCCATCGGCCCGGGCGCTGGCCTGCTGTCGGCCCGGGTGTGGCGAAGCATCGTTCGCCGGTTGTCTCCATGCACCGTCGAGGCAATCGCGTCTCCCCTTTGGAATCGTGGCGCGCACCGTGCGGGTGCGTGCCCATTGGAATGCCGAAACCGCTACAGGTTCCAGTTCGCATTCGATCGCGTCGATCGCATCGCTGTCTCCCCGTCGCGGTTGCCCGCGCGGCGGCATCCGTCGGCCACCGTTGCCGGTACACCAGCAAGTTGCGGGCCACATGCGACGTCCGAGCGGATCGCTCTGCGAACGGTCGGCGAAGCAGGCGGTGGGCAAACGGCGATCACCGACGGCAGTCGGCGACGATCAGGGGAAACCGCAATGCGCGACGACGTGCGCGCCGGCGAGAATCGATGGAAGGGGAAGAGGCGGAACGGCGGAGAAAGCCGAGGCGAGGCGAGGCGAGGCGAGGAGAAGAGAGACGACCAGAGCGAGCCAGTGAAAGCGCCGGGCGTCAGCACCCGGCGCGTCGTGCTGCCAGCGTGCGGCCGGCAGAGCCAGGATCAGATCGGATCCCAGTTGATGACGTCGGGCGAGCGCTCCAGCGGATAGAAGCTGTTGCGCATCGCCGGGATCGCGATCTCCGCGATCGTCTCCGGTGTCCACCCCTCGCTGGCATGCACCGAGCGCACCGGCCGCGGCTGGCTCATCAGCATGATCTCGTTGGCGCGCACCGCGAAGATCTGCGCATTGACCTCGCGCGCGGCGTCGCTGGCGAGGAACACCGCCATCGGCGCGACCTTGCCGGCCTCCATCTTCTGCAGCTTGGCCACGCGCGCCTGCTCCTCCGGCGTCTCCGACGGAATCGAGCTCGTCATCCGGCTCCAGGCGAACGGCGCGATGCAGTTCGAGCGCACGTTGAAGCGGGCCATGTCCAGCGCGATCGATTTGGACAGCGCCGCAATGCCGAGCTTGGCGGCCGCGTAGTTGGCCTGGCCAAAATTGCCGATCAGGCCCGAGGTCGACGTCATATGGACATAGGCGCCGCTCTGCTGGTCCTTGAAATAGGGCGCGGCGGCGCGGCTGACGAAGAAGGTGCCGTGCAGATGCACGTCGATCACCGCGCGCCATTCCTCCTCGTTCATCTTGAAGAACATGCGGTCGCGCAGATTGCCGGCGTTGTTGATCACGGCGTCGATGCGGCCGAACCGGTCGAGCGCGCACTGGACGATCGCGTTGGCGCCCTGCCAGCTCGACACGCTGTCGGTGTTGGCCACCGCCTCGCCGCCGGCCGCCCGGATCTCCTCGACCACCCGCTGCGCCGGTCCGGCATCGCCGCCCTCGCCGCTCAGCGACACGCCGATATCGTTGACCACCACGCGCGCGCCCGCGGCGCCCAGTGCCAGCGCGATGCCGCGGCCGATGCCGCCTCCCGCGCCGGTCACCACCGCGACCTTGCCCGCCATCGTGCCAGCCGTCGAGTCTGCCATCGCGCCTGCCGCGGATCCTTCCACCTTCGCCGTCATCATCGGTCTCCTGTCCCACCTACGAGGTTCTATTGAAGCGGCATATACGATAAATTGCCGGCAGCGAAAGGGGAATTCGCCAATCCCAAAAGACGCCTTCCGCCTCCCGAAACCCTCCGTTCGATCCCGCCAAACCCATCACGACGCGATGCATTACGACCTGACCGACCTGCGCCTGTTCCTGAATGTAGGGGAAACCCATAACCTGACGCGGGCGGCCGAACGCAGCTTCCTGTCGCTGCCGGCGGCAAGCACCCGCATCAAGCAGCTGGAGGAAGCGTTCCAGACCCAACTGCTGATCCGCCAGGTCAAGGGGGTGCGCCTGACGCCGGCCGGCGACGCGCTGCTGCGGCACGCGCGCGAGGTCTTTCGCGAGCTCGAATGCCTGCACGCCGATCTGCGCCCCTACGCCAAGGGCGTCAAGGGCAAGGTCCGGCTGCTGGCCAACACCACCGCCACCAACTCGTTCCTCGCCAGCGCGCTGTCGCGCTTCCTGTCGGAGAACCCGGACGTCGACATCGAGCTGGAGGAACACCTGTCGCAGGAGATCGTCTCGGCCATCGGCGCCGGCGCGGCCGACCTGGGCATCGTCGCCGGCGAGGTCGCCACCGAGGACCTGGACGTGATGCAGCTGTGCAGCGACGAGCTGATCGTGATCGCGCCGGTCAACCACCCGCTGCCGCAGTTCAAGCGGCTGCATTTCGCCGATCTGCTCGATACCTGCCGCTTCGTCGGCCTGAACCAGTTCAGCGCGATCCAGTCCTTCCTGGACCGCATCGCCAGCGGCATGGGCAAGCGCATCAGCCTGCGCATCCAGGTCGGCAGCTTCGACGCGGTCTGCCGCATGGTAGAGGCCGGCGCCGGCATCGCGATCGTGCCCAACAGCTGCGCGCGCCGCTACGCCAGCCGCAAGGTGCTGCGCTTCATCACGCTGGAGGACGACTGGGCCAAGCGCGAGCTGCGCCTGGTGCGCCGGCCCGGCCGCGAACTGCCGCAGTTCGCCGAGACCCTGGTGCACTACCTGATCGACGCGGCGCGCGAGCCGATCTGAGCCGCCGCTGCCGGCACCGCGGATCGCCGCGGACCACCGCGGACCACCGCGGGCCAGCACGGGCCAGCACGGGCCACCGCGGGCCGCGGCGGGCCACAGCGCCGGCCCGGGCCCAGGTAAGGCGCGCCCTAAGCCGCTCTTTGGCAAATGCGAATGTCGGTGCGCGGCGGGCTCGGGAATAATGGCCCCATTCCCGTGATTCCGCTGCGAAGGCCCTTGATGACGATCGACCAGGCGCACGATGCGCATTACCCCGAAATCCGCGAGGCCGTGCGCGACCTGTGTGCCGGCTTCGATTCCGCCTACTGGCAACGCGTCGAGGAGCAGGACGCCTTTCCCGAGCAGTTCGTCCAGGCGCTGACGCAGGCCGGCTGGCTGTCGGCGCTGATTCCCGAGAACTACGGCGGCTCCGGCCTGCCGCTGACGGCCGCCTCGGTGATCATGGAGGAAATCAATCGCAGCGGCGGCAATTCCGGCGCCTGCCACGGCCAGATGTACGTGATGGGCTGCCTGCTGCGGCACGGCTCCGAGGCGCAGAAGCAGCGCTGGCTGCCGGGCATCGCCGCGGGCGAGCTGCGCATGCAGTCGATGGCGGTGACCGAGCCGACCACCGGCACCGACACGACCAAGCTCAAGACCACCGCGGTGCGCCAGGGCGACCGCTATGTCGTCAATGGGCAGAAGGTCTGGATCTCGCGCGTGCAGCATTCGGACCTGATGCTGCTGCTGGCGCGCACCACGCCGCTGGACCAGGTCAAGCGCAAGTCCGAGGGCCTGTCGGTGTTCGTGGTCGACCTGCGCGAGGCGATCGGCAACGGCCTGACGGTCCAGCCGATCCGCAACATGGTCAATCACGAGACCAACGAGCTGTTCTTCGACAACCTCGAGATCCCGGCCGAGAACCTGATCGGCGAGGAAGGCAAGGGCCTGAAGTACATCCTCGACGGGCTGAACGCCGAGCGGATCCTGATCGCCGCCGAATGTATCGGCGACGGCTACTGGTTCGTCGAGCGCGCCAGCCACTACGCGCGCGAGCGCGTGGTGTTCGACCGCCCGATCGGCCAGAACCAGGGCATCCAGTTCCCGATCGCGCGCTCCTACGTCAATGTCGAGGCCGCCAGCCTGATGCGCTACAAGGCCGCCGAACTGTTCGACGCCGGCCAGCCCTGCGGCAAGGAGGCCAACATGGCCAAGCTGCTGGCCGCCGATGCCTCGTGGGAAGCGGCCAACGTCTGCCTGCAGACCCACGGCGGCTTCGGCTTCGCCGCCGAATACGACATCGAGCGCAAGTTCCGCGAGACGCGCCTGTACCAGGTCGCACCCATCTCGACCAACCTGATCTTGTCCTATGTGGCCGAGCACGTGCTGGGACTGCCGCGGTCCTTCTAGGCCGGGGTCTTCTCCACGCTGCTGCCCCTTGCGCCAGACCTTCCGCGCCAGACCGATACGCACCAAGCCGATACACACCAAGCCGATCCCCGCCAAGCCGATGCCAAGCTCCTATCCCACGCGCGAACTCTGCGAGTTCCTTGCCCGCTTCACGCTGTCCGACGTGCCGCCGCCCGTGGTCGAGCGCACCAAGGACCTGTTCCTCGACTGGATCGCCTCGGCCCTCGCCGGCAAGGACGCCCCGGCG
Organism: Cupriavidus sp. H18C1; assembly: GCF_049311595.1. NCBI lineage: Bacteria > Pseudomonadati > Pseudomonadota > Betaproteobacteria > Burkholderiales > Burkholderiaceae > Cupriavidus > Cupriavidus sp. H18C1. The sequence continues at coordinate 452,338 of NZ_CP186009.1, forward strand.
ATTCGCCGGCTGCAGGAGTTCGCCGTGGCGATGGGCCCCCAGCACGGTCCGTCCGAGGTGCTGGTCGACCGCCGCCGCACCTCGCCGTGGTTCGCGGCGCTGGTCAATGCCGCGGCCTCGCATGTGGTCGAACAGGACGACGTGCACAACGGCTCGGTGCTGCATCCGGCCGCGGTGGTGTTTCCCGCCGTGCTGGCCGCGGCCCAGGCCGAGGGCAAGAGCGGCGCGCAGCTGCTGACCGCGGCGATCGCCGGCTACGAGGCCGGCATCCGCATCGGCGAGTTCATGGGCCGCTCGCACTATCGCGTGTTCCATACGACCGGCACGGTCGGCACGCTGGCGGCCGCGGCGGCGGTGGCCAAGCTGTACGGGCTCGATGCCGAGGGCATCAACCAGGCACTAGGGTCGGCCGGCACCCAGGCCGCCGGCTTGTGGGAATTCCTGCGCGACGCCGCCGATTCGAAGCAGCTGCATACCGCCAAGGCGGCGGCCGACGGGCTGATGTCGGCCCATCTGGCGCGGGCCGGCTTCACCGGCGCACGCCGCATCCTGGAAGGCGCGCAGGGCATGGCGGCCGGCATGTCGAGCGACGCCGATCCGGCGCGGCTGACCGACGGCCTCGGCACGCGCTGGGCCACCGCCGAGACCTCGTTCAAGTTCTTCGCCTCGTGCCGGCACACCCATCCGGCGGCCGATGCGCTGAAGGCGCTGATGCAGCGCGAGCGCCTCGACCCCGAGCTGATCGCCGGCGTCACCGCGCATGTGCACCAGGGCGCGATCGACGTGCTCGGCCCCGTGGTCGATCCGGTCACGATCCATCAGGCCAAGTTCTCGATGGGCACGGTGCTCGGGCTGGTGGCCTGGCATGGCCACGCCGGCCTGGGCGAGTTCGAGCAGCATGCGCTGGAGGATGCGCGCGTGGCGGCCTTCCGCGAGAAGGTCGCGATGGCGCTCGACGCGGAGATCAACGCCGCCTATCCGCGGCAGTGGATCGGGCGCGTCACGGTGACGACCACCGACGGCCGCACGCTCGAGGCGCGGGTCGACGTGCCCAAGGGCGATCCGGACAACACGCTGAGCCGGCCCGAACTGGAGGCGAAGGCGCTGCAGCTGGCAGCCTTCCGCCAGGGCGCCAGCGAGGCCGAGATGCGCACGATCATCGCGCGCGTCTGGGCGCTCGAACACACGGACAGCATGGCGGACTGGTTGCCGGCCGCGGCCTGAACTCCTACGCTCGCAGGAACGGCGCGAAGACTGCCGTTCCTGCCGTCCCTGCCGTTTCCCCACCACCTCCCGAGAGGACTTCCCAACCGTGGCCCAACAACGCATGGCCGATCCGGCCGCCTCCGATACCCATCTCGATACCGATACCAGCCTCGAAGCGCTGCGCCAGTGGATCGGCCGCAGCGAGAGCCGCACCGAAACGCTGGCGCTGCAACCGGTGCTCGGCCTCGCCGCCACGCTGGACCTGGACGGCGAGGCGATCGCGCGCGGACCGCTGCCGCCGCTGTGGCACTGGCTGTATTTCCTGCCGCGCGCGCCCCAGCACAGGCTGGGCCGCGACGGCCACGCGGTGCTCGGCGGCTTCCTGCCGCCGGTGCCGCTGCCGCGCCGGATGTGGGCCGGCAGCGAACTCGACTTCCAGCGTCCGCTGCGCGTCGGCGACACCGTGACACGTACCTCGACCATCGAGGAGGTGCAGCAGAAAACCGGCCGCAGCGGCGAGCTGTGGTTCGTCTCGGTCCGCCACGTGCTGACCGTCGACGGCGAGACGGCACTGAGCGAGCGCCACGACATCGTCTATCGCGCGATGCCGGAGCCGGGCCAGGCTCAGCCGCCGCGCCCGCGGCTGCCGCACCAGCCGCAATGGCAGCGCCAGTTGCATGCCGATCCGGTGCTGCTGTTCCGTTTCTCGGCGCTGACCTTCAACGGCCACCGCATCCATTACGACCACGACTACGTGCGCGACGTCGAGGGCTATCCTGGCCTCGTCGTCCACGGCCCGCTGCAGGCGGTGCTGATGGTGGACCTGTTGCGGCGCGAACTGCCGCAGGCGAACGTCAAGCGCTTCGGCTTCCGCGGCATGGCGCCGCTGTTCGACCACGACCTCGTCACGGTCGGCGGCCGGCGCGACGAACAACAGCCCGGGCGCGTGCTGCTGTGGACCGGCGACGATGCCGGCGGGCAGGCGATGGAGGGATGGGCGGTAGTCGAGGAGTAATCCGCCCCCTGCGCCGCCCCCCTGCGCCGCTCCCTTGCGCCACCCCCCTGCACCGCCGCCTCCGCTCCACCGCCACACCTGCATCCGTCGTTCCCGCATCCGCGGGAACGACGGTACTGCATCACTCCACCTCGATCTTCGCCGTCTTGACCACCCCGCCCCACAGGCGCAGTTCGCGCTCGATCCGCTCCGCCAGCGGCTTCGGACCGGTGATGTTCAGGTCGTAGCCGCCCTGCGTCATCCGCTGGCGGAAGGCCGGATCGTCGCCGACGGTCTGCTGCGCCTTGACCAGCGTGTCGACCACCTCGGCCGGCAGCTTCGGCGGCCCGATCAGCGCGTACCAGCCGGTCACCGCATAGTCCTTCAGCCCCGACTCGACCATGGTCGGCACGTTCGGCAGCGCGGCGTTGCGCTCCTTCGACGTCACCGCCAGCGGCCGCACCTTGCCGCCCTGGATATGGCCGATCGCGGTGCCGGTGATATCGAACATGAAGGCGATCTTGCCGCTGATCACATCGGTCATCGCCGGCGAATTGCCCTTGTACGGCACGTGCAGCATCTTCACGCCGCTCATCTGCGCCAGCAGTTCGGCCGACAGATGGTTGGACGCGCCGACGCCGGCCGAGCCGAACGCCACGCCCTGCGGGTGCTTGCGGGCGTACTCCACCAGCTCGCCGACGTTGCGGGCCGGGAAGTCCTTGTTGATCAGCAGCACGTTGGTGTAGTCGGTGATCAGCCCGATGTGGCTGAAGTCCCGGCTCGGATTGAAGTTGACCGCCTTCTGGATCAGCGGCGTCATCGTCATGGTCGGGCTGGCGACGAAGTACAGCGTATAGCCGTCCGGCGGCGCCTTCGCGGTGATCTCGGCGGCGATCGCGCCGCTGGCGCCGGCACGGTTGTCGACCACCACCGGCTGCTTCAGCACCCGTCCCAGGTGATCGGCATAGACGCGCGCCGCGGTATCGACGGGACCGCCCGGCGTATAGCCGACGATCAGCTTGATCGGCCGCGACGGATAGGCGTCGGCCGCCGCGGCGCCTTCGCTCAGCGCCAGCGAGGCCACGCCGGCCAGTGGAACCAGCGCGCCCAGCACGGTCGCCAGCATGCCGGCGGGCCGCCATCGTGTTTGCTTCGTTGCCATGCGTCTCCTCCTGTAGTGAACGGTCTGGCTCGGCCGGCGCACTTTCTTGTTTGCGCACGTGTGGTCCGCATACGTCCGTATACATATAGAGGAAGCCCGGGCGCTCCCGCCGATGCCATCACCGCAGTGTGTGGGCGCGCCGCAGCGCTCGCCATTTGCATTTGGCTAAGACGGCCTTTCGCGCCGCCGTGGGTGCGGTGCGGCAAATCGCGGGCACGGATCGCCAGCATGGATTGGGAGAACGGATCGGGAACGCGGGTCCCGAGCACGGAGCGAGCACGGATCGGGAGCGCGGGGCGAAGCACGGATCATGAACGGATCGGGAGCGCGGATCCGGAGCACGGATGGAAAGCACGGTAGCGCGCGCTACACCGCGGCCCGGCGGCTCAATAGCAGCGCACCTCGTCGTCGTCGCGCACCGCCGGCTCCGGCGGGCGTGCCGCGAGCAGACGACGAGGGCCTGCCAGTTCCTGCCTGACCGCTTCGACGCCGTGGATGGCCGCACGGTATCCTTCGCGGCGCTTCCCCTCGCCGCTCATCCGCACGACCACCGCCGCGCGACCGTCGCGCGGCATCGGATAGACCTTCAGCTGTGCCCTGCCCGCGATCACGCCGCGGCGGGGCATCGGCAGGCGAAACAGCCGGATCAGCAGCATCAGCAGCGCGCCACGCCAGTCGCCGGCGGCGAGCCGGTCGCGCACGCCGGGGCCGGGTACCGGCACGGCTTCGTGCATGCGCTGTGCATCGCCCACGCGCACCGGCCGGATGCGGCAACGGAGCAGCACGCGCCGCGGATCGCCGCGGCGCGGGCGCGCGGTCCGGCGCCACGGCTCGATCCGGAAGGCCAGGGACGCGTCCATTTCGGTGGCATGCGCTCCGGGACTGTCCGGGCTATCCGGACTACCCGGAACACCTGGACTACGCGGACTACCCGGACCGTCCGCGCGACCCTTGGGATCGGCACGATGCGCACTAGCGGCAATAGCGGCAGTAGCGGCACGATCGGCGCAATCCGACGGGCCGGTGCCGCCGTTGCAATCGGTCCCCCGCTCCGATGGCCGCTGCCACCGCGAGAACTTGTGCAGGCGGATCTCGCCGCCTGCGCCGACGGAAATCGTCAGGCAGCGCCGCACCGGTGCGGCGTCGGCCGTCACGGCGCGCTCGTCGCGGCAGATCAGCGCCTCGTCGGCAATCGCCGCCGCGCATTCGATCAGCGCGGCGCGGCGGGCGATATCGTCGCCATGAACGTCGCCATTCACGTCGCCCCGGACGTCGCGCCGTGCGGCGCTTGCTGCGTCGTCCCGTACGCCGTCCTGCGCCCCGAACAGGGCGCCGAGGCAATCGCTCAACCGCATCAGCACCTTGACGCCCATCTCGAGCTCCAGCGCGGCATGCGCTGCCCTGGGATCGGGCGCGCGGTCGCAGCCGCGTCGGCCGACGCGGTACTCCCGCGCGATGTCGGCGAAGACCGAGCGCAGGCGCCCGCCGCCATCGGCTGCCAGCGTGACGTCGATGCTGCCTTCGCCGAGAAACAGCGTGGTCGCGGTGCGCGCCACCTGCGCGGCATCGCGCGGGCGCAGTGGCGCCTGCCATCCGCGGGAGCGCGGGTCTCCGATACGTGGCGTGGCGGGAAGGAACGATGAGATGGGGCGGGCGGGCAGCGTCATGGTGCGGGCAGGCTTGAAAGGACAAGGCGCAGGGGCGTGGAGGAACCACAGGCCGAGCGGCAGCGTGGACGGTCCACGGGCCGAGCGGCAGCGCCTTGCCGGTCCGCGATTCGCCGTCGCACTCTCTAGACGAGTGGCGCGGCGCCATCGTTGACGGCCAATGCCGGCTTCACGAGACTTCGCCGGGACCTGTTGTCGCCAAACGAAAAAATGCGGACGAACGCGTTAATTGTTCGTCCGCATTGCCTTGCGCGCTTGCGTACCTGCCTGCCGGCTTGCTGCGGCATGCCGTCGCAGCACCGGCCCGAAAGCCGAGCCCGCTACAGCGCCGCCGCGGTGCCGAGGATCGCGGTCGACTGGCTCGACAAGGTGCCGCCATTGCCGTGTACCAGCGCGATCTCCGCACCGCCGACCTGCCGCTCGCCGCATTCGCCGCGCAGCTGGCGCACCGCCTCGATGGTGATGAACATGCCGTACATGCCGGGATGCACGCACGACAGTCCGCCGCCGTTGGTATTGACCGGCAGCCTGCCGCCGGGCGCGATAGCCCCGCCGCTGACGAAGGGTCCGCCCTCCCCCTTGGCGCAGAAGCCAAGATCTTCGAGGAACAGCAGCGTGTTGATGGTGAAGGCGTCGTACAGCTCGAGCACGTCGACATCGGCCGGCTTGACGCCCGCCATCGCGAACGCGCGCTCGCCCGATTCCTTCGCCGCGCTGACGGTCAGGTCCGGCATGCTGGAGATCTGCCGGTGCCAGGTCGCGGTGGCGTTGCCCAGTACATAGACCGGCGGCTTGGCCAGATCCTTGGCGCGCTCGGCGCGCACCATCACATAGGCGCCGGCACCGTCGGTGACCAGGCAGCAGTCGCGCACCGACAGCGGGTCGGAGACCATGCGCGCGTTCAGCACGTCGTCGATGCTCAACGGATCGCGCATCAGCGCATCGGGATTGAGTTGCGCCCACTTGCGCGCGGCCACCGCCACCTCGGCCAGATGCTCGCGCGTGGTGCCGTACTGGTGCATGTGCCGCGCCGCCGCCAACGCGTACGAGGTGATCGGCTGCATCGGCTGGTAGGGGTTCTCGTACGGCTGTGGGTCCAGCACCGAGCGCACCTTGGCGATGCCGGCGCGGCCGACCGTCGAGGTCCGCTGATTGCTGCCGTAGCAGACCAGCACCGCGTCGCACAGGCCGGCCTCCAGCGCCAGCATCGCGGGCAGCATATGGGCGACGAAGCTGGAGCCGCCGATCATCGTGCTGTCGACGAACTTCGGATGGATGCCGAGATATTCGGCCACCGGCATCACCCACATGGTGGCGCCGACGCTGGCGGTGGCGATGCCGTCGATCTCGCGCATCGACATGCCGGCGTCCTTGACCGCGGCCTTGGCCGCCTCCACCAGGATTTCCATTTCGGTCTTGCCGTGCGCCTCGCCGAGTCCGGCCTGGCCCACGCCGACGATGGCGACGCCACCGCGCAACGATTGTGCTGGCATCGCGTCAGCCCTCCATCGGATCGAACACCACCATCGCGGGAACGCCATCGCCGGCGGCGGGCGCCACGCGCGCCTTGACGCGCATGCCGATCCTCACCGCCTGCGGCGCCACGCCCTCGACCCGGCTCATCATGCGTACGCCTTCGTCCAGGTCGATCAGCGCGACGTTGTAGTCGCCGCCGGCCTCGGGCTTGCGGCGCACCACGCTGGTCGAATAGACGGTGCCGGCGCCCTTCGGATCGGTCCAGTCCAGCGCCTCGCCGCCGCAGTGCGGGCAGAGATTGCGCGGATAGAACACGTGGCGGTCGCAGTCGCGGCAGTGCTGGATGCGAAAGCGCCCTTCGTTCAGCAGGGCCGCGTAGAGGCGGTCCGGCCCCTGCTCGGCCTGCGCCTCGGTGGTGGGTGTTGTCATGCTGTCTCCTGGCTCGGTGCCTTCCGGGGGCAGCTTGCCGCAGTCATTGGCGCCTGCGCAATTCGCTTGTCCGGAAGGGTGGATTATTCAATCGCGAATGGAGCCGCCCTTGCCGTCTCCCCGGCCCACTCCCGCAAGCGGGAGAGGGAGAACACCACCGGTCGTTCGTCGGCGCGGCGGTTTGCGTCCCTCTCCCGCATGCGCAAGAGGGGCTGGGGGAGAGGGCAAGCGGCGTCTCATCGCCCATGTCAAATCACCAGCTCGATCAGGAACGGGCCCTTGCGCTTGTTCGCCATCGCGAACAGATCGGCGAAGCTCTCCATATCGACCGCACGCGCGCCCTCGACGCCCATGCCGGCGGCGAGCTTGACCCAGTCCAGATCCGGATTGCCGATGTCGAGCATGTCGAGCGCCGTCTTGCCCGGGTTGGCGCCGACGCCGGCCAGTTCGCCCAGCAGGATCGCGTACTTGCGATTGGCCAGCACCACCACCGTGACGTCAAGCTGTTCGCGCGCCATCGTCCACAGCGACTGCACGGTGTACATGCCGGAGCCGTCGGCCTGCAGCGCGACCACGCGCCGGTCGGGCACCGCCACCGCGGCACCCACCGCCAGCGGCAGGCCGGCGCCGATGGCGCCGCCGGTCAGCTGAAGCCAGTCGTGCGGGGCGGCATGCACGGTGCCGGGATAGAAGGCGCGGCCGAAGCTGACGCTCTCCTCGACCACCACCGCCTGCTCGGGCAGCAGCGCGCTCAGCGTCTGCGCGACGGCTTCCGAGGTAACCGCGCCCTTGGCGATGCCGGCGGGTGCGACGGCGTCCGGCACCGGCACCGCGGGCGCGCCGAGCGCGTCGGCCAGCCGCGCGAGCGCATCGGCCAGATCCTGCTCGGGGCGCGCCAGCACATGGATCTGCGCGTCCTCCGGATAGGGGCGCGGCGACTTGCCGGGATAGGCGAAGAAGGTCACCGGCGGCGGCGCGCCGACCAGGATCACCTGGCGGATGCCGGCCAGCCTGGCGCGCGCCGCATCGCCCGAGTAGGGCACGCGCTCGACCGCGAAACGGCCGCGGCCGCGCGACACGCGCGCATTGGACATCGGCGTGATCAGCCGCGCGTCGGTGGCGGCGGCGATGCGATGCGCGTCGGCCAGCGGCGCCTCGCGCAGCGCCGTGCCGGCCAGTACCAGCAGCGTCGGCTGGCCCGAGCGCAGCCAGCGCGCGGCCTGCTCGATCGCGTCGGGCGAGACCTTGGGCGCGCTCAGCGGCGGCAGCGGCGCCGCGACCTGCCCGCCCTCGTCCCAGCACACATCCGACGGCAGGATCAGGCTGGCCACGCCGCCGGGCGCGGCGCAGGCGGCCTGCACCGCCGCCGCGGCATCCGCACCGACCTGATCGGCGCGCTGCGCGGTGCGGGTCCACACCGAAACCGGACGGGCCCAGCCCTCGGTGTCGGCGGTCAGCGGTGCATCGAGCGGCCGGTGATAGGTGGCCTGGTCGCCGATGATATTGACGATCGGCGTCTGCGCGCGCCGCGCGTTGTGCAGGTTGGCCAGGCCGTTGGCCAGGCCCGGTCCGCAATGCAGCAGCGTCGCGGCGGGCTTGTCGGCCATGCGGGCATAGCCGTCGGCCGCGCCCGTCACCACGCCCTCGAACAAACCCAGCACGCAGCGCATGCCGGGAATGCGGTCGAGCGCCGCGACGAAATGCATCTCGCTGGTGCCCGGGTTGGCGAAGCAGGTATCGACACCGCAGGCGAGCAGGGTCTTGACCAGGCTCTCGGCGCCGTTCAGCGTCTGCCCGGGTTGCTGGGATTGGTTCGTCTCCATATGCGCGCTTCCTTGGTCTGAGGTCGGTCGATTCGAAATCGGATGGGGGATCGGTTGTGCCGGGGTTGGCGTTGTGTTCGCGTTGTGTTCGCGTTGTGTTCTTGATCTGTTCGCGCTGTATTCGTCAGGCGTTGCCGTTCAGCCCGCGAGGCCGCCCGGGTCGAGCAGGTCGAAGTCCAGGCAGACGTATTCGGTCGGAAATTCGATGCGGGCGTAATAGACGATCACGCCGTCGGCGCAGGCATGGCGGCGCAGTTCGGCCACCGGCGCGCCCACCGGCAGCGCCAGCGCCGCGGCCGACTCCGCGCCGGCGGCGATGATCGACAGCCGCTGCCGCGCGCTCGATACCCGCAACCCGGGAAAGCGGTCCAGCACCGGCACCGATGCGCCCTGCCGGAACGCCCGCGGATTGCGCGCGAACAAGCCTTCCTCGATATAGACCTCGCCGATCGCGAAGGGCCGGTCGTCGAGCCGGTGCAAGCGGCGCAGGAAATGGTAGGCGGGCGCGCGCTCGGCCTCGCAGGGCATGCCGAGTTCGTCCGGGAGCGGCACGCTGCCCGCCGACTCGACCAGCGCCTCGGTGCCGAGCTGCTCGCCGACCTCGACCGCCTGGCCCCAGGTGACCGGCAGCGACACCGGCCGGCGCCGCTTGCCGCCGTCCTTGACGAAGGTACCGCGGCCGCGCGCGCGCGCGACCAGCCCCTCGTCGTCGAGCACCGACAGCGCGTGATGCATCGTCATGCGCGCGACCCCCGTATTGGCGGCACAGATCCTCCAGCGACGGGATGCGTTCGCCGGGACGCCAGGCGCCGCTCTCGATGCGGCGGCGAAAGATGGTCGCCAGCTGCAAATAGACGGGCTCGCGGCTGCGCGACAGCAGTTCGGTCGAGGACAGGGATTCGGGCATCGATGGCGGCGGACGAAGGGGGATCCGTGCGCGGCGCCGGGCCGCGGATGGACGCGAGGCAAACGAACGCGGTGAGTCCCCCCGAAAAGGGGGGATCGGCGAACTGCCACTGTAATAAGGTCTAGTTACCTATACCACTAGGGTTTACCGCGGGTTGGTGCGGCATCCCGCAGTCAGCATCACGCCTGCAATGGCAAGTTCCGCTTACGTGTGCCGGCCCCTGGTCTACCCGCAAAGGTGGGTGACGTCCGTGCAGGGTCTCCGGCCAGAATGCGGCATGCCCCCCTCTCCCCCCGGGGCAAGCGCGGCTGCCGCTCGCAGCCATTGATCCAGGAGCTTTTCCATGTTGATGCGCGACGTGATTCCCCACATCCTGAACCGCGGTGCCGGCCAGCTGGCGCAGGATCAGGTCGAGACCCCACCCCGCAAGACGTTCCACCACACGATCGACATCTACCTGAAGGATTCCAACGCCTTCATGAACACCTACTTCGCGCGCTATTTCGAATGGCAGGGCATCTGCCGCGAGCGCTGGTTCCACGAGTGCATCCACGGCAATCTGCTGGCCGCGGGCGGCGTCTTCGTGACCAAGCGCGCGCACCAGGAATATGTCGAGGAAACGTTCCCGTTCCAGCGTGTGGACTGCTACCTGAACACGTTCCAGGTCAAGCAGTGCTCGGCGTATCTGCTGTTCCGCTTCTGCGTCGACGAGCGGCCGGTCTCGCTGGGCTACCAGCAGATCGTGTTCGCCGACAAGGAGAAGCGGATCGCGCGGTTCCCGAAGGAGATCGTCGAGCGGGTCAAGGAGTATGAGGTGAGTGCGCCGGTGCTGGCCAACTAGCGCCCGCCAGCGCCAAACTAGCGCCAACCAGTGCCAGCCGGGCCGGCAATGTGAGCCGGTCCGGGCACGGCCGCCGCGTCAGGCGGCCGTGCCGTGGCCCAGCGGCTGGATCGGCTGGATCGACTGCATCGGCTCGATCCGCTCGATCCGCTCGATCCGCTCGATCCGCTCCAGCGTTTCCAGTGGACCCAGCGGGCCCATCGACGTGGCCGCGTTCGCCGGGGCCGGCGGTTCGGCCATCAGCGCGACGGGAAGATGCAACGTGAAGACGGTATGCCGGCCGGGCGCCGATTCGCACTCGATGCGGCCGCCGAAGGCCTCCATCACGCGCCGGCAGAAGGCCAGGCCCATGCCGGCACCGCTGCCGTGCGGCTTGGTGGAGAAGAAGGGATCGAAGATGCGCGGCAGCACGTCCGCCGGAATGCCCGGCCCGGTATCGCGCACGCGCAGCTGATAGAAGCCGCCCGACTCGCGCGCCGAGATCTCGATGCGGCCGCCGTCCGCACTGGCGGCCGGGTTCGCGGCCGGGTTCGCGCCCTGGTGCGCGCGCATGGCCTGCAGCGCGTTCTTCAGCAGATTGAACAGCACGTAGACCAGCAGCGTGTCGGAACCGCGGAAGCGCCAGCCCGCCGGTATCGCGTGCACGGAGACCCGTTCGCGTTCGCCGGCGCGGAACGGGTAGCGCTCCAGCGCGGAATCGACGCATTGCGCCACGCCGTGCGGCACGAAGCTGCCGCGGTCGAGCCGCTCCAGCGTGATCGAGGCCAGCGCCATCTCGATCACCGCCTGCGTGCCATCGACCTCGCCGCGGATCGCGGCCAGCAGCGTGGGCAGCCGCTCGAGCTGGCCCGGGCGCAGCCGGTCCTCGATCAGGCCGTGCTCGACGGCGCGGCGGTAGCCGTCCAGCACCGTGGGCCAGGCCACCGCCAGCTCCTGCGTCTGCATGCGGATCGTCGCCAGCGGCGTGCGCACCTCGTGGGCGACCGTGGCGGCCAGCGAGTACGGATGCATCAGGTCGTAGCGCACGATCGACAGCGCGATCAGCCCCAGGCTGACGGCGATGAAGACCACGCCGGGCGGATAGAAGTCGTGGCCGTAATTGACCGCATAGTCGATCGCCGCCAGCGAATACAGGCCCAGGCTCCACAGGCACAGCGTCAGGCGTTGGCGCTTCTCGCCCACCGCGCTGCGGCGCGCGTCGAGCAGCAGCCAGCCGCTGCGCAGCGCCAGCAGCACGGTCTGCCCGACATGGATCGGATGGAGGGCGCCCGCGCGCGGGTAATTGCCGAAGCTGTAGAGGTAGTAGTCGGAAACCAGGCGGTCCGACGTCAGCAACACCACTGCCAGCAGCAGCGACATGCCGTACGACACCAGCAGCCATGGCCGCTCGCCGCGGCGCTCGGTCACCTCGGTCATGAAGTGATAGAAGGTGGTCGGCAGGAACAGGATGAACAGATAGCCGACCTTGGCAAGCAGCAGCGCCACATCGGGATGCATGGTCTGGAACAGGAAGGCCCAGGTGCCCTGCCACGCGAACGTGGTCGCGCACATCAGGAAGAAGGTCGTGGTCAGGCGCGTGACGCCCTTCGTCACCAGCACGTAGAGGCCGTAACCGAGAAAGATCGACGAGACGAAGGCGGGCAGGATGGCGTACATGGCGTGACCGTTTGAGCTGCCAGACCGGCGGAAAGCGGACATGGTATGCCCTAACGCTGCGCCGCCGTACTGATTTCGGTTGCACTCTGCGGTAACCGGGGTTGAATACGCCATCCCCGATCGGGGGTAGCACGCCGGTAGGGTTGCGAGCCGCAATCCCCCCCAGAAAGACCGGGGCCGCGCGCATCCGGATCCGCCGCAGGCGGCATAATGCGCGCTCCACTTGCTACGCCGCCGCGTCCGCGGCAAGGGCCATTGGCGACGCTGCCCCGAGGCGGTACCACTGCTTCGGGCCCGCGTCGCCGACATCGACGCCCCTACCTGCGCGCCTTCCGACCGCATGTCCTCCTCTCCGATCGCCGGCTCGCACGCCGGCTGGCTGACCCTCTTCCTGCTCGCCTTCCCGCCGCTGAGCTGGGCCGGCAATGCGATCGTCGGCCATCTGGCGGCCGGCGCCGTGCCGCCGATCACGCTGAACTTCCTGCGCTGGCTGCTGGCCGGCCTGCTGCTGACGCCGCTGGCATGGAACGGCGTGCGTGAGCACGCCCCCGCGTTGCGGCGCCATGCGGGCCTGATCCTCGCGCTCGGCGTGCTGTCGATCGCCAGCTATAACGCGCTGCAATATCTGGCGCTGACCACCTCGACGCCGATCAACGTGACGCTGATCGGCGCCTCGATGCCGCTGTTCCTGCTGGCGGTCGGCGTGAGCTTCTTTCGCGAGCCCGCCACGCGCAGCCATATCGCCGGCGCGCTGCTGTGCCTGGTCGGCGTGACCTTCGTGCTGGTGCGCGGCGAACTGGGCCGGCTCGCGCAGCTCGACTTCGTGCCGGGCGACCTGTTCATGCTGGCGGCCACGCTGGCCTGGAGCGGCTATACGTGGCTGCTGCGCAAGCAGCGGCCGGCGCTGCCGCTGATCGTGCTGCTGTACGCCCAGATCGTCGCCGGCGTGGTGGTCAGCGTGCCCTTCGTCGCCTGGGAACTGGGCATCGACGGCCAGGCCATCGTCTGGAGCACGAAGACGGTGGGCATCCTCGCCTATGTCGCCACGGTGCCCTCGCTGCTGGCGTATTTCGCCTGGGATCGCGCGGTGGCGCGTGCCGGCGCGCAGCTGCCGGTGTTCTTCGTCACGCTGACGCCGGCCTTCGCCGCGATCCTCTCCACGCTGCTGCTCGGCGAGTGGCCGAACTGGTATCACGGCGTCGGACTGGCCGCGATCGTGGCCGGGATCTGGGTCGCGCAACGCCGCTGATCGGCGCACCGGATCGCAGCGCGCAGGGCATCGCGACAGCGGCGATCGCGAAGATGGTGGCATCCGCGCGACACATTGCACGGCCCGACCGCCAAATCGCGCCGAAAACCCCTTGAAAATAGGCACCGATCGCCCGTTTTGCTATTCTGTGCGCGGCGCTGCCCGGCGGCTTCCGACGGTACTGCGCTCCAACATTGAACCTGTTCACGACATCGATATGGCCACCAAAGCTAAACCGACCGCGAAGACTGCAGCAACCAAGACCGCCGCCAAGGCGCCCGCCAAGAAGGCCGCCGCTCCGGTGAAGGCCGCCAAGAAGGCAGCGCCGGCAGCGCCGACGCCCAAGCCGCTGAAGGACACCTTCAACAAGTCGAGCCTGGTGTCGCACCTGGTCGCACAGACAGAACTCGATCCGAAGACGGTCAAGACCGTGCTGGCCCAGCTGGAAAGCACCATGATCGGCGCGCTGAACAAGAAGGGCGCGGGCGAATTCACGCTGCCCGGCCTGCTGAAGGTCACCGCCGTGCAAGTGCCCGCCACCAAGAAGCGTTTCGGCAAGAACCCGTTCACCGGCCAGGAGCAGTGGTTCGCTGCCAAGCCGGCGTCGGTCAAGGTCAAGGTCCGCGCGCTGAAGAAGCTGAAGGACGCGGCGCTGTAATCGGCCCGCGTTTGCCGCTGCGCCGGCGCGACTCCCGCGCCGGCATGCAAGACCCTCGCCTCGTTGAGGCGAGGGTTTTTTGTTTCAGGGCACCCTCGTTGCCGGCTTCCCATTCAGGATGGCGCCGGTGGGTCGCAGCGCGTTCATGCTCGAGTGCCGGACAAACGGGGGCGAGCGGCGCCAGCCGGCGCTTGATCTTCCGTGGACCAGGTCGCACGACATTGTCGTTTTCCCGAGGGATGCCGTCAGGCGGCAATCTCGCCGTTGCGGATCGCCACCCGAATCGCCTGCGCTGTCGTTGCGACACCCAGGCGCTTGCGTATGCGACGCAGATGGTTTTCTACTGTGCGCTCGGAGAGTCCGAGGGTCGCGGCGATATCGGTCTGTCGCCTGCCCGCCGCCGTCCAGGCGAGTATCTCGCGCTCTCGGTCCGAAAGTGCTCCGGTCTGATTACCCGGGGGCAACTCCAGCAGCTTGCGTGCTGCAAAAAACGCCGCTTCGGCAATGAGTCTCAGCGCCAACCGGGCCTGTGGAGACGCATCGATACGCTCCCCGCCCAGGCTCAGTGCGCCTTCCAGTCCAAACGGCCCGAACACGGGAACCTGCAGCCCGTGAATCCCGTGGCCCTGTGGAATGCGGACGATCCGGTAGAACTCGCCTTCCTGTCCTGTCGTCTTGGTCCAGAAGAACGGCTCGTGGGCTTCCAGAATGTGGCGCGTCACCGGACAGCGCCGGATATAAGTCTCCGCGTCGACCGGTTCGCCCGTACCGAACCAATCGCCTTCGATCCAATAGATGCTCTGGACCGCATCGTCCCGCGCAGCCGTAGCGGAGAACAGCACGAAGCGGTCGTACCGAAGCGGGGCACTGAACGCCCGAACTTCGTTCTGGATCGTGGCAAGGGTCCTGGCGCCCTCGATGGCGAGGGCGGTCCGGAATGCCGCCTCCACTGCGACTGCAGTCGTCATCAGGCCGTGACTTCCCGGAGCAGGGTCTGCGCCGCGAGCTTGCCGAGGGCGTTGCCGGCCAGCGGGCTGTCTCCGGTGATCAGCTTGCGATCCCGGTGCACTGCACCCGAGATGTTGTCGTTGATGATTTCAAAGCCGAGAGCCTTGAGCCTTTCGCCGAATTTCCAGGTCAGATGGCCCGGCATATAGCCGATATCGGGGGGTCTGGGCGTCGAGCGTATCGGGGAAGGCACAAATCTTGTACCCGCGATAGATGTCGCTGTCGCCTACCGCGAGAAAGGCCGCGGGGCCGTGGCACAGGGAGATGACGAACCTGTCGTTGGCCGCCGCCCACTCCAGCACCGCGCCGACATCCTTGCTCTTGGGAATGCCGATCAGCGCGCCGTGGCCACCCGGGATAAAGATGGCGGCATAGTCGTCGAGACCTTGCGCGATGGCCTTCGACAAGGTCAACGGCTGCTTGAATTGCGAATGATATTTGTCGAAGAAGTCCTTCACCTCCTCGTCTTCGGAAGGCATCGCCCAGTATTCGAATTTGACAGGATTGCCGGATACGGTCGCTACGTCGAAGGCAAAGCCAGCCTTGTCGAGGTGATACATCGGCAGCAGCGTCTCCACGGGGTGGTTGCCGGTCGAGAAGAAAGTGCCGTTGTCGGTCAGAAGATAGCGCTCGTCAGCCCCGATCATCAGGATCTTTTTCTTTCCCTTATACGGGTCTGGATAGTCGGCTCCGCTCAAATCGGACTTTGGCGAAGTGAACTGACTCAGCGAGTAGCTTGAGGGAAAGAAAGCATTCTTCTCCGCCGGATCAGGTTGCGGTTGCTTGTCGGAAGCATGTTGATCGGACATATCGGGCCTCATCGGTGGTCGTGGAGAGTCCGAGGATGCCGTGGCCAGTGGCTTGGTGCAATGAGGGGATTTCCGTCAACGAAATGCCGGCCAAACCGGCCGGCATTTTCCTGGCAGCGGTCGCAAGACCGCCGTCCCGCTGCTCAGCGCGTCCAATACCCCGGACGCCGCACGACATGCCCGTGCGAGTCCCGGACCCAGCGCTCCGGCACGTAGCGGTGTCCCGGGCGCGACACGTAGTGGCCGTGGCCATGGTGCGGACGGGCGTGGTAGCGATGGTAATGGTCATGGCGGTAGTGGTGGCGCCGCACATGCGGCGGGGCCGGACGGTAGTGCTCGTGCCGATGGTAGCCATGCCGATGATCGTGGCGGTCCGAGTGCGCCTGGGCCGGCGACACCAGCCCGAACAGGGCGCCGGCGGCCAGGGTTCCGAGTGCGATCAACCATTGGCGAGTCATGTTTTTCTCCTGTTGCGCTGCCCGGCTTGGCGGCGCGTTGAACATGGCTCGACTGTAGCGATGCGTCGGGGTCTCGGACGGATGCAGTTGTAAGGCGGTCTCACAAGCTCGACGCCATGGAGAGCGGCGCGGGAACACCCGCGGCGAAGGGCCATGCCCTTGTCGGCGCGGGGATAGCGGCCTTTGCAGCGGGCTTCCCGCCCTGCGGCGGCCCGTGCGGCCGCCCATCCAGCCGTATTCGCCGCGTAATGCGGCGTTACAGCCGAAATAACTGCTTGCGACTATCGCCGCGACTACCGCGCCGCGACGCCCTCGCGCGCGCGGGCCTCGCGCATCGCGAGCGCCTTCTTCTGCAGCGCGTGCTCGCGCATCAGCGTCTCCACCGTGGCGCCGTCGCGCGCCAGCAAGGCGGTGACGAAGCGCTGGTGGTCTTCGACGCCGTGGGCCCATTCGTCGCGGTTCTGGTTCGAGCGGAAGCGCAGGTTCTGCACGCGCAGATTGAGGCGGCGATGGGTGTCGGCCAGCGTCGGGTTATGGGCGGCCGCGCTGATCGCCAGATGGGTGCCCATGCTGGCCTCGTAGTAGGCATGCAGATCGCGCGCGGCATAGGCGTCGAGCATCGCGCGATGCAGCCGGGCGATCTGCGCCAGCTCCTCTTCGCTGGCCTTCTCCGCGGCGAGCCGTCCGGTCAGTCCTTCCAGCACGGCCAGCACATCGAACACGTCGGCGACGTCGCGTTCGGACATCGCGATCACCTGCGCGCCGCGCTTGGGCAGCAGCATCACGAGGCCATCGGCGGCGAGGATGCGGTAGGCCTCGCGCAGCGGCGTACGCGAGACGCGCAGCCGTTCGCACAGATCGCGCTCGTTGAGCCACACCCCGGGCACCAGCGTGCCGTCGATGATCAGTTGCCGCAGCCGTTCGGCCACCACCGCGGCCAGCGTCGGATGCGCGATCGCCAGCGGGTCGTCGCCGTCCGCCGGCAGCCCGGCCGCCGCGGTGGCGGGACCGGTGCGGCGGCCGCGCTCGCCGCCGCTGCGCGCCTGCGGCAGGTCCGGCGCCAGCGTTGCCGGCGCGTCTTCGGGGGTAAACCATGGGCGATGCTTCCTTGGTGAGCGGCATTGATTTGGGATATGGTATACCAAATCAACGATACGGCAAGACACCGTGTCGCCAACCCCGCCAGGAGCGCCCTCGATGACCGTGATGCCCGCCTCCGCTTCTCCCGATGCCGGACCTGATTCCAAACCCGCCGCCGGACCCGCTGCGGCCGCCGCTTCCGGATCCGATCCCCGAGCCGACCACCGCCATGACGGCAGCGACGACACCCCCGTGCTGACGATCCGCGACGGCGCCATCGCCACCGTCGTGCTGAACCGCCCCGCCAAGCTCAACGCGATGACGCTGTCGATGTGGCAGCAGCTGGGCGACGCCTTCCGCGCCCTCTCCGCCGACGACGGCGTGCGCTGCGTGATCGTGCGCGGCGCCGGCGAGCGGGCGTTCTCGCCTGGCAACGACATCGGCGAGTTCGCGCAGGCGCGCTCGAACAAGGCGCAGGCCACCGCCTACGGCAAGGTGATGCACGCCACCGCGGAGGCGCTGCAGGACTGCCGCCACCCGGTGGTCGCGCAGATCCACGGCATCTGCGTCGGGGGCGGGCTGGAGATCGCGGCGATGGCCGACATCCGCATCTGCGGCCAGGGCAGCCGTTTCGGCGCGCCGATCAAGAATCTCGGGCTGGTGATGGCCCATGCGGAAATGGCCCCGCTGATCCGGCTGATCGGCGAGTCGCGCACGCTGGAGCTGCTGTTCGAAGGCCGGATCGTCGGCGCGGATGAGGCCCATGGCATGGGCTTGGTGTCGCGGGTGGTGCCCGACGACCAGGTCGCCGCCGAAGCGGCCGCGACCGCGCAGCGCATCGCCAGCGGCGCCCCGCTGGTCGCGCGCTGGCACAAGAAGTTCGCGCGCCAGCTGGCGGCCGGCACGCCGCTGAGCGAGCGCGAGCGCGACGAGGCCTTCGACTGCTTCGACACCGAGGACTTCCGCACCGGCTATCGCGCCTTCCTCGCCAAGCAGACGCCCGAGTTTCACGGCCGCTGAGCGGCCTCCACCTCGAAGGACAGCGATGGCTTCCCCCCATGCAATCCGAACGTTCTCCCCGGGCCGGCGCCCTCGCCGGCATGCGCGTGCTCGAGCTGGCGCAGATCATGGCCGGCCCGACCTGCGGCATGATGCTGGCCGACCTCGGCGCCGACGTGATCAAGATCGAGAAGACCGACGGCGGCGACGATGCGCGCGGCTATCGCGATCCGCGCATCAACGGCGTGTCGGCGCCCTTCCTGATGCTGAACCGCAACAAGCGCGCGATCGCCCTGGATCTGAAGACGCCCGAAGGCAAGGAGGTGCTGCTGCGGATGGTGCGCGACGCCGACGTGCTGATCGAGAACTTCCGCAAGGGCACGCTGGAAAAGCTGGGGCTCGGTTACGACGTGCTGTCGGAAATCAATCCCGGCCTGATCTATTGCGCGATCTCCGGCTATGGCCGCACCGGCCCGGCCGCCGACAAGGGCGGCTTCGACCTGATCGCGCAGGGCTATACCGGGCTGATGAGCATCACCGGCGAGGAAGGCGGGCCGCCGCTGCGCACCGGCAATTCGATCGCCGACATCAATGCCGGCATCCTGGCCGCGGTCGGCATCCTGGCGGCGTACCAGCACAAGCAGAAGACCGGGCGCGGCCAGATCGTCGAGACGTCGCTGATCGAGGCCGGCCTGCAGCAGCTGTACTGGCATGCGGCGATCCATTTCGCCACCGGCGAATCGCCGGGGCCGAGCGGCTCGGCGCATGTGCTGGCGACCCCGTACCAGGCCTTTCCGACGCAGGACGGCACATCATCGTCGGCGGCGCCAACGAGAAGAACTGGGAGCGGATCGCGCAGGTGCTGGGCCGGCCCGAATGGCTGACCGATCCGCGCTATCGGCTGAACTCGGACCGCATGCGCCACCGCGACACGCTGCTGCCGGCCATGGCGGAGATCCTGCGCACCAAGCCCTCGGCCGAATGGCTGGCGGCGTTCGACGCGGCGGGCGTGCCGGCCGGGCCGGTGCATTCGATCGGCGAGGCGCTGTCGCATCCGCAAACGCTCGCGCGCGAGATGGTGGTCGAGCAGCAGCATCCCGAGGCCGGGCCGGTCAAGAGCATCGGCCTGCCGATCAAGCTGTCGGAGACGCCCGCGCAATACCGGCGGCCGCCGCCGCGGCTGGGCGAGGACACGCGGGCGCTGCTGGCCGAGTGCGGGTATGGAGAGGCCGAGATTGCGCGGATGCTGCGGGCTGGCGTCGTGTGGGACGTGACGGCGGCGGAGGGATAGCGAACGCCGTTGCCGTCCCCCGCCCCTTTCCCTCCGGCGGCGCAGGCGGTAGAAAGGCGACAATCAAACCACCGCCTCGTCGTCCCGTCGCACCCCTGCTGCCCCCGCCGCAACCTCATCTTCCTCCGCCGCCTCATCCGGCCAGCTGCGGCTGACCATCCATTCGTACAGCGTCGGCAGCACGATCAGCGTCAGCACGGTGGCGGTGATCAGCCCGCCGATGATCACGATCGCCAGCGGGCGCTGCGTCTCCGAGCCGATCGCGCGCGAGACCGCCATCGGGAACAGGCCGAGCATCGCCAGCAGCGCGGTCATCAGCACGGTCCGCAGGCGATCCATCGATCCGGCCAGCACTGCCTCGCGCAGCGGCAGCCCCTGCTCGCGTAGCTGGTTGAAGTAGGTCACCATCACCACCCCATTGAGCACGGCCTGGCCGAACAGCGCGATAAACCCGATCGCCGCCGACACCGACAGCGGAATGCCGGTCAGGAACAGCGCGAACACGCCGCCCACCAGCGCGAACGGGATGTTCGACAGGATCAGCGTCGCGCTCTTGAACGACTTGAACGCCTGGAACAGCAGCAGGAAGATCACCAGCACCGACAACGGCACGACGATCGACAGCCGCGCCATCGCGCGCTGCTGGTTCTCGAACTCGCCGGACCAGCCGATCTTGACGTCGTCGGCACGCACGTTCTTCGCCACCAGCGCCTGCATGTCCTTGACCACGCTGCCCATGTCGCGGTCGTGAATGAAGACGCCGATCGACGTGGTGCGCTGGCCGTTCTCGCGGCTGATATTCATCGCGCCGGAGGCCGCATGGAAATGCACCAGCTGCGACAGCGGCACCTGGGCGCCCTCGGCGGTCTGCATCAGGATGTTCGGCAGGTTCGGCAGCTCACGTTCGCCGGGCGCCAGCCGCACCACCACGCTGAAGTGCCGCTCGCCTTCCCACAGCTCGGTGGCGGCCTTGCCCGCCAGCGCGGTCTCCATCAGGTCCTGCACGTCGGCCACGTTGATGCCGTAGCGCGCGGCCTGGGCGCGGTCGAAGTCGAGCACATACTGCGGCAGCTCGCCGTCGCGATCGATGAAGGCGCGCATCACGCCCGGCACGGTCTGCACGTTGGCGAGGATCTGGTCGGCGACGCGCTTGTTCTGCTCGAGGCTGTCGCTCTGCACCTTGATGACGATCTGGCCCTTGATCTGCGAGATGCTCTCGAGGATGTTGTCGCGCACCGGCTGCGAGAAGTTGGGTTCGATGCCCGGCAGCTTGCGCAGGTTGGCGTTGATCTCGCCGATGATGCGGCGTTTGTCGAAGCCGCGGCGCCACTCCGCTTCCGGCTTCAGGTCGACCAGGATCTCCACCGTATTGATCAGCTTCGGGTCGGTGCCGTCGTCGGGACGGCCGACCTTGGAGATGGTCGACTTGACCTCCGGCGTTTGCCGGATCGTGCGCCGCAGCCGCGCGGCCTGCTCGCGTGCCTCGTCGGTCGACACCGAGGCCGGCAGGTCGAAGCTGACCCACATCGCGCCCTCGTCGAGCTCGGGCAGGAATTCGCTGCCCAGCAGCTTGCCGACGCCGGCGGTGACGACCAGCAGCGCCACCGCGCTTGCCACCACGGCGCGCTTGTGGTCCAGCGCCCACGCCAGCATCGGCGCATAGGCGCGCTTGCACAGCCGCACCACCGCGTTGTCGTGATGGGCGATGTCCTTCTTCAGCAGCAGGTAGCACAGCAGCGGCACCAGCGTCAGCGACACGATCAGCGAGCCCACCAGCGCGCCCGTGACCGTGTACGCCATCGGCGCGAAGATCTTTCCTTCGTGCCGCTGCAGCGTGAAGATCGGCAGGTGCGCGGCGATGATGATCACCATCGAGAACACCGTCGGCCGGCCGACCTCGGTCGTCGCGCGCGCGATCGCCTGCAGCCGTGCGCGGCTGTCGCGGATCTTCTGCTCCTTCAGCTCGCCCAGCCGCTTGAAGATGTTCTCGACTACGATCACCGCGCCGTCGACGATGATGCCGAAGTCCATCGCTCCGAGCGACAGCAGGTTGGCCGGAATGCCGACCCAGGTCAGGCCGATGAACGTCGACAGCAGCGCCAGCGGGATCACCAGCGCGACGATGGCGGCGGCCCGCACGTTGGCCAGGAACAGGTACAGCACCGCCATCACCAGCAGCGCGCCCTCGACCAGGTTGCCGAACACCGTGTGCAGCGTCTTGTCGATCAGGTCGGCGCGGTCGTAGTACGGCACGATCTCGACGCCGCGCGGCAGGATCTGCTCGTTGAGCTGCGCGATCTTGGCCTTCAGCGCGGTCAGCACCTCCGACGGGTTCTCGCCCTTGCGCATCACCACGATGCCCGAGACGATGTCCTCCTCGTCGTCCTGCGCCATCAGGCCCTGCCGCGGCGCGGCGCCGACGCGCACCTCGGCGATGTCCTTGACCAGGATCGGCGTGCCGTTGACCTCGGACACCACCACGTTCGCGATATCGGCCGAGCTGCGGAAGCTGCCGAGCGAGCGCAGCAGATACTGCTGCCGCCCCTGCGCGACCGCGCCGCCGCCGGCGTTCGAGTTGCCGCGCTGCAGGGCCTCGAACAGCTGCGCCAGCGAAATATGCGCGTCGCGCATGCGGGCCAGATTCGGGTTGACCTCGTACTGCTTGATGGTGCCGCCGATGGTCACCAGGTCCGCGACGCCCGGTACCTGGCGCAGGTTCTTCTCGACCACCCAGTCCTGCAGCGTGCGCAGCTCCTGCGGCGTGTGGCCCTTGCCCTTCAGGCGGAAGCGGTAGATCTCGCCGATCGCGGTCGACAGCGGTGCCAGGTCCGGCTGCACCCCGTCGGGCAGATCGACGCCGCGCAGGCGCTCGATCACCTGCTGGCGCGCGGTGACGTCGGTGGCCTTGTCGTTGAAGGTCACCATCAGGTAGGACAGGCCGAACTGCGTGTGCGAGAACACCCGCACCGAATTGGGCGTGCCGGCCAGCGCGGTCTCGATCGGAATCGTGACCTGGCGCTCGACCTCCTCCGCCGCGCGGCCGGGATACAGCGTGATCACGTTGACCTGCACGTCCGAGACATCGGGAAAGGCCTCGATCGGCAGGTTCTTGAAGGCGGCCAGGCCGGCGGCGACGAACAGCGCCAGCCCCATCCAGACGAACAGCTTCTGGTGCAGCGCGAAATGGACGATGCGCGAGATCATGACGCTTCCGGCCTCATCGAGCTTGTTGGCGCAGCGCGGCCTGCGTCGCGCTCGCATCGCGCAGGATGTCCTGCAGATAGAGATTGCCGTCGGTCACCACCTGCATGCCCGGCTCCAGCCCGGCCACCACCTCGGTCACGCCCGGCAGGCTCGCACCGACCTTGACCTCGCGGCGCTCGAAGCGATGCGCGTCGACGCGCACGAACACATAGTGATGGTTGTCGGCCAGGAAGACCGCCCGCGCCGGCACGGCGATGCCGTCGAAGCCGGCGGCCTCGATGCGCGCGGTGACGAACATCTCCGCCTTCAACCGGCGCTCCGGGTTCGGCACCGACAGGCGCACCTTGATGCTGCGCGCGGCCGGATCGACGTAGTCGGCGATCTTGACCACCTTGGCCGGGAATGACTCGCCCGGATAGGCGGTCGACGTCAGCGTCACGCTGCCGCCGGGGCGGAACAGCGCCAGATCGGCCTCGGCCGCGTCGAGCTGTGCCCACAGGTCGGAGGGGTCGGTCAGCAGGAACAGCGGCGCGGCCGGCGGCTGGTCGGGCCGCAGCTGCATGCCCGGATTGACGTTGCGCTCGACCACCAGGCCGGCGATCGGCGCGCGCAGTGCGAAGCGATCCGGGGCGCCCACACCGATCGCGCCCGGCTTGCCCAGTTCGCCGCCGACCTGCCGCAACGCCGCCTGCGCACGCTGCAGTTCGGCACTGGCGCGCGCGGCCTCGGCCTGGGCCTGCTCCAGGTCCTTCTGCGCGACGATGCCCGCGCCATACAGCTCGCGTTGCCGCGCCAGGCCCTTGGACGCCAGCGCGGCATCGGCGGCGGCCTTGCGCGCATCGGCCTGCGCCGCGCCGAAGTCGGGCGAGGACAGCAGCACCAGCGGCTGGCCCGCGGCGACGGTGGTGCCGGGCTGCACCAGGATCTCGGCGACGCGGCCGGCGAACGGGCTCATCACGCGCACGGTGCGATCCTCGTTCCAGACCAGCCGGCCGGGCAGCGTCAGCACGCGTTCCGCGCCGCGCCGCACCGGTTCGGCGGCGATGCCGGGCAGCGACTTGACCGTATCGGGAAAGACGACGGCCGCGCCTTCGACACGCGGCGACTCGGACTCCGGTTCGGCCTTCCGGCCGCATGCGGTCAGGCTCAGCAGCGTGCCAAGCAGGACGATCGTCAACAGGGAACGGAGGGTCATGGCGACGGAGATGGGAAAGCCGGAACGTGTCCGGTCAGTGGACGGAAAGGTAGGGGGCGACGTCTTGCAACGGCAGATCGGCAGCACCGGCCGGAGCCGCGGCGGCCGGTTCCTCCGCAGTGCGCGTGGCGGCCAGATAGGCGGACAGCGCCTTGGCATAGGCGCCGCGCGCCTGCGCGGCATCGAGGCGTGTCTGCCGCAGCGCGCGGCGCGCATCGAGCAGTTCGAGCACGCCGATCGCGCCCTTGCCGAAGGCGAACTCGGCATCGGCGGCGACGCGCTCGGCCGCGGGCAGCACGGCCTCGTCGATCTGGCGCAGCGATTCGCGCGCGGCATCGAGTGCCGTGCGCAGCCGGCCGACCTCGTTGCCCGCGGCCAGCAGCACGCGGTTGCGTTCGTCGAGCGCCGCGTAGTAATCGACCTCTGCGCGCTGCGCCTCGCCGCCATAGCTGTGGCGCAGATACAGCGGGATGCTGACGAACACGCCGAAGCTGTTGCCGCTGCCCTGCTGGTTGGTGGCCGAGGCCGGATAGCGCTCGGCTTGCGCGCCGACAGTCACGTCGGGCACCCGTCCGGCGCGTGCCAGTTCGCGCGCGGCCGCGGCGGCCTGCAGGCGCGCCTGCGCCACGGCGACATCGGGCCGCGCCTGCAAGGCCTGTTCGTCCAGCGTCGGCACCGGCTCGGCCAGGCCCGGCCACTGCGGCGACAGCGCGACGTCCTGCAGCGTGCCCGGGATGCCGATGCGCTGCGCGAGTTCGGCCAGGTCGCGCTGATGATCGGCCCGCGCCTCGCGCCAGTCCGCCCGGGCGCGCAAGGCATCGAGCTCGAGCCGAGTCACGTCGGCGCGCGCCAGGTCGCCGGCCTTGTAGCGGGTCCTGTTGGCCTGCTCGGTGCGCTCGTACAGCGCCAGCGTCTGCGTCAGCACGTCCACGCGCTGCTGGCTGACCGCGGCATCGAAGTAAGCCTGCTCCAGCGCGGCGATCTGCTGCACGGTGGCCGCCTGCACCTGCCGGCCCGCCGCCACGCTGGACGCCTGCGCGGTCTTGACGCGCAGGCCGGCCTTGTTGGCGGTCTCGATCACCTGGTCGATGCGCACCGTCGAATCGACGGTCTTGTTGCGCCAGCTGCCGGCGCCGACGCCGGCATGCGGGTTGATGTTCTCCACGCCCAGGCTCAGCACCGGGTTCGGCCGCTGCCCGGCGATCTGGATATCGGCCTCGGCTGCCTGCACGGCGCGGCGTGCCGCGATCAGGTCCGGATTGCAGCGCAGCGCCAGCGCGCGCGCCTCGGACAGCGTCAGTGTCGCGCCCGCGCCGGGCGCGCGGCATTCGCCGTCAGGCTGCGGGGCGACGGCGGCGGGCAGCGGCGCCGCGGCGGCGAAGCGGGCCGGCGCGCCGAGCAGCAGCGAGGCGGCGATCGACGCCAGCAGCAGGCGGAGGTGGGCACAGCGATGACGACGGACTTGCACGATGACAGGCTCGATTCAGGCAACGCAGACACGAAGCGCGCCGGCAGGGCCGGCGCGACGCGACCGTGCGGCCCCTTTGGCAATGGGCCCGGCACGATCTCCGGCGGCATTGGAGCGAAACGGGATTTCAATCGGCTTTCAACATCTTGACGATTAGCTTGCAGCGCGCGATTCCGCGGGAATGCCCTGACGTCCAGCGTGTGGGCGATGTCTCCATGTTTTATGATCGATACTTTTGCGCGAGGCCGCCGCGGTGGCGCCCGCCCCCCTTCCACGCGATCGACGATGCCCGATATTCCGCTGCTCCCCCGCGCTGTTGACCTTCCTTCTCGGCGGTGCGCTCGGCGCAGTCGGCGGGCTCTTCGGCATCGGCGGCGGGCTGATCGCGATCCCGGCGCTCGGCTTGCTCTACGGCATGGACCAGCAACTGGCGCAGGGCACCGCGCTGGTGATGATCGCGCCCAATGTGCTGATCGGCTTCTGGCAGTACCGCCGCCGCGCGGACATCGCGCTGCGCACCGCGCTGGTGCTGGGCCTGTCCGCGGTGCTGGCGACCTATGTAGGCGCGCGGCTGGCGACGGCGATGGACGCGGTGCTGCTGCGGCGGATCTTCGCGCTGTTCATGATCGGCATGGCCGTGTATTTCCTGTGGCGGCTGTTGCCTGGCCGCGCGGTCACGGTGCAGAAGGACCGCCTGTCGTCGCGCTGGATTCCGGCCGTGGGCGTGGTCGGCGGCGCGTTGTCGGGATTCTTCGGCGTGGGCGGCGGCGTGGTCGCGGCGCCGGCACTGGTGGGCCTGTTCGGTTTCCGCCAGGCGGCGGCGCAAGGGCTGGCACTGGCGCTGGTCACGCCCGGCGCGGTGGTCGCGCTGGCGACCTATGCACAGGCCCGCCACGTCGACTGGGCCAGCGGCATCCCGCTGTCGCTCGGCGGCATGCTGACGATCTCCTGGGGCGTGGCCCTGGCGCACCGCATGCCCGAGCGCCATCTGCGGGCGTGGTTCTCGCTGTGCCTGATCGCCACCGCGGTGGTGATGTTGGTGCGGGGTTGAGCCAGTGTTGATGCTGGCGCGCGGCCGACGCGGTTGGTGATGCTGGCGCGCGGCGACGCGGCGTGATGCCCGCGCGCGGCTGAGGCGGGCGTGATGCTGGTGCGGGGCTGAGGCGGCGGTAATGCTGGCGCGGGGCCGAGGCAGTGTTGGTGCCGGTGCGCGGCCGGGGCGTTTGCCGCTGCGGACGGTCTTTTTGCCGCAGGCTAGTTCTTTCTGAACACCACGCTGAAGTTGTTGGCCGGCATCGGCACCGCTTCCTCGAAGCGCAGGCCGACGCTGTCTCCCAGCGCGATCACGGCCTCGATATCGCGCACGCCCCACGAGGCATCGCTCGCGCGCAGCTGCTCGTCGAAGATCGCGTTGCTCGGCGACGTGTGCTGACCGTCGCGACGATAGGGACCATACAGATAAAGCACGCCGCCGACGGGCAACAAGCGCGCCGCGCCCGCGAACAGCGCTTCCGCCGCCTGCCACGGCGAGATATGGATCATGTTGATGCAGACGACGGCATCGGCCTGCTCGATGCCCCAGTCGGCCTGCAGCACGTCCAGCGCCAGCGGATCACGCAGGTTCGGCAAACCCGCCTCCACCTTCCACGCCGCGATCGACCGCCGCGCGGCAGCGTCCGGATCGCTGGGCTGCCAAGTCCACGCCGGATTCGCGGCGGCGAAGTGCCTGGCATGCTGGCCGGTGCCGCTGGCAATCTCGAGGATCGTACCGGCCGCCGGCAATACGCGACGCAACACCTCGAGAATCGGCTCGCGATTGCGGTCGGCGGCGGGGGGCGATGCGGCGGTGGTTGGGATGGACGTGTTCAGGCAGCATGGGCATCGGTCGGTCGGGCGGCCGGTTCGAACGGCGAGGTTGACAGCCTACCAGCAACGCCCGTCCGTCGACCCAAATCGCCACTGCGATACACTGCCCCCGCCGTTGCCATTTCCCCGCCGTAGCCCCTTGCCCACGTACACCCTTTCCGCCCCCGTTCACGCCGAGCTCGATATCCGCAAGAGCCGCTTTCTCGCCGTCGCCATGCCGGTCGCCGATCGCGACGAGGCGATGTGCGTCGTGCAGTCGCTGCGCGCCGAGCATCCGACGGCGACGCATGTCTGCTGGGCGCTGCTGGCCGGCGGGCAGTCCGGCATGTCGGACGACGGCGAGCCGTCGGGCACCGCGGGGCGGCCGATTCTCGAGGTGCTGCGCCATCATGAACTCGATGGCGTGCTGGCCGCGGTGGTGCGCTACTACGGCGGCATCAAGCTCGGCGCCGGCGGGCTGGTGCGGGCCTATACCGATGCGATCGCCGCCGCGCTGAAGACCGCCGAACGGGTCGAGCGCATCGCGTATGCGAGCCTGGCGGTCGAGGTGGACTATGCCGACGAGGCGCGGGTGCGGCGCTGGCTCGAACAGACCGGCCACACGTTGGCCGACAGCGCCTATGGCGCGACGGTCCAGTTGTCGATACGACTGCCCGCCACCGAACTGGACGCGGCCCAGGCAGCGCTGCGCGATGCCACGCATGGCCGCGCACAGTTTCCGCGGGTGGATCCGGACCACGAGGGACGCCGATGAGCGAGGCGATGAGCGGGCCGATGACCGAGCCGAAGGGCGAGGTGGTAGCCGAACCGATGAGCGAGCCGAAGGACGAGCAGATGAGTGAGGCGATCGGCGAGCCAATGAGCGAACCGGACAGCGCATTACCGCTGCGCGTGCGTATCGCCCCATCGGGGCTGGAGTTCGCGGCGGAGCCTGGGCAATCCATTCTCGAAGCCGCGCTGCGCGCCGGCATTCGCCTGCCCCACTCCTGCCGCAACGGCACGTGCCGCGCCTGCCTGTCCCGGCTGGTGTCCGGCAGCATCCGCTATCGGATCGAATGGCCGGGCCTGAGCGCCGACGAAAAGGAAGACGGCTATCTGCTGCCTTGCGTCGCCTGCCCCCAATCCGATCTGGAGATCGTCGCACCGGGCGCGCGGCGGCAGGACTAAGCCCGCGACGCTCAGGCGACCGCGCGCCTGCGCACCGGCGCCGGCGCAACCGCGGCAAAGAACGCCAGCGCGATCCGCAGCGCATCGGGCCCCGCCGGATCGGCATAGGCCTGGCTGGCCGCGCCGCCGCTCCACGCATGGCCCAGCCCTTCAACCCGTACCAGGCGGACATAGAGCCTGCCGTCGCGGCGCCAGTCATGCACCGCGACCGGACGGCGCTCACCCCGCCGCAGCACGCGCACCGAAGGCTGGGCCGCCGCGGCCGGCAAAGCGCCCGGGGTCGACAGCGACAACCACAGCGTCGCGCTGGCGATGGCGTTGTCGTAGGCGACCACACGATCAGCATCGCCATGAATCAACAGCAGCGGCGGCGGCATCCTGCCCTGCAATTGCAGCCGCAGCGCCTGCAATTGCGCGGCCGTATGTCCGTTCAGCGAGCCGCGCATGACGCGGCCGGCCTGCGTGGCGTTGCGGGCGAGATGCGGGGCCGCGCCCGAGTGCGAGCCGACGGCGACGAAGCGGTCGGGGTAGCGCAGCGCCAGCATCAGCGCCATCGCGCCCCCCGGCCGAGAGTCCAAGCAGGTGCACGCGATCGGACTGCACCGGATGCGCGCGGCAGACATGGTCGATCATTCCCATCAGCAGGCCGGCCTCCGCCGCGGCCTGCGCCTCGCCGCGGAACCAGTTCCAGCATCGATGCGCATTGGCGCGCGAGGACTGCTCGGGCAGCAGCACGATGCAGCGGCGCGCCCGCGCCAGCGCGGCCACGCGCGTGCAGGCGGCGAAGCTGGCGGCATCCTGGCCGCAGCCATGCAGCAGCACCAGCAAGGGCGCGGGCCGCGACGTGCCGACGCCAGACGGGATAAACAATCGATAGTGGCGCTGCGCCAGCGGACCGAAGCCCCAGACGCCCTCCTGCCATCGGCCGCCGCGGCTGGTCGGCGCCGGCACCGGCGAGGTGACACCGGACAGCACGCGCCGCGCTTCCCGGCCCTGCTGGGCCGCATGGCCGACCGACTGCGCCACGGTATGCGCGACGGTCTGCGCCACCGTCTTCGTGACGGACTTCGTCACCGAGCGCGCGACCGCGCGCTGCATCTGCTGCATCTGGCGGGCAGCGGTCTTGCCAAGCTTGGCCCAGGGATTGACGGTGCGGCGGCGGCGTGGGGTCGGCATCGGTCAGCCTTGCGCTTTACGCGTTACGGTCCGCGGGTCGGGACCGAGGCCATTATGCGGCAAGCCGGAGCGCGGCATGCCGATGCGCTGCAGACGCCTATACCGTTGCCGTTGCCGTCGCCGTTGCCGTTGCCGTCGCCGTTGCCGTCGCCGTTGCCGTTGCCGTTGCCGTTGCCGTCGCCCTTGCCCTTGCCGGTGCGGTGGCCGTGGCCGACGCGGATGCCATTACTGTGCCGGTGCCGGGCAAACCGGCCCTCAATGCCAGCCGCGCCAGGCCAGGTCCGCTCCCAGCAACAGCAGCCCAATAAAGAACAGCCGCCGGAACAGCGCCGCGCTGATCCGGTTGCGCAGCCGCTGACCCAGCCACATGCCGGCCAGCGCGGGCACCAGCGTCGCCAGCGAGGCGCCCAATACCGGCGTCTGCGCCAGCACGCCATGCATCAGCAGATTGATCGCCAGCGCCACGGTCGATACGGTGAACGACAGGCCGAGCGCCTGCACCAGTTCTTCACGCGCCAGCCCGAGGCCCTGCAGATAGGGCACCGCCGGAATCACCAGCACGCCGGTCACCGCGGTGATCGCGCCGGTGGCCAGGCCGATCAGCGGCGCCAGCCAGCGCTCGTGCGCCGCCGGCACGTTCAGGTGCCACGACGACAGCCCGACCGCCGCATAGGCGATCAGCGCGATGCCGAGCGCCGCGGTGGCCTGCTGCATCGCCGACGGCGGCGCCAGCGCACCGGCCACCAGCGTGCCGGCGACGATGCCGAGCAGCATCGGCCAGAGCCGCATCACCAGCGCGCCGAAGCGCGGACCGGCGGCCAGCTGGACCACGTTGGTCACCATCGATGGCGCAACCAGCAGCGCGGCGGCCTGCATCGGCGGCATCACCAGCCCAAGCAGGCCGACAGCGACCGTCGGAAGGCCGAGTCCGACCACGCCCTTGACGAAGCCCGCCAGCAGAAAGGTCAGGCCGATGAACAGCGCCTGTGCGCCCAGCGTGTGAGCATCCATGCCGCGTTCCCTTACCGCTCGCCGGCATGCGCGTCGTGCACGGCACGGCTGTCGCCGGGCGCCTGCTCGCGCCGATGCATGCCGTAGTCGCGCAGCACCTGCGCCACGCGCAGCCGGTAGTCGGCAAACACGCCGCCGCGGCCCGCGGCCTGCGCGTGGCGGTGCTCGACCGTATTGCGCCAGGCCTGCACCGCGGCCTCGTCGCGGAAGAAGGACAGCGACAGCACCTTGCCTGGGGTGCTCAGGCTCTGGAAGCGTTCGACGGAGATAAAGCCGTCGATCGCTTCAAGCGTGGGTCGCAGATGCGCGGCGATATCGAGATAGGCGTCCTTCTGCCCGGGGGGCGAATTCGACTTCAAAGATCACGGCAATCATCGGGGCGTCCTTTGGTTGTGTTGGGTGGTCCCGTGCGGAGTTCGGGATCGGAAGAAATGGGGATCGGAAGAAATGGGGATCAGAGGAAATGCGGGATCCGTGCGTTCAGCGATGGCCGATAACGATACGCCTTTGCCAAGGCGGCCGGCTCGATGCCGCGCGCCAGCAGCGCGGCGACGGTGGCTTCGGCCAGCGTCGCCGCCAGCGCGTCGCCGGGACAGCGATGCGGGCCATGGCCGAAGGTCCAGGTCCGCTCGCCGGAATTCGGCGGCCCATACACCGAGGCACTCACCGAGGCACTTACCGGGGCACTTACCGGGGCACTTACCGGGGCACTTACCGGGGCACTTACCGGGGCATTCACCGGCGCATTCGCCGAGGCACTGGCTGGTCGGCCTTCCGATGCGGCCGCCGCGGCCAGCAGCACCAGGATGCCGTCGCCGCGCCGCAGCGGCACGCCGCAGACGTACGCATCCTCGGCCATGAAGCGGCGCGTGTTGTGGATCGGCGGATCGGCGCGCAGCACCCGCGCCACCGTCGCGCGCAGATCGTCGGCCGCGGCGGCATCGCGCGCGAGCCGCAGCAGCGTATTGCCGATCAGGCCGGCGGTGGCCTCGCAGCTCTGCACCATCAGCCCCAGCAGATTGGCGGCGATCGCGGCGTCGTCGACCCCGGCCGCGCGCGCCTGCTCGCGCAGCGCCTGCGTCCACGACGTATCGGCACGAACCGACAGGCCCTGCAGCGCCGCGGCGGCCTCGATGCCGGCCGCGATCTCGGCCGGACCCGCCAACGGCGACATGGCCGCGGCAAAGCTGGCGATCTGCGTCGCGATCCGGCTGGCCGTGGCTTCGTCGTCGGGAGCGGTGAAGCCGAGCAAACCCGCGAGCGAGATCACCGGCAGCGCGCTGCTCCAGCGATTCGCGGTGGCGCCGTGATCGTGCGTCACCGGCAGGACACGCGCCCATGCCGAGGCGGCAGCACGCACGTCGTTCAGGTCCAGCGTCGCCAACTGCCGCTGCAGCACCGCCTTCAACGGCGCATGGCCCGGCCCGTCGTTCATGCGGATCAGCCGCGCGAACAAGGTCCCGGCGGGCGACTGCGCGAGCGGCGGCGGCACCGGCTGTCCCGGCGGCCGCACCCGGCACGCCGGATGCGACAGCACCGCGGCCACCTCGTCCGGTCCCGCGGCGACCCACAGCATCAGCATCGCATCGCGGTGAAACGGCTGTGCGCGTGCGAGTTCGCGATAGTAGGGATATGGGTCGGGATGCGTGGCGGCGGCCAGCGGATCGGGAGGCGGCTTGGTCGGGTCCAGGGTCATGGGGATCACAGGGGGTTCACGGCCGCGTTGTGGCGGCATTACCTCGGCATTGCCGCGGCATCGGGGCGGCACTACGGCGGTATCGCCGCGACATTACCGCGGCATGACCGCCGACAAGGCATGGTTGATATCGGCAAGTATCGGCCTATACTGCGATCGTTGTTTCACCGTGGAATGAACTATGGAATACGCTCCCAGCATCAGTCAGTTGGCCGGCCTGCTGGCCGACCCGGGCCGCGCCGCGATGCTGTGGGCGTTGATGGACGGCAGCGCGAGACCGGCCGGCGAGCTGGGGCTGATCGCGGGGCTGTCGGCCTCGTCGACGAGCGGCCATCTGGCCCGGCTCGCCGAGGGCGGCCTGCTGGCGGTCGAGACGCATGGCCGCAATCGGTATTACCGGCTGGCCGCGCCCGAAATCGGTGTCGCCATCGAGGCGCTGGCCGCGGCCTCGCTGGCAAGCCGTCCGCCCCGCCTGCGTGCGGTGCCGCCCTCGCGCACCGCGCCGGCGACGCTGCGCCACGCGCGGACCTGCTACGACCACCTGGCAGGCGAGCTGGCGGTCGACCTGTTCGCGCGCATGACCGATTCGGGATGGATCCTCGTGCGGGACAGCGCGGTGGAATTGTCCGAGCACGGCGCGCACGGCATGGCGCAGCTCGGCGTGGATCTGGACGGCGCGCGCCGCAAGCGCAGGCAATTTGCCTGCACCTGTCCCGACTGGAGCGAGCGCAAGCCGCACCTGGGCGGCGCGCTGGGCGCGGCCCTGCTGGACGCGATGCTGCAACGGCGCTGGATCGAGCGCACGCCATCGTCGCGCGCGCTGCGGGTGACGCCGCGCGGGATGCGGGAAATCGGGCAACTGGCGAATTAGGTTGGCCGCTGGGTCGGCACGGCGGATCAACGCGGTGAACCGACGCAGTGGACCGGCACAGCGGACCGACACAGTGGACAGCGGTCCGGCACACGGGATGTTTTGCATAGGATGCGGGAGGGCGAGCCGTGAATGGAGTCATCGACGACGAGTCGCGCCAGGCGGTCGAACGGCTGCTCGGCATGATCAACTTCGACGACGGCGCAATGGTCGAGAAGCAGCTCGCGCTGCTCGACGAGGCGCTGGAGGAAGCCGACGATACGGTGGAAGGCACCGAACTGCTGTCGCTGGTGCAGGACGTGGTCGACTGGGAAGCAGGCTTCCAGGTCGAACAGAATGACACCGCGACCTTTATCGACTGCATGAACCAGCTGGCGGCGCGCGTCGCGCTGGTGCTCGATTGGGGCGTCGACGACCCCGAGGACGAGGACTTCCTGGGCAGCACCAGCGTGCCGGAACTGATGGAGCAGGCGCACGAACAACTGCGCGCGGCCGGCATCACGCTATGGCACTGGGAGATCGGTTCGGGCGTCTACGCGGGCTGGATCGCGCGCGCCGAGGACGATGACGAGATCCTGGCGATCGGCGAAACGCTGGGTGTCGAACTGCGGACCGGCGACCAGCCGTTCTGAGCGGAGCCGCCGGCGCGGCATCAAGCCTTCACGTCCGTCCTGGCATCGGCCTTGGCGCCGGCCTTGGCATCCACCTTGGCGTCCGCCCTGCCCTCCACCTTCCCCCGCGCGCCGCGTCCCACGCGCCGGCGCCGCGGCCCCCACCGTGTGCTCCATCACATCGAGCAGCGCGCGCACCGCGGCCGGCATCAGTTTGCGCGCGGGCATCAGCACGTAGACCTTCAGCGGCGACGAGGCATAGGCGGGCAGCACGCGCACCAGCTGGCCCTGGCGCACCTGCTCGTCGACGAATTTCGGCGACAGCCGTGCGACGCCCAGCCCGTCGGTGGCGGCCTTCAGGCGAATCTCGGCGTTATGCGTGCGAATGCGCGGGTCGACCGGCAGCACGGCCACTTCGGCTCCGTCCTGCACGAACTCCCAGCGGCGGTCGTCGGCGTTGCCGATCACGGGCCAGCCGTTCAGATCGCCGGGCGAGCGCGGCAGCCCGCGCGCCTGGATCAGCGATGGCGCGGCATAGAACGCGCGCTCGACCAGCACCACCCGCTTGCTGGCAAACGAGCTGTCGTGCAGCGTGGTGTTGGTCATCACGAAGGCCAGGTCGTAACCGTGCTTGAGCAGGTCGGGCTGGTCCCAGGTGACGTCGATCTGCACCTTCAGGTTCGGATGCAGCGACAGAAGACGCGACAGGCTCGGGGCCAGATGCTGCGAGCCGACCTCGTACGGCGTGGCGATCCGCAGCGTGCCGCTGACCTGTTCGCTGGCCGAGGCGGCCTCGGCGCTGATCTCGCGCAACGCGGCGAAATGCGGCGCGACGCGTTCGTACAGGCGCTGGCCCTGCTCGGTCACGCGCACGCGGCGCGTGTTGCGCTCGAACAGCCGTCCGCCGAGCTGCGCTTCAAGCCGGGCGATCGCCGCGCTCGCGGACGACTTCGGCACCTCGGCCAGTTCGGCCCCATGCGTGAAGGTGCCTGCCTCGACCACGCGGCAGAAGATTTCCCAATCCTTCCATTCGATCGTCTTCATCGTCCCGTTCGCCGGCGCCTGAGATGCGGCGCGCGAGCGGGGATTTTCCCACAGCGCGCGCGGCATCGCTGGAGCGGGGCTCTGCCGCGGCCGGACTGCCGCGACCGGACTAATGCTCGAACAGGATCACCGAGCGCGCCAGCTCGCCGCGCCGCAGCTCGTCGAAGGCCTCGTTGATGCGCTCGAGCGGCAGCCGCTGCGCGATCAGCGCATCGAGCTCCAGCCGGCCCGACAGATAGAAGTCCACCAGGCGCGGCATGTCGATCGGGAAGCGGTTCGAGCCCATCATCGAGCCCTGGATGCGCTTTTCGGCGAGGAAGTCGGTGCCCTTGAGCTCGACCTTGACGCCCGGCGGCAGCATGCCGATCACGGTGGCGGCCCCGCCCCGGCGCAGCATGGCGAACGCCTGCTCGGCCGTGGCCTTCAGCCCGATCGCCTCGAAGGCGTGATGCACGCCGCCGCCGGTCAGCGTGCGCACCGCGTCGACGGGATCGGCCGCGCTGGCGTCGACCACATCGGTGGCGCCGAAACGGCGCGCCAGTTCCAGCTTGCCGGGCAGCCGGTCGATCGCGATGATGCGGCCCGCGCCCGCCAGCGCCGCGCCGTTGATGGTGGCAAGACCGATGCCGCCGCAGCCGATCACCGCAACGGTTTCACCGGGCCGCACGCCGGCCGTATGCGTGACCGCGCCAAAGCCGGTCGTCACCGCGCAGCCGATCAGCGCGGCGCGATCCAGCGGCATGTCGCGCCGGATCGCCACCAGCGCATGCTCGTGGATCAGCATCTGTTCGGCAAAGGCCGACAGGTTCAGGAACTGGTTCATCGCCGCGCCGGTGGCGCGCAGCCGCGGCGGCTCGTCGTCACGGCGGCGCGTATCGGGCGCGACGCACAGCGACAGATGGCCGCTCAGGCAGTGTTCGCAGTGGCCGCAATAGGCCGACAGGCAGGTGATCACATGATCGCCGGGCTTGACGGTGCGCACTTCCGCGCCGACCTGCTCGACCACGCCGGCCGCTTCGTGGCCCAGCACCACCGGCATCGGAAACGGATAGGCGCCGTCGAGAAAATGCAGGTCCGAATGGCAGACGCCGACCGCCGCGGTGCGCACCAGCACCTCGCGCGGGCCGGGCTTGTCGATGGCGAGGTCTTCGATGACCAGCGGGGTCCTGGGCTGATGCAGCACGGCAGCTTTCATGGTGTCTCCTTGTTCCGCTTGATGGGCTATCGGGAAATCCACTGCGATGTTGCGCGCGCCGGCGCATCGGCCGGGACGGGTCCGGGTCCGGGCTCGGGTGCGGACTCCGGCTCCGGCTCCGGCTCCGGCTCCGGCTCGGGCTCGGACTCGGGCTCGGGCTCGGGCTCGGGCTCGGGCTCGGGCTCGGGCTCGGGCTCGGGCTCGGGCTCGGAGCGAAGCCTACTGCAGCATGCGCCAGTCGCCCTGCGCTTCCTGCGCCTGTCCGTCGGCCTGCAGCTTCAGCAGGTGCGCCAGCAGCGAGCGCTGCGCGACCGGCAGCATGCGCGGCGGCACATCGTCGTAGACGCGCGGCAGCAGCGTTTCGATCGGCGCCGGCCCGAGCTCGCGCAACGCATTGACGACCTTCGCCTCGCGATGCTGCCGATGGCGCATCAGCAGGCGGATCGCGTCGCGCGGCCGCGGCATCAGGAAGCCATGGCCGGGCGCGAGCCATTCGAGATCCTCGTCCAGCAGCGCGGCGAGCGACGCCAGATAGGCGCGCATGTCGCCATCGGGCGGGCCGATCACCACGGTCGAGCCCTGCATCACGTGGTCGCCGGTAAACAGCAGCTTCTCTTCCTCGAGCAGGAAGCACAGGTGATTGGACGCATGGCCGGGGGTATGCACCACGCGCAGCGTGATGGCGTCGCCCGGTACATCCGTGTCGCCCAGCACGATGCGCTCGCCGTGTTCAAGCACGCGGTCCGGCGCAAAGGTCGGATCCTGCCGCTCGGGCCGGCTTGCCAGGCGCCCCAGCACCTGGGCCCCGGTCGCTTCGCGCAGCCGCACCGCGCCCGGGGAATGATCGATATGCGTATGCGTGGCGAGGATCCAGCGGATCGGACCGGGCGCGGCGGCCAACACCGCGCGCTGATGCGCCTCGTCGTCGGGGCCCGGATCGATCACCGCCCATTCGTTGCGCTTGCCGCCGCCGACCAGATAGGTGTTGGTACCGGGCCCGGTCATCGCGTTGCCATTGTCGGCGGTCACGCGCCAGACGCGTTCGGACAGCCGCACCGGCACGCCCGGTTCCAACGCATAGCGGCCATGGCCGGCGCCGTCCGGATCGATGCGGGCGATCTCGGCGTAGGGCGGCTCGTCCGGCTGCACCGGGCGCACGCCCTTGGGGCCATTGGCCAGCCGCGGCATGATCAGCGCGATCTCGCGCAGGCCCTGCGCGTAGTCGAAGCAGGCCTGCGCCGTGGGGAAATGCGCGATCGATGCCAGCATGCGCCGCGTCACGTTGACCAGCGTCATGCCGCTGTCCGGCGCGATCGCCTCCGCCGGGCGCACCCAGCGATGATCGACCGCCTCGATGCCGTCGTGCATCGCGCTCTGGCCCGGCGGCAGCACCGCGACGAAGAAGCGCGTATCGAAACGCTTGGGCAGCCCGGGCGGCGTCAGCCAATGGCTGATATAGGCCATCCTGTCCATCGCCAGCCGCAGGTCGAAGCGGCGGCAGACCTCGGCGATGCCCGGGCCGCCGTAGCGCACGGCCTCGCGCAGCCAGGCCAGCTGCGCGTCGTCGAAGCGTTCGAGCGCGACCATCTCGCCGTCGCGCTGGTAGGCGAACAGCAGACCGGCCTCCTCGCAGCATTCGCGCACCGCGCACAGGTAGAAGTCGAGCCCTCCGGCCGGCAGGCGCAGCCGCGCGCTGGCGGCGGCATCGTCCAGCCCTTCGCAGAGGCCGTGCAGCTGGTTGTCCTGCGGATCGAGCGTGCCGCCGGGGAACACATAGGCGCCGCTGCTGCGATCGTCCTGGCGTTCGGGCCGGCGCACCAGCAGTACTTCCATGCCGGCCGCGCCGTCGCGCAGCACCAGCACGCTGGCCGCGTGGCGCAGCGAAGGCGCGCGCGGACGCTTCGCTGGCGCGGCAGATGGGGCGCCAGCGGCGGCGTCCGGAGTGCGATTCGATGGATTCATACGGGTCGAACAGATCGGGTGGGCGGCGCGCGGACATGGCGCGGGCCGTCATCGGATCGCCCTAGTGTAAGGGCAAGCGTCGCGGCGGTCATGGCGCACTGCGCCAGTGGAGCGGCAGCGCTGTGCGGTCACCGGCCGCAAGTTGGGCTGCGAACCGGGCTGCGAACCGGGCTGCGAACCGGGCTGCGAACCGGGCTGCGAACCGGGCTGCGAACCGGGCTGCGAACCGGACTGCGAACCGGACTGCGAACGAGGCTACGGACCGGGGCCGCGAGCTGGGTCCCGAACTAGGCCGCAAGCCGGGCCGGTATGCCAGGCCCGTTACAGGGCAGCCAATCAGAAGGCAGGCGACGAGGCGGGCGGCCCGCTGGTGCCGGGCGCGCCCGGGCCGCCGGCTGCGCCGGGGCGTCCGCTGCGGGCCATCCGCGCCCGGTCCTCGGCGGCCTCGCGCTGGTCGGCTTCCGTGGCCGCCTCGGCGGCCGCATCGGTGCTGGTTTCCTTGCTGTCGCTCATCCGCTGCCGATAGAAACGCCGGATGATCTGCTGCGCCACCGGCAGCCGCCCGCCCACCGGCGCGGGGGAAGCGCACGATCGCGTCGAGCCGGTCGGTGCCGACCGGTTCGAACATCACGCGCGGCGCGAACTGCGACAGGTCCAGGAAGCGCGTATCGCCATAGCGGCGCAGGCTCTGGCCCGCGGCCTCGAGAAACGGCTCGCAGGCCTGCTGCGCGATGTCGAGCAGTTCCGCCTCGATGCGGTCGGGGTCGCACTGCGCCGCCAGCGGAATGCGCACGGTGTCCAGCGTGTATTTGCCCGCCTGCGAATGGTTGCGCACCGCTACCGTCAGCAGCAGGCTGTTGGGCACCTGCACCGTGAAGCCGGTGAATTGCCGCGTCGGCGCGACCTCGACCAGCGTCGTCGTCAGCGCGTCCATGTCGATCACCTCGCCGGCGTACTGGCCGATCTCGACCAGGTCGCCGAGCTGGAACGGCCGCGTCAGCATCCGCATGAACGCGCCGAGGAAGCACATCACCAGCTCCTTGCCGGAGATCATCAGCGCGGCGGCAAAGGCGGCCAGCGAGATCGCGACGCTCTTCAGTTCGGAGACCCAGATGCCGAGCAGCAGCAGGAACACCACCGCGCCGATCAGGTTGCGCGAGGCCACGGTCCAGGTGCGATAGCTGCGCAGGTTGTCGCGATCGGCCAGCTGGCGCGAGACGAAGAAGCGGTTGCTCAGCTTGACCAGCAGCACGCCCACCAGGACGATGAGCACGCTCAGCACGATATGCAGCAGGATGCTGTCGTTGAAATCGAGATTCAGCTTCATGGTGTCGGGGCGGCGGCGCTGGAGCGCCGCTCGGCCGCGCGGGCAGGGAAGCCACGATTCTACCGAGTTGGCGGCCCGGGCATCCCGCCGTCTATCCCGCCGGCGGGTTTTCTTATAGGATGCCGCCCCATTGCTGGCCTTCCTGTCCTGACCATGACCGCTTCCCAAGACACGCGCGCCGCGGCGGCCGCCGACACCGCGCGTCCGACCTTGCAGCGCAAGCTGCGGGCCCGCCATCTGAGCATGATCGCCATCGGCGGCTCGATCGGCACGGGACTGTTCGTCGCCTCCGGCGCGACCATTGCCCAGGCCGGCCCGGGCGGGGCGCTCGCCGCCTACCTGCTGATCGGCGCGATGGTCTATTTCCTGATGACCAGCCTGGGCGAACTGGCCGCCTATATGCCGGTGGCCGGCTCGTTCTCGACCTACGGCTCGATGTATGTCGAGGAGGGCTTCGGCTTCGCGCTCGGCTGGAACTACTGGTACAACTGGGCGGTGACCATCGCGGTGGAGCTGGCCGCGGCGCAACTGGTGATGCAGTACTGGTTCCCCGACACGCCGGGCATTCTGTGGAGCGCGCTGTTCCTCGCGCTGATGTTCGGGCTCAACGCGATCTCGGTGCGCGGCTTCGGCGAGGCCGAATACTGGTGCTCGCTGGTCAAGGTGGTGACCGTGATCGCGTTCATCGCGATCGGCACGCTGATGATCTTCGGCATCCTGCGCGGCGACGTGCCGGCGAGCCTGGCCAACCTGACGCTGGGCGATGCGCCCTTCGTCGGCGGGCTGCCCGCGATGATCGGCGTGGCGATGATCGCCGGCTTCTCGTTCCAGGGCACCGAGCTGATCGGCGTCGCCGCCGGCGAATCGGCCGATCCGGCGCGCAATATCCCGCGCGCGGTGCGCCAGGTGTTCTGGCGCATCCTGCTGTTCTATGTGCTGGCGATCGCGGTGATCGGCGTGCTGATTCCCTATACCGATCCGAGCCTGCTCAAGAGCGATGTGCAGACCATCGGCGTCAGCCCGTTCACGCTGGTGTTCCGCAATGCGGGGCTGGCCTTCGCCGCCGGCCTGATGAACGCGGTGATCCTGACGGCCGTGCTGTCGGCCGGCAATTCGGGCATGTATGCCTCGACGCGGATGCTCTACAACCTCGCCACCGAGGGCCGCGCGCCGCGCGTGTTCGCACGGCTCACGCGCAACGGCGTGCCGATGCCCGCGCTGCTGGCCACCACCGCGGTCGGCGCGCTGTGCTTCCTGACCTCGCTGTTCGAGAGCAAGACGGTCTATCTGTGGCTGCTGAGCCTGTCCGGCATGACCGGCTTCATCGCGTGGCTGGGCATCGCCATCAGCCACTACCGCTTCCGCAAGGGCTGGACCCGGCGTGGCCTCGATCTGTCGCGGCTGCCGTACCGCTCGCCGTTCTTCCCGTACGGCCCGATCTTTGCGTTCGTGCTGTGCCTGGTGATCGCGCTGGGCCAGAACTTCCAGGCCTTCCTCAGCGGCAATATCGACTGGTGGTCGGTGGCCGCCACCTATATCGGCATTCCGATCTTCCTGGCGATCTGGCTGGGCTACCGCTGGACGCGCAAGACGCGCTTCGTCCGGTACGAGGACATGCGGTTTCCGGGCGTCGAATGAGGGCCGGCGAAGTGGCCGGCAAAGTGGCCGGCAAAGCGGCCGGCGAACGCTCGAACCGCTGCCACGCCGGACATCGCGTCGTTGCCGCGCAAGCGGGAATCCAGCGACTTGCCTGGCCACTGAGTCCCCGCTTTCGCGGGGACGACAGACCGTTCAGCGAACGGCCCTCGGATCCCGCTCAGTAGACGTCGCGCCGATAGCGGCCGTCCTCGGCCAGCGCCGCCAGCGCCTGCGCCCCCAGCACCTCGGCCAGCGCGTCGTTGACGCCGGCGGCCATGCCCTGCAGGCTGCCGCAGACATAGATCGCCGCGCCGGCCGCGACCCACTCCCGGATCTGCGGGGCGGCGGCGCGCACGGCGTCCTGCACGTAGCGCAGCGGCGAGCCGTCGCGCGACCAGGTCCTGTCCAGCCGCGGCAGCGTGCCGTCGGCCTGCCAAGCCTCCAGTTCTTCCCGATAGAAGGCGTCGTGCGCCGCGCTGCGTTCGCCGAACAGCAGCCAGTTGCGCCCGTGCCCGGCGGCGGCGCGCGCCTTCAACAATGCGCGCAGGCCCGCCATGCCGGTGCCGTTGCCGATCAGCAGCAGCGGCCGGTCGTCGGCCGGGGGATGGAAGGCGCGGTTGGTGCGTACGCGCAGCGCGATGGGCGCGCCGAGCGGTGCGTGTTCGGTCAGCCAGCCCGACGCCAGGCCAAGCCGGCCATCGTCGTGGCGGGTCTGGCGCACCAGCAGGTGGAGCCGGCCATCGCCGGGCAGCGAAGCGATCGAATATTCGCGATGCGGCAGCGGCGGCAGCGCGTCGATCAGCGCCTGCGGGGACAAGCCGCGCATCGCTTCGGCATGCGGCGCGGGCAACGGCATGCGGGTGGCCAGCGCGTCCGCCAGCGGCATCGCCTCGCCATCGCAGCGCACCGCCGCCGCGCCGTCGAGCGACAGGTCACGCAGCAGTTGCGCGACCTGCGCCGGCGGAAGCCGTGGGCCGATCTCCGCGATATCGCCCGCCTGCCAGTCCAGCGCGGCCGGCGACTCGGCCTCCAGCGCCAAATGGAAGGCCGGCGCACCGGCGCTGCCCGGATTCATCAGCCGGCGTTCGATCAGCCGCCAACGGCCGTAGCGCGGCGCCTCCCAGTCGGCGATCTCTGCGCCGCCGGCCAGCGCGGACAGGTGGTTCTGCCAATGGCGCAGCGCGCCGGTGTCGCCGTTGTCGACCTCGACCAGGTCGAACAAGGGCTGCGCCTGCGCGCGTTGCAGCGCCACGCTCAATGCATGACCGTAGGCGCAGAAATTCGCGTAGCTGCTGTCGCCCAGCGCCAGGATGCCGTAGCGCAGGCGGCGCAGGCCGTCGCCGCTCGCGGCGGCCAGCTTGCGCGTGAAGCCCGCGGCGCTGTCGGGCGCATCGCCCTCGCCGGTGGTGCTGGCGACGAACAGCGCCTGCCGGCAACGCGCGAGCGCGGAGGGATCGAGATCGGCAAACGAGGCGACCCGCACCGGCAGGCCGGCGTGTTGCAGCGCCTGCGCGGTCTGCAGCGCCAGCTGTTCGGCAAACCCGGTCTGGCTGGCATAGGCGATCAGCGTGGCATCGTCGGCGGTCGACGCGAAGGCGGCGCTGCCCTGGCGGCGACGGCGATGCAGCGCGAGGATCGCGCCGCAGAAGCCGGCATAGGCGAGCGCGACGCCGCCGGCGGTCGGCCACTTGCCCGCGCCGGCCAGCGACAGCGCCAGGCCGGACACGCCGGCCAGTCCGCTAAGCGCGCTGATCGCGCTGAGCGCGCTCGCCAGCGATGGCAGGCCGAATCGCCGCGGCGCGCTCATGCCAGCATCGCCGCGAAGGCCGGCGATACGCGTTCGGCAAAGCCCTGCGGCGTGCGCAGCAGCATCCGCGCCGCGATGCCGCGCTGGGTGGCGAAGGCCATGCCGGCCTCGGGGCCGAGCACCGTCAGCGCGGTCGACAGCGCGTCGGCCATCATGCATTGCCGATGCAGCACGGTCACCGAGGCCAGCGCGTGGCTGGCCGGATAGCCGGTACGGGGATCGAGCGTGTGGGCGTAGCGGCGGCCGCCGCTGTCGAAATAGCGAAGGTAATCGCCGGAGGTCGCGACCGACAGGCCGTGCAGCGCGACCACGGTCGAGGCGGCGGCATCGCCGGCGTGCGAGGTGGCATCGCCGCCGCGGGCATCATCCTTGGCCGGCGGACTTTCCAGCTCGACCCACCACGGCATGCCATCGGGCTTGACGCCCTCGCCGCGCAGCTCGCCGCCGATCTCGACCAGATGGTGCGACACGCCGCGCGCCGACAGCCATGCCGATACGGCGTCGACCGCATAGCCCTTGGCGATCGCGCACAGATCGATCGACACGCCGCCGGGCTGGCGCGCGCGCTGCCCTTCCTCGTCGAGCTCGATGCGCGCCCAGCCGCAGCGCACGCGCGCCGCTTCGACTTCGGCGGCGGTCGGCGGCAGCGCGCGTGCGCCGTCGGGGCCGAAGCCCCACAGCGACACCAACGGGCCCGCGCTCGGATCGTAGGCGCCCCCGCTGTCGCGCGCGACCGCCAGCGCGGCCTGCAGCACGGAAAAGCAGGCGGGCGGCAACGACTGCCAGCTGCCGGCGGGCGCGCCGTTGAAGCGGCCGATGTCGGAGTCGTCGAGCCAGTTGCTCATCTGCGCGACGATCTGCGCGAGCAATGCGTCGATGCCGGCCTGGATCGTTGCGGCATCGACAGCGGCAGCGGCAGTGGCATCGATATCGGCATCGCCATCGGCATCGAGACCGGCCGCGTCATTGCCCGCGTCATTGCCCGCGACTTTGCCTGCGTCATTGCCCGCGTCCTTGCCCCTGTCATCGGCAGCATCATCGGCGGCCAGCAGGCAGCGCACCGACCAGGTCGTCCCCATCGTCTGCCCGCCGCATCGATGCAGCACCACCGCGCCTTCGGGCGGCGACGGTGGCGCATCGAAACGCAGCGGCACCAGCACGCGCCGCGCGGCGGCTGGCGGCGCGGACGGTAGCTCGGATGACGGCGTGGACCGCATGCGAGCCGCCGCGGCGGCGGA
Organism: Cupriavidus sp. H18C1; assembly: GCF_049311595.1. Taxonomy (NCBI): domain Bacteria; kingdom Pseudomonadati; phylum Pseudomonadota; class Betaproteobacteria; order Burkholderiales; family Burkholderiaceae; genus Cupriavidus; species Cupriavidus sp. H18C1. The sequence goes on from NZ_CP186009.1 coordinate 496,527, forward strand.
CAACGGCAGCATCGGAGGACCCAACTCGACCCAACGCGCCGCGCTTACTGCGGCAGCACCTCGAAGGTCGCCATATAGGCCGCGCGGCGCGCCTTGGCGGGCTTGATCGAAACCTTGTCGTCCCGCACTTCGGCCTCGATCCAGTACATGCCCGGCGACGGCCACTTGACGGTGAACTTGCCGTCCGCATCGGTCTTGACCTTCATCTCGCCCAGCTGGTCGCGATAGCGGTTGCCGCCCGGCACCACCTCGACCTCGACGTTGGCCGCCGGCTTGCCGTCGAGCAGCAGCCGGAAATTGGCCGGCTCGCCCGCGAACAGGTCATTCGGATGCGTGACCGGCGCCAGCTCCAGCCCGCGGCCGGTGGTCTTCAACGCCTGGGTGGTCGGCTTGCCGGCGGTCACGAAGGTTTCGAGCCGGCTTTCGGACTGGGTCACCTGCAGGTCCTGCGCGTTGGCCGGCACCTTCTGCGCGAAGTCCTCGGCCGAGCCGCGCCAGCGCTTGGTCTGGCCATTCTCCTTGTAGCTGGCGAACAGGCCGTTGTTGACCACGGCCAGCTTGTAGGTGCCCGGCGCGCTCAGGTGCACGTCGAAGGTGCTGCGATAGCGGCCGGTGCTCTGGTTCTCGGCCTTGGCCGGGCTGCCGTCCGGCGCGCTGACGCTGAGGTTGTCCAGGCGCAGCGGGAAATGCTCGAAGTAGAACAGGTCGTTGGACACCGCCGCATCGACGGTCACCCACGGGTCGCTGCCGGACAGCACGGTGGCCGACGGCAGCAGCCATTGGCGGTGGGCGTGCGCGGACAGCGGCAGCAGCGCAACCAGGGCCAGCGCGGACAGCCTGGCGGAGAGGGACATCGCGGAACGGTTCATCGAGGGCTCCAGGGCACGGGATCGGAAAAGAACGGAAGGAATGCGGCGGGCGGCGGCGCGGCGGGTGACGGCGCGGCGCGCAGCGCTCACGGCTTCAGGCTGACGGTGACCGCGCCCAGCTCGTGCTGGCCCTTGGCCTGCGCCGACTTGGCGGCTTCCGGCGGCCAGGCGAACGGCACGCGCAGCAGCTCGCGGCCGCCGACTTCGCGCGCGGCCTCGACCACCAGCTGGTATTCGCCCGCGGGCAGCTTGGCCAGCGGCGCCTTGCCGTCGGTGAAGGTCACGGTGTGTTCGCCGGGTGCGCGGGTCGCGCCGGAAATGCCGTCGGCCGGCATCTGCAGATCGCGGCCGGCCTTGCGCCACCACTGGCGCATGTCCTTGAGCCACTTGGTGCCCTCGGCGTTCTTCAGCTTGACGTCGTACCAGACCGACAAGGTCGCGACCGGGCTCTGGTCGGCGCGCTCGAGCCACATCGCCACATAGGGGCGGTGATATTCGGCGACGCTCAGGCGGGGAATCTCGACCTTGACGTTGATCTCCGCCGCCGCGGCGGGCGCGGCGAACGAGACCGCCGCCAGGCCGCTCAGGCCGCTGAGGCCGCCCAGGCCGGTCATGGAGACGCTAAGCAAACGACGCATACAGGAACCTCGTCAATGGATAAACAGGATGGCCAGCAGCAGCGGTGCCACCAGCCCCAGACCGACCAGCGGCCAGGTGGCGACGCGGGCGCCGGCGTGCAGTTTCAGCAGGAACAGGCCGGTCACGCAGAACACCAGGCAGGCAAACGCGAACAGGTCCAGGAACAGGCTCCAGGCGCCGCCGGTATTGCGGCCCTTGTGCAGATCGTTCAGGTAGGAGATCCAGCCGCGCGTGGTCAGCTCGTACTGCGCCTCGCCGCTGTCGAGCGCGACGCTGACCCAGGCATCGCCACCGGGGCGCGGCAGCGGCACGTAGATTTCGTCCGGGGACCATTCCGCCTCGCGGCCATGCGCGTCGATATCGAATTCGCGCTGCAGCCAGTCGGCGAGTTCGGCGGGAACCGGGGTTTTGTCCTGCGCGGCGTTATTGCCGCGGTTGCCGTCGCGGTTGCCGCCGTTATTGCCGCTGCGATCGCTGCGATCGCCGGTATCACCCTCAAGGGCCGCCTTGCGCGCCTGCAACGCCGCCAGCACTGGGCCCGGCGCCTCGGCATTGCGGACCACGACCTTGGGCTCGGCCTCGATCTGCCCGGCATGGTTCAGCGTGAAGCCCGTCACCGCGAACAGCAGCATGCCGATCAGGCAGAGCGCGGAGCTGATCCAGTGCCATTGGTGCAGATGCTTGAGCCAGAACGCCCGGCGCTGCTGCGCCGCGCCCATATGGGATTCCATACGCGGCTCCAGAGAGGGTTCCAGGCGGGATTCGGTCATGACTTTGTTCCGGCGCTACTGCGTGTTGCTCGTCGCCGGGGCAATGCGGCGTGCGGGACGGCGGCGCAGCGGCTTGCCGCGGGCTCTCGCCGTCCGTCGTGGGCCCGTCGTAACGGGCGTTTCAGAAGACCGAAAGAATAATTGTTCTCATTTGGTCCTGCAATCCACGCGTGATTAATAAGTATTACAGCGCATTTCACGCAACCTGAACTTGTAATTAAGTGCATGTAACTTTACGCGTACTGCCACGATTGTGCCCGCATTTGCACTCATGGAAAGCCCTAGGCCCTCCCCGGTCAAGTTTGTCCGCCGGTCCGCCGTTATGCCGCGGACAAACACAATTTTTACGGTGGACCACGGGGAAACACGATGCTGGAACGTCTTAGCTTGAGAAAGAAATTGCTGCTGCCATTGGTGCTCAGCTGGGTGTGCCTGTTGGCGCTGCTGCTGTGGGACGCCTGGCAGATGCGCAACATGCGGCTCGACGAGCGGCGCACCGACCTCGTCCATGTCACCGAGACCGCGCTGTCGGTGGTCAAGGCCTACGAGGCCGAGGCGAAGGCCGGCAAGCTGACCGTCGAGCAGGCCAAGGAATTCGCGGTCGACAAGGTGCGGGCGATGCGTTTCGGCAGCGACGGCTATTTCACGCTGATGCGCTCGGATACCGTGGTCGTGATGCACCCGATCAAGTCGGAGATGAACGGCAAGAGCATGGCCGACTTCAAGGATCCGGCCGGCACCTACCTGTTCCGCGACATCGCCGAGATCGGCAAGGGGCCGGGCACGGGCTTCGTCCACTACCTGTGGCCCAAGCCGGGCGCCGAGGCGCCGCAGCCCAAGCTCAGCTATGTGGCCAACTTCAAGCCGTGGGACTGGAACTTCATCTCGGGCGTCTATCTGGACGATATCGACGCGGCCTTCCGCGCCTCGCTGTGGCAATCGCTGGGACTGCTGCTGGTAATCGGCACGCTGATGAGCCTGGTCGTCGTCCGGATCGCAAACGGCCTGCATAAACAGCTTGGCGGTGAGCCGGCGCTCACATCGCATATCGCCAGCCGGATCGCGGAAGGCGACCTGGCCAGCCGCGTCGAGGTGGCGCCCGGCGACCAGCGCAGCGTGCTGTTCGCGATGGCGCAGATGCAGCAGCGGCTGACCGGCGCGATCGGCACCATCCGCGGCTCGGCCGACTCGATTGCCGGCGCGGCCAAGCAGATCGCCGCCGGCAACGCCGACCTGTCGCGCCGCAGCGAGGAGCAGGCCGCCTCGCTCGAGGAGACCGCCGCCAGCATGGAGCAGCTGACCAGCACCGTGCGCCAGACCGCCGACAACGCCCGCCAGGCCAGCCGGCTGGCCGAAGGCGCGTCGGACATCGCGGTGCGCGGCGGCGAGATCGTCCATCAGGTGGTTTCCACGATGGGCGAGATCAAGGACGCGTCGGGCAAGGTGGTCGACATCATCGGCGTGATCGAAGGCATCGCCTTCCAGACCAATATCCTGGCGCTGAACGCCGCGGTCGAAGCGGCCCGCGCCGGCGACCAGGGCCGCGGCTTCGCCGTGGTGGCCGGCGAGGTGCGCAGCCTCGCCCAGCGCAGCGCCACCGCCGCCAAGGAAATCAAGGCGCTGATCGGCAACTCGGCGCAGCGCGTCGAGGACGGCTCGGCGCTGGTCGAGAACGCCGGCAAGGCGATGGGCGAGATCGTCGAGGCGGTCAAGCGCGTCACCGACCTGATCGGCGAGATGCGCGCCGCCACCGAGGAACAGACCGGCGGCATCGAGCAGGTGAACCAGGCCGTCACGCAGATGGACCAGATGGCGCAGCAGAACGCCGCGCTGGTCGAACAGGCGGCAGCCGCCGCGGCTTCGCTGGAAGACCAGGCCGACGCGCTGCACCGGGCGGTGGGGGCGTTCCGGTTGGCGGCGTGATCGCCAAACTGATCGCCAATTGATCGGTAACTCAATCTGGCCGATTGGCCGGGCACTTTGAGGAGGTGCCCACACCTCTGGATGGCCTACGGTGTCGTGTGTATAGTCCACGCTCTGCGCTTGACGTGAACCGGTGAACAGCCGGCCCGCCCGGCGCAGGGCATCCAATACGAACAAGGACAGTTGCACACGGCCGCGCGCTCACAAGGCGACGCGAAGCCATCCATTCAGAGGAGCATCATGGCCCGTACCACCACCCTTCACCCCGTCCGCCCGATCGCCGCGCTGCTGCTTTGCGCCGGCCTGCTCACCGGCGCGGCCCACGCACAGACCGTCGTCGCACCCGCCGCACCCGCCGCGACGGCGGCTCCGGCAGCCACCACGGTCCCTGCGGCGGCCGCGCCGAGCCAGGTCCGCAAGGCGAATATCGTGATCGTCGGCACCGGCGGCACCATCGCCGGCGCCGGCGCCTCGGCCATCAATACCGCCGCCTACCAGTCGGCGGTGGTGCCGGTCGACAAGATCATCGCGTCGGTCCCGGAAATCTCGAAGGTCGCCAACGTCAAGGGCGAGCAGATCTTCCAGATCGGTTCGGAGAGCTTCAACAACGAGCGTCTGCTCAAGCTGGGCAAGCGCGTGTCCGAGCTGCTGAAGCAGCCGGACGTGGACGGCGTCGTGATTACGCACGGCACCGACACCATTGAAGAGACGGCCTACTTCCTGAACCTGACGCTCAAGAGCGACAAGCCGGTGGTGGTGGTCGGCTCGATGCGTCCCGGGACGGCGCTCGGCGCCGACGGCGCGCTGAACCTGTACGACGCGGTGCTGGTCGCTTCCAGCCCGGAGTCCAAGGGCAAGGGCACGCTGGTGGTGCTGAACGACGAGATCCACACGGGCCGCGACGTCACCAAGAGCAACACCTTCAAGACCGAGACCTTCCGCTCGCCGTTCGGCCCGCTGGGCTACGTGGTCGAGGGCCGCACGCTGTATTACCGCCTGCCGGCGCGTCCGCATACCACCGCGACCGAATGGGACATCGACCGCATCGACCGCCTGCCTGAAGTGGCGATCGTCTATGCCTACGGGAACGCCAATCCGGGCAGCGTCGACGCCGCGGTCAGGAACGGCGCCAAGGCCATCGTCTATGCCGGCACCGGCAATGGCAGCGTCGGCGAATACATGGTCGAACCGCTGAAGGCCGCGCGCGCCAAGGGCGTCCAGATCGTCCGCGCCTCGCGCACCGGCAGCGGCGTGGTAATCCGCAACGGCGAGCAGCCCGACGACAAGTACGACTGGGTGGTGGTCGACGACCAGCTGCCGCAGAAGGCCCGCATCCTGACCGCGTTGGCCTTGACCAGGACCAACGACACGCGCGAGCTGCAGAAGATCTTGTGGAAGTACTGAAGCGCTGAGGCGGGTGCGTTCGGGCCCGGGGTAACCCGGGCTTTCTCAGTGCCGCGTGCGATCCGCCGTCCAGCGCCGCACGTAGGCGATCAGCCGCCGAAGGCCGGCCTCTGTCGTCATCATGCTGGCCGTCATAGAAGTTGTAGCCGTCCACAACATAGACCCGAGTACGTAGAGCACTCGGCGCCTTTTCCCCTCGCTGCATGGAATGTCCCCTGGAAACGAAAAAACCGGCTTTCGCCGGCTTTTTCTCCCAGGCACCGGATGGCTGAACCACGCCGGTTTCGAGGGTTAGTTGTTCAGCAAAGGGATCGGGCCCTCTCGGTGACGTCAACATGCTCTATGCCACGCTGATGAGGCGGCCGTCACGTGGCTCTTGGATGTAACAAAAAGTATCTCCGCCAATCAATACTTGTAATGAGATCAATTCTCATTTACTATCGCATCACTGTCTGACGACGCCGACACCCGAGTTTCACGGTGGCGTCTCAGACCAAGCCGGCAGCGCAACGCTTGCGCCCGCCGCACGAATTCCGCGACGCCGCCTGGCGGTGTCCGACAACCGTCTTTTGTGGGGACCGCTCCGTACCGCGGAGCGTTTGGCAGTAGCCAGTCGCCGGAGGATCAGGGAAGCAACCAGACCCCGCTTTCTTGATCGCCAAACTCCGTCGGCAAGCAAAGCCACCTTTTTATTCCTGGCGCCGTGCTTCTGCACGGCGTGTCTTTCCGGGCGCCCGGCCAGGCGCGGCAGCCGGAACATCCGTCGCCCGGCGCGCTTCTCGCGCCGGCGCATCGAGCGCCCTCCACTGGCTGTCCGCCGCTTCGCCATGCCGGCCCACCCGATGGCACCCGATGGAGCTTCGCGATGGAACGCCTGTTCAAGCCATTGACCGAACTGAAACGCATCCTGGCGCGGCAGTTGCGCGAGCAGCCGGGTTGCCACGATTGCCAGCTGCGCGCGGTGTGCGTGCATCGGCCGGACCATACCGGCTGCAACTGGAGCGCGGAGGTCGACTTTCCCGGCCGATGCGACGACGATGCCGTCCGCGACCTGCGCCATGCGCGGCAGGTCATCATGCTGGTGCGCGAACGCTATAACGTCACCGCCGCCAGTCTTGCGGGCCAAGGCAGCCGCGCGGCGGGGCCAAGTCCCGCCTAGCGACCGACCGGCCAGGCAGGTGCGCCTCTCGCCCAGGCCGCGCGGATGCCCGGCAGGGGCGACTCCCACCCACGCCGCCGGACGCCCGGCAGGGCGACTTCCGACCATGTCACTGGATGCGCGGCAAGCGCGGCGGCTGCCCAAGCAGCCGGACGCCCCGTCAGGGGCGACTCTCGCTGGGTCAGCGGACGCTCCGGCAAGGGGAAGCCCGGCCCCGGCAGCCGGACACCGCCTCATTCCATCACGGCCGACCCGCAGCCGGTACCGCCGGCACGCTCGCCGGCCTCAACACCAGCCACAACGCCACGCCGATCAGCGCCCCACCCACCGCGTGGGCCCACGACAGCGACTCGCCAAGAAACACCGCGCCCCACACGATGCCGAACGGCGGAATCAGGAAGGTCACGCTGAGCGCGCGCACCGGTCCAATATCGGCGATCAGCCGGAAATAGAGGATGTAGGCCAGCGCGGTACAGACGACGCCCAGCGCCGCCATCGCGGCCCAGACACCGGCACTCGCAGCGGGCAGCGTGTTCTCGCGGAGCAGGGCCGCCACGCAAAACGGCAGCAGGAACAGCGTCGCGCCGACCATGCTGCCGGCCGCGACCAGCCGCGCGTCCAGCCCGCCCTGCTGGCTGATCCAGCGGCGCGTCAGGAATCCGGCCAGGCCATAGCAAGCGGTGGCGGCAAGACATGCCAGCGCACCGAAAAGCACTTCAAGACTGAACGCGACCGGTCCGGTCCGCGTCAACACCGCCACGCCGGCTACGCCGATCAGTACGCCCGCGGCCTTGGTCAGCGTCATGCGTTCGGCGAAGAACAGCGCGCCGATCAGCACGCCCATCAGCGGCGTCATGGCGTTGAACACCGCCGAATAGCCGGCCGGCAGCCACAGCGCGGCCACCGAGTACATCACGAAGGGGATCCCGGAATTGATGGCGCCGAGCACCATCACGCGTCCCCATTTGCCGCGCATGTCCCAGCGGATACGCAGTGCTGCGAGGATCGCCGCCAACGCCAGCGCACCGATCACCACGCGCACGAAGGCGGCGGTCAGCGGACCGAGCACCGGCGCACCGACACGGATAAACAGGAAACTGGCGCCCCAGATGGCGGACAGCGACAGCAGGCGGAGGAAATCGGCGGGGGTCATGACGGGATCGGCACTCGTGGCGCGCGGTGGATGCGCGCGGGTGTGCGCGGATGGGCGGATTTGACGCCCGTCGCCGGCCAATGGCAAGCCGTTTTCGGACATGCGCATCGTCCCGGCGCGCTGAACGGCGATGTAGGGACGCAACTGTTGCGCGACGGCATCAGCTTGACCACACAATGGAAAGGGTAAATATTACAAGGAGTGACAAAACGCATTAAGTGAAATTAAACTCTGACCTGCGCCAGAGTTAATTGACCCCTCCGACGCATTCCCGACGAGCCGCCAGGCAACTGGCGGCTTCTTTTTTTGGTGCGGAGGATCGCGGTGATCGCCGTCATCGCGCAGGGTCGCGAAGGGCCGTAAAAAGCCGCAAGAGGAGCTTGAAGCGCCGCGCCGGGCCGATCCGCCGCCCGCCCACGTCGAAACGTACCCGTTTCTGCGGACCGTCCGGCGAACGCGGCGCTAGACCGGCTGCAACGTCACGCACCGTTCGCAGCGCTCGATCAGCTCCGCCAACGGCACGCCGGCGCCGAACAGGAAGCCCTGTACCGCGTCGCAGCCCTGCTCGCGCAGGAAGCGGAACTGGTCGGCAGTCTCCACGCCCTCGGCCACCACCTGCAGCCGCAATTGATGGCCGAGCGCGATGATCGCGGCCACCACGGCGCGGTCTTCGTCATTGCTGTCGCCGCCGGCGAGATTGGCGACGAAGGAGCGGTCGATCTTCAGCTTGTTGATCGGCAGCCGCGTCAGATAGCTCAAACCCGAATACCCGGTGCCGAAGTCGTCGATCGACAGGCCCACGCCCAGCGCGCGGATGCCGCGGAACGCCTCGATGGTCTGCGGCGTGCCCTCGATCAGGATGCCTTCGGTGACCTCGATCGCCAGGTTGCGGGCCGGCAGGCCGCTTTCGCGCAGGCAGCGGTCGACCAGGTCAGGAAAGTCCGCCTGCTGCAGGTGCGGCGGCGAGATATTGACCGCGACCTCCAGATCGATGCCGGTGCGCATCCGCAGCGTCTGGATCTCGCGGCAGGCGGTCGACAACACCCACTCGCTGATCGGCACGATCAGCCCGCACTGCTCGGCGATCGGGATGAACTGGCCCGGCTGCATCGCGCCGCGTTCGGCGGTGTGCCACGAGATCAGCGCCTCGACGCCGACGATGCGCTGGCTGGCGGTGTCGACCAGCGGCTGGTAGCGCAGCGTGAATTCCTGCTCGACCAGCGCGCGCCGCAGCAGGCCCTCGATGGTGAAGCGGGCCAGCGACGCTTCCTTCATGTCCGGCGAGAAGCGGCGCACCTGGCCGCGGCCGCCCTGCTTGGCGGCATGCAACGCCGCATCGGCCGCCTGCAGCAGGTCGGCGACGGTATTGCCGTCTGCCGGGAACAGCGCCATGCCAATCGACGGCACCACCCGCAGCCGCACCCCGCCCAGCCGCAATTCCTCGGACAGCCGCGCCACGATCTTGGCGGCCGCCAGTTCGGCCTCGCTTTCGTCGGCAATGTCGGACAACACCACCGCGAACTCGTCGCCATCCATCCGCGCCGCCAGGTCGGCACGGCGCACGGCGGCGCGCAGCCGGTCGGCCATCGTGCGCAGCACGTCGTCGCCGACATGGTGTCCGAGCGAATCGTTGATGCGCTTGAACTGGTCCAGGTCGATCAGCAGCAGCGCGACCCGTCCGTCGCGGGCACCGATCGCCTGCAGCAGCGCGTCGGCGCGTCCGCTCAGATAGTCGCGGTTGGGCAGCCCGGTCAGCGTGTCGTGGTGCGCGAGATGATCGATATAGGCATCGGCGCGCCGGCGCTCGGTCAGATCGTGCGCGATCGCCAGGTAGCCGCCGGTGCCGTCCTGCGCGGCATCGCCGTGTTGCTTGCCGGCGTCGCCACCGGCCACCGGCAGCGGCAACAGCGTCAACTGCACGGGCAGCGTCGAGCCGCCCTTGCGGACGTAATGCCAGGTGTGCTCGTCGACCAGCCCGAGGCGCGGCTTGGCGATCAGCGCTTCGAAACCGGGAGCGACCGGCTGGCCCAGCTCCGCGGACAGTGCGCGGGCCCGCGCGGCCAGTTCGCCCGGCTCGTGCAGCGCGCTGTACGGAATGCGTCCGACCAGTTCGTGCGCCTGGTACCACAGCATTTGCTCGCCGGGCCGATTGATCGAGGTGATGGTGCCGTGCCGGTCGAACGCGATCACGCAGATCGGTGCATGGTCGAGCAGGCGTGCGTGCCGCTGCGCCACCACGTCGGCCGACTGCCTGGCGCGCTCCGCGGCGCGGCGCCGCGCCGCCAGATGCCACACCAGCCAGCCGAGCAGCGCGGTACCCAGCGTGCCGGCCGCGATCACCAGCGGTACCGGGGCGGGGCCGCCATCCTCGAAGGCGGGCAGCGTGGTCGCGCGCACGGTCCAGAGCTGGCCGCCGAACGACAGCTCGCGATCGAGCTGGCGCAGCGGATGCGAATGCGCGCGGGGCGCCGCCTCGCCCCCGGCCCGGGCCAGCAGCAAGGGGCTGGCGGCGGAGGGCCGCCCCTGATACAGCGCCAGGGACAGCTTGCCGCCATGGACGGCCGCCGCGTCGGCAAGCAGGTCGCCGAGCCGGTAGGCGGCATAGACATAGCCGAGCAGCGCCTGCCGGCGCTCCTCCACCGCGTTCAGCGGCATGCCGTTGCGGTAGACCGGCAGATACAGCACCGTGCCCTGCAGCGCGACGCTGCGATGCGCTTCGCGCAGCAGCGTCACGCGGGAAGTCATGCGCGCCTGCATCGCGTCGCGCGCCGCCTCGGCCGCCGCACGGCGTGCCGGGTCGGACAGATGGTCGAAGCCCAGCGCGCCGATGGTGCGGCCGGCGAAGGGCTCGACATAGACGCCCGGCGCGTAGACCTCGCGCTCGCCGCGCGGGAACACATCGAAGGCGGGCAGGCCGTCGGCGCGCACGGCGTCGATCAGCGCGTCCAGCCCGGAGGCGTCCGTCAACCTGGCATAGCCGACCGAGTGGATGCCGGCCGGCAGATCGTCGATCTGCGTGGCGAGCATATAGGCGCGCCATTGGTCGCGCGTGGTCTCGGGATCGGCCGCCAGCAGGCCGCTGGCCCCGCGCAGCAAACGCTCGCCGGTGTCCAGCCGCTGGCGCACCGCCATCACGCTCGCCGCGAGCATCGCATCGAGCCGCTGCACGGCCGCCCGCTCGCTCCACGCGGCGGTCTGCACGGCGGCCACCGCGGTGGCGCAGGCGCCGGCGGCCACGACCAGCAGAGCCAGGACGGCGGGAGGGAGCGAAGGCAGTTTCATCGCGATAGCAAGGCGGCCGGGCGGCCTGGATTTGGGGGCGCCGGAGCGTGGCGCCAGAGCGGTGACCGGCACCGATGCCGCTGGCGTCCAGGCTCCGATCACGGCTTGGACTATACCGCGCGAAATGCACTTTGCGACAGCCGCCAGGCCCGTGCCGGCTACTCGCACCATGCCGCTCGATGTGATACGGTGACGCCTACGGAACCCGCCGACCCCGGGGAACGCCCTTGCGGGCACGCATGCAACCGTCCCCCTTGCTCGACGCCTCGCCCAACGCACCGCAGAAAGGACCGCACGACGCACCGAACGACGATCGCCGCGAGCAACCGGCCGCGGCACAGGCCCGTCGTCCGCGTTTTGCGCTGTCGTTGACGACCCGCATCGCGCTGGTCACCGCCGGCCTGTCGACGGTGCTCGGCACCGCGCTGGTGGTGGGCTCGCTGCAATCGGCCCATGCCGACCTGCGTGCCGCCCTGCAGGCGCAGCAGGATTCCGTGGTCAAGCTCACCGCGGAACAGCTCGACACCGCGGTCACCGATCGCCTGATCCTGCTCGAACACCTGGCCCCGCAATTCAAGACCATGATGGACGCGCCGCCGGCGCAGTTGCAGGCGATGCTGATCCGCGCGCTGCCGATTCCCGGCACCTTCAACGGCGCTGTCGTCGTTGACGCCAAGGGCATGCTGCTGGCCCGCGACGGCACCATGGTATCGGTCGCGGATCGCACCTACTTCCGCGAGACCGCACGCACGCTGGCGCCGGTGATCAGCCCGCCGATCCGGGCGCGGGCGGACGGTTCGGTTGGCGTGCTGCTGGCCGTGCCGATCGTCTCGGACGACAAGACCTTCCTCGGCCTGGTGGGCGGCTGGATCGACCTGGGCCGCTCCAACTTCCTGGTGGAAGTGCCGCACAGCCCGATCGGCAGCACCGGATTCTATTGCCTGGTTTCCGCCGGGCCTCAACCGGTCTACGTGCAGCACCGGTTGCAGCAGCAGGTGGGACGACCGGCGCGCGCCCAGGGCGAGACCTGCGGGGTGCAGGCGCAACCGGCCACGTTCGAGTTCGTGACCCCGCGCGAGCCGATCATCGCACGGTATTTGATGGCCACCACCGGCTGGGAGCTGGTCGCGGTGCTGCCGGCCAAGGAGGCCTTCCAGCCCTTGCACGCGATGCAGCAGCGCTTCCTGCTGTGGTCGGCGGTCGCGGTCGGCATGGTGGCGCTGCTGAACTGGTTCGCGGTGCACTGGATGTTCACGCCGCTGGCGCAGTTGCGGCGCGTGGTGCGCGACAGCGCGCGCGACCTGTCGGCCTATGAGCGGCTGTCGACCCATCGCCACGACGAGATCGGCGTGCTGGCGCGCGCCTTTGCCCGCCTGATGCGCGACGTGCGCGAGCGCCGCGAACAGCTGCATCGCAGCGAGGCGCGCCTGCGCGCGGTCACCGACACGCTGCCCTCGCTGCTGGCCTTCATCGACACCGACGAGCGCTACGTCTTCAACAACCTCGCCTACGAGCGCACCTTCGGCATTCCGCTCGAGCAGCTGCGCGGGCATGACGCTGCGCGAACTGCTGGGCGAGGCTCGCTACGCGCGCATCCAGCCGTACCTGCAGCAGGCGCTCGCCGGCACCGCGGTGACCTTCGAGACCGAATTCCACGATCCCGACTACCACTGCACCGAGACCAATTTCCGCCCCGAGTGGAGCGCCGACGGCAGCCGCGTCGAGGGCGTGCATGTCCATGTGCAGGACATCACCGCGCGCAAGCTCGAGACGCTGCGGCTGGCGCAGATCTCGCGCCTGGACCACCTGACGCAGCTGCTTAACCGCAGCGCCTTCGAGACGCGGCTGGCCGAAGCGATGGCGCGCAGCCGTTCGCAGGAGCGCTTGATGGCGCTGCTGTACCTCGACATGGACCGCTTCAAGGCGGTCAACGACCACTATGGACACGCGGCCGGCGACCAGCTGCTGCAGAGCTTCGCCAAACGCGTGCAGCGCTGCGTGCGCGAGCGCGACGCGGTGGCGCGCCTGGGCGGGGACGAGTTCGCCATCGTCATGGAGGACATCGACCGGCCCGATGTCGCGGTGCGCGTGGCCGGCGCGATCCTGCATTCGGTGGGCCGCCGCTTCTTCATCGAAGGCGCCTTCGTCGACGTCAATGTCAGCATCGGCATCGCGTTGTACCAGGGTGCCCCGATCACGTGGCAGCAGCTGGCCAAGGAGGCCGATGCGCTGCTGTACCGCGCCAAGGACGGCGGACGCGGGCGCTTCGAGATCGGCCCGCCGGAGCTGGCGAACCGGTCGCGCGAAGCGCGCTCGTAGGGCGACCTTCGCCGCCGGGGCCGCAATGCGCGTCGGCGGCATTCGCGGCATTCGCGGCATTCGCGGCACCGACAGCGGCATCCGGGCCACCGGCGGCACCAGCGGCAACCGCGGCACCGTCGGCGTATCCTAGAAGACCGATTCGTACCGTTCGTTCACAGGAGCCAGTCATGTCAGACCAGCAGCCCCCCAGCGACCCGCATCGAACAGGACAGCCTGGGCCAGGTACCCGTCCCCGCCGACCACCTGTGGGGCGCGCAGACCGAGCGCTCGCGCCAGAACTTCCGCATCGGCAACGAGAAGATGCCGCCGGCGCTGATCGAGGCATTTGCGATCCTGAAGCTGTGCGCGGCACGCGCGAACCGCGAACTGAACGTGCTCGACGCGGGGCTGGCGCAGGCGATCGAACAGGCCGCCGAGGAGATCATCGCCGGCCAGTGGCCCGACGAGTTTCCGCTGTCGGTCTGGCAGACCGGCTCGGGCACACAGACCAACATGAACCTGAACGAGGTGATCGCCAACCGTGCGATCCAGCTGCTCGGCGGCGAGGTCGGCAGCAAGCGGCCCGTTCATCCCAACGACCACGTCAACGCGAGCCAGTCGTCCAACGACAGCTTCCCGACCGCGATGCATATCGCCGCGGCGCGGGCGGTGCAGCGCCAGCTGCTGCCGGCGCTTGAGACGCTGCAGAAGACGCTCGGCAGCAAGGTCGAGGCCTTCGCCGATATCGTCAAGGTCGGCCGCACCCATCTGCAGGATGCCGTGCCGCTGACGCTGGGCCAGGAGTTCTCCGGCTACCAGGCGCAGGTCGCCGACGCGCAGGCGCGGCTGCACCAGGCCGTGCTGCGCGCGATGCCGGTGCCCCAGGGCGGCACTGCGGTCGGCACCGGCCTCAATGCGCCGGCCGGCTTTGCCGCCGCCTTCGCGCGCGCGCTGGCGGACTACACCGGCCTGCCGTTCGAGCCCGCCGCCAACCGCTACGCGCTGCAGGCCGCGCACGACGCGCTGGCCGACCTGTCGGGCGCGCTGAACACCACGGCTTCGTCCTTCCTGAAGATCGCGCGCGACTTCATGCTGCTGGGCTCGGGCCCGCGCGCGGGCTTTGCCGAGCTGCAGCTGCCGGCCAACGAGCCGGGTTCGTCGATCATGCCGGGCAAGGTCAATCCGACCCAGGCCGAGGCGCTGGCGATGGTCTGCTGCCGCGTGATCGGCAACCACACCACCATCACGCTGGCCAACGGGCTGGGCACGCTGGAGCTGAACGCCTACAAGCCGGTCATCGTTTACAGCCTGCTGCAGTCGGTTACACTGCTGGCCGACGCGGCGGCCAGCTTCGCCGAACACATGGTGGCCGGCGTCGAGGCGGACCGGGCGCGCATCGCCGACCTGCTCGAACGGTCGCTGATGCCCGTCACCGCGCTGAACCCGCATATCGGCTACGACAAGGCGGCCGAAATCGCCAAGCTCGCCGTGGCACGCAATCTGTCGCTGCGCGAGGCGGCGATCGCCTCCGGCCATGTCACCGCCGAGCAGTTCGAGCAATGGATCGACCTGAAAGGGATGACGCGCGAGGTGTAGCGCCGGCGCACCGGTGCTGGCGGCCACGTCCACGACGGCGCATACGGCCGCCCACACATGGAACGACCCTATCGACCGGCCCCGCGCTGCCGCGGCGGCCGGCGACAAACCCGCTTGAGACGGGCAGACGACGATCGGGGGGTAACAACGATCGCATTGACGAGATGATTCCTGCTCCCATTCCCGCCGATGACCAGCGGCGCCTCGACGCGCTGTACTCCCTGAACCTGCTCGATACCGCCGCCGAAGAGCGCTTCGACCGGCTGACCCGCCTGGCCAGGCGGCTGTTCGACGTACCGATCGCGCTGGTCAGCCTGGTCGACGCCAGGCGCCAGTGGTTCAAGTCCTCGTTCGGCCTGGCCGCCCGCGAAACGCCGCGCGAGCAATCGTTCTGCGGCCACGCGATCCTGCGCGACGATCTGCTGATCGTGCCCGATGCGCTGCAGGACCAGCGCTTTCACGACAACCCGCTGGTCACGGGCGCGCCCGGCGTGCGTTTCTATGCCGGCTGCCCGCTCGCGGTACGGGGCGGCGCCAAGGTCGGCACGCTGTGCCTGATCGACACCGAGCCGCGCGAGTTCGACAAGGACGATCAGGCGCTGCTGCACGATCTGGGTCGCCTGGCCGAGCAGGAACTGGAGTCGGCGCAACTGGCCTCGATGGACGACCTGACGATGCTGTCGAACCGCCGCGGCTTCTCGGCGCTGGCGCAGCATGCGCTGGCGGTCTGCCAGCGCCAGGGGATGCCGGTCACGCTGCTGTTCTTCGACATGGACGGCTTCAAGGCCATCAACGACCGCTTCGGGCACGCCGAGGGCGATCTGGCGCTGGCCGCCTTCGCCGACCACCTGCGCCAGGCCTTCCGCGAGTCCGACCTGATCGGACGGCTGGGCGGCGACGAGTTCGTCGTGCTGCTGGTCGACGCCTCGGCCGACCCGTGCGACGCGATGCTGGCCCGGCTGCGGCAAGTCGTGGACGCGTACAACGCGCAGAGCCAGCGCGGCTATGCGCTGGATTTCAGCGCCGGCGCGGTCGCCTTCGATCCCGCCCGGCACACCGGCATCGCGGACCTGCTGGCGCAGGCCGACCAGGCGATGTACGCCAACAAGCAGGCACGCAGGAAGGGAACGCCGCCCGCCGCGCCACAGTAACTCGCGTTGCGGCCGCCGCCGCGCCGTGTTACTGTCCGCCCATCCAGGAGAAAGCGAGCCTGCGGCGCGACAGCGCGGCGGCGGCGCTGCCGAAGCGCGTACCCCCGAAACGCTCAGGTACCGAAGACTGGAGACGACAACGAACTGGAGAGCGCCGCCATCATGGTTAAGCGATGACGGCCGCCGAAGGGGCAAACCGGGTCCGGGGCGGACGCGGTGAATCTCTCAGGCAAAAGGACAGTGGGGGCAGCCGGGTTGGCATCGACGATGCCGGCCGGCTGCCCCTTTTTGCATCCTGGAGCCTGAAATGAAAGTCATCGTGATGGGGGCCGGCGTGATCGGCGTGGCCTCGGCGTGGTATCTGTCCAAGGCCGGCCACGAGGTCGTGGTGCTCGAGCGCAATGCCGGCGCGGCACGCGAAACCAGCTTCGGCAACGGCGGCCAGATCTCGGTCAGCCATGCGGAACCCTGGGCCAACCCGTCGGCGCCGCTGAAGCTGCTCAGCTGGCTGGGACGCGAGGACGCACCGCTGCTGTTCCGCCTGCGCGCCGACCCGGCGCAATGGTCGTGGGGCCTGAAGTTCCTGCGCGAGTGTCCGGCCCGCCGATCCACCCGCAACATGATCCAGCTGCTCAACCTCGGCACCTACAGCCGCGCCAGCCTGCAGGCGCTGCGCGCCGAGACCGGCATCGAATACGATCATCTGACCCGCGGCATCCTGCACTTCTATACCAGCCAGAAGGAATTCGACGCGGCCATCGAGCCGGCGCGCATCATGCGCGAGCTGGGCTGCGAGCGCCGCGTGATCGGTCCCGACGAAGTGGTGAAGCTCGAACCGGCGCTGGCCTCGATCGCGCCGCGGCTGGCGGGCGCCACCTACACCAGCGAGGACGAGTCCGGCGACGTGCACCGCTTCACCACGGGGCTGGCGGCGCTGTGCGAGGCGCGCGGCGTGCGCTTCCGCTACGGCGTGCGCGTGCAGCGGCTGCTGGCCGAAGGCGGGCGCATGCGCGGGGTCGAGATCGCCGACGAGACCGGCGCCTACACCGTCGAGCAGGCCGACGCCTATGTGCTCGCGCTCGGCAGCTTCAGCCCGATGCTGGCGCGGCCGCTCGGCGTCAAGCTCGACATCTATCCGGCCAAGGGTTACTCGGCCACGCTGCCGGTGCTCGACCCGGAGCGCGCGCCGAGCGTCAGCCTGACCGACGACGAGTACAAGCTGGTGTTCTCGCGTCTGGGCGACCGGCTGCGCATCGCGGGCACCGCGGAGCTCAACGGCTATTCGATGGAGCTGAACCCGGTGCGCTGCGAGGCCATCGTGCGGCGCACGCTGGAGATCTTCCCCGGTGTCAGCCGTCCCGAACTGGCGCGCTACTGGACCGGCCTGCGACCCGCGACGCCGGGCAACGTGCCGTATATCGGCGCGAGCGCGGTGCAGGGGCTGTACCTGAACACGGGCCATGGCACGCTGGGCTGGACCCACGGCTGCGGCTCGGGACGCGCGATCGCCGAGCTGATCAGCGGCCGCGTGCCGGAAGTGGACTTCGGCTTCTGCGGTCCGCTGCCGGAGGCGCCGCGGATGGCGCGACCGCTCGCGCCGGTGGTCGCCACGCGCGCGGCCGCGTCGGAGCCGGCCGAGGCCTGATGCCCTGATACAGGCCTGAAACAACGACACCGGCGCGGCATCGACATGCGCGCCGGTGTTTTCGTTTTCATCGTTGGCGTGGATCCAACCGGCACGCATCGGGACGCGCATCGAGACAGGCATGCGGACATGCATCCGGACCCGCCTGCGCTCGAAAGCGTACCCGTTTCTGCGTGCGCCTTGCGCAAACCGTACCCGTTTCTGCGTACCCTTTCACGAGCGTCGACGGGACGGCTGATGACGATGAATCCCGCGGTAAAACCGCCGTGCCGGCACGCGATGGAAAGCGGCACCGTACCCGTTTCTGCGTAGCCGGAACTCGATCAATATGGACGCCGCGCGCAAAGCGTACCCGTTTCTGCGTGCCGGGCAGCGGTGCGAAACCAGGTCCTGCGCGACCGCGATGCGCCACCACCCCACCATCACGCCAGCACCGTCGCACCATCCCGCCATCGCCGGGCTCAGGCGATGGTATCCACCACGCCGCCATCGACCCGCAACGCGGCGCCGGTGGTCGCCGATGCCTGCGGCGAACAGACGTACACCACCATGTGCGCGACCTCCTCCACCGTGGCCGCGCGCTGGAGGATCGAGCTGGGCCGATGCGCCTTGACGAACTGGGCCGCCGCCTCCTCGATCGACAGCCCCGCCTTGTCGGCGTCCTCGCGCAGCATCTCGCGCAGGCCGTCCGACAGCGTCGGCCCCGGCAATACCGCATTAACCGTGACGCCGGTACCGCTGAGCCGTTTGGCGAGGCCGCGCGACACCGCCAGCTGCGCGGTCTTCGAGAAGCCGTAGTGGATCATGTCCTCCGGCGTGTTCAGCGCGGACTCCGACGAGATGAACACCACGCGGCCCCAGCCGTTCGCCGCCATGGCCGCCGGAGTACGCCCGCGCCAGCCGCACGCCCGACATCACGTTGACATCGAAGATGCGGGTCCAGTCCTCGTCGCTCAGTTCGTAGAAGTCGCGCGGACCGTAGATGCCGGCGTTGTTGACCAGAATGTCCACCGCCGGCTCCGCGGCCACGATGGCATCGCAGCCCTCGGCGCCGCCCACATCGGCCGCGACGCCGCGCACCGTGGCGCCCGGCACCTCGCGCACCACGTCGGCGATGGCGCCCTCGACGGTGTCCTGCTTGCGGCCATTGACGACGACGGTGGCACCGCTGCGCGCGAGGCCGATGGCGATGGCCAGCCCGATGCCCGCGGTCGAGGCGGTGACGAGGGCGGTCTTGCCGGTGAGATCGATCTGCATGAGTACCTCGCTATGCGATTCAAATACCGCTCAGGCATTGGTCCAGGTTCGAAGCCGAAGCCTCCCAGGCACGTAGCGCCCTTCGTTTTCCTTCGGCAGCGTTCATCTCTTCGCTGAGAAAGAAGTCCCGCTCCAGGACTACGCCCTGAACTTCGCGTTTGACCGTGACGCGGTGATACATGACTTTGCGGAGCGGGTCGTCTGGAAAGGCCTCGATCGGTCGATAGCTGAGCAAGGCCGTGAGGGTGTAAGGATTGTCCCGAACGGTCTGTCCGTCCAGCGGACCGCCAATGAACGTGATATTGAGGGTCTGTGCCAACGCATCGTTCATTCTTGTCTGCCAACCCTCTCCGCTTGCCTTGAACGCGTTGATGATCTCCTGCTCGTAGCGCACTGTGACAAGTTTCTTCGGGGACTCCATGGGTGGTCGACCACGCCGCCCCAGGCGCTTCATCTTCGCGAAGTCCTCCGAAGGAACCTCGTAGGTGTCCGGATCCTCGGCAATACCACGATTGATCGCGGCATCTTCCTCATCTGTCGGCATGATGAGCCTGGGTTTCTTCGACATAGCTCTTCACCTCTCTCTTGTTGGCCTTGCGCATGCTGATGATGTGCATGGCGTTGCCCCGCTGCGTGAAGACGACGCAATACAGGCGATTCGCAATCACGCCGAAGCCCACCTCTCGCACTTCACCGTAATCCCGGCGGCTGTCCACGTACGCCATCACCTCGGGCCAATCGAGCTTGTCGGCCATTGCCAGCGAGATGCCATGCTTCGCAAGGTTTGCGGCGTCCTTGCTGGAGTCGAATGTCGTCTCCATGGTTTATTGTAGTTACGGTTAATCTGCGCCGCAAGAACAGTCTGTAGTTGCAGATAAAAGGGGTCGCGAGCGACTGGGCGGCGCGGATGTCGAAAGGGGACTCGCGACGCGCGGATTGCATCACGCAGAACCCTTCGCTGCTATGTACAAAACGCGCGCGCTTTCACATCGGATCGGGATCAGAATTCCGGCGTCAGCAAGGGACGCAGAAATGGGTACGCCGAGCAGCGTTTTCTAGCGTGGCGGCACACCAGCGACCGTTGCTACGCCGGTCTCCGGAAACACCACGCGCACCCGCAGCCCCGGCTCGTTATCTTCCAGCGACAGCGTGGCGCGATGCACCTGGGCGATCTCGTCGACGATGGCCAGGCCCAGGCCGCTGCCGCCGCTGGGTGCATCGGGCAAGCGGTAGAAGCGATCGAGCACGCGGGCGCGCTGCTCGGGCGGGATGCCGGGGCCGTTGTCGGCGACGATCAGCGCGACGCGGCCGGCGTCGGCGCGCTGCACGCGCACGTCGACCTTGCCGCCGGCGGGCACATAGCGCAGCGCGTTGTCGATCAGATTGGTCAGCAGGATGCGCAGCGCGTCGGGGTCGCCCTGCACGGTCAGCCCGGCCAAGTCTCCATCGCGGCCATCGTGACCGCTGTGGCCATCCCGACCATCCCGACCATCCCGACCATTGCGACCGTCCCGACCCTCCCGACCGTCCCAACCATCCTCACCATGGCGACCATCGGCACCGCTGTCGCCATCGGTAGCGTCAAGCCCCAGGTCGATATGCCGATCGAGGGCGGCCTGCGTCATCTCGCCGACCACGGTCGCGGCCAGCGCCCGCAAGTCCACCGCCTGATGGCCGGCAACGGCCGCGCCGGGCTCGTGGCGCGCCAGCGTCAGCAGCTGCGTCACCAGATGCGTCAGCCGCTCGAGCCCGTCGCGCAGCTTGCCGATCGCCTCGCGGCGCGCCGGCTCGCTGTCGGCGCGTTCGACCAGTTGCGCCTGCAGCTGCAGCGCGGTCAGCGGCGTGCGCAGCGCGTGCGCGGCATCGGCGATGAACGCGCGCTGCGTGTCGATCGCGTCGGACAGCCGCGCGAGCAGCAGGTTGAGCGCCTCGGTCAGCGGCGCGATCTCGGCCGGCATCTGCGCCACCGCCAGCGGCGACAGCGCATTGGCATCGCGCTTGCCGACCTGCCGCGCGATCTCGCGCACCGGCCGCAGTCCGCGGCCCACCGCCAGCCAGACCATCCAGCCCAGCAGCGGCAGCAGCAACAGCAGCGGTGCGACGGTGCGCAGCGCCATCCGCGCCGCCACCTCGCGGCGCGCGCTCATCGGCTGCGCGATCTGCACCACCGCCGGCCCGAGCTGCACGCTGTAGATGCGGAACTCGCCGTCGTCGGTGCGCACGTTGGAGAAGCCCAGTTCCGCGCGCGGCGGCAGCGACGGCCGCGAATGCGACAGATAGAGGCTGCGGCCGGTACCGTCCCAGATATGGATCACCACGTCCTCGTCGGAGCGGAACAGGTTGTCGGTGCCGGGCGGCAGCGGCGGCGGCAGCGATGGCATCGCCGGGCCGCTAAACTGGCTCGGCAGCGCGAGCGCGACCTGCCGCATCTGGTAGTCGAACAGCGCGTTGGCCTCCTGCCGAGCCTGGCCGTAGATCAGCGCGGTGGCGGCGGCGATGCCGGCCAGCAGGCCGAGCGCCAGCCACCACAGCAGTGTCCGCTGGATCGATCGCATCAGCGCGCTCCCCTTGCCGCGTCGTCGATGCCGTCCGGTTCGCCACCCGGGTCGCCGCGTTGTCCGCCACGTGGATCGCCCCGCTGTCCGCCACCCGGTTCGCCACCCGGTTCGCCACCCGGTTCGCGACCCGGTTCGCGAGCTTCATCGAGCTTCGGACAGACATAACCGACGCCACGGATATTGCGGATCAAACCCTGGCCGAACTTCTTGCGCAGCGCGTGGATATAGACCTCGACCGTATTGCTGCCGACCTCGTCGTCCCAGCCGTACAGCTTCTCCTGCAGCTGCGGCACCGACCACACCTTGCCGGGGCGGGCCAGCAGCGCCGCCAGCAATGCGTATTCGCGCGCCGACAGATGGACCGGCTCGCCGGACAGCGTGACTTCGCGCGTGGCCGGATTGAGCACGATCGCGCCGTAGCGGACCAGCGGCTCGGCACGGCCCTGCGCGCGCCGCGCCAGCGCATGGATGCGCGCCACCAGCTCCTGCAGGTCGAAGGGCTTGACCAGGTAGTCGTCGGCACCGGCGTTCAGGCCGGCGACGCGATCGGCGACCGCGTCGCGCGCGGTCAGGATCAGCACCGGCGTGGCGACGCCGCGCGCCCGCATGCCGGACAATACATCGAGACCGGATCGGCGCGGCAGGCCAAGATCGAGCAGCACCAGATCGTGCTGCCCTTCGGCCGCGCCGCCGGCAGCGACGCCGGGCGGTTGGGTGGCGGCCGACAGGCCGGCCTCGCCGTCGCGTACCCAGTCCACCGCGAAGCCTTCCTGACGCAGCGCCAGCCGCACGGAATCGCCGATCATCGTGTCGTCTTCGATCAGCAGCACGCGCATCGCTTCGCTCCGTTCGTTGGCCACGCCGGGCCGGCTCGGCGGCTCATTGCCGATCGACCGCTTCGGCCAGCGCGTGCGCCAGCCCGGGCAGCGCGGGAAAGCGCGCGGTGATGACCTGCACCGGCACCGGCTCGAGGAACGCGCGCATGCGGCCCTTGTCGACGAAGCGCGCGTTGAAGCTGGACGCCGCCAGCGCCTCGACGAAGCGCGGCACGATGCCGCCGCCGATATAGACGCCGCCGCGCGCGCCGAGGATCAGCGTCACATCGGCCGCGACCGAACCGAGCAGGCCGCAGAACACCGCGAGCGCGCGCTGGCACAGTGCGTCGCCGCGCTGCAAGGCGCCCTCGGTGACCTCCGCCGCGGTCAGCGGCACGCGCACGGGCGTACCCGTTTCTGCGGCCAGCGCGGCATGCGTATGCGACAGGCCCATGCCCGACAGCAGCCGTTCGGCCGAGACGCGGCCGTGCTCGCGATGCGCGGCATGCCAGGCGATCCACTCGTCGTCGGTGGCCGGCATCAGTTCGACATGCCCGCCCTCCCCCGCCAAGGCCACGGGCCCCGCGCCGTGGCGGCCGGGGATCAGCCCCGACACGCCGAGCCCGGTGCCGGGGCCGATCAGGGCCAGCGGCGTGTCGGCCGCGGGCGTGCCGGCACGCACCGGCGCGAGCTCACCGGGCTGCAGATACGGCAGGGCCAGCGCCAGCGCGGTGAAGTCGTTCAGCGCCAGCAGCGTCTCCAGGCCCAGCGCCTGGCGCACCGCCTCGATCGAGAAGGCCCACGCGTGGTTGGTCAGCTTGACGCGATCGCCGGTAACCGGATTGGCAAGACCGATCGCCGCGTGGCGCGGCTGCGGGCCGGACAGCTGCGACAGGTATTGCCGCATCGCCGCTTCCAGCGACGGATAGTCGGCGACCTTCAGCGCGGTCACCGGTCCGATCGCGTCGGGCGCGGTCTGCAGGGCGAAGCGGACATTGGTGCCGCCGACATCGGCGAGCAGGCGGGGGTAGGTAGTCATCGCAGGGCGGAAAACATCGGGCGAAATTCGGGCCGTGGTGGCAACGCGTGCATTCAGGCTACGTGTTCGGGAGGCGTGTTCAGGCGGCGCGTTCAGGCAGCGTATTGAAGCGGCGTATCGAGTCAGCGTAGTCAGGCCTCGCAGTCAGGCAGTGAACACATCGAACCCATGCCGATGCCGGCTGGCCACCAGCCCCACCGGCAACGCGGGCCCCGGCTCCTGCAGGGCGCGCTCGAACACCTCGGCCTTGGCCGCGCCGGCAAACGCCAGGAACACGCGCTCGGCGGCCAGCAAGGCGGCCAGGTTCAGCGTCACGCGCGCATGCGGCGCGCTGGCCGGGCGCGTCACCACATAGCAGGGCGTATCGCCGTTCAGCGCTTCGCCGAGCTCCGGCGCATCGGCGAACAGCGACGCGGTATGGCCGTCCTCGCCCATGCCGAGCACCGCCACGTCGGGCTGGCGAAACGCGGCATTGAGTCGCACCACCGCCCGCGCGGGCTCGGACGCCTCGACCGCATCGGCGATCAGCGGCACGAAGCTGGCCGCGGCCGCGGCATCGCGCAGCAGGTGTTCCTGCACGAGGCGCGCGTTGCTGTCCTCGTGTCCGGGCGGCACCGCGCGCTCGTCGACCAGCGTGATGGTGACCGCGTCCCAGCGCACCGGCCGATAGCGCAGCCGCTCGAACATCGGCACCGGCGAGCGCCCGCCCGAGACGGCCAGCACCGCGTGTCCGCGGTCCTGGATGGCGAGGTCGAGCGCGTGGCTGACGGAGGTGGCCAGCGCTTCGGCCTGGTCCAGCAGCGAGGGATGTTCGAAGCGACGCATGGCGATTTCCGGTCAGGGTTCGTTGGGGCGGAGCGGCGGGCCGATCCGGCAAAGCGGGCGAGCCGGCGTCAGACCTCCTCGTGCCACAGCGCGTTGTCGCGCGAGAGCAGCGCGGACGAGGCGGCCGGCCCCCACGTACCCGCGGTATAGGGCTTGGGCGGCAGCGAACTCTCGGCCCAGGTGTCGATGATCGGCTCGACCCAGCGCCATGCCTGTACCTGTTCGTCGCGGCGCACGAACAGGCCGAGCCGTCCGCGTATCACGTCGAGTAGCAGGCGTTCGTAGGCGCCGGCGCGGCGCACCTTGAACGAGTTGGCGAAATCGAGATCGAGCGAGGTCGGCGTCAGCGCCACCGTGTCGCCGGGCTGCTTGACGAGGAAGTACAGCCGGATGCTTTCCTCGGGCTGCAGCCGGATCACCAGCCGGTTCTGCGGCGACAGCGTCAGCGGGCGCGGAAAGATGGCATGGGGCACGTCGCGGAAATGGATGACGATCTCGGCCACGCGCGACTGCATCCGCTTGCCGGTGCGCAGGTAGAACGGCACGCCGGCCCAGCGCCAGTTGGCGATCTCGGCCTTGATCGCGACGAAGGTCTCGGTGCGGCTGTCCGGCGCGATGCCGGCCTCTTCAAGGTAACCGGGTACCGGCTTGCCGGCGATGGCGCCGGCGCGGTACTGCCCGCGCACGGTCTTCTCGGCGACCTCCTGCGGCGAGATCGGCTTGAGCGCCTTCAGGATCTTGATTTTCTCGTCGCGCACCGCGTCTTCGGTCAGGCTGGTGGGCGGTTCCATCGCGACCATGCACAGCAGCTGCAGCAGGTGGTTCTGCACCATGTCGCGCAGCGCGCCGGTCTGGTCGTAGAAATCGCCGCGGCCCTCGACACCGAGCTCCTCGGCGATCGTGATCTGCACGTCCTGCACCCATTCGCGCCGCCACAGCGGCTCGAACAGCGCGTTGCCGAAGCGGATCGCCATCAGATTCTGCACCGACTCCTTGCCCAGGTAGTGGTCGATCCGGTAGATCTGCTCCTCGGCGAAGTAGCGCGCCACCGCCGCGTTGATCGCCTCGTTCGAATCCAGATCGTGGCCCAGCGGTTTTTCCAGGACCACGCGCACCTTGGGATGGTTCAGGCCGGTGCGGCCGAACTGCTCGCAGATCGGCACGAACAGATGCGGGGCGGTGGCCAGATAGCACACCACGACCTCGGGCTGGCGGTCCAGCACCTTGCGCGCCAGCGCGTCGAAATGCTCGGGTTTGCGGGCGTCGGCCTGCACGTAGCACAGACGCGCGACGAAGCTGGCCCAGTCGCCCGGCGGGGGCGTGTTCGAGGCCCGGCCGCATGCCCTGCTCGAGCGTGGCGACGTATTCCTCGGTGGTGGAAGGATGGCTGCCCGTGGCCAGGATGCGCGCCGCGGGATGCAACAATCCGGCGCGATGCGCGTCGAACAAGGCCGGCAGCAGTTTGCGCCTGGCCAGGTCACCGGTGCCGCCAACCAGCACCATGTCGAAATCGGGCATGCTCACCCTGACCTCCTTGTCGCTTGATAGAGACCCCGTAGCGCGGCCGTTGCGGCCAGTTTACGTGAGTCGCGGGCGCTTTGCGAGCCACGCGGCAACCGGCGGCGGCCGTGGTCGTGTGTGTGGCGGCGCGTGTGGCGGCCCGTGTCGCCACGAGGTGCGGCGGCGCGGCGGGCATGCTCCGTGCAAGCCCCTGCAACATGCGCTAGGCTGAACTGCGACGCGCCAAGCATTGAAGAATCCGCTGGAGAGAGCCCCATGCCCCATCCCGTACTCGAACAAGTGACGGCCCGCATCGTGGCCCGCAGCGCGCCGACGCGCCAGGCCTACCTGTCCCGCACGCAGGCCATGGCCGGCAGCAAGGTGCAACGCGCGCAGCTGTCCTGCACGAACCTCGCGCACGGCTTCGCCTCGATGCCCGAGCCCGCCAAGATCCGCCTGAAGGCCGAGGAACGGCCCAACGTGGCGATCGTTTCCTCGTACAACGACATGCTTTCGGCGCACCAACCGCTGGGAGAGTTCCCCGCCTGGATCAAGGAAGCCGCGTTGGAGGCCGGCGCGACCGCGCAATTCGCCGGCGGCGTGCCGGCGATGTGCGACGGCGTGACGCAGGGCCAGGACGGCATGGAGCTGTCGCTGTTCTCGCGCGACGTGATCGCGCAGGCCACCGCGGTCGCGCTGTCGCACCAGATGTTCGATGCGGCGCTGTACCTGGGCATCTGCGACAAGATCGTGCCGGGGCTGGTGATGGGGGCGCTGTCGTTCGGCCATCTGCCCGCGGTGTTCGTGCCGGGCGGGCCGATGCCGACCGGCATCCCCAACGAGGAAAAGGCCCGCATCCGCCAGCTGTATGCGCAGGGCAAGATCGGCCGGGAGGAACTGCTCGAGGCCGAGAGCAAGTCGTACCATTCGCCGGGCACCTGCACCTTCTACGGCACCGCCAATTCGAATCAGATGCTGATGGAGATCATGGGCCTGCATCTGCCGGGCACCGCCTTCATCAATCCCCCACACGCCGCTGCGCGAGGCGCTGACGCGCGAGTCCGCGCGGCATGTGCTGCGGCTGGTGCACCAGGGCGAGCGCTATACGCCCATCGCGCAGGTGCTCGACGAACGCGCCTTCGTCAATGGCATCGTGGGCCTGCTGGCCACCGGCGGCTCGACCAACCACACGCTGCATTTGATCGCGATGGCGCGCGTGGCCGGCATCGTGCTGACCTGGGACGACTTCGACGAACTGTCGGCGGTGGTGCCGCTGCTGGCGCGGGTCTATCCGAACGGCCAGGCCGACGTCAACGGCTTCCAGGCGGCGGGCGGCCTGGCGCTGGTGATCCGCGGCCTGCTGGCGCGCGGGCTGCTGCATGACGATGTCACCACCATCGTCGGACAAGGCCTGGAGGACTACACGCGCGAACCGGCGCTGCGCGAGGGCAAGCTGGTCTGGATCGACGGTCCGACCGAATCGCTGGACGCGTCGGTGGTGCGCGGCACCGGCGAGCCGTTCTTGCCGGACGGCGGCATCAAGGTGCTGGACGGCAATATGGGTCGCGCGGTGATCAAGACCTCGGCGGTCAAGGCCGAGCATCAGGTGGTGCAGGCGCCCGCGCGCGTGTTCCATCATCAGGACGACATGCTGGCCGCCTTCAAGCGCGGCGAGCTCGAGCGCGATTTCGTCGCGGTGCTGCCGTACCAGGGGCCGGCGGCCTGCGGCATGCCCGAGCTGCACAAGCTGACGCCGACGCTGACGGTGCTGCAGGACCGCGGCTTTCATGTGGCGCTGGTCACCGACGGCCGCATGTCGGGCGCCTCGGGCAAGGTGCCGGCCGCGATCCACGTCTGCCCCGAGGCGCTGAAGGGCGGCGCGATCGGCAAGGTCCGCGACGGCGACATCATCCGCGTCGATGCGCCGGCCGGCATCCTGACCGCGCTGGTGCCGCAGGCCGAATGGGACGCGCGCACGATCGACGTGCCGGACCTGAGCCGCCATCGCCATGGCGTCGGCCGCGACCTGTTCGGCAACTTCCGCCGCAACGTCAGCACGGCGGAGGAAGGCGCCTGCACGCTGTTCGCGGACGAGGCCTGAGCGGAAGCGGCGAGGGCCTGAGCGGCAAGGGGCGCGGCCCCTGCCTGCCAGCGCTAGGCGTGTCGCTGTGCGCCGCCTGGCGCGGATTGCGGCGGCTGGGGCGGCTGGGGCCGCTGGGCCGGCTGCGGCGTATGGGGCGGCGTATGGGACTGCATATGGGGCTGCGGCGTGTGGTTCAGCACCAGCGCGGTCTGTTCGCCCTGACCGCCATTGCCCGGCACGCGCAGCTCCTGCACCGGCACCGCGATATCGATGCCGACCGCCTGCAGCTCGCGCTTGACGCGCTCGTAGAAGGCGAAGCGCAGGTTCCAGTAGTTGTCGTTGGAGGTCCAGCAGCGCAGGTTCAGCGTCACGCCCTCGCTGGTGAAGTTGACCACCATCGCCTCGGCCGCCGGCACCTCGAGCACGCGCTCGTCGTCGGCCAGCATATGGCGCAGCACCCGCAGCGCGGTCTGCACGTCGGCGCCGAACGGCACCGTGACCTCGATATCGAGCCGGCGCGTCGGATTTTCGCTGTAGTTCGTGATCGCGCTGCCCCAGATCTTGTTGTTGGGCACACGCAGGCAGACGCCGTCGAACGTCGTCAGCTCGGTCATGAACAGCCCGGTCTCGCGCACGGTGCCGGCGATGCCCTGGGCGTCGATGTACTGGCCGACGCGGAACGGCCGCAGCAGCACCAGCATGATGCCCGCGGCGATGTTCTGCAGCGTGCCCTGCAGCGCCAGCCCGATCGCCAGGCCCGCGGCGCCGAGCATCGCGATGATGCTGGCGGTCTGCACGCCGAACTGCGACAGCACCAGGATCACGGTGACGACACGCACGACCCACTGCGTGACGCTGCCCAGCATCGGCCGCAGCGTCGCGTCGACATGCGGGCGATCGAAGGCGTGCAGCACCGCGTTGCGCGCGCGGCCGCTGAGCCACCAGCCGACCAGCAGGATGGCGAGCGCGGCCAGCACGTTCAAACCCTGGTGCACGGCCAGCTGCAGCAGATAGGCCCAGGTGGCCTGCAGCTTGTCGGCGTCGATGAAATTCAGATCCATGGCGTCGGCTCCGGAAAGGATGGCATCACGAAGGCGTCACGGTGCATCACGACGAACCTTCGCGGCGGGTATGCACCAGTTCGCCGGCATCGGGCAACGGCGTCTCGCTGCGCGTCAGCTGGCGCGGATCGAGTTGATGCGAGAAGCCCGCCACCGAGCCCATGCGGCGCTGGCGGTCCTCCGGCAGCGTCGGCCCGCTCTGGATATAGACGGTCAGCAGCTCGGCCAGATTGACCAGCACGTCCAGATGGGTCCGCTCGTAGCCATGCGAGGCATCGGCGCCGAAGCACAGCAGCGCGGTGCGCACGTCGTGGCCCGCGCTGACCGCGGCGCCCGCGTCCGAATGGTAGAAGCGGAACACGTCGCGATGGCTGGGGGATGCCATGCTCGTCGCACAGCCGCAGCAGGCGCCGCGTCAGGTGATAGTCGTGCGGGCCTGCCGAGTCCATCAGCGGAATCGTCACGCCTTCCTCGCGCGCGCCCTGCCCCGGCGCCACCGGGCCGATATCGATGCCGATCACCTCGCTGACGTCGTCCTCGATCACCGCGGTCGCGCCCGAGCCGACTTCCTCGGTCAGCGTAAACACCGCATGGCAGTCCATCGGCACCGAGGCGCCGCTCTCGCGCACGGCCTTCAGCGCGGCCAGCACCGCGGCGACGCCGGCCTTGTTGTCCAGATGCCGCGAGACGACATAGCCGTTGTCGAGGATCTCGGGGTTGGCGTCGAAGGCGACGAAATCGCCGACCTGGATGCCGAGCGCGCGCAGCTGCTCCGGCGTCGCCGCCGGTTCGTCGAGCCGCAGTTCGAGCTGGTCCCAGTTGACCGGCTGCGTATCCACCGCCTCGTTGTAGACGTGGCCCGAGGCCAGCAGCGGCAGCACCGAGCCGCGATGCCGGCCGTGTTCGGTAAACAGCGTCACGCGGCCGCCTTCGGCCCAGCGGCTGGACCAGGTGCCGATCGGCGCCAGCGCGAGCCGGCCGTTGGGCTTGAGCTCGCGCACCATCGCGCCGAGCGTGTCCAGGTGGGCGACGATCGCGCAGTCGGGCCCCATGCCGCTGTTGGCGCGGTTGCCGCGCAGCGTCGCGCGGATGGTGCCGCGCCGGGTCAGCTGGTAGGGGATGTCGAGCCCGTCGAGCACGTTGGCGGTGTAGTGCACGATCTCGTCGGTCAGCCCGGCCGGGCTGGGGATGGCGAGCAGCTCCAGCAACGCGGTCTTCAGGTACAGCCGGTCGATCTTCAGTTTCTGCATGGATGTCGATGCCTGGCGCCGCGCGCCCGGGGGACATGGCGCGCGAATCAGCTCAGGAATTAGCTCAGGAAGTAAAGGGGGAACAACAGATCGACGAAGCGCTCCGCGGTCGGCTGCGGCTCGTGATTGGCCAGGCCCGGCCGCTCGTTCGCTTCGATGATCACGTACTCGGGCTGGTCGGCGGCCGGCACCAGGAAGTCCAGGCCGACCACCGGGATGCGCAGCGCGCGCGCCGCCGTTTGCGCGGCCTCGCGCAGCACCGGATGCAACTGGCCGGTGACGTCGTGCAGCGTGCCGCCGGTATGCAGGTTCGCGGTCTTGCGCACCGGCACGCGCTCGCCCGCGGCGGGCACCGATTGCAGCGTCAGCCCCTGCGCCGCCAGGCAGCGCTCGGTCTCGGCATCGAGCGGAATGCGGCTCTCGCCGCCGGTGGCGGCGCTGCGCCGCGCGCTGTGGCGCTCGATCAGCGTCTTCAGGTCGGCCTGCCCATCGCCGACCACCTCGGCCGGCTTGCGGATCGCCGCGGCAACCACCTCGTAGCCGATCACCACGATGCGCAGGTCCTGGCCCGGGCAGAACGATTCGAGCAGCACGGTGCCGCCCTCCTGGTGCGCGGTCTCGATCGCGCTGCGCAGATGGTCCTCGGTGCGGACGTCGACGCTGATGCCGCGGCCCTGTTCGCCGAAGGCAGGCTTGACCACCACCGAACCGTGCTCGGCGAGGAAGGCCAGGTTCTCGGCATCGGTGCCGATCTGGCGCTGCGCCGGCACCTTCAGTCCGACCTGCTCCAGCCGCTTGCGGGTCAGCGCCTTGTCCTGGCACCAGGTCATCGCCACCGCGCCGGTCAGCTCGGACAGCGACTCGCGGCACAGGATCTCGCGGCCGCCGTAGCGCAGGCTGAAGATGCCGGCATCGGCATCGATGATCTCGACGCCGATGCCGCGGCGGCGCGCTTCCTTGACGATCAGCGCGGCGTACGGATTGAGGTTGTCGCACTCGCTCGAGCCGGCGAACAGCGGCTCGTTGATCGCGTTCTTGTGCTTGACGACGAAGCCGTCGACCTGCACGAAGCCGAGCTTGTGGTACAGGCCGATCGCATGCTGGTTGTCGTGCAGCACCGATAGATCGAGATGCTTGCGTCCGCGCGAAGCGAACAGCGCGATCAGCTCGCGCACCAGCGCCTGGCCGACGCCGGCCAGATGCGTCTGCGGATCGACCACCAGGCACCACAGGCTGCTGCCGCCGCGCTCGTCGCCGAAGGCCAGCAGATGATCGACGCCCATCGCCGAACCGATGATGTCGCCGGTCGATTCGTCCTCGGCGATCAGATAGACCACCGCGTCGTGGTCGCGTTGGCGCCAGACCGTGGCGGGGTCGAGCGGCACCATGTGGCGCGCCGCGTAGAGGCGGTTGATCGCGGCGATATCGGCGCGCGTCGTCAGGCGCCGGATCGTGACGCCCGCCGCGCCGGTTACGCCGGTCGAGGTCCCGCCGATCGCCGCCGCGGCGGCATCGCCGTCCTCGAGCGTGCGGCGGAACAGCAGCGACGGGTCGAGGAACAGCGTCTGCGGCGCCTCGGCCAGCAGCAGTTGCGGCGCTTCCACGTAGAGCGCGATATCGCGCCGGCCCGGCGCTTCCTGCTGCAGCTCGGCGGCCAGCCGCGCCGGCGATTCGAACGACGGCGCGAACATCAGCCGGCCCCAGCCGCAATCGAGCATCGCATTGGGGCGCGCCGACACCGGCGCGGGCGCGGGGCTCGGCTGCACGGCGGGATCCTGCTGCACCGGCGCGCCGCCGGCGTCGTGCATCACGGCGCGCGGCGGCTGCCCTTCGGCGCCGGCGGGCGCGCCGAGATGGAGCGAATCGGCCAGTACCGAGGGCTTGGCCGACGGCTTGGTCGACGGCTTGGTCGAAGGCTTCGTGGCTGGGCGGACTTCCGCATTGACGGTCGACATTCGATCTTTCTCCTCGTTGTTGTCCGTGTTCCGGCCCCTGTCGTTGCCGACACGGGGCAGCGGCCGCGCGCGGCGGCCGTTGGCTTCATCGTCAGAATGGGGGGCTGCCGGTCGGTCGCCAGTCATGGCCGGCCTCACAGGCCATGCGACTGCAGCCAGCCCTCGAGCAGCGCGACCTGCCACAGCTTCGAGCCCTTGAGCGGGGTGATGTGGGCGTCGGGGTCGGCCAGCATCGACTCGACCACGCCGGGCCGGTACAGGCCGCGCTGGCGTGCCGCGTCGCTGTCGATGAGGCCGCGCACGTAGTCGAGGAAGGGACCACGCAGGTACTTCAGCGCCGGCACCGGGAAATAGCCCTTGGGGCGGTCGATCACCTCGGCGGGAATGACCTGCCGCGCGGCTTCCTTCAACACGTGCTTGCCGCCCGCGGCGATCTTGTGACGCGCCGGCATGCGCGCGGCCAGCTCCACCAGCCGGTGATCGAGGAAGGGCACGCGTGCCTCCAGCGCATGCGCCATCGTCATGTTGTCGACGCGCTTGACCGGGTCCTCGACCAGCATCACGGTGGTGTCCAGCCGCAGCGCGCGATCGATCGCGCTGTCGGCGCCCGGCATGGCGAAATGCGCCGCCAGGAAACGGCCGCTCGGATCGTCGGCCAGCCATTGCGGCGACAGCAGCTCGGCCATCTCCGACTGCGTGCGGTCGAAGAACACCTTGCGGTAGGCCGCGACGCCGCCGTCGGCATCGGTATTGGCCGCCAGCGGCGGATACCAGTGGTAGCCGCCGAACACCTCGTCGGCGCCCTGCCCGCTCTGCACCACGCGGCTGTGGCGCGCCACCGCGGCCGACAGCAGATAGAAGGCCACGCAGTCGTGGCTGACCATCGGCTCGCTCATCGCGTGGATCGCATTGGGCAAGGCGTCCAGCAGATCGGCCGCGGGGATCATCATCTTCTCGTGGCGCGTGCCGAAATGCCGGGCCACCAGATCGGAATAGTGGAACTCGTCGCCGGCCTCGCCGCCGGCCGCCTCGAAGCCGATCGCATAGGTGCGCAGGTCGGGCGTACCCGTTTCTGCGAGCAAGCCGGTGATCAGGCTGGAGTCGACGCCGCCCGACAGCAGCACGCCGACCGGCACGTCGGCGACGGTACGCAGGCGCACCGCGTCGCGCAGCGCGGCCAGCGTCATGTCGCGCCATTCCTCGAAGGAGCGCGCCTCGTCGGCGGCGTCGTGGACGAAGTCGAGCCGCCACCAAGTACGGGTTTCGGTGCGGCCGTCCGCCTGCACGGTCATGTGCGTGGCGGGCGGCAGCTTGCGCACGCCCTGCACGATCGTATGGGGGGGCCGGCACCACGGCATGCAGCGTCAGGTAGTGATGCAGCGCGATGGGATCGAGCGCGGTATCGATGTCGCCGCCGGCCAGCAGCGCCGGCAGCGTCGAGGCAAAGCGCAGGCGCCGCGCGTCCTGGCTGTAGTACAGCGGCTTGATGCCGAGGCGGTCGCGCACCAGGTGCGTGATGCCGGTGTCGCGCTCCCACAGCGCGAACGCGAACATGCCGGCCAGGCGATCGAGCGCCGCGGGGGCCCCAGGCGTGCCAGGCCTTGATGATGACCTCGGTGTCGCCCGTCGACGAGAAGGTGTAGCCGCGCGCGCTCAACTCCTCGCGCAGCGCGTGGTGGTTGTAGATCGCGCCGTTGAAGACGATGCCCATCCCCAGCGCGTTGTCGATGAAAGGCTGATGGGCGCGCTCGGACAGATCCATGATCCGCAGGCGCCGATGCCCGAAGGCGCGCCGGCCCAGGCCGAACAAGCCTTCGCCGTCAGGGCCGCGCGCGGCCTGCACCCGCGCCATGTCGGCCACGGCGTGAAGGTCCGCCATCTGTTGATCGAAACGTATTTCTCCTGCGATACCGCACATCGATGGTCTGCTCCCTTCCCGCAGGCGCGCGGGACCTCCTTGCTTATCGCACGGGGCGATGCCGGGTTCTGCCCGCGCTCATCCGACGCAATGTCGGAATTCGCCTACAGATAATCGAAATTGACAATATTTTCGGGACAGATCGATGGAGAAATGGTTTCCGTGAATATTTGGCACGGCCCGGGCGAACGGGCGCGAGCCCTTGCTGGGCAAGGGCTGCAGCGGATTGGAAAAATTTTGGAAAGAGTGCCGCCGGCGTCGCTTTCAGCAGCGTGGCCGCACGCAGAAACGGGTACGGTCGGCTGGGACTCCGGTCGGACTCCGGTCGGACTCCGGTCGAACTCTGGTCGAACTCCGGGCGGAATCAGGCGGGATTCAGGTAGCCCCGGGGCTGTCGTGGAGCCGGTTGCGGTTCGCCAGCGCCGGGAACAGCCGCATCCACACGGCCACCACCACCAGCGTGCCGATGCCGCCGAGCAGCACCGCGCCGACCGGACCCAGCCAGGCCGCCGTCACGCCGGACTCGAATTCGCCGAGCTGATTGGAGGCGCCGATAAAGACGGAGTTGACCGCGCCGACGCGGCCGCGCATGTCGTCCGGCGTATCGAGCTGGACCAGCGTCGAGCGCACCACCACGCTGATCATGTCCGAGGCGCCCAGCACCACCAGCGCCAGCATCGACAAGGGCAGCAGCGTCGACAGCCCGAAGCAGATCGTCGCCAGGCCGAACAGCGCCACCGCGCCGAACATCACACGGCCCACCTTGCGTTCGAGCGGATGACGGGCCAGCCAGATCGCGGTGGCCAGCGCGCCGATCGCCGGCGACGAGCGCAGCAGCCCCAGGCCCCACGGACCGGTATGCAGGATGTCGCGCGCGTAGATCGGCAGCAGCGCGGTCGCGCCGCCCAGCAGCACCGCGAACAGGTCCAGCGAGATCGCGCCCAGCAGCACCGGCCGGCCGCGGATATAGGCAAACCCGGCGAACAGCGTGCTGATGCTGACCGGGGCGGTCAACCGCTGCGGCCGCTGCCGCAGCTTCAGCAGCGTGATCAGCGTGGCGGCCGCCAGGAACAGCAGCGCGCCGATGCCGTAGACCACGCCGGGGCCCGCCACATAGGCAAAGCCGCCGAGCGCCGGGCCGACGATGATCGCCGTCTGCGTCGCCGAGCTCGACAGCGCGACCGCGCGCGGCAGCTGGCGCGGCGTTACCACGCTGGGCAGCAGCGCCTGCAGCGTGGGGGTTTCGAAGGCGCGGGTCGCGCCGAGCAGCGCGACGAACACGAAGATGTGTTCGTGCCGGACCCAGCCGGCGAGGCTCGCCGCCGCCATGCCGAGGGCAATTGCCGCTTCGGTCAGCTGGCAGATCCGCACGATCTGGCGGCGGTCGAAGCGGTCGGCGACGTGGCCCGACATCAGCAGCAGCACCACCGACGGCAGGAACTGCACCAGGCCGACCAGTCCCAGCATCAGCGCATCGCCGGTCAGGTCGTACATCTGCCAGCCCACCGCCACGGTCAGGATCTGGTAGCCGATCGTCGTACAGAGACGGGCGCACCAGAACATGCGGAAACCGGGGTCGCGAAAGACCGAATCCGGATCGGAGGCAGCCGGGGTGCTGCTGGCAGGGGTGGGAGGCATGGCGGGAGAGAGAAGCGGCGCCGCCTTGTGCGGTGGCGGCTGCCGGGACAGCGGGACGCCGGTGCAGGGGCCATGGGTGGCGCATGGCTTGCCTCGCCGGCAAGCCGCAATTCTAGCGGAGCGGCGCCAGGCGCGCTGGACGTTACATGAATCCCTGCTGGCAGCGCGGTGTTGGCCTCGTGCAACGTCGACCATCACGGCGGGGCAGCTTTGCCACGCTTGAGAATGCTTCGCATTTATAATTCGCCGCTTCTTGGGTGACGCCGACGCCGTGATGTCGCTTTCACCCGATCGCGGTCCGGTCACCGCGCCATCGCGCGATCCCGACCCGCTTTCGCCGCTTTCCCGCCTCTCTTCAGGATCCGACCTTGCAAGCCGCTTTCCGCCTGACCGCCGCAGCCGCCGGCGTCGCCCTGCTGTGCCTGTCGTCCCCGGCCCGTTCGGCCGAGCCCGTCGTGATCGCCCAGGCTTCGCCGCAGGCGCACACGCAACTTCAGGCGCAAGCTCAGACGCAGCCCCAGGCGCAAGCTCAGGCGCAAGTTCAGGCGCAAGCCGCCCCGGCCGCCGCGGACGCCGACAAGACGCTGAGCACGGTGACGGTGGTCGGCAACTGGCTGGATCAGCCGAACGAAACCAAGGTGCTGGAGCATCCGGGTGCGCGCACGATCGCGGACCGGCGGACCATCGAGGAAAGCGGCGCCACCAATGTGCGCGAGGTGCTGCGCCGCATGCCGGGCGTGCAGGTGCAGGACAGCAACGGCACCGGCGGCAGCGACATCTCGCTGAACGTCGGCGTGCGCGGTCTGGCCTCGCGGCTGTCGCCCCGCTCGACCGTGCTGCTGGACGGCGTTCCGCTGGCGGTCGCGCCCTACGGCCAGCCGCAGCTGTCGATGGCCCCGCTGTCGATGGGCAATATCGACACCATCGACGTGGTGCGCGGCGCCGGCTCGGTGCGCTATGGCCCGCAAAACGTCGGCGGCATCATCAACTTCGTGACCCGGCCGATTCCGCAGACCTTCGCGGCCCAGGCTTCGGTGGAGACCGAGGTGGCGACGCACGGCGGCAAGGTGAAGACCATGCCGAGCGTCTTCATCGGCGGCACCAACGACAATGGCCTCGGCGGCGCGCTGATGTATTCGGGCGTGCACGGCGACGGCTATCGCCGAAGCAACGACCGCGTCGATATCGACGACCTGATGCTCAAGGGTTCGTACCGCATCTCCAGCACGGACCAGATCACCGCCAGCTATCACTACTACGAGGCGCTGGCCGACATGCCGGGCGGCCTGACCGCCGCGCAGTACGCCGCCGATCCGTTCCAGTCGGTACGGCCCTACGATACCTTCGCCGGCCGCCGCAGCGACGTCTCGCTGAAGTATTCGCACCAGGACAACAACCGCAAGTTCGAGGTGCTGACCTACTACACCGACAGCTTCCGCGGCAGCCAGATCGAGAGCGAGAGCGCCGGCCGCCGTCGCCTTGGCTCGTTCCCGCGCCACTACCACACGTTCGCCGTCGAGCCGCGCTATTCGCAGCTGTTCCGCGGCGCCAACATGAGCCACGAGGTCAGCGTCGGCTACCGCTACCTGCGCGAGGCCAGCGACGAGCAGGCATCGCGCACGGCGTTCTACACGCCGGGCACGGTCGATCCGACCACGATCGCCTCGCCGATGTACCAATGGCGCAGCGGCGGCACCACGGCGAACGCGGTCTATATCGACGACACCATCAACGTCGGCAACTGGACCATCACGCCGGGCCTGCGCTATGAAATGATCCGCTCGAACATCACGGACCATTTCACGCAGCGCCGCACCGACATCAAGTCGGACGAGCCGCTGCCCTCGCTGGCGGTGATGTACCACGTCAGCGACAACTGGAAGCTGTTCGGCAATGCCGGCGTCTCGTTCGGCCCGCTGCAGTACTTCCAGATCGCGCAGACCACCAACGGCCTGGCGCCGGAGAAGGCCAAGACCTACGAGCTCGGCACGCACTTCAACGCCAACGGCTGGGGCGGCGAGCTGACGCTGTTCAACATCGACTTCGACGACGAGCTGCAGCTGCGTGGCGGCACGATGGGCAGCCCGGACGCGTGGACGAACCTGGGCGCGACGCGCCACCGCGGCGTCGAGAGCTCGCTGCGCTACGACTTCGGCACGCTGTCGAAGACGCTGGCCGGCCTGTCGGCGTATGCGGGCTACACCTATACCGAGGCCACGTACAACCACGGCACCTTCGCCGGGCGGGACCTGCCGTTCTATTCGCGCCATGTGGCCACCGCCGGCGTGCGCTACAGCCGCAACCGCTGGACGCTGAACGTCGATGGCTTCGCGCAGTCGCGCCAGCATTCGCCGGGCGATCCTAACGGCGACGACCCATATCAGACCGTCGAGACTCCCGATGGCCAACATGGCGACATCCCCCGGCTATGCGCTGGTGCACATGCGCCTGGGCTACGACTTCGGCAAGTCGATGTCGAACCTGAAGCTGGCGGTGGGCGTCAAGAACCTGTTCGATCGCCGCTATTTCACGCGCTCGACCGACAACAACCTGGGCAAGTACGTCGGCATGCCGCGCACGTTCTACGTGCAGGCGACGTTGGCGTTCTGAGCGGAGTTTGCGCTGGCTGGGGCGGGGTTTGAAGCCAGGCCTGCTGCGCGCTTGCCCCGGGCACGTTGCGTGTCCGCGGGCAAGACGCTGAATCCCCCTGCTGAGCGGGGGACGGCGATGCGGCGCGCGCCGCCTAGACGATCTCGCGCGTTTCCATGAACTGCAGGTTCGGGAAGCGTTCCTGCGTCAGCCGCAGGTTGACCATGCTCGGCGCCAGATAGACGTGGTCGCCGGCGCCGTCGAGCGCGACGTTGTGGCCGGCCTTCTCGATCAGCTTCTCGATCTCGGCCGGGTCGCCCTTGAGCCAGCGCGCGGTCGCGCACTCGTGCGATTCGAAGATGGCGTCGACGCCGTACTCGTGCTCGAGCCGGTGCGCCACCACGTCGAACTGCAGGATGCCGACCGCGCCGAGCACCAGCTCGTTCGAGGCGATCGGGCGGAACATCTGCGTCGCGCCTTCCTCGGCCAGCTGCTGCAGGCCCTTCTGCAATTGCTTGACCTTCAGCGGATTGTTCAGCCGCGCGCGGCGGAAGTGTTCCGGCGCAAACGACGGGATGCCGGTGAACTTGAGCGCCTCGCCTTCCGTGAAGACATCGCCCAGGCGGATCGTGCCGTGGTTGGGCACGCCGATGATGTCGCCGGCGTAGGCCTCCTCGGTGGTGTTGCGGTCCTGCGCCATGAAGGTGATCGCGTTGTTGATCGCCACCGTCTTGCCCGCGGACACGTGCAGCAGCTTCATGCCGCGCGTGAAGCGGCCGGAGCAGACCCGCACGAACGCAATGCGGTCGCGGTGGCGCGGGTCCATGTTGGCCTGGATCTTGAACACGAAGCCGCTGAAC
Organism: Cupriavidus sp. H18C1; assembly: GCF_049311595.1. Taxonomy (NCBI): domain Bacteria; kingdom Pseudomonadati; phylum Pseudomonadota; class Betaproteobacteria; order Burkholderiales; family Burkholderiaceae; genus Cupriavidus; species Cupriavidus sp. H18C1. The sequence continues at coordinate 535,767 of NZ_CP186009.1, forward strand.
TTGGCTTCCTCGGGCTGCACCGTGCGGCTGTCGGTCGCGCGCGGCTGGGGCGAGGGCGACAGGTCGCACAGCGCGTCGAGCAGCGACTGCACGCCGAAGTTATTGATCGCCGAGCCGAAATAGACCGGGGTCTGCTTGCCGGCCAGGAAGGCGTCCTTGTCGAAGGCGTGCGAGGCGCCGCGCACCAGCTCGATCTCGACGCGCAGTTCCTCGGCCTGCGAACCGAGCACGCGGTCGAGTTCGGGATTGTCCAGCCCGTCCAGGATGGCGGCGGTGCCCTTCTCGCCGTGCGGATCGAACAGCTGCACCTTGTCGTCGATCAGGTGATAGACGCCGCGGAACGCCTTTGCCCATGCCGATCGGCCAGGTCATCGGCGCGCACTGGATCTTCAGCACGTCCTCGATCTCGTCGAGCAGCTCGATCGGCGAGCGCCCTTCGCGGTCCAGCTTGTTGATGAAGGTCAGGATCGGCGTATCGCGCAGCCGGCAGACGTTCAGCAGCTTGATGGTCTGCGCCTCGACGCCGTTGACCGAATCGATCACCATCACCGCCGAGTCGACCGCGGTCAGCGTGCGGTAGGTGTCTTCCGAGAAGTCCTCGTGGCCCGGGGTGTCGAGCAGGTTGACGATGTGCTCGCGGTACGGGAACTGCATCACCGACGAGGTCACCGAGATGCCGCGCTGCTTTTCCAGCTCCATCCAGTCGGAGGTCGCGTGGCGGTCGGCCTTGCGCGCCCGCACCTCGCCGGCGACCTGGATCGCGCCGCCGAACCACAGCAGCTTTTCCGTCAGCGTGGTCTTGCCGGCGTCGGGGTGGGAAATGATGGCAAAGGTGCGACGACGCGCAATTTCAGATACGAGCGAGCTCACGGTAGGACGTTCGGATGGCAGGCGGATGGATCGGGACCCGGAGGGCGCGGCAGAGGCGATGGCGAAGCCGATCGCACCGCGCCTGGTGTGTCGCGTTCCGCGGCGGCCGGCTTGGGATCGGCTGTCGCGGCGGAGCGCCCGAGGGAATGGGCCGTTATTCTACCGGTTCCCGGCGCTGACCGGTTCCGGCACCTCGCCGCGGCGCTGCCGCTCGCGCAGGCTGCCGAATTGCAGCGCGTACTGATGGGTCAGTTCGGCGCCGAAGAAGAAGATCTGGGCCGAGTAGTACACCCACAGCATCAGCGCCACCACCGAACCGGCCGCGCCGTACGAGGACGCCACCGCGCTGTTGCCCAGGTAGATGCCGATCAGGCGCTTGCCGACCGAGAACAGCACCGCCGTGATCACCGCGCCCATCGTCACGTCGCGCCAGGTTACGCGCACGCGCGGCAGCATCTTGAACACCACCGCGAACAGCGCGGTGACCACGGCGAACGAGAAGCCGTTGGAGATGGTGGTCGCGACCGGCGCCAGCCACGACTCGAACCACATGCCGTCCCAGAAGCGCTGCACCACCGCGATCGCGGCATTGACGACCAGCGACACCAGCAGCATGAACGCCAGCACCAGCACCAGGCTGAACGACAGCAGCCGCGTGCGCACCAGCGAGCGCCAGCCGCTGGCAGGGGGTCGCGTCGGCCTCCCAGATATCGTCGAGGCTGGCCTTGAGCTCGGCGAAGGCGCTGGTCGCGCCGACGATCAGGATGCCGGTGGCGACCAGCGCGGCCACGCCGCTGCCGCCGGCGCGATGCGTGGCGGCCAGGATCTGCTGGATCGCCGCCGCGCCCTGGGTACCCAGCAGGCCCTCGAGCTGCGCGAAGATCTCGCCGCGCGCCGCTTCGGCGCCGAAGAACAGCCCCGCGATCGAGATCACCAGCACCAGGATCGGCGCCAGCGAGAACAACATGTAGAACGACAGCGCGGCGCCCTTGCTGGCGGCGCGGTGCGCGAACCAGGCCTGCACGGCGCCCGTGACCACCATTGCGGTGCGGTGCAGGGTATGACGGTCGGGCAGCATGCGGGCCAGGCCGTGCCAGCGGCCGTTGCGGTGCTCGGGATCGGGTGGGTACATCGGCAAGAAGGCGCTCCCTGGCTTGGTCGGTGGGCTGAGGTCCGGATGGGCTGGGGTCCTGCCACCGCCGGGCGTGTGGCCCGGCGGGGCAGCGTTCAGGATACCGCGCCTGGCGCCGGTGCCCAAGCCGCGCTCAGGGCAAGGGCTGGTGAAGGCGGCGCGAGAGCCTGTGCAAGAGTCGTTGCAAGAGTCGTTGCAACAGTCGTTCCAAGAGCCGTTGCAAGAGCCGGTGCAAGAGTCGTTGCAAGAGCCGGTACAGGGGCGGGTGCAAGGGCTGGCGCGAGCGTCAGTACAAGGGATTGCGCGAGGGCCTGTGAAAGAGCGGGCGCAAGGGCCGGCCGCGACCAACTGCTAGAGTAAAAGCGGGCGGCGCGCCATTCCGCCGCCGCGTCTTTCGTCTCTTCTCTCTCCTTCAGGAGGTACCGTGATCCGTTTTCCGATCGCACCCTTCCCCGCTCTCCGGCTCGGCACACTAGCGCTGGGCATCGCCGCCATCCTTGCGACCGCCGGCTGCGACCGCAGCCAGCCCGGCCCCAAGCCGATTTCGGGCGACACGCCCGCCGCCGACACCGCCCCTTCGACCAATCCGCCGGCACGCAAGGAATGACGTCGATGCGCGGGCGCGTTGGAGGCCGCGGCTGGAGCGCCACCGCTGCGCGGTCGCGTTGGGGCCGCGGTTCGGGACCGCCGATTGGCGGTCGCGGCCCGGGGCGTACCCGTTTCTGCGGACGTTCCTGTGAGTGTTTGGCGAGGGTTGTGGACGCACCGTGTGCGGCCGTCGCGCTTTTCGCCCGTCCGCACCCGCCCGCACCGGTGCGTTAAGCGGGTGTAACCGCTCCGCCCTCGCCTGCGCGGCGTGGCGAAAGCACGGGACTTCCCCCGTATCGGCGAGCCCGCCGCGCCGTTTCCTGCCCCGACTTCATCCGAATTTCCTCCTTTGGACGGATGCCGGCGCCCGTGCCGTTGTGCCGGCGCGCCGTCGGCCACCGTCCTGGCGTCGACGGCATGGCCGGGACGGAAACACCGTGCGGGCAGCCGCCGCCACCCCGGTTTCAGGGCCGCAACAGAATCGGACCGGTCCGTCCAGGGCGATGCCTCGCGCTCGCGGCCCATCGCCGCAAACCCAGCGGGGACAACGGCGGGCGCATCTTGGCACGCTTGTCGCAACAGGCCGTGGAGAGCCAGGACCTACGCTTCAGCCACGGGAGAGCGCCCCACCATGCGTCACCCTCCAGCACGCATGACGGCACGACGCCGCGCCCAGCGTCCGGCGCGTGCCGCGCCGTCGGTATTGCAACTGCTGTCGCCCCCGCTATTGCCTGCGCCGCGGTTGCCGCACCGGGCGACATCGTCGTTCTGCATGGAGTCCAACCGCGTCCTGCCGATCGCGGCCTTCCGCAGCCGGACACGGCGATAGCCGCCCTTCCGTGGATCGTCGGCGGCCACGGGCCGCCCACCGGTCGGCCTGTCCACGCGCCGCAGCGCTGCGGGGTCGTCCGTATCCGATCAGGGAGGAGAGAGACAATGAAAACCAAGCTTTGCGCATTCGCTGCCATGGCCGCGCTCTGTAGCGGCGCCGCGGCCGGCAGCTTCAGCCATCTGGACCGGTCCGACGATGCCGAGATCCACAGCCATACGGCATTGAGCAACGATATCTACGTCAAGGGCTTCGGTTTGTCGCTGGGCGTGCTCGGCGCCGGGGGCGCAGGACGACGAGGCACGCGGCCAGCGGCCCGCGGTGGACGACGACGGCAAGACACGGCAGGTGGCCCGCCTGCCGATCGATCTGCTGGCGGCATCGGACAATGTGGTCGGCTACGGTGGCGGCCTGGGATCGGGATGCTGGAAGCCGGCCTCGTCATTGGCGCCGCGGCGCTGAGCGGCAAGCGCCATGAAAAAGGGCCAACGAATCGTCGGCCCCGGTGATTGCCGCTGTCTCGGCGGTCCGCTACTCGGCGTGGCTCGACTGGCCTTCGACGCGGATATTGTGCTTGTGCATCAGCCGGTAGAGCGTGACCCGCGACACGTTGAGCTCGCGCGCGGCGGGCACCACGTGGAAGCCGTGGCTCGCCATCACCGAACGGATGGCCTCGCGCTCGGCCTCTTCGCGGATCGCGTCGAGGGTCTTGCGCGGCGCGTCGCTGTTGCCGTGCAGTTGCAGGTCCTCGGCGGTGATCTTGCGATTGTCGGTCATCACGATCGCGCGCCGTACCCGGTTGATCAGCTCACGCACATTGCCGGGCCAGCCGTACTGCATCATCGCCTGCGTCGCGCACGGCGAGAAACCGCGGATGCGCCGATGGGCCTCGTGGCCATGCTCGGCGAGCACGGCGTTGGCCAGCAGCAGGATGTCCTCGCCGCGCTCGCGCAGCGGCGGGATCGACAGCGTCAGCACGCACAGCCGGTGGAACAGGTCGGAACGAAAGCGCCCCTCGGCCTGCGCCGCGACCAGGTCCACGTGCGTCGCCGAGATGATGCGCAGGTCCAGCGGTATCGACTGATGGCCGCCCAGGCGCGTGATCATGCCCTGCTGCAGGAAGCGCAGCAGCGCGACCTGGCTCTCCAGCGGCAGATCGCCGATCTCGTCGAGGAACAGCGTGCCGCCCTGCGCCTGCTCGATCCAGCCGATCTTGCGCTGGTTGGCGCCGGTGAAGGCGCCCTTCTCGTAGCCGAACAGTTCGGACTGCACCAGGTGCGGCGGGATCGCGCCGCAGTTGATCGCGACAAACGGCCCCTTGCGCCGGTTCGACGCTTCGTGGATGGCCTGCGCGGCCAGTTCCTTGCCGGTGCCGGACTCGCCCGAGATGAACACCGGGGCGTCGTTGTGCGCGACCTTGGCCAGCGAGCGGAACATCGCCCGCATCGGGGCGCATTCGCCGATCATCTTGCCCTGCACCGCCGTGTCGGGCCCGCGGGCGGCGTGCAGCGTGGCCATGCCGTGCGCGTGCTTGAGCGTGTAGGCGAGCTCGCTGTAGGAGAACGGCACGCGCACGTAGTCGACGCAATAGTCGCGGATCAGGCGCCGCACCCGCTCGTCCTCGAGCCGCTGCGGCGAGGTGATCGCGACCCACATCACGTGCAGGCATTGCAGGCTCTGCTCGAGCAGCGCGATCTCGGCATCGGTGTAGTCGCTCTCCAGGTCGAGCACGCCCGCCATGGGCGCGCTGCTGCGCACGACCCGTGGCAGGTCGCGCAACTGGTGATGGTGGCGGATCTCCCAACCGGGTCCGAACTGGCTCGCGTCGATGCCGAAGTTCTGCTGTCGCGATACCACCAGGACCTGCGCGGCCCGCGATGTCGGCTTGTTGAGTCGGTCCATCCCGTTCTCCCGCGCGTTTGGCGTGGCCGCATGCCGCACGGTCTCGCTGCGCCGGCTGGCGGACGGGATCGGGCTGCGGTCCAGTTGTATGCGGTGCGGCTGCGCACCCATGTGGGCGGCCGCCATTACACGCTCGATACGCTGTGGGGAGGGAGATCGAACATCGCGGTCGGCGTCGTGCCGCTGCGCAATTGTTCACGGATGGTGCGGCGCATGCTGTCCCGCTCACGCATCAGGCGATCGCTCGGGGCATGCAGCGTCTGGCCGGAATAACGGTGATAGAGGGCCTGATAGGTCAGCACGTTGACGATCCATTCCTCGCGCTGGGCGCGCAGGCGGGCAACATCGGCTTCGAGCTGGCGGTGGCGTTGCAACAGGCCTTCGATGGCCTGCCGGACGTTCGGTGGCACGCTGTCGTCGGCCGCCAGCACGGCGGCGACCGCATCGGCGATGGATTCGTCGCGATGCTCGCGATGGGACTGGCTGGGATCGTGCTCGGGTTTGGCGCCGGCAACATCGGCCAGATGGCTCCAGGCGCGGGTAATCGAAGGCGTGGCGGATCGAGTCGGCTCGAGAACGGGCCGATGGACTTCTCCTGCGGTCATGATTCTTCCCCGTTGAACAACATCCCCCGGCACTACACGTTCGCGATTACCACTTGTTCCGCTTATTGTTTCGGCACGCTTCGCGCATGCTCTCGTCGTGGAGGCGAAGCCGCCTGCAGGCGGTCTGTCTGTACGTCCGCTTCGAGCGGATCGAATGGGTCTGCGTCGCGCCATTGGCGCACTCCGTTGCCCGGAGTCAACAAGGGGCGCCTCGAAGCGCCCCCGGAATAGCTTGCCTCTAGTTCAGTGCATTTGGCTTCGTTTGTCTAGCCCCCACGCGGGGCATGCATCCAAAATCATCCTTCGGTATGACGGTAACAACGGCGGCCCATCATGGTCCGCAAGGTAAATAAGCACTTACCTTGAACGCAGAAACGGGTACGGTGCCGGCGTTCCGCCCTGCTGCGGCGCACGCAGAAACGGGTACGGTGCCCTGACCTTGCAGCGAAAATTCGAACGTTTCGGCGGACATCCCGGACGATGGGCATGAAAAAGGGCGGCCGTGGCCGCCCTGGCTGCGAAGCGCTGCCGCCAACTCAATGGCCGGGCAGGTAGTAGAACTTGAAGACAAACACGGCGGCGATGATCCACACCATGATCGGCACGTCCTTGGCCCGGCCGGTCAGCAGCTTCAGGCCCGCATACGTCACAAAGCCGAAGGCGACGCCGTTGGCGACCGAATAGGTGAACGGCATGCCCAGCGCCGTCAGCACCGCCGGCACCACTTCGGTGGCGTCGTTCCAGTCGATGTCGACCAGTTCGCGCAGCATCAGGCAGGAGACATAGAGCAGCGCCGGGGCGGTCGCGTACGCCGGCACGGTGCCGGCCAGCGGGGCGATGAACAGGCAGGCGAGGAACAGCACGGCCACCGTCACCGCGGTCAGGCCGGTGCGGCCGCCGGCCTGCACGCCCGAGGCGCTTTCGATGTAGGCCGTGGTCGACGAGGTACCGAGGAAGGAGCCGGCCATGATGGCGGTGCTGTCCGCCATCAGCGCCTTGTTCAGCCGATCCATCTTGCCGGCCTTGAGCAGGCCGGCGCGATTGGCCACGCCCATCAGCGTGCCGGTCGCATCGAACAGCTCGACCAGGAAGAACACCAGCACCACATTGATGATGCCGATCGACAGCGCGGCGGTGATGTCGAGCTTGAACAGGGTCGGATCGATCGACGGCGGGGCGGACACGATGCCGTGGAAGGTGTTGCCCCCGAAAGCGAAGCTCAGCAGCGTGGTCAGCAGGATGCCGATCAGGATCGCGCCCTTCACCTTGAGGCGGTCGAGCGCGACGATTGCCAGGAAGCCGACGATGGCTAGCACCGCCGAGGGCTGATGCAGATCGCCGAGCGTGACCAGCGTGGCGGGGCTGGCGGTGACGATGCCGGCGTTCTTCAGCGCAACGATGGCGAGAAACAGCCCGATGCCCGCGGTGATCGCCACGCGGATCGAATGCGGGATGCCGTTGACGATCATCTCCCGCACACGCAGCAGCGTCACCAGCAGGAACAGACAGCCCGAGATGAACACCGCGCCGAGCGCAGCTTCCCACGGCAGGCCCATGCCCTTGACCACGGTGTAGGCGAAATAGGCATTGAGCCCCATGCCCGGCGCCATCGCGATCGGATAGTTGGCGTAGAAGCCCATGATCAGCGTACCGAGCGCCGCGGCCACGCAGGTGGCGACGAACACCGCGTCCTTCGGCATGCCCGCATCGCCCAGGATGGTCGGGTTGACGAAAATGATGTACGCCATCGTCAGGAAGGTCGTGACGCCGGCCAGTATCTCTGTGCGCACGTCCGTCTGGTGCTCGTTCAGCTTGAACAGGCGTTCGAGCGGGGGAGCGGCGCGCCGGCGCCGCGATGGCGGGTGTGTCGTTGGGTTCGGAAAGGGGTTCGGGCATCGACATGCTGTGTCTCCTGTATCGTTTTGTCCCGTCTCTCGCAAAGGCAAGAGCCTCCTTCCGGCGCGTTGGCCAGGGAGGCACACGTAATGTCTTACACTTTTGTATACAGGTGCGCCGATACGGACAAATAGACTGTATGCAAAATGGGTGATGATCGCACGAGGGCACTCGCGTGATCTAGCCTGCAGCAGGGGAACACCGCTCTTGACGTGGGCTGCGATCCCCCGTATAAAGCGCGCTAGATTCAAGCGACGAGGCAACAGCACATTCGTTAGCCACCGTCATGGTACTTCGGTTGTCCATGGTGTCCTTTCCTTGAGTTGCTCTGCCGGAAGCGCCGCGCGCCTCCGTTTTTTAATTTTTTTAGGAAATGCAAGACCATGAAAACCGGTATCGTCAAATGGTTCAACGACGCCAAGGGTTTCGGTTTCATCAAGCCGGACGAAGGCGGTGATGATCTGTTCGCCCACTTCTCGGAAATCCAGGGCTCTGGATTCAAGTCGCTGCAAGAAAACCAGCGCGTTTCGTTCGAAGTGAAGAACGGCCCGAAGGGCCTGCAAGCAGCGAACATCACCCCGCTGTAAGGCCTCGCGCCCCTCGCCCTCGGGCGAGAAGACGCTGAAAGCCCGCCCCGTGCGGGGCTTTTTGTTTTTGTGGCGTGGCGATTTTCGTCGGTCGCCCAGCTCTTGCGGCGGGGCGGCGCTGTTCGGGTTGGGCCTCCCGCCGCCTTGGCCTTCACCCTTCGCCTCTCCGGTCTCCCCTCGCCTCTTCCGTCGCCCGTGGCCTCGCCTCGCCACTCCCCCTCGCCGCTCGCTTCGCCCTCCTCGGTCCCGTCCCTGGATCCCGCCTCTTTCTCTCCCCTTGCTGCTCTGCCCTTGTGGCGTTTCGTCCCGACCCTCTCCTTTTTCTCCGGTCCTTTCCTCGTTGCCGTCTCGCCGGAGCGGTTGGGCGTGCCACCGCGAGCCAGGCATCAGCGCGCAGAAACGGGTACGGACGGCGACCGTTTGCGCTCGCAGAATCGGGTACGGATCCAGGGCCTACCGGAGCTCCTTCGGAGGGTCGATGGCCGCAGAAACGGGTACGCCATAGTGGCCGGCCGGGAGTCGGCCGCACGCAGAAACAGGTACGGATCCGCTGATTCCGTAGCGCGATCCGCGGTCCGTGCAGCGGTCACGTACGCAGAAACGGGTACGTTCGGCGGGTTTTTTTGGGGTGACGCAGAAACGGGTACGGTTTTCTGAGCGCCACCGTCGCCGGACGAAGGGCCGCCGTTCGCCGCAGAAACGGGTACGCGGATCGGCCCACTGAAGACCCGCGCCGATGGGCAGAAACGTGTACGGCCCTCCGGCAGCTGCCCCGCGACTTCTTCTGCCAAGGCCCGGCTCCGGCGCAGAAACGGGTACGCTCCCGACCATGGCCGAGGCTTGGGCTCTGCAAACGTTTGGAAGCACTCGCTCTCGACAGGACGTACGGACTCCGTGGGCCTCGTGCGCCAGGGGCGCGTCTTCATGGCCTGAAAGCGTCGCAGAAACAGGTACGCTTGCCGTGCACCCGATGTCCAATTCCGTACGCAGAAGTAGGTACGCTTTACGAAGGCCGCTCAAGAGGTGATTGTTCGCAGAACTGGGTACGCCGCAGAAACGGGTACGCCCAGACCTCGCTTCATTGCGCGCGCCTGGCACGCAGAAACAGGTACGCAGCGGGCAGGGCCGGCGCTACGCCGGCCTCTAAGGGCTTTATGAGGCGCTTTATCGGCCTCTCAGCCCGGCCAACGCGCCGATATGGCGCAGAAACGGGTACGCAGCGGACGCGTGGCCGCTGTGGATAAGCCTGTGCAATGCCGAAGTTATCCCCGCAGAAAGCGGTTCGCGGCTTTCGCTGAAACAGGTTCGGGGATACGCAGATTCGGGTTCGACGCTTCGCAGAATCGAGTACGCTGCAGCGCAGAATCGGGTACGAAGGGGGTCGGTTTACGTTTACGGTTCAACGGCTTAGGTGCCGCGTATACGGTTTACGAGTAGTTAACCGTAAAGGTATGTATTGCTTGTAGTGGATGACCGCGCGGCAGTGGACAACCCTGCCGGGTTGCCCCCTGCCGCACGGCATGCGAGCTGGCAAAAGAGAGACATCGGCACAAAGCCAAGGGCTACCAGAGCCGGCGCGAGGTCGGCGCCAGGTAGGCGCCAAGTAGGCGTATACCCGGGCGGATTTCCCGCCACGGCGGCGTACTCACGGCCGAATCTCCGAACGTACCCGTTTCTGCGTGACAAGGGTGGCGGCATCAAGTAAAAAGGCGGGTAATTCGAAGCACGCCGATATGCCGATCAAACGTTCCCTGGCCACCCCGGACGACCGCACCGTCACTGACGTGGAAACCGGTCCCTCGCGCATCATCGTTCCTGGCAACGATGCGCCGTTGGTCCCGTCCGAAAAATTTCAGCGGCTGTTCGACGAAGCGCAGGCCATGGAGCGCGAAGACGCCTGGCAAAGTGGCGAGGTCGGCTTTCTGAGCCGCGCCAGTGTGCAGGTTACGCTGCCCTACCGGGCGCCAAAGGGCGCGCCGCCCGTCTGGACCCGGACCAGCGGCAATATCTCGCTGATGATCCAGCCGGGTTACTTCACGCAGCAGCGGTCCGAGCGCGCCAGCAACGGCCGCCAGAAGCTGGTGTCGGAAACCGTGTCGCTCGGGTATCCCTATGGCTCCTATCCGCGGTTGATGCTGGCCTGGATCGGCAAGGAGATCATGGCGAAGAAGAAGCGGGGCGAGTTTACCGGCACCGTGGACGACCGCCGCATCTCCCTGGGCAATTCGCTGTCCGAGTTCATGTACAACCTCGGCATCCCGATGGCCACGGGCGGCAAGCGGGGCACCATGACGCTGGTGCGCCAGCAGATGATCCGCCTGTTCTCCGCCACCATTGCGATCGTCCAGAACAAATCGGCGCCGACGCAGAACCAGACCAACAACCACGAACCGATGTCGATCGATCGCGTCGGCTACCTGCTGGCCGATCAGCTGTCGACCTGGTGGGATCCGATGCAGCCCGGCCAGGGCTCCATGTTCGAGAGCTTCGTGGTGCTGTCCGAGCCGTTCTTCAACGAGCTGGTCAATCGCCCGGTGCCGGTCGATATGCGGGCGCTGAAGGCGCTGAAGCAGTCGCCGTTCGCGCTGGACGTCTATTCCTGGCTGACCTACCGCTTCTTCACCATCCAGCGGCGCACCGAGATCCCCTGGGAAGCGCTGCAGATGCAGTTCGGTACCGAGACCGAGAGCGAGCGCAAGTTCCGCGCGCTGTTCCGCAAGGCGTTGAAGGACGTGCTGGTGGTATATCCGGACGCCAAGGTCGACGCCGATTCGTCGAAGGCGCTGATTCTGCAGCCCTCGCGTACCAGCGTGCGCAAGCTGGCCTGAGCGGCGGTCCATCCAGGAAAGCGCCGCAGGCCCTTCGCTTCGGTAAGGTTCGGCGCGGCAATAAAAAAAGCAGGTGTTGAACACCTGCTTTTTTGCTGGCTCCCGACGAGTGCCGCGAACCAGCGGCGACGCGGGCGATCAGGCCGGCTTGATGCCGGAAGCTTGCTTGCCCTTCGGACCTTCCTTGACTTCAAAGGTCACTCGCTGGCCGTCCTTCAGCGTCTTGAATCCAGTGCCCTGGATTTCCGAGAAATGGGCGAACAAGTCCGCGCCACCATCGTCCGGGGTAATGAAGCCGAACCCCTTGGTTTCGTTGAACCACTTAACCGTACCGGTTGCCATGTGAGTTTCCTTTCGACGCAAGTTCTTTGTACACGACGCAAACAACCGTTCAAGCACGTTGATTTCTCGCAGATACCGAACGGAAGCCGACGAGGGTGACACGACTTGACGCGACTGTGTTGGGCATCATATCCAGTTTGTCTAACCGTGTCATGTGCGGCGTACAACGCACAACCTCTAATGTAGGCCGATTCTCGACCGATTTTCAAGCACAACTTTTGAAGAAACTTGTGCGACTTTTTGGCTTCCAGGCTGCAACGAATTCGTTTATTTGAAGAAATCGGTTGATAGCACCAAGGCGATTGACTAAAGTTTCGCCTACAGTCAAACCGCGCTTTCAGCGCTGAAAGAGAGAGGCCCCGGTGGCAGCGAAAATCATCACGGTGTTCAATCAGAAGGGCGGCTGCGGCAAGACAACGGTCAGCATGCACTTGGCCGGGACGCTGGGTTTGCGCGGCGCCCGCGCGATGCTGGTCGATATGGACGAGCAGGGAACCGCGACCCGTTGGGCGGCGCAAGCCTCAGACGAGCGTCCGTTCCCGGCCTCCGTCATTGGATTGGCGGCTTCGGGCGGCGCGATGCATCGGGAAGTCCGCAAGTTCGTCCAGGACTACGACTATATCGTCGTCGACTGCCCGCCTGCCGTGCATTCCGCGGCGCCGTCCAGCGCCCTGCTGATCTCGGATCTGGCGGTGATTCCCGTCGTCCCGTCGCCCCCGGATCTGTGGGCGGCGGTGGCGGCCAAGACCCTCGCGCAGCACGCGCAGGTCCAGAACGAAACATTGACCGTCCGCGTGATGGCCAATATGGTGCAACGCCGCGTTTCCATCGCGCGCCAGGCGATCGAAATCCTGGGCGATGACGGCGACTTTCCCCTGTTGCAATCGATGATCGGCTCCCGCTCCGCGTTCCGCGAGTGCCAGGCCATCGGTTGTACCGTGCACGGCGTACCGGGCGCACGCGAGGCGGTGCAGGAAGTCGACATCATGGTGGACGAGGTGCTGTCCCTGATCGAGTAAAGAGAATGGCAACGAAGAAGAAGAATCTGCGCGCCGGCATGCTGGCCGGCATGGCGGCGGAAAAGAGCCGCGCCGACACGCTGGACCGCTTCGCCCGCGCGGAAGCGGCGATCGCCAAGCATCCGCACGGTCTGCTGCAGGCCAAGGGCGCGGAAACGACGCCGACTTTCAGCGCTGAAAACGAGGAGCGCTCGGGGGGGATGGCCGCGTCCTCAAGCGCATCCCGCTGGCGCAATTGCACGACAACCCGTTGAACGCGCGCCGGATCTACGATCCCGCCGTCGTGCAGGAGCGCGCCGCGTCGATCGCTACCCACGGCCAGAAGACCCCCCGGTCTCGCGGCGCCGGATCCGTCCCGCCCCGGTCACTACATCCTGATCGACGGCCACTACCGCAAGCGCGCGCTGGCGGCGGCCGGCAAGCTCGAGATGGAGTGCTTCGTCGAGCGCGACCTCAGCGACCTCGACTTCTACCGCCTGTCCTTCCTGCTGAACGAGCAGCGCTCGGACCAGTCGGCGCTGGACAATGCCATCGCCTGGCGCCAGCTGCTCGACGAGGGCAAGGTTGCAAAGGAAGAAGATATTTGCGAGCTGACCGGCATGTCGGCCGGCACGGTCAACAAGACCCTGGCGCTGCTGAAGCTGCCGGAGTCGGTGCTGATGGTGATGCGCGAGCGTCCCAGCGCGATCGGTATCGCGGCGGGCTACGAGCTGACGCTGTACTACAAGCTGGCGGGGGAGGAGCGTACCCGCGAGCTGGCGATGCGCATCATGAACGACGGACTGTCGAGCCGCGAGGTCGAGGCGATTCGCAAGCAGGCGCAAGAGGGCAAGGCGCGCAAGGTCAAGGAAATCAGCCGCCAGTACAAGATCCGCACCAGTGGCGGCGAGCTGCTGGGGACGATCAAGGAATGGGACTCGGGTCGCGTCGTGCTCGACGTCCAGCTGACCGATCGCGATGCCCGCGAAGCGCTGCTGGAAGCCTTGAAGGCGCGCTTCGGCCTGGACAAATCGCTGCTGTAGCAGACCCACCGGGCTGCGTGCCGCAGCAGGGGCGGGATGAAGATCCCGACGCGCGGCCCGCCATCACGGCTCCCCAGCTTCCCGCCGCACCAGCATGCGGGGCGTGAACCGGACGCTGCGATGATCGGCGTGCTCGGGCAACGCAACGAAATCCCGCCACGCCGCGCGAAGCAGCCGGTCCAGGCCGCTCGGGGAGTAACCGGCAAGCGGCAGACTGGCCCGCTTGGCCTGGCCCCGCGCGGTTGGCGGCAGCATCAGGGGGACCCAGCAGCGGCGCGGCCTGCGGTAGCCCGTCCGCCGCCAAACCACGGTCGGCCCAGTGCCGGGAGAGGGCATCCCAGGCATCCTCGCTCAGCATGGCGAGCCGCATCCCTACCTGGCCCGATCCAATCCGTGGCAGGGCGATTCCCGGGGCCTGGAGGTCGAAGCGTGGGCGCAGCAGCCAGCGCCCGCCGTCCCCAAGCTGAAGATGGCCCCCGGTGGCCAATACCGCTTCACCGATTCGCATCCCGCAATCGCCGATCAGATAGGCTGCGGCATTGGCGGTCCGCCATATCGGCGTGCCGTTCGATCCATCGAGCCAGCGGCGAAACGCGGCCACACTCGTACCCGCGCCGGCCGCCTGCCCGGGAGCCGTTTCCCGGTGACCGGCCAGCCCAGCCAGACCATCTGCCTGATCGGCTGTCTGATCCTCTAGCTCTCCGTCCGCCTTGTCGCCTAGCCGATCGTCGTGCGATACCACCGCCCCAGCCGGTATCGCAAAGCCATCGAAGGGATGGTGCGCCAGCACGCCACGCTTCCGCAGCCAGCCGAACAGCGCCCGTATCACGCGCATGGCCGCCTGGCGAGAGCTGCCCCGCAATCCGCCCTCGAACGGCCGCCACGGCATCCGGTCGCGCGGCCCGGCCGGACCCTGCCAGAACGCCGCGGGTTGCGGATCGGCCAGGAAATCCCAATACGCCGACAGGTCTTCCCCCGTCATGCTGCGCAAGGGCTGCCGCCGCCGTGCCGCCCACAGCAGCAGCCGTTCGGCCTCGCGCCGATAGCTGGCCCAGGTATGGGGAGCCGGGCCGCTTGCTCTCGAGCCATTGGCGTACCAGCTGCAGCTCCTCCCCAAGAACCGCACGCCAGTCACCATAGAGTGCTGTACAAAGCATATATTCCAGAGGAACAGGCACCTCCAGCCGATCGTCCAGCGGTGCCAACGTCATCGGCGGCCGCTGCGACGGCACCACCAGCGCGCCCACCTGAGGCCCCAACACCGGTCTCCCATCGCTCGCCCGCAGCGTGTCGCGCTGCCGCTCGAGCCAGTGCCGCACCACATCGGCGGATTTGGCGCCGAGGCGTGGCACCGCGCGCCACCAGGCGGCGCCGCGCCGGTTGACCCGCTCCACCAGGTCGCCGATGCGTTCGATGCCGCCCGCCGCGAGGCGGCGCGACAGGCTGGGCCCGAACCACAGCGACACCGCGTGATCGAGCGCCGGTCGCCCAGGGGACAAGCGCTCCAACGACGACAGCGCGTCGACGCGCCGGTCCATCGCGACATTGGAGCGACCCTTGAGCGAGTCGAACATCGCCGCGATATCGGGCCGGTTGTTCTGCAGCGCGAACTGGACCAGCCGATCGCGCAGCCGCAGGATGCGCTGCACCGCCTGATGCTCGGTCAGCGCCTCCTCCTCGTCCGGGTCGAGCAGATAGCGGTTGGCGATATCGACCGCGGCCATGCCCTGGGCATACGCCCGTACCACGGCGAATTCGGTCCGGGTCAGTTTCGAGGGATCCAGCGTGTCGTCCCGCACAGACATCGGCAATCGGCCTTAAGTGATTGATTGATAACGACTTTGAGCAGACGAGTAGCGCAACCTGCCCAAATTGCTACCCGAAGTGTAATGTAAATTATTTTCTCGGCACAGCATCCGAATGCCGCCGCCCGGCGAGCAGAGCATGGCGAAAAATCGCCGCTGACAACGCCCGAAACATTGGGGAAACATCGACCCAACTTCACCCAAACACCGCCCAAACACCGCCCAAACACCGCCCAAACACCGCCCAAACACCGCCCAAACACCGCCCAAACACCGCCCAAACATCGGTCCGAACCCTAAGAACGCGGCCGCTTTGCGATTGACGTAAGGGAAAATCCTTACCCCGCTTCCAGCCTTGCGCTGCGTACGCATTCGCACAAAAGCGACTTACCCACCATCTGGCGAGCCTTGCTTTCCTGTTTTGGCGTGCATATGCTGGACCGCAGAATAAGTGAAAGTTAAGTCTGTCTTTAGAGGGATCGAAAGCGTGCAAACACGCAAACGGGGCGATTGCATCACGCTTGACGGGAAGGGACGGCCGCGCTGAACGGCGCGCCGAACTGAAGCGGGGTGAATCGTAGGGAGGGGCAGGCGCAACATAGCGCCGCACTTCCGATCACACGGGCGACCGTCGCGGCGCACGTGTCGCAACAAGAACGAGAGCGGCATGGCCACCATTCTGTTGATCGAGCCTCATCCATTACTGCGATTGGGCCTGCGCCAGCTACTGGCGCAATCCGAACTCCCCGTCCACGTCATCGATGTCGAACCGGCCGCGCTGCCATCGGCCGACGATGCCCGGCTGCGCGACGCCGACCTGCTGATCTACGGCTGGTACGACGATGGCAGCGGCAGCTGGCGCGCGATGGAAGACGTGTGCCGCTACCTCGCGCCGCAGCGGGTGCTGGTGCTGGCCGACGGCCTGCCCGCCGCGATGGCGCAGGAATCCGTGCCGCCGATGGTGGCAGGACTGCTGTCGAAGAACTGCTGCGCCGAGGTGCTCGATGCCGCCATCCGCCTGGTGCTCGCCGGCGGCGAGTGCTTCCCCGCGCTGGTCCACGCGGAGCCGACGCGGCAGACGGGCCTGTCCGGCATGCAGGACACCGGCGACAGGGAAGCGGCCGCGAGCCGGCCAAACGAACCGATCGAGTCGACCCGCGCCGCGCCCGGCTGGTCCACCGACATCGCCATCCGGACCGCGCCGCTGATCCAGCCCGATATCGAGACGCCGTCGTTCGGCTCGCATCTGCTCAATATCACCGAGCGCCAATACGAGGTGCTGGCGCTGCTGGCGCGCGGCTATCCGATCAAGACGGTCAGCCGCGTGCTCAACATCTCGGTGGCCACCGCCAAGACCCACGCCTGCACGCTGTACCACCGCCTGCATGTGCGCAACAAGGGCGAGGCCGTCTACGAAGCGCTGCGGCGCGGCGCCAAGCTGAACTGGCCGGGACCGTCGACGCTGGGCGCGGTGCCGCTGCACGTGGACGGCATGCGATTGCCGGCGGTCTGCCAGGCGGCCTGAGTTGCAAGGCGCCAGTCACGGAGGCATGTGCTGGCGCGAACTCATCCTTTCGGCTGAGGGACTTCATGCCAATGGTCGAGGCGGCCCGGGAGGCGGCTTGCTAGGCTTATGGACATGCACGCCGGCAGTCACCTCGCCCCCCTGAGCTCGCCCGAGTCGATGACGACCCTTCTTCTGGCCAACAACGCGATCATGCTGCGCGCGCTGTCGCGCTACCTCGGCAAGCGTCAGGCCTCCTGCCCGTTGACCTTGCAGTCGCCGGAATGGCTGCTGCTCGCGCCCGACGCCCAATTGCCCAGACAGCCCGTCGATTTCGCGCTGCTCGACTGCAGCAGCAGCGACGCGGATGCCGGCGCGCTGATCGACGCCTTGTGCCAGCGCATCGCGCCGCGCCGGTGGCTGCTGATCGCCAGGCCAGGCGCCACCGCGCTGACGCAGCGCGCGGCCCGGCTCGGGGCCGGCGGCTGCCTGCTGGCACCGGCCTCGCCCGATCTGGTTTCCGCCGCGGTGGCGCTCGTCAGCGCCGGCGGCCAATGCTTTCCGCGCGCCAGCATGGCCTGGTTGATGGCGCCCGCACCAGCACCGACCTCCAACTTTCTGCGCCCTGGTTCTACGGCAAGCGGCTGATGGTCGTCCACCGGGGATGCGGCCTATGCTGGCACTACGCTGCTGGCGTAGCCGGACCCGGGATCAGAAGGTCCGCCGCCGGCAGGAGCGGGGGGTCATATGAATGGAGGATCGGCGGTGCTGATCGTGCGCGGCTTCGCCGTGCCCGAGGGCCGCAACAAGTGGGCATGCTGTTATGAGATCCGGCTGGCGTCGGCGTGCGATGGGCCGCTGGTCCATCGCGGCGAACTGCATGGCCGCGCGTTCTGCAGCGAGGATGCCGCGATCATCGCGGCCCGCGAAGCCGGCGAGCGCGAAGCGCGGCGGCGCATCGCCGCGGGACTGGCGACGTCGTTCCTGTCGGTGGCGCCCGGCACGTGCGCGGGCGATGGCCGCGACATGAAGACGCCGCGGCCGAACGAGCGGTAAGCGCTGGAGCCGCGCGAACGAACACGAAGGGGGAAATAAGGCGCGTGCTCGGGGGAGCCGCATGTCGAATGACGAATCGAACGACATGCGTACACGCGCGTATCGGCCGCGGCGATCGCCCGGCCGGATCTGCGGACCACGGCGGAGCCGCCGCTCGACAGACGGCACGCCGGGGTCCTTTCTTTTTGGGGAGGGCGCGGACGTCGGCGACGACCGCAACCCGGGGAAGGGGGAAAAAGAAGCCCGCAGACCGGGGGACCATGCGGGCTCCAAAGTGGCAGGCCGATTCCGCCTGGCCCACCACAAGACTGACGATATCCAATCGATCTTGCGACTTCCATCAACCAAAAGGACCAACAGCCCACGGCCGCCAAGCGGCAGCGCGGGGCCTTCGACACCATGTGGCACTGGCATTTGATTTCGCGCTTCGGCGACACCGCGCTGCTGCTGCCGTGCGCCGCGCTGTTGCTGCTGTCGCTGTGCCATCGCGGCGAATGGCGCGCGGCGCGCGACTGGAGCCTGACGTTCGCCGCCGCCGCCGGACTGACGCTTGCATCGAAGCTCGCCTTCATCGGCTGGGGCATCGGCGTGCCGGCGCTGAACTTCACCGGTTTTTCCGGCCACAGCATGATGGCGGCAAGCGTGCTGCCGGTGCTGCTGCATCGGCTCGCACCGGGACAGCGGCCGCACGTTGGATGGATCGCCGCAACGCTCGGCGCATCGCTCGCGCTGCTGGTCGGCTATTCGCGTTTGCCGCTGGGCGCGCATTCATTCAGCGAAGTGGCAGGCGGACTCACGCTCGGTTTCGCCGTCAGCGGCGGCTATCTGCTGGCCACCGCGCCGCGGCGGCGCTCGCGGCGGCACCGATCGCCGCGCGCGTCGCTGTTGCTGCTGATCGGCGCCTTGCTGCTCGGGGTGCCGGCATCGGGTGCGCATGCGCCCACCGAGCAATGGATCGAACAGATCGCGCTGTACCTGTCCGGACGCGCGCGGCCGTTTCAGCGCGAGGATTGGCAGCGGCGCGACGCCGCGACGATCGCGCCGCCATCCCCGTCTCCGTTTGCGTCTGCCTCGCCGTCTTTCTTCCCCGCGTAGCAGCCCCACCTGTGTGGGGGACCCAACAGACCCCACGACGACCCGGGCGCGACGATGTTCTCGATATGCCGACGCACGGCATCGAACACGGCAGCAAGGGGGAGAGGGTCATGGCAACGGCAAGCGCGCAGGCGATCGTCGAGCGGCAGACGGCGCTGCAACTGCTGTATCGGGTCTCGGATGCATTGACGGTGGGCATCTGCGGCATCCTGGTCGGCGAATTCTGGTTTCCCGAGGGCGGCCTGGCATCGGCGGCGCCGATACATGGCTTCCTGACCGCGTTCTGCGCGGTCGCCACGCTGATCGTGTTTCCCGCCTGCGGACTCTACGAATCGTGGCGCGGCCGCAGCCGCGCCGCACTGGGCCTGCGCACGCTGGCGGCATGGAGCCTGGTCGCGGTCAGCGGCCTGGTGCTGGCCTACCTGATGCATCAGATCGGCGCAGTGTCGCGCCTGTGGTCGACCTCCTGGTTCGGCGCCGTCTCCGTGGCGCTGGTCGGCTCCCGGCTGGTGCTGTACCAGCTGCTGGGCAATGTGCGGCAGCAGGGCATCAACGCCAAGCGCGTGCTGATCTTCGGCTACGGTCCGCTCGGCAACGAGATGTACCGGCGCGTGCAGCGCATCCGCGAAGCCGGCTATCACGTGGTCGGCATCTACTGCGACCACGAGGACGACACGCTGCCCTCCGGCGTGCCGATCCTGCGCGAGATGAGCGACGTCACGCGTTTCGTGCGCAGCCAGGACGTGCGCGAGATCTGGCTGACGCTGCCGATGGCGGCGTGCCGCGACCTGTGCGACGTGGTCTACCAGTTCCGCAACGACCTGGTCGACATCCGCTGGGTGCCCGACATCATGTCGGTCGAGCTGCTCGGCCACCGCTTCAGCGAATTCCTCGGCCTGCCGGTGATCGACCTGAACAGCCCGCCCGATTCGCGCATCACGGGCCTGCTGAAGGCAAGCTTCGATCGCGTCTTCGCCGCCGTGGCGCTGCTTGGCATGTCGCCGCTGCTGATCGCCATCGCGATCGGCGTCAAGCTGTCCTCGCCGGGCCCGGTGCTGTTCCGGCAGAAGCGCCTGGGTATCGACGGCAAGCCATTCGACGTGTTCAAGTTCCGCACGATGGTCGTCCACCAGGACCGCGGCGTCACGCAGGCGGTGCGCAACGATCCGCGCGTGACGCGCATCGGCGCCTTCCTGCGCCGTACCAGCCTGGATGAGCTGCCGCAGTTCTTCAACGTGCTGCGCGGCGAGATGTCGGTGGTGGGTCCGCGCCCCCATGCGCTCGAACACAACGAGATCTACAAGGAGCTGATCGACCGCTACATGCTGCGCCATCGCGTCAAGCCCGGCATCACCGGCTGGGCGCAGATCAACGGCCTGCGCGGGCAGACCGACACGGTCGAGAAGATGCGCGCGCGCATCGAGTTCGATATCTACTACATCCGCAACTGGTCCTTCCAGCTGGACCTGCGGATCATCGCGCGCACCGCGCTGCATGGCTGGACCGGCAAGAGCGCATTCTGAACGGGGTCCGGCCCACGGCCGTGGCGAACGTGCGTTGGCAAGCGCACGGTGCCGGCGGGTACGGTCGAGCCAAATGGGGCATACCAAGACCCCAGGGAGAGGGAGACCATGAAAGCCACGATTCGCACGATCCTGGCGGAGGTGGGCCGGCTCGAGGTGCCAGCGGACACGCTGGACGACCAGGCCGATCTCTACGAAGCCGGTCTGTCGTCGCTCGCCACGGTGCATGTGATGCTGGCCATCGAGAACGCCTTCGATATCGAGATTCCTGACCGCATGTTGACGCGCCAGCTGTTTCGCAGCATCCAGTCGCTGGCCGACGCGATCGTGTCTCTGCGCCAGCAGCAGGAGGCAGCATGAACGCGTTCACGGCGCAGGCGGTGCAGCCCCGCCCGCACGCCGCCGGCACCGATGCGGCGCATGTCGATCCGCCGGACGCGGCGCATCCACCGCGGGACATGCTGGCTGCCGCGCGCGAGGTGGTGCCGCTGGCGGCGGCGCAGGCCGATCGCGTGGACCGCGAGGCGGCGTTCCCCGAGGCGGCCCTCGCCGCGTTGCGCGAGCGCGGCCTGCTCGGAGCGATGGTGCCGGTGGAACTGGGTGGCGGCGGCGCTTTGCTCGATACCATCGCGGCGGTCTGCCGCGTGCTCGGCGGCGCGTGCGGGGCCACCGGCATGATCTACGCGATGCATCAGATCCAGGTTGCCTGCCTGGTCGCGCATGCGCGCGGCAGTATCTGGCATGAGCGCCTGCTTGCGCGCATCGCCGGCGAGCAGCTGCTGCTGGCCTCGGCCACCTCGGAGCAGTCGATCGGCGGCGCGCTGCGCACCAGCGGCTGTGCGGTGGCGACCGATTGCGGACGCTTTCACCTGGTCAAGATGGCGCCGACCATCTCCTACGGCGCGCAGGCCGACGTGATTCTCGCCACCGCGCGCCGCCATGCGGAGGCCCCGCAGTCCGACCAGGTATTGGTCTGCGTGCTGGACGGCGACTGCACGCTGCAATGCACGAGCGGCTGGGACACGCTGGGCATGCGCGGCACCTGCAGCAACGGCTTCCGGCTGGAGGCGCGCGGCGCCTGCGAGCAGATCGTGCCGGTGCCGTTCGGCGAGATCGCCGAGGCGACCATGACGCCGGTGTCGCACATCCTGTGGAGCGCGCTGTGGACCGGCATCGCCGCCGACGCGGTACAGCGTGCCAAGGCCTTCTTCCAGGGGCAGGCGCGCTCGCGGCCCGGCACGCTGCCGCCGTCGGCCACGCGGCTGGCCGAGGCGGCGGCGATGATCGACACGATGGAGGCGCGCGTGCAGATGGCGCTCGCGCATTACCGTCAGCACACGCCGGGCCGATCCGTCTCCGCGGACTTCGCCTTCGCCGCCGAAATGAACGGCCTGAAGACCAGCGTGTCGACGCTGGCCCTGGAAGCGGTGCAGATCGCGCTGCTGATCTGCGGCATGGCGGGCTACAAGCAGGGCACACCGTTCAGCGTCGGCCGCCATCTGCGCGACCTGTGGTCGGCGCCGCTGATGATCAGCAACGACCGCATCCTGACCAATACCGCCAGCCTGCTGCTGGCCGAACGTTCGCATTGAGGAGAATCGGCATGGACTACCAGAGCGGCCAGCACGGTGGCGCCGTCGAGCCTGCCGACACCGCGGCGCCGCCGCAGCGTCTGTCCCGATCGCCGGAGGCGGCCGCGCTGGCGGCGCAGCGGCGCTTTCGCCAGGCGCTGATCGAGGCCGGCCTGCTGATTCCGACCGGCGTCGATGGCCTGTATGGCCGCAGCGCCGACTTCGAAGCCATTGCCGACGGCCTGAACGCCGCCATCGGCGCGCTGGGCGCAGACCAGCAGGCCGAGGTGATGCGCTTTCCGCCGGCGATGGCGCGGCAGGACTTCGAAGCCAGCGAATACCTGAAGAGCTTCCCGCAGCTGGCCGGCACCGTGCACAGCTTCTGCGGCAGCGATCGCGATCATCATCGGCTGCTGGCGCGGCTCGATGCCGGCGAGGAATGGGCCGACCAGCAGCGGCCCACGCGCGTGGTGCTGACGCCGGCCGCCTGCTATCCGATCTATCCGGTGATGGCCGCGCGCGGCCCGCTGCCGCCGCAGGGCCGCGTCGTCGACGTGCTGTCGTACTGCTTTCGCCATGAGCCCTCGGTCGATCCGGCGCGCATGCAGCTGTTCCGCATGCGCGAGTACGTGCGGCTGGGCACCGCCGAGCAGATCGTCGCGTTCCGCGCGCAGTGGATCGAGCGGGGCAGCGCGCTGGCGCAGCAACTCGCCTTGCCCTGGCAGCTGGACCTGGCCAACGACCCGTTCTTCGGCCGCGGCGGCAGGATCGTCGCCGACGGCCAGCGCGAGCAGAAGCTGAAGTTCGAACTGCTGATTCCGATCCACGACGACGCCCCGCCGACCGCCTGCATGAGCTTCAACTACCACAAGGACCACTTCGCCGAAGTCTGGCCGCTGCGCACCGCCGACGGCGCGCGCGCCCACACCGGCTGCGTCGGCTTCGGCATCGACCGGCTGATCCTGGCGCTGCTGCGCCACCATGGTTTCGCGCTGGCGCGCTGGCCCAGCCAGGTGCGCGAGCTGTTGGGACTGCGCCATGTATGACGGCACCGGGCGGCTGTCGCCATCCGTGCATGCCTCGCATGTGCTGCATACCGAGCAGGCGGTCTGGCCGCAGACCAACTGCTATGTCGACCTGTGGATCGAACTGCTGCACGGCTGGCAGCTCGATCCGCTGGCGGCGCTGCCGTTTTACCGTCGCGCAGGACTTCGAGGGCGATCAGTTCACCTTCTTCAAATATCCGGTCGAGGACCTGGAGCGGCTCTATGGCGTGGTGGTGCAGGAGCTCTCGCTCTACGACGCGATGGAGCGCCATGTCGCGACGCAGACCGCGCGCGGCCACGTGGTGCTGCTCGAGGTCGATGGCTATTACCTGCCCGACAATCGCGCCACGTCGTACCGGCGCCAGCACACCAAGACCACCATCGGCATCGACGTGCTGATGCCGGAGGCGCGCGGCGTCGGCTATTACCACAACGACGGCTACCACGTCGCGCGCGGAGACGACTATGCCGGCTTGTTCCGCCTGCTGCCGGACCTGGAGGCCGATCCCAATCTGTTGTTCCCGTATGCCGAGGTCGTGCGGCGGCGCTTTCCGCCACTGTCGGGGCCGATGCTGCTGCGCGCCTCGCTGGCGCTGTTGCGGCGGCATCTGGCGCGTCGCCCGCGGCAGAATCCGATCGCGGCGTACCGGCAGGTGTTTCCGCAGCATCTGGACGAACTGGCGGTGCGCGGCGAACCGGCCTTCCACCCGTACGCGTTCAACGTGCTGCGCCAACTGGGCGCCAACTTCGAGCTGCTCGGCAAGTACCTGCGCTGGCTCAGCCTGCAGGGGCAGCCGCTGCCGGCCGCGATCGCCACGGCGTGCCAGCGGCTCGCGTCGGAGGCGATGGTGATGCAGTTCCGGCTGATCCGCTCGATTCTCGGCCGCCGGCCCGACGCTTGCCAGGATTGCCTCGACCAGATGGAAGCCTGCTACGAGGCCGCGGTACCGGCGCTGGCCGCCTATGTCGGCGAGGGCGAGCCCTGAGGCCGCGGGCGCGGCGGCGACCGCGACCGCGCCCATGACCGCGCCCACGACCGCGCCGGACATATGCGAACGGATGGCGGCGGCCATGCCGCTGGGCCGGCCGCTGACGCGACAGCCGCTGGCCGGTCCGTGGCGGATGCTGGAAACCGAGGCCGATGCGGTCACCACGCCGGCTGGCTTGCCGACCGACGTGCCGACCGACGTGCCGACCGATGTGCCGACCGATGTGCCGACCGATGTGCCGACCGATGTGCCGACCGACTTGCCGACTCCCTTGCCCGAAGCCGTGCCGGGCAAAGCCGGCTGGTTGCCGGCGCCGGTCCCCGGCACCGTCGCGCAGGCCCTGCAGGCGGCCGGCCGCTGGTGCGCCGAGGCGCCGCCCCCGCTGCACCAGCGCGACTACTGGTATCGCGTGCCGATCTCCGGCGAGGGCGCGCACTGCCTGCGGCTGCGCGGCCTCGCCACCGTCTGCGAGGTGTGGCTCGACGACACGCGCGTGCTCGACAGCCGCTCGATGTTTATCGAACACGAGATCGCGCTGACGCTGTCGGGCACCCACACGCTGTCGCTGTGCTTCCGTTCGCTCGAGCGCGCGCTGCGCGGCCGGCGCGGCCCGGTGCGATGGAAGCCGCGACTCGTGTCGCCGCCCTCGTTGCGGCATGTCCGCACCACGCTGCTGGGCCATATGCCAGGCTGGTGTCCACCGGTACATGCGGTGGGACCGTGGCGCGAGGTCGAGCTGCTGCCGGCGCCCGCCTCCGCGCGAGCGCTCGACGCCGCGCGCTGCGAAGTCATCGCGCGCCTCGACGGCGACGACGGCGTCGTATCGGTGCAGGTGCGCGGCGTCGCTGCGCTCTCGCAAGGGCCGCTGACGGTGACGGTCGACGGCCACGAGGCCGCGCTGACGCGCCGGCACGACGCACAGCACGGCTCACAACACGGCCCACAACACGACCCGCAACACGACCCGCAACGCGGCCTGGAGCACGGCCTGGAGCACGGCCCGCAGCACGGCCTGGTATGGCACGGCAGCGTGCGCGTGCCGCGCGTGCGCAAATGGTGGCCGCATACGCATGGCGAGCCCGTGCTGTACGACGTCATGCTGCGCGCCGGCGCGCAGACGCTGCCGTGCGCGCGGGTCGGCTTCCGGCATATCGATGTCGATGAGCGCGATGGCGGCTTCGTCGTTCGCGTCAACGGCGTGCCGGTGTTCTGCCGCGGCGCCTGTGTGGCCAGCCTCGACCTGCATGGCCACGCGCCCGATGCGCGGACCTGCGCGGCGTGGCTGGAGCAGGCGCGCGAGGCCGGCATGAACATGATCCGCGTCAGCGGCGTGGCGTGCTATCAGGGCGAGGCGTTCCACGCGGCCTGCGATGCGATGGGCCTGCTGGTGTGGCAGGACTTCCTGTTCGCCAACTTCGATTATTCGAGCAATGCCAGGACCAGCGTCGGCACCGGCGTCGGGATCAGCGCCGGCAGCGACGCTGCGACCAATGTCCGGACCAATGCCGGCATCAACGCCGGGCCCAACGCCGGGACCAACCCCGAAACCGACCCCGGCGCCACGCTGCTCGACGACGCACGCCGCGAAGTGCACCAATGGCTGGCCGCGCATGCGCACCATCCAAGCCTGGCCGTGCTGTGCGGCGGCAGCGAGGCGGAACAGCAGGCCGCGATGCTGGGCGCTCCGCGCGACGCGTGGCGCCAGCCGCTGTTCGACACGGTGATTCCCGACTGCATCGCGGCGCATGGCGTTGCCGTGCCCTATGTCCGCAACTCGCCGGTCGGCGGCGCGTGGCCGTTCCAGCCCGATCGCGGCGTCAGCCACTACTACGGTGTCGGCGCCTACCAGCGGCCGCTCGACGATGCCCGCCGCGCGCGCGTGCGCTTTGCCGCCGAATGCCTGGCCTTCGCCAACGTGCCATGCGAGCGCACGCTGCGCGAGGCGATGGCCGGCGTCGCGCCGGTGCACGACCCGCGCTGGAAGCGCGCGGTGCCGCGCGATGCCGGCGCGAGCTGGGACTTCGAGGACGTGCGCGACTTCTATCTGCAATCGCTGTACGCGGTCGATCCCGCGCGCCTGCGCAGGGAGGATCCGGCGCGCTATCTGCAGTGCTCGCGCGCGGTTGTCGCCGAGCTGATGAGCGAGGTCTTCGCCGAATGGCGCCGCGCCGGCTCATCCTGCGCCGGAGCACTGGTGTGGCAATGGCAGGACCTGGTACCCGGCGCCGGCTGGGGCATCGTCGATGCGCTGCGCCGGCCCAAATCCGCCTGGCATGCGCTGCGCCAGGTCTGGCAGCCGCGGCAGCTGCTGCTCACCGACGAAGGGCTGAACGGCGTGCATGTGCACCTGATCAACGAGACCGCCGTCGCGCAGCCGATGCGCCTGCAGCTGCGCTGCCTGCGCGAGGGACTGACGCCGTTGCTCGACGTAGTGCGCGAAATCACGCTGGCGCCGCGCTCGGTGCAATGCGTCAGCGGCGCCGAGCTGGCGGGCGAGTTCTTCGACTTCGCCTATGCCTATCGCTTCGGCCCGCGCCTGCATGACGTCGTGCATGCGGCGTGGTTCGACGCCGGCGGCTCGCTCGTCAGCGAGGCCTTCTATCTGCCGGATCGCGGCGCCGACGCGCTGGCGCCGCCGGAGCTGCATGCGCAGGTCGAGCGCATCGACGGCCAGTGGTGGCTGACGGTATCGGCGCGCCGCTTCGCCCGCTGGGTGCAGATCGACGATGCCAACCTGCAGCCGGCAAGCGATTGCTTCCATCTCGCGCCCGGCGCGAGCCACCGGGTGCTGCTGCGTGCCGACGATGGACCACCTCATCGTGCGGGGCGCGGCAACGAGGGCGGCGGAGAAGGCCTAAACCGTCTGGCGAGCGCTGCCATCCCGATGGGTGAGATTCGCGCGCTGAACGCGCCTCGTCCACTCGGCTACCGCGCGTAGCGCATCGGCCCGCAAGCCAATCCCCATCACAGCGCGCGCGCGCATCGCCGCCGCGCCGTGCCGAATGGTTGCATCGCTGTAACGCGGTCCCCTCCCGATTCCCACCTACCGAAGGATGAGCA
Organism: Cupriavidus sp. H18C1; assembly: GCF_049311595.1. Classification (NCBI taxonomy): domain Bacteria; kingdom Pseudomonadati; phylum Pseudomonadota; class Betaproteobacteria; order Burkholderiales; family Burkholderiaceae; genus Cupriavidus; species Cupriavidus sp. H18C1. The sequence goes on from NZ_CP186009.1 coordinate 563,036, forward strand.
GGTTTCAGCCGTGCGGCTACTGTTGGGCGTCCCACAGATGGAACTTAATGGAAGCACGCAAGCCGCACCGCGTCGCCGTCACGGTCAGCGTCGTTGTCTCGTGGTTGTGACGGACGTCGTCGATGGGCATCGGTGCGAGGCGGGGGAAAAACAGCAACAAAAAGGACAAGAAGGGAGAACAGAAATGATCGGTCAACGTTCGGATTTGCACGTCAACCACCTGCTGGCCTCGCTGCCACGCAAGGAGTGGGAGACGCTGTCGGGGCACCTGGAGCTGGTACGGATGCGTGCGGGACAACTGCTCACCGACTCGGGTCAACGCATCCACCATGTGTACTTCCCCACCACGGCGATCGTGTCGATGCTGTCGCTGCTGGAGAACGGCGCGACGGCCGAGATCGCCGCGATCGGCAACGAAGGCCTGGTCGGCATTCCGGTGCTGACCGGCGGCGACACCATGCCGTGCCGCGTCGAAGTGCGCACGCCCGGCTTCGCGTACCGCCTGTCGGCGGGCACGCTGCGCCAGGAGTTCATGCGCTCGCCGACGATCCAGCGCGCCACGCTGCTGTACGTGCAGGCGGTGCTGACGCAGATCGCGCAGACCGCGGTCTGCAATCGCCACCATTCGCTGAACAAGCAGCTGTGCCGCTGGCTGCTGCTCGCACTCGATCGCATGGCCACCAACGAGCTGGTGATCACGCAGCAGGTCATCGCCAACATGCTCGGCGTGCGCCGCGAGGGCGTAACCGAGGCCGCCGGCAAGCTGGAGGACCTCGGCCTGATCCACCACAGCCGCGGCCATATCACGGTGCTGGATCGTCATGGGCTCGAAGCGCATTCGTGCGAATGCTACAAGCTCGTCAAGCGCGAGTTCGACCGGCTGCTGCCGGCCCTCGCCGAAGCGTGAACTGCGCCAGTGCGTCAGGAGATTGCCGTGGACAGGTTGTCTTTCGCCGGAACGATGCCGGCTCCCAACGTGGTGCCGCAGCGGCCGGCCGGCTATGCGCGTGCGCTGCAGGACCGCGCCGGCCTGCTGGTCGGTGCGACGCTGGCCGGCGCCGCCGTGGCCGGACTGGCCGCGTTGACGGTGCCGCCGCGCTACGAGGCCGCGGCGCTGATCCAGGTCGCGCAGCCTGACGTCGCCGTCGCCGGCGCGCCGGGCGCGCCATCGAATCCGGCTGCCGGCTTCGACGCCAGCATTCTGAAGAGCCGCGCGGTGGCCGCGCCGGTGATCGAGCAGCTTCGGCTCGGCGTCACCGCCGAGCCCGTGCGCGCGCCGCTGGTCGGCGCACTGGCGGCACGCCTGTCCGAGCCGGGACAGGTGCGCGGCGCCTGGCCGCCGGGGATGGGTTATGCGTGGGGCGGCGAGCGCATGGCGCTCGATACGCTCGCCGTGCCGGAGCGGCTGCTGAACAAGCCGCTGACGCTGGAGGTGCTCAGCGGCGGCGCGTTTCGCTTGAGCGATGGCAACCGTACGCTGCTCGAAGGCCGTGTCGGCGAGTCCGCGGCGGTCGATGGCGTCGAGGTGCTGATCTCCCGCATCGACGCACGCCCGGGCACGCGCTTCACGCTGATGCGGCGCGATCCGGTGGCCACGGTCGATGCCGTCGCGAACCAGCTCAAGGTCAGCGAAATGCCCGGCGGCACGGTGCGGCTGTCGTGGCAGAGCGGCGATCGCAAGCAGGCCGCCGATCTGGTCAACGGCATCGCCGATGGCTATATCCGCGGGCAGACGAGCGCGCGGCGCGGCGACGCGGCCGAATCGCTGGCCTTCCTCGCGGCCGAGCTGCCGCGCGTGCAGGCCGAACTCGAGCGCGCGGAGGCGGCGCTGACCCGCTACCGTTCCCGCTCCGGCTCGATCCAGCCGACGCAGGACGCCCAGTCGTATCTGCAGGGCAGCATGGAGTATCAGCGCCAGATCGCCGCGCTGCGGCTCGAGCGTACCAAGCTGCTGCAGCGCTTCACCACCGATGCCAACGAGGTCAAGACCGTCGACAGCCAGATCCAGCAGCTGATCCGCGAGCGGCGCGAGCTCGACGAGCGCATGCAGAACCTGTCGCTGTCCGAGCGCGAATCGGTGGCGCTGACGCGCGACGTCAAGGTGGCCGAGGACATGTACATGACCCTGCGCCGCAAGATCGAACAGCTGTCGCTGGTGCAGGCCGACCGCAGCAGCGCGGTGCGCATTGTCGATGCCGCCGCGGCGTCGACCGTGCCGGTCGGCGTCGGTCCATGGCCGGCCGCGATCGCGGGCGGCGCAGCGGCGCTGGCGCTGGCGATCGGCGGCGTGATGCTGCGCCGGCGCGTCAAGCCGGTGGTCGCCGATGCCAACGAAGCGGAGGCGCGCCTGGGCCTGTCGATGCTGGGCGATGTCGCCTTCAGCGACGAGCAGGCCGAACTGGAACGCCAGGCGGAACTCGAACGGCGCTTCGGTGCGATGGCGGCGATGGGGCTTGCCGACGCCGCGCGGCAACGGCTGGCCGCGCCCGCGCCGGGCACCGCGCTGGCCGAGGCGCAAGGCGGCGACGATCCGCAGGCCGGCGCGCGCAATGGCAACGGACTGCACGACCGCTTCCTGCTGGCGCGGCGCTCGCCGCATGCGCTGGCGGTCGAAGGGTTGCGCAGCGTGCGGGCCTCGCTGTACTTCGGCCTGCGCGGCGCGCCCGATGGCGTGCTGGCGATCACCAGTCCGGCGCCGGGGGCCGGCAAGACCTTCGCCGCGGTCAACCTTGCCGTGCTGTTCGCCGAGGCCGGCCAACGCGTGCTGCTGATCGATGCCGACATGCGGCGCGGCAAGGTCGCGACGTGGTTCGGCCAGGCCGCCGAGCCGGGACTGTCGGACGTGCTGGCCGGCCGCATTCCGGTGGGCGCGGCGGTGCAGCCGACCGTGGTCGCGGGCCTGTGCATCCTCGGCGCCGGCGCGACGCCGGTCAATCCGTCCGAGCTGCTGATGCTGCCGACGCTGAAGGACGCGCTGCAGCAGTGCAAGGAGCGTTTCGACCTGGTCATCGTCGATACGCCGCCGGTGCTGTCGGTCGCGGACGCGATGCTGATCGCCAGCCTGGCCGGCTCGACGCTGCTGGTCATGCGCGCCGACGTGACGCTGCCCGGCCAGGTCGACGACACGCTCAAGCGGCTGTCGCGCGCCGACGCGCGCATCGCGGGCGGCATCATCAACGGCGTCGCGCAGCGCCGCAGCAACCGCGCGGACTTCGCCACCATCAATCCGTATCTCGGCATGCCACTGCCGCCTGCCACACCGGCGGCCCGTGCCCTGGAACGTCCGGTGGCGACCGCGGCGGGCAAGGCATGAAAGGACCATGAAGGCGGCATGAAGGCGGCATGAAGCGGGCAGCGTACCCGTTTCTGCGTAGGGACTGCGCAGGATTGCCGAGGCAGCAGGAAGGCGTCGAGATGGCACGCGCGGGCTCTTGCCCGCGCACCATCCTGGCATCCGGGGGAAGACCGATGAAGCGAGTGGCGTTCGACCACTGCGTCGGCTGGCTGCACGCCGGCCCTGGCGCAACCGGCGTGGTGCTGTGCGCGCCGTGGGGCCACGAAGCGATGTGGTCGCATCGCGCGTGGCGGCATCTGGCCGCGGATCTTGCCAGCGCCGGCATGCCGGTGCTGCGCTTCGACTATCCCGGCTGCGGCGATTCGGCGGGAACCGACGAAGGTCCCGATCGGCTCAGCGCCTGTGCGCACAGCATCGTGCGCGCCGTGCAGAGCGCTGCGCGCGCACACCGGGGTCGAGCGCGTGGTGCTGTGCGGCCTGCGGCTGGGCGCGACGCTTGCGGTGCTGGCCGCCGAGGCGATGGCCGCCGACGCAGGGCAGCGTCCCGACGGACTGATCCTGCTGGCGCCGCCGGTGACCGGCCGAACCTATCTGCGCGAGCTGCGCGCGCTGCAGCACAGCTGGTGCAATAACGCGATCCCCGATATTGCGGTCGCGCCGCCGTGCGACGGCAGCTGCGAGGTGCTGGGCTACCGGCTGCCATCCGATGCCGTGGCCTTGCTGGAGGCGCTGCGGCTCGAACGCCGTGCCACCTGTCCCGGGCCGCGCGTGCTGCTGCTCGATGCGTGGCCCGGCGCCGGTTCGCCGGTCGCCGCGCTGGCGAGCCGCTATCGTGCCCAGGGTGCGCAGGTGACGCGGCTCGACTTCGACGAATACCCGGCCATGATGCGCTCGGCCGAGAACAGCAGCGTGCCCGAGCAGGCGTGGCAGCAGATCGCGCAATGGCTCGGTCCGGCCGCTTCGGTCGCGCGCCGCGGCCAGCCCTCGGGCCACGTCCCGGACGATGCCGTGCTGCGCGTCGAGGGGGGCGGTGGAGCGGCCGGTGTGGCTCGATGGCGGCCGTCAGTTCGGCGTGCTGTGCACGCCGGGCGATGGCGGCGATGCGACCGGCACGGCGGTGCTGTTCCCGAACACCGGCGGCAACCACCATGTCGGCGATTGCCGGCTGTTCGTCACGCTGTCCCGCCAGCTCGCCCATGCCGGCGTGGCGGCACTGCGGCTCGACGTGTCGGCGCTGGGCGACAGTCCGCTGGCCGCGCGCACGATGCGGATCGCGGCGCTCTATGGCGAGCAGCCGTGGCGCGACGTTGCGGCGGCGGCGGCGTGGCTCAAGGCGCGCGGCTACCGGCGCGTGGTGGTGGCCGGGATCTGTTCGGGGGGCTTTGTCGCGCTGCAGGCCGCATTGGCCGCCGCGCCCATCGATGGGCTGGTGCTCGCCAACCTGCTGAAGTTCCGCTGGGACAGCCGGGACGGCGGCAAGGGGGCAAATGCCGACGCCGAAGCCGAATCGGAAGCCGACGTCGATGCCGAGCCGCAATCGACGCGGGTCTATCTGGCCGCGGCGCGCAATCCGGCGCAATGGCTGCGGCTGCTGCGCGGCGAGATCGATCCGTGGCCGCATGCCGCCGCGCTGGCGCGCCGGCTATTTGCGCGCCGCGCCGGCGCCGATCCGGGCGCGAGGGATCTGGACGCGTATGCACGCGAGGCGATGCACGACCTGCAACGCCGCGGCGTGCGCGTCGATCTGCTGTATGGGGCGGGGGGATATCGGCCTGGAGGAAGCGCGGGCGCGCTTCGGCCGGCATCTGGAGGCGCTGGCCCCGCTGAGCGGCATTCGCGTCCATGTGCTGCCGCGGCTGGACCATTCGCTGTTTCTCGCGGAGAGCCGCGCGCAATTCGCGGCTTGCCTGATGCGGCATCTGGCGGCGTTCAATGCGCCGGTGGCAGCGGCATCGAGGTCTTCGCTGGCCGCGTCGTCGGCCGCTTAGTCGGCGGCTTGGTTGGCGGCTTGGTTGGGCACTCAGGCGGCGGCATCGTCGGCAACCTGGCCGGCTACCCGGTTGGCGACCTTGCCGCCGCGCGGGCCGCCTTGAAGGCCCTGGACTGGCGCTCGGCCATCGTCCGGAGCCAAAGGCGGCCCACGGTGCATCAGCGTGCCGGCGGCGTAGTCAGTTCGCGCTTGGCCTCCTCGTTGGCCTCGCGCATCTCCTGCTTGCGTTCCTGCTTGGCGGCCTTCACTTCCTGCTTGTATTCCTGCCGCGCTTCGGACTTGCGCGCGCGGTACTCACCGCGTGCCTCGGCGCGTGCCATGCGCCGCTCGACGAGCGGGTCCAGCTTCGGTTGGAGCTGGTAGACGCCCGGCCCGTGAGGAACGGCGACCATGCCGGCCGGAACGCTGCCGGGAGCGGGGCCGGTCGTCGGCATGGTCGAGGCGGCGCCGGCCGGCGCCATCGTGCCGGCACCGGCGCCAACGCTGGCACCAGCACCAGCACCCACGCCGACACCGGTACCGCCGGCGCCAGCGGCGGCGCCCGCGCCCACGCTGGTGTCGGCACCGGTGCCGGTGGAAGGCGCCATCGGCGCCTGCGCAAAGGCGGTCGCGCTGATCAGACCCGCGGCCAGCGCCGCCAGGGCGGTTCGGGTGCGCACAGTCAGGTTTCGGGACATATCGGACCTCGTGAGTTGTTATCGAACGAAGCCCGCGGCCGAAGGGGCCGCGGGGACGACGGTGGCGGCACGCGATCCAAGGATGCTGCCGCTCGCTCGATTTTTGATGGCAAGCGCTCGTTGCCGTTTCCGCCTTTCAACAACTCCTTACAAATGGCCAAAAGACCGACAGCGCGTTCCTACGCGGCGCGCGCCCGCTGTCCTACAAAACGCCGATCCCCGCACTGGGCGGGGATCGGCGTTGATACGGCGGTAGGGTGGTTGCGGATCAGGCGCGCTTGGCCTTGATCGCGCTGTACTGGTTCATATAGCGATACTTGCCGAAGTGGTAGTGCGAGCGGTACCAGCGGCCCTCGACATGCAGGCCGTTGAACAGCACGCCCTTGACGTCGCCGCCGGCATGGCGGATCGCCTTGTCGGTCGCCTGCAGCTCGCTCGCCGTGGTGACATCGGCGCGCGCCACCAGGAACACCGCGCCCGCCCGGCTGGCCAGGATGCCGGCATCGGCCGCCGCCAGCACCGGCGGCGAGTCGATCAGCACCACGTCGTAGCGCGACTTCAGTTCATCGATCAGCGCTTCCATGCCCGGGCTGTTCAGCATGTCGGCCGGCTGCGGCGCCTGCGTCCCGGTCGGGATGAAGTCCAGCCCCGGCGCGACCTGGCGCTGCACCACCTTGTCCAGCGGCGTGCCGAGCAGCACGTCGCTCAGCCCCGGCGAGCGGCGCGAGCCGAAGCGGTGGTTCAGGCCGCCGCGGCGCAGGTCGGCGTCGACCAGCGCGACGCGCTTGCCGCCGGCGCCCAGGATCGCGGCGAAGTTCGCGGCGATGAAGGACTTGCCGACGCCCGGCGCGGGGCCGGTGATCACCACGATGCGGTTGCGGCTGCCGACCAGCGCGAACTGCAGCGCGGTGCGGAAGCTGCGCAGGCTTTCCATCGCCGGGTCCTCGGGCTCCTGCAGCGCGAGCAAGCCCGGCAGCGGCCTGGCGCCGCCGAACTTGCGCGCCTGCTGCTGGCTCTGCGGAATCGTCGCGTAGACGGTCAGGCCGGTATGCTGCTCGATCTCGTCGGCATCGGTCAGTCCGCCGTCGAGCGAGCGGCGCACCACCACCATCAGCAGACCGGCCAGCACGCCCAGGCCCACCGCCACCGCGACGATCAGCGGGCGGTTCGGCCGCACCGGCTTGAGCGGCACGTTGGCCGGATCGACCAGGCGCGCGGTACCGACCTTGCTCGCCTTCATCAGCTTGAGCTGCTGCACGTCGTTGAGCAGCGCCTGATAGAGCTCGGTGTTGACCTTGACGTCGCGCATCAGCCGCAGCACGTTCTGCTCGACATCGGGCAGGCGCTGGATGCGCCCGGTGACGCCGTTCAGCTGCGCGGTCAGGCTGTCGATCTGGCCGTCGATCGCGGTGATGCTCGGGTGGTCGCCGACGAAGCGCATCGCCAGTTCCTGCCGCTTCTGCTTCAGCTCCTGCAGGCGGGTCTGGATCTGCACCGACTGCGCCAGGATCAGCTTCGATTCCTCGCTCAGGTCCACCGTGCCGCGCTGGTTGCGCATCGCGTTATAGCGCGATTCGGCGGCCTCGACCTGCTGGCGCAGCTGCGGCATCTGGCCCTGCAGGAATTCGAGCGATTTCTCCGCTTCGGCGGCCTTGCGGCGGACGTTCTGCTCGACGTACTCCATGCCGATCTCGTTCAGGATCGCCGCGGTCAGCTGCGGCGAATCGCCTTCGAGCGTGACGCCGATCACGCCGCTCTGCTTGCCGCGCTCCATGATGTGAAGCTGCTGCTGCAGGCGGGCGATCGCGGCCAGGCGCGGCAGGTGGCGCAGTTCGAACTGCGCGCCGGGGCGGCCGTCGAGCTTGCTGATGGTCAGGTTGACCGGGCCGTAGGCGGTCTTCACCGTCAGCGGCTCGCCGACCTTGCCGTTGGCGCGCGCCGGATCGCTGGCGAAGCTGACGCGGTAGTCGCCCTTGCCGAGCGCGGTCACCGTGATCTTGCGCTCGTCCATCTCGGCCGGCACCGTCAGCTCGCTGACCGCGATCGATTCGCTGCCCCAGGCGAAACCGCCCCAGCCGAGCAGGCCCGGCTGCGACAGCTCGCTGTTGTTCTGCGCGATCGCGCGGCCCACGATCGGGAAGTAGCGCGGCGACGCCTCGATGTTCAGCATCAGGTTGTCGACCGCGCGCCCGACCACCATGCGCGACTGCAGCAGCTCGATCTCGGCGGAGGCGGCCGACTTGACCTCGATGATCGGCGAGATCTGCGCGGCCACGCGGTTGGTCGCCGCGGTGGTGTTGGTGCTCTCCTCGACCTGCACCATGATGTCGGCGCGATAGACCGGCCGCGCGATCAGCGCATAGATCGCCCCGAGCGCGATGACCAGACCCGCCACCGTCAGAAAGGTCCAGCGGTATCGCGCCAGCACGTCGAACCAGGAGGTCAGATCGACCATGCCATCGCGCTCGTCCGCGCGTTCGGAGTGGGTGCTCCGGATGTTGTTGCTATTCATGATGCCTCCCCGTGACATTCGGCCGGCGCAATGGCTCTTATGCGTACCGACCAGGATTCGATGCCCGTCTTGATCAAGCCGAGTGCGATGGCGAACATGCTGTGCGAACCGCCGAAGGGGTCGGGCACGTCGGCCGCGATGAACTCGCAGATGCGATAGACGCGGCCGCGTGCATCCGGAAACCGGCGCTCGACCTCGTCGCGCTGCTCGAGGTCCATCACCAGCACCAGATCGGCCCAGTCCACCAGCTGCGCATCGAGGACGCGGGCGCGATGCCCGCGCAGTTCATGCCCTTCGGTGGCCATCAGCGTGATCGCGCACGGATGCGCCGCCGCGCCGACCGGCGGTGCCAGTCCGGCCGAGGCCACCTCGCACGTTGGCAACGCCTGCCGCAGCAGCGCTTCGGCCATCGGACTTCGGCAGGTATTGCCGATGCAGACCACCAATATGGTTCGGATCATCGTGCCCGCCTATCGGACGACGCCGGCCGTACCGATCACCGGCTGGGTCGACGGGATCAGCAGGTTGATGACGCGGCTCCAGCGCACCAGCTCGCGGGCATCGACATAGACGACGTCCTTCGGCTCGAGCTCGAATCCTTCCGCGATGGCCAGGGCCACCGGCGAGCTGCCGTCGAGGTGGAACACCTTCGGCTCTTCGCCGGCGGTGGTCTTGCGGATGACGTAGATCTGGTCGGCGCTGGCCGAACTCGGATTCACGCCGCCGGCATCGCCGAGCGCCTCGTTCAGCGTCATGCGTCCGTTGCGCATCAGCAGCGCGGTGGGCCGCAGCACTTCGCCGGTCACGAACACCTTGCTGTCCTCGCGCTGCTCGACGCGCACGATGTCGCCGTTGCGCAGCAGGATGCGCGACGGGTCGACGCCCTTGGCCAGCAGCGCCGGCATGTTGATGTACCAGCTGCGCTCGCCGCGCGTGACGCGGATACGGCTGCTGTCGCCGGTCTGCGTCAGCACGCCCCCGGCGCGGTTCAGTGCCTCGACCAGCGTCATCGGCGCGTCGTCGATCGGCAGCATGCCGGGCGTCTTGACTTCGCCGTCGACATAGACGCGCTGGCTGCGGAAGGCCAGCACGCGCACCGTCATCTGCGGATCGCGCACCACGCGCGACAGCGCCTTGGCGATCTGGTCGCGCACCTCGTTGGCGGTCTTGCCGCCAACCTTCATCACGCCCGCGTACGGGAACTGGATGTCGCCGTTGGGACTGACCACATAGCCGGGCACGTTGGCGCTGCCGCCGGTGGCGGGCAACTCGTAGGCCTGGCCGATGCTGTAGGTCTGCGTCGGGAAGACCAGCTCGGGGTGGTCCCACACCACCACCGAGATGATGTCGCCCGGGCCGACGCGATAGGGCTGCGGCGCGGCGAACAGTTCCTCGACGTTCTCGTTGTCCCGGCGCGAGTTGTTGCGCAGCTCGCGCACCAGGTCCATCGTGATCGGCGTGATCTTGGGCACCGCGTCGGGGCCGATGGCGGAGACCGGCGCCTGCTTGTCGAAATACATGCCCGGCGAACTGGCGCAGCCGGCCAGCAGCGCCGCCGCTCCCATCGCGCCGGCGGCGACCAGTCCCGCCACTCCCCCGACCGCGGCGCACACTGCGTGGACCGCGTTGCTGATGCTGTTCCAATGCTTTCATGGCAACCTCCCCCCACTGCGACTTGCACATGGACACGCGCACGGCCATGTCCCCCGGATGCAGCCATCGTGTCCGCGCAGGCACTGGGTATCGGTGCGTTGTCACACATTTGATGCGGAGTGGATCGGGAGCCCAACGCAAGGGGTTGGAGAGGACGCCATTCGCGGGCGTTCCAACGCGGAAAAACGCTCGCATCACGCAAAAAAAACGGGCCGGATTCCATCCGGCCCGCCTTCGTTCGAACCCCGCCCGGCGTCAGCGCATGCCGCCTCCGGCCTGCAGCGGCAGTTCGGTAATCTCCGCGCGTTCGTTCGCCGGACGCGGCATGCGCGTGACCGACGCAACCGGCGCCGCGCCGTCGCCATTGACCCATTCGAGCTTGGCTCCGCGTTGCAACGCGGTGTAGACCGCCTCGCCCTTGTTGCGCACCTTCAGCCGCTGGTACAGCGTGCAGGCGTGGCTCTTGACCGTGGCCACCGAGATATTGAGCATGCGGCTGACAGTCTTGATCGGATGGCCGCGCGCCAGCAGCACCAGCACCTCGTACTGGCGCGGCGTGATCTGCAGCATTTCGGCTTCGTCGTAGTAGGTCGATTCCGCGCTGCCGGTGTCGACCGGAGCGGGACGCGGCGCGGCCGCGGCAGCGTGCGGCGGCACGATGCCGCTGCGCGAGGACGCCGGCATCGCCGGATGCGGCGCCACGGTGGCGGTGCCCGCAATCGTCGGGCGCACGCCGAGCGAGGCAGGCGCGACCACCGGTCCGCCATAGCCGGCGCCCGGCAGCGAGGACGACAGCGTGCCGGCGGCGCCGTTGCCGCGCACGAAATAGCCGCCGACCATCGCCAGGCGAATGGCCGCTTCGAGCACGGCGAGCGAGGCGGATTTCGGCAGGCACCCGCAGACGCCCTGCGCCATGGCGGCGGCCGGAACCTGCAGCGGGACCATATCGGAGAGCAGCAGCACGCGCTGCGCGTTGAGCACGCGGCGTACCTGGGTCAGCAGCTGCCAACCGGCGTCGACATCCTGCGGCATGCCGAACACCATCAGGTCGGTATCGCCGTCGGTGCCGTCCAGCAGAGAAACATCGGCGGGATCGATCGCGATGACCTGATCGATTCCCTCGATGCGCTCCAGCATCTGGTGCAGGCCCAGCCGGAGCAAGGGATGGCTTTCAATCAACAGTGCATTCATGTTCTTTTTCCCCCGTATCTGTGGGCGGAAAACAGGTAAACACACTGGTGAATGCAATTGCCGCATCGCAGGCGACTTCCCGGCGAAGCGGCTCAGGCCTTCCCCCCGTCTGTCGGTCTCGGCATCACCAGGCCACTGTGGTGCGCCGGCCCCGATAGCCGACCCTGATCCCCACCCCAAAACATTTATCTTTAATCCGTTTAGGGCATCTTATGGGTTGAGTCAGTCGAAATCAAGTCACCTCCCAGGGGCCCGGAAGGATGGGATTACCCCCACTTTTCATAATCCGGTAACCCTTGATCCATAAGCGTTTCCAGTCTCCCCAAATGGGTGAGAATAAATGCGCGCATTAGAGTTTCAATAATGAAACAGCGCGCTCGCGATAATGTTTCAACGTTGAAACTCGTGCCATCGCCGATGGCGCTCGCATCGCAGTAATACACGGCCGGCGCGGCCCCTCGATACAGCGCTGAAACAGCGCCCGCATGCCCCGTCGTGGACCGCGCCGCGCACACCGATGAAGCCCCTCGGAAGGGGTACCCGCCAAATGGATGAGCGGGTTCTCCACCATCAGGATGATGGCCGCAAGGCAGGGCACGTCGTCCCCGCCTCCACCCTGTTTCCGCCCCGCTTCCACCCTGCTTCCACCCTTCGGCCGCCGTTCTTGCGGACGGGATCGAGCCGCGCGCGGGCCACGCCGGGGGCACGTCGGCTGGGTGCGCCAACGAACAGAGCTTGCCCATCGCGCTGCCTACGCTTTGTGGCACGGAGCGCCGCCCACCAGCACGGCGCGTCTTGGCGCGGCATGTTCGGTCGCTGTGCGCCATCCCATCTTGCTGCATGCCGATACGGTCAGGGCCATGAAGCTTCTTCACATCATTGCGACAATCAATCCGGCCGGCGGCGGCCCGATCGAAGGGCTGCGGCAGCTGCGCATGCCGCTGGTCGAGCGCGGCGTGCACGTCGATGTCGTCTGCGGCGACGATCCCGATGCGCCATGGGTGCGCGAGAGCGAGCTCAACGTGATCGCGCTGGGGCCGTCCAGGGGCATCTACACCTATAACCCGCGCCTGCTGCCCTGGCTGCGCGAACACGGCGCGCGCTACGACGCGGTCATCATCGAAGGTCTGTGGCAGTTCCACAGCCTGGCCGCGCTCTCGGTCCTGCGCGGCAAGGTGCCGTATTACGTGTTCACCCACGGCATGCTGGACCCCTGGTTCAAGACCCGCTATCCGCTCAAGCATCTGAAGAAGCTGGTGTACTGGCTGCTGTTCGAGCGCCGCGCGCTGCGTCATGCCACGGGGGTGCTGTTTTACCTGCGACGAAGAGCGCCGGCGTGCGCGCCTGTCGTTTCCCTGGTACCGCTGCACCGAACGCATCGCGTCCTATGGCACCGCGCAGCCCCCCGCCGACGACGGCACGCTGCGCGCGGCCTTTCACGCGGCCTTTCCGCAGACCGAGGGCAAGCGCATCGTGCTGTTCTTCGGGCGCATCCACGAAAAGAAGGGCTGCGATCTGCTGATCGAGGCCTTCGCCCGCGTGGCGAACGTCGATCCCGCGCTGCAGCTGGTGATCGCGGGCCCGGGCGCGCCGGCGTTGCGCGAGGACCTGGAGATGCTGGCCGAGCGGGTCGGCGTCGCCCCGCGCGTGGTGTGGACCGGCATGCTGTCCGGCCCGCAGAAGTGGGGCGCCTTCCATGCCGCCGAAGTGTTCTGCCTGCCGTCGCACCAGGAGAACTTCGGCGTCGCGGTGGTCGAGGCGCTTGGCTGCGGCGTGCCGGTGCTGATCTCGGACAAGGTCAATATCTGGCGCGAGATCGAGGCGGACGGCGCGGGCATCGTGCGCACCGACACCGTCGACGGCACCGAACAGGCGCTGCGCGAATGGCTGGCCGCCGACGCGGCCACGCGCGCGCGCATGCGCGCCGCCGCGCCGGCCTCGTTCGCGCGGCGCTTCCAGAGCAGGCAGGTCGGACAACGCCTGCTCGACATCATTCAGGGCCGCGCCGATGGCGCGCCGCCGGCCGATCGCGATTCGGGACCGGCGCTTTCGCATGCGGCCCCTTAGCGGTTGACCGGGAGACTGACATGCGAGAACTGATCCTCAATGCCGACGATTTCGGCTGGGATGCCGATACCTGCGACGCCACCATTGCCTGCTTCGAGGCCGGGTTGCTGACCAGCGCCACCATCATGACCGGCCGGCCGGCATCGCTGCAGGCGTACGACTACGCGCGCCGCAATCGCGGCCGCTTCTCGTTCGGCCTGCATTTCAACATGGTCGACGGCCATCTCCCGCATGCGGGCCGGCCCTCGTCGCTGTGCACGCCCGACGGGCGCTTTCGCGCGAGCCACAGGCAGCGCGTGCGCGCGCTCGCGTGGATGCTGTCCGAGGACGATATCGCGCGCGAGTTCCGCGTGCAGCTCGAAGAGCTGCGCGACCACGGCGTCGAGGTGACCCATGTCGACAGCCATGGCCATCTGCACAAGTTTCCGGTCGTGATCAGCGCGCTGCGCACCGAACTCGAACGCGCCGGCCTCGAATGGGTACGGCGGCCGCAGAACTTCTACTTCACCGCCAATCCGCGCCAGGCCGTGATGAACAACTATTGCCAGCGCTACTTCAACGGCCTGCGCCATACCCATTACTACGGCGCGATCAACCACGACAACACCGACTGGGCCGCGCGGCTGCCCGAGCTGCTGCGCGAGGGCCTGACCGAGATCTCGGTCCATCCCGGCTTTGCGGAGCCATGGCGGCGCTGCGAGACCGAACCGCTGGTCAGCGCCACCGAGTTGCGCACGGCGCTGCAGCGCGCCGGCATCGCGCTGCGGAGGTACGGCCAATGACCGCTCCGCTGGCCCGTAGCCTGCCGGCGCAGGCGGTGGCGCGTCCCGAGACGCCGCAGGCCGCCGCCGACGGCACGCATGCCGTGCCGTCCAGGACCGCGAAGGTGTCGGTGCTGATCCTGACGCTGAACGAGGAGAAGAACCTCGCACGGTGCCTGGAGTCGGTGTCGTGGTGCGACGATGTCGTCGTGCTGGACTCGTACAGCACCGATCAGACGCTGGAGATCGCGCGGCGCCATGGCGCGCGTGTGTTCCAGCGCAAGTTCGACAACTGGTCGGCCCACCAGAACTGGGCCAACGAGAACATCGACTTCAAGCACCGGTGGGTCTACTACTCCGACGCGGACGAGGTGGTCAGCCCGGAGCTGGCGGCGGAGCTGCGCGAGATCGCCGACCAGGTCCCAGGCGACGAGGCTGCGGCGCCGGTGGCCTACCGCGTGCGCTACAAGAACTACTTTCTCGGCAAATGGATCCGCTTCGCCGGCGGCTATCCAATCTGGGTGCTGCGCTTCTTCCAGCCGGACAAGGTGCGCTGGGAGCGGCTGGTCAATCCGGCGCCGGTGGTCGACGGGTCGGTCGGCTTCCTGCGCCATCATTTTATGCACTACAGCTTCAACAAGGGCTTCGACGCCTGGTTCGACAAGCACAACAAATATTCGATGGGGGAGGCGCTGGAGACCATCCGCAGTCTGGACGAGGACAAGTTCCGTTTTTCCTCGCTGTTGGCCTCCGATCCGCCGGCGCGCCGGCGGGCGCTGAAGGAGCTGTCGTTCCGCCTGCCGATGCGGCCGGTGGCGCGCTTTCTGTACCTGTACCTGCTGAAGTTCGGTTTCATCGACGGGAAGGCCGGATTTCATTACTGCGTGCTGGTATCGATCTACGAATACATGGTGGTGCTGAAGGTACAGGAGCAGCGACGACGGGCGATGCAATTACCCCTGTAGCCGGCGTGCGCCGCCACCGCTGGAGAGAACCATGCGAGTGGCCTATGTGACGACGTACGACGCTTCCGATCCCCATGCCTGGTCGGGATCGGCGAGCTATATCCCGCGCGCGCTGCGCAGCAGCGCGATCGAGACCGAGGTGATCGACAAGGTCGACGAGGGACCGGTGCTGGCCTGCCTGCTGCGCGCCAAGGCGCTGGCCTATCGGCGGCTGCTGCGGCGCGACTACCAGCGCGACCGCTCGCCGACGGTGGCGCGCCGCTATGCGCAGCGCGTGCAGCGCCGCCTGGAGGGCGCGCATTGCGACGCGGTGCTCAGCCCCGGCACGCTGCCGGTGTCGTGCCTGGACACGGACCGTCCGATCGCGATCTGGACCGACGCGACCTTCGACGGCATGGTTGGCTTCTATCCGGGCTTCAGCAACTTCTGCAGGGAAACGCTGCGCGACGGCCATCGGCTCGAGCAGCAGGCGCTGTCGCGCTGCCGGCTGGCGATCTTCAGCTCGGAATGGGCCGCGGCCACCGCGCTGCGCCACTACGACGTCGATGCGGCCAAGGTCAAGGTGGTGCCGTTCGGCGCCAACCTCGATTGCCGGCGCACGTCGCAGGACATCGAGCGGATCGTGCTCGGCAAGGACTACCGCGTCTGCCGGCTGCTGCTGGTCGGCGTGGACTGGATGCGCAAGGGCGGCGAGACCGCGCTGGCGGTGGCGCAATGCCTGAATCGCCGCGGCCTTCCCACCGAACTGCACGTGGTCGGCTGCCGTCCGCCGTACGAGCCGCCGAGCTTCGTCAAGCTGCACGGCTTCGTGCCAAAGAGCACGGAAGCGGGCCGGCGCCACTTCGAGCGGCTGATGAGCGAGGCCCATTTCCTGCTGCTGCCCTCGACCGCGGAGTGCTACGGCGTGGTGCTGGCCGAGGCCAGCTCCTTCGGACTGCCGTCGCTGGCCACGCGGGTCGGCGGCATTCCGACCGCGGTACGCGATCGCCGCAACGGCATGACCTTCGAGCTGCAGGCCGATCCGGCCGAGTGGTGCGACTACATCGAGCGCGTGTTCCAGTCCGCGCCGCACTATGGCGCACTCGCCCGCGGCGCGTACCGCGAGTACGCCGAACGGCTGAACTGGCGCAGCGCCGGCGAACAGGTCAAGCAGCTGCTGCGCAGCCATTGCGCCTAGCGGCACACGCCGCGCGCCGCACTGCACGGGCATCGCGAAAACAGTCACTTGACCTTATGAGGTCGAGGCAACAGTGCGAGGGCATGTTGGACGCTACATTGTCTGCACAACCGAACGTTGTGGTTCGCAACACGTTGCAGAGCGATCGACGATGACTGAAAAGACCGTACTGGTCACCGGGGCGAGAGGGTTCTTCGGCGGTTACGTCGTGGAGCACTATCTGGCCGCGGGCTGGCGGGTGGTCGGCCTCGGCCACGGCAACCCGGGCAGCGCCTGCGAGGGCCACGTGGTCTGGCACCACGCCCCGGTCTGCCTCGAGCGCCTGGAGCGGCTGGAGATGGAGCCGGACCTGCTGGTGCACTGCGCCGGCGGCGGCTCGGTGTCGGTATCGCTGCGCGATCCTTTCGGCGACCATGCCCGCACCGTCGACACGACCGCCGCCGTGCTCGAATACGTCCGGCGACATTGCCCGCGCACCCCGGTGGTCTATCCGTCCAGCGCCGCGGTCTATGGCAACGCCGCGCATCTGCCCGCCAGCGAAGGCAGCACGGCGCGGCTGCGGCCGGCCTCACCCTATGGCATGCACAAGCTGATGGCGGAGCAGTTGTGCGCTTCGTATGGCGCGCACTTCGGCGTGTCGGTGGCGGTGGTGCGCTTTTTTCGCTCTATGGCGAGGGGCAGCGCAAGCAATTGCTGTGGGATGCATGCCGCAAGATCGGCCAGCGCGACGACCTCTATTGCGGCACGGGCGAGGAGAGCCGCGATTGGCTGCATGCCGAGGATGCGGCGCGCCTGGTGGCCGTGGTGGCAGCGCAGGCCTCGCCGGCGTGCCCGATCTACAACGGTGCCAGCGGCACCACCACCACGGTCAGGCACGTGCTGACGCTGTTGTATCGGGAACTGGCGCCGTCGCGCCATCCGCGCTTTCGCTCGAAGTGCGCCAAGGCGACCCTTGCGACCAGTGCGCCGATATCGCGCATACGCTGACCACGGGCTGGGCCCCGCAAATCCGGCTGGAAACGGGCGTGCAGCGCTTTGCGCGGTGGTTCGAGGCGGTGTGCGATGACTAGGGTCGGTTTTGTCTTCGCCTTCCAGGATCGCGGCTGGCTCGGCGGCATCAGCTACTTTCGCAACCTGCTGTGGGCCCTGTACACACTGCCCGGACGCACGATCGATCCGGTGATCCTGACCGGCGAGCGCACGCCGGCGGACCTGCTCGAAGGCATGCCGCCGCTGCCCGTTCATCGCACGGCGCTGCTCGACCGCCGCCGTCCGTGGTGGTACGTGCGCAAGGCATGGCAGGCGGCGAGCGGCACGGACCTGATGCTCGCGCGCTATCTGGCCCGCAACGGCATCGCGGTGCTGTCGCACCACAACCCGCTCGGTCCGCGCGCCGGCGTGCCGACGCTGGGCTGGATCCCCGATTTCCAGCACCTGCATCTGCGCGAGATGTTTTCCGCGGAAGAGATCGCGATGCGCGACCGCCTGTTCGCGTCCCTGTGCGAGGGTTCGGCGCGCGTGCTGGTCAGCAGCCACGCGGCGTGCCGCGACCTGCAGCGCTGCTTTCCGGCGCAGGCGCATCGCGCCCGCGTGCTGCAGTTCGTGGCCAACATGAATCCGCTGGCGCCGGCGCCGCCGGTGTCCGAGCTGGAACGCCGCTATGGCTTCCATGGCCCGTACTTCCATCTGCCGAACCAGTTGTGGCAGCACAAGAACCACGGCATCGTGATCGAGGCGCTGCGCATCCTGAAGCAGCGCGGGATCGAGGCCCTGGTGCTGTCGACGGGCCAGACCGCCGATCATCGGCAGCCCGGCTATGGCCAGCGGCTGCTCGACAGCGTCGAGCAAGCCGGGCTGCAACGCAATTTCCGCTTCCTCGGCGTGGTGCCGCACGGCGATCTGGCAGGCCTGATGCGTGGCGCGGCCGCGCTGATCAATCCGTCGCGCTTCGAAGGCTGGAGCACCACGGTGGAGGAGGCCAAGTCGCTGAACAAGCCGATCCTGCTGTCCGATATCGAGGTCCATCGCGAACAGGCGCCGCCGCGCGGGGTCTTCTTCGCCCCGGACGATGCGCCGGCGCTGGCCGACGCCATGGCGCAGACGCTCGCCCGTCCGGCCTCGCCCGAACGCGACGCCGAGCAGGCGCGCCTTGCCCGCGACGACCTGGCACGGCGGCGTCGCCGTTTCGCCGAAACCTACCAGCAGATCGTGATGGAGTTGAGCGCCTGAGCGCCTGAGCACCTGAGCGCAGCGTCGCGCCGCTGCGTCGCCCTGCGCCGCTCAGCGTCCCTGCGGCTTGCGCGTGCCGATCGCCCGGGCCGGCGTGCCACCGTAGACCGTCCACGGCGTCGGCAGCGATTTGGTGACCACCGAGCGCGGCGCGACCACCGCGCCTTCGGGCACCGACACGCCGGGCGACACGAAGCTCTCCGCGCAGATCCACACGCGCGGCCCCAGCGTGATCGGCGAGGCGATCAGCTGGAAGTTCGGGCTGTTGTAGTCGTGCGAGCCGGTGCACAGGTGCGTGCCTTGCGACACCACGCAGTACTCGCCGATGTCGATCCGTTCGATGTTGTACAGCGTGACGCCGTCGGCCACGCCGGCATTGTTGCCGATGCGCAGGTTCCACGGCGCCCAGATGCGCACGCCGGGATAGACATGGACATGGCGGCCGAGCTGCGCGCCGAACAGCCGCAGCAGCGCGGCGCGCCAGGCGTGCGCGGGCCGCGGGCTGGGACGGAACAGGAACAGCCAGACCCAGTTCCAGATCTGCCGCTGCACGCGGTTCCCCAGCGAGAACGAGGGGCCCATGGTCGGATCGTCTTGGGTAATCAGCATCGGCTGTTCCGGTAAGCGCGCGGCGCGCATGGGACGATGGTGTGCCGGGACGCGCCGGCGGTCGGTGCGGCCGGTCACAGACCGCCCGCCATCGAGGCCTTGACGGCCTGGAATGGGACTTGCACGAGGGTCGGGATCCTGCAGGAGGACATTCATGCGGATCCATCATCTGAACTGCATCTCGACCTGCCCGCTGGGCGGGCGCCTGATGGACGGACGTTCCCGCTCGATCCTGGAGCGCGGCGAACTGGCCTGCCATTGCCTGCTGGTCGAGCTGCCGCAGTGCCTGGTGCTGGTCGATACCGGCATGGGACGGCGCGACGTGCAGGATCCGCGCTCGCGCCTGAGCGGCTTCTTCCTGACCTTGTTGCGGCCCGATTTCCGCGACGAGATGACGGCCTATCGGCAGGTGGCGGCGCTCGGCTTCGATCCGCGCGACGTGCGGCATATCGTGCTGACGCACCTGGACTTCGACCACGCCGGCGGACTCGACGATTTTCCCTGGGCCACCGTTCACCTGATGGCGGCCGAGCGCGACTACGCGCGGCTGCAGCGGACCTGGCTGGACCGCCAGCGCTTCCGCCCGCAGCAGTGGTCCACGCAGGAGCGCTGGCGCACCTATGCGCCGGACGCGGGCGAGCGCTGGTACGGCTTCGACCGGGTCCGCACGCTCGAGGGCCTGCCGCCGGAGATTGCGATGGTTGCGTTGCCGGGCCACACCTTCGGCCACGCGGGCATCGCGGTGCAGGCGCAGGGCGAATGGCTGCTGCAGGCGGGCGATGCCTACTTCCATCACGGCGAGCTCGACCCGGTGCGGCCCTACTGCACCCCAGGGCTGCGCTTCTATCAATGGATGATGGAAAAGGACCGCGAGGCGCGGCTGGCGACGCAACGGCATCTGCGCGAGCTCAAGGAACGGCGCGACGGCCATATGACGGTCTGCTGCGGCCACGACGTGGCCGAGTTCGAACGGCTGTCACGGCGCTCGGCCCGCGTGCCGGCCCGTGCGTTTGCCACGGCGCCTGGATGACACCGGAGCGGCCCGCCGCGCCATCGCGTGCAGTCCCCAAAATGTGCAAGCCCGTGGAGCAAATTCTGCAAGCGCCGCGGGACGGCGGAGGGGCCGCATGTCGCGGATGGCCCGCAAATACCGGCATGCGGTTTGCGTGGCGAGCGGGTAGATCACCATGACAATCAGGAGAGACGGCATGAAACCACGAGATCTGCTGGTGGTGGCCGCGTCGTGCCTCGCGCTGGCCAGCCAGTTCGCGATGGCGCAGGGCCGCTCGAGCGGCGGCAGCGGCAAGGCGGGATCCACGGGCATGAGCGATAGCGCCGGCGCGCAGGGCACCACGGGCACGGGCTCGACCTCATCCGGAGCCGGCGCAGGGGCTGGTGCGGGGGGCTGGTGCAGGAGCGGGCGCGGGTGCGGGCGCAGGGGCAGGTACCGCGGGCGGCGCAAGCGGTCCTCTCAGCGGCGGTGCGCGCGGCGCGGTCGGTCCGGGGCAGGGCGCGCGGTCGAGCGCGCAAGGCGCCGGGCCAGGTGGGGCTCAAGGCGGGGCTCAGGGCGGGGCGCAAGCCGGCGCCGGCGACTCCCGCCAATCCCGCGCGGGCGATCTCGAGCATGGCGGCAGTCCGACCACCGGCTCGCCCTCGGGCGGACGCCAGCCGCCCGGCAGCGCGAAGGCCGCGCCCGGCGGCGGCCAAGCAAATACTGCCGGAAACACCGCCGCCAACAGCGGCGGCGCCGCGACCAGCGGCAAGCCGGCGACCGGCTCGCGCCGCGCCGGCGGCGTGTCCGACTCGACCCAGGGCAGCAGCCGCGCCAGCGCCGGTGGCGGCAAGGGCAGCACGCCGTCCGGCGCGACCAAGGGCAGCGGCACGTCGGATCGCGGCACGGGCGGCGGCGGCGTGACCAGCGGCAGCGACCGCTAAGGCAAACCAGCTACCCGGAAGGGAATCCGCTACCTCGAACGCCGTCGGCTACCTCGGACGCCGTCCGCTACCCGGGACGCAATCCACGACCCGGACCGCCGTCCGCTACTCGGTCCCGACGCTGGCGGCCGGCACGCTGACCGCCGCGTGCTCGCCGCACAGGGCTTGCATCGCGGCTTCCCAGCGGCCCAGCACGGCGTCGCGGTCCAGATGCCGCTCGGCCCAGGCGCGGCCTGCGGCGCCGAGCGCGTCGCGCGTCGCGGGATCGGCAGCCAACCCATCGATCGCCGCGGCAAGCGCGAGGCCGTCGCCCGGCGCGACCACGCGCCCACAGCGCGCCGCCAGCCGGGCCAGCTCGGTGCCGGGATGCGCGGTGGCGACCACCGGCCGGCCGCTGGCCAGCATGCCGGCCAACTTCGACGGCAGTACCAGGTCGGCGGCATCCGCGCGCTGCGGCAGCAGGTGCAGATCGGCGGCGGCCAGCAACGCGGGGAATCGCGAGGCCGGCTGCAGCGGCAGGAAGCGGACCTGCGGCAGCCCGGCGCAGGCGTGCTCCAGCGCGGGACGGCCCGCGCCGTCGCCGCACAGCACGAACCAGATGTCGGGCCGGTCGCGCAGCTGGCGCGCGGCCTCGGCCAGCACTTCCAGGCCCTGCTTGTTGCCCATGTTGCCGGAGTACAGCGCCACCGTGGCATCGGCCGGAATGCCGAGCCGACGCCGATAGAGACTGCCGCGGCCGGGCCGGATCGCGCGCAGGTCGACCCAGTTCGGGATCAGCTGCGTGCGTGGCTCCGGCGCGCCCTTGTCGCGCGCCAGCCGCAGCATTGCCTCGGAGATCGTCGACACGCGGTCGAAGCCGGCCATCGCGTGGCGCTCGAGCGCATAGGCCAGCTTGCGCAGCAACGGCTGCTTCAGCAGTCCCAGCGCGAAGGCGGCATCGACCTCGTAGTCCTGCACATGCAGCCAGGTCTTGGCACCGGTCCAGCGGCCGAGCAGCAGCGCGGCCGGGCTGCACAGCAGCGGCGGCTCGACCACCATCACCACGTCCGGACGCCAGCGCCATTGCGCCAGCAGGCAAGGCAGGCTGCTGAGCGCGAAGCTGGCCAGATGCAGCACGCGCTTGAGGCCCGACGGGCGGCGCGGCACCCAGATCGGCGCGCGCCATACCTGCACGCCGTCGTGCTGCTCGCGCCGGTATTGCCACGCGCGGTAGCCGGCGCCGACACGCCAGGCCGGATAGTAGGGCGGCGCCGTGACGACGCGCACCTGGTGCCCGCGCGCGGCGAACCAGCGAGCCTGCTCGCCGGTGTACTTGCCGATGCCGGTCAGCTCGGGAGAGTAGTTCAGGCAGTACAGGAGGATCTTCATCGGCGCGTACCGTGCTCGACCGGCGCGCGCTCAGCGCAGCGCGACGAGCCGCGCCTGGCGTCGCGGCGGACTTTGCAGGCGGCCGCTTTGCAGCGCGTCCCGATAGGCCAGCCGCAGTCCGTCGACCAGCGACACCGTCGGCTTCCAGCCGGTCGCCTCGATCCGGTGCGAGTTCAGCCGCTTGCGCGGCGTGCCGTCGGGTTTGCTGGGGTCGAAGCGGATCGTGCCGCGAAAGCCCACGGTGTCGGCGATCAGCTCGGCCAGCACGCGGATGCTGACCTCGTCGGGGCTGCCCACATTGAAGAAGCCCGGCGCGCCGGCGTGGTTGCGATATTCCTGCTGCGGCAGCGCCATCAGGTGCACGCAGGCCTGGCCGAGATCGTCGGCGTAGAGGAATTCGCGCAGCGGCGTGCCGGTGCCCCACACCACCACCTCGCTGGCGCCGTTCTGCTTGGCCTCGTGGAAGCGCCGCAGCAGCCCGGGTATCACGTGGCTGTTCTCGGGGTGGTAGTTGTCGCCGGGGCCGTACAGATTGGTCGGCATCGCGCAGCGGAAGTCCGTGCCGTACTGCCGGTTGTAGCTCTCGCACAGCTTGATGCCGGCGATCTTGGCAATGGCATAGGGCGCGTTGGTCGGCTCCAGCGCGCCGGTGAGCAGCGCCGCCTCGTCGATCGGCTGCGTGGCGAAGGCCGGATAGATGCAGCTCGAACCGAGGAACAGCAGGCGCTTGACGCCCGAGCGCCACGATTCGTGCACGACGTTGGCCGCGATCAGAAGGTTCTGCTGGATGAATTCGGCCGGATAGGTGTTGTTGGCATGGATGCCGCCGACCCGCGCCGCGGCCAGGTAGACCTCGTCGATGCGCTGCTCGGCGAAGAAGGCACGGACCCTGGCCTGGTCGCACAGGTCCAGTTCGGCATGCGTGCGGGTGATCACGGTGGTGCCGGGACGCGCGCCGAGCGCGCGCACGATGGCGCCGCCGACCATGCCGCGATGGCCGGCAACGAAGATGCGGTGTGGAGGCTGATTCATGGCTGTGACACTGACTTTGGGTCGGCGAAGTGGGCCACCAGCGTGGCGATTGGGCGAGGGTCGGGCACGCCGGGCTGCACCCGGAAGGGCGTGCACTGGACGGACTCTAGCGCGCGATCCGGCCCCCGACTGTGGGCTTGCGCACGTTCGCGCGGAGCGGCTCGAACCGGTGTGCGCCATCGAACGGAAAACATGCTTACCCCCCGGCATCGTGCGGCCATGCGGGTCCGTGGCTCGCGGGTCCGGATTGCCGGATCCGCCCTTGGTCCCGCACGGCATACCCGCTCACCGACTCAGAAGGCGGCCAGACCATGCAAACCACCTCGACCCTGCCGATCGGCGCCCACGCCCGCCACGCGGCCCTGCTGATGTACCTCGGGCTCGGCGCACTGTGTGCGATCAAGCTCAATGTGATCGGCGAAGTGTACGTCGGCGAATTCATCGCGGCGGCATACGGCCTGGCGATGCTGTCGACGCTGCGGATCGAGCGCGGCTATGCCTCCTTCCTCGCCCTGACACTGATGTGGGCCTTCGCCCAGGCGTTGTCGGACCTGTCCAATAGTACGCCGCTGATCAATTCGCTCAAGGGCGTGCTGGCGCCGGGCGTGTTCTTCCTGACGGTGTTCGCGATCGGCACGCACTTCAGCCAGGGCAGTCCGAAGCGGATCTGGTATTTCCTGATCGGCGCCGCGCTCTGCGAGATCTTCAACGTGAGCCGGGCCCCGACCGAGGAGATGCTGTACAACCCCTGGAAGTGGGGCTATGCGACGCCGGTGCTGATGCTGCTGCTGTGCTATCTGGCGCTGGCGCGCGCCGGCGCCGTGCGCATCGCGCTGTGCATCGTGGCCTATTGCGCGGTGTCCGTGGCGTTCGACTTCCGCAGCGCGGCCGGGCTGCCGCTGCTGGCGCTGGTGATCTACCTGCTGCGCCGCACCGCCGTGGTTGCCTGGGTGCGCAGCCTGACCAATACACGCGGCGGCATTCCACTGCTGTTCGGCGTGCTGGTGCTGGTGATCGCGGCGCTCAACGCGCTGTTCTCGATGATCTTCGCGCAAGCCGGCGAGTTCAGCTTCCTCTCCCCCGAAGCGGCGCACAAATACACCGTGCAGGCCACCAGCGAGCTGGGCATCCTGTTCGGCGGCCGCTCGGAGATCCTGATCTCGGTGCGCGCCTTCCTCGACGCGCCCCTGCTCGGCCACGGCTCCTGGGCGGTCGACCGCAACGGCTACCAGGACGCCTACAGCGTGATCGTCTACCAGATGGGCGCGGCGCTGAGCGACGCGATCGTCGTCACCGACGACACGCTGATTCCGGCGCACTCCTTCCTGATGGGCGCGCTGGTCTGGAGCGGCGTTGTCGGCGGCTTCTACTGGCTTTGCATGCTGGCCCGCACGCTCTGGCTGTTCGTGCGCAATATGCCGACGCTGCCCATCTTCTTCTATGTCGGCACCGCGCAGTTCGTCTGGGACGTGTTCTTCTCGCCGTTCTCGGCGGACCATCGCTGGGAGACCGCCCTGTTCCTCGGCATGCTGTTCGCCTGGCACCAGAGCCATCGCCATCGTCAGCTGCGGAGCGTGCAATGAAATTCAGCGTGGTGACGGTCTCGTTCAACCAGGCGCGGTATCTGGAGCAGGCGATCCGCTCGGTCACGGGCCAGCGCGGATGCGAGATCGAATACATCGTGGTGGATCCGGGCTCGACCGATGGCAGCCGCGACATCATCGCGCGCCATGCCAGGTCGATCGACCATTGCATCCTCGAGCCCGACAACGGCCCGGCCGACGGCCTGAACAAGGGCTTCGCCGCGGCGACCGGCGAGATCTTCTGCTATCTGAACTCCGACGACCTGTTTCTGCCGGAGGCGTTCGCCAAGGTGGCCGCGTACTTCCGCCGCTATCCGTCGTCCGACGTGATCTGCGGCAACGGCTACGTGATCGACGGCGAGGGCGCGCTGGTGCGGCGCGTGTACTCCGACCGCTTCGGCCTGCGGCGCGCCGCCTATGGCGCCAGCATCGCGATCCAGCCGTCGACCTTCTTTCGCGCCGAGACCTATCGCGCGGTCGGCGGCTTCAATGTCGAGAACCGTTCGAACTGGGACGGCGAACTGGTGGTCGACATGGCGCTGAACGGGGCCACCTTCCGCAATGTGCCTGACTTTCTGAGCTGCTACCGCGTCTACGCCGAGTCGATCACCGGCTCGGCGCGGATGGCCGAGGCGCACCGGCAGTTCGAGCAGCGCATGTTTCGCAAGATTCTTGGGCGCGATCGCCGCCGCTACGACGATCTGGCGTCGGCCTGGTACCGCGTGACCAAGCATCTGGCCAATCCGCGCGCGGCCTATGAGCGCGTGGTACGCGGCCCCGTGTTCGGGAGGCAGTCATGATCCGGAAAGTGCTGGCGGCCGTCTCGATCGGCCTGCCGTGGCCGCTGCGGCGGCGGCTGCTGAACCGCTTCTGCGGCGCGCGCATCGATCCGAGCGCGCGCATCGGCTGGTCGCTGGTGCTGTGCGACGAGCTCGAGATGGGGCCGCACTCGCATATCGCGCATCTGACGCTGGTCAAGGGCATCCGCCGGCTGAGCCTGGGCGAGCATGCCATTCTCGGCAGCCTGAACTGGGTGTCGGGATTCCCGCAGGGGCTGACCGATTCGCCGCACTTTCGCGATGCCGCCGACCGCGATCCGGCGCTGGTGATCGGCCGGCATGCGGCGATCACCTCGCGCCATATCCTCGATTGCACCGACACCATCACCGTGGGCGCGTATTCGACGGTGGCGGGCTATCGCAGCCAGATCCTGACGCACAGCGTGTCGATCCGCGAATCGCGCCAGCGCTGCGCGCCGGTGACGATCGGCGCCTACTGCTTCGTCGGCACCGGCTCGATCCTGCTGCCCGGCGCGGCGCTGCCCGACTACAGCGTGCTGGCGGCCGGCGCGGTGCTGAACCGCAGTATGGCGGCGCCGCATATGCTGTACGGCGGCTGCCCGGCGAAGGCGGTGCAGGAACTGCCCGAGGACCTGGCTTATTTCCGGCGCGAGGAAGGGTATATCGTCTGAGGGCGCGCGCGGCCCCGATGCCGCATGCGCCGTCTCCGTGTCCGCGGAGACCTGGCCCGCTTGCGAAGGCGGTGGATTGCCCGATGGATTCGCCGCTTGATTCCCCCGCTTGATTCCCCGCTTGATTCCCCGCTGGATCCCCGCATCCGCCGCAATGGCAGCCAACGACGGGATGACGCGATTCAAGGCTGGACCGGCTCAGGCTTTTGACCGGTCCAGGGCCCGGTTCAGGGCTTGACCAGCACCCCGGCCAATCCATGCCGGGCGAAGCCGTGAATCAGCGGCAGCAGCGCCAGCAGGATCAGCAGTTCGGTGGCCAGCACGCCGAACGACACCGCGGACTGGCCCAGCAGCTTGCCGCCCACCACCGCGATCAGCAGACCGGCGGAGTTCGCCGCCAGATACACCAGCGACAGCCGTGCATGGTTGTTGGTCGAGGTCACCATCACCGACGCCGTATGCCACAGCGAATTGACCACCGCGGCGGCCAGCAGCCAGCTGTAGTCGGGATGGATCGGCGCGATCTTGCCATGCGTCCACAGCTGGCAGATCCATTCGCCGGCGATATACAGGAACACGCCGCAGGCGCCGGCCAATCCTGCCGAGGCGCTGAGCGCATGGCGGAACAAGGCGCGCAGCGCGCGGGCGTTGCGCTGGCCATAGAGCCGGCCGATCTCCGGAGACAGCGACTGGCTGATCAGCTGGCCCAGCTGGTACGGAATGCGCGAGAGCGTGCGCATCGCGCTGAAATAGGCGACGAAGGCCGGACCGAAGACAAAGCCGGCGCACAGCACCATGCCCTGCATATTGAGGGCGTTGCCGATCGGGAAGGCATTGAGCGCCAGCGCGGGCACCAGCATCTCGCGCAGTTCGGCGCGCGAGAACGCCGATACGCCGACGCGGGCCCATGCGGCCAGGCGCACCATGCGCACATACGTCACCGCCACCAGCAGCACCCGCACGATCGCCAGCAGCGTCAGCAGCAGCAGGAAGCCGCCATCGAACAGCAGCACGCCGGCGGCCAGCGCGACGAATTCGAGCAGCCGGAACAGGTTCAACCACATGATCGCCTCGGCGTAGCGCCCCACGCTGTAGAACACGCCGTGCGACAGCAGTGCGAACATATAGCCGACCACGTAGATCGCGATCATCAGCATCGACAGCACCGCGGCGCCGCCGCCCAGGCCGGTCCATCCCTGGATCGCGTCGCCGAAGGCCGCGCCTGCCAGCATCGCCAGCGCGGTCAGCACGGCGCCGATCAACAGCAGCAGCACCAGCGTCGACTGGTAGCACACCACGGCGGCGCGCTGGTTGCCCGCCGCGATGCTCATGTTGATGCGATTGACCGCCACGCCGGTGAAGCCCAGGTCGGCGAGCCCCAGATAGACCGGTACCGCAATGACCATCAACCAGGTGCCGTAGCGCTCGGGCCCCCAGGCCGCCAGGAACAGCGGCACGCTGAGCAGCTGGGTCAGGATGGTGACCACCTGCCCAAGGGCGTTGGCGCCGATGCCGCGCAATATCCGCTCCACGCTTTCCTCTTTCTTTGCGCGGCCCGGGCCCGCCGCAGCAGGCCCGGGCCGCCATCCATGCGCCGGCGCTTGCGCGCCGCCGCACTGACGCGTTTGCCATCAGCCCATCATTCGTGGTGATCGTAGGCGCGGAAGCCTGCCAGCTTGCACAGGGCATCGCGCCGCGCCGCCGCGTAGTCGGCGCCGATCATCTCGCGTACCAGTTCATCGAAGGTGGTGGTCGGCGACCATCCCAGCCGCTCGCGCGCCCGCGTGGGATCGCCCAGCAGCGTGTCGACCTCGGTGGGGCGGAAGTAGCGTGGATCGACCCGCACGATCACGTCGCCGACCTTGCGTCCGGGCGCCAGCTGGTGGCGGCTGTTGTCGATCGCGTCGATCACGCCGATCTCGTCGACCCCGCTGCCTTCGAAGCGCACCGTGATGCCCAGTTCGGCGGCGGCCCGCTGCACGAATTCGCGCACGCTGTGCTGCTCGCCGGTGGCGATCACGAAGTCCTCCGCCTGTGCCTGCTGCAGCATCATCCATTGCATCTGCACGTAGTCGCGCGCATGGCCCCAGTCCCGCAGCGAGGACAGGTTGCCCAGGTGCAGCGTGTCCTGCAGGCCCAGCGCGATCCGCGCGATGGCGCGCGTGATCTTGCGCGTCACGAAGGTCTCGCCGCGCAGCGGGCTCTCGTGGTTGAACAGGATGCCGTTGCAGGCGTACATGCCGTACGCCTCGCGGTAGTTCACCGTGATCCAGTACGCGTAGAGCTTGGCGGCCGCATACGGGCTGCGCGGATAGAACGGCGTGGTTTCCTTCTGCGGAATTTCCTGCACCAGCCCGTACAGCTCCGAGGTCGACGCCTGATAGAAGCGGGTGGTCTTTTCCAGGCCGAGGATGCGGATGGCCTCGAGCAGCCGCAGCGTACCGAGCGCGTCGGTGTTCGCGGTGTATTCCGGCTCCTCGAACGACACCTGCACATGGCTTTGCGCGGCCAGGTTGTAGATCTCGTCCGGCTGCGATTGCTGCACCACGCGCACCATGCTCGCGGTATCGGTCATGTCGCCGTGGTGCAGGAACAGGCGGCGGTCGGGCGCCTGCGGGTCCTGGTACAGATGGTCGATGCGCTCGGTGTTGAACAGCGAGCTGCGGCGCTTGATGCCATGGACCTCGTAGCCCTTGGCCAGCAGCAGCTCGCACAGATAGGCGCCGTCCTGGCCGGTGATGCCCGTGATCAGCGCACGCTTGCGGCGTGCGCCGCTGCCGGCCGATGCCTCGTCGTGCTGCCGCGGCTGGAGTTCGAGATCGCCGGCCGCCAGCGGGCCGAGCGGTTGCAGGTCAAGTGCGCCCATAAATGTCTGCCATCCTGATGATGTCATCTTCGCCAAGGTACGAGCCGGACTGGATCTCGATCAGCTCGAGCGGGATCCGGCCGGGATTTTCTAGACTGTGGGTCTCGCCGATCGGGATATAGGTGGACTGATCCTCGGTCAGCAGGAATTCGACGTCGCCGCGGCGCACGCGCGCGGTGCCCGACACCACCACCCAGTGCTCGGCGCGGTGGTGATGCTTCTGCAGCGACAGCTTGGCGCCGGGTTTGACGCTGATGCGTTTGACCTGATAGCGCTGGCCATGATCGACGCTGTCGTACGACCCCCAGGGCCGGTAGACCTGCCGATGCTGCGTCGCCTCGGGGCGTCCCTTGCGCGCGCAGCGTTTCGACCAGTTGCTTGACGTCCTGCGCATGGTCCTTGTGCACGACCAGCACGACGTCGGGCGTCTCCACCACGATCACGTTTTCCAGTCCCGCCACCGCCACCATCCGGTGCGAGGCATGGACCAGGCAATCGCGCGCGCGGTGCGTGACCACATTGCCGACCGCCGCGTTGTTGCCTTCGGTCTTCTCGGCCGCCTTCCACACCGCGTCCCACGAGCCGATATCGCTCCAGTCGGCGGCCAGCGGCGCCATGCGCCCGTCGCGCAGATGCTCCATCACCGCGTAGTCGATCGAGTCCGACGGGCAGGCGCCGAAGGCATCGGCGTCCAGGCGGCAGAAGTCGAGGTCGGATTTGCCGCGCGCCAGCGCCTGTTCGGCGGCCCGCAGGATGTCCGGGGCGAACTGCCGCAACGCGGCCAGATAGACTGACGCGCGGAACAGGAACATGCCGCTGTTCCAATAGCAATTGCCTTCGCCCAAGAAGTCGGTGGCCTGCTCCAGCGAAGGCTTCTCGACGAAGCGCTTGACCGTCATCAGCGCGCCATCGTTGGTCGGTACCGCCTTGATATAGCCGTAGCCGGTTGCCGGAAAGGTCGGCACCACGCCCAGCGTGGCGACGGCGCCCGCGGCGGCGGCCGCGCTGGCCGCGGTGACCGCGCTCGCGAACGCGGCGTGGTCGCGGACCAGATGGTCCGACGGCAGTACCAGCAGGATCGGATCGTCGCCGCCCGCCTGCGCCTTGATCGCGGCGACCGCGGCCGCCGGCGCCGTGTTGCGCGCATGCGGTTCGAGCAGGATCGCCGCGGGTTCGCAGCCGATCTCGCGCGCCTGTTCGGCGACGACGAAGCGATGCGCTTCGTTGCTGACGAGGATCGGCGCACCGACACCATCGATGTCGCGCACGCGCAGCAGCGTGTCCTGCAGCAAGGTATGGTCGCCGAGCAGACGCAGGAACTGCTTCGGATGGCCGTCGCGCGACAGTGGCCATAACCTCGAGCCGGTGCCGCCGCACAGCACCACCGGTACGATTCGATTCTCGCTTGCCATGACACCTCCAACCGGCCGCTGCACGCGTGCCGATGCGATTGGGTGAAACCGTCAGGGCAAGTGTATCGACCGCTGTCCCGCAGCAATGTTTGTTAGGCAACAGAGATCGACGGTCACCGTCGGGCGCCGCAGGTGGCGCGACGATGACAAAAAGGGCCGGCGCAATGGCCGGCCCTGCAGGGCGCAAAACGAAGGAATTGAGGGGGGCGCGTCTGTCGTTGCGGCGCGAGAGCGGGCCGGTTTATCGCACCCAGTGTCCCGGCCGCATCACCCAGCCATGCGGCCCCCGCACCCAGCGCTCAGGCACATAGCGGTAGCCGGGGCGGGCGCGTTCCCAATGGCCCGGTTGCCACACATAACGCGGACCGGCGGCACGCCAGTAGCCCGGCACCCACACCTGTCCCCGGCGTGCGGCCCGTGGCGCTTCGTAGCGCGGCGGTGGCGGCGCGTCACGGCGATAGCCATGGTCGCGATCGTAGCGATGGCCGTCATGCGCCTGGGCCGGCGACACGAAGCCGAAGGCCGAGCCGGCGGCGAGGGTGGCGAGCGCGAGAATCAGAGAGCGGTTCATCAGGTACTCCTACTTCGGGTAACAAGCTTGGCGTTGCGGTGATGCACTGCGATGCAAATCGGGGCCAATGGCGCCGCCGCATTCACTTCAATAGCGGTGATGGCGATGGTGATGCCCGTGTCCATGCCCATGCGGGACGACGATGCAGGCGGACAACATGGCGGCAGTGGCGGACAGCAGCACGAGGATGGACAGGGTTCGTTTCATCTGTGAGCTCCTTGGCGGGGCGCGTTGAACATGGCTGCAATGTAGCGGCGCGCCCGCTGCGGCGGCCGTTGCACTTGTAAGGCACTCTCACAGCGCAATGGCATCGCGGCGGCCGCGACGATCGACGGCGCCGGCGCGCGTATCTCCTTGCGCCGCAAGGCTTTTTCGCCGGCATGACGGGGCGCGGAATTGCCGCGACTCGTTGCGCGTGCGTAATGTGGCGTTACATCGGAAATGAATGCGGGCAGGGCGGCATGGCGATCGGCACGCCGTGTCTGCGGATTGACCAGCGAATCGGCGAGCAAATCGGCCAGCGAGCAGGCCAGCGAACAGGCCAGTAAATCGGCCGTTGAATCGGCCAGGGAATCAGCCAATCAGCCGAGGAGCCTGCCGTGAGCGCGTCAGTGCGCCGTGCTGGTGTACTCGATCTCGAGCCGGTAGGCGACCGCGAGAAATAGCGATTGCGCCAGGCACAGCGTGCTGGTCAGCGAACGGAAGCCGAAGGTTGCGCCATCCTGGACCTGCAGCAGCACGCTGGCGTGTTCGGCCAGCGGGCCGAGAGCACTGTCGCTCAACGCGACGATGCGCGCGCCCTGCGCTGCCGCGGTTCTCACGCAGGCCAGCGTTTCCTCGGCATAGGGCGCGAACGAGACCGCGATCATCACGTCGCCCGGCCGGAGCGCGCGCAATTGGCCCTGCTGCATATGACCCAGGCCATTGAGCCACTGGATCGGCTTGCTGGTGTGCTGCAGCGCGTAGGCCAGGTAGGCGCCCACCGGGAAAGCCCGCCGCGATGCCACCAGCCAGATCGACGGCGCGTCGACCAGCAGCTCGACGGCCTGGCCGAAGCGTTCGCCGTCGACCTCGCGCTGCAGCGCCTCGAGGCTGTCGAGGCTGCCCGCGATGACCTCGTGCGCGATGTCCGCCGGCGCCAGCGGACCGCCCTTGCTGCCGATCAGCGCGCGCAGCCGGTCGCGATAGTCGCGATTGGGCGCCAGCTGCCGGGCCGCCGCGGCACGGAACAGCGCCTGCATCTGCGAATACCCCGACAGTCCGAAATGCTTGGCGAAGCGGACCATGGCCGAAGGCTGCACGCCGCAATGGCGGGCCGACTCGTTGACGCCGTCGAGCACCAGTTGCTCTCGATGGCTCTCGACGTACTGTGCGATCGCCTTGAGCTGCTTGCTCAGTTGCGGAAAGCCGGCGCGCACGGCGGCCAGGAATTGATCGGCGTCTGCGTAGGGAAGGGATTCGCTCATCGGTGATCGGTGTCGCCGCGCTGCCTCTCCGGCGGCAGCATCGTGCAGGCCGCATGTGGAGAGACAGGCATTGAATTGGAATTTATTTTCTCACACAACAAAAAAAGAGAACAAATTTTCTATTCTCGCGCTATCATCGCTTCCATCGTTGGCGCAGCCGCTCGGTCTCGACCCATGGCAGCGACCACAGGACAAGACAGCAGACAGAGACAGCACCTTCATGCGTACCCTCCCATTTCCCGATCAGCGCGATTTCGACGTGGCCTGCCTTGGCCGGCTGGCGGTCGATCTCTATGCGCAGCAGATCGGCTGCAACCTGGAGGCGGCCAGTACCTTCGCCAAATACCTGGGCGGGTCGTCGGCCAATATCGCCTTCGGTACTGCGCGGCTCGGCTTGCGCTCGGCGATGATTTCGCGCGTCGGCAACGAGCAGAACGGGCGCTTCCTGCTCGACACGCTGCGCCGCGAGGGCTGCGACGTCAGCCAGGTGCAGATCGACGACGCGCGGCTGACCGGCATGGTACTCCTGGGCATCAAGGACCAGGGACACCTTCCCGCTGCTGTTCGCGCGGGAGAACTGCGCCGACATGGCGCTGGACGCCGAGGCCATCGATGCGGCCTTCCTGGCCCGTTGCCGCAGCCTGGTCATTACCGGCACGCATCTGAGCACGCCCGGCGTGCTGGCCGCCTCGCGGCGCGCGCTCGAGATCGCGGGGCGCCATGGCGTGGTGCGCGTGCTGGACATCGACTACCGCCCGGTGCTGTGGGGCCTGACCGGCAAGGGCGACGGCGAGACGCGCTATATCGGCAATGCCGAAGTCAGCCGCCACCTGCAGGCGCAGCTCGGCGCGTTCGAACTGATCATCGGCACCGAGGAGGAATGGCTGATCGCCGGCGGCGTCGAAGGCGACCTGATGGCCAGCCTGCGCCAGGTGCGCGCCTGCACGCAGGCCGCGCTGGTGGTCAAGCGCGGACCGCTCGGCTGCACGATTGTCACCGGCGAGATTCCGCCGACGCTGGACGATGCGCTGACGGTGCTGGGCGAGCGGGTCGAGGTGCTCAACGTGCTGGGCGCCGGCGATGCCTTCGCCTCGGGCCTGCTTGCCGGCCTGCTGCGCGGCAAGGACTGGCGCGAATCCGCGGCCATCGCCAATGCGTGCGGCGCCATCGTGGTGTCGCGGCACGGCTGCGCGCCGGCGATGCCCACGCCTGCCGAACTGGCGCACTGGTTCTCCGGCCATCGGCATCCGCGGCCGGACCGCGATCCGACGCTGGCCCATCTGCATCGCGTGTCGGCGCCGCGCCAGCCCTGGCCCGAGCTGTACGTGCTGGCCTACGACCATCGCTCGCAATTCGAGGAGCTGGCGCGCGCGGCAGGCGCCGACGTGGCCGAGATCCCGCGGCTCAAGCGGCTGATCAACGAAGTGGTGGCCGAGGTCGAAGGCGATCCCGGCTGCGGCGGCAAGATCGGCGTGCTGATCGACGGCCGGCTGGGCGAATCGGCGCTGCATCGGGCCACTGGACGAGGCTGGTGGGTGGGCCGCCCGATCGAGTTGCCGGGCTCGCGGCCGCTGCGCTTCGACGGCACGCGCTCGCTCGCTTCCGAGCTGGCGCACTGGCCGCGCGAGCAGGTCGTCAAGTGCCTGGTGTTCTATCACCCGGACGATCCGGCCGCGCTGCGCGCCGAGCAGGACGACTACCTGCAGACCGTATGGGAAGCGACCCGCCACAGCGGCCACGAGCTGCTGCTTGAAGTCATTCCGCCCAAGGACACCCTCGCGCCGGACGACAGGGGCGAAGCCGTGGTCCGCGCGATCCGCCACTTCTACGACATCGGCTTGAAGCCGGAATGGTGGAAGGTCGGCGCGATGTCCGCCGCGCAATGGCAGGCGCTGGACCGGCTCGTGCAGGAGCGCGATCCCTGGTGCCGCGGTGCGGTGATTCTCGGCCTGAACCAGCCGCTCGAGCAGTTGCTCGACGGCTTCGCGCAGGCCCGCTCGCCGCTGGTCAAGGGCTTCATGATCGGCCGCTCGGTATGGGCCGAGGCGAGCCTGGCATGGCTGCGCCGCGAACTCGACGACGATGCGTTCCGGGCAAGGGTCGCCGACAATTTCCGTCGGCTCATTGCAGGTTGGCGCAGCACGCGGCCCGCGCCGACGGGCGACAGCGCCGCACGGGAGGCAGCATGAAGCCGACGTCGATGGGCAATACGGGCAGCCTGCTGGTCAAGGCCCAGCCGGGCCGCGATATCGTCGACATCACGCCGCAGTCGGCCGGCTGGCGCTATATCGGCTTTCGTGCGATCCGGCTCGACGCCGGCGAGGTCGAAGCGTTGTCCACGGGCGCGCGCGAGCTGTGCATCACGGTGTTGTCGGGGCAGCTCGACGTGGTGGTCGGCACGCAGCGGTTCAGCGCGCTGGGCAGCCGCCGGTCGGTCTTCGAAGAACAGTCCCCGTATGCCGTCTATGTGCCGCCGGGCCGCGACGTGCAAGTCATCGCGCGCGATGCGGCGGAGATCGCGTTCAGTACCGCACCGGCCGAGGGCCGCCTGCCATGCCGCGTGATCGAGCCCGCTCAGATGCGGCGCAGCGTCCGCGGTCAAGGCGCCAACACCCGCCATGTCTGCGACATCCTGCCCGAGACCGAGGCCGCCGAATCGCTGCTGGTGGTCGAGGTGATCACGCCCGCGGGGGAATTCGTCCAGCTATCCGCCGCACAAGCACGACAGCGCCAACGCGAGCGACCCGCTGGCCGAAACCGCGTTGGAGGAGGTCTATTACCACCAGCTCAATCCCTCCCAGGGCTTCGCCTTCCAGCGCGTCTATACCGACGACCGCAGTCTCGACGAGGCGATGGCGGTCGAGCATCGCGATGCGGTGCTCGTGCCGCGCGGCTATCACCCGTGCACGGCGCCGTACGGCTACGACCTCTATTACCTGAACACGATGGCCGGGCCGGAACGGCGCTGGGCCTTCCGCAACGACCCCGCGCATGAGTGGCTGATGGCGCCGCGCTGAAGCGCCGCGCCAGTGCCGCTCGAGTGCCGCCCGACACTGCTCAAACGCCGAACCCGCTTGATCGCCGCCGCAGGGCGGACACCCGCATCGCCATACGACAAGGGAACACCGCAGTTCCCGCCAAGACAGGAGACGACACCATGAAGACCCGCATCCCACGCGGCATTGCCCGCGCGTTCGCCACGCTCGCCACGACACTGGCCACGACGCTTGCCTGCGTTGCCGCGGCCGGCGCGCAGACCTTCCCCAGCCAGCCGGTCAAATGGATCGTGCCCTATGCGCCCGGCGGCACTACCGACGTGATTGCGCGCAATCTGGCGCAGCGCATGGGCCAGGACCTCGGCCAGCCGGTGGTGGTCGAGAACCGGCCCGGCGCGGCCAGCATCATCGGTGCCACCGCCATCGCGCGATCGGCGCCCGACGGCTACACGGTCGGCACCGCGGACTCCGGCACGCTGGCGTTCAACCCGGCGATGTATTCGAGCTTGACGTATGACGCGGGCAAGGACTTCACCTTCATCGGCGGACTGGGCCGGATGCCGCTGGTATTGGCCGTGCATCCGTCCTTTCCGGCGAAAGACCTGAAGGAGTTTGTCGCGCTGGTGCGCAAGTCGCCCGGCCGCATTTCGTCGGCGTCGTCGGGGCCGGGCTCGCCGCTGCATGTCGCGCTGGAACTGTTCAAGCAGCGCACGCGTACCGACATCCTGCACGTGCCGTACAAGGGCTCATCGCCGGCGCTGCAGGATCTGATGGCCGGCCAGGTACAGACCATGTTCGTCGATCTGCCGCCGAGCCTGTCGATGATTCGCAGCGGCAAGCTTCGTGTGCTCGCCGTGGCCACGCCCCAACGCCTGCCGATCCTGCCCGACGTGCCGACCATGGCGGAGTCCGGCCTGCCGGAACTGGCCGGCTTCGAAGCCTATGCATGGCAGGGCTTCGTCGGGCCCGCCAAGCTGCCGCAGCCGGTGATTGCGCGGCTCAATCAGGAACTGGTCGCCGCGCTGCGCCATCCGGGCACGCGCGCCAAGCTCGAGGAGCTTGGCATCGAGCCGATGCCGATGTCCGCGGCGGAATTCGGCGACTTCACGCGTAGCGAGCAGAAGCTGTGGTCCGGCGTAATCAAGGCAGCCGGCATCCGGCTCGATTGAGCGCGGCCTGCGCCGGTTCTCTCCTCGCTCCTGCTCTCGCTCCAGTCTTTACCGTACCCCGGAGTCTTCGTCATGAATGAACCGCTTCATCAACGCCGCGCCGTGCTGCGCGCGCTCGCTGCGATGTCCGCCACCGCGGCCTGCCCGGCGCTGGCCCAGGGCGGCGCCTACCCGTCGCGCCCGATCGAACTGATCGTGCCGTTCGCCGCGGGCGGCGGCACCGATGTGCTTGCGCGCGCCTTCGCGGAAGCCGCGCGCAAGCATCTGCCGCAGAACCTGGTGATCCTGAACAAGTCCGGCGCCAGCGGCGCGGTGGGCTGGGCCGATCTGGTCAGCGCCAAGCCCGACGGCTATCGGCTGGCGGTGATCACCGTGGAGCTGACGATGATTCCGCATCTGGGCCTGGCCAAGTTCGCGGCTGACGACATGACGCCGGTCGCGCGCCTGAACGCGGACCCAGCCACCATCGCGGTGCGCGCCGACTCGCCGTTCACGACCATCGAGGCATTCCTTGCCGCCGCGCGCAAGCAGCCCGATTCGATGCGCGTGGGCAATGCCGGTCCCGGCTCGCTCGGGCATCTCTCCGCCGCCGCGCTGGAGGACAAGGCCGGCGTGCGCTTGAACCATGTGCCGTTCCGCGGCGCGAATCCGGCGGTGCTCGATCTGCTCGGCGGACATATCGAAGCGGTGGCGGTGACACCGGTCGAAGTCGCGACCTATGTGGCCGCCGGCAAGATCCGCCCGCTCGCGGTGATGTCCGAGCAGCGGATCAAGGCCGGC
Organism: Cupriavidus sp. H18C1; assembly: GCF_049311595.1. NCBI lineage: Bacteria > Pseudomonadati > Pseudomonadota > Betaproteobacteria > Burkholderiales > Burkholderiaceae > Cupriavidus > Cupriavidus sp. H18C1. The sequence goes on from NZ_CP186009.1 coordinate 600,811, forward strand.
TGGGAGAATATCCCCACACTGAAGGAGCGCAACGTCGATCTGGTCATTCACGGCTGGCGCGGCATCGCGGCGCCCAAGGGCACGCCACCGGACGTGGTCGCCCGCCTGGGCAGCGCCATCGCCAAGACCATGCAGGACCCCGCGCTGCGCGAGACGATGGCCAAGCAGAACATGGGCGAAGGCTATCTGGACGAAGCCGCCTTCAAGCGCGTGATCGCCCGCGACAACGCTACCTTCAAGGCGCTGATCGAAAAGCTGGGGATCAAGACCTGATTGGAAGTCCGGGCCGACCTACGCAGAAACGGGTACGGTCGGCTTCGGCAGCTCGGCTGCGGTACGCAGAAACGGGTACGCATCGTCGTGCAGTGTGCCCCGTTGCGGCGGCCATGCGGGCGAACTCGTAGCGTCGGAAAGAGAAGAAGGAGAGCCGATATGGCCGAAGGCGAAGACCGAAGCCTTCGCCTTCGCAGGCACCCTTCAGGCCCGGCTCGGCATCGCCAGCAGATACCGGCGCGGATCGAAGCGGGTGGTGGCCAGCATGACCAGCACGACCGCGGCGAGGTGGTACCACCAGGCGGCGGCGAAGCTGCCGGTTGCGTCGTGCAACACCGCCGCCAGCCAAGGGGCGCAGCCGGCCAGCAGGAAGCCGCCGCCCTGCATCAGCGCGCCCAGCGCGGCGGCGTCTTCGGGGCGGGGCAGGTGGTCCAGCGCGACCACCAGATAAAGCGAGAAGCAGCCGCCCAGGCCGGCGCCGCCGATGATGGCCCATGCGAGCGGCGCAAGGTCCGGCCATCCGGCCAGGCCGGCGAAGCCGATCGCCTGCAGGGCGAGCGCGAGGGCCAGCCATGCGCGGCGATCCGGGCTGCGGGCCGCCAGCGTCGGCAGCGCCAGCGCGGCAACGGCCTGCGCCACCGACATCACCGCGATCAGGCCGCCCGAGGCCGGGCCGCTCCAGCCGCGTTCCTGGTAGTAGGCGGCGAGCCACGCGATCAGCGAGGCATAGCCGCCGTTCATCACGCCGAACGAGGCCATCAGCAGCCAGGTGCGTGGGCGCTTGAACAGGCGCAGCACCGGAATCGCGGTTGGGCGGCCGGCGTTGGCTTTGGCGCTGGCATCAACGGTGTCGGCGGCGTTCGCTTTGGGCCTGGCATCGGCGACGTGAGCGGCGTTGGCTCTGGCATCAGCGATATCGGTGGCGTTGGCTTTGGTCTTGGCATCGGCGACGTCGGCGGCGTTCGCGTTGGCCGTGGCATCGGCGGCGTCGCGGCAAGACATCGCTGGCTCGGCGGCCGCATCGCGGGGCAGCGTCCGCCACGCGAGCAGCCATCCGGCCCATGCGGGCAGCGCCCACACCGCCAGCCCCGCATGCCAGCTGCCGCTCAGGCCGGCGATCCACGGCGTCAACTGCGCACCCAGCGCGCCGCCCGCCATCAGCGCGGCCGAATAGAGGCCCATCACCATCGCCATCCGTGCCGGAAACTGGCGCTTGACGATGGCCGGCAGCGCCGCCTGCGCGGCGGCCGTCCCGAGGCCGCACAGCGCGGCCGTGGCGATCAGCGCCGTGCCGCCGGGCCACGCGAGCCGCAACAGCGAACCGATGCCGACCAGTGCCAACGCGAGCAGTACCGCGCGCCGCTCGCCGAGCCATCGGCGCATCGCCGGCGCGAGGCAGGCGCCGACGCCGATCAGCACCATCGGCAGCAGCGTCAGCCACGCCATGCCGCGATAGTCCAGGCCGGTGCTGTTGCGGATGACCGGCGCCAGCGGGCCGATGCCGGTCAGGAAGGGACGCAGGTTCAGGCCAGCCAGCACGATGGCCGCCAGTGCCCAGCCCGGCGCGCCGATGCCGCGCCGGCCGGTGGGGACTTCAACTGCCATGGATCTCAACGGCCATAGACCGCATCGGCGGTGACACCCACATCGAGGCGGATCAGCGGCAGCGGCGGCGGATCGAGCGTCAGCCGCAACGCCTGGTAGGTGGCCTCGCTGGACAGGCCGTAGGGCGCGGCGTCGTTGTTGTCGAAGGCGTAGTAGACCTCCTGCACGCCGCTGATCACCAGCGCGGCCAGGCACATCGGGCAGGGATGGCCGCTGGCATAGACCGCGCAGCCGCGCAGGTCCGGGCTCTGCAGGCGCCGGCTGGCGGCGCGGATCGCCTCCATCTCGGCATGGCTGGTCGGATCGTGGCTGTGGACGATGCCGTTGACGCCGGTGGCGATCAGCTGGCCTTCACGCGCCAGCACGGCGCCGAAGGGCCGGCCGCCGCGTGCGCGGTTGGCCTGCGCCAGATGCACGGCTTCGCGCAACAGGGATTCGTGGTTGGACATGGGGATGCCTCGCGGAAAAGAGCCTGCGGGTAGAGGACCAGACTGTACGCGCGCGCTTGGCAATTGGGAAATTAAATGATGGACTGCGGGGCAGTGAGAAATCAAATAGCCCGGCAAAGGGCCGCTCAAAGGGCGCGCCAAAGACCTGCGCAAAGGACCTGGAAAAGGACCCGCGCAAAGGACCCGCGCAAAGGACCGCGCAAAGGACCGCGCAAAGACCGGTCCAATCCCTGCCCGAATCCCTGGACACATAGCCGCCTCGAACGCCACCCCTTGAACGACATCCTCGATCCCCAACTGCTGCGCAGCTTCGTCGCCGTGGCCGACAGCGGCAGCTTCACCCGCGCCGCGGAGCGCGTCCATCTGACCCAGTCCACGGTCAGCCAGCAATTGCGCCGGCTCGAGGAGCAGTGCGGCTGCGCGCTGCTCGACCGCGGCGGGCGCTATGTCACGCCGACGCCCGAGGGCGAACGCCTGCTGGGCTATGCACGGCGGATCCTGCAGCTGTCGGGCGAGGCCGTCGCGCTGATCCGCGACAGCGCGGTGCAGGGCGAGATCCGGCTCGGCGTGCCGGAAGACTTCGCCGCGCAGACGCTGACGCCGGTGCTGGCCGATTTCGCCGACGCGTGGCCCGGCGTGCGGCTCGAGGTCACCAGCGGCCTGAGCCACGAGCTATGGCAGGGATTCCAGGAGGGCGACTTCGATCTGGCGCTGATCAAGCAGCGCGAGGGCAGCGCCGCCGGGCTGGCGAGCTGGCCCGAGCCGTTGTGCTGGATCGACAGCCGCCGGCGTCCCGCCTTCGGGCGCGAGCCGGTGCCGCTGGCGGTCTTTCCCGGCGGCGCCCTGTATCGCGGGGAGATGACGCATGCGCTGGAGGCGAGCGGCCGGCGCTGGCGCATCGGCTTCGTCAGCGCGAGTCTGGCCAGCCTCAGTTCGGCGGTGGCCGACGGCCTGGGCATCAGCTTGCTGCCGCGCCGCGTGGTCACGCGCGCGCATCGCGTGCTGGACGAGCCGGCGCTGATCGGCGCGGTGCCGCCGGTCGAGCTGAGCCTGCATGTCAGGCCGGAACCGTCGGCGCCGGCGCGCGACATGGCCGCGCGGCTGCAGTCAATGTGCGATGCCATGATGCGGCGCGACCAGCGGCGCGGTCAGCCGCGCGATGCGTAGCCCCACGATTGGCGCGAGCAGCAGCCCGAACAGCAGGGCGAACAGAAGCGCCAACAGCAGCGCCAACAGCAGCGCCAAAAACAGCGCCAAAAACAGCGCGATAACTGGCGGGCCGCGTACCCCGATGACCGGCCGGCTCAGCCAGCCGGATCAGCGATCCGTGCGGATCGGCCCGAACTCGACCGGCACCCACGTATAGCCGTTGCCGTCGGCCCGCACATGGCCGATGCCGGGGAAGGGCAGATGCATGCCGGCGACCCACAGCTTGTTGCGCGCGGCGTCGTTGAACAGCCGCTTGCGCGTGCGCACCGCGGCGCGGCTGTCCACGTCGAATTCGATCGCGACATCCGGCCGGCGGAACTGCACCGCATGGCTGTGCACGATGTCGCCCCACACCAGCAGGCTCTGCGCCTTGCCGTTCTTCTCCGAGCGCACCAGATAGCCGGTATGGCCGGGGGGTGTGGCCATAGGCGGCCACCGCGGCGATGCCCGGCACCACCTCGTCGCCGGCCTTGAAGGTGCGGAAGCGCCCGCCCGCCTGATACGGTGCCACCGCATCGCGCGCCATCTTGAAGTAGGGCTGGGCCTCGGCCGGGGCCTTGTCGGCGATGTCCTGCGACAGCCAGTAGTCCGCGTCCATCTGCGAGGCATGGACCGTCGCGGTGGGAAACACCGGCTTGCCGTCGACCGCGAGGCCGCAGGCATGGTCGCCATGCAGATGGGTCAGCAGCACGGTGTCGACCTGCATCGGGTCGTAGCCGGCCGCCCGGATGTTGTCGACGATCTTGCCCAGTGCGGGGCCGAAGCAGGCGCCGGCGCCGGTGTCGACCAGCACCAGGTGCTTGCCGGTGTGGATCAGGAACCCGTTGACCGCGGTCTGCACGCCGGGTGTCGAGTCGAGGAACATGCGAGCCAGCAGGGTTTGCACCTCGCGCGCGCTGGTGTTGCGCAGCAGCTTGGGGTCGACATCGATATACCCGTCGTACAGCGCGGTGATCTCGAACTCGCCGAGCATCATCCGGTAATAGCCGGGCACCTGATTCTGCTGCTGCGCCGGTACGCCCTGCGCGTGGGCCGGCGTGCCGGCGAGCGCCGCGCACGACAGTGCGGCGGCCAGCGCGAGAGGAAGAACACGACGCGGAAGGGCAAAACGGGACGGGTTCATGCGGCGCTCCATGCGGAAGAACGTTGTTTGGCGCAATGACGGGAACAACAAGCCGGAAATCGGGCTGGCGCTAATGTATCACTCGGCACATTTCCCCGCAGGCCGTCACTCCGCTGGCGGCAGCCGATACGGCACGCTGCCGTGCTCGTTGGTCGCCTCGACCAGGCGGATCAGATACAGCAGGAACCGTTCGCGGTCGGCCGGCGGCAGATGGTCGACGGTGCGATCGTGCGCGCGCTGAACCGCCGCCTCCATCTTCCTGACCAGTGTCTTGCCCTTGCGGGTCAGCTTGACGAGCTTGACGCGCCGGTCGGTTTCGCTTTGCCGCCGCTGCAGCAGTCCGCGCGCCTCCAGCCGAGGAATGACTTCGGCCACCGTGGTGCGCTCCAGGCCTACCTCGAGGGCCACGGTGTTCTGGTCGAGTTCGCCGTGCTGCTCCAGTGCCGTCAACAGGCTGTATTGGACGGGCGTGATGCCGAACGCCTCGGTCTCCTCGAGGAACAGCGAGCAGTGGACCTGATGCAGGCGCCGGATCAGGAAGCCGGGGCGCCCCAGCAGCGTGGAGCGGTGCCGGGCGGCGTCGATCTCGGTCTGGATGGCGATGGGTCGTTTGGTCGTCGTCATGCGGTGCGGTGTTCGGAAACGGACGGCATTTCGCCGCCGGCGGTTGGCGCCAGGTCAGGGGGCAGCCGTTCCAGCGTGGCTTCGGTTGCCGCCATTATCGCCGAATAGGTGGTATGCCCCGTATTGCACAGCAACGGGGCAGGTTTGCTGCCCGCTGGGCTCGTAGTACGCCGATTCCCGGTGCGCCGGCACCAGCCTCGCGCATCCGGAATCGACCCGGATACGTGGCATACCCCGTATTTCGTTGCGTCGGCGGAAGACCGCAAAGCCTTGGCCGGCAAGGGTTTCCGGCAACGGGGGGCCGGGCCTGCGGCATGCACTGGCAAAGTTCTTGCGTTTTGCAGGCAGCGTTTTCACCCCACGAGGCCAGCATGACTGCAAGCAAGCGCGACATCGTTCTTCGGCAAGGCCGCGTCATCGATCCGGACGCCGGCATCGACGCGGTGTGCGATGTATGGATCCGCAACGGCCGCATCGCCGCCGTCGGCGACGGCTCGGCGGCCTTGCCTGCGGACGCCGATGCGGCCGAAGTCGTCGACTGCCGCGGCAAGCTCGTGCTGCCCGGCCTGATCGACACGCACGCGCACGTGTACCAGTACGTGACCGGACGCTTCGGCCTGAACGCGGACATGTGCGGCGTACATTCCGGGGTCACCACGCTGATCGACCAGGGCGGCGCGAGCTGCATGACGCTGCCCGGCTTTCGGCACTACGTTGCCGAGCCGGCAAGCAGCCGCATCTACGCCTTCCTGTCCGCCTATCTGGTCGGCGGGCTCGAAGGCCATTACTACGCCGAGCTGTATCGGCCCGAATGCGTCGATGTCGATGCCACGGTGAAGGCCGCGCTAGCCAACGCCGACCTGGTGCGCGGCATCAAGGCCCATGCCGAGCTCGGCGGGTTTGCGCGGTGGGGCGTCGAGGTGATGCGTGCGTCCGCCGAGATCGGCCGTCAGGCAGCGCTGCCGGTCTACGTCCACTTCGGCCAGTTGTGGCCGATGCCTGGCCACCCCGAGCATGAGGTCGACCCCGACACGATCCTCGAGCAGGTGGTCGACATGCTCAAGCCCGGCGATGTGCTGGCGCATCCGTTCAGCCGCCATCCCGGCGGCTTCGTCAACCGCGATGGCACCGTGCACCCGCTGGCGCGCGAGGCCGCGGCGCGCGGCCTGAAGATCGACGTCGGTCACGGCTCGCACTTCAGCTACCGGATGGCGCGCACCGTGCTGGACGCCGGCATCGTGCCCGATACGCTGGGCGCCGACATGCACGGCTACAACACGCACGTGCCCGCGCCAGCGGGTACGCCGGCGGAACATCCGGACCAGGACCATATGTTCCTCGGCCGCGTCCGCTTCAGCCTGGTGTCGGCGATGACCAGCATGCTGGCGCTCGGTTTGCCACTGGACCATGTGGTGCGCATGGCCACCGTCAATGCGGCACGCATGGCCGGCCTGAAGGACGGCGCCGGCACGCTGCGGGTCGGTGCCGAGGCCAACGTCTCGGTGCTGGAAGACCTGCGTGGCCGCTGGGTCCTCGCCGACAACGAGGGGACCCAGGTGGTGGTCGAGCGGATGCTGGAACCGGTGTTCTGCCTGCGCGCCGGGCAGCGCTTCGATGCGGCCGCGTCCATCCTGCCGGTTGCGCAGGTCGCCTAGGGAGATCGCGATGACGACCCCGGCAGCGCACGGCGACCGCAGCAGGAACGGCGGTAACAACGGCGGCAACAACGGCGGCAACAACGGCGGCAACATCGGCAGCAAGACCGGCGGCATCGGCGCGCGGCTGCGCCGCAAGGAGGACGACCGTTTCCTGCGCGGCCGCGGCGACTATGTCGCCAACCTGCGCATGGTCGGCATGCGCGATGTCGCGTTCGTGCGCAGTCCGCTGGCGCATGCGCGCATCCGCGGCATCGAGAAGCCCGAAGGGCTGGCCGATGCGGTATTCACGCTGGCCGACCTCGACGGCGTGCGGCCCATCGTCGCCGACTCGGGGCTCGCCGGCTTCAAGTCGTCGGCGCAGCCGGTGCTCGCCGACGGCAAGGTGCGCCAGGTCGGCGAGATGATTGCGATGTGCGTGGCCCCGACCCGCGCGCTGGCCGAAGACATTGCGGCGCAGGTCTTCGTCGACTTCGAGGAGCTGCCGGCGGTGGTCGACATGCTGGCCGCACGCGAGGCCGGCGCGCCGCTCGTGCACGAGCACTGGGGCGACAACGTGTTTCTTTCGACGGCGGTCGGCACGGACGGCGACAACGAGGCCGCGTTGGCCGCGATCCGCGCGAGCGCGCCGATTCACGTCATCCGCACGCTGCGGACCGCGCGCCAGAGCATGGCGCCGATGGAGGGCCGCGGCGTGGTCGCGTGGTGGGACCGGCGCCTGGCCCAGCTGGTGGTGGTCACCGCGGCGCAAATGCCGCATATCAACCGCACGGGGCTGGCCGGCTGTCTGGGCCTGGACGAAGGGCAGGTTCGCGTGATCTCGCCGGACGTCGGCGGCGGCTTTGGCTACAAGGGAATCCTGCTGCCCGAGGAGGTCTGCGTCGCGTGGCTGGCGATGCGGCTCGAGCAGCCGGTGCGCTGGATCGAGGATCGGCGCGAGCAGCTGACGGCCAACGCGAACTGCCGCGAGCACGCCTATCGCATCGAGGCCTGGGCCGAGCGCGATGGCCGCCTGCTGGCGGTCGACTGCGAGGCCACGGTGGATTCGGGCTGCTATTCGTCGTACCCGTTCTCGGCCTGCCTGGAGGCCGCACAGGTCGGCAGCATCCTGCCGGGGCCCTACATGATGGAGCGCTATCGCTGCCGCACCTGGTCGGTGGCGACCAACAAGCCGCCGATCCTGCCATACCGCGGCGTGGCGCGCACCGGCGTCTGCTTCGCGATCGAGAGCGTGATGGACGCGATCGCGGTCGAGGCGGGGCTGGAACCCCATCAGGTGCGGCTGCGCAATCTGGTGCCGCCCGAGCGCATGCCGTTCGACAACATCACCGGCAAGCACTTCGACAGCGGCGACTATCCCGAATGCGTGCGACACGCCGTGGCGGCCATCGATCTGCCCGGCCTGCGTGCGCGCCAGCAGCGCGGCGAGCCCGACGGGCGCCGCATTGGCGTCGGGTTTGCGGTGTTCTGCGAGCAGGGCGCCCATGGCACTTCCGTCTATCACGGCTGGGGCATTCCGATGGTGCCGGGCCGCGAGCCGGCCGTGGTGCGGCTGACGCCGGACGGGGTGCTGGAGATCCGCGCCGGCGTGCATTCGCACGGGCAAGGCATGGAAACGACGCTGGCCCAGATCGCGCACGAGGTGCTCGGCGTCGACACCGATCAGGTGCGCGTGCTGCTTGGCGATACCGCGATCACGCCGTACTCCACCGGCACCTGGGGCTCGCGCTCGATCGTGATGGCGGGCGGGGCCGTGGGCCAGGCCTGCAAGCAGTTGCGAACACGGCTGCTGCACATCGGCGCCCATCTGCTGGGCCTGCCTGTGCCGGCGGCGCGCTGGGAGGACGGGGCGGTGGTGGGCGGCGGCGGCCGCGTGCCGCTGGCCGAGCTCGCCCACGTCTGGTACCGGCAGCCGCAGAAGTTGCCCGCCGATGTCGATCCTGCGGGGCTGGAGGTCATGACCACCTACCAGGCAACGCGCGATACCGGCACCTTCAGCTATGCGTGCCATGCGGTGGCGGTCGCCGTCGATACCGAACTCGGCAAGGTCGAACTGATCGACTACGTGATCGTCGAGGACGGCGGCGTGCTGATCAATCCGATGGTGGTCGACGGCCAGGTCTACGGCGGGGCGGCGCAGGGCATCGGCACCGCGCTGTACGAGGAGATGCGCTACAGCGAAGACGGCCAGCCGCTGGCATCGACGCTGGCCGACTACCTGCTGCCCGGCGCTACCGAAGTGCCTGCGATCCGCATCCACCATATGGAAACGCCGGCGCCCTACACCGAGTTCGGCCAGAAGGGCATCGGCGAGAGCGGTGCGATCGGCTCGCCCGCGGCGATCGTCAACGCTATCAATGACGCGTTGCGGCCGCTGGGCGCCGAACTGCGCGAGCTGCCGGCAAGTCCGCGGGCGATCCTCGCCGCGCTCGCCAATGCGCGTGCCACGGATGCCCGCCACCCCGGCCACTTCAGCCCGATGCCGCCGTCGCCTGCGCAGGTGGCGGCATGAAGCCGGCGCCGTTCGACTATCGGCGGCCCGACACCGTCGAAGCGGCGCTCGCCGCGCTCGCCGGCAGCGGGGGGCGTTGCCAAGGCCGTCGCCGGTGGCCAGTCGCTTGGCCCGATGCTGAACCTGCGGCTGGCACAGCCGGCCGAGCTGATCGATCTGGGCGGCATCGCGGCACTGCGCGAATGCCTCGACGCGGGCACGTCGGTGCAACTGGGCGCCGGCATCACCCATGCGCAGATCGAGGACGGGCGCATTCCCGATCCGAGCCGCGGCCTGATGTCCTTCGTCGCGCGCGGCATCGCTTATCGAGCCGTGCGCAACCGCGGCACACTGGGCGGCAGCCTGGCCCATGCCGACCCGGCGGCCGACTGGATCAACGTGATGGCGCTGCTCGACGCCACCTGCATCGTGATGGGCCCGCGCGGCCGGCGCGAGATCGCGCAGCGCGACTGGATGGCCGGCGCATTCACCACGGCGCTGGCGGACGACGAAGTGCTGCTCGGGGTCCGGATCGCGCGCTTGAGCCCCGGCGCGCGCTGGAGCTACTACAAGGTCAACCGCAAGCCGGGCGAATTCGCCGAGGCGATCTGCGCCTTCGTCGACGACGGCGCACAGGGCAGGCGTCGCGCGGTGATCGGCGCCATCGATGGCGCGCCGTTCGTGATCGCCGACGCCGGCGCGCTGATCGAGCGCTGGGACGAAGCGCTGGCGCACCGCCACCTGTGCGAGGCCGGGCTCGAGCCCGGCACGCTTGAATACCAACTCCACGCGGTGGCGTTGCGGCGCGCCGCCGCGGCGCTGGCTGTCTTTACCGGAGAAGGCGCATGACACTCCCCCATGCCTGTCGAACTGTGTGTCAACGGCGAGCGTGTCAGCGCCGCCATCGAGCCCCGCACGCACCTGGCCGACTTCCTGCGCGAACACCTGAACCTGACAGGCACCAATCTCGGCTGCGAGCAGGGCGTCTGCGGCGCCTGCACGTTGCAGGTCGACGGCGTGCCGACGCGTTCGTGCACCGTGCTGGCCGTCAGCTGCACCGGCGCCGAGGTACGCACCATCGAGGACTTCGATGCCGACCCCGTGATGGCGCAACTGCGCGAAGCGTTCAGCGCCGAACACGCGCTGCAATGCGGATATTGCACGCCGGGCATGCTGGCCACCGCGCGTGACATCGTGCTGCGGCTGCCGGATGCCGACGATGCGCGCATCCGTCACGAGCTTGCCGGCAACCTGTGCCGCTGCACCGGCTATGTCGGCCTGGTGCGGGCGATACGCAGCGTGCTCGATGCCCGCAAGACCGCCGGCGCGGTCAATCGCACCTGACCAGAACCCGCGCGAACCGACACGACAGTCTACCGACGCCACCCCAGGAGGCCGAGCCCCGCATGGAACTCCAACAAACGATCTTGCTGCCGTTCGCGCGCGACGCGGTATGGCGCTGCTTCCGCGATACCGAGGGCGTGATCGCCTGCCTGCCCGGGGCGTCGCTGTCGGCGCCGCCACGAGACGGCCGGTTGCCCCTGACGATGACCGTCAAGCTCGGGCCCATCGTCGCGGTCTTCGCCGGCGACGGCGAGATGCGCCTGGACGATGCCGATTACCGTGGCGCGGTGACAGGCACCGGCGCGGACCGCAAGAGCGGCTCGCGCGTCAAGGGCGAGGCCGCGTTCTCGCTGCATGACGTCGCGGACGCGACCGGCGGGCCCGCCACGCGCGTCGACATCGCGGTCGACTATGCGATCGCCGGCAGCCTGGCGCAGTTCTCGCGAGGCGGCATCGTGCGCGAGCTGGCCGCCCGGCTGACCGAGGCCTTTGCCGCCAACCTGCGCCGCAAGCTCGAAGCCGAGGCCGGACCGGCCGTTACCGTTGCGGTGGCTCCCACGGTAGCCGCCTTCGCCGCGGCCGAGCCGCCTGCCTTTGTCGAGACGGCGCCTGCGCCGTCGAGGCAGGCGCCAGCCAGTGCGCCTGCCAGTGCGCCAGCCCGTGCGCCTGCCAACGCGCCTGCCAACGCGCCGCTCGACCTCAATGCCCTGTTCTGGCCCGCGCTGTGGGGCCGCCTGCGGCAGTGGCTGTCGTTCGGCCGCCGCTGACTTTGCCGTCCCTTTTCCTGATTCGCTCCGCAAGACCTGTCCCCTGACGAGGTATTCCATGACTCCCAAGCTGATCCGTACCGCGCTGCTGTCCGCGCTCCTGATGGGCGCCACCGCGCTGGCCCAGGCCCAGTCCACCATCCGCATCGGCGCGCCGCTCGCGTTGACCGGAGGCCTGGCCGACGAAGGCAAGAAGCAGCAGGTCGCCTATGACATGTGGCTCAAGCGGGTCAACGCGGCCGGTGGCATCAATGTCGGCGGCACCCGGCGCAAGGTGGAGCTGATCACCTACGATTACCAGTCGGACGAGAAGCGCGCGCAGCAGATGGCCGAGAAGCTGATCACGCAGGACAAGGTCGAATTCCTGACCGCGCCCTTCGGCTCCGGACATACCAAGGTTGTCGCGGGCGTGGCCGAGCGCTATGGCATTCCCGTCATGGCGTCGGCCGCGTCGTCGGAGTCGGTGTTCGATCAGGGCTACAAATACCTGTTCGGCACGCTGGCACCGAACGGCGGCCTGGTCGATTCGATGATCCGCACCTTCACCGCACAGATGCCCACGGTCAAGAAGATCGCCATCCTGGGCCGCGAGGACGTGTTTCCGCGCTCGATGGCCGCGACCATGAAGGCACATGCGGAGAAGGCCGGGCTCAAGGTCGTCCACAACGAATATTTCCCGGTGGGAGCGCTCGACCATTCCGCGTCGCTGTCGCGCATCAAGGCATCGGGCGCCGAGTGGATCTATATCACCGGCTACACCAAGGACCTGATCCTGGTGCGCAAGCAGATGGCCGATCTGGGCACGACCGCGCCGATCATCACGATGATCACCGGTCCGGCCTACCGCGAGTTCATCGATGCGCTGGGCCCGCTCGCCAACAACGTCAGCAGCGCGACCTGGTGGCATCCGTCGTCGCAATACAAGGCGGACGATGTGTTCGGTTCGACCAAGGCGTTCTACGACGAGTTCGTCGCCCGCGAGAAGCACGACCCCGACTATGTGCACGCCTCCGCGGCGGCGGCGCTGATCGCGCTGCAGAAGGCCATCGAGAAGGCGGGCAGCACGCAGGGCGCCAAGGTGCGCGACGCGCTGGCCTCGCTCGATGCGATGACGTTCTACGGCCCGGTCAAGTTCGGCCCCAATGGCATGAATGCCGGGCGCGACCTGCCGATCATCCAGGTCCAGTCGGGCAAGGTGGCGGTGCTGTATCCGCAAGCCGTCAAGCAGGCCGACCTCGTCGCCGTGCGCTGACACGGACCGCCGGAAGCCACCGCCATGAGTCTCTACGCACAAATCGTCGTCAACGGCCTGATGCTGGGCGCGCTGTACGCCTGCATCGCCGTCGGCTTTTCGCTGGTCTGGGGCGTGCTGAACGTGATCAACATGCTGCACGGGTCGTTCATCGTGCTGGGGGGCTATCTGGCCTACTTCGCGTGGCTGCACTGGCAGGTCAGTCCCTTCGTGATGCTGCTGGTGGTATCGGTGGGATTGTTCCTGCTCGGCTTCCTGCTGCAGTACGGGCTGGTCAACCGGGTCGTGTCGCAGCCGGTGCTGACCACGCTGACGCTGACCTTCGGCCTGGACATGATCCTCTACAACCTGATGAACGTGTGGTTCGACGCGACGCCGCGCCGGATTTCGCTGGACCTGGGGCGGCTGGACCTGAACGGCGTGATCGTGCCGAACGACCGGCTGCTGGCGATGCTGCTGGCGCTGGCGATGACCGGCGTGCTCTATCTGGTGCTGCGCAGCTCGCGCATCGGCCGCGCGATCGTCGCGGTGCGGATGGACCGTGATGCCGCCACGCTGATGGGCATTCGCGTGGGCCGCGTCTACGCGATCACGTTCGGCATCGGCGCGCTGATGGCCGGCGCCTGCGGCGTGCTGATGTCGGTGGTGTTCCCGATCACCACCAATATCACCGGGCTGCTGCTCGGCAAGGCCTTCGTGATCTGCGTGATCGGCGGGCTCGGCACGGTGCCGGGCGCGCTGGTCGGCGGCCTCGCACTGGGGCTGATCGAGAGTGTGGCTGGCAACTTCCTGGGGGGCGCAGAGCGCGATCCTGGTCGGCTCGCTGCTGATGCTGGTGCTGTTGATGACGCGGCCCACCGGGCTGATCGGCAAGCGAGGGTACCAATGAACGCCAACCGTTCCCGCTTCCCCGCGCGCGGCGCGCATTTGCTGTTCGCCGGCGGCGTGCTGTTGCTGGCCGCGATGCCGTTCCTGGCCGACAACTACTTCGTGCGGCTCGCCACGTTCGTCTGCATGTACGGGGCGCTGGCGCTGTCGTGGAACTTCATCGGCGGCTATGCCGGCTATCCGTCGTTCTCCACCGCGGCCTTTGTCGGCCTGGGCAGCTATGTCGGCGGCCTGCTGCAGAACGCGGGCGTGCCGATGGTACTCGCCTGGCTGGGCGCGACCGTGTTCGTCAGCCTGTTCGCCGCGCTGCTTGGCGGCGCAATCCTGCGGATGAAGGGCCATTACTTCGCGATCGGGTCGATCACGCTGGTCGAGGTGCTGCGCATGGTCGCCTCGCTGTGGGTCGATGTGACCGGCGGCGGTGACGGGCTCAATATCCGCATCCTCGGCGGCGGCCCGGACTTCGCCGGCCGTGTCTTCCTGTACGCGATGCTGGCGGTGATGCTGTGCGCGTGGGCCACCACGCTGGCGGTCGAGCGCTCGCGGCTCGGCTTCGGCCTGCGCTGCATCAGCCAGAACGAGGAGGCCGCCGATATGGTTGGCATCGACACCAACCGCTACAAGACCGCGGCCTACACACTGTCGGCCGTCTATTGCGGCACCGTCGGCGCCATCTACGCGTCGTGGGTCTCGTATATCGCGCCGACCGACGCGTTCGGCATCCTGCTGACGCTGAAGGTGCCCGTGATGGCGATGCTGGGAGGACTTGGCACAGTGTACGGGCCGCTGGTCGGCGCCACCGCCTTCGTGCTGATGGAGGAAACCATCTGGGCGCGCTTTCTCGACTACCACCAGGCGATCCTCGGCGTGGTGATCGTGCTGCTGATCTTCTTCCTGCCGGGCGGCCTGCTGAAGATCGACTATCGGCGCGGGCTGGCACGCATCCGATCGGCCGCCTGGGCGCGCGCCGGCCGCGCCACCGCGACGGAGGTGCGCTGATGGGCAAGCTGCTGGAGGTCCAGGCACTGGACAAGCATTTCGGCGGGTTGCATGCGACCCGCGAGGTCAGCTTCGCGCTGGAGGAAGGCGAGATCGTCGGACTGATCGGACCGAACGGCGCGGGCAAGACCACGCTGGTCAATCTGATCACCGGCGTGGTGCGCGCCGACGGCGGCTCGGTGGTGTTCCGCGGCCGGGACGTGACCGCGCAGCGGCCGTGGCAGGCGGCCCGCAGCGGCCTGGCGCGGACCTTCCAGATCGTGCAGCCGTTTCCGCAGATGACGGTCCTCGAGAACGTCTGCGCCGGCGCGCTGTTCGCGGGCCACGCGGCGAGTCTGGCGCAGGCCGAGCGCGACGCGATGGACCATCTCGAATTCGTCGGCCTCGCGCATGAGGCGCGGCGCCCGGCCACCGCGCTGACGCTGCCGTCGCGCAAGCGGCTGGAACTGGCCAAAAGCCTGGCGATGCGGCCGCGCCTGCTGCTGCTCGACGAGGTCAATGCGGGGCTGAACAGCGCCGAGATCGACCAGGCGCTGGCGCTGATGCGCGCGATCGCGGCGCGCGGCGTGACCATCCTGCTGATCGAACATCTGATGAAGGTCGTGATGTCCCTGAGCCAGCGCATCCTGGTGCTGCATCAGGGCGAACTGATCGCGCAGGGCGAGCCGCAGGCCGTGATCCGCGACGCGCGCGTGGTGGAGGCCTATCTGGGCAGCAAGTTTGCCGCGCGCCAGGCGGCGCATGGCGTAGCGGCGACGTCGGCGGCGGACACCACCACGGAGGTCCACCGATGAACGTCCAAACCCGCGCCGCCATGGGCGCTCGCACCAGTGCCGCGCCCGCCGGCGCCGCCGCGCCCCTCAACACGCCGCTGCTGGAGATTGCCGGGCTGCACGCCGGCTACGGCGACGTGCAGGTGCTGTGGGGCATCGACCTGCAGGTGCCGGCCGGCGAGATCACCTGCATCGTCGGCTCCAACGGCGCCGGCAAGTCCACGCTGCTGCGGACGATCTCCGGCATGGTCAAGCCCTCGGGCGGGCGACTCGCGTTTGCCGGCAAGGACATGACCGGCGCCAGTCCCGACGCGATGCTGCGCGCCGGCGTCGCGCATGTGCCCGAAGGGCGGCGGCTGTTCCGCGGCCTGTCGATACGCGACAACCTGCTGCTTGGCGCGTATCTGCGCAGCGACAGCCGCGCCGACATCGAGGCAGACCTCGACTTCGTCTTCACCATGTTTCCGATCCTGAAGACGCGCCAGAAGCAGGATGCCACCACGCTTTCCGGCGGCGAGCAGCAGATGTGCGCGATCGGCCGGGGCATCATGTCGCGCCCGCAACTGCTGATGATCGACGAGCTGTCGCTGGGGCTGGCCCCGCGTGCGGTCGAGAACCTGGGCGAGGCGCTGCTGCAGATCAACCGCGCGGGGCTGACCATCCTGCTGGTCGAGCAGGATGTGCTGACGGCGTTCGAGCTGGCCCGCCATGCAAACGTGGTCGAGACCGGACGCATCTCGCTTGCAGGCGACACGCGCGTGCTGGCCGACGATCCCCGTGTGCGCCAGGCCTATATGGGGATGTGAGGCGGCATGAGAATGGCAATGGACGCGATCGATGCCAATCAAGCGGACCGCCGCGCCGCCAATGCGCGCGTGCTGGCGCGGCTCGTCTCGGTGCAACCCGCGTGGACGGCCGTAAGACCCGCGCGCGAGGCGCTCGGTCTGGAGCACCACACCCTGCTGCACGCCGGCCCGCCGCTGACGGACCCGTGCCGGCCGCCGGGACCGCTGCTCGCTTCGGCGGTGCTGTGCTGCCTGCACGAGGGCTGGGCGCGCGATGCGATGGCGGCCGAGCGCGCGATTGCATCCGGGCGCATTGCGTTGCGGCCGGCGCAGGACTTCGGCGCAGTCACGCCGCTGGCCGCGTTGATTTCGCCTTCCTCGGCGCTGGTGGAGGTTGCCGACGTCGCGGCTCCCGCCGCGTACTACCCGCATGCCCGGGCGTGGTCGCTGCTGGGCAGCGGAGCGGGGCCGCAGTTGCGCTTCGGCAGCCGGGATCCCGCGATCCTGCCCAGGCTGGCGTGGCGCGATGGCCCGCTGGCGCGCCGGCTGAGCGCCGTGCTGGCCGCCGGGCCGCTGCCCCTGCTGCCGCTGGCGGCGGCGGGACTGGCCGGTGGCGACGATCTGCATGCGCGTACCGTCGTGGCCAACGCGGCCCTGTGCAAGCGGCTGATCCCGGCGCTGGACACCCTTCCCGACGTGGCGGCCGACGCCACCGGCGAAGCAGACGCGTACGCGGTGGCGCAGATGCTGCGCCAGACGCCGCTGTTTTTCCTGACGCTCTGGATGGCGGCCTGCCACCTGATGCTCGAACGCGCCGCCGATGGCGGCCGCGACGCGGCGTCGACCCTCGTCGTGGCGCTGGCCGGCAATGGGCAGCAGGCTGGCATCCGGCTGGCCGGCCAGCCGCATCGATGGCATACCGCGGCTGCCGCCGCACCGGTCGGGCCGCCGCTGAACGCATCGGCGGCCGCGGCCACCGCCTCGCCGGTAATCGGCGACAGCGGGGTCATCGATGTGTTGGGCTGTGGCGGGCAGGCATTGACCGGAGCGCCGGAGATCGCCACCGTGCTGGCGCCATGGTTGCCGGCCGACTGGCGCGAGCGGTCCGGAACCTTGCTGGCGGGCCGGCATCCGGGCCTGGCGCCGCAAGGGCTGGCCGTGGGCCTCGATGCCGCACGCGTCGCCGCGGGTTGCGAGCCGCTGACCGCGATCGCCATGATCGATGCCGCCGGGGGAACGGGGCCTGCTCGGCCGCGGGCTGTACGTGCCGCCCGCGACCCTGTTCGTGCAGGCCGCGCGGGACATCGCGGCAGCGGCCGGTGAGGCCTGACGCCGCCGGGCCATTGCGGGCGCCGATTTCGCCAGGCAGCGCCAGGTTCGTCCCTGCGCTTGCCGCCACTGTGCCGTCCCCCCTATAGTCGGGCCAATGTCCTTCAACTCGGGAAACGGCATGACCACCAGCGATTCCGCTCCGAAACGGCAAGCAGCCGGCGCCTCGACGCCCGTCGTGGCCGACGCGCGCGGCCACGTCGTCGAGCAACCGGTGTCGGAGCGCATCCGCGCCCGGCTTCTCGCCGCGCGCCAGCGCTTCCACGCCAACGACAATATCTCGCGCTTCATCGAGCCGGGCGAGCTCGACCAGTTGTCGAAGGAGGTCGAAAACCGGCTGGCCGACGTGCTGCGCAGCCTGGTGATCGATATCGACAACGATCACAACACGCAGGAGACCGCGCGCCGCGTCGCCAAGATGTACCTGAAGGAAATTTTCGCCGGCCGCTATGTGCATGCGCCGAGCGTGACGGAATTTCCCAATGTCGAGCAGCTCAGCGAACTGATGATCGTCGGTCCGATCCGCGTGCGCAGCGCGTGTTCGCACCACCTGTGTCCGATCATCGGCAAGCTGTGGGTGGGCGTCATGCCGAACCAGCACTCGAACCTGATCGGCCTGTCCAAATATGCGCGGCTGGCCGAATGGATCATGTGCCGGCCGCAGATCCAGGAAGAAGCAGTCAGCCAGATGGCGGACCTGCTGCAGCAGAAGATGAATCCGGATGGCCTGGCCATCGTGATGGAGGCTGAGCACTTCTGCATGCACTGGCGCGGCGTGCGCGACACCGACGCCAAGATGACCAACAGCGTGATGCGCGGCTCCTTCCTGAAGAACGACAGCCTGCGGCGCGAATTCCTGACCCTGCTCAATCTGAACCGCGGCTGAAGGAGGCCATCATGCTTGTTCGTCTGCTTTACGCCAGCCGCGCCCGCCAGCCCGCCGACGAGGATCTGGTCGATACCATCGTCGCCACCAGCATCGAGCGCAATCCGCCGCAAGGCATCACCGGGGTGCTGTGCTACGGCAACGGCGTGTTCCTGCAGGCCCTGGAGGGCGCCCGCGCCGAGGTGTCGGCGCTCTATCACCGGATCGCACAGGACCCGCGGCACGAGGACGTGGTGCTGCTGCACTACGAGGAAATCGCCGAGCGGGAATTCGCCGGCTGGGCGATGGGGCTGGTCGATACCTGCCGCATCAATACCGCCACGCTGCTGAAGTATTTCCCGCGGGCGGAGTTCGATCCGTACCGCACCAGCGGCCGCGCCTCGCTGGCGCTGCTGGGCGAATTGATCGCCGGGAATGCGGTGGTGGCGCGCAGCGCGGAACGGCCGCGTTATTGAACCGTTGCCGTTTAGGGTTCGATGGCCGCCGAGCGGTCGGTGGTGGCCGTCGCGGGATCGCTGGCCATCGAAGGGGTCGCCGACCATCGACGGCCAGCGAGGGTGAATCAGGCCGCCGCGCGAAGGCAGGGCGGCCCGCCAGCGCCGATCAGGCGCGGGTCATATGCCAGTGATGCGCCGGTGATGCGCCGGTGATGCGCCGGTGACGCGCCGGTGACGCGCCGGTGACGCACCGGTGTGCGCCGGCCAGGCCGTCAGTCCTTGCCGAGCTCGTGGCCGATATAGCCGCCCACCGCTGCGCCGCCGATGGTGCCCCACGGGCTGCCGTCACTGACCTCGTGGCCGATTGCGCCGCCGGCGACCGCGCCGCCCAGCGTACAGCCCTGCATCGAGATGGTCATCGCGCCCGCCGCAACGAGCGTCGCTATCAGCTTCCACATGATGATCTCCTGAGCGGCGTGTTGCCGCCTGATGCGTCCAGCTTAGGCCCGGCCGGCGCGGCGTCGATTCGGCCCCGGGCTGAATTGCCTGTAGGAAAGGGACGACACCCCGGGCGGCGGCCGTGTCACAGCCTGCGCCCCGCTCGTGCCCCGCTGGCGCCCCTGCCTGCGCCGCGCTTGTGCCCCGCCGGGCGCCCCTGCCTGTGCCTCGCTTGTGCGTCGCTTGTACGTCGCTTGTGCGCTGCCGCATGCCGCGCCGGCATGCCCGCCATGCCGAGGCCGCGCTTGAGCGGCACCGGGACTCCGCGCGATCATCGTGCCGTCGCTGCAGCGCCCCACGAGGAGACACGATGTCGGCCGCGCCCCCGCCCACCCTGGAGTTCTGGTTCGAGTTCGGCAGCAACTACAGCTATCTGAGCGCGATGCGGATCGAGCCGCTGGCCGCCCGGCACGGCGTGGCGCTGGCGTGGAAGCCCTTCCTGCTCGGCCCGGTGTTCGCCGCACATGGCTGGGAAGGCTCGCCCTTCGTGGTGCAGCGCGCCAAGGGCGCCTACGCGATGATCGACACCGCCCGCCAGTGCGCCAAATACGGCCTGCCATGGCGGCAGCCGAGCCAGTTCCCGCGCCGGGCGCTGCTGCCGATGCGCGTGGCGCTGCTCGGCGCCGAGGAGCCCTGGATCGGCGCCTATTGCCGCCGCATCATGCGGATGAATTTCGCCGAGGACCGCGATATCGACAATCCCGAGGCGGTCGGCGAGGCCCTGGCCGAACTGGGTCTGCCGGCCGACGCGCTGCTGTCCGCCGCCGTGCTGCGGCAGAACAAGGAGGGCGCTGCGCGCGCAGACCGAACGGGCGCTGCGCCGCGGCATCTTCGGCGCGCCGACCTTCTTCGTCGGCGAGCAGATGTTCTGGGGCAACGACCGGCTGGAAGACGCGCTGGCGCTGGCCATCGGGCAGGCCGCGAACGCCTGAGCGCGTGGGGCGGGGTGGGCTGGGCACGGGGGGCACGCGTGCTACCATCGTCGCCCCATGCCGACCAATATCGAAATCAAGGCCCGCGTCGACGACCGCGACGCCCTGGCGCCCCTCGCGGCCGAACTGGCCGATCACGGTCCCGAACTGCTGCAGCAGGACGACACCTTCTTCCATTGCGGCAATGGGCGCCTGAAGCTGCGCGCGTTTCCGTCGGGACGGGGCGAGCTGATCTTCTACCGCCGCGCCGACGACAGCGGTCCCAAGCCCAGCCACTACCAGATCGTGCCGACCGCCGAGCCGGACCAGCTGCGCGCCGCGCTGTCGGCCGCCTACGGTGAGGCCGGGCGCGTGCGCAAGGCCCGCATCCTCTACCTGATCGGCCGCACCCGCGTGCATCTGGACCGCGTAGAGGGACTGGGGGACTTCCTCGAACTCGAGGTGGTGCTGCGCGACGGCGAAGCGGCCGAGCACGGCGTGGCCGAGGCGCAGGCGCTGCTGGGCAAGCTCGGCGTCGACGCCAGCCGGCTGGTGCCGACCGCCTATGTCGATCTGCTGCGCACAAGGGCCTGATCCCGGCTCTCTTTTCGCAGACGGCTTAATTGCCGCGCCGGTTTCCTGCTCGCTCTTGCTGCCTGCCTCGCCGGCTTTCTCGCCGCCTGCCTTGTTCGCCGATCTCCCGCGCTGCACCGCCTCGCCGCCGGTGCCATTCCCGTGAACACCCTGATTTCCACCCGCTTTGATGTAGTACATACTGAACGTCCATTCGGTAAACACTACATCAAAGACAAAGGTGTCGAAACGCCGCGGCCGGGCGTATCCGCCACGGACGAGCGCGAAGCCGCCTGCCGTGGCATGCTTGCACGGCTCGGCATGGGCAGCCGCTGGCCCGTTCCTTGCGTCAACCCGGCCGTCGCGATTTATGTAGTGAATCCTGAATGAAAACAGTGCGCGGCGCCCCGCCCGGGCGGGGCGCCGCGCACCAGCGCTGTGCCGGCGCTGTGCCAGCACAGCGCCGGCGTGCCTTGCCGTTCCACCGTCCATTCCCGCCATCCGGCGACTCGCTTCAGCAAAGGAAGAACGATGCACAACCGAATCCGCCCCCAACGACGACTGCGCCGCGCCACCGCCGCCATGGCAGTCACCGTGTCGGCGCTGCTCGGCAGCGCCGCGGCGCTGGCGCAGAACACCATCAAGATCGGCGAGATCAACAGCTACAAGGCGCAACCGGCGTTTCTCGAGCCGTACAAGCGCGGCTGGGAAATGGCGGTCGACGAGGTCAATGCGGCCGGGGGCGTGCTAGGCAAGAAGCTGGAGGTGGTATCGCGCGACGATAACGGCAATCCCGGCGATTCCGTGCGGGTGGCCGAGGAACTGGTGGCGCGCGAGCGCGTCGCGCTGCTGTTCGGCGGCTTCCTGTCCAATACCGGCCTCGCGCTGACCGACTATGCCAAGCAGCGGCGCGTGTTTTTCCTGGCCGCCGAGCCGCTGACCGACAAGATCGTCTGGCAGAACGGCAACCAGTACACCTACCGGCTGCGCCCGTCGACCTATATGCAGGTCGCGATGCTGGTGCCCGAGGCGGCCAAGCTGAAGAAGAAGCGCTGGGCCATCGTCTATCCCAACTACGAATACGGCCAGTCGGCGGTCGCCACCTTCAAGAAGCTGCTGAAGCAGGCGCAGCCGGATGTCGAGTTCGTCGCCGAGCAGGCGCCGCCGCTGGGCAAGGTCGACGCCGGCTCGGTGGTGCAGGCGCTGGCGGACGCCAAGCCCGATGCCATCTTCAACGTGCTGTTCGCCGCGGACCTCGGCAAGTTCGTGCGCGAAGGGAATACGCGCGGCCTGTTCGAGGGACGCGAGGTGGTGTCGCTGCTGACCGGCGAGCCCGAATACCTCGATCCGCTGCGCGGCGAGGCGCCGAAGAACTGGGTGGTCACCGGCTACCCGTGGTACGCGATCGATACGCCCGAGAACAAGAAGTTCGTCGAGGCCTACCGCAAGAAATTCAACGACACGCCGCGCGTCGGCTCGGTGGTCGGCTACGCCGCGGTCAAGTCGATCGCGGCCGGGCTGCAGAAGGCCGGCAGCACCGACAGCGACAAGCTGGCGGCGGCCTTCTCCGGCCTGCGCGTCGACACGCCGATGGGGCAGATCGTCTATCGCCCGCAGGACCATCAATCGACGATGGGCGCCTACGTCGGCCGCACCGGCGTGCGCGACGGCAAGGGCGTGATGACGTCGTTCGTCTACGTGGACGGCGCCAAGGTGCAGCCGAGCGACGCCGAAGTGAAGGCGATGCGGCCGGCGCAATAACGGCGATGCGACAAGGTCGATGCAATAAGGTCGATGCAATGAGGCCAATGCAATGAGGCCGATGCAACAGGGCCGGCGCGTCCCGGCTGGAGTCGACACATGACACTGACAAGCTTGCTGGTCCAGTTGCTGAACGGCCTGGCGGAAGCCTCGACGATGTTCCTGGTGGCCGCCGGGCTGTCGCTGATCTTCGGCGTCACGCGCATCGTCAATTTCGCGCACGGCTCGTTCTTCATGCTGGGCATCTATCTGTCGTACACGGTGGTCAGCCGCATCGGCGAGACCGCTGCCGGATTCTGGGGCGGCGTGCTGGTGTCGGCGCTGCTGGTCGCCGCGATCGGCGCGCTGGTCGAATGCGTGATCCTGCGGCGCATCTATCAGGCGCCGGAGCTGTTCCAGCTGCTGGCGACCTTCGCGCTGGTGCTGGTGATCAAGGACGCGGCCCTGTTCGTCTGGGGACCCGAGGACCTGTTCGGCCCGCGCGCGCCGGGCCTGAGCGGCGCGGTGGAAATCCTGGGCCAGCGCTTCCCGCAATACGACCTGGTGCTGATCGCGATCGGCCCGCTGGTGCTCGGCCTGCTGTGGCTACTGCTGACGCGCACGCGCTGGGGCACGCTGCTGCGCGCGGCGACGCAGGACCGCGAGATGGTGGGCGCGCTCGGCATCAATCAGGCGTGGCTGTTCACCGGCGTGTTCGCGCTGGGCTGCTTCCTTGCCGGGCTGGCCGGCGCGCTGCAGGGTCCGCGCGTCCCGGCCAACCTGGCGCTGGATCTGGAGACCATCGGCAACGCCTTCGTGGTGGTGGTGGTCGGCGGCATGGGCTCGATTCCCGGCGCCTTCCTCGCGGCGCTGCTGATCGCCGAGATCAAGGCGCTGTGCATCGCGCTCGGCACGGTGTCGTTCGGCGGCGTCGAGATCGCGCTGACCAAGATGACGCTGGTGGTCGAGTTCCTGGTGATGGCGGTGATCCTGGTGGTGCGGCCGTGGGGGCTGCTGGGCAAGCCGCAGGCGCCGTCGCGCAATGGCGCCGAGCTGGAGGCGCCGCTGCGCGTGCCCGGCAAGCCGGTCAAGCTCGCCGGCGCGCTGACCGTCGCGGCGCTGCTGCTGGTGCCGGTGCTGGCGCAGGCCTATCCGTACCTGACCGTGCTGCTGGTCGAGATCCTGATCGCGGTGCTGTTCGCCGCCAGCCTGCACTTCATCATGGGGCCGGGCGGCCTGCATTCCTTCGGCCATGCCGCCTACTTCGGCCTGGGGGCCTATGCGGCCGCGTTGCTGCTGACCAAATGGCAGCTGCCGATGGAGGCCACGCTGCTGCTGGGGCCGCTGGTCGCCTGCGTTGGCGCGGTAGTGTTCGGCTGGTTCTGCGTGCGGCTGTCCGGCACCTATCTGGCGATGCTGACGCTGGCCTTCGCGCAGATCGTCTGGTCAGTCATCTATCAATGGGACGGCTTCACCGGCGGCAGCAACGGGCTGCTGGGCGTGTGGCCGGCCGGCTGGCTGTCGTCACCGACCGCGTTCTACTACCTGACCATGGGGCTGTGCTGCCTGTGCGTGCTGGCGCTGCGGCGCGTGCTGTTCGCCCCGTTCGGCTACGCGATGCGCGCGGGCCGTGATTCGGCGCTGCGTGCCGAGGCGATTGGCATCGACGTCAAGCGCGTGCAGTGGGTGGCCTTCGCCATCGCGGGCCTGTTCTGCGGCATGGCGGGCGTGCTGTTCGCCTACTCGAAGGGCAGCATCTCGCCCGAGGCGATCAGCGTCGGCCGCTCGGTCGACGGCCTCGTGATGGTGCTGCTCGGCGGCGTGCAGACGCTGGCCGGGCCGCTGGTCGGCGCGTCGGTGTTCACCTGGCTGCAGGACACCATCGCGCGCGAAACCGATTACTGGCGGGCGCTGCTGGGTGCGACCATGCTGCTGCTGGTGATCCTGTTCCCGGCGGGCATCGTCGGCTCGCTGCGCAAGCGCTTCGCGCGCGAGACGGAGCCGGCCGATGCCGAGCGGGCGGCCGGCCCGTCCGCTGCCTCTTCCTCCTCGTCCTGGCAATCCCCCCTCGCTGAAGGAGCCGGCATGACGCTGCTGCAAGTCAGACATCTGGGCAAGGCGTTCGGCGGCGTCAAGGCGGTCAGCGACGTGTCGTTCGACCTGCCTGCCGGCCAGCTGCTGGCGCTGCTCGGCCCGAACGGCGCCGGCAAATCGACCTGCTTCAACATGCTGAACGGCCAGCTGAAGCCGGACCAGGGCTCGATCCGCTTCGACGGGCACGAGATCGCCGGCATGCGGCCGCGCGACATCTGGCGGCTCGGCGTCGGCCGGACCTTCCAGATCGCCGCCACCTTCGGCTCGATGACGGTGGTCGAGAACGTGCAGATGGCGATCCTGTCGCGCGAGCGCAAGCTGTTCCAGCTGTGGCGCCCGGTGCGCGCGCACCATCGCGAGGAGGCGATGGCGCTGCTCGAGCAGGTCGGCATGGCGGGCCAGGCCGAGCGCGCCTGCGGCGTGCTGGCCTACGGCGACGTCAAGCGTGTCGAGCTCGCGATCGCGCTGGCCAACCGGCCCCGGCTGCTGCTGATGGACGAGCCGACCGCCGGCATGGCGCCCGAGGAGCGCCGCGCGCTGATGGCGCTGACCAGGCAGCTGGTCGTGCGGCACCAGTTGTCGGTGCTGTTTTACCGAGCACAGCATGGACGTCGTGTTCGCCTATGCGGACCGGATGATCGTGCTGGCGCGCGGCCAACTGATCGCCGAGGGCGACGGCGAGGCGATCCGCAACGATCCGAAGGTGCGCGAGGTGTATTTCGGCACCGGCAAGACCTTCGAACGCCAGGCGGGACAGCGCCGGTCGGCACAGATACGGGAGGGCTCGGCATGAGCGCCGACACGCTGTTGGAAGTGAGCGGCCTGAACGCCTTCTATGGCCGCGCGCATATCCTGTTCGATGTCGGGCTCGAAGTGCGGCGCGGCGAGGTGGTCGCGCTGATGGGCCGCAACGGCGCCGGCAAGTCCACCACGATGAAGGCGCTGATGGGCCTGCTCGATCGCGCGCACGGCAGCATCCGCTTCCGCGGCCGCGACCTGGCGCGCGCCAAGCCGTACCAGATCAGCCGCATGGGCATGGGCTTCGTGCCCGAGGACCGGCGCATCTTCACCGACCTGACGGTGATGGAGAACCTCGAGATCGGCAAGCAGCCGCCGCGCCCCGATGCGGTCGAATGGACGCCGCAGAAGCTGTTCTCGCTGTTTCCCAATCTCGGCGAGATGCCGCACCGTCCGGGCGGCCAGATGAGCGGCGGCGAGCAGCAGATGCTGACGGTGTCGCGCACGCTGATGGGCAATCCCTATCTGGTGCTGCTCGACGAGCCGTCCGAGGGCGTCGCGCCGGTGATCGTCGAACAGATGGCCAACATGATCCTGGCGCTCAAGCGCGAGGGCATGTCGATCCTGCTGTCCGAGCAGAACCTGCATTTCGCCGAACTGGTCAGCGATCGCGCCTATGTGCTGGAGAACGGCCACATCCGCTATCACGGCACCATGGCGGAACTGGCGGCCAACGACGCGGTACGGCGCGACTACCTGGCGGTGTAGGGAGCGAGTCGACAGGCGCGCTGGCAAGCGCGCCGGGAAGCGCGCCGCCGCGTCTCAGCGGCCGGTGTCCTCGATCAGGCGCAGCAGCGCATCGGGGCTGACCGGCTTGACCAGATGCTGGCCGAAGCCGGCGGCCTTGCTGCGATCGCGGTCGGTCTCCTGCCCGTAGCCGGTCAGCGCGACGAAGCGGCAGGGGTGCTCGCCGAGCGCTTCGCGCAGCCGGCGCACCAGCTCGTAACCGTCCATCACCGGCAGCCCGATGTCGAGCACCGCGACATCAGGGGCGAAGCGTTCGACGATACGGAGCGCGGAAACCGGGTCGTAGGCGACCTGCACATGGTGGCCGTAGGCCGTCAACAGCTGCGCCAGCGCCTGTACCGAATCGACGTTGTCGTCGACCAGCAGCACGCGGCGCGCATCGCCGGGGGCCACCACGGCGGCAGGTTCCTCGCGGTGCGCAGCGGCGACCAGTGCGGCGCTGGCGTGCGCGGGCAGCCGGATCGTGAATTCGCTGCCGTGACCGGGTCCTTCGCTGGTCGCCGTGACGCTGCCGCCGTGCAACTCGACCAGATTCTTGACCAGCGCCAGGCCGATGCCGAGCCCGCCCTCCGGGCGGTCGATCTTGCGCGGCCCCTGATAGAACAGGTCGAACAGATGGGGCAGCATCTCGGCGGCGATGCCGATGCCGTTGTCGCGCACCTGGATCACGATGGTGCCGTCGGCGCTCTCACCGCTGCCGCTGCCGCTGCCGCTGCCGATGTCGTCTCCGCCTTCATCGTCGCGCCGTGCCGACAGCAGGATCTCGCCGCCGATATCGGTATAGCGCGCGGCATTGGTCAGCAGATTGGCCACTGCCTGCGCGAGCCGCACGGGGTCGCCCTGCCAGACCAGCGTGCGGTCGACATCGACGGTCAGCCGATGGCTGCGCTGCTCCAGCAGCCGGCTTGCCATCTCGACGGCCTTGGTCAGCACGTCGACGAGCTGCACCGTCTCGACCTTCAGTTCGATATTGCCGCGCGTGATGCGCGAGACGTCGAGCAGATCGTCGATCAGCCGCACCAGATGATCGACCTGGCGCTCGATGATGGCCCGCTCGCGCTGGGTCTCGGTGGAGCCGCGCATGCGCATCAGTTGCAGCGCGGTGACGATCGGCGACAGCGGATTGCGCAGCTCGTGCCCCAGCATCGCCAGGAACTCGTCCTTGGCCTGGCTGGCGCGCTCCAGTTCGCGCAGCAAGGCGTTCGCGCTGCTGCTCGGCGATCTCGCGCGCGACGCGATCGCTGGCGTCGCGCGTGAAGCAGCGCGTATAGCGCAGCTTGCCGTCCTCGAAGCAGCCGTTCGAGTGGATCAGCACGGGCTTGATGCTGCCGTCCTTGCAGCGCAGCCTGGCCGGTTGGTCGTACAGCGTCTGCCCTGCCTTCAGGCTGTCGAGGATGTGTTCGATGACCGGGGCGTCGACGTGGAATTCGGTGATCGGGCGTCCCACATACTCGTCGTAGCGATAGCCGAGCATCTGCAGCTCGGCCTGGTTGGCCCACAGGATGGTGCCGTCCGCGGCCACGCGGTGCACCCCCTCGGCGGCGTTGTCGAGGAAGTCGGTCAGCTCGATCTCGCGCCGGCGCAACGTGGCTTCGGCCTCGCGCAGGCGCTTGACCTCGTTCTCCAGCGCCAGTGCCTTCTGCTGCCATACCGCGGCGCGCAGCGCAGTGTCCGCGATATCCGGGGCCTTGCCCGCCGCGGTGGCGTAGAAGTGGGTGTGGACGTCGCAGACGCAGCGGAAGTGCCGCGCCTGCTCGTCGCTGGCGAACACGCGATGCGGATACGCGCACAGCAGCTTGAAGCCATGGCGCCGGATCAGGTCGTTCCACAGTTCCTCGAGCCGCAGCGCGGCGTCGTGCAGGCCCTGCTCGCACAGCAGCGCGACCATCTCGCCGAACGCATGCAGCGGCGGCGAGCGCCGTGATTCCGCGGCGACCAGCTCGCCCACGCTCGCCAGAAAGCGCTGCTCGTCGGGCCAGCCGTCGACCATGAAGCGGTCCAGCGTCGCCTGCGCCGGCAGTGCGACCAGATTGCCGGTGTACCACGGGCGGTCGTCGCGTCCGGGGCCAAGGCCGCGCAGCAGCGGCAGCAGGGCGTCCAGATGTTCCTCGGTGGCGATCAGGATCGCGCTGCCGCCGCAGCGCAAGGCCTCGTCGGCGAACTCGCGCACGTCCGCGAGAAGGATCGAATCCTCGTCGTAGAAGCGGACCATGTGGGAGGGATCGGGCCTGGCCAGATGCCCCGGGATGACGGCTGACATAGAAGCGATGTGGGCGCGCTGCGCCGTGTGCAAGGCCCCATCATACGCGCGCATGGGCAGGGGACGGACAAATCGCCCGCGAACGCGGCGAAATCGCTGTGACGACAGCCGCGCAGTGCCCGCGAGTTTCCCGAGAAATGCACGCCCGGGCCGTGCGGAAAGCGGCGGCGAAGGCCCCGTCTCGAGGCCGTGCCCGATATACTCTGCGCAACACTCCTTCCGATGCCGCCACGCAAAGTGTCCACCTCGTCATCCAACAAGAACAAGACGCCGGTTCCTTCGTACGATTTCACCGATCAGGTCGGCCACCTGTTGCGCCGGGCCTATCAGCGGCATGTCGCGATCTTCCAACAGACCATTCCCGATTCGCAGCTGACCGCGGCGCAGTTCGTCGTGCTGTGCGCGGTCAAGGAGCGGCAGTCGTGTTCGCTCAGCGAGATCGTGCGCGCCACGGCGATCGACCAGGCCACGGTGCGCGGCATCATCGAACGGCTGAAGGCGCGCGAGCTGATCGCGGTGTCGCATGACCCCAGCGACCGGCGCAAGGTGGTGGTCACCGTCACGCCGGCCGGATTGGCGCTGATCGACGAAACGATTCCCCTTCGCGCACCAGATCACCGAGCAGACTTTCGGTGACCTGAACCCGGCCGAACGCGTCGCGATCACCTATCTGCTCAAGAAGATGAGCGAGTTCGACGAGCGCGAGCCGGGGGCGTAGAACTCGCTCGAACGCGAACGCAATGGCCGCCGTTCCCGCGAACGCGGTGACGCAGCCGCTGTTTCAGCCGGCAAGGGCGGAGACACCGGGTCCCCGCGTTTGCGCGGGCGGCGCTTTCCCTGCGGGTTCGGCCAGCGCCGCGCGCACCGATTCGGGCGTGAACGGCGGCCGCCGCAGCCGCAGGCCGGTGGCATCGAACAGCGCATTGGCCAGTGCCGGCGCGCCCGGCAGCGAAGCCGACTCCCCGGCGCCCAGCGGCGCCTCGTGCTGGCGCGGCATCAGCACCACCGAAATCGGCGGCAGCTCGGGGGAAGGTCATCAGCGGATAGCTGCCCCATTCGCGGCTCGCCACGCCATCCGCGTGGAAGCGCACCTGCTCCTTCAGCGAGCGGCTCAGGGTCTGCACCACGTTGCCGTGCACCTGATGACGGACGCCGTCGGGGTTGACCATCATGCCGGTGTCCTGGCCGACCACCACGCGCAGCACGCGGATGCTGCCGCTGTCGGGCTCGACCTCCAGATCGACGACCCACGCCGACCAGGCCGCGCCGAAGCCGGGAAACTTGCTGTGGATATAGCGGGCATAGGCGATGCCGCGGCCGCGCAGCTTGCCGTCGGCAGCCGGGATGCCGCGCGTCCCTCGCTCGCCCTCGCGCCAGCCCGCTTCGTCGGCCACCGCGCGCAGCAGGTCCGCCGCACGTTCGTCGGCAAGATGCCGCAGCCGGAAGGCCAGCGGGTCCGCGCCCGCCTCGTGCGCCAGTTCGTCGATGAAGGACTCGTGCGCGAAGGTATTGGGCAGCGCCGACACGCCGCGCAGCCAGGCGGCGCGAACGATGGCCGGCGTATCGTCGCAGGCGATGTGCGTATGCGCGTAGTCGTAGGGCGGCACCGCGGTGCGGTCGCCCATTTCCAGCATCCGCGGCGCCGTGTCGATCGTGCCGGTCAGCAGCAGCGCCAGCGTCGGCGCGTCGTTGGACGGGTAGCGGCTGACGAAGTCGTAGCCCAGCAGCGCGCCATCGGCGCCGAGCGCGCCCTGCACGTCCATCAGCTGCGCCGCGCCCTTGGGCTCCCACAGATGTTCCTGCTCGCGCGAGAGCTGCACGCGCACCGGCCGGCCCACCGCGCGCGACAGCAGCACGGCGTCGGCGCAGACGTCGTCCGCGCAGTTGCGGCCATAGCAGCCGGCCGCCTCCATCCGCACGATCTCGATCCGGCTTTCGTCGAGGCCGGTCAGGCGCGACAGGTCGATGCGCAGCACATGGGGGGTTCTGCGTGCCGGACCAGACCGTCAGCGTGCCGCTGTCCGCATCGTTGTGCCGTTCTTCGCGCCCTTCGTTGCGCCCATCGTCGCGCTCTTCGTCGCGCTCCTCGTCGCGCCAGTGGGCCACACCGCAGGACGGCCCGATCGACGCGTGCATCTGGTAGGGCCATACATAGCTGCGCTGCAGCGTGGTGGCGGCCTGCTCCCGGGCAAGATCGACATCGCCCTGCGCGCGCAGCTCGCGCCGTTTGGCGGGATTGGCCCGCAGCGCGGGCTCGGGATCGTCCAGCGGCGGCAACGGCGGCGCGGCGCGCCAATGCACGCGCAGCCGGCGCGCCGCTTCGATGGCCTGCTCCTCGCGCTGCGCGACCACGCCGACAAAATCGCCGATCGTCACGACATCGACCACGCCCGGCACGTCGCGGATCGAGTCCCGATCCACCGAGATCAGGCTGCGGCCGACGAAGTCGCCGGCATCGCGTCCCGCATACGGGGGACGGATCACGCGCCCATGCAGCATGCCGGGCACGCGCACATCATGGACAAAGGTCAGCGCGCCGGTGGCCTTGCCCGGAATATCGACGCGCGGCGCGGCCTTGCCGACCACGCGATAGGCGCTTGTCGGCTTGAGCCCGACCTGGTCGGCCAGCGGCAGTTCGATGTGGTCGTCGCCGAGCAGGGATCCGTAGGACAGGCCCGTTTCGGCGGGCGTATGGCTGTCCGATGGACGGACGCGAACGCGGCCCTCGTCGACGACGAGGCCGTCGGCAGCCACGCCCAGGCGCTCGGCGGCGCGCGCCAGCAGGAAGGCGCGCGCCTGCGCCGCGGCCCGGCGCAGCGGCTGCGCGGAAATCTGGATGGTCGCGCTGGCGATGGTCGGGCCCTGATTCGGCGTGGCATCGGTATGCCCGAGCACCATGCGCACCGAAGCGAGCGGCACGTCCAGTTCCTCGGCGACGATCTGCGCGAGCGCGGTGCGGATGCCCGTGCCCAGATCGACGTGGCCGTTGAAGGCGAGCACCTCGCCATCCGCGTGCACGGCGACGAAGACATCCGGCAGCGCGGGTACGTAGTCGGACGCCGCGCCGGGCTGGCCGGGTGCGGGTTTGGGCGCGGCCTGCGCGGCGCGCGTGATCAGCAGCACGCCGCGGGCCTGCGACAGCGCCGCTCTCAGGGCGCGCGGAGAATCATCGTCGTGCATCGGCATTTCGTTCGCTTTCCTTCGATGGCGGCCGCGCCGCGATGGCGCCGCAGTGGTCTCCCTTCGCCTTGCATGAATCGCCTCGCATGGCCCGCCAGGCGTGCGGCCGCGGGCACCTTCGACAGTTATACTGGCAGCTTCGCAACGCCAGATCCTCGCAACCGACGACATGACCACCGCGACGGCAAGAACCAGGGCAGCGGCCGGCACGCGGGCCCGGCAAGCCCAGGATACGCGCGCCAAGATCCTCAAGGCGGCCATCAAGGTCTTCGCCGAGCGCGGCTATGACGGTGGACGGGTCGAGCGCATCTCGTCGCTCGCCAAGACCTACGACCGGATGATCTACTACTACTTCGGCAGCAAGGAAAAGCTGTTCGTCGAAGTGCTCGAGACCATCTACACGCAGCTGAACGAGGCAGAGCAGGCGCTGGAGCTGGACCCGGACAATCCGGTGCGCGCGCTGATGCAGCTGACCGATTTCGTCTGGCACTACTACCTGGACCACCCCGAGTTCGTCGCGATCCTGACCAGCGAGAATATCAGCCAGGGGCGGCATGCGAAGAAGTCCGGCCGGCTCAAGGAAATCTCCAGCTATGCGCTGTCGGTGCTCGACGGCGTGCTCGAGCGCGGCAAGGCCAGCGGCCACTTCCGGCCCGAGGTGCGCGCCCGCGACATCTATCTGGTGATCGCCTCGCTGGGCTACTTCTACAACTCCAACCACCATACGCTGAGCGCGTTCCTCGGCGAGCCGATGATGAGCAAGCCCGCGCTGGAGCACTGGCGCGACGTGATGCAGCACACCGTGCTCAACGCGGTCTGCCGGCCCGCCATTGCGGCGGAGCAGGCGGCAGCGGCCGAGCCGGCCGCGGCATCCCGTCCCGCCAGGTCCGCGCGCAAGCCGGCGCGCAAGACCGCGCACAACACCCGCGTGGCGGCGGCCGGTTGAAGCGGGGCGCATCGGGCTTCTGCGTCGGCTCGTCCAGGGCCTAGCGGTCCTGCGCGGCGGCGATCGCGCCCAGCGCTTCGTCGCGCGGCATCACGGTCGCGTACTTCTGCTCCATATCGAACAGATTGGCCTGATGCGGGCCCAGCGCGCGATCGCCGACGCAGTCGGACAGCACCAGCGGGCGGAAGCCGTGCGACATCGCATCGACTACGCTGGCGCGTACGCAGCCGCTGGTCACGCAGCCCGCCACCAGCAGCGTGCGCACGCCGCGGTGCGCCAGCCAGGCCGCCAGCGAGGTGCCGAAGAACGCCGACGGCACCGTCTTGCGCACCACCAGTTCGCCGTCGCGCGGCGCCAGCTCGGGCACGATCGCGCTGTCGTGGCTGGCCTCCTTCAGCGTCAGCATGCCCGGCACCTTCTGCGTGAAGACATTGCGGTCGGCGTCGTCGTCGGCAAAGACGATGCGGGTATGCGCGATCGGCCAGCCTTGTTCGCGCGCCGCGGCCAACAGCGGCCCGGTGTTGGCGATCGCCTGCGCAATATTGCCGCCGCCGAACACCGCCGGATCGGCAAAGCCGTTGACGAAGTCGATGATCAGCAGGCCGAACGGCGCGGCGATCTCCATGGTCGCGCCAAAGCCCTGGCGCTGGTACGTCGACACTTCATCGTGCATGTCAGGCTCCGTCGTTCCGATAGTCGAATGCATGCTGCACCGGCGCGCCGCCATCCATCACGCGGCCGCGCTCCACCACCGTCTCGCCATCGAGGCGGACGGTGCAATGGCGCACCGGGATGTCGATGTGGCAGGCGGTGGTGCGGCTGCCGCCGGCCTCGTTGTTCGGGCCGAACGAGCACAGGAAGTTGCCCTCGTAGGCGCGCGCGTCCATCCCGATGGTGGCCTCGCGGTCGTACATCGCCAGCGTGGACCAGCGCGCGCGCGGCTGCAGGCCCCAGCCGATGTGCGACATCGCATAGGCCTCCGGGTCGTTGAACGAGGCCATGTAGTCAGCCAGCAGCTCGGCATCGAGCTCGCCGTCGATCGACGTGACATAGCCGTTCTCGACCGTGATATCGATCGGTGCCTGCAGATAGGACTTCATCGGCAGCAGGATGTCGCCGCGGTCGAGCACGATGCGGCCATTGGTGCCGCCCTCGTTGGGCCAGGTCAGCACGAAGCCGCTGGGCCAGTGGTCCCAGCGTCCGGGTTCGTCGACGAAGCCGTACTCGCTGATGGCCGGGAATTCGCCGAGCGCGCAGCGCAGGTCGGTGCCGGCGTCGGAGACGATATGCATCTCCCGCGCCTTCGATAGCCGCGCGGTGGCCGCGCGCACGCGCGTGCGGTCCGCTTCGGTCGGCACCAGCCGCACCAGCACCTCGGGCGGCTCGACGGCCAGCAGGATCTTCGTGCCGGTGGCCAGGATCTCGTGCTGCTCGGGCGAGAACAGCAGCGTCATCAGGTCGAGCACCAGGTCGCTGGCCTTCAGCGCGGCGATCGCAGCCGGATTGCCGGTCAGCGGCGTGGTGCCGAGATAGGCCAGCGAATCCCGGCTCAACGCCTTCTCCGCGTTGACCGGCGGCAGATCCAGCCGGTTGACGATGGCGCCCATCGACGAGGCCGCCAGCAGCGCGGTGCGCATCGTCTGCGGATGCGTGGCGGCGCTGGTCAGCACGGTGACGCTCTGGCCCGGCTGCAGCTGCGACAGCGTCAGCACCTGCTTCCAGGCTTGCGTCAGATCATGATCGCTTACCGGCATGCGTTCTCCTTGCTCGGTGAATCGGTGAAGGTTGGCGGGGCGCTCATGGCTGCAACGGCGCGCCGAGGAAATCGCCGAAGGCGCGATAGAACCCGGCCTCGTCGTCCCACGGAATCATGTGGCCGGCGTCTGGCACGCGCGCGACCTGCAGCTGCGGCATCAGGCCGCGGATTTCCTCGACGTCCTCGGGGCGGATCACGTCGCCGCGGCCCGCGACCATCAGCAGCGCCGGCACGGCGACATGCGGCATGTCGGCATGCACGTCGTCCTGGTGGAAGCCGTCGAAGCTGGCCACCACCGCGCGTTCGTCGCAGGTATGCAGCCATTCGGCGCGCAGCCGCAGCTGCGCCTCGGTCCAGGTCGGGCAAAAGGCGCGCATGCCTTCCACATCGATGCCCCGGCGCGCCAGCCGGATCGAATCGACATACCAGGGCAGCTGCGAGGGGGTAGGGCCGGCGGCCGGGACCGGACACCGGCGGATCGATCATCGCCAGCCGCACCAGGCCGGCCGGCCTGGCGCGCGCCGCCCGCAGGCCGATGCGCGCGCCCATCGAATGGCCGACCACGCTGTAGCGCTGCAGGCCGAGGACCTCGGCAAACGCGATCACGTCGGCGGCTTGCGCATCGAGGCTGTAGTCGAGCGTGTCGCCCGCCTCGGACAGGCCGCGGCCGCGCACGTCGAGCACATAGGTATCGAACTGACGGCCCAAGCGCTCGCCGACGAAGCCCCAGGTGATGGCAGGCGAGGTGATGCCCGGCACGACGATGACCGGGTCGCGCGCGTCGCGGCCTTCGCCCGGACCGCCGTAGCGCAGGTAATGCTGGCGGATGCCGTTGGCAAGGACGTTGCCGCCGTAGGGGGAAGGACGCTGTCATGACGGCCCCTCGCTCAGTACGCGCCCGACAGCAGCGTGCCGCCGCCCGGCACCACCGCCTCCAGGTCCAGCGCCTTCAGCATCGCGTAGGTCGTCGCGATCGCGGCGGTGACCACCGGCTTGCCGGTCATCGCCTCGACCTTCTCCACCACCGGCAGCGAAGGCATCTGCACGCAGGCCGACAGCACCACCGCATCGACGTCGCGCGTATTCATCTGCGCGACGATGGCCGGCAGGCGGTTCGGATCGTGGCGGCCCACTTCGAGGTTGTCCGGAATCTCCAGCGCGCGCCAGTCGACCACCTCGTAGCCCTCGTTCTGGATGTAGTCGACCACCAGCTCGGTCAGCGGCTTCATATAGGGCGCGACCAGCGCAATACGCTTCGCCCCGATCACCTTCAGCGCGTTGACCAGCGCGCCGGCGCTGGTGACGACCGGCGCGGTGCCGTCGTTCTCGGCGGTGCGCGACTGCAGGCGCTCTTCCGACACGCGGTGATAGCCACGCCCCATCGACATG
The DNA here is from genome assembly GCF_049311595.1 of Cupriavidus sp. H18C1. Lineage (NCBI taxonomy): Bacteria > Pseudomonadati > Pseudomonadota > Betaproteobacteria > Burkholderiales > Burkholderiaceae > Cupriavidus > Cupriavidus sp. H18C1. The sequence goes on from NZ_CP186009.1 coordinate 636,592, forward strand.
ATCGCCACCAGGCAGGCGTAGCCGAGCACGTCGACCCGCGCGTCGCTGAGCTCGATCGCGCAGCGGTCCGACTCGGCGTCCATCGCGGCAAGCTCCTCCTTCTTGACCGTCTTCATTCGCATCCGGCTCGAGTGGAAGGTAAAGCGTTCCGGCCGCACCAGTTGGCGCGCCGCCAGCATCGCGGGGATCTCGGTTTCCATGGTGGTGTTGGAGCTCGGCACGATCTGGCCGATCCGGAAGACTTTCTGCACTGTCGACTCCGTTTGTCAGTAAAGGGGGCGCTACGGCAAGCCGTCTGGCGTGTGTCGAGTCATTGTAGTGTACACACTGTATTACCACAACCATCTCGGGCACCGTGCCGAATGCACCATTTTAGTAAGTACTCAACGAACGTAAAACGCTGATGGTGCGCAATTTCACGGAAATGGAGCATTGCAGCGTTCCGTCCACTTCAATACCTAGGGATTACACCGAGTCGGCGCATTCCGCCTTTACGTCAAAAAATATGGTGTGTACACTCGATTTCAATCGCTGGCCCCGGCCGGCGCGAACTGTGTTTGATGGAAGTGATGGCCAGGAGAAAAACGTGCAAGGCAAACCTCGGATCGCCGTGATCGGTGCAGGACTGGGAGGAACGGCCGCGGCCGCGCTGCTGCAGCGTGAGGGTTTCAACGTCAGGCTCTATGAGCAGGCCCCGGCGTTCTCGCGGCTTGGCGCCGGCATCCATGTCGGACCGAACGTGATGAAGATCATGCGCAGGATCGGCATCGAGGACGGACTCAACGCGATGGGCTGCCATCCGGACTACTGGTACAGCCGCGACTGGAAGACCGGCGAGGTGATCGCGCAGATTCCGCTGGGCGACTACGCGGTGTCCCATTACGGCGCCACCTACCTGACCGTGCACCGCGGCGACTTCCACGCGCTGCTGACCGATGCGGTCGCGCCCGGCACGCTGCTGTTCGACAAGAAGCTGACCCAGGTCGAGGATCTGGGCGATGTGGTGCGGCTGAGCTTTGCCGACGGCACCGTCGAGGAGGCCGATATCGTGATCGGCGCCGACGGCGTCAATTCGAAGATCCGGGAAACGCTGCTGGGCGCCGAGCCGCCGAAGTACACCGGCTATATCGCGCACCGCGCGGTGTTCCCGATCTCGCGCGTCAAGGGCTTCACGCACGACCGCTGTACCAAGTGGTGGTCCGACGATCGCCACATGATGGTCTACTTCGACACCGGGAAGCTCGACGAGATCTACTACGTGACGGGCGTGCCCGAGCCGACCTGGGACATGAGCAAGAGCTGGCTGCCGAGCAGCATCGACGAGATGCGCGCCGCGTTCGACGGCTGGCACCAGGGCGTGCAGTCGCTGATCGAAGGCACGGTCGAGGTCACCAAGTGGCCGCTGCTGGAGCGCGACCCGCTGCCGCTGTGGAGCCGCGGCCGTCTGGTGCTGCTGGGCGATGCCTGCCACCCGATGAAGCCGCATATGGCGCAGGGGTGCCGCGATGGCGATCGAGGACGCCGCGATGCTGACGCGCTGCTTCGTCGAAGCCGGGCTCGACGACTTCGGCACGACCTTTGCGTTGTACGAGGCGAACCGCGCCGAGCGCGCCAGCAAGGTGCAACGGGTCTCGCACGAGAACACCTGGCTGCGCACCAACGAGAATCCCGACTGGTGCTTCGGCTACGATGTATTCGAGGTACCGCTGGTCGAGCCTGCCGCGGCCGCGGTGCCCGCCAGCCCGGCCACCGCGGCTACCGCCACCGCCGCGGCCTGAGCGCAGGCCTTGCGCGGGTCTTCGGGCCCGCCGGCGCGGACCGGCCGACGCGGTCCGGTCGACGCGGACCGGTCGACGCGGTCCGGTCGACGATAACCGTGAATCCCGGAGGCGCGGCAACCTCGCATTGCCGCCCCCAAGCCAAGCCAGCCCCATGAGCGTGCCCCGCCCCCCCCAGCCAGCTCTCGCTGAACGTCAACCGCACCGAACGATCGGTTTGTGCCGACCCGGCCACGCCGCTGCTCTATGTCCTGCGCAACGACCTGGAATGCAACGGGCCGAAGTACGGCTGCGGGCTGGGGCAGTGCGGGGCCTGCACGGTGCTGATCGACGGCATCGCGGCGCGTTCCTGCGTGGTGCCGGTCAGGGCCGCGGTCGGACATGCGGTGACGACGCTGGAAGGGCTTGCGCAGGGCGAGCGGCTGGACCCGGTGCAGCAAGCCTTTGTCGATGAACAGGCGGCCCAGTGCAGCTACTGCCTGAACGGCATGATCATGACCGCCAAGGCCTTCCTGTCGATGCATCCCGATCCCACCGACGCGCAGATTCGTGAAGCGCTGCGCTTCAACCTGTGCCGCTGCGGCACGCATGTCGAGATCGTGCGCGCGGTCAAGCGCGCCGCGGTATTGCTGCGGCAGGCCGGCGAACAGGCGGAGCCGCGATGAACGATCTGGCACGGGTGGCCGGCGGCGAGATCGCCCACGCAGCTGGCGCGGCGATGCCGGTTCCACCGCCCGCACGCGCGCAATGGCTGTTCGGCGAAGTCGTCCGGCCCCGTCGTCCTCATGCCGCGACGCTGCGCCGCTTCGACGCCGAGGCCGCACGCGCGGTGCCCGATGTGGTCGCGGTGGTGTCGCGCGGCAGCTTCCTCGCCGTGGTGGCCCGCTCGCCCGCGCGGGCCGCAGCCGGCGCGGCCGCGTTGCGGCCTGTATGGTCGGAGGCTGGCGCGCGTACCGATCAGCGTGCGCCGCGCCGGCGTCGCGTGCTGGCCTCGCATGGCGACGCAGCGGCGGCGCTGTCCGCGGCGCCCTTGCGGCTCGAGCAGGACTATCGCTGGCCGCTGGCCGGCATCGCCCCGCCTGCCGCCACCGCGATCGCCGATTGGCGCGACGGCGAGCTGCGGGTCTGGCTTCCGGACAGCCGCCCCGGTGCGCTGCGCGCCGAGCTGGCGAAGCTGCTCGGGATTGCCGAGACCGCGGTTACGCTGATCTGCTGGCACGACGGCACCGATATGGCGGACATGGGCGACATGGTCGACATCGCTGACATCGCTGACATCGCTGACATCGCTGACATCGCTGACATCGCTGACATCGCTGACATCGCTGACATGGCAGACATGGCAGACATGAGCGGTGCGGCCGCGCGGGCAAGCGTGTCCCACCATGCCGCCGCCGATGCCGCGTTGCTCGCGCAGGCGGTCGGTGGACCGGTGCGGGTCCGCTTCGATGCGGCGGCGTTCGACGATGCCGCGGGATGGATCACGACCCGCATCGCAAGTGCGACGACCCGAGGCGAGCCCGATGGCGAGGCCGCCGCGATTTCCGCCTACCAGGTCACAGCCACGGCAATGCCCGCGCAGGCTCGGCCGCTGGCATCGATCCAGACCGGTACGCCGTCCGCGGTGTCCGATGTTTTCGGAAACGAAGATGCCGGGCTGGTGCCGCCGTATCGGATCGACCATTTCGAAGCGGTGTCGGCCGACACGGCGTCCACGGCTGCCGCCATCGCCGTCAATCCAATGGCGGGCGCCATCGCACAGGTCTTCGCGCGCGAATCGCATCTGGACGAGGCCGCCGCGCTGGCCCGCGTCGATCCGGTTGCGCTGCGCCTGAATCATCTGCAGGACGAGCGGGGCGCGGCCCTGGTTCGGCAGGTGGCGCGGCAGGCGGAATGGCAGGCGCCTGCGCTGCGCTCTGTGTCCCGCGCCGCGTCGCGCGATACGTCGGCAGGCGTTCGCCGTGGACGCGGCTTCGCCTACGCCAGCGTGGTCGATGCCGATGGCGAGCAACCCACGCAGAGCTGGGCCGCGTGGGTCGCCGACGTCGAGGTGGACGCGTTCAGCGGCGAAGTCAGCGTGACACGGGTCACGCTGGGTCACGACAGCGCGGTGTCCACGTCCACGCCTTCGCCGTCGTCCTTGCCGTCGCCTTTGCCTTCACCTTCACCCGACCGAACGCAGGCCGCTGCGCCGGCGCTGGAACACGATATCGCCGAAGCGACGCGGCAATTGACGGCACAGGCGCCGTCGTTCGATCGCTGGGCGACGGCGTCGCATGACGCCACCGCGCTGCCGGCCACGGTCGGCACGCTCGCTCCCGAGGTCCGCGTCGTCGGCGGCTTGACGACGACGGCGGGTCTGCGCGGCAGTGCCGCCGCGACGCTGCCCGCCGCCGCCGCGATCGCCAATGCGATCTTCGATGCCACCGGCGTGCGGCTGCGCGAGCCGCCGTTCAGCGGCGAACGCGTACGCCTGGCGCTGGCCGGAGAACGCACCGCGGGCGCACCCGCAAGGCGCAAGCGCCATTGGCTGATCGCGGCCGGCGCCGCCATCGCGGGACTGTGCGCCACCGTGATGCCTTGGCGCTCGGCGATCGCGCCCGTTGGCCCCCCCGAGCCGGGCTTCTATTCGGCCGCGACGATCGAACGGGGCCGCCTGGTGGCGGCGGCCGGCGATTGCGCCGTCTGCCACACCGCGCCCAACGGCGCGAAGAACGCCGGCGGTCTGCCGCTGGAGACGCCGTTCGGCACGATCTACAGCACGAACATCACGCCCGATGTCGACACCGGCATCGGGAACTGGTCGTACGCCGCCTTCGAGCGCGCGATGCGCGAAGGCGTCCATCGCGACGGACGCCGGCTGTACCCCGCCTTTCCCTATACCGCCTTCGCCAAGATCAGCGAGGGCGATATGCGCGCGCTGTATGCGTACCTGATGTCGGCCGAGCCGGTGCATGCGCCGGCGCCGAAGACCGAACTGGCGTTCCCCTTCAATCTGCGGCCGCTGATGGCCGGCTGGAACCTGCTGTTCCATCGCAACGCGCGCTTCCAGCCGGACCCGTCGCGCTCGGTGCAATGGAACCGCGGTGCGTATCTGGCCGAAGGGCTGGGACACTGCAGCGCCTGCCATTCGCCGCGCAATGCCTTCGGCGCCGAGAAGGGCGGCCGCGCCTATCTGACCGGCGGCGAGGCCGAAGGCTGGGAAGCGCCGGCCTTGACCTCGCTGTCGCGCGCGCCGATTCCCTGGACCGAGGATGACCTGTTCCAGTACTTGCGCACCGGCTATTCGTCGCGCCATGGCGCCGCCGCCGGACCGATGGCACCGGTGGTCGACGAACTCGCGCAATTGCCGGAGAGCGACGTTCGCGCGATCGCGCACTACGTGGCCTCGTTCAACGCGCCGCCGCCCGATGCCGCCACGCTCGACCGGCATGCGCGCGCCCTGGAGCAGCGCAGCGCGACGCTGGCCCGCACGATGACCGGCCCCGCCGACCGGCTCTACCAGAGCGCCTGCGCGGTCTGCCATCAATCCGATCAGGGCGTGCCGATGTTCGGCGCCAAGCCGTCGCTCGCGCTGAACACCAATCTGCATGGCGACAAGCCGGACAACGTGATTCAGGCCGTGCTCAAGGGCATTCCGGCGCCGCCATCGAACGCGCTGGGCGACATGCCCGGCTTTGCCGACAGCTTCGATGACCGGCAGGTCGCCGAACTGGTGCACTACCTGCGCGCCCGTTTCGCGCCCGACAAGCCGGCCTGGCAGGGCGTGGACGCAGCGGTGGCGCGAATACGCGGCAGCGCGTCCACCGGCGCGAAGGTCGTACATGGCGCCAATGGCGCGCATCACGGGCAATAAGGTCGAACAGGCTCAAGACATCGAAGAGGTCGCCGCCGCTACTCACAACCGCACCACTGCTTCACAACGCATTCCCGATCACGATGCAGCACGCACTGCATCGGACCCCAGTCACGCCGACTCCGCACCTTGCGTCATCGACGCCGAGGCGGGGACGGTGTTGGCGCCAGCACCCAAAGGTAGACCAAGCAAGGAGCGAAGATGTCGTATCAGTACCCTCAAGGAACGGCCGGCGTGCTGGCCCCAACGACGGAACCGGATGTCTACCGCAAGGTGACATGGCGCCTGATTCCGTTCTTCTGTCTGTGCTATCTGGCCGCTTATCTGGACCGCATCAATGTCGGGCTGGCGAAGCTGCAGATGCTGGACGACCTGAAGTTCAGCGAGACGGTGTACGGACTGGGCGCCGGGCTGTTCTTCGTCGGCTACATCCTGTTCGAAGTACCGAGCAACCTGGTGCTGCAGAAGGTCGGCGCGCGTATCTGGATCGCCCGCATCATGGTGACGTGGGGCCTGCTGTCGGGCGCCACCATGTTCGTCACCACGCCCACGCAGTTCTATATCGTGCGCTTCCTGCTCGGCGCGGCCGAAGCGGGCTTCCTGCCCGGCGTGCTGCTGTATCTGACCTACTGGTATCCGACCCATCGGCGCAGCAAGATCATCGCGCTGTTCATGATCGGGCTACCGCTGGCCAGCATGATCGGCAGTCCGATCTCGGGCTGGATCATGACGGCGTTTGCCGGCGTCTACGGCTATGCCGGCTGGCAATGGCTGTTCTTCCTCGAGGCGCTGCCTTCGGTGCTGCTCGGCGTGATGGTGTTCTTCTATCTGCCGAACAACATCGACTCGGCGAAATGGCTCGATGCGGGCGAGAAACGCACGCTGCAGCGCAATCTCGAGGCCGACGTGCTGGTCGAGAACCAGCATTCGCTGAAGGCGGCCTTCACCGACCGCCGCGTGTGGATGCTCGGCGTGATCGACATGTGCCTGCTGATGGGAACGTATTCGATCGGCTTCTGGATGCCGACCATCATCCGCGATTCGGGCGTCGCCAGCCCGCTGCATATCGGCCTGCTGACCGCGATTCCGCATGCCGTGGCGGTGGTGGCCATGCTGATCAACGGCGCGCATTCGGACCGCACGCGCGAACGCCGCTGGCATATCGTCGTGCCAGTGCTGTTCGGCGCCTTCGGGCTGGTCGCCAGTACCTTCGTCACCGGCCATACCGGCGCCACGCTGGCGCTGCTGACGCTGGCCAACGTCGGCATCGTGGCGACGTTTCCGGTGTTCTGGTGCCTGCCGTCCACCTTCCTGAGCGGCACCGCGGCGGCCGCGGGCATTGCGCTGGCCTGCTCGATTGCGAACCTGGGCGGTTTTGCGGCGACCTATCTGCTGGGCTGGATGAAGGACACCTTCAACAGCCCCAGCGCCGGTCTGATCCTGTTCGCCGTCTGCCTGCTCGGAAGCTGCCTGCTGGTGCTGGCGATGCCGGCGAAGACGGTCAACCGATAGCGTCACAGGTGGGACGGCAGACGGCGCTGCGGCGGCCGCTGCGGTGATCGGACGGCGGAGGCGATATACAGTCGCCCGGCAGCCGCCGTACAATAGGCGCTCCAACTGCCCGTATCCGACCCCATCATGCCTCGAGCGAAAGCCGCGCGCCTCGACACCGACAGCCCCGCCGAACCGCTGGACGACGGCAGGGCCGTGTCCGGCATCCAGGTCGACGAGATCGCCGAGCGCATCCTGATCGCAATCTGGGAGCACCGGCTGCCGCCCGGCACCAAGCTGGTCGAGGAGAAACTGGCCACTGTGTTTGGCGTGAGCCGGACCAAGGTGCGGCTGGCCTTCACCAAGCTCGCCCACGAGGGCGTGGTGACGGTGTATCCGAACCGCGGCACCTTCGTCTCCAGCCCGAGCGTGCAGGAGGCCCGCCAGGTCCTGCATGCGCGGCGGCTGATCGAACCCGAGCTCGCGCGCGACCTCGCGGCCGGCATGACGCGCGAGCGCCTACGGCCGCTGCGCGCGATCACGCGCGACGAAGCGCAGGCGCGACGCAAGAACGATCGGCGCACGATCATCCGGCTGTCCGGCGAATTCCATGCGCGGCTCGCCGACCTGTCGGAGAACCAGTACTTGGCCAGGTACCTGCGCGAGCTGTGCTCGCTGACCTGCCTGATCATCGCGCTGTACGATGCGCCGGGCGTGCCGTCCTGCCCGCATCACGAACACGACGACATTCTCGATGCGCTCGAAGCGGGAGACGGCGAGCGCGCGGCCACGCTGATGACCGAGCATCTGGCGCATGTCGAGAGCACCTTGCACCTGGACGCGCCGGCCGACGAAGAGGTCGACCTCGAGGCGGTGTTCGCCTCCGTGTAGCACGGCGCGGCAGCGCCGGTCATCGGAGCACCGACGTGCGGACTGACCTGCGGACTGGGGTGCGGACTGAGGTGCGGACTGCCGATCAACGACTGGCGAACGATGGCCTAACGATGCTCGATACGCGCCGCGAGCGCATCGGGCAGACCTAACGTGGACTTGGCATCGGGCCGGCGGAACGTACCGGCGGTTGCCTTGCGCGTGTTCAGCGCGACCAGTCCCTCGGCCTGCTTGACGGCGGCCGCCATCTGATCGACCACGGGTACCGGGATGCGGTCGCGCACCCGCGCCGCCAGCCCGGCCAGCGGCGCACCGGCAAGGATCACCACATCGGCCTCGTCCTCGGTGACGGCGCGGTTGGCCAGCGCCACCAGCAACGCTTCCTTCTCGTCCTGCACGTCCGATACCGACGCGAACGCGTCGTCGAGCATGCGGATGCCGGCCAGCCGGCCGCGCAGTCCATGCATGTCGACGCATTCCTCGTACCACGGGCCCAGCGCGCGGGCGAAGGTGACGATGGCGAAGCGCCGTCCCAGCATGCAGGCGCTGAACATCGCGGCCTCGGCCATGCCGACGACCGGCAGGTCGAACAGTTCGCGGGCGCCGAGCAGGCCCGGGTCGCCGAAGGCGGCGATGATCGCCGCATCGACGTTCGCATGATGCTCGGCCAGCATCTCCAGCGCGATGGCGCCGCCGATCTGCGCCTCGGCACGGGTGGCGATATAGGGCACGCCGCGTGGCGCGGTCAGCGGCACCAGTTCGGTACCGGGCGCGGCGGCATCGCTGCCGGCGGCCATCAGCCGTGCGGTGATGCCTTCACTGGTATTGGGATTCAGGACAAGGATGCGCATGGTGTCTCGGGATGGAATCGCGGGTTCGTCAGGTCCGGGGGGCGGCCATCGCCTCAGCCGGCCGCCATCAGTTGTTCGACCAGGCGGGCGGCGGCCAGTACGCGCCAGTCGGCGCCGCGCGGGCCGGCGATCTGCAATCCGACCGGCAGGCCGTCGCGCCCGGTGCCGCACGGCACCGAGATCGCCGGCGCCTGCGCATGATTGAAGAACGGCGTGAAGACGGCATGCGCCCGCGGTTCGACGGCGACGCCGCCGATCCGCTCGGGGCCAAGCCGGTCGTTGCGCCAGGCCACGCACGGCGTGGTCGGGCACAGCAGCAGGTCATGGTCGGTGAAGAACGCCGCCAGTGCCAGGCCGATGCGGCGGCTCGCCTCGCGAGCACCTGCTACCTCGGCGCCGCTCCATGACAGGCCGCGCTCGATCTGTCGCGCGATGTCCGGATCGAAGCGATCCGGGTCGCGCCGCCAGGCCTCGCCATACAGATTGGCCAGCCCGACATGCTGCAGCGGCATCAGCGCCGCCTCGCCGGCCCCTTCCGGCCAGACCGGATCCTGCCGCGCGATGCGCAGCCCTGCCGCACGCAGGCGTGCCACCGCCGCTTCGAAGGTCTCGGCGACATCGTCGTCGACCGGTGTATCCAGGCCCAGGCGCGGGCTGACCGCGATGCGAAGCCCCTCCAGCGGCTCGGCGGCAGCGCACTGAAAGCCCATGGAGTCGGGATCGCGCGGATCGGGTCCGCACAGCGCGCGGAACATCAGCGCGGCGTCGTCGACCGTGCGCGTGATCGGCGCCATCACCTGGATGCCCGGAAACGCGTGCGGAAAACCCGCGGCATCGGGAATCGCGCCGAACGACGGCTTGAAGCCGACCACGCCCGCGTGCGCAGGCGGGCGGCGACTGGAGCCGCCGCCATCGGTGCCCAGCGCCAGCGGCGCCATGCCGGCGGCCACCGCCACCGCGCAACCGCCCGACGAGCCGCCGGCGGTCAGCGCGGTGTCCTGCGGATGGCGCGTCAGCCCGTAAACCTTGTTGGTGGTCAGGCCCTTGCAGGCGAATTCCGAGGTATTGCCCATGCCGAGCACGATGGCGCCGGCCGCGCGCAGCCGTTCGACCGCGATGGCGTCCTCGGGCGCGACGAAGTCGCGGTACAGCAGCGAGCCCTGGGTCACGCGGCGGCCGCGTACCCACACCACATCCTTGACGACCACTGGCACGCCGGCGAGCGGCAGCCGTTCGCCGGCGGCCAGGCGCTCGCGCAGTCGCGCGACGTCGGCGTCGACCAGATCGCGGCGCTCTTCGAAGACGGCATTGAGCTCGCCGTTGCGCGCGTCGATGCGTGCCTGGCACGCCGACACCACCGCGCCGGGATCGAGCTCGCCCGCGTTGACCTGGGCCGCGATGCCGGCGGCGTTCAGGTACGGCGGCGCGGCATTGTGCTCATGGCCGCTATCCTGCCGACTGCGATTCGGATGGGACATCAAAGGCTTCCTCCCGAAGTCCGGTAACGCGGCTTTGCCATCTCCGGCAGCGCGCACGGCAGGAATTCGCCGTGCCCCGCCGTCGCCTGCATCTTGCCCTCGTGCGCGACGACCTTGCCGCGCACCAGCGTCGTGATCGGCCAGCCCTTGACGCGCGTGCCTTCGTACGGCGTGTAATCGACCGCGTGGTGCAGGTCGGCATTGCGGATGACCACCTCGCGCTCCGGGTCCCAGATCGCCAGATCGGCATCCGCGCCGATCGCGATGGTGCCCTTGCGCGGATGCAGGCCGTAGAGCTTGGCGGGGTTGGTCGACGTCAGCGCGACGAACTGGTTCAGCGAAATGCGTCCGCCGCCGACGCCCTCGGAGAACAGCAGCGGCAGCCGCGTCTCCAGCCCGGGGATGCCATTCGGAATATAGCGGAACGGCACCTCCTGTCCGCCCGGCTGCTTGCCTTGCGGATCGTCGTAGCGGAACGGCGCATGGTCCGACGAGAAGATCGTGAACAGGCCATCGGCCAGGCCGTCCCAGATCACCTCCTGGTTGGCGCGGTCGCGCGGCGGCGGGCTGCAGACGCATTTCGCGCCATGGTAGCCGGGCTGATCGAGGTCGGACGCCGTCAGGAACAGGTACTGCGGGCACGTCTCCGCGAAGATCTTCATGCCGCGCGCGCGGCTCCAGCGGATCTGTTCGACCGCTTCGCGACCCGACACATGGACGATCAGGATCGGCACGTCGACCAGTTCCGAGAAGGTGATGGCGCGGTGCGTCGCCTCGCGCTCGATCGCCATCGGCCGCGCGATGGCATGAAAGCGCGGCGCGGTCTTCTGCTCGGCCTCCAGCCGGTCGGTCAGCCAGGCGATGCAGTCGGAGTTCTCGGCGTGAATCATCACCAGCGCGCCTTCCTGCCTCGCCACGGTCAGCACCTCGAGGATTTCGCGGTCGCCCAGCTTCAGGTCGTCGTAGGTCATGTAGACCTTGAACGACGTGTAGCCCTTGCGGATCAGGGAAGGCAGCTCGTCGCGCAGGACCGTCTCGGTCGGATCGGAGACGATCAGGTGGAAGGCGTAGTCCACCACGGCACGCCCTTCGGCCCGGCGATGGTAGTCGGCCACGGCGGCGCGCAGCGACTGGCCCTTTTCCTGCGCCGCGAACGGAATCACGGTGGTGGTGCCGCCGCACGCGGCCGAGATGGTGCCCGACTGGAAGTCGTCCGCCATCTTCAGGCCATCGGGCATCGGCTGGTCGAGGTGGCAATGCGCATCGACACCACCCGGCAGCACCAGCTTGCCGCTCGCATCGATCTCCTCGCGGGCGCTGCCCAGATCGTGGCCGAGTTGGACGATGCGGCCACCGGCGATCGCGATGTCGCACTGCACGGTGTCGCTGGCGGTCACCACCGTGCCATTGCGGATCAGAAGGTCGAACTGTTTCACGGGTATCTCGTTACGATTGTTGTTCTCGCGCGGCATACGCGGCGCTCGTTCAGCGTCCGGCCTCATTGCCGAGGTCGGACAGGCGGGCCCGTGCGGTCTCGCGGGCGACGCCCGCTGCGACGGCGATCAGCACGCATACCACGGCCAGGTAGATGGCGACCGGCGTGCTGCTGCCGAAGCGGTCCAGCAGGCCGACGGCGATCAGCGGGGCCAGCGCGCCGCCGAACACGCCGGCGAACTGGAAGCCCAGCGAGGCCCCGGTGACCCGCACCTTCGTGGCGAACAACTCCGGCAGGAAGGAAGCGAGCGGCGAGAACATGAAGGACACCAGCACCATGCCGATGAACGAGGCCAGCATGATCAGCGCCGGGCTCAGCGTATGGACCAGCGCGAAGAAGCCGAAGGCCCACAGCGCGCCGCCGATGCCGCCGATCATCAGCACGGGGCGGCGGCCGATGCGGTCGGCCAGCAGGCCGGCAACGGGGATGAACAGGATCTGCGCGACGGCGCCAAGCAGTACGGCATTGAGCGCGATGCTCTTGGGCAGGCCCAGCTTGGTCGGCACGTAGTACAGCAGGAACAGCGTGAAGACGTAGAAGGCGATATCGCCGCCCAGGCGCGCGCCGAAGGCGATCAGCAGCTGCTTCTTGTAGTGGCGCAGCACTTCGGCGATCGGCGCGCGCGCTTCGGCGTGCTGTGCTTCGGCCTTCTCGAACACCGCGGACTCGCGCACATTGGCACGGATGTACATGCCCACCGCGACCAGCAGCGCGCTCAGCAGGAAGGGCACACGCCATCCCCAGCTCAGGAACGCCTCTTCCGACACCATCCACGTCACCATCGCGAAGACGCCGTTGGCCAGCAGCAGCCCGATCGGCGCGGCCAGCTGCACCAGACTGCCCAGCAGTCCTCGACGCCTGCCTTCGGGATCGAGCTCGTTGACCATGATGGCCGCGCCGCCCCACTCGCCACCCAGCGCGAGGCCCTGGATCACGCGCAGCAGCACCAGCAGCAGCGGCGCCAGCATGCCGACGCTGCCGTAGGTCGGCAGCAGCCCGATGCCGAAGGTCGCCAGGCCCATCATCAGCAGCGTGACGATCAGCACGGACTTGCGGCCGAACTTGTCGCCGAAGTGGCCGAAGATCGCTGCGCCCAGCGGCCGCGCGACAAACGCGACGCCGTAGCTGGCGAAGGACAGCAGCGTCGCCGTCAGCGGATCGCTCTGCGGGAAGAACAGCTTCGGAAAGACCAGCGCGGCGGCCGATCCGTAGATGAAGTGGTCGTAGAACTCCAGCGTGGTCCCCGCCACGCTGGCGCCCGCGACCCGCGCGACCGACTGGGGACGGTCCTGCGCGGTACGCGCGGTTGCGTCGACACTGACTGCTTGCATGATGCGTTCTCCTCCGGAGGGCCGCCTGTCGGCGGTTGGCATGTTGGCGTAGTGGGTGGGACTGCCGCATCCGTGCCGTCGGCACGGCCCTCGCATGGCGTCTCACTGTCCCGTACAGTAGTCCAATAACCGCCATACAATAAAGACGAAAATTGTTTGACGAAAGTGGTGCATGTGCATGCCGGCTATTGGTGCGGCGCACGGTTTCGGGGGCACGGCCGCGGTCGTGCAGGCCAAGCGGGGAAAGGGTTTGCGGGGTGGGAGCGGGAATTGGCTGCGGTGCAGCACCGACCGGCGTCGGTGAACGCCGATGGTCCGCTCGCTAGGGAAAACGAGGGGGGTCGCCTGGCCGTGCGAGGCAGTCCTGCCGTCACACGTCGACGATGGCAAGGCTCAACAACGCCGCGCTCATGCCGATATCCGAATGATCCGCACGGGTGTGTGGATCGTCGGCCTTTCCGACGCTATCAACGCCTATACCGACAGACAAATAACATGCTCAAGGCAGCCATCTACAGGGTCATCCCGGTCGCACTTTGCATTGCCACACTGGCCGGCTGTGCCACGTTCAACAATTCCGAGCCCTTCCCCAAGGAACAGAAGCAGGTCGCAGTGGACATCAGCAAGGAGATGCCGTCGACGTGGTCGGAAATGCCGACCGGTGTCTATGCCGTGCCGAATACGCGCTTGCTGGTCAGCGGCCATCAGACCGGCTCCGGCGCCGCCATGCTGTTTGGCCCGCTGGGCGTGCTGGTCGGCAGCGCCATCAATGCGGAGCGCGCCAAGTCGCTGCTCGGCGACGACAAGGCGATCGCGGACCACGATATGGTGGCCGTCACCGAGAAGCTGCTGAAGGAGGGCCTCGCCGCCGACGGTGCGACCAAGCTGACTTACGGCCCCGCCGCCGCTGGCGCCTCGCAACTGACGCTGACCCCGTTCGGCGTGCTCAGCTACATAAACGACAAGGACGTGCGCCCGTATGTCGTGGTCCGAACCGCGCTCAAGGATGCGTCCGGCAAGCAGCTTTGGAGCACGCGCTATATCTCCGCCAGCGCGGAAGCCAAGCCGTTCGCGGGCGAGGGCGGCTGGTTCGCCGACAACGCAAAGTCGCTCAGGGCGGCGCTCGACCAATCGCTGAAGCGAAGCATCGACGTGATGCTGCGCGATATCGCCGGCAAGACGCTGCGCGATGCGACGAAGTGGACGTATGTCGGTGGCCAATATGCCTTCGTCAAGGAACCGCTGAAGGTCAAGGGTACCGTCGTTCTCGACGAGCCGGACTATATTGCGTTCACCCCTCGGCTGGGCGATGTGATCGTGTTCACCGGCGTCAATATCTTCGACCGCAAGATCGTCTCGATCGCCGAGGCGACCGAGCAGGACCCGAACTTCGCCAAGTACGAGCCGGTGCCTGTGGAACCCGCAAAGAGCGCGGCCACAACGGTGTCGGCACCGGCGGCGCAGTAATCCGCTTGCGTGGCCCTCGCGACGTTGGCGTTACGGCCTTGCTGGCTCTCGACTGCGATGGCGAAGCGCCGCGCGAAATCGCGGCGCCGCCTCGCCCAGATGCTCCCACAGCCGGTTCGCGACGGGCCCATGCGGCCGGTCGCGCCGGCGGGCGGCGACCAGCTCCTCGACACGACCCGGCAGATAGCGGCCGGCGATCGACAGCAGCCTTCCTTCGGCCAGTTCCCGCTCGATCAGGAAGCGGGGCAGATGCCCCCCACCCCATCCCCTGCAGGATGATCTCCTTCTTCATCATCGGATCGGGCACCGTGCATTGCGGCGCGCCGGCGATCACGAAATGCTCCTGAGCCACGGGACGCCGTGCGCTGTCGCGGATCACGCATTGCGTGAGCGCACGCAATTGCTCGGGGCGGATCGCGCGCGAGACCGGAACCGGCAGGAAGCCCGGCGCCACTACCGGGATCAGCTCGATCTTGCATAGATCCAGCCATTCGATGCGCGTGTCGCTCTTGTCGACGCGATGCACGATCAGGTCCGCCTCGCCGTCGAACAGGCGCTCCCACGGCCCGGTCACCGCTTCGACATGCAGGTCCAGCCGTGTGGCCGGATGTTCCCCGAAGAACGGACCCAGCAGCCGCAGCGTCTGCGGCGGCGGACACAGGTCGCCGATCACCACGCGCAGTTCGCTTTCCTCGCCCATCGCCAATTGCTCGGCATGAAGCTGCAGCGCATGCAGCTCGCGCAGCAGCGACTGGGCGTGCCGATGAAACGCGCGCCCCGCTTCCGTCGGGCTGACCCGGTAGCCGCTGCGATCGAGCAGCGCCAGGCCAAGCTGCCGCTCCAGCCTGGCCACCGCCGCAAACACCGCGGGATGCGTCCGATGCAGAACCGTCGCGGCCGCCTGGAAGCCTCCCTCGCGGACGACGGCGTCGAAGCACTGCAGGTCTTGCAACGTGAAGCGGGACATTGTCTGTTTCCCTGACAGAGAAGCTTAGAACTTTGTAATTTTCTCAGAGTTGGTCCGCCGCTACGATGGTTCGCGTGATTGACCCGGCGCCGATTCGGCGAAGGGCCTTCCCAACCTTCCAGGAGAACCGAGATGCAAGCGCTTTCGACCTTCACCACCAGCGACGCCCAACGGATTGCCTACCGCCTCGAGGGCGGAGCCGGCCGCCCCGTGCTGATGCTGTCCAATTCGATCGCGACGGATATGTCGATGTGGGACGGCGTGATGCCGCAACTGCTGGAACGCTTTCGCGTGCTGCGCTACGACATGCGGGGCCACGGCGCCTCCGACGTGCCGGCCGGCGCCTATTCGCTGGACCGGCTCGGGCGCGACGCGCTCGAACTGATGGATGCGCTGGAGCTTGAGCGCGTCCACTTCCTCGGCCTGTCGCTGGGCGGCATGGTCGCGCAATGGCTGGGCATCCACGTCCCCGAGCGAATCGACCGCCTCGTGCTCGCGCATACCGCCGCCTATCTCGGCCCGGCCGCGGATTGGGAGCCCCGCATCCAGACGATCCTGACCGCGACGCCGAACGAGACCGCCGAGGCGTTCCTGGGCAACTGGTTTCCCGCCGAAATGCGCGAGAAGAACGATCCGCGGATCGAGCCGTTCCGTCAGGTCCTGCTCGAAACGGACCCACGCGGCATCGCCGGCGCGCTGGCCGCCGTGCGCGATATGGACCTGCGTCGGACCATTACGCTGATTGCGCGCCCGACGCTGGTGATCGGCGGGAAGTGCGATACGGTGACACGCGCCGAGCACAGCGAAGAGATTGCAGCGGCGATTCCGGGCGCGAAGCTGGCGCTGCTGCCGGCGGTGCATATGTCGAATGTGGAGATGCGCGAGGGGTTCTTGGCGGAGGTCGGCAGGTTTCTGCGCTGATGTTGCCGCGAACACGCGCCCAGTGAGAAGGAGTTCAGTACTATTCGCCCACGGCGAGAGCGCCGGTTCCTGTCGGTCTGCACGGCACGCAGTTTGGCCATCCACCATGGAGTGAAAATGTCTCTGACCCTTCTGCTTCGCTGCAACAATCTCCAGCAAACGCGAGAGTTCTATGAAGCCGTGCTGGCGTTCTCCGTTTCCGACTCGGCGGAAAACACCATCACGGTCGAGAAGTATGGGTGCAAGCTGCTGTTCACCGAAGCGAACCTCTGGAATGCGGCTCCTGCCTTGACCGGCACCATCTACTTCACCGTTTCGGAGGTGGATGATCTGTATGCGATGGTCAGGGACGAAGTAGAGGTGGCCTGGCCGCTGCAGAACATGGGATATGGGTCCAGGGAGTTCGCTCTGGCCGACTGCAACGGATACTTGCTGGCGTTCCGAGAGCGGGTTTGACGCTTGACGTCGGGACTCTGAAAGAGCCGGACCGACTCGCGGACCGGAAGCGGCGAACACTCGAATCGATGGGTCAAAAAAAGCGCCGCCCAAAGGCGGCGCAATCAGGCTTCGTCCATTAGCCCAAGTGTCGATAATCTTTCCGAGCTGGATCAGAACCGGTAGGTAACGCTGCCCACCACGGTCCGGCGGGCGCCGAAATAGCAGTCGCCGCGGGCGAGGCAGGTACTGATGTATTCCTTGTCGAACAGATTCGTAAAGTTCAGTGCGACCCGCACCGGACCGTGGTCGTAGGCAAGCATCGCATCCACCAGCGTCGCGCCGTCGACCTTGTTGTTGTCCGTGCCGTCATAGCTTGCGCTGAAGTAGCGCACGCCGGCACCCGCGGAGAACCCCGGCGTATCGAACAGCTTGAATTTGTAGGTGCCCCACAGCGAAGCCATATGCTTCGGAATGCTGGCGAGCCGTTTGCCGGTGTCGGTTGCCGTGCCCTGGAGGATGCGCGCGTCCAGGTACGTGTAGTTCGCGATCACATCGAAACGGTTGTTCAGCGATGCCAGCGCTTCCACTTCGACACCGCGCGTGCGAGCCTCGCCGACCTGCACGTTGTCGGGCTGCCCGTTCACCACCCCAGCTACCTTGCGGTTCTTCTCGCGCATGTCGAACACGGCCATCGTCACCATCGCGTTCTTGCCGGGCGGCTGGTATTTAAGACCGGCTTCCCATTGCTTGCCGCGCAGCGGTTTGAAGGGTTCTCCGGCGCGGTTGAAGCCGGCCTGGCCCTGGAACGATTCCGAGTAGCTGATATACGGGTTCAAGCCGATATCGGAGCGATACATCAGCCCGGCCCGCTTGGTCAATTCGTTGTCGTCGCGGGAGGCCGACGGCGTGTTGTCCTGCCCGGCGCGCGACCAGTCGTAGCGCAGGCCGACCATCAGCAACCATTTGTTCCACGCCATCTGGTCCTGCATGTACAGGCCCGTCTGGATTTGCTTGCTTGGGTTCATGTCCCTGAACGACGTCGGTCCCGTGTAGTTTCCATAGACGGGGTTGAATACATCGATCGGAGCCGCGGTCACGCCTACGCCGGTCCGGCCTGTAATTTCCGAGTGCTGGTAGTCCACGCCGGTCAAGAGCGTGTGATCGAGGCTACCGGTGCGGAATTTCGCCTGGGCCTGCGTGTCGACAACGAACGCGTTCAGCGTTGGCTGGCTGAAGGTGGCGGTGCGCCTCAACAGCCGATCGCTGCCTGGCACCCAACCATGGCCGGCTCCATTGAATCCCGCCGTATAAATGCTGCGGTAGTCCACGGTGCTATGCGAATACCGGAGGTTCTGCCGGAACGTGAATACTTCATTGGCCTTGTGCTCGAACTGATAGCCCACCGCTGCCTGTTCGGCCTTGTATCGGTCGAATCCCGGTTCGCTGACGAAGAAGCTGTCGGGAATTTGCCCGGCCGGATTGTTGTACAGCATGCCGCGCCATGGCAGGAAGCCCGCGGTGGTATTGCTGTCATCCCGCTGGAAATTCGCCAGCAGCGTAAAACGACGTATCGCTGTTCGGCCGATACGTCAGCGACGGGGCGATCAGATAGCGATTGTCCTGGGCAAAGTCGACATGGGTGTCGCTGTCGCGCGCCAGCGCGACCAGTCGATACAGCCATTTGCCGTCCGCATCGAGCGGCCCGGTCAGGTCGGCCTGCACCTGCTTGCGGTTGTTGTTGCCGAACTGCACGCCGATTTCGCGCGCTGCCTCGGCCTGCGGCCGCTTGCTGACCAGGTTCAGGATGCCGCCGACTGCGCCCTGACCGAACAGCATCGACGACGGGCCGCGCAGGATGTCGATCCGCTCCAGCGCATACACGTCGGGGCGGACGTTGTTGTAGAAGCCCACCGCATTGAGCAGGCCGTCCTGGTATTGCGTGAAATCGGTGCCGCGAAAGCGTCCCCAGTCGCCGCGATTGTCGTTGCCGTAGAGGCCGGCGTGGACGCCCGCGGTATAGCCCATCGCCTGCTGCACCGATTGCGCGCCCTGCGCCTCGATGCGGTCGCGCGTGATCACGGTGATCGACTGCGGGGGTTTCCATGATCGGCGTATCGGTCTTGGTCGCGGTGGCGCTGCGCTTGGCGACGTAGCCAAAGACCGGGCCGGTGGCGGTTTCGTTGTCGCTGGTGGCCCGCACGGTGACCGCCGGCAATTCGGCGGCGGCGGTGGCCGTAGCGGCGGCGGGGGCGGTGGCAGGAGCAGAAGAGGCGGGGGGCGCAGCCGGCGCCGAAGCATCGGCGGTTGCGGACTGCTGGGCCCAGACCATGCCGGCGGCTTGCAGGCCCAGGGCGAGAGTCGTCAGGCGAAGGGCATGGCCGCGGTGGCGGCCGCGGCGATGGGTTGCACGCTGTGGCATGGTCGGTTCCGTCTATATTTTTTCAGAACGCCCGCGAAATGCCGCCGCGGTGCGGCAGCGCGGACCGTGACGTCGATCCGTGCGGGTCGGAGGCTCAGTGGTCGAACGATAAATGCGAATCGTTCGTGTTAACCTTGGCATTGTAACGGCATGTGTCGAGCCGGACATAAAAGGGTGAGCGCGCCACAGGGTTAATCGCCTCGCGTGCTCTCCCAGATGTCATGCCGCCCAGGGAAGCACCAACAGGACAGGAGGGCCGCGATGCCGCTGCCGCCGTATTTCGCCGATCGACGCGACGCCGGCGTCCAATTGGCGCGCCGCGTGAGCGAACTGGGCTACGCGAAACGAGAGGGAAGCCAGCCGCCGCTGGTGCTGGCCCTGCCGCGCGGCGGCGTGCCGGTCGCGTTCGAGGTGGCCCGCGCGCTGGGCGCGGCGCTCGACATCCTGCTGGTGCGCAAGATCGGTGCGCCCGGCTATCCCGAACTGGCGCTGGGGGGCGGTGGTGGAGGGCGATGCCACCGGTTCGCCGCCGCATACCGTCGCCAACGACGACGCGTGGACGCGCCGCGCGGTCGACAGCGGCGCCTTCGAACTGGAGCGCGGCCGGCAGTTGGGAGAAATCGCTCGGCGCCAGCAGCGCTATCGCGGCGGGGCCCCGGTGGCGGCGATGCGCGACCGCGTCGTGATCATGGTCGACGACGGCGTGGCGACGGGCGCGACGATGCGCGCGGCGCTGGAGAGTGCGCGCCATGCCGGGGCGGCGCGCGTCATTGCGGCGGTGCCGGTCGCTTCGGTGGAGGGGGCTGGCGTCGCTGCGGGACGCCGCCGACGAATGCGTCTCGCTGTGGGTGCCCGATGACTTCGGCGCGGTAGGCGCGTATTACGCGGACTTCGAGCAGACCACCGACGAAGAGGTGATGGCCTTGCTGCGCGAGGCACTCAACGCGCAGCGCTCCTGAGCGGCGCAGGCCGTCAGGCGCGCTGCTGCGCCAGCCGCCGCTTCAGATGCGGAATCAGTCCGCCGGCGCGCAGCATGTCGAGCAGGAACGCCGGGATCGGCTCGCAGGGCACGCGGCCGCCGTCGGGCAGCACGACGGCCGCGTTCTCCAGATCCAGGGTCGCGTGTTCGCCGTCGACCAGTCTGGCGGTATCCGCGCAGACCAGCGCCGGCAGGCCAAGATTCAGGGCATTGCGATAGAACAGGCCGGCGAACGATGGCGCGATCACCGCCGCCACGCCGAGATGGCGCAACGCCTGCGGAGCCTGCTCGCGCGACGAGCCGACGCCGAAATGCCGTCCGCCGACGACCACATCGCCCGGCCGTACGGTGGCAGGAAATTCGGGGCGCAAACCGGCCAGGCAATGGCGCGCGATCTGCTCGATGCCGCCTTTCATCTGCGTGGCGGGCGCCATCGCATCGGTATCGACGTTGTCGCCGAAGCGCCAGATGCGGCCAGCGGCCTGGCGTTCGGGCCCGGTATGGGGTCCGTTATCGGGTCCGTTATCGGGTCCGTTATCGGGTCCATTATCGGGTCCATTATCGGGGCCGTTATGGCTCGGCGTATCCATGCGGATCTCGGTCGTCACAGCAGCGAGCGGGGGTCGGTGATGCGGCCCGTCACCGCCGATGCGGCCACGGTCATCGGCGAGGCCAGCCACACCGCGCTGCCGGCATCGCCCATGCGTCCGGCGAAGTTGCGCGCGGTCGAGGCGATCGCCCGCGTGCCGGCGGCGAATCGCGTGGGTCCGTACCCGGCGCAGGCATTGCACGCATTGGGCAGCAGTTGCGCGCCGGCATCGACGAGCGCCGCCAGCGTGCCTTCGCGCTCGGCCTGCTGCTGGTCGCGCAGCGAGGCCGGCGCCAGTTGCAGCGAGACGCCCGGCGCGACCTTGCGCCCGCGCAGGATCCGCGCGGCCATGCGCAGATCGTCGAGCTTGGCGCCCGTGCAGGCGCCGAGATAGGCAAGGTCGATCGGCTCGCCCTGGGCGTCGCTGACCGGCGCGCCGTTGGCCGGCGAGTGCGGCGCGGCGACCTGGGGCGACAAGGCGGCGGCGTCGAAGCGGTGGGTTTGCAGCAGCGGCGCATCGGCATCGCTGCGCCAGTGCTGCAGATCGATCTGCGCCAGCGTGGCGGCCGGCACGCCGGCCTGTTCCAGCCATTGGAGCGTGGTGGCATCCGGTGCGACGAGGCCGGTCTGCGCGCCCAGCTCCGCGCTCATATTGGTCAGCGTCATCCGCTCCTGCATCGACAGCGCAGTCACCGCCGAGCCGGCATATTCGACGGCCTCGTAGCGGCCGCCGCCCAGCCCAAGCCGGGCGCACAGGAACAGCATGATGTCCTTGGCGCAGACGCCGTCGGCCAGCGTGCCGTCCCATTCGATGCGGATGGTCTGCGGCACGCGCAGCCAGATCTCGCCGGTGGCCAGCACGCCCGCCATCTCGGTGGCGCCGATGCCGAACATGTAGGCGCCGAACGCGCCGCCGGTCGGGCTGTGGCTGTCGCCGCCGACGATGAACTGGCCCGGCAGCACGTAGCCGCGCTCGGGCAGCACCACGTGGCAGATGCCTTCGTTGTCGATCAGATGCGGCAGGCGCTGTTCGCGGACCCAGTCGCGCGTGAAGCGCACGATGGCCTCGGCCTCGGCATCCGCGGCCGGCACGAAGTGGTCGGTCACGACGACGAAGCGCTCGGGGTCCCAGACCTTGGCGCCCAGCTCGCGCAGCAGCGGCGCGACGCGGCGCGGTCCGCTGGAGTCGTGCGACATCGCCAGATCGACCTTGCATGTCACCACGGTACCGGGCGTCACGCTGTCCAGGCCCGCGGCGCGGGCGACCAGCTTCTGTGCGAGGGTTTGCGCCGAGGCGGTCCCGGCGCCGGCACGGCTCATTCCACCTTGGCTCCCGAATAACGCACGACGGTGGCCCAGCGCTTGATGTCCTGCTTGACGAAGGCACCGAAGGCCTCCGGCGTGCTGGCGACCGGCTGCGCGCCATCGCTTTCGAGGCGCTTGGCGACCGACGGCGTCTCCAGGCCCCGCCGTGCGGCCTGGTAGAGCGTGCGCGTGACCCCGGGCGGCAGCCCTGCCGGTCCGAACAGCCCGAACCAGGCGTTGGACTCGAAGCCCTTGACCGTCTGCGCGATCGGCGGCACGCCCGGCAGCTGCGGCAGCGGCGCAGGGCTGGTGACCCCGAGCGCCTTGAGCTTGCCGGCCTTGATATGCGGCAGCACGTTCAGGGTGCTGGCGAACATCAGCTCGACGCGGCCCGACAGCAGGTCGGTGACGGCCGGCGTCGTGCCCTTGTACGGAATGTTGACGATGTACGTGCCGGTCATCATCTTGAACATGTCGCCGGCCAGATGCACCGACGAGCCGACCGCGCCGATGCCGAAGTTCAGCTTGCCGGGACGGGACTTGGCCAGCTGGATCAGCTCGGCGACATTGTTGGCCGGCACCGAGGGATGGGCGACCAGCACGCTCGGCACGCTGGCCACCAGCGTGATCGGCGTGAAATCCGCGACGGGATCGAAGGGCAGGTTCTTGTACAGCGTCGCGTTGATGGTATGGCTGGTGAAACTCATCAGCAGCGTGCTGCCGTCCGGCGCGCTCTGCGCCACCAGCTCGGCGGCGATATTGCCGCCGGCGCCCGGGCGGTTCTCGACCACGACGGACTGGTCCAGCAGCTTGCCCATCTCGTTGGCGATGGTACGGGCCAGCGTATCGGTGGTGCCGCCGGCCGGCGCGCCGACCAGGATGCGGATGGCCTTGCCGCCGGCGATCTGGCTAAGCGGGGCCGCCGACGTGCCGGATGTCGCGGAGGTGCCCGATGTCGCCGGTGTGCCGGATGTGCTCGCCTGCCCGGCAGTCCCGTTGGTTGCGCCGATGGCGCTGGACGGCGCAAGCAGCGACAGCAGCGGTATCGGCGACGCCAGCGATGTCAGCAGCGTTGCCGCGCCCAGCCGGAACGCGGCGCGGCGGGTCTTGACGATGCCAGCGGGGTGCGCCGGTGGCGGAAGGGAACGGCTGGCTCGGTGCAGCGGCATGACGCGAGTCTCCTTGTCTGATCGTCGAAGCGCGCAGCATGGCGCGCCTGCGTCAGTCGCGCAAGCTGGTGCGGGTCCCGTTGTCGACCCAGACGTTGGCGCTGTCGCCGCCTGCCGGCGACAGTTCCATCCGGTATTCGTAGCGGTCGGGCCGGTACTGTCCCAGCAGCAGCTGGATCGGCCGGCCGGACTTGTCCTGCACCACCCGGCGCGTCGCCAGCAGCGCGGCGCCGACCGGCACCTCCAGCAGCGGGGCCACCACCACGTCGGCCAGCCGGGCCGACAGCACCTGGGTGGCACGGCCCAGCTTCAGGCCGCCGCGGTTCTCCAGCAGCCGCAGGATCGGCGTGGTTTCCAGGTCCTTGCGCGTCAGATGGCGGCCCAGGTCGGCCGGCACGTAGACGGTGATATGGGACAGCGGCTCGCCGTGGTAATGGCGCACGCGCACCACCTTGGTGACGGGATCGCCCGGCTGCAGGCACAGCGATTCGGCGACGTCCGGGGCGGCCTGCACCTCCTCGATCGAGATCACGTTGACCGAGGTCTTCTGCCCCATGTCCAGCAGGTTGTCCAGCAGGCTGACGGTGCGCGGCGCATTGGCGGCCGGCGCGATCGGATGCGGATTGACGAAGGTGCCCAGCCCGCGATGGCGGCGCACCAGGCCTTCCTGCACCAGGCGATCGAACACCCGGCGCATGGTCACGCGCGACGCATGAAATTGCTTGGCCAGGTCGATCTCGCCCGGCAGAGGCCCCTGGCCAAAACGGCCTTCCACAATCTGTTGGCGCAGCACCACGTAAATCTGGTGATACAGGGGAACGACGGCTTCACTCATGGTTTCCCTTGCGAGTCGACGACAGGTCGGCAATTAGTTTAATGTACTTTAAATCAGACATGGATCAAAGTGACAACGGAATACTTGCCGCCGTCTGAATTCGCACATTCGGTTGGCAAGCCGGTCACGGCCCTTGGCGGAACAACGTCGATGCAATGTCGACACCATTTCGATGCAATGCGGCCGGCGTTTTCGGGCCTGCGTTTCC
The DNA here is from genome assembly GCF_049311595.1 of Cupriavidus sp. H18C1. NCBI lineage: Bacteria > Pseudomonadati > Pseudomonadota > Betaproteobacteria > Burkholderiales > Burkholderiaceae > Cupriavidus > Cupriavidus sp. H18C1. Next base: position 661,060 of record NZ_CP186009.1, read on the forward strand.
GCAACGGGAAGCGACGCATGAAGCGCGCCCCCTGGCGACGGCCGCCCATGATCCTCGATGCGGTCCATCCGAAACATCCCCCCCAATGCAGGACGTGCTTAAAAAAACACCACCCACGCCTTGCCCGATTCCTCGTTTCATTTCCGTAACGCGACGTCGGCCGGATCGGTTTTATCGGGTGTCCGACTTAACTATCCGGCGATAAACATATTTTTTTGCCGCAGTCGGAATTCACGGCCGGCGGGACTTTTCGCCCGCTGTCACATCGATGTGACATGTCTGTTCCGGTTCACAGTATTTGGGCTCCCAGTGTCGCACCGAAAGCGGGATCTTGCACCGCAGCAGGGCCATTTTGGCCTTGTTTTACAAGGGGAAAGCGACGCGTGCGCGGGGTGCTGGCACCGAATATGCGCAGGGCGCTTCGGTTTGGCCAATGCCGGACCATGACCTGGCTACCGCTTCGTTTTCCGTCTGACGAGGGCGGCGCCGGGCTGAGTCGCAGAGAACATCCTCCTGGGAGCTATGTATGAAAAAGACCTTACTCGCGTCCGCCGTCGCCCTGACTCTCGGGGTGACAGGGCACGCCTTGGCACAGACCGCAACCGACGACGCCGTGGCGGTGAATGTCAATGTCACCGACAACGACACCACCACCACGACCAAGACCAACTCGGAGAACCGCGGACGCGCATGGGCTGAGGGCCTTGGCACGACTGCGGCAAACAACGGCTCCACCTCGACCGCCAACTTCTCCAATGCCTTCAATACGAGCCGTGCGGTCGCCATGACGCGCCTGAACGGCACGGTCAGCGGCCTGACCGTCAGCCATATCGGCAACGTGGCCCGCCAGATGGGTAATGCCAGCGGCGGCGCCGGCGGCCGCGGTGGCGCGGGCACCGGCGGTAATGCCATGGGCGGCACCGGCGGCAATGGCGGCAACAGCGGCAATGGCGGCGCCGGAGGTAACGGCGGTGCCGGCGGCTTGGCAACCATCGGCGATGCGACCGCGGGCGATGCCACCAACGGCAGCGCAACGGCGGGCCGCGGCGGCTATGGCGGTAACGCCAACGGCACCGCGGGCCGGGGCGCGAACGGCGTCGGCACCGGCGGCGGCGCATTGGCCGCCAGCGTGGGCGTCGGCGCGCGCGGCGCCAATGGCACCGGTGCGGGCGGTAACGGCACCGGCGGCAGCCTGGCCGGCGGCGGCGATGGCGGCGGTGCCGGTGCGGCGTCGGGCGGCTCGCTCGGCGCAAGCGCCGGCCTGGGCGGCAGCAGCAGCTCGAGCGGCGGCGGCGCACGCGGTCCTGGCGCTGACACCACGGCGACCACCGCTGGCGCGGGCGGCGCAGGCACCGGCGGCGCAGTGACCACCGCGGGCGGCACGTCCGGCGCGGCGGGCGGTGCCGGCGGCGCTGGCACCACCGGCGCGGTGGCGGCCACCGGCGGCGCGGGCACCGGCACCGGCGGTGCGGGTGGCGCAGGCACTGGCGGTGCGGCGACGGCTTCGGGCGGCGCCGGCACGGGCACCGGTGGCGCGGGCGGCGCGCAGACCAGCGTGGCCGGTAACGGCGGCGCCGGCGGCAATGCCACCAACGGCGGCGCGACCACCACGGCCAGCAATGGCAATGCCACGGCCGGCGCTGGCGCAGTCGGCGCGGCTGGTGCGGCCAGCGGTGCCGGCGGTGCCGGTGGCGCGGGTGCGGGCGGTACCGGCGGCGTGGGCAACGGTGCGACCGGCGGTGCCGGTGGTGCCGGCGGCGCGGCCCTAGCCGATGCAGGCACGTTCAACATGTCCAACGCGATGAGCAGCGTCGGGCAGTCGGCGGCCGGCATCATGATCGCCAACCAGAACAGCGGCCTCGGCTCGCTGGTGCAACAAGCCGTCACGGTCCAGGCCAACCTGGCTGTAGGCAGGTAAGACACTGCGCGCTCGCGCATGCCGTTGCGTGGATGGCGCACCGGCATCGCGCCTTGCGCGGTGTTGCTCTGCAGGAGTGGGCGTCCCGGCCTCGCGTCGGGACGCCCGTTCGACGGGACACAAGGAGGCACCATCATGCGAGCGGTCCGCACCGCTGTCGGCGCTTTGACGACAGCATTCCTGCTCTGGCCCGGCCTGCACGCCGCGGCGGAGCCGTCCGCCGCGCCAGAAGCGGCGAGCCCGACGGCCGCGATGCCGGCCAACGTCGGCATGCCGGAAGACAACAGCGAGGACACCACCGTGGCCGCGGCACCGCGGACAACGGTCGATGCACCGGCGCCAGCGCAATCGGGCACCGTGCTCGCCGGCTTCGGCAAGGCGGTCGGCACCGACACGCTGGCCGATATCCGCGGCGGCGCCGAAGTGGTGGTCAACGACATGCGCCTGGCCGGCGTGGTGGCGGACAACACCGCCAATCGCGTCATCACGGGCAGCAACGCGATTTCGGATGGGGCGTTCGCCAACGCGAGCGGCCTGCCCACGGTGATACAGAACACCGGCGCCAATACGCTGATCCAGAACGCGACGATTCTGAACGTGCGATTCGGGCCATGAAGCGGGCCATGAAGCCGGCCATGAAGCGGGCCATGAACCTGCCACGCCTTGCCGCGCTGGCGGCGCTCGCCTGGGCGTCGGCCATGGTGCCGGCGCACGCCGCCGATACGGTGGTGCTCCAACCGGCCGGCAGCGACTACAAGGTCCGGACGGTGAGCCTGAAGGAAGCGCGCTTCAAGACCACCATCCGGCAGCAGTACGACTTCAGCTGCGGCTCGGCCGCAGTGGCGACCCTGCTTACCTATCAGTACGGCCATCCGGTCACGGAAGCCGAAGTGTTCCAGCAGATGTACCTGACCGGCGATCGCGCCAAGATCCAGCGCGAGGGCTTCTCGCTGCTGGACATGAAGCGTTTCCTCGAAACGCGCGGCTTCATGGCCGACGGCTTCGAACTGCCGCTGTCCAAGCTCGAGGAAACCCAGGTCCCGGCGATCGTGCTGGTGGTCGAGAACGGCTACCACCATTTCGTCGTGATCAAGGGGGTGCGCGGCAACCGGGTGTTGGTTGGCGATCCCGCGCTCGGTACGCGAGCGTTGTCTCGCGAACACTTCGAACGGATCTGGGACAGTAGTCTTCTGTTCGTGATCCACAACCGCACCGATATCGCGCGCTTCAACCAGGCTTCGGACTGGCGCGTCGCACCCAGTGGGCCGTACTGGATGGGGGTCAATCGGGACAGTCTGTTCTTTACCGTCATGCCCAAGCATGGCGCTGGAGACTTCTAGGGACCCGTCACCATGTATCGACAAGCTATGACTACGCGGCCGGCGCGCCGCGGCGCAGCCCGTGGTGCTGCAAGCTCGGCCGCGGCAGCAGTGCTGCTCGGCGCTGGGCTGACCTGCGCCGGCCAGGCGTGGAGCACGCAGGCCCCGCGCGACGGCGGGATGGACGCCGCCCTGGCGTCCCACCCCGCCGCGGATCCGCATCACGACGCCATCGCTGCCGCGCGCAGCGGCATGGCCGGCTGGAAACCGGTCGCATCGGCACGCTTGGAAGAACTGCGCGGCGGCTTCGAGACCGGCGGCCTGCAGGTCTCGTTCGGCATCGAACGCGCCGTCTATATCAACGGCAATCTGGTGGTATCGACCAGCCTGGTGATTCCCGACGTCAGCCGCATCACCTCGGAGCAGGCCGGTCGGCTCGCCGCCGCGCTGCAGAGCGCGGCCAATGCCGGCTCGGTCGCGACCAACGCGCTGGGGCAGGCAGGGCAGGCGGGGCAGGCCGGGCAGGGCACCTCGACGCCCGGCAGCGGCAGCGCCAGTTCCTCGGCCAGCGCGGGACAGCCGGGCACGTCCACCTCCACGCCGGGCACCGCCACGGTGGCGGCGCCATCGCCCCCACCGTCTTCGGGGGACGCCCCCGATGCCGGCGCCGGCGGTGATCGCCACCGCGACCGGTTCGGTCACCACCAACGGCCTGCTCAACCTGATCCAGAACGGGCCGGGCAACAGCTTCAACGCGGGGGCGCTGGCGGGCACGCCGGCGACCGTGATCCAGAACTCGCTCAACAACCAGTCGATCCAGAGCCTGTTGACCATCGATGCGGGCGTGAACACCTTGCAGGCGTTCCGCGCGGGGGTCGCCGGCGCGGCATTGAACAGCGCCCTGCAACGGGCGGCGAGCATGCGGTAGAGCCAAACACGCATACGGGACCACACGGAACCACACGCAACCACACCGAAACCACACCGAAACCACACGGAAGCAAGCGGAAGCAACGGATGCACGCGGTCGCATCCGGACTCACAGGGGTGAAGAGCAACAACGCCAAGCAGGTCGCGGACTCCTGAATCAGTCCGCCATCCGGGGGGGAGGAGAGTCATGAGAAAAAGGTCGATGCAGGGCATCCGGCAGGCGGGATGCTCGACCTTGCTATTGCTGGGGGGGATTGGCGCATGCGCAGAATCTGCCCGACGACGGGCCGACGGCCGCCAAGCTGGAGGCCCTGAAACGCGAGGTCGCCGAACAGGCCGCCGTGCTCGACGCGATGAAGCGCTCGATGGCCCAGCAAGAGGCCACGATCCGCGAGTTGCGCAGCATCGTCGGCGCCGATGCGCTGGCCAACAAGCGCGGCGGACAGCGCGGCGGCGTGACCGGTGCCGATATCGCGACCGGCGCGGCGACGGCGCCGGCGGCCGCCAGCGGCAACACGGGCCTGCCGAATACGCGCAACGTGCCGGTCAATCAGGCACAAGGTCCGGCACAAGCCCCCCGCACAGGGCCCCGCCAATGGCAGCACCACCGTCGCGCAGGCGCAGGAGCCCGTGGGACGGCCGCCCGAGCGCGAGACACGGCCGCCGGAGATCGCGCCGATCTTCGATCAGCCCGGCGTGCTGACGCCGCCCGGCAGGCTGGTGGTCGAGCCGGCGTTCCAGTACGGCTACTCGTCCAACAACCGCGTGGCGCTGGTCGGCTACACGGTGATTCCCGCGATCCTGATCGGGCTGATCGACGTGCGCGAGGTCAAGACCTCGACCTATGTCGCCTCGGTCGCCTTCCGCTACGGCATTACCAAGCGGCTCGAAATCGAGGCCAAGGTCCCGTACGTGCATAGCTCGGGCTCGACCATCAGCCGCGAAGTCTTCACCGGCACCGCGGTCGACAACGTCTTCAATTCGAGCGGCAGCGGACTGGGCGACGTGGAGGCGACGCTGCGCTATCAGCTGAACTACGGCAACGACCGCATGCCGTATTTCGTCGGCTGGCTGCGCTACAAGTCCAATACCGGCAAGAGCCCGTTCGATGTGGTCACCGATTGCGTGCAGCGCTGCATCGGCAATACCACCGGCACCGGTCTGCCGCTGGGCATGCCGACCGGCACTGGCTTCCACGCGATCCAGCCGGGCATCACGTGGCTGCTGCCGACCGATCCGGCGGTGTTCTTCGGCACCTTCAGCTATCTGCACAACTTCGGCCGCGACAACGTCAGCCGTACCGTGCTGAACGGCCAGAAGGAGCCGCTGGGCAAGATCGAGCCGGGCGACATCTTCGGCTTCAACTTCGGCATGGGCCTGGCGCTGAACGAGCGCGCGTCCTTCAGCATCGGCTACGACCAGAGCATCATCTGGCCGACCAAGCAGAACGGACAGACCGTGCCCGGCTCGGTGCGGATGACGCAGGGTTCGCTGCTGGTCGGCTATTCGTACCGCTTCAGCGACCGCTATACGCTCAATATCTCGGTCGGGGCCGGCCTGACGCGCGATACGCCCGATCTGCAGGTCAACGTGCGGCTGCCGATCACGTTCTGAGCGGCTTCGGCTTCGGCTTCGGCTTGGGCTTCGGCTTCGGCGCGGGCTTTGGCTGCGGGTCGGGCTTCCGCGTGGGCTGCGGCTTCCGCCGGGCATTGCCCTGGCGTCATCGCCGTCACGTCGGCCCGGTGCCGGCGTGACGGCTACGTGACGCGGCGTCGGCACGGTGCGCTGCACCCCACGGCTTCGCTTGCGAATCCCTGCCTGGTGGCGTACAAAAGTAAAACCCGCCCCGCTGGCGGATTCAGCCGCCACCTGCCAGCCTCGGCAGCCCACGGACGGGACCTCGCTCGGAGGAATCCGTCATGCGCAAACGCATCTACTGGTTATTGCCCGACGTGGTCAGCGCTCGGCGCACCATGGACGATTTGCTGATCAATCGCGTCGAGCACCGGCACATCCACTTCGTCGCCCGCGACGGCATGGACATGACCGGCCTGCATGAAGCCAATCTGTTCCAGACCTCCGATATCGTTCACGCCGCCGAGATGGGTTTGATGATCGGTGGTGCGGTCGGCGTGGTCGCCGGCGTGGTGGTCGCGATGTTCCCGATCGTCAGCGATACCCCGCAATGGGGCCTGGTCGGCGTGCTGGCCGTGCTCGGCGCGGTGTTCGGTGCCTGGGCCTCTAGCATGATCGGCAGCTCCGCGCCGAACAGCCGGCTCAAGCCCTTCGAGGCCGATATCGCCGACGGCAAGATCCTGTTGATGGTCGATGTGCCGCGCGGCCGTGTCGAGGAAATCGAAACCCTGCTGCGCAGCTCGCATCCGGAAGCCCGCTTCGCGGGGGATGGACCCGGCGGTGCCGGCATTCCCCTGATCCGGTGCGATGCATTGCATCGGCGGTTCGATGGTCTGATGGTCTGACGGTTTGATGGTCTGATGGTCCGATGACGCGTGGTGCAGGGGCGGTGCCCGTGCACCACGTTCTCTCTCTGCGCGCCAGCTCGGCGCGACTCCCTGCGCATTGACCCCTCGCCGAGAAACCGGTAGTTTTCGGCCGACCCTTCCATCTCGCCTGAAGATCGATGAATCGCATGCTGCCGGGCACGCGCGCCCTCCGGACCTTCGAAGCGGCGGCGCGGCACCTCAATTTCACCCGCGCGGCCGACGAGGTCGGCCTGACGCCCGCGGCGGTCAGCTACCAGATCAAGGAAATCGAGGAACAGCTCGGCATCACGCTGTTTACGCGCACCAGCCGCAGCATCCAGCTGACGCCCGCCGGCGCGGTCCTGTACGAGGCCGCCGCCGACGCGCTCGACACGCTGCGCCGCGCTACCGCGCGCGCCCGGCGCATGGCGCGGGGCGCGACGCATCTTCGGATATCGCTGGAGGCGCGCTTCGCGTCCAACTGGCTGCTGCCCCGGCTGCCGCAATTTCGCGCGGCAAATCCCGGCCTGGAGCTGACCTTCGATATCAGCGAGCAGGTCCGCGATTTCGAGGCCGACGATATCGACGTCGCGATCCCGCTTCGGCGCGGGCCACTACGAAGGCGCGCGCGCCGAGCGGCTGTTCGGCACGGTGGTGGTGCCGACCTGCAGTCCCCGCCTGCTCGAATCCGGCCCGCCGCTGCGCGAGCCGCGCGATCTGCTGCACCACACGCTGTGCCATGTCGACTGCCGAACCGATGGCATCGTCTGGCCCGACTGGCCGATGTGGATGGCGGCGGCCGGCATCGAGGACTTCGACGACAGCCGCTGCATGGCCTTCGCCGATTCCACACACGTCGTGCAGGCCGTGCTGGACAGCGGCGCCATCGGACTGGTCGAACTGCCGATGATCGCCAACGACCTTGCGGCCGGCCGTCTGGTCAGGCTGTTCGACATCGGGGTCAGCGTGGCGCAGGACTATGCGTATCACCTCGTCTATCCGGAGAGCAGCAGCGACGATCCACGGGTGATGGCGTTTCGCGCCTGGATACTGCAAGAAGCTGGACAACCGGTGGCGTGATCAGGCTTCTCCGGCCGGCGTCGCGGTACATCATCGTGCCGTCGCGCTACCCCGTCATTGTTTCAATGTCTCACAGTGGCGTACGGCCGGTGGGTCTGAAACGGTTACGGGCGCGCAATATGGCTTGCGGTGAATCAGTTTGGTGGCGGTCTGATTCCGATGGAGCCATTCGGCCGTGATGGCACATCGATACGCCACGAGATCCCGGATCTTTCGATAGTCGTCGCTTAGCGTACGGCCGAAGATCGGTTCATGGTGAGCGATCCGATTGCGCAGTTTTCGGACTTGCTCGAGGTCGCTGTAGATCGCATGTCGTCGTTCTGCGATCGTCCCGCCGATTGGTATGCCCGGGAGTACTCGCTTCAGGTGAGGAGCCCACAGCCGAGCGTCATGACGACCGGTGAACATCTTCTGCCAGAACACGAACGTGAGTTCCGGGATAACTTTACCGGCGCTCTCTTCATATTTCCGCGCGCCCTGCAAATCCCTTCGCGGGCTATAGCCCACCGGCGGATCGGGCAAGCTTCGCTCGAAGCTCGCCGACCAAGGCCACGACTTGCCGTAGACAGCCTCCAGGGCATCTGCAACGGCGTTCCGAATGACCACCTCGCAGACATGCAGCGGTGCCAGCAGCGCCCCTGAGACTTCGGCGTTCCAAGCGTAGAGGACCAGGGCCGCAGGATCGTCGTCCGCGACCACGCCGGCCGCGATCTCGTAGCTTCCCATCCGTGCTGGCGACAACGCCGCCCTGACCGCATCGATCGTCGCCCTGTCGTGAATTGACGCCATTCTTCGAACGCTATATATTTCGACCACTAGCCACGGGACTTGCGGGCGCAAGCCTCCCCCCGAGGACAGACGATAGTGCCGAAAGAACCCGCCATGTGCGGGTTTTTTCATTTGTTATCAGTGTGCGCAACGGGGTCGCGTTTCGGTGCGTCCCCGTTGGTTGTTTAACGGCGCAGTGATCGAGCCCACCTCTGCGGTATATTTCCCCGCATGTCCGCGCATACCCCATCCCATTCCTCCTCCCATCCCCTTCTCGCTGACCGGCCGCGTGGCGCTCGTTACCGGCGGTACCCAGGGTCTTGGCATCGCCATTGCGAAAGGCTTGATCGACGCCGGTGCCACCGTGCTGGTGGCCGCGCGCAATGCGCAGCGTGTCGAGCAGGCCGTGGCCATGCTCGGCGAGGGCGCCAATCCGCTGGTGCTCGACATTACCGACGAGGCCGCGGTAGCGAAGGCATTCGGCAGCATCGACGCGCAATACGGCCGGCTCGACATCCTGGTGAACAACGCCGGCGCGCGCAATCGGCAAACCATGGCCGAGCTCGATACCGGCGATCTGCGCGCGATGATGGAGACCAATCTGGTCGCGCCGTACAACCTGTGCCGGCATGCGGCGACGCGGATGCGCCGCGGCGGCTATGGCCGCATCATCAATGTCAGCTCGATCGCGGGGCAGGTGGCGCGCGGCGACGACGTGCTGTATCCCGCCACCAAGGGCGCGCTCGATGCGCTGACGCGCTCGCTATCGGCGGACCTGGGGCGCGATGGCGTCACCGTCAACGCGATTGCGCCGGGGTTCTTCGCCACCGAGCCGAACCAGCCGATGGTCGGCGACGCCGGCGTGAAGGACTGGCTGCAGCGCCGTACCTCGCTGGGCCGCTGGGGCCAGCCGGACGAGATCGCGGGTGCCGCGGTGTTCCTGGCCTCGCCGGCGGCGTCCTATGTCACCGGCCACGTTCTTGCCGTCGACGGCGGCTATCTGGCTCATTTCTGACTCACATCCGACTCACTTCTGACTCACTTCTGACGCGTCGGCCGCGCGGCGTCCTGCGCGCCACGCCGCTTGCGAAAGTGCGCGTAGACGTAGTCGAGCATCGCGCTGGCCGCGGCCGAATCGCCGCGGTCGCGCAGCCGCACCAGGCAGATGTCGCGCACCAGCGATTCGAGCCGCAAAGGCCGGATTGCCAGATTGGGCAGCTGGAACTGGAACAACGCCAGAGACGGCACCACGGTGACGCCGAGTCCCGCGGCCACGAGTCCGGCCACCGTGGCCAGGTGCTCGACCTCCATCACGCCATTGAGCCGCGTCGGATGCAGCGCGGCGTCCAGATGCTGCCGCACGCTGCTGGTGCGCGACAGATGGATGAACGGCAGGCCGGCGAGCGCGGCCGGGGCGATGCTGCGGCGCGTGGCGAGCGGATGATCGGCCGGGCTGACCACGTGGAAGGAGTCCGCCACCAGCGGCTCGATCTTCAGATCGGCATCCTGGCCGGGCGCCGGCGCCAGCGCGAAATCGACGCGGCCGCGCCGTACCAGATCGATGCAGCCGTCGGCCAGCACATCGTGCAGCGCCAGCGCGATGCCTGGGTAGCGCGCGCGGAAGGCGGCGAGGACCGGCGGCAGATCGCCCGCGGCGATCGACGGCAGCGCCGCGATCGCGACCCGTCCCTTGCGGCGCTCGGCATGGTCGCGCAGGTCGGCGAAGGCGTCCTCGAAGTCCGCCAGCAGCCGCTCGGCCACCTCTTCGAACCGGCGACCCTCGGCACTGAGTTCGACAAAGCGCGTGGTGCGCTCGAACAACCGGGCCCCGGCCTGTTCTTCCAGCGTGCGGATCAGCGCGCTGAACGCCGACTGCGACAGATGGCAGGCCTGCGCCGCGCGCGTGAAATTGCGCTGCTGGGCCAGCGCGACGAAGGCGCGTAGATGCTTGACGGACAGGTTCATGGCAGCGAATGGTCGGCGAATGGACGGTGAATCGAGGACGAATGGACGGCAAGCGGACGTCGAACGGACGGTGAACGGACGGCGAGCTGACCGCCAAACGTCCACGGATTGCTCGCGCATCGATGCCGGATCGATCGCACATTGATCGACCAGACCGCTAGATTAATCCAAATAATCCGTTTTTCCGAACTGGCCATCGTGCCTAGAATGCCGGGACCGGCTGCGCACCCGCGCAGTCCGTTTTTGGTTCCCGTTATGGATGCCGTTTTGGATCCCGTTTTGTCCTGTTTCCGACCGTCGTCCTCCTGATATCGCGCCCGCCATGGCTTCTTCCCTCTCGATCGGCTCCGGTGCCGGCTTCTCGGGCGATCGCATCGACGCCGCGCTGCCCGTGGTGCGCACGCTGATCGCCGACGGCGGTCCCTCGGCGCTGATCTTCGAAACGCTGGCCGAGCGCACGCTGGCGCTGGCCCATCTGGCCCGGCGCGCCGATCCCGAGCGCGGCTACGAGCCGCTGCTCGATGCCTTGCTGACCCCGGTGCTGGGCCTGTGCCTGGCGCACGGCATTCCGATCATCGGCAATTTCGGCGCGGCCAATCCGCACGGCGCGGCGCGCCGCGTGCAGGCGCTGGCGGCCGAACTGGGCCTGCCCAGGCCACGCGTCGCCGTGGTCGAGGGCGACGATCTGTCGGGCGATGCCGGCCGCGCGCTGCTGTCCGGCATCCTGGGCGAGGCCTTTCCCGAGCGCCGCTTCGTCTGCGCCAACGCCTATATCGGCGCGCAGGGCATTGCCGATGCGCTCATCGCCGGTGCACAAGTGGTGGTGTGCGGCCGCGTCGCCGACCCGGCCCTGGCGGTCGGCCCGGCGATGGCGCATTTCAAATGGTCCTGGCAGGAGTGGGACCGCCTCGCCCGCGCGACCATGGCCGGCCATCTGCTCGAATGCGGGGCGCAGGTGACCGGAGGCTATTTCGCCGATCCCGGCATCAAGGACGTTCCCGACGTCCATGCGCTCGGCTATCCGATCGTGCGACTCGACAGCGATGGCGGCATCGAGATCGGCAAGGCGGCCGGCACCGGCGGCTGCGTCGACCTGCGTACCGTCAAGGAACAGCTGCTGTACGAGGTCCACGACCCCGCCGCCTATCTGACGCCCGACGTGGTGGCCGACATCAGCGCGGTCACGGTCGAGCAGGTCGGTCCGGACCGCGTCGCGGTGCGCAATATCCGCGGCCACGCGCGTCCCGAGCAACTGAAGGCCAACCTGTTTCATGAAGGCGGCTGGATCGCCGAGGGCGAGATCTCCTACGCTGGACCGAACGCCGCGGCGCGCGCGCGCCTGGCCGGCGACATCGTGCGCAAGCGGATGGCGATGCTGGGCATTGAGGCGCCGGTGCGGCTCGACCTGATCGGCGTGCTCAGCGTGCTGGCCGACGATGGCGGCGCATGGCTGTCCGCGCCGCAACCAGATGAAGCGCAAAGCCAGGACGTGCGGCTGCGCGCCGCGCTGGCGCACGAGGACAAGGCCGTGGCCGAGGCGCTGCTGCGCGAGGTCAACGCGCTGTACTGCTGCGGCCCCGCTGGCGGCGGCGGCGTGCGCACGGCGCTGCGTCCGCGGCTGAACGCGATGTCCTGCCTGGTGCCGCGCGATGCGGTGTCGCCGCGCCACACGATGATCGAAGGCTGAACATGACCATGCCCGACACCATTGCGCTCTATCGCCTCGCCCACGCCCGCACCGGCGACAAGGGCGACCGCTCGAACATCAGCGTGATCGCCTACGACGAGCGCGATTTTCCCCATCTGCTGCAGCACGTCACCGAGGACGCGGTACGCGACCTGTTCCGCCATCGCCGTCCCGCCGCGGTGACGCGCTACGTCGTGCCGAGCCTGCACGCGATGAACTTCGTGCTCGATGGCGTGCTCGACGGCGGCGTCAACGATGCGCTCAATCTCGACGCGCATGGCAAGGCGCTGTCCTTCCTGCTGCTGCAGTTGGAGATTCCCTTGCCGCCGCGCCTGCGCGGGGACGGCTGACGCGGTGCCACGTATCGGCCCATCCTGACCCGACGACTGGCCTGATCACCGACCTGATAACTGACCTCATAAAACACCCAGAGGAGACCACACCATGCCATCCCGAATCCTGCCCGCGGCCGTGCGAACGCAAGCGGCGCCGCGCCTGAAGACCCTGCTGCCCGCGCTGGCCGCGCTGACGGCCTTCGCCGCGCTCGCGCTGCCGTCAGCGCCGGCGCGCGCGGAATTCCCCGACAAGCCGGTCCGTTTCGTCGTGCCCTTCGCCGCCGGCAGCGCCACCGACCAGCTGGCCCGGGCGATCGGCCAGGCCATGACCACCGATGCCAAGGTCACCGTGGTGGTCGACAACAAGCCCGGCGCCAACGGCTTCATCGCGGCCTCCGACGTCGCCAAGGCCGCGCCGGACGGCTATACGGTGCTGATCACGACCAACACCACGCACGCGGCCAACGAGCATCTGTTCAAGAAGCTGCCCTACGATCCGGTCAAGGACTTCACGCCGATCACCGCGCTGGGCAAGGGCGGGCAGATCATGGTGGTCAATCCGCAATTGCCGGTGAAGACGGTGGGCGAATTCATCGCGCTGGCCAAGCAGCAGCCGGGCAAGCTGAGCTTCGGCAGCGGCAGCTCGTCGTCGCGCATCGCCGGCGAACTGTTCCAGCAGATGGCGCAGGTCCAGTTGCTGCACGTGCCCTACAAGAGCAATCCGCTGGCGGTGACCGACCTGCTCGGCAACCAGATTCAGATGATGATCACCGATACCGCCACCGGCCTGCCGCAGGTCAAGAGCGGCAAGCTGCGCGCGCTGGGCGTGTCGGGCAAGACCCGCTCGCCGCTGGCGCCCGAGGTGCCGACCATCGACGAGGCCGGCGTCAAGGGCTACGAGATGAGCTACTGGTTCGCGGCGTACACGCCCGCGGGCACGCCGCAGCCGGTGGTGGCGAAGCTGAACGACCTGCTGGTCAAGGCGGCGCGCAGCCAGACCGCGAGCAATTTCTATCGCAGCACCGGCACCGAGATCTTCACGAGCACGCCGGCCGAACTGGCGACCTTCCAGCAGCAGGAATCGGCCAAATGGGGGCGCATCATCCGCGCCGCCAATATCCAGCCGGAATAAGGCGGGCGAACAAGCCGGCGAAGTGAGCCGAGGAAATAAGCCGGCGAAGTAAGCCGATGAAATAAGCCGGGCAGCCGTTCCCGCATGCCGCTCCCGCATTCGCGGGAGCGGCATCGCGATGGTTTGCCGGGTCGCCAGCACGGTCATGTGCAGGGTGCGTGCGCTCCGGAGTATGATCGTCGCATGCAAGCCTCGATCTTCTCTTCCGCCCATCCGGCCGACCAGTTGGCCGAGTTCACCGACCCAGAAGCCGCGCTGGCGCGCATCGGCGAGATCTACGACAACGCGGTCGGCGCGGTGCGCGCGCGTTTCGATGCCTTCGCCCGCGGCGAGCCGCTGCCCTCGGCGGCGCATGCCTGTTATCCCTATCTGGGCATCTCGGTCAATATCGAAACGATGGTGACCGACAGCCGGCCGTCGTGGGGCACGGTGGCGTATCCCGGCGTTTATGGCACCACCGTGACACGGCCCGATCTGTTTGCGGACTACTACCGCGACCAGATCGAACGGCTGATGCGCTACCACCGCGTGCCGGTGGTGGTGGGCACCAGCCGGCGGCCGATTCCGCTGCCCTTCGTGATCGAGGCGTCGACCACCGATATCAGCTACACGCAGGCCCGCGAACTCGAGGCCTCATTCGTGTTGCCCGAGCTCAGCCGCATCGACGACGGCATCGCCAATGGCACCTACGAGCCCGCGCCCGGCGAGGCCTGGCCGCTGTCGCTGTTTCCCGCCGAGCGCGTCGATCTGGCGCTGCAGCGGCTGTACCACTACACCGGCACGGCGCCGCAGCACTTCCAGCGCTTCGTGCTATTCACCAATTACCAGCGCTATGTCGACGAGTTCGTCGCGCTGGGCCGTTCGCTGATGACCAGCGCCGATGGCGACGAGTACATCCGCTTCGTCGAGCCCGGCGATATCGTGCAGAACCACGGCGAGGCCGAGCCCGATCTGGCGCTGTATCCGCGCGCGCTGCCGCAGATGCCGGCCTATCACCTGGTGCGCGAGGACCGGCTCGGGGTCACGCTGGTCAATATCGGCGTCGGCCCGTCCAACGCCAAGACGATGACCGACCATCTGGCGGTGCTACGCCCGCATTGCTGGCTGATGGTGGGGCATTGCGGCGGCCTGCGCCGCTCGCAGCAGCTTGGCGACTACGTGCTGGCGCACGCCTATGTCCGGGACGACCACGTGCTGGACCAGGACCTGCCGCCATGGGTGCCGGTGCCGCCGATCGCCGAGATCCAGGTGGCACTGCAGGAGGCGGTGGCGCGCGTGACCGGGCTGTCGGGCAACGAGATGAAGACGCGGATGCGCACCGGCACCGTGGTCTCGACCGACGACCGCAATTGGGAATTGAAATCGAAGACGCTGTACGCGCGCTTCAACCAGTCGCGCGCGATCGCGATCGACATGGAAAGCGCGACGGTGGCGGCCAACGGCTTCCGCCTGCGCGTGCCCTACGGCACGCTGCTGTGCGTCTCGGACAAGCCGTTGCATGGCGAGCTGAAGCTGCGCGGCATGGCCAACGCCTTCTATCGCCAGCGCGTCAGCCAGCATATGACGATCGGCCTCGAAGCGATCCGCATCCTGCGCGAGAACGGCGTCGAGGCGCTGCACTCGCGCAAGCTGCGCAGCTTCGACGAGCCGGCGTTCCGGTGAACGACAAGGCCGGATAGCCCTGATGGTTTCCTCTCCCGCAGGGGAGAGGAAACCGACCCTGCGGCGTCGCAAGGACGGCCGCGTACGTCAAGCGGCCTGCTGCTCCGAATCGCGCTGCGCCGCCTCGGCCCGCAAATGCCGATTGACCCCCGACACCACCGCCTTCAGCGACGCCGTCACCAGGTTCGCGTCGATCCCCGCGCCGAAGCCGGTCGCTGATTCCCCGACCCGTACCTCGACATAACAGGCGGCTTGCGCATCGGCGCCGGACGATTGCGCGTGCTCGTGATAGTCCATCACGCGCACCGGCATGCCGAGCGCGCGCACGAAGGCGTCGATCGGACCGTTGCCCTTGCCGCGCACCACGCGCGTGGCGCCATCCTGCACCAGCGTCGCCTCGATCTCGACCTGATCGTCCGCGCCCGACATCATCCGGTGCGACACGTAGCGCAGCGGCGCATCGACATCCAGATATTCGCGGCGGAACAGCGCATACAGATCGTCCGCGCTGGCCTCGGCCCCGGTCTCGTCGGTCATGCGCTGCACCGCGCGGCTGAACTCGATCTGCAGCCGGCGCGGCAGATACAGCCCGTGCACCTGTTCGAGCAGATAGGCCATGCCGCCCTTGCCGGACTGGCTGTTGACGCGGATCACCGCGTCGTAGCTGCGGCCCAGGTCGGCGGGATCGATCGGCAGGTACGGCACCTCCCAGACGGCGTCCGGCTTCTGCTGCGCGAAGCCCTTGCGAATCGCGTCCTGGTGCGAGCCCGAGAACGCCGTGAACACCAGATCGCCGGCATAGGGATGGCGCGGATGCACCGGCAGCTGATTGCAATGCTCCACGCACTGGCGCACCTCGTCGATATCGGAGAAGTCGAGCTGCGGATCGACGCCCTGCGTGTACAGGTTCAACGCCAGCGTGACGAGGTCGACGTTGCCGGTGCGCTCGCCATTGCCGAACAGGCAGCCCTCGACGCGATCGGCGCCGGCCATCACGGCCAGTTCGGCCGCCGCCACCGCGGTGCCGCGATCGTTATGCGGATGGACCGACAGCACGATGTCGGCGCGGCGCGCCAGATGGCGATGCATCCATTCGATCTGGTCGGCGAACACATTGGGCGTGCTGCATTCGACCGTGCTCGGCAGGTTCAGGATCATCGGCCGCGACGCGCTCGGCGCCCAGATATCGGCGACCGCGTCGCTGACTTCGAGCGCGAAATCGAGCTCGGTCATGCTGAAGGTCTCGGGCGAATACTCGTAGGTCCACGCGGTGCCGGGAATCGCATCGGTCAGTTCGCGGATCAGCCGCGTGCCGGCCAGCGCGATCTGCTTGACCTCGTCGCGGCTCGCGCCGAACACGATGCGGCGAAACGCCGGCGCGATCGGGTTGTACAGATGCACGACCGCACGCGGCGCGCCGCGCAGCGATTCGATGGTGCGGCGGATCAGGTCGTCGCGCGCCTGCGTCAGCACGACAATGGTCACGTCGTCGGGAATGCGGTTCTGCTCGATCAGCATGCGCACGAAGTCGAAATCGGTCTGCGATGCCGACGGAAACGCGACCTCGATCTGCTTGAGGCCGATCTTCACCAGTTGTTCGAAGAAGCGCAGCTTGCTGGCCACGCTCATCGGTTCGATCAACGCCTGGTTGCCGTCGCGCAGATCGGTGCTCATCCAGATCGGCGCGCGCGCAATGCGCTGGTTGGGCCAGCTGCGATCCGGCAGATCGACGGTGGCGGCGGGGCGGTATTTGACGGCGGGGTTGCGCAGCATGAACGGGTCCTCCTCGCGAGGGGAATCGCGATAGCAAAAGAAAAGCGGGACGCATGGCACGCGGACGATCGAATGCCGATCCGGCGCGATCAGGACCGCGATCGAAGCCGATTGCGGCGTGCCAATGCTAACGGAAAGGTGGCGACAGGCTGCCGAACTGCCACGGGGCGCTAGGCCCGGCAACCGATCGGTAGGTCTAGTTGTAGCGAGGAGAGGGCGCAGGCGAGCGCGCGGACCGAGCCGAGGCCATCGAGGGCGATCGCACGACGCGCGCGCGCCGACGCGGCGATGCGCAGGGCATCGGCGGCTTGGCGGTGGACGGTCGGCGCAACGGACATCGTGCTGGCTGGTGTGAGGTGTCGAGATTCGTCGAGATTCGACGAGGATTTACGGGATCGACGGTGTGGAAGCCACAAAGCGTAGTGCATCGAGTGTCGACTCGTCAAGCACGCACTCCCGCTGCTGCCTTGCGCCGCCACACCGCGGCCTCGGCCAAATGGATGAGATCGTTCTGCCCGGCCTCGTACCTGAACGCGTGTTGCCACACGCAAACCGCGGCGATGGTCCACCGCTTGGCCGGTACAGCGACGCCGCCGTCGCGCCTAGCCTGAATGGGGACATTGGCCCAGCAAACGGGGAGACATCATGAGAACGGGAACGGGGTCGAAGGCGCTCGCCTGGGTCGCGGCGGCGCTGACAGCGATGGTATTGGCCGCATGCGGCGGAGGCGGCGGCAGCGATGGTGCGGCAGCGGGTCCGAGTTCGGGTTCGGGTTCCGGCGGATCGACGGGACCCGGGTCCAACGGCTCACCGACAACGGTCAGCTATACCGTGACCCTCGGGCAATCGGCGGGACAGGTCGGCGTCGGCCGCACGCTGACGCTGGCCGCCGTCATCGTCGACAGCAATGGCAAGGACGTTACCGCCCAGGGCCGCTACGCGTGGACCTCGTCCGATCCCGCCGTCGCGACGGTGACGCCGAGCGCCACCGTCGCCGGTGCCGCGGTCGTGACCGGCATTGCGCCGGGCACCGTCAACGTGCAGGTCGCCGCCACCATCAACGGCGCCGACGGCAATGCCATCGTGCTGCCGGTGCAGACGGCCACGATCACCGTCTCCGCCAGCCACCACTACAGCCTCGCGGTCTCGCATCCGCTGCTGACGCTGGCCAATGGCGAAACGCGGCAGATCCGCGCCACGCTGCTCGATGGCGACGGTATCGACGTGTCCGCAGCCGTGCACGACTGGGCGTGGGCCAGCTCGGCGGCCGGCATCCAGCTCGGTGCGGATCGCGAGCGCGCGACGCTGCACGGCGTCAATCCGTCCACCACCAGCACGGTCGAGGGCACGGTCACCGTCGGCGTGACGGCGCCCAATGGCGTCGCGCTGGCCGCGCGGATCGCCGTGGTGGTGCTGAAGAACGGCAGCTACGCCTACACGCTCGAACTGCTGCGCAACGGCACGCCGATCGACGCGATCTCGATCCTGAACGGCTATCCGGCCACGCTGTCCGCGCGCGTGATGCGCAGCGACGGCCTGGATGCGACCGCGCAGTTCGACGGCCAATGGTCGTACGCCAGCACCTCGCCGTCGCTGTCGGTCCAGCCCACGGCGAGCGGGCGCGGCTTCACGCTGAACACCAGCCGTCCCAACGGGGCCGATCCGCTGCAGAGCCTGTTGAAGGTCACGGCCACCAGCAAGGCCCTCGATGCCACGCCAAGCGCCGGGCTGACGGTGACCGAGCAGCCGACCTGGGCGCTGGTCTACGACGGTCCGCAACCGCTGCGCATCGCGACGATGCCGCCGCTGCCGATCCCGGTCACCGCGACCGTCAGGCATCGCGGCAACGCGCTGACCTTCCTCGAATGCGAGGCGTGGGACTGGCAGCAGGCCGGCAATATCGCCGTGACCCCGGCCACGCATCCGGGCCAGGTCGGCGTGACGCCGTTGACGCCGGGCGACTTCTCGCTGACCGCGAGCTGCAGCGTCAGGAAGACCGGGCAACGGTTGTCGGTGACGATTGCGGGCACTGCGATCTAGGGCGAGCAGTTGGCGCGCGGTTGGCGGGCATTTGGCGGGCATTTGGCGCGCGGCTGGCGCGCGGCTGGCGCGCCGTGCCGTGCGATCCGAAACGCCCCCATGGCGACGAGCCCTGGGGGCGTTTTATCGGTCCGCAACAGCGGCAGCGAGAGACGAGCGTACCTGTTTCTGCGTGCCAATAAGACCGGCCCTCAGAACCGATATCCCACGCCGACGCTGAACAGCCACGGGTCCAGCTTGACCTCCGACACCTTGGCGCCGGCCGCCTTCACATCGCTGGAGAGCCACACCTTCTTGATGTCCGCATTCAGGTACCAGTGGCGCGTCAGCCGGTAGTCCATGCCGATCTGCAGCGCGGGCGCGATGCTCCAGCGGTCCAGCGACAGCGTATTGCCGGCGAGATCCGCGCCCCAGATCCGCGTGAAGTTCAGCCCCGCGCCGACATACGGCCGGATGGTGGCATGCGGCAGGAAGTGGTACTGCACCAGCAGCGTCGGCGGCAGATGCTTGAACGTCCCGATCCAGTTGCCGTCGAGATGGACGTCGTGCTTCTGCGGAACGGTCAGCACCAGTTCCGCGGCAATGTGCGGCGTGAAGAAATAGGTGACATCCAGCTCGGGGATCCACTTGTTGTTGACGCCGATGCGGTCCGAGGCGCCCGCGCCGCCGACGGGGTCGGACTTCTGCGCAAAGTCGAGATAGGTGCCGCGCAGGCGGACCATCCAGTTGCCTTCGGGCTCGGTGCCGGCCGCGGTACCGGCCGCGGTCCCAGCTGCGGCGCCGGTTGCCGTGTTGGTGGCAGCGTCGGCCGCGATGGCGTGCAGCGGCGGGAAGGCCATCATGACGGCCGCCGCGGCGACCGTTGCCAATCGGGTACGAGGAGATTGCATCGGGCTCATGTTGTGATCGACAGGACTGGGAAAGACCCCATGCCGAGTGTGCCCTTGCTGCTTGCGGACCCGTTTGACCTAAAGCAAAGGGCCAGCAAAAGCTGGCCCTCTCTTCTATGGCGTGCGTCTGCGGGGTGCTGCTACGACGTACTACCGCGCGCTGTCGTGTACCTGCCCCTAGCCCTTGCCCTGCGGCTTGCGCACGATGCGGATCGGCTTCTCCTGCGCGGCCGGGGCGGGGGTGGACGCGTTGCCCGCAGCGTTGCCCGACAGATTGCCCGACGTATTGCTGTCGCAGCTGTTGCACCCGCCGCTGTCGCAGCCGGTGGCGCAGCCCGCCGCCGGCGCCTGCGGCGCCAGCCGCGCCACCAGCCGCGCGCGCCATCCGCGCGCTTGCGCGCCGCCAAGGCTGGCGGCCAGCGCGGCCTTGGCCCGCTCGCGCGTGCGCGGCATGTAGCGTGCCGCCACCGACAGCGCGCATGCCAGCACGATCAGCGGCACCAGCACGGATTCGATGACGTGATAGAGCGACATGATGGCTTCCGGCTGCCTCAGCTGAACAGCAGCGCCACGCGATAGGTGACGAACGCCGCCAGATAGCCCAGGCCCGCGAGATAGAGCGTGGAGGCGGCCATCACCTTCCACGAGTTGGTCTCGCGGCGGATCACGGCCAGCGTCGAGATGCACTGCGGCGCGAACACGAACCACGCCAGCAGCGCCAGCGCGGTGGCCAGCGACCATTGCGCGGCGATCATCGGCGCGAGCTGCGCCGCCACCGTGTCCTCGCTGCCGGACAGAGCATAGACGGTCGCCAGCGCGCCGACCGCGACCTCGCGCGCGGCCAGGCCCGGCACCAGCGCGATACAGATCTGCCAGTTGAAGCCGACCGGCGCGAATACCTTCTCCAGCGCGTGGCCGATCATGCCGGCGAAGCTGTAGTCGATCGGCGGCAGCGTCGCGCCTTCGGGCGGGGACGGGAAGGTGGCCAGGAACCACAGCAGCACCGTCAGCGTCAGGATTACCTTGCCGACGCGCGACAGGAAGATGCGGGCGCGTTCCCACAGGCCGATCGCCACATCGCGCGGATTCGGAATGCGGTAGGCCGGCAGTTCCATCAGCAGCGGATGCTCGGTGCGGTCACGGCGGAAGAACTTCAGCGCATAGGCGACCACCAGCGCGCTGACAATGCCGGCCACATACAGGGCGAACAGCACCAGCCCTTGCAGGTTGAACACGCCCATCACCGTGTCCGCCGGAATGAAGGCGCCGATCAGCAGCGCATAGACCGGCAGCCGTGCCGAGCAGGTCATCAACGGCGCGACCAGGATCGTGGTCAGCCGGTCGCGCGGGTCCTGAATCGTGCGGGTCGCCATGATGCCGGGAATCGCACAGGCGAAGCTCGACAGCAGCGGGATGAACGAGCGGCCCGACAGCCCGGCGCCCATCATCAGCCGATCGAGCAGGAAGGCCGCGCGCGGCAGGTAGCCCGATTCCTCCAGCGTCAGGATGAACAGGAACAGGATCAGGATCTGCGGCAGGAACACCACCACGCTGCCCAGGCCCGCGATCAGGCCGTCGACGATCAGGCTGCGCAGCAGTCCGTCGGGCAGCAGGCCGCCGACCAGTTCGCCGGCATAGGCCACGCCGCCCTCGATGCTCTCCATGATCGGCTCTGCCCACGAGAACACGGCCTGGAACATCAGGAACAGCAGCACGGCGAGGATCGCCAGGCCGAACACCGGGTGCAGCACCACGCGGTCGATCCGGTCCTCGAGGCTGGCCGATGCCGTCGGCATCGTCACCGCCGCGTCGAGCAGGCGCTTGACCTCGGCATGCGTGTCGAAGTCGTCGGCCGGCGCCGGCGGAGGCGGCGGGGCCGACGGCAGCGCGCCGTCGAGCACCGACAGCAGCGCGGCGGCACCACCGCGCCGCACGGCGACCGTCTGCACCACCGGCACGCCCAGCGCGGCCGCGAGCTTGTCGCGGTCGATGCGGATGCCGCGGCGTTCGGCCGCGTCGCTCATATTGAGCACCACCACCATCGGCAGGCCGAGGCGGCGCAGTTCCAGCACGAAACGCAGGTGCAGGCGCAGATTGGTGGCATCGACCACCGATACCAGCAGATCGGGCACCGCTTCGCCGGGGCGGTTGCCCATGCAGACGTCGCGCGTGATGGCTTCGTCCAGGCTGGTCGCGTGCAGGCTGTAGGCGCCCGGCAAATCGAGGATGCGGACCTGCCGGCCGGACGGCGCGACGAAATAGCCTTCCTTGCGCTCGACCGTGACGCCGGCGTAGTTGGCCACCTTCTGACGGCTGCCGGTCAGCCGGTTGAACAGCGCGGTCTTACCGCAATTGGGGTTGCCGACCAGCGCGACGCGCAGCGGCGCCTGCGCGGTGGCGGCGGAAGCGGGAGTGGCGGGAGAAGTAGCGACGGACATGGCGTAATTCGAATCGGTCCGCTTCATGCGGTACTGGCTGTATCGGCGGAATGGGCTGCACCGGCGGCACCGGCGGCATTGACCGCAGCGGCCGGATTGCCGGTGCGGGCGCCCTCGGGCTGCACCGTCACGCGGGCCGCTTCGGCACGGCGCAGCGCGAAGCGCGTGCTGCCGACCTGGGCGACCAGCGGGTCCTTGCCGAACGGACCGAAGGTAATGATCTGCACGGCCTCGCCGGGCACGAAGCCGAGTTCGCGCAGGCGTCGGGCGATGGGATCGTTGGGGGGTGCTGTCGTCGACCGACAGTACGATGGCCGCGGTGCGCCGCGGCAATTCTGACAAGCGCATGTGCTTTGGTCCCGCGGGCGGGTTGCCGGCGTGGCGCCGGTACTACCTGACCGCTTGCTTAGTGATGAATCAGCGGGCGTAGATGAGAATCGTTTGCATTGTACTGCATTCACTCCCGCCCGATGTGCCGTACTGGCGTGGGGTGCCGCTCGGCGTGCCGCCTGACGTACTCGCAATGTGCCCTGTGGCATCGCGGGGCGCCGGAAGGACAGCGGCCCGGCCACCGCCGCCCCATCGGGCTGCGGTGGCCGGGCCGGTGCCTGGCTGCGGTGCGTCGGTCCGAGCGCGTTCCCCTAGCCGCCCAGATACGCGTTGCGCACCTGGTCGTTGGCCAGCAGGTTCGCGCCGGTATCGGCCAGCACCACCTTGCCGGTTTCGAGCACATAGCCGCGGTCGGCGACCTGCAGCGCCTTGTTGGCGTTCTGCTCGACCAGGAACACCGTCACGCCGTCCTCGCGGATGGTGCGGATGATGTCGAAGATCTGCGCGATGATCATCGGCGCCAGACCCAGGGTCGGCTCGTCGAGCAGCAGCAGCCGCGGCCGGCTCATCAGCGCGCGGCCGATCGCCAGCATCTGCTGCTCGCCGCCGGACATGGTGCCGGCGCGCTGCGAGGCGCGCTGCTCCAGCCGCGGGAACAGCTTGAACACATGCTCGATGCCCGCCTCGATCTCGTCGCGCTTCGCGAAGAACGCGCCCATCTTCAGGTTCTCGAGCACGGTCAGGCTGGGGAACACGCGCCGGCCCTCGGGCGAGATCGCCATGCCCATGCGCATGATCTCGTGCGTCGAGCAGCCGGTGATGTCGCGGCCCTCGAACAGCACGCGCCCGCTGGACGCGCGCGGGCTGCCGCAGATGGTCATCATCAGCGTGGTCTTGCCCGCGCCGTTGCTGCCGATCAGCGTGACGATCTCACCCTGGTTGACCTCGATCGATACGCCACACAACGCCTCGACGGCGCCGTAATGGGTATGGACCTGTTCCAGCTTCAGCATCAGTCCTCTCCCAGGTATGCCTTGATCACGCGCGGGTCGTTGCGCACGTCCTCGGGTTTGCCGATGGTGATCGGGCGGCCGTGCTCCATCACCAGGATGCGGTCGGACACGCCCATCACCAGGCTCATGTCATGCTCGATCAGCAGCACGGCGATGCCGAACTCGCGCCGCAGCTGGTCGATCAGCGTCTTGAGCTCGACCTTTTCCTGCGGGTTCAGGCCCGCGGCGGGTTCGTCCAGCATCAGCAGGCGCGGCTGCGTGATCATGCAGCGCGCGATCTCCAGCCGCCGCTGGTGGCCGTACGACAGCGTGCCGGCCTCGCGGTTGGCCACCGCGCGCAGGCCCATGCGGTCGAGCCATTCGGCGGCGCGCTCCAGCGCCTCGCGCTCGGCGCGGCGATAGGCGGGCGTGGCGAACAGCCCGTGCAGCAGCCCCGATTTGACGCGGCGGTGCTGGGCCACCATCAGGTTCTCGACCACCGTCAGATTCTTGAACAGACGGATGTTCTGGAAGGTGCGGACCAGGCCCTGGCGCGCGACCATATGGCTCGGCAGGCCGGCGATGGGCCGGTCGTCCAGCATCACCTCGCCGGCGGTGGGCTTGTAGAAGCCGCCGACGCAGTTGAACACCGTGGTCTTGCCCGCGCCGTTCGGCCCGATGATCGCGAACACCTCGTCGTTGCGGACGCTGAAATCGATGCCGTCCACCGCCAGCAGGCCGCCGAAGCGCATCTGCAGGCCGGACACTTTCAACAGTTCTGCGCTTTGTGCACTCATTGCGGCAACTCCACGTGCGGGCGGCTGGCGGGCAACAGGCCCTGCGGGCGCCACATCATCATCAGCACCATCACCAGGCCGAACAGCAGCATCCGGTATTCGGCGAAGCCGCGCGCGACCTCGGGCAGCACCGTCAGCAGGATCGCGGCGATGATCACGCCGAGTTGCGAGCCCATGCCGCCCAGCACCACCACGGCCAGGATCAGCGCCGACTCGATGAAGGTGAACGATTCCGGATTGACCAGGCCCTGGCGCGCGGCGAAGAACGCGCCGGCCAGGCCCGCGAAGGTCGCGCCCAGCGTGAAGGCCGACAGCTTGATGCGCGTCGGATTCAGGCCCAGCGAGCGGCAGGCGATCTCGTCCTCGCGCAGCGCCTCCCAGGCGCGGCCCATCGGCATGCGGATCAGCCGGCTGGTGACGAACAGCGTCAGTCCCACCAGCAACAGCGCGAGCAGGTACAGGAAGATCACCATGTGCTCGCCGCTGTAGTCCAGCCCGATCAGGTCGTGGAAGGTGCGGGCACCGTCCTCGCCGGCGCTGCGGGTCATCGGGATGCCGAACACGGTCGGCTTCGGGATGCCGTAGATGCCGTCGGGCCCGCCGGTCAGGCTGGTCAGGTTGTTCAGCAGCTGGCGGATGATCTCGCCGAAGCCCAGCGTCACGATGGCCAGGTAGTCGCCGCGCAGGCGCAGCACCGGAAAGCCCAGCAGGAAGCCGAACAGCGCCGCCATGCCGGCCGAGATCGGCAGGCATTCCCAGAACGACAGCCCGAAGGCCTGGTTCAGCAGCGCATAGGTGTAGCCGCCGACCGCGTAGAAGCCGACATAGCCGAGGTCGAGCAGGCCGGCGAAGCCGACCACGATGTTCAGGCCCAGGCCCAGCATCACGTAGATCAGCGCCAGCGTGGCGATGTCGACCGCGCCGCGCGAGCCGAAGAACGGCCAGATCAGGCCGACCGCCAGCAGCACCCAGACCGCGGCGCGCTGCTGTCCCGGCGCGAGCGTGGGCAGCGCCGGCAGCCTGACCGCCGAGGTGGTGCGGTGGATCACCGGCTTGAACAGCTGGAACAGGAACACCGCGGCCACCGCGATCCACACCGGGCGCCAGTGCGGTTCGAGCACCACGCGATAGCCCTCGAGCTTGAGCTGCAGGCCGAGGATGGGGATCGTCAGGATGGCGGTCAGCACCGCCGCCGAGACGGCGTTCTTCAGCGATTGCGTCATCGAAATGGAGGAATTCATGGCGCGGTCCTCAGACTTTTTCCACATCCGGCTTGCCGAGCAGGCCGGTGGGACGGAACAGCAGGATCAGCACCAGCAGGCCGAACGCGACCACGTCCTTGTATTCGGCCGGCATGTAGCCCGAGGCGAAGGTCTCGGCCAGCCCCAGCAGCACGCCGCCGAGCATCGCGCCCGGAATGCTGCCGATGCCCCCCGAGCACCGCCGCGGTGAAGGCTTTGATGCCGGCGACGAAGCCGATGAAGGGGTTCAGCTTGCCGATCGTCAGCCCGATCAGCACGCCGCCCGCGGCGGCCAGCATCGCGCCGAGCACGAAGGTGAACGAGATCACGCGGTTGGTGTCGATGCCCAGCAGATTGGCCATGCGCATGTCCTCGGCGCAGGCGCGGCAGGCGCGGCCCATGCGGGAGTGGCCGATGAACAGCGTCAGCGCGATCATCAGCACCAGCGTCACGCCGACGATCAGCAGGCGCGAATACGGCACGGTCACGGTGAAATCGCCGCCCATCTCGAGCTCGAGCGCGCCGCTGATCAGCACCGGCACCGACACGTCGCGCGCGCCCTGGCCGATCTGCACGTAGTTCTGCAGGAAGATCGACATGCCGATGGCGGAGATCAGGGGCACCAGCCGCGGTCCGCCGCGCAGCGGCCGGTACGCGACCCGCTCGACCGCGAAGCCGTACAGGCCGGTGACGATCACCGACACCAGCAGCGCGGCGCCCAGCACCAGCGGCAGCGGATAGCCGGCCGCCACGCCGATGGCGGTCAGCGTCACCAGGCCCACATAGGCGCCGATCATGTAGATCTCGCCGTGGGCGAAATTGATCATGCCGATGATGCCGTAGACCATCGTGTAGCCAAT
Source organism: Cupriavidus sp. H18C1 (assembly GCF_049311595.1). Classification (NCBI taxonomy): domain Bacteria; kingdom Pseudomonadati; phylum Pseudomonadota; class Betaproteobacteria; order Burkholderiales; family Burkholderiaceae; genus Cupriavidus; species Cupriavidus sp. H18C1. The sequence continues at coordinate 687,700 of NZ_CP186009.1, forward strand.
GGCGATCAGCGCATAGATCGCACCCAGCGTCAGCCCGTTGACCAGCTGCTGGGTGAATTGAGGTAGGAATTCGTTCATGGGTACGTCCCGTCTGTACTGCACGTCGGCCGGGTTCAGCCCGTTCGGGCCGGTTCGGTGAGGCCGGCGTGCCTGTCGCGGCGGGCCCCTTCCGCGGAGGGAGGGGCGCGATCGAAGCGGCCCGGCATATCAAAACGCCCCGTTCGGCGACGAACGGGGCGTTGGCACGGACCGCGCCGGCGATCAGTTGGCGGCCGTCTTGGTGGCGTCCTTGTGCCAGGTGAAGACGACGAACTTGAACGACTTGAGGTCGCCTTGCGCGTCGTATTCCACCTTGCCGATCGGGGTCTGGAAGGCGTTCTTGTGCATGTATGCCGCGACCTTGGCCGGGTCGGTGCTCTTGGCGCCCGCGATCGCGTCGGCAATGATCTTGACGCCCGCGTAGGCCGGCATCTGGAACGGACCGTTCGGATCGCGCTTCTTGTCGGCGAAGGCCTTGACCAGCGCCGCGTTGGCCGGGTCGGCCGAGAAGTCTGCCGGGAGCGTGACCAGCATGCCTTCCGAAGCCGGGCCGGCGATCGCGGTGACGTCCTTGTTGCCGACGCCTTCCGGTCCCATGAACGTCGCCTTGACGCCCTGCTCGCGCGCCTGGCGCAGCAGCAGGCCCATCTCGGGGTGATAGCCGCCGAAGTAGACGAAGTCCACGCCCTGCGACTTCAGCTTGGTGATCACGGCCGAGTAGTCCGAATCGCCGGCGTTGATGCCTTCGAACAGCACCACGGGGATCTTGGCCGCTTCCAGGTCCTTGCGCACCGAGGCGGCGATGCCCTGGCCGTACGACTGCTTGTCGTGCAGCACGGCGACCTTCTTGGGCTTGACCTTGCCGATGATGTACTGCGCGGCGGCCGGACCCTGCTGGTCGTCGCGGCCGATCGTGCGGAAGATCATCTTGCGCTTCTTGCCTTCGGTCAGCTGCGGCGCGGTGGCCGACGGCGTCACCATCACGACGCCTTCGTTCTCGTAGATGTCGGCGGCCGGAATGGTCGAGCCCGAGCAGACGTGGCCGATCACATAGCGGATGTTCTGGCTGACGATCTTGTTGGCGACGGCCACGGCCTGCTTCGGTTCGCAGGCGTCGTCCATCAGCACGACTTCGAACTTGTTGCCGCCGGCGCCCCCGGCAGCGTTGATCTGCTCGATGGCGGTCAGCGCGCCCGCCTTGACCATATCGCCGTACTGCGCGACCGAGCCGCTCATCGGGCCGGCGATGGCGATCTTGACGGTTTCCGCATGCGCGGCGGCACCCAGGGTGAGCAGCGCGGCGGCCAGAGAAAGGGAGGTAAGACGGGAATGCTTCATTGGGAGCTCCTCGATCGTGTTTGTTCGAATCATCCAGGCGCGGGCCTCGGACGTGCGCAAAATCGAAGAACTCCCCGGCGACTTGACAGGCTGGTCGGGGGCGCGCATGCACGACCGCGGCTCAGGCCTGAAAGGGCACTACTTGACCACGTTCTTGTTATTGCGCAGGCCAATCGCCCGCCTGCCCACCGCACCGGTAAGGACTGGGTAAGTCCGTTCGGTGTCGGCCAGGTGGCGGCATTATAAGGTGAATCTTGGAGCGGCCTATGCGCGCTGCACCAATCCGAGGCTGTTGTGGCTTTCGCGGAACACTCGCGTGCGCGCAGTCCCCGCCGATGGGGGGGTAAGACGTGTTGTCCGGCGCTCAGCGCCCCGCGGCGACCATGCCGCGCGTGGCCAGCGCGAGCGCGCTGTGCCGGGTGCCGCCACGCAGGCTCGACGAGATTTCGGCGGCGGCGTGCTGCACCATTTCCGCGAACGTGCGCAGCTTCTGCGGCTTGAAGCGCTCCGCCGGCCCGGACAGGCCCACCGCGGCGAAGACCTGGCCATGCCCGTCGACGATCGGCGCGGCCACGCCATGGACCGATTCCCGCCATTCGCCGCGATTGACCGCATAGCCCTGCCGCCGCACCTTGTCCATCTCTTGCAGGAAGCGCGCCGGTTCGACGATCGAATTGGCGGTGGCGCTCTCCAGCGCGGCCGACATCCGCTGCAGCACGGTCGGCGGCTGGAAAGCCAGCATTGCCTTGCCGGTGGCCACGCAATGCGCCAGTGCGCGCCCGCCGATCTGGGTGTACGCGCGGACCGGATTGGGGCTGTCGATCTTGTGCACGTAGACGACCTCGCCGCGATCGAGCACCGACAGATGGACGCTTTCGCCGCTGTCGTGCATCAGCCGTTCCATCCAGCCCTCGGCGTGGCGGCGCAGATCCAGCCGGCCCAGCACGGCCGAGCCCAGCTCCCACAGCTTGATCGACGCGCTGTAGGCCGCGGTGTCCTCGTCGCGGATCACATAGCGCAGCTCGGTCAGCGCCTGCAGCAGCCGATGGACATTGCTCTTGGCCATGCCGAGCCGGTTGGCGATCTCGGTCAGCCCCAGCGGCCGGTCGCTGTGGGCCAGCAGTTCGACGATGCCCAAGCCTTTGATCAGGGTGTTGTTCATGGTTTGCGGTCTGAGTTGGCCTGCGTCCCGGTTTCGCGCCTCTCTTCTGCTGCAGAAGAGGGGCGGGCGGGGGGGCAGCGGACGCGTCGTCCGCCCCGTTCTCAAATACGGAACCGTTGTCCCGTATTCCGGCACGTCCATATAATGCCTCGCGTGCCCCGCCGCCCGCAAGCCGGGCGCCGGCGTGCCTTCCCGCCAACCGGCGCCATCCCACCGCTGCCACTGTCATGTCCGATCTGAACGAGAAGGATCTGCCGCTCGCCGGCGTCAAGGTATTGGAGTTCTGCACCGTTGCCGCCGGGCCGTTCTGCGGCATGCTGCTGGCCGACATGGGCGCCGACGTCGTCAAGATCGAGCCGCCCGACGGCGATACGCTGCGGCAATGGCCGCCGATTTCGGCCGGCTTCTCGGAGAACTTCGCCTCGCTGAACCGCAACAAGCGCTCGGTGGTGCTGAACCTGAAGCAGCCGGAAGACGTCGCGCTGGCGCGCCAACTGATGCTCGAGGCCGACGTGGTGGTCGAGAACAACCGGCCTGGCGTGATGGACCGCCTGGGGCTGGGCTATGCGAGCCTGCGCGAGGACCATCCGGGGCTCGTCTACTGCTCGGTGTCGGCCTATGGCCAGAGCGGGCCGCGTGCCACCGAGGGCGGCTTCGACCTGACCATCCAGGCCGCCGCCGGCGTGATGAGCGTGACCGGCGAGCCGGACGGCGCCCCCGTCAAGTGTGGCGTGCCACTGGCGGACTTCGCGTCCGGCCTGTACGGGGCCTTCGCCATTGCCAGCGCGCTGGCCCGCGTGCGCGCCGGCGGCGCCGGCATGCATATCGATGTGCCGATGTATGGCTGCACGCTGGGCATCGCCGCGCTGCAGACCAGCGAGTACTTCGGAACCGGCCGCAGCCCGGCCAAGCTGGGCTCGGCGCATCCACGCAACGCGCCGTACCAGGCGTTCCAGGCCGCCGACGGCTACTTCGCGATCGCCGCCGGCAACCAGAAGCTGTGGCTCGAGGTCGTGCGCGTGGTCGAGATGCCCGAACTGGCCGAGGACCCCCGCTTTGCCACCACCCGTGATCGCGCGGCCAATCAGGTCGCGTTGAAGGAGCTGCTGGAGCAGCGCTTTGCCCGCGCCGGTGTCGATCACTGGATCGCGGCCTTCCAGGCGGCCGGCGTGCCGCACGCGCGCATCAACGACTACGCCGCCGCGCTGCAGGATCCGCAGGTCGAACACATGGAATGGGTGCGCCCGCTGACGCTGCCGAGCGGCGTGGCGACGCGGACCTTCGTCTCGCCGTTGCGGCTGGACGGCATGGGTCTGCCGGTGCGCCGGCCGCCGCCCGCGCTCGGCGAGCATACCGAGGCGATCCGCGCCGCCCATGCCGGCGGCGCCGGGCAGGGGCAAACAGCCGGGGCAAACGCAGGAACGAGCGCCGGAACGAGCGCAGGAACGAACGCATAAACAAGCGCACGACCAAACGCAGGAGAAAACGCCATGAGTCGCACCATCGAACCGCTGCGGACCTTCGTTGCCGGCGTCACGTCGCTGATGGAAGGACCCAACCGCGACGAGGCGGTCTTGCTCGACGGCACGCGGCCCCTGCTGCAGGCGCTGGTCGCCCGCGACGACTGGCTGCCGGACGAACTGGCGCAGCCGCATCCGACCTACTACCAGCAATACCTGCTGTACGGCGATCCGCTCGATCGCTTCTCGGTGGTCAGCTTCGTCTGGGGGGCCGGGCCAGCAGACGCCGGTGCACGATCACACGGTGTGGGGCTGGATCGGCGTGCTGCGCGGCGCGGAGATCGACATTCGCTATCGCCGCGATGATCGAGGGATCCATCAGGACGGCGAGGAAACCCGGCTCGAGGCAGGGCAGGTCGCGGCGGTATCGCCATCGCTCGGCGACATCCACCGCGTGCGCAATGCCTTCGACGATCGGGTCTCGGTCAGCGTCCACCTGTACGGCGGCAATATCGGCCGTATTCGCCGCCATGTCTTCGATCCGGCGACGGGCGCGCCGAAGGAATTCGTCTCGGGTTATGCCAACCGCTTCGCGCCGAATCTGTGGGCCGCTGCCGATGCCTGACGACGCATCGACCGTCGCCGCCAAGGCGGAGCCGGCGCTGCTGGTCGACCGGCAAGGCGATATCACGCGGCTGACGCTGAACCGCCCCCAACGCGGCAATGCCTTGTCGGCCGAGCTGGTGCAGGCCCTGCACGACGCCGTCCTGGCCTGCCAGCGCGACGGCACTCGGCTGCTGCTGATCGAAGGGGCGGGCAAACACTTCTGTACCGGTTTCGACCTCGGCGACCTCGACTGCCTCGATGGCGAAAGCGACGACACGTTGCTGGCCCGCTTCGTCCGCGTCGAGCTGATGCTGCAGGCCATTTACACGGCGCCGTTCACCACCGTCGCGCGGGTCCATGGCCGCGCCATGGGCGCGGGGGCCGATCTGGCGGTGGCCTGCGAACAATGCTGGGTCGCCGACGACAGCCGCTTCGCGTTTCCCGGCGCGGCCTTCGGGCTGGTGCTGGGGACCGCGCGGCTTGCCGCCCGGGTCGGGCCGACGCTGGCGCGCCAATGGATCGGCGCCGGCGCCACCATCGATGCCGACACGGCTCTCGCTACGGGCCTGGCCTCGCGGCCCTTCGAGGCCGACGAACACGGCAAGCCGGACACCGCGCTGGAGGCGCTGGCGCGTCAGGCGCGCCGGCTCGACACCGAGACGCAGGCGGCGATCCATGCCGCGTCGCGCGCCGGCGACGACGAACTCGCCAGGCAGCTCGCCGCGCTGGTCCATTCCGCCGCGCGGCCGGGTTTGCGCGAGCGCATCCGCGCGTATCGCGCGGCGTCGGCCCGCTAGGCCGTCCGTAGCCGCGCGGCCGGCGTCGGGAAGATATCGACGAAGCGATCGCGCGCCGGATGGTCCGGCGCCGCCTTCCACACGCAATAGACCTCCGACGGCACCGTGCTGGGCTTCAGCGGCCGGAATGCCGCGCCGGCCAGCGCCGAATGCCGCAGGGCGGCCGGCACCACCGCCACGCCCATTCCCTGCGAGACCAGCGACACCACCGACAGCCAGTGCCGGACCTCGTGGCGGATCTGCGGGTAGAAGCCCTCGGCCGCGCACATGTCGACGATGCGCGCGTAGTAGTCGGGCGACGCATTGCGGGAGAACAGCACGAACGGCTCGCCGCGCAGCTCGGTCAGCGCGATGGTGCGCCGGGTTGCCAGCCGATGGGCGGCCGGCATGCAGCAGACGAAGGGCTCGCTGTGGATCAGCCGCGTCGCCAATTCGTCGGGCACCCGGCTGGTGTGGATGAAGCCGACGTCGAGCTGCCCGTGCAGCAACGCCTCGATCTGTTCCTGCGAATTGAGCTCGGTCAGCGCGATCTGGATGCCGGGCTGATCGGCCTCGAACTGCTGCAGCTTCTGCGGCAAGCCCCGGTACAGCATCGATCCGACGAAACCGACGCGCAGCCGGCCCACGGCGCCGGCCTCGATCTGCCGCGCCAGCAGCCGCGCCTCCTCGGCCTGCGCCAGCAGCGCGGTGGCCGATTCGCGGAAGGCCCGGCCCGCCGCGGTCAGCCTCACGCCCTTGCTGTCGCGCTCGAACAGCCGGGCGCCGACCGACGCCTCCAGCTGCTGGATGTTCAGCGACAGCGGCGGCTGGGAGATCGACAGCCGGCGTGCGGCGCGGCCGAAGTGCAGCTCGTCGGCCAGCACGAGGAAATAGCGCAGATGGCGGAACTCCATGGCAGGGGCGGCGTTCGATGACGCTTCGATGAAGGTTCGTTGAAGAGGGCGGCAACCGGCGCGGCAACCGGCGCGTCAATCGGCGCGATACCCGGCGCGATAACGGGCCGATAACGGGCCGGTAACGAGCGCCGGTAACGGAGAAGCGGGCCTCATTCTATGCCTACAGTTTGCGCGCGGCATGCCGTTATCCCTTCGATGTGCCGCCTGAACAGGTAGCGCGCAGCAGCAGTGCGGGCTGCGCCAACGGCGAATACAAGGCCCCCGTGACGCACCATGACCACTACCAGACCCTAGGCGTTGCCCCGACGGCCACGGCGGAAGAGATCCGGCAGGCGTACCGGCGGCTGGCCATGCGCTGGCATCCGGACCGCAATCCGGACGACCCGCAGGCCGCGGAAGAGCGGTTCAAGCGATTGCAGCATGCCTTCGCGGTGCTCAAGGATGCCGGCCGCCGGATGGCCTACGACGCCGAGCGCGCCGCGCCGCGTGGCGCCGCCGGCCACGGCGCGGGCAATGGCACCGGCAACAGCAACGGGCGCGGCGCTCATGGCCCGCGTCCGGCGCGCGAGGCCTGGCCGCATGGCGGCCCGCGCCGCAACGCGCAGGGCAAGGCCGGCGTCGACTACCTGTGCGAGACCAGCATCGCGCTGGAAACGGCGGTGCTGGGCGGCATGGCATCGACCCGCGTCAGGATGACGGTCGATTGCCTGCACTGCGATGCGCGCGGCATCCGCATGATGGCCTGCAAGCCGTGCGCCGGTACGGGCCAGGTGCGACGCGGCCTGTTCCACGCGTATGGCGCCTGCGAGCGCTGCGCGGGTCGCGGCGTCGAGCCGGCTCCCTGCGATGCCTGCGGCGGGACCGGCAAGGTCCGCGTCGACAAGGCGCTGCGCGTGCAGATCAAGCCGGGCGTGATCGACGGCACCGTGCTGCGCGCGCGCGGCATGGGCGGCGCCGGCATCGACGGCGGCCCCAATGGCAATCTGATGTGCAAGGTCCGGGTGCGCAAGGACCGCGTGTTCGGCGTCGATGGGCTGGACCTGACGCGCGAACTGAAGATCGACTTCGTGCTGGCCTGCCTCGGCGGCCGCGTGCCGGTGGTGCGCTTTCGCAAGACCGTGATGGCGGAGATTCCGGCGATGACGCGCAGCGGCACCGTGATTCGCGTGCGCGGCATGGGCCTGCACGATCGGGCCAAACAAAAGACCGGCGATCTGCTGCTGACGGTGGTCATCGATCTGCCGTCGCGGCTGCGCACGCTGACCGAGTCGCAGCAGACGCTGCTGCGCGAACTCGGCCGCGGCGCCGGCGAATGAACGCTGAATGAACCCTTACTGGTTCTTCATGGCCTCGGCCAGCCGCTGGATGATCGCCCCCCTCGCTCTTGAAGGCCTTCTGCGCATAGGCGGTGTACTGCTCAGGACCCATGTAGTTGGTCGACATGCCGTACTGCTGCGTCACCGCCAGCAGCTTCGGATCCTTCAAGGCATTGCGGAACGCGGTGTCGAGCTTCTTGACGACCTCGGGCTTCATGCCGGCAGGGCCGACGATGCCGAACGGCGAATTGGACCAGACCGGATAGCCGATCTCCTTGAGCGTCGGCGCATCGGGGGAAGTCCGGCGCGCGCTTTTCCGACAGCACCGCGAGCACGCGCAACTGGCCGTTCTTCACATAGGGCAGCAGCGTGTTGGTCAGCATCGCCACGTCGCACTGGCCGCCCAGCAGCGAGGTGATGGCCTCGGCGTCGCCCTTGTAGGGCACATGCGTCCAGTTCGATTGCGTGATGCGCGCCAGCTCGGAGATCGTCAGATGCTGGCTGCCGTAGATGCCGGTGGTGCCGTAGCTGATGCCGCGGCTCGACGCCTTGGCCTCGGCCACCAGCTCCTGCATGGTCTTCCATTTGGCATCGGTGCGCACCGCGACCGCGAAGTTGTAGTCCGCGATCATCGAGATATAGGTCAGGTCCTTCAGCGGGTCGTAGCGCATCTTCTGCACGTGCGGCAGGCGGAAGATCACCACCGGCGCCATCGTCAGCGTATAGCCGTCCGGCTCGCTGGTGGCCATCTGCGTCGCGCCCAGCGTGCCGCTGACCCCGGGCTTGTTCTCGACGATGATCGATTGACCCAGCTCGCGTCCCGCCGCATCCGCCAGCGCGCGGCCGATCTGGTCGGTGATGCCGCCCGCGCCGTAGGGCACGATCAGTTTGATGGGACGACTGGGAAAGTCCTCTGCGTGCAGGCGTCCGACCGGCATCCCGGCCACGCCCGCCGCCCATGCCGCGCCGGCGAGGCGCAGAATCTGGCGTCGTTGCATGTTGTCTCCTTTGTATGGTGTCGATGCGACGGTGTCGATACGACGGCCAGGCTGTCCCGCCCGGCTCGCACGGCTCGGCCGTGGCGGGACAGTATGCAACGCGTTGCGCTCTGGTGGTGAGACAGGGCGGGTTTGTCCCTAGCGCTGCAAGCGACGCATGAGCGCGTAGCGAGGTGAGTCCCCTGTGTGGGCGCCTATATAAAAAACATATCGTCCAAGCCATTATTAGTATTGGACGCAAATCGCTGCTTCCTCGAACATTCCAGCATCCGGCGGGCTCGGTCCGGCCGCATATCGAGAAGTGGGAAGAGGAGACAAGCATGCCGACCAGCGCCGTCCGTCAGGACGTTTCATCGCAACCCGCCGCCGCGGCGACGCCGTCCGTGCACCCGGTGCCGGACCAGCATGGCGTCAATCTGTTTGCCAGCGATCCCGATCTGCGCGCGCTGCTGCCGCTGTATCTGCCGGCGGACCTGTACCAGCACCTGCTGCCGCATCTGGACCGGATGGGCGCGCTGGCGGGCGGCGTGCTCGATGCGCTGGCCAACACCGCCGATCACCATCCGCCGACGCTGACGCATCGCACGCGCACCGGCATCGATGCGCAGCGCATCGACAAGCATCCGGCCTATGTCGAACTCGAACGCGTGGCGTTTGCCGAGTTCGGCCTGGCGGCGGTATCGCATCGCGGCGGCGTGCTGGGCTGGCCGCAGCCGATGCCGGCGGCCGCCAAGTACGCGCTGACCTATCTGTTCGTGCAGGCGGAGTTCGGCCTGTGCTGCCCGCTGTCGATGACCGACTCGCTGACGCGCACGCTGCGCAAGTTCGGCGATCCGGCGCTGGTCGAACGCTTCCTGCCGAACCTGACCACGCAGGTGTTCGAGGACCTGTACCAGGGCGCGATGTTCATGACCGAGCAGGGCGCGGGCTCCGATGTGGCCGCTACCGCCACGCGGGCGATGCCCGATCCCGAGGCGCAGGGCGGCTGGCGCCTGAGCGGCGACAAGTGGTTCTGCTCGAATCCGGACGCCGAGCTGGCGATGGTGCTGGCGCGTCCGGACGGTGCGCCCGACGGCATCAAGGGCGTGTCGCTGTTTCTGCTGCCGCGCCGGCTGGCCGATGGCAGCCCGAACCACTATCGCATCATCCGCCTGAAGGACAAGCTGGGCACGCGCTCGATGGCGAGCGGCGAGATCCGCCTCGAAGGCGCGCACGCCTGGCTGGTCGGCGAGCCTGGCCGCGGCTTCGTGCAGATGGCGGACATGATCAACAACTCGCGCCTCTCCAACGGCGTGCGCGCCGCCGGACTGATGCGGCGGGCGTTATCGGAAGGACTGTTCATCGCGCGGGAGCGCCGTGCGTTCGGCAAGCGGCTGATCGACATGCCGCTGATGCGCCGCCAGCTGCTGAAGCTCGCGCTGCCGACCGAGCAGGCCCGCACGATGGTGTTCCAGACCGCCGAGGCGCTGCGGCGGGTCGACGCGGGCGAGGCCGATGCCTATCCGCTGATGCGCATCCTGACGCCGCTGATCAAATTCCGCGCCTGCCGCGACGCGCGCAAGGTCACCGGCGACGCCATGGAGATTCGCGGCGGCTGCGGCTACATCGAGGAATGGAGCGATCCGCGGCTGGTGCGCGACGCCCACCTCGGCTCGATCTGGGAAGGCACCAGCAATATCGTCGCGCTCGACGTGCTGCGCGCGATCCGGCGCGAGGGCGCCCTGCCGGTGCTGCGGGCCCATCTGCAAGCGCTGCTGGCGCAGACGCCGATGCACGCCAACGCGCGCGCGGCGTTCGACAGCGCGCTGGACCGCGCCTGCGCGCTGGCCGGTGATGCCGCGCAGGCCGATGCCGCCGGCGATGTGCTCGCGCGCCAGGCCGCATCCGCGCTGTACCACGTGACCAGCGCGGTGGCGATGGCGTGGGAAGCGGGCCGCATCGGCTCGGTGCGCCGCATGCGGCTGGCCCAGCTGGTGCTGATTCACCGCGTGCTGCCGCGCGATCCGCTCACGGGCGGCGCCGAGCCGGACTGGCTGGCCGACACCGTGGCGCCATCGACGGACGGCGCGGTGCATCCGGCCGGGGCGGTCGATCAGGTCGATCTGTTCTGAAGATCTACTGAGCCGCCAGATCCGCAGACCTGCCGATCCGCGGAGCTGCGGACCCCGGACCGCAGACCCACGGTTCCACGGCTCCACAGACTCACCCGCCGCGACGCGCAATGCCTCGCGGCGAATCCCAACCCTACAACAACCCAAACAAGCGCCCGGGACGACGAAGCCCGCGGCGCATGGCCTGACAAGGAGACACGAGATGACCCCCTGGCAACGCATCGCGGCGCTCGCCGCCGCTTCCACGCTGACGCTGTGCGCCGGCATCGCCCCCGCCTTCGCGCAGAAGGACTATCCGTCCAAGCCGATCATGATGGTGGTGACCTACCCGCCGGGCGGCCCGACCGACGCGATGGCGCGCACGCTTGCCGCCTCGCTGAAGAACTCGCTGGGCCAGCCCGTGGTGGTCGAGAACCGCGCCGGCGCCGGCGGCAATATCGGCGCGGAGGCCGTCGCGCGCGCCGAGCCCGATGGCTACACGCTGATGTTCGGCACCTCGGCGCCGCTGGCGATCAACGTCAGCCTCTATCGCAAGATCAATTACGACCCGGTCAAGAGCTTCACGCCGGTGATCCAGATCGGCCATCTGCCCAATGTGCTGGTCGTCAATCCGTCGGTGCCGGCGAAAAACGTCACCGAGCTGATCGCCTATGCCAAGGCCAATCCCGGCAAGCTGACCTATGCCTCGTCGGGCAACGGCGCGTCGTCGCACCTGGCCGGCGTGCTGTTCAACAACCTGGCGGGCACCGACTTCCAGCACATTCCGTACAAGGGCACCGGCCCGGCGCTGAACGATCTGCTGGGCGGCCAGGTCAGCATGACCTTTACCGACGTGCTGACCGCGCTGCCCTTCATCAAGAGCGGCAAGCTGCGCGCGCTTGGCGTGACCACGCGCGAGCGCTCGCAGGCGCTGCCCGATGTGCCGACGGTCGCCGAGCAAGGCGTCGCCGGCTTCGACGTGTCGGTGTTCTTCGGCGTGGTGGCGCCGGCCGGTACGCCGAAGGAAGTCATCGGCAAGCTCAACGCGGCCTTTGCCGACGCGCTGAAGCAGCCGGAGGTCCGCAAGACGCTGCAGGGACAGGGGCTCGAGTTCGCGCCCTCGATCAAGCCGGAACAGCTGGGCGGCTTCATCAAGGCCGAGGTCGGCAAGTGGCGCGCGGTGGTGCAGAAGTCCGGCGCGCAGCTGGACTGACCTGGTTTGAACTGGATGGACGACACTGCCGGCGATGGCACCGACCATGGCGCCGACGATGGCTACGAGCAAGGGAATCCGATGACGCAAGCAAGCACCGGCGCGCTCGCCGGTATCCGGGTGGTCGACCTGTCGCGCATCCTGGGCGGCCCGTATTGCGGGCAGATCCTGGGCGACCACGGCGCCGATGTGCTGAAGATCGAGCCGCCCCAGGGCGACGACACGCGGACCTGGGGTCCGCCGTTCAAGGACGGCGTGGCGTCCTACTACTTCGGCCTGAACCGGAACAAGCGCGTGATGCGGCTCGATCTGGCGGCGCCGGCCGAGCGCGAGGTATTGCTTGCGCTGCTGGCCGACGCCGACGTGCTGATCGAGAACTTCAAGACCGGCACCATGGAGAAATGGGACCTGGGCTACGAGGCGCTGTCCGCGCGCTTCCCGCGCCTGGTGCACTGCCGCGTGTCGGGCTTCGGCGCCGACGGCCCGCTTGGCGGCCTGCCCGGCTACGATGCCGCGATCCAGGCGATGGCGGGCATCATGAGCATCAACGGCGAGGCGGACGGCGAAGCGCTGCGCGTCGGCCTGCCGGTGGTCGACATGGTGACCGGGCTGAACGCCGCGCTGGGCGTGCTGCTCGCGCTGCAGGAGCGCGAGCGCAGCGGCCGCGGCCAGTTCGTCGAGGCGGCCCTGTATGACTCCGGCCTGTCGCTGCTGCACCCGCACGCGGCCAACTGGTTCATGAGCGGCAAGGCACCGCAGCGCACGGGCAACGCCCATCCGAACATCTATCCGTACGACACGGTCGCCACCGCCACCGATCCGATCTTCCTGGCGGTCGGCAACGACCGGCAGTTTCGCATCCTGTGCGAGCACCTTGGCGTGGCCGCGCTGGCCGACGACGAGCGCTATGCGACGGCCGGGGCGCGCTCGGTCAATCGATCCGCGCTGAAGGCCGAACTGGAGGCGCTGCTCGGCACGCGTGACGGCAAGGCGCTGGCCGACGCGCTGGTGCAGGCCGGTGTGCCGTGCGCGCCGGTGCTGTCGGTGCCGGACGCCCTGCAGCATCCCCATACGGCGCATCGCGAGATGGTGGTCGAGATGGAGGGCGGCTATCGCGGGCTCGGCGCGCCGGTGAAGCTGTCGCGCACGCCGGCGACCTATCGCTTCGCGCCGCTGGCCGAGGGGGGACCGCTTCCTGCCTCGCGACGGGGGAGAGTTAAACGGAAGAGCCAAGCGGGAGGGCTAGCGGGAGGGCTGGCCTGCTGTCCACTTTGGACATTGCGGTTCTTGCACTATGGTAACGAGACGCATTCCGAGCGTGAGGCTGCGCCACCCGGCGCGGACATGAGCGCCGGTGCCAATCGATTCCCAAGGAGACCACCATGTCCTATGTCGACGGTTTTGTCATTGCCGTGCCCACCGCCAACCGCGAGGCCTACCGCGAAATGGCGCAGAAGGCCGCGCAGGTGTTCAAGGAGTACGGCGCCCTCCGGGTGTACGAGTGCTGGGGCGACGATGTGCCCGAGGGCAAGGTCACGTCGTTCACCATGGCGGTCCAGCGAAAGGACGACGAGTCCGTGGTGTTCTCGTGGATCGAGTGGCCGTCGCGCGAGAAGCGGGACGAGGGCATGAAGGCGTCGATGGCCGATCCGCGGCTGGCGAACGACATGCAGAACATGCCCTTCGATGGGCAGCGGATGATCTACGGCGGCTTCGAGACGATCGTCCAGGCCTGAGCGCCGGGCCGCCTCGCCCGCCAAGGCGTAGCGGCGGAATGGCTTGCGATGGGGCGGACCGCGGCTAGAATCGCGGTTCGCGACGCCCGTGTCGCTGTCCCGCCTACCGACCGCTTCCCGATGCCCACGAAGAAATCCGACACCAGCACGCGCGCGACCAGCGAGCAAGCCCTTCAACTGCTGGATGCGGCCACCGAGCATGTGCTCAACCACGGCCTGGGCGATCTGTCGCTGCGCAGCGTCGCGGAGGCCCTGGGTACCAGCCATCGCATGCTGATCTACTACTTCGGTTCCGCGGACGGATTCTGGCAGGCGCTGCTGCATCGCATCCGGCATGCCGAACAGCAGGCGCGGCAGCAGACGCTGGCCGAAGGCACGGATCCGAAGACGGCGCTGGTCTCCGCCTGGCAGCGATACTCGGCGTCGAACTACCTGCCCATCATGCAACTGGTGTTCGAAATATACGGCCGCGCCATCCGCGACCGCGAGCGCTTCAGCGGCTTTCTCGAGGACGTGATCGGCAGCTGGACCGGCATGCTCGCCGAACGCTTCGAGCGCAATCTGGGGATGAGCCGCACCGAGGCCAGGCTGCTCGCCCGCGTCGAAGTCGCCACGATTCGCGGGCTGCTGCTCGATCTGGTGACCACCGGCGACCGCAAGGGCACGACCGCTGCCATCGAGTACTTCGCGGAAATGATGGCGCGCCACCGCCGGCCGTGATCCCCTCGCTGCCGCTACGCACCAGCCCCTGATTTCCCGCGGTGATTCGCGTATACCCTCGCTACACCCTGCAATGTACCACATGGTACATTGCGTCTCGATTCGACTGCCGCGGGTGGCGGTCGAAGTGATTCTCGACCGAGATGATCGACCGGACGGATCGGCCGGGATGGATCGAAGACAAGGTGAGTGCAGCATGAAACGGCGAACATGGATGAGCTGGACTGCGGGCGCAGTGCTGGCAGCGGCGCTGCCCGGTATCGGGCAGGCTGAAACCTACCCCGCCCGCCCGGTACGGCTGGTGGTGCCCCAGGCGGGCGGAACGGGCAACGACGTACTGGCGCGGGCTCTGGCCGAACGGCTGGGACACGCGTGGAAGCAGGCCGTCGTGGTCGAAAACAAGCCGGGCGCCAACGGCGCGCTGGCTATCAACTACGTGCTGTCTCAGCCGGCCGACGGCTACACGCTGTTCTTTGCCGGCGTGTCGAATCTGAGCTTCAACCCCCATCTGTATCCGAAGCTGCCCTATCGCCCGTCGAAGGATCTGGTCGGGGTCGCGATGCTGGCGAACTCGCCTTTTGTGTTCGTCGCCGCGCCGTCGCTGGGCGTCAAGACCTTGCAGGAGTTCGTGCAGATGGCGAAGGCGCGTCCGGGCGAGATCAGCTTCGCATCGGGCGGCGTCGGCAACTCCACCCACCTCGCGATGGAGCTGGTGGCCGAAAAGGCCGGCATCAAGCTGCAGCACGTCCCGTTCAATGGCCCGGGCGGCGCCACCAGCCTGATGAACGGACAGACCCCCGGTGATGATGAACGTGGTGGCGGGCGTGCACGCGAACATCGCCGGACAGAAGCTCGTGCCGCTCGCCGTCACCGGGGACAAGCGCCTTGCGGCGCTGCCCACCGTGCCCACCTTCAAGGAACTGGGCTATGACATCGCGGTGCCGGGCTGGTATGCGATCGTCGCCAAGGCCGGAACGCCGGCCGCGCTGGTGCAGAAGATCAACGCCGATATCAACCAGGCGCTGGACGACCCGCAACTGAAGGAAAAGCTCGCCTTCCAGTTCCTCGAACCGATCAAGGGCCCCTCGACGGAAGTGGAGCGCTACATGAAGCGCGACTCCGACGCCTGGGGTCCGATCATCCGCCAACTCGGCATTTCTCTCTGACACCGCCATGCCCCATTTGACAAAAGCCGTCCACGAATACCGCCTGGCGTCGATGCGCAAGCTGATGGATCGGCTGCGCGTCGATGCGCTGGTCTTCGGCACGCCCGACTTCTTCCAGTTCGCCACCAACTTCCAGCTGGACGTATGGCCATGGGAACGGCCGGTCTTCGTGGTCGTTCCGCGTAATGGCGACACCTTCGCGGTGATGAACGAACTGTCGACCAACCATATGCGCTTCGCCACCGAGAAGGGAAAGGTGTGGTTGTCGGATATCACCTATTACGCCGAGCACCCACGCATTTCCCATCGCCTGCCGCTGGTGCCGCAACTGCCCGAGGTCGTCGCCGGGCTGCTGTCCGAGAAGGGTCTTGGCATGTCGCGCATCGCCGTCGATGTCGCGCACCCCATCCTGACGGCGGCGCAGCGCTATCTGCCCGAGCTGACGCTGCGGCCGGCCATGGGCGACATGCGCACCCTGCGTTGGGTCAAGCATCCCGAGGAATTGCAGGTGATGCGCGAACTCGGCGCGTTGACGGACTGGGTGCAGGATCGCTACCGCGAGAACATCCGCGCGGGCCGGCTGGTCCAGGAACTCGACCACGCCATGGCGGCCCTAATGGTCGAGGAAGCGGCGCGCCGCTTCCCCGGCGAGGACTTCGACATTCTCAAATGCTGGACGCTGTCCGGGCCCGCATCCGCTTCGCCCCACGGCGACGGCGCGGCTTGCGGCGCGCGCATTTCGGCGGGCGACACGATCGTCAATCTGGTGCTGCCGCGGCTGAACGGCCTCTACGTCGAGAACGAGCGCACGTGGTTCTGCGGCAAGCCGACGGACCAGCAGGCGCGCCTGTACTCCGTCGCGGCCGAAGCGACCGATGCCGCGGTGGCGGCGGCGGTGCTGGGCAAACGCGTGTGCGACATGGATGCCGCGGCGTTGCAGGTGATCGAGCGGGCCGACTGCGCGCAGTACGTCTTCCACCGGACGGGCCATGCCGTCGGCCTGATGCTGCATGAGTATCCGGAAGACATGGCGTTCAATACGCGGCCCCTGCTGGCAGGGGGAGGTGTATTCCGCCGAGCCGGGGCTGTATGTCTATGGACTCGGCGGCTTCCGGCTCGACGACACGGTAATCGTGGGCGAACGGCCCGAGGTCATCGTCAAGACGCCGAAGACGCTGGCTTACGCGACGGTGGAGTAGGCGGGGAGGGTGGGGCGGGCCATTCGCGGGCATGCGGATGGGCCCCGCAGCGATCTACTTGCCAAGCAGGCGGTCGAGCTTGGCGTCCATCCGCTCCAGCCGGGTCTCTATCGCATCCATTCGATTCTCAATGGCATCGAGTCGGAAGCCGATGCGAGCGAGCCTCTTATCCATTGCGTCAAGCCGGCTGCCGAGCCGAGCTTCCATTTCCACTGATAGGAAACGCAGCGGCACGGTGCTCGGAGTGGTGGTGGATTGGTAGCTGATTACCGAGATGATCACGGCGATCGTGCTTCCCACGTACGCGAACACGGCCCACGGCGGAATGCTTGCCACCGTCTGCGTCCTGACCAGTTGCAGCACGTCCGCGCGGGACAGGGGGTCGTCTCGACGTCGGAAGCCCTTGGCGCGGCGAGGGTCGGCAAGCATCGGATCGTGTTCGGTGGCGTTTGTGTCGCGGGCGGTGATCGTGGACATCGTTCAGGCAAGGTCGAAGAGGATGGCATCGATCGGCGGCACCTGCTCGGGCGCTTCGATCGATGCGGCACTATCCCATCCCACCCGATCGCCGGCTTTCGCTTTTTGCCGATGTCCATCGAAGAGCGTGCACGTGGCGATCGGCGTCCTAGCCTGGAATCATCCCCGTCAACCAATACGCCTGCACCATCGTGATGATGCCGACGATCACCGCGAACAGCAGGCTGTGCTTGACCGTGAAGCGGAACAGCTCCGACTCGCGGCCGACAAGGCCCGTCGCGGCGCACGCCACCGCGATCGACTGCGGCGAGATCATCTTGCCCGTCACGCCGCCCGTGGTATTGGCGGCGACCAGCAGCGTGTCGGAGACGCCGATCTGATGCGCGGTCGTGCTCTGCAGCGAGCAGAACAGCGCGTTCGACGAGGTATCGGAGCCGGTCAGGAACACGCCGAGCCAGCCGAGGAACGGCGAGAAGAACGGAAAGGCCGCGCCGGTGCCGGCTAGCAGCAGCGCCAGCGTCGACGACATGCCCGAGTAGTTGGCAACGAAGGCGAAGGCGAGCACCAGTCCGATCGACAGGATCGGGCGGCGCAGCTCCAGCAGCGTCTCGCCGAAGGTCGCCACCAGCGCGCGCGGCGACATGCGCAGCAGCACGGCGGAGATCAGTGCGGTCAGCAGGATCGCGGTGCCGACGGCGGACAGCAGGTCGATCTTCAGCACGGCATCGTAGGCCTTCGGCGCGGCGACGATCGGCGCGGTCTTGACGACCAGCTGGTCCAGCCACGGCACCGGGAACTTCAGCACCGTCCCGGCCAACGCGCCGCCGGAGGCGAACAGCGCCTTGAATGGCTGCAGGCTCCAGACCGTGACGATCGCGGTCAGGATGCCGAACGGCGCCCACGCGCGTACCGTTTGCGCGAGCGTGTACGGCGAGGCCTTGCGCTGGTTGGTGTTGCCGATCGCCGGGAAGCCGTCCATGTCGCCGAAGCCGCCGAGCGCCGCGGCGCCGCCGTGGCCGGCACGCAGCGATGCGCTGGCGGTGCGCGTCGCGCTGCGCGGCTGCCACACCTTCAGGAAGGCCGACAGCGACACCAGGCTGATCAGCGCCGAGGTGATGTCCGGCAGCTCCGGCCCGATATGGTTGGCGGTGAAGTATTGCGTCACCGCGAAGCTTGCGCCGGTGACCAGCGCGGCGGGCCAGGTCTCGCGCACGCCCTTGACGCCGTCCATCATGAACACCAGCCAGAACGGCACGGCCAGCGACAGCAGCGGCAATTGCCGGCCGGCCATCGCGCCGATATGGAAGGGATCGATGCCGGTGACCTGGCCGGCCACGATGATGGGGGATGCCCATCGCGCCGAAGGCCACCGGTGCGGTATTGGCGATCAGGCACAGTCCCGCCGCGTAGAGCGGATTGAAGCCGAGGCCGACCAGCAGCGCGGCGGTGATCGCCACCGGCGCGCCGAAGCCCGCCGCGCCCTCGAGGAAGGCGCCGAAGGCGAAGCCGATCAGCAGCACCTGCAGGCGCTGGTCGTCGGTGATCGCCAGCACCGAGGCGCGGATCACGTCGAACTGGCCCGTCTTGACGACGATCTTGTACAGGAACACCGCGGTGACGATGATCCAGGCGATCGGCCACAGCCCGTACAGGAAGCCGTAGCCCGCGGCGGCGAGCGCCTGCGGCACCGGCATGCCATAGCCGGCGATCGCGACGGCCAGCGCGAGCGCCAGCGTGATCGCGGCGGCCACATGGCCCTTCATGCGCAGCAGCGCCAGCGCGACGAAGAAGAACAGGATGGGAATGGCGGCCGCCAGCGAGGACAGCCATAGGCTGCCCAGCGGCATATAGACCTGTTGCCAGGTTTGCATATCGGTCTCCTCCGAGGGATGCGAGTCTAGAAAGGAAAAAATCGTGGCCGGCGAAGCCGCCGACGAGGTTGCGGTTGCCACCGCGTCGTTGCCGCGAATGCGCGAATCCACCGTCTTCGGAAGCCGCTGGGTCCGCGCTTTGGCGGGGACGAGGGGCTCTTGTCGGCGAGGGTGCCGGGCTTATTCGGGTTGTCCGCGCTCGCGCAGCAGATCGGCCAGGCTGCGCGCGGCCGGCCGCAAGGGCTCGCGGTGGTCGGTCCACCCCATCTGCCGCGATGGCGTGAAGGCCCGCAGCCGCGTCGCCGCCCAGCGGAACAGCCGATACAGGCGCGGATGCGCGAACGCGCCGCGCCAGAAGCGCCAGATCAGCTGTTCGCCACGGCTGTAGCGCGCGCCCTGGCCGCGCAAGGGGTGCTGCACCGCCTCGTCGGGATTGCGGTTGGCCTCGGTGCGCAGCCGGATCAGCAACTGGGGAATCGGAATCCGCACCGGGCAGACCTCGCCGCAGGCGCCGCACAGGCTCGACGCGGTCGGCAGGTCGGCGGTGGCGTCCAGTCCCAGCAGATGCGGCGAGATGATCTTGCCGATCGGGCCCGGATAGGTCGTGCCGTAGGCGTGCCCGCCGATGCGGGTATAGACCGGGCAGTGGTTCATGCAGGCGCCGCAGCGGATGCACTGCAGCGTCGCGCGCAGTTGCGCGTCGGCATAGGCCTGGGTGCGGCCGTTGTCGAGCAGCACCACGTGCATCTCGCGCGGGCCGTCGAGCTCGCCGGCGCGGCGCGGACCGGTGATCAGGTTGAAGTAGGTGGTGATCGCCTGGCCGGTGGCCGAGCGCGTCAGCAGCGTGGCGAGCGGCACGATGTGGTCCAGGCTCGCCACCACCTTCTCGATGCCCATGATCGCGATATGCACCGGCGGCACGGTGGTCGACAGCCGGCCGTTGCCCTCGTTCTCCACCAGCCACAGCGTGCCGGTATCGGCGGCGGCGAAGTTGACGCCGGACAGGCCGATGTCGGCCTCGACGAAGGCATGACGCAGCGCGCGGCGGCCGGTCTGGATCAGCGTGTCGACGTCCTCGGTGTAGGGCGTGTCGGGGATATGCTGCTCGAACAGCGCGGCGATATCGCCGCGCGTCTTGTGGATCGCCGGCATCACGATATGCGAGGGGCCTTCGCCGGCCAGCTGGACGATGTATTCGCCCATGTCCGACTCGAGGCTGCGGATGCCGCGTTCGGCGAGGTAATGGTTCAGCGCGATCTCCTCGCTGGCCATCGACTTGCCCTTGATCACGCTGCGGGCGCCGTGGCGCTCGGCAATGCCGGCGATGATCGCGTTGGCCTCGTCGGGGGGTCTGTGCCCAATGGACCTGCACGCCCGCTTCGGTCAGCTTCACTTCCAGTTGCTCCAGCAGCTGCGGCAGATGCGCCAGCGCGTGCTGGCGCACCGCCTCGCCGAGATCGCGCAGCGCCTGCAGCTCGTCGCCGTCGGGAAACTGGAGCGCGCGCTTGTTCTGCAGGAAGTCCATCGCGCCGCGGAAGCTGCTGCGCAGCTTGGGATCGTCCAGCGCCGCGCGCGAGCGCGCCTTGAAATCGGCGGAGGGGACGAAGTGCATCGGGGTCGCGCTCATGCGGATTCTCCCCGTGCCGGTACCGCGCCCGGTACCGCGCTCGATGGCGTGGCGGATACCGCGGCCGATAACGCGCTCGATATAGCGCCCGATACAGCGCCCGATACAGCGCCCGATACAGCGCCCGATACAGCGCCCGATACAGCGGCCGATGGCGCCTTGCCGCCGCGCTCGACGATCAGCACCCACAGCCGGCGCGGTCCATGCGCGCCATAGGCCAGCGTCTGCTGGATGTCGGAGGTCTTCGACGGACCGGACACCAGCACCAGATTGGTCGGCATGCCGTCCTGCCAGCGTTCGGCGCGCATCGCGGCGTGCAGATCGGCATGCAGCGTGTCGGTGTAGACCAGCGCCACGTGCAGCGGCGGCACCAGCGAGACCGTGCGCGGCGCGCGCGCGTCCGGAACGAGCACCAGCGTGCCGGTGCCGGCGATGCCGGAGCGCGCCACCGTGAAGCCGGCATCGATGGTGTCGAACAGCTCGCGTTTCCAGTCTTCGATGGGGCGTTGGTAAGCGACGGCTTCCACGGTCGGCGACAGGGCGCGCGACAGCGCGGCGCCCTCCGGACCCTGGCAATCGAACAGCAGGCGGCGCACGCCATCGGCGGCCAGGCACCCGGCAAGCAGCGCGGGCCAGCCGGCCTCGTCGGTGCGCCAGACCTCGGCGTGCGCGGCCTGCAAATTGGCCTGCATCGCGTCCGTCAGCGTGGCGGCGTCCGCGGGCGGGTGCATCGCGCGCCGGAGGTCGAAATGCGCATCGATGCGCCGGCTCAGCGTTGGCGCGGCGGCGAGTTCGTCCGCTGCGTTCGCTGCATCAGGCGCGGCGGCGCGCAGCCGTTCGAGAATGCGGGTGCGGGCGTCGTCGGCGTTCATCGCTGTGGCTCCGTTCCGGCGATGGCCACGTCCCGACCGCCGCCGCCGCCGCTTCCGCCGTCGATGCTGTCACGGCTGCCATCGTCACCGCTGCCGCTGTTGCTGCCGCTGTCGCCGCTGCCATCGCCGCTACTGAGGCGGCGCCACAGGAACGTGGCCATGTGTTCGACCTTGAGCCCGAGCGCCTGCCGGCGCGCGGCGTGGCCGATATTGAGCAGGCAGCCGCAGTCGGCCGATACCAGCGTGTCGCAGCCGGTCGCGCAGGCCGAGCGGACCTTGTCCTGCACCATCGCCCCCGAGATATCCGGATGCTTCAGCGAGAAGGTGCCGCCGAAACCGCAGCACTCGGACTCGCGCTCGTGTTCCAGCCGTGTGACACCGGGCAGCGCGTCGATCAGCTCGACGCCGTGCACGCGCGTCCCCATCTCGCGGCGGGCCGCGCAGGAGGTATGCAGCACCACGGTTTCGGGTCGGTCCGATCCGGAGCCCGAGTCCGACCCCAGCCCCGACTGCGACCCCGACACCGATCTGGACCTCGATTCCGAGGCCGCTGCGGCGGGAAAGCGGACCTTCAGTACGCGCAGCAGGAACTCGCTCAGTTCGTACACGCGCTCGGCCAGCGCGCGCGCCTTCGGCCCGGCGACGGCGTCGTCCTCGAACAGCCTGGGCCAGTGATGGCGCATCATGCCGGCGCAGGAGCCGGAGGGCACCACGATCGGCCAGGGCTGCGAGAACAGGTCCAGCTGCGCGCGTGCGACGGCGCGCGCCTGCTCGGGGTTGCCGCTGCTGTAGGCAGGCTGTCCGCAGCAGCTCTGCCCGCGCGGGAAATGCACGGTCAGCCCTTCGCGCTCGAGCAGGCGGACCGCGTCCAGGCCGGCTTGCGGCACGAACAGGTCGACCAGGCAGGTCGCGAACAGGTACACCTCGGCGGGTGCCTCGGGGTATTGCCTCGGAATCATGTCTCGCTCCGGAGATGGCCCGCCTGCAATGGCGGGCTCGATACGTGGTGCTGGGGACGTCGTGATGCGTCTGATGGCGGGCGCGATGGGGGCGCGGTCGAGGCGCGCTCGGGACCGATCGGGAACGATCGGCGCCGCAAGGCGCGTCCGCTTCGGCGGCATAATTCCCGCTGCGGCGACAAGGTTCAAATTGGTTGGACCAGTTGGCGAGCCGGGCGGCAAGCAGGGTGGCTGACTGGTGGCCAGCCGCGGTGGCGGGCCGGTTGGCGGACCAACACGTGGCATGGCGATGCGAAGGGAGAAAACGATGGCGGCAGGCATGCGCGAGCGCGGCCGGGTGGAAGAGGTGATGCGCAAGATCGAGACCGCGCTGCTGGACGGCACGTGGCCGGCCGGTACGCGCCTGCCGGCCGAGCGCGTCCTGGCCGAGACCTACGGCGTGGCACGAAACACCGTGCGCGAGGCCACCCAGCGGCTGGCGGCGCGCGGCCTGCTGCAGAGCCGGCGCGGCGCCGGCGTGTTCGTCACCGAGCAGCTGCGCAGCGGCATCGCCTCGCCGTGGCGCCAGCTGGTGGCCGATCACCCGGCCTTGCGCGAGGACATTCTGGAGTTTCGCCGCGTGCTGGAAGGCGCCACCGCCTATTTCGCCGCGCTGCGCGCCGACACGCAGGACCTGCGCCGGATCCGCGCGCTGTTGGACCAGTTGGAGCGCGCGCGCGGCTGCGACGACAAGCAGGCGGAGGCCGACGCCGACGCCAAGCTGCACGAGGCGATCGCGCTGGCCTCGCACAACACGATGTTCCTGCACCTGCATACCAGCGTGATCGGCATGCTGCGCGAGCACATCACGACCAATGGCACCGGCCTGCGCGAGCAGGACGCCGAGGCCTCCGAACAACTGCTGCTGCAGCATCGCACGCTGTGCGCGGCGATCCTGGCGCGGCGTCCGGAAGAGGCGCGCACGGCGATGCAGGCGCATATCGATTACGTGCGGAGCCGGGCGGAGTAACGGTGCAGGGCACGGAAGGCGACGCGCATTCCCCCGCTATTGCGCAGCCCCGTGCCTCCGGGTAACACGTACGCGAACGTACGCAGAAACGGGTACGGTCTCACCGGCTGAGCGGAAGGACAGCCCTACGGCGGGGCGCTCGAGCGAGCCACGGGAGCCGTCCCAACACCGGAAAGGGGGGAAATCGAACCCGTTCGGCGGGCCGCCGAGCCCGCGATAGCGGCACGCAGAAACGGGTACGCCTTGCGCCCAGCCACCCCGCGATATGCCCCTCGCCCCGCTCCCGCAACGTTTGCGCGCTATATTGCGGACCAGGGGCCCCGCCATCGCGCCAAACCGCGCCAAGCCACGACAGGCCGTGCCAAGCCGCGCCATGACCGGGCCACCGCTCCTTGCCGGGGGAACAGATGGCGTTCACTGAAACGATCGGCGCGCGGCGCTATGCGTTCGCGGACCTGAAGACCCTGCTGGCCAAGGCCAGCCCCGCCCGCTCGGGCGACCAGCTGGCCGGCCTCGCGGCCGACACCGAGGAAGAACGGATGGCCGCGCGCATGGTGCTGGCCGACCTGCCGCTGTCGCGCTTCCTGAACGAGGCGCTGATTCCCTACGAAAGCGACGAGGTCACGCGCCTGATCGTCGATCGCCACGACGCCGACGCCTTCGCCGAGATCGCCGCGCTGACGGTCGGCGAATTCCGCAACTGGCTGCTGCTGCATGAGACCGACGGCACGGTGCTGGCCCGGGTGGCGCCGGGCATCACGCCGGAGATGGCGGCGGCGGTCAGCAAGCTGATGCGCAACCAGGACCTGATCGCGGTGGCGCGCAAGTGCCGCGTGGTCACGCGCTTTCGCGACACCATCGGGCTGCCGGGCCGGCTGTCGGTGCGCCTGCAGCCGAACCATCCGACCGACGACCCCAAGGGCATCGCCGCCTCGATCATCGACGGCCTGTTCTACGGCTGCGGCGACGCCACCATCGGCATCAATCCCGCCGGCGACAACCTCGCGTCGATCGTCGCCCTGCTGCGGCTGATCGACGAGCTGCGCGAGCGGCACGGCGTGCCGACGCAGTCGTGCGTGCTGACCCATGTCACCAACACGCTGCGCGCGATCGAGCAGGGCGCGCCGGTGGACCTGGTGTTCCAGTCGATCGCCGGCAGCGAGCAGGCCAACGCCAGCTTCGGCATCGACCTGGCGCTGCTGGCCGAAGCCCGCGCCGCGGCGCTGTCGCTCGGCCGCGGCACGGTCGGCGACAACCTGATGTACTTCGAGACCGGGCAGGGCAGCGCGCTGTCGGCCAATGCCCACCACGGCGTCGATCAGCAGACCATGGAGGCGCGGGCGTACGCGGTGGCGCGCGCGTTCTCGCCGCTGCTGGTCAATACCGTGGTCGGCTTCATCGGTCCGGAGTACCTGTACGACGGCAAGCAGATCGTGCGCGCCGGGCTCGAGGACCATTTCTGCGGCAAGCTGCTGGGCGTGCCGATGGGCTGCGACATCTGCTACACCAACCACGCCGAGGCCGATCAGGACGACATGGATACGCTGCTGACGCTGTTCGGCGTGGCGGGCGTCAACTTCATCATGGGCGTGCCGGGCGCGGACGACATCATGCTGAACTACCAGAGCACCGCCTTCCACGATGCGTTGTACCTGCGCGAGACGCTGGGCCTGGCGCCGGCGCCGGAGTTCGAAGCGTGGCTGCAGCGCACCGGCATCCTGGGCGACGACGGCAGGCTGGTCGAGCCGGCCGAGCGCCAGCCCCTGCTGCAACTGGCGCACGACCTGTAACTGATCCGGGAGCGAACGATGCCTTCGAACCTTGCTCCGCCGCATCCCTGGCAACGGCTGCGCCAGTTCACCTCGGCGCGCATCGCGCTCGGCCGCGCCGGGCACAGCCAGCCCACCGACGCGGTGCTCGCGTTCGGTCTCGCCCATGCGCAGGCGCGCGACGCGGTGCATCAGCCGCTGTCGTGCGAGG
Source organism: Cupriavidus sp. H18C1 (assembly GCF_049311595.1). Lineage (NCBI taxonomy): Bacteria > Pseudomonadati > Pseudomonadota > Betaproteobacteria > Burkholderiales > Burkholderiaceae > Cupriavidus > Cupriavidus sp. H18C1. Next base: position 713,231 of record NZ_CP186009.1, read on the forward strand.
CCGTCCAGGCCGCGCTGGACGAGGCGGGGTTTGCCAACCTGCGGGTGCATAGCGCCGCGGCCGATCGCGCGCAGTATCTGCGCCGCCCGGATCTGGGCCGCCGACTGGACGAGGACAGCCGCGAGCGGCTGCGCCAGGCGGCGGACGAGCCGTGCGACGTGGCCTTCGTGATCGCCGACGGCCTGTCGTCACAGGCGGCGCAGCGTCATGCGGTGCCGGTGCTGAGCTTGGTACGGGAGCGGCTGCCCGACTGGCGGATCGGCCCGGTCGCGATCGCCGAGCAGTCGCGCGTGGCTCTCGGCGACGAGATCGGCGAGCTGCTGCGCGCGCGCCAGGTCGTGATGCTGATCGGCGAACGCCCCGGGCTCAGCTCGCCGGACAGCCTCGGCATCTATCTGACCTACGACCCGCACCCCGGGCGCACCGACGCGCAGCGCAACTGCATCTCCAACGTGCGGCCCGAGGGGCTGTCCTACCAGCAGGCGGCCGACCGGCTGGCGTGGCTGCTGCGCGGCGCGCTCGCGCTGGGCTGCAGCGGCGTGCGGCTCAAGGAGGACAGCGGCGAGCTCGGCCAGAACGAGGCCGCCGCCCTCAGGTCACCGGCGCCGGATTGAACAGCACCAGCGCGTTCTGCAGCTTCCACTGCTCGGCATACGACTTGCGACCGCTGGCGATCTCCAGCATTGCGTGGAACAGCTGCCAGCCCACCTCTTCGATGGTGGCCTCGCCGGTAGCGATCCTGCCGGCGTCGATGTCCATCAGGTCGTGCCAGCGGCGCGCCAGATGGCTGCGTGTGGCGACCTTGATCACCGGGACTTCGGCCAGTCCGTACGGTGTGCCTCGTCCGGTGGTGAACACATGCAGGTTCATGCCAGCGGCCAGCTGCAGCGTGCCGCAGATGAAGTCGCTGGCCGGCGTCGCCGCATAGAGCAAGCCTTTCTGCTTCGCCTTCTCGCCGGGGGCCACCACGCCGTGGATCGGCCCGGTGCCCGACTTGACGATCGAGCCCATCGCCTTCTCGACGATGTTCGACAGGCCGCCCTTCTTGTTGCCCGGCGTGGTGTTGGCGCTGCGGTCGACGCGGCCCTTGCTGAGGTAATGGTCGTACCACGCCATCTGATCGATCATCGCCTGCGCGACCTCGGGCGTGGCGGCGCGCGCGGTCAGCTGGTCGATGCCGTCGCGCACCTCGGTGACCTCGGAGAACATCACGGTGGCGCCGGCCCGCACCAGCAGGTCGGTGGCGAAGCCGACCGCGGGATTGGCCGTGACGCCGGAGAACGCATCGCTGCCGCCGCACTGCACGCCAACGACCAGGTCCGACGCCGGGCAGGTCTCGCGCCGGCGCGCGTTCAGCCGTTGCAGATGGCGCTCGGCCGTCTCCAGGATCGAATCGATCATCGAGCCGAAGCCGACATGGCGCTCGTCCTGCAGGCACACCACATCGGGCGCGCCGCCCTCGACCTGCAGCGGGATCGTGCCGGCCTCGATCAGGCGCGTCGGCTGCAGCTTCTCGCAGCCCAGGCTGACGATCATCACTTCGCCGCCGAAGTTCGGATTGAGCGCGAGGTTGCGGATCGTGCGGATCGGGATGACCGCATCGGGCGCGTCGATGGCCACGCCGCAGCCATAGCTGTGTTCCAGCGCGACCACGTCGTCGACGTTCGGATAGCGCGGCAGCAGCTCGGCCTTGATCCGGCGCACGGCGAAGTCGACCACGCCGGCCACGCACTGCACCGTGGTCGTGATCGCCAGGATGTTGCGTGTGCCGACCGAGCCGTCGGCGTTGCGGTAGCCCTGGAAGGTGTAGCCCTCCAGCGGCGGCAGCGCGGGCGGCACGCGATTGGCGATCGGCAGCGCATCAAGCTCGGGCGCGGACGGCATCCGCAGCACGCGCTCGTTGACCCAGCTGCCGCGCGGCAGCGGCTTGACCGTGTAGCCGATGACGACGTTGTAGCGCAGCACCGGCGCGCCCTCGTCGAGATCGACCAGCGCGACCTTGTGGCCCTGCGGCACGTTCTCGACCAGCTGCAGTCCGCACGGGAAGGTCGCGCCGGCCGGCAGGCCGCCGTCGTTGGCGACGATGGCGACGTTGTCGGCCTCGTGCATGCGGATATAGAGCGGTTGGCCGGGGCCCCGGCTCGCCGTTTGCATCATCAGTGGTTCTCCTGTGCCGCCATCAGTCGGCGGCGATCTTTCCGGTTTCGATGACGCGCTTCCAGCGGGCCGACTCGGCGGCCTGGAAGCGGGTGAACTGCTCGGGCGTGTTGCCGACGATCTCGAAGCCGACCTCGAGCAGCTTGTTCTTGACCGCGGGGTCGTTCAGCCCGGCGACGATGCCCTTGTGCAGCCGCTCGCGGATATCGGCGGGCAATCCCTTGGGCGCGGCCACGGCCTGCCACGAATAGACGACCAGGTTCTTGATGCCGGCCTCGTCCATGGTCGGCACCGACGGCAGCACCGGCGAGCGCTGCGTGCTGGTGATCGCCAGCGCCCGGATCTTGCCGGCCTTGACGTGCGGCATCGCGGTGTTGATGTTCATGAAGGTCGCATCGACCTGGCCGCCGATCAGGTCGTTCATCGCCGGCGCGCCGCCCTTGTAGGGGACATGCGTGCCGCTGGTGCCGGTCTGCTGCCAGAACAGCTCGGCGGTCAGATGGTCGCTAGTGCCGTTGCCGGCCGAGGCGAAGGTCAGCTTGCCGGGATTGGCCTTCAGGTACGCCACGACTTCCTGCAGCGTCTGGAAGCGCGAGTTCGCCGGCACGGCGAGGATGTTCGGCGCCTGCACCGCGACCGAGATGTAGTCGAAATCGCGGGCCGGATCGTAGGGCGTGCTCTTGATCAGATGCGGCGCGATGACCAGCGGCCCCAGCGAGGACACCAGCAGCGTATAGCCGTCCGGTGGCGCGCGCTTGACGAAGCTGGCGCCGATCGCGCCCGCCGCGCCGGGCTTGTTCTCGACCACGAAGCTGGCGCCGGTCTGCTCCTGCAGCTTGGCGCCGAGGATGCGGGCGATCACGTCGGTCGAGCCGCCGGCGGGGGAAGGGCACCACCATCGTGACCGGCTTGTCGGGCCAGGCGGCGTGGGCGGACAGCGTGGTGGCGAGGCCGAGGGCCAGCGTGGCGATCAGGCGTTTCATCAGTGTCTCCTTGAGGATGGGGTCTGCGCTTGTCGTGCATCGGCCGGTCTTGGGCGCCGGCCTGTTTCTGTCTATTTCTGCCTGTTTTCTGCCTGCGTCTGGCGCGTTCTCGTCGGCTGGTCGCCCTTACGGACGCTCGCCGAATTCGGCCTGCGCGCGGGTCCATGCCCGCGCCTGCTCGCTGATCGATACGCCCAGGCCCGGCCGCGTCGGCACGACGATGCGGCCGCCACGGATGTCCAGCCGCTCGTTGAACAGCGGCTCGAGCCAGTCGAAATGCTCGACCCAGGGCTCGCGCGGATACGCCGCCGCCAGGTGGATATGCAGCTCCATCGCGAAATGCGGGGCCAGCATCAGGCCGGCGTGCTCGGCCAGCGCGGCGACCTTCAGGAAGGGCGTGATACCGCCCACGCGCGGGGCGTCGGGCATCAGGTAGTCGGCGGCGCGGTGGCGGATCAGGTCCCAGTGTTCGGCGGCGCTGGTCAGCATCTCGCCGGTGGCGATCGGGGTATCGAACTGCGCGGCCAGCGCGGCATGACCCTCGTGGTCGTAGGCGTCCAGCGGTTCCTCGATCCAGACCAGGTTGAACGGCTCCAGCGTGCGGCACATGCGCTGCGCGGTGGGGCGGTCCCACTGCTGGTTGGCGTCGACCATCAGGGGCACGGCGTCGCCCAGGTGCTTGCGGACGGCGCCGACCCGTTCGAGGTCGCGCGCGCCGTCCGGCTGGCCGACCTTGAGCTTGATGCCGCCGATGCCGCGCTCGACCGAGGCTGTGGCGTTGATCAACAGCTGATCGAGCGGCGTATGCAGGAAGCCGCCCGAGGTGTTGTAGCAGCGCACCGCATCGCGCTGCGCGCCGAGCAGCTTGGCCAGCGACAGGCCGGCGCGGCGTGCCTTCAGGTCCCACAGCGCGACGTCGAAGGCACCGATCGCCTGCGTCGCCATGCCGCTGCGGCCCACCGAGGCGCCGGCCCAGCACAGCCTGTCCCACAGCCGCGCGATATCGCTGGGGTCTTCGCCCAGCAGCGTCGGCGCCAGCTCGCAGGCATGGGCGTACTGGCCGGGACCGCCGGCGCGCTTGGAGTAGCTGAAGCCCATGCCCTCGCGGCCGTCCGCGGTGGCGATCTCGGCGAACAGGATCGCGACCTCGGTCATCGGCTTCTGGCGGCCGGTCAGCACCTTGGCGTCGCTGATCGGGGGTGGCCAGCGGCAGATAGCAACTGGACAGGCGGATCCAGGCGATGCGGTCGGCGGCGAGGGTCATGGGGTGTCTCCGTTGTGCGGCAGGTCGTCTTTGTCGTGCAGCGAACATGACAACGTTGTCATTTCACCGCCAAAACAAGCCCGTTACAATGTCGGGCGCCGTGCACAGCGATTTTGTGCGGCGGCGCGACAGGAACGGGCACGTTTCGGCGAAATGCTAACGTTGTCATATCATCGCTGTCAACGCGCTTCGCCACGATGCCGGCTAATGGCTTTCCCGAAGCCGCCTGTCCGTTGCCTGTCGTTGCCCCTACCTTTTGCCTTGATCCGAGACCCCGACGTGGCCGCCACCAAAGCCCAGAACAAGTCCGTGACCCTGCATGACGTCGCCCGCGAGGCCGGCGTGTCGCTGATCACCGCGTCCCGCGCGCTGAGCAATCCCGGCATGGTGTCGGCCAAGACCATCGAACGCGTGCAGCAGGCGGCCGAGGCGGTGGGCTATATCCCGAACCTGATCGCCGGTGGACTGAAGTCGCGGCGCAGCCTGATGGTGGCGGCGGTCGTGCCCGATATCGCGGTGACGCAGTTCCTGCCGACCATCAAGGCGCTGACCGAGACGCTGGAGGCGGCCGGCTACCACCTGATCCTCGGCCAGAGCAGCTACGACGATTCGCGCGAGGAGGCGCTGCTCAACGCGATGATCGGCCGGCGCCCGGACGGCATCGTCGTCACCGGGCTGATCCAGTCGGAGGCGGCGCGCGAGCGGCTGCGGCAGTCCGGCATTCCGGTGGTCGAGACGTGGGAGCTCAGCGACCGGCCGGTGGACATGGCGGTCGGCTTTTCGCACGTCAAGGTCGGCAGCGCGGTGGCCGGCTATTTCCTGTCCAGGGGTGGCAGCGTGTGGGCATCGCCACCGGCGACGATCGCCGGGCGCGGATCCGCTCGGAAGCGTTCGTATCGACCTTCGGCCGGCCGGTGCCGACCGCGGTCGTGCCGGCGCCCAGCAATCTGCCGTTGGGACGGCGGGCACTGGCCGAGCTGCTGGAAAAGGAGCCGCGGCTGCAGGCGATCTGCTGCAGCTCGGACCAGCTGGCGCAGGGCGTGCTGGTCGAAGCGCAGGCGCGCGGCCTGCGCGTGCCCGAGGATCTGGCGGTCTGCGGCTTCGGCGATGCCGAGGCGTCCGCGCACATGGCGCCGTCGCTGACCACCGTCCAGGTCGATGCCGCGCGTATCGGCGCGACCGCCGCGCGGCTGATCCTGGACAAGTGCAAGGGCCTGCCGGTGGAGCCGCGCATCGTCGACGTGGGCTTTCGCGTGATCGAGCGGGCGTCGACGGGCGGGGCGGATTAGAGGGGCTGCGCGCCCGCCGGCGGCTTGCGGTCACCGCGTTACTGCATCACTGCGCCACTGCGCCACTGCGTCACGGAGTCACTGAATCGCTGCGTCACTGCGGCATCGCCGCCAGCCGCGGCCAGATCGCCTGCAATTCCCCCTTCAGGAACGTCAGCAGGCAGCGCGTCGCCATGGTCTGGTAGCGGTTCGGCAGGGTCAGCATGTAGAGCCGGCTGCCGAACACGCTGATGCGGTAGTCGCGCAATACCGGCGTCACCAGGCCTGCGGCGAGCTCGCGCCCGATCGCGTAGAGCGGAAAGATGCCGATGCCGACGTCGCCCAGCACGGCCTCCTTCAGGAAGGCGAAATTCTCGGAGCTCAACGTGGGTTCGAGCGCAACCTGCTCGCGCTCGTCGTCACCGGCGCGCGTGCCGAAGGCCTTCAGTTTCTGCCCGACCGGCGAGGCGCAGACGATCGCATGGCGCTGCAGATCGGCAAGCGTTTGCGGCGCCGGCTGCGCGGCCAGATAGGCCGGCGACGCGCATACCACCCAGTCGACCTCGCCGATCTCGGTGGCCACCACCGAATCGGGCGGCGTCGAGATGATCCGCAGCGCGACCTCGACATCCTCCGACACCAGGTTGTGGATGCGGTTGTCGAACACCACATCGAGCGTAATGTCCGGGTAGCGGTGCTTGAACTGCACCAGCAGCGGCGACAGCAGCGCGTGGCCCAGGCCGGTCGGCACCGACAGCCGCACATGGCCCTGCAGCGTCTTGCCCATATTGGTGATCAGCGCATCGGCCGCGGCCACCTCGGCCAGGATGTTGCGGCCGTGTTCGTAGAGGCCGGCGCCCACCGGGGTCGGCTCGACATGGCGGGTGGTCCGGCGCAGCAGCTGCACGCCCAGTTCCTCCTCCAGCGCCTTGAGTCGATAGCTGACGTTGGCGCGCGTCATCTTCAGCTTGCGCGCGGCGGCGGACAGGTTGCCGGCGTCGACGATATCGACGAACAGGCGCAGGGCGTTCAGATCCATCATGGCGAAATGGTGGTGGGGTGCGGCAGGAGCGGCAGGGGCGGGACGGCGGACCGGATAACGGCGCCGGCCGGGGGATTGTCAAATATGGCTGTCCATTCTGTCCAAGCTGGCGTGGATTGTCAAAATCCGGGGTCGGCGTACCATGACGGCGATCCGCCCGCACTGCCGGATCGGCCGGTCCGGCCCCGGACCGCTGCCGGCCCCCGCGGCTGCCACCCCTTCCTCCACCGAATTCCCACGGAGATCGCCATGACCCTGGACACCGAATCGTTTTCCCTGCTGCGCGCCTCGGTGCAGCGCTTCATCGAAGAGCGCCTGAAGCCCGCCGAGGACATCCTCGAGGAAACGGACGACGTGCCGGCCGATATCGTGGCCGACATGAAGGAGATGGGCCTGTTCGGCATCTCGATCCCGGAAAACTACGGCGGCATCGGCCTGTCGATGTCGCAGGAGTGCGATGTCGTCTATGACCTCGGCCATACCGCGCTGGCCTTCCGCTCGGTGTTCGGCACCAACGTCGGCATCGGCTCGCAGGGCATCCTGATGGATGGCACCGAGGAGCAGAAGCAGAACTACCTGCCGCGCATCGCCAGCGGCGAGCTGATCATCTCGTTCGCGCTGACCGAGCCGAACGCGGGTTCCGACGCGGCCTCGCTGCAGACCAAGGCGGAGCTGGACGGCGATCACTATGTGATCAACGGCACCAAGCGCTTCATCACCAATGCGCCGCGCGCCGGCGCCTTCACGCTGATGGCGCGCACCGGCGGCCCGGGCGCCTCGGGCATCTCGGCCTTTATCGTGCCGGCCGACACGCCCGGGATCTCGCTGGGCAAGCCCGACAAGAAGATGGGCCAGCGCGGCACCAAGACCTGCGACGTGGTGCTGGAAAACGTGCGCGTGCCGGCCGCCAACATCATCGGCGGCGTGCCGGGCGTGGGCTTCAAGACCGCGATGAAGGTGCTCGACCGCGGCCGCCTGCATATCTCGGCGCTGGCCTGCGGCATGGCCCATCGCCTGCTGACCGATGCGGTGGCCTACGCCAAGGACCGCAAGCAGTTCGGCCGCCCGATCGGCGAATTCCAGCTGATCCAGGGCATGCTGGCCGACAGCCAGGCCGAGCTCTACGCCGGCCTGTCGATGGTGCGCGAGTGCGCGCAGCGCTACGACGCCAAGGAGCCGGGCAAGAGTGATCCCGAAGTCAGCATGCTGGCCTCGTGCGTCAAGATGTTCTGTACCGAAATGGTCGGCCGCGTGGCCGATCGCGCCGTGCAGATCCACGGCGGTGCAGGCTATATCGCCGAATACAAGGCCGAACGCTTCTACCGCGACGTCCGTCTGCTGCGCCTGTACGAAGGCACCACGCAGATCCAGCAGATGATCATCGCCAAGCAGCTGCTGCGCGATTGAAGCCGGTCCGGACGCGGAGGGTTCGAGCATGAAACAGCTTCAACGCGTCCGCCTCGCCGGCACGGCACCCGGGGTGGCACACCCCGGTGCCGGCGCGCACGGCTGGGCCCCGCATTTGGGATGGACCGCGGACGAGCCGGTTCGTCCGCCATGCTTTCCGATCATCGCCGCGCTGCGCGCCGCCTGCGCCACGCCGCCCACCGCACCGCTCGACGTGGGCGCGCTGGCGCTTGGCGCGGCGGCGATTCTGGGCCGCCGCGATCCGATCGTGTCGGTCCAGGCGGCGGAACTCGGCGACGTCGACGGCGTGCTGTACCGGACCGGTACCGGCGGCTGGACGCTGCTGCACCGGGCCGCGCTGCGTCCGTCCGAGACCCGCTTCGTCCAGGCCTGGCTGCTCGCCTGCTATGCGATGCGCGGCGAGCATGCCGATACCGATGCCTTTGAATGCCGGCAAGCGAGCCTGTATTCGGTGGCCGATGACGACAGCCCGGCGGCGCGCGCCTACAGCTTTGCGGCGCGGCTGACGATGCCTGCCGCGGCCTGCCATCTGGGTCTGGCCGGCCATGTCGATGGCGATGTGCTGATGGCCTTTGCCTCGCAATTGCAGGTGCCGCTGCTGCATGCCGCGCGGCGCTGGCTCGCGCGGACGGCGCAGAAGGCCGTGCTGGTGCTCGATGAGGCCGGGACGGTGCGCGCCAGCTGGCTCAGCGAAACGGCGTGCTCGGCGGGGTGGCGGATCGATCCGGCCGCGGTGCCGGCGCGACAGTGGCGGGGCGAGGTCGAATCGTCCAGCGATGCCATGCCGGATGCCGTTGTCCACGAACGCCGCGTGGCGATGTCGGACTGGTTTGCGCAGGCGCCGGCCGGGGGCCAGCTGATGGAAGCGTCGTTGGGAATGGTCGACAGCGAACGGGGACGGCTCGGCCTGACCTTGTTGCAGCTGCCGCGCGATGCGGTCTGTCCGCAACCGCGCGGGATATGGCCGCAATACCGCGCCAGCGTCAGAGCGTAGCGCGCAGCGGCCGGTGATTCAGCGGATCAGCAGCCGGCGATCCGGGGCGCCGCGCGTCACGCCGCCGCAGTTTGCCGCGCCGTTTTTCGCGCCATTTTCCACGCAATTCGCCGCGCCGCGTGGCGCCAGCCGCTCGAGCTGGCGCTGCATCTTGGTCAGATAGGTGATCATCATGCCGCGCTCTTCCAAGCTCAGCGGCGAGACCCAGACCGATTGCAGCGCCTTGATGGCCTGACCGAGCTTCTCCATGCGATGGCTGGCGCTCGAGCGGATCACCGGAATCGGCTGCGCCGCATGCGGGCCGGGCTGCTGCTCGAGCCATCCCTGGTCCGACAGGCTGCGGACCATCGCCTCGAATTCCTCGGCCTCGAGCCAGGGCAAGGCGCAAGCCGCCGTGATGCGATCCGGTTCGGTGCGCTGCCGGTGTGCGAGGTGTTGCAGCAGATGCCATTCGGTCGGCGAGATGCCGGACTGCGACAGAACGTGATCCAGGGCCGAATGCCAACCGGCCAGATTCTCTTGCAGACAGCGCAGCAGCGGTTCCTTGGCGTCGTACAGGTTGGCTGACATGGTGTCGCGAGTCTCCTGTTGTGTTTTGCCTGATGTGTTCCGTTCGCTGGACTGCCCGGCGCTGGCGCGTTGGCCAACCCCGCCTGCGATCGGGGGCACCATCGTGCGTTGCCCGGATACCGCTTTCTTTCGAAAAGCTCACGAAAGTATTTGGTAGATCTTCGGGTAAAGCGATGGTTTTGGCGATATCCCTGCCGCTGCGGCACGGGGTCGCAGGGGCGCGCCGCGCGTCACGCTGCCCTCGCGCCGCCATCGCGCGCCTCAATCGCACCTGGCCCGTGCGCTGCCATCGCGCCTCAATGCCAGAAGGCATCCACCTCGCGCAGCAGATGGCCGGCCAGGATGTAGTCGCCGAGGCGGCTGGCGCGCGCTTCGAGCTCATGCAGTTCCTGGTCGGCAATGGCGCCGAGATCGAACAGGCAATAAAGATTGCGCTGACGGAACGTGGTCTTGGGTTTGGCGAGCCCTTCGATCAGGGCCTCGTGCGAGCGCACCGCGATGCTTTCCTGGCCGCGGTACTGGACCCGAATGCCGCGTTTTTCCCCCAGCCGGCCCAGTTCGACGGCGTCCTGCCAACCCGTTTCATAGTCCAGCTCCAGCGCCAGAACCTCACGGGCGGCCAGCAGACGCAGGGCCTCGTTTTTGCTGCCGGCTCGTGCGATTGACATGCTTACCTCCGTGGCGATCAAGGACTGTACAAATATACAGTCCTTGGGGTCACCCGGCAAGCAGAAGGTGCCCCCGAATGGCGCGCCGATCCGGGGGCGACGCCACGCCCGTGCGGCGTGGCCGATGACCGCTCACGCCGCCGCGCGCGTACCCATTGCGAGCTCCCGCAGAAACGCCTGCATCGACCTGGGCGGACGACCCAGGATCGCCTGCAGCACCAGCGTATTGGCGCGCAATCCATGGGCTGCGTAGTGTTGCTGGATCCGGCGCAGCAGCTCCCATTGGGCCGCGGTGTAGTCCAGCGGCAGGCGTGCCCTCCATCGCTCGAAATCGATCTCGCCGGGGACGATGTTGCGGCCGAGCGCGTCGCTCATCAGCGCGGCGATCTGCGTACGCGTCAGTCCCGCCTCGCCGGCCAGCTCGAAGCAGCCGTGGGCCAGCCGGTCGGTGGTCAGCGCCAGCGCGGCGACCTCCGCCACATCGCGATAGTCCACGCGCGCCACCGGCACGTCGACCGGATAGGGCTCGGCGAAGCTGCCCTCGGCCACCACGCGCGCCCAACCGCCCAGCAGGTTCTGATAGAAGTTCGCGGGCTGCAGCACGGTGAACTGCAGGCCCGAAGCGAACAGCGCCTGCTCGACCGGAATCTTGCTGGCGTGGTTGGCCAGCGTCACGTCGGTCGGCTGGATCACCGACGAAAACACGAAGCGCCGTACGCCGGCCTGCCGCGCCGCGGCGACCATGTTGACGCCCAGTTGCGATTCGTCCGGCGCGAAGGCCGGGCCGATGTAGAAGACCCCGTCGACGCCGTCCAGCGCGGCCGCCAGCGTCTCGGGCGAGCGCAGGTCGGCAACCGCGATCTCGTCGACGCCGTTGGCCAAGGCGTGGGGAGCGCGTTGCGCGTCGCGGACCAGTCCGCGCACGGTCACGCCCTTGTCCCGCAGCGCCTGCGGAACCAGGCCGGCAAACCGTCCGGCGGCGCCGACGACCAGCACGCGGCGCGCTGCCGCGGATTCGGAGGGAGATGTTGCTGTGGTGATGGATGTCACGGTGCGTTTCCTCGTTCGTGGTGGATGATCCGGACACGATAGAGAGTCACGCATTGGAGGAGAATACGGGCGCCCGATGATTCTGTCTTCCACAAATCGAGAGAATCGACGGGCAACGATCTTCGGGCAGCGAATCTTCCAATCCAACCGTGGGGCGCCGATGGACCGCGTATCCGACATCCTGACCTTCCTCGCCATCGCCGAGCAGGGCAGCCTGAGCAAGGCCGCCCGGCATCTGGGCCGCTCGCTGCAATCGGTCAGCCGTTCGCTGGCGCTGCTGGAACGCAGCCTGGGCGTGCAGTTGGTGCAGCGAACCACCCGCCGCTGCCAGCTGACCGAGGCCGGCGAGGCGTTCCGGCATCGCGTCGCGCCCGCCATGGCGGAGTTGAACGAGGCATGGGATGCGGCGTCGAGCCTCAGTTCGTCGGCATCCGGCACGCTGCGGGTCAGCGCACCGGTGCTGTTCGCACCGGCGTATATCGTGCCGGTGGTCGCGCGCTACATGGAGCGGCATCCGAAGGTGGAAGTGGAGCTGGCGGTCAGCGACGCCTTCACCGATCTGCGCGCGGAAGGGCTGGACCTGGCGGTACGGATCGGCGAGGTGACCGACGACAACCTGAAGGCGCGCCGGTTGGCGATGCTGCGGCGCGTGGCCTTCTGCTCGCGCAGCTATGTCGCGCGCCACGGCGTGCCGGCGCATCCGCGCGAACTGGCCGCGCATCGCTGCGTCGTGCGCAGCAGCGAGGGCAACGACGCGCGCTGGCCGTTCCTGGTCGACGGCAAGCTGCGGCGTTTCGCGGTGGGTGGGAGATTCCGTGCAGGGAGCACGGCGGCGGTCAACGAGGCCGTGACGCTGGGCCTGGGCATCGGCTTCGGTCCGCTATGGCAGGTGCGGCATCTGCTCGACCAGCGGCGTCTGGTCACTGTGCTGGACGCGTTCGAGGCGCCGACGATCCCGGTGCAGGCGGTATGGCCCGCGGCGCGCGCGATTCCGGCCAAGACGCGGGCCTTTATCGATCTGCTGGCGGACCATCTTGACGGCCAGTCGTTATAGCGCTGCCGGCCTCTGCGCTGCAGCGTTGCCGCTCCTGCGACTGCCAGCGCGGGGCGGCAGTCCTTACTTCGCGAATACCTGACTCATATCGCCGAAGGCCTTGAATTCGAGCGCATTGCCCGACGGATCGAGGAAGAACATCGTCGCCTGTTCGCCGACCTGGCCCTTGAATCGCACATGCGGTTCGATCACGAACTTGACGTTGGCCGCGCGCAGCTTGTCGGCCAGCGCCTCCCATTGCTCCATGGACAGGATCGCGCCGAAATGGCGCACCGGCACGTCGTCGCCATCGACCGCGCTGGTCGAGCGATGCCCGGTCTCTTCGGGCGACAGGTGCGCGACCACCTGATGGCCGTAGAAGTTGAAATCGACCCAGCTGTCGGAGCTGCGGCCCTCGGGGCAGCCGAGCAGTTCGCCGTAGAAGCGCCGGGCCTCGGCCAGATCGTGCACGGGGAACGCGAGGTGGAACAGGGGAATGGTTTGCATGGGTGTGTGTCGGCCTTTGTGGAGGGGAAGCCCCGGGCTGCGGCGTGGTATGGTCCCGGAAATTCTACTCAGCACAAGTCGCGATATGAAGCGGATCATTTTTGCGCTCAGTATCAGAGATTTCGATGAGATTTCGATCTGATCCCGAATCAGATCCCGATGCGTTGCCGCCGAGTCCTTCGCCATGATCCGTTACTTCCGCACTTTCCTCGTCGCCGCCGAGACCGCTTCGTTTTCCCGCCGCGGCGGCGCGGCTGTCGCTGACGCAATCGGCGGTCAGCACGCAGATACGGCGGCTGGAGGAGGATCTGGGCTGCGCGCTGTTCGATCGCACCGGCAAGTCGGTGGCGCTCAGCGAGCAAGGGCGCAAGCTGCTGCCGGAGGCGGTCCGCTTCGTCGAGCTGTACGAATCGATGAAGGGGCAGGCGCACGCCGCTCCGGCGCTGACGCCGATCGACCTGGGCGCGGTGTCGACGGTGCAATCGACGCTGCTGCCCAAGGCGATGCAGCGCTTTCGCGCCGATTATCCGAAGACTCACGTCAATATCGTGCCCGGCATGTCGACGCAGTTGCTGACGCAGGTCGACGCGCGCGAGCTCGAGGTCGCGGTGATGATCAAGCCCCGGCTCGGCATTCCGGCCGAGCTGAAATGGCTCCCCCTTGCTGAGCGAGCCCTTCGTCGCGATCGCGCCGCGCGGTGCGCCGCGCGAGCTGAAAGCGATGCTGGCCGCGCTGCCCTTCATCCGCTACAACCGGCACTCGGCCGGCGGACATCTGGTCGACCGCTATCTGAAGCGCCATCGGCTGCGCGTCGACGAAGGCATGGAGCTCGACGAGCCGGCGGTGATCCTGCAGATGGTCGACCAGGGCCTGGGCTGCGCGATCGTGCCGGCCGATCTGCTGCCGCTGGCGCAATGTCCGAACGTGCAGGCCGAGCCGTTGCCGGGCCGGCCGATCCATCGCGAGGTCGGCGTGCTGGCGCGGCCGTCGGCGCTGTCGCGCGCGCCGACCGCTGCGCTGATCGAGGCCTTCGTCATCGCGGCGCGCCAGTGGCGCGGGCGGCGGACCCGGTCGCGCTGAGCGGGACCTGGCCGGACGGCTCCGACTCGCATGTCCGAATCCGGCTGGTCGCCTCGCCGGAAAGCGGTAGCATGCAGCCATGGAACTCGATCCCGACACTTGCTACCGCGCCGTGGTTTCGCACGACCGCCGCTTCGACGGGCGCTTTTTCGTCGCCGTGTCGTCGACCGGCATCTACTGCCGGCCGGTCTGTGCGGTGCGCACGCCCAAGCGCGAAAACTGCAGTTTCTTCGCCACCGCGGCGGCGGCCGAGAAGCACGGCTATCGGCCCTGCCTGCGCTGCCGGCCCGAGCTGGCGCCAGGCCACGGGATTGCCGACCTGTCGGGCCGGCTGGCGCAGGCGGCGGCGACGCTGATCGACGAGGGCTTCCTGGCCGATGCCGGTGTGCCCGAGCTCGCCGCGCGCATCGGCGTCACCGAGCGGCACCTGCGCCGGCTGTTCACCGCGCAGTTCGGCGTCTCGCTGGTCGACTATGCGCAGACGCAGCGCCTGCTGCTTGCCAAGCGGCTGCTGACCGATACCGCGCTGCCCGTCACAGAGGTGGCGCTGGCAGCCGGCTTCGGCAGCGTCCGCCGCTTCAACGACGTGCTGAAGACGCGCTACGGCCTGGCGCCCACGGCGATGCGCAAGCGCGCCGCGGGCATGCCGGCCGACCGCCTGGTGTTCGAGCTCGGCTACCGGCCGCCGCTCGCGTGGGCCGCGCTGATGCAGTTTCTCGGCGCCCGCGCGGTGCCGGGCGTCGAGCAGATCCGGCCGGATGTGCACGGCGGCGAATACGGGCGCACCGTGGCCGTCGAAGTGGGCGGACGCCTGCACAGCGGCTGGATACGGCTCGCCCTGGTCCCGCAACGCCACGTGTTCCGCGTGACGCTGTCCGGTTCGCTGGCGCATGCCATTCCGCAGGTGCTGGGCAAGGTCCGGCGCCTGTGCGATCTCGGTTGCCGGCCCGACGTGGTCGATCGCCACCTGGGCGCGTTGGCCGCCGAGATGCCGGGCATGCGCTTGCCGGGGACCGTCGACGGCTTCGAGATCGCGGTGCGGGCGGTGCTCGGCCAGGTCGTCTCGCTGGCCCAGGCCCGCGCCATGCTGCATCGGCTGGTGCAGGCCCATGGCGTGCCGCTGGCCGTGCCGATGGACGAACTGCGCGCCTGCTTTCCGAGCGCGGCCACGCTGGCCGCGCTGCCGGTAGCGGAACTCAATGCGCTCGGCGTGCCGATGGCCAAGGCCCGCGCGATCCACGCGATCGCCACGGCCGTGGTCGACGGCAGGGTGTCGCTGGAGCCGGGCGTGGAGCCAGCGCAGACCGTCGCGGCCCTGTGCGCCATCGACGGGGTGGGCGACTGGACCGCGCAATACATCGCGATGCGCGCGCTGGGCTGGCCCGATGCGTTCCCGGCCACCGACTATGCGCTTCGCAAGGTGCTCGGCATCGAGCGCAACGGCGAGATGCTGCGGCACGCGGCGCAATGGGCGCCGTGGCGCGCCTACGCGGCCATGCATCTGTGGCGGCAGTACCAGGACATGCAGGACCGCCGCGAGCAGGAACGTGCCACGGCGCGCGCGGTGCCCCCCGGGCGGTGGCGGGACGACCGGCGCGCAAGCCGTGTCGCCCCGCGCCCGACGGACGCGCCGCCCTCAACTACAGGAGCAGCCAACATGATTCACTATCGTTCGATGCCGGGCCCGCTCGGCGACGTGCTGTTGCGCGCCGAAGACGGCCATCTGACGGGGATGTTCTTTGCCGGCCAGAAATACCATCCGGCCGGACCCTTCGACACCGGTGCCGTTGACGCGCGTAATGCGCGGCTGCTGGCGCAGGCGGCGCAAGAACTGACCGAATACTTCGCCGGTGCGCGGCAGCGTTTCACCGTGCCGCTGCGCCTGGCCGGCAGCGCCTTCCAGCAGCAGGTCTGGCAGGCGCTGTGCGAGATCCCGTTCGGCGAGACCGTCAGCTATGGCCAGCTGGCGCTGGGCTTGGGCCTGCCGCCCGGCCATGCGCGCGCGGTCGGCAGCGCGGTGGGCCGCAACCCGATTTCGGTGATCGTCCCCCTGCCATCGCGTGCTGGGCGCCAAGGGTGCGCTGACGGGCTATGCCGGCGGTACCGACCGCAAGCAGGCGCTGCTGCGGCTGGAAGGCACGGCGGCGGCGCCGCACCTGCCGCTGTTGCGCGACGCGGTGGCGGCCGCCGCATGACGGCAGCCGCATAACGAGGGCCCGTAACGGTAGCCTCGTAACGGCAGCCCCGTAACGGCAGCCACATCGCGCTACCCGCGCCGCACCCGGAACGCACCCGTAACCGCGCGCCGACATGCCACGGCTCTTTGTCGCACTGGAAACCCCGCCCGCGCTGGCGGCCTCGCTGCTCGCGACGCTGCCGCGCGAGCGCGGAATCCGTCCGACGCCGGCCGCCCAGGTCCATCTGACGCTGCGCTTTATCGGCGAGGTCGATGAGGAACGGGCCGCGGCGATCGACGAGGCGCTGGCCACGATCGCCGCCGTTGCGGTCCCGGTGCAAGTCGTCGGCGTCGGCCGCTTCGGCAGGCGCGGCGGCATCCTGTGGGCCGGCGTCGCGCCCGCGGAACCGCTGCTGGCCCTGCATGGCGCGCTCGATCTGGCGCTGCGCGATGCCGGGATCGAGCCCGAGGCCCGTCCCTTCCATCCGCACCTGACGCTGGCGCGCTGCGCGCCGCATGCGCCCGAGCCGCTGCTGCGCGAGTGGGTGGCCGCGCAACGGGAACTGGCCTGCCCGCCCTATCTGGCGCGGCGTTTCGTGTTGTTCGAGAGCCGCCTGCAGCGGCAGGGCGCCGAGCATCGCTGCCGTCGGGCCTTCGGCTTGCTCGAGGCGGACCGGGACAACCCCCCGTAAGTCGGGCTCAAGTTTTGCGCCGAGGATGCCGTTTCTGTACTAGAGTCCCATCGCCCGCAATCTGGATCCCCGCACCCGCCCGCGTGATTTCATGAGTTCCCACGAGTCCATCGACCAACCCGAGGCCGCCGCCCCGTCCGACGAGCAGTACCGCCTGACGCATGCCTCGCAGATCGGCACGGTGCTGCGCGATCTGGCGTGGCAGAAATGCACGCTGAACGTGCGTTCCGGCCGCGGCCGGGAAACCGTTTCCTCGGTGCTCCACGTCGATCCAGGCAGCCGCACCTTTATCTTCGACTGGTGCCGGACCGACGAGGAAGCGCGCGCGGTGCTGGAAGCCGAGGAAAACGCGATCTCCGCTTCGCTGCGCGGCGTGCCGGTCAACTTCACCATCGGCCAGCCGGAACCCGTGCAGTATCAAGGCGGCCCGGCATTCAAGGCCCCGTTCCCGGACAAGCTCTATCACTTCCAGCGCCGCCGGCATTTCCGCGCGCGCACGCTGGTGACGCGAGGCTATGGCTGCGAAGGGCGGCTCGACGACGGTACCGTGGTCAAGCTCGATATCTCGGATCTGTCGCTATCGGGAGTGGGCCTGCGCTCGCGCACGGTCGGCGATACGCAGTTGCCGGTCGGTACGCGCATCGCGCGCGCCCGGCTCGATTTCCGCGAGCTGGGCAAGCTCGATCTGGATCTGCAGGTGGTGGGACATTGGCTGGTGGGCCGCGACGACAGCGCGATACATCATTTCGGCTGTGCCTTCGTCAATCCGGACGGGCGGCTGGAAAATACGCTGCAGCGGCTGGTATTCGCGCTGGAATTGGCCCATCGCGGCTGATAAAAGGCGCGAGCGGATCGCATCCGAAATCGGCGGAAATTGCCGCCGGCTATCACATCGTTCCGGCCAAAACGGGATATCCAGCGTCGTTGAAAGCCACTGAGTCCCCGCTTTGGCGGAATGACGCGCGGCTTGGCGGCCTCGCGCCGTTTCTTCCTTATTGCGGCTTGCTCTGCGCCACCATCGTAAGGGCGAGCATCACATCGCCGGACAGGCGGCCACCGTTCGATGGCATGCCGGCATCTTCCAGAATGGCCCACAAATTCTCGGAGCCGGCTGCAATCCGTTGACGCAGTTCGGCGAGATAGGCCTGTTCGGCGGGCATCAGGGGTCTCTCTGCCATGCGCATATCCGCGACGATTGCGCCAAGCGAGATGTCATCGAAAGTCATATTGGTGTTGCGGTAGTCTCTTTTTTTGGCAAGAGTCTTTCGGGTTCGGACTTGTTGGACGGTGATTTTAGCAATGTATATCGCAACGCGATGCATTGAATACCGCGACTTTTTTCCAGTCTATTCCGAGGAGTGATGGCGGCGACGCGCCTCGCGCTTTAAAGCGTCACGATTGTGAGCATTGCGACATGATTGGCTTCCAATAAGCGGCGCAATATTGGCGCACCATGTCGATTGTCGTTGTGGCGAGGCGACAGCCGCGCAGGAATGGCTTGATGCGGCATGGTCATGCCGCGTCGTTATGCCACGTCCTCATGCCCTGTCGTCATGTCCCGTCGTCATGTCCTGTCGTCATCCCCGATATTTACGCCGCAATCAGCCTGCTCATTTCCATCGCGGCCTCGCGCATGCGGGGCAGCATGCGGGCAAGCATCTCCGCTTCGCCGACCTGCGTGGGCCGCACGCTGACGCTGATGCCGGCCACGACCTCGCCCGATTCCGCATGCACCGGCACCGCGAGCGCGCGCAGATCGAGCTCCAGTTCCTCGTCCACCACCACATAGCCGAGCGTGCGGGCCTGCTCGAAGCACGCCTCAAGCTCGGTGCGCGATACCTTGGTCTGCAGCGTGCGCGGCCGCAGCTCGGCGCGCTCGAAGTACGCGTCGCGTGCCGGCTCGTCCAGATGGGCCAGCAGCATGCGGCCAATCGACGTGCAGAAGGCCGGCAGGCGGCTGCCCATGCCGAGCGCGTGCGACAGCATGCGGCGCACCTCGCAGCGGGCGAGATACAGGATGTCGGTGTCTTCGAGGATCGCCAGCGCGGAGGTCTCCCCCGACCGCCGCGCTGAGCCGGTCCAGGATCGGCTGTGCCTGCGCGACCAGCGCGGTCGACGAGAAGTAGGCGTGGCCGAGATGCAGCACGCGCGGGCGCAGCGCGAAGCGGCCGTCTTCCTGGCTGACATAGCCGAGCCGCTGCAAGGTATAGAGGCAGCGCCGTACCGAGGCGCGCGACAGCTGCGTGCGCTGCGCGATCTGTGAAATGGTCAGGGGCCGCCGGCGCTCGGAGAAGGCTTCGAGCACGTGCAGGCCGCGGGCCAGCGACAGCATGAAATTCGGATCGCCGGCGTACTGGTCCAACTGGTCCGGACGCGCCGGCGCCGTGCGCGGTGGGGCGGCATCGGCGCGCGCGGCGTCGGAGGCAGCGGGAGCAGCGGGAGCAGCGGGGGCGGCAGGCGCCGGAGCGGCGGTGGAGCGGGTGGCGTCCATACGGAAAAGGGCCGGAAGAGGGCCGCAGCGATCGTTCGATAATCGCGCATCATAACCGGCGCCGCGCCGTGCGGGGAAATCCGCGGCTGGCGCCGCGGGGCGATGCCCGCGCGCTCCGCGCATACGCCGCCGCGGGATACAAGCATTCGCCGCCGCGCGATCCGAGCATTCCCCGCCGCGCGATCCGCCCGTTCGCCGTCGCGCTATTCCGCCAGCGCCGCCAGGATCTCCGCATGCAGCCGGCGATCGCCGCAGGCCACCACGCGTCCGCCATGCTGGGGATCGTCACCGGTCCAGCTGGTGATGATGCCGCCCGCGCCTTCGACGATCGGGATCAGCGCCTGCACGTCGTAGGGCTGCAGCCCGGCCTCGACCACCGCGTCGACATGGCCCGCGGCGACCATGCAGTAGGCGTAGCAGTCGCCGCCATAGCGCAGCAGCCGCGCGCGATCGGCCACGCAGCGGAACGCCTTCCATTCGGGCTCGTCGCCGAACATCTCCGGCGTGGTGCACATCAGCTTGGCGTCGGCCAGGCTCGCGCAGGGCCGCGTGCGCAGCGGGGTCTTGCCGAGCCACGCGGCGTCGCAGGTGCCGACGAAGCGCTCGCCGGTGAACGGCTGGTCCATCACGCCGAGCACGGGCCGGTCGCCGTCGTTCAGCGCGATCAGCGTGCCCCACAGCGGCAGGCCGGTGATGAAGGCACGCGTGCCGTCGATCGGGTCGAGCACCCAGGTCAGCGGCGACGTGCCCTCGATGCGCTCATGCTCCTCGCCATGGATGCCATGGTCGGGATAGGTCGCGGCGATCAGCTCGCGCATCGCGGTCTCGGCGGCCTGGTCCGCGGCGGTGACCGGGTCGAAGCGCCGACCGCCCTTGTCCTGCACCTCGGCATGGGTGCGGAACAGCGGCAGGCTTTGCGCCGCGGCCGCGTCGGCCAGGCGGTGGGCGAAGTCCAGATATTCGTTCAGGCGTTCGGCGGGTAGCGGCATGGCGGTGGCGGCGGTGGTTGCAGGAAGGGACGTGGAACGAGACGCAGGCAAGGGCGCAGGAAGGGCCGGCAACGATCGGCCGATGCAGCGATGGTACGTCGGTCCCGGCGGCCATGCCAGCCGCCTCGCGGGAAGCGCTCGCCCCGGACCCGGCCTAGCGCCGGTTCGGCGCGACGATGCCGAACCGCTCCATCTGCCGGTAGACCGTCGCGCGCGAGATGCCGCAGGCCGCGGCGACCTCGGTCACGTTCCAGTGGTGCGCCTGCAGCGCGGCCAGCAACTGGCGCGCCTTCGGATCGTCGGGGACCGGCGAGCCGGCGGAATCGGATGCGGGCACGGATGCGGGCACGGACGGGGGGCATGGAGGCGGGTACCGACGCGGCAAGCGCGCGCGGCGGGCTCGCCGTGCCGGCGTCGGTCACCTCGGGCGGCAGGTCGCCGAGATCGATATGGCCGCCGTCGCTCATCGCCAGCGCGAAGCGCAGCACATTGCGCAGCTGCCGCACATTGCCGGGCCAGTCGTAAGCCAGCATCGCGCGCCACGCGTCGCTCGACAGCGTGGCGTCGATCTGCAGTTGGGCCGCTTCCTCCTGGCAGATGCGTTCGATCAGATAGGCCTTGTCCTGGCGTTCGCGCAGGGTCGGCAGATACAGCGTCGCGCCGCACAGCCGGTAATACAGGTCCTCGCGGAAGCGGCCCTCGGCGATCAGCTGGCGCAGGTCCCGGTGCGAGGCCGCGACCACGCGCAGGTCGACCGCGACCGGACGCTGCGCGCCGAGCGGGGTGACCTCGCGCTCGGACAGCACGCGCAGCAGCCGGCTCTGCAGGTGCAGCGGCATGTCGCCGATCTCGTCGAGGAACAGCGTGCCGCCATCGCTCTGCGCGATCAGGCCCCGCATGCCCTTGCCGCGCGCGCCGGTGAAGGTGCCCGCGGTGTAGCCGAACAGTTCGCTTTCGATCAGCGTCTCGGGAATGGCGGCGCAATTGACTGCGATGAAGGCATGCTCCCGCCGGTTGCTGCTCTGATGCAGCGCCTTGGCCAGGACCTCCTTGCCGGTGCCGGTCTCGCCGTGGATCAGCACATTGAGCGGCTTGTTGGCGAGGCGCTTGGCCTGCGTGATCAGCCGCTGCATCTGCGCGTCGTCGGCGCCCAGCGCATCGAGCGCGGCGGTGTCGCCGGGCTCGGGCGCCGCCGGCGCGGCAATGCGATGCGGCATCACGCGCGGCGCGATCGCGCTGGCGTAGTAGACCTCGTCGCCATGCGTGCGCAGCGTGGCGCGATCGGACGACATGCCGGCGCGTGCGATCCGCCACAGATCGCTCATGCTCTCGCGGAACAGCATCGTCAGCGGGCGCCCAATCACCGGGCCATGGTCCGCCGCCCGCAGCGCGCGGCGCGCGCCGCTGTTGATGCCGCAGACGATGCCGTCGGCGTCGAAGGCCACCATGATCTCGCCGCTGACGTCGACCAGCGACCAGGTCGCGCCCAGCCGCAGGATCCAGCGGTCGCGGAAGTAGCGCAGGAAATTCGCGTCCTCGATCATCTGCGCGTACATCGCCGTCATCTGCAGCGCCAGATGCTGGCTCTCGCGCGGACCGGGCGAGGTCAGCGCCGAGACGTCGAGCACGCCGAGAAAGCCGCCGGTGGGGTCGAACAGCGGCGCGCTATTGCAGGTCAGGCTGATGTGCGAGACGTCGAAGTGGTCAGTCTGGTGGCAGGTCACCGCATGCTGCTCGACGATGCAGGTGCCCACCGCGCAGGTGCCGGCCTGGCGCTCGCTCCAGTCGGCGCCGAGATAGAGGCCGGAACTCTTGAGTTCGCGATCCCACTGGTCGTTGCCGATGAAGTCCACCGCGATGCCGTGCGAATCGGTCAGCAGCAGCACGTAGCCGAGCGAGGACATGCGCTTGTACAGCTGCTCCATGCCGGTGCGGGCCACACCGAGGAAGTCCTCGATCTGGTCCTTGTGCTCTCGCAGCCGTCCCGCCTCGACGATATGGGCCGGCATGCGGCGGCCGGGGTCCATGCCGTACTCGTTCACGCAGCGGATCCACGAGCGCTCGATCTCGCTGAGCGGCGGCCGCTCCGGATCGGCCTGGCTGGCGAGCGTCAGCACCTGCTCGACATGCGCGTGCCGGTGGGCGGCTTGCTTAGCACTGATCACAGGGTCTCCTTCGCTGCGCCTTGCCGTGGGGACGGTCGACGCTTATCTGCTGTTGTCTTCGTGGTGTTATCCAATATAGACCCGGAGGCGGACGGCGTCGGTACTGCGGGCCGCCTTTTCCCTCTCCCCGGCCCCTCTCCCGCGGGCGGGAGAGGGGAGCCCCCCAACGGTGGGCGAGAGCGCTGCCCCTTCCCAGGCACGACGCCTTCCCAGGCGCGACGACCTTACACCAGCCCCGGGGCGGACTTCAATCCCGACAAGCCCGGGCTCAGACCTCGCCCTTGCGCAGCGCGCCGGCCAGGTATTCGGCCTGGCGGATGGCCAGCGCGACGATGGTCAACGTCGGATTGGCAGCCGAGCTGGAGGTGAACTGGCTGCCGTCCGAGACGAACAGGTTCTTGACGTCGTGCGCCTGCCCCCAGCGGTTGACCACGCCGTCGCGGGCGTTGGCACTCATCCGGTTGGTGCCCATATTGTGACTGGCGGGATACGCCGGCATATCGATGACCCGGGTCGCGCCGACCGCCTCCGACAGCTTGCGGAACTGCTGCAGCCCGTGCGCCGCGATGGCGTCGTCGTTGCGGTGGTAGGTCTTGGTCACGATCGGGATCGGCAGGCCGTACTGGTCCTTCTCGGTCGGATGCAGCGTGATGGTGTTCTGCTCGCGCGCCATGTCCTCGCCACAGACCCAGATCGCGGTCATGTGGTCGTACTGCTCCAGCGCCGAGGTCACGTCGCGTCCCCAGCCGCCGGGCTTCATGAAGGCGGCCGTATAGGGCAGGCCCAGCGCCAGTCCCTCCAGGTAGTAGCCGCCGTTGAAGCCGCGCTTGGTGTTGAGCGCGACCTCGTCGGCCACCACCGCGCCGATATCGAAGCCGCGGTACATGTAGACCGGCTTGCGATGGATCGCCACCGCGGCCGCGGTGGCGTGGTTCATGTAGTTGCGGCCGACCTGGCCCGAGGAATTGGCCAGTCCGTTGGGGAACAGCGTCGACGCCGAGTTCAGCAGCAGACGCGCCGATTCGATCGAATTGCCGGCCACGCAGACCACGCGCGCCTTCTGCAGATGCTTGCGCCCCTTGCTGTCGGCATACAGCACGCCGTTGACCTTGCCGGACTTGTCGTGCTGGACCTGCAGCACCATGCTCTCGGGCCGCAGCTCGACGCGGCCGGTCGCCAGCGCCTTCGGGATCTCGGTGTAGAGCGCCGACCATTTGGCGCCGATCTTGCAGCCCTGCATGCAGAAGCCGGCCTGCTGGCATGCGGGACGCCCGTCGTAGGGCGTGGAATTCGAGGCCACCGGCCGCACGATCTTGCGATAGCCGATCTTGCGCGCGCCGGCTGCCACCACCTTGTACTGGTTGCTTTCGGGCATCGGCGGCTGGCCGCTGGCGGCGCTGCCGGTCACGCCCATCTTCTTCTCGGCCTTGTCGTAGTACGGCGCCAGTTCCTCGTAGGTGATCGGCCAGTCCAGCACGTTGGCGCCTTCGACCTGCCCGTAGATCTGCCGCGTGCGGAAGTCGTGCGGCTGGAAGCGCAGCGCGACGCCGGACCAGTGGATGGTCGAGCCACCGACCGCCTTGACGATCCACGCGGGCAGGTTCGGATAGGTCTTGGTGTGGTGCCAGCCGCCGGCCGAGATCCGCTTGTCGAGCCACGAGATCTTGCGGAACATCGCCCATTCGTCGTTCTCGAAGTCGGCCTGCGTGTAGTGCTTGCCGGCCTCGAGGATCACGATCTTGCCGATGCCCCGCTGCGCCAGTTCGTTGGCCAGCGTGGCGCCGCCCGCGCCGGAGCCGATGATGACGACCGCGTCGCGGTCGTTCAGGTCGATCCGTGTTGCCATGTTTTGTCTCCAGTGTTGTCTCGATGCGGTACCGCGGTACGGTCAGCGGTGCCGTCTGTGCGGCCCTGCGATGCGCTTGCGGATCGAATCGCGGACCAGATTGCGGACCAGATCGCGGATCGAATGGTCCGATCAGATCCAGTCGATGTCGTTGAAGCCGCGGTTGGCGTAGCCGCCCTTCTCCCAGGAAGAGCCCTCGTAGCCGAGCAGCGGCCAGACCGCCTTGTTGTCGTAGAGGCTGGTCACCATCTCGCCGCGCACCTTCTCGAAGAAGGGCGTGGTCTCGATGGCCTTGAGCAGCGCGACGCGGTCGGCCTCGTCCTGCAGCTGCGCATAGGGTTTGCCGTGCTTGCGCTGCGCGGCCGCGTCGAGTTCGCGTACGCCCCGCTGCAGCAGCGTGCGCACGGCCTTGTCCTTGGCGGCGGCCTGGTCCAGCGGCGCGATGGCCTGCACGTAGTAGCGGTCGGCGAAGCGGTCGTGCGGAAAGATGTCGCGCGCCATCACCAGCAGCGTGCGCGCGGTCGGCGTGCCCAGCGCCTTCAGGTCAGTGACCAGCGCCTCGCGGGCAGGCTTGGCCAGCGCGCCGGGCGAGACCACGGCGACGCCGATGGCGGCCAGCCCCGTGCCGCGCAGAAAGCCGCGCCGGGTCACCGGCTGGGTCTTGGCCACGATGCGCATGCCGGCCGCGGGCGCGGCGGCATCCGCTTGCTGGATGTCGTCTTGCATTTGTCGTCTCCTTCGGTGGGATATCGGTATCGTTGTGTTTGCTGCGTTGGGCGGCGGTTGGGCGGCATCCGGCGGCATTCGGCGGCGTTTGCTGCGTTTGGCAGCTTCGGGCCGCATCGGGCAGCGTTGGCCGCGTCGCGCTAGCCCGGCGGCGCCGCGGCACCGCGCGGCCGCGTCGCGTGACGGATGGAAGCGCGCGGCATGGCCTCGTGGTCGTTGGCCGCGACGCTGCCGAGCACGTCGGTCAGCATGTGGTGCAGGCGGTCGGCCAGCACCTCGGCGATCACCGGCGCGCCCAGCTCGGTCTCGCATGAGGTGGTGCGGTCGGCTAGCGCATCGCCCAGGCCGGCCGGCTGCCCGAGCGCTTCGCACAGCAGGCGCCAGTCGGGCGGCGCGATCAGCGTGCCCGAGGTCAGCAGCACGCCGGTGCGCCGGCGCAGCTGCGCGAGACCGACGATCTTGCGCGAGTCCACCACGACCTCCCACGGCGACAGGCCGCCGTAGCAGGCCCAGGTCAGCGCCGCATCGGTCCGGTGGCTGCGCGCCTGCTCGGGCGGCAGCGCGAACGCCGCGATGCCCATGTCGCGCAGCAGGCCCGCGTGCAGCACGCCGAGCCACCGGTAGCTGCCGATCGGTCCGCTCGACAGCAGCGCGTGGTCGGGCGGGAGCACGATCGAGGCCGACAGCATCCACGGCCCGGTCAGCACCGCGCCGCCGCCGGAGCCGCGCACGACCGCGCGGTCCGCCAGCGCGGTGCGCTCGTGCAGTGCCCGCTGCGAGCAGCCGAACACCACGCCGGGCGCGCGATAGGTCCACAGGCGCAGGCGCGGCTCGGTGACCGGCTCGGCCAGCTGCCGCGCGTTCCACGCCTGCTCGGCGTGCGGCGTCGCGGTGACGAGGGTCGGGGCGAGTGCGGCCATCACAGGTCTTCCGCGGATTCGAGGCGCCGCTTCAGGTCGCCGAGGAAGGCCGCGGCCGGGTAGCCGTCGACGGCACGATGGTCGAACACCAGATGCAGGCCCATCATCGGCGCGATGCTGATCCAGTCGTCCTTGACCACGGCGCGGCGGATCACGCGCGTGACGCCGAGAATCGCCGCCTGCGGCGCGTGCAGGATCGGCGTGAAGCGCTCGACCTCGGTCATGCCCAGGTTGCTGATGGTGAAGGTGCCGCGCTGGTAGGCGCCGGCGCTCAGCGTGCCGTTGCGCGCGCCCTCGGCCAGCGTGCGCGCCTCGCGGGCGATCTCCTCGACCGGCTTGCGATCGACCTCGCGCAGCACCGGCACCACCAGACCGTCGTCGAGACTGACCGCCAGCCCGATATTGACGTCGGGCATCAGCTCGATCTCCTTGTCGGTGACGCGCGCGTTCAGCCTGGGATGCGCGCGCAGCGTCAGCGCGGCGGCACGCAGCACATAGGCGGTCAGCGTGACCTTGACGCTGTCGCCCAGCTCCGCCTGCAGCGTGGCGCGCTTCGCTTCGACCGCACTGACGTCGGCCTCGAGCGAATGCGCGACCCGGGGAATCTGCCAGCCGGCCGTCATGCCGCGCGCGATCGCGCCGCGCATGCCGGTCAGGGGAATGGTCTGCCGCGTGGGCCCGTCCCCGAGCGGGGGCGCGGCGGCGCCGTTGTCAGCCGCCAGCGTCAGTGAGGCTTCGGCCATGGTCTACTCCTCGATGCGCGCCAGCACGGCGCCGCGCGCGAAGGTGTCCTGCGACTGCACCAGGATCTCGGCGATGCGGCCGGGCACCGGCGCGACGATCTCGTGCGTGGTCTTCACCAGCTCGGCCACCACCAGCGTCTGACCCTCGGCGACGCTGTCGCCGACATTGACCTGCCAGTCCTGCAACAGGGCCTCGGTGCCTTCCTCGACATCGGCCCACACGTCGTCTGCCATCGTTACGTCGGTCATGCTGCTTCTCGCTTCAGTTCTTGGGTGGGTTGCATCAGCGCGCGGACGCTGGCGGCGATCGTGTCCACTTGCGGGATCACGAAGTTCTCGAGGGGACGGCTGAACGGGATCGGCACGTCGGGCACGGCGAGGCGCCGCACCGGCGCCTTCATCGACAGGGTGTCGAGATGCTCGGCCACGATCGCGGCGATCTCGCCGGACAGGCCGTAGCTCAGATAATCCTCGTCGGCGATCAGCAGGCGGCCGGTCTTGGCCACCGACTCGAGCACGGCCTGTTTGTCCAGCGGCACCAGCGTGCGCAGGTCGATGACCTCGGCGTCGATGCCTTCCTGCGCCAGCTGCTCGGCGGCCAGCACGGACTTCTGCACCATCTGGCTCAGCGTGACGATGGTCACGTCGCGGCCCTCGCGCACCACGCGCGCCTTGCCGAACGGTATCGTGTAGGCCTCGGTGGGGACGGCCGTGGTGCTGCCTTCGAAGTACGACATCCACGACAGGCCCATGATGCCCTTGTGGTAGCAGAACACCACCGGGTTGTCGTCGCGGATCGCCTCGATCATCAGGCCCTTGGCGTCGTAGGCGTTCGACGGCACCACCACCTTCATGCCAGGCATATGGGCGAAGGTGCTGTACAGGCATTGCGAGTGCTGGGCCGCGTCGTTGTAGCCGCCGCCGATGCCGGTCATCACTACGGCCGGCAGCTTGACGCGGCCGCCGGACATGTAGGTGTTCTTGGCCAGATGGTTGTAGATCTGGTCGAAGCAGACGCCGAAGAAGTCGACGAACATCAGCTCGGCGATCGGCCGCAGCCCTTCGGCCGCGGCGCCGATCGCGGCGCCCATGAAGGCGGTCTCCGAGATCGGCGTGTCCATGATGCGCTCGGGACCGAAGCGGTCCAGCAGGCCGGTGGTGGCGCTGAAAATGCCGCCGTACTTGCCGATGTCCTCGCCCATCACGAAGACGCTCGGGTCGCGCTCCATCTCCTGGCCGATGGCCTCGGCGATGGCCTGCGCCATGGTCAGCTTGCGCGCGGCCTGGGCCGGCTCTGCCGAGAGTTGGGTGTCGTTGGGTTGCATCTGGTTGTCTCCTGTTCCTGTCATGGCGGGCAGCGTGCGGTGCCTGGTGCGATCACGCGAACACGTGCTGCAGCGCTTCCTCGGGGGCGGGGTAGGGGCTTTCGCGGCCGAACGCATAGGCGGCGTCGACCCGTTCGACGATCTGCCGGCGCAGCGCGGCATCGGCCTCGTCGTCGAGCAGGCCCTGTTCGCGCAGCTGCTTGCCGAGCCGGTCGATCGGATCATTGCGGCGCAGCGTCTGCGCTTCGTTCTTCGGCCGGTAGGTTTCCGGATCGCCCTGGAAGTGGCCCAGGTAGCGGTCGGTCTTGACCTCGATCAGCGTGGGCCCTTCGCCGCGCCGCGCCCGCGCGACCGCGACGCCGGCCGCGCGGAACACGGCAACCGCATCGTTGGTGTCCACCAGTACGCCGGGTATCCCGTAGCCGGCGGCGCGGACCGCATTGCTGTCGACCGACGTCGAAGCCGACTTCTCGACCGAGATGCCATATTTGTTGTCCTCGCAGACGAACAGCACCGGCAGCTTCCACAGCGCCGCCAGATTCAGCGCCTCATGGAAGGCGCCCTGGTTGGCCGCCCCTTCGCCGAAGAAGGCGATGGCAACCCAGTCCTTGCCGAGCTTGCGCGCGGCCAGCGCGGCGCCGCAGGCCTGCGGCGCGCCGGCGCCGACGATGCCGCTGCACGAGAACTTGGTTTCGGGGTGGAACAAATGCATGTGGCCGCCCTTGCCGCGGCCCAGGCCGGTGACCTTGCCAAACATCTCGGCGGTCATTTCATTCAGCGGCACGCCCTTGGCGATCGCGAAGTGGTGCGGGCGGTGGGCGCCGACCACGGTGTCCTCGGTGCGCAGATGCGCGCAGACGCCGACCGCCACCGGTTCCTGGCCCGCGGCCAGATGCATTTCGCCGGGCACCGGGCCGGCACCGATATCGAAGGCCAGACCCTTCTGGATCTTCGGCGGCAGCTTCCCTTCGAGATACACCTTCGCCATCGTCTCCTCGTAATGGCGAATCTCGACCATCTTTTCGTACATCCACAGCAACTGGTCCGTGGTCGGTTCCATCGTCGTGTCTCCTGTTTCTTTCGCTTGGCGAGGCGCCCGTGTCCGCGTGGGGAAGCGCGAGTGCGGCGGGCGCCGCGGCTGCCATGTCATTGCAAGCGCGATGCCAGTGCGGGAAAGCGGGGGGGGATGGCGGGGGGACCGACCGAGCGGGGTCGGAGGCCGCAAAGCCTTGCGTGGCGCGGCTTCGCGGCGGATCGGGGGAGGGTGGATCAGGGGCGGTGCGGCGCGCGCGGCGGCGATGCGGCGGCGCCCGGCGCGTCGCGACGCCGTCGCGGCATGCGACAGGTGTCGCGTCCGGAATGCGACAGGTGTCGCAGGGAGACCGGCGGCGGGAGGGGGCGGAGGTAGGCGGAGGTCTAGCTCTGCAGCGCGCGTATCGCCGTGCGCAGCGGCATTGCGATGTCGGCGGCGCGCGACTCGACCCGGTGGATCGGGCCGGCCACCGACACGCCGTAGACCACCCCGGCCAGCGTCAGCGGCACCGCGACGGCGCCGAGGTCGGCCAGCGACTCGCCGAAGTTCTGCGCCCAGCCGCGTTCGCGCGAGATGTCGAGCTCGGCCTCCAGCGCTGCGCGCGAGGCCAGCGTGCGGGCCGTCAGCGGCGCGAACGAGGCGCGCGCGAGCAGCGCGTCGCGGTCGGCGGCGGGCAGCGCGGACAGGATCGCGCGTCCGATCGAGTTGGTATGGGCCTGCCGCAGTTCGCCGGCGGTGGCGATGTAGCGCACCGGATTGCTCGACTCGACCACGTCGAGATAGACCACGCGGCCGTCGTCCTGCAGCTTGCCGAAGATTACGGTCTCGCCGGTCTCGTCGCGCAGCGATTCGAGCACCGGCTGCACCCGCTCCAGCAGCGGGTCGTTGGCGGCGATGCGTTGCGCGATCGCGAGCAGGCGGCCGGTCGGGTAATAGCCCTGGCGCCGTCCGGTCTCGTACAGATAGCCGAGCGCCGCCAGCGTGCGGATCAGGCCCAGGCAGCTCGACATCGGCGCGCCCAGCAGCCTGGCCAGTTCGGTCAGCGTCAGCGAGCGCCCTTCGCGCGCGTAGATCTCCATGATCTCGACCACGCGCAGCGCGGTCTTGACGTTCGAACTCGCGGCTTTGTCGGCGGGTTCCACGGCGGTCATCTGCTTGTTCCTGTCGGCCTGTTGATCGGGGGCATGCTGCGCAAGGCCGACAGTGTAAGGCCTTGGCGGCCGCCGCCGCGGCTTGCGCCGACGCTAGGCGGGATCGTTGGCCGCGTCCGTGGCGGCATCCGCGGCGGCATCCATCCCGCGCCTGGGCAGCGGCTCGGGCCAATGCCGGATATTGCCCGGCGTGCGCGAGAAGCGGGTCGGAATGCCGACCGCACGCAGCTGCCCCTCGCTCGGATGCGCGTATTCGAACACCATGCCGGTCGCGCGCAGGTGGGGGTCGTCGAGCACGCTGTCGAAGCGCGGCACCTCGCTGTGCGGAATGTCGGCGTCGCGCAGCAGGTCCAGCCATTGCGCGGTGGTCCTGGTGCGCACGATGTCCGCCAGCGTCGCGTACAGCGAATCGATATGCGCGCTGCGGCCGGCGGGATTGGCGTAGCGCGGATCGGCGGCAAGCTCCGGCCGCCCGGCGACCGCGAAGAAGCGGGCCCACTGAGCGCTGGTGTACGGCAGCAGTGCCAGATAGCCGTCGGCGGTCTGGTAGGGCTTGCGGTGGAGCGACATCACGCGCCCGTAGCCCGCGTCGCCCAGCGGCGGCACGAAGGTGCGGCCGGCCAGCTGTTCGACCGCGAGGAAGGACACCAGCGTCTCGAACATCGGCACCTCGATCGCCTGGCCCTGCCCGGAGCGCTCGCGTTCATAGAGCGCCATCGGAATCGCGTAGGCGACGGTCAGTCCGGCGACCTTGTCGGCCAGGATCGTGTTGACGTAGCGCGGGCCCTGGTCGCCGTTGGCGCCCTGGAACTGCGCCAGGCCGCTGCGCGCCTGGATGATGTCGTCGAACGCCGGCTGCCCCGCATACGGACCATCCTCGGCATAGCCGTAGGCGCCGCAATAGATCAGGCGCGGGTGGTCTTCGCGCAGCGACGCGTAGTCCAGCCCCAGCTTGCGCAGCGAGGCGGGACGGACGTTGGAGACGAACACGTCCGCGTCGGCGAGCAGGCGCTTGAGCGCGGCCAGGTCTTCCGCCCGCTTCAGGTCCAGCACGACGAAGCGCTTGTTGCGGTTCAGGTTCAGGAAGGCCGCGCCCATGTTCGGATGCCGCGCCGGCTCCGCGTGGCGGAACACGTCGCCTTCCGGGGATTCGACCTTGATGACCTGCGCGCCCATGTCGCCCAGGATCTGGGTTGCATAGGGGCCCATGCCGACCGAGGTCATGTCGACCACGCGCACGCCGGCCAGCGGACCGGTGGCGGCGGTGGCGCTGGTCTCCTCGGTGTCGGGCGTGTCCCAGGGCGAATTCGTCATGCCGTGATCCATCACGCGTTGTGCTCCGGTGTTCAGTTCGGTTCAGTACGACTTCGGCAGGCCGAGCACGCGCTCGGCGATGAAGCACTGGATCAGCTGCGGGCTGACCGGCGCAATGCGCGGGATATACGATTCGCGCAGCAGCCGCTCGACGCGGTACTCGCGCGAATAGCCCATGCCGCCGAGGGTCAGGATCGCGGTCTGGCAGGCGTTGTGGCCCGCTTCGGCCGCCAGGTATTTGGCGGTGTTGGCCTCGGCGCCGCAGGGCAGGCCGGCGTCGTAGCGCGCCGCGGCCTTCATGACCATCAGGTTGGCCGCTTCGAGCTGCATCCACGCCAGCGCCAGCGGATGCTGCACGCCCTGGTTGGCGCCGATGGGCCGGCCGAACACCACGCGGTCCTTCGCGTATTGCGTAGCGATCGCCAGCGCGGCGCGGCCAAGGCCGACCGCTTCGGCGGCGATCAGGATGCGCTCGGGATTGAGCCCGTGCAGGATGTACTCGAAGCCGCGTCCCTCCTCGCCGATCAGGTCCTCGTCCGGCACGAACAGCTCGTCGATGAACAGCATGTTCGAGTCGACGGCGCCGCGGCCCATCTTGTCGATCTCGCGCACCTCGATGCGGTTGCGGTCCAGCGCGGTGTAGAACAGCGACAGGCCCTCGGTGGGCTTGCCGACCGACTCCAGCGTCCGTGTGCGCGCCAGCAGCAGCATGCGGTCGGCAACCTGCGCGGTCGAGATCCAGATCTTGCGGCCGCTGACCTGATAGCCGCCGTCGACCTTGCGCGCGAAGGTCTTCAGCCGCGTGGTATCGAGCCCCGCGTCGGGCTCGGTCACCGCGAAGCATGCCTTCTCGCGGCCTGCGATCAGCGGCGGCAGGAAGCGGGACTGCTGCTCCGGCGAGCCGAACACCACCACCGGATTCAGGCCGAACACGTTCATGTGCACCGCCGAGGCGCCGCTCATGCCGGCACCCGATTCCGAGATCGCCTGCATCACCAGCGCCGCCTCCAGGATGCCGAGACCGGCGCCGCCGAGCGCTTCCGGCATCGCCACGCCGAGCCAGCCGCCCTCGCACATCGCCGCGTGGAAATCATGCGGGAAGGTGTGGTCGCGGTCGAGCCGGTCCCAATATTCCATGTCGAAGCGGGAGCAGACCGTGCGAACCGCTTCGACAATGGCGGTCTGCTGGTCCGAGAGTTCGAAATTCACGTCGATGTCCTCGTGTTGCGGCTGTTGTTCGGTGGGGGCGTGGCGGCTTGGTGCCGCGCCAATGCCGCTGATGCGGCGTCAGTGTGGGCGTTGGCGCCGGGTGGATGCCGCGTGGGTGTGTGCATCGGCGCGGCATCACGGCGCGGCATCACGACGCGGCACGATCGCCGGTCATTCGGGCTGGATGCCCGCGTCCTTGACCAGCTTCGACCATTTGCGCAGCTCCGCCGTGACGAAGTTGCCCAGCTCGGCCGGCGTGCTGCCGAAGGGTTCGAAGCCGAAGGCGTAGTACTGCGCGGCGTGCTGCTTGTTGGAGACGATCGCCACCAGTTCGCGATTGAGCCGTTCGACCACCGGCGCGGGCGTACCGGCCGGCGCGAACACGCCGTTCCACGACGTGATGTCGAAGCCCTTGAGCTCGGGCACGCTCGCCAGCGGCGGCACGTCGGGCAGCAGTTCGCTGCGCTGCGCGGTGGTCACGCCGAGCGCGCGCAGCTTGCCCGCCTTGACGTTGGCGATGCCGGCGGCGAAGTCGACGAACATCAGCTGGATCTGGCCGCCGATCACGTCGGTCATTGCCGGCGGCGTGCTCTTGTAGGGGACGTGCAGCATATTGAGGCCCGCCATCCGCGCCAGCGTCGCGCCGGCGACGATGCCGGTGCTGTTGCCGCTGCCATAGGACAGGCCCGGATGCGACTTCGCGTAGGCGATGAACTCAGGCAGCGTCTTGACCGGCAGCGAGGGGCTGACGACCAGCATGAAGGGCAGGTTGCCCATGCGCGCGACCGGGGTGAAGTCCTTGACCGGGTCGTAGCGCAGCTGCTTCATCAGCGACGGGTTGGCCGAGTGCGTGGTGTTGGTCGTCATGAACAGCGTGTAGCCGTCCGGCGCCGCCTTGGCCACGTATTCGGCGGCGATGGTGCCGTTGGCGCCCGGCTTGTTTTC
This sequence comes from Cupriavidus sp. H18C1, assembly GCF_049311595.1. NCBI lineage: Bacteria > Pseudomonadati > Pseudomonadota > Betaproteobacteria > Burkholderiales > Burkholderiaceae > Cupriavidus > Cupriavidus sp. H18C1. The sequence continues at coordinate 747,000 of NZ_CP186009.1, forward strand.
GACCAGCACCGACTGGCCGAGCGACTCACCGAGATACTTGGCCGTCAGCCGGGCCACCGCATCGGTGCCGCTGCCGGCGGCGAACGGCACCACCAGCTTGATCGGCTTCGAAGGGAAGGTGTCGGCCAGCGCCGCGGGCGCGGCCACGGTCAGCGCCATCGCCAGGGCGGCCGCGGTGCCACCCAATAGTCGGCCCAAGCCCTGCCTGGTCAGCATGTTCATCGTCTGTCTCCTCGTTATGGTGGGATGGCCCGACTGGCGCGGGCTCAGGGTTGGACGCGGCTCAGTGGGGCCGCACCACGCGTTCCGGCGATTCCTCGTACGGCGGCGAGTAGATGACCAGCACCTTGACCGGTTCGTCGCTGACCACCGTGAACACATGCATCTCGTCGGCGGGGGAAGAAGCAGCAGTCGCCCGGGCCGAGCTCGCGGCGCTGCCCGCCGACTTCCGCCAGCGCGCGGCCCTCGAGCAGGTAGCAGACCTGCTCGATGCCCGGATGCGCATGCGGCAGCGCGCCCTTGCCCTTCTCGATGGTGCCGTGCACCACCTCCAGATGGCGCGCGCCGACGGTTTCGGGGCCGATCAGGCGGCGATTCAGGGTGCCGACATGGTTGGCCGGGTGATAGCCGGGGACGTCGTCGAGCGATACGAAGTAAGTGCGGCGGTCTGGCACGGGCAAGCCTCGGTATGAAGTCTCGGGAATGACTTTAAAATTCGAAATGATGAATCGCAGTTTATATCCATGAATTCGACGGTCAAGCGAATTGTGGCCGGCCGCGGGTTTACGCCTATCGCGGCCAGCGCAGGGCGAACGGGGACGCGACGCCGCACCGAGCCGTCAGGGGCGCGCCGCGTACGTGCCGAGCGGGAAGGGAGAAGGGGAGAAGCGGGAAAAGCGGGAAGGGCAGGCGGGACCTGCGTAGCGGCCGCACCTTGCCGGCGGGCCGCTACGCCTTCGTGCGGAGGCGGCCTATGCCGCCGTCGAGGGATTGCCGCCCGGGCCGGCGCCGGCGACCGTGCCCTGTTCGACCATTGCCAGCAGCATCTGCAGCTTCGGCAGTTCGACCGGCTTGACGATATGGAAGTGAAAGCCCGCCGCCTTGGTCTCGGCCCGGTCGCTCGGCTGGCCGAAGCCGGTCATCGCGGCGAACACGGTGCCGGACCAGCCCCGCATGTTCTTCAGTCCGCGCAGCAGCGCAAAGCCGTCGACCACGGGCATCGCGATATCGATCAGCGCCAGCTGCGGCACGAAGCTGCCCGCGATCTCGACCGCGCCCTCGGCGTCGTACGCGATATGGACCTCGTGCCCCATCGCCTGCAGCAGCATGCCCAGGCTGTCCGCGGAATCGCGGTTGTCGTCGACCACCATCACTCGCAGCGCGCCGGCCGGGAGCGGCACCGCCGTATCCTGCTTCTCCTCGGCGCTCCCGATGCCCAGCGGCAAGCGGATCGTGAAGGTGCTGCCCATGCCTTCGCCGGGGCTGCTCGCGCGGATCGAGCCGCCGTGCAGCTCCACCAGCGAGCGGCACAGCGACAGGCCGATGCCCAGGCCGCCGTCGTCGGACACCTTGCCGTGCTTGTGCTGCACGAACAGGTCGAAGATGGTGTCGATCTCGCTGGCGGGAATGCCGATGCCTTCGTCGCTGACGCGCAGTTCCACCGCCTGCGGCTGCAGCTCGGACTCGATCGCGATCCGGCTGCCCGTTGGCGAGAACTTCGACGCGTTCAACAGCAGGTTCTGCAGCACCTGAATCAGACGGGTCGGATCGGCGCGCATCGCGATCTGGCCGGGCACCCGCAAATCCAGCCACTGCCTGCGCCGCTCCAGCGTTGGCTTGGCGGCTTCGGCCGCCCGCGCGACGATGTCGGCCAGATCCACGCGGCTGTATTGCAGCTCGACCTTGCCGGAGGTGATGCGGCCCATGTCGAGCAGGTCGTCGACCAGCCGCGTCATATGGGACAGTTGCCGGTCCAGCACGCTCTGGCACTGGCGCAGCGTCGCGCTGTCGCGCGGCGCCCGCTGGTCGCCCGAGCCCAGCGTCTCGAGCCGCATCAGATTGACGGCGTTGCGCATCGGTGCCAGCGGATTGCGCAGTTCGTGCGACAGCGTGGCCAGGAACTCGCTCATGCGCCGGCTCGACTGTTCCAGCTCTTCCAGCCGCTTGCGCTCGGTCATGTCGCGCGTGACCTTGGCGAAGCCCTGCAGCATACCCTGCTCGTCGAACATCGCCGTGATGGTGACGTTGGCCCAGAACAGCGTGCCATCCCGGCGCACGCGCCAGCCTTCGTCCTCGAAGCGGCCATCGGCGGCGGCCCGGCGCAGCTCGTAGTCCGGCCAGCCGCGCGCCACCGCATCGGGCGGATAGAAGACCGAGAAATGCTTGCCGATGATCTCGTGCGCCGCATAGCCCTTGATCTTGGCGACGCCGCGATTCCAGCTGGTGATATTGCCGGACACGTCGAGCGTGAAGATCGCGTAGTCCTGAATGGCCTCGACCAGGGCCCGATATTTGGCTTCCAGCTGCTTCGGCGTGCCTTCCGCGTTGGCTGAAGCCTCCGTACCGTGCGCCGGTTCGGTGGGGTGTGTCATGTTGAAGCTCCGGGCGGGGGATGACGCAAAGGATACGCCAGCCCTGGCGGCGGGCCAAAAAACCGCAGGCGGCACGAGGCCGCCTGCGGTGTCTTGCGGCGCATCGGCGATGCGCCCCACACGTGCCGATACGTTCGATACATTCGATACGCAGGCCGGTTGGCGTGGAGCGTCGACGGCGCCCGCGAGCGCGGCTCAGGCCGCCCGCGCTGCCGGTGTGCGGCCTGCCGCCTCGGCGCTCTCGCGGTACAGCGTCGAGGCGCGCTGCACCAGCGTGCTCAGGCTCGGCGTCATCGGCTTGAGCTCCATCCGCTCGGCCGCGAGCGCGCAGGCCAGGTTGGCCCTGTCGCCGCGCAACGCCGCTTCGATCAGCGTCAGGTTCAGGATGTCACGCTGCGCGTGGCTGCCGCCGAAGCGATGCGCGATCAGGCGCACCGGCATCAGCAACTCGATCGCATGGTCGTAGTCGCAGGCCTCGAACGCGTACAGCGCCTCGATCACCGGCAGGCCGACCTCGCGCGTCATCGCGGCGTTGGTGCCCGTTCCCGCCGCCGCCCGCCGCATGTTCGCCATCAGCCTGGAGAAGGACGCCGGGCGGTCGTCGCCGAGATAGGCGAGGCCGGCGTGCACGTCGTTGAAGGCGTAGGTCCCCTCCGCGCCGCGCGCCTCGCAGGTATCGGCCAGTTCCGCCCAGCGCGAGCCGACGTCGATGCCGCGCAGCTGCAGCCGCCACAGCATCGCGCTGGCGTCGATCACGTCGAGCGCCACCGCGGAGCGCGCGGCGCGGATGCGCTCGTCGTACAGCGCCAGCACCTGGTCGGCATGGCCCAGCTCGAGGTGGAACAGCGCCAGATGCCACCAGTTATGGACGGCCATCATGTTGTCGGTGGCCCAGTCCGCGGTGCGCGACTGCAGCCAGCCGATGCCCTGGTCCGGCCGGCCCTGCATCTCCATCACATGCGCCACCGCATGAATCGCCCACGGATCGCGCGGATCGAGCTCCAGCGCGAAGCGCCCGCGTTCCTCGGCCTGTTCGTACAGATGGGTCTCCTCCAGGCCGAACGCATGCATGCCCAGCACATGGCTGAAGCCCGGCACGCGCGCATTCCAGTTCGGCAGCACCTGCGCGATGCGGTCGCGCAGCATGCTCGACTGGCCGAGCAGGAAGTCGGTGATATGCGCCACCTGCAGCGCCAGCGCGTCGCGCGGGTAATCGATCACGATGTCGCCATACATCTGGTTCGCGCGGGCGAACTCGCCGTCGAGCCAGGCACGGGCGGCGGCGATATGCCGGCGCTCGCGCTCGTTGGCGATGCCGTGCAGCGCCTCGGCGGCCTCGACGGTCTGGCGCAGCAGCGGCGCGACCGCGCCATCGCCGGCGGTGATCAGCATCCCCGCGCGTAGTGCATGCCCCATCATGAACTCGGGGGTCTTCTGCCAGGGTCTCGTCGATCATCGTCAGCGGATCGCCGTAGTAGCCCTGCAACAGTTCGAGGGCGGATTCGAAACGCTCCATCGAACGGCTATTGCCCGACGAAACCTGCAGGTGCCGGGAATCGGTGTGTGCCATGGAAGTCATCCTTGTTTCTAATGCGCAATCCAGCAGCCCGGTGGTCTTGTCGCTGTCTGCGCCGCATCATGCGGCCGGCGGGCGTCGCGGCTGGCCTCGCCGTTGGAGAGTCTTGGAGGCGGGGCAGTAGCGAGGTTAGGGGGGCCGGCGTGATATGGCCGTGCGCGCCGGCGTGAAAGAAGCGTGAAAGTTCTGGGGCAACAGTACCGCGCTGCGTCAATCCGTGGCCTATAAAAGAGCTTTCCAGGCCAGCTTCGCAAGCCGATGCCGCCGCGCCTGCCTCAGACATCGGCCACGGCAAGGACACCAAGCGATGGCGGCGGTCCGTCTCGATCTGTTCGGCGGCTTCACGCTGAGTTCGCCGGACGGCACTCCCATCCCCCTATCCGCGCGCAAGGCGCGCGCGGTGCTGGCCTATCTCGCGCTGACCCACGGCCGGCCGCAGCCGCGCGACAAGCTGGCCGCGCTGCTCTGGCCCGACAGCCATGCCGAACAGGCACGCACCAGCCTGCGCCAGGCACTCAGCGCGGTGCGCCGCGCCGTGGAGGGATATCCCGTGGTGCTGGCCGATGCCGACCGCGTGGCGCTGTGCGGCGTCGCGGTCGACGTGGTGGCCTTCGAGGACCATCTGCGCGCCGCCACCCCTGACGCGCTGGAAGCCGCGGTCGCGCTGTATCGCGGCGATCTGCTCGAGGGATTCGATGCCGCCGCGCCAACTTTCGACCATTGGCTCGCGGTCGAGCGCGAACGGCTGCGCGGCCTGGCGTTGCAGGCGCTGGCGCGGCTGATGGATCGGCACGAGCAGGCGGGCGAGCTCGATCGTGCGATCGCCTGCGCCACGCGCCTGCTGACGCTCGATGCCCTGCAGGAGTCCGTGCACCGGGCACTGATGCGCCTGTACGATCGCCAGGGGCGGCAGGCGCTGGCGCTCAAGCAGTACCGCCTGTGCCGGATCGCGCTGCAACGCGAGCTGGGGGTGTCGCCCGAGGCGGAAACCGAGGCCCTGCATCAGCAGATCCTGCGCGCGCGGCGGCAGGCGTCGCCGGTGCCGGCGGCAACGGTGGCGATGGCGGCCGCGCCGGTGGTGGGGAGCGCCGCGCCGGTGATGGCGAACGCGCCGGTCGACGCCGGCCCCGCCACCGCACCGATCGCCGGTGCCGGCCCTGCCGCCGCGGCGGTCACGCCCAGCACACCGGAGCCGCGCCATGCCGTCGTCGTAGTCGCCAGCGTTGACGATATCGGCGCCCATGCCGCCGGGCTCGACGCCGAGCAGATCCATGGCTTGCTGATGCGCTGGCGCGAGCGCGCCCGCGCGCTGGCCGCTGCCTGCGGTGGTGCCGTCACCGACGAGATCGGCGCGCGGCTGACCGTCGTGTTCGGCGTGCCGGTGGCCCACGGCAACGATGCCGAACGCGCGATGCATGTCGCCGTCGGTCTGCACGACGGCGTGCGGCGCCTGTGCCCCGAGTGCGCGACGCCGCCGGCCGTGCGGGTGGGCGTCGCCAGCGGACAGGTGCTGTTCGCCGCCGCGTCGGCCGCGGGCGGCGCGATGACGCTGACCGGCCCGCCCGTCAACGTCGCCGCGCGCGTGATGGAGCACGCCCAGGCCGGCGAGACCGTGGTGTCGAATCGCGTGTTCCTCGCCTTGCCGGGGCGCCTCGAGGTCGAGCATCTGACCGATGTGTCGATGCCGGGCATCCCCGAGCCGATTCCGTTATGGCGCGTGCGCCGGTTCCTCGATCCCGCCGAGACCGCGCCCCCAGCACGCCTTCGTCGGGCGGCAGGCGGAACTGGTGCAACTGGCCGGCGTCGCCGGCGATTGCCTGCGCTCCGGACAGGGCCGCGTGGTGGTGATCCGCGGCGAGGCCGGCATCGGCAAGAGCCGGCTCGCCGAGCGCTTCGTCGCGCTGGCGCGCGAACACGGCATGGAAGCGCTGCGCGCGCTGGTGCTCGATTTCGGCGTCAGTACGTCGGGCGATCCGCTGCGCGTGCTGGTGCGCGGGCTGTTCGGCATCGATGCGTGCGCCAGTACCGAGGCGCGTGCGGCGGTCATTGCAGGATCGGTCGCCAGCGGCCGCATCGACGATGACGACGTGCCGTTCGCCTTCGATCTGCTCGACGTACCGCAGCCCGAGGCGCAGGCCGCGGCGCTGGCGGCGATGGATGCCGGCGCGCGGCAGCGCGGCGTGCAGCGCTTCCTGCTGGCGCAGGTCGCGCGCCGCAGCACGTTCAAGCCGCTGCTGATCGTCGTCGAGGACGCGCACTGGGCCGAGCGCGCGCTGCTCGATTGCCTGGCCCGGCTGGCTGCCGCCACGCGCACCTGCCGGCTGGTGCTGGCGATGACGGTGCGGCCCGAGCAGGATCCGCTCGACAGCGCGTGGCGTGGGGCCGCGGGCAGCGCGTCGTTGACCACGATCGACCTGGGGCCGCTGAACGACGCGGAGGCGCGCGAACTGGCGACACGCTATCGCCATGTCGACGAGCAGCTGGCCGATTCCTGCATCCGCCGCGCCGAAGGCAATCCGCTCTTTCTCGATCAGCTGCTGCGCAATGCGGCCCCCGGCACGGACGCCGAGGCGCTGCCCGGCACGCTGCAGAGCATCGTGCTGGCGCGCATGGACCGCTTGCCCGAGTCGCATCGCCAGGCGCTGCAGGCCGCCGCGGTGCTCGGTCAGCGCTTCTCCCCGGCGGCCTTGCGCCATCTGCTGGGCACGGCCGACGATCCCTGCGATGCGCTGGCGCGCCAGGCGATGCTGCGGCCCGAGGGGGGAAGACTACCTGTTCATGCACGCGCTGATCCATCAAGCCGTTTACGCGTCGCTGCTCAAATCGCGCCGGCTGGCGTTGCATCGCCGCGCGGCCGACTGGTATCGGAGCCGCGATCTGACGCTGCATGCCGAGCATCTCGACGCCGCCAGCGATGCCGAGGCCGCGGCGGCCTACGAAGCGGCGGCGCGGCACGAAGCCGGCCACTTTCGCAACGAGCGTGCGCTGCGCCTGGTCGAACGCGCGCTGGAGATTGTCGGCGATGGCGCGACCAGGCAGTCGCTGGCCTGCCTGCGCGGGGAACTGACGCTCAATCTCGGCCAGCCCGCCGAAGCGTTGAAGGCGTTCGAGCACGCGGTGGCGCTGGCCGACGACCATAGCCAGCGCGCCCATGCGTGGTTCGGCGTGGCCTCGGCGCTGCGGCTGCTGGACCGCTACGAGCGCGCGTTGATCGCCCTGCAACACGCACAGCGCGGCGCCGCGGCGACCGGCGATGCCGACATGCTGGCGCAGATCGAATCGCTGCGTGGCAACGTTCATTTCCCGATGGGGGACCTCGACGCCTGCCTGACCGCGCACCAGCGCGCGCTGCAGCATGCCGGCGCGGCGGGCTCCGCGCTGGGCGAGGCACGCGCGCTCGGCGGCCTGGGCGATGCCTATTACCAGCAGGGCCGCATGGTCACCGCCCGCGCGCATTTCGTCCGCTGCGTCGAGCTGGCCCGCGCGCGCGGCTTCGTGCGGATCGAAGGGGCGAACTTGCCCATGGTCGGCGCGGTGGACATCCTGTGCAATGCCTTGTCGTCCGCGCTGGCGCGTTGCGAAGAGGCGCTGCGCATCGCCCGCCGGATCGGCGATGCGCGCATCGAACTGCTGGCCTACGACGTGATGGCGTCCACCGAGCAGCAGACCGGCGAATGGGCGAAGTCGCAGGCGCATGCCGAGCGGGCGTTGGTGCTGGCCCGGCGCCTCGGCGCGCGCCGCTTCGAAGCGGAACTGGCCGGGCGGCGGGCGCTGGCCATCGGCAACCAGGGCCATCCGGAAGCCGCGGAGCAGCTGCTGGACGAAGCGCTGGCGCTCAGCCGCGACACCGGCATGCGCTACTCCGGCCCGATGATCCTGGGGTTCCTGGCCCGCACCTCGCGCGATCCGGACAAGCAGCGCCGCGCGTTGGCGCAGGGCGAGGCGATCCTGGCGCAAAGCTGCGTCAGCCATTGCCACCTCGATCTCTACGAAGCCGCGATCGACGTCTCGCTGCGCAACGGCCGCTGGGACGATGCCGACCGCTATGCGGACGCGCTGCAGGCCTACACGCGGCCGGAGCCGTTTCCGTGGGCGCAGTTCCAGATCCGCCGTGCCCGGGTGCTGGCGGCGCTGGGCCGCAGCCAGCGGGGCGCCAGCCAGACCGGGCTGCGGGCCGAGCTGATGGCGCTGCGCAAGGAGGCCCTCGGCGCGGGCATGCTCGCGGCCATCGCGGGAATTGAAGAGGTGCTGCGGCGGGTCGGCATCTCTCACTGACCCCTGCGGCGCGGTCAGGTCGGCCTATTTGGCCATGTACCGCGACTGAAACAAAAACCCGACAACAATTTCCAATAGCGCCACCGCATTGCCAGCCAGCACTATCTGACGAGCGTCGGCGGTACGCCGCCGAGGCACCACCCCCCGCCAGGTCTGGCGGTACCCACCCCACTTCGTCAGGAGCAATCATGGCTGGCACTCACACTGTCGCTTCGTCCGCCATTGTCGACTCGCGCCCACCGCCCCATTCGGGCGCCCAGGCGCCACGCGATCATGGCACGATGGCCGTGCAAGCAGGCGGGAGCTCGGCTCGCATCCAGTATGTCCGTGCCGCGGACGGGCCACCGGTCCCCCCGGTCCCCCGGGTCTACCCGGCACGCGACGGGCAGGCCGGTCCCTGGGACAAGGTCCTGTCGTTCTTCGGTATCCGAAAGCCCGCTCCCAATCATGATCGGCCGCACAGCACCGACGGCCGGGCAGGTTCAGACAAGCCGCCGGGCGAGAGCCGAGTCGAAACGACGGCGGTCAAATCGGCCACTCCCCCGGCCAAAGCGGAATCCGCGACACCGTTTCCGATTCTGAAGCTTCCGTTCGAGTTGCTTTGTGAGGTGATGGCGCGCGTGCCCGCGGGCGATCGTCATTTCTTCCGCGGCGACGCACCGCTCGGGACGACATGCAAAGCGTTCCACAACGCCATCAACGCGGTATCGGCGATGCCGCAGCATCGCGACAGCGATGTCATCGCGCGGCGCGTCGCGGGAATGAAATGGTCGAATCAGGTTGTGCCAATGGTGGATGCATTGGTCAATGCGAAGCCATCGACCCGCGAATGGGCGCTGCCAGCGGTCATTCGCATGACCTGCGAGATGTCGGTCGCGGGAAGGCGAGACATGGTGACGATGGCGCTCAATCGGGCGAAGCAGCACTCGGCGCAGTGGGAGCTCGAGCTGATGCGGCACCTTGCCCGCTGGTTGCCGGATACGGATAGTGAGTTGTTGACTCTGTTGGCCGATCGCGCACTACGGCACGATCCGAAGGACGACGATGAACGTCTGTCCAAGGCACGGGTTCTTGCACAACTCGCACAGCGGATCAGCCCGAACGATCTGCCTGGCACCGTCCGACGGTGGGAGTCGATATACAAGGCGGTCTCGGCCCATCCTTACCCAGAGGATGTCCTGACTGTGCGCGGCCTGAGAGCCGGATTCGATCATCTGAGCAGCGACACGTTCAACTGCAAGTTCAGCGTCGAATCCGAGGGAATGCTTCTCTGCAGGTTGATTTGGCTTTACCGCGCCGTGGACAGCGTTCATTCGAAGCAATACATGGCCGCCTGCAACGAAGACGAACTGGTGCTGCGGAAACCGCCGAAGCCATTACCTGGCACGGTAAAGCCGCCTGATCCAATGCGCGCATACAGCAGCGTCACGACTCGTCCGATTCCGAGGATCGATCGTTTGCCATCCCACATCATGTAGCCGAACAGGATCGGTGAGTCATCGATGCCATTGGCGAGGGCTGCCGATGGTCAAGAATAGCAAGAGCGGAGGAGACGATGCGCATAGATGGAATCTGTACGCACACTTACTCGAATGCGGACACGTTCACCGACTCCAAGCGTGAGCGATCAGACTCGATGCCTCGAGATGACATCGCGGTAGATGGAATCCCCTCAGGGAACGGCATCGACCCCATAGTGCAAGGCACCGAGGATATCGAGCAGGATCCCAAGCTGTTGGGCCAGCCATGTATTGAGCCACTTACCCAACGCACCGCTATGGAAGTACAGAACGCGGAGGCGGCTGGGCCAGCGGCAGGCGAGCGGAACCTCCAAACTCCAATTCCCCGGAATGCTGGCCACTCCTCCCAGGCAGCCACATGGCCTCCCCCGTATCTCTCTCACGCGAAGCTGTCGGAGACAAAGGGATGGCATCTGCTCAATGAAGTTACCTACGGCTTATGGAGCGCGGTAACGGTAGGACGCGAGGCGATGCACATCGCCGTGTCGTCGACCGACGAGTTGAAAACCTTCTCGGCCACTTCGTATCTGCCCGCAGCCAATGAAGGCGCCCTGGTCGGCAGCACGTTCGCACTGATCGAGGCCATCGGTACGGCTCATCTCGTATGGAAGGCAGGACGGAAGAAATCGGAACTGGACCAGGCGCTGGGCAAGCATGCTGAAGGACGGGACCGCTTTGTCAATGGCAATCCGGAAATCGCCAGTTTGCTCGGTGAGAGACACGCGCTGTCCACGTTGCTGAATACGTGGCCGTGCGATGCGGAAGCGAAGTTGCTGCCGGATTGGCAACGGGATTCGTCCGCATCCCCGTTGAACCTTCAGAGAACCCAGGCCGACCTGAAGGGGGTCGAAGAAAAGCTCGAGAAACTGGCGCTCGATCTCGCGGCGGATTTCGAGCACTACGTCCGCTACGAACAGGCCGCGAATCAGCTCGCGGAAGCGACCGACAATCTCCATTCCATGGGCGTTGCCGCCGCTCGGGACAGTGTCGTACAACTGGGCGGGGCCGCGTGCAATGCGACGGAAGCCGCGGTGAAACTTGGCGTGCAAGGCGTCGATCTTGCCGCAACCAGCATCGCCAGTGGTGCCTTCAGCCTTGCGATGGGCGCGTTTCACATGGGCGCAGGCGCGGTGGGATGGTATCAATCGGAACGGCGGCTCGTGGATCTGGCAGTGGTCCGTCAACGCGGCATGGATTTGCAGACCGCCGATGGACGGGAGCGGCAGGTTCTCGGGGCAGCCGAGCGTCATCGGCAATGGTTGACCGAGCAGGCGGCGCGGACGGGATCCGCGGCCGTGCAGCAGTCGCATGTCGCCAGCGCTGCCGCAGCGGCATCGCCGCAATCTGCCAAGGACGTCGAGAGCGCGAAGGAGCTGATCGAGATCGTGCTGCATCATCAGGAGAAGGCCTTCCAGGCCATCGAGGCAACCGAATTGAAGAAGAAATCCCGGGCGAAATTCCGCATGGGATATGCGACGGCTGCGATGGCAATTGGCGTTGGTTTCGTTGTGTTCGCGACGCTCGGCTCTGGCGGCGTGGTTGGAACCATATTGCTCGCCGCCGCCCTGGCGTTGGGCACCTTCTGGCTGGTTTCGGGCGTCGTCCGCTTCGTGAAGGACCGCATCGAGGCGAACGGGCAAGCGCAGCGCGACAAGCAATGGTTGGCGACGGCGCAGCGAATCGCCCAGGAGCAGCGGAAACCGACTGTCGACGAAATGCGCGAGAACCGATTTGTCGCCATCGATGCCATGCTCAAGGCCCTGCTCGACAGCGAGCGTCCAATCACGCGATGCGCGTTGACGGAAGCGCTGGTATCGCTAGGGATGGACGCGAACCTGCTCGAAGCGATCAGGCTGCGTTCATCGATCCGGCTGGATTCGACCTATGCGAAGGACCGCGAGGAAATCTCGCAGAAGCTGCGCTGTTTCGCATCGCAGGCGCAGACCGAAGCGCTGAAGAGCGCAATGGAAGGGATGGCGCTGCGTAGCGACGAGGCCATGCTCAAACCGCTGCGGCACCTGTTCCAGGAATTCATCGAAGGCAAGACTGCGATGCGACAGCAGTACGAGCGCCGGTCTGGAGCGTTGGCGTTCCTGCGAGACAGGTTGCCCGAACCCTTCTGGAAGAAGATCGGCGTTGGCAAGGTGGCCTACCGGCCGTTGGAGCCGCAATAAGCGCCAATAAGCGCAGGCCAACGCGCCGATCGCGCCGCGGTCTTCAGCCCTGACAGGCCTTCAGCACTCGCGCGGCATGCGTGTGTCCGGCCGCGGTCGCGTAAGTCAGCGCGGTTCGGCCGGAGTTGTCCCGCAGTTCCCAGTCGGCTCCCGCACCGAGCAGCACCGCCAGAATTTCGATATGGCCGTTTGCGGCGGCATGCATCAAGGCGGTGGCGCCGCGAATATCTCTCGAATCCACCGCGGCACCGTGGTGCAGCAGCGTCTGGGCGGTGTCGCGGTGTCTGCCGGGACCGAACCCGGAAGGGCCCTGGCGCCGTTCGTTTGCGGTCAACGTTGCGCCGGAGCGCGTAAGGGCGGCAAACGAACCCATCGTATCGACGCGGATCGCGCAAACGCGCTCCTGTAACGACGACCCGGAATAGAGCGTCGCGGAGTGCAGGGCGGCAAAGGCCAGTGCGGTGCGCCCTTCGCCATCCTTCGCATCGACCGCTGCGCCATGGCGCAGCAGGACCTCCACCGTGCCCCGGTGTCCGGCCACGGCGGCGAACATCAACGCCGTCCGGCCCAGCGCATTGCGGCTATCGACCACGGCGCCGGCATCCAGCAGCCGCTCGACAATGCCGTCGTGGCCGGCGATGGCGGCCGCCATCAGCGCGGTGTCGCCGCACTGGCTTGGCACGTCGGGGGCCGCCGAGGCGGCGAGCAGGCGCTCCACGACGGCACCATGCCCGTGAAAGGCAGCCAGCATCAACGCGGTATCGCCACTGTCCGCCGCGCCCAGATTCAACTGCCGCATGCCGTGCTCGTCGGCGTGGGCCAGCAGCATGTCGACGACGGCCTCGTGGCCCAGTTCGGCGGCGACCATCAGCGCCGTCTTGCCGCGCTGAACGGCGAGATCCAGAGGCATCTCGCACGACAGCAGCGTCGCGAGCTCGGCGAGGTCCGCCGAGGACACTGCCCGGGCCATGTTGGCGAGGTAGGCCCGATACCAGCCGTCCTGCCGTTGGAGCCCCGCCATGATCGGCTCCATGCCGGGTCGGGGCTGACGCTGTGTCCCGAGCCCATACTCATAGGCATAACGGCCATCGGCATCGGGGACGAAGGCGGCGAGCCAGGCGCCGGCGTCCCCCTTGCGACCGGCCTGGCTGAGCAACCACGCCAACCAGGCCGGATCGGTGTGTTGGCGGCTGAAGGCGATATGCATCGCGGTTTCGCCGCGCATATTGCGCGCATCGAGACGGGCGCCGTGTTCGAGCAGGCATGCCAGCACGGCGACCGGCGCCGCCGAACGGACCGCGTAGTGCAGGGGCGGATCGCCGTGCCGATCGCAGGTCCGCAACGCGTCGGGCACGGCCGCGAGCGCCTGCCGGACCAGCGTCAGTTTGCCGCTGCGGATGGCGGCGTGCAGGGCCGGGAGGGCGCTGTTGGCCGCGTTCGATGAGAGGGATCCGGGATACGGGGACGCGGACCGGGAAGCGGCGGCGCGCGGGGCCGGATGACCGCTGGCATTCGCGTCGTCGGGGATCGGTTCAAATGGGTTGCGCTGCATGGCGGCGTCCTCCGTCGGGACTGGCTCGCCGTCCGCCGCAAGGGGAGTGGGCGGGAACGGTGGCGGGCTTGGGGGAACGCCAGCCTACGCACGGTGCAGCGCGATTTCTTACGGAAATGTGTCGGCAGTTCAATCTTTCGCAACAAAGAGCGCCCGCACTGTTGTGCGAACGCAGCGAACTGCGGTCGGCGTGCCGGCGTGCGAGCCGCCGGGTGCCGAGGCGAGGGAGCGCGGGGCCGGAAGCGGGCCCGGGCGCCAAAAACGATGGGCGAGGCCGTCAATGGCCCCGCCCCCTGGGCAGGCGTCAGGCTCGGCGCCGCACCAGCCCGTAGATCACCAGCAGCACGATCGCGCCGATCACCGAGGCGATCCAGCCGGCCGGCTCCCCGGGGCGATACCAGCCGAGCGCCTGGCCGACATATCCGGCGATCAGCGAACCGCCTATGCCAAGCAATATGGTCAAGATCCAACCCATCTTGTCGTCGCCAGGCTTGATGGCCCTGGCGATCAGCCCGACGATCAGGCCGACGATCACCGTACCGAGGAATGACAGCATACGCATCTCCCAGTTGCGAGCGGCCGGCGGGTCCGAGCCGCTTCGGCGCCATCTTGCCACGCCTTTGGGCGCAGGGCGAGCAGTCCAGCGCACCGGACATTCAGACTTTTTGAAACGATCGTCCACGCCAGGACCGGCCGCAGTGGCCGCAGTGCTGGCAAACTGCGCCCATATCGCGAATCATCGCGCCATCGATCATTCACTGGGAGACCGCCGTGGGCGAATTGCAGGTCCTGCTGGAACAGCACGGGCTGACGCTGGTATTTCTGAACGTGCTCATCGAGCAGGCCGGGCTGCCGGTGCCCGCCTATCCTTTGTTGCTGGTTGCCGGGGCGCTGGGCATGCGCGAGACCGGCCCGTCGATCGGCGCGGTGCTGGGCGCCGTCGTGGTGGCCTGCCTGATCGCCGACTCGCTGTGGTACGCCGCAGGCCGGCGCCTGGGCCAGCCCATGCTGCGCACCATCTGCAAGGTATCGCTGTCGCAGGACAGCTGTATCCGGCAGACCCAGTCGCTCTATCTGCGGCTGGGGCCGCGCTCGCTGATCTTCTCCAAGCTGTTGCCGGGCGCCGGTGCGCTGTCGACCGCGATGGCGGGCATGACGGCCACGCCGTTCACGGTCTTCCTGTTCTACGACGCGATCGGCGCCGTGGTCTGGGCCGGCGGGGCGCTGATGATCGGCGCGGCGTTCAGCGATGCGATCGACGCGGTGCTGGACGCCTTCGGCACCTATGGCCACCTGGCGCTGCTGCTCGCGTTGCTGGCGCTCGCGCTGTTCATCGTATGGCGCTGGTGGAAGCGGGTCCGGCTGCTGCGCCGCACCCGGCTGATTCCCCGCATGAGCGTCATCGAGCTGGAGGCGCGGCGCCAGGACGGCCGCCTGCCGCTGGTGCTCGACGTGCGCGCGCCGGGCAGCGCGGCGCTCGAGCGTATCCCCGGCGCGCTGGCGGTGGACCCGGAGGCGCCGCTGGACGTCCTCGCCGAACATCCCCCCGGCCGTGGAGATCGTGATCTATTGCGCCTGCCCCAACGAGCTGTCCGCCGCGATGCTGGCGGAGCGGCTGCGCGCGGCCGGCTATGCCAATACCTGGGCGCTGCTGGGCGGCATCGACGCATGGAAGGAGCTGCATGGGGGAGCGCGTGCTGGCGGTCTGACGGGGCTTGCGCGCAGCCGACTGGGGCGGGAGACCCTTCCGACAACGCGGGAAGAGAACGGCTATAGTTGCCCTTCCAACTCGATCGCCGTCCATGGCGGACGCCTGGCGGCGCCGCGGCGTGCCGATGCGTCGATGTGCCGAATGGCCATCGATCGCGCCACGCCCGGCCAGAAAACCGTTCCCGCATCGCCTTCCCGCATGACCGCTCCCATTCCTGCCTACTCCCTGCTCGACCTGTCGCCGATTCCCGAGGGAAGCGACGCCGCCCAATCGATGCGCAATTCGCTGGATCTCGCGCAGCACGCCGAGCGCTGGGGCTATCGCCGCTTCTGGCTGGCCGAGCACCACAACATGCCCGGCATCGCCAGCGCCGCCACCGCAGTGCTGATCGGCTACGTCGCCAATGGAACCTCGACCATACGCGTCGGCTCGGGCGGCATCATGCTGCCCAACCATTCGCCGCTGGTGGTCGCAGAGCAGTTCGGCACGCTGGCCTCGCTGTTTCCGGGCCGTATCGACCTGGGACTGGGCCGCGCGCCCGGCACTGACCAGCTGACGGCGCGTGCCCTGCGCCGCAGCGCGACCCACGACACGGCCGACACCTTCCCGCAGGACGTCGAGGAGCTGCAGGCCTATTTCGACGAGCCGCGGCCCGGCCAGCGGCTGCGCGCGGTACCGGGCGCGGGCCTGAAGGTGCCGCTGTGGCTGCTGGGCTCCAGCCTGTTCAGCGCGCAGCTGGCGGCCTCGATGGGACTGCCGTTCGCCTTCGCCTCGCATTTCGCGCCGGGCTTCATGCGCCAGGCGGTGGATCTGTATCGGCAGACGTTCCGGCCTTCGGAGGCGTTGTCCCGGCCCTACGTGATGCTCGGCCTGAACGTGTTCGCCGCCGATACCGATGCCGAGGCGACCCGTCTGTTCAGCTCGCTGCAGCAGCAGTTCCTGGCCCTGGTGCGCGGCACGCCGGGCCGCATCCGTCCGCCGGTCGACGATATCGAATCGATGTGGAACGAGACCGAGGCCGCGCATATCCGCCGCTCGCTGTCCTGCTCGGTGGTCGGTGGCCTGGATACGGTGTGCGAGGGCATGCAGCGCTTCGTCGACGATCTGCACCCGGACGAGCTGATGCTGACCGCGCAGATCTACGATCATCAGGCGCGGCTGCGTTCCTTCGAGCTAGCCGCGCAGGCCGCGCAGCAATTGCGGCCGGTCAGCGGCGCGCAGACGCTGTAGCGCAGGCAGTCGTCATCGGCCCGTCGGCGGCGCGCCGGCGTACGCTCACACTTGTGCGCCGACCTGCGCGGACCTATGCGCCGACCTACGCGGCCGCGGTGGTGACGCCTGTCGCCGCGCCGCTCTGCGCCTGCCGATGGCGGCGCACGTTCTCGAGCAATTCGCGGCGCGCGGCGTCCAGCCAGCCGGTGCGGTGCCTGACCGGATCCCTCGGCGACAGCTTCGCCGCGCTGATCTCGCCAAGGAAGTAGCGCACCATGCTGCCCGCGCGCGCGGGCACCGGCATCATGCCCAGCAGCTGGCCGGGACCGATCACGCCCGTCTGCGCCGCGTGGCACAGGCCCGCCCATGCGGTCCGGCCCAGCGCCAGATAGAGCGCATCGTCGCGGACGCGTGTCAGCCGCTCGATAAACTGCGTCTCGAATGCGCGGCGCAGCATCGGTATGGCCAGCAGCGCTTCCAGCGTGCCATCGAAGGCCAGGCCACGTCGCATGGTCGCCTGCGGCAGCAGGGCCAGCGGCTGCAACAGGTGAAAGCCGTCTTCCCACAGCACGGTCGCCCGTTCGGCGCCGACCAGCGACGGAATGCCGAAATGATCGAGCATGCGGATCAGGTTGGGCCGCACCAGCGGCCCGCCCAGCTCGATCTGGCGCTTGTTTTCCAGCTGGACGATGCGGCCCGGCGCGTGCGCGCGCAGCAGGGCCTCGGTCAGTTCGGCGGCGAGCCGCACATGCATGTGTCCTGGCGTAGTGCTGACCAGCACCAGCCGGGCCGTGGCGTTGACATGTTCGAACGGCACGTAGCTCATCACGTAGGTGCCGTCGCTGTCCACGACGACGGGATGCGCGATCACGGCGTTGGCGCCGCCTTGCCGGACGCGTGCGCAGTAGTCTTCGATGTAGCTGCTCAAAGGTGCCCCCCGTTCCTCGGCGACGTATTTTCTGCCTGCGTATCGGCGGTTGCCGATGCTCGTCGTTTGCTTGCATGGTAAGCGCAGGGACGGTGCGGGCAAAGTCGCGGCGCGACGTTTCGGGCGCGGCGCGGCGGGGGATTGGTGGGGCAGCGAACAGATGGCGTCAACCGCGCGCGCAGAAGCGCCGGCCATGGCCACAGCGGGCTCGGGTTCGTTCAACCGCCGGTGCAGGCGAGCGTCGCGGGTCCGGCCCGCGGGTCCATCGCCACGATCGTCGGTGCCAGCCCGCGCAGCAGCTTGACCGACAAGGCGCTGGTGAAGTTGTAGCGCGCCGCGTGCGGGCCGCGTACATGCAGCGTGACGGTGCCGAAGTAGCGCTCGCCGATGGTGAAGACGAAGGTGGCAGAGCGGCTGACGGCGCGCGAGGCGATCACGTAGCCGCCGCGGCCGAACACCATGTGCCGATGATCGCCGGTACCGGTCTTGCCGCCGAGCGCCATGCCGCGATCGGCCGGAAACACGCCTTGCGCCGAGCGCGCGGTGCCGCCCTCGACCACGTCCAGCAGCGAGCGCCGCGCGAGCTCCGCGACGTCCTCCGGCAGCAGACGCTTGCGCTGCGCGGGCCGCAGCACGAAGCGGGTCTCGTAGGGCGTGCCGGCGGCGAAGTCGAGCCAGCGCACGGTCTCGGTGTACGGCTGTACGCCGTCGCTGAGCAGGATGCCGACCAGCTCCGACAGCGCCGCGGGACGATCGCCCGAGGCGCCAACCGCGCTGCCGTAGGAAGCGCGTCAGCGTATCGAAGGGATAGCCCAGCCGGCGCCAGCGCTCGCCGATCCGCTCGAAGGCATCGCGCTCGAGCAGGATGCGGATGCGGTTGTCCTGCCCCGCCTTGCTGCGCGTGCGGAACAGCCAGGTGTAGACCTCCTGCCGAATGTCGGCGCTGGCCTCCAGCACCTGCTTCAGGTCGGCCTCGGAATGGTCGTCCAGATAGTCGATCAACCACAGTTCGAGCGGATGGATGCGCGACAGGTAGCCCCGGTCGTTCAGCGAGAATTTGTCCTTGCCGTACTTGTCGTAGAGCTTGAACACATCCTCGTCGTCGAGTTTGGTGCCCAGCTTGGCGCGCAGATGCCGTGCGAAGGTGGCCTCGTCCATCGTCGGATCGGCGCTGCGCAGGGCGACCGCCACGCGCACGGCAACAGGCTTGACCCGCTGCAGCAGCAGCGCGATGCGGCCGTTCTTGTCGAGCGCGTTGTACTTGCGATAGAAGCCGGTCAGGAACTGGCTGCCCTCCTCGTCGGCGAAGCGCTCCAGCCATTTGCGCCGGCCGGGCGCATCGCGATCGGCCAGCAGCTCGCTGGCATCGGGATGCGCGCGGTGGACTTCGTAGCGGACGATGTCGCGCATCATGCGGATGAACACCAGATTGACCGAGTGCTGGAAGGCCCGGCGCACGGTCAGGTTTTCCACGCTGGCCGAGCGCTCGAAGTTGGTGAAGGTCTGCAGCCCACCGCCGGTGAAGAACGCCTCGCCGGCGCCGCCGGCGTACTTGCGTTCGAGCGCGGCCTCGAGCATCGCGCGGCGATCGCGGTTGGGGTTCTTCAGCAGCCAGTCGATCGTCCAGCGCGTCAGCCCATCCTGCGGCGAGACCGGGACGCGCTGCAGCTCGGCGCGCGTCATGCCCGCGTAGCGGTCGTGCAGCTCTGCCAGGATCTCGAGATAGGTCACCAGCGTGCGCAGCTTGGCGGTCGAGCCGAGATTGAGCCGGGCGCCGCTGTTCAGGTCGAATGGCTGGTCGATGTTGTCCGCCTGCACGCGCAGATAGCTGGCATTGCCGACCCGTTCGAACAGCGTGAAGCTGGCCGCCAGCTTCGACGGATCGTCGTGATCGCGCAGCATGTTGTGGCCGTAGAGGCCAAGTTCGCGCGCGCCCTCCTTGTCGCGCAGCTTCATCAGCGTCGCGGTGATCTGGCGCTGCGCTTCGGTATTGATCGTGCTGGCGACGGTCAGGTCGAGCCGGTCCAGGTCGTAGCGGCTCGATACACCGAGCAGGCGCGACAGGTCGGTGCGCACCTGGTTGATGGCCTTGCGCGTGACGAAGGGATCGGCGGGCGGCAGCGAGGGAATCGGCGCCTTGTCGAGCCGCGCGGCCAGCGCGGCGTCGCGCAAACGCGGCGAGATCACGCCCGCGCCGGCGAGCAGGCGCAGATAGCTGTCGGTCAGCGGCTCCAGGTTGGTGTCGTAGCGGCGCAGATGGTACGAGGGACGGCGCTGCGCGATGATCAGCGACAGCGCCTGCTTGAAGACCTGCGCCTCGCGCGGCGTCGGCGGCCTCGACTCGATCTCGTGCAGCATCCGGTTCGCTTCGTCGAAGTCCTCGCCGTACCAGTAGTACATGCCATCGCCGATGCCGTGGATTTCGCCGCGGCCATTGCGCGCCGACAGCGGTACCGTGTTCAGGTAGTCGACCACGATGCGTTCGCGCGCGCGCACGGTATCGCGGCCATCGAGATAGGCGCGCACCGAGGCCGAGCCCATCTGGCGCAGCTTCTCCGAGATCGACGACGTGCGCCCCTGCGGCGAGTGGCGGTATTTCTCGATCTGCGTCGCCAGCGTGCTGCCGCCCGGCGTATCGCGCTCGCGATCGACGATGGCGAACAGCTGGTCGACGCCGGCGCGCGACAGCCGGCGCCAGTCGAGCGCCGGATTGCGGGTCGGATATTCGGGATTGAGCAGGCCCTGGTTCTCGACGAACAGCAGCGAGTTGGCCAGGACCTGCGGCACTTCGCGGTAGTCCTGGTACTGGCGTTCGGGAAAACGCTGCACCGACACGTTGCGGTCGTTGCAATCGAGCAGCGCCAGCCCGGCGCGGGTCTTTTCGCGGTAGGGCGCGTACAGGCCGAGATCGAGGTATTCGAGCATCGCCTGGGACATCCGCGCCTGGTGCTCGCGCACGAAGCCGCGCGCTTCCAGCAGCTCGGTGTAGTGCGGAATGCGGGCATAACCGAGCCGCATATCGTAGGGCCCGGCATCGGGGAAGCGGATGCGGTCGCTGGCCCCGGGCGCGATGGTGTAGGTCAGGCGCTGGCCCCAATCGTGAAAATAGCGCGCCTGCCACCGCGAGGTGCGAACCTCGTCAGCGATCAGATGGGCGGCGAAATAGCAGGCGCCGCCAACCAGGACCAGCAGGACAACGATAGGCCAGACACGACGCGACACGGTTGGCTTCCGGTGCTATGGGTGGTCGATCGAAGCGTCATTGCGCACTACGGGCCGCGCGCCTCCGACTCTAGTATTGGCGCTAGTCGGCGTTTGCACAGGGGCCGCCGACAGAAAATTTTCCGGCCCGATCCTCGAGGTCGGCAAATGCGGCAGGGGGAGCGGCTCGCAGGGCCAAGTATGCCTTGGGCGCCGCTCGTGGTGAAGGGTGGGCTGCAGACAGGGCTCGGCCGCCGGCGCGCGACTAGTGCGGATCGGCGTCGCGGCCCGTCTGGCGCCTGGCCTCCGGCGCAACGCCCAGTCGCCGCGCCAGCCGGTGGAAGTTGCTGCGATCCATGCCGGCCGCGCGCGCGGCGGCCGCATAGGCGCCGCCGTGCCGCGCCAGCGCGGCTTCGATCCAGCGGCGCTGGAATTCGTCGGTGGCCTCGCGCAGCGTGCCGCTCCCGATGGGCTGGCTTGCCTCCGGCGAGCTTGCCGCCATGGGTTGCGCGGCGCGAGGGGCCGGCCTTTCATCCCGCTGCGCCGCGGCCGGCCGGCCGTGGAGGCCGACGTCTTCGTTGCCATGCGCCAGCCGGCCGGTGCCGCTGTCGAGCCCCAGGTGGCGCGGCTCGATCGCGATCCAGCGCGCGCCGCGGCGCGATTCGGCCAGCGCGCGCAGTGCCGCCCGGCTGATCAGATGTTCGAGTTCGCGGACATTGCCCGGCCAGGCATACGCCATCAGCGCCAGCGCCGCGTCGGGCGACAGCCGCAGGTTGCGCGCACCGAGCCGGTGCTGGTTTTCCTCGAGAAAGCCGCCGGCCAGCGCCAGCACATCACGCCCGCGCTCGCGCAGCGGCGGCACGCGCAGCGGATAGACCGACAGCCGATGGTACAGATCGGCGCGAAAGCGGCCCTCGGCCACCGCCTTGCCCAGGTCGCGGTTGGTTGCCGCCAGCACGCGGACATCGACCCGCAGCAACCGGTCGCTGCCGGGCCGCTGCACTTCCCCGCTCTGCAGCACGCGCAGCAGCTTGGCCTGGACCGGCAACGGCAGTTCGCCCACCTCGTCGAGAAACAGCGTGCCGCCGTCGGCCAACTCGAACTTGCCGACGCGGTCCTGCACCGCGCCGGTGAAGGCGCCGCGCTTGTGCCCGAACAGCTCGCTGTCGGCCAGCGTCTCGGGCAGCGCCGCGCAGTTGATCTGCACCAGCGGCCGGTCGCGGCGGGCGGAACGGTCGTGCAGCCGCTGCGCGACCAGTTCCTTGCCGACGCCGGTCTCGCCCAGGATCAGGACGCTCAGATCCGACCCCGCCACGGTGTCGATTTCCTGCTTGAGCCGCTTCATCGCCGTGCTCTTGCCAAGCAGCTCGCGCGGCTGGCCACGGGCCTGCAGCGCGCGGCTCATTTCGCGCTCGCGCGCAGCCCGTTCGGCCAGCGCGCGGATCGTCTCGTCGGCCTCGATGCCCGATTCCAGC
Organism: Cupriavidus sp. H18C1; assembly: GCF_049311595.1. NCBI lineage: Bacteria > Pseudomonadati > Pseudomonadota > Betaproteobacteria > Burkholderiales > Burkholderiaceae > Cupriavidus > Cupriavidus sp. H18C1. Next base: position 769,215 of record NZ_CP186009.1, read on the forward strand.
ATCGTCACCACCGCCTGCATCTGCGTCGCCGAGATGTCGGCGAAGGCGCCGGGCTGCAGCGCGTCCAGTGTCACCAGGCCCCACAGCCGGCCGCCGCAATGCAGCGGGGCGCCCATGCAGTCGTGGATCGGCAGAATGTCCGGCTGGCCTTCGATCAGGCCGTCGTACGGGTCCGGCAGGCCGCAATCGGCGGCAAACCGCACGCCGTCCTCGCTGTCGAGCAGTTGCGCCAGGCGCGGGTGGGCCGAGACGGGGAAGCGGCGTCCGAGCGCATCGTCGCTCAGGCCGTGGACGGCGACCGGCACCAGCACCTCGCCTTGCAGCCGCAGCAGGGCCGCGGCATCGCAATGCACGATGCCGCGTGCGGCGGCCAGCAACTGGCGGAAGCGGCCTTCGTCGGCGAGCGTGGGGAAATCGGAATTCGTGGTCATGTAGACAACATTGTGGTCTTTTGAACCACGTCCCTCGTGTAGTCATTCGGACAACTGCGCGACATGATGCCATGAAAATCAAGGGCTTGCGCCGGGTGTTTCCCCTGGCACGCCGCTTGATATGACAAGGTACCCATTGACGTCCAATCCAAGGAGCGTTTTCATGCTGTCCCCGAATACCATCGCGCTGGTCAAGGCCACGGTGCCCGTGCTGAAGCAGCACGGCGAAGCGATCACGCAACACTTCTATCGTCTGTTGCTGACCCAGCATCCGGAACTGAAGGCCTTCTTCAATGAGGCCCACCAGGTCCACGGCACGCAGGCGCGCGCGCTGGCCGGCGCGGTCCTGGCCTTCGCCAGCCATATCGACCAGCTCGACGCGCTGGCCGGCGCGCTGCCGCGGATCGTGCAGAAGCACGCCGCACTCGGCGTCCAGCCTGAGCACTACCCGATCGTCGGCGGCTGCCTGCTGCAGGCGATCCGCGACGTGCTGGGCGAAGCGGCGACCGACGAGATCATCGGCGCCTGGGGCGAGGCCTATGGCGTGCTGGCGAAGATCCTGATCGATGCCGAGGAGGCGGTCTACCGCGACAACGCGGCCCAGCCGGGCGGCTGGCGCGGAACGCGCGGCCTGCGCATCGCCCGCAAGGTGCAGGAGAGCGAGATCATTACCTCGTTCTACCTGGAGCCCGCGGACGGCGGCGCGCTGCCCGCCTTCCGGCCCGGCCAGTACCTGACGCTGCTGCTGACCATCGACGGGGCGCCGACCCGCCGCCACTACTCGCTGTCCGATGCGCCTGGCAAGCCGTGGTACCGGATCAGCGTCAAGCGCGAGCCCGGTGGCCGCGCGTCGAACTGGCTGCACGACCATGCCGCGGTGGGCGATGTCCTGCAGGCGCTGCAGCCTTGCGGCGACTTCGTGCTGGAACAGGCGGCCAACGACCGGCCGCTGGTGCTGGTGACCGGCGGTGTCGGCATCACGCCCGCCATCAGCATGCTGGAAGCGGCCGCCCCCGCCGGCCGGCCGGTCCACTTCATCCATGCCGCGCGGCACGGCGGCGTGCATGCCTTCCGCGAGCGCGTCGACGCGATCGCCGCCAACCACGGCAATGTGAGCGTTTGCTACGTCTACGACACGCCGCGGGAGGGAGATGACCCGCACGCCGTGGGCTTCGTCACGCGCGAGTTGCTGGCGAGCCGGCTGCCTGCCGACCGCGACGTCGACTTTTACCTGCTGGGGCCGAAGGCCTTCATGCGCTCCGTCTATGCCGACGGGCGCGCGCTGGGCATCGCGCCGGAGCGCCTGCGCTTCGAGTTCTTCGGACCGCTGGAGGACCTGCAGGCGGCGTGAGCCGAGGGGTGGTGAAGGCGGATGCCCGCGGGATCGGCAGCCGTGCCGCCCTATGCGGACCCTACGCCTACGCGGCCCCTACGCCGCCCCTACGCCGCCCCTACGCCGCCCCTACGCCGCCCCTACGCCGCCCCTACGCCGACCCCGCGGCCGGCCCCGGGCGAGCCGGCCGGCGGCCTTACCGCCCGCCCTCCGGCATGCCGATCGCCGTGGTCTCGATGACCTGCTGCTGGTCGCCCTGGCGGATCTCCGTGCGCAGCACGAAGGCTTCGCTGGGGCAGTACCAGTCGGTCACGGTCATGCTGTAGGGATCGGGCCGTTCGACGTCGTCGCCGATATGGACCTCGCCCAGCGAGGCCTGCTTGTCGTACCGGATCGGCAGGCATTCTCGCCGGCCGAGCGGCGTGTCGATATGTTGCCGGCGGCCGACCCGCCGCTCGCCGATGTGGATCGAGGCCCGCGGCACGCGGATGGTAGTCACCGCTTCGCCCGAATGCAGGCTGTTGATCTGCAGGCTGGCGCTCGAGTGCAGCGACTCGCCGGGCAGCGTGACGCCCTCGCGGATATCGTGGCCGGCATAGGACAACAGGCCCGTGCCCTCGAACGAGGCCTCGCCAAACAGCCGGGCATAGCGCGCCTGGGCGTTGATGGTGGCGTGCTGGCTGCTGATCCGGCCGTTGGTCGAGCCCGTATCGCGCACCAGCGTCAGCCGGTGCATCTGATCCATGACCACCGGCGGACCCATCATCGCCGCCAGCGCGGACTTCGAGTGGATGTCGAGCCAGGCCGCGCAGCCGCCCGGTACGGGGCCGGGATGGCGCACCGTCATCGTGATCGACATCGGCATCTGGCCGTCGGCCTCGAGCTGCGCGCGGGCGCCGCCGCGGAACCACGGTGCCTGGCAGACCGGCGGAACGGTGGCCTCGGCGGGTTGGGCGGAGGGGCTGGCCGGAGGGGCGGCAGCGGTAGCCGGGGCAGCAGGGCCGGCAGTGGCAGGAGCCGCCGAGGTTTCCGGCGAGCCGGCAGGCTGTGCGTGCAAGTCCGGCGCCCAGAGGGCGGCAATGACGGCCGCGAGGACGGCCGCAAGGGCCCGGGCGAGGGCCGGGGCAACCGTCGCGGCAAGGGCGGTCGGCAGAGGCCGCGGCCAGCCGCGTCGCCAGTGGATGCCGCGTCGGTCAGCCAGCGCGGCTGCTGTCATCTCCGCCCCCTCGGTTCATGCCGCCACATTATGCAGACGGGGGGCGGGACTGCCTATGCGGGCTGATCCCGACGGAGAAGGTCAGGCGTGCGCGGCGTCTCGGCGTGCGCCAAGCTCAGGCTTGCGCTCAGCTCAAGCGTGCGCCGCGGCAAGGCGTGGGCCGAACTCGGGCGTGCGCGGGCTCGGCCAACGGCAACGGCACCAATCCGGGCAGGGCGCCATGGCGAGCGGCGCGCCGCAGCTGCTGCAGGCGTGCCTGCAGGCGCGGGTCGGGCTGCGTCGGCGGATACATGCCGTTGGGGCAGGCCACGCCCAGCAGGTCCAGCGCCTGCTTGAAGTCGTCCAGCGTCAGACCCTTGGCTGGATCGAGCGCGATCAGGCGCGACTGCAGCGATGCGTCGACGGAGGCCGCATCGGCGGTCAGCACCACGAAGTTCTGCGGAACGGGCCGGGTCGCCGCCAGATAGGCGGCCACCTCGGCGCCAAAGCCGCCGTTGGTGGCCGGCGCGAAGGCATGCACCTGCAGGTCCAGCTGCTGCACCAGGGCCGAGCGGGCGCCGACGCCCCAGGCATGCGGCAGCACCACGCGGGCGCCGGCCAGCCCGAACAGCCGCCGTACAAAGCCCAGCGCGACCGGATCGAACAGGCGCAGTTCGCGCACCGCGCCGGTCTCGGGTTTGCCGCCCAGCCGCGCGGCGGAGCGCTCGGAGAACAGCACCCCGGGCACATCCAGCATGATCAATCGTTCAGACATGAGATTCCTCTGCATCCATCGGAGCGGTAGGGGAGCGTTCAGGTTACGACGCACGATCAGGCCTGCGGCCGGCCTCGGCGGCGACAACATGAAACAGTTCTGTAACTTGTGGTTCGGTGACGTAAAAACCGCCTGACAGTGCCGACTTTTGTTTCCCGGCGACACAATTTCAGGCGCTTGCGGCCCCGTCGATCATGCCCGCTCGTGGTGCACGATCCTGCATCCCACAACGCGCCAGGCGCCGATTCGGACGACGAATTCGGGTTCTCCCTAGGTGGGGCGATAACGAACGGTTGCGGTATGGTTACGCCTTTTTCCAGGGGGGGCGGTTTTGCCTCGACCCCGGGGCGCCTCGACCGCTGACATGACGGGCACCATCTCGCCCGAACCCGACTCGGAGATTCGCCATGAACGAAATCGTCGATGCCGTCAACGGCATCATCTGGAGCTCGGCACTGATCTACCTGTGCCTGGGCGTCGGCCTGTATTTCTCCATTCGCACTCGATTCGCCCAGGTGCGCCACTTCTTCGGCATGATCCGGCTGATGCTGGACGGCAAGTCCTCGGCGCAGGGGGTCAGCTCCTTCCAGGCCCTGGCGATGTCGCTGTCGGGACGGGTCGGCACCGGCAATATCGCCGGCGTGGCGACCGCCATTACCTTCGGCGGTCCGGGCGCGGTGTTCTGGATGTGGGTGATGGCCTTCCTCGGCGCCAGCACGGCGTTCGTGGAATCGACGCTGGCGCAGATCTACAAGGAAGAGGTGGACGGCCAGTATCGCGGCGGCCCGGCCTACTACATCGAGAAAGGGCTGGGCACCAAGTGGTACGCCTGGATCTTCGCGCTGGCGACGATCCTGGCCTGCGGCGTGCTGATGCCCGGCGTGCAGTCGAACAGCATCGCGGCCGGCATGACCAATTCGTTCGGTATCGATCCGGCGGTAACCGGCGCGGTGCTGGTGATCCTGCTCGGCCTGATCATCTTTGGCGGCGTCAAGCGCATCGCCAAGTTCGCCGAGATCGTCGTGCCCTTCATGGCGCTGGGCTACATCCTGGTGGCCTGCGTGATCGTCGCGCTCAATGTCGGCAAGCTGCCCGAGGTCATGAGCCTGATCCTGCGTAGCGCCTTCGGCCTGGAGTCGGCCTTCGGCGCGGTGCTCGGCCTGGCGATCCAGTGGGGCGTCAAGCGCGGCGTCTACTCGAACGAAGCCGGCCAGGGTACCGGCCCCCATCCGTCGGCGGCCGCCGAGGTGTCGCATCCGGCCAAGCAGGGCCTGGTGCAGGCGTTCTCGATCTATGTCGACACGCTGTTCGTCTGCTCCGCGACGGCCTTCATGATCCTGATCACCGGCGCCTACAACGTGGTTGGTCCCGCCAAGGAAGCCCTGCACACCGGCCTGGCCGGCGTGGAGGCGGGCCCGGGCTTCACCCAGCATGCGGTCGAAAGCGTGCTGCCTGGCTTTGGCGCCGCCTTTGTCGCGATCGCGCTGTTCTTCTTCGCGTTCACGACCATCGTCGCCTACTACTACATCGCCGAAACCAACGTCGCGTATATCAACCGCAAGATTCACCGCCCTTGGATGGTGTTCCTGCTGAAGATCGCGATCCTGGCCGCCACGCTGTACGGCTGCGTGCGCACCGCGACGCTGGCCTGGGCGCTGGGCGATATCGGCGTGGGCCTGATGGCATGGCTCAACATCGTGGCGATCGTGATCCTGCAGAAGCCCGCGCTGAAGGCGCTGCGCGACTACGAGGCACAGAAGCGGCAGGGCCTCGATCCGAATTTCGTGCCCGGTCCGCTGGGCATCGATAACGCGGTGTTCTGGGAGCAGCGCGCTGCCGGCGCCAAGCAGCGCCGCCCGGGCGACGATCAGGATGGCGGCGAGCCCGCCGTCTCGCCGGTCATCGCGGCGCCGCGCTCCGCTGAATAAAGAAACGAACAAAGGTGCACGAACAAGGGTGCATCCCGGGCCGTATGCCGTCGGCTAACCCGCCGACGGCTGCGGCAGCATCAAATCCTGGCGGGCGGCAAAGTCGAACAGTTCCCTGTCGTTGCTGGCCCCCAGCTTCTGCATCGCGCAGTTCTTCTGCCGGCTGATGGTCTTGACGCTGCGACTCAGGGCCGTCGCGATCTGCGTCACCGACTTGCCGCTCAGATAGAGCCGCAGCACCTCCGTTTCCCGTACCGACAGACTGCCGACGCCTGCCCGCTCCTCCGGACAGGGGTAGCGCGCGCTCGATTCCGCCAGGATGCGCGCGGCCGATTTGCCGATATAGGTCTGGCCGCGCTCGACCTGGACCAGGGTATGGACCAGTTCGTCGAGCGGCGAATCCTTCAGCAGGATGCCCTGCACGGGGACCTCCGCGATGGCGCGCAGGATCAGCGGGTTGGTCATCATCGTCAGCACCACCACCCGCATCTGCGGATGCTGCCGTCGCATCTGGCCGAGCATCCGCAAGCCATCCTTGGCTTGGCCGCCGGGCATGTGGTAGTCGGTGACCACGACATCGGGCGTACACGTCGCGATGGCGCGAAACAGCGCCTCAGGCGTCGTCACGTCGGCGCAGACCTGCCAGCCGGCGTGCCCCTGCAGAACGCTGCGGATCGCCAGGGAGATCGCGGGGTGGTCGTCGGCGACGACGATGTTCAGTGCCATGCCATTGCTCCTGCGCCCGCTTGCCGGGCCCCATCGCGGAGCGCGGCGGGTGCCAGGAGCGTGCGGTCCATCGGAAAAGAAGCGCCGCGCGGCAAATGCCGTGCGGCGCAAAGCGCGTGAAATCTGTATCGGGCCCCGTGACACGATGGAGGTACGGACAGGACGACACTACCGCCCGACACAGCGCCAGCGCACATGCCCCACCCTCGGACCAAAAACGGGAAACAGTCGGAAAGCGCTGCAATGCCCCGCCAGATTAGGGGGGCAGGGGAGCGCGAGGCGATAAGACGAGTCTCAAAACGCGATCTGGGGCGAGGGTGTGCGGATGCATCCGGCCGGGAAGCTTCGGCCAGCGAAGCTTGGCTCAGCGCGACAGCGTCCTGCTCCACCGCGCGAGCGCCGGCACCAGCTGCGCCATCGCGGCCGCCACGCCGGCGGCATCGCCGTCGCGGCACGCGGCCTCCAGCGCCTCGCAGCCCGCCGCGACGGCATCGGCCGACACCATCCGCGCGGCGCCCTTGATACGGTGCGCGATGGCGTGGGCCGCCTGCCAGTCGGCGCGCGCCACCGCGACGTGCAGCGCGGCCAGGTCCGCCGTGTTGCCGGCCAGCAAGGCCGCCCGTACCGCCGCATCGGGGGGCCGGCGCGAGGGGCGCCGCGGCGAATGCCGTCGAAGGGCAGCGACCGCCCGGCGGGTCGCCCAGCCAGTGTTGCAATGCGCGGCCGAGCGTGTCGAGATCGATCGGCTTGAACAGGCAATCGTCCATGCCGGCCGCCAGGGCCTGCTGGCGGTTATGCGGCCGCGCGTCGGCGCTGTAGCCGAGCACGGGCACGTGCGGCCGGGCCAGAGCCTGCTCCTGCGCGCGCAGCTTGCGCGCCAGCGTGAAGCCGTCCATGCCGGGCATATTGCAGTCGAGGATCACGAGATCGAAGGTGGCGTCCGGCGCCGCGCACCGTACCAGCGCCTCGTGGGCATCGCCGGTACCGACTGCCTCGACGCCCAGATGGCGCAGCTGCCGGGCCAGCAGCATCCTGCCCGCCGGATGGTCGTCGACGATCAGCGCGCAATAGCCCTTGCGCAGCGGCGAGATGGCGGGCCGGCGGCAAGCGGCTTGGCGGCTGTCGCCGCGCAGCGCGCGTCCTGCGCAGGCATCCGCGGCCAGCGTCAGGGTCAGCAGCGCGGTGGTGCCGTGGCCGGGCCGGCTGAGCAGCTCGAGCTCGCCGCCCATCTGGCGGGCGAGCTGCCGCGAGATCGACAGGCCCAGGCCGGTGCCGCTGGTCGCGCCCGCTTCCGCGGCCCGGTAGAACGGCTCGAACAGCCGCGGCATCTGGTCCGCCGCGATGCCGGGGCCGCGGTCGCGCACCACGATGCGCACGGTTTCCCGATCGACGTCCTCGCCCGCGCTCTCGAGCTTCACCATGATGTCGCCATGGCCGCTGAACTTGATCGCATTGCTGAGCAGATTGCCGACCACCTGCCGCAGCCGCTGCGGATCGGCCCGATGGCGGCGGGCCCGCAGCGTGCCCAGCTGCAGGCGGATACGCAGCCCGCGCGATGCCGCCAGCGGCCGAAACGCCTGGACCCACTGCTGCAGCAGCGTATCGAGCTGCACCGGCTCCGGACGGATTTCCATCCGCCCCGCCTCCAGCCGTGCCATGTCGAGCAGGTCGCCGACCAGCGCGACCAGCGACTTGGCGCAGTCGTGCGCGGTGTCGATGTAGTGGCGGGCCTCGCCATGGATCGCGGTCTTGTGCCTGAGCAGATCGAGGATGCCGATCACCGCGTGCATCGGGGTACGGATCTCATGGCAGATCGTCGCCAGCAGGCCCAGGCGATCCGCATCGGCCGATGCGCCGGCGCAAGCGCCGACGGAGGCGCCGACGGAAGCCCCGGCACAAGGCGAGGGTCCGCGGTGGCTGCCGTCCGCCGACGGACGCATGCCGGCCGCGCTGCGCCGACTGGCCGGGCGTGCATTGCCCAGGCGCCGGTGCAGCGTGTTGGCGGCGCGGGCGATGCGCCGGCCGTGGCGATGCAGGGCCACCGCGCACGCGCCCATCGCCGTCATCCACAGCAAGGTGCCGAGCGAGCAGGTCAGCAGCCAGGGGCGACGACCCGGGTGCGCTTGCACCGGTGCGGGCAGCGCGGCGGGCAGCGGCGCCGTCGAGGCGGTTGACGGCGTCGACGCCCAGCGGGCCTGCAGCGCGTCCCAGTGCGTCGGCGGAATGGCCGCCAGTGCCTTGTTCAGGATCATGCGCAGCTGCGGCGCCGCCGGCGAGACGCCGAAGCCGATCGCGGCCGGCTGCGGGCCGAGCGGAGCGGCCACGCGCAGCCATGGCGCAAACGCGTAGCGGACCATGTAGTGCGCGCAGGTCAGCGTGTCGACCGCGGCGTCGGCCTGGCCGTGCGCGACCATGCGGTAGGCCTCGGTGGTGGAACTGGTACGGATGATGGTGGCGTTGGGCACCTGTGCGAGCCGCTCCGCCAGGGCGCGGCTGCTGCGGCGCACGGCGATGCGCATGCCGGCGAGGCCGGCGGCGTCGCGGATCGCGCCGTTGGCGGCGTGGGTGGTGATGACCCACGGCGTGATCAGATACGGCAGCGATGGCTGCAGTCGGCGCGCCCGGCGTCCTGGTTCGCGCATCCCGCCGGCGTCCGGCGGCGGCAAGTCGGCCGTCACCGCGGGCACCAGCAGCACCGTGCCATCGCGCAGGGCGGCTTCGCGCGCCCCGGGGTCTTGCTGCCAGACCGGTTCGAAGCGCAGGCCGGTAATGCGGCCGACCTGCTCGAGCGCCTGTACGGCGATGCCGGCCGCGTGTCCGCCGGTGCCGACGAAGGCCATCGGGCCGCCGATCGGCGACGCGCTGTAGCGCACCACCGGATGGGCCGCCAGCCAGCGCCGCTCGGCCCCGGTCAGCGTGTCGGCGAGCCGTTCGCGCACCGCTCCGGTATCGTCGCGCTGCGTCTGGGTGCGGCCGAGCTGCGCGGCCACCAGCGCCGCCCACAGCAGGCAGCCGCACGACATCAGCCCGTACAGCCGACGCTTAGAGCGCTGCATCGGCCGGCCGTCGCATCGTCGCCGCCATGCACGGCGTGCGGTTGGCAAGAGGGGGATGGCATCGGGGCGACCTCCGGGCGGACACAGGGAAGCGGAGGAATCTAGCCAATGCGCCATGCCGCGACTATCGCAGTTCGACGCGGACGGTGTTCTATCGGACGCGTTGCTCCGAATCCGATGCAGCGATCATTCCTGTTCGCAACGGCCGGGCGCGATCGCGATTTCGCCGACCGGCCGGTCGCCGATGCCGGTGTAGCGAAACACCAGTGCGATGCCGAGGCGGCCCAGCACGGGCACATCGGGATTGCGGCAGATGCCGCGCACCAGGGCCGGCGTGGCGCTGGCCATGAAGGCCGCGGTGCCCTCGCGCGAGGCGTCGAAACGAACGAGATTCAGATGGAAGACCACGCGCTTGCCGCTTTCGCCGCGGCAGCCATCCAGGCGCGTGGCGGTATCGAGCAGGATCGGACCGGAGCGTGTCAGCTCGCGGCACGCGGTGCGCAGCGCCACGTCGGTATTGTTGCCGGAACCGGTCAGCCGCGTGACGCCATTCATGCCGGTGGGCCGGCCATCGGCCACGCCAACCAGCAGCCGGGCCAGTGCCGACATGCTCGACGGCGCCGTGGTCGAGGCGGCGGCGTTGCCATGCTGGGCCACCGCCGGCCACGATGCGCAGGCGATCAGGGCGGCTGCGCGCCAGGGGGTGGGGCAACGAAATCAAAAGCGTGTTCCGCATGAAGATACCGGTATCGAGTTGGCCTCGAATGGCGGCTGCGGGCGGGCTGCCCGTTCGCCATGGCGAAACCATAGCGAGCCGATTGCCGGTGTGCTGTCAGTCACTGTCCTACATTGGTAAGTCAAATGCGTTCCACCCCATGTGCTATGCTGCAACGCAGCAAAATGAACCGGAGCGTTCGCGCGCTTCCGCAATCCGCGCATGGCAAGAACCTTGATGGGAAATTGGCAGCGTCCGTGGCGGCAGATCGGCACGCTGCCGCGCCAGTCGGCCCGTCACCTTGGCGACTGGCTCGAACGATGGCACGGACGGACCGCCGCGGCTCCGGCCGCCCGCACGCGGGTGCCGCCGCCGCTCGCGCTGCCTGCCGGTCCGCTGCCGGGGCAGTGGTCGCAGCGGCGCCTGAAGCTGCCCGCAATGCCGGGCGAACTGGTGTCGCAGCTGAGCTACTGGCTCTACGAGCCGTCGCGCCGGCACCGCGGTCCGCTGCCGCTGGTGGTGATGCTGCATGGCTGCCGGCAGACCGCCGAGGACTTCGCCGCCGGCACGCGCATGAATGCGCTGGCCGAGCGCGAGGGCTTCCTGGTCGCCTATGCCGAACAGCCGCTGCGGCGGCAGTTGCAGCGCTGCTGGCAATGGTTCGACCTGGCCGCCAGCGAGGGCGCGCGCGAAGCGCAGGCGATCGCCGCGCTGATCGATGCGCTGGCCTTGCGGCGCGATGTGTGTCCCGACCGGGTGTACCTCGCCGGCCTGTCCGCCGGCGCCGCGATGGCGGCCGTGGTGGCCTTGCGCTATCCGGACAGGATCGCCGCGGTCGGGCTGCATTCCGGCGTGGTGGTGGGCGCCGCCGATTCGGCGCGGGCGGGTTTGCGGGCGATGCAGCACGGCTCGCGGGCCGAGCCGGCGGCCCTGCTCGATGCGGCCGGCGTCGCGCTGGCCGGCAAGCCGATGCCCGCGCTCATCCTGCATGGCATGGACGACGAGGTGGTGCACCCCGTCAATGCGCGCCTGCTGGCGCGGCAATTCCTGGCGTATAACCGCTTGCCGGATCGCGTCGATGGCGAGCGCCGCAACGGTGAGCCGGTGCGGGCGGCCGTCGCGTCGACGCACCCGGAGTCGGGCGGCACGAACGGCAACGGCGATTCGGCGGACATGCCCGCCGGCCACTATCTCGAATCCCGCTTCGGCTACGCGCGCCGCGATCTCGTGCAGCTGTGCGAAGTGGCCGGGCTAGGCCATGCCTGGAGCGGCGGCGATCCCGCCTATCGCTATCACAGCGACACCGGGCCGGCAGCGAGCATGCTGATGTGGGAGTTCTTCCGCGAGCATCGGCGCTGAACCACGGCACTGGCCGGGCGGCCGGGGTGCCAGGGCAGGGCGCCCGGGGGGCCTGGTGTTGGACCAGCCCCCGGATCGGCCTCCGGATCGGCCTCCGCAATCGCGCCCCGGACCGGCCCCGGAATTGGCCTCCGGATCGCCCCGGTTCGGCCTCGGTCCGCTTACAGCCTGGTCGACTTGCGCGCGAACAGCGCGGTCACCATCCCCAGCGCGCACAGCGCGACGACGTAGTGCGCGGGCGCCAGCGGATCGTTCTTCAGCATCAGCGTCACCGCCATCGGCGTCAGCCCGCCGAAGATCGCGTACGACAGGTTGTACGAGAACGACAGGCCCGAGAAGCGGACAGGCGCGGGGGAAGGCGTTGACCAGCACGAACGGCACCGCGCCGATGGTGCCCACCGCAAAGCCGGCCAGCGCGTACAGCGGCAGCAGCAGGTCGGGGCGCTGGTGGATCACCGTGTAGAACAGATAGCTGCTGACGGCCAGGAACAGGCCGCCGAAGAACAGCGTGCGGCGGGCGCCGATGCGGTCGGCCAACGCGCCGGCCACCACGCAGCCGATCGAAAGGCACAGCGTCGCCACGCTGTTGGCGACCAGCGCCGTGCGTGCGTCGAATCCGTAGAGCTTCTGCAGGAAGGTTGGCGTCATCAGGATCACGACCACGATGCCGGCCGACAGCATCCACGTCAGCAGCATCGAAACCGCCACCGCGCCGCGGTGATCGCGCACCACGGCCTTCAGCGGCATTTCGGCGGCCAACGCCTTCTTGCGCTGCAGCTCGGCAAATACCGGCGTTTCATGCAGCCAGCGGCGCAGGTACATCGACGCGATGCCGAACACGCCGCCGAGCAGGAACGGCACGCGCCAGCCCCAGTCGGTCAGCTGCTCCGGCGTGAAGATCGTGTTGATGCCGGTCGCCACCAGCGAGCCGAGCAGGATGCCGGCGGTCAGCCCCGCGGTCAGCGTGCCGCAGGCATAGCCGACGTGGCGGCTGGGCACGTGTTCCGAGACGAAGACCCAGGCGCCCGGCACCTCGCCGCCGACCGCCGCGCCCTGCAGCACGCGCAGCAGCAGCAGCGCGACCGGCGCCAGCAGGCCGATCGCATGGTAGGTCGGCAGCAGGCCCATCAGCAGCGTGGGCACCGACATCAACAGGATCGACAGCGTGAACATCTTCTTGCGCCCGAGCAGGTCGCCGAAGTGGGCCATGATGATGCCGCCCAGCGGACGCGCCAGATAGCCGGCGGCGAAGATGCCGAAGGTCTGCAGCTGCCGCAGCCAGTCCGGGATCGAGGGCGGGAAGAACAGCTGCCCGATCACGGTGGCGAAGAAGACGAAGATGATGAAGTCGTAGAACTCGAGGGCGCCGCCGAGGGCGGCGAGGGACAGGGTCTTGTAATCCTGGCCGGTCAGCGGGCGCGCGGCGCGTTCGAGCGACGCGCCGCCGGCGCCAACAGTACTGCTGGTGGTGGACATTGAGGGAACTCGCAGAAAACTCGCATGGAGGAGATCGCATGCGAAGCGCGCTAACACGGGTAAGTGTGAGGGGACGGCCGGCGGGTACAGCGCGGGAGAGAGGCAGGGCCAGAGGACGGATGGGCCTCGGCATGCGACGGAACGCTTCGCAAAGGCGAAACGATACCAGATCGACGGCCGGGGCGCCGCTGCGCCGGTCGCAATAATCCCCCGCGCCGTGTCATGAAGCATTACCATAATGCCCAAAAAAGTGGGATCCAGAGCACAACTGGAGCCCAAGACGTGCATCGGGAGGGCGCAAGGCCGCGCTGGCGGCAAGGCGAAAACCGCCGGGCATGTGCGGCTGTGGGGGGTCATTTTCTTCGGGACGACATGGCATTCAAGATTTCGATGCAGGCCGCCACCGCGACGCCGCGCCGGCGTACGGGCCTGCGCGTGGCGGGCGGCATTGCGGCGGCAGTGGCGATCTTCGGTCTGGCCGGCTACTTCGGCGGGCCGCCGCTGATCCGCTCGCTGGCCGCGAGCCAGGCCAGCGAGGCGCTGGGGCGCAAGGTGACGATCGGCGCGGCGCAGGTGCGGCCGTTCTCGCTGGCCGCGACGGTCGGCGATGTCACGATCTTCGAGCCGGACGGCACCACGCCGATGCTGACGCTCGGGTCGGCCGATATCGACGCGTCGATTGCCTCGCTGTGGCGCCTCGCGCCGGTGGTCGACGCGGTCCACATCGACCGGCTCGCGGTGCATGTCGTGCGCGAAGCCGACGGGCGGCTGAGCTTCGACGACATCCGCGACCGGCTGGACGCCAGGCCGAAGAGCCCGGACGATGGCAAGCCGGCCCGCTTCTCGATCAACAACATCGCGCTGACGGAAAGCTCGCTGCGCTTCGACGACAGGATGCTCGGCGAAACGCAGCGCATCGACCATCTGACGGTCACGCTGCCCTTCCTGTCCAATCTGCCGCACGACGTCAATATCGTCACGCAGCCGACCATCAGCGCCCATATCAACGGCTCGCCGCTGGCGGTCAGCGGCACCATGCTGCCGTTCGCCGATGCGCGCGAGGCGAAGCTGAACCTCGATCTGGATGGCCTCGACCTGGTCCGCTTCATGCCGTTCGCGCCGCGGCTGACCGACGCCGAAGTCAAGGCGGGCAAGCTCGACACGCGGCTGGTGGTGGGCTTTCGCCAGCACCAGGACCAGCAGCAGATCGAAATCTCGGGCACCGCCACGCTGCGCGAGGCCGACGTCCGCAAGCGCGACGGCGCGCCGCTGCTGCAGGCCGGCAAGCTGACGGTCGATATCGCGCGGCTGGCGCTGGCCGACAATCTGGTCCATCTGCGCGGCGTGACGCTGGACGGGCTCGACCTGCGCGCGCTGCGGCGGGCGGATGGCACGCTCGATCTCGCCACCGCCTTCCTGCCGCGTGCGGCGACGCCGGCGAAGGCGGCCGCGCCCGCGGCTTCGTCGTCGGCCTCGGCTTCCGCCTCCGCGCCGGCGGCGGCCGCTGCTTCAAGCTCCGCTTCGAAGTCGACCTCGACCTCGACCGCGGCCCCCGCGCCGCTGGCCTCCGCCTCCGCACCGGCCGCCTCGGCCCCGCTCGCCTCCGCGTCCGCATCGGCCGCCGCCGCCGCTTCGGCCCCGGTGGCACGACAGCCTGCCGGCGATGCCAAGCCCTGGCGCTACACCATCGATCGCGTCGCGCTGAAGCAGGCCCGTGTGGCGCTGCGCGACGAGGCGGCGTTCTCCGGCCCCGGCACGCTGGCGCTCGGACCGATCGACGTGCAGGTCGACGGCCTGTCCGGCGACAGCGACAAGCCGGCCAAGCTCGACGCCACGCTGGTGGTCGCCGACGGCCAGACCATCGCGCACCAGGGCGCGCTGTCGCTGCGCGACGCCACGCTGGCCGGCACGCTGCGCGCCAATGGTCTGCGGCCGCAGACCTTCGCCGCCTGGTTCCCGGGCGAACTGCGCGTCCAGCTGGGCCAGTCCGCGCTCGATGCCGAGCTGAACTACCGGATGTCGTGGGCTGCGCCGGCCTTCACGCTGTCGCTGGACAATTCGCGCGTCGCCATGAGCGGCGTCCATGTCGCGCTGCGCGATCCGGCCGCCGCGCCGCGGGCCGCCGCGCCCTCCGACGATGCCGTGGCGAAACGGCGCGAGCAGCGCGCGCGCCAGCGCGGCGATCTGGTCGGCGACAAGCTGCCGCTGCTCAGCGCCGACAAGCTGACGCTGGACGGCCTGCGCTTCGATCTGGCCGCGCAGTCGCTGCAGGTCGCGCAGATCGGCCTGAGCAACCCGCAATTCGCGGCGGTGCGCGATCAGCGCGGCGAGCTGGTGGAGGCCTCCCGCATCTGGGTGGCGCAGTCGCGCGCCGCCAGTGCGAAGGTGGCCCAATCCGCGGGCAAATCCGCTGCCCAATCCGCTGCTCCGCGCACGAACGCCGCCGCGGCGCCCGCCAAACCGTGGCAGGTCGAGGTCGGCAGCGTGGCGATCGAGGGCGGCAAGCTGCGCCTGACCGACTACCAGCCGGCGGCCGCCAACGGCAACCGCCCGGTGGTCCACCAGCTGCGCGGGATCGACGTCAAGACCGGCGCCGTCCGCTGGCCGCTGCCCGCCACGCCGATCGCGCTGAAGGCCAAGGCCGAATCGGGCCGCCGCGGCGTGCTGTCACTCGATGGCACCGTGCAGCCGACGCTGCCGGCGCTGCAGATGCGCGTCGATGCGCGGCAGTGGGAACTGACGCCGTTCCAGCCCTATCTGGCCGACCGCTTCAACGCGGCGCTGCGGGCCGGCAATGTCACCGTCAATGGCCGGCTCTCCGTCGCCGTGCCCACCGGCAAGCCGCTCGCCGCGACCTTCGCCGGCACCGCGCAGCTGAGCAATGTGCGCACGGTCGATCGCCTCAACGGCGAGGACTTCATCCGCTGGCGTTCTCTGGGCCTGAGCGGCATCGACTTCCAGATGGACGACAGCAAGGGGCCGCTGCGGCTGGCGCTGGGCCAGATCGCGCTGAACGACTTCTATGCGCGCGTGATCCTGAACGCGAACGGCCGCCTGAATCTGCAGGACGTGGTCTCGGGCGGCGCGCAGCAGGGCCAGCCGGCACCGACCACCAGCCTGACGCAGGCCAATACCGCGCCGGCACCGGCCAGCGCACCCGAGGCCCCGTCCGCGTCGGCGACGGTGGCCGCCAGTCCCTCCGCCCCGGCGGCGGGTTCGACCAAGGGCACCGCGGCCGGTCCGCAGATCCGCATCGGCGGCATCAAGATCGACAAGGGCAACATCAACTTCTCGGACTTCTTCGTCAAGCCGAACTACACCGCCAACCTGACCGGCATGCACGGCTCGATCTCGAAGGTGTCGACCGGCGATCCCGCGCCGGCCGACCTGGTGCTCGAGGGCCGGCTCGACGACGATGCGCCGGTGACGATCAGCGGCAAGCTGAACCCGCTCGGCGAACAGCTCTACCTCGATATCGCCGCCAAGGCAGCGGGCGTCGAGCTGACGCGCCTGACGCCGTATGCGACCAAGTACGCCGGCTATCCGATCACCAAGGGCAAGATGACGGTCGACGTCGCCTACAAGATCGAGAACGGCCATCTGAACGCCAGCAACCACCTGTTCCTGGACCAGCTGACGTTCGGCGACAAGGTCGACAGCCCCACCGCGACCAAGCTGCCGGTGCTGCTGGCCGTGTCGCTGCTGAAGGACCGCAATGGCGTGATCGACGTCAACCTGCCGGTATCGGGCTCGCTGTCGGACCCCGAATTCAGCATCGGCGGCGTGATCGTGCGCGTGATCGTCAACCTGCTGACCAAGGCCATCACCTCGCCGTTTTCGCTGATCGCCTCGGCCTTCGGTGGCGGCGACGAGCTGGGCTACGTCGAGTTCGCCCCCGGTTCGGCGAACCTGACCGACGCGGGGCGCAAGAAGGTCGAGACGCTGGGCAAGGCGCTGAACGATCGGCCGGGCCTGCGGCTGGAGATCACCGGCCGCATCGACCCGGCCACCGACGCAGCCGGCGCGCGCCGCGCCTGGCTCGACGAGCAGGTCGCCGAGCAGAAGGTGCGCGAACTGCGGCAGTCCGCGCGCGAGCAGCGCGCGGCGGACGACGAGGACGACGAGCAGGGTGCCAAGGTCACGGTCAGCCCGCAGGAGTATCCGAAGTACCTGGAGGCGGTCTACCGGCGCTCGTCGATCAAGAAGCCGCGCAACCTGATCGGCATGGCCAAGTCGCTGCCGACCGCCGAGATGGAGGCGCTGCTGCTGCAGAACGCGCCGGTGACCGATGGGGGACTGCGCCAGTTGGCCGAGCGCCGCGCGCTGGCGGTCAAGCAGGCGCTGGAGCGCCAGGGCAAGGTGCCCGAAGCGCGCCTGTTCCTGACCGCGCCGAAGCTCGATACCGAGGGCATCAAGGACAAGGGCTCGCCGAACCGCGTCGACTTCACGATCCGGCAGTAGTGGCGCCGGCGCGCCGGTGCACCAGCCGCGCGTCGCGTATCACCATGCGGTCGCGCGGCAGCGCCGGCAGGCGGGCGAAGTCCAGCGTCAGGTCCTGCTCCGGCACGCTGTAGCGCAGCCCGCGCAGCAGGAACAGGACCGCCTGCTTCATCAGCGCCACGGTGATCCCTTCGCCGGGACAGCGATGATGATCGGCGGCCTGCGCGCCGCCCTGCGGGATGAAGCCGAACGGCGGGGGCGCGCGGGCCACGAACCGTTCGGGCGCGAAGGCCTCGGGCTCGTCCCAGCTGCGCGGATCGCGGTTGGTGCCGTACAGGTCCAGCATCACGCGCCGCCCGCGCGGAAAGCGGTAACCCTGCCAATCGAAGTCCTCGCGCACGCGCGCCACCACCGCCGGAAAGAACGGATACCAGCGGCGCACCTCCTGCACGAAGGCATCGAGATAAGCCGGGTCGCCTTGCTGCAAACGTTCCCGGCATGCCGGATGCAGGTGCAGCGCGTGCGCGACGAACACGATGAAGACCGAGACCGCCACGGTCGGCCGCAGCAGGTTCGCCAGTTCCACGGCGGCGATGCGCGGCGGCAGCAGCTGGCCATCCGCATCGTGGTGCCACGCGACCGTATGCATCGGCGTGTGCTCGAGCAGCTCGAACTGCCCAGCGCGCGCCTGATCGATCAGCCGCGACAGCCAGGCCTCGACGCGGTCGCGCGCGCGCCGCGAGCGGAAATGCCCCAGCCCCGGCGCGGCCGCCTGGTCGAACAGCGCGGTCAGCTGCCGGCAACGCGGCTCGACCTCATGCTCGCGCAGCGGCACGCTGGCCCAGCTGCAGACGGCCCGGGTCAGCAGCGGATGCAGCGCGTCGTACAGCGCCACCGGCTGGCCATCGGACCACGATCGCGCGGACAGCAGCCATTGCTGCGCGACCGCGTCGCACAACGAGGCAATGCGCTCGGGCGCGGTCGCATGCATGAACAGGGCCTTGCGCATCCTGTGCGCGTCGCCGTCGAGCGTCTGCACGCCGCCCTTGCCGAACAGCGTCGCGCGCAGCGGCTCGGGCGCGGCACCGCCACGCTGGAAGCGCTGCGGATCGTAGAACAGTGCTGCGGCCTCGGGCCCGGTCATGCAGAGCGTGCGGCGCAGCAGCAGGCGGGTTTCGAAGACATCGGATTGCAGGGCGCGGCAGCGTTTGGCGATGAAGCGATAGGGGTCGGCCAGCAAGGCCAGGCTATGGTCCCCGGGCGTGTCGCGTGGAATGGCGGGCATCGGCAATGCTCGGAACGGAGGCTTGATCGCCGATCCGCTGCAACCTGCATGCCAGCGCGGCGCGCTCGCGGCACCAAGTCCGGGCGCAGCGCCGTTCGCGGCGCATCCGACCGCGCCCGGGATCGTGGCGCCGCAGCAAAAACGCGTATGATTCGCTCCGGATTGAATAAAGGAGCTTGTTTTGCAGCAGGAAACCGTCGCCTACAAGACCTGGGTGTGCCTGATTTGCGGTTGGGTCTACGACGAGGAGCAGGGCTGGCCGGATGACGGCATCGCGCCCGGCACGCGTTGGGAAGAGATTCCCGAGGACTGGCGCTGCCCGGAATGCGATGTGGCGAAGGCCGATTTCGCGATGATCGAGATCTGACGCAGCGCGTCGTTCATCGACGTGTGCGCGACTCGCGCGTTCGGCTCGCGCTCCAATGATGCGCCGCAAGGCGCTTGGTCAGCCGTGGTGCAGGCCGCGGTGCAGCCGCCCATGCGCGCTCGCGTGCGGCCGGCTATGTGGCCGATGATGCGGCGTCGGCATGGCGCGCCGCCGCATCTGCCGGCAGCGGCGCCAGCGCATCCGCGTGGGCCGCATGCTGCGCCACAGCGCGCGTCCGACCGTCAAGATCAGCGCGGCAACGAGCAGGATGGCGATCCAGAACAGGGACATGTCAGCCTCCCTGCCGGTTGCGATGCCTCGCACCGGCAAGTGCCGAGTCGGCGTTGGACCGGCTCGGACCCGTGGCCAGCTGGTCCGCTCAGATCAGCAGCGGGATCGCTTCGAGTACGGCCAGGCCCAGCAGCGCGCCGGCGATTGCGCCGAGCGTGCGGCAACTGATCTGCAGTGGCCGCGCTGCAACGGGCACCATGCCCATCACGATAATCCCAACCAGCGCCATCGGAATCAGGAACACGAGGTCGTGCATGTCCAGGGTCGGCATGGCGGTCTCCTTTCCTCTCTCTCTCTGTGGGTAATGCTGTTATGCCTGCAGTATAGGCAGCGGGGCGCACTATCCAAGCTCTTTGCCGCTCGGGGTTGACCCGAAGGCCGCGCGCCTTCCCGCCGATCGCCGCCGCGTGTCCTATGCTGTGCAAATGAACGGGACCCGGTCTCGTCACAGCATACGGAGGTGGCAATGGAACTTCACATGCATTCGCACCACTACGTGCGCCGCGTGCCGGACTGGAGCGCGGCCGCGGTGTCCGGCCTGGCTGCCGGCGCGCTGCTGCTGGTGCTCGAGCTGTTCTGGTCGACCATGATCGCGGGCACCAACCCGTGGCCCACCACGCGCATGATCGCGGCCATCGTGATGGGCCCCGACGTGCTGCAGAGCGGCATGTTCAGCGTGGCCACGGTCACCGCCGCCCTGGTGATCCACTTCGTGCTGGGCGCCGTGCTCGGCATGATCCTGGCGGCCATCATGGCGCCGTTCCAGCTCGATTCGAGCCTCGGCATGGCGCTGCTGGTCGGCGCGGTGTTCGGCCTCGTGATCTACGTGATCAACTTCTACGGCATGACGCGCTTCTTCCCGTGGTTTGCCGATGCGCGCGGCTGGCACACGCTGTTCGGCAACATCGTGTTCGGCATGTGCGCGGCAGCGGCGTACTGGAAGCTGGAAAGCAAGGACGTCACGCACTGAGGCGCGACGGCGAATGCACGGCGGTCGGAGCCTGGCTCCGGCCGCCGTTTTTTTATGGGCGCCTGTGTCGGGACCGTGCCCTGCTTGTGCGCCGCCGATGCGTTGCCTGTGTGTTGCTCAGGCGTTGCCCGTGCGCGGCTTGTGCGATGCGGCACGGCCCGCGCGCCGCATCGCCTTGAATCGACCGGATCGGATGCACTAGTCTTATCCTACCTGCGTGACTTGGGCAGCCCTCGTGCCGGCGGCACAGAAGGAGGGGTCGATATGGCGCTCGCCATCGCACTCGTGGTCATGGTTGTCGCTTCGGTGCTCTTCCACTTCCTGAGCCCGTGGTGGGCGACGCCGCTCGCGTCCAACTGGAAACAGATGGACGACACGCTGACCATCACGATCGTCATCACCGGCGCCTTCTTCATCGGCATCAACCTGTTCGTGGGCTACATGGTCTGGCGCTATCGCCATCGCGAAGGCAGCCAGGCGGCCTACCAGCCGGTCAATCACAAGCTCGAACTCTGGCTGATCGGCGGCACCACGCTGGGCATCATGGCGCTGCTGGCGCCCGGCCTGTTCGTCTATGCCGACTATGTGCGGCCGCCGCGCGACGCGATGCTGGTCGAGGTGGTCGGCCAGCAGTGGTCGTGGGGCTTTCGCTTCCCCGGCGCGGGCGGGCAGTTCGGCACCACCGATCCGCGCTTCGTCGGTCCGGGCAATCCGCTCGGGCTGAACCCCGACGACCCCAACGGGCAGGACGACATCATCGTTGCCGGGCCCGAGCTGCACCTGCCGCTGGGGCGGCCCGTCAAGATCCTGGCGCGCTCCAAGGACGTGCTGCACGACTTCTATGTGCCGGAATTCCGCGCCCGCATGAACATGGTGCCCGGCATGGTGACCTCGTTCTGGTTCACGCCGACGCGCGCCGGCACCTTCGACGTGCTGTGCGCGCAGCTGTGCGGCGTCGGCCATCACAACATGCGCGGCAAGGTGGTGGTCGACGAGCCCGCCGCCTTCACCGCCTGGCTGCAGAAGCAGCAGACCTTCGTCGCGATGCGCGCGGGGCAGCCCGCGGCGGCGGCCACGGTGCCCACCCAGCCGAGCGGCACACGCGGCCCCGGCCCGGCGGCGACCGATCTTGCCGAACAGGGCAAGGCGCTGGCGCAGAGCAAGGGCTGCGTCGCGTGCCACAGCGTGGACGGCTCGCCCAGCGTGGGGCCGACGTGGAAGGGCCTGTACGGACATACGTCGACGTTCACCGACGGCAGCAGCGCCAAGGTCGACGACGACTATCTGCGTACCGAGATCCGCGAGCCGCAGCAGCGCGTGGTCAAGGGCTTTGCGCCGATCATGCCGAAGATGCCGCTCAGCGACGACGAGGTCAACGCGCTGATCGCGTTTATCCGGTCCACCGCCGGGCCGCCCCGCGAGGCGGCCGGCAAATAGCGAAAAGCCCGGGCGCTGCGCTGCGGTTCCGCAGCGAAGCCGCGGCCGAACCGCGGCGGCACCACAGCGCAGCGCCGGCGCGCCGAAGCACAAGCGAGTACAGAGGCAGTGCCGCGTCCGGAGCCGGACGCCGCCCGCCACGACAGGTCACCGACCGCAGGAGAGATCACCATGGCCTACACCGACGATGCCGTCCACCACGGGCCCACCAGCTTCTGGACGCGGTATGTCTGGAGCCAGGACCACAAGGTGATTGCGGTGCAGTACACGATCGTCGCCATCGTGGTGGGGCTGGTCGGCGTCGTGCTGTCGAACCTGATGCGGATGCAGCTCGGCTTTCCGGGCCGTTTCGACTTCATCGACGCCAACGCCTATTACCAGTACGTGACCATGCACGGCATGATCATGGTGATCTACCTGCTGACCGCGCTGTTTCTCGGCGGCTTCGGCAATTACCTGATCCCGCTGATGGTCGGCGCGCGCGACATGGTATTCCCGTTCCTGAACATGCTGAGCTTCTGGGTCTACCTGCTGTCGGTGATCGTGCTGCTGGCCAGCTTCTTCGTGCCGGGCGGACCGACCGGCGCCGGCTGGACGCTGTATCCCCCGCAGGCGATCCTGGCCGGCACGCCGGGACACGACTGGGGCATCATCCTGATGCTGGTGTCGCTGCTGATCTTCATCGTCGCGGCCACCATGGGCGGCCTGAACTACGTGACCACGGTGCTGCAGGCGCGCACCGAGGGCATGACGCTGATGCGGATGCCGCTCGCCGTCTGGGGCATCTTCATGGCGACGATCCTGGCGCTGCTGGCGTTCCCCGCGCTGTTCGTCTCCGGCGTGATGATGCTGCTCGACAAGACCATCGGCACCAGCTTCTTCATGCCCTCGATGGTGTCGATGGGGCAGCAGCTCGACTACAAGGGCGGCAGTCCGTTGCTGTTCCAGCACCTGTTCTGGTTCTTCGGCCATCCCGAGGTCTATATCGTCGCGCTGCCGGCCTTCGGCATCGTGTCGGACCTGATCAGCGTGCACGCGCGCAAGAGCATCTTCGGCTATCGCACGATGGTGTGGGCCATCCTGGCGATCGGCGTGCTGTCGGTGGTGGTGTGGGCCCACCACATGTTCGTCAGCGGCATGAACCCGTACTTCGGCTTCTTCTTCGCCACCACCACGCTGATCATCGCGATTCCGACCGCGATCAAGGTCTACAACTGGGTGCTGACGCTGTGGCGCGGCGACATCCATTTCTCGGTGCCGATGCTGTTCGCGATCGGCTTCATCAGCACCTTCCTGATCGGCGGGCTGACCGGGCTTTTCCTCGGCAACGTCAGCGTCGACATCCCGCTGTCGAATACGTATTTCGTGGTCGCGCACTTCCACATGGTGATGGGCGTGTCCCCCATCCTGGTGGTGTTCGGCGGCCTCTATCACTGGTATCCGAAGGTCACCGGCCGGATGCTGAACGACACGCTGGGCCGGGTGCATTTCTGGGTGACCTTCGTCGGCACCTACGCGATCTTCTTCCCGATGCACTACCTCGGCATCCTCGGCATGCCGCGCCGCTATTACGCCTTCGAGAACTACGCCTTCATTCCCGAATCGGCGCATGTGCTGAACGCTTATATCTCCGTGGCGGCCTTCGTCGTCGCCGCGGCGCAATTGCTGTTCGTCGCCAATCTGATCTGGAGCGCGCGCCGCGGCGAGCCGGCCGGCGCCAATCCCTGGCGCGCCGCTTCGCTCGAATGGCAGACGCCGCATACGCCGCCGGAACACGGCAACTGGGGCCCGCATCTGCCGGTGGTGTATCGCTGGGCCTATGCCTATAGCGTGCCCGGCGCACGCGAGGACTTCATCGCGCAGAACGCGCCGCCCGAAGCCGGCGGCGCCGAACCCGAACCGCATGCCAGCCAGGGAGCCGTCGCATGAATACCGGAGCACTGTACCGAGTCGCGCGCGGCGACGATGGCCCGGCGCCGCGCGGCGGCGACGCGATGCGTCAGCACGCCTCCGGCTCGACGCCCGGCAGCGTCGCGCTGTGGGTCTTCATGGGCGTGATCACCTCGCTGTTCTCGCTGTTTGTGGTCGCGTTCGGCCTGCGCATGGACTCCGCGGACTGGCATCCGATCGCGCTGCCGTGGCAGGTGTGGCTGTCCACGGCGCTGCTGGTCGCCGGCAGCGTGGCGATGTGGCGGGCGTCCCGGGCGGCGCAGGCCGGCGAGCCGGCGAACGCGCGTCGCATGCTGATGCTGGGCGGGGTCGGAGCTCTTGCCTTCGTCGCCAGCCAGCTGTGGGCGTGGCAGGCGCTCGGCGCCGCCGACGTCCTGCCGGCCAACAATCCGGCCGGCAGCTTCTTCTACATGCTGACCGGGATGCACGGCCTACACATGGTCGGCGGCCTGGTGGCGTGGCTCGGCGCATGGCAGGGCGTGCGCGCCGGGGCGCGCGCCGGTGCCGCGCTGCGCGTGCGGCTGCTGGCGCGCTACTGGCACTTCATGCTGGCGGTCTGGCTGGTGCTGCTGGCCGCGCTCGGCTGGCTGACACCGGAAATCGTGCGCATCATCTGCGGCACCGCCTGATCGCGAGATCGGCGCGGGCAGGCAAGCGAAGGAGGCGATATGGCGACCCAACTGCATCCCGGCGATGGCGTGGCCGACGCCGCGGCGCACACCGCGGCCCACACCGCGTCCGTGCACGGCGGCTGGCGCGGCATGCTGGCCGACTGGGGTTCGGACCGGCATGCCTTCCAGGTGTCGTGGGGCAAGGCCATGATGTGGATCTTCCTGTTGTCCGATACCTTCGTCTTCAGCTGCTTCCTGATCAGCTACATGACGGTGCGGATGACCACCACGGTGCCGTGGCCCAATCCCAGCGAGGTGTTCGCGCTGACGATCGGTGGCGAATCGATTCCGCTGATCCTGATCGCGATCATGACCTTCGTGCTGATCACCAGCAGCGGCACCATGGCGATGGCCGTCAATTTCGCCTACCGGCGCGACCGGGCCCGCTGCGCGATGCTGATGTTCGGCACCGCCGCGCTGGGCGCCACCTTCGTCGGCATGCAGGCGTTCGAATGGACCAAGCTGATCGAGGAGGGCGTGCGCCCCTGGGGCAATCCGATGGGCGCGGCGCAGTTCGGCTCGTCGTTCTTCATGATCACCGGCTTCCACGGCCTTCACGTGTCGTGCGGCGTCATCTATCTGCTGGTGGTCGCCACGCGCGTGCTGCGCGGCCGCTACGAGCGCACCGGCAACTACCAGATCGTCGAGATCGCGGGCCTGTACTGGCACTTCGTCGACCTGGTCTGGGTGTTCATCTTCGCGTTCTTCTACCTGTGGTGAGGTCCGCCATGTCCGAACCCATCCTGCACGATTCCCCGATGCCCTCGCACGGCGGCGCGCCGGCCGCCGACCCCGGGCACGGCGCCACCGGCCAGGCCCATCCGATCGGGCTGTACCTGAAGATATGGGGGCTGCTGTTCGTGCTGTCGGCGATGTCGTACGCGGTCGACTACTTCCACCTGCAGGGCGCGCTGCGCTGGACGCTGATCCTGATCTTCATGATGGCCAAGGCCGGCCTGATCGTCGCCGTGTTCATGCACATGGCGTGGGAGCGGCTGGCGCTGGTCTACGCGATCCTGCTGCCGCCGCTGTGCCTGCTGGTGCTGGTCTGGCTGATGGCGGTCGAGGCGGACTATACGTTCCTGATGCGGGGCGAGTTCTTCCGTTAGCCGCCTGCCAGCCGTCGCTGGCCGTCCGGTAGACCCCGCTAGCTCCCGCTAGCCCCGCCAGCCGCGCCGGAACGCATTCAGGGAAGCGGTCAGACCGTTTCCGTCTCCCCCCGCCGGCTTCAACGCATCCTGCGCCGGCGTCCCCATGCTGGTGTCCGGCGCCTGCCCGACGACTTCGCAGGCTGTCGACGCGACCGGCAGCATCTGGCTGGCGCGCCAGTTGCCGAAGCGGTAGTAGGCCGCCGCCAGCGTGATGGACACCACCGAGCCGAGCGGGAAGCTCCACCACACCGCGTCCGCGCCCATCGTGCGGCCGAGCCACCAGGCGAACGGCAGGCGCACCACCCACATCGAGACGAACAGCACCGCCAGCGGTGCCATCACCGCGCCGGTCGCGCGCACCGTGCCGAACAGCACGATGGTGAAGCCGAACAGGATGAACGACCACAGCACGATCGCGTTGATGTGCTGGGCGATCTCGATCGCGCCGCCATCGTCCGGCAGGAACAGGCCCAGCGAATGCCGGTTGAACAGGTAGACCAGGCCGACCAGCGCCCCGGTCATCGCCAGGTTGAACGTCAGGCCCATGCCGGTAATGCGCCCGACGCGATCCCAGCGGCCCGCGCCGACGTTCTGCGCGACCATCGACGAGACGCTGGCGCCCACCGCCAGCGCCGGCATCTGGACGTAGGTCCACAGCTGCGAGGCCACGCCGTACGCGGCCGCGGTCTGCGAGCCGTACTGGTTGACCAGCGCCATCATCACGATCGCGGACGACGAGATCACCACCATCTGCAGGCCCATCGGCAGTCCCTTGGCCACCAGCGAGCGCAGGATGCCGAGGTCGGGCCGCAGGTAGCGCAACTGATCGCGATGCAGCGTCAGGAAATGATTGCGGCGATAGAGCAGCCACATCATCGCGGCCAGGCTGACCAGCTGCGCGATCAGCGTCGCCAGCGCGGAGCCGGCGATGTCCATGCGCGGGATCGGCCCGAGGCCGAAGATCAGCAGCGGGTTCAGCGCGACGTCGAGCACCACCGACAACAGCATGAAGTAGAACGGCGTGCGGGAGTCCCCGGCCCCGCGCAGCGTCATCATCACGAAGTTGTAGAAGTACATGAAGGGCAGCGCGAGGAAGATGATCCGCAGATAGCGGATCGCCAGCGGCCGCGCGTCCGCCGGCGTGCCCATCGCACTGAGGATGTCCGGCGTGAACAGGTAGCCCAGCGCCGCGGCGATGACCGACAGCAGCACGAAGAACGTGGTGCTGGTGCCGACCACGCGCCGCGCCTCGTCGAGATCGCGGGCGCCGACGGCCTGCCCGATCATGATGGTGTTGGCCATGCTGATGCCGAACACCACGCCCAGCAGGAAGAACAGCACGATATTGGCGTTCGACGTCGCAGTCAGCGCCGCCTCGCCGAGATAGTGGCCGACCCAGATCGAATTGATCGACGCATTGAGCGATTGCAGGATGTTGCTGCCGAGCACCGGCAGCGAGAACAGCAGCAGGGTGCGGCCGATCGGGCCGGTAACGAGTCTGGCGTCGGGCTTCATTGTTATTGGTCGGTGAGCCGCTGGGGCGGGAGCCGGGGAGCGAGTTCGTATAGTATTCCAGGCGACTAACATCCCGCCCTCCATGATCCAGCCCACCTCCTCCGCAAGCGCCGCGCCGGCATGGCTGAAGGTCGGGCCCGCGCTGTTCCTGCTGCTGTGGTCGAGCGGCTTCGTCTTCCTCAAGCTCGGTCTCGCCTACGCCGATCCGCTGACCTTCCTC
This sequence comes from Cupriavidus sp. H18C1, assembly GCF_049311595.1. Lineage (NCBI taxonomy): Bacteria > Pseudomonadati > Pseudomonadota > Betaproteobacteria > Burkholderiales > Burkholderiaceae > Cupriavidus > Cupriavidus sp. H18C1. The sequence continues at coordinate 796,506 of NZ_CP186009.1, forward strand.
GCGCTGCGCTATGCCTGCGTGGTGGCGCTGCTGATCCTGCCGTGGCTGTGGCTGCGGCCCGCTCTGCCGGCCACGCCGGCGGCATGGGGCCATCTGGCGATGGTGGGCCTGCTGATGCAGGCGGGGTATTTCTCGTTCACCTATCTGAGCCTGAAATACGGACTGTCGTCGGGCGCGGTGGCGCTGATCACCTCGCAGCAGCCGATCCTCGTCGGCCTGCTTGCGCCGGCCATTGCCGGCGAACGGGTCGGGCGGGTGCGCTGGATCGGGCTGCTGCTTGGCGCGAGCGGCGCCGCGATGGTGATTGTCGCGACCTCGTCGATCGACCTGTCCTCGCGGCTGGCGCTGCTGTTCGCGGTGCTGGCCCTGCTGGTGATGACCGCCGGCACGCTGTGGGAGAAGCGCTTCGGCCGGGACACCCATCCGCTGACGGCCAATCTGGTGCAATACGGGGTCGGGCTTGCGGTGACCGCGCCGCTGGCCTGGTGGCTGGAGCCGATGCAGGTGCAATGGACCCCGGCGCTGTTCGGCTCGCTGACCTATCTGGTCGTCGCCAATTCGATCGTCGCGATGACGCTGCTGCTGGCGATGGTCCGCCACGGCGAGGCCTCGCGCGTGTCGGCGCTGTTCTTCCTGGTGCCGCCCACTACCGCGCTGATCGCCTGGGCCGTGCTGGGCGAAACCGTGCCGCTGGCGGCGTGGCCCGGCATGGCGATCGCGGCGGCCGGTCTGTATCTGGTGATGCGGCGGCGGACCTGACGGGTCCGTGCCGACTGCAAGGAGTCTGTCTTTGTCGATGCCATCGATTCGTACGGTCCTGCCGCTGGCCATCATCACGGCGGCCAGCATGCTGACAATGGACCTCTACCTGCCCGCCGTGCCGACGATGCAGGTCGATCTCGGCATCACGGTGGCGCAAGGACAGCTGACCATCGCGATCTTCCTGCTTGGCCTGGCCGCTTCCCAACTGGTCTGGGGCGAGATGCTGCACCGGATCGGCCCGAAGCGCTGCGTGCAGGCGGGCCTGCTGGCATTGATCCTGACCAGTTTCGGATGCGCGCTCGCGCCCGATCTGACGATGCTGCTGGGCCTGCGCCTGGTGCAGGGCATCGCGGCCGGCGCGGCGACCGTGGTGGTGCCGACCGTCGTGCGCGCGACACTGCCGGAGCAGGACGGCGTGCGCGGCATCGCGGCGATCGCGATGATCGAAGCGATCGTTCCCGCAGCGGGGCCCGTGCTGGGTACCGCGCTGCTGCTGATCGCGGACTGGCGCACGACCTTTGCGATCATCGGCGTCATCGCACTGGCGTCCGCGCCCTTCGCGCTGCGGGCCACGCCCGTCGCGCTGCCATCGCAGGAGGACGAGGGCGAGGGCGAGGGCGGAAGGGTCGGCTATCGCGCGCTGCTGCGCAACTGGCATTTCGTCGGACTGGCGCTGGCGCATGCGCTGTCGTTCGGCGCGCTGATCACCTTCGTCGCGAGCGCGCCGCAGGTGCTTCCGGCATTGGCCAACACCGGCCAGAGCGGCTTCGCGCTGGCGCAGGTCTGCGGCGTGGCGGGATTCATCGCGGCCGCGAGCCAGGCCGGCCGGATCAGCAACCGGCTGGGCCCGCGCCACGCCATCCAGCTTGGCGCGCTGCTGCACGGGCTGCTGTGCACCGCGCTGCTGGCGGCATGGTGGGCCGACCGGCTTTCCTATCCGTGGCTGCTGGCGTTCTGGGCGGCGTTCTGCGCCGTGCTGGGGATACGCGGCCCGACCGCATTCAGCGAGGCGCTGTCGGTACCGAACGCCCAGCTTGGACGCGCGTCGGCACTGATGGTGCTGGCGCTGCTGGCGGCCGGCGCGCTGGCGACACAGGCGACCGCGCCCTTCCTGCCGACCGGCCAGCTCGGTGCCGTGGCGGTGTCCATGAGCCTGCTCTGTTGGGCGAGCTATGTGCTGGTCGCCCGTTATCCCGACAAGCAGGTCAGCGTCAGCGCGCAACAGCGGCCGGAACAGGAGCAGGCCAGCCTCTGAGGATGGCCTGCCCCGGCCGCCGATGGAAAGCAGGCTCGCTATGCCGCCGGCACCTCGATCTCCAGCGCCACGCCGTCGCGTCCCGGATCGGCGCCGCCTTCCAGCCGCCCGTCCACGATCCGCACCGCGTGCACCCAGCCGATCGTGTAGTTGTACGGGTTGCGGATCACCTGATAGCCGTCCCGCTCCAGCTCGCGGGTGATATAGCGCGGGATGCGGTTGCAGACGTCGATCGCGTTGCTGGTCGACGAGAAGCGCGGCGCGGATACGGCCGCCTGCATCGGCATGTCGAAGTCGACCACATTGACGATGCTCTGCAGCACGCCCATCGCGATCTGCGTGCCGCCCGGCGCGCCGAGCACGATCTCGGGCCGGTCGTCCTTGAACACGATGGTGGGGCACGACGAGGTGAAACGGCGCTTGCCCGGCGCGATGCTGCCCGCGCGTCCCGGCCGCGGGTCGAACACGCCCATGCAGCCGTTGTACATGAAGCCCAGGCCCGGCGTGATCACCCCCCGACGGCATCGCCAGCGAGTGCGTCAGCGAAACGCAATTGCCTTCGCCATCCACCACCGACAGATGCGTGGTGTCGCGCGGCACCGTGTGCCCCGGATTGACGCGCGGCACTTCGGCGCGCTGCCCATCGCGGATGCGCTGCGCGACCTCGCGGGCGTAGACGGGCGACAGCAGCCGGTCCAGCGGCACGTCGACGAAGGCGGGATCGCCGATGAAGCGGTCCTTGTCGCAGGTCGCCTGCTTCATCGCCTCGCAGACCACGCGAATATAGTCGGGGCTGTTGTGCCGCAGCGCGCGCAGATCGAACTGCTCGAGGATCGCCAGCATCTGCAGCAGCATCGCGCCGCCGCCGGGCGGCCGGTTGGTGGTGACGCGGCGGTCGCGGTAGCCGCCAACCAGCGGCGCGGTGCGCACGGCCTGGTAGCCGGCCAGGTCCTCCCGCGACAGCAGCGCGCCGTGTTCGCGCATGTCGGCGACGATCTGTTCGGCGATCTCGCCCAGATAGAACGCGTCGACGCCGCCGGACGCGATCCGCTCCAGCGTGTCGGCATAGTCGCGGTTCTTCAGCGGGGTGCCGATCGTATGCGGCGAACCGTCGGGGCGGCAATACAGTTGCCGGCCGCTTTCGCTGAAGGCCAGGCGCTCGCGGTTGCTGGCGCGGCCCAGCGTCGCCTCGTCGATCCAGAACGCATACATGCCGGGGCGCACGAAGTAGCCGTCGCGCGCCCACTGGATCGCCGGCTGCACCACCTCCTTCCACGGCAGCCGGCCGTGGCTGCGATGCAGCGCCTCCAGGCCGCGCAGCGTGCCCGGCGTGGCGATCGATTGGTAGCCGATGTCGTTGAGGCGGTCCTTGATGAAGAAGCCGAAGCCGTCGCGCGCTTCGCCTTCCAGCAGGTCGGCCCACATGTCGGGGCGCGCGGCCGCCGGCGCGGTGGCATGGAAGTCGATGTATTCGTGCGCGCCGCTGCCGGGCATATAGACGGCGGCGGTGCCGAAGCCCGCGATGCCGCACATCAGCGGATCGACCACGGTTTGCGCCAGGGCGCAGGCGACCGCGGCATCGGCCGCATTGCCGCCCGCGCGCAGGATCTCGATGCCGGACTCCGCCGCTTCGGGCTGCGGGCAGGACACCATTCCACTACGGGTCATTGCTTGTCTCGATAGGTTGGCGCCGGAGTGCGCCAACGGCGATGCCGATGGCGCATCCCGGCACGGGATCGTGGTGATGACTAGATGGGCGGGACCTGGACTTACTTCGCGCTCAGGTCCAGGTCGCCGATCGCGCCCTGCCACTTCGCGGTATCGCGCACGGTCAGTTCCATCAGCTGGTCGGACGGGCCCGGCATCGGCAGCACCTGCATCGACTTGAGCTTGTCGACCACGGCCGGCTCGGCCAGGAAGGTCTGGGTGGCGGCATGCAGGCGCGCGATGACGTTGGCCGGCGTGCCGGCCTTCGCCGCGATGCCGCTCCAGCCGATGTTCTCGAAGCCCTTCAGGCCTAGTTCGGCGGCGGTCGGCACGTCCGGCAGCTCGGGCACGCGCTTCGAGGCGAACAGCACCAGCGGCACCAGCTTGCCGGCCTTGATCTGCGGCAGCGCGGTGCTCAGCACCGGCGCCATCACCTGCGTCGCGCCGGAGACGGTCGACACCACGCCATCCGGCTCGCCGCGATACGGCACGTGCAGCAGGCGGATGCCCTGCTGCTTCTGCATCAGCTCGACCACCAGATGGGTCGAATTGCCGTTGCCCGACGAAGCGAAGCTGATGGTGCCGGGCTTGGCCTTGGCGGCGTCGACCAGCTCGCGATAGTTGCGCAGGCCGGATTGCGGATTGGCGACCAGCACGAACGGCACGGTGGCCAGCATCGACACCGGCGCGAAGTCGGATTCGGGCTTGTAGGCCAGCGGCGCGTAGACGAACTTGTTCAGCACCATCTGCGAGACGCCCGCCAGGAACAGCGTGCAGCCGTCGGCCGGCTGGCTCAGCACGTACTTGGCCGCGATGATGCCGCCCGCGCCGGCCCGGTTCTCGACCACGATCGGCGTTTGCAGCGTCTTGCCGACGCGCTCGGCCCACATGCGGGCCAGGGTGTCCGTGCTGCCACCGGCCTGCTGCGAGACGACCATCCGGATCGGGCGCGACGACGCGCCAGGCTCACCGCAGCCGTAGCTTGGCGCGGCCACGCCGAAGGCGAGCGCAAGGGGAACAGCGAAGTGGAAAAGGGAAGTTTTTCTCATAGGTGGTGGCAGTGTCCAGGTCCGTCGAATTCCAGGTCTGGTGCCTGGATGCCGGGAAATTATTGGCCCCAACCGCAAACTCACCTAGTGAATTGTTTCGAACCATCTATTAGTATTCGCTCATGGATCCATCCGACCACAGCATCGCCTGGGCGCGCCGACTGCGGGTGCGGCACCTCGAGTCCTTCCTGATTCTTCACGATGCGGGCACGCTGTCGGCCGCCGCGACGCGGCTGCATATGACGCAGTCCGCGGTGTCGCACTGGCTCAGCGAAATGGAGGAACTGGCCGGCGTCAGGCTGGCGATCCGCGGCCGGCGCCTGCAGCTGACGCCGGCCGGCGAGGCGGTGCGCCGGCTGGCCGTGCGCGTGCTGGGCGAGGTATCGCGCGCCCACGACGAACTGGGCGCGATCGCCAAGGGCGCGGTCGCGCGCCTGCATGTCGGCAGCGTGCTGGCCGGCGTCGCGCACCTGATTCCCTGGGCCATCGTCGCGTTCCAGCGGGTGCAGCCCAATGTCTCGATCCAGGTCACCGAGGGTGCGTTCAATACGCTGCTCGATCGCCTGGAGACACGCGAATTCGATCTGGTGGTCGGCTCGATCGATGCGCGCGCCTATGGTCCGCATCTGGCGCACGAGGTGCTGTTCGAAGATGCGATGGCGGTGGTGGTGGGCCCGCACCATCCGCTGGCACAGGCAAAACGGCTGCGCTGGGGGCAGTTGTTTTCGTATCCGTGGGCGATGCCGCAGCGCGAGACGCTGATGCGCACGCGGCTCGATACCGTGCTGCTCGAGCACGGCGCCGCCGGGCTGCGGCCGGCGGTCGAGACCGGTTCCATCGTCACGATGCAGGCGGTGCTGCGCGAAACCGACTATATCGGCGTCTGCTCGGCCGCGATGGCCGAGCATCTGGCCTCGCTGGGCCTGCTGCATATCCTGCCGCTGGGCGACCGCGAATCGTTCGGGCCGGTCGGAGCGGTATGGCGCAAGGGCGGCGACGACGAGGTGCTGCACGCCTTCATGCAGGCCCTGCGGGACGAGGCGGGCCGGATCCGTGCAGCCGAGCCGGGGGCGGCCGCGCGGTAACGCACCGCCCCCTCGCTCCCTCGCGGCACGGCGGCAAGGCTTACGCCGTCAGCGCGGCACGCGGATATTGTTCCTGACCTCGTCCACGCCCATCACTTCCTCGGCGATATCCTCGACGCGGTACTTGGCGCGCCGGTCCGATACGGTGCCGCTCAGCGTGACGATGCCCGAGCCGACCTCCACGGTGACCTCGGACACGTCGAGGTCGCGCGCCTCGGCCAGCCGCTCGCAGACCTCGTCGCAGATGCGCTCGTCGGTGCGACGATAGCCCTTGGGCAGGGTGCGGGGGGCGCCGTGTCGCCGTACTGCCGCCCATGCCCCCGCCTCCGCTCGCGCCGCGCTCGCCGAATTCGTTGAAGCCGACGCTGCCGCCGCCGGAGCCCATCGCCCCGGTGTCGCCGCGCCGATAGTGGTAGGCGTCACGCATGCCGCGCGAGCCGCCATAGCCGCGATGGCGCCAGGTCTCCGCGACCTCGCCGGTGCGTGGGTCCTCGGGGAACCACTCCATGCCGCCGGTCACGGTGCCGCGTCCACGGCGGTCCTCGCCGGTTTCCCGGGGCCACATCTGGCGCGTACCGCTGGTGTCCCGGTTGCCGGTGTCTCTATTGCCGGTGTTTCTATTGCCGTTCATTTCGGTCTCCATCGATCAGGGACGTAATGGGCAATGGCCGCAAAATCCGTACCCCCGCCGGGCGGTGCAAGCGCGGTCGCGCGGCATGGTGCGGGCACGCGCGGTGCAATCTTTGCCGGGATGGCTTGTAAATAAAACGCGCCTGGACGCCCCATCGACGTCCGAGGGCGATGTAAAAAAGGCCTTCCCGTGTGGGAAGGCCCGGATTGCCGCAGAGCGTCAATCAACCATCACGTCGGCCGGCGCATCACACCTGCGTGATGAATTTGGTCACCAGATAGCCGTCGAAGGTCTCCATGCCGCCTTCGCTGCCGATGCCGGAGTCCTTGATGCCGCCGAACGGCGTTTCGGCCAGCGCCATGCCGAAATGGTTGATGTTGACCATGCCGGCCTCGAGACCGTTCGAGACCAGCGTCGCGGTCTTCAGCGAGTTGGTGAAGACATACGAGGCCAGGCCGTAGGGCAGGCTGTTGGCGCGCCGCAGCGCTTCCTCGGCGTCCTTGAAGCGCGTCACCGGCGCCACCGGGCCGAAGGGTTCGTCGACCATCAGCTTCGCGTCGTCCGGCAGGTCGGTGACCACCGTGGGCGCGAAGAAATAGCCCTTGCTGCCGATGCGCGCGCCGCCGGCGACGACCTTGCCGCCGCGATGGCTGGCGTCGTCGAGGAACTGCTCCATCGACGCGATGCGGCGCTCATGCGCGAGCGGGCCCATCTGCGTGCCGTCCTCCAGGCCGTCGCCGACCTTGATCGAGCCCATCACCTCGGTGAAGCGGGCCAGGAAGCGGTCGTAGGCTTTCTCCTGGACGTAGAAGCGGGTCGGCGACACGCAGACCTGGCCGGCGTTGCGGATCTTGAAGCGGGCCAGCATCTCTGCGGCCGGCTCGATATCGGCATCGTCGAACACCAGCACCGGCGAATGGCCGCCCAGCTCCATCGTCACGCGCTTCATGTGCGCGCCGGCCAGCGCGGCCAGCTGCTTGCCGACCGGCACCGAGCCGGTGAACGAGATCTTGCGCACGATCGGCGATTCGATCAGATAGGTCGAGACCTCGCTCGGCACGCCCCAGACGATGTTCAGCACGCCCGGCGGCAGGCCGGCATCGTGGAACAGCTGGGCCAGCGCGACCACCGCGCTCGGCGAATCCTCCGGCCCCTTCAGGATCAGCGTGCAGCCCGCGCCGAGCGCCGACACGATCTTGCGGATCGCCTGGTTGAAGGGGAAGTTCCACGGCGTGAAGGCCGCGCAGACGCCGATCGGCTCGCGCACGACGATCTGCCGCACGTTCGGGTTGCGCGGCGGAATCACGCGGCCATAGATGCGGCGGCATTCCTCGGCATGCCAGTCGGCGTGCTCGGCGCAGATCATCACCTCGGCGACCGCCTCGGCCAGCGGCTTGCCTTGGTCCAGCGTGATATTGCGGCCGATCTCCTTGGCGCGCTCGCGGGTCAGCTCGCCGACGCGGCGCAGGATCTTCGCACGCTCCAGCGGCGAGGTCTTCTTCCAGCTGTCGAAGGCGCGCTGCGCGGCGGCCAGGGCGCGGTCCAGATCCGCGGTGCTGGCGTGCGGCAGTTTGCCCAGCACCTCCTGCGTGGCGGGATTGATCACGTCCTGTTCGCGGCGCCCGCCGCCTTTGACGAACTCCCCCATCGATATAAAGGGCGAGGTCCTGGTACATGGCTTCTCCTGTGTCCTGAGTCGTGAGTGCTGGGTCCGCTGTCGGGAACCGGGGCGTGTGCCGCGCGGGCGCCCGGGGCTCCGAACCCGTTAGCTTACCGCGTCGGCCATCGCGGCGTGCGGCCACCTATGCGGCCACCCATGCGGCGGCCGGCCCGAATGCGCTGCGCGCCTTCGATCGCGATTCCTTTCAACGAGCCTACATCTCGCTTTCACGTCCCTTTCAAAATGCATCACGTCATGATGCAAACGCGGATTCCTTGCCGTGGTTAACCCTGAAACCAGACAACTGAAAGGGCGCTGAAAGCACGCATCTCTAACGTTGCATCCGCTTTCGGCACAGATGCCCGTGCCGTGCGGCTTTGTATTTAACGAGGAGAATCATGTTGCGCATACGCAGCCAAAAGGACTTCGCCTCCGGCCTGATGTTCGTGCTGGTCGGCCTTGGCTTTTCCTTTGTCGCTCGCGGCTATTCGATGGGGACGGCCGCGAAGATGGGTCCCGGATATTTCCCCTTCCTGCTCGGCCTGGTACTGGCCGCGCTCGGCGCGCTGGTGTTGCTCGGCTCGCTGTCGAGCAAGGGCGAGCAAGACCGGATGGATCGCTGGGACATCAAGATCCTGCTGTGGATCCTGGGTTCGGTGGTGCTGTTCGGCCTGTTGCTCAAGCCGCTCGGCATGGTGCTGTCGGTGTTCGTGCTGGTGGTCGTGTCGTCGATGGCCAGTCACGAATTCAGCTGGAAGGGCGCGCTGCTCAACAGCGTGGTGCTGGTGCTGATCAGCCTCGGTGCCTTCGTCTACGGCATCAACCTGCAGATGCCGGTGTGGCCGGCGTTCATCACGGGCTAAGGAGCGCGCAGATGGAATTGCTTGAACATTTGACGCTCGGGTTTTCGACCGCGCTGTCGTTCCAGAACCTGGCCTACGCCTTCCTCGGCTGCCTGCTCGGCACGCTGATCGGCGTGCTGCCGGGCCTTGGCCCCCCTCGCGACCATCGCGATGCTGCTGCCGATCACCTACACGCTGCCGCCGGTGGCCGCGCTGATCATGCTGGCCGGCATCTACTACGGTGCGCAGTATGGCGGCTCGACCACCGCGATCCTGGTCAACCTGCCCGGCGAATCGTCGTCTGTGGTGACCACCATCGACGGCTACCAGATGGCGCGGCGCGGCCGCGCCGGCGTGGCCCTGGCCACCGCCGGTATCGGTTCGTTCTTCGCCGGCTGCGTGGCCACGCTGATCCTGGCGGCCTTCGCGGGTCCGCTGTCGGAACTGGCCTTCAAGTTCGGTCCCGCCGAGTACTTCTCGCTGATGGTGCTGGGCCTGATCGGCGCCGTGGTGCTGGCCTCTGGCTCGCTGGTCAAGGCGATCTCGATGATCGTGCTGGGCCTGCTGCTGGGCCTGGTCGGTACCGACGTCAACTCGGGCGCGGCGCGCTTCTCGTTCGATATCCCGGAACTGACCGACGGCATCGACTTCGTCGCACTCGCCATGGGCATGTTCGGCTTCGCCGAGATCATCGCGAACCTGGAGCAGAAGGAGAACCGCGAGACCTTCACCGATCGCGTGACCAACCTGTTCCCGACCAAGGCGGACTTCAAGCGCATGATCCCGGCCGTGCTGCGCGGTACCGCGCTGGGCTCGGCGCTGGGCATCCTGCCGGGCGGCGGCGCGTCGCTGGCTTCGTTCGCGGCCTACACGCTGGAGAAGAAGTCGTCGAAGTACTCGCACGAGTTCGGCAAGGGCGCGATCGAAGGCGTGGCCGGTCCCGAATCGGCGAACAACGCGGCGGCGCAGACCTCGTTCATCCCGCTGCTGACGCTGGGCATTCCGCCCAACGCGGTGATGGCGCTGATGGTCGGTGCGATGACGATCCACAACATCCAGCCGGGTCCGCAGGTCATGACCAGCAACCCGCAGCTGTTCTGGGGCCTGATCGCCTCGATGTGGATCGGCAACCTGATGCTGATCATCCTGAACCTGCCGCTGATCGGCATCTGGGTCAAGCTGCTGACCGTGCCGTATCGCTTCCTGTACCCGGCGATCCTGGTGTTCTGCGGCATCGGCGTCTACTCGGTCAACAACCAGACCTTCGACGTCTTCATGGCCGCGGGCTTCGGCGTGGTGGGCTATCTGTTCCTGAAGCTCAAGTGCGAACCGGCACCGCTGCTGCTCGGCTTCGTGCTCGGACCGATGATGGAAGAGAACTTCCGCCGCACGCTGCTGCTCTCGCGTGGCGAGTTCTCGGTGTTCGTCACGCGTCCGCTGTCGATGGGCCTGCTGATTGCCGCCGCGGCGCTGGTGGCGGTGGTGGCGCTGCCCTCGATCAAGGCCAAGCGCGAAATCGCCTTCCAGGAGGAGTAGAGAAAAACCGGGCCGGCCGGCGCCTCGGAGCCATTCCGGGCGCGCCGGCCGGCCCGGTCGTTTTGCGCATGTCTATCGTTGCATGAAAAGACCAACCATCGATAGTCTCGTTTCCCGGCTCTATATCCTGAAGTTCGTGCAGTCCAGCCCGGCCACGGTGCTCGCCCTCGTCGAGCGGCTGCGCGAACATGGCATCGAGAAGAACATCCGCTCGCTGCGGCCCATCCTGCGCAGTCTGCTGATCGCACGGGCGATCACCGCGGAACTGGTCGAAGGCAATGGCCGGGTCTACTCGATCACCGACAGTGGGCGCGAAGAGCTGGATGCCTACCTGTCCCATCTCGATGTGCTGCAAAACGAAATCGGCGGCGACCGTTGAGGCCGCCGCCGATTGTCGTTCGAGCGATCGGACTTTGTTGCCGAACCGCTTTACTGGCTGACCAGCTCGATCGCGGTCTGCGAGTCGTCGTTGGCCTTGGCCACCAGCACCTTGATGTTGTTCGGCACGGCCGACGCGATGCCATCGACCGGGATCGGCATGATCAGCCAGTCGGCGTTGTTGTCGATGGTGATCGCGCCCGAGCTGAAGATCACCTGCTTGGTGCCCGCCGTGGTGACCCGGATCTGGTAGTTGTTGCCGCCGTCGAACTCGTTCGAGTCCCGGCCCGAGGCCGGCACTGCCGACTTGTAGCCCACGTTGGCGAAGGTCGGGTTGACCGTATTGATGTCCACCGACGGGGCGGTCACATAGATATCGACGTTCTGCGCATTGAACGCGGCGTTGACCGCGCGCACCCGCGCCTTGGTCGACAGCAGGCCCTTCTCGTACGGATCGTCGATCACCAGCGTGTCGGCGCGGTCGTCGCCCGGCAGCGCCACGATGGTGTACTTGTGGCCGGTGGCCGCATCGACCTGGGCGCGGCCCACTTCGGTCTGCGTGCCCGCGGCGTTGAAGGTGAACAGGTGGTTGCCATCGTCGACGTCCGAATAGCGGGCGACGAACTTGTACGGAATGTTCTGCAGGGACGTCTTGGCGCCGTTCTGGTAGACGTCGAGATTGAGTGCGGTCGGGATCGGAGGCACGGCGTGGATCACGCGCGTCTGCGGTTCGTTCAGGCCGAGACGGTCGTCGATGCCATCATCGCCGCCGCCGCATGCCGCCAGCATGGCGCTGGCCGCCACCATCAGTCCCAGTGCAATCCCGGATTTCGAGAACAGCTTCATGGATTTCCCCTTGCAGGTGAAATGAAAAGCGAACAAGTTACGGGGCCGACCGCGTAGCGCCACGGGATGGCCAAGGGTTGGCCAAGGTCTGGCGAATGCGTTGGCATGCATGGCCAACGCATGGCATCCAGTCTGGTGTGGTCGGGGTCCGGCCGCGTGCCGTGATGGAACGATAGTGGTGGCCCCGTTGGGCCGAAACGCTGCGCGCTCCGATATAGCTGTCGGAGGAATCCGACAGCCGATTGAATCACTCCGGGGAGCCCAGGCCCAGCAAGGGCTGGCGGGTCTGTTCCGCACAGCGGAATCGACGTGGTAGCAAAAGCCGGTTTGTCTATCGCCGTTTGCCATTGTTTTCACTGGCGAAGCCCCTCATCCTTCACCCCGCTTGATTTTTTCCAATTTTTCGTCACACTTGCCGGGATAGCTGACCGAGCACGATGTCGACAATCACAAACGGGGCGGGGATAGTGGCCAGGTCGGAGGCGATGGCGGCTGGCGCGGTTCCGGCGGCGGACACCGATCCGTTGACCGGGGTAGCAAGCCGCCCATTCTTCTTGAGCAAGCTCGAAGCACGCCTGCAGAACGAGGCCGTGCCGCGCTGCGCATTGATCCTGCTCGGCATCGACGACTTCCGCGCCTTCAATGACATGCACGGTCATGGCGAGGGCGACCGCATCCTCCAGCAGATGGCCCGCCGGCTGCGCGACGCCTCGCCGCGCGATGCCGTGATCGGCCGCACCGGCGGCGACGAGTTCGCGGTGCTGCTGCCCTCGATCTACGATCCCACCCTGGTGCGCCACGTCAGCGCGGCGATCCTGTCGCTGCTGTCCGAGCCGTACGACTGCAACGGCCACCGCCACTATGTACTGGCGAGCCTTGGCGCCTGCGTGATGCCGGCCGGCGGGGGACAACGCCTCGGACGCGCTAGCCTCGGCCAGCCTGGCGCTGGCACGGGCCAAGCGCGACGGCGGCCGCACCATCCGTTTCTTCAAGGCGCAGATGCGCGCCGACGTGACCAGCCGGCTGTCGCTGGTGCAGGCGCTGCGCGAAGCCTATGCGCAGCGGCAATTCGAGCTGCTGTACCAGCCGCAGGTCGACTTGCGCGACGGCCGCATCGTCGGGGCCGAGGCGCTGATGCGCTGGCGGCATCCGACCCAGGGCCTGCTGGCCCCGGCCGCGTTTATCGATGCGCTGGCCGCCAGCAGCGTCGCCGTCGACGTGGGCATGTGGCTGCTGCAGACCGCCTGCGCGCAGGCGCGGGCCTGGTCGCTGCAGTTCGAGCAGGCGCCGCGCGTGGCGATCAACCTGTTCGCCGCGCAACTGGCGGAAAGCCGCCTGCTGACCGAAGTCCGGCACGTGCTGCGCGAACTGGCGCTGGAGCCGAACCGGCTGGAGCTGGAAATTACCGAGACCATCGCGCTGCAGCAGGGCGACGAGGTGTCCGGCCAGCTGCAGACGCTGCGCCGCGATGGCGTGACGCTGACCTGCGACGACTTTGGCACCGGCTATGCGTCGCTGAGCTTCCTGAAGACCTTCCCGGTCGACCGCATCAAGATCGACCAATCCTTCATCCGCAACGTGACGCAGGACCCGGTCGATGCGGCCATTGTCCGCTCCGTGATCAACGTCGGCGCGAGCCTGCGCATCGGCGTGATCGCCGAAGGCGTCGAGACGGTGGACCAGCGCGATTTCCTGCTGGCGAACGGCTGCCACGAGGTCCAGGGCTATCTGTATGGCAAGCCGATGCCAGCCGACCAGCTGACGGACCGCCTGTACGAGCAGCAGCGGCTGGCCAAGGACTGAACGGCCCAAGGACTGAAACGCCCGAGGACCGAACGAGCCCGGCAATCCCGATTCCGAACCGTCAAAACGACGATCCCCGCCGCAGCGGGGATCGCAGGGAAGGGGCCCGTTGCGGGCCCTTTCCTTTTTCCGCCTGCGGGGATCGCTTCCTTACTTTGCCAGCTCCGACAGCCGCACCTGGCTGATCTTGCCGCCCTGCACCCAGCCGACCACGGTATCGGCCATCGAACCGCCCTTGGCGTCGATGCCGTCGACCTCGTTCGGGTTGAGTTCCTTCGGCAGCGTCTTCATCGCGTCGGGCATCTTGGCGCGGATCGCCGTGGCGTCGCTGGTGGTACCGGCCAGCTTCATCGCGTGGGCCAGCGCATGCACCATCGTGTAGTTCAGCGACATCTCGGTGGTGGCGTCCTTGCCCTCATGCAGCTTCTTGTACTTGGCGTTGAAGGCCTGCGCCGCCGGGCGGCTGTCGCTGTTGAGCGGCAACACGCCGATCGAGCCTTCCAGCATGCCCAGGCCGTTGGTCACGCGCGCCATCTCGTCGAGCTTGGCCTGGTCCATCACGATGAAGCCGCCCTTGAAGCCCAGTTCGCGCGCCTGCTTGACGACCAGCGCGGTCGGCTCCGACGGGCCGCCGACGAACAGCACGTCCGGCTTGTCGGCGATCACGCGCGACACGCCGCTGTAGAAGTCGGTCGCCTTGGTATAGGACATCGGGTTGTTGCCGACGACCTTGCCGCCCGCTTTCTCCCAGGCCGGCACGAAGGCCTGCACCCACGCCTTGGCGTAGTCGTGGTCGGCTGGCACCAGCGCGACGTTCTTGCCGAAGCGCTTCATCTGCGCCTTGACGAAGGGCTCGATATACCCGGTGTACGCCGGCGGGATCCGAATGGTCAGCTTGTTGCCGGCGTCGGTGATGCGCGGCACGCTCGAGTACGCCATCACCATGAACTTCTCTTGCTCGTTGAAGGCCTGCAGCGCGAAGATGCCGCCCGAATGCGGCACGAACACGGCCGGCGTCTTGTGCTGCTGCACCAGGCGGCGCGCGTTGATCGCCGATTCGGCCGGCGCGTACTTGTCGTCGAGCGCGACCACTTCGAACTTGACCTTCTTGCCGCCGACCTCGACGCCGCTGGCGTTCAGTTCGTCGACCGCCATCTGGATGCCCGACAGCACGTTCTTGCCGTACAGCGCGGCACCGCCGGACAGCGGGCCGGTATAGCCGAGCTTGACCACTTCCTGCGCGAAGGCCGCGCCGGAAGCCAGCAATGCGGCCAGCGCGGTGGCGGCCAGCGGCAACAGCTTGCGGCGGGGTTTGGTGGCGTTCTGCATCTTCCGTCTCCTTAAACGATGAAAGTGCCATCGGGTCGTGGCCCGGATGGTCTTGGTTGAATGCGGTGTTGTTTCGATTGGTGCGGGCGGGCCGTTCCGGGGTATATCAACCGCCGATATAGGCCCGGCGCACACCCTCGTCATTGAGCAGCGAATCGCGATCGCCCTCCATCACGATGCGTCCGCCTTCGATCACGTAGCCGCGATGGGCGATGCCCAGCGCCGCATAGGCGTTCTGTTCGGCCAGCAGCACGGTGGTGCCGGCGCGGTTGATGCGCTGGATCACCTCGAACATCTGCTTGACCACCAGCGGCGCGAGCCCCAGCGACGGCTCGTCGAGCAGCAGCGCGCGCGGCCGGCCCATCAGCGCGCGGCCGAGCGCCACCATCTGCTGCTGGCCACCCGACAGCGAGCCGGCCGGATCGTCCTTCTTCTGCTGCAGGATCGGAAAGAGCTCGTAGACCTCTTCCAGCGAGCGCTTGATGCCCGCGCTGTCGCGGCGATGCACGTAGGCGCCCAGCGTCAGGTTCTTCTGCACGCTCATCGCCGGGAACAGCTTGCGGCCCTCGGGGCAGTGCACCAGCCCGGCCTGCACGATCTGCGACGGCTTCATGCCGGACAGCTCGCGGCCGTCGAAGCGCATGCTGCCGCCGCTGGTCCGGTGGATGCCGCTCATCGCCAGGAAGATCGAGCTCTTGCCGGCGCCGTTCGCGCCGAGCAGCACCACCAGTTCGCCCGCCTTGGCGTGCAGCGTGATGTTGTCGAGCGCGCGGAAGCTGCCATAGGAAAGCGATACGCGTTCAAGCTGCAACATGGTCGGCTCCCAGATAGGCTTCGATGACCTGCGGATTGCGCTGGATTTCCGCCGGCGTCCCCTCGGCGATCTTCTCGCCGTAGTTCAGCACCATGATCTTGTCGGCGAGCCGCATGATCATGTCCATCTTGTGTTCGATCAGGCAGACCGTCTTGCCGTGCCGGACCATCTTGCGGATCAGCTCGGCCAGGCCCACGGTCTCCTCGGGGTTGACGCCGCCGGCCGGCTCGTCGAGCAGCAGCAGCTCGGGCCCGGTGGCCAGCGCCAGCGCGAAGGCGACGCGCTTGCGCTCCTCCTGCGTGATGTCGGACGCCACTTCATGCGCGAGGTGCGACAGCCCGACGAAGTCCAGCGCCTCCTCGGCCTTGTCGCGGCACAGCCGCTCTTCCTCGCGCAGCCGCCTGGTGTTGAACAGCACGTCGCGCAGCCCTGCATGCGTGCGCAGCCGGTGGCCGACGATCAGGTTGTCGAGCACGGTGGCGCGATCGAACAGCGCGGTGGCCTGGAAGGTGCGGGCGATGCCCAGGCGGGCGATGCGGTCGGCCCGCATGCCGGCCACGTTGGTGCCCTTGAACAGCACCTCGCCGGAGCTCGGCGCATGGGTGCCGGCCACCAGGTTGAAGAAGGTGGTCTTGCCGGCGCCGTTGGGGCCGATGATGGCGTTGATATGGCCGGCCTCGAAGGTCACGGAGACATCGTTGACCGCGGTCAGCCCACCGAATTTCTTGGTCAGGTTGCGGATCTCAAGCATGGTCGGCTCCGGCGGAAGCGGGGGGCGGGGGCGGCGGTCTTGGCGTCGGCCGCATCGACGTCGGCATGGTCACCGGCGGCGCGGCGCGCCGGCTGGCGCTGGCCGCGGCGCGCGGCGGCGGCACGGCGTGCCTGGCGCTTCAGGTACGTCCCGACGATGCCGTCGGGCAGGAAGATGATCAGCAGGATCAGCACCGGGCCGAACACCAGCATGCGGTAGTCCTGCAGGAACTGCAGCGTCTGCGTGACCCAGGGCACCAGCAGCGCGCCCAGCAGCGGCCCGAGCAGCGTGCCGATGCCGCCGACCAGCATCGCCATCACCATGTCGAAGGTCAGGTCGGTGCGCGCGATGTCCGGGCCGAGGAAGCGCACGTGGCCCGCATACAGCGCGCCGGCGAAGCCCGCATAGGCGACCGACAGCACGAACGACAGCACCTTGGTGCGCATCAGGTCGATGCCCAGCGCCTCGGCCAGCGCGTCGCTGTTGCGCACCGCCATGAAGCTGCGGCCCAGCAGCGAGCTGACGATCCGGTGCATCAGGAAGGCGCCGATCACCAGGAAGAACAGCACCAGGTAGTACTGCGCCTGCACGCTGTCGAAGGTCACGGGCCCGATCGCGGCCGGCACCGGAATGCCGATCAGGCCGACCGTGCCGTGCGTCAGGCTTTCCCACTTCTCGATCAGCAGATAGATGATGTAGCCGATGCACAGCGTGAAGATCGAGAAGTAATGACCCTTGAGCCGCAGCGATACCACGCCGACCACATAGCCGACGATCATGCAGACCACGCCGGACAGCACGAAGGCGGCCCAGAACGGCATCTGGTGATCGACGGTCAGGATGCCCAGCGTATAGGCGCCGATGGCCATGAAGCCGCCGTGCGCGAGATTGAGCTGGCCGGTGTAGCCGGTGATCAGGTTCAGGCCCAGTGTGGCAATCGCGTAGATGAAGGCCAGCGTCATCACCGTCAGGTAATAGCTGTTGGTCGTCAGCAGCGGAAACGCGATGGCCAGTGCCAGCAGCAACGCCCAGCCGGTCTTGCCTTGCAATGCGTTCATGTCGAGAGTTCTCCTACCTTGTGCGCTTCGATGCGGCGGCGGCCTTCAGGCGGCCTTGCCGGCGAACAGGCCCTGCGGCCGGATCGACAGGATGATCACCAGCAGCACGAAGGCGATGATGTCCTTGTAGTCGGTCGACACGTAGAAGCCGCCGAAGCTCTCCGCCATGCCGATGATCAGGCCGCCCAGGATCGCGCCGGGGATGCTGCCCATGCCGCCGAGGATGATGATCACGAAGGCCTTGGTGATGACCAGGTGCCCCATCGCCGGATAGACCAGGTTGATCGGCGCATACAGCGTCGCGGCGATCGCGGCCAGCGCGCCGGAGATCGCGAACACCAGCAACGTGACGCGCGTCGCGTCGATGCCGACCAGCGCCGCGCCTTCGCGGTTCTGCGCCATCGCGACGATGGTCGAGCCGGTCACGGTGCGGGTCAGGAACAGATGCAGCACCACCATCAGCGTGAAGGCGGCGGCGATGATCAGCAGCCGCTGCAGCGGCGCGGTCAGGCCGAACACTTCGACCAGCTGGCCGTACGGCGTCGGCATGCGGTGGAAGTCGGCGCCCCACAGCGCCTGCGCGCCCGCTTCGAGGAACAGCAGGATGCCGATCGCCGCGATCATGTCGTGCAGCTCGGGCGCGTTGCGCAGCGGATGGAAGACCAGCCGCTCGGCCAGCATCGACAGCAGCGCCACGGCCAGCGCCGCGGCCACCATCGCCAGCCAGTAGTTCACGCCCAGCGACGTCATCATGTAATACGAGACGTAGGCACCGGCCATGTAGAAGGCGCCGTGGGCGAAGTTGGGTACGTGCAGGATGCCGTAGACCAGCGTCAGGCCGAGCGCGACGAGGCTGTAGACCCCGCCGAGCGTCAGCCCGTTCAGAAACTGTTGGAAGAACATTGACACCGACTCACCTCATGCAGATCGAAATCGCAAACGGGGGCGCGCTTCGGCGAACCGATGCGCGTGGCAGGACAGCGCCGCGCACGGACGCGGACTGCCGGTCAACCGATGTGGGGGTCAACTGCGCGGCTTGGCGCGCATCGGAAAGGGCTGCATGGCGGTCTCCTGAAACGGTCTTGCCGGGCCGCAAAATGCCCAGCTTTCATACCGGTTATTCGTGTCGTGACTGACCGCCGCGATGGGTGCCGCAGCGTCTCCGCACGATCGTTCGTTTTCGTTGACTGTTGCATAGGGCTTGAGGCACAGTCAAGGAATACGGAATAGTCTTTCGCACAGCGAAATAGGGCTTTCCCGCCCGGCTGCGCAGAGGTTTTCGCGGTCGCGGCGGGGTGAAATTCCGCGCGGGTTTTCCCTGCTTTTTGCGCCGCTGCCGCAGCGCTTGTTGCCTGAATTTCCGCCCGACTTTCCGTCTGACTTTCCACCTGGATTTACGCCTGGACCGTCGATCATGAAGCGCACCGCCACCGTGATTCCCGTTGTCGCCGAGCCGCCCTCGACGGTGCCGGCGGGCGCATTGCGCGATGCCGACGAGACGGGTCCCGGAAATCCCGCGGAGGCGGAGGATCGCAGCTTCGTCACGGCGCTCGCGCGCGGGCTGGATCTGCTGCGCGCCTTCGGTCCGCACGACGACTACCTGGGCAATGCGGAGCTGTCGCGCCGTACCGGCATTCCGCGGCCGACGGTGTCGCGGCTGACCTATACGCTGACGCGGCTCGGCTACCTGGTTTATGTCGAGTCGCTGGAGAAATACCGCCTGGGCCAGGGCGCGATGGTGCTCGGCCATCGCTATCTCGCGACCTCCGGCATTCGCGAGGTCGCGCAGCCGCTGATGCAGTCGCTCGCCTTCGCCACCGGCTGCACCGTTGCCCTTGCCACGCCCGATCGCCACGAGATGGTCTATCTGGAAGTGTGCCAACCGCGCGGCGCGCTGGTGATGCGGCTGACGCCGGGCTCGCGCCTGCCGATCGCGACCTCGGCGATCGGCCGCGCCTGGCTCGCGGGGTTGCCTGCGCCGCGGCGCGCGAGCGTGCTCGCCGATCTGGAGCGCCACTATCAGACGCGCTGGCCGACGATACGCAGCAAGCTCGACCGGGCGATGCGCGACTACGGGCGGCGCGGCTTCTGTGTCGCGCATGCCGAATGGGACCGCACCGTCAGCGGCGCCGCCGCGCCCGTCGTGCTCGAAGGCGGCACCGAAGTGCTGTCGATCAATATCGGCGGCGCGGCCTCGCGGCTGACGCCGGAAATCCTCGAGGCGAATCTCGGCCCGCGCGTGCGCCAGCTGGCCGAGGCGCTGCAGGGAAGGCTGTGGCGCGTCCACGGCTGAGCGCGCCTGGCCATCGGGACCATCACCAATACCCACGACATCTCGACCACCACAATCATCAGCACAAGGAGACAGGCATGGAGATCAGCAACAAGACCGTCGTCGTCACGGGCGGCGCCACCGGCATCGGGCGGGCGCTGGCACTGGCGTTCGCCAAGGCGGGCGCGCGCGGCATCGCGGTCGCCGACCTGGACGAGCGCGGCGCGCAGCAGGTCGCCGCGGAAGCGGCCGAACTGGCGCCGTCGTGCCAGACCTTCGGCTGCCGCACCGATGTCGCCGATGCGGCCGCGGTGCAGGCGCTGGCCGACGAGGCTACGCGCCGCTTCGGCCAGGTCGACGTGTTCTGCTCGAACGCCGGCATCATCCTGCGCAAGGGTCTCGATGCCACCGCCGACGAATGGCAGCGCATCTGGGAGATCAACGTGATGGCCCACATCCACGCCGCCAATGCGGTGCTGCCGCAGATGCTCGAGCGTGGCGAGGGCTATTTCGTCAACACGGTGTCGGCGGCGGGGCTGCTGTCGCAGATCGGCTCGGCGCCGTACGCGGTGACCAAGCACGCGGCGATCGGGTTTGCCGAATGGCTGGAAATCACCTACGGCGATCGCGGCATCAAGGTCAGCTGCATCTGCCCGCAGGGCGTGCAGACCAAGATGCTGTTCGGCGAGAACGGCGAGCGCAAGGGCTTCCTGCAGGAGGGCTCGGTGACGGCCGAGCACGTGGCCGCGGTAACGCTGGAAGGCATCCGCGACGAACGCTTCCTGATCCTGCCGCACCCCGAGGTGCTCGAGTACTACCGCCGCAAGGGGCAGGACTACGACCGCTGGCTCAAGGGCATGCGGCGGCTGCAGGAGAAGGTGATGAGCGAGTTCGGTGGAATCGGCAAGCAATGACCTCGCCCGCGCGCCGATGTTCCAGATGGATTGACCGATAGCGGCCACAGGGACCGATCGAGACCGATGGTCCGATTGGCCCCAATTGGCCCCGATTGGCCCCGATCCAGACGACAGAGACCGAACAAGCGTCCAACACAAAGGAGACAAAGATCATGCGGATTTCCCCATTCACCGGCGCGCTGTCCGCGCTTGCCACGGTGCTCGCCACCGCGTTCGCCGCGCCGGCGGTGCAGGCCGAAACCTATCCGGGCCGGCCGATCCGTATCGTGGTCGGCTTCCCGACCGGCGGCGCGCCCGACACGCTGGCGCGCATCGTGTCGGAGAAGATCTCGCCGTCGTGGGGCCAGCCGGTGGTGGTCGACAACAAGCCCGGCGCGGGCGGCAATATCGGCGCGGAAGCGGTGGCGCGCGCGCCCGGCGACGGCTACACGCTGGCGCTCGGCACGGTCGGTACCCATTCGATCAATGGCGCGGTCTACAGCAAGCTGCCGTACGACATGGTCAAGGACTTCACGCCGGTGATCCTGCTGGCGACGACGCCCAATGTGCTGGTGGTCCATCCGGGCGTGCCGGCCAAGACCACCGCCGAGCTGATCGCGCTGGCCAAGTCCAAGCCCGGCGCGCTGACCTTCGGCACGCCGGGCATCGGCACCTCGCCCCACGTGGCCGGCGAGCTGTTCAATACGGTGGCCGGGGTCAAGATCACGCACGTGCCCTACAAGGGCCGCGCGATGGCGATCCCCGACCTGCTGGGCGGCCATATCACGATGATGTTCGACAACCTGCCGTCGGCGCTGCCCGTGATCAAGGAAGGCAAGCTGCGCGCGCTGGGCGTGACCAGCCTGAAGCGCTCGGCCTCGGCCCCGGATATCCCGACGCTCGCCGAGCAGGGGTTGAGCGGCTTCCAGGCCGACTCGTGGTTCGCGATCTTCGCGCCGGCGACCACGCCGAAGGACGTGGTGGCCAAGCTCAATACCGAGCTGAACCGGATCTTCACGCTGCCGGACGTGCAGGCCAAGCTGAAGACCCTCGGCCTCGATCCGGTGCTCGGCACGCCGGACGCGCTGGCCTTGTTCCAGAAGGCCGAGATCGCGAAGTGGGCGAAGGTGGTGAAGGATTCCGGGACGACGCCGCAGTAATGGGCGGCAGGGGCGGGGGAGAGGGCAGCAACTACCCCGCTATTCCTCCAGCGCCGTCGTGCCCCGTTCCGCCAGCTGGTCCGGCACGCCCCGCAGGCGCGCCAGGCTGACCGCCGCGCCCACCGCCGCCACGCAGGCCGCCACGCCCAACGCCGTGCGCGAGGCGGACGTCCCGATCAGCGCAAACAGCAAGGCCACCACCGCAGTACCCGTGGTCTGCCCCAGCAGCCGCGTGGTGGCCTGCGCGCCGCTGGCGCCGCCGCTGCGATGCGGCGGCGTCGCGCCGATCATCGCGCGGTTGTTGGGCGACTGGAACAGGCCGAAGCCGAGCCCGCACATCGCCATGCGCCACAGCACGTCGAGGCTGCTGCTGCCGCGATCGAGCATCGCCAGCAGGACCAGCCCCGTGCACAACAGCGCGAGCCCGAGCCCGGCCAGCACGCTGGCAGGGAAACGATCGGAAAGCCGGCCCGACAGCGGCGCCATCACGGCCACCATCAGCGGCCACGGCGTGATCAACAGCCCGGTCTCCTGCAGCGACCGCCCCAGCTGGTATTCGAGATAGAACGGCAGCGCGACGAAGGCCAGCATCTGCGTCATGAACGAGCAGAACGACGTGCCCACCGCCAGCGTGAAGGCGCGATTCGCGAACAGGTCCACCGGCACCAGCGGCGCCGCCTTGCCGCGTTCCATCCGTGCGAGCCACCAGCCGAGCAGCAGCGCCGCGATCAGCCCGCCGACTGCCGCCCGGCGCAGCCCGTCATGGCCCAGGCCATCGACGCCGAGCACGAACAGGCCGATCACCACCGCCGACAGCAGCGCGCTCGGATAGTCGAACGCGCGCGGCTGCGGCGGCGTGACAGGCAGCGCCCAGCGGCTCAGGCTCAGCGCGATCACCGCCACCGGCACGTTGATGGCGAACAGCCATTGCCAGCTGGCGAACGACAGGATCAGCGCGCCGACCGACGGGCCGATGCCGGTCGTGATGCCGACCACCAGCGCATTCAGGCCGATGCCGCGGCCGAGCTTGGTGGGCGGATAGATGTAGCGCACCAGCGCCGTGTTGACGCTCATGATGCCGGCGCCGCCGATCCCCTGCAGCACGCGCGCCGCCACCAGCATCGGCAGATTGACCGACAGCGCGCACAGCAGCGAGCCGACCAGGAAGGTCGCCAGGCCAATGCGATAGACGCGCTTGTAGCCGAGGATGTCGCCGAGCGAGGACAGCGGCAGCAGGCAGACGGTGACCGTCAGCTGATAGGCGTTGACGACCCAGATCGTGTGCCCGGGATCGGTGCCGAGCTGGCGGGAGATCGACGGCAGCGCGATATTGGCGATCGAGCCGTCGAGCACGGCCATGATCAGGCCGCAAAAGACGGTGAGGATCGCCCACTGGCGTTGCGGATGGGGAAGACCTTGATCTGAATGCATCGACGGTACGGCGGGGGAAGGCGAGGATGGCGGCTGGCCGGCCCTGTGCGATCGCGCACGAAGTACGCCGCGGCGAGCGGACCGATGGCCCGGCCCGATGCTGGCCGGCGCCGGGCGGCGACATTATCGGCGCAGCGCCGCGCGCTCGCAAATCGCCGCGTTGTGGTATATCGCGCGCGCTGGAATCATGCGCACGTGCTGCGTTTTCGCACAGACATTGCAGACATGGCGCCGCCGTGCGCGCCCGTAACCGCCGCCGTGCCGGCGTTCGCGCTCAGCGCGCCAGCTGGCCGAGCACGCTCTCGAGCGACGACAGCCCGGTCTCGATCAGATGCGACATGTAGACGTTCATCTGCGGCATCACCAGCATCAGCAGCAGCAGGCCGCCGGCCAGCGTCACCGGGAAGCCGACCGCGAAGATCGACAGCTGCGGCGAAGCGCGGTTCAGGATGCCCAGCAGCAGGTTCAGCGTCAGCAGCGCGGCCACCAGCGGCAGCGCCAGCAGCAGGCCCGACGAGAACACCGTGCCGCCCGCACGTGCAACGGCCGCCCAGCCAGCGGCCGACAACGGCGTGCCGCCGATCGGCAGCGCCGAGAAGCTGTCGACCAGCGTAGCCAGCATCAGCAGGTGGCCGTCCAGCGCCAGGAACAGCAGCATCGCGACGATGCCGAGGAAGCGCCCCAGCACCATGGTCTGGCCGCCGGCGCTCGGATCGAAGAACGAGGCGAACGACAGGCCCATCTGCAGGCCGATGATTTCGCCGGCGTATTCGACCGCGGCGAACACCAGCCGCATCGTGAAGCCGAGCGCGATACCGACGCCGATCTCGTTCAGGATCAGCAGAAAGCCGTCGAAGGAATAGACCGGCACCACCGGCAGGTTCTCGATGGTCGGCGAGATCGCGATCGCGATCAGCGCGGCCAGGCCGATCTTGGCCTGCCGCGGAATGGTGCCCTCGCCGAACAGCGGCGCGGTGGCGATCAGCGCGAGCAGCCGGAACAGCGGCCACAGGAAGGCCGCGATCCATTCGTAGAGCTGGGCCGTGGTCACCGATACCATCGCGTCTCGCCTCCTGGCTTGGTTGTCGTTGGTTGCGTCGCTGCCTGGGTCGGTCTCTGCGTCGCTATCCGCGTCGCAATCTGCGCCGGGCGCGGCGGACTCAGCGCACCAGCCCCGGAATACCCTCGAACACTTCCCGCATGTAGTCGACGAAGGTGTTGATCATCCACGGACCCACCAGCACCAGCGTGATGAACAGCGCCAGCAGCTTGGGAATGAACGACAGCGTCATTTCGTTGATCTGCGTGGCGGCCTGGAACAGGCTGATCGCGAGGCCCGCGATCAGCGCGACCAGCAGCAGCGGGCCGGCCAGCAGCAGCGTCATCTTCATCGCCTGGGTGGCGATGGTCATTACGGTTTCCGGCGTCATTTGGCCTCCGGTGCGCTTGCGGCGTCGGCGTGGGACATCAGGGGGCGGCACGTCAGGTCAGGAAGCTCTGCGCCAGCGAGCCCAGCAGCAGCTGCCAGCCATCGACCAGCACGAACAGCATCAGCTTGAACGGCAGCGAGATCGTCGCGGGCGGCACCATCATCATGCCCATCGCCATCAGCACGCTGGCAACGACCAGGTCGATGATCAGGAAGGGAATGAAGATCGTGAAGCCGATCTGGAACGCGGTCTTCAGCTCGCTGGTGACGAAGGCCGGCACCAGCACGCGCAGCGGCACGTCCTCGGGGCCCTGCATCTCCGGCGTCTTGGCCATCTGCGCGAACAGCGCCAGGTCCTTCTCGCGGGTCTGCTTCAGCATGAAGGCCTTCATCGGCGCGGCGGCGCGCTCGGCGGCCTGCTCGAGGCTGATGCGGTTCTCCGACAGCGGCTTGTAGGCCTCGGTGTAGACGCGGTCCAGCACCGGCGACATCACGAAGAAGGTCAGGAAAAGCGACAGGCCGATCAGTACCTGGTTCGGCGGCGACGTGGCCGTGCCGAGCGCGGTACGCAGCAGGCCCAGCACGATCACCACGCGGGTGAAGCCCGTCATCATCAGCAGCGCGGCCGGCAGGAACGACAGCGAGGTCAGCAGGACCAGCGTCTGGACCGACAGCGACCAGGTCTGGCTGCCACCGGGGCCGGGGCGGCTGACGATGCCCGGCAGGGCCTGCGCGGCCGCGGGATCGGTGCCGAGCGCGAGAGCGGCGGCCAGCAGCAGGCCGAGCGCCAGCGTCAGCGGCGCTCCGGACCGACGCCGGCTGGCGGCGTACATGGTGTTCATGACTTCAGGGTCTGTTGCAGGTTCTGTTGCATCGAGCGCAGCAGCTTCTGCGCGAAGGTGGCCTTGTCGCCGAACGGGGCCTGGGGCGACATGGGCGTCGAGCCCTTGCCGCTCATGCCAGCCGTGCCGGTCATCGCGGCGATCGCCTCGCCGGGCGTGGCGGAGCCGGCCGGCAGCGTATGCAGCGTGCGGATTTCGCCGGCGCTGACACCGAGCACCAGCCAGGTATCGCCGACCTCGACCAGCAGCAGGCGCTGGCGTGCGCCCAGGCTGGTGCTGCCGACGACCTTCATCACGCCGCCCTGGACATGCCGCACCAGGCCGGCGCGGCGCGCCAGCCAGGCAAGGCCGAGGATCAGCGCGATGATCGCGAACAGGCCGAGGCCGGCCTGCGCCAGCGCGCCGGCACCGGTCGCGCCGGTCACGGCATCGGCCGCGTGCGCGAGGACCGGCAGGCCGGCCGCCGCACCGCAGATCGAGCGGGCCGCGTACGAGCGCGTGCCCGGCGCGGGCCGCAATGCGCGGCCCCGAGCGGGTTTCATTTGTTCAGCTTCCGGATGCGTTCGGACGGCGTGATGATGTCCGTCAGGCGGATGCCGAACTTGTCGTTGACCACCACCACCTCGCCCTGCGCGATCAGATAGCCGTTGACCAGCACGTCCATCGGCTCGCCGGCCAGGCCGTCGAGCTCGACCACCGAACCTTGCGCCAGTTGCAGCAGGCTCTTGATCGGTACCTTGGTGCGGCCCAGTTCGACCGTCAGTTGCACCGGGATATCGAGAATCATCTCGATATCGTTGTGGAAGCCGCTCGACGCTTCGCGCTCCAGCGGCTGGAAGACCGTCGCGGCCGCGGGCGTGGCCGTCGCCACCGTGGCGGCGGGCTCAGGCGCAGCGGTCGCGCTGGTTTGCTCGGCCAGGGCGCTCGCCCAGTCGTCCATCGGATCGGCCGGCTTGTCCTCTTTGCCGTCAGTCATGGTCGGTTTCCTTGTTGGAATCGCTGTCTTGATGATTGAACATGCGCTGCACACGCAGCGCGTACTGGCCGTTCATCGTGCCGTAGCTGCACTGCATGACCGGCACGCCGTCGACCTTGCCGATCACGTTCTCGGGCAGCTCGATCGGCAGCACGTCGCCGGCGCGCAGCGCCAGCACTTCTGCCACGGTGCTGCGCAGATGCGCGAATTCGGCCACCAGTTCCACCTCGGCGGCGCGCAGCTGCTGCGACAGCTGCTGCAGCCAGCGCTTGTCGACCTCGACTTCATCCTGCAGCGGATTCATCAGCAGATCGCGCACCGGCTCGATCATCGAGTACGGGAAGCAGACGTGCATCTGCCCGCCGACCGCGCCCAGCTCGATATGGAAGGCGGTGGTCACCACGACCTCGTTGGGGATCGCGATGTTGGCGAATTTGGTGTGCATCTCCGAGCGGACGTATTCGAACTCGATCGGATGGACCGCCTGCCAGGCATGGCCATAGCTGGCCAGCGCCAGATCCAGCATGCGGCGGATGATGCGTTGCTCGGTCTGCGTGAAGTCGCGGCCCTCGACGCGCGTATGGAAGCGCCCGTCGCCGCCGAACAGGTTGTCGACGACCAGGAACACCAGGTTCGGGTCGAACACGAACAGCGCGGTGCCCCGCAGCGGCTTCATGTGGACCAGGTTCAGGTTGGTCGGCACCGGCAGGTTGCGGACGAACTCGCCGTATTTCTCGATCCTGATCGAACCGACGGAGATGTCCGCGCCGCGGCGGATGAAGTTGAACAGCGCCGTGCGCAGCTGGCGAGCGAAACGCTCGTTGATGATCTCCAGCGTATGCAGCCGGCCGCGGACGATGCGCTCCTGGGTCGCCAGGTTGTAGGGCCGCACGCCGTCTTCGGAGACCGGCGCGGCGGCCTCGGGCGTCTCGGCTTCGCCGGATACGCCCTTGAGCAGCTCGTCTACTTCATCCTGCGAGAGGAATTTGTCGTAAGCCATTTAATGTCCTGCCCCAATGAACGACTGGATTAAAGAAGCGCCGCACGCACGCCGGCCTGGGCGCGCGCGAGGTGCGCATCGGCGGGCGAGAGTCGGGTGGTCGGCTTCATATCGGGTTGGCAAGCGGGGCAGGGCACGGGCTTACTGCACCACGAAGGAAGTGAACAGGACATCCACGATCTGTTGGCTCGGCAGCGCCGGTGCGAACGGCTTTGCCAGCGCCTGCTTGATTTCTTCGGCGAGCTTCTGCTTGCCCTCGACGGTCGACAGCTCCGGCGGCTGCTTGGCCGACAGCAACAGCAGAATGCGGCTGCGCGCCTCCGGCAGATACTCGGCGATGCGCGACTGCGTCTGCGTGTCGGCCACCTTGACCGACAGGCCGGTATGCAGGAAGCGGTCGCCGTCCTCGCCTTTCAGGTTGACGGTGAAGGCGTCGAGCGCGACAAAGATCGGCGCCGGAACCACGGGGGCGGCCGGCGCGGCGGGTGCGCGGTTGTTCAGCAGGCTGCCGAGGAAGAAACTTCCCGCGCCCAGCACGGCCGCGACCGCGACACCGGCGAGAATCAGCACCCCGCGCTTGCTGGAGCCGGATGCCTGGGGAGTCGTGAGCGTTTTCGCCATGAGATGCCTGTATCGGAATGCCACGCCATTCTCGGTCAATCGGTGGCGGGCAATGGGCCGAAAAAAGGGGGAAACCCGCTCAGCTTGGCCGTTTGAGTCGAGCGGGAGCGACCGTCGGCGGCAGCGGACGGTCATCTCATGGGTTAACGTTGGTCGGCGGCGGAACTTGAGCGGGCTGTCATCGGCGGGTCATTGCCGGACGCCAGACTCGCGGGATTTCCTTCCAGGAGAGCCTGCGCATGCGCCGTTCCGCCGTCCGTTCCGCCGCCTGTTCCGTCCTCAGTCCCGTAGTCCCGTCCGCCGATCCTTCCCTCGAAGCCGACGTTGCACGTGCCGCCGCGCCTGCCCGCCGTGCCGGGGCCCGGGTACTGGGCCTGGCCGCGCTGGCGATGTCGACCGCGCTGCTCGCCGCCTGCGGCGGCGGCGACGAGCAGGACGACGGCCCGCGGCGCTCGGTGGGTTCCGTCCGGCTGATCGGCGAGCAGACGCTGCCGAACGACCTGCAGGTCGGCGGCACCACGGTGGGCGGCCTGTCCGGCATCGACTACGATCCCGCGGCCAATCTCTGGTATCTGGTCTCGGACGACCGCTCTGACAAGCAGCCGGCGCGCTTCTATACGGCGCGGATTAGCTATGACCTGGCCCGCCTGCAGCCGGTGCAGATCGCCAGCGTCGTGACGCTGCGCCAGGCCGACGGCAGCGCCTTTCCCAATCGCACGGCGGGCGGCGTCGTGCCCGATCCCGAGGCGATCCGCTTCGATTCGTCCACCGGCGGCCTGTGGTGGACCAGCGAGGGCGATCGCGCGCTGGACCTCGATCCGTTCGTGGCCCGGGCCCGCACGGACGGCACGCTGACCGGCACCCTGCCGCTGCCGGCGGCGTTCCAAATGTCGCCCACGCAGGAGACCGGCTCGCGCAACAACGCCACGTTCGAGGGGCTGTCGCTGTCGGCCGACGGCAAGTCGCTGTGGGTCAGCATGGAAGGGCCGCTGTACCAGGACGGGCCGCTGCCGACGCCGTCGTCCGGCTCGGTCTCCCGCCTGCTGCGCTACGACCGCAACGGCAACGTGCTGGCGCAGTATGTCTATCCGCTCGACGCAATCCCGGCCGCGCCCGCGCCGGGACGCAGCGCCGACAACGGCGTGACCGAGATCCTGGCGATCGACGACAACCGGCTGCTGACGCTGGAGCGCGCCGGCGTGCAGGGCGCCGACGGCAACTTCACTACCTATGTGCGGCTGTACCAGATCGATATCCGTGGCGCGACGGACGTGCGCAGCCTGGACCGGCTCGCCGGCGCCAGCTACGTGCCGGTGCGGAAACGGCTGGTGCAGAACCTGAACGCGCTCGGGCTGAAGACCGTCGACAACATCGAGGGCATGGCCTGGGGGGCCGAAGCTGTCCAACGGCCGCGACAGCCTGGTGCTCGTCTCGGACAACAACTTCAACGCGAAGCAGATCACGCAGGTGCTGGCGTTCGAGGTGGTGCCGGAGTAGAAGGGGGCCGGCGCTGGTGGCATTCCTCGGCTTCCGTCAGTCGCCGTCAGCCACCGTCAGCCACCGTCAGCCGCCGTCAGCCGCCGTCAGCCGCCGTCAGCCGCCGTCAGCGCCCGTAGCCGTACCCGTCGTAGCCGCGGCCGTCATAGGGCTGGTCCGGATGGCCCTGCTGGTAGGCCGGCGGATACCCGCGGCGGTCCTCGCCGTATTGCCGCTGCCGCGCCGGCCCGTCGGACCGGATGCGGGCGGCGCGGATCGGCCCGGCCGCTTCCAGCGGCCCGTTGACGATCAGATCGCCCTGCACCCGCAAGGGACCGTGCACGGTCAGCGGGCCGTTGAAGGTGCGCTGCGGCGCCCCGCGCATCGAGGGGCCGTCGTCGGTCTCGAACCACTGCCCCGTCACCGGTCCGCGTACCCGCACGCGGCCGTCGACCTCGACCGGCCCCTGCACGGTGACCGGACCGTTGACCACCAGCGTGCCGGCCACCGTCATCGGCCCGGATTCCACCGGTTGCGCCAGCGCCTGGCCGGCCAGCATGGTCACGCCGCACATGGCCATCACGGCCAGCCCTCGGCGCAGGGCAAAAATTCCTGCATTCACACCGTTCTCCCCATGATTCGGCAGCTTCCGTTGTACCGCGCGACGAGGCCGCCCGGGGCCGCCGTTTCCCTTTGTTGCCAACGACTTACGGCGGTTACACCCGGTAACGGCGGGGTGGTGTTGCGTGGCTGTTGCCCGGTCGCTAGTCCTAGGTCTTATATAAGATATAAGACGTTTGACCGAGGACCGGCGTTGAGCGTACAATCCTCATCACAACGGTGTTGTTTAACCCTCATTCCTCTATCACCCCGCAGGTTCCCATGCTCGAAAACTATCGCGCCCATGTCGCCGAACGCGCCGCGCTTGGCATTCCTCCGCTGCCGCTGTCCGCGCAGCAGACCGCCGAACTGATCGAACTGCTGAAGAATCCGCCCGCCGGCGAAGAGCAGACCCTGCTGGACCTGATTACCTACCGCGTGCCGGCCGGCGTCGATGACGCCGCCAAGGTCAAGGCCTCGTACCTGGCCGCCGTCGCCCTCGGCAAGGAAACCTGCGCGCTGATCAGCCGTGCCCGCGCCACCGAACTGCTCGGCACGATGCTCGGCGGCTACAACATCTCGCCGCTGATCGAGCTGCTGGACGACGCCGAAGTCGGCACCGTCGCCGCCGACGCGCTGAAGAAGACCCTGCTGATGTTCGATGCCTTCCACGACGTCAAGGAAAAGGCCGACAAGGGCAACGCCAACGCGCGCGCCGTGCTGCAAAGCTGGGCCGACGCCGAATGGTTCACCAGCCGTCCGGAAGTCCCGCAAAGCCTGACCGTGACCGTGTTCAAGGTCCCGGGCGAAACCAATACCGACGACCTGTCGCCGGCGCCGGACGCCACCACCCGCCCCGACATCCCGCTGCACGCCCTGGCGATGCTGAAGAACAAGCGCGAAGGCGCCGCGTTCCAGCCCGAGGAAGACGGCAAGCGCGGTCCGGTCAAGTTCATCGAAGCACTGAAGGAAAAGGGCCACCTGGTCGCCTACGTCGGCGACGTGGTCGGTACCGGCTCGAGCCGCAAGTCGGCCACCAACTCGGTGCTGTGGTTCACCGGCGAAGACATCCCGTTCGTGCCGAACAAGCGCTTCGGCGGCGTGTGCCTGGGCGGCAAGATCGCCCCGATCTTCTACAACACGATGGAAGACGCCGGCGCGCTGCCGATCGAGCTCGACGTGTCGAAGATGGAAATGGGCGACGTGGTCGAGCTGCGTCCCTATGAAGGCAAGGCGCTGAAGAACGGCGAAGTCATCGCCGAATTCCAGGTCAAGTCCGACGTGCTGTTCGACGAAGTGCGCGCCGGCGGCCGCATTCCGCTGATCATCGGCCGCGGCCTGACCGCCAAGGCGCGCGAGGCGCTGGGCCTGGCGCCGTCGACGCTGTTCCGCCTGCCGCAGAACCCGGCCGACACCGGCCGCGGCTACACGCTGGCGCAGAAGATGGTCGGCCGCGCCTGCGGCCTGCCGGAAGGCAAGGGCATCCGCCCGGGCACCTACTGCGAACCGAAGATGACCTCGGTGGGCTCGCAGGACACCACCGGCCCGATGACCCGCGACGAGTTGAAGGACCTGGCCTGCCTGGGCTTCTCGGCCGACCTGGTGATGCAGTCGTTCTGCCACACCGCCGCCTATCCGAAGCCGGTCGACGTCAAGACGCATCACACGCTGCCGCAATTCATCAGCACCCGCGGCGGCATCTCGCTGCGCCCGGGCGACGGCGTCATCCACTCGTGGCTGAACCGCATGCTGCTGCCCGACACCGTCGGCACCGGCGGCGACTCGCACACCCGCTTCCCGATCGGCATCAGCTTCCCGGCCGGCTCGGGCCTGGTGGCGTTTGCCGCCGCCACCGGCGTGATGCCGCTGGACATGCCGGAATCGGTGCTGGTCCGCTTCAAGGGCAAGATGCAGCCGGGCGTCACGCTGCGTGACCTGGTCAATGCGATTCCGCTGTACGCGATCAAGCAGGGTCTGCTGACCGTCGCCAAGCAGGGCAAGAAGAACATCTTCTCCGGCCGCATCCTGGAAATCGAAGGCCTGCCCGACCTGAAGGTCGAGCAAGCGTTCGAGCTGTCCGACGCCTCGGCCGAACGCTCGGCCGCCGGCTGCACGGTGCGCCTGAACAAGGAACCGATCATCGAATACATCAACAGCAACATCACGCTGCTGAAGTGGATGATCGCCGAGGGCTATCAGGACGCCCGCAGCCTGTCGCGCCGCATCAAGGCGATGGAAGCCTGGCTGGCCGATCCGAAGTTGCTGGAGCCGGATGCCGACGCCGACTACGCCGCCGTGATCGAGATCGACCTGGCCGACGTGCACGAGCCGATCGTCGCCTGCCCGAACGACCCGGACGACGTGAAGACGCTGTCCGACGTCGCCGGCGCCAAGATCGACGAAGTGTTCATCGGCAGCTGCATGACCAACATCGGCCACTTCCGCGCCGCATCGAAGCTGCTGGAAGGCAAGCGCGACATCCCGGTCAAGCTGTGGGTCGCGCCGCCGACCAAGATGGACCAGAAGCAGCTGACCGAGGAAGGCCACTACGGCGTGTTCGGCACCGCCGGCGCCCGCACCGAAATGCCGGGCTGCTCGCTGTGCATGGGCAACCAGGCACAGGTGCGCGAAGGCGCGACGGTGATGTCGACCTCGACCCGCAACTTCCCGAACCGCCTGGGCAAGAACACCAACGTGTATCTGGGCTCGGCGGAACTGGCCGCGATCTGCTCGCGCCTCGGTCGCATCCCGACCAAGGAAGAGTACATGGCCGACATGGGCGTGCTCAACGCCAATGGCGACAAGATCTACCGCTACATGAACTTCGATCAGATCGAGGATTTCAAGGGGGTGGCGGATACGGTGACGGTTTGATAGCGGGGATGTTGGTTGGGTCTTTGGGGTGAGGTTGTTGTTTGGCCTGAGCCCCAGGGACTGAGCTGAACTGCTGCTGGATTTGTTGCTGTTGGAAAGCCTCGGAGGCGGGAGTCTCCGGGGCTTTCTTGTTTTGGGGCAGGTCGTCTGGGACGGTCCTGGGGCGGCGTCCTCCCAGTGGGCCTTGTCTCGGCTTGACCGGCATAGGTTTACAAACAATAATGAAATGATCATTGTTGTAAACCAGTCTGCCCGGGAGGTGCGATGATTGGAAACCGACTGA
Organism: Cupriavidus sp. H18C1; assembly: GCF_049311595.1. Lineage (NCBI taxonomy): Bacteria > Pseudomonadati > Pseudomonadota > Betaproteobacteria > Burkholderiales > Burkholderiaceae > Cupriavidus > Cupriavidus sp. H18C1. The sequence goes on from NZ_CP186009.1 coordinate 829,872, forward strand.
AGAGGGCACGTGAGGCGCTTGGCCTGTCCTTGCGCGACCTCGAAGCGGCGATCGAGGGTCTGGTGTCCGCACAAGCCATCGGCAAATACGAGCGAGACGAGATGATGCCGAGTTCCACCGTACTTCTTGCCATGGCGAAGGCGCTGCGCGTCTCCCCCTGAATTCCTGCTCAGCGAGCGGAAGATCGAGCTGACCGGCGTCGACTTTCGCAAGGCACCCCATACCGCAGCACGAGAAGAGCGCGCTGTCGAGGCCGCGGTACTGGACCAGGTCGAGCGCTACCTCGAGCTCGAAGAACTGCTGGCGGCAGACGAAGGCACCTGGTCTCCGCCACGCAGCGCCCCGTTCGCCATTGGTGAAGTCGAAGACGCCGAACTGGCCGCGGAGGCGCTGCGACGCCTCTGGTCGCTGGGAACCGACCCGATCCCTGCGATGACCGAATTGCTCGAAGACATGGGCATCAAAGTGATCGCGCTCGATCTGCCTCAGTGCGTCTCGGGCTCCAAGGCGTTCGTCCAGCAAAGCGGGCAGTGCGCCGTCCCCGTGATCGTCATCAACAAGAACCACAACGGCGAACGTCAACGGTTCACGCTGGCGCACGAGCTTGGGCATCTGGTGCTCCGCTTCACGGAAATGAGCGACGCAGAGCAGGAAAAGGCGGCGGACCGTTTTGCCGGCGCCTTGCTGATGCCGAAGGAAATGATGACCCGGCTATTGGGTGGCCATCGCACGTCCATTTCGATCGGCGAACTGGTGGAGCTGAAGAAGATTTTCCAGGTCAGCGTTGCGTCGCTGGCGGTACGGTGCTCGCAGCTTGGCGTGATATCGAAGGCCGCCCACGGCCGCCTGTGGGGACAAATTCGCGCAATGGGCTGGAACAGCCCCGGATCCAATGAACCTCACAAGCTCCCCCGCCGAAGTGCCGCAACGCATGGAGCGCATGTGCCTGCGAGCCGTCGCAGAGCAGGCCATTTCGGAAGCGAAAGGGGCTGAGCTGCTCAATATCAGCGTCCGCGAACTGGATCGCCGCTTGATGGGGCACATCCACTGATTCGCCATGATCGTCCTCGTTTCGGATACGTCTGTTCTGATCGATTTGGAACGAGGGGGGATTGCTCGAAGCCGCCTTTTTGTGCGGCTTGACGATGGTCGTGCCTGATCTGCTCTACGAGCGGGAGCTCGAAGCGGAAAACGGGCCGCTCTTGCGAAAGCTCGGGCTTGGAGTGGTTGCGCTGACGCCCGATGAAGTGGCATTCGCCCAGCGAGTGAGAACCGAACGGCGAAAGTTGTCACTGGCGGATTGCTTTGCGCTGAGCTACGCCACACGGCCGAACCACGTCCTCGTCACGGGAGACGGGGAGTTGCGGGCCGAGGCCATATCGAGGCTCGGAAAGGTGTATGGGCTTCTTTGGCTGCTCGATCAGATGGCTTCTTCAGGGGCATTGTCGAACTCGCAGCTTCATGAAGGATTGTCTCGGATAGCTGCGCATCCGCGGTGTCGGTTGCCGCAAGCGGAGGTCAGAAGTCGATTGAGCGCTTGGGCGCCGGCGTAGCTTGGTCGATGTAAAGCTGAGATGGCGGGTCTGGTACGCCTGGCAGCGAGACTAGTACCCAACGACGGAGGGGTACAGAAATGAGGCGCTGTGGTCGATAGCCGGGAGCGTTCCTGTTGCGCGTTGACCGGCTGCGCGTCCGTCGACATGGCTAGCAAGGAGCAGTCCGACCAAGCCAAACAGTTCAGCGCCCCGAGCGCAGGCAACTCTGGTCTTTATGTCTACCGCAATAGCTTCGTCGGCAAGGCGCTGAAGAAGGACATTTGGGTAGATGGCAGGTGCCTGGGCGAGAGCGCATCGGACGTGTTTTTCTACACGCAGGTCGAAGGCGGCAAGAAGCACAAGATCAAAACGGAATCGGAATTCTCGCCCAATGCCCTGGAAGTGGCCATGGAAGCCGGCAAGAACTACTTTGTCCGCCAGTTCATCAAGCTCGGCGCTTTCGTTGGCGGAGCTGATCTCGATTTGATCCCCGAGGAGCAAGGCAAGGCCGACGTCGCTAAACTTGAAATGGCAAAGCCGGGCACCTGCGGCCAGTAAGACGCCTGATTTGGCGGTCGGCCTACGCGCCGGCGAGCGTATTGTCCGAGCGCGCTGCCTCAAGCAATTCCCCGAACGCCCCCTTACGCCACCTCTTCGCACGGTGCAACGAGGGCCGTACACCTACGGCGGTTGGGTGCAAATATTCCCTGCCGAAAATACAATCCATACGCCTTCTCAAAAGGCGAACAAATACAGAACGAATAAAAGCAGACCTCGGGGGGGTCATCTATGCGTGTTCTTGTTCCATTGCTGTTGGCCACGGCTTTGGGCTTTGCCGGTTGCGCGCAAACGCCTGAAGAACAGTTGGCGCCGCGGTCGTCCACGGTGCGCCTGTGCGACGGGAATGCCTGCACCGAACAGGATCGACGCGTAGCGACCGCGCAGCTCGCCTCGAACGAAGCCGATCCGCGCATGCAGGCATTGGCCAACGTGGCCGAGAAGAATCCGGATGCCGCCTACGACCTGGGCCTGCGGCTGCTGCGTGGCGACGGGGTGAAGCGCGACAGCTATCAAGCCTTGGAATGGCTGCGCAAGGCCGGCGACAACGGTCATACGCAAGCGCAACTGGCGCTTGGTCGAATTTATCTGATGGGCTTTGAGGAAATGGGTTCGGACCCTGCCGAAGCCGAGGCTTGGCTGATGCGAGCCGCAGCCAAGGGCAGCAAGGAAGCCAAGGATTTGATTCCGCAGGCCCAGGCTGCCAAGAAAGACGAACAGAGCGCGTACCGGGTTCGCGAGGCCTACCGTACCTCCTGGGTCGCCTGGTACAGCAGCTATCCGTATTACTGGGTATGGGGCCCTTCCGGCTGGTATCACCGCTAAGCCTTCCCACCCGGATTTTTTCGTCAATTTCCTCGACAGGAACGCCCTATCATGCCCAAGAATATTTCCTTGCGCGCGGCCGCATTGGCCGCGTCCCTCGTTCTCGCTGGCTGCGCCACGGCCGGCGGCGGTCTGATCAGCACCGGCACCGCGCCCACCGCTGCCACCGGCGCCGCGGGTGGCGCCACCAGCGTGAACGCCAATGCTTCGCTGGAGCGCTGCGACGCGCCGCTGGGCACGCTGGCGGTGGACGATGGCCGGGGCAAGGAGTGGTACGCGAGCTTTGGCGCGGCCACCAAGGTCACCAGCATCGAGCCGCTGATCCGGCTGGCCGTGCAGCAGTCGAACTGCTTCGTGATCACGTCGATCGGCAACAATCGCACCGAAAGCAAGCTGTCGAACATCACCGACAAGCAGCGCAATTCCGGTGAATTCCGCGCAGGCTCCCGCCAGCAGAAAGGGCAGCGCGTCGCGGCCGACTACTACATGGAGCCGGCCATCATCATCGACAACGACTCCACCGGCCAACTGGCGGCCGGTGTGGGCAGCCTGTTCGGCAGCGTCGGAGCCCTTGTCGGCGGCGCCATGCAAAGCAAGGCATCGGTCGTGACGCTGACCATGTTCGACATCCGCTCGGGCGTGCAGGTGTCCATCTCGGAAGGCAACTCGACGGCCACCAACTTCGGCGCGGCCCTCGGCGCCTTTGGCGGCAACACGGCCGGCGGCCTGGGCGGTTTCTCTCGCACGCCGGAAGGCAAGGCCACCGTCGCCGCATTCATGGACGCGTACAACAACATGGTGATCTCGCTGCGCAACTACAAGGCGCAGGAGGTCAAGGGTGGGTTGGGACGTGGTGGGCGGTTGAAGGTCGGTTCGTAAGTTCCTTCCGCGATCTCCCGCGTTTGCCGTTGTTCGCTGTCGGTCAGAAACCTGTGGATCGATAGCGCGGGGGATCGGTCCTTCATTACGGCCCGTGGGAGATTTGTCCCTTGCTCTCGTAGCGTTCGCCCTTGGCCGTTGAATTCCGCTGTTGATTCTCGGCTCCCGTGCCGATAACCAGTGGATGAAACGAAAGTCCGCACCTGGCTTGAAAGCACGTTCGCGGCTGGCCTGGCTGTTGGGCGCCGCGGTCGTCGCTTTATCGGCGACGGGGCATCGCATGGCCTTCGCGACCGACGTGGGCGGCGCGAAAGCAACCATCGTGAGCTGGTCACTCCTTCAGAAGTTGAAGGATGTTTGCCCCGGCGCTCCGGATCAGCATTGGCGGTTGCAGCGCCTTGCCACTGCCATCGGTTCATCAGTCCCGTTCGATGCCATGCAGTATGCCGCCGATCTGCGAGCAATCCCCCGCACGAACGAAAGCGCCTTGCCGAACGGCGATAGTCAAATCACCGTCCCGGCGCAAACGGCGCATTAAGATTGAATTGCCCGACAGCCATGCCGCCGACAGGCGGCACGGCTACGACGATGTCGGCGCCGATACGCCATTGTTGTGCCGCCTCGATGCCACGCCTTACCTGGTCCTGTGACATATCGAAGGAGAGCCCTTTCGCTTCCTCTGCGGCAAGGGCGTAGCCCCGTGCCTTGGCCAGGCTCATCCATGCATACGCACGTACCGGGTCGACGGCGACATGTTTGCCTTCCCGATAGGCCTTGGCCAACCAGTACTGCCCTTCAGGATTGCCAGCGATGGCGGACTGCGTCAGCCAATGCAGCCCCTTGACATCATCACGGCCCAGCGGCTCCCCCCACAAGTACAGGCGTCCCAGCAGCATTTGGCCGTCCGGATCGCCGGCGTTGGCGGCGCGCATTAACCACGCCGCGCCTTCCGTGACGTTCTTCGGCGTGCCGCGACCGGCGAGATACAGGCGGGCGGCCATTACTTGCGATGGCGGATCTCCCGCCTCCGCAGCCTTCAAATACCAGGCAAAGGCGGCGGCTTCGTCCTTCTTCACGCCTTTGCCGTTCAGGTGCATCCAGCCCAGCCCCTGCCAGCCAGCGATGACACCGGCCTCGGCGGCTTTTCGGTACATCTGCGCGGCACGTTCGCCATTGGGTTTGCCGTCTACGCTGCCTTGCGCGTACAAATTCCCGAGATCGACGAATGCCGTCACATCACCCGCGTCTGCACCCTTCTGCAGCCATTGCGCAGCGCGCTCTTCGTCCTTGGCAACGCCGAGGCCTTTGGCGAACAGGCGGCCAATCGCCGTCATTGAGGGGGGAAAGAGAATGGCGAGCCGCACGGCGATACCACGTCATGGCCAGCAGGTAGTCGGTCTCAACACCACGGCCGGTTTCATAGGCGACGCCCAGTGCGTATTCCGCCGCCGACAGGTTTTTCTTCGCGGCTTCGCGGTAGAGGGCAACAGCCCGCGCGCTGTCTTGCGGAACACCGTTGCCGGCGTCATACATCCAACCCAGCAGATACGCGCCGAACGCATTCCCCTGGTCAGCGGCTGACTGAATCCAGTGCAATGCCCGTACAGGGTCGCGCGGCACGCCCGCGCCGTGCAGATACCTCTGGCCAAGATAGGCCTGTGCCCAGGCGTCGCCTTGCTCGGCATACTTTCGCAGAACGGGCCCGGACTTCTCGTAGGCTTCCTGGCGTGGGTCAATCACCGTCATCATGCCGGCCAACATGATGGCGGCCTCGCGATTGCCCGTGCTTGCCGCATGCTCCATCATCCTGCGGCCCGTGACCGGATCGCGCGGCAGCGTACCGAAGCCTGTCATCATCATCCAGCCAAGACGCGCCTCGGCACGAGGGTCGCCGGCGCTGGCCAATCTGCGTAGCTCTGCCAAGCCTGCCTCGTACTGCTCTGCGTCAAACGCGCGGTCGGCGTCTTCGACGGAGGCGTGGGCGGGACTCACGAAGTGCAGCAGGATTGCGATCCAGATGGCGCGCCTAGACTTCTCCAGCATGGCGTATCGCTCCGTCAGATGGCCCAGCGCTCGCGCTTGCGTGACTGCCGCGGTGACGAGCACATTCCCAGAAGGCCGACGCCGGCCATCAGCGGCACCACCACCCACGAGCTGTGTACCGCAGGTGCGACGTAGTAGGAGTAGCCGGCGCCCAGCGTGCCGGTACGCGCGTAAGGAGCGTATCCAAGCAGAACAAGAAAGGTGGCAAGTCCCTCGATGACCAGGAACATGCCCGCGTGCCAGAGTCTTTCGCCCTTGCGTGTGCATACCGTGCAGGCGATCGGCAGGGCCAGCATCGCCAACGTCAGCCAACCGCGCCAGACTCCGGGCGACACCTCGGCAAGCCAGCCCGTGTTGGTCAGCCGGGCCACGTACATGGCGTAGTATCCGGCGGCAGCCAATACCCACATGGCATGGCCCGCACGTCCGCGCAACGATGAGTCGGTTTGCCGTGTCGCAATGTCCGACAGGTATCGGCTGGCAGCCGGACTGAGCAGCAGGGCCGACGCCACGAGCGGCAGCAGGATTCCGCTGAGGGCCAGTGGCAAGGGTGCAAGAGCAAGCATTGCGAGGATCCACAGTACTGCTCCGCCGACGTACGCCCAGCGGCCGGCCCGCATACCACGGCGCAGCGCCAACATGGCTGCAAAGGCGATGCACGACCATATGGCCGCCGCCAGCCAAAGGGCGATGCGTGACGATGAATAAGTCTGGGTGATTTCATCCCAGGAGGTGCTACGGTCCAAGGACCACGCCACGGCATGAATGATCGCGAACCCGGATTGCAATAGTGTCAGGCCGATCAGGACGCGTATGGTCGTATGGCGCTCCACGATGTCAGTGCTTCTATGGTGCATTTGCTGGTTGATAGCCGTCGATTTGGGTCGCTTCACCGCAACGCTCCCGGGCTGGCCACGGTCTTGGTGTCGTCCGGCGGCGTTTCTGCACTTGTACCTGTGCCTGTGCCGCGAGGAAACTCAGTCGCCTGGCCGTGGTTGCGTACGTCGGTACGCATCCTTGGATCGAGCACCAGGGCTTTTTCTCGTTCTGCGACCAACCGCAACCTGTCGCGCAGTAGCACTTGGCCGATCGCCGTGTCATGCAGAGTGGATTGCGGCCATATCAGCTTTCCAATGCAGGCCGCGATCTGGCGATCGAAGCTTTCGCCGAGCTTCACGTCCTGGAACGACGTACCGGTGCCAAACGCCACATAGATTCTCGAGATCTCTTCGCACACTTGGGGACTGGGGGCTTTGCCGACGAGCTCGGGTAGCGTAACCGGAAGCTCGCTGCTGGTCGCGAGACGAAGCGGTACCGGGGGCGGCGGGTGTGATGGTTCGCCGTTGAGATGTCCTATCCCTTTAATCAGCAGGATCAATGCAGTCATCAGCGCCCAGCCATGCCAGTAGGAGATGACGGGTCGCTTTCGGGCGAGGATGGGTCTTCCCCGTTGGCGGGGTGGAAGGGCAGCATGTAGTTCGCGCCAACGCGGCAGGTTATTGAGATCGGTAACGATGCCAAGCCAGGTCGGAAAATTGGCATACAGGTCTTCCAGCAACCAGTAAGACGATCTCAACTCCCGAGCGTCGGGTGCCGATGGGCTGCGCAGACGCGCAATCAGCAATTCCCGTTGGCGGCGGGTTCTTGGCTTCAGGCGGTCGAACATGGCGCGCTCCTGCAGCGCCCGGTCGATCTGGAACCCGACTTCCCCCAGATCGTAAAGGTGGCGACGATCCTCATCCCATCGGAATACGTCAGTCACGGCGACAAACAGCGCTTCGTGGCCGGGTTTCCATCCCTGGATCAGCAAGCAGGCGAAACCGTGCTCCAGGATGTTCCTGGCGACCATGTTTACCAGCGCGTCACCCGCCATGGTTTCCTCGAGCATGGCCCGTACGGCCTCGACGTCGGAAACTGTTTGCCGATTCGCGGTTGCGGCGCCGAATGCCTCGGTAAACCGGGTAAAGGCATCGGAGGCAAGCACCCTTGCTTCGTCGTCAGATCGGCGATCGTCCTTTGACGCGCGATGAACCCATGGCGTCGGAAACACCATGTCCCAAGGCGCGTTCGCTGGCACCGGCTCGACGACCTGCGGGGCATCGCAAGTGCCATCGCTCGGCAAATCCGCTGCCGCATTCCGGTTATCGTCCCGTACCCAAGCCAAGGCTGCCTCGTAGGCGGACCTGAGCGCCTGGAAGCCCGCGGGGTCGGCGGCCTGATCGATCTTCTTGAGCTTTTGCGCATAAGCACGCCGGATCGCCCGTTCATCCGCCGTGGTATCGAGTTCGAGTTGTTGCAGGCAATAGGGCACCATCATCGTTGTCCCGTCCGTCAGCCTTGCGGCTCGGCCTGCGGCAACACGCGCAGTACGCGTTCCATATGATCGACAAGCTCGCCAAACGCCTGTCGAGCCGTCTCGACGCGACGCCGATCCTGCGATGCCAACGAAGCTTCGAACAAGCGGATCTCGGCACCGAACGATTCTCGCTCCTGCCCACGCACTTGCTGGTACACGCGTTCCGCACGCGCCAGCAGCGTGCGGTTCTCCACCCGATCGCGCGGATGGATCTTGAGTTCGGACAGGGCGGCAAACCTTGCCGAGATCTCCGCGTCCGACAGCAGGCCGGGATTTCCCTCGATGACGACCGTCACCGTATGCTGTGTCTTCTGAACCGTTGCTTCGACTTCCAGCAGGCCATTGACGTCATACGTAAAGCGCACGTCGACCGCACAATCCTTGCTGGGCAGATCCGGCAGCCGCACCTTCAAGGATCCCAGCAGGATGTTGTCGGCAACAAGCCGAGCCTCGCCCTGATAAATCTTGAGTTCAAGCTCACGCTGCCGATCCCTTATCGGGGAATAGGTCTTTACCCGACTGATCGGTACCGGGCTACTACGATCGATGATGGGATCGAAGTGCCCCTCGCTGAAGGAGCCATCGTAAAGGCGCATCGCCACCTCGACGCCAAGCGTGTACGGAGCGACGTCCGTCATCACGACATCCTCCAGCGCGGCGTCCTTCATGCTCAAGCCGGCTTGCACAGCGGCGCCGAGTGCCACAACCTCATCGGGATTGATGTCGCACTCGGGGGAAACGACCGAACATGCGCGCTACCAGGCGCCGGACCAGCGGCATGCGCGTAGCGCCGCCCGCCAGCACGACTTTATCTAGTTCGGTACCTCGCAGGTTTGCATCGCGTAGAACGCGCTCGATGGGAGCGCGCAGCCGCTGCAGCAAGGGCGCACATATCTGCTCCAAGGTCGGCTCATCCAGATCAAGCGAGTAGGACTGGTCCCCGTCCAGGACCTCGATCGTCGCCGTGGGTTTCTCCGACAGCGTCCGCTTTGCGGCTTCGGCATGTGCGATGAGGCGCTGCATGAATGCAGCGTCGGCTTTGAGACGGACGGGTGCCCCGGTTTGCTCAAAGAATCGATCGATCATGCAGGCGATGAAGTCCTCGCCGCCTAGGAAGTTGTCGCCGGCGGATGCCCTCACCTCCATGACACCCTCGAAGATCTCGAGCACCGAGACATCGAACGTGCCACCACCAAGATCGACGACAAGGAAGCGAGACTCTGCGTCGAGTTGGTGAATGCCATACGCCAGAGAGGCCGCGGTCGGTTCGTTCAACAGGCGATCGACCTTGAGTCCGGCCAATACACCCGCCGCTCGCGTGGCCTTGCGCTGCGCGTCGGAGAAGTATGCCGGGACCGTGATGATGGCCTCTGTGACGGGCTGGCCCAATGCGGCTTCCGCATCTTCCTTGAGCGAGCGGAGGACCAGTGCGGAGAGTTCTTCGGGACGGAACAGGCGTTTGCCGAGCCGGATCGTGCGTTCACTACCCATGTAGCGCTTGAAGACAGCAGCCGTCTTGTCTGGATGCGTCTGCAAGCGCTCGCGCGCTGCCTTTCCCACCAGGATCGTGCCGTCCTCATCGAGGCTCACGCATGACGGAGTCAAGTACTCGCCGAGGCCGTTCGGGATCAGGTGCGGCCGCCCGTCCTTCCAGGCAGCGGCGAGGCTATTCGTGGTCCCCAGATCAATCCCGATAATCATCCCGATCCCGACAAAAAAATATGAGGCGTTCCGGCCACCTTCCAGCGGCGCTCAATCGTTGTACTGTGATCCAGCGCGTCGCCAGCGCGAGATTGCGCGCGAAGAGATAACGGCAGATTTGTTGTTGAGATGAACCCTACAAAAGGAGGGGGCGTGCGCGGTATAACTCACCGCTACGTATCGCCGTTAGCTACAAGCGTCTTGATGTACTCCTCCAACCCCGTCCCACCCCTCATCGGTTCCTCCGCCAAATCGAACCCACTGTCCACACTGACCGCAGTCATCCGCGCATACGAATCGGCAGCGGCATCCGAAAACCCCAACCCCAAAAACGTCTCCTTCCACTTTTCCCGCGGCACGACTTCCAACTCGACGGGCCGACCAAGCGCCCGCGCGAAAGCCATCGCAACGTCTTGCGACGAATACCGACGCGGCCCTTCGACATAACGGACGCCAACGTCGTCGAGCGGGGACATCAATCTCGCCGCTGCCGCCTCTCCCAAATCGCGTGGCGCGGCCATGGGGATGGGTAGATCGGCAGGGAACATCGTCGGCAGCTTGCCAGTGCTGCGTACCGCATCGAGCAGCCAGTCCCAATTGCTCATGTAGTAAGCGGCCCGATTGATCGCGGCGGGAATCGATTGGCGGCGCAGTCCTTCTTCGAGTTCCCACAGGACGCTCAAGTCGCCGATGCGCTCGCCGGGCTGGGCGCCGCCTGTGGACTCGGCGACGACTTTCTCCAGGCCCGAGCCCTGAAGCGCGGCGAGGATGTTGGCCACCGTGTGCCGCTCGATCGCATCGGTGTCCTTGCTGGTATCGGCGGGCGGATTGAGCAGGAACGCTCGCCGTCCACGCTGAAACGCGGCGCGCAACGACCCCACGTCTTCCACGTCCGCCTCGATGATAGCGGCGCCTTTGTCGCGCCATTTGGCCGCGCGGGCGGCCGAGCGGGTCACGATGGTGACCGCCTGGCCGCGGGCGAGCAGCGCTTGCGCTGTCGCCGATCCAACATGTCCGGTACCGCCCATGATGATGTACATGTGCTTGCCTCCCGCGTCCCCTGAGCCGCTGTCAGGAATGGACGCATTAGTCATCGCTCATGCCGGAACCATATCAAAGACGGGCGCGGCGTTGGCAATTCCCCCTCGAAATGGCGGAAATGGCGTGAAATGGCGGCGATCACTGCCTGGCATTCCTCGGCACGGCTTTCCACATCACCACCCCGGCCGCCACCAGCAGTCCCGCCAATAGATACAACGCGTTATCCATGCTGCCGGTCTGGACCTTGACCTGCCCGATCACCCACGGGCTCACGATCCCGCTGGTAATGCCGACACTGCTGATGAACGCAAGTCCGGTTGCAGCGGTATGTCCGGGCAGATAGCTGCGCGGCAGCGACCAGAAGATCGGCAGCGCCGCGAAGATCAGCACCGCCGCCACCGACAGGACCGCCAGCATCGCGCCGAAATGCGGCAGCCGCAGGGTCAGCAGCGCGAGCGCCAGCGCACCGCCGCAGCAACACAGCAGGAAATGCTTGTGCCGCTCGCCGGTGCGGTCCGAATTCCGCGCAATCAGGATCAGGCCGACGGCGCCCACGGCATTAGGAATGACGCTATACAAGCTGATCGACACGACGTCGGTAATGCCGAAATCGCGGATCATCAGCGGCATCCAGAAATTCAGCGTCAACGAGCCGCAGGTCAGCGCGAAATAGATAAACGCAAACACATACAGCTTCGGATTGCGCAGCGCCTCGCGCAGGGCGCCGAGCGTATGGGCCGCGTGGCTGCCTTGCTCGCCTTCCAGTTGCCGTGCCAGCAGCGCCTTCTCGCGGGCGGTCAGCCATTTGGCATCGGCGGGGCTGTCGACCAGATACCAGGCGGCGATCAAACCGAGCAGCACGGCGGGCGCGCCTTCGATGGCGAACATCCATTGCCAGCCGAACAGGCCCATCACGCCGGCCATATCGCGCATGATCCAGCCAGATACCAATCCGCCCAATACGCCGGCAATCGCGACACCCGCGAAGAAGATGGCCATCACGGCCGCGCGCCGGTGCGCGGGGAACCAGTAGGTCATGTACAGCACGATGCCGGGGAAAAAGCCGGCCTCGAATACGCCGAGCAGGAAACGCAGCGTGTAGAACTGCGCCGGCGTGGAGACGAATGCCATTCCCACCGAGACGGCGCCCCACAGCAGCATGATCCGCGTGAAAGTCCGCTGGGCGCCGAAGCGGGCGAGCAGCATATTGCTTGGCACTTCGCACAGCACATAGCCGATATAGAACACCGCGGCGCCGAGTCCGTACATCGCATCGCTGAAGCCAAGGTCATGCTTCATCTGCAATTGCGCGAAGCCGATATTGATGCGGTCGAGGAAAGAGACGACGTAGCAGACGAACAGGAAGGGGACGATGCGCAACCAGATCTTCTGGTGCAGGGCGTCTTCTTCATGTGCGAGGGCGAGCGGGGGGCGTCGCGGTACCCGCGTGGAGTTGGGGCATGCTTTGTCTCCGTAAAGCAGGAAGGAGGAAAAAGAGGGGCGGATCGCACCGCCCTTAACGGGCCGGTGTCTTGCGCACCGTGGGCCCGGAGTGGATTCCGTGGTGTATCAATCGTTGGCGCGAGCGCGCCCTGAATTTCGTCGAATATTTCGCCGAGTATTTCGTCGAGAATTTCGTCGAATCAGGCCGCAGCGGTTTCGGCCTCGCGTGCCAGTTGCAGCGCCGACAGCAGCGTCTCGTGGTCGCCGATATGGTTGGCCAGCAGCAGGATCAGTCGGGCATTGGCCGCCTGGCTTTGCGCATCGTCCAGATCGCGGTGCATGTCGATCAGCGCTTCGTAGAAGTCGTCGGGACGGGCCAGATTGGGAGCGGTGATGAGGGGCATGGTGTCTCCAGGGTAAATCGTTGCCGCTTGCCGAGGGATCACGCCGCGAGCGCTTCGACGCAGGCCGATGTTCCCGGCGCCGCCGGCGCGGCCTCCGTCAGACGCTTGCCTTGGGCCCGAGCCATTGCCTCCATCACGCGTTCCGCATCCACGGCACGCCAACGAGCGCAGACATGCTGATCCGGACGAATCAGGTACGTGGTACCCGGTACCGCGTCGTAGCGTTGCGCGACTACGCCATCGCGATCGCATGCCACGGCCATGTCCGACGTCGTGGCAGCCCGATGACCGTCCGGTGCGACGAACAGCATCCGTGGCGCACCGGCCTGACCGCAAAGCGCCGCGACGTGCCTGGCGGACTCCGCATCGAGATCGTCGGGATGGCCGTAGACCAGCAAGCTGAATCCGCCATGCAGCTGCGACAGCAGCCAATCCTCGGCGCCATCGACAACGACCGGCGCATCGGCACATGGCGCCCCAGGGACCATGGCGCCGGCGAAGGCATCGGTGTCGGCCGTATTCAACGGCGACGAGGCCAGCACGCTCGGCACCGACAGGCGCCCGCTGTTCACCAGCGTCCGCGCAAACGGATGCTTTGCCGCCAGCGTCAGCACCGCATCGCGAAACACACGGCTTACCTGGCTCTTCGGTGTGATGAAGTCCGTGGAGCGTGTCGAATTGCAGATGTTCTCGTCCGCCGCGTATTCCCGCTCGCTGGCATAGGTGTCGAGCAGCGCGTCCGGTGCCTCGCCGCGCAGCACGTGCACCAGTTTCCAGGCCAGATTGTCCGCATCCTGCACACCGCTATTGGCGCCGCGCGCGCCGAAGGGCGACACGCCATGCGCGGAATCGCCGGCGAACAGCACGTTGCCATGCCGGAAGCTGTCCATGCGCAGGCAGGAAAAGGTATAGACGCTGACCCATTCGAGCTCGAACGTCGCTTCGGGGCCGAGCAGGGCCTGCACGCGGGGGAATCACACGTTCCGGCGATTTCTCCAACACCGGATCGGCGTCCCAGCCGAGCTGGAAATCGATGCGCCAGACGTTATCGGGCTGGCGATGCAGCAGCACCGACTGATTGGGATGGAAGGGCGGATCGAACCAGAACCAGCGCTCACTCGGAAAGCCCGCCTCCATCCGGATATCCGCGATCAGGAAGCGGTCCTTGAAGGTGCGGCCCTTGCTGTCCAGGCCGAGCAGATTGCGCATCGGGCTGCGCGAGCCGTCGGCGGCGACGACATAACGCGCCCGCACGGGATAGGTGCCATCGGGCGTTTCCACGGTCAGCGTGACGGTGGCATCCGCGCCGCCTTCATCGCGGCGCTCGATGCCGACCACCTTGTTCTTCCAGCGGATCTGCAGATTCGGCAGTTCGAGCGCGCGCTCGAGCAGGAAGCCCTCGACGTAGTACTGCTGCAGGTTGATGAAGGCCGGCCGCCGATGTCCGCTTTCCGGCAGCAGGTCGAACGCGTAGACCAATTGATCCCGCAGAAAGACCTTGCCGAGATTCCAGCGCACGCCCTTGTCGACCATGCGCTCGCCGCAGCCCAGCCGATCGAAGATCTCCAGCGTGCGCTTGGCAAAGCAGATCGCACGCGAGCCGGTCGACAGCGTGCAATCGTCGTCCAGCAGCACGACCTCGATGCCTTGCTGGGCCAGGTCGATCGCGGTGGCCAGGCCCACCGGCCCGGCACCCACCACCACGACCGGATGCACCGCGCCGGCCGCCGATTGCTCCGCGCAAGGCCGGTATTCGAAGGTCAATCGTTGATAGTCGACCGTCATCGTGTTGTCTCCTTCCACCATCCCGGATGCCGATCTCGCTGTGTCAGTCCTGCAGCGCGGCCCACATTTCCTTGTCGCGCTGGGCGGTCCAGATGCGCGGATGCGTGATGCCTGACGCCTCGTCATAGGCGCGCGTCACGTCGAAGGGCAGGCAGTGCTCGTAGATGAAGACGTGGCCGAACTTCGGGTCCATGCTCTTGCGGGTATGCGCCATCGCGGCCTTCAGATCCATCTTCTGAGCGACCGCTTCCTGGCCGGCGCGGTACAGCGTGGTGACGAAGTCCTTGGTGTAGGCGATGCCCTCGCGTACCTGCTGCGGCGTGGTCAGGGCCGGACCGCGCCCGGGGACGAGCTTCTCGGCGCCCAGCGCCTGCAGCGCGTCCAGCGTGGCGGGCCATTCGGCCAGCTGCGCGTCGCCGCAATAGCAGGCCGCCTCGTATTCGACCAGGTCGCCAGAGAACAGCACCTTCTGCGACGGCAGCCAGACCACGGTGTCGCCCTTGGTGTGGCCCGAGCCGAGATGCGCGATGCGGACTTCGAGCTTGCCGAGGAACAGCGTGATTTCCTTGTCGAACACCAGCGTCGGCCAGGTGAGGCCCGGCACGGTCTCGACGCCGGCGAACAGGCGCGGGAACCGCTCGATTTCCGACTTCATGTCCGCCTCGCCGCGCTCCACGATCATTTCGTAGGTGCCGCGGCTGGCGATGATCTGCTGCGCGCCCTCGGCGAAATACGCCGACGCGCCCAGCACGCGCACCGCGTGGTAGTGCGACAGCACGACGTACTTGATCGGCTTGTCGGTCACCGTGCGGATCCTGGCGATCAGGTCCTGCGCCATCGCGGGCGTCGCGGTGGTGTCGACGATCAGCACGCCGTCGTCGCCGATGATCACGCCCGAGTTCGGGTCGCCTTCGGCCGTGTAGGCGTAGGCGTTCTCGGACAGCTGGGTGAAGGTGACCTTTTTGGCTTCCAGGTCGGCTTGCGATGCGAATGCTTTGGCCATGCTTGCCTCGTCGTGGGTGACGGGGCGCGGCAGCGGGCGGCATTGCGCAGCGGCAATGCACAGGTACTGTCTCGCCCCTTCGTTATTGGATTGGCCGCGCGCTGCGATGCGCACGGCGTTGTCGGGGTAGACGGATGGTAGGAGGTCTCTTCGTGTTAGTCAATGGATAAATTATTGGCTAAAACATAAACAAAAGGATGACATGTCCCCGCGCGGCAAGCGCGGCACCGATGCGGCGTTGGATTAATATCCAGCCTTTCGGAGGGCGACGATGAGCGAGGCAGGGCAGGCGGGACAGGAGAAGACGCAGCGCGGCGTGCAGAGCGTCGATGTGGCGGGCCGCTTCCTGCTCGCGCTGGCGCAGGCGCGATCCCCGCTATCGGCGGCGGAGCTCGCCACGGCCGTGGGCATCGCCCCGGCTCAGGCCCATCCCTACCTCGTATCGCTGACGCGCCAGGGCTGGATCAAGCGCGATCACCTGGACGACCGCTTCGAACCGGGGCCGCTGGCGCTGCAACTGGCGCGGATGCGGCTGGAACTGGATCCCGGGCTGCATGCCGCGGTGCCGCTGGTCGCCGCGCTGACCGCGCAAACCGGCTGCAGCGTGGCCGTCAGCGTGCCGGGCCCGCAGGGTCCCACCATCGTGCGCTACGAACGCGGCAATGCGCCGCTGCACGTCAACCTGCATGTCGGCACCGTGATGTCGCTGGCGACCACCGCTACCGGCCGGATGTATTGCGCCTGCATGCCCGAGGCGCAATGGGTGCCGCTGTTCGACGCACTGCCGGCGCGTCCCAAACGCGCCGCGTTTCTGGCAGAGCTCGACGAGGTGCGCAGCCGCGGCATCGCACGCAGCATCGATATTCCGAGTCCCGGCGTCAGCAGCCTGTGCGTGCCGGTACGCGACGCGGCGGGCGCGCTCCGTCTGCTGCTCACGGCAATCGGCCCGACGGCGAACATCGACACCACGTGGCGAGGCGAACTGGCGCGCGCCCTGCAGGCAACCGCGGCGCAGATCGCCGAGTCGCTGCACGCGGAAGGCTGAGACATGACGAATGCCATCGGAACCACCGACGAGGCCACGGGCAAGCCGCAGCGCGGCATTCAGGCGCTCGATGCCAGCGCCCAGCTCATCGGTGCGCTGCTGCGGACAGGCGGTCCGCTCGCGCTGAGCGAACTGGCGCGCGGCGCGGGCATGGTGCCCGCCAAGGCGTTTCCGCACCTGGTCAGCCTGGTACGAGCCGGCTTGCTCGAGCGCGATGCCGATGGCCGCTTTCTGCCGGGGCCGCTGGCGCTGCAATTGGGACTGATCGCGTTGCAGCGCCTGTCGCCGGTGCGCGAGGCCGAGCCGGAAGTGCGCGGCCTTGCCGTGGATACCGGCCTCAGTGTCGCAATGGCCGTGCTCGGGCCGCTCGGCCCGACGGTCGTGCGGCTCGAAGAATCGGCGCGGCCGCAGCACGTCAGCCTGCGCGTCGGCACGGTGCTGTCGCTGGTGAATACCGCAATCGGCCGCGTGTTTGCAGCGCATCTGCCGGAAGACGTGCTCGGCGGAATGCTCCAGCAGGAAGCGGTGCGGATGGCAGGCGCATCGGCGAAGGACAGCGCGGCCGGCAAGAGCGCTTATGCCGCGAGGCTGGCCCGAATTCGCGCGCAAGGCATCGACGATGCGCGCGACATGCCGGTGCCCGGCATCCATACGTTGGCGGTGCCGGTGTTCGACCACACCGGTACGGTGGTGCTGGTGCTGGCGGCGATGGGGACGGCGGGGAGTTTCGATAGCGGGCACGACGGCAACGTCGCGCGCCAATTGGCCGGCGCGGCGCAACGGCTGTCGTGGCGGTTCGGCAGGCCGGCCCATCAGGACGGGGATCGGCACATCGAGGCATCGACGTAACGGCGTTATCGGTGTACCTGGGCATGCATCGGCGTGCATCGCAAGCAGCCACACCCGAGCGCTGGACCGCAATCCGTCATGCCGTGACAGGAGCGGAAAATCGGCGCCTCAAATTCGCGCCACCTCACTATAATCGCCAGCGGGTCAAGGGGAATCGGCGCGGCATGCCCTCGCCGCCAATTCGACGGGAACGCTTCGGCACGAGCCGCGGCACACAATAAAGAAGAACAATGCAGACAACTCAGGTCAGCCGCGCGGCTCGCCCGCGCCGGCATGCGATTGCGCTCGCCGTATCCATTCAAATGCTCGCACCACCGGCGGCATGGGCGCTCCCCCGCGGGCGGAAGGGGCGGCGAAGCCAGCTCATACGGACATACGATGCCGATCCGAGGCGGCCACGGCGGCATAAACGCGCCAGGTGGCGACGGTCTGGTCGATTTCAGTCCCGGCACCGGCGGTGGCGGCGGGGGGCAAGGCCAGGCCGGTGGCCGCGGAGGCCTCTCGGAGCTCCGTGCTGGCGACTGGGTCGACCCGATGGGCGGTAGCGGTGGTACTGCGCTGAGTCCCAATGGCGGTTGGGGTATGAGCGGCCACATCGCAAACGACGATCTGATGGAAATGGGCGATGGCGGCGGCGGCGGAGGAGGGGGCGCCGCGGCAAAGACCGTAATCGGCGACCACACCGAGAGTTCCGCCGGCTCACCCGTCTGGGTGTTCGGTGGAATGGGGGGCAACGGCGGCAGGGGCGGCGGCTATATCTCAGGCGGAGTCGTTTATTACACCGGCGGTGGCGGCGGCGGCGGGGCTGGCGGCGCTGCCATTCAGCATTCGGACGGCGGGACCATTCGGATTCGCGAGCAGGTCAACATTTCCGGCGGCCACGGCGGAGCCGGTGGCGAGGGTGGCGCCTTTCAACGACAGCCTGGCGTCACGGTCCGCGGCGGCGGCAACGGCGGTGGCGGCGGCAGCGGCATTTCCGCGAGCGGAGTCGCGCGCCTCGAAATCGAGCGTCAGGCGTCTGTGCTCGGTGGCAACGGAGGAGCCGGTGGAAAGGGTGCCGATATGGATCCGTACTCCCCCCGATTCCCCGTCCAGCGGCGGCGACGGTGGCGACGGTGGAACGGCAATCGAACTGTCGAACGCTGGCGGCGTCATTGTCAACGCCGGGACGATTCGCGGCGGGGGATGGCGGAGTCGGCGGCGCCGGCTCGGTCATGTACGGCAACACCGGTTTCGCGGGAGTCGCCGGGAGGGGCGGCTACGCGATCACCGGCAGCAATGTCAGCATCGTCAACAGCGGAGAAATCTCCGGTGGCATGGGACGGTTCGGCCGTTCCTACGCGATCCTGCTGAATACGGGCACCAATCGGCTCGAGTTGTGGAGCACGAGCGTGATCAACGGCAGCGTCCTCGCCGGTGGCATCAACAATGTGCTGGCACTCGGCGGCAGCACGGATCAATCGTTCAGCGCCTCGCAGATCGGCATCAGCTACGTCGGCTTCTCGCAGTTCGAAAAGACCGGTACATCGACCTGGACGCTCACCGGCAACACGCCCGTCACCACCCCATGGAGGATCCTCGGCGGCACGCTCAGCATCGCCAGCGATTCCAATCTCGGACAGGCGAGCGGCGGCCTGACACTGGACGGCGGAACGCTGCGTACCACGGCGTCGCTGACGACCGCACGCGCCACCACGATCGGCGGCAATGGCGGTACGTTCGCCGTCGACCCGGGCACGACACTGGCCCATAACGGCACGATTTCCGGGCCCGGCCAATTGACGAAGGACGGTGACGGCATGCTGGCGCTGACGGGCGCCAATACCTACGCAGGCGGCACCGTCGTCAACGGCGGCAGCCTGCAATCGACGGGCAATGCGCTCGGTACCGGACCGATTACCGTGAACGGCGGCACGTTGTCGTTGCTGCAGGGGTTCGACGCCGGCAATCGCGTGGTGCGCAATACCGGCGGCATGATCCTGATGTACGAGAACGCATCGCTCGCGCAGGCGACGGTGGAGAACCTGGGCGGCATCACCTACCTGAACCGCAACGGTACCGCCGCAGACGCCACCATCATCAACAGCGGCGGCACCATGTCGTTCCAGGAAGGGTCGACCGCCGGGAACAGCCTCGTCGTCACCAATGACGGCAGCCTGACGGAGTTCTGGGGCTGGAGCGATCCCGCCAATGCGACGCTGATTGCCAACGGCTCCGGCACGGTGGACTTCTCCGGCACGAGCGGCCCGGGTGCGAACCGGCGGTTGACGGCAGCGTCGATCGCCGGTTCCGGCCGTTTCCTGCTCGGGCGCAACCGCCTCACCGTGGGCGGCGACAACCGATCCACCGAGGTCGCCGGCACGATCGAAGACGACGGCGCGGGCGGAGGCACGGGCGGCGGCCTGACCAAGATCGGCACCGGCACGCTGCTGCTCAATGGGGCGAACACCTACACCGGCACGACAGAGATCAACGGCGGCAAGCTGGTGGTTGGGGATGCTTTGCATGCCAGCGCGCGCGTATCCGGGCCGGTCAACGTGAATACCGGCGCCACGCTAGGCGGTTTCGGCACGGTCGGCAGCACCGTGGTGGCCAATGGCGCGACCATTGCCCCGGGCAATTCCATCGGCACGCTGACGGTCGATGGCAATCTGCGGCTCGAGGCGGGCTCGACGTATCTGGTCGAAGCCGATCCCGGCTCGTCCGCCAGCGACCGTATCGCGGTCACCGGCACCGCGACACTGGGCGGCGCGGTCGTCCATATCGGTCCGGACGGGAATTTCGCCTCGACGCGCAGCTATACCATCCTGACGGCCGGCGCACTGCAGGGCAGCTTCGGCTCGGTGGCATCGAACTACGCGTTTCTCGATCCGACGCTGACATACGGCGCCAATGACGTCACGCTGCAATTGACGCGCAAGCAGGTCCCGGTCGATCCGCAGCCGCCGGAGCCGGGGCAGCCGCAGCCGCCGCAGCCGCCCGTTCAGCCCCAACCGCCCGTACAACCGGGGCAGCCTGTCGATCCCGGCCAACCCGGCCAACCCGGCCAACCCGGCCAACCCGGCCAACCCGGCCAGCCCGGTCCTACGAGACCGATCCGTTTCGCCGACGCGGCGATCACCGGCAACCAGGTTGCGGTGGCGAATGCGCTCGACAGCCTGCCCGCCAGCAATGCGCTGCATGAAGCGGTGCTGACGCTGCCGCAAGGCGCCCCACCCGCGGTATTCGACAGCCTGTCCGGCGAGGCCCATGCGAGTACCGCGACCGGCCTGATCACGCTGGCGGGCGCGGCACGAAGCCTGCCGCTGAGCCATCTGCGCGATAGCCTGTCGGCCGGACTGATGCCCGGCGCCTTGATCGCGCAGGTCGGCGGTCCGCTGCCCGCCGCCGCGCTGCCGGTATCGGCGGCGCAGCCGATTTGGGTCGACGTGGTCGGAAACTGGCAGACGCTGAACGGCGATGGCAACGGCGCTCGCGTGCGGCAGCAGACCGGTGGTTTCCATGTCGGTGCCGATGGCGATGTGGGCGCAGGGTGGCGCGTTGGCGGCGCGTTCGGCTATGCCAACAGCACGCTGCGCGTATCGGAGCGCGCCTCGCGCGCGATCACCGATTCGTTCAGCGGTACGCTGTACGGCGGCCGCGCGTTGGACATCGGCGGCGGCAAGCTGAACCTGCTGCTGGGTAGCGCATATAGCTGGCACGAGGTCGACACCGACCGGCAGGCCACGATCGGTACGAACGTGCAGGCATTGAGCGCCAGCTATTCGGCAAGCACTGCCCAGCTGTTCACCGAACTTGGCTATGCGATGCCGCTGTCCCGCACCGCGCATATCGAGCCGTATGCCGGCGTGGCATGGAGCGACACGCGCACGCGCGGCTTCGGCGAAACCGGCGGGTCGGCGGCGCTGCACAGCAGCGGCGACCGCAACACGCTGACCATGACGACGGTGGGCCTGCGTGCCGGCACCCGCTTCCAGCTCGGCAATGTCGAAGGCACGGTGCACGCCGGCGCCGGCTGGCGACACGCCTTCGGCGATGTGCTGCCGGCCACGACGCTGGCATTCGCCGGGGGCCAGACCTTTACCGTCACGGGCGCACCGATCGCGCGGAATGCGGGGCTGGCGGAATTGCGGGCGGATCTCGCGCTGTCGCGCGCGGCCACCTTCAGCGTGCGCTATGCGGGACAGTTCGGCGACGGCAATCGCGACCATACCGCTTCGGCGGGCCTGCGGTGGCGGTTCTGATGATCGATTGGAATGGTTCGGCGGGGCGTGGCTCCATGGTGATGCGCCAGCGGTAGACTGCCCGCATTCGACGACCCACAAAGGAGATGCGCCATGCCGCAACCGGTCCTCAACATCGCCGACGCCCAATACCTCGATTTCGCCGACCTGTCCCGCCAATACGGCTCCGAACTGCCCGCCGACCGCTACGGCGGGCGCATGGCGCCGATCGGTCGCATGCTGGGTGCGCAAAAACTCGGCTACAACCTGACGGTGATCGAGCCCGGCAAGCGCGTGTTCCCTTTCCACAGCCACCGTGCCAACGAGGAAATGTTCTTTATCGTCGAAGGCAGCGGCGAGGTGCGCATCGGCGAGTCGCGTCATCCGGTTCGTGCGGGCGACGTGATCTGCTGCCCGGCGGGCGGCCCGGAAACCGCGCATCAGATCGTCAATACCGGTACGCAGGAACTGAAAGTGCTGGCCGTCAGCACGATGACCGCGCCGGAGCTTTGCCACTATCCCGACTCGGGCAAGTTCGGCGTGCTCGATCACGGCAATGGGTTTGCCTATATCGGCCGCGCGGAAAGCAGCCTGGACTATTGGGAAGGGGAGTGAAGCACGGTTCGCCGGCCGCGACGCTGGCGAACCGCAGAGGCAGGAAGCGGTAAGCGGTACGCTTATCCCGCCAGCTTGATCAGCGCCGGCACCGTCAGCACCGCCGTGTAATACCCCATGAATTGCACGCCGGTGTTGAAGCCCAGCACGCGCGACAGCAGGCCGCCGATCGAGCCCAGCGTGACGATCACCAGCAGGCCAAGCAGCTGTCCTTCCCACACGCTGATCACCAGGATCAGGCCGACGAAGGTCGCGACGATGGCCTCGTGCGAAATGCGGCGCGATACGAACAGCGCGGCGCGGCGTGCGTAGTTCATCGCGAACGGATAGGACACGATCGCCGCCAGCAGCACCGCCAGCAGGCCGTAGCCGAGGAATTCCCAATGGCTCAGCGGGTTGTGCAGGTTGTGGGTCTGGCCGTTGCCGGCATCGACGGTGAACACGGGCGGGGCATTGAACAGGGGCGCGGCCGGACCGGCGGCCACCGGGCTCAGCGGCAGGCCGAAGGCGATCAGCGGAATCAGCGCCTCGGCGATATAGGTCGCCTCGGTGACGCCGTTGCGGGCGCTGAGCACCGTGGTCAGCCGATGATAGGCGTGCTTGATGCGCGAGCCGACCAGTTCGCCCAGCACCACGGTCATCGCGACCGGGCTGAACACGAAGGTTGCGCTCGAGATCGCGGCGGTCGCCACGGTCCAGCGGGTCTGCGTGCCGTCCATTACCTTCAACGGATTGGGGAAATAGCCGCTCCATCCCTTGACGTCAGGTGCCAGCGTAAACGTGCGGGCTTCCTTGCGCTGCATGCGCGGACGGTCGACCGGCGACAGCGTCGAGAACAGGTCCGCGATCAGCGGGCCGATCGCAATGCCGAGGAAATAGCTGATGCTCAGCTTGACGCCGAATTTCGCGGTCAGGGTCTGCAGCGCGACGATCACCACCACGAAGGGCACCAGCGTTGCCGCCGAGGCCCAGCGGCCCGGCGACGCGTAGGCGATCACCAGCGCGGCGGCCACGAAGATCCACGGCGCCGCCTTGGTGATCGTGGCGCCGAACGGGGCCAGCAGCACGGCGAATAGCACGGCCAGCGGCACCGCGCAGAACGCGGCGACGATGGCGCCGGAAATCATCTTGCGCAGCGCGATATGCGGCACGCCGAGATTGCGCAGATGGTTGGCGTCCTGCATCAGCGGCGTGGCCATGGTATCGCCGGGAATGCCGAGCAACGCGGTCGGCACCGCGTGCGTCATGTGCTTGGCGACCGCGCCGGCCAGGAAGAAGGTGAACACGCCGGCCGGCGGCACGCCGAGCAGCACGACCAGCAACGTCAGTGGCGCGAGCGTGGTGGTCTCGTCGGTGCCCGACACCAGGCCGATCGCCGCGAAGACGATGGCGCCGGCCAGGCCCATGCCCAGCGCGACGAGGATCTGCGTCAGCAGAGGGGTGGATTCGATCATGATGCGCTCCAGGCGGTGGCGGGTCAGGCGGCGTTGGGGCGAGCAGGAGCGGCGGCCGCGTCCGCATCCGGTATCGCGACGTCGGCGTGGCCGGCGGCCATCGCACCGCGTTCGCGCGCGGCAAACAGCTCGTAGAGCTGGAGTTCGCGCAGTTCCTGCACCGTGGCGGCGGGGAGGTCGGCCATGGTTCCGAGTCCACCGGATTCCTCGGCAAGACGGTCGAGCGCCTGCTCGCGTGCGGCGGCCGCGGTGGCGCTGCTCGCATCGCTTCCGCTGTCCTCGGTGACCACGCGCTTGGGTTTGAAGAGGCAGGCGCAGATGAAGCCGGCCAGCACGCAACCGGCCAGGCCGGCCAGCATCGCATAGGCGCGCGCGAGCTCCGGTGTGCGGACCAGTTCGGTCAGGATGCGGCTGGCAATGGCAAAGGCTGCGAGGCTCAGCGCGCCGCCGATGACGATGGCGCAGGCGAGATGGCGCGGATTGGCGGTATCGCCCCAGACTTCGACCAGCGGGCTGCCGGCGGGCTTGGGTTGTGGTTGCATGGTTGTCTCCTGTGTGGCGCCTCACTTGTCGCGGGCGCTTTTTCTTGGTGTAGCGAGAGGGGGGTGGTCGGCAGGTCGCTGCCCGCTCACTTAACCCCTTGCCCGCTCGCGGGAGAGAGGCCGGGGAGAGGGAAGTCTCCGCCGCCGGGGGCGCCTCTATCCCTGCCGCAGCTGCGCGAGCAATTCGATTGCGCGGTCCGTGCGCACGTCCTTTTCCTCGGCCATCCGGCGCGCCACCTGTTCGACCTCCTGGCCGACGGCGCCGGCGACCAGCGCGATATTGCGGGCGTGCAGCGCCATATGGCCGCGCTGGATGCCCTCGGTGGCGAGCGCGCGCAAGGCGCCGAGATTCTGCGCGAGTCCGACCGCGGCGGCGATTTCGCCAAGTTCCTGCGCGCTCTGCACGCCCAGGATCTTCAGCGCGAGCCGCGCCAGCGGATGGGTCTTGGTCGCGCCGCCTACGAGGCCCACCGGCATCGGCAATTCGATGGTGCCGACCAGCGCGCCGCTGGCGTCCTTCTCCCAATGCGTCAGCGAGGTGTAGCGCCCCGCGCGGCAGGCATAGGCATGCGCGCCGGCTTCGACCGCGCGCCAGTCGTTGCCGGTCGCGACGATGACCGGGTCGATGCCGTTCATGATGCCCTTGTTGTGTGTCGCCGCGCGGTACGGATCGATCGCCGCGAAGGTGTACGCGTCGAGCACGCCTTCGATGATGGCGTCGCCGCTGCGCTCGCCGGTGGCCAACGCTTCGGGCGTCAGCCTCACGCGTGCGCGCGCAAGGCGCAGGTCGGCGAGGTTGGACAGGATGCGCAGCCGGACCGGCGCGCCGGTGATGCGCTCGACCACCGGCGATACCGCCTCGGCCATCGTATTGACGGTATTGGCGCCCATCGCGTCGCGCACGTCGACGATCAGGTGCATCACCACCATCGCGCCGCGCGGCGTGTCGGGAAACACATGGACCTCGATGTCGCGGCAGCCGCCACCGAGGCCGATCAGCACCTTGTCGCGCGCGTTGGCAACGGCAAGGATCTCGTCGCGATGGCGCAGCAGCGCCTGCCGCGCGCCATAGGGATCGGCGACGCCGACCACCTGCACCTGCGCGCGCATCAGCGGGCCGGAACTCGAGGTTTCGAAACCGCCGCAGCCGCGCGCCAGCTTGGCCATGTACGAAGCCGCGGCGACAACGGACGGTTCCTCAACCGCCATCGGCACCAGCACATCCTTGCCATTGACCTGGAAATAGCCGGCCACGCCGAAAGGCAGCTCGAAGGTGCCGATCACGTTTTCGATCATGCCGTCGGCGCGGGCCGCGCCCAGCGCGCCGGGCTCGGCCAGCAGCGCGTGTTCGTCATCGTCGAGGCCGACCGCGTCGGCGATGGCGGCCAAGCGCTGGGCCGGCGTCATCTCGCGAAAGCGCGGCAGGCGGGAATCGACGGGTTTGGGGCGGGGCTCGGCCGCGGCGGTCGCATCGGAGGCAGCGGCGGCATCGGACGAGGGGGAGGGAGGCGAGCATCGAGGTCTCCGTTCTATGGTTCTCTGGTATGGAATGGAGACAGTCTAGGGTGACTGTACCAGTCAATAGGGGTACAGTTTGCGGGGACAGTGACCAGCCGGCCGTTTTTTGCGCCTCCTCGATGACCTCCACCGCTCCCGGCACCGCACGCCGATCTCCGTCTCTCGCCGCCACGCTGGCCGACTCCATCGCCCGCCAGATCGCCGAAGGCGCGTATCGCACCGGCGATCGCCTGCCCTCGCTGCGCGAACTGGCGCAACTGCACGGCTACAGCAAGAACACCATCGTTGCCGCTTTCGAGCTGCTGGTCGCGCGCGGGCTGGTCGAGCCGCGGCGTGGCTCGGGCTTCTTCGTTCGGGAGGTGGCGGCCCGGCCCGCGCCCGAGGAGGATGCCGGCACACTGGGCCGCGCGATGGACATCGTCTGGCTGATGCGCGAGCAGTTGAAGAGCCGGCCCGACGTGCTGGCGGTCGGCGACGGCTTCCCGCCGGTGTCATGGCTGGCCGAGGCGCGGCTGGACCGCTATCACCACAAGGTCGTGCGCACCGGCCTTGGCGCGCTGTTCCGCTACGGCAACCGTTTCGGCTTCGGCCCGCTGCGCGACCATCTGGTCCGCAAGCTAGGCGATGTCGGCATCGGCGCGCAGGCCAGGCAGATCGTGCTGACGCACGGCGCCAACGAGGCGCTGGACCTGGTCATCCGCTACTTCGTGCCGGCCGGCGGCACGGTGCTGGTCGACGATCCCGGCTATTACCCGCTGTTCGGCAAGCTGAAACTGGCCGGCGCCCGCATCGTCGGCGTGCCGCGGCTCGCGGATGGTCCGGACATCGAGGCGCTGGAGCAGATCCTGACCCGCGAGCGGCCGCGGCTGTTCTTCACCCAATCGGTCGGCCACAACCCCACCGGCTCGGATCTTTCCGCGGCCAAGGCCTATCGCCTGCTGCAGCTGGCCGAGCGCTTCAATCTGCTGGTGGTCGAGAACGACGCGCTGGCGGATTTCAAGCCGACCACGCTGCCGCGGCTGTCGGCGCTGGACCAGTTGCAGCGCACGATCTATATCGGCAGCTTCTCCAAGTCCTTCTCGGCCGCGCTGCGTGTCGGCTATATCGCCTGCAACGATGCGCTGGCCAGCGATCTCGCCGACCTGAAGGCGCTGATCCATGTCAGCAGCTCGGAATACTGCGAGCGCACCGTCGACGTGATCCTCAGCGAAGGCCATTACCAGCGCTATCTCGCCAAATTGCGGGCGCGGCTGGCCGATGCCACCGAGCAGGCGTTGGCCTTGTTCGATCGGCTGGACGCGGACGTATGGGTGCGCCCGCCGCAGAGCCTGTACTTGTGGGCCGCGTTTCCGGGCGCGCCGGACTCGTTGGCGCTGGCCGAGGCCCTGCTCGCGCAGAAGGTGATGATCGCGCCGGGGCGGGTCTTCCGTGTCGATCCGGAGGCCCGCTCGCCCTGGGCGCGGTTCAATGTGGGCGCGGTGCTGGATCCGCGCTTCGAGGCGGCCGTCAGGCGGGTGTTGGGGCGGCGCGGGCGGGGTTAGCCCGTCGGTCACATCCCGAGCGCCAATGCTGCGGCCCGGCCAATGCGGACGTGCGGCGGCGTGGCGCCATGACGTCATGCGGCCGGCGTGATGGCGCGCGATACGGAAACGGCCAAGGAAACGACTGAGTGGAAAACCGGGATGCAGAACGCGATCGCGGTGGGCAAGGTCGTCGCCGGCACCGGATGGCGATGCCTCCGGTGCCGTCGTCGATTTGCGTTGGTAGGCTCGATTGGACTCGAACCAACGACCCCCACCATGTCAAGGTGGTGCTCTAACCAGCTGAGCTACGAGCCTGTGGAAGGCGCGGATTATAGAGAAGCTTTTGCGCACGCACAAGCCTGTCGCGGAAAAAATGCGGCGCGGCTTTTCGGGGTGTGGGACACCGCCCGATTGCCGGGCTCGCGCGGCTCTCCTAAAAAGGGAACAACGGCAAGCCAACAAGCCTGTCCAGCCAGCCATTCGGCCCATTCGCCCATTCACACGTGCCATGCTGAAGATCGCCACCT
Source organism: Cupriavidus sp. H18C1 (assembly GCF_049311595.1). Classification (NCBI taxonomy): domain Bacteria; kingdom Pseudomonadati; phylum Pseudomonadota; class Betaproteobacteria; order Burkholderiales; family Burkholderiaceae; genus Cupriavidus; species Cupriavidus sp. H18C1. Next base: position 857,741 of record NZ_CP186009.1, read on the forward strand.
TCAATATCAACGGCATTCGCGCCCGCCTGCCGGCATTGCTGGAATGGCTGGAGCGCGAGGCGCCCGACGTCGTCTGCCTGCAGGAATTGAAGACCGTCGATTCCGGCTTTCCGATCGATGCGATTCGTGCCGCCGGGTATGGCGCGATCTGGCATGGCGAGAAGTCGTGGAATGGCGTCGCGATCCTGTCGCGCGGAACCGAGCCGATCGAGAGCCGGCGTGGATTGCCCGGCGACGATGGCGACAAGCAGAGCCGCTATATCGAGGCGGCGGTGCATGGCGTGCTGGTCGGCTGCCTGTATCTGCCCAACGGCAATCCGCAGCCGGGGCCGAAATTCGACTACAAGCTCGCCTGGTTCGAACGCCTGCTGAAGTACGCGGCCACGCTCTACGACAGCGGCCATCCGGTCGTGCTGGCCGGCGACTACAACGTGGTGCCGACCGACGAGGACATCTACAACCCGCGTTCCTGGCTCAAGGACGCCTTGCTGCAGCCCGAAAGCCGCGCCTGCTATCGGCGCCTGCTGGAGCAGGGATGGGTCGATGCCTTGCGCGAAAAGTATCCCGACGAGCGGATCTATACCTTCTGGGATTACTTCCGCCAGCACTGGCAGACCAATTCGGGGCTGCGCATCGACCATCTGCTGCTGAACGCGACGCTGGCGCCGGCGCTGCGCGAAGCCGGCGTCGATCGCTGGGTCCGCGGCGCCCCGCAGGCGAGCGACCATGCGCCGGCGTGGATCACGCTGGAGTTCGGTGGTGGCGCGGGAAGGCGCAGGGCGTCGTCGAAGGCGGCGGCGAAGGCGCCGGCGAAGAAGGCTGCCACGAGCGGGGCCGCGGCTGCGAAAGCGGTTATCGCGAAGGCGCCTGCGGCTGCCAAGCGGGGCGCCGCTGCGGAGAAGGCCACCGATACAAAGAACGCTACCGCCGCAAAGAAGGTCACTACGGCCAGGAAAGCCACCGATACAAAGAACGCTATCGCTGCAAAGACGGCCACTTCGGCGAGGAAAGCCACCGCAGCAAAGAAAGCCACCCCAGCAAAGAAAGCCACCGCCAGGAAGGCCACCGCCGCCAGGTGAAGCGCGACTGAGCGACAATGACGCCCGTCGCGGCCACAGGCGCCGCGCCAATGCCGTTTGTCGATTGAACTCCCCCCTCGCTTCGCCCATGCTCCTGAAAGTTGGCGCGCTCGCCAGGCAGACGGGCCTGACGGTCCGCGCCCTGCATCACTACGACCGCATCGGCCTGCTCAAGCCTTCCGGGCGTTCGGCCGCGGGCTATCGCCTCTACAACCGCGACGACGTGGCCCGGCTGCATGCGATCCAGGTCTTGCGCCAGTCCGGTCTGTCGCTGGCCGCGATTGGCGCGCTCCTGGCGGGCGAGGGGCCGCCGCGGCATCGTATCGTCACGCAGCAGATCGAGGCGCTCGATCGCGAGATCGCGCGGGCCACCGAACTGCGCGGCCGACTGGTGCTGTTGCAGACGGTGCTGGCCGCGGGCGGCGAGCCCGAGATCGAGCACTGGCTCGCGGCCCTGCGCCAGATGCGGGCCTATCGCGAGTACTTCAGCGAGGCGGAGCTCGAAACGATCTTCCGCGAGTGGATCGCCACCGAGGCGGAATGGCAGCCACTGCTGGACGAGATCCACGAGGCGATGGCCGGGCAATGGCCCGCGGATGCGATCGGCACGCAGGCGCTGGCGGCCCGCTGGATGCATCTGGCCATGCGCTGGATGCAGGGCGACATGGCACGGGCCATCCGTTGGGGCGAGATGATCAAGCAGGCCGCGCAACAGGGCTTTGGCGGCATCGACGCGGCGATGGTCCGCTATATGGAGGCGGCCGTCGAACTGCGCATGGCGGCGTGGCTGCGGCACCTGTCGCCGGACGAACTGGCGCGGCTCGACAAACGGCTCGAACCCGAATGGCGGGCGCTGGCGCAGCGCGCCCGTGCGCTGATCGCGGCTGGTACCGATCCTGCCGCGGCGGCGAGCCGCACGCTGTTGCGGGATTGGGATGCCTTGGTCGACCGTATGGTGGGCCACGATGCAGGGCTGCGCGACAAGCTGCTGAAGGCCTACCGCGACGAGCCGGTGCTGCAGGTCGGGCATATGGTCGATCCCGGCGTGCGCGAGTTTGTCGAGGCGGTGCGCACGCACGCCGGTAAGGCGCCGTCGCGGCGGCGCTGACGATCGGGTCACGCCGTGACATGACGGGAACCGGCACGCGCGGGGGGTTGACCCTGACGTGCACGTCAGGGTCTATGCTGCTCCGCTTTCGCAGCAGGAGACCGCCATGTCCCACACCGATACCACCGCGCTGGCCCAGGGCCGGCCCAGCACGACAGCGCTGATGATGGCCATTGCGCGCGCCGTTCACCAGTTGCTCGACGATCCGATCGTGCTGCCGGATCCCATTGCCTTGCCGATTCTCGGCCCCGAACTCGAACGCGCCGTGCGGGACGATCCCTATCGCCATAACGACCCGATGGCGCGCCCGATGCGCGCCGCGGTGGTGGCGCGCGCGATGGTCGCCGATGCCGAGCTGGCCGAGGCCGCTTGCGCCGGCGTGCGCCAATGCGTGGTGCTCGGCGCGGGTCTCGATACGCTGGCGTGGCGCGTGCCTGCGGCGGATGACGGCATGCGCGTATTCGAGGTCGACCATCCCGCCACGCAGGCGTGGAAGCGGGACCTGATGCGGCGGGCCGGGCTGAGCATGCCCGACGGTGTGACCGCCGTGCCGGCCGACCTTCAGCATGCATCGCTGCAGGGCGTGCTGGAGCGAGCGGGCTTTCGCCGCGACCGGCCCGCCTGCTTCGTATGGCTCGGCGTGACGCCGTATCTGACGGACTCCGCGATCGAAAGCACGTTGCGCTATGTCGCGAGCCTGCCGGCGGGCACGCGCATCGTGTTCGACTACCGCGTCGATGCCCGCGTGCTGCCGCCATTCGAGCGCGTGATGGCGGCGCATATGGCCGAGCAGGTGGCCGCGCTCGGCGAGCCCTGGCTGTCGGAATTTGTGCCGGAACAACTGGTGCAACGGCTGACCGCCAAGGGCTTTACCGAGGTGACCGATCTCCACGCGCCGGCGCTGAACGCGCGCTACTTCCCTCGCCGCAAGGACGGCCTGCAGACCGCCGGCGGCGGCCTGCGGGTGCTGTGCGCCCGCGTGGGGGAAGCGCGATAGCCTGGCGTCGTGGAGGCGCGAGGCGCGAGACGGCAGACGCCTGACGCCTGACGCCTGACGCCGGAAGCCGGAAGCCGGAAGCCGGAAGCAGGAAGCCGGAAGCAGGAAGCCGGAAGCCGGAAGCAGGAAGCCGGAAGCAGGACGCAGGACGCAGGACGCCAGACGCCGCCACTCAGCCGCGTGCCGCCGCCAGCGTCCGGCGGGCGTAGTACTCGAACGTCAGCTGCGAGCGGCGCGGCGTCAGGATCCAGTCGTGCGCCTCCGTGGCCAGCGCCTCGGGCAGCGGCTTGATGGTGCCGGCCGCCATCGCGGCCAGTTGCATGCGGGCCGCGCGCTCGAACAGCAGCGCCATCACGCAGGCCTCCTCGACCGAGGTCGCCGCGATCAGCAGGCCGTGGTGGGCCAGCAGGATCGCGCGCTTGTCGCCGAGGGCCGCCGAAATGATTTCGCCTTCCTCGTTGCCGACCGGCACGCCCGGCCATTTCTCCAGGAACGCGCAATCGCCATACAGCACGCAGGTATCCATATGCGACACCGTCAGCGGCACCTCCAGCATCGACAGCGTGGCCGCGTGGAACGGATGCGTGTGGATGATGCAGTTGACGTCCGGCCGCGCGCGATAGATCCACGAGTGGAAGCGGTTGGCGGGATTGGCCATGCCGCCGCCCTCCAGCACACGCAGGTCTTCGTCGACCAGCAGCAGGTTCTCCGCGGTGATCTCGTCGAAGCCGAGCCCCAGCTGCTGCGTGTAGTAGCGGCCGGGTTCGTCCGCCCGCGCCGTGATCTGGCCGGCAAGGCCGGAATCGTGGCCGCCGTCGAACAGGATGCCGCAGGTCAGCGCCACCTTTTCGCGCAGCGTTCGTTCCGGCACGGTCAGCCGGGTTTGCATCTCGCCCTGTGCGCGGGCGATCAGCTCGTCTTTCTTCAGATCGAAGGTATCAGCCATATTGGATGCTCCGTTGGGATGTTGAAGGGCCGGGTTGTGGTCGTCCGGTTGCGGTCGTCCGGTTGCGGTCGCCCGGTTGTGGTTGGCCGGTTTTGGTTGTTGTTACTCGGCCTTGATCTTTGCCGCCTCGACCACCGCCGCCCACTTCTTCTTCTCGGCGGCCATCATCGCGGCGTATTCCTGTTGGGTGCCGGCCAGCGCCTCGCTGCCTTGCGCCGCGAGCCGGCTGCGCAAGCCCGGGCGCGCCAGCGTGGTCCGCAGCGTCGTGGCCAGTTTGTCGACCACTTGCGGCGGCGTGCCGGCCGGGACATACAGCGCATTCCATGAGCTCGTCTCGAACGACGGCAAGCCGGCTTCCTGGCTCGTGGGCACGGTCGGAGCGGCGCTGGAACGCGTGCCGTTGGCGATCGCGAGCGCGCGCAGCTTGCCGGCCTTGACCTGCGGCATCACCACCGGCACGGCGTCGATCACCGCGGCGACATGGCCGCCGATGGCGGCGTTGACCGCTTCCGCGCCGCTCTTGTACGGCACGTGATTGATCTTCGTCCCGCTCAGCAGCTTGAACAGTTCCATGCTCATGTGCGGCGCGCTGGCGCTGCCTGCCGATCCGTAGTCGAGCCGATCCGGATGGCTGCGCGCGTAGGCCAGAAATTCGTTGAGGTCGCGCGCCGGCACGCTGGCGGCCACCGCAAGCATGAACGGCGATTTCGACACCATGCCCAGAGGCGTGAACTGGCTGTCCGGCGAGTAGGGCAGCTTGCCGGCCGGATAGATCAGCGGATTGACGATCTGCGTGCCCACCGTGCCCATGAACACCGTATAGCCGTCGGGCGCCGCCTTGGCGGCCGCCTGCGCGGCGATCAGGCCGCCGGCGCCAGGCCGGTTCTCGATCAGCACGGTCTGGCCCAGCGCGCCGGACCATTCCTGCCCGACCAGGCGGGCGATGTTGTCGGTGATGCCGCCGGCGCCAAAGGGCACCACCAGCCGGATCGGCTTGGCGGGGAACGGCTCTGCGGCCAGGGCATTGGCGGTCAGCAGGCAACAGCCGGCCACCGCCACCATCCATCGGGGCGCTTTCATCTGGAACTCTCCGTTATGTGTCATGTGATTGCCGGCATGACACAATGTATCCTACGGAGTGTGTTGTGTCAAGTAGGACATGTTGTACCCGGAGCGTCGATATAATGCCGCGGTCGCTTTCGCTACCGCCTCGTCATGGTCAATCTGGCGCATCGCCTCCGCACTCTCCGCCGCCAGCGCGGCTTTTCGCTGGAAACGCTGGCCGAGCAGACCGGCCTGACGCGCAGCTATCTGTCCAAGCTCGAGCGGGGCCTTAGTTCGCCATCGATCGCCACGATCCTGAAGATCGCCGATGCCTACGGCATGGGAACGGGTCAGCTGCTGGGCGATGCCCGCGACAGCGCGCACGAAGTGGTATGCATCTCGCGCGCCGGCGAGCGCGAGCCGCTGTCACCCTCGGAGCGCGAGGGGGACCTATCGCTACGAGGCGATTGCCGCGCAGCGCAAGGTCAAGGCGATGGAGCCCTTCATCATGTATCCGCCGCGGGAGTTTCCCGACGAAGCGCGCTCCGCGCACAGCGGCGAGGAGTTCCTGTTCGTGCTGAAGGGCCAGGTCGAGGTAATGCTGGGCGAGGAAACGATCGCGCTGACGATCGGCGATTCGCTGTACTTCGATGCCGATCTGCCGCACCGCATTCGCACGGTGGGGCGCGCGCAGGCCGAGGTGCTGGTCACCACGGCGAAGTAACAGCCGGAGCAAGAACCGGAGCAAGAACCGCAGCCGCAATGGAAAAGCCGCCGGGGCGCATCGCTGCCGGCGGCTTTGGCGGGTGGAAGGAAAGCCGGCACGCCGCCGGCTCCCTCCGTCGAATCGGCTTCAGGCCGTCTTGGCTTCCTGATAAGCCGCATACAGGCGCTGGAACACCGGTCCTGGCACGCCCTTGCCGATCGTCTTGTCGTCGATCGTTACCACCGGAAGGATTTCCTTGCTGGCCGACGACAGCAGGACTTCGTCGGCTGCAAACACCTCGTCCCGCGTGATCGGACGGGAGACTAGCGGAATCTCGAAGCGGGCACACAGCTCTTCGATCAGGCCATAGCGGATCCCTTCGAGGATCAGATTGTCCTTCGGCGGCGCCGCGACGACGCCATTCTTGACGACCCAGACGTTGGACGCCGAGGCCTCGGTCAGCATGCCGTCGCGGAACTGGATGGCCTCGGTGACGCCATGCTCGGCCGCATTCTGCGCGGCCAGCACATTGCCCAGCAGCGAGGTCGACTTGATCTGGCAGTGCAGCCAGCGCTTGTCCTCCATCGTGACGCAGGCCACCCCACGCTCGGCTGCGGCGGCCGGCGGCAGCGACATCGGATTGGTCATGATGAAGACGGTCGGCGTGACTTCCTTCGGGAAGGCGTGCATGCGCTTGGCGACGCCGCGCGTGACCTGGATATAGATCATCTGGTCCGGCATCGGATTGGCCTGCATCACGCGCGCGATCAGCGCCGTCCATTGGCCCTGGTCATGCGGATTCGGAATACCGATCGCATCGAGGCTGCGCGAGAGCCGGGCCAGATGCTGTGCCGCACGGAACGGCTTGCCGGCATAGACCGGGATCACCTCGTAGACGCCGTCGCCAAAAATAAAGCCGCGGTCGAGCACGGGGGATGCGCGCCTCGGACAGCGGCGTCAATTCGCCGTTCAGATAAACGATGGCGTCGGAGCTGGAAGTCATGGCATTGGATGCGAGTGGAACAGGATGAGGCATTGTTCCACAGCGGCTCGCGCGGGGTCATGCCGAATCCGCATAACGTTTGTGCCGGGGGGCTTCCGGACGAAAGCCGGACGAACGCCGGACGAAAGCAAGCCCGGCCTTGCTTGTAGGACGAATCCTTGCCGTAATCAGCCGCCCGCCGACGCCGCTGTCCGGTTTCCTGCGAAATACTCCCGGGAAAACGACTGACAGCGTGGCGCCGTGCTCACCTTCGTGTTGCTGACCCTCGCCGCGATCGGACTGATCGCGATCGTGATCTACCTGTCGAAATGACCGGCAGGCGGCTGGCCCTTGCCGTGCGACGAGGCACGGGGCAGGACCGGTGCGCGCGGGCGGCGCGCCCGTCAGCTCGCGCCGTCGGTACGCAGTGGCGCGGCGGCAACCGGCAAGCCGGGAGGCTCCTGGCCGCCGCCCGTATCGTTGGCAGCGACGCGCTCGTCCGGTGCCGGGGCCGCCGTGGGCGTGGGCGTCTCGTCAAGACGATTGCCATGCGCGTCCAGGTCCGGCCGACGCGCGAACAGCAGCGCGAAGTCGCTCAGTGCCTGCCACGTGCTTTGGTGCGCGATGATGTCCGAATGGTTGCTGCCGGGAATGGTCTCCACCGCGACCGGCCCCGGCCACGCCGCCATCAGCCGCTCGGAGCATGCATGCGGGACGACGTCGTCGACCTCGGCGAGCAGCACCTTGGTCCGCTGTACCACCTTCTTGCAGTGCGAGATCGAATCGAAGTGATGACGCATCAGCTGGCGCAGCGGCACTAGCGGGAAACGCTTGCGCACGAGTTCCAGCAGCGAATCGTAGGGCGTGATCAATTGCAGGCTCTCGAAGTCCTGCAGATCGGCCAGCTGGATCGCGACCCCGGTGCCCAGGCTGCGGCCGACCACGTGGACCCGCGTGCCCGGCAGCACACGCCGCAGATGCAGCAGGAACTGGCTGGCATCGGCGACGGCCGCGGCCTCCGAGGGACTGCCGTCGGAATGGCCCAGGCCCCGATAGTCGAAGGTGGCGAAGCCGACTTCGGCCGGCAGCCAATGTAGAAATTGCATGGTCTCGAGAACGTCTTCCCCGCGACCTGGCAAATAGAACAACAGATCGGTGACGGCGCAGTGCGCATCGCCGCGATACACGTAGCCGCGCAGCATCCCGCCGGGGATGGTGTGCGAATAGGCGGTGATGCCTTCCGGCAGTTCGCGCGGCGGGCGCCGCCTCGCGTCGAACAGCAGGCGGCCCTGGTTGATGCCGAGGTAGGTCCAGTAGCTGAGAAAGCCGGCTGCCGTCAGCACCGCGGCGGCGCCGATGGTCTTGTAGGGCAGGTGCGTCAGGACCTGCCGGAACAAGCTGCGGTTCGCGTGGTGATTCACATTGCGATTCGCATTGCGGTTCGGGTTGCGTTTCTGTTCATCCATGAGGCGCACCTTATACGAATTCGCCCCTGCGCGGCAAATCGCTGCCGAACACGGGCGGATAGCGGCAATTGCCGGCAGTACCCCAATGGTGAGGACCTGTGCGCCGCGGCATCGCATCCGCATCGGGGTCACCCCCCTCGCGATCGGCGGATCGATTTCCTATGCTGCCTGTGTCCCCTCCACCTGTCCCTGTCCTGACAAGGAGAACAACATGGATCGTCGCCAGTTCTTGAAATGGGGAAGCTTCATCACCGTCTCGGTCGCCACCACAGGGTTGGCCGGCTGCGGCGGTGGCGATGACAATCCCGATCCGCCCGAACCGGACCTGTTCGACTTCCGCCACGGGGTCGCCTCCGGCGATCCTCGTCCCGACAGCGTCGTGTTGTGGACACGCGTCGAAGGCGACAACGGCAGGCGCCACGTCAATGTGCGCCTGCAGGTGTCGACCCAGGAGGACTTTTCCACGCTGGTCGTCAATGACCATTTGCGCGCCTTGCCCGAGTGGGACTACACGCTGCGCACCAAGGTCACCGGCCTGAACGCCGCCACCACCTACTACTACCGTTTCCGCGTGGGCAGCCGCTTCAGCCCCGTCGGGCGCACCCGCACCGCGCCCGCGGCCGGCACGCCGCTGTCGCAGCTGAAGTTCGCCTTTGTCAGTTGCCAGGACTGGAGCATCAACCACTGGGCCGGCATGGAGGAGCTCGCCCAGCAGGACCTCGATTTCATCGTGCACACCGGCGACTACATCTACGAGGCGGTGGCCGACGGCGCGCCGGTCAGTCTGGTCGAAAGCCGCCATACGCCGCTGTCGCTGCCCGATGGCACGACGCTGCCGAGCGGCTTCCGCTACGCGACCACGCTGGAGGACTACCGCTATCTGTACAAGGCCTATCGCAGCGACGCGCGTCTGCAGGCGCTGCATGCGCGCTTCCCGATGATCGCGATCTGGGACGACCACGAGTTCTCCGACGACTGCTGGCAGGACCGCCAGAGCTACGATGCCGACGACGACCAGTCGCCGCAGACCGCGCGGCGGCGCAGCGCCAACCAGGCCTGGTTCGAATACCTGCCGGCCGATGTCACGCTGGACCTGAACAACCCTTCGTTCCAGAACATCCAGATCTATCGCTCCTTCACGTTCGGCAACCTGGCGACGCTGCTGATGACGGACGAGCGGCTGTACCGCGCCGACCATCTGATTTCCGAGGCCAATGCAGGCGGCGATGTCGGCAGCCGCTTCTTCATCCGGCGCGATGCGCTCAAGGCGGCGGAGGACGCCAAGATCGCCGCGGCGGGCGGTGCGCTGACGCAGGTCTCGATGCTGGGCGATGCGCAGCGCGCATGGTGGCAGGACCGCGTGGGCGGCGCGGCGACGACGTGGAAGCTGTGGGGCAACCAGGTCTCGCTGCTGCGCATGCAGATCGATCTGACGGAGGCCATCGCGGAGCTGATGGTGTTGCGGCTGATCGCAAGCAATACGGCGCTGACGCCGCTGCGCGACCAGATGGAAACGGCGTTGACTGCGGACCTGCGCGCCGCGCTATCGTCCGGCACCTATCCGAACAACGTCGCCTACGCCAATCTGCGGCAACTGCTGTCCACGCAGGCCGGCATCGACAGCGCGACCTTCGACGCCAATATCAAGCCGACGCTCGACAGCCGCCTGCCACCGGCCTCGCTGCTGGCCACGTATGTCCTGAACGCGGACCAGTGGGATGGCTACGACGCGGAACGCCGCAATCTGATGGCCTTCCTGAAGACGAACAACGTCCGCAATGTGGTGGCGCTGACCGGGGGATATCCACGCCTTCTTTGCCGGCGTGGTGATGGACGACTTCGATGCGGCCACGCCGACGCCGGTGATGGTCGATCTGGTCGGGGCAGGGCTGTCGAGCAATACGCTGATGAGCACGTACAAGAGCGTGGTCGACAACGACCCACGCTTTGCCGAGATCAAGGCGCTGATCTACGAGGAGGTCAGCGGCGCGGTGGTCAATACGCTCAATCGCACGCTGCAGCATTTCAATCCGTGGATGCGGTACGCGGAGACCAATGTCACCGGCTATGCGATCGTCACGTTGACGCCGGACAAGCTGAACTGCGCCTTCCATATCATGAAGGGACTGGTCGACGGCAATGCGCCGCCGCAGCCGGCGACGGCGAGCGTCACCACGGTCGAGGTGCCGGCGGGCTCGGCGGTGGTGAACGTGGTCTGAGGGTTGGCGGCGCGGCGGGCCGGCGGCCCCGGCCGCTGCGTCGGGCATGGGTTTGGTACGATCAGTGACGGCGCGCACCCGATGCGGTGCGCGCCGGGAGGGGCCACCCGAAGGCGGGCACCCGAAGGCGCGTCCACCTGTCTGTCTGATCCACCACGGAGTTCCCATGCGTCGCAGCGCTGCCGGCCCGGTCCTGTCCGCCGTCCCCCCTTGCCATCCTTGGCACCGTCCTGATCGCCGCGTTGTGCGGGCCCGACTCGGCCCACGCCGCGCGGTCGTCGGTTGAAACACCGGCGGCGCTACCGGTCGCAGCGGCCGCATCAGCCGCAGCGGCCGCAGCGGCCGCAGCGGCCGGCGACACCGCCCCGGCCTTGCCCGCGCCCGTCGCCACCGCCGAAGGCATCAGCGAATACCGCCTGCCCAACGGACTGCGCGTGCTGCTCGCCCCGGATGCCGCACAGCCGACCACCACGATCAATATCACCTATCTGGTCGGCAGCCGGCACGAAAGCTACGGCGAAAGCGGCATGGCCCATCTGCTCGAGCATCTGCTGTTCAAGGGAACACCGAGCGTTCCCGATGGCGCGATCGGCCGGCAGATGGCGAGCCGCGGAATGCAGTTCAACGGCACCACCGCGCACGATCGCACCAATTACTTCGCCACCTTCGCCGCCAGCGAGGAAAACCTCGACTGGCTGCTGCGGATGGAAGCGGACCGCATGGTCAACAGCACGATCTCGCGCAGCGCGCTCGACAGCGAGATGACGGTGGTGCGCAACGAGCTGGAGCGCGGCGAGAACAGCCCGACCGGCGTGCTGCTGCGGCAGCTGGCGGCCAGCGCCTATCACTGGCACAACTACGGCAAGGCGCCGATCGGCGCGCGCAGCGATATCGAGCACGTCGGCATCGATGCGCTGCAGGCCTTCTATCGCCGCTACTACCAGCCCGACAACGCGGTGCTGGTGATCACCGGACAATTCGATCCGGCTCGCACGCTGGCCAGCGTGACGCGCTATTTCGGCGCGATTCCCCGGCCCACCCGCGTGCTGGCGGAACAGTACACCGTCGAACCGCCGCAGGAAGGACCGCGGGAAATCCTGCTGCAGCGGCCCGGCGATATCCAGGTCGTCGCCGCGCAATACCACATCGGCCCGGGCGCGCATCCGGATACCGCCGCGATGACGCTGCTGGTCGATATCCTGACGGCGATACCGGGAGGGCGGCTGTATCGCGGACTGGTCGAGCAGAAGAAGGCTGCGTCGCAGACGGGCTTTCTGCGGGCGTTGAAGCAGCCGGGCAGCGTGGTGTTCCTCGCGCAGGTCGGCAAGGCGCAATCGCTGGAGCCGGCGCGCACCGGACTGCTGGAGCTGGTGGAAGGTATCGCCACCCAGCCGGTCACGCAGGAGGAACTTGACCGCGCGCAGCGGCGCGCGCGCAACGGCTACGAACGCATGCTGAACGATCCGGCCAGCTACGGCGTGGCGCTGTCCGAGGCCATCGCCAAGGGCGATTGGCGGCTGATGCTGATCGCGCGCGATCAGATCGAGCGGGTCACGGTCGACGACGTCAATCGCGTCGCCCGCCACTATCTGCAGCGCACCAACCGCACGCTGGGCCAGTTCATTCCCGTCGACGTGCCGAGCTACGTCGCGGTTCCGCCGGCGCCGGACCTGGCCGAGCTGACGCGCGACTATCGGGGCAAGCCGGGCAACGCGCCGGTGGCACCGTTCGCGCCGACGCCCGCCAATATCGAGGCGCATACGCTGCGCGCGACGCTGCCGAATGGCATGGCGATGGCGATGCTGCCCAAGCCCACGCGCGGCGCGCGCGTGCACGGCCAACTGGTGCTGCGCATGGGCGATGTCGACAGCCTGCGCGGCCTGGACGCGGTGGGCACGCTGACCGCCGGCATGTTGATGCGCGGCGCCGGCGGACGCGATCGGCAGCAGCTGATCGATGCGTTCGAGGCGCTAAGGACGACGGTCGGGGTTTCGGGCGACGCCGAACGCGTGACCGTCAGCTTCCAGGCGCCGCGCGAACATCTGCCGCAGGTGTTGGCGCTGCTGCGCGATGTGTTGCGCGAACCGACCCTGCCCGCCGCCGAACTGGAGGTGCTGCGCACCACCGCGATCGCCGGCATCCAGAGCCAGGTCCGGCAGCCCGAGGCCCTTGCGCCCGTCGTGCTCGGCCGGCACGGCAATCCCTATCCGAAGGGCGATCCGCGCTACGTGCCCACGCTGGAGGAATCGATCGCCGAGCTGCGGGCGGTCCAGCTCGAGCAGGTGCGCAACTTCCATCGGCGCTTCTACGGCGCCAGCCACGCGCAGTTTGCGCTGGTCGGCGATTTCGACGCCGAGGCGGCGCGGCAGCAGGTGCAGGCGCTGTTCGGCGACTGGAGCGCGCCGATGCCGTTCGCCCGTGTCGAGCGCGCTTTCCTGCCGCTGCATCCGGCGAGCCTGGCCGTGCCGACGCCGCACAAGGCCAATGCCAGCTTCATCGCCGCGCTGCCGATCGGCATGACGATCGACCATCCCGACTACGCGCCGCTGGCGATCGCCAACCGGATCTTCGGCGGCAGCTCGATGAAGAGCCGGCTGGCCGATCGGCTGCGCCAGCAGGAGGGCATCAGCTACGGCGCCACCAGCTATCTGCGGATCGGCGCGCTGGATACCGCCGGCCGCTTCGGCATCCAGGCCTCCTTTGCCCCGCAGAACCTGCCGCGGCTCAAGGCCGGCGTGCAGCGGGAGCTGCGGCGCTTCCTGCGCGAGGGCGTGACGGAGGAGGAACTGGCCGAGGCCAAGAGCGGACTGCGGCAGCAGGGGGTAGTGACCCGCAGCCGCGACGAGGCGCTGGTATCGATGCTGGCCTATCAGCTGTTCGTCGGCCAGACCATGGCGTTTACCGAGCAGCTGGAGCGCCGCATCGACCAGGCCACGGTCGAGCAGGTCAACGCCGCGATCCGGCGCCATCTGGACCCCGACCGCTTCGTCGAGGTCTATGCCGGCGCCTGGCCGGATGCTGGTGGCACCGGCGACCCGGGCAAGGCCGCAGCCTCGCCCGAGGGCGGTCAATAGTCATACCTAATGACGGCGGTTTAAACGATAAATTGTACAAATGGATGGGGCGTCGCCAGAATGGGGCCTTCGCTGCGACACATCACCACGCAGCACAAAGAATCTCACCCCGGAAACCCGAACCTACTACCCAACCAGGAGCGATCCCAATGCTGCAATCCCGTGAAGGCCAACGCGTCCCCAATGTCACGTTCCGCGTCCGCGAGAACAATGAATGGAAGAACCTGAACACCGCGGAGCTGTTCGACAACAAGACCGTCGTGGTCTTCTCGCTGCCCGGCGCGTTCACCCCGACCTGTTCGTCGACCCACCTGCCGCGCTACAACGAGCTGGCGCCCGTGTTCGCCAAGCATGGCGTCGACGCGATCCTGTGCGTCTCCGTCAATGACACCTTCGTGATGAACGAGTGGGCCAAGGACCAGGAATCCGAGAACATCGTGATGATCCCGGACGGCAACGGCGAATTCACCGACGGCATGGGCATGCTGGTGGACAAGACCGACCTCGGCTTCGGCAAGCGCAGCTGGCGCTATTCGATGCTGGTCAAGAACGGCGTGGTCGACAAGATGTTCATCGAGCCGGAAGAGCCGGGCGACCCGTTCAAGGTCTCCGACGCCGACACGATGCTGGCCTACGTCGCCCCGGATGCCAAGAAGCCCGACCAGGTCGTGGTGTTCTCGAAGGAAGGCTGCCCGTTCTGCGCCAAGGCCAAGCAACTGCTGGCGGACAACGGCTACCAGTACATCGACGTGCCGCTGGAACACAAGATCCGCGGCAAGGTGCTCGGCGCGGTGTCCGGCACGATGACCGCCCCGCAGGTGTTCATCAACGGCAAGCTGATCGGCGGCGCGGAGCAGGTCGAGCAGTACCTGGCGGCCTGATCTCCCGCAGCGCCTTTACCTCCCATTCCACTGATTCTGTCCGTGGCGCGGTCCGGCAGTCGCCGGACCCGATGGCGGCGTGCCGCCCTCGGGTCCGTGGATTGAACCGCCCCGAATACGTCGAATATCCCGAATAGCTCGAATTCAACCATCGTCTCTCCGAACAGGAATTTCGCCATGCAAACCATCGTCACCGACATCGCCGTGATCGGCGCAGGCACCGCCGGCCTCGCGGCCTATCGCGCCGCCAAGGCCGCCGGCAAGCGGGCCGTGATCATCGAAGGCGGGGGAATACGGCACCACCTGCGCGCGCGTCGGCTGCATGCCGTCGAAGCTGCTGATCGCGGCGGCGGAGGCCGCGCACGAGCTGCGCCATACCGCGCCGTTCGGCGTCCATGTCGATGGACAGATCCGCATCGACGGCCGTGAGGTGATGGACCGCGTGCGGCGCGAGCGCGATCGCTTCGTCGGCTTCGTGGTTCGCGGCGTCGACAATATTCCCGAGCAGGACCGCCTGCGCGGCTATGCCCGCTTCATCGACAACACGGTGCTGCAGGTCGGCGACGATGCCGACGGCACCGTGGTGCGCGCGAGCCGGGTGGTGATCGCCACCGGTTCGAGCCCGGCCGTGCCGCAGCCCTTCCGCGTGTTCGGCGACCGGCTGGTGGTCAACGACGACGTCTTCGACTGGCAGGACCTGCCGCGCCGCGTGGCGGTGTTCGGCCCCGGCGTGATCGGCCTCGAACTGGGCCAGGCGCTGTCGCGTCTCGGCGTGCATGTGCGCGTGTTCGGCGTGCGCGGCGGTGTCGGTCCGCTGACCGACCCGGCGATTCGCGCCTACGCCGCCCAGGCCTTCCAGCAGGAGTTCTATCTGGACCCGGATGCCAAGCTCACCGACATGGCGCGTGAAGGCGACGAGGCCGTGATCTCGTTCATCGACCGCGACGGCAATGCCGTCACCGAGCGCTTCGACTATGTGCTGGCCGCCACCGGCCGCCAGCCCAATGTGCGCAATCTCGGCCTGGAAAACACCGGGTTGGAGTTGGACGCGCGCGGCGTGCCCGTGTTCGACCCGGCCACGCTGCAATGCGGCGCGTCGCCGGTCTTCATCGCCGGCGACGCCAACGATGTCCTGCCGCTGCTGCACGAGGCCGCCGACGAGGGCAAGAGTGCCGGCGAGAATGCCGCCGCCTGGCCGCAGGTTTCGCCGGTGCCGCGCCGTGCGCCGATCGCGGTGGTGTTCTCCGACCCGCAACTGGCCATGGTCGGCCAGCGTTATGCCGACTTGCCGGCCGGCAGCTTCGTCACCGGCGAGGTCAGCTTCGAGGACCAGGGGCGCAGCCGCGTGATGCTGAAGAATCGAGGGCTGATGCACGTCTATGCCGACAAGGCGAGCGGCCGATTCCTCGGCGCGGAATGGATTGGCCCGCGCGCCGAACATATCGCGCATCTGCTGGCATGGGCTTATCAGCAGCAATTGACCATCGATCAGATGCTGGCGATGCCGTTCTATCACCCCGTGATCGAAGAAGGATTGCGCACCGCGTTGCGCGATGCACAAGCCGGGCTGCGCGCCTGAGCCGGTTAAATGCCGCCGTGGCGGCGTTCCTTGCCATTGCCGTTATGCGGCTTGCCGCGCATCCCCGCCTCGACATTGCGGGGGGTGCGCATTATTATGTAATTGCCGAATATTGTGATTCTGTCTTAATGGATTACATTTTTTATGGTGACGCACAGATAACCGTGAGCTAGCATAACGGCACCCTACAACTGGCAAGGAATGACGATGGCGACTTACAAACAATTACTGGCGGAAAAGGAAAAACTCGAAGCTCAACTTGAGGAAGCCAGGCAAACCGAAGTGGCGACGGTGATCGCCCAGATCCAGCAACTGATGGAGGATTACGGTTTGACGGCCGAGGATCTGGCGCCGCGCCGCCGTGGCCGTCCTCGCAAATCGGCGGGACGCTCGGGTACGCCCGCGCCGGCCAAATATCGCGATCCCAAGACCGGCAAGACCTGGTCCGGCCGCGGCCGCGCACCGGCATGGCTGGGCAAGAATCGCGATCGCTTCCTGATTGCCGAGTAAGCTCGCGCGTGTAACCTCGGGCGTGTAAGGTCGTGCGTTATTGCATTTCGCGAACGGTAATGCGTCGAATCGCAATATCCGACGTGCCCGATGTCCTGCCAGGGGGACGCGATTTGCCGACGGCCCGCCTGCGATTCTGTGCGATAGCGGTTCCACGGGTGGCGGCATACCCATTGGTCTTTTGCGGGAATTCCCGCGTTTTGCACCGGTTCCGCCAAGTCTGCTTGCAGGAAGACATTGCGACAAGACAATGCGCAAGACACTGACGGCACTCAATTAAGTCTTTTCTTACAATCGAGCCGATCCTCCGTATTGCGCCGGGTCAACGCAATACGGGCCGGCCGCCGCCGAATTGCCGAAACGATAACGGTAACGGTGCGCCGCGCATCGAAACGCTCGCCGCGGGCCAATACGATATCCCGCGCCGCTTCGGCGCGATCCTCCGATTCGCAGGTCAGCCATACCGCGCCTTGCAGGCAAATGACGGTGTATCCTTGGCCGATCACCAGGCGAAGCGGTTCGGCGCCAATCCGGCCAATCCGGCCGATCTCGCCAATACAGCCAATCCGGTCGGCCCCATCTATTCCGTCGAGTTCAGCGAATGCATGCATGGCAGTCTCCTGGCGTGCCCCGCATCGAGAGAGGGCGCCTTGTCATTGTGGCCACGCGCCTGATTCCCTGGCCGGATGTTTCGTCATCCCCCGGTATTCCGCCGCATCATGGCCGCCGCCGATGACAACGCCATCGGGGCCATATCCCTATCGGCTTCGGTCCGCGCCTCTGTCCGGGCCTCTGTCCGCGCCTCTGTCCGCGGCTCTGTCCGGGCATTTGTGCCGGCCTCTGTCCGCGCATTTGGTCGCGCATTTTTCCGCATCAGCCCGCCATGACGCCAATCAGCCAGGCCGCTTCCCAGGCCCTGCGCGCGATGTCGCTCGATGCGCTGCGCGGATTCGACAGCGCGGCGCGGCATTTGAGCTTTACCGCCGCGGCTGACGAGTTGTGCCTGACGCAGTCGGCCATCAGCAAGCAGATCAAGAGCCTGGAGGACGCGCTCTGCGTGCCGCTGTTCCTGCGCGGGGCCAAGGGCTTGTCGCTGACGCCCGAGGGACGCCTGCTGCAGCAGGCCGCCAGGGAGGCCATCGAACAGCTGGCCGGCACCGTCGAGCGCCTGATCGCACCGGAGCGCAGCGCGATCTCCGTCACCACCACGCCGTCATTTGCCTCGCTTTGGCTGGTGCCACGCCTGGCGCGGTTCCAGGCGGAGGCGCCGGAGATCGACGTGCGCATCGACGCCTCGGAGGCGATCGCCAATCTGGACAGGGATGGCTTCGACCTGGCGATCCGGCTGAGCCAGCCGGGGCAGGCCCCCACCGCGCTGCTGCGCGAACGGCTGATGCTGGTGGCGGCGCCACAGGTCGCCGCGCGCATTCATCGGGCGGACGACATCCGTGCCGCGACGCTGCTGGTCTATCACGATCCGAATGCGCGCTTTGGCTGGATGTCGTGGGGCGAGTGGTATCGCCGCCTGGGCTTGACGCCGGTGGCCAGTCAGCCGTGCCTGTATTTCTCGCGCTACGAGCACGTCGTCGCCGCGGCCGCGGAAGGCGCGGGCGTCGCGATCGGCCGCACGCCGCTGATCCTGCCGCTGCTGGCCCGCGGCGAGCTGCAGGTGGTACTGCCGGATGCCGGAATCGACGGCATGGAATACCAGGTCGTGACCGCGGACCATGCACAGGCACGGCCCGCGGTGCACCGTTTCGAGGCCTGGTTGACGCGCGAACTCACGCGGGACGTCACCGGTTGACGAGAGGCGCCGCGCGCTCCCGGGCCGACACCGATGACCCGATAGCACCGATGACACCGGCGACACCGGCGACACCGGCGACACCGGGCGATCAGAAGCGATGGCGCACGCCGACCCCGTAGTTGTTGCCGTGGGACAGGCCGCCGACCTTGTCGTAGTAATAGGCGACATAGACGTCGGTGCGCTTTGACAGGTTGTAGTCGTAGGCCACCGCCGCGGTGTTGCGCTCCACGTCGGCGACCTCGTTCTTCACCTTGCCGTAGGCATACGACAGCAGCAGGCTGCCCGCGCCGATCGGCACCGACGCGCCGATCTGCCCGTTGGTGTGCTTGATGTCGCCGGTCGCGCTGTCGATGTCGGAGCGGATGTGCTGGCCCTGCGCGAACAGCTTGACCACCTTGAAGTCGTAGCTCAGGCCGGCCTGCACGGCGTTCTGCTTGCGAAAGCCCACCATCGCCGCGGGCGAGGTCACGTCGCCCGGCGTGTTGTGGAACTTGACCTGCTGGAAGGCGACGGTCGCGGCAAACGGGCCGTTGAAGTACAGCACGTTGCCGCCCCATTTGTTCTTGCCGTTGTCGCCGGCCTGTTCGCCAAAGGCATAGATCGCATTGAAGCTGAGCCCGCCGAACTTCGGCGACGAATAGACCAGCGAATTGCTCCAGCCCGAATCGCCGACGATGCCCGGGTCGTAGACCGTGCCGCCATTGCTGCTGACATAGGTGTGGAAGATGGTCGGCGAGAAGTGGTACGAATCGACCAGCGGATTGAACAGGATCGTCGACAGGAAATAGGGCGTGGTATTGCGACCGAGCCGGAGAGTGCCGGCCCTGTCGCTCTGCAGCCCGACGTAGGCGCTGCGCGTGAACATGCCGTCCGCATCGAAGCGGCCCGCGCGTCCGCCATCGGCGCGATAGAAGCCGTTCAGGTCGAAGATTGCCTTCAGGCCGTTGCCCAGGTCCTCGGTGCCCTTGATGCCCCAGTACGAGGTCTGCATGCCGCCGGCGCCCAGCACATAGGCGCGATCGCCGCCGACCGCCTTGTTGCTGCCGACGTAGGTGTCGACCTGCCCGTACAGTGTGACGCTGGACTGCGCCAGCACGCCCCCGCTTGCCAATGCCGCCATGGCGGCCGCCAGCGCGCGCGCCGGCCCGAATTTCGTTGTTGTCATGCGAACCTCCATCGTTGACCCTGATTTCTCTCGTGCTTCGTTGTGATGTTTTTGTCGTGACGTCGCCGTGATCGTGCGCGCCGACCCCGCTCGGCTGGCTCGGCCGTTGGACGGGGCGTTCGGATCAGTGTGCGGAAATCAGGCGGGACCGACCACCATCATTTTTCGCGCGACGCGAGCGCAAAATGTGTGCGGTGCCGGGGCAAGGATGGTGAGCCGGATCGGCGCGCAGAGCCGACGCCGGGCGCTACGCGGCTACCGAGGCTACGCGGTTACCCAGTGCCAAATGAACGGCCAATGAGCGGCCAATGAGCGGCCAATGAGCGGCCAATGAGCGGCCACCGAGGGGCTATCGAGCGGATACCGGCCGACCACTACGCGACCAACGTCAACGGCGGATGCAGCGCCCCGATGGCCGTCTTCAGATGTTCGGCGAATGCGGCCGCGGCGGGCGGCAATGCGCGGCCCTTGCGCGTGGCCAGCACCAGCCGGCCCAGCGCCAGTTCGGGATCGCTCAGCGGCACCGCCGTCAGCGTGCCCTGCCGCGTTTCGCGCAGCGTGCCGGCATGGAACTGGAAGCAGATCGCATCGGTCTGCCGGACGAAACCCTTCAGCGTCTCCACCGTGGTCGCCTCCAGCATCACCGACAGATGCAGCCGATTGCGCGCGGCGATGGCCTCGATCAGCCGGCGGCTGGCAAAGGTGGCCGGGCCGAGGGCGACCGGAAACGCCGCGCAGTCGGCCAGCCGCAACGTGCGCCGGGCGGCGAGCGGATGGTCGGGCCGCATCATCGCGCAGAACGGCTGCGGCGCGGCAGCGAGCGCCTGCAGCAGCGGACTGGCGGGCGGATCGTGCGCGAGCAGCAGGTCGGCGTCGTCCTGCTTCAGCGCATCCATCAAGGCATCGGTGCCGGCGATCGCCACATGGAATTGCACGCCGCGATAACGCGCCTGATAGCGGCCGATCGCATCGGGCAGGAAATCGGTCGCCACCGACTCCGCCGACGCGATCCGCACCGAGCCGCGCACCAGCCCGCGCAATTGCGCCATCTGCGCCGCGGCCGCATCCAGGTCGGCCAGGCTGCGCCGGATCGTCGCCACCAGGACCTCGCCGGCCGACGTCAGGCGCACGCCGCGCGGCAGCCGCTCGAACAGCGGCGTGCCGATCTGCTGTTCCACCTCGAGAATCTTGCGGTTCAGCGCGGTGGAGGCGACATGCAGCTGTTCGGCCGCCTTGCGGATCGAGCCGCAGCGGGCCACGGTGTCGAGGTACAGATAGACGCGGGGAGGGTGAAGCATCGGCTGAGGGGCGCGGCGGCAGGAATCGGAACGATCACTGCCTAGCAAGGATCGTGCGCACCCTGCGCCCCCTTCCGGACAACACCGAGGGCGCGGCCCCGCGCTGGCCGATCGTCCGTTCGCGTCCTATTGTGGGACGTGGTTGGGTCGGTCGGGACGGTGCGCGGCCGGCCCGTGTCTGTAACAACTTCGACGGAGCGCATGGCTATGCAGAAGATTGGATCGGCAAGATGGCAAGGCGGCATCAAGGACGGCGGCGGCACGATTTCGACCCAGAGCGGCGTGCTCAAGGATGCGCCATACGGCTTCAAGGCGCGCTTCGAGGGCGGTCCCGGCACCAATCCCGAGGAACTGATCGGCGCCGCGCATGCCGGCTGCTTTTCGATGGCCCTGTCGCTGATTCTCGGCGAGGCGGGCATGGTGCCGGAGAGCATCGACACCAAGGCCACCGTGACGCTGGAAAAGGAAGGTGGCGGCTTCAGTATCACGGCCATCCATCTCGACGTGGCGGTGCGCATCCCCGGCGCGGACCAGGCCGCCTTCGACAAGTGCGCGCAGACCGCCAAGGAGAATTGCCCGGTGTCCAAGTTGATGAAGGCGCCGATCACGATGAATGCCACCCTGAATGCCTGAGGCCGGGACCGCCGCCGTGCCGCGCCAACATGGCCCGGCGGCGAGATTCGCGGGAACCGGGCGCGAAACGCGCTTTCTATAATGGACAGGGCGCAGCGCCCCGCCATCCGGCGCTGCTGCCCGCCACCTCAGGAGGCAACATCATGCAGAGCAGCGAAGCGGTGCTCACGCAGGCCCGCGCGGCGCTGGCCAATCTGCCGTTCCACGGCCAGCATCTCCATCCCACCATCAATCTGCGCCTGTCCGACGGCGCTCTGATCCTCGAGGGCGACGTGCCGGATATCGTCGCCAAGACCCGGGCCGCGGCCCGGATGCGCAAGATCGACGGCGTATCGTGCGTGATCGACCATCTACGCGTGGCCAACGGCGCCGCGCCCGCCGGCGATGGCGAACTGCGCAATGCCGTCTGCGAGCGGCTGCTGCAGGCGGTGGATTTCCGCAGTTGCAAGATTTGCGTGCATGCCAAGGGCCGGCTGGAAACGCTGCGCGAGGCGGTCGGCGAGCGCAGCGGCTGGATCGAGGTCAATACGGTCGATGGCATCGTGACCCTGCGCGGACAGGTGATCAGCCTTTCCCATATGCGGCTGGCCGGCGTGCTGGCCTGGTGGTCGCCCGGCTGCCAGTGCGTGGTCAATGAGCTGGAGATTGCGCCGGCCGAACGCGACAACGACGAGGAGATCACCGAGGCGCTACGCCTGGTGCTGGAGTCCGACCCGATGGTGAATGCGGATCAGATCGTCATCCGCACCGAAAACCGCGTGGTCACGCTGGAGGGCTATGCGGGCGAGGGCGCGCGCCGCCAGGCCGAACGCGATGCCTGGTATCTGCATGGCGTCGAGGACGTGATCAACCGGATCGAACGCCGGCCCGACGCCGTCTGAAGTCTGAGCGCACGGCAAGCGCTGCCGAGGGGTTTGCCTCGGTGCGGGCTGCGGCCGGTCAGGCCGCGGCGCCTTCGCGCAGCGCGTCCTCCACGCGCCAATAGCGGCGCCGCGCCCGCAGCGCGTAGCGGGCGCGATAGTGCGACATCGACATCCCCGTCGCGCGCTGGAACAGCCGCCGGAAGGTGGCGGCATCGCTGTAGCCGCACGCTTCGGCGATCGCCTGCGTGCCGTGCAGCGACACCTCCAGCAGCGTCTTCGCGCGCTCGATCCGCAGCGCATGCAGGTAGGCCAGCGGCGTCACGCCGGTGACCTGGCGGAAATGCCGCAGCAGGGTCCGCTCGCTGACCGCGGCGGCGCGCGCCACATCGGCCAGCCGGTATGGCGCGCCGATATGGTCCTGCAGCCAGCGCTTGGCGCGGAACACCGGGCTGTCCGACGTGGGCGTGAGCCAGCGCTGCGCCGTCAGCGCCGGCGTCAGTTGCTGGCGTTCGGACTGCAACAGCAGCACGCGCGCGCTGGCCTGGGCCAGGTCGGGATCGTGCAGATGCCCGAGCACGCGCAGCATGAATTCGGTCTGCAGGGCCGGCGCCACGCTGTGGAAGACGCGCCCGTGCACGCCCATCGGCTCGTCGTGGGTGAAGTCGCACAGCGGATAGCGGCGTGCCATCCAGCTCTGGTACAGCCACGGCGCACCGATGCGGGCGCCGTCGAGCAGTCCCGCTTCGGCGGCATAGGCGATGCCGTTGAAGGACGCGGCGATCCACCCGCCCGCCTGCGCATGCCGCTCCACCAGCCTGAGCACCGCGCGCTGCTGTTCGAACAGCTCGCCCAGATGCGGCGCGTTGCGCGCCATCACCCCGGGGATCACCAGCAGTGAATGCGCGTCGGCATGCCGGGGAGGGCGGTCGCCCGCGCGTTCGACAGTGCGCTCCGCCGTGCGCTGCGCCGCGCGCGAACGCCGGCGCGGCCGCGCCAGCCCGGGTACCGGCATCGGCAGCGCGCGCCCCGTTTCGCCGATCACCTGCCAGCTGAGGCCGCAATCGCGCCCCGGGCGCTGCAACTGCGCGATGCCGCTGGCCGTGCGCAGCACGTCGAGCGCGGCAAACAGCGAGCCCGGCATGCCGTGGGGCAGCCACAGCAGCCGCACGTGCAGCTCGGGCCCGGGGCGATCCGTCGCCGGCAGCGGACCGACTTCGGGGAAATCGTGCGCGGCAGCGTCGTGGTCTGGGCAGGGCGGGCGGGGCACGGACATGGCGGGATCGGCATCGGAAATGGCGATATTGGTCCTCCCCGATGCGGCGGACAAGCCCTAGCATCCCGGATTGACTCCCGGCACAAGGCGGCCCCTGCCGCCACGATTCCTATCCCGGGCCTTCACCAGGAGACTTCATGCAGCCACGTCTGCAACCCGCCGTACGCCGCCTCGCCGCGGCCGCGCTGTTCGTTTGCACCGTCGCCGCGACCGGTGCGGTCCAGGCCGCGCCCGATGCGACGCTGTTCGAGGCGGCGCGCGCCGCGCAGCCCAAACTGATCGAATCGCTGAAGGAGATGGTGTCGATCGAATCGGGCAGCCGTAACGCGGCCGGACTGGCGCAGATGGCGGCGTATGCCGAGAAGCGGCTCGCGGCGCTGGGTGCGACCACCGAGCGCGTCAAGCCCAGGAGGGGAGACAGTCCGATCGTCAAGGCGACGCTGACGGGCAACGGCAAGGCCCGCATCATGCTGATCGCGCATATGGACACCATCTATCCGGCCAATACGCTGGCGACGCAGCCGATCCGCCAGGACGGCAACAAGCTGTACGGACCGGGCATCGCCGACGACAAGGGCGGCATTGCGGTCATCCTGCACGCGCTGGAAATCCTGCAGGCGAGCGGCTGGCGCGACTACGCGCGGATCACGGTGCTGCTGAACGCCGATGAGGAAATCGGCTCGGAGGGCTCGGGCGAGCTGATCGCCGCGCTCGGCGAGCAGCACGACGTGGTGCTGTCGTGCGAGCCCACCGCGGCCAAGGCGGTGGTCAAGGCCGAGGCCTTGCTGCTCGGCGCCAGCGGCACCGCCAGTGCGACGATGGAGGTCAAGGGACGCGCCTCGCATGCGGGCGCGGCGCCCGAGCATGGCCGCAACGCGCTGCTCGAACTCGCCCATCAGCTGCAGCAGACGCGCGATATCGCCAAGGCGGTGCCCGGCACGCAGCTGAACTGGACCGGCGCGCAGGCGGGCGTCGTGCGCAACCAGATTCCCGAAGTCGCGGTGGCGACCGCCGATGTGCGC
Organism: Cupriavidus sp. H18C1; assembly: GCF_049311595.1. Classification (NCBI taxonomy): domain Bacteria; kingdom Pseudomonadati; phylum Pseudomonadota; class Betaproteobacteria; order Burkholderiales; family Burkholderiaceae; genus Cupriavidus; species Cupriavidus sp. H18C1. The sequence goes on from NZ_CP186009.1 coordinate 882,393, forward strand.
ACCACGGTCAAGGATGGTCCGCAGAAGCTGAAGGCCGCGCTGGAGCGCAAGGTCGCCGAGAGCCGGCTGATTCCCGATACGCACACCACGGTGTCGATGGAAGAGGGCCGTCCGCCCTTCGTCGTCAACGAAAAGGGCCGCGCGCTCGCCAAGCGGGCCCAGCAGATCTACGCCGAACTGGACGGCCGCCCGCTCGCGCTGGCGGAGGGAACCGGCGGCGGCACCGATGCCGGCTATGCCGCGCTGTCGGGCAAGCCGGCCGTGGTGGAGAGCTTTGGCCTGGCCGGCTTCGGCTATCACGCGCGCGACGAGTACATCGAAATCGACTCGATCGTGCCGCGGCTGTATCTGATGACGCGCATGCTGCAGGAAATCGGCAAGCAATAGCGCGGCGGTCCATTCCGCGGCAGTCGCATTTCGCGGCAATCCGATTCCGCGGCATTTCCGTTTCGCGGTCGTTCCGTTTCGCGGTCGCTCCGTTTAAAACCCGCGCCATACCGCTTTACCAATGCGCCCGCCAGCCAAAAAACCGGCGGGCGCATTTTTTCGCGCAACGCTGCGCAAGCCGCCAGCGCAAGTTTTGCAAGGCGTGCAGGGATTGTCTGCCGGATTCACAACGTGGGGCCCGCGCTGGCGCGCAGCGGGATCGGCACGCCCGTTGCTAGAGCTAGAAACGCGTCGCCGGCGGCATGCCGCACGGCGTCTTTCGCTCACCCCACAATGGAGTTTCCATGGACACCTTGACCGATCTGCTGGATGCCAAGGGCTGCCCGCTGGGCCAGCAACATTTCACTTGGAAGGACCTGGTCCAGGCGCCGATCAGCAAGCTGGACGACGACGCATTCACCCGCGTCCGGATCATTCTGATGAATGGCATCGAATCCGATGCGCTGCGGCTCAAGCACATCATGTCGCGCTGCAATCGGGAATTGCGCATTCCGCTCGCGCAGATCCGCCGCGTCGAGCATCACCAGGCCACGATGATCAACTGGCTGATCGGCGCCGACCATTCCCCGCTGGAGACCACGATCGCCTACGAGCAGGTGGCCATCGAGGTTACCGCGGCGGTCGCGCAGACCGAGCCCGATCCCTACCAGGCGCAGGCCTATCGCTTCGGCCTGCTGGAGGACTTCGATCACCTGTACCGCTATAGCGCGCTGCTCGACCGGCTCGAAGGCAAGGACGCGAATTCGATCACGCAGGGCCATACCGACATCGTGCCGGGACGCTCGACCTGGGTCGAACACCGCGCGCCGCAGGACGATGTGCGCGAGAGCTACGACCGCGCCAACGCCGCGCTGATCACCAAGATCCACGCCGCGATGATCACCGCGGCCGAATACCAGACCCACGACTACTACATGAATATCGGACCGCTGTTCACGGACCCGCTGGCGCGCCAGCTGTACGCCGAGATCGCGTCGATCGAGGAGCAGCACGTGACCCAGTACGGCTCGCTGATGGATCCCGACGAAAGCATGATCGAGAAGTGGGTGATCCACGAAGCGATGGAGGCCTACAACTACTACAGCTGCGTGCAGCAGGAGAGCAACCCGCGCATCAAGGCGATCTGGGAACGCTTCCTCGACTACGAGCTGGGGCATCTGCATGTTGCCTGCGAAATGCTCAAGCGCCACGAGAATCGCGACCCGGCCGAGATTCTTGCTGGGCCGCTGCCCAAGCCGATCGACTTCGCCAGCCAGCGCGATTTCGTGCGCAAGGTGCTCGCGGACGAGGTGGACCTGCGCGCCAACGGCATGGACTTCGTACCGCTCGACAAGGACAGCCCCGCCTCGATCGAATACCGCCGCGTGATGAATGCCGACGGCTCGCCGTCGCAACTGGTGTCCGCCGGCTATGTCTGGACGCCCGGCACGGAGCTGGCGCGGATGCATACGACCGCCTGAGGCGATCGCCGAGGCGGCCGCCGAGACCATCGCGCTGGACAACCGCGCTGAACCATCTAGCTGGATAACCGAAACTGGAGAGAACGCATGCAACAGACTACCCAGATGGGCGTCAACCGTACCGGCGCGCAGATGTCGCCGATCGACACCGAGACCATGGAGCGCTATGCGGAAAACATGGGGCCGGACAGCGGTATCGACGACATGAACGTGCCGGCAGAATCGCAGCCCGCCGCCGACATGCGCGCCCAATATATCGACGCGGCCGATCCGGTCGGTTCGGTGCCGCTGCCCGGGACGCTCAAGGGCGCGATGAGCACGACCATGGACAAGCTGACCGGCAATCGACCCGAGGTGCTGATCGACAAGCTCGGCGAGCGCCTGGCTTTCGAACGTACCGGTACGCGCCTCTACGAACTGATGATCGCCAAGTGCAAGGAGATGGATACCAGCGCGGTCGATCCGGACGTGCTCGGCACGCTGATGCACTTCCACGATGAAGAGGCCGAGCACTTCGCGATGGTCGACGAGACCATGCGGGCGATCGGCGCGGACCCGACCGCGGTCACGCCTTGCGCCGACGTGGCTGGCGTCACCGCGATGGGCGTGCTGCAAACCATCGCCGATCCGCGCACGAACTTCGCGCAATGCCTCAATGCGCTGCTGACCGCGGAGATGACCGACAACGCCGGTTGGGAGCTGCTGATCAAGCTCGCGACGGAGACCGGTCATACCGAGATGGCACAGAAGTTCCAGCAGGCGCTGACGGAGGAAGAGCAGCACATGGCCACGATCCGGCAGTGGCTGGAGCGGGCGGTCATCACCGAAGCGACGTAAGGCGAGGCGTGCCGGCACCAGCACCAGCACCAGCACCAGCACCCGCACCAGCACGAGCACCAGCACCAGCACGAGCACGAGCACGAGCACGAGCACGAGCACCAGCGCCGGTTGCCGCGGCGGCCCCGCGGCGCCGCCCGCCTCAAGGAGAGCGCATGAAGGAAATGTTCTATCGCGATCATCTGATCGCCGCCCACGCGGTGCCGGTCGGCGCCAGTGCGGGCGTGCGCTACGGCTACCAGGGCGAGATCCTGCCGGCCGGGGCGCGTGCGGCCACGACGCAGGACCCGCCGACGTCCTTCGCCTCCGATGTCGACACGGCGTTCGACAACGCGGCCACGGCGATCGAGGCCTGCCTGCTCGAGGGCCGGCGGCTGATCGATACCCGGCTCGATGGCGCCGACACGCCGGCGGCATCTTCCGACCCGGCCCGGGCCCCCGGCGCGGGCAACAGCAAACAGAGGAGCATGCAATGACCCAGAAGCAGACCGACCAAGGCAAGAGCGGATCGAGCGGCAAGGGCGCCGCGCAGGGTGGCAAGGGCGCCGGAGGCGGACGCGAGGAGCCAAGCCCGATCGATGTGCAGAAGTCCCTGAAGGGCATCGACTTTCCCGCCACCAAGGACGACATCCTCTCGCGCGCCCGCGACGGCGGCGCCAGCGAGGAAGTGATGGCCGAACTGGAACAACTGCCCGAGCGCGACTACGATTCCCCGGCAGAGATTTCGCGGGAGTTGGGCAAGCTGCATTGAGCCCGGCCCCCCTGCGGGGGTATCCGCGCCGGCGCCCTTCGTTGCACGCGTTCCGTGTGCGACTTTTCGCAAAAGCGCGCCGCAGACTTGCGGCGCGTTCGCACGTCCTCTAGATTGGCCCATCCACTTTGGAGGGCCAACATGCGCACGATCAACATTGATGAAGCTTCGGCCGACTTGCCGCACCTCGTGGAGATGGCGGCCCAGGGAGAATCGTTCGTCATCGCCAAAGGCGGCAAGCCCATGGTCAGGGTCGTTCCCGTCCACGCCCCGCATCACTCTGGCGGAAAGCGGATCGGCATTCTGCAGGATCGGTTCGACGTTCCCGAGGATTTCGACCGGCTGTGCAGTGACGAGATCGAAGTGCTGTTCACCGGCCGGATATGAAGCTGCTATTCGATACGCATATCCTGCTGTGGGCCTTGGTAAAGCCCGGACGGCTTCCTACCGGCGCGCGCCTGCTGATCGAAGACGACCTCAATGAGCCGGTATTCAGCGCGGCAAGCATATGGGAAATCGCCATCAAGGCGTCGTTGTGCCGGCGCAGTTTCGATGTCGACCCCAAGATCATGCGCCGGGGTCTGCTGGAAAGCGGCTATCGCGAATTGCCGATCGTCTCGGAACACGCCATGGCTTTGGAAGACCTGCCGCTATTGCATAAGGATCCGTTCGATCGCGTGCTGGTTGCGCAAGCCATCGTGGAAGACATGGCGCTGATTACGGCGGATCCGGTGGTCGCGCGATATCCCGGGCCGGTGCGGCACGTCTGACGCTGGACAGGGGGGCGGCCGGATCTGGCCCTACGACACCGCCTCCAACACCGGCGCCACTACGGGACGCGGTCCCGGAAAGGAATCGCGATACCCCATTTCCGGATCGCGGGCGAATATCTCGGCGGCCCAGTCGACGAAGACCCGCACCTTGGCCGACAGGTTCCGGTTCTGCGGATACATGGCCGAGATCGGCATGACCTCTTCCTGCCAGTCGCCCATGATTTCAACCAGCCGGCCGCTTTCCAGATACGGTTGCGCCATGATGCGCGAGATCACCGCGATCCCGTGTCCTTCCAGCGCGCAGCCAATATAGACCTCGGGATCGTTGGTCGAGATGGCCGAGGGCAGCAGCAATTCATGGCGTTCGTCGCCGCGCGTCAGGATCCATGGCATTTCGCGGCCGGTGCGCGTCGACAGGTAATTGATCGCGCGATGCTGCATCAATTCTTCCGGCGTGGTCGGCGTACCGTGCTCCTTTAAATAAATCGGCGACGCGTAGAACGCCAGCCGTAATTGACCGATGCGGCGCGCCACCATCGTATCGTCGACGGTATCGCCGACGCGAATCACCACGTCGACGCCTTCCTTCAGCAGATCGATCGGTTTGCCATTGATGGTCAGTTCGACCTTCAGGTCCGGATAGCGCGCGAAGAACTCATGCAGATTCGGCACCAGCGCCAGGCGCGCCAGCCCGCCGACGGTATCGACGCGCAGCGTGCCGCGTGGGGTCTGGTTCTGATGCGTCAGCGATTGCTCGGCTTCGTCGACATCGGCCAGAATGCGCACGCACCGTTCGTAATAGGCGGCGCCTTCGGAAGTCACGCTGATCCGGCGCGTGGTACGGTGCAGCAGCTTGACGCCCAGATGCGTTTCCAGATTCTGGATCAGCCGCGTCAGCGTGGCCTTGGGCAAATCGAGCGATTCGGCCGCGCGGGCGAAACTGCCGACATCGACGACGCGGGTAAAGGCTTGCATTGAGACGAAGCGGTCCATGGCGGCTGTCCGATAAGAAGCCATAGCGAGCGGACGGCGCCGCGCGGCTGGCGAGGGCGAATCTTACTCACTCTCTCGGTCGTATGCACGGTAGGGTCTTTCATTGGCATAACCGCAACAGTGGAGCGGTTATTTGCCGAATGGGGACGATCTACCGGAACAGACCCGGGGCCGGCGCGATTATTCCATCCGCAGAATAGTGCGTTGGCAAACTGCGCCTTTATCCCGTCTACGTCAATCACCATAATTCGATGCAACGCAACATGCAAACCATGCGTCGAGCCGTTTTCCCGGCCGGCGCAACGGGACCCAGACCATGACCAAACCGACGCAAGCTACCGCTTCCCAGCCCGCCAAGGCCGGCGCCGCGGCGCGCGTGGTGCGGCATGAGATCGCCAGCGGCGAGCGCACCATCGCTGTGCACGTGTGCTATCCGGCCGGGTATCCGACCGCCTGGGCGCCGTCGCCGCTGCCGTGGCTGCTGTATCTGCACGCCGGCAGCTTCGTCGACGGCGGCATCGAAAAGGCGGCCCATCTGACCCGCCAGCTGGCCGGCGCGGTGCCGGCCGTGGTGGTGGCGCCCGAATATTCGCTGGCCCCGGACCATCCGTTCCCGGCCGCGCCGGAAGACGCCTTCAATACCGCCGAATGGGTATTGCGCCAGGCGCGCCGGCTCAAGGTCGACAAGATGCGTTTCTCGCTGGTCGGCGAGGAAGCCGGCGGCAATCTGGCGATTGCGGTGGCGCAGATGCTGCGCGATCGCGGCCTGCCCGCGCCGCGCGCGCAATGGCTGATCCGGCCGGTCACCGACCCGTGCCTGCAGCACGCCTCCTGCGCCGGGCAGGCGCACGTGCCGCTGGAAACGCTGCAGCGCATGGCGGGTTGCTATCGCGAATACCTGCCGACGCCCGCCGCGTCGGTCCACCCCTACGCCGCGCCGGCGCATGCGATGCGCTTGGCCGGCTTGCCGCCGACGCTGATCCAGGTAGCCGAGCTCGATGCCCTGCGGCCCGAAGGCGAGGCCTTCGGACGCAAGCTGCTCGACCGCGGCGTGGCGGCGGAAACCCGAATCATGCCCGGCGCCTGTGGCGCCGGTGTCGAAGCATCCCACGACCGATGTCAGGTATGGGTCGATGAAGGCGCGCGCTTTCTGCGAGAACGATTCGCGGACAGCGACGATGCCTCGCCACAGGCCGAACGCCGGCCGGCAGCCAAGCCTTCCGGTTGGGCGCCGTGACGTGCCAGCGGCCGCGCCAGCGTTCATCGCGCTAGCGCCGGCCGCCATTCGAGAAGTCAGCCGCGTGTGAATGTCTCCGGACCCCGCGTCGGCGCCCCAGGGTGTGTTCACCCGCAAGGCGCCGAACGGGCCCGGCGGGCGGCGTTCGTCCTTTTGCTTTTCCGGTTGAAGAAAACCCGAAACGGAGTGAAGAAATGAAGCTGCAATCCCGACGTAGCCTGATCGCCGTCGCCATCGTGGTCGTGCTGGGCACCGGCCTGGCGACCTCGATCCTGCGCCCCTGGCATGCGGGCGAGGCGCAAGCCGTGCCGAGCCCCGCCGCCAGCGCGGCGGCGGTCGATGTCGCCGCCGCCATCGGCAAGACCATCACCGAGTGGGACGAATTCTCGGGCCGCCTGGAGGCGATCGACCGCGTCGAGGTCCGTCCGCGCGTCGGCGGCACCATCGACGCGGTGCACTTCCGCGAAGGCGCGATGGTCAAGAAGGGCGATCTGCTGTTCACCATCGACCCGCGTCCGTACGCGGCCGAGGTGGCACGCGCCGAGGCCGCGCTGGCCGCCGCGCAGGTGCGCGCCAGCCACGCGCAGAGCGAGCAGGTGCGGGCGCAGCGGCTGCTGGACGACAACGCGATCTCGCGTCGCGAATTCGACGAACGCATCCACGCGGCGCGCGAGGCCAACGCCAACGTGCGCGCCGCGCAGGCGGCGCTCGACTCCGCCAAGCTGAACCTGGCCTACACGCGCATCACCTCGCCGGTCACCGGCCGCGTCTCGCGCGCCGAGATCACGGTGGGCAACCTCGTCGCGCCGGGCGCCAATGCCCCGGCGCTGACCACGGTGGTGTCGGTGTCGCCGGTGTACGCCAGCTTCGAGATCGATGAGCAGAGCTATCTGCGCTACACGGCGCCGGGCGCCGCGGGCGGGGCCAACGGCAAGGGCATGGCGGTGTATCTGGGCCTGGCCAACGAGGAAGGTCATCCGCACGAAGGCCGCATCCAGTCGGTCGACAACCGGCTCGACCCGCGTAGCGGCACGATCCGCGTGCGGGCGGTGTTCGACAACCCGGACGGACGCCTGCTGCCGGGGCTGTACGCCAAGGTCAAGCTCGGCGGCAACGCGCCGCACGACGCGGTGCTGATCAACGACCGCGCGATCGGCACCGACCAGGGCAAGAAGTTCGTGCTGGTGGTCGACAAGGACAACAAGCTGAACTATCGCGAAGTCCAGATGGGGCCCAGCTACGACGGCCTGCGCGTGATCCGCTCCGGCCTGAAGGCGGGCGAGGTGATCGTGGTCAACGGCCTGCAGCGCGTGCGGCCGGGCGATACGGTCGCGCCGACGCCGGTGCGCATGGCGCTCAAGCGCGAGCTCGAACGCGGCAATGCGACCGAAAAGAGCGCGGACAACCAGCCGGAGCCGGCGAAGAAGGAGTCGGTCGGATGACGTTTGCCAGCCTGATCTTCGCGCCTCGGCAGCTTGCGGGCGAGGGAGAACCTCCCCGCCTGCTGCGGCATCCTGAACTGATCTAGCCAGCCAGCTGCATCGCCCAAGTCCTTTTCCATGGCGTCCAGAAAACGGACCGCCAGGGGGCTCCCCTTTTATCGAGACCCGTCATGAACCTCTCGAAATTCTTTATCGACCGGCCGATCTTCGCCGGCGTGCTATCGGTGCTGATCTTCCTGATCGGCGCGATCGCCATGTTCAAGCTGCCGATTTCCGAGTATCCGGAAGTCGTGCCGCCGTCGGTCGTGGTGCGTGCCCAGTATCCGGGCGCCAACCCGAAGGTGATCGCCGAAACCGTCGCCTCGCCGCTGGAAGAGCAGATCAACGGCGTCGAGGACATGCTGTACATGTCCTCGCAGTCGAACAGCGACGGCCTGCTGACGCTGACCGTGACCTTCAAGCTGGGTACCGACCCGGACAAGGCCCAGCAGCTGGTGCAGAACCGCGTCTCGCAGGCCGAGCCGCGCCTGCCCGAGGACGTGCGCCGGCTCGGCATCACGACCGTCAAGAGCTCGCCCGACCTGACCATGGTGGTCCACCTGGTCTCGCCGAACGATCGCTATGACATGACCTACCTGCGCAACTACGCGGTGATCAACGTCAAGGATCGCCTGGCGCGTATCCAGGGCGTGGGCCAGGTGCAGCTGTTCGGCTCGGGCGACTATGCGATGCGCGTGTGGCTCGATCCCGAGAAGATGGCCGAGCGCCAGCTCGCCGCCAGCGACGTGGTGCGCGCGATCCGCGAGCAGAACGTGCAGGTGGCCGCCGGCGTGATCGGCGCCTCGCCGTCGCTGCCGGGCACCGACCTGCAGCTGTCCGTCAACGCGCAGGGGCGCCTGAACACCGAGGAAGAGTTCGGCGGCATCATCGTCCGCACCTCGCCGGACGGCGGCGTGACCTATCTGCGCGATGTCGCGCGCATCGAGCTGGGCGCGTCCGAATACGCGCTGCGCTCGCTGCTCGACAACAAGCCGGCGGTGGCGATTCCGATCTTCCAGGCGCCGGGATCGAACGCGATCCAGATCTCGGACGATGTGCGCAAGACCATGGAAGAGCTCAAGGAGAACTTCCCGGACGGCGTCGACTACAGCATCGTCTACGACCCGACGCAGTTCGTGCGGCACAGTATCGAGGCGGTCACGCACACGCTGTTCGAGGCGATCGCACTGGTGGTGCTGGTCGTGATCCTGTTCCTGCAGACCTGGCGCGCGTCGATCATCCCGCTGCTGGCGGTGCCGGTGTCGATCGTGGGTACGTTCGGCCTGATGTACGCGTTCGGCTTCTCGATCAACGCGCTGTCGCTGTTTGGCCTGGTGCTGGCGATCGGTATCGTGGTCGACGACGCGATCGTGGTGGTCGAGAACGTCGAGCGCAACATCGAGGAAGGACTGTCGCCGAAGGAGGCCACGTACAAGGCCATGCGCGAAGTCAGCGGGCCGATCATCGCGATCGCGCTGGTGCTGTGCGCCGTGTTCGTGCCGCTGGCCTTCATGACGGGCCTGACCGGCCAGTTCTACAAGCAGTTCGCGCTGACCATCTCGATCTCGACGATCATCTCGGCGTTCAACTCGCTGACGCTGTCGCCGGCGCTGTCCGCGCTGCTGCTGCGCAGCCATGACGCGCCGAAGGACTGGCTGGCGCGCGCGATGGATCGCGTGCTGGGCGGCTTCTTCAAGCGCTTCAACCGCTTCTTCGGCGCGAGCTCCGAGCGGTACGGGCAGGGCGTCAAGGGGCGTGGTGCGCCGCAAGGGCGCGGTGTTCGGCGTCTATGCCGTGATGCTGGCGCTGACCTGGGGCATCTTCCAGATGGTGCCGAAGGGCTTCGTGCCGGCGCAGGACAAGCAGTACCTGGTCAGCTTCGCCAAGCTGCCCGATGGCGCGACGCTCGATCGCACCGAGGACGTGATCCGCCGCATGTCGGAGATCGCGCTGAAGCATCCGGGCGTGGAGTCGGCGGTGGCGTTCCCGGGCCTGTCGATCAACGGCTTTACCAACAGTCCGAGCGCCGGCATCGTGTTCGCCACGCTCAAGCCGTTCGAGGAGCGCAAGTCGGAAGACTTGAGCGGCAATGCGATCGCGGCGCAGTTGAACCAGCAGTACGGGGCGATCCAGGACGCGTTCATCGCGGTGTTCCCGCCGCCCCCGGTGCAGGGCCTGGGCACCATCGGCGGCTTCAAGCTGATGATCGAGGACCGCGCCGCGCTCGGCTACGACGCGCTGTTCGCCGCGACCAACGCGTTCGCCACCAAGGCGCGCGCGACGCCGGAACTGGCGGGCATCTTCAGCAATTACCAGGTGAACGTGCCGCAGCTGGACGTGCAGCTGGACCGCGTCAAGGCCAAGCAGCTGGGCGTGCCGGTGACGGACGTGTTCGACACGCTGCAGACCTATCTGGGTTCGGCCTACGTCAACGACTTCAACAAGTTCGGCCGTACCTACCAGGTCAAGGTGCAGGCGGATGCCAGCTACCGTCAGCATGCCGAGGACATCCTGCAGCTGAAGACGCGCAACGCCGCCGGCGAGATGGTGCCGCTGTCGTCGATGGTGCAGGTCAAGCAGGGCTTCGGTCCGGACAGCGTGGTGCGCTACAACGGCTTTACCGCCGCGGACATGAACGGCGGACCGGCGCCCGGCTTCTCCTCGGGCCAGGCGCAGGCCGCGGCCGAGCGCATTGCCGCGGAGACGCTGCCGAAGGGCATCAAGTTCGAATGGACCGAGCTGACCTATCAGGACATCCTGGCCGGCAATGCGGGCGTGTGGATCTTCCCGCTGTGCGTGCTGCTGGTATTCCTGGTGCTGGCCGCGCAGTACGAGAGCCTGACGCTGCCGCTGGCGGTGATCCTGATCGTGCCGCTGTCGCTGCTGGCCGCGCTGACCGGGGTTTGGCTGTCGGGCGGGGATAACAACATCTTCACGCAGATCGGCTTCATCGTGCTGGTCGGCTTGTCGGCGAAGAACGCGATCCTGATCGTGGAGTTCGCCCGCGAGCTGGAGCATCAGGGCCGCACCATCGTGCAGGCCGCGATCGAGGCGAGCCGCCTGCGTCTGCGCCCGATCCTGATGACCTCGTTCGCTTTCATCATGGGCGTGGTGCCGCTGGTGGTGTCGACCGGCGCCGGCGCGGAGATGCGCCAGGCGATGGGCGTGGCGGTGTTCGCCGGCATGCTGGGCGTGACGTTCTTCGGCCTGTTCCTGACGCCGGTGTTCTACGTGGCGCTGCGCAAGCTGGCCACGCGCGGCAAGGCGCGGCCCGAGCCGGCGCCGGAGCCGAAGCCCGACAACACCGTGGCACTGGCTGAACCGCAACATTGAGTCGCAGTGAAGGTGTGCTCGCTCCCCCGGGCAGGGAGCACACCGAACGAGCCAAAGAACGAGAATCAAGGAACAACGACATGACAGCAAACCTGCAATCGTGGATGCCGCGGCTGGCCACGCTGGCCGCCGCGCTGGTGCTGGCAGGCTGCTCGCTGGCGCCGACCTACAAGGTGCCGGAAACCGCGACCGCCCCGGCCTTCAAGGAGGCCGAGGCCGCGCAGGCCGAAGGCGCCCAGTGGAAGGTGGCGACGCCGGCCGAGGGCGTCGAACGCGGCCAATGGTGGAAGGTGTTCGGCGACGCCGAACTCGATCGGCTGATCGACGCGGCCAACAGCAATAACCAGGACCTCGCGGCGGCGGCCGCGCGCGTCAAGCAGGCGCGTGCCTTCACCGGCGTGGCCGAAGCCGACCTGTATCCGCAACTGAGCGTCGGCCTCGATCCGACGCGCAGCCAGCCGTCCGCGGCATCGCTCGGCCTGCCCGACGGCACGCCGGTGTCGCCGCGCACTGTGCTGCGCGCCCGTGCGATCGCCAGCTACGAAGTGGATCTGTTCGGCCGCGTGGCCGACAGCGTTCGCGCCGCGCGCGCCGAGGGCGAAGCGGCGGAAGACCTGTTCCGCTCGGTGCAGCTGACGCTGCAGGCCGACGTCGCGCAGGCCTACTTCGTGCTGCGTACGCTCGATGCCGAGCGGCAACTGCTGCGTGCGACGATCGCGCTGCGCGAGGACGCGGTGCGCCTGCTCAAGCGCCGTTTCGATGCCGGCGAGACCACCGATCTCGATCCCGCACGTGCCGAGGCCGAGCTTGGCACCGCGCGTGCCGATCTGGCCGATATCGAGCGCCGTCGCGCCAACCAGGAGCATGCGCTGGCGGTGCTGACCGGCGTGCCGCCTTCGCAGTTCGCGCTGGCCGAACGTCCCTTCGACGCCGCGCCGGTCGCGATTCCGGCCGGGTTGCCGTCGGACCTGCTCGAGCGCCGGCCCGACATCGCGCAGGCCGAGCGCCTGATGGCCGCGGCCAACGCGCGCATCGGCGTGGCGAAGTCGGCCTTCTTCCCGCGCATTTCGTTGACCGGCGTGTTCGGCTTCGAGTCCAGCGAGCTGTCCAATCTGTTCCGCTGGTCCTCGCGTGCGTGGCTGCTCGGCCCGCTGATCGGCTCGACCATCGCGGCACCGATCATCGATGGTGGACGCAACCGCGCCAATCTGGCGGCGGCGCGCGCCCAGCATGAGGAAGCGGTCGCGGCCTACCGGCAGACGGTGCTGGTGGCGTTCCGCGAGGTCGAGGATGGGCTGGCCGATGTCCGCTGGCTGTCGCAGCAGGCCAGCGCGCTCGACAGCGCGCTCGCCGGGGCGCGCCGCGCGCAACGGATCTCGCGCAGCCGCTACGATGCCGGCGCGGTCGACTATCTGACCGTGATCGATGCGGACCGGACCGTGCTGCAATCGCAGCGCGCGGCCAATCAGGTGGCCGGCCTGCGCGCCGCCGCTACCGTGGCGCTGGTGCGCAGCCTGGGCGGCGGCTGGGGGCCGGTGCAGGCGTCGAACGACGCCGCGGCACGGTGATCGCGGTCAGGGTGATCGCGGTCAGGTTGATCGTGGCGAGGCAATAAAGCAACACGCCCGCTGTCTGCTGTGCGCAGGCAGCGGGCGTGCCGCAACAGGGGAGAGGCCGGCGTGACCGGCCTCTTTTTTTGCATCAAAGCATCATGCCGCCCGAGGCTTCGACCCGCTGGGCGTTGATCCAGCCGGTGCCCGGCGCGAACAACGCCGCCACCACGGCGCCGATATCGTCCGGCTTGCCGGGCCGACCCAACGCGGTCACGGAGGAAACGAAGGCATTGACCTGCGCGTTGTCGCGCACGGCGCCGCCGCTGAAGTCGGTCTCGATGGCGCCGGGCGCCAGCGTGTTGACACTGATGCCGCGCGCGCCCAACTCCTTCGCCAGATAGCGCGTCAGCACTTCGACGCCCCCCTTCATCGTCGCGTAGGCCGAGTAGCCCGGCAGCGCGAAGCGGGCGAGGCCGGTCGACACATTGAGGATGCGTCCGCCGTCGGCGATCAGCCCCAGCAGGGCCTGCGTCAGGAAGAACGGCGCCTTCAGATGGACGCGCATCAGTTCGTCGAACTGTTCTTCGGTGGTATCGGCAAAGGCGGCATGCAGGCCGATGCCGGCGTTGTTCAGCAGGAAATCGAAGCGGCTGCGGCCCCAGCCGGCCAGCACCGACTTGACCTGGGCCGCGAAGTCCGCGAACGAGCGGCTGTCGGCCACGTCCAGTTGCAGCGCGGCGGCGCGCCGGCCGAGGCGCTCGATCTCGGCGATGGCGCTTTCGGCCTCGGCGCGCTGGCCCCGGTAGGTCAGGATCACGTCGGTGCCCTGGCGGGCCAGATGGATCGCGGCATTGCGGCCCAGGCCGCGGCTACCGCCGGTGATCACGGCGATGGGGGAGGTTGTGGTCATGAAGTGGACTCCGGATAAGGGGTTTCGGGTTTCGCGTTGCGGATCGCGGTAGGGCCGCGTGAATTCACTTTATTGATCCATCCATGGCGCATAAACTGGCGTGGTGCGATAGCTCTGTTTTCTTCTGATAAACAATCGTTCGGACGACCGGCCCCATGGACTCCCTCGACACACTGCGCATCGTTCTGCGCGTCGCCGAACTCGGCGGCTTCGCCCGGGCCGCGGACAGCCTCGACCTGTCGAAGGCCGCCGTTTCGATCGCGGTGCAACGGCTGGAGGCGAGCCTCGGCACGCAACTGTTCCATCGCACCACGCGCCGGGTCCAGCTGACCGCCGACGGGCAGGCGTTCTACGAGCGGGCCCGCGATCTGCTCGACGACATGGACGAGCTGCATGGGATGTTCCAGCGCGACGGCGGGGCGCTGAAGGGCCGGCTGCGCGTCGACATGCCGGCCGGCATGGCGTCGATGTTCGTGATTCCGCGGCTGCCGGAATTCCTCGACAGGCATCCGGAGCTCTCCATCGAGATCAGCGGCACCGACCGTCGTGTCGATGTCGTGCGCGAAGGCTTCGATTGCGTGATGCGTATCGGCACGCTGGAGGACAGCAGCCTGGTGGCGCGGCCGTTGGGCGTGGTGCGGCTGATCAACTGCGCCAGTCCCGGCTATCTGCGTCGCCATGGCACGCCCCGCACCATCGAGGATCTTCGCCATCATCGGCTGGTGCACTACGCCAGCACGCTGGGGCAGCGCCCGCTCGGCTTCGAGTACCCGGATGGCGACGGCCATGCGGCGATGCCGATGGCGGGTGCCGTCACCGTCAACAACGGCGCCGCGTACGAGGCAGCCGCGGTCGCGGGCCTGGGCATCATCCAGGTACCGGCCACGGCGATGCAGGCAAGGCTCGCCGCGGGCGAGCTGGTCGAGATCCTGCCGGACTTCGCCCCGCCGCCGATGCCGATCGCGCTGCTGTATGCGCAGCGGCGCAATCTGCCGCGGCGCGTGCGCGTGTTCATGGACTGGATCGCGCAGATCCTGGCACCTCATCTCGAACCGCTGCCGTGACGCTCGTGCGGTGACGCTGATGCGGTGCCTTGCCTGGGTGGCGATGGGATGACGCCCAAGGCCGCCGTAGCATGAATTGCCCACGCTGCTGCGGTACAGTCGAGCCCATGAGCAAGCCCCGTCCCATCGAGCCCGCCCACGACCATGGCGATGCCGCGCTGCGGCAGCGCGCCGCGCGCCGCAGCACGCTGGTCAGCGTGGCGGCCAACCTGGTGCTGACCGTCGCGCAGGCCGTCACCGGCATCGTCGCCGGCTCGCAGGCGCTGCTGGCCGATGCCGTCCATTCGCTGTCGGACATGCTGTCCGATTTCATCGTGCTGTTCGCGGGCATGCACAGCGGCAAGGGGCCCGACGAAGACCACCAGTACGGGCACCAACGCTTCGAGAACGCGGCTTCGCTGGCGCTTGGCTTGCTGCTGCTCGCCGTCGGCGTCGGCATGCTGTGGTCGGCGGCCGGCAAGGTCGATCCCGCAGGCGATACGCCGCCGGTCGGCATGGTCGCGCTGTGGGTGGCGCTCGGCACGCTGGTGCTGAAGGAATCGCTGTTTCGCTATCTGCTGTCCGTCGCGCAGCGCGTGCGCTCGAGCATGCTGGCTGCCAATGCATGGCATTCGCGCTCGGATGCCGCGTCGTCGCTGGTGGTCGCGCTCGGCATCGGCGGCAACCTGCTCGGCTATCGCTGGCTCGATCCCGTCGCCGCGATGGTGGTCGGCCTGATGATCGTTCGCATGGGCTGGCGCTTCGGCTGGAACGCGATGCAGGACCTGATGGACCGCGGCGCCGACGCGCACACCGTCGAGGCGATCCGGCATAGCCTCTTGTCGACGCCGGGCGTGCTCGGCGTGCACGACCTGCGCACGCGCAAGATGGGCGACTTGATCCTCGTCGACGTGCACCTGGAGATGGAAGCGATGCTGACCGTCGAGCAGGGCCACGCGATCGCAATGGAGGCGCGCCGGCGCGCGATGGAAAACCGCGACGTGCTCGACGTGATGACCCACATGGACCCGGTGCGCCGCGGCGGCGCCACCGTCGACCGCACGGCCGGCTAGCGCTTGCGCAGCGGCGCGAGCAGATGCGACAGGCCGTTGTGGTCGAGCTCCTGCATCAACGCCAGCAACCGCCCGATCTCACCCGGCGGAAACCCTTCGCGCGCAAACCAGTTCAGGTAATTGCCCGGCAGATCGGCGATCAGCCGGCCCTTGTATTTGCCGAACGGCATGGTGCGGGTAACGAGGAGTTGCAGGTCTTCGGGTTGCATGGTGGCGGAAGCGGTTCGGCCGGTTGTGGGCGCTTGCCGAACTGTTCGGGTTGGTCGGCGAGAACTACAATCGTAGCCGAGATGCAATCCAGGCAACCGTCCACCTCCTCGTTGGCAACGCAGCAGGCTCTCCTTGTCGCCTTGCTGAGCGCGCTCGATCGTTGCAACGCCGCCATCGATGCCGCCTTCGTATTCGGCTCGCTGGCGCGCGGCGCGGCCTCCCCAGCGAGCGATGTCGATGTCTTCATCGTCGGCGACATCGATTTCAGAGAAGTCGTACGGCTTTTCTATCCGGTCGAAGGTACGCTCGGCCGTGATGTCAATCCCGTGGTATTGACAGCGCGAGCATGGCGGACCCGGGTTCTCGAGCATGACCCCTTTCTTTCCGACGTGCTGACCAAGCCGAAGCTGTTCCTGATCGGAAGTGAGCATGTCCTTGCAGAACTTGGTGGGGGATCAGCCTCGACGTCGTCGTCCCGGATCGGCGGCACATTCAGCGACTCCTGGCTGCGATCCGGCGAAATCTCGCTGATGCCCATATCGACGCTCTGAGCAACGAGAACCGCTTCGATGTCGCTTACAAGGCCATCATGCAGTTGTCCATGCTGGTGTTGCATGCCTGCGGATACCGCACGCTGACGAGCCGCGCAGGACATCACCGTACGGCTATCCAGGCCTTGCAGGTAGCCATGGGCCTGCCCGTCGAACGACTGATCGTGCTGGACACCTTGCGCAAGCAGCGCAATGCCACGGATTACTCGGGAGACACGTTGCCGCCCGGACTGGTGGTCGATTGCATCGAGGCCGGCACAGCGCTGCTCGGTGATGTCCTGCGTTGGCTGCAGGCCGAAAAGGCAGAGCTGCTCGCCTAGGCCGGCAAGGCCGGTGGCGAACGGGCGCTCCTGTCAACCCGCCTCGACCCCTGCCGCACACGCAGGCAACGACGGCCGTGCCCGCTCCAGCCGCACGCTCCAGGCCGCGACCGCCAGTGCCGACAGCGGGGCGAGCGCGGCGACCCAGGGCAGGGCGGTCAGGCCCGGGCCGTGGTCGATCACCACGCCGCCGAGCCAGGCGCCCAGCGCATTGCCGAGGTTGAAGGCGGCGATATTGAAGCTCGACGCCAGGTTCTGGCCCGGTCCGCGCGCGTGCCGCAGCACGCGCAGTTGCAGCGGCGACACAGTGGCGAAGGCGGCGATGCCGAGGATGCCGACGAAGGCGACCACCGCGACCTGGTGGTGGATGGCGAAGGTCATCAGCGCCAGCACGGACGCCAGCGACAGCAGCGTGGCGAGCACCGCGGCGACCGGACGGCGGTCCGCCAGCCGGCCCCCGAGCAGATTGCCGACGATCATGCCGGCGCCGAACAGCAGCAGGATCGGCGACACCGCCGCCTCGCCATAGCCGGCCACCTTGGTCAGCAGCGGCTGCACGTAGGTGATCACCGCAAAGATGCCGATGGCCTGCAGGATCGTCATGGCCAGGCCCAGCATCACCTGCGGCCGCACCATGGTCGCCAGCTCGTCCTTCAACGAGGCCGGCGCGCTGTGGTCGCGGCTGGCCTTGACCAGCATGCCGATCACGACGAGCGATGCCAGCCCGATCAGCGTCATCGCCCAGAAGGTCGAGCGCCAGCCCAGATGCAGGCCGAGCCAGGCGCCCGCGGGCATGCCGAGCAGGGTGGCCAGCGTCAGGCCGGAGAACATCACCGAGATCGCCGAGGCACGGCGGTCTTCCGGCACCAGGCCTGTCGCCACCACGGCGCCGACACCGAAGAAGGTGCCATGCGTGAGCGAGGTGATCACGCGCGCGATCATCAGCGTGGTGTAGTCGGGCGCCAGCGCGCAGGCCGCGTTGCCGACGGTGTAGATCACCATCAGCGCCAGCAGCACGGCCTTGCGCGGCATGCGGCGCGTCAGCAGCGTCAGGATCGGGGCGCCGGCGGCGACGCCGAACGCGTAGCCGGACACCAGCATGCCTGCCGAGGCGATCGACACGTGCAGGTCGGCGCTGACCTGCAGCAGCAGCCCCATGATCACGAATTCGGCGCAGCCGATGCCGAAGGAACCGGCCGTCAGCGCGTAGAGCGCCAGCGGCATGCCTGCGCGCGCGGGCTTGGTAGTGGGCTTGCTAGTGGGATTGTTGGTGGACGGGGTAGTGGCAGTAGGCGGGGCGGCCATGACAACTCTCCTATTGGAAGGCCCGCAGTTTGCCTGTCCGCATCTTTTTGAAAAACCGGCGGTATCATGAATCAGTTTCAATATTCGATTGATAGTCATGGACCGTATCGGCGATATCGCGCTGTTCCTGCGGGTGCTGGACCTCGGCTCGATCAGCGCCGCCGCGCGCAGTCTCGACCTGTCGGTGGCAGTGGCCAGCCAGCGCCTGAAGCGTCTGGAGCAGGACCTGGGCGTACGCCTGCTGCACCGGACCACGCGCCGGCTGCATGCCACGCCCGAGGGCGCGGCGCTGGCCGAGCAGGGCCGCGGGCTGGTCGAGGAACTGGAGGCCCTCGGCAGCTCGTTGCGCCGGGCCGGTGGCGAGGTCACCGGTACGCTGCGTGTGACCACGGCATCGTCGTTCGGCCGCCAGTATCTGTCGCCGCTGCTGCCCGAATTCATGGCGCGGCATCCGCAACTTCGGCTGAACATCCATCTGGACGACCGCGTGGTGGATCTGGTCAGTGCCGGCTTCGATCTGGCGGTGCGCATCGGCGCGCTTGACGATTCGACGCTGGTCGCGCGCAAGCTCGCCAACAATCGGCGGTTGCTGTGCGCGTCCCCTGACTATCTGCGCCGGCATGGCACGCCGCGCACGCCGGAAGAGCTGGCCCAACACGAATGCCTGGTGCTGGTAGGCAGCCAGGGCAGGCAGGACCTGTGGCGGCTGGAAGACCGTGACGGCCGAGAGATTGCTGTGCGGGTGCGGGGCCGGATCGAGGCCAATACCGGCGAATTGCTGTCGGAC
This sequence comes from Cupriavidus sp. H18C1, assembly GCF_049311595.1. NCBI lineage: Bacteria > Pseudomonadati > Pseudomonadota > Betaproteobacteria > Burkholderiales > Burkholderiaceae > Cupriavidus > Cupriavidus sp. H18C1. The sequence continues at coordinate 901,457 of NZ_CP186009.1, forward strand.
GCGGCGCTGGGCGGTCTCGGCATCGCGCTGCATTCGTACTGGCATGTCTGCCCGATGCTGCGTGCCGGCCGTCTGGTGCAGGTGCTGTCGGACTACCAGATCCCGGACACGGGCATCTATGCGGTGATGCCGCAGCGACGCCTGGTGCCGCCGCGCGTGCGTGCGCTGGTCGATTTCCTGGCCGAGCGCTTCGGCGACATCCCACCGTGGGAACGCGACAGCGGACTCAGATGACAGCGCGCGCGGCGCCGATCCGCTCGGTCACGAAACGCACACGCGCAGCCACGTCGACGCGCGGCAGCTCGATCAGCGTATAGCCGCAATCGCGATAGGCCTGTGCCACCGCGTGGCAGGTCCGTTCGGCCTCGTCCAGGCTCTGCTTGCGCTCGGCGTCCTGCCGGTAGATTTCCGGCCAGGGCGGTGCGATGAAGACCTGCTGGCGATAGCGGAACGTCGCCGCGGCACGCAGCAGATGGTCGGGCACCGGCAGTTCGCACAGCCGCAGATAGCCGATCACGTCCGGCACGCCGCGGTCGAACAGCACCGGGCCGGAATGCCGCTGGGCCAGTCGATAGGAACGCAGTTCCCAGCCGAGCATCGCCTCGGCGAAGGCCTTTCGGTCGCGCCATGGCAGCGCCGGGCCGTCGATCGCGACCTGGTCCTGGATGATGCCGCGACCGGCTTCTTCCGAGCGGGCATAGCCTTGCCGCTCCAGCGCATCGATCAGCGTGCTCTTGCCCGAGCCCGGGCCGCCGGTGAAGACAATCAGGCGGTCGATATGGCCGGCGACGCCGGCCGCGGCATGGTGTTGGGTCTCGTTGAAGCTTGGTGCCGACATGGGCTCCTTCCTGGATGATTGGAATTTCGGGGCGCTGCGAATGGCGAAACATGGACGGCCGGGCGCGTGCCGGCTTACTTCGACGTCGCGATGCGCGCCGTCAGCAGCGGATAGGGATTGATCGCGCCGGTCGTCGTATAGATGCCGTAGTGCAGATGCGGCGGTGTGCCGCGCGCGTTGCCGGTATTGCCGACATAACCGAGCACGGTGCCCGGCATGACACGATCGCCGGGCGCGATCTCGCCATAGCGATCGAGGTGGGCATAGTAGTGCATCTGCCGGCCCGGTCCCATGACCCAGACCACCTGGCCACCGAGATTGTTGGTGCCGACGCGCGAGACGATGCCTTCGGTGGCCGACACGACTTCGCGTCCGCGCGGCGCGAAGATGTCGATGCCCTGATGCTGCCGTCCGCCGGAGCGCGCGGCGTTCCAGGTATCGCGCAGGGCGTTGGCCGATACGCCCGCAACCGGCACCGGCAGGGTCTTCGGCGCCGGCATCGCGGCGAGGCGCATGCCGTAGAACATGCGGTCCAGCACCGGCTGGACGCGCGGCCAGGCCCACCAGGCCGCCGCCGCGAAGGCCGCGACCCACAACCACCCCGAACGCCTGCGCAGGATCGACACGGGGATCAGCCTGCGGTGGTGTTGGCCGATCCGCGCGGACTCAGGCTGTTGCTCTGCTGGTCGCGATCGACACGCCGGCCTGCAGTGTCAGCGTGACCGGCGTCTTGCCGGCGATCTCCAGCAAGCGTTCCCATTGCTCGTCGCTCAGCGCCGTCGACGCATGCAGCGTGCGTTCGATGCGCGTATCGCCGTCGCGGTTCTTCAGCAAGGTCAGCTCGACGCGAAGATCGCCGAGGTCCCAGCCCTTGCGGTCCGCATACATGCGCAGCGTGATCGCGGTGCAGGCACCGAGCCCGGTCAGCACATAGTCGTACGGAGCCGGCCCGGCATCCTGCCCGCCCGCCTTGGCGGGTTCGTCGGACACCAGCTGATGCTTGCCGGTGGTGATCTCGTGCCGGTAGTTCGGTCCGGCGGCGCGGACACTGGCGTGGGAAACCGGGGTCATGACGGGCGGCTCCTTGCAGGGAAGGGAAGGGAAGGCGAGGCGAGGAAAAGATGGGACGGTACCGGCAATGCTGACTGCCGAGGCCGGTGCCGGAGCGGCTCACACTATCACTTAAGCGCTTGCGCGTACAGCCGGCCCCGGCGCCGGGGTGCCTCGATGCCTCGCCGATTCCTCGATCGTTCCTCGGTCGATTCCTCGTTCAATTCGTCGTCAACACCCGCACCGGTCCGCGCCGCTCCAGCATGTCCACGACGACATGCCGGCCCGAGCGCCGCAGCGCGACGTCGGCCGAGCCGCCGCCGACCGCGAGATTGCGGAAGACCACCTCGTCGAGGAAGGCCGGCAGCGCCGGCTCGTCGAAGGTGATATGCACGCGCTCGGTGTCGAAGCCGAGTCCGAGGCTGGCCTGCAGCATGTACAGGGGTGCGGCCGCGGCCCAGGCCTGCGGGGTGCAGGCAACCGGATAGAAGGTCGGGCCTTGCGTGCCCTGGCGCGGGAAGCCGCAGAACAGCTCGGGCAGCCGGCGCAGGTCGATATAGGTGGACGCGGCGAACAGGCCCTCGAAAATCCGCGCTGCCTCGCGATGGAAGCCGTAGCGCGCCATGCCGCCCGCGATCAGCGCATTGTCGTGCGGCCAGACCGAGCCGTTGTGATAGCTCATCGGGTTGTAGCGCGCCTCGGTCGACGCCACGGTCCGCACGCCCCAGCCGCAGAACGACGTTCCCGACATCAGCGTGCGTACCACCGCGCTCGCGCGCTCAGGCAGCGCGATGCCGGTCAGCAGCGCATGGCCGGCGTTCGATGTGCGCACGCGGCACGGACGCTTGTCGCCATCGAGCGCCAGCACATAGGTGCCGAGCGCCTCGTCGAAGAACTCCGCATCGAAGGCCGCGCGCAGCGCCTCGGCGCGCGCGGCGCATTGGGTGGCGCGCTCGGTCATGCCCAGCTGCGCGGCGATATCGGCGGCGGCCTGCCAGGCGCCGTAGACGTAGGCCTGCACCTCCGCCAGCGCGATCGGGCCCTTGGCCAGCGTGCCGTCGGCATGGAAGACCGAGTCCTGGCTGTCCTTCCAGCCCTGATTGACCAGCCCTTCGGTGGTGCGCCTGCCGTACTCGACGAAGCCGTCGCCATCGCGATCGCCATAGCGCTCGATCCATTGCAGCGCGGCCTCGAGGCTCGGCCACAGCCGCTGCAGCGTGCCCAGGTCTCCGGTGCGGTGCAGATAGGCGCCGGCCAGCATCACGAACAGCGGCGTCGAGTCGATGCTGCCGTAGTAGCGGCGGAACGGCACCTCGCCCAGCTCGGCCATCTCGCCGTGCCGGACCTCGTGCAGGATCTTGCCGGGCTCGGCGTCGGCGGCCGCATCGTTCTCGGTGGCCTGATTGGCCGCCAGATAGCCGAGCACGCCGCGCGCAATATTGGGGTCCAGCCACAGCGTCTCCAGCGCGGTGATCAGCGCATCGCGGCCGAACACGGTGCTGAACCACGGGATGCCGGCGTAAGGGTAGGGTCCCTCCGGCGTATCGGTGATCAGCATGTACAGGTCCGACACGCTGCGCCGGACGGCCTCGTTGAAGATCTCGTTGGAGGTCACGATCGAGGCCGCGCGCGAAGCCGAGTTGCGCAGCGCGCGCCGGGCGTCGCGCAGCGCGCTGAAGAAGGCGCAGCGCGTCTGCTGCGGAATCTCGCCGATGCCGCAGCGGATCTCGACGAACAGCAGGCGGGCCTCCTTCGGCTGGATATCCAGCGTGAAGCGCGCGCAATTGCCGGTCAGCCGGGTCGGCGCCGGATCGAACAGCAGCGCGGTGTGCCGGCTCTGCTGGTCGAGCCCGGTATAGCTGAGGATGACCCGATTGTTGCTGATGCGGGGCGGATGATGTTCGCCGCGGCGCTCGCGTTTCGAGCCCCGGACCTCGAACAGGTCGGCGAAGTCCGCGGCGAACGCGAGCTCGAGTTGGATGCGGCGCGGCTTCTCGTCGAAGTTGCGGATGACCAGCCGCTCGTAGCAGGTCGCATTCCACAGGAAGCGCGAGCGGCGCAGATGCAGCAGATCGTGTTCGATCTTCAATTGGCCATCGCCGTCGAACAGATCGGGATTGGTCAGGTCGCAGGTCAGCGTCGCGTTGTCGTCGCGCAGCGTCGAGGACAGCAGCATCGGCCGCGCGCCGTCGATCGACAGGAACAGGTGCGACAGGTGGCGGGTGTCCCGATGGAATACGCCCTCGGGACTGCCGGGGCCGGACAGCGCGTCGCCATTGTGGTCGAACACCGCGAAGGTGTCGCCATGCTTGAGCGTGCGCGGCCTTCGCTCCTGCAGCGACGCGGCGGCCGGGATGAAGAACTGGGCGAGCTGGGTACCGCCGGGCCCGGTGGGCGCCGGCGCGTGGGAGGCGGCAACAGTGCTGGCGGTTGGCATCGTCGCGATCCTTTGCGGTTCAGGCGAGAGCGCGCAGGCCGACGCGGTCGCTGCCGGCCGCGCCGCCCACCGTTGCCCCCATGGCACGGCGCAGCAGCGCACCGGCGCTGAGATCGGCCAGGCTGCGATAGATCTCGACATACTGCTGCGCCATTCGTTCCACCGTGAAGCGCTGTTCGAAGGTGGCGCGGATCGTGCTGCGGTCGAGTTCGTCGATGCGTCCCACCGCCTGCGCCGCCTGCTCGATGTCGTCGACGATAAAGCCGGTCACCCCCTCGTCGATGACTTCGGGCACCGAGCCGCAGCGGTAGGCGATCACCGGCGTGCCGCAGGCCATCGCCTCGATCATCACCAGGCCGAAGGGCTCCGGCCAGTCGATCGGGAACAGCAGCGCACGCGCGTTGCCGAGGAATTCGGCTTTCTGATGCTCGTTGATTTCGCCGATGAACTTTACCTTTGGATGCGCGGCGATCATCGGCGCGATGACTTCGTCCCAATAGGCCTGGTCGGCCTTGTCGATCTTGGCGGCGATCTTCAGCGGCATGCCGGTGCGCGCGGCGATCTCGATGGCGCGATCGGGCCGTTTTTCGGGCGAGATGCGGCCGAGGAAGGCCAGATAGCCGCCCTTCGGCTCGGCGGTGTAGGGCAGCAGATCACACGGCAGGCCATGGTGCACCGTGCCGACCCAGTTGACGGGCGGCATCGGGCGGCGCTGGTCGTCGGAGATCGACACCAGCGGAAATTCGGGGAAGGCGCGATAGAACGGCACCAGATCGGGCAGATCGAGCCGGCCATGCAGCGTGGTGACGGTGCGCTCGGCGATGTCGCGGACCAGCGGGAAATGCAGCAGGTCGATGTGGAAGTGCAGAACGTCGAAGTCGTCGGCGCGCCGGCGGACCTCGTCCAGCATCATGATGTGATAGGGGGATCGGGTCTTTCACCCTGGGATCGAGCCGTAGCGCGATGTCCGAGCCGCGTACCAGCCGGGCGGCGGTCCTGGAGTCGCCGCTGGCGAACAGGGTCACGTCATGACCCTGGCGGACAAGCTCTTCGGTCAGATAGGACACGATGCGCTCGGTGCCCCCGTAGAGCTTGGGCGGGCAACGCTCGGCAAGCGGGGCGATCTGGGCAATCTTCATCAGCAAACCTCCTCTTCAAGCGAAGTTGACTGTCCGGAAGCCGCACGGCCGCGATGGCCGATGCGGCGTGGGTGCCGTTCCAGAGAAGACGGGCCGACGCCAAATTAAGGGCGGCTGTGTGACCTTCAAGAGCCGCCCGGCAAAAATTTTTTCGGGCGGCGCGCAGCGGCGCCGCCCTCCTCAGCTAGTTATATGCGATGCCGAAGCGGTGTGAAGGGCGGGCCGCATGTGGCCCTTGCCCGGCCGGTGGTCCGACGGCCTCAGCGCTCGCCGTCGCCCTCGCCGAGGCCATGCCGCGCATGCCATTGCGCCAGCGATTCGTCGGGCCACTGGCGGCAATGGACATGCCCCTTGCCGCGCGGCACGTCGACCCAGGGCGCGGCATAGTCCAGCGCCGCCTCGACGACCTCCGGCGGGCGCGGCAGCGGGGTGTCGATCGCCGACGCATGGGGATGGACCAGTTCCGGCCAGCGCGGGTCCCACAGCCACAGCGGGCTGCCGCATTGCAGGCAGAAATGCCGCGATGCCGGCGAGCGGGTCGCGCGCTTGCCGGGCTCGCGCATCACGGCGTGATAGATGCCCAGATGCTTGCGGCCGCGTACGCGCAGCGTGTTGGCATCGGCGCCGAGATTGATCGCATAGCCGCCCGAGCCCGCGGTCTTGCGGCAGATCGAGCAATGGCAATGCATGAAGGGGTAATACGAAGAGGACTCGACGCTGAAACGCACCGCGCCGCAATGACAGGAGCCTTCCAGATGCATGGCGACCTCATCTTCCAGGAGTGGTGGATCGAGGTTCTTATTGTGGAAGTTCGCCCGCGGAATACCAATCGGAATACCAATTGGAATACCAAGCCAATACCGGTCCGCTGGCAGGGCAGCAGCGAAGATGCCCCGCCAAAACAAAAAAACCCGCCGATCTTGCGATTGGCGGGTTTTCTGCTTGTTGCTGGCGGAGTGGACGGGACTCGAACCCGCGACCCCCGGCGTGACAGGCCGGTATTCTAACCGACTGAACTACCACTCCTTGTCGGCTTGCCTGCTGGCGCCGCCGCACTGCTTGGCATGGTTGCCGGCATTGCAGCGATCGGTCCAGTCGGCATCCGGATGCATGGCATCCGGTCAAGCTGGCGTCCCCTAGGGGATTCGAACCCCTGTACTCACCGTGAAAGGGTGATGTCCTAGGCCTCTAGACGAAGGGGACTGGAACCGTTTCGCATTGACGCTGTGTTTTGCGTCGCGAGGGGCGCAAGTATAACGCCGTTTTTTTAGCGTGTGAAGTCTCTTCGCTGCAGTTTGCGAATCGGCGGGTTCGACAGATGCCTATGGCATCATTCCGGCACGACAACATGAGGATGGACATGCTTCAGGACACGCACAGCAAGCTGATCGGATATTTGCTCTGGATCTTCGGTTTTACCGGCTCGCATCGTTTCTACTACGGCAAACCGGTGACTGGCACGATCTGGTTCCTGACGCTCGGCCTGCTGGGCATCGGCTGGCTGATCGATCTGTTTCTGATTCCCGGCATGGACCGGGATGCCGATCGCCGCTTTACCTCGGGCCGCGTCGATTTCAATATCGCCTGGATTCTGCTGACCTTCCTCGGCATCTTCGGTGTGCATCGGATGTATATGGGCAAATGGCTGACCGGCCTGCTGTATCTGGTGACCGGCGGCTTCTTCCTGATCGGCGTGCTGTACGACTTCTGGACGCTCAATGACCAGGTGTCCGACAAGAACCGCGTGTTCTCCTGAGCTTCTCCTGAGCGGCGGACCGCGTCCCATGCGCACGGAGCGCTGAACCATGGCAGGCAGGCAAGGCGCGCTCGGGCTGAAAGGCATTGCGCTGCTGGAGGCGACCAAGGGCGCGCTGGTGGTGCTGGCCGGCATCGGCCTGGCGGCGCTGCTGCATCGCGACGCGCAGGCGCTGGCCGAGGCCATCGTCGCGCGGCTGCACCTGAATCCCGGCAGCCGCTATCCGACGATCTTCCTGTCGCTGGCCGCGCATCCCGACGATCCGCGCCTGTGGGCCATCGGCGCGTCGGCCGCGCTCTATGCGGCGATGCGATTCGCCGAGGCGTACGGCCTGTGGCACGAACGCGCCTGGGCCCAATGGCTGGGCGTCTGGTCCGGTGCGATCTATATTCCGGTGGAACTTTACGAAGCGGCGCGGCATCCGACCTGGATACACATCGGCGTGGCCGTCGCCAACGTGGCGATCGTCGCCTATCTGGCCGCAAGCCTGGCCCGCCGACGCGGCACGCCGCGATGACCGGCGCCTGATGCAGGCACGGCCCGTGCATCGGGGGAGGACAGGGGGGATCGCCAGGGGACAAGCGGAACGAGGGGACGAGAGGGCCCAGGGGGGACTCTCGAAGACCGACCACGCGAGGAGCCAGACATGCCTGAATCGAACGATCCGACCCGATCATCGGCCGATCCATCCGCACGGCCGCGGCATTTCTCGATGATCCGCGAACTGGCGCTGGCCGACGTCTTTACGCTGGCCAATGCGGCCTGCGGCATGGCGTCGGTATTCTTCGCGATGTTCTACATCGACAGCCAGTCGCTGCGGCACTTCCTGATCGCGGCGGCCTTCGCGCCCGCCGCCTTCTTCTTCGACGTGATCGACGGCCGCGTCGCGCGCTGGCGCCATGCGCATTCGGCGCTGGGCCGCGAGCTCGATTCGCTGGCCGACATCATCTCCTTCGGCGTCGGTCCCGCGACGCTGGCCTTCGCCGCCGGCATGCGCGGCGGCTGGGATCTGCTGGCGCTGATCTATTTCGTCTGCTGCGGTGTCAGCCGGCTCGCGCGCTTCAACGTCACGGCCGAATCGCTGTCCGGGGCCAGCGGCAAGGTGTCCTATTTCGAGGGCACGCCGATCCCGACCAGCGTGGTGCTGACCGGCGTGCTGGCGCTGTGCGCCTGGCAGGGCCGCATCGGCGATGCGCTGGTCGGCGGTGCCTGGACGCTGGGTCCGGCGGTGCTGCATCCGCTCGTGCTGCTGTTCGTGCTGTCGGGCTCGCTGATGATCAGCAAGACGCTGCGGATCCCGAAGTTCTGACGGCGTGATCGTCCGCGGCGATCGTCCGCGGCGATCGCCTGCGGCGACTGAATGCGGCGACCGAATGCGGCCACCGAATGCGGCGACCGAATGCGGCCACCGAATGCGGCCACCGAATGCGACGACCGAATGCGGCCACCGAATGCGACGACCGGATTCGGCGATCGCCTATCGCAGCGACAGCCAGACGGTCTTCGGTTCGGTGAAGTTCTGCAGCGCCGCGTCGCCGTGTTCCCGGCCCAGCCCCGAATCGCCGGCACCGCCCCAGGGCAGCCGGACATCGGTATAGCCGTAGGTGTTGATCCATACCGTGCCCGCCTTCAATTCGCCGGCGACGCGGTGCACGCGCCCGATGTCCGCGCTCCAGACGCCGGCCGCCAGGCTGAACGCGGTACCGTTGGCGATGCGGATCGCATCGGCCTCGTCATCGAAGGGAATCACGGCGGCCACCGGGCCGAAGATCTCCTCCTGCGAGATGCGCATCTCGTGCGCGACGTTGGCGAACACCGTGGGCGCGACGAAGTAGCCGCGCTCACCGACCCGCATGCCGCCCGCGACCGCGGACGCGCCTTCCTGCTTGCCGATCTCGATATAGTCCAGCACCGTCTTCAGCTGCGCCTTCGACACCAGCGGTCCCATCGTCGTCTCGGGCGAGGCCGGGTCGCCGACGCGGATCGCGTTGGCACGTGCCGCGAGCCGCTCGACCACCTCGTCGTAGATGGCGCGTTGCGCGAGGATGCGCGATCCGGCGGAGCAGACCTGGCCGGCGTTGAAGAAAATGCCCGATGCCGCGGCCCGTACCGCCGCGTCGAGATCCGCGTCCGCAAAGATCAGGTTGGCCGATTTGCCGCCGAGCTCGAGCGTGACGCGCTTGAAGTTGCCCGCCGCGCCCTGCATGATGCCGCGGCCCACGCCCGGCGAGCCGGTGAAGGTCACCTTGTCGATGCCGGGATGGCCGACCAGCGCATCGCCGACCACGCTGCCCTTGCCGGTGACGATATTGAGCACGCCGGGCGGCAGGCCGGCTTCGAGCGCCAGCTCGCCGACGCGCAGCGCCGACAGCGGCGTGATTTCCGCGGGTTTGACGATCACGGTGCAGCCGCATGCCAGCGCCGGTGCGATCTTCCACATGCCGATCATCAGCGGGAAATTCCACGGCACGATCGCGGCCACCACGCCGACCGGCTCGCGCACGGTATAGGTCAGCGCGTCGGGGCGCGCCGGTATCACGTCGCCGTGGATCTTGTCGGCCCAGCCCGCGTAGTAGCGCACGGTGTCGATCACCGCCGGCAGGTCCTGCCGGCGTACCGCGGCCAGCGGCTTGCCGGCGTCGAGGCTCTCCAGCGCGACCAGCTCGTCCCGATGCGCCTCGAGCAGGTCGGCGAAACGCTGCAGGATGCGGCCCCGTTCGGCGGCGCGCATGCGGCTCCAGCCCTTCAGTGCGCGGCGCGCGGTCTGCACCGCGAGGTCGACCTCGGCCGGGCCGCCCTGCGCGACCAGCGCGATCGGTGTCTCGGTGGCGGGATCGATATCGGTCGAATAGGTGCCGGACATCGGCGCGATACGTTCGGCGCCGATCAGCAGGTCGTGGCGCGGTAGCGAGGACGAATTGGGCCAGATCGGTGAATTCGGGGGAGGGCAGCGAACGCGTTGGCGGCAGAGGCGACGGCATGATGGCTCCTCGCGGGATCGACCCGGTGCAGTGTCGATTCAGTGTCCGCAAGGCTTGGACCAAAGTCCAATTAATAGATCGGATTGATTTATCCGAAAAAGTTATGGCGCCGACGCGTCCGGTTTGCCGGGTCTATCTGGCTGCTCGGTTTCGCCCGGTTCGTCAGGTCCGCCCGCTCCCTCGCCGGGGCGCACCGTGCGTACTTGGGCCGCGAGCGGCGGGACCAGCTCCACGATCGCCGCATGCAGTTCCGCGGCGACCACGGGCTTGTGCAGCAGCACGGTGCCGCTCGCATGTACGCTGCGCAGCCGGTCCGCCGCGGTATCGCCGGTGATGACGATCGCCGGTACCGCTTCTCCCAGCTGCTTGCGCAGCGCCGCCATCGCCTGCAGGCCGTCCCGGTTTCCGCGCAGCCGGTAGTCCGCCACGATCAGGTTGGGCCGGAACGCCGGCAGGCAGGCCAGCGCGTCGCGCTCGGACTCCGCCGCCCGGCAGTCGCATTGCCAGCCCGACAGCAGCTCCGTCATCGCCAGCCGGATATGCGGATCGTCGTCGATGACGAGGGCCCGCACGCCGGGCAGCGGTTCCAGCTGCGCCGGAACATCGCTCGGCAGCCGATGTACCAGCGTCTCCATGCCGGCCGGCGGCAGCCAGGCCCAAGGCAGCGCCATGCGGAACACCGAGCCGCGCCGCGGTGCCGAGGCCAGCGTGATGTCGGTGGACATCGTGCGCGCGAGGCCGCTGGCGATCGACAGCCCGAGTCCCAGCCCCTTGCGCTGATCGCGCTCGGGATTGCCGAGCTGATGGAACTCCTGGAAGATCGCCGCGTGCTGCGACGCCGGAATGCCGATCCCCGTGTCCCATACCTCGAGCACCGCCTGTTCGCCGCGCCGGCGGCAGCCCACCAGCACGCCGCCGCGCTCGGTATAGCGGATCGCATTGGCGATCAGATTGCGCAGCACCAGTTCGACCAGCGCGGGATCGGCGAACACCGCGCAGGTCGTCTCGCGCGTCCGGTAGACCAGGCCGCGGGCTTCCGCCAGCGGCGCGAACTCGTTCTCGAGCCGGTAGAGCAGCGGCTGCAGGCGAAACGCCATCGGCCGGGCCTGTACCACGCCGGCTTCGAGCTTGGAAAAGTCCAGCAGCGTGTTCAGCATCTCGCGCGCGGCATCGGAGGCGGCCTCGACATGCGTCAGCAGCTCGCGCTGCTTGCCGTCGAGCGCGGTGCGTCCGAGCGAGACCAGGAACAGGCCCAGCGCATGCAGCGGCTGGCGCAGATCGTGGCTGGCCGAGGCGAGGAACACCGATTTCGCGCGGCTCGCCTGCTCGGCCGCTCGCTGGGCCGACTCGGCGCGCGCGGTCTGCTCGCGCAGCTGGCCGATCAGCTCGACATTCTCGAAGCGCAGCGCGATCGAATGCCGCGCCACGCGGGCGTAGTTGCGCGCGAACACGATCAGCACGATCAGGTAGAGCGGTGTCGCCAGGAACATCGGCAGATAGTCGGGATCGCCGGTGGCCAGGAAGCTGATCCATACCGGCAGGATCGCCGGTACGAAAAAGCCGACGGCGACCGGCAGGCAGGCCGAGAACACCGCGAGCGCCGCCGCGCTCATTCCCGCGATCAGCGACAGCACCGAAATGACGATCGGCGGCTCGCGGACGTCGAGATAGAGCAGCGCGATCACTCCCCACAGCGAGCCGATGCAGGTCAGCAGCATCGTCATCCAGCGCGCGTAGTAGGGCGCCACGGCCTCGGTGGTGCGTTCCGGCATTCGCTGCCGGCCGACCAGGCCGTAGGCGCAGGCCAGCGTCATCGCGATGGCCCACGGCAGGGCAAGGGGCCGATCGCCGGACAGCACCAGGCCGGCGGTGAGAAACCACGCCGCCAGCGCGCAGCCGATCATCGCGACGCTGAAGCTCTGGTCCAGCAGATCCATCTGGGCTGCCAGCAGCCGTCCCTCGTCGAAGCGCGGCAGCAAGGGCAGCCGCCTGCGGCCGCGGGCGCGCTTCACCGGGCGGCCTGGATCAGGCCACGCCGCTGCGCCTCGATGATGGCCTCGACGCGGCTGACCACGCCAAGGTGATCGAGGATGGCGGCGACATGCACCCGCACCGTGTTCTCCGACAGGCCGAGATGGTGCGCGATGATCTTGTTGGAACGGCCCAGCGCCAGCTGGCCCAGCACCTCGAGCTGGCGCGGTGTCAGCTGGCTGGGCCGGTAGCGCGCCGCATCCGTGGCGGACGGGTCCGGCGCGATGGCGTCATCGGCATGGCAGAAGTAGCTGCCGCCCTGCAGGCAGCGGGCGATCGCCTTCTCGATGCGCGTGGCGTCCGCCGATTTGGGCAGGAAGCCGGCCACGTCCTTCAGCACGTCGGGGGGGGAATCGCGTCGCGCCCCGAGGTACCCGAGACGATCAGGATGCGCGCCGCGGGGAAATACCGGCGCAGCACCCGCACGCCCTCGATGCCGTTCAGGCCGGGCAACTGGATATCGAGCAGGATGATATCGACCGCGGTCCCGGCATGGTCCTGCACCGCCTCCATCACCGTGCCGGCCTCGACGATCGCGGACACGCTGGCGCTGTCGGCCAGCAGCAGCCGCAGCCCGGTGCGGAACAGCGTATGGTCGTCGATCAGCAGCAGGCGGGCATCGGGCATGGCGGTCGATATGGGGCCGGTCATCGGCGTGGCGGGCCGCGATAACCCTGCGGTCCGGGCACGGCATGGCAGGGCGCGATGCGCGCGGATTGCGGCCGGCCGCCCTTGCCAGTGGTGGATTGGAATCGATTCCCGCCTGCTTGTCCATGCCCGCCGATCGGGCGCGACCTAGTCCGGATGGATTATTGGCGTGGCGAGCGCGTGATGCGAGGATGCGTCCTGAGCGGAACCGCGACTCGCTCATACCACTTTGGAATACCCGCACCTCCCGGCTGCGGGTATTTTTTTGCCCGGCGTCGTTCATCGATATGGCCGCCATGCATGACGATCATTGACGGCCATGATGGCACCGGCCATGCGTGCGCGATCTTGCGCCCTCCCTGCGTCATGCCCGCACCCATCATGCCGCCCGATCCAGCGGCCATACCCGCGTATCGCGCGGCGTATCGAAACGATAGTCGCTGTAGGAGCGCGCAAACAGCTCGGCGCCCAGGCGTTCGGCCTGCGCGATCGCATCGGTCGGATCGCGCACCACCTCGCCGCGGCGATTGCCGGTACCGCGCACCACGCCCGCCAGCTGCGAATCGGTATAGCGGGCATACTCCTGCAGCTGATGCACGATGCCAAGCGCCGCGCCGGCATAGCTTTCCTCGGAGGCCAGCACCAGGCCGAGGCGCTTGCGGGCGAGCTTCGGCACTACGTTGGCCGAATCCGGATGCGAGGCGGCGTAATAGCAGAACATCCGGTCGAAGAAGGCCTTGGTCTGCGCCGACAGGCCATACCAGTAGATCGGCGAGCAGAACACCACGCCGGCCGCGGGCAGGAAGTCCTGCAGCAACAGATCGCGATAGCCGTCCTCGATGCCGCAGCTGCCGTCGGCGCGCCGGCATTGGCGGCAGTCGCGCAGCAGGCCGCCGATATGGTCGTCAAGAAAGCGCAGCTTGACCGGATGGCCCGCGCGCTCGACGCCGCGCTGCACCGCTTGCGCCATCGCCGCCGAATTGCCGTCGCGCCGCGGGCTGCCGACCAGGATCAATACCGGCCCGGCGGGAAGGGTTTGGGGGAAAGTCGTATCCGTCATCATGTTCCTTGCATGGCGTGGTAGGGACACGGCGACTGTAGGATGGCGGCTGCGGCGCGACAAACGAGCAATTCTCGCGTCGAACAAATTCGATTCATCTCTGGGTTTCCTGCGCATTTTTCGGAGCGCAATGCATGTTCGCTTCCCTGCCGATCGCCGCCTTGCGGGTATTCGAATCCGCCGCGCGGCATCTGAGCTTCAAGGCCGCGGCGGCCGAGCTGTCGGTGACGCCGGCCGCCGTCTCGCATCAGGTGCGCGGGCTCGAGTCCTGCCTGGGCGTGGCGCTGTTCACGCGCCTGCCGCGCGGCGTGGCGCTGACGGTCGAAGGCGAACGGCTGTTCCACCGGATGCATGGCGCGCTGCTCGATGTGGCTCAGGCCATCGACGAGCTGCTGCCGCAGCCGGCGGCGGGCTCGCTGACCGTGACCACCACCATGTCGTTCGCCGCGCTGTGGCTGGTGCCGCGGCTGGGGCGCTTCTATCAGGCGCATCCCGATGTGCATGTACGGATCGACAGCGATGGCGCACCGGTCGACCTGCACCAGGACGCTCGCATCGACCTGGCGATCCGCTATGGCACCAGCGCGTGGCCCTCGCTGCTGAACGCATGCCGCCTTGGCGAGACGTTCGGCGTCTACGGATCGCCGGCGCGGATCGTGGCCGCCGGCGAGGAAACACCCGAACTCATCACGGTGCGATGGACCGATTCCACGCTGTACGACGATGGCTGGCAGGCGTGGTGCGATGCGGCCGGCGTGCGCTGGTTGCAGGATGGCGCGACGATGCGCGCCTACGACGAGGAAAGTTATGCGCTGCAGGCCGCCGTCGCGGGGCAGGGGCTGGTGCTCGCCAGCTCGATCATGGTGTCCGACAGCGTGCGCAATGGGCTGCTGGTGCCGTATCGCCCCGATATCACGGTGGCCGGCGCCGCCTATACCGCGCTGTGCGTGCCGGGACGCGAGCGGCATCCGCCAGTGCGGGCGTTTCTGGCCTGGCTGGCGCGGGAATGGGCCTGAACGTGCGGGTTTGAGCCGATGCCGTTCAATGGCCGGCTCATTCACTGGCCCCTTGACCGGCTCTGACCGGCTCGATGACCGGCTCGATGACCGGCTCAATGAACGGGTCCATGAACCCGTGCATGGCGCCCCGCATGGCGCGACGCAGCATGGCGATTCCTCCTGCCGTCCGGCGCTTCGCGTTGCCTATCATGCAGATCGTGGCGGTTCCGCCAGCGGCCATCGGGAGGAAAGCATGCCCACCGCAGTCCGACACCGTTTTCCCCTGGCTGCCCGCATCGCCAGCATGGCGCTCGGCATGGTGTGCCTCGCCGGCATGGCGCCGACGGCAACGTTGGCGGCATTGCAGGACCACTTCCTGTACTTCCCGAGCAAGGCACCGCTGGCCGCGCTAGTGTCCGACCAATTGAGCGCCTGGCCCGGTGAAGACGACTTCATGGGCCTGCTCGCCGAACCCAGGGGACCGGCGCGTGCCACCGTGATCGTGTTTCATGGCAACGCGGGCCATGCCGGCCATCGGAAGGTCTATGCGGACGCGCTGGTGCAGCATGGCGTCCGGGTCATCCTCGCCGAATATCCCGGCTATGGGCCGCGCGATGGCGAGGTAGGCGAGGCCAGCTTCGTCGCCGATGCGCAGCGCACCATCGAACTGGCCCATGCGCGCTTCGGCGCACCACTGCTGTTGATCGGCGAATCGCTGGGCGCCGGCGTGGTGGCCGCAGCCGCCGCGCGGCAACGCGACCGGATCGCCGGCCTGATGCTGATCACCCCGTGGGACCGGCTGGCGCATATCGCCTCACATCACTACGCATGGCTGCCGACCTCCTGGCTGTTGCGCGACCGCTATGACAGCGTCGCCAATCTCGCCGCCTTCGACCGCCCGGTATTGGTGGTGGTGGCCGAACGCGATCGCATCGTGCCGGCACGCTTTGGCCGCGCACTCCACGACGCGCTCGGCATGCGGCGCCAATTGCGCGTGGTACCGGGCGCCGACCACAACGACTGGTTCAATCGCGTCGATGCAGAGTGGTGGCGGCAGGCGCTCGCCTTCCTGCTCGAATCCGGGCCCAACGCCGCCGCGCCGTGAGCCCGGTTTAGCCGCTTCAACGGCAATTGCATTAATGTTGGAACTTACGGATTTGGACCCGCATTGGTTATGCTTGTGTCATTGCATTGAATGAACCAATCCGATGAAGCTCTCTCCCGCCATTCCAATTCTGCGTATCTTCTCGGTGGACAAGGCCAGGGAGTTCTATCTCGATTTCCTCGGATTTTCTCTGGACTGGGAGCATCGGTTCGAGGAAAGCCTGCCGCTGTACATGCAGATATCGCGCTCGCAATTGCTGCTGCATCTGAGCGAGCATCACGGCGATGGCACGCCGGGAACGGCAATATTCCTGCGGGTCGACGATATCGACGCGCTGCAGCGGGAATTGGCGGCGAAGCCGTACCGATATGCGCGCCCCGGCGTCGAAACGATGGACTGGGGCAAGGAAATGCAGGTGACCGACCCGTTCGGTAATTCCCTGCGTTTCTGTCAGCTCATTGACGATTAATTAAATTTCGAACACCTACCGTAGTAGGGGTAACGCGGCGCCACGCGAATTCCGTTGTGCGAAATCAATTACACTGGCGCAAAAAATAAGCTTTATTTCGGCAGGGGTCAGGAGCCAAAGCTTGGTGAAGAGTCGAATTGCGTCGGGCATGGCCCCGGCGCGCCAGTCGTATGCCATCGTCGTCGACGACCATCCGCTGGTGGCGCGCGGTATTGCGGGATATCTGACAACGCATTGCGACTACGCGGTGGCGCACTATGCCGCGAATGCGCAGGAGTGCTTTCAACGGATCGATAGCGACGGTCCTCCCAGCCTGCTGGTGGTCGATTTCTGGCTGCCCGGCGGCACCGCCCTGGCGCTGCTGCGCGAGGCCGCCGCGAAGCTGCCATCGTGCCGCCTGCTCGTGATGAGCGGCGATGAGGACGCGCGCGTACAGATCAAGGCCATGGAGGCGGGCGCGCACGGCTTTCTGCGCAAGAGCGAGCCGCCGGAGACGTTCGCCCAGGCGGTGGCCACGCTGCGGCAGGGCGGCACCTGGTTTCCCGCCGTGCCCGCGGCGGAACTGACGCCGGCCTTGCGCCGCGAACTGCCGCTGAGTCCGCGCGACCTCGGCCTGACCGATCGGCAGGGCCAGGTACTCGCGTTGATGCTGCGCGGCTTGCCCAACAAGCAGATTGCCAAGGAACTGGCAATTTCCGAGCAGACCACCAAGGAACACGTGACGGCCATTCTCGGCAAGCTGGGCGTCAGCAATCGCGTCGAGGCCATCACGCTGCTGCACGGACGCCGGCTCGAACCGTGAGCGAGCCGTTCTCGCAACGGCTGGGCCTGCGTGCCGCCGCCACCGAATCGAGCGTCAGCCCGCGTGCCCGTGCGCGGCTGGTCGACATGACGTTCGAGCGGCTCGTCTTCAGCGTCAACGCGATCCCCTTCGTCGGCCTGCCGTTCGTCGCCTGGCTGCATGTCACGGGCAGGGATGCCCGTTCGCTGCTGGTGTGGACGCTCGCCTACTGCCTGGCCGCCGGCTGGATGCAGATGGAGCGTCGGCACTATCGCCGCGAGCGGGCGCAGTCCGACGACGCGGCGATGGCCGAGCGCTGGCTGCCGGTGGTCCGGCGCATCGCGCTGGTCCACGGCCTGTGCCTGTCGATGGCGACGGTATTGACCGCGGGCCAGGTGAGCTTCGACTTCGCGCTGCTGCTGCATATCAGCCTGGCCGCCATTCTTGCGGCCAACGCCACGCACCAGACGCCGATATTGGGCGCCTTCCAGCGGTTCTTCTTTGCGTGCTGGGGGGGTGGTGACGGTCAACGTGCCATGGAGTTTTCCTCATCATTGGCAGGTGGTGCTGCCGCTGACGCTGCTGTATGCGGTGGCGATCTATCGGCACGCGCTGATCGCCAATCAATTCTTCCGCCAGCAGGTGCAGCTCGAGGACGACGGCATCCGGCTTGCGGAGAGCTATCGGCTCGCCAAGGAGGAGGCCGAGGATGCGCTGCGCGCCAAGAACCTGTTCCTGACCACCGCCAGCCACGACCTGCGCCAGCCCGTTCATGCGATGGGATTCCTGATCGAAGCGATCGCGCAGCGCAATCGGGATCCGGCGCTGAATCCGCCGCTGGAGGACCTGCGGCGCAGCGTCCGATCCGTTCATCTGATGTTCAACTCGCTGCTCGACCTGTCGAAGATCGAGCAGGGCATGGCGATGCCGCGCAGCGCACCGGTGGCGCTCGCACCCATCATGGAGGAAGTCGCCGCGCTGTTCCGCGAGGAAGCGCATAGCCGCCATCTCGATCTGCGCGTGCGCGTGCCGAAGCAGGCCGCCGCGGTGCTGGCCGATGCTGCGCTGCTGCGCCAGTCGCTGGTCAACCTGGTCCACAACGCGCTGCGGTACACGCAGCGTGGCGGCGTGCTGCTGTCGGCCCGGCGCCGCGAAGCGGACTGGCTGCTGGAAGTCTGGGATACCGGCATCGGAGTGGCCAACGAGGACAAGAGCCGGATCTATTCGCCGTACTATCGCAACGAATACGCGTGGCGCATCGACAGCGCGGGACATGGCTTGGGACTCGCCGTGGTTGCCCGCTGCGCGACCATGATGGGTGCCGCCTACGGGCTGGACTCCGTCGAACGTCGCGGCTCGCGATTCTGGCTGCGCTTTCCGGCCGCCGACCCCGGGCAGGCCCATGTGCACGCGATGGCGGCCGAGTCCCAGGCCCGGCCGACGAGCGCGCTGCCGCCGCTGAGCGGTTGCTGTCTGATCGTCGAGGACGATCCGGTCGTCGTCAGGGCGTGGGGGGAGCCTGATGCAGGCATGGCACGTCGATGCACACTGCGCGGCCTCGGCGACGGAAGCGATCGCGCTGCTCCATGCCGGCCTGCGTCCGCAGGCGATCCTGTGCGACCAGCGCCTGCGATCCGGCGAGAGCGGCTTCGAGGTGCTGAAGGAGCTGCTGGAGCGCTGTCCCGGCGCCAGCGGCGCAATGGTCAGCGGCGAATTCGATTCGCCCGCCCTGCTGCAGGCCGAACGCGAGGGCTATGTGGTGCTGCGCAAGCCGGTGGAGCCGGCGCAGCTGCATGCATTGCTGTACCAGTGGCTTCGGCCGGAAGAGACGCTGCACCGCGCGTCGTGATCCGTGGGCGATGATCCGGTGCCAGCATCGCCATCCCACCTCCTTGCAGAGGACCCCCTATGCCAATCCAGATCCGTGACGAAGTCCCCGCCGATATTCCGGTGATCGAGTCGGTCGTCGCCGAAGCCTTCCGCAGCGCGACGCATGCCAGCGGTACCGAACCGCTGATCGTCAATGCATTGCGCGCGCGAGGGCAGCTGTCGATTTCACTGGTGGCCACGGACGCCGACCAGCTCGGCGGCCGCATCGTCGGTCATGTGGCGGTGTCCCCGGTCGCGATCTCCGATGGCAGCGAAGGCTGGTATGGCCTTGGACCGATCTCCGTGCTTCCTGCCTGGCAGTCGAAAGGCGTCGGTACGCTGCTGATGAACGCGGCACTGGACGCGCTGCGCCGCCGCGGCGCGCGAGGCTGCGTGGTGCTGGGCGAGCCCGCTTACTACGGCCGCTTCGGCTTCGTTTGCCGTGCGGACCTCGTATTCCCCGATGTCCCGCCCGAATATTTCCAGGCGGTACGCTTCGAGGGCGAGTGGCCGGCCGGGACGGTGCAGTATGACGAGGCGTTCTGGGTGACGGGGTAGAGTGTGGGCGCTGGCGACAACAGCAGCGAGCCATGAAAGGAGCTGCCTCTGCGGCGAGATCGCGGGGACCGGCCAGCTGCCCACTTGCCGGCGCAGACTTCCCCCGTTCACCTGCGTACAATGCCGGCCTCGACTACCGAGATGATCCCGTGAAGAAAACCGACCTCGAAAAGAACAAAGGCCTGAAGATCGCCAACAGCATGAAACAGGCCGGCGCCAAGCGCGGCGGCCCGGCTCCGAAGACCGAGCGCCGCGGCGCGGCAGCGGCCAAGACCGGCTTGCTTGGCAAATTGCTGGGGAAGGCGGTGCCGCCGGAGAAGTCCGAGGACTGAGGGGGGGCGGCCGTTGTATCGGCGCCCTGTTTCACTGTCGCGCTACCGCTGGCGGGGAAGCGTACTACGCCCTAAAGTATTCCGCGCTCAGTGCCGTTGAACCGGCATTGAAGTGTCGCGGGATGCCAGACGGCATCCGTTCGCTTTTCCATCATTTGCCAGACCGACGTTGTCACATTATGCGCATTGCTCTCACCGCTCTTGTATCTGCCTCTCTATTGGCTGGTTGTGCCTCTGAAGTGCGCGAAAGGGTAGCCAGCAACTACGGTCGAGTCGGAGCGGCAGCAATAATGCAAGGCGATTGGGACACCGCCCGCCGGGCCTTCGCTCGCGTTACCGTGAATGCGGATCTCGCCGAGCTTCCCGCTGCGCGGCGGGCGCTTGCGCACTACGAATACGGGCGTTCGTTGGGTGTCACCTGTTACTTCGACCGGGCAGAAGAAGAGCTGAACACGGCCTACAAGCTGGACAAGGAGGCGGGCCAGCCTCTCTATTTGTCCTTGGTCGAATTGGCACGTTTGAATCTGGATCAGAACAAGTTTTCGCAAGCGGCAGCGTACTTCGAAAGAGCAATCCCGTTGCTCGAAGCAGATGGCGTTACCAAGGCGGCGCCTATCGGGTACGCTGATATCCTTGATGAATACGCAAGTGCGCTTGTTGGAGTGGGGCGTCCGGCGGAGGCGAAGCTATCGGCGGATCGTGCTGCCACGCTTCGAAAGGCCGCAGAGGGCCAGCGCTCGATTACGGACCGCACGCCATATGGGAAGTTCTGCGGCAAATCCAGATCATAAGGTGCTGTCGGGTCGCGCGTAATCGTCTGCCGCTATGGGCCTGCGATCCTTGAACGGTTGATCTGCGAGGCTCGCGGAGCAATGCATCCCGTGGAACGCAACGCCAGTTCGAGATGAAATCGCGAACTACGGCGTCACACAGAAAATTCGCCTTACCGCGCCCCAAACACCAGCGACTGATGCGCGGCCACGCCCGCCATCACGCCGTCGGCGCTGGCGAACGTCGCGCTGTGCATGCCGCGGGCGATATCGCCCGCGGCGTAGACGCCCGGTACCGTGGTGTTTTTCTGCGCATCGGTACGGATGATCGAACCGAACGGCATGTCTTCCATTTCGCAGCCCAGCTGCTGTGCCATGTCGCTGTTCTGGCGGCTGCGAACGGCGAGATAGAGCGCATCGACCGCGGTGGTTCGGCCATCGGCAAACTCGATTGCCGATAGCGCCGTGCCCTCGCCGTGCAGTGCCTTGATCGGCGCCGCTTCGATCGCGACACCACGCTTTTCCAGTTCCGCGAGCGCGGTTTCGTCGGCGGCCGGCTCCCCATTCAAATAGAGCGTGGTCGGACCCCATTCGGCGATCAGCATGGCCTGATGGACCGACATCGGCGACATGCTCAGCACGCCCAGGCGTTGATCGCTGAATTCGAAGCCATGGCAGTACGGGCAATGAATCACGGACTTGCCCCAGCGCTCCTTCAGTCCCGGCAGGTCGGGCAGTTCGTCGGAGATGCCGTACGCGAGCACCAGCCTGGCGCCTTGCACCACCTCGCCGTTCTCGAGGCTCACCGAGAAGGCGCCCAGCTCTCCCGACGCACCGATGGCTCGACCTTCGATAAACGTGGTCGTGGGATACGCCGCGACCTGCTGTCGCGCGGTCGCCAGCACGGCGGCGGGATTGCTGCCGTCCTGCGCCAGGAAGCCGTGCGAATGCGTGGCAAAGCGATTGCGCGGGGCGCCCGCATCGACGATGCAGACCGAGCGCCTTGCCCGCGCGATATAGGTGGCTGCCGACAGGCCGGCGAAACTGCCGCCGATGACAATGGCGTCATACCGCATGGACGTGCTCCAGATCGTGGCGGCCGCCGCGGGCAACCATCCGTTTGTGGAAATCGGCGCTCAGCATGGCCAGCGTGACCTCGCCCAGCCGCGCCAGCAGCAGCGCTTCCGCGTCGTTGAAGGCTTGGTCGAGCGCGGCATTGACGGCCTGCTCGACCAGGCAACCGGGCGATTCCGTCCGATTGCCGATTGCCAGAAGCGAGGGGCAGCCCAGCGCCGTGTAGACGTCGCGCAGCGTGACCCTGGACAGGTCGCAGGCGAGCGTCCAGCCGCCGCCATGGCCTTTTTCCGAGCGCACGTAGCCCTGCTCGCGCAGGCCGGCCATCACGCGGCGGATGACCACGGGATTGGTTTCCATCGCCTTGGCGAGGACCTCCGATGTGACCGGGCCATCGTGCTCGGCCATGTGCAACAGGACGTGGAGCACGCCTGACAGTCTGCTATCGCGTTTCATGGAACTTATGGTGTTACATGAAACGCCGAATGTCAAGGTAAAGGTCGGTGAAAGCCGCGAGGGGCCGCGAAGCCGCGAACGTCGCGAACGTCGCGAACGCCGCGAAGGCCATCAAGGGCCGCCATGGCGGCGATCGCGGTGATCGCGGCCCTCGCGCAGCGCCTCAGACCCAGATATCGTTCTGCGCGGTCCGTTCGCCGCCTTCTTCACCGGTATTGCGCACGCCGCGCGGCTCGATCAGCAGCAGTTTCACTTCTTCGGCGGCAAAGGGCTTGTGTTCGACACCCTTGGGCACGACCGCCATCTGGCCGGCGCGCAGCACGATCGCGCCATCGCGAAGATCGATCCGCAATTCGCCGTCGAGCACGATGAAGGTCTCGTCGGTATCGGCGTGTGTATGCCAGATGAAATCGCCCTTGAGCTTGACCGCCTTGAACTGGTAGTCATTCATTTCGGCGACGACGCGGGGCTGCCAGTGGCTGTCGATCTGGCCGATTTTGCCGATCAGATCGATCGCGACGCCCTGGCCGCGGGAAGCGGGGGGCCGATGATGGGGTGGCTTGCATGGGTTCTCTCCGTGAATGGGGGAGAGAGCAGCGTAATGCGGACGCGGCTGCGGCGTCTTGAACGATTGTGCGAGCGGAAATCAGCGGCCGTTGGCGTGCTGGACCATGCGCAGCCACCGGGCCGGCGGAATGCCGTAAGCCTTGGTGAAGTGCCGCGTCATGTGGCTCTGGTCCGCAAAGCCGGCTGCGATGGCGCTGTCGGCCAGCGCGACACCGTGCTGCATCAGCCGGCGTGCCGCCTCCAATCGGCGCATCGTCAGGTAGTGATAGGGGCTGGTGCCGTAGAACGTGCGGAAGTCGCGCGACAGGCTCCAGCGATCGCGGCCGCAGGCGGCGGCGAGTTCTTCCAGCGTGACGGTGCGATGCGAAGCGGCATGCAGATAGTCGCGCGCCAGCTGGGCCGCCCGGAAGTCGCAGGACGGCCGCAGCGGTCTTGCGCCGGAAGCGGCGTCGAGCGCGAGGGCAAGCTCGACCATGCCGTCGTCCCGTTCGAGCGGATCGAGCAGGGTCTCTGGCCGCTGCAGCAGCGCTTCGGTCGCCGCGAACAAGCGCGGGTCATCGGTGATGCCGCCTTCGATGAACGGCAGCGCCTTGCCGCCGAGCACCGCCTGAAAGACGGCCGGCTCGACGTAGATCATCCGATAGCGAAAGCCCTCATCGGTACCGGCCTGTCCGTCGTGCGCCTCGTCGGGATGCAGCACGATGGTCTTGCCCGGCACGCTGGCGCGCAGCCTGCGCCGATACTGGAAGCACTGCACGCCTGCCAGCGTACGGCCGATGGCATAGGTATCGTGCCGGTGCATCGCATAGGCGTTGCCGGTGAAGAAGGCCTCGATGCGTTCGATGCCCTGCGCCGGTTCGGCGCGATGCACCCAATCGGGGCTTTTACCACGACGCATTGTCATGGCGGGCAGGGCCGGCATTGGGACCTTTTTGGGCAAGGGAGGCTGTCATTGTCTGCTGAATGTATAGCCTTGCGCCTGCCTCCGCAATCGGCTGTAATCCCGTGGCGCCTTTGCACCGGCGTCGCCCGACAATGACCGAATAACGAGACAAGCGAACCAGCCGTGTTGAAAACCCGAATTGGCATTCTTGCCCTGGCGATTTCCGCCCACGCCATTCCCGCCTTTTCCCAATCCGCAGTCAATCGCGACGAGTTCTATTGGCTCGGCGAAATCAACAAGGCCACCACCGTGATCAATACGGAGGAAGGGCTGTTGGACAAGTCGCTCGCGCCGCGCATTGCCTCGGGCATCGTCAAGGTGCTGGAAGACGGCAATCGGCCGGGCGGCAAGCGTCCCTCCACGGTGATCACCTTCGAGCCGTTGCTGATCCAGGCCGCCGGCGTCGAGGTGACCCTGCTGCATGCGGGGCGGTCCAGCCAGGACATGCATGCGACCTACCGCGCCGCGATCCTGCGGGACCATCTGCTGAGCCTGGCCGACCAGTTGAACAAGACCAGCCGTTCGCTGGTGTCGCTGGCGGAGAAGCATGCCAATACCATCGTGCCGAATTACACCAACGGCGTGGCGGCGCAACCGAATAGCCTGGGGCATTATCTGCTCGGCCATGCGGCGGGACTGGAGCGCGACGCACAGCGGATTCGCGAGGCCTATGCGCGCATCGACCGCTCGCCGATGGGGACGACCGTATTGAACGGCACCAGCTGGCCGCTGAATCGCGCGCGCATGGCCGACTATCTCGGCTTCTCGGCGATCGTCGACAACGCCTACGATGCCGCGCAGATTTCCTCGACCGAACAGCCGGTCGAGGTCGGCGCCATTGTCACCAGCATTGCGCTGCATGCGGGCAACTTCATCGAGGACGTGATGACGCAATATGCGCAATCGCGTCCGTGGATGCTGTTGCAG
Source organism: Cupriavidus sp. H18C1 (assembly GCF_049311595.1). Taxonomy (NCBI): domain Bacteria; kingdom Pseudomonadati; phylum Pseudomonadota; class Betaproteobacteria; order Burkholderiales; family Burkholderiaceae; genus Cupriavidus; species Cupriavidus sp. H18C1. The sequence goes on from NZ_CP186009.1 coordinate 926,246, forward strand.
GAGGGCGGCAGCAATACCTATGTTTCCAGCGCGATGCCGCAGAAGCGCAATCCCGGTCTGCTGAACACGACGCGCCGGCACGCGTCGACCGCTGTCACGCTGGCGATGGGGCCGGTGATTCAGGCGCACAACATCACGCCAGGCATGGGCGACGCCAAGGAGGTCAAGCCCAACAGCGAAATGGTGCAGAGCGCGATCCGCGTGTTGCAGGGCTGGGACAAGATCCTTAACGCACTGGTGATCAGCCCCGAACGTGCGCTGGAGGAACTGAACAGCGACTGGACTGCCTCGCAGGAACTGGCCGATGTGCTGATGCGCAAATACAAGCTGCCATTCCGCGTGGGCCATCACTTCGCATCGGAAGTCGTCGATTACGCGAAGGCCAACAATATCCGGCCGAGCGAATTTCCCTATGCGCAGGCGCAGCGGATCTATGCGGAAGCGGTCAAGGGCCAGGGGCCGGCGCAATTGCCGATGAGCGAAGCGGAATTCCGCGCGACGCTCGATCCGGTGGCGATCGTTCGCCATCGCGCCACCGTGGGCGGTCCGCAGCCAGCCGAGATGGAGCGGATGCTGAAGGCGGCAAAACAGACGCTGGGGCAGCAGGATGCCTGGATCAAGGAAAAGCGCGGCCGGATCGATGCATCGCTGGCGCGGCTGGATCGGGATTTCGGCAAGCTGGCCAAGGCGGCGAACTAGGAAAACAACCAGGCCAACAACGACGCCATCAACGGGGCCGCCAACGAGGCGGCCAACGAGGCGGCCAACCAAGCCGCCAACGAAGCCGCCAACTAGCTTTCTGTGCGATGCCGATCGGGTGAAATCCGCTCCATCAGCCGTTGCGCATCGAATGGCGCCTTGACCTTCTGGTCGTTATCGAAATAGCAGTACACATCGCGCCGTGCCGCCTTGCGTGCCTTGATCCGGGAAATGCGTCTGGCGTCGTGCGGCTCGCCGCCGGCGCCCCATGCGCGCAAGCGCTCGGCCCAGCGGTCGAGCGCGGGGTCCGAATAGGACCCGCCATACAAGGTCTCGGTCCCGTGCAGCCGCAGATAGACGAAATCCGCGGTCACGTCCTCGACGTAGGGCCAGTCGGCAACCGCATCGGAGACCACCAGCGCGACGCGATGCTTGCGCAGCAGCGCGGGAAATTCCGGCGTGCAGAAGCTGGCATGGCGGATTTCGATAGCGTGGCGCAGGCGCCGTTTTCGTGTCGGCTCGAACCAGGGCTGCTTGACGCGGCCATCGTGCTGGCTGGCCAATTTCCTTGCTTCATCGGTGGTGCGAGGCAGCATCGCGAGGAAGCGTTCCAGCCGGTCCGGCTTGAAGCTGAAATTCGGCGGGAATTGCCACAGGAAGGGCCCCAGCTTTTCCTGCAATGCCAGCACCCCGGAGGCAAAGAAATTCGCCATGGCGGGCCGTGCCTTTTCGTCGCGGAAACGCAGCATGTGGGTCAGATAGCGCGGCCCCTTGACGGCGAAGACGAAGTCCGATGGCGTCGCCTCGTACCAGGCGCGGTAGCTGCCGATGGTCTGCAGCGAATAGTGCGAGCCGTTGATCTCGATCGTATCGACGGCGCGCGCGGCGAATTCGAGTTCGCGCGCCTGGGCCAGTCCCTTCGGATAGAAGACGCCACGCCAGCCCTCGTAGCGCCACCCCGAGATGCCGATTCGAATAGTCATCGGATTACGCCGGCGAGGGGCCCATTCGCCTTGCGTCGTGGCGATGGCTTCGCTGGGCGACGAATGATCGATATGGACGATCATACGCGAGCGCCGGCAAATTTCAGGTGCCGCGACATCCACCGCGCGCGTAGGAACCGGCCTACGCCAGTCTCCGCTGCCGACCGATCCCTGCCACGCGGCATGGCCCCTACATTGCACTTAAGCCGCAGCCGATCGCGGCAATTGCCAGGAGCTGGTTATGTCGTTTGCACTATTCCTGATTGGACTGCTGATCCTCGTCGGCGGCATCGCCTGGGGCCTGATCACGGCCGGCGTGCCGGAGACCTACGTCGCCATCGCCTGTGTGATCGTGCTCGGCCTTGGCATTATGGGCGCGGTGTCGCGCACACGGACCAAGGATCCGTCATAACGGCATCAAGCGCGCGGCGATTCGGGGCTGGAGGCCGATGAGGGCGACGAGCGTGAAGAGGCCGAGGAGGCCGCCTGCTCCATCGCTGATGCCTTCGTCGGGCCCGCCGCCCCGCGTTGGCTCAACCACATGCTGGCCAGCACCAGCGCCATGCCCGCCAATTGCGGCGCGCTGAGCCACTGATCCAGCAAGCCCCATCCCAGCAGTACCGCACTGAGCGGGCTCAGAAAGCCCAGCGACGCCACCACCGGTGGGCCCAGCCGCGCGATGCCGCGAAACCACAGCACATAGGTCAGCGCGGTGCCGATCAATCCCAGATAGAGAAAGCCCAGCACATTGGCCTGTGTCAGGGGGGCCCAGCGGGGGGTTCGTACCAGAGCGCGACCGGTAGCAGCAGAATGCCGCCCGCCACCAGTTGCCATGCGGTGAAGGTCAGCGCGGATACCGGCGGTTGCCAGCGCCGCGTCAGCACCGTACCGAGCGCCATCGACGCGGCGCCCAGCAGGCCGGCGGCCACGCCGGTGGTGTCGAGCGCGGCCTTGGGCGTCAGCACCAGCAGCGCCACGCCGAGCATGCCGCCGATCGCGGCGACCACGGCCACCGGCCGGATCGCGTTGCCGAGCAGCAGCCGGGAAAAGAGGATCACGATCAGCGGCTGCACGGCGCCCAACGTCGCCGCCACGCCGCCCGGCAGGCGGTAGGCGGCGACAAACAGCATCGCCTGGAACACCGAGAAATTCAGCGCGCCGAGCACGAATACGCGCAGCCACCAGCCGTGCTGCGGCAATTGGCGGACCCACAGCAACAGCAGCAGGCCGGCCGGCAGCGCGCGCAGCATCGCCACCGTCAGCGGATAGCCGGCGGGCAGCAGGCCCGTCGTGACGACATAGGTGCTGCCCCAGATCGCCGGGGCAAGGCTGGTCAGCAGCAGGTCGGTGGCGCGGTTCACGATGCGTGCCTCAGGCGAAATCGAGTACTTCGGCCAGCGGGCGGCGCGGCTTTTGCGGCCAGTTGCCCGGCGCCGCCTGGCCGACCGCCACCAGGATGGCCGGCACCTCGTCGGGCCGCAGCGCGAATTCCCGTGCCACGCCCTGCGGATCGAAGCCGGTCATCGGACCGGTTGCCAGGCCCATGCCGTGCGCGGCCAGCATCAGGGTGGCGGCGCCCAGCGAGGCGGTGCGGATCGCTTCGTCGCGCCGGCTCTGCGGCTGCTCCAGATATTGGCCGCGCGCCGCATCGACCCAGGTCTGTACCATGCCGGCGGGCATCAATCCGGCTTCGACCGAAGGCTGAAGGCGCTGCGCCAGCGTGGCGGGATCGGCCAGCACGCCGCAGACGATAAAGACAACCGCCGCATCGGTGACCTTGGGCTGGTTCCAGGCGACCGCGCGCAGGCGCGCCTTGGCTTCGGCGGTCCGGACCGCGATAAAGCGCCAGTTCTGCAGGTTGTAGGCGGTGGGCGCGCGAGTGGCCAGCGCGGTCAGCGCTTCGATTTGCGCGTCGGACAGCGGACGGGAGGCATCGAAGAAATTGGCGGAGATGCGTTGCTCGATGGCGTCGATGATGGGATGGCTCATGGTCGTTCCAGCTCTGAATGGTGTCGTTGAATGCCGTGGCGTTGGCGTTGGCGTTGGCGTTGGCGTTGGCGTTGGCATTAGCCCAATGGCCGATTTAGACGGCCGTTTATTCACGGTCCAAGATTAATCGCCATCCTCGCGCGTTGAAATATGCGATATGCTCACCACAATCTTTACCGGCAGTGAATAATCGGATCAATTCACCGTGGACCATTTGACGGCGCTGCGCGTATTTCGGGAAGTCGTCGAGCGCAACAGCTTTGCCGCGGCGGCGCGGCGGCTTTGCCTGTCGCCGGCGGCGGTAAGCAAGAACATTGGCGAGCTTGAGGCGCATCTGTCCACGCGGCTGCTGAACCGCACCACGCGGCGGCTCAGCCTGACCGAGGCCGGCCAGCAGTACTACACGCAGATTGCGCAAATTCTCGACGACCTCGACGAGGCCGATCGCGCGCTGGGCCCGATGCAGAGCGAGCCCACTGGCACGCTGCGCGTCAGTGCGCCGATGTCGCTGACGCTGACGCAGCTGGCCGATGCGATCCCGCAGTTCCTGTGCCGCTATCCGCAGCTGTCGCTGGATCTGCGCCTGGATGATCGCCGCGTCGATCTCGTCAAGGAGGGCTTCGACGTTGCAATACGCGGCAGCGACAAGCTGGAGGATTCGAGCTTGGTTGCGCGCAAGCTGATGTCGATGACGCACGTGCTGTGCGGCGCGCCGGCGTATTTTTCGCGGCATGGCGTGCCCGATTCACCCGAAGCCTTGCGCTAGCACGAATGCGTGCAATTCAGCTTGTCGGGCCACGCCAGGCTATGGAGCTTTCGAAAGCATGGCGCGCAGGGCGATGTCCAGGTCGACGTGCCGATCGATGGCCGCTACAAGGTCACGTCGAGTCTCGCGGTGCGCGAGGCGCTGCTGGCGGGCTTCGGCATCAGCCTGATTCCGCTGGTCTATGTGCGCGACGACATCGAGCACGGGCGGCTCGTGACCGTATTGGACGAATGGTCCACCGTCGAGACGCATGTCTATGCCGTCTATCCGTCGCGGCGGTATCTCAATTCGAAGGTGCGCGCCTTCGTCGATTTCCTGATCGAGACCCTGGCCTGAACGCTCGGGACTGCCGCATCGCGCCTCCGAGCCTTAACCTGCGTTCAAGGCAGCCATGCCGCGGGGCGTGGGCAAGCCGTCCTAGACTGGCTTCGTCCCGTCAGACCACACCATAAAAGGCTGCGCCCCATGATCCGTCTTCCCTCCCTGCGCCGGCTTTGCGCCTGCCTGGCGCTGACCGTTGCCACGCCGCTGGCGATCGCGCAGTCCGCATCGACATCATCGTCATCATCGTCATCCAGCGCCGGCTACCCGGAACGCCCGATCCGCCTGCTGCTGGGGCAAGCCGCCGGCGGCGCGGTGGACACCATCGCCCGCATGCTGGCCGAGCGCCTCGGCGCGACGCTGCGGCAGCCGGTGGTGGTGGAGAACCGGCCCGGCGCCGGCGCGATGATTGCGGCGGAGGCCGTGGCACGCGCCCCTGCGGATGGCTACACGCTGGCCCTGCTCGACGAAGGCGCGCTGACCGTCAATCCGGTGCTGCAGAAGAAGATTGCCTACGACGTTCTCAAGGATTTCAGTTACCTCGGCACCGTTGCGCGCATCCCGCTGGTGATGGTGGCGCATCCCTCGCTGAACGTCGCGACGTCCGACGAATTGACGCGTTACAGCAAGGCGCATCCGTCGGCATTGAGCTATGCGTCGGCGGGCGTCGGCAGCCCGCCGCATCTGGCCTTCGAGGCCTACAAGCAACAGTCGGGCGCGATCGTTGCGCATCTGCCCTATCGCGGCGGCGCGCCCGCGCTGGCCGATGTAGTGGCCGGCCACGTGCATCTGACCTTCATCGACACCAATCTGGGCAGCCAGTATGCGAAGACGGGCCGCGTCAAGCCGATCGCGGTGTCGACGCGCCAGCGCAGTCCCTTGCTGCCGTCCGTGCCGACCTTCGAGGAGGCCGGCCTGAAGGGCTTCGAATTCGCCCCGTGGGTCGGGGTGGTGGGACCGGCGGGGCTGCCGACGCCGGTGGCCGAGCGCATTGCGCAGGCGCTGCAGACGGTGCTGGCCGACCGCGACCTGCTGGCGCGCGTGCGAGGCAGCGGCTTCGAGCCCTTCGCCAGCGGCAGCACCGCCTTCGCGGCGCTGATCCGGCAGGACCTCGAGGCCCGCCGCACGCTGATCCGCGAACGCAATATCCGGCTCGAGAACTGAGCCGCCGCCGCACCCGCCCACCGCCGAACCCTACGTCGACCCCCCTCTCGCTCCCTGCCATGACCAAGACCCTGTTGCTCGATGCCGTCCCTGGCGCCAACGCCGGCGCCGATCTCGATACCTTCGTCGATGCCTGCCTGATCCTTGCCGCCCAGGGCCATGCCGCGGGGCTGGCCGGGCAGATCACGATGCGCGATCCCGACTCCGGCGGCATGGTCACGCTTGCGCTCGGCACGGGCATGGAAGAGGCCAGCGCCGCCAATGTGCTGTTGGTCGATGCGGAGCTGAACACGCTGCAGGGCAAGGGCCGGGCCAATCCCGGCGTGCGCTTCCACAGCTGGATCTATCGCCATCATCCGCAGGTCAAGGCCATCGTGCATACCCATCCGCCGGCGTTGTCGGCGCTGTCGATGCTTGGCATCCCGATGCCGGTCGCGCATATGGATGCGGCGATGTTCCATGACGATTGCGGTTTCCTGGCGCACTGGCCCGGCGTGCCGACCGGCGACGACGAAGGCGAACTGATCTCGGGCGCGCTGGCGGGGCGACGCACCGCCTTCCTGGTCAATCACGGCGCGGTCTGTACCGGTGCGACGCTGCAGGAGGCGGTCTATCTGAACGTGTTCGCCGAGCGCAATGCACGCATGTGCCTGGACGCGCTGGCTGTCGGACCGTTGCAGCCGGTCGATCCTGCGGCCGCGCGCGAGGCGCACGATTTCCTGCTGCAGCCGGCGATCGTCAACGCGACCTTTGCCTACTGGGCACGCCAGGCGAAGACGACGCTGCGCCGTTGATACACGGGCCGCGCGCTATCGCGTCGCGATGCGCGACGCGGCTGCTTCGATCGCGCGGATGGCGCGACTGACCGCCTGGCTCGGGGTCGTGCCGCTGCGGTGGATCAGCACCACATGGCGATGCAGATTGGCTCCTTCGATGGCAAGCCGATGCAGTCCGCGCGCCGTAATGGCGATGTCGGGCAGATCGCGCGGCAGGATCGTGGTGCCGACGCCCTGCATCGCCAGGTCGAGCGACATGCTGACCGAATTGCTCTCCACGGCGATCGACAGCGGCGCGGGCAATTCCCGTTCGATCACGCGCCGCAGCGCGTACGGCCGCGGCGGCACGATCAGCGGCCGCTGCGCCAGCGCGGCGACGCTCAGCGTTCCCGGCGTCGGCGCGCCCGGCTCGCGGCTATAGGCGGCGATCTGCTCGATGCACAGCCGCCGCAGCGCCACCGCATCGGTATCGACCGCGAGATCGTAGACCAGCCCGATATCGGCGAGCCCGCGCTCGACCCGTTCCACCACATCGGGCGAGCTGGCATTGAACACGCCGAGCGTGATGCGCGGATGGGCGGCGCGCAGTGAGGCGACCACCTCCGGCATCAGATAGGCCGCCAGCGTATTGACGGTGGCGATGGTCACACGCCCATAGCCGCCGGCCGAGGTCTGCCGCGCGACGTCCAGCGCGCTGTCCACCATGCCGAATCCCTGATCGATATCGCCGACCAGGCGTTCTCCCAGCGGCGTCGGCCGCATGCCGCGCCCGTGCCGGTCGAACAGTGGCGCCCCGAGGAACGCTTCCAGAGCGGCGACCTGCTTGCTGACGGCGGCCTGCGTGATGCCCAGGGAAGTCGAGGCGGCGCGCAGTGAGCCGGCGCGCGCGACGGCGAGAAAGGTGCGAAGCAGGCGGTCTTTGTCTTGCATCGAAGGAGGGCGCTGGACAGTATCGGACGAAGCACGTGCTCAGTGGCGTCTGCATTGGAATCGATTCAACCGGCGCTGTCCATCGGGTCGCGTGCTATGGTTCCAATACCGTTTCCCACCGATCCCATGCCTGCCGGCCAGTTCCAGCTCCTCCCTTGCGCATTGCCCGGTGTGCTCGCCGTCCAGGCCAGCTCACGGCACCGTTTCGCCCGCCATACGCACGAACAGTTCGGCATCGGCGTGGTCGAGCGGGGCGCGCAGCGCTCGGCCAGCGGCCGTGGCGAGGTGCAGGCGGTCGCCGGCGACATCATCACGGTCAATCCCGGCGAGGTGCACGACGGCATGCCGCTGGACGAGGCGGGGCGGTCGTGGCGCATCCTGTATTTCGATCCCGAGGTGGTGGCGCCGGTCTGTCACGATGTGAGCGAAGGGGCCGCGCAGCTCGGGGAATTCGTGCTGCCGGTGCTGAGCGATCGTGCGTCGACTGCGGTCTTCACGCAATTGTTCGATGCGATGACCGGCGGCAACGCCCCGGACGCGGCCTTGCGTCGCGACAGCCTGCTGCTGATGCTGGTCGCCCGCACGATGGATTGCCGCCACGGCCTGCGGGACGGCGACGGCACCCCGGCGGCGATTGCGCATGCGCTGGCGCGCATCGACGATGATCCCTCGGTGCCGGTGACGCTGGACGACCTGGCCCATGCCAGCGGGCTGAGCCGCTTCCAGGTGCTGCGCGCCTTTACCCGGGCCACCGGACTGACGCCGCATGCCTACCTGGTGCAGCGGCGGATCGACCTCGCGCGTCGGCTGATCGCACGCGGCGAGCCGCTGGCCAATGCGGCGATCGGCAGCGGGTTTGCCGATCAGAGCCATATGACGCGCATCTTCGTGAAGAAATACGGCCTGTCGCCCAGCGCCTATGCCGCCGTCGCCACCGGACGGTCCCTGCGCTGACGGGCGCCGTCCGAAGGACGGGTTTCCGCGCCGCTGCAATTTCGTTCAAGACGCCCGCCACGTCGCGGCCTAGCCTTAGGCATCCAACGATGCGGAGGCGGCCATGTCCGGCAAATCCGAAGGTTATTTCTATCTGGCGCTGGCCATGGTGCTGGTCGGCAGTACCGTCATTGCCAGCAAGGTGATCGCCGCGGGGCTGCCGCCGTTCACTGCGACGGCGCTGCGCTTTGCCATCGCCTTGCCCGGCTTCCTGTTGCTGATGAAGCTGACCGGCACGCGCCTGCCGGCCATCGGCCGTGGCGACGGGCTGTTGCTCGTCGTGCAGGCGGTCGCCGGCAGCGTCGGCTATACCACCTTGCTGATCTCCGGCCTGCGGATGAGCTCGGCCGCGGACGCCGGCGTGATCATCGGCACGCTGCCCGTGGTGTCGGCGCTGGTTTCGATCGTCGTGCTGAAGGAGCGGCCGGGCGTCGCCTTGCTGCTCGCCATCGGGCTGGCGACGGCCGGCGTGCTCGTGGTGGCGGTGCCGGGAGAGGGCGCCGACGGCGGCCGGGGGACGTGGCTTGGCAACGCCCTGGTCATGGGCGCGGTGGTCTGCGAGAGCCTGTTCATCCTGCTGAACAAGCGGCTGCGCCAGCCGCTGCAGCCGCTGGCCCTGTCGACCGTGATGACGGCGATCGGCCTGGCGGCATCGATCGTTCCCGCGCTGTTCGAGGCGCCATGGCGGCATGGACTGCCGAGCGGGGCGCTGGCGGCGGTGCTGTACTACGCGCTGGTGCCTACCGTGGCGGGCTTCGTGCTGTGGTATGCGGGCTCCGCGCGCACCACCGGCACCGAGGCATCGCTGTTCACCGCGCTGGCGCCGATATCGGCGGTGGCAATGGCCTTTCTGCTGCTGGGCGAGCCGGTCGGCACGAGCCAGCTCGTCGGCATCGGCTGTGTGGTGGTGGCCGTGCTGAGTCTGGTGCTGGTCGGCAAGCGCAATCCGGCCGGACCGCGCAAGGCCGCATGCCGCAAGCATGCATCCCGCAAGCACGCATGCGGGCTAGCGGAGCGATCGTGAGCGCGCGGCGTCGCTCGCGGGCAGATACGCGCGCGGCGTCGTGCCGAGATAGCGGCGGAACACCGCGATAAAGCTGCTGACGCTGGCATAGCCCAGATCGAGCGCGATCGCCGTGACGCTGTGGCCGGCGGCGAGCCGCTCCATCGCCGCAAGCAGCCGCATCTGCTGCCGCCACTGGCCGATGGTCCATCCGGTCTCGGCCTGGAAGCGTCGTGTCAGCGTGCGGCGGCTCATGCCGATGCGCGCGGCCCAGCCATCGAGATCGGTGTTGTCGTCTGGCGCGGCCAGCATCCGCGTCGCCATCCGCACCAGCCGCGGCTCGCGCGGCATCGGCAGGAACAGCGTCTGCGCCGGCTCGCGCGCGAACGCATCGGCGAACACGGCGAGGTAATGATCGAGCGTCGTGCCGGTGGGCGCGTCGTCGCCCGTCAGCGCGACCAGCAGCGCATCGAGCAGCGGCGACAGCCTGGCCATCTTGACCGTGTCCGGCATCGCGGCACGGCTCCACGCGCCGTCGAAATACAGGCTGGTACCCACCATGCCGCCCTGCACGCTCGCGCCATGCACGATGCCGGGCGGAATCCACGCGATGCAGCCCGTCGGCATCACCCATCGGCCGCCGTCGGCCTCGATGGCCACCACGCCCGTCCGGATCGTGAAGAGCTGTCCATCGTCATGACGGTGCGGACGGCGCTCGCGGATGCCGGCGTGCGACAGCCGGCGGATGTGCTTCAGCGACACGATCGATCGAATGGTTGGCCCGATTGCATTATCGACTGGCATTCTAGCGTTAGCGGGCAAGTGGGGCGCTACCTACACTACGTCCATCGCCCGTTATCGGGTACCCAGGAAGCCATTCGATGACACCTGCCACGCCATCCCGACCGTTCGCCGAAACCCACGGAGCACGCGCATGAAGCCCGAAACCATGCTCCCGGACCATGTCGATGCCGTACAGGCCAACGGCATCACCGTACGCAAAGGCAGTGTCGGGGCGTTCCTCGCCAGCTGGCGCGTGCTGTCCGATCCCGCGCAGTCCGGCGAGAGCCGTGCCGCGGCGAGAGAGGACCTGATCGCGCTGATTCCGGCGCTGACGGCCTTGGGTCTGTTCGACGTGCTCGAGCCGCGCGATCCGCAACTGCGCGAGCTGATTGCACAAGGCCGCGGCGGCGCCTGAGCGCTCGCCACGGCCTCGTGCCGGCGTGGTCCGGATCAGACCAGCGTCAGGCGCACGTCGATGTTGCCGCGCGTCGCGTTCGAATACGGGCAGACGACGTGGGCCTTGTCGACCAGCGCCTGCGCGGTTTCGCGCGCCACGCCCGGAATCGAGATCTGCAGTTCGACCTCGATGCCGAAGCCGGTCGGGATCTGGCCGATACCGACGTTGCCGGTGATCGTGGTCTCGGCGGGCAGGGCGACCTTTTCGCGGCCGGCGACGAACTTCAGGGCCCCGAGGAAACAGGCGGAGTAGCCCGCGGCGAACAGCTGCTCGGGGTTGGTGCCGGGACCGCCGGCACCGCCCAGTTCGCGCGGCGTGCTGAGCTTGACCTCGAGCGCGCCGTCGGACGAGACGGCACGGCCGTCACGGCCACCGGTGGCTTGGGCTTGGGCACGGTACAGGACTTTTTCGATCGACATGGTTGGCTCCTTCGGGTTGATGGCCGGGTTCGACTTCAGGGTTGTACTTCTGAATTGCACTTCAAACATATCGCACTATTGAATAGCGCACTATATAAGTACGTCAAGACAAGACGGCGTCGTCATCCCTTGCGGCTCAGTCCGCCGCGTTCCGGGCGATCTTCGCCGTCACGCTATCGAGCTTGCGCTTCAGGCTCGTCAGTTCCTCGACGCTGCACGCCGACGCGCACAACACCGACTCCGGGACCTTGCCGGCCTGCGTCTTCAGCGCGCGGCCGGCCTTGGTCAGGCTGACGATGACCTGCCGTTCGTCCGCCGCCGCGCGGGCCCGCGACACCAGCTCCTGCGTCTCGAGGCGCTTGAGCAACGGCGTCAGCGTGGCCGAATCCAGATTCAGCCGGGCACCGATCTCCGACACCGTCAGTCCGTCCTGCTCCCACAACACCATCATCACCAGGTATTGCGGGTAGGTCAGGCCGAGCGGACGCAGCAGCTTGCGGTACAGCTTGTTCAGCGCCAGCGAGGCCGAATAGACCGAGAAGCAGAACTGCCGATCCAGCAGCAGCGCGGTGGCAGGGTCGATCCGGGAGTTCGATGCGGCGTTCATGGAGAAGAATATAGATCGTGCGCGATTGAATAGCAAGAAATTTAATTGCGGGAATGCCGATGGAGGGCGAGGATGGAGGGCCGGGCATCTTTCGCGGATACCCGGCCCTCCATCGTCAAGCCGCCACTTCCATCAACGCATCGACCACCACCACGCCGTCGGGGCTCGCCATCACCGGGTTCAGGTCGACCGACCGGATCGCACCGCTCGCGGCGTGCACCATCCTGCCGACCGCCACCCCGGTGCGGCACAGCGCCGCCATGTCCACGGCCGCTTCGCCGCGCACGCCGGCCAGCAGCGGCGCGATGCGCAGCGTCCGCAGCGCGCGGGCCACATCGCCTTCGTCGCAGGTCGCCAGCAGCACAGCGGTGTCGCGCAGCACCTCGACATACTTGCCGCCGTCGCCGACCACCAGCACGGCGCCGAACACCGGATCCCAGTGCGCGCCGATCATGCATTCGCGCTGGCCGCGCACCATCGCCGCGACGATGACGCCCTCGGCCTCGACGCCCATGCCGGCCAGCGTGGCCATCTGCCGCTCGAATGCCGCGACGATCGAATCGGCGTCGTTGCAGCCGAGCGCGACCAGGCCGTGTTCGCTCTTGTGGGGCACCGCGGCCGCACAGGCCTTGACCGCGACGGGTCCGCCGAGCGCACGCCAGGCCGACACCGCCTCATCGGCGCTGCGGCACAGGCGATGCGCGACGACCGGAACGCCGGCCTCGGCCAGGCGTGCGAGGCTGGCCGCTTCGCTCAGCGTCGCCGAGGGCGACGAGACATCGGGCGGAACTGCCGCGGGCGGCGCCGGCGGACGCGCGAACAGCTCCGCCAGCCGCAGCCGGTGCGCGCGCCACTGGCTCAGCGCCGGCAGCGCCTCGCCGGCGTTGGCATAGACCGGTACGCCGCGCTGCCGGAACGGGGCGACCACGCCCTGCTGCCAGGCCGCCACCACGATGGGCTTGCCGCTGGTATCGGCAAAGGCCGCCGCATCGGTGGCAAAGCGTTCGATGTCGTAGCCCATGCCCGCCACCGGAATATCGAGCAGCACCATGTCGGCCGCCGCGTCGCCCGCGATCACCGGCAGCACATCGCCGAACAGCGCGCTGTTGGTCAGCAGGGCGGCGGTCACGTCGACCGGATTGGCGGTCGCGGCAAAGCCGGGCAGGCGTTCGGCCAGCGCGGACTGGGTCTGCGCCGCCAGCGGCGCCATCGACAGTCCGCACGTTTCGGCGGCGTCGGCCGCCATCACGCAGCTCGCCCCCGAATTGCTGACGACGACGAGGCCGCGTCCCTTCGGTTGCCAGTCGCGCAGATACAGCGGTGCGCAGCGCGCCAGCGCATGGGCGTCGTCGACGCGCCAGATGCCGTGGTGCGCGAGGAAGGCATCGACGGCGCGGTCCTCGTTGGCGAGCGCGCCGGTGTGCGAGGCGGCCGCCCGCTGGCCCGCGCTGGTGCGGCCGGCCTTGACCGCGACGATCGGCACGCCGCGTGCGCGCGCCACCGCGGCCGCCTGCGCCAGCGTGGCTGGATCGTTCAGCGTTTCCAGATACAGCAGCATCAGCTGCACGTCGTGATCGTGCGCGACGGCCAGCGCCAGGTCGCTGACCGTGACGTCCGCCTGATTGCCGGTCGCATGCATGTGCCGCACGCCGATGCCCTGGTGGCGCAGCAGGCCGTAGACCATCGCGCCCATGCCGCCGCTCTGGCTGATCACCGCGACCGGCCCATCCTGCGGCGGCACTTCGATGAACATCGTCGAGAAGCTGGCGATCGCGCCGCTGCCGAAATTGGCCAGGCCCTGGCTGTTCGGGCCGACCATGTGCAGATTTCCCGCGCGCGCGATGTCGACCATCTTCTGCTGCTGGCGCCGGCCTTCCTCGCCCGCTTCGCCGAAGCCCGAGGCGATCACGATGGCCGCCGCCACGCCGAGCCGCGCGCAATCGCTGACGGCCTGCACGGCGGCCTCGCCGGCGACCACGACGATGGCCAGCTCCGGCGCTTCCGGCAGCGCATCGAGCGAGGCGTAGCTGCGCAGGCCCTGGATCGTGTCGCGCTGCGGGTTGATCGGATACAGCGTGCCGCGGTAGCCGTGCTGCTGCATGTAGTGGATCGGCCGGCCGCCGATCTTGTGGATATGGTCCGAGGCGCCGATCACCGCGATCGAGCGCGGCGTCAGCAGGGCCTGCAGGCCGCGGGGGAGAGAAGCCGACATGTCGTTGTCCTGTAGTCGATCGGTTCAATGAAGTCGTTCAATGCATCGGCTCAATGCACCGGCTCAATGCACTGGTTCCATGCAAGTCAAGGTCAGTCGATGGTGGCGCCGGAGGTCTTGACCACGCCGGCCCATTTGTCGATCTCCGCGCCGAGGAAGCGGCCGGTCGCGTCGGGCGAGGTCCATTCCGCGCCGAAGCCCTGTGTGGCGAAGCGCGAGCGGACTTCGGCATCGTCCAGCACGGCGCGCAGCGCGTGGCTCAACTTGTCGGTCACCGGAGCGGGCGTGCCGGCCGGCGCCAGCAGCGCGTTCCATGCGGTGGCCTCATAGCCGGCCAGGCCCGCCTCGGCAATGGTCGGCACATCCGGCGCGGCTGGAGAGCGTTTGGCGCTGGTCACGGCCAGGGCCTTGAGCTTGCCGTCGCGCACGAACGGCATGGCCGACAGCATGGTGTCGAACATCACGGTGGCCTGGCCGCCGATCACATCGGTCAGGGCGGGCGCGCTCCCCTTGTACGGCACGTGGGTCATGCGCACGCCGGCCATCGCGTTGAACAGCTCGGCGGACAGATGGGTCGACTGCCCATTGCCCGAACTGGCGAAGCTCACCTGATCCGGCTTTGCCTTGGCCAGCGCGATCAGCTCGGCGACATTGCGCGCCGGCGTCGACGGCGCGGTGACCAGCACCAGCGGTCCGCGCGTCAGCAGGCTGACCGGTGCGAAGTCGCGGCGCGTGTCGTAGCCCGGCTTGCGGAACAGGGTCATGTTGATCGCATGCGCGGTGGTGGCGACCAGCAGGGTATAGCCGTCGGGCGCGGCCTTGGCGGCGGCCTCCGCGCCGATATTGCCGCCCGCACCCGGCCGGTTCTCGACCACCACCGGTTGCCCGAGCCGCTCGCCGAGCTTCTGCCCGACCACGCGCGCGACGATGTCGGTGGGACCGCCGGGCGGGTAGGGCACGACCATGCGGATCGGCTTTGCCGGCCAGGTTTCCGCTTGGCCGGGCCGCGGCAATACCGCGCACAGCGTGCCCAGCGCCAGCACCGGCAGCAGGGCGCGCAACGCTTCCCGTCTGGCTGAGGAAAACGGACGGGCGAGCGCGGCCCGCCGATGCTGCTGATTCGGCTGCATAGGTGTCTCCATCTGGTTGTTGTCGTGCCTGGGCCGTGTTTCCGTACCGGCTCGCCGGGGCGCGGCAATTTCCGCCGCGACTCCCGCCGGGTATTCGAGCCCGTTATTTCGTCCCGATATTCCGGCTCACTATTCGCGCTGGAATCGCAACAGCATCCGTTCGCCATGCCGGAAAAACCCGGCGCGCACACGGTCGCCGATCGCCACGCCGGGCTCGGCATGGGCCATCACGCGCGGCCCTTCGTCGAGAGTGGCCAGCACCAGCGTGTACGGGACCAGCGTGCGGAAGCTGTCGTCCGGCGCGCGCGCAACCTCGGTCACGGCGTAGACGGTGGCCACACCGGCGGCATCGCGCCAGGCGAGCCGGACGCTGCCGCAGCGCTGGCAGGCATGGCGCTCCAGCGATTGCGCCGCGCCACAGTCGCCGCACGACTGGTAGCGAACGCGGCCCGCTTCCAGGCCTTCGGCATAGGGATGAAGCCCTTCGGGCAGGGCGGATTCGGCTGAGATCGCCATCACAGGGCCTCCAGCACCAGGCTGACATGGGACGACAGCACGCCGCCATCGGCATGGAACAGCGCGCGGCGACGCGGACCGATCTGGCGCTCGCCGGCACGTCCGGCAAGCTGCCGCGTCGCCTCGGCCAGATGCATCAGGCCGCCCGCGACGCCGGAATGGCCGAACGCGAGCAGGCCGCCATGGGTATTGAGCGGCAGCGCGCCATCGACATCGAAGTCGCCGGCCAGCAGCCGCGCATGCGCGCCGCCGCGCGGCGCCACGCCGATTTCCTCGAGCAGCATCAGCAGCGTGATGGTGAACGAGTCATAGATCGCCAGATAGTCGAGGCCATCGACCCCGATGCCGGCCTCGCCAAGCGCCCGCGTGGCCGCTTCGCCGGCGCCGGTCGTCATCACGCTGTCGATCGCGCACAGATGCTGATGGCGATGCGCCTGTCCCGCGCCGGCAATGCGTACCGCCCGGCCCGGCCCCGGCTCCGCCGACACCACCAGCGCCACCGCGCCATCGGAGATCGGGCAGCAGTCCGACAGCAGCAGCGGCGTCGCTACCGCCTTGGCGGCGCACGCGGCGGCCGCGGTCAACGGCTCGCGCAGATGTGCGTCGGGGTGGGCGCCCGCATGCTTGCGCATCAGCACCGCGAAATCCGCCAGCGCGTCGCGTGGCAGGCCGGTCTCCATCAGATAGCGCGAGGCCAGCAGCGCGTAGTACGCCGGCACCGAGGCGCCGTTGGGCACTTCGATCTGCGGCTCGCCGACCTGGGCCAGCGTCTGCACCGACTGGTCGCGGCTCTGGCCGCTCAGGCGGTTCTCGCCCGCCACCACCAGCACATGGCGGCAGCGGCCGGCACGCACCAGTTCGCGCGCCAGCATCGCCATCGCCCCGCCGGTGGCACCGCCGGCGGCCATGCCGTGCGCATAGGCGGGTTGGAGCGACGCGTATTCGCAGAAGCGGTCGGCCAGCATCAGATGCGGCAGCGTGGTCGCGTAGCCGCACAGCACGCCGTCGATCTCGGCGCGCGACAACTCCGCCTCGTCCAGCGCGGCATCGGCGGCCTGCGCCATCAGCGTCAGCGGCGTGCTGCCCGCGAGCCTGCCGAAGCGCGTATTGCCGGCGCCGCGCAACCAGGCGCCGCGTTGAAGGGAGTCGTTCATGTCAGCGCTTCAGCAACGGGCACTTCGACTTCGACGGCGGGATGAACGCCTGGTCGCCGGGCACTGTGGCGAGGACCTTGTAGTAGTCCCATGGATACTTCGATTCGGCCGGCGTCTTCACCTCGAACAGGTACATGTCGTGCACCATGCGTCCGTCCTCGCGGATACGGCCATTGGCGGTGAAGAAGTCCTGGATCGGCATCGCCTTCATCTGCTTCATCACCGCGGCCGTCTCGTCGGTGCCGGCCGCCTGCACGGCCTTCAGGTAGTGCATCACCGACGAATAGACGCCGGCCTGGCTCATGTTGGGCATCTTCTTGAGCTTGTCGAAATAGCGGCGCGACCATTTACGGGTAGCGTCGTTCATGTCCCAATAGAAGGCCTCGGTCAGCACCAGCCCCGCGGCGGTCTTCAGGCCGATCGCGTGGATGTCGTTGATATAGAGCAACAGGCCGGCCAGCTTCTGCTTGTTGTCGCGCGTCAGGCCGAACTCGTGCGCGGCCTTGATCGCGTTGACGGAGTCGCCGCCCGCATTGGCCAGGCCCACGACCTGCGCCTTGCTGGCCTGCGCCTGCAGCAGGTACGAGGCGAAGTCGCTGGCGCCGATCGGATGGCGCGCGGCGCCGAGCACCTTGCCGCCGGCCTCGGTGACCACGGCGGTGGCCGAGTCCTGCAGCGTGTGCCCGAACGCGTAGTCCGCCGTCAGGAAATACCAGGTCTTGCCGCCGCGCTGGACCATCGCACGGGCGGTGGTATTGGCCAGCGCATAGGTGTCGTAGGCGTAGTGCACCGAGATCGGCGTGCACAGGTCGTTGGTCAGACGCTCGGTACCCGGGCCGGAGAACACCACGATGCGGTTCTTCTGCTTGGCGACTTCGAGCACGGCAAGCGCGGGCGCCGACGCCGCGACATCGAGGATCGCGTCGACCCGGTCGGTGTCGAACCATTCGCGCGCCTTGTTGGCGGCGATGTCGGCCTTGTTCTGATGATCGGCGACCACCAGTTCGATCTTGCGGCCGAGCACCTTGCCGCCGAAGTCGTCGATCGCCATCTGCGCGGCGGTGGCGCTGCCGCGGCCCGTCACATCGGCATAGAGGCCGCTCATGTCGAGGATCAGGCCGACCTTGACCAGATCGTCGGAGAGAGTGGCCTTTGTCTGGGCCTGCGCCTGTGTCTGGGCCTGGGCGTACGCGGCGCCGAGCGACAGCGCGCATGCGCCCAGCATGCCGGCGAGCGCGCGCGAAACAAGGCCGGCAATGCGCCGGCGTGCGGGAAATGGCTTCATATCGTGGGTCTCCTCCGGATCGTTGTTGTCGCCGCTCAGACGGTGGCGATCGGCGTGGTGGGCGAACCGACCGCCCCGGGCAGGCGCAGCGGCGGCGCCGTCAGCATGAAGCGGGTGCGGCCGTGCTCGCGCAGCCATTGCGCCAGGTCGCGCAGATACCAGAGCTCGCCCAGCGGCAGGCCAAGCTTGAACAGGCAGTGGTGGTGCAGCGGCAGCAGCGGATGCGGGCCCGGACCGCTGGCGGGCTGCGCCGGATAGCGCTCCACCGCGTAGTTGTCGGCGATCAGCGCGGCGATGCCGGCGTCGGTGATCCACTGCAGCAGCTTGTCGTCGCGTCCGTTCAGCGCGCTGCAGCTGTGGTGCAGCACATTCTCGTCGGGCTCGCGCCGCATCGACAGCACCACCTCGGCGAAGCCGGTGCGCAGCAGCAGCATGTCGCCGCGCTCGACCTCGACCCGGTCCGCCTCCATCGCCCGCATCAGCTCGTCGTAGCCGATATCGCGGAAGTCGGTGCCGTAGCAGTGCGCCAGATCGACCAGCACGCCGCGGCCCTGCATGCCCTTGACGGCGAAGTTCTCGATGCCGAGCGCGCGCGCCTCGCTGTGTTCGTGATTGCAGCCGTGCGCGGCGAAATGATCGTCGTCGGCGTAGTCGACCGGACCGACGATGTGCTCGTTGGCGCGATAGCCGTTGTAGTAGACCCGCTCGGGGCGGCCGTCGCCGTCGGCATCGAACAGCGCGCCGACGTGGGCCAGCGAATCCCATTGCGTCGAGTACTGCAGCGACAGCAGGACCTGGTCGTCGCTGATCACGTCGGTGGCCTCGGGGTCGACCTTGGCCAGCGGGAAATTGACGTAGGGCAGGTCGTCGCGGAAGGTCGGGCGCAGCACCGGCGGATGGCGGCGCGGATTGAGCTTGTTGCCGCCGGGATAGTCGAGCGGCAGCGACAGGCAGAAGCTCAGACCCGCCTGGACCTCCTGCGCGGCCTTGCGTACCTGCTCGGCGCCGATCAGATTGAGCCGCCCGATCTGGTCGTCGGGCCCGAAGTCGCCCCAGGTGGAGCCCTGCGGACGTTGTTTCCAGCGCATGCCTGATGTCTCCATAGCCGTGGTCCTTTTCTTGTTGAGGGTCGTGCAGGGGGTGTGTGCCGCGCAGTTTTTTTGCTACGGCGTATCGGCTGCTGACAGCGTGGCGCCGCCGGTGCGTGCCGCGGCGCCGCGATGGGGCCAGCGGTCGGGCAGCGACGCCTCGATGGCGCCCAGATTGGCAACGATGCCGTCGGCCTCGCGCCGCAGCGCCCTGGCCATCGCGGCCTCCCGTTCGGTGATGCGCTCGTTCAACGCGGCGATGCTGAGCGCGCCGAGCGGATAGCCGTCCGGGCCCGGCAGGGCGATCGCGATGCCGCCCATGCGCTCGACCACCACATCGAGCAGCACCGCATAGCCGCGTTCGCGCGTCGCTTCGACATGGCGCAGCAGCGCGGCCGTGCTCAGCCGCGGATAGCGCTTGAGCGCCGGCGCCACGCAGCGCAGCACCGCATCGATTTCATCGTCGGGAAGGGCGGCCAGCAACGCGAGGCTGCCGGCGCCCACGCCGAGCGGGCGGCGGCTGCCGATATCGAGATAGTTGGCGCGGATCGGGAAATTGCCGAAGCGCAGTTCGGTGCAGACCGATTCCCAGCCGCTCGGTACCGACAGGATCGCGGTGTCCTCGAACGAGCAAGCCAGGCGGATCAGCGCGGGGCGGGCGAGCGGGCGCATGTCGAGGCGCCGCAGCGCGGCAGCCCGCAGCACCAGCCATTCGGGGCCTGGGCTGAAGGCCTTGGTGGCGGGGTCGCGCGAAACCAGTCCCTCGGCCGCCAGCGTGTCGAGCAGCCGCAGCGCCGACGCCTTGTCGACGCCCGACGCCTGCGCCAGGTCGGTCAGCCGCGTATTACGCGGATCCGACAGCGCCCGTAGCAGCTGGCAAGCCTTGCGCAGCGACGATCCCTGCGTCGTCATCCGGCCGTCTCCCTGTTCTGATCATTTTGCGGAATGAAACCGCAGATGCCGTTATAGGGCGGCTGGAGGGCTGCGTCATTTTGCGGCGCGTCAAAGTTTCGCCGGATGAAACTTGCGGGCATGTCGTTCGTTCGTTGCCGACTGGCGTTGTCGGGAACAGAGTTCCAACACGAAGCCATGCTTACAGAAAACCGTCCCTGATGTTCGTTTTTTTGTACATTTGCCTATAATCAAACAACGAAGGTTCGGTATTTTTGACATCATGCAAACTGCGCACACCCCACAAGAGCTTGGTCAGCTGATCCGAAGCACACGTAGGGCGGTCGGCACGACCCAAGCGGAGATGGCCGCCGCGTTGCAGGTGCGCCGTCAGACGATCGCTGAATTGGAAAGGGGTGGGAACGTAGGTATGCACGTGATGTTCAACGCCCTGGTCTATTTGGGTAAAGGGATCGCCATCGCAGATGCGCGTCCCACGGCCGAGGCGTTGCGAGCCATGTTGGACGACGATGAATGACAAGCTGAAACGCCTGCAGGTCACCACCCCCTCAAGGGATTTCGGGCACGATCGACAAGGAGTCCCGTTATGTCTTCAATTACACGGCGACGGAGCGCGCATGCGAGGTTGCACTGGGCATGCCCATTCGCGCCGAAAGCTACGGCAGCACCGTCTTGCATCCGATCTTTGCGATGAACCGGCCCGAGGGCTATTTGCTCGATCGCATTCGACATCGCTTTGGAAAGCTCATGCAGCTCGACGATATGCGCCTGCTCGCGCTGACCGGCGAGAACCAGATTGGACGCCTGCGCTACGAGGTACCGGGTACCGGGGTCAAGCGTTCCAAGGCGTCGACGGTGGGCCTCTCCACAGTCCTGGAGACCGACGCGTCGACCGACTTGTTCGAGTATCTCGTCGACACCTATCTGCAATCCGGCATTAGCGGAATTCAGCCCAAGGTCATGATTCCGGACGCGGACAAGGACAGTACGGGGCTGGTCGAGCGCGCGACGTTGATTGCCCCCGACCTGATAGTCAAGGCCAGCGGCGAAGGCTATCCGTATCTGGCGCAGAACGAGTTCTTGTGCATGGAGGCAGCTCGGCGGGCCGGCATCTCGGTGCCTCAGTTCTGGCTGTCCCAGAGCGGCGAGCTGTTCGTGATGGGGCGCTTCGATATGGCGGAGGAGCGGCAGCTCGGCTTCGAGGACATGGCCGTGCTAATGAACAAGACCGCCGAAGAGAAATACCTCGGCGCGTACGAACATATCGCGAAGGTGATCAATGCCTATTGCGGGCCGAACGCGCCGGACAGCTGCAGGCGGTTCTTCGACTATCTCGCCTTGACCGTGATGGTGCGCAATGGCGATGCACACCTGAAGAACTTCGGGCTGCTCTATCGGGACCCTCACACGAGCGCGCCGGAGCTTTCACCGCTTTACGACGTGGTAACGACCACCGTGTACAAGTACCAGAATCGGTACGGTGTGGAGCTGACCGACCGCGAGCTGGCACTCAAGCTCGCGAAATCGAGGCGCTATCCGGACCGCAAGACGCTGCTCGATTTTGGCAGGAACGTGTGTGGAGTCGCCAATCCAGAGCAGGCCCTGGAGCGCATCGGCGATGCAATGAGCGACACGCTGCAGGCCGATTTCCCCGGAATCGACCCCAAACTGTTGAAGGCCCTGCGCAAGGAATGGGACGGTGGTCGTCTTGCAATGGCGCCTGACCACGTCTATCAGCAGGCAGCCATCAACCATCTGTCCGGCTCGCCCCCGGAATCGATTTGAATCGGGAGCCTGCAGATACGGCGGATCAGCGGGCCGCTCCCGTTGCGAACTAACCCGCAAACACCGGCTCGTCCCGATCCACCTTCGTCGCGACCAGCAGGGCGTTCAGTTCGGGCACGCACGATCCGCAGTTGCCGCCGGCCTTGACGCAGGCGGTGATCTCGGCCGCGCTGCGCAGGCCGTGTTCGCGGATCGCGTCGCAGATGGTATTGCGGCCGACGCCGAAGCACGAGCAGACCGTCGGGCCGGCATCGACACCGGGCTGGGCGGCCTGGCCGATCAGCAGGCCGATGCGGTCGTCGTCATCCAGCTCGCCCTTGGCGAACAGGCTGCCGAGCCAGGCCCGGGCCGGCAGGTCGGGCCGCGTCGAGACGTAGACGCAGGCCTGGAGCCGGTCGTCGACGACCAGGGCGGCGTGGTAGACGCCGGCGGAACGGTCTTCGTACTCGATCCAGTCGGCCTCCGGGTCCGCCGCGCCAAGCAGCTGCCGCGCCCACGCAGCGCGATCGGCGACCGACTCACGGCCGGCGAACTCATAGCGCTGGAACTGCCGTCCTGTCACGCGCGTCCACCAGGTCAGCGCGCCGCAGTCCAGCGGGTCGCGCGCCAGCGCGAAGCCGTGCCACGAGACTGGAAAGGGATCGATGCGGACCGGCGTGTGCTTGAACTCGGGCTCGCCGGACACCGGATCGACCACCGGATTGACCAGCGCGCCGACGCGCGCGTCGGAACTGAACTGGCCGTTCCAGTGGATCGGCACAAATACGCTGCCGCGCGGGATGCCGCCGCCGTGGCGCACGCGCACCACCATCGCGCCCCAGCGCGTCGACACCCGCGCGAGACGGCCTTCGCCGACGCCGCACAGCAGCGCGTCCTGCGGATGCATGTCGACGAAGGGTTCGGGCAGATGCTCGGCCAGGCGCGCCGACTTGCCGGTGCGGGTCATCGTGTGCCATTGGTCGCGCACGCGGCCGGTGTTCAGGATCAGCGGATAGTCGTCGTCGGTCGCGTGCACCGGCTTGCGCGGCGCGGTGGCGACGAAGCGCGCGCGCCGGTCCGGATGCGAGAAGCCGCCGTCGGCGAACAGCCGTGTCGTGCCATTGCCATTGCCGCTGGCGCGCACCGGCCATTGCACCGGTTGCAGCGTGTCGTAGCCGCGGGCGTCCAGGCCGGCCAGGCCGCCGATGTCGAAGGCGCGCGGGACCGTATCTTCCCTGCGGGCATGGCCGTTCTCGTTGCTTTCGTCGCTGTCGTTGCTTTCGTCGCTGTCATTGCTGTCATTGCGGTAAGCCGACAGCCGCGCATGCTCGTCGAAAATTTCGCCCGGCGAACCATAGTCGAAGCCGGCAAATCCCATCCGGCGCGCCACCTGGCAGACGATCCACCAGTCGGGGCGCGCCTCGCCGGGCGCGGGAAGGAAGGCGCGCTGGCGCGAGATGCGCCGCTCGGAGTTGGTTACCGTGCCGTCCTTTTCGCCCCAGCCCAGCGCCGGCAGCAGGACGTGCGCGCTGTCGTTGGTATCGGTGCGGGTGACGATGTCCGACGCGATCACCAGTTCGCAGCGCTGCAGCGCGCGGCGGGCCTGGTCGGCGTCGGGCAGGCTGACCACCGGATTGGTGGCCATCACCCACACCGCCTTGATGCGGCCCTGTTCGATGGCCTCGAACAGCTCGACGGCCTTCAGCCCGGGACGGTCCGCGATGGCCGGCGCATCCCAGAAGGTCTGCACCAGTTCGCGATGGCGCGGCTCGGTCAGCTCCAGATGGGCGGCCAGCATATTGGCCAGGCCACCTACCTCGCGTCCGCCCATCGCGTTCGGCTGGCCGGTCAGCGAGAACGGGCCCATGCCGGGCTTGCCGATGCGGCCGGTCAGCAGGTGGCAATTGATGATGCTGTTGACCTTGTCGGTGCCAGCCGACGATTGATTGACGCCCTGCGAGTACGCGGTAACCGTACGTGGGGTCTCGGCGAACCATTGGTAGAAGGTCAGCAGATCGGTGGGATCGACCTTGCAGGCGCGGGCGACGGCGGCCGGATCGGCCTCGCCCGCCGCAGCTTGCAGGGCTGCCGCCAGCGCGTCTTCCCCATCGGTATGCGCCTGCACGAACTGCGCATCGATGGCGCCTTCCCGGTGCAGATGATGCAGCAGGCCGTTGAACAGCCAGACGTCGGTGCCGGGCCGGACCGGCAGGTGCAGGTCGGCCAGATCGCAGGTCGCGGTGCGGCGCGGGTCGATCACCACCAGCTTCATCTGCGGGCGTTCGGCCTTGGCCCTGGCCAGCCGCTGGAACAGGATCGGATGGCACCACGCGGTATTCGAGCCGACCAGCACCACCAGATCGGCCAGCTCCAAGTCCTCGTAGCAGCCCGGCACGATGTCCTCGCCGAACGCGCGCTTGTGGCCGGCCACCGCCGACGACATGCACAGCCGCGAGTTGGTATCGATATTGGCCGTGCCGATGAAGCCCTTCATCAGCTTGTTGGCGACGTAGTAGTCCTCGGTCAGCAGCTGCCCGGAAACATAGAGGGCGACCGACTCGGGACCGTGGCGCGCGATGATTTCGCGCAGGCCCGAGGCCGCGCGCTCGAGCGCCTCGTCCCACGACGCGCGCCGCAGCTTGCCGTCGGCCGCGCGCAATTGCGGATGCAGCAGGCGCTCGTTCAGGTCGACGGTTTCGGCCAGCGCCGAGCCCTTGACGCAAGGCGTCCCGCATTGGCGGGATGCGAGGGATCGCCGGCAACCTCGACGGTACCGTCGGCGTGCCGCTGCGCGCGCACGCCGCAACCGACGCCGCAGTAGGGGCAGGTCGTCTGCACGCTGGCTACCGGCGTGGATGGCGCGGCGGCGTCTTCCGCGATCGCGACTGCGGCGATGGCGACTGGAATATCGGAGAGTTTCACACCTTGCCCCTTGCTGGCTTGCTGCTGTGCGCGATCACGCGGCCACCGCCTCGCACTGCGCCTTGCCGAACAGCAGCCGGCTGCGCATCGCGCCGATCGGCGTGCCGTTCTGGATCAGCTCGAAATACCACGGACCATCCTGCACGTCGCCGTACAGCACGGCGCCCGCCAGCCGGCCCTGTTGCAGCACCAGGCGCTTGTAGACGCCGCGGCGCGGGTCGCGCAGCACCAGGTCCTCGCTGTCCTCGCCGCCGACGATGTCGCCGGCCGAGTACAGCTCGACGCCACTGACCTTCAGCCGCGTGGCCGTGGCCTGCTGGACATAGCGGCGGTGTCCGGCACCGGCCAGGTGCGCGGCGCACACTCGCGCCTGATCCCAGATCGGCGCCACCAGCCCGAAGGTGGCCTGGCGGTGCTGCACGCATTCGCCGACGGCATAGATGCGCGGGTCGTAGGTCTGCAGCGTGTCGTCGACCACGATGGCGCGCTCGCAATGCAGGCCGGCGGCGCGGGCCAGCTCCGCGTTCGGACGCACGCCCGCGGCCATCACGACCAGATCGGCGGGAATCCGCGCGCCGTCGGCCAGGCGCACGCCGGTGACACGCTCGTCTCCAAGGATCTCGCTGGTATTGGCGCCGAGCAGGATGCGCAGGCCGCGCCGTTCCAGCGTGCGTTTCAGCAGCGCGGCGGCGCTGGCGTCCAGCTGGCGATCCATCAGCGCATCGCCCAGATGCAGCACGGTGACGTCCATGCCCTGGCGCAGCAGGCCGTTGGCCGCCTCCAGCCCGAGCAGGCCGCCGCCGATCACCACGGCATGGCGATGCGCGCGCGCCGCGGCCAGCATGGTCTCGACGTCCTGGATGTCGCGGAACGCGATCACGCCGTCGAGCTGATGTCCGGGTACCGGGACGATGAAGGGGCGCGAGCCGGTCGCCAGCAGCAGCCGGTCGTAGCGGACCTCCCTGCCGGACTGCGAACGCACCCGCCGGCGCGCACGATCGATTTCCACCACCGGATCGCCGGCCAGCAGCGTGATGCCATGGCGCGCATACCACTCGCGCGGATGCAGCATGATGTCGTCGACCGTCTTTTCCCCGGCCAGCACCGGCGACAGCAGGATGCGGTTGTAGTTGCCGTGCGGCTCGGCGCCGAACACGGTGATGTCGTACAGGTCGGGCGCCAGCGCCAGCAGCTCCTCGACGGTGCGCATGCCGGCCATGCCGTTGCCGACCACCACCAGACGGGGCTTGTCGGTTCGCGTCATGCGGCCACCCATACCTTGCCGTCGTAGACGCGGGCCGGATAGGCGGGCACCGAATGCTCGGGCGCCTCCAGGCATTCGCCCGTGCGCAGGTCGAAATGCTGCTTGTAGATCGGCGAGGCCACCACCAGCCGGTCGCCGAGGTTGCCGACCAGTCCGCGCGACAGCACCGCCGCATCGGCGTTCGGATCGTAGTTGCCGATCGCAAAGACCTGATTGTCCGGGCCGACGCGGAACACCGCGATCTGTTGATGCCCGACCAGTGCGCAGACGCCGGTGTTCGGCACGATGTCGCGCAGCGCGCAGACGGCGGTCCACTGTTCGGAAGAAGCGTGCGTGGCAAGCTGGCTCATGATGATTTCCTCGGCTGCGTAGGGCATGGCGGCTGATGTGGCGACTGACGTGGCGGCTCGCGTGGCTGATGTCGTTCGGTTGGAGACAGGGTCCGGTTACGCTACCGGGTCCGCCTCCGCGACCCGATCCATGCGGACCAGCGGCACCGCCACCGGGCGCTGCGACGGCATGCCGCCGCCGGCCACGCGTTGCAGGTTCCGTTCCTCCGGTGTGGCCGGACGGATCTGGCCGCGCTCCTGCACGAACACGACATGCTCGTCCCCTCGCTCGCTGTTGACGAAATGGTGGAAGCGCTGGCGCGTCTGCGGATCGGTGACGGCCTTTTTCCATTCGCACTCATAGGTATCGACCACCAGTTGCATCTGCGCCTCGAGCTCGGCCGCGATGCCGAGGCTGTCGTCGATGACGACGGCCTTCAGGTAGTCGAGGCCGCCTTCGAGGTTGTCGCGCCAGACGCTGGTGCGCTGCAGGCGGTCGGCGGTGCGCACGTAGAACATCAGGACGCGGTCGATGTAGCGGACCAGCGTGTCGCGATCCAGATCGCTGGCCAGCAGCTCGGCATGGCGCGGCTTCATGCCGCCGTTGCCGCAGACGTACAGGTTCCAGCCCTTGTCGGTGGCGATCACGCCGATGTCCTTGCCCTGCGCCTCCGCACATTCGCGCGTGCAGCCGGACACACCGAACTTGATCTTGTGCGGCGCGCGCAGGCCCTTGTAGCGGTTCTCCAGGTCGATGGCCAGGCCCATCGAATCGCCGACGCCATAGCGGCACCAGGTCGAGCCGACGCAGGACTTCACGGTGCGCAGCGACTTGCCGTAGGCGTGGCCCGATTCGAAGCCGGCTTCGATCAGCTCTTCCCAGATCAGCGGCAGCTGCTCGACGCGCGCACCGAACAGGTCGACGCGCTGGCCGCCGGTGATCTTGGTGTAGAGGCCGTACTTCTTGGCGACGCGGCCCACCGCGATCAGCCCGTCGGGCGTGACCTCGCCGCCCGGCATGCGCGGTACCACCGAATAGGTGCCGTCCTTCTGGATATTGGCCAGGAAGTAGTCGTTGGAGTCCTGCAGGCTGGCGTGCTCGGGCTTGAGCACGAATTCGTTCCAGCACGAGGCCAGGATGCTGGCGACGGTCGGCTTGCAGATATCGCAGCCGTGGCCCTTGCCGTGCGCGGCCAGCAGCGCGTCGAAGGTGCGAAAGCCGCCGACGCGGACCAGGTGATACAGCTCCTGGCGCGAGTAGGCGAAGTGCTCGCACAGGTGGTTGTTCACCGCCAGGCCCTGCTTCTTCATCTCGGCCTTCATCAGCTGCGTGACCAGCGGCACGCAGCCGCCGCACGCGGTGCCGGCCTTGGTGCAGGACTTCAGCGCGCCGATGCTGGTGGCGCCGTCGCCCACCGCGGCGCAGATCTGGGCCTTGGAGACGTTGTTGCAGGAGCAGATCTGCGCGCTGTCGGGCAGCGCGTCGGCCCCGAGGCCGGGCTTCTCCTTGCCGTCGGACGGCGGCAGGATCAGGAACTCGGGCGATTCCGGCAGCGGCATGCGATTCAGCATCATCTGCAGCAGCGTGCCGTATTCCGCCGCGTCGCCGACCAGCACGCCGCCGAGCAGATAGGTGCCGCACTCGGACACCACCAGCTTCTTGTAGACCTCCTTGCGCTCGTCGGCGAACTGGTAGACGCGCGCGCCGGGGGTGTGGCCGTGCGGGTCGCCGAGGCTCGCCACGTCCACGCCCATCAGCTTGAGCTTGGTGCTCATGTCGGCGCCGGTGAAGGCGGCCTCGTCGCCCAGCAGCTGGCTCGCGGTCACGCGCGCCATGTCGTAGCCGGGCGCGACCAGGCCGAAGATCTTGCCCTGCCACAGCGCGCATTCGCCGATCGCGAAGATGTCCGGGTCCGACGTGCGGCACTGGTCGTCGATCACGATGCCGCCGCGCTCGCCGATCGCGAGGCCGGCCGCGCGCGCCAGTTCGTCGCGCGGACGGATGCCTGCCGAGAACACGATCATGTCGGTGTCCAGATGCGTGCCGTCGGCAAAGCGCATCCGGTGCGTACCGTCCTCGCCGTCGACGATCTCGACGGTGTTCTTGCCGGTATGCGCGGTGACGCCCAGCGCCGCGATCTTCCGCCGCAGCATCTGGCCGCCGCCGTCGTCGACCTGCACCGCCATCAGCCGCGGCGCGAACTCGACCACGTGGGCCCCCAGACCCATGTCGCGCAGCGCCTTGGCGCATTCCAGGCCCAGCAGGCCGCCGCCGACCACCACGCCGGTGCGGGCGCGGGCGCCGCATTCGCGCATCGCTTCCAGGTCCTCGATGGTGCGGTAGACGAAGCAGTCCGCGCGATCGCGGCCCGGCACCGGCGGCACGAAGGGATAGGAGCCGGTCGCCAGCACCAGCTTGTCGTAGTGCAGCGTCTCGCCGGTCGATACGGTGACCGTGCGGGCGGCGCGGTCGATCGCCGTGGCGCGCGCGTTCAGCCGCAGCGCGAAGCCGGTCTCGTCGAAGAAGCCCGGCTCGACCAGGGACAGGTCCTCCGCGCTCTTGCCCGCGAAGAATTCGGACAGATGCACGCGGTCATAGGCGGGGCGCGGTTCCTCGCACAGCACGGTGACCTGCAGGTCGGGGCCGCCTTCGTCGCGCGCCTGCGCCAGGCATTCGAGCAGTTTGTGGCCGACCATGCCGTGGCCGATGATGACGAGCTTCATGATGCGTTCCTTGTTCGTGGGCGCCTGCGTGGGCATCTGTTCTTGCGTTCCGGTCCGTTCTTGTGGGCAGTAGGGCGGGCGGGATCGGCTAGCTGGCGAGCGCGCTTTCCAGCAGCGCCTGTTCACGGGCCTTGTGCTCGGCCGAGAAGCGCACCGCCACCGCGCACAGCGCCGACAGCACGACCAGCACGCCGAGCACCATCAGGGTTTGCTGCAGGCTGCCCAGGCTCTTCATCAGCAGGCCGGCGGCCACCGCGCCGACGTTGCCGCCCGCGCCGATGATTCCGGACACGCCGCCCAGGGCCTTGCGATCGATGAAGGGCACCAGCGCATAGGTGGCGCCGCATGCCATGTGGGTGAAGAGACCAAAGGCCAGCATCGCGATCACCGCCAGTGCGACCGAATTCGACTGCGAGAACCACAGCAGGCCCAGGCCCTCGCCGAGCATCAGCACGAACAGCAGCGTGGTGCGGGCGCTCAGGCCATGGGTGCGCGCGACCTTGTCCGAGGCCCAGCCGCCCAGCGCGCGGGCGAACAGCGCCAGCAAGCCGAAGCTCGCGGCGGCCAGGCCCGCTGCCTTCAGCGACAGTTCGAACTTGTCGACGAAGTACATTGCGGCGACGTTGTGGATGAAGATCTCGACGCCGAAGCAGGCGCCGTAGGTCACGAACAGCAGCCACACGCGATAGTTGGCGCTGGCGGCGACGAAGCTGGCCCAGCCGCCTTTCTTGCCGCCGTCGATGGCAATGCCCTGCGCGCGCAGTTCGGCGTAGTTGCCCTGCGGGCAGTCCTGCGTGAAGCGCCAGTACAGCGCGGCCATCAGCAGCATCGCGACGCCGGGCACCAGCAGCGCCACGCGCCAGCCCATCGCCTCGCTGACGCCGAGCATCAGCACGCCGGCCAGCAGCAGCGGCATCAGCCCTTGCGCGGCGCCGCCGCCGGCATTGCCCCAGCCGGCCGAGGCGGCATTGGCGGTGCCGACCACGTTGGGCGCGAACATCACCGAGGTGTGGTACTGCGTGATCACGAAGCTCGCGCCGATCGCGCCGATCAGCAGCCGGAAGAACAGGAAGGCCTCGTAAGTCTGCGCCATCGCCACGCCCAGCACGGGAATCGCGCCGAGCACCAGCAGGCCGGTATAGGCCTTGCGCGGGCCGTAGCGGTCGCACAGCGGACCGATGATCAGCCGCACGAGGATCGTCACCGCGACGGCGGCGATATTGATGTTGGCGACCTGGTCGGGCGTCAGGCCGAACTCGCCGCGCAGCATCGGCATCAGCGGCGCGCAGGCGAACCAGGCGAAGAAGCAGATGAAGAACGCCATCCAAGTCATATGGAAGGCGCGCATCTGTGGCGTGCGGAAGGTGAACAGCGCGATGCGGGTCGCTTTGCCTTGCGCGCTGGAATTCAGGCTTGCATCGGGGCTGGGGGGTCGCTGCCATGCTTGGCTCCAAGAAAACAAAAGGCGTCCCGAGAGCCGAAGCGGGAATGCGATCGGTTCAGGGGACGCCGTTGTCCTGACGCCGGCGGTAAAAACCGCCGACGCGCTGTGTGTCTGGAGCGGGCCGCCGTTGGTCCGCTCGCGTCACAATTCAGCAAGCGTCATGCCAGGGGGGTTTTGTGCTGTGGGATGCAGAAACGGCGCTGCCGCGGCGCGGCATACGCCACGCGATGCGCGCTGTTGGGGCGGGGCGGCACGACGATGGTGCGGCGCAATGCGCGGCGGCGGTGCGGCTGCCTGGTCGGCGTGGGAGGGGGCCGGGGATGCTGGAGGGCCGGGTGGCGTCGGTCGCCTTCGTGACGTCGCTGGCGTGGGTCGGCTCGGACCGGGGGGCAGGGCCAAGGCCGGGTAGGGCAGGGCTACGGCCGGCCAAGGCCAGGGGGCTAGGGCTAAGCCTAGGGCTAGGGCTGGGCCTAGCGCCAGGGCCAGGGCCAGGGCCAGAGGGCGGGGCCCGTCGGACTAGCTGGCTTCGGACGGCGATGGCTGGGAGCGGGCGGCCTCGCCCGGCGCCGCATCCGCGTCCGGATAACGTGCGCGCACCACCTTCAACTGATTCGGCGGCACCTCGTTGCCGGCCTCATCCAGCAGAGCGGCGTGGACCTTGAGCCCGCTGCTGGCCGAACGCACCTCCATCAGCCCGCAGCCATCCTTCAGATGACGGTCGCCCCACTGCATCAGCCCGATCAGCACCGGCAGCAGTTCGACCGCGGCGCGTGTCGGCCGGTAGGCGAAGCGCTCCCGCTCACCGGGCTCGCGATAGCCGACCCGGCGCAGCAGGCCGGCCTCGGTCAGCGTCTTCAGCCGGGCGGACAGCACCGCCGGCGAACATTGCAGCCGTCCAAGCAGGTCGTCGAAGCGGCCGACGCCGTTCAGCACATCGCGCAGGATCAGGATCGACCACTTCTCGCCGATCAGCGAGAGCGTGCCGGCGATCGAGCAATGGCGGAGGTCTTCGTGGGTCAGTTCCATGGCGAAAGCATAGCAGGCTGACTTCATTTGCAAAAGTCAGGTTTCCGCCTATACTCTGGCTACGATAAATGAAGTCAGGATGCCAGTCATGCCCGCCGTCTTGCGTGCCGCCGAAATCGCCCCCTTCCTGTTTGCCAAGCCCCTGGCGTTCGGCGACTTCCCGCAGACCTGGACCATCAAGGGCGGGCAGACCTTGACGGCCCGTGCGGTGCGGCCGGACGACTTCGCCCGCCAGCGTGCCTTCGTCGATGGGCTGTCGCGCGAAAGCCGCTACTACCGCTTCCTGACGGGTGGACTGGTGTCCGACGAGTTCATCGCGCAATTCGTCCGCAGCCGCTGCGCGCTGGTGCTGACCACGCGGGAGGAGGCTGACGGTGCCGAAGAGCGCATCGTCGCCAATGGCGAATACGTGGCGGGGGAAGGCGGCGTGGCCGAATTGGCCTTGGCCGTCACCGACCGCTGGCAGGGGCGGGGCATCGGGCGCCGGCTGGTGCAGACGTTGGTGCAGGGCGCCCGGGCCCAGCGCCTGCGCGCGCTGCGTGGCGAGGTGTTGAGCGAGAACCGCCGCATGCTGGCGATCCTGCGCGAGCACGGCTTCTCCGTGCGGCTGCATCCGGGCGACGCGCTGCTGCACGAGGCCACGCTGACGCTGGCACCGCCGCGGCAAGCCACCGAGTGGCTGCCGGAGGACTGGTTCGCGATGCGCTGAGCCGAGGTGGCGCGGCGTTTCAGCCTTCAGCGCGTTCAGCGCCTTCCGAGCCTTCCGCTAGGATCTGCCGGATCACCCGTTCGAACGCCTCCGCCGGCTGTCCGCCGGTGACCAGATAGCGATCGTTGAAGATGATCGACGGCACCGAGTGAATGCCCATCGACTGGTATTCCCGTTCCTCGGCGCGGACCTCGTCGGCATAGTCGCCGTCTTCGAGCACGCGCCGCGCCGCGGCGCCATCGAGTCCCGCCGACTGCGCGGCCTCGACCAGCACATCTTGGTCGCTCGGATCCTTGCCCTCGCCGTGATAGGCCCGCAGCAGCGCGAGCTTCAGCGGCACCTGCCTGCCCTCCAGCCGCGCCCAATGCAACAGCCGATGCGCGTCGAAGGTGTTGTACACGCGCTCGCGTGGACCGAACGAAAAGCCGACGTCGGCGCCGCGCTCGCGAATCATCGCCTGCGTCTCGGCGATCTGCGCCGGCGTGCGGCCGTACTTGTTGCCAAGATAATCGACGATGGCCTCGCCGTCGGGCCCCATGTCGGGGTTCAGCTCGAACGGGTGCAGCACGACCTCTGCGTCGACCTCATCCCCGAGGTGTGACAGCGCCAGCTGCAGCGAGGACAGGCCGATCGCGCACCACGGGCAGGCGATGTCGGAGACGAAGTCGATTTTGAGGGCTGGGGGGCATGGGGAATCCTGGTTGCTCGGCGCGAAGCCAGTTTCAAGGCAAGGGCGGACAGGGTAACGGGGATCGGGGCCGCCTGCACAGACGCTTGTGTGGGAGGGTATCAAGCCACTAGACGACCGGTCTAATTCTGCTATCATGCCACCCCATGGCAACCTCCACCACCGCTGACGTCCGCCAGCACATCCTCGACACCGCCAAGCCGATCATGCTCCGCAAGGGCTTCTCGGCGGTCGGGCTGAACGAGATCCTGCAGGCGGCCGGGGTGCCGAAGGGGTCTTTCTATCACTATTTCGGCTCCAAGGAAGCGTTCGGCGAGGCGCTGCTCGAATCGTATTTCGCTGACTATCTGGCCCACCTCGACCAGATGCTGGTGCACGGACAGGGTGACCATGGCGAGCGTTTGATGCGCTACTGGACCGAGTGGCAGAACGCGCACGGCACCGAGGACCCGGAGGGCAAGTGCCTTGCGGTGAAGCTCGGCGCCGAGGTCTGCGACCTGTCGCAGGCGATGCGCGGCGCGCTGGAGCGCGGCACCGGGCAGATCGTGCAGCGGCTGGCGGCCTGCATCGAGGCGGGGTTGCGCGATGGCTCGCTGCGCGAGATCGACGACCCGCAGGGGCTCGCGACGACGCTGTACCAGCTGTGGCTTGGCGCCACGCTGTTGGGGAAGTTCCGGCAGGACGGCAAGCCGTTTGCGCTCGCGATGGCCGCGACGCGGCAATTGCTGAAGCTGTCGTAGCAGGACAGGGCCGGCGGACGGCCCGCCGGTGGCGACGCGGAAATGCGCGTCGCTTTTTTTGGCTTCGTTACTAGACGACCGGTCTAATTCCGTTGTCTCCATTTGAGTCATCTCCGTTTCACCGAACCGACAAGGATTCGCATCATGAAACTGCTGATCGTATTGACCTCGCACGACCGCCTCGGCGACACCGGGCAGAAGACCGGCTTCTGGCTGGAGGAACTGGCGGCGCCGTACTACGTGTTCCGCGACCAGGGCGTGGACATCACGCTGGCTTCGCCGCAAGGCGGGCAGCCGCCGCTCGATCCGAAGAGCAGCGACCCCGCCTCGCAGACCGATGCCACCCGGCGCTTCGAGGCCGATGCCGAGGCGCGCGCCGCGCTGGCGTCGACGCGCAAGCTGGCCGAGGTGTCGATCGACGATTTCGACGCCGTGTTCTATCCCGGCGGCCACGGCCCGCTGTGGGACCTCGCCGAAGACCGGCATTCGATCGCGCTGATCGAACACGCCATCGCCGCCGGCAAGCCGGTCGCGGCGGTGTGCCATGCGCCCGGCGTACTGCGCCACGTCAAGGGACCGGACGGCAAGCCGCTGGTTCAGGGCAGGGCGGTGACGGGCTTCTCCAATACCGAGGAGGAGGCGGTCGGCCTGACCGACGTGGTGCCGTTCCTGGTCGAGGACGTGCTGAAGGCCAATGGCGGCCGCTACGAGAAGGCCGCGGACTGGCAGCCGTACGCCGTCACCGACGGGCTGCTGATCACCGGCCAGAATCCGGCCTCGTCCGAGCCGGTCGCGCACGCGCTGCTCGGCGCGCTGGCGGCACAAGGCCATTGAGCCCGGTTCGAGCCGATTGCCTTGCTCCTTGCTCCTTGCCGAAGCCCACTCCTGTTTTGATCTCACTGAAGGAAAACGATAGATGTCCGCGCTGTTCCAACCGTTCCAACTGAAAGATGTCACGCTGCGCAACCGTATTGCGGTGCCGCCGATGTGCCAGTACGTCGCCAAGGATGGCGTCATCAACGACTGGCACAAGGTCCACCTGGCCGGCATCGCGCGCGGCGGCGCGGGTCTGGTGATCGCCGAGGCCACGGCCGTCTCGCCCGAAGGCCGGATTACGCCGGGGTGCGCCGGCCTGTGGAACGACAGGCAGGCCGAGGCATTCGCTCCCGTGGTGGGCACCATCAAGGCCGCCGGCGCGGTGCCCGGCATCCAGATCGGCCACGCCGGACGCAAGGCCAGCGCGAACCGGCCGTGGGAAGGCGACGACCACATTCCCGACGGCGATCCGCGCGGCTGGCCGACCATTGCGCCCTCCGCCATCGCCTTCGGTGCCGGCCTGCCCAAGGTGCCGCGTGCGATGACGCTCGACGATATCGCCCGTGTCCGCGCCGATTTCGTGGCCGCCGCCGAACGGGCGCGCGACCTCGGCTTCGAATGGCTGGAGTTGCATTTCGCGCATGGCTATCTGGCGCAGAGCTTCTTTTCGCCCCACTCCAATCAACGCGACGATGCCTACGGCGGTTCGGCCGAGAATCGCGGCCGCTTCCTCGTCGAGACGCTGGCGGCGGTGCGCAAGGTCTGGCCGGAGCGCCTGCCGCTGACCGCGCGCTTCGGCGTGATCGAATACGACGGGCGCGACGAGGAAACGCTCGGCGATGCCATCGCGCTGACGCAGCGGCTCAAGCAGGAAGGGCTGGACATGCTGAGCGTCAGCGTGGGCTTTTCGACGCCGGAGGCCAATATTCCGTGGGGCCCCGCGTTCCTTGCGCCGGTGGCAGAGCGGGTGCGCCGCGAGACCGGCCTGCCGGTGGCATCGGCCTGGGGCATCGATACGCCGCAGCTCGCCGAACGCGTCGTCGCCCAACAGCAGCTGGACCTGGTGATGGTTGGGCGTGCCCATCTGGCCGACCCGCACTGGCCGTATCACGCGGCCAAGGTGCTCGGCGTCGAGCGCGCCGCGTGGACGCTGCCCGCGCCCTACGCGCACTGGCTCGAGCGCTACAAGGTCGCCTGAGCGGCGAAGGCCCCGCTGGGGCGGGGCGCTGAGCGCGGCCTGTGCGCAAGGGCTCGACAGCTACAAAGTCCCTGAGTGGCGAAGGCCCCGCTGCGCCTGGACGCTGCCCGCGTCCTACGCGTATTGGCTCGAGCGCTACAAGGTGGCCTCAGCGTGGCCAAGGCCTTGCTGTGACCGGCCGCTGGGCGCAATCACGCTGCCGTGCCGGTGCCGCGCGCGTCCGCCTTGGCCGGGCGGCGCGCACCGGCGGTCGCGGTGCAGCCGATCGACGCGACGATGATGCAGCCGATCGCGAGCCACTGCGTGGCGCTCAGCTGCTCGTGCAGCATCACCAGCCCCGCCAACGCCCCCATCGCCGGCTCCATGCTGAGCAGGATGCCGAAGGTCCGCCGCGGCAGCCGCTTGAGCGCGACCATCTCCAGCGAATAGGGAATCGCGCTGGACAGCACGCCCACCGCCAGCCCGGCCAGCAGCAGCGCCGGGCTGAACAGCGCCGTGCCCGCGTGCGCCACGCCGAACGGAAACACCACGAGCGATGCCATCAGCAGGCCAAGCGAGGTCGCCTGGCCGCCGTGCGCATTGCCCGCGCGTTGCCCGAAGATGATGTAGAGCGCCCAGCCGACCCCGGCCGCGAGCGCGTAGCCAATGCCAACCGGATCGAGATTGTCCGCGTGTTCCCGCAGCGGCAGCAGCAACAGCAATCCCACCACCGCGAAGGCGATCCACACGAAATCGATCGCGCGCCGCGACGAGGCGATCGCCACGGCCAGCGGGCCCGTGAATTCGATCGCAATCGCCAGCCCGAGCGGCACCGTCCGCAGCGACATGTAGAACATCAGGTTGGTCGCGCCAAGCGCCGCGCCATACAGCGCGATCGCGCGCGCATCGCTCCCTTTAAGCGGCCACCGCCACGGCCGCCATGCAATCAGCAGGATCAGCGCGGAAAAGCCGACCCGCAGCGCAGTGGTGCCCTGCGCGCCGACCGCATCGAACAGGCTCTTGGCAAACGACGTGCCGATGCACAGCGAGGCCATCGATCCCATCAGCGCGAGCACGGCAAGCAGGGTGGAACGGTCTTGGGAAGCGGGAGAGGACACGGCTTCTAGTCTTATGGTCCGGCCGGCGAGCCGTGCGGAACCGCGCGGAGCGATCCCGGCGCGGACAAGGAACCCGAAAGTGTAGTGGAAGGCGGCGCGTGTGGGCCAGCCTGCGAAACGATCCGGCCGCAGATTGCCTTCGTCGGCCCGATGAGAAGTTTGCGAAAAATGAGAAGAGCCAGTAGATTGTCAGAACGACCAGGTCGCCCTTCAGGAGTGGATATGACTCACCGAATCGTGCCGAATGCAGATCGGCGCCAAAATCTCCGCGCCCCACAGCTAATTGAGAAATTGGTACATGACATCGACGAGCGACTGATTCAGGCTATCGATTCTGCCGATCGTGCTCGCGTGATGGCAATCGTGCGCCAATGCTTGACCGCGGCGCTCGGCAGCGGGGTGTCACCAGGGCCGGCGGCGAACAAGCTGTCGATCTCGAATCTGAAACCGTCGGAGGTGATCGGCCATGGCTTGGTGGCGATGTCCCAGGCGACTCTCTATCGCGCGGTCGAGGACGGTCGCTTCTATTGCGTTACGCCGCGCGGCAAGGCGAACGGGCGGGTGTTTCCGGCCTGGCAATTTTCTGCACCGGTGATCGAATTGCTGGCGCCGATACTTCGCCAGATGAAGGGTTTGCCGGGCAGCGAAACCCATGCGTTCTGGGTAACGCCGGTCGATGCCTTCGATGACCTGACCCCTGCCGAATTGCTCGCTGGCAAGCCCTTCGAAACACGCAGCGACTTGACGCTCGTGCAGCAGCAGCATTTGTCGCAGCCGGCTCTGCAACGTCAGGCGAGTGTGGCGGAGGAGTTGGCTGCGAGGACATCGCGCGGTTCCAACCTTATTGGCTGATGCTGATCCCGACCACGACCGAGACTGCCCCGCCCGCCATACTCGAAACCCTGCCTTCCGAAGAACGGCTGCGACAGGCGTTGGGAGAGGATCCAGCCTGCTTGCCCATCGGCACGCGCGTTTATCGCGCCATCCGTCACCCGGGCGCAGTCGTTCCTGCCTATGTCCAACGTACATATCGATTCGGCCCGCCGGACGTGCTGCGAAGCCCGGATGGGCACTATCCCTTCTATTGGATGTATGCCGCCGAAGATCTGACCACGGCGCTGTGGGAGTCGCAGTTCTGTCTGAACGACATGACCCAACCGGGCACCTTCTACATTCCTCAGGGGGTATTGCGCGACGGTCTGGTGGCGACCTTTACGTTGCAGGCGGAAATACGGATTCTCGATCTGACGGGGACCGTGCTGAGCAAGCTGGGTATTTACGACCAGATCAACGGACACCACGCATGGTGCCAATGGTTTGGTGTCCGACTGAGCGAGCTGCTGCGGGGTTGGAAAGACGGGTCACCGATCGGATTTCGTTATCCGTCACGCAAGCACAAATGCCATCGTGCATTGGCGCTTCATTCCGAGGCGCTGGCGAAGTGGAAGGAGACGGTCCGCACCCAGGTGTCATCGTTCGCCGACATGGCGGCCTGTGGCACGTTGTTGGCAGACCCGAACTACGCGGATCCGCTGCCGGGGCATTTCACTTTGGGTTGAACGGCGATTACTGCGCCTCCGCACTTCCTGCCGGTCCTGCCTGCGTTGCCCCGTTCTCTTCCACCTGCTTCGCCTTGCGCATCCCCCGCAAATTCAGCGCGGCCAGCGCGAATTGCAGCACCACCAGCGCATAGGCGCTGGTGTGCAGGCCCCAGACGACCCACAGCAAATTGCTGAGCAGGAAGACCCAGAAGCCGACCTTGCGGCGCGTGGCGATGCGTGAACCGATCAGCCAGGTGGCCGCGACGGTGATGGCCATCGCGGGCCATTGCAGCATGTCGATCCAGTCCATCGCCTCTCCCGGTTGCGTGTCGGCCTGATGCGGGCCAAACGCCGCCAGCATAGGCCGGGGCGGATACCGCAGGGCACCGGCGTCGGGCCGCATCGGCTGTCAGCCGATTCCGACACCGACGCCACGGCGGCAGCTTTAGCTCGAGAAGGTGACGTAGCCCTCGGGCGAGATCGGCCAGGCCGGGTTATGGGCTACCTCCCACAGGTGCCCGTCCGGATCGGCGAAATAGCCCGAATAGCCGCCCCACGGCAACGCCCGCGCCGCCGACACCAGTTCGGCGCCGCTGGCCACGGCCTGCGCCATCAGGCGGTCCACTTCCTCGGGCGATTCGACGTTATGGCCGAGCGCCGAGCCGCGTGCGCCCGGGCTCGACGGGCCATGGATCTCGGCTTCGAAGGAGGTCTTGTTCCACAGCCCGACGATGAAGCCGTTGAACTGGAAGAACGCGATATCACCGTTGTCGAATACCGGCGACCAGCCCAGCCCACCGCAATAGAAGGCCTTGGCGCGATCGAGATCGGCGACGGGAAGGGTAACGATGGAGATGCTTTGTTTCATGATGGCCTCGCTGAAAAGGCTGCACGGCATGCCGATGGGGCAGCCGGCACAGCGTCGAACGAAAAGGCTTCGCGCCGAGACCGGGGATGGACAGCAAGTCGACGTGTCGACGTGGACGCACGCGGCCCTGCCCACCGGATCTGCGGGCGAAGGTCGCGGGTCGGCAGGTGCCGACAGAACCCCTGATTCGGGGCGGGCGGACTAACCGATACCGCCGCTGTCTTTTTCGACGCCGCGATTATCCCGCACGAGGTCGGCACCTGCAAATTCCGCTTGCCTTCCCATGGAATGGCGAGAATGGCGCGCGGAATGGCACGCAATCAGCCCGGCTTTACATTTGCCAACCCCCCGCCTTAAATGTTCCGCACCAGCGCCCTCCGCCGATCCCGCCTTCCACCCTCATCCTCCCAGGTCCCAGACCCGATCGATCCGGGCACGCACACCACGTGATGGCCATCACCCCGCCACCGCGCGGCCCCAGGCTGGACAGCCTGTCGAGGGCGCTGCGTCAAAAGCAAGACGAGGTGCGCCATGACAAGTGTGACCAGGGGAAACCATCGACCAATGGAAGTCGGGTATGCGGGGGAGCGGTGTTGCAGGCGGACGATCCCGGCTATGAGGAAGCGAGAACGGTGTGGAATGCCACGGTGGATTGCCGGCCGGGCGCGATCGCCCGCTGCGCCGGCGCCGCTGATGTCATCAGCGCGATCCGCTTTGCCAGGCAGAACGGCATGCGCGCCGTGGTGCGAGGCGGCGGCCACAACATCGCCGGCACGGCGGTCTGCGACGAAGGTCTGGTGCTCGACATGTCGACCATGCGGTCCGTGGTCGTCGATCCGCAGGCGCGGGTAGCCTGGGTCGATCCGGGCGCGACGCTCGCCGATTTCGATCATGAGGCGCAGGCATTCGGGCTGGCGACGCCCCTTGGCATCAACTCGACCACCGGCGTCGCGGGCCTGACGCTGGGCGGCGGCTTCGGCTGGATCAGCCGAAAGTACGGCACCACGGTAGACAATCTGCTGGGCGCGCACATCGTCACGGCGGATGGCAAGTTCCGCCGCGTCGATGCCGACAACGACCCCGACCTGTTCTGGGCCATCCGCGGCGGCGGCGGCAATTTCGGCGTGGTCACGCAGTTCGAATTCGAGGTGCATCCGGTCGGCCCCGAAATCTACGGTGGCCTGGTGGTGTACCCGTTCGAACAGGCGGCGCAGGTGTTCCCGCGCTATCGCGACTTCATCGAGGCCGCGCCGGACGAGCTGACGGTATGGGCGGTGTTCCGACTGGCGCCGCCGCTGCCTTTCCTGCCGGCCGAGGTGCACGGCAAACCGGTGATGGTGCTGGCCAGCTGCTATATCGGCCCGTCGGCCGATGGTGCGGACGCGGTCGCCCCGCTGCGCGAATTCGGCCAGCCCTATGGCGAGCATCTGGGCGCGATGCCCTATACCGCGTGGCAGAAGGCCTTCGATCCGCTGCTGACGCCGGGGGCTCGCAACTACTGGAAATCGCACAATTTCGCGCGGCTCGACGACGGCATGCTGGCGGTGCTGAACGATGGCCTGGCGACGCTGCCGTCGCCGGAATGCGAGATCTTCATCGGCGCGCTCGGTGGACATGTTGGCCGCGTGCCGGTGGACGCCACCGCCTATGCGCATCGCGACGCCAACTTCGTGATGAACATCCACGGCCGCTGGCAGCAGCCCGCCGACGACCAGCGTTGCATCCAGTGGACGCGCGGCCTGTTCGATGCGCTGACGCCGTTCGCGCTGGGCAGCGTCTACGTGAACTTCCTCACGCAGGACGAGATCACGCGGGTCGATGCGGCCTATGGCAGCAACTATGCGCGGCTGGCGCAGATCAAGCGCGAATACGATCCGGACAATCTGTTCCGCGGCAATCAGAACATCCGACCGGCGCAATAAGGACGCGGTGCACGCCGGCGCGGATGCCGTGTCGCGGTCGCCGTGAACAACCCTCGCGCGGTGGCGCGGCCTAGGCCGTCGCTACCCGCGGCGGCCGCGGCCGCGTCGCCACGGCGAACGCGATCTGCGCGAGGCCGGCGGCCAGCCCCAGCGATACGCCGACCTGCCAGGCAAGCGTGTACGAGCCGAGCGCGTCGAACAGCAGTCCGCCGCCGAAGGCGCCGACGAAGCTGCCAATCTGGTGGCTGAAGAAGGCCACGCCGCCCAGCATGGCCTGCCAGCGCAGGCCGAAGGTCTCCGCGATCCAGCCTGCCACCAGCGGCGCCACGCCCAGCCACAGGAAGCCCATCACCGCGGCGAACACCAGCGTGCTCTCGGGCGTCGGTGCCGACGAGAAGTACCAGGTCAGCGCCAGCGAGCGCACCGTGTAGATGC
This sequence comes from Cupriavidus sp. H18C1, assembly GCF_049311595.1. Classification (NCBI taxonomy): domain Bacteria; kingdom Pseudomonadati; phylum Pseudomonadota; class Betaproteobacteria; order Burkholderiales; family Burkholderiaceae; genus Cupriavidus; species Cupriavidus sp. H18C1. The sequence continues at coordinate 967,920 of NZ_CP186009.1, forward strand.
CGCCGAGCAGCAGCAGCTTGTTGACGCGGCCGCCGGCCCAGCCGAAGAACAGGCTGCCCAGCACGTTGAAGCCGCCGATCACGCCGAGCGCCTGCGCGCTGAGCATCGCGTCCATGCCGCAGACGTCGAGATAGGACGGCAGATGCGTGGTCAGGAAGACCAGCTGCATGCCGCAGACGAAATACGCCAGCGCCATCACCAGGAAGGGCGCGTGGCGCAGCGCGGTGCCCAGCGCCTGGCGTGCGTTCTGCTCGATCCCGGTCGTCGACACCGGCGCGGGCAGGCGGTCGACCCGCCCAGCGAACCACGCGGCAGGCAGCATCGCCAGCGCCAGCACGACGAAGGCCACCATGCCGACGCGCCAGCCGTAGCCCTGAGCGACGACCTGGCCGATCGGCGCGGCGATCAGCGCGCCCAGCGACCCGGCGGCCGACACGATGCCGAGCACCGTGCTGCGCAGCGTCGGCGAGATCGGACGGGCGGCGACCGCCATCGCGATCGCGCTGCCGGTGCAGGCCATCGAGGCACCGATCGCGACGCCGGCGCCCAGCGTGACGCCGATCATCCCCTCCGCCCCGGCAAGCAGGGCCAGCCCCAGCACATACAGCGCGGCGCCGCTCATCATCAACGGGCGAAAGCCGACCCGAACCGCCCACGCGCCGGCGACCGGCTGCAGCAGTCCCCACGCGAGGTTCTGCACCGCAATCGCGACGGTGAAGTCCGATACCGAGATGCCGATATCGCGCGTCAGCGGCGGCATGAAGATGCCCAGGCTCTGGCGCAGGCCCATGGCCAGGCTCAGCATCACGGAGGCGCCGATCAGGATCGGCAGGGCAGGACGCAGCTCGCTGAGCAGCGAGGGGTTCAGGCGGGAGGAAGGCACGGTGGGGCTGTCTCGGAGAGTCTTGTCGTTATGGGTATGGGGGGTACGGCGGTGCCCGGAAGGGCTTGCGGCGCGGCGGCGGGAGGCGGCGTGCGGGGCATGTCCAGGGACGACCCAGCGTAAGTCCGTCCGTTTGGGGGGTGTCAATTTTTCTCAAAGACGGACCGCCGCGGCCGCATCGTGGAACGCGCGCGGCAGGGAGGGCGCGGCACGGAAATTGCAGCCGCCGCTCCGACATGACGACCACGCTGCCCGATTCCATCCGGCGCCTGCTGCGCGAGCGCTTCGACATCCAGCGGCTGCGCCCCGGCCAGGCCGAAGTCATCGACAGCGTGCTCCAGGGCCACGACACGCTGGCGGTGATGCCCACCGGCAGCGGCAAGTCGCTGTGCTACCAGGTGCCGGCGATGTGCCTGGACGGCCTGACGGTGGTGGTCTCGCCGCTGATTTCGCTGATGCAGGACCAGGCCGAGAAGCTGGAAGGACTCGCGCTGGACCCGGCGGTGGTCAACAGCGCGGTCGGCGATGCCGCGGCCGATGCCGCGCTGGACAGCCTGGCGCGCCGCGACGAGCGGATCGTGCTGACCACGCCGGAGCAGCTGCAGGACCCCGAAGTCATCGCGTCCATCCAGCGCAATCGCGTCGCCTTGCTGGTCGTCGACGAGGCGCACTGCATCTCGCAGTGGGGCCATGATTTCCGTCCCGCGTATCTCGGCATTCCCGATGCGGTGCGCGCGCTCGGACGCCCGCCCGTGCTGGCGCTGACCGCGACCGCCACCGACGCGCTGATCCACGATATCGCCGCGCAGCTGGACCTGCAGTCGCTGTGCGTGGTCAAGGCTGGCCTGTACCGGCCCAATCTGATCTATGCGGTCCAGCATGTCGCCGGCGACGACGAGCGGCTGGCGCAGGTGCGCAGCCTGGTCGCGCGCGAGCCAGGCGCGGGCATCGTCTATACGGCCACGGTGCGCGAGGCCGAGCGGCTGCATGCCGGGCTCAAGCAGGCCGGGCAGGACGTTGCCCTCTATCACGGCCGCTGCACCGCCGCGCAGCGCCGCGACAGCCAGGCCGCCTTCATGGCCGGCGATTGCCGCGTGATGGTCGCCACCAACGCCTTTGGCATGGGCATCGACAAGCCCGATGTCCGCTTCATCGTCCATGCCCAGCTGCCCGGCAGCCTCGATGCCTATTACCAGGAGACCGGCCGTGCCGGTCGCGATGGCGAGCCGGCCCGCTGCACGCTGCTGCACGACGAGCGCGACAAGCGGGTCCAGCAGTTCTTCCTGGCCAACCGCTATCCCGGCGCCGATACGCTCGAACAGATCGTCGCGGCGATGGGCGGCCGCCGCGATGCCGCCGCGCCGCTGTCGCTCGACGCGCTGCATGAACAGCTGCCGAACGTCGCTCGGCGGAAGCTGCAGGTCGCGCTGACGATGCTGTCCGAGGCCGAGATCGCGCGCCGCCACAAGGACGGCAGTTACAGCCGGCAGCCGGGCAAGAACGACGCCCAGGCGGTGCGGACCATCGCGGCGCAGTACGCCGAACGCAGCGACAAGGACCGCGCCACGCTCGAGGCCATGCTGCACTACGCGCGCAGCGGCCGCTGCCGCTGGGCGATGCTGCTCGAGTACTACGGCGAGGAAGGCGGCCCGGAGCGCTGCGGCACCTGCGACAGCTGCGTGCGGGCGGCCGAGGCCGCGCGCCATCCGGTCGAGCCGCTGCCCGAATCGAAAGCCGGCGCGAGCGCGCCGCGTTTCGCCGAAGGGGACAAGGTGCGCGCCCGCCGCCATGGCATCGGCACCGTGGTGGCAACCACGCGCGAACGCGTCGATGTGCGCTTCCCGGACGGCACCATCCGCCGCTTCGTGCCGCGCTATCTGCGGCGGGAGGCGTAGGACGCCGGTCGTACGCATGGCGGTCGCCGTCCTGTGGCAGCGCGGAAAAGGCGCCTGAGCCGTGCCGGGCGATACATGACAAAACCGTCAGCCTGGCGCCAGCGGCTTGACCGGCAGCGACGGATAGCATCGGTGCCGCCCGATGTTCTCCGATTGCCGCCATGCCTGCCGATCCCGCCTTCGCCGCATCTCGTTCGCCTTCTTCATCCGCTTCGTCTTCTTCGAGGCTGCCAGCCACCGCGCCGCTGCTGCTGCCACCGCTGCTGGCGGCATTGACCCTGGCCGCCTGCGGCAAGGAGCAGGCCCCCGCCGCCGCCCGGACCCCCGAGGTCGCCTATGTCACGCTGCGGCACCAGCCGGTGGCGCTCAGCACCGAACTGCCCGGCCGTACCGTGGCCTACCGCGTCGCCGAGGTTCGGCCGCAGGTCGACGGCATCATTCTGAAGCGGCTGTTCAAGGAGGGCAGCGAGGTCCGGCAGGGCCAGCAGCTCTACCAGATCGACCCCTCCATTTATCAGGCCGCGCACGCCAGCGCGTCGGCGACATTGGAGTCGACCCGGCAGACCGCGCAGCGCTACGAGCGGCTGGCGCGCGATCGGGCGGTGAGCCAGCAGGAATACGAGCAGGCGCGGGCGGCCTGGCTGACGGCGCAGGCGGCAGTGGACCGCGCTGCGATCGATCTGCGCTACACCCGGGTGCTCGCGCCGATCTCCGGGCGCATCGGCCGCTCCTTCGCCAGCGAGGGCGCGCTCGCGACCAACGGCCAGGCCAACGCGCTGGCCACCGTGCAGCAGCTCGATCCAATCTATGTCGATGTCACGCAGCCGTCGTCCGCGCTGCTCGGGCTGCGGCGCGATCTCGCGGCCGGTCGCCTGGAAGCAGCCGGCGAAAACGCCGCGCGCGTGCGCTTGATTCTCGAGGACGGCAGCGAGTACGCCGAACCGGGCCGGCTCGAGTTCACCGAGGTGGGAGTGGACACCGGCACCGGCTCGGTGACCCTGCGCGCGGTGTTCCCCAATCCGCGGCATGAACTGCTGCCCGGCATGTTCGTGCGGGCGCGGATGCAGCAGGGCGTGCGGCCCGCCGCCATGCTGGCGCCGCAGCGCGGCGTCACGCGCGACGCGAAGGGGCAGGCCACCGCGCTGCTCGTCAATCAGAACGACGAGGTCGAGCTGCGCCGGATCGAGGCCGAACGCGTGATCGGCGACAACTGGCTGGTCAGCGGCGGCCTGCAGCCGGGCGAACGGCTGATCGTGGACGGAGTGCAATTCGTGCGGCCGGGCATGAAGGTGCGGCCGTTGCCGCTGACGGCGGCGGTGCCGGCCAATGCAGCCAACACGGCCAACACGGCCAACGCGCCTGACGCAGCGAATGCGCCCACCGCGGCCAGCGCCGCCGTCTCGCAGCGTTGAACGGAGCGCCTCGATGTCCCGCTTCTTTATCGAACGCCCCATCTTCGCGTGGGTCATCGCGCTGGTGATCATGCTGGCGGGCGCGCTGTCGATCGGCGCGCTGCCCGTGAGCCAGTATCCGGCCATCGCGCCGCCGACCATCGCGATCCAGGTCAATTACCCGGGCGCGTCGGCGCAGACCGTGCAGGACACCGTGGTGCAGGTCATCGAGCAGCAGCTCAATGGACTGGACCGCCTGCGCTACATCTCGTCCGAGAGCAACGGCGACGGCAACATGACCATCACCGTCACCTTCGAGCAGGGCACCAACCCGGACATCGCCCAAGTGCAGGTCCAGAACAAGCTGCAGCTGGCCACGCCGCTGCTGCCGCAGGAGGTGCAGCAGCAGGGCATCCGCGTAACCAAGTCGGTGCGCAATTTCCTGATGATCGTCGGCGTGGTATCCAGCGACGGCAGCATGACGCGCGAGGACCTCGCCAACTACATCGTCTCGAACATCCAGGACCCGCTGTCGCGCACGCCGGGCGTGGGCGACTTCCAGGTATTCGGCGCGCAGTACGCGATGCGGATCTGGCTCGATCCGGCCAGGCTCACCGCCTACCAGCTGACGCCGTCGGACGTCAGGACCGCGATCCAGGCGCAGAACGTGCAGGTCGCGTCGGGACAGCTGGGCGGACTGCCGTCGGTCGCCGGCCAGCAGCTGAACGCGACCGTGGTCGGCAAGACGCGGCTGCAGACGCCCGAGCAGTTCCGCGAGATCCTGCTCAAGGTCAACGGCGACGGCTCGCAGGTCCGGCTCAAGGACGTGGCGGAAGTCGGCCTCGGCGGCCAGGACTACAACATCAATGCGCAGTACAACGGCCGCCCGGCCTCCGGCATCGCGATCCGCCTCGCCAGCGGCGCCAACGCGCTCGATACCGCCAAGGCGATCCGCGCGACGCTGGGCGAGCTCGAGCCGTTCTTCCCGCCGAGCATGCAGGTGGTCTATCCGTACGACACCACGCCGGTGATCTCGGCCTCGATCGAGGGCGTGGTGCGCACGCTGCTCGAGGCCGTGGTGCTGGTGTTCCTGGTGATGTATCTGTTCCTGCAGAACGTGCGTGCCACGCTGATTCCCACCATTGCGGTGCCGGTGGTGCTGCTGGGCACCTTCGGCGTGCTGGCGGCGTTCGGCTATTCGATCAATACGCTGACGATGTTCGGCATGGTGCTGGCGATCGGGCTGCTGGTCGACGACGCCATCGTGGTGGTCGAGAACGTCGAGCGGCTGATGGCCGAGGAAGGGCTGTCGCCGAAGGAAGCCGCGCGCCGATCGATGGGGCAGATCCAGGGCGCGCTGATCGGCATCGCGCTGGTGCTGTCCGCGGTGTTCCTGCCGATGGCGTTCTTCGGCGGCTCCACCGGCGTCATCTACCGGCAGTTCTCGATCACCATCGTGTCGGCGATGGTGCTGTCGGTGCTGGTCGCGCTGGTGCTGACGCCGGCGCTGTGCGCGACCATGCTGCGTCCGCTGCCGCAGCACGGGCATGGGCATGGAGGCGGGAACGGGCATGGCGCGCCGAAACGCGGCCCGCTGGGCTGGTTCAATCGCGGCTTCGACGCGGCCACGCGCGGTTACGAACGCGGCGTGGTGGCGGTGCTCAAACGCCGCGGCCGCTACTTCGCCGTCTACCTGCTGATCCTCGCGCTGGCGGCGTGGATGTTCACGCGGATCCCGACATCGTTCCTGCCGGACGAGGACCAGGGCGTGCTGTTCGCGCAGGTGCAGACGCCGCCCGGCGCGTCGGCGCAGCGCACGCAACAGGTACTGGACCGGCTGCGCGAATACCTGCTGCAGGAGGAGGGTGGCGTGGTGCAGTCGCTGTTCACCGTCAACGGCTTCAACTTCGCCGGCCGCGGCCAGAGCTCGGGCTTTGCGTTCGTGCTGCTCAAGCCGTGGCACGAACGCCTCGGCGAGGCGACCAGCGTGTTCGATCTTGCGCGGCGGGCGCAGGCGCGGTTCAGCGGCATGCGCGATGCGATGGCCTTCGCCTTCGTGCCGCCGGCCGTGATGGAGCTGGGCAATGCGACCGGCTTCGACGTCTATCTGCAGGACCGGGCCGGCGTCGGCAGAGCGGTGCTGATGCAGGCGCGCGACCGCTTCCTGCAGCTCGCCGCCCAGCGTCCGGAGCTGCAGCGGGTGCGGATGAACGGCCTGAACGACGAGCCGCAATACCGGCTGGAGATCGACGACGAGAAGGCGCGCGCGCTCGGCGTGTCGCTGGCCGAGATCAACAGCACGGTGTCGATCGCCTGGGGCTCCAGCTATGTCAACGACTTCATCGACCAGGGCCGCGTCAAGCGGGTCTATCTGCAGGGCAGGCCCGACGCGCGGATGAACCCCGACGATCTGGCCAAATGGTTCGTGCGCAACGAGCGCGGCGCCATGGTGCCGTTCACCGCGTTTGCCAGCGGCAGCTGGGGCTACGGCTCGCCCAAGCTGCAGCGCTACAACGGCGTGGCGGCGATCCAGATCCTGGGCGAGCCGGCGCCCGGCCACAGCTCCGGCGAAGCGATGGCCGCGGTGGAGGCGATCATGGCGCAGATGCCGGCCGGCGTGGGCTACTCCTGGAGCGGGCTGTCGTACGAGGAGCGGCTGTCGGGCGCGCAGGCCCCGGCGCTGTACGCGCTGTCGCTGCTGGTCGTATTCCTGTGCCTGGCCGCGCTGTACGAGAGCTGGACGATCCCGTTCTCGGTGATGCTGATCGTGCCGCTCGGCATCGTCGGCGCGCTGGCGGCGACGCTGCTGCGCGGCCTGCCCAACGATGTGTTCTTCCAGGTCGGCCTGCTGACGACGATGGGGCTGTCGGCCAAGAACGCCATCCTGATCGTCGAGTTCGCCAAGGCGCTGCACGACCAGGGCAAGGGCATCGTCGAGGCCGCGATCGAGGCGAGCCGGATGCGGCTGCGGCCCATCGTGATGACATCGCTGGCCTTCGTGCTCGGCGTGGTGCCGCTGGCCACGTCGGTCGGCGCGGGCTCGGGCAGCCAGCATGCGATCGGCACCGGCGTGATCGGCGGCATGATCACGGCGACGGTGCTGGCGATCTTCTGGGTGCCGCTGTTCTATGTCGCGGTGCACCGCTGGTTCGGCGGAAAGTACGGCCCACAGGCCGCCGAAGCCTCGACAAGGACCGCGTGAAGAACCTTACCGCCCGGGTATTTGTTACTCACGGACCCGGGGCCCGGTCGCGAGCCGATGCCGGCGGCACAAGCCTTCCTCCGGCCGCAGGCGCGCGCTGACGCGGATTGCGGCCCCTGCTGCGCATGCGCCGCCGCCAATGGCAGGCTTCTTGCAGCTTGCCCGCAGGCATCGTGATGAATGGAGGGCACCATGGCACAGCAACCGCAAGGTGGGCAGGGCGGAAAGGGCGGCAGCGGCGGGGGGTGGACAGAACGCCGGGCAGAATCCCGCCACCGATCCGGCGCAGCGTCCCGATCCCGAGGCCGCGAATACCGATGAGACCGTGCAGGCCGAGGAGCGCGCCGCGGGCGGCGGGTCGGGCGGCGCCTCGGGCGGCGTGTCCGGCAGCGGCAACACGCTGGGCGATGGCATGACGGCCGGCGGCGCGGAGAACGTCGAGGAGCGCAAGGTCCTCCAGCAGGATCAGGGCGACCAGGACGACCAGGACGGCCAGAACGACAACAAGGGAGACAAGGGCCAGCAGGGCCCCGTGAAGATCGCCGTCGCCGGCGACGAACACGGGGACGAGGACGCGACCAGCCAATAGCAATGGATTGCCGCGGCGCACCGGCGCAGGTCCACGGCGCGATGGGTGCCGTGGACGGTTCGGCGCCGGTACGTCGGGCATCAACCGCTGAGCAAGCAGAGGAGCACCCGATGAAAACCACCTGGGTCCTGGTGGCCGACGAGGCCATCGCCCGTATTCTCGAAGGGCACAAGCCCGGCCAGGAACTGGCCTGCATCGATGAACTGACCGACGCCGGCGCGCATGCCGATGCCGCCGACCTGCGTCGCGACGCCTACGGACGCCGCGCAGGCGCCGGAGCGGGCCCCGGCGCGGGGCCGGCCGTGGGCGGCGGCACGGGCCGCCAGCGTGCGCCATCGAGCGTCACGTCGTCGGCCGGCGAGGACGAACTGCATCTCGAGGCCGAGGGCTTTGCCCGGCGCGTTGCCGAGCATCTGGCCGATGCACTGCAGAAGCAGCGCTATGACGAGTTGCGCATCGCCGCGGCGCCGCGCTTCCTCGGCCTGCTGCGCAAGCACCTGCCCGCGCAGGTCGCCAACGTGGTGACCGAGGAGGTCGACAAGGACCTGGTGCATCTGCCCGAGCGCGAACTGACCGAACGGCTGTTCGCCGCGAAGTTCGCCGGCGATCGGGCCGGCGGCCAGTCCGCCAGCTGAGCGCGAGGCCGCCATGCCGCGCCGTGCGGTGGGTGCGGTCCGTAATCTCTACGGACTGCTGAAGGACACGGTCACCGCCTGGATCGACGATTACGCGCCCAGCATGGGCGCGGCGATCGCCTACTACACGGTGTTCTCGGTGGCGCCGCTGCTGCTGATCGTCATTTCGGTGGCGGGCGTGGTGTTCGGCGCCGACGCCGCACGCGGGGCCATCGTCGCCGAGCTGCAGGGCTTTTTCGGCACCGAGGGCGCGAAGGCCATCGAGGACATGCTGGCGGCGGTCAGCGAACCGGCCACCAGCACGCTGACGGCGCTGGCCGGGCTGGTCACGTTGCTGATCGGCGCGACCACCGTGTTCGCCGAACTGCAGAGCGCGCTCGACCGCATCTGGCGCGTGCCGGAACGGCAGAAAACCTCGGGGTTGTGGGGCCTGCTGCGCGCGCGCGTGCTGTCGTTCGGCATGATCCTCGGCATCGGCTTCCTGCTGATCGTGTCACTGCTGGCGAGCGCCGCGCTGGCTGCGCTGTCGCGCGGATGGGCGCCGCTGTTCGGGGAAGAGGAGGCGCTGGCCCATGCCGTCGACTTCGTCTTCAGCCTGGCGGTGATCACCACGGGCTTCGCGATGATCTACAAGATCATGCCGCGAGCCCGCGTGCGCTGGCCCGACGTCTGGCTGGGCGCGCTGGTGACCGCGCTGCTGTTTACGTTCGGCAAGTTCCTGATCGGCCTGTATATCGGCAAGACGGGCGTGGCATCGGGCTACGGCGCCGCGGGTTCGCTGGTGGTGCTGCTGGTGTGGGTCTATTACTCCGCGCAGATCTTCCTGCTCGGGGCGGAATTCACCTGGCTGTATGCGCATCGCTACGGCTCGCTGCGCGGGCAGCAGCCGGCCGAACGGACGGTGCAGGTCAAGACCGGGCGCTTTGTCGAACGGCAGCCGGCCGAGCATCCCGGCGAGCGCTCGGGCCAGTCCTAGGCGCGGATCCGGCCGCCGCCGCGGCGGGACGCCATGGTAGAGTACCTGCGGCCGCTGCCCTGTGCGGCGGTGCCCCTCCGCCGAGCGCCCGCACCATGCCGATCACGTACCTGCGCAATCTGACCGGAAAGGACAGGAGTACCCTGGCCAACTGGCAACTGGCCCGCTACCTGGCCTTCGTCGCCGGGGCCATCAATGCCGGCGGCTTTCTCGCGGTACACCAGTACACCTCGCACATGACCGGCATCGTGTCCGCGATGGCCGACGACCTCGCCGTCGGCCATGCCGCGCTGATGCTGGCCGGATTGGGCGCGTTGATCTGCTTCGTGGCGGGCGCCGCACTGTCGGCGATGCTGGTCAATTGGGCGCGGCGGGTGCGGCTGCACAGCCAGTACGCGCTGCCGCTGATGGTCGAAGCCGCCCTGCTGCTGTGCTTCGGTCTGCTGGGCGGCAATCTCGAACGTCGCGAATGGCTGTTCGTGCCCGCCACCGTCGCGGTGTTGTGTTTCATCATGGGTCTGCAGAACGCGTTGATCACCAAGCTGTCGCGCGCCGAGATCCGTACCACGCACGTGACCGGCATGGTCACCGATATCGGAATCGAACTCGGCAAGCTGTTCTACTGGAACCTGACCGAAGGCGAGGGCGCGGCGCGCGTCGTCGCCGATCGGCGCAAGCTTGTCATGCTGGCCACGCTGGTTGGCCTGTTCTTCGTCGGCGGCGCCGCCGGTGCGCTGGGTTTCAAGCAGGTCGGTTTTGGCATGACGGTGCTGTTCGCGGCGCTGCTTGGCGCGCTGGCGGCCGTACCGGTCTGGGATGATCTGCGCCGGCTCGCGTCGCGCCGCTAGTCCGCCGCCGGCTCGCGGCGCCGCTCGCCGAAGCGGGCGAGGTAGTGCCATACCTTCTTCAACTCCTGCGAGTCATGCTGTCCGCCGCGGGCCGCCTCGCCGATCAGCGCGGGCGTCAGCCAGCCGCCGCGTGCCAGCGCGCAGCCCAGTTCGACGTAGCGCGGGCCGCGATAGCCGGGGTGGCGGCGCAGTTCGTCGACCGACAGCCGGAAGCCCGCATGCCATTCCAGCGCGCAAGGCAGCGCGCGGGCCATCGCCTCGATCTCGGTACCGCGATAGCAGGGATCGAGCACAAGCGCCTCGATATCGCGCGCCAGATCGACCGGTCCGTGCACCTGCGCCTCGATATAGTCGTCGAGCGGGTCGGGCTGCGCCGTGGCTGCCAGCGCCATCAGGCCCATGCGCTCGGCCACACCGAACGCGGTGGGCTCGTAGACGCTGTCGGGATAGCAGAAGGTGGTGCGGCCCAGCACCGCGCCGGTCAGCCGCAGATGCGCCGAGCCGAAGCGCGGCGAGCCGCCGGTGGCTCGGCGGCGGAAATTGAGCGCGCCGTACTTCGGGCGCTCGGCCGGCGCGGCGTCATCGTAGGCGCCGCCGAACAGCCGGCTCTCCCACTGCCAGCGGTCGCCGCCGGGGTGCGCGGTCAGTCCGCCATTGCTGGTGCCGGTCTCGAACTGCGAGCGATAGACGCCGTCGCGCGCGAGCGCGTGCAGGAAGGGCAGGCCGCGATGCAGGCGGTCCGGATGGAAATTGAGCGTGACGCGCAGCGTCGGGTCGATCGGCTCGCCGAGGCTGCGTGCGGCGACATGGGCGAGGGCGCGCGCCTGCGGAGAATCCGGGGGCGGCACCCATGCATTGCGGGCATCGATGGCGTGGACGGGCATGACGGTCGCTCGGCGTTCGGCTGGCTTGCGGCTTGATCTTGCGCTCACCGCGTCGGCGCTCACTGCGCGCCTTGCATTCTAACGTCGCCGATGCCGATGCCGATGCCTGTCCTTCGTCCCATCAAGCCTGCATGCCGTCCAGCACCTTGTCCAGCGTCAGCGGATAGCTGCGCAGCCGGATGCCGGTGGCGTTGAACACGGCGTTGGCCAGCGAGGCCCCGGCCCCGCAGATGCCCAGCTCGCCGACGCCCTTGGCGCCGAGCGGATTGGCCTTGTCGTCGTATTCGTCGAGGAAGACCGCCTCGATCGCCGGGATGTCCGCATGCGCGGGCACGTGGTAGCCGGCCAGGTCGCGATTGACGAAGGCGCCGTAGCGCGGGTCCACCATGGTCTCTTCCATCAGCGCCGCGCCGACGCCCCAGATCATGCCGCCGATCATCTGCGAGCGCGCCGTCTTTGGGTTCAGGATGCGGCCCGCGGCGAATACGCCCAGCATGCGCCGCAGCCGGATTTCGCCGGTGTCCATGTCGACGCCGACCTCGGCGAAATGCGCGCCGTAGGCGTGCTGCGAATAAGTCTGGTATTCCGGACCGCGCTGCACCTCGCCGGTGACGCTGAGCCCGTCGGGCATCGCACGGGCGAGCAGCGCGCCCACCGGCTCCGATCTGCCACCGGCATGCAGGCGGCCGTCCGCCAGGCGAGCCTGCGCCGGGTCGGTGCCGAACAGCGGCGAGGCGCGGTCCGCCGCGGCGACCTCCGCAAGCCGGCGGCACAGCGCGGCGCAGGTATTGAGCACGGCCGAGCCGGTGCTGGCCGCGCCCCAGGAGCCGCCGGAGCCGGGCGTCGGCGGGAAGTCGCTGTCGCCCATCTCGACCTGCACCGCCTGCAGCGGCAGGCCAAGCGATTGCGCCGCGATCTGCGTCAGGATCGTATAGGTGCCGGTGCCGATATCGGTCATCGACAGCCGCACGCGCGCGGTGGCATCGCGATACAGCGTGACCTCCGCCTTTGACGCCTGCAGGTAGTTCGGCCGGATTGCCGCCGACATGCCGTAGCCGATCAGCCAGCGCCCGTCGCGCATATTGCCCGGCGTCGAGGGGCGGCGCGACCAGCCGAAGCGCTCGGCGCCCTCGCGCATGCAGGCGACCAGGCCCCGTGTGGAAAATGGCACGTTGCGCTCGGGATCGACGCGCGGCTCGTTGCGGATACGCAATTCGATCGGGTCCATCCGCAGCGCATGCGCCAGCTCGTCGACCGCGCACTCCAGCGCCAGCGCGCCCGGGGCCTCGCCCGGCGCGCGCATGATGTCCGACGGCGGCAGGTCGAGCCGCACCAGCCGATGGCTGGTGCGGCGGTTCGGCGCCGCATACAGCGAGCGCGTGAAGGCCGCGGTCTGCTCGGCGAATTCGTCGTACATCGCGGTCTGCTCGATCACGTCGTGCGCCAGCGCGGTCATGCGGCCATCGCGTCCGGCGGCCAGGCGGATGCGCTGGCGTGTTTCGGTGCGATGGTTGGTGTTGGCGAACATCTGCTGCCGCGTCAGCGTGACCTTGACCGGCCGCCCTGTCATGCGCGCGCCGATCGCCGCCAGGATCGCGTCGGCATGGGTCGGCACCTTGGAGCCGAAGCCACCGCCGACATGCTTGCAGACCACGCGCACATTCTCGGCCGGCAGATTCAGCGTGCGCGACACCGCGATCTGGCAGGTATCGACCATCTGCGTCGAGGTATGGATCAGCAGCCGGTCTCCCGACCACTGCGCGACAGTGCCGTGCGGCTCCATCGGATTCACGTGTTCGTACGGGGTCGTATAGGTGGCGTCGATTCGCACCGCCGCGGCGGCAAACGCCGCATCGAAGTCGCCGACCGCGGTGTCGTGCGGCATGCCCGCGTTGATGCCGTCGGGAACGTAGGCGTTGCGCAGCTCGGCCGTCATGTCGAACTTCGCGCCCCATTCCGGCGTGTACCGGACCCGTACGTGTGCCGCGGCGTCGCGCGCGGCCTCGAACGATTCGGCGATCACCAGCGCGACCGGCTGGCCGTAGTGGCGCACGCGGTCGCTGTCGAGCATCGGCTTCGGCCGTTCGAAGCGCCGCGCCACCTTGGGCGGGCCGTAGGGCGATTGCGCCGGCGCGTTGCGATGGGTGACGATCAGGATCACGCCGGGCATCTGCGCGGCGGCCTCGGTATCGATGGCGGCGATGCGGCCGCGCGCGATCGCGCTTTCGACGAGGTAGCCGTAGGCGAGCGGGCCGTTGGGCACGTGATCGCAGGCGTAGACGGCGCGGCCCGTGACCTTGAGGCGTCCCTCGACCCGGTCGACCGGCGTGCCGATCCATTGCTGGCCGGCGTTTTGATCTCTCCGCTGGCGCTGCTGAAGTTCATCCATGGTGGGCTCCGTCGCGTTGGGATGCCTGCGTCAGGCTGGCCTGCAATACCCGCCTTGCCAGCGGAATCTTGAAGTCGTTGCCGCCGAAGCCGCGCGCGCCGGCCAGCGCCGTATCGGCGGCACGGGCGAACAGCTGCGCGGACGGCGCCTTGCCGGTCAGCATGGCCTCGGCCTCCGGCACGCGCCAGGGACGATGCGCGATGCCGCCGAAGGCCGCGCGCACGTTCTGCAGGCGGCCGCCTTCGACCTGCGCGATCAACGCCACCGACACCAGCGCGAAAGCGAACGAGGCCCGGTCGCGCACCTTGCGGTACGACTGGACGCCGGGCGGGGGGCGGCGGCAGCACGACCGCGCCGATCAGCTCGCCAGGCGTCAGATCGGTTTCCAGATGCGGTGTCTGTCCCGGCGCGCGAAAAAGCTGCTGGATCGGGATCACGCGCATGCGCCCGTCGGGCTGCACGGTCTCGATGCGCGCGTCGAGCGCGCTCAGCGCAACCGCCATGTCGGACGGATGCACCGCGATGCAGGCCTCGCTGTGGCCGACCACCGCATGCATGCGGTTGGCGCCGCGCAGCGCCGCGCAGCCCGAACCAGGCGTGCGCTTGTTGCAAGGCATCGCGGTGTCGTAGAAGTAGGGGCAGCGCGTGCGCTGCAGCAGATTGCCGGCGGTGGTGGCCTTGTTGCGGATCTGCGCGGAGGCGCCGGCCAGCAGCGCGCGCGTCAGCAGCGGATAGCGTTCGCGCACCAGCGGGTGGGCCGCCAGGTCGCTGTTGCGCGCGGTCGCGCCGATGCGCAGCGTGCCGTCGGCGCCGGCCTCGATGCCCTGCAGCGGCAGCGCGTTGACGTCGACCAGCCGCGTTGGCCGCTCGATCTGCAGCTTCATCAGGTCGAGCAGATTGGTGCCGCCGGCGATGAAGCGCGCGTCGGGCTGCGCCGCGGACGCGACCGCGTCCCTGAGCGCGGTCGGGCGCTCGTAGGTAAAGGGGATCATCGCTGGCTCCCGGCCGCGCTGCGGATCGCGGCGACGATATTCGGATAGGCGCTGCAGCGGCACAGGTTGCCGCTCATGCGTTCGCGCACCTCGGCCTCGCTCAGGTCCTGCAGCGATACCGTGCGGGCGCCGCTCAGGTCGGCACTGGCATGGCTGGGCACGCCGTCGGCGACCTCGCGCAGCATGCCGACCGCGGAGCAGATCTGCCCGGGCGTGCAGAAGCCGCACTGGAAGCCGTCGTGCGCGATGAAGGCGGCCTGCACCGGATGCAGCTGTCCACCGCGCGCCAAGCCCTCGATCGTGGTGATCTCGTCCTGCTGGTGCATCACCGCCAGCGTCAGGCACGCGTTGATGCGGCGGCCGTTCAGCAGCACCGTGCATGCGCCGCATTGCCCGTGGTCGCAGCCCTTCTTGGTGCCGGTCAGATGCAGCGTCTCGCGCAGCGCGTCGAGCAGCGAGGTGCGGACATCGAGCGCGAGCTGATGGCGTTTGCCGTTGACCGTCAGCATGACCGGTGCGTTCGGTGCGCCCGGCCTGCCGGGTTCGCCGGCTGCGGCCGGCATCGGCGCGCTGTCCGCGGCGCCCGGTGTTTGCGCGACGGCCGGCGTGACGGGCAGCACCGTGATGCCGCCGGCGGCCACCGTGGTACCGAGAAACGCGCGCCGGCTGAGCCGTGGCGTGCCTGTGTCGTCGTGGCGATTGCCCATGGGGGAGCTCCCGAGTCGAGGTGGCGGGGGCGCGGTGCTGCCATGGAGGGGACCGAGGCGCAGCAGCGCGATGCGGCGCAGTTTGCGCAATCGCTGGATCGGGTGGTAGCCTCGGCGCGGTTGAAACCTCTTCAACCGAATGGCAGGAAACGAGGCGGGCATTGGCTTTGGCGGCGACGCCGTCAGCGCATCGTCACGACGCTGTCAGCGTGGTGACAGTTTCGGGTCAGCGGCTTGTCAGCGCGCTGCCGCGATACTGCAAGCCAGGGGCCGCCGGGCGCGATCGACGCGGGCCGCGACGGCCCCGATCATCCCCACATTCCCCCCTTCGAACCGCACGGACAGGATGGCGCGATGGACCGCTTGCGAGCGCTGACGGTATTCGTACGTGTGGCCCAGGCCCGCAGCTTCAGCCAGGGCGCGCGCGAGCTCGGCATGTCGCCGCAGGCGGCCAGCAAGCAGGTGATGCTGCTCGAACGGATGCTCGGCGTGCGGCTGCTGCACCGTACCACGCAGAAGGTCGGGCTGACCCGCGAGGGGGGGAGCAGCTGCTGGCGCAGTGCCAGCGTCCCGTCGAATCGCTCGAGGTGGCGCTGCGCCATATCGATGGCGACCGCGAACACGTGGCCGGCGTGGTACGCGTTGCGGCGCCGTATTCGCTGGCGCACCGCTATGTCGCGCCGGCCATCGCCGCGTTCGTGCAGGCGTATCCCGACGTCGCGGTCGAGTTGCTGGTCGGCGACCAGCTGACCGACGTGATCGAGCAGGGCATCGATATCGGCCTGCGTACCGGCAGCCTGCCCGACAGCTCGCTGGTGGCGCGCCGCATCGCGCCGCTGCAGCTGATCGTCTGCGCGGCGCCTGCCTATCTGGAGCGGCACGGCGTGCCGCGGAGCATCGCCGAGCTGGAGCGGCACCGTTGCACGAGCTTCCTGCATCCGCGCACGGGCAAGGTGTTTCCGTGGGAATTTCTCGTCGACGGCGCGATCGAGACGCGCACCTTTGCGCCGTTCGTCGCGACCAACGATGTCGATGCCGAGGTCGAGACGGTGGCCAGCGGCGCGGCGATCGGGCAGTTCTTCCAGTACGCGGTGGCGCAGCACCTGCGGGCCGGGCGGCTGGTGCCGGTGCTGCCCCAGCATACGACCGAGCGCTACGGGGTGTTCCTGTACATGCCGGCACGCGCGCACGTGCCGCGGCGCAATCGCCTGCTGGCGGATTTTCTGGTGCAGACGCTGGCCGAACATGAGGACTTCCAGCGCATTGTGCTGGAGCTGCCGGCCGTGCGGCGGCGCGCCTGATCGACGCGCCGCCGCGGTTCCACTACGCGGCTCGCCTTACGACGCCGGACACGGCAGGGCCGCCGCGATCTGCGGCCGGCCCTGCGCGATGGCCGGCGAATCGTCCGCGCTCACCGTGTTGTCGGTGAACCTGCAGCCGTAGTCGGGCCGCGCCACGGTGGCGGCGTCGAGCACGTTGTCGCCCTCCGGCCTCGGCCCGCCCTGTTCCCACTGCACCATCGCCTCGAACGCCGCCTTCTGCTCGGCCACCGTGAAATCGCAATGGCTGACGCCGCGGATCGCGCGCTGCACCAGCCATTGCGCGGTACCCTGCGCATCGGCCCGCCGCTTGTAGATCTGCTGCATGCTGAACGGCACGTACATGTCGCCGAGCGTATGCAGCGTGACCACCGGCACGTTGATGCGCGCATTGGTCTTCGGGATCCAGCGCAGGCCGTCGCGCCGCAGCCGGTTGGCCTCGGGATCGGCCCTGGCGCGCAGGATGGTCTCGTTCAGCGTGGTTTCCTCCGCCGACAGCGCCGGATCGCCGTCGAGCTGGTAGACGATGTTGGCGGTCGAGACGCCGTTGCGGTTCAGGATGCCGTTGATGGTGCCGTCGCCGCCGAAGGTGCCCCACACGGTGTTCTGCACCGGGCCAGCGAAGCCCTGATCGAACATGGGCCGGGCGCCGCCAGTCAGGTTCTGCACGATCGCCTTGACCTTGTCGCCCTGCGCGGTGGTCGCGCTCGGGAACGTGGTGAACAGCGCGTCGCGCACCGCTGGCGCGATCTCGGCCCAGTTGTTCACCGGCCAGGCCGTGGCCGGACGGCCCGCGTATTGCTGGGCCGCCAGCTGGTAGGCCGCGAAGTAGTCGAACAGTTCGGTATCGCCGAGCACGCCGCACATCGGCACCGCGCCGTGATAGCGGACCTTGTTGTTGGCGGTATCCAGCGTTTCCTGGTCGACCGCCGCTGCCGCGATATGGCCGCCCATCGAATGGCCGACGATATAGATGCGGCTGGGCGGCGCCAGCGGCCGCCGGTTTTGCGCGGCGATCTGCACGAAGGCCAGCGCGAGCGCGTTGGTGTCCTCGACGCCGGCGCGCACGTCGTAGTAGTTCTTGCTGTAGCTCGAGGCCGCCCATGCGTAGCCGGCCTCGATCAGATGGCGGCGGATGCTCGGCGTGGTGACGCCCAGCGCCGCGCCGGTGCCGGCATAGCCGTGCGCGTACATCACCAGCTTGCCGTTCCACTGCTTGGGAACCTCGATGCGATAGCCGGAGCCCTTCAGCGTGCCGGTCCAGCGGTCGGTCTCCGGAGCGTCGGGCAGCGCCGCGAAGGCGAGGGCGGCTTCGTTGACGGTGAAGGTGCGGCTGTCCTGGGCGCGGGTCTCTTCGGGCTGGCGCGGCGGATCGTCGTCGTCGCCGCCGCAGGCAGCGAGCGGCAATGCGGCGGCCAGCGCCAGCGCCAGGGCGGCGCGCTTGGTGAGCTGCATGGTTGTCTCCTCGTTATCTCGTTTTCGATACTGGGAGGCCTTCGCCTTCATGCCGCACTGCCACATCGCTTCGTCACGAAAACGAACGACCGTGCACGAAGTCTAAAGACGAGGAGACGAAAAGTAAAGAAAAGCCGCCCGACGTTTCGCGTGGCGAAATGCCGGGCGAGGTGGCCGGTATTCCCGTCGTCCCCGCAAGGCGTGGGGACCACAGCAGCAGCAGCGCATGGAAACCTAGCCGCGCTTCGGGATTTCCAGGCCCCGGATCACGGCCGGCCGCGCGACAAAGGCGTCCAGCACCCGCTGCACCTGCGGAAAATCGTCGAAGCCGACCAGCTCCCGGGCCTCGTAGAAGCCGACCAGGTTGCGGATCCACGGGAAGGTCGCGACATCGGCGATGGTGTACTGCTCGCCCATGATCCAGTCGCGCCCGGCCAGGTGTTTCTCGAGCACGCCCAGCAGGCGCCGCGATTCGGCGACGTAGCGGTCGCGCGGGCGCTTGTCCTCGTACTCCTTGCCGGCGAACTTGTGGAAGAAGCCGACCTGGCCGAACATCGGGCCGACGCCGCCCATCTGGAACATCACCCACTGGATGGTCTGATAGCGCGCGGCCGGATCGGCGGGGAGCAGCTTGCCGGTCTTCTCGGCCAGGTACAGCAGGATCGCGCCGGATTCGAACAGCGCCAGCGGCTTGCCGCCCGGGCCGTTGGGATCGAGGATCGCCGGGATCTTGTTGTTCGGATTCAGCGACAGGAATTCGGGCGAGAGCTGATCGTCGGCCTCGAACCGAACCAGGTGCGGCTCATAGGGGGAGCCCGATTTCCTCCAGCATGATCGACGCCTTGACGCCGTTGGGCGTCGTCAGCGAATACAGCTGCAGCCGGTCGGGATGTTGGGCGGGCCATTTGCGGGTGATCGGGTACGCGGAAAGATCGGGCATGGTTCCTTGGTCTTGGTCCTGGTTTGACGGGACGGTTGCCGCCGCGGATGGCGATGTCGCGGGGCGATGCTACCGGAGGGCACCGGGAGGGCGCCGACGATGGCGCCGAGGGTGGCTCCGTGCGTCGCGATCGGCCGCGGCGGGCAGAGGCGATCATAAGCGCTTTGCCCGCGACGCGCCGGGACGGGCCCGCGCCGGCCCGCGCCGGACATCGGCGGAGACCACCGGCCGTTTTGGTACGATGCACGCTTCCCGAATTCGCAGTCCTCCGTGTGAAGCGTCTTTTCCTACTCAGCGCCGGCCACGCCGGCGAGCGCGCGCCATGATGCGCGACCGTCTGCGCAGCACCCTCGCCGACTGGCGGGCGCGGCTGCGCCGGCCGACCGGCCGCCAGATCGCCTGGGGCGTGGCCGCGGTGCCCGTCCTCTTTCTCGCCTATACGCTGGTGCTGGTGCCGTTTTACGCCCGGCATCAGCGATATCCGCAAGGCCAAGTCCGAGCGCCCCGCCCAGGTGCTGTCGGCCGACGGCAAGGTGCTGGCCGAGTTCAAGCGCGCCAACCGCGACTGGGTGCCGCTGGACAAGATTTCGCCCAACGTGGTGGCGGCATTGATCTCCACGGAGGACCACCGCTTCTACGAGCATTTCGGCCTGGACTGGCGGCGCACCGCGGCGGCGGCCTGGTACACGCTGTCCGGCGACCGGCAGGGCGGCTCCACGCTGACCCAGCAGCTGGCGCGCAACCTGTATCCCGAGGAGATCGGCCGCGCCGCCAGCGTGACGCGCAAGATCAAGGAAGCGATCACCGCGCTGAAGATCGAGGCGCTGTATTCGAAGGACGAGATTCTCGAGACCTATCTGAACACGGTGCCGTTCCTGTACAACGCGACCGGCATCGAGATGGCGGCGCGCACCTATTTCGACAAGCCGGCCGACCGGCTCGACGTGCTCGAGAGCGCCACGCTGGTTGGCATGCTCAAGGGCACCAGCTACTACAACCCGGTGCTCAATCCCGAGCGCGCGGTCGAGCGCCGCAATACGGTGCTGGCGCAGATGGTCAAGCGCGGCAAGCTCAAGCCCGCGCAGTTCGATGCGCTGAAGAAGCGCCCGCTGCGGATCGACTTCGAGCGGCAATCGCCCGAGGAGGGACCGGCCCCGCATTTCGCGCAGCAGCTGCGCAAGTGGCTGATCGACTGGGCCGACCGCAACGACTACAACATCTACACCGACGGGCTGGTGGTCCATACCACCATCGATTCGCGGCTGCAGGCGATGGCCAACCAGGCGGTGGCGCGCCAGGGCGCGCGGCTGCAGGGCATCGCCAATGCCGCGTGGTCCCCGCGCGGCGGCTGGAGCGCGAATCGCGCGCTGGTCGAGGCCTTCATGCGCGAGACCGCCCAGTACCGGGCCGCGCGCGAGGCGGGCCTCGCCGATGCCGACGCGCTAGCGCAGCTGCGCAAGGACGCCGACGCGATGCAGAAACTGCACGAGCAGAAGACGCGCATCCAGGCGGGCTTTCTGGCGCTCGATCCGCGCACCGGAGAGATCCGCGCGTGGGTCGGCAGCCGCGACTTCGCCGAGGATGCGTTCGACCACGTGCAACAGGCGCGCCGCCAGCCCGGTTCGACCTTCAAGCCCTTCGTCTATGGCGCGGCCTTTGCGCAGGGCATCGGCCCGGACACGACGCTGCGCGACGAGGCGGTCGAGATCCGGCTGGCCGGTGGCGAGGTCTGGCGCCCGACCGACGGTGGGCCGCCGAGCGGTCGCGATCTGACGCTGCGCGACGGCCTCGTCTATTCGAAGAACACCATCACCGCGCAGCTGATGCAGCAGGTCGGCCCGGTGCGCGTGGCCAATCTGGCACGCGCGATGGGCGTGCGGCAGAGCCGGCTCGATACGGTGCCCTCGCTGGCGCTGGGCACCAGTCCCGTGACGCTGAAGGAAATGGTCGCGGCCTACGGCACCATCGCCAACGGCGGCGCCTATCTCGAGCCGACCATGGTGACCCGCATCGAGGACCGCGACGGCCATGTGCTGGAGTCCTTCCGCCCGGCGTCGGCGGAGCGCGTCTTGCCGCCCGCGGTCGCCTACACGCTGCTCGACGTGATGCGCGATGTGGTCGCCCGCGGCACCGGGGCCAGCATCCGCACCCGCTACGGCATCCATGCCGACGTCGCCGGCAAGACCGGCACCACGCAGGACAACGCCGATGGCTGGTTCATCCTGATGCATCCGCAGCTGGTGGCCGGCGCCTGGGTCGGCTTCAACGACGCGCGCGTGACGCTGCGCAGCGACTACTGGGGCCAGGGCGCGCACAGCGCGCTGCCGATCGTCGGCGACGTGTTCCGCCGCGCCTTGCAGACGCGCGCCATCGACCAGCGCGTGCGCTTCGAGAACCAGCAGCAGCCCGGCATGCTCGATCCGTGGCTGAAGTCGGTGGAAGGCTGGTGGGCGCGCACCTTCGGTTCCGCGTCGGAGCCGGAGGCGACGGCCGAGGTCCACGTTGCGCCGGCGCCGGCCGGGCGGCCGGAGGCGCCGGTGGATAGCGGCATGGCTTCCGAGCCAGAGGTGCTGGACGAGGCCGAGCCGGTACCGCTGCCGACCGATCCGCAGGCATCGGCGCCGTTCGGGGAAGCGGTGCCGGGGTCCGGGCAGCCGGCATCGGCCGGCGCGGCGCCCGGGGCGATCAACGGAACGGTCGGCACGCCTTCTGCGGCCGGGACGAATGCGGGGCCGAATACGGGGGGCTATCCGGGAACCTATCCAGGTTCGGGCACTGGCGCCGGCACGGGCACGGGCACGGGCACGGGCACCGGCACGGGCATCGGCAACCCCGCGCCGCCGGCGGTGCAGGGCGGTGGCGCCGCGCAAGGGCCGGCGAACGGATCGGCCGGTGCGCCGCCATCGGCCACGTCGCCGTCGCCGGCGGCTCCCGCTCCCTCTGCTGCACCGTCCGCTGCGCCGCTGCCGCAGGCCGCACCGCCCGCCGTACCGTCGACACCGGCACCGGCGCCAACCCCGGCCCCAACCCCGGCACCGGCATCGCCGGCCACCAACGGCGCGGCCGGCTCCAATGCACCCGGCTGATCGCAGTAGTCGCCGCAGTGCCCCATGCGCTATGCTTGCGCGATTTGGTGAGGATAGGCGCGCACAATGGGCATCCTGAGCTTGAGCAATCTGGTGGCGGAATTCCTGCTCGCGTTCTCCGCGCTGCTCAGTATCATCAACCCGTTCGGCATGGCCTTCGTGCTGTTCGACCGGACCCGCTTCCTGACCGTCGAGGAGCGCCGCAAGCTGAGCCGCCAGGTCGCGATCAATTCGCTGATCGTGCTGCTGGTGACCTTCTTCCTCGGCACCGCGATCCTCGGCTTCTTCGGCATCTCGCTGCAGGCGCTGCGCCTGGCCGGCGGCTTCGTGGTGGCGTTCAGCGGCTGGACCATGCTGAACGCGCCGACGCAGCCCGCCGAGAAGCGCATCGAATCGGTCTCGACCGGCGACGTCACCCAGATGGCGTTTTTCCCGCTGACGATTCCGCTGACCACCGGCCCCGGCTCGATTGCCACCGCGATCGCACTGAACGCCAGCCGCAGCCGCGAATGGCGCGATGCGATCGAGTCCGCGGTGGTGTCGGTGACGGTCAGTGTCGCCGTGGCGATCGTCGTCTATGTGGTCTACAGCCGCGCCGAACTGCTGGCCCGCGTGCTCGGACCGGAAGGCACCAACGTCGTCACGCGCCTGTCGGCCTTCCTGCTGCTGTGCATCGGCGTGCAGATCATGATGACCGGCATCAGCGAATACCTGACGACGCTGCCGGGCCTGGGCTGAGCGCCGGCATCGCGCGCACCCCCGCACCCCCGCACCCCCCGCACCCCCCGCACCCCCGCACCGCCCGGCGGCGCGTGCGGATGGCCGGTCATCCCGCGACCTAATCCAGCCTGAACTGTCCCACCGCGCCGGTCAGCCGCGCCAGTTGCTGCTGCTGGCGCGCGACCTCTTCCGCGGTCTGGTCGACATGGTCGGCGTTCTGGCGCGACGCCGCGTCGATGCCGGCGATATTTACCTCCACCTGATCGATGCCGGCGCGCTGTCCGCCGGTGGCGAGCGCCATCTGGTCGACGATGGCGGCGAGCCGCGCGACGCTGGCCTCGAGCTCGCCCATCGTGCTGCCCGCGGTGCCGACCAGCTCCGAGCCGGCGCGCGCGCGGTCGACCGATTCGCCGATCAGCGCGCGGATCTCCTTGGCCGCCGCGGCGCTGCGCTGCGCCAACGTGCGCACCTCACCCGCGACCACCGCGAAGCCGCGGCCCTGCTCGCCCGCGCGCGCGGCCTCGACCGAGGCGTTCAGCGCGAGGATATTGGTCTGGAACGCGATGCCGTCGATCACGCCGATGATGTCGGCGATCCGTTCGCTGGCCGCATGGATCTCGCCCATCGTGCGGATGACCGAGCCTATCACCTCGCCGCCCTGCGCGGCCACCGCGCGCGACGTGCCCGCCAGCGTGTGGGCCGCCTGCGCGTGGTCCGCGTTCTCGTGGGCGCTGCGGCGCAGCGCGCTCATCGCCGTGACGATTTCCTCCAGCGCGCGCTGCTGGCTGTGCGTACGTTCGGCCAGCACCGTATTGCGCTGCAGGATGTCGCCGGAGGCGGCCGCCGCCTCCGCCGCGCTGTCGTGCACCTGCAGCAGCGTGCCGCGCACCGCGTCCAGCGTGGCCTGGAACGAGCGCGCCAGCGCGCTGGCCGGCCGCGGCGCGCCGGCGCGCGCCGGCGTCAGCGTCAGGTAGCCGGGATCGCTGCCGATGCGCGCGGCCAGCGCCGCCAGTTCGCCGGCGGAGCGGGCGTCGGCCTCCATCCGATGGGCCAGCACCACCAGCACCGCGGTCTGCACCACGACGAAGGCCGCATGCAGCAGCACGATGCCCAGGCCCGGCTCGGTGAAGCAGATCACGCCCCAGCCCCAGGTCTGGAAATAGTTGAAGCTCAGGTGGTGCACGGCGATCAGCGCCGCGGCCAGCAGGATCGGCCGGAAGTCGCGATAGGCCAGCAGCACGGACAGCAGCACGAACACCGCGAAGTGGTACTCGGCCTGCCCGTGCGCCTGGTGGATCAGCAGCCCGACCATCGCCATCGAGATCGCCGCGGTCGCCAATCGCGTGCCGAGCCGGCCCGGCAGCGCCGCGGCCCACAGGCTGGCCGCCGCCGACAGCGGCAGGCCGACCGCCAGGCTCGGGCCGAGCGTGCCGTAGCGCCAGCCCGTCAGCAGCGATGCCGCCCACAGCAGCCAGATCGTTCCGACCAGCAGGCGGTCGGCGCGCCGGTGGACGGCCTCCAGCAGCGTGCCGGCGGCCTGCGCCTCCGGCAAGCGTTCATCCGGTCGCGTGGCGGTGTGACCCGCTTCCGCGCGCAAAGCGAGCGTGCTGCTACCCATTCGACCCCCTGTCGTTGCAATTTCGCATTCGTTGTGGATGTTGTTATCGCGGCCGCACGACGGCATGCCGCCGCACCGACGATATCGGCAGATCGGAGGCGGACCTTAGGCCGGACGCGGTCATGGTTTACCCGCAAGGACGCGGGACGACCGGTGTCGCCGGTAAGGATTGCCAGCGCGGTTGTAAGGAGGAGAGCGCCGGGGCGGGGCCATCCGGACCGATGAGCGGGGTAGAAGCGGCTGGGGCGGGGAAGGACGCCATATGCCGGCGGCGGCATGAAAGTTGCGGCCCCACGGCAAGGTGCCACGCGCCAGGCGTGGCGTTCGCCAACGTTTGCCAGACAGGAGAAAGCCCATGGCCACACCCGAGCAACTCCCGCCGCAGCACCAGGACCGGCAGCCCGGCCTGGAAAGCGAAATGCATCCGAAGCCCGACAGCGGCGCCGACGACTATGTCGGCAGCGGCCAGCTGACCGGCAAGGTCGCACTGATCAGCGGGGGGCGACAGCGGCATCGGCCGCGCCGTCGCGGTGGCCTTCGCGCGCGAGGGCGCCGATGTCGCGGTGGCCTATCTGAACGAGCACGAGGACGCCAAGGAAACCGCAAGGCTGGTCGAGGAAGCGGGCCGCCGCTGCCTGCTGATGGACGGCGATCTCGGCGACAGCGCCCATGCCGCGCAGGTCGTCGAGCGGACCGTCAAGGAACTCGGCAAGCTGGACATCCTCGTCAACAACGCGGCCGAGCAGCATCCGAAGCAGCAGCCCGAGCAGATCGACGAGGCCCAGGTCGAGGCGACCTTCCGCACCAATGTCTTCGCGATGTTCCACCTGACCCGCGCCGCGCTGCCGCATCTGCAGCCTGGCTCGGCCATCGTCAATACCACCTCGGTCACCGCCTATCGCGGCAGCGCGCACCTGCTCGACTATTCGTCGACCAAGGGCGCGATCGTCTCGTTCACGCGCTCGCTGGCGCTGCAGGTGGTCAAGCGCGGCATCCGTGTCAACGGCGTGGCGCCGGGCCCGATCTGGACCCCGTTGATCCCGTCGACCTTCCCGCCGGAGCAGGTCGAGAAGTTCGGCAAGGAGACGCCGATGGGCCGCCCCGGCCAGCCGTTCGAGGTGGCGGCCGGCTTCGTCTTCCTGGCCTCGCGCGCGGCCAGCTATATCACCGGGCAGGTGCTGCATATCAACGGCGGCGAGGTGATCAACGGCTAGGCAAAGGCAAGTTTCGTTGTGGCAAGGGATCGATGGGTCGTCCGGCACCGGCCCATCGGGGGGGGCGCTCGCGCTTGACGTTCGGGGCTCGGCGTCTAACCTGAATGCTTGCTGGGGTAAGCTGCGCATTCGTGCAGTGGCCGCCATCGCGGTTGCCCGGTCCAGCCCCTTGCCACCATGCCCCACAGCTATCTCGGCACGCGCCACTACTTCGCCACGCAGCGCCGTACCCTGGTCGCGCTGCTGTTCGGCGCGATCCTGTTCCCCGCGGCGGTGCTGGCCACCTGGGCGTGGCTGTCGCTGCGCGCGGACGTGGCCGAGGCCGAGCAGCGCTCCGCGCGGCTCGCCCGCGTGATTCAGGAGCACGCCAGCAAGGTCTTCGAAGGCAATCACCAGATCAACAGCCGCATCCGCGATGCCACCGCGGGCTGGAGCAACGCGCAGCTGCGGCAGCACGAGGACGACATCCATACCCGCCTGGCCGATATCGTCGGCGGCCTGCCGCAGGCGTCGTCGCTGGCGGTCTACGACGAGCAGGGCGTGCTGCTGGCCAGCAGCCGCTTCTACCCGGTGCCACGCGTATCGATCAGCGAGCGCGAGGATTTCCGCGCGATCGTCGGCGGGCTGCGTCCGTTCGACGTGACCGGCGTCGTTACCGACAAGGTGGTACCCGAGCGGGTGATCAACGTCAGCATGCCGCGGCTCGGTCCCGATGCGAATGTCGCCGGGCTGGTGTCGGTGGCTTTGCGCCCCTCGTATTTCGCCGACTTCTATCGCGACGTGCTGAGCCAGGAGACCGGCGCCGAGGCCGCGCTGGTGCGCGGCGACGGCGTCGTGCTGGCCGCATATCCGGACAGCGTGTCCGAGCACGTGCCCGATGCGGTGCGGGAGGGGCTGCAGCGGGTATCGGAAGGGTCCGGCGACAGCGTCGCGCGGATGGCGGGCCTGGGCGGCGACGACAGCATCGTCGCGCACTGGTCGATGGGCAGCGGGCTGCTGCACGCGGTGGTCGGCATTCCGATGCGCGTGATCCACGCGCAGTGGCGGCACCGGCTGTATATCGGCGCGACCGTTGCGGCGATCCCCGCCTTCGCGCTGTGGGCGCTGGCCTGGGTGAGCCTGCGCCGGCTCAAGCGCGAGGAGCAGTCGTATTTGCGCTGGCAGGAGGAGGTCACGCGCCGGCAGGAGGTCGAGGAGCGCTATCGCCAGTCGCGCAAGCTCGAGGCGGTGGGGCATCTGATCACCTCCGTCGCGCACGACTTCCGCAACGTGCTGTCGGTGATCTCGTTCAATACCGACCTGATGATCACGCGCCCCGATGTCGCGCGCGAGAAGGCGCTGGCCGGCATCAAGCGCAGCGTGGCGAGCGGCGTCGCGCTGAGCAACCAGCTGATCGGCATGGCCCGCAAGCGCCAGCACCGCAAGGAGGTCCTGCTGCTGCCGCAGGAAGCCGAGGGCTGGACGCCGCTGATCCGCTCGACGCTGGGGCCGCGCGTGCAACTGCGCTACGAGATCGATCCGGCCTGCTGGCCGGTATGCGCCGACAAGAACGAACTCGAACTGGCGATGATGAACCTGGCCTCGAACGCGCGCGATGCGATGCCCAGCGGCGGCCAGTTCGTGGTCGCGGCGACGAACGTGACGCTCGATGGCAGCCGCCCCGGCGGCATGCGCGGCAACTACGTCTGCCTGTCGGCGCGCGACAACGGCAAGGGCATGCCGCCGGAGGTGGTCGAGCGGGTCTTCGAGCCGCTGTTCACCACCAAGACCGCGGGCCTGGGCAGCGGCCTCGGACTGGCGCAGGTGCACGATTTCTGCCGCGAGGTCGACGGCGTGGCGGTGATCGACTCCGAGGTCGCCAAGGGCACCACGGTGCGGCTCTATCTGCCGGCCTGGCAGCATGGCGACAGCCATGCGCGCACGCGCTGGGGGGCCGGCGCCAGCGCGGTGCTGATCGTCGCCGACCAGCCGCGCAGCGTGCAGAGCGCGGTCGAATCGCTGCAGGCCACCGGCCATCGCGTGACGCTGGTGCGCGACGAGGCCGAGGCGATGGCGGCGACCGACCGCTACGGCTTCGACCTGGTGATCGCGGATGCGCGCCTCGGTCCCGCGCTCGGCGGGCTGGCGCTGCGCGATCGGCTGACCCGCAGCTTTCCCTTCCTGCCGGTGATCCTGATGACCGACGACGCCGACATGATCGCGCTCGCATCGGTGTCGGGGCTGCCGTTCCTGCTCAAGCCCTGGAACGCGCAGACGCTGGTCAAGGCCGGCATCCTGGCGCCCGCGCGGGCCGTGGACGGCCAGTCGAGCCCGTCGCGGCTGTAGCGCTCAGCCGGCACCGCTCTGACGGTACCGATTCGGACGGTACCCATACAGACGGCACCGGTCGGCAGATGCGCACCGCACGGTGGCATCGGCGCAGACCCCTCAGCCGGTACGGCGCAGCAGCGCGACCGGGAGCGGGTCCAGCACGTCGGCCACGCGCAGCCGGCCGTTCGGCGCCGACAGCGTGCGCCCTGTCAGCGCATCGGACCAGCGGCTGGCGCCGGGTTCGCCGACGCACAGCAACGTGTCGCCCCACGCCGCCTGCGCAATGGCGGGCCGGTCCTGCACCAGCCGTGCGGCCAGCCGCGCGGTGATGGCGATGACGCGGTCGCCGCCGTGGCGCCGCTCGAACGCCAGCACATGCGAGGCCGCCGGACCCTCGCCATGCAGTTGCCGGTAACCGCCATCGCGGAACAGCGCCGGCTGCGCCTGACGCGCGGCCAGCAGCGCCCGCACCAGCTGCACCTTGATGCGTCCGTCGCGCCATTGTTCGAGCCAGGTCTGCCAGCCGGCCGTGCAGGCCAGCGCCGCGCGCAGCGCGTCGTAATCGACCGGGCGGCGGTTGTCGGGATCGACCAGGCTGAAGTCCCAGCCCTCCGTGCCCTGATAGCGGTCCGGCACGCCGGGCGCGGTCAGCTGCAGCAGCGTCTGCGCCAGGCTGTTGAGCGCGCCGGCCGGTGCGATGCGCTGCGCGAAGCGCGCCACGCTGCCGAGCAGGTCGCCCTGCGCCATCGCCTGCAGCAGCCCCGCGTAGGCCTGTTCGTAGCCCTCGTCCGGCCGGGTCCAGTGGCCGTGCCGCTTGGCCTCGCGCACCGCCTTGGTCTGCCACGCGCGCACGCGCTCGAGCAGCGCCTGCACATCCTGGTCGCCGGCATCGCGGTCGGCGGGCAGCTCGGGCGGCCAGATGCCGACCAGGGTTTGATACAGCATCAGCCGGTCGGACCCATCGGGGCCGGCGCGGTCGCCGGAGCCCGCCAGCCGCAGGGCGCGGGCTTCCCACTCGCCGACCGCGGCCTGCCATTCCGGCGCCAGTTCGCTCAGCACCGCGAGCCGCATCCGCATGTCCTCGCCGCGCTTGTGGTCGTGGGTCGCGGTCGCCAGCATCGCGTGCGGCCAGACCTGCGCGCGTACCGCCATGCGCGCGTGGAAGCGATCCGGCGGCATCGCCAGCGTGGCGGGGTGGCTGCCCACCTCGTTGCGCGACAGCAGCCGCCCGTAGCGGTAGAACATCGTGTCCTCCGCGGCCTTGGCAGCCAGCGGCGGCATCAACTGCTGCACGCGGGCGCGCGCCTCGCGCAGCGCGCCGCTGGCATGCGGACCCGCGCAGAGCCAGGCCAGCAGCCGATCGACGGTGGCGGTGTCGTCGGGCCGGACCGCGCGGCGCGCCACCTCGGCGGCGGTCTCCAGCCGCAGGCGGTCCTCGCGCGACCACGCATGCTCGCCCAGATAGGTGCGATAGACCTCCAGCGGCTCGAGCAGCGCGGCCAGCGCGCGGCGCCAGCTCGCCAGCGTCAGGTCGCGCGTGGCGGGCTCCGCGCGCGCGCAGGCATGCAGGCGTCGGCAGGCGCCTTCGAATTCGGTGACGAGAAAGCGCGACAGCAGATGGCGGCGCGCCTGGCGCACCTGCTCGCCATACTCCTCGCTGTCGCCGCTGACCTGCTGCCACAGCGTCGTCAACGCCGTTTCGCCGGCACCGTCGTGCAGCACCGCGCCAACCTCGTCCATGAAGTCGTAGCCGGTGGTGCCGTCGACCTGCCATTCGGTGCGCAGCGTTTCGCTCTCGGCCAGGATCTTCTCGATCACGATCCACGGGCGCGCGCCGCGCGCCGCCATCGCGGCGTTCAGTTGCCCGCGCAGCTGCTGGCAATAGCCGCCCGGGTCGGCCAGGCCATCGACATGGTCGACCCGCACGCCGTCGATCAGGCCGTCCCTGGCCAGCCGCAGCACCAGCGCGTGCACGTCGTCGAATACCGGCGGCTGCTCGACGCGCACCGCGACGAGTTCGCTGACCTCGAAGAAGCGCCGCCAGTTCAGTTCGTCCGCCGCGGTGCGCCACCAGGCGAGCCGATAGTTCTGCTGCTCCAGCAGCGCATGCAAGGCGTTCCACGCCGCCCGGCGCCGCCGTATCGAAGCCAGCGCCGTCGCGGCCGGCGTCGAACGCGGCCATCGACTCCTCGGACAGCGGCACCTCGTGTTCGCCGTACTGCAGCCAATGGCGCTGGCCGTCGCTGCGCACCGCGATCTCGCCGGCCTGCAGCGTTTCCCAGTACGGGCGGCCCAGGATCGGCAGCAGCACCTTGCCATGCAGTTCGGGATCGGGCGAATGCCAGTCGATATCGAAGTGCCCGGCGTAGGGACTCTCCGCGCCGCGCGCCAGCACGTCGGCCCACCAGCGGTTGTGGGTCGAGCTGGCGGCCATGTGGTTGGGCACGATGTCGATGATCACGCCGAGCCCGGCCGCCCGCGCGCGGCCGGCCAGCGCCTGGAAGCCGGCCTCGCCGCCGAGTTCGGGGTTGATCTGCTGGAAGTCGGTGACGTCGTAGCCGTGCGTCGAGCCTGGTTTGGCGGTGAAGATCGGCGACAGGTACAGATGGCTGACGCCGAGCGAGGCGAGATAGTCGACCTGGCGCTGCGCGTCGGCGAAGGTGAAGCCGGCATGCAGCTGCAGCCTTGCCGTGGCGCGCGGCACGATGGTGTTGCCGCGTTCGGCGGCGCGATCGGCGGGGTAATCGGCGGCGCGATCGGCAGCGGGATCGGCGGGGTGCGCGGCCGGATGCGCGGCCGGATGCGCGGCGGCGGAATGCGATTCGTTGCTCGAGGCTGACGACATGGTGGCAAGCGCCCGGCGTTCAGCCGGCGGTGTGTTCGGACGGCGTCTGCTGCCCGGATTGCAGATAGGCGACCGTGACGCCGGCGGGCAGCGTGCCCTTCTCCAGCTGGCGCGCGGCGCCGGCCTCGCTCTCGGCCAGCAGCTCGCCTCGCGGCGCGTCGCCGCAGGAAACGACCGCGTCGCCGAGATTGGCCCACAGCGTCAGCAGCGCGCCGTCGCCCATGCGCCAGCTCGCGCGCACCGCCGCGTCGCCGAGCACGTCGACGCCTTCGCAGCGCGTGCCGGGCAGCCGCGGCAGCAGTTCGCGCCGGCGCAGCGTGATCAGCGACTTGTAGTACTGCGCGTCGTCGCCTTCCGGATCGAACTCCGGACGCGACGCCTCGAAGGTGGTCGGCGCGTTCGGGTCAGGAATGCTGTGGGCGCGCGCGCCGTCGGCAAAGCCGGCCATCGAGCCGAACTCGCGGCGGCGGCCTTCGCGCACGGCCTCGGCCAGCTCGGGCGGATGGCTGGTGAAATAGAGGAAGGGCGTGCGCGTGCCGCCTTCCTCGCCCATGAACACCATCGGGATCTGTGGGCACAGCATCTGCAGCGCGATCGCGGCGCGCAGCGGGCGCGGCTGGGCCAGCGCGGTGATGCGCTCGCCGAACGCGCGGTTGCCGATCTGGTCGTGGTTCTGCAGGAAGCTGATGAAGGCGGTCGGCGGCAGATGCGCGCTGCGCTGTCCGCGATGGACGGGCTTGTCGCCGCCCGTCTCGCGCGTGCGGTGCGGCGACGCCTCGCCCTGATAGGCGAAGCCCTCGGCCAGCACGCGCGCCAGATGTCGGGTGGTGGGACCGAGCGGCTGATGATCGCCGCGCGGCGCCGCGTCCTGGTCGTAGGCGCGGCCGTAGTCGGGGCCGGGATGGCTGCCGGAGTCGGCCCGGTGCGCGGCGTCGGCACCGGCGCCGAATTCGGGCGCGACCACCGCGCCATAGTCGGCGTAATAGCCGTCGTGTTCGCCGGTCAGCAGCACATGCAGCACGTGGTGTGCGTCGTCGTTCCACTGCGCGTCGTAGCCGCCGGCGAGCAGCTCGGCGTCGTTGTGGTCGTTCTCCAGCACCAGATGGATCTGTCGGCCCGCGCAGCGCTGCCGCAGCGTCGGCGCCAGTTCGGCCAGCCAGCCCTCGTCGGCGATGGCATGCACGGCGTCGAGCCGCAGCCCGTCGAAGCGGAAGTCCTCGAGCCAGTAGCAGGCGTTCTCGGTGAAGAAGTCGCGCACCTCCTGGCGGCGGAAGTCGATCGCCGGACCCCAGGGAGTACGGACGTCCTCGCGGAAGAAGGCGCTGGCGTAGCGCGGCAGATAGTTGCCCTCCGGGCCGAAGTGGTTGTAGACCACGTCGAGCAGCACCATCATGCCCAGCCCGTGCGCGGCGTCGATCAGCGCGCGCAGCTGGTCGGGCGTGCCGTAGCTCGATTCCGGCGCGAACGGCAGCACGCCGTCGTAGCCCCAGTTGCGGCTGCCGGGAAACTCGGCCAGCGGCATCAGCTCGACCGCGGTAAAGCCCAGCGCCGCCAGCCGCGGCAGTTCGCGCGCCGCGCCGGCGTAGCCGCCGCACAGGCCGACGTGCATTTCGTAAATGATGGCTTCGTGCCAGGGCCGGCCCTGCCAGTAGGGATGGCACCACTGATAAGTGGTCGGATTGACGACCACGCTGGCGCCGTGCACGTCGCCGGCCTGCGCGCGCGAGGCCGGGTCCGGCACGATGGTGCCGTCGCCGAGACGGAACCAGTAGCGCGCGCCTTCGCAACAGGCAACGATGGCCTCGAACCAGCCGTCGCCGGCGGGCGTCATCAGCACCGGGCCGGCGTCGTGGATCTCGAGCCGGGGGATTTCGCCCTGTGCCGCCATATCGGGCGCCCACAGCCGGAAACAGGTGCGGCCGTCGGCCAGCCGCAGGGGGCCGAAGCGCGGCTGGTGCGCCGGCGCGGCTTCAGACGCGCTGCCCAGCGGTGCGGGCGCCGGCGCGGTGCCCAACGTTTCCCAGCCGCCGCGCGGCTGGGCCGCGGCCGCTGCGGCGGCGGGGTTCGGCTCTACGCTCATGATGAATTCCGTATCGATTGAAAGCACGCGGCGGGAGCGGCGGCGCGCGGCCCGCGCACCTTGCCGTCCCGCCGGCTTGCGGCATCAGGCGGCCGCTGTCGGCAGCGCATCGCCGAACCCGCCGCTGGTGCCGGCCGCACCGGCCTGCGCCGGCACCGCGCCGCGGTCCACCCCGGCGCTGCGACTGCGCCGCCGCGACGGCGAGGCCTGGATCGCGAGTTCGGGCGTCGGCTCGGGCGCCATGACAGGGGTGCTGGCGGGCGTGGAACGCGGCACGCGCTGCGGCGAGCGTTGCGGCTGGGGCACGGCCTCGACCTGCGCCACTTCCGTCGCCCGTTGCGCGGCGCGCTGCATCGCCAGCGCCGAGGCCAGGGCCGGCGACAGCGCGCTGTACAGCGACAGGTATTGCTCGGCCGGCCGCGTCCAGCAGAACAGCGCCTGCATGCCGGCGCGCTGCAGCACCTTCCACGCGCGCGGACGCCGCAGCCATTGCAGCGCGCGCTCGATCGCCGCGCTCATCGCCTCGGCGGTCTCGCCGTCGAACAGGAAGCCGGTCGCCCCGGGCTGCGGTGTCGACCCATGGCCGGCGTCGCGCACCGTATCGACCAGGCCGCCGACGCGCGAGGCGACCGGCACCGTGCCATAGCGCATCGCGTAGACCGGGGTCAGGCCGAAGGGCTCGAAGCGGCTGCCGTGCAGCAGCACGTCGGCGCCCGCATGCAGCAGGTGCGCGGTTTCCTCGCGGTAGCCGATCGACACGCCGACGCGATCCGGATAACGCGCGGCCAGCGCCTCGAAGCCGCGCTCGATGGCGGCCTCGCCGCAGCCCAGCACGGCGAACTGCACGCGGTCGTCGGCCTGCAGCGCGCGCTCGATGGCGCCCAGCGCCACGTCGGCCATCTTCTGGTGGGTCAGGCGGCTGCCCATCGCGACCAGCGGCGCGGCCGGATCGGCCGGCAGCCCGAAGCGGTTCTGCAGCGCGGCCTTGCAGGCCCGCTTGCCGGCCATCGCATTCGGCGTATAGCAGTGCGGCAGCAGATCGTCGCTGGCCGGGTCCCAGTCCTCGGTATCGATGCCGTTGGGGATCGCGCCCAGCACCTCGCGCCGCGCCTGCAGCAGTCCTTCCAGCCCGTGGCCGAACTGCGGCGTCAGCATCTCCTGCGCATAGTTGTGGCTGACCGTGGTGACGCGGTCGGCGTAGCGGATGCCGGCCTTCAGGAAATTGAGCTTGCCCCAGAACTCGACGCCGTCGGACGTCAGGCACTCTTCCGGCAGGCCGAGCTGCCCCGCCAGGCACAGCGGGAAGATGCCCTGGAATGCGAGGTTGTGGATCGTCAGGATGCTCGGCGTGTCGAGGCCGGCGGCGCGCATCAGGAGCGGCGTCAACCCGGCATGCCAGTCGTGGGCGTGCACGGCGGCGGGCACCGGCAGCGGCGTGCGGCCCGCGGCGATGGCGGTCGCCGCATGCGCCAGCGCCGCGAAGCGCTGCGGATTGTCGGCAAAGTCGCGACCGGTCGGGTCGGTGTACGGCGTGCCGGCGCGGTCATAGAACGAGGGGCAGTCGAGCAGGGCGACCTGCACGTTGCTGCCCGGCATGCGGCCAGCCATCAGCCGCATCGCACTATGCCCGGGTGCCAGCGCCAGCCCGGGCGCGTTCTCGGCAAGTTTCAGCGCGCCGAGGCTGCGTAGCCCCACGGCGCGAGCCAGGGCCTGCGGATAGCCCGGCATCAAGATCGTGACATCGAGGCCCCGCTGCTGCAGGGCGCGGGCCAGCCCGCTGACGACATCTCCCAAGCCGCCTGTCTTGGCCAAGGGCATGGCCTCGGCCGCCACGAATAGCACGTTCGTGTTCAAGTTGATCTCCGCCATTCTGAGTGCGCTGGTGGTGGGGCGGCGGTCGGGCTGCACCGCCGCTGCTGCGCTTCACTCGCGGAGCGTCGTTGCATGGCGTCGGCGCGTGAAGCGTTGATGCCATGCGAATGGCATGCCAGCGTGGCGGATGTTTCGCAAAGGCTTTGCGTTCAACGGTTTGCGTAACCGGTTCGTAACTGTTGAAACAAGCAATGCGTAAAGCCTCCGCCGGCCGATGTAAGAACTACATGCCGGGGCCGCCCTTGTGCCGCGTGCCCGCCGTGCTCATCGCGGCGCGATGCAGCAGCGGCACCGGCACCGGTTTCACGCGCCAGATCCGCTCGCAGTACTCCCGAATCGCACGGTCGGACGAAAAACGGCCCGAGCGCGCGCACGACAGCACCGACATCCGCTGCCAGCGCGGCTGGTCGGTGAACGCGGTCGACACGTCCTGCTGGCAATGCAGATAGGAGGCGAAGTCGGCCAGCAACATATAGGGATCGTGCTGCAGCAACCCGCCGAAGATCGGCTGGAATACCGACGGATCGCCGCGCGAGAAAAGCCCTGGCCGATCAGGTCGATCACGGCGCGCAGCTCGGCATGGCTCTCGTAGCAGGCGGCCGGCCGGTAGCCGGCGGCCTTCAGCGCGTAGACCTCGGCGGCCGACAGGCCGAACGGGAAGAAGTGGTCGGGGCCGATCGCTTCGCGCAGCTCGATGTTGGCGCCGTCCATGGTGCCGATCGTGATCGCGCCGTTCATCGCGAACTTCATGTTGCCGGTGCCCGAAGCCTCCTTGCCGGCCAGCGAGATCTGCTCGGACAGGTCGGCGGCCGGATAGATCTTCTGCCCATAGGTCACATTGAAGTTGGGCAGGAACACCACCTTGAGCCGGTCGCGCACCTGCGGATCTCGGTTGATGACGTCACCCACCGACGTGATCAGCCGGATCATCAGCTTGGCGTAGTGGTAGCCCGGGGCCGCCTTGCCGGCGAACAGGAAGGTGCGCGGCACGATGTCCGCGTTCGGGTCGGACTTGATCCGGTGATACAGCGCGACGATGTGCAGCACCGCCAGATGCTGGCGCTTGTATTCATGGATGCGCTTGACCATCACGTCGAACATCGACGACGGGTCGACCACCACGCCGGTGGTCTCGCGCACCAGCCGCGCCAGGTCTTCCTTGTTCTCGCGCCGCGCCGCCTGCCACCGGTCGCGAAAACCGGTGTCGTCGGCGTACGGCTCGAGCTCCCGCAGCCTGTCGAGGTCGCCGATCCAGCCGTCGCCGATCGACTCGCACACCAGCCGCGACAGCCGGGGATTGGACAGCGCCAGCCAGCGCCGCGGCGTGACGCCGTTGGTGATGCTGGTGAACTTCTCCGGCCACATGGCGTAGAAGTCCTTCAGCACGTCCTCGCGCATCAGACGCGAATGCAGCTCGGCCACGCCGTTGATGGTATGGCTGCCGACGCAGGCAAGATGCGCCATCCGCACATGGCGCTGGCCGCGCTCGTCGATCAGCGACAGGCGCGACAGCTGCGACTCGTCGCCGAAGAAGCGGATGCGCACCTCGTGCAGGAAGCGCGCGTTGATCTCGTAGATGATTTCCAGATGGCGCGGCAGCGTGCGCTGGAAGAGCGGCAGCGGCCACATCTCGAGCGCTTCCGGCAGCAGCGTGTGGTTGGTATAGGCGAAGGCCTGCCGGGTGATCTGCCAGGCTTCGTCCCAGGCCACGCCGTGCTCGTCGACCAGCAGCCGCATCAGCTCGGCGATGCCGATGGCCGGATGGGTGTCGTTGAGCTGGACGGCAAACTTTTCATGAAACCGGGTGACCGGAATGCCGTGCGCGTCCAGCAGCCGCAGCATGTCCTGCAGCGAGCACGACACGAAGAAATACTGCTGCTCGAGCCGCAGTTCCTTGCCCTGCTCGGTCTCGTCGTTCGGGTAGAGCACCTTGGTCAGGTTCTCGGAGGTCACCTTCTTGCTGACCGCGCCCAGATAGTCGCCGCGATTGAACACGCCGAAGTCGAAGGCCTCGGTCGCCTCCGCCCGCCATAGCCGCAATGTGTTGACGGTGTTGACCTGATAGCCAAGGATCGGCGAGTCGAACGGCACGCCGACCACCGTCTTGGCGGGCACCCAGCGCACCCGGTAGTGGCCGCGGTCGTCGGTGTAGTGCTCGGTCTGGCCGCCCAGCTTGACCTGCACCGCCCATTCGGAACGCTGGATCTCCCACGGATTGCCGTGGCGCAGCCAGGTATCGGTGCTCTCGACCTGCATGCCGTCGATGATCGACTGGTGGAAGATGCCGTACTCGTAGCGGATGCCGTAGCCGAGTGCCGGGATCTGCATCGTCGCCAGCGAATCGAGGAAGCACGCCGCCAGCCGGCCGAGGCCGCCGTTGCCCAGGCCCGGCTCCAGCTCCTGCGCCAGCACCGTGTCGAGGTCCAGGCCGAGCTCGGCCATGGTCTCCTTGACCTCGTCGAAGATGCCCAGATTGACGAGGTTGTTGCCCAGGTGGGGGGCCGAGCAGGAATTCGGCGGACAGATAGGCGACCGTGCGCGAGGGCTGGCCCAGATAGGTTTCCGCGGTACTGATCCAGCGCTGCACCAGCCGGTCGCGCACCGTATGGGCAAGTGCCTGATACAGATCGTTGGGACTGGCAAGCCCGGGCAGCTTGCCCTGCGTGTAGAAGACATGGTCGAGGAAGGCGCGGCGGATGGTCGCGCCCGACATCGCGGTGCGGGTGTCCTCGTGGCTGTCGGCGGGCATGGTTTCGGCGAGCTGGGCCCGGGCGGCTTGCGACATGGCGGTCCTCCGGTTGGGAAAACCGGAGGGAGTTGCAAGAGACGTACCTTGCCCCGGGTAAGCGGGTTTTGCTGGCCCGGACGGGTAGGGCGCCGGGCGGTTCTTGCCAATTATTGGTGAGTTTGTAGAAAACGGTTAGGACTGCGGTTCCTCGGCGGCCGTTTGCTGTGCCCGGCGATCCCGGTCAGCGGCGAACGCAGATCACCGATCCCTAGGTGAACGACAGCGGGCGGACACTGCCATGTCGGCTCTTTCCTACAAGCGATTGCGCGCGCGGCGGGATGTGCCGGGGGGCGACGGGGACTAATGTCGGAATGCCATCTCGACAAACGGCGCCGCACGACGCGACGAGCGTCGCAACCAGCGTCGCAACAAGCGGCGCGACGGACGGTGCCACAACGGCGCGGCCACCGCGCCGGACGGGAAGGGTGGAGACGGGAGCCACGATGCGCGCTTCGACGCCAGCCGCTGAGAGCGTGACAGCAGGAACGACGGCGGGAACCACGGCAGCAACCACCGCGGCGGCCACGGCGGCGACTGCAGTTGCAGCGCGCGAGACGCTGCCGCCCGGGGTCCGCTATGTCAACGACACCGGGCCCGGCATCACGCGGCGCCTGGTGCGCGGCCGCTTCGCCTATTTCGCGCCGGACGGCACCCGCATCCGCGATCGCGACACCATTGCCCGCATCGACGCGCTGGCGATTCCCCCGCTTACCAGGACGTCTGGATCTGCCCCGACCCCCGCGGCCATATCCAGGCCACCGGCCGCGACGCCCGCGGCCGCAAGCAGTACCGCTACCACCCGGCCTGGATCGCGCTGCGCGACGAGGAACAAGTACGACCGTCTGCTCGCGTTCGGCCGCGCATTGCCGCGGCTGCGGCGCCGCGCGCGCCGCGATCTCCAGCGCAACGGCATTCCGCGCGAGAAGGTGCTGGCCGCCGTGCTGCTGCTGCTCGACGCCACGCTGGTGCGGGTCGGCAGCCGCCGCTACGCGCGCCAGAACCGCACCTATGGACTGACCACGCTGCGCCGCCGCCATGTGCAGGTGCGCGGCAGCCGGCTGCGCTTCCTGTTTTACCGGCAAGAGCGGCGTCGAGCACGACGTCACGCTGCAGGACCGCCAGCTCGCGCGGCTGGTGCGCACCTGCGCGGACCTGCCGGGCCAGCACCTGTTCAAGTACCGCGACGAGGACGGGGGAGATCCGCGAGGTCGGCTCGGACGATGTCAACGCCTACCTGCGCGAGGTGGCCGGCGAGGACTTCACCGCCAAGGACTTCCGCACCTGGGCCGGCAGCGTGCATGCGCTGGCCGAACTGCGCAAGGCGCCGGTGGCGGAAACCGAGGCCGCCCGCAAGCGCGCGGTGGCGGCCACCATCAAGATCGTGGCCCGGCGCCTGCGCAATACGGTGGCGGTATGCCGGCAGTGCTATGTCCACCCGACGGTGGTCGACGCCTATATGAACGAGCAGATGGCGGCCTGCGCGCAGTGCCGCCGCGCGGTGAGGGCGCTGAGCATGGACGAGACCCGGCTGCTGGCGTTGCTGGAAGGGCAGAGCGCCGCGGCCGGCCGCGGCTAGCGCGGCGTCAGGCGGGGCCGCTGTGTTCCAGCAGCTCGTCGATGGTGCGGATCAGCGTGTCCGGCGCGCACGGCTTGCGGCAGTAGCGCACGTTCGGATTCGGCACCTCGGGCAGAGTCTGGATGCTGGAGAAAACGACAATCGGTGTACGACTTAGCGACGCGTCGCCGAGCAGCAGATGGCACAGCAGCGCGCCGTCGCCGCGCGGCATCACCCAGTCGGTAACCACCACCGACGGGTGCAGCCGCTGTGCGGCATCGAAGCCGGCCAGCCCATCTTCGGCCAACTCGACGCTAAATCCCGCGCGGCTCAGCGCGCTGGCCACTGCATGGGCCACGGCAGGATCGTCATCGACGACGAGTACGGTTCGCACGGTGAGACCTTGTGTTGGCAGATCGCAATCGTTCCGACCTTGCCATGCAAGCGGCGCGCCAGGGGGCGGCGGCAGCGGCCGCTGCGAGCCGTGACGGTATGACGGTATGCCGTGCGGCGTCCCGGTGTCCAGGCGTGCGGACGTGAGGCGTGAGGCGCGAGGGCCTGCGCGCCGTCCGGCCTCTCAACCCTTGGGCGCGCGGCCCGAGCGCAGTGCCTCGATGCGCCGCTGGACCCCGGCCTGGCCGAACAGGGTCTGCACATCGAAGCGCAGCCGGCGCTGCCAGTTCGGATGGCCGCTGGTGGTGCCCGGCAGATTGGGCTGCTCGACATCGGCCAGCAGGTCCTCGACCGGTACCAGCCGCAGCGGCGTGCGCGCGCGCGACAGCCAGGCCAGGATCGTCGCCACCGGCGCGCGGTCGGGGTCGGGTGCCTCGCCCCTGGCGAGTCCCGCTTCGCACAGCGCCTGCCACAGCGCCTCCCGGTCGCGGGCGCGCTCGGCGCGCGCGCCGGCCTCGGTCACGTCCGGGCCGAGCTGGTCCAGGCGGGCGCGCCAGGTGATGTCCTGCCCCGCCCACCACCCGGCAATGGTCGGCAGATCGTGCGTGGTCGAGGTCGCGATCGCGTTGGGCGGCCAGCGTTCGGGCGGCACGAAGGGGGGCGGGGGCCTCCGGCGCGGGCGTCGCCGTGTTTTCCGCCGGTTGCGGTACGGGTTGGCTGCGGGTGTCGCCTGGCGCGCGGCCGCTCGCATTGCTGTTCATCGCGCCGGTCTCTTCGCTGGTCGAGCGCCCGGTGGATTTGCCGCCGGCGCTTCCCGCCGTCCCGTCCTTGCCTTCGCTCTCCGGCTGCGCCCGCTCGAACCACAGCACATCGATGCCCAGCATGCCGCGCTCGGCCAGCGTGGTATTGAAGGTGGCAGGCACCGTGCCCAGGTTCTCGCCGATGATGATCGCGCGATGGCGCCACGATTCCAGCGCGATCAGCCGCAGCAGGTCGTCCATCGGGTAGCGCAGATAGGCGCCCGATTGCGGCGGCACGCCTTCCGGCACCAGCCAGACGCGCGCCAGCCCGAGGGCATGGTCGATGCGCAGCCCGCCGACGTGCGCCAGGTTCGCCCGCAGCATCTCGATGAAGGCCGTGTAGCCATGCCGGCGCAGCCCGCGCGGCGAAAACACCGTGATGCCCCAGCTCTGCCCCAGCGGGTTGTACACATCGGGCGGAGCGCCGGCCGAAAACCCCTGCAGCATCTCGTTCTGCCGGGTCCAGGCGTGGCTTCCGGTGGGATCGGTGCCGACCGCCAGGTCGCCGATCAGCCCGATCGCCATGCCGGCATCGCGGGCACTGCGCTGTGCGGCACGCAAACCGTCCTCGGCCATCCATTGCAGGAACACGTGGTAGCCGATCTCGTCGGGGAAGGCGCTGGCGAAGGCGGTCAGCGCGGCGTCCTGCGGCGAGCGATGCGTGACGGGCCAGCGCCTCCAGTCCGCGGCCACCTGCATCTCGGCGCGCGTCCCCGCCTCGGCCACGTGCTGCGCCTGTAGGGCCTCGAAGGCGGCGTGCGCCAGCAGCGGCGTGCCGCCCTTGCTGCGGAACAGCGCCAGGTCGTCGGCGGCGTCGGCGGGCAGCAGCTGGTCCCGGTGGTCCCACAGCCAGCGCGTGATCTTCAGCCGCGCCTGCGCCACGGCCGGCCAGTCGATCTCGGCCTTCGCTTCGAGCGTCTGCATGATCCCGCCCAGCTGCAGCGCCGAGATGGCGCGCGCCACCGCGGCGTGGCCGAACACCGGCGCCGGGTCGGCATACAGCACGTTCAGGAATAACCGGCTGGACGGCGAGTAGGGGCTGTAGCGTTCGGGAAAGGCGGCAAAGCCGGCGTGCAGCGGGCTGATCGCGACCGCGTCGGCACCTTCGCGGGCGGCCGCCTCGGCGAACATCGCCAGCGCGCTCAGGTCGCCCATGCCGGCCGGCGCGCCGCGGCGCAGCCCGTAGACCTGCACCGACGGGCCCCAGGGCTTGCGCCGCATCCGCTCCTGCTCGGACAGGCCGATGCCGCGCAGCGCGTCCTGCACGCCGAAGCAGCGTGACGGCGCGACCGCGACCTTCACCTCGACATCGCCCATCAGCAGGCGATGGTAGCCGGCGCTCTGCACGGCCGGCACGATCAGCGCGCCGCGCGCATCGCGCCGGGCGACGCCGGTCTGCACGCTGCCGTCCTCCAGTTCGAGCCGGAACGGCTGCTCCTGACGGGTATGCGCCAGCGGCACGCGGATCGGCTTGCCCTGGTCGGCGGTCAGCAGCGGCGCCAGCGCGGTGGCGGCATCGTCGGCCAGCATGCGGGCGCGCGAGGCCTCGCACTGGCCGATGGTCTTGCACGGCAGGCCCAGCCGTTCGAGCACGGTGCGCAGCGATTCCTCGGGGACCACGCGATCGCGCCCCTGGGCATCCTGCCAATGCACCAGCAGGCCGGCGCGCTCGGCGAGCAGGTGCAGCGATGCTAGCGCGGCATCGGGATTGGCTTGGCGCGGCATGGTGAGACTCCTTTGTGGCTGGCTGGTGGGATGGCGGACGTTGGCGGACGTTGGCGGCCGGCGGCCTGTGATCGGGTGGCCGGATCGGGTCCCGGATCGGGTCGCCGAAGGTCGCCGAATCCGGTCGCCCGCCGCACCGGGCCGATGGACAGAGCCGTCCGCTACGACGGTCCCGACGGCGCCAGCGTGGCGGCCAGCAGCACCGCGGCGTGCGGCGCCACCGGCTGGACCGGATGATCGAGCGGCGCTTCCGGCAATTCCGGCCGGGCGCTGTCGAACAGCCGGGACCAGATCAACGCCGGCGGCGGCAACTTGTACTCGACCGCCTCGGTGCCCGCGTTCAGCAGCAGTACCGTCACGTGGACCTGCCCATCGGCGTCGCGTCTGGCGCGCCTGAGCGCCAGCGTCCGTTCCTCGGGATTGGACCACTGTTCGGGCGTCAGCGGTTCGCCATCGACGCCGAACCAGCCGATATCGTGAAGACCTGGTGCGAATTCCTGACGACCATGGAGAAACTGCCGCTCCGCATAGGCGGGCAGCCGCGCCCGCAGGCCCAGCAGCCGGCGCACGCATTCGACCATGCCGCGCCCGGTGGGCGTCTGCGCCTCGTCCCAGTCCAGCCACGACAGTTCGTTGTCCTGGCAGTAGGCGTTGTTGTTGCCCTGCTGCGAGCGCAGCCATTCGTCGCCGGCGGTCAGCATCGGCGTGCCCTGCGACAGCAGCAGCGTGGCCATCATCGCGCGCGCCACCTGGCCGCGGGTGGCGAGGATCGCCGGATCGTCGGTCGGGCCCTCCACCGAGCCGTCGGGACTCCAGTTGGCGCTGGCGTTGTCGTCGGTGCCGTCGCGGTTGTCCTCGCCGTTGGCCTCGTTGTGCTTGGTGGCGTAGCTGACCAAGTCCGCCAGCGTGAAGCCGTCGTGCGCGGTGACGAAGTTGATCGAGGCCCAGGGCTTGCGGTGGCGCCGGTCGAACAGGTCGGCCGAACCGGTCAGCCGCGCGGCCAGTTCGCCGCGCTGGCCGGGGTCGCCGCGCCAGTAGCGCCGCACCGTGTCGCGGAACTTGTCGTTCCATTCGGCGAAGCCCGGCGGATGGTTGCCGACCTGATAGCCGCCCGGGCCCAGGTCCCACGGCTCCGAGATCAGCTTGACGCGCGACAGCACCGGGTCCTGCAGCACCGCGTCGAAGAAGCCCGCGCCCGGATCGAAGCCGTTGCCCTCGCGCCCGAGCGTGCTGCCCAGGTCGAAGCGAAAGCCGTCGACGTGGTAGCACTGGACCCAGTAGCGCAGCGAATCGAGCACCATCTGCAGCACGCGCGGATGCGACAGGTTCAGCGTGTTGCCGCAGCCGGTGTCGTTGATGTAGTGGCGCTCGTCGCCCGGCACCAGCCGGTAGTAGCTGGCGTTGTCGAGCCCGCGCCATGACAGCGTCGGGCCCAGCTCGTTGCCTTCGCAGGTGTGGTTGTAGACGACGTCGAGAATCACCTCGATGCCGGCCGCGTGCAGCCGGCGGATCGCGACCTTGACCTCGTTGAGCTCGCCGCCGCTGAGGTAGGCCGGCTCGGGCGCGTAGTAGCTCAGCGTGCTGTAG
The DNA here is from genome assembly GCF_049311595.1 of Cupriavidus sp. H18C1. NCBI lineage: Bacteria > Pseudomonadati > Pseudomonadota > Betaproteobacteria > Burkholderiales > Burkholderiaceae > Cupriavidus > Cupriavidus sp. H18C1. The sequence continues at coordinate 1,011,618 of NZ_CP186009.1, forward strand.
CCCCAGTAGTTGCGCAGGCCACGCTGGACCAGGAAACGGTCCTGCAGGAAGGCGTGGATCGGCAGCAGCTCGATGGTCGTCACGCCGAGGTGATGCAGATGGTCGACGAAGCGCGGGTCGGACAGCGCGGCGAAGGTGCCGCGCTGGTGCGGCAGCAGGTCGTCGCGCCGCATCGACAGTCCGCGCAGGTGCGCCTCGTAGATGACGGTGCGCTCCCACGGCACCGCCGGCGGGCGGTCGTCGCCCCAATGGAAGCTCTCGTCGACGACGATGGCCTTGGGCATCATCGGCGCGCTGTCACGCCGGTCCGGCGTCAGGTCGGCGCGCGGGCTCTGCAGCCGGTAGCCGAACAGCGCATCGGCCCAGCGCAGCGGGCCGGTCAGCTTGCGTGCATAGGGGTCCAGCAGCAGCTTGGCGGGATTGAAGCGATGGCCGTGGTGCGGCTCGTAAGGGCCGTGCACGCGATAGCCGTACACCGTGCCCAGCGAGGCGTGCGGCAGATAGCCGTGCCAGACCTCATCGGTGCACTCGGGCATCGTCAGCCGCGCCAGTTCCTTGCGGCCGTTGCGCGAGAACAGGCACAGCTCGACCTTGGTGGCATTGGCCGAGAACACCGCGAAGTTGATCCCGAGGCCGTCCCAATGGGCGCCGAGCGGGTAGGGTTTGCCGGGAAGGAGCGTGCTGGCGATCGGGGAACGCGACAAGCAGGACCCTCCTAGTCGGGCAGATGGCGCAACAGCAGCATCGCCAGCGGCGGCAGCGTCAGCGACAGCGAGGCGGGCAGCCCGTGCGACGGCACGGGGTCGGCGAACAGCTCGCCGCCGTTGCCGACATTGCTGCCGCCGTAGCACGCGGCATCGGTGTTGACGATCTCCCGCCAGCGTCCGGCATGCGGCACGCCGAGCCGGTACCCCGGCCGCGGCAGCGGCGTCATGTTGACCACGACCAGCACCACGTCGTCGCTGTCGGGCGCGGCGCGGCGCAGATAGGCGAACACGCTGTTATGGCTGTCGTCGCCGATCACCCAGCTGAAGCCGCCCGGATGGTGGTCGCGGGCGTGCAGCGCGGGCAGCTCGCGATAGGCGCGGTTCAGGTCGCGGATCAGCATCTGCATGCCGCGATGGTTGGGGTGGTCGAGCAGTGCCCAGTCCAGCTCGCTCTCGTGGTTCCATTCGTGCCATTGCGCCAGCTCGCCGCCCATGAACAGCAGCTTCTTGCCGGGGTGGGTCCACATGAAGCCGAAATACGCACGCAGGTTCGCCAGCTTCTGCCAGTGGTCGCCCGGCGCCTTGCCGATCAGCGAGCCCTTGCCGTGCACCACCTCGTCGTGCGACAGCGGCAGCACGAAGGCCTCGGACCATGCGTAGACCATGCCGAAGGTCATGTCCTGGTGGTGCCAGGCGCGGTGCACCGGATCGTGCGACAGATAGCGCAGCGTGTCGTGCATCCAGCCCATGTTCCACTTGAAGGTGAAGCCCAGTCCGCCGCTGTCGACGGGCGCGGTCACGCCCGGCCAGGCGGTCGATTCCTCGGCGATCGTCATCGCGCCGTGGCAGCGTTCGCGCACCACCGTGTTCAGCTCGCGCAGGAACGACACCGCTTCCAGGTTCTCCCTGCCGCCGAAGCGGTTCGGCACCCACTGGCCGGCCTTGCGGCTGTAGTCGCGGTACAGCATCGAGGCGACGGCGTCGACGCGCAGCCCGTCGATATGGAATTCGCGCAGCCAGTGCAGGGCGCTCGCCAGCAGGAAGCCGCGCACCTCGTTGCGGCCGAGGTTGTAGATCAGCGTGTTCCAGTCCTGGTGGAAGCCCTCGCGCGGGTCCTGGTGCTCGTACAGCGCGGTGCCGTCGAATTCGGCCAGCCCGTGCGGGTCGGTCGGGAAGTGCGCCGGCACCCAGTCGAGGATCACGCCGATGCCGGCCTCGTGGCAGCGGTCGACGAAGGCGGCAAAGGCCTGCGGCGGCCCGAAGCGCGCGGTCGGCGCGAACAGCGACAGCGGCTGGTAGCCCCACGAGCCGCCGAACGGATGCTCGGTGATCGGCAGCAGCTCGATATGGGTAAAGCCGAGGTCGCGCACATAGGGGATCAGGCGCTCGCCGAGGATCTCCCAGCCGCGCGCGGGGTCGTTGACCTCGCGCAGCCACGAGCCGGCATGCACCTCGTAGACCGACATCGGCGTGGAATACGGATCCTGGCTCGAGCGGCGGCTCATCCAGGCCTGGTCGGTCCAGCCGAACGGCGGCGCCGACACGCCGGCCTGCGTCACGACCGACGCGGTGCCCGGCGGCAGCTCGGTGGCGAGCGCCAGCGGATCGGCCTTGTCGGGCAGCGGGTGGCCGTGCGCGTCGCTGAGGTCGTACTTGTAGCGGCTGCCAGGCTGCACGCCGAGTCCGGCCGGCACGAACAGCTCCCACACGCCGACGCCGTAGCGCAGCCGCATCGGATGGCGCGCCGGATGCCAGCCGTTGAAGTCGCCGATCACCGAGACGCGGCTCGCGTTGGGCGCCCACACCGCGAAGCGCACGCCCTCGATGCCGTCGATCGTCATCCATTGCGCGCCCAGGCAGCGGCCCAGTTCGAAATGCCGGCCCTCGCCGATCAGGTGCAGGTCGAGTTCGCCGAGCAGCAGGTCGAACGAATACGGGTCGGCGCTCAGCTGGCGGGTGCCGTCCGGCCAGGTGATATCGAGCCGGTAGTCGCGCCGGCCCAGCTTGTCGGGCAGCGTGCCGGCGAAGATGCCGCCGGCGTGGATGCATTGCATCGGGCCGATGGTATTGCCCAGGTTGTCGGCCAGCGCGACCGACTGCGCGCCGGGCAGGCAGGCGCGCACCACCGTGCGGTCGCCCTCGCGATGCGGTCCGAGCAGCGAGAACGGGTCGGCGTGGCGCGCATCGAGCAGCGCCTCGAATTGCACGGCGGCGTGTTCCGAGTGCCCGGAGTGTCCGTGCTGGCCCCGCGTCGACGCGGGGCCGGAGGAAGTCATGGTGGCCATGGTTGCGTCTCAGACGTGGGGGGGCGGGAGGCGGCGAGGCGGGCGGTGCCGCGCCGGTGCCGGCGGAGCTACCCGCCGCGCCGGTCAGCGTGCGGATCAGCCGCGCCAGTCCATGCACCGGCAGGTCGATCCAGGTCACCCGGTTGTCGGCCTCGTACTTGACCTCGTAGGCGGCGCGCTCCAGCAGGAACAGGTCGAGCAGCGGCTGCAGCTGTGCCGCGCTGGCCCACGGGTGCAGCGCGGTGTCCGCCACCTCGCGGTAGCCGCCGAGGAAGGCGTCGGTCGCGGTCTGGCGGAAGCGCTCGAGCAGTCCTTCGCGCCGCTCGGCCTGCGCCGGCGGCAGCGCCGAATGGGTGCGCTCGCTGCGGTCGGTGCCGACGGTGGCGGCGGCATAGTCGAACGAGCGCAGGATGCCCGCGACATCGCGCAGCGGCGAGGTCTTGCGGCGGCGGTAGGCCAGCGGCAGGCCCGGTTCGCCCTCGAAGTCGATGATGTAGGTGTCGTTCTGCGCGATCAGCACCTGCCCCAGATGCAGGTCGCCGTGAATGCGCGTCTGCAGGCTGCCCGGCGCCGCCGCGGCGAGCGAGGCGACCAGTTCGGGCAGCCGCTCGCGGCTGTCGAGCACCGCCTGCACGTCGGCGCGGTAGCGCTCGCCGATCGCGCCCTGCGGCGGCTGGCCGGCGCCCGCGCTCATCAGCTGCAGCGCGGTGTCGAGCGCGGCCATCGCGTCGTCGGTCCACTCGCGCACCTGCGCCTCGCCGGCCGGCACGGGCGTGAACGCCTCGTCCTCGCTGGGCCGCGCCAGCACCGCATGCAGCTCGGCCAGGCGCCGGCCCAGCGTCGTCGCCATCGCGGCAAAGCCGTGCATCGCCTCGGTGAACTCGTCGTCGCCGTTCTCGTTCTCCATCGGCAGCGCATCGTCGATGGCGCGGCCGATATAGTCGAGTGTCCAGTTCCAGCCGTCGCCCTGGTTCAGGATGTAGCCCTGCAGCAGCATCAGCGTGTGCGGCGTGCCGTCCGCGCCGGTGCGCACGACTTCGCCGAGCAGCGCGGCGGCATTGGCGTAGCCCTGCTCGGTCAGGTAGCGCGTCATCTCGGCTTCGGGATGGATGCCGCCGGAGACGCGCCGCACCAGCTTGAGCACCGCCGAGTTGTTGAACGACAGCGAGCTGTTCGACTGCTCGGCGGACATCCACTGGATCGGATCGTCCTCCAGGGCCAGCGCCGCCAGTCCCGGTCCGCCGCGGAAGTGGATCTGGCCGCGCGGCGTGGCGATCTCGGTGCCGGCGCGAAGGGCCTTGACGACCTCCCGCGCGAAGCGCTCGACCACGAAGCCGTCGGTGGCCAGCCCGACGCGGCTGCCGCGGCGCACGCGCGCCATCGCCAGCCCGTGCGCCAGCTGCGGCACGCTGGCGCCGGGGGGCGTCGTGGTCCCACAGCACGCTGACGGGCAGCTGGTAGCACTCGCTGCGCCCCTGCAGCGCGACTTCCACCTCGGACAGGTAGATCGCTTCGCCCGGCGCGGCGGCGCCGAACGGCACCGCGTAGGCGATGGTGACGCCCTGGATCTTCTCGCTCTTGGCGCCGAACCAGCGGCGCCGCCCGATGTAGTCCGGCAGCACCTCGTTGGACAGGATGCGACGCGACGCCTCGGTCAGGTCGGCTTGCGCGGTGTTTTGCATGATCAGCGTGATCAGCTCGGGCATCTGCTGCGGCGCGTCGACGTGCCAGGACGGCGGCTGCGCCTCGGTGGATAGCACGAACCAGTAGAAGCCATAGGGCGGCAGCGTCAGCAGATAGGTCAACTGGCCGATTGCCGGGAACGGGGTCGCGCCGAGCATCTCGACCGGCACCCGGCCCTCGAACTCGGACAGGTCCAGTTCGACCGCCTGCGGCGCGCGCGACAGATTGGCCACGCAAAGAATGTGCTCGCCCTCGTATTCGCGCAGATAGGCAAGGATTTTCCGGTTGCCGGGGAACAGGAAGCGGAAGCTGCCGCGGCCGAAGGCGCGGTGCTGGCGCCGCAACGCCAGCATGCGGCGCATCCAGTTCAGCAGCGAATGCGTATCGCGCGACTGCGCCTCGACGTTGACCGCCTCGTAGCCGTACAGCGGGCCCTGCAGCGGCGGCAGCACCAGCCTTTCCGGATCGGCATGCGAAAAGCCGCCGTTGCGGTCGGGCGACCACTGCATCGGCGTGCGCACGCCGTCGCGGTCGCCCAGGTGGATGTTGTCGCCCATGCCGATCTCGTCGCCGTAGTAAATCACCGGCGTGCCGGGCATCGAGAACAGCAGGCTGTTCATCAGCTCGATGCGGCGGCGGTCGCGCTCCATCAGCGGCGCCAGCCGGCGGCGGATACCCAGGTTGATGCGGGCGCGGCGATCGGAGGCATAGACCTCCCACAGGTAGTCGCGCTCGCTGCTGGTCACCATCTCCAGCGTCAGCTCGTCATGGTTGCGCAGGAAGATCGCCCACTGGCAGTTCGGCGGAATCTCCGGCGTCTGGCGGATGATGTCGGTGATCGGGAAGCGGTCCTCCCGCGCGATCGCCATGTACATGCGCGGCATCAGCGGGAAGTGGAAGGCCATGTGGCATTCGTCGCCGTGCGCGGGCCGCTCGCCGGTGGCCGGCGCGCCGCCGAAGTACTGCTGCGCGTCCTCGGGCCACATGTTGGCCTCGGCCAGCAGCAGCCTGCCCTGGTAGTGGTCGTCCAGATGCTTGCGGATCTGGCGGATCACCGTATGGGTCTCGGGCAGGTTCTCGTTGCTGGTGCCCTCGCGCTCGACCAGATAGGGCACGGCGTCGAGCCGCAGCCCGTCGATGCCCATGTCGAGCCAGAACCGCATCACCGACAGCACGTCGCGCAGCACCAGCGGATTGTCGAAGTTCAGGTCCGGCTGGTGCGAATAGAAGCGGTGCCAGAAGTAGGCCCCGGCCACCGGGTCCCAGCTCCAGTTCGACTTCTCGGTATCGCAGAAGATGATGCGCGTGCCGCTGTAGGCCTGGTCGGTGTCGGACCAGACGTAGTAGTTGCGCGCGGCGGAGCCCGGCTTGGCGTGGCGCGCGCGCTGGAACCACGGATGCTGGTCGGAGGTGTGGTTGATCACCAGCTCGGTGATCACGCGCAGCCCGCGCGCATGGGCCGCCGCGATGAAGCGCCGCGCCTCGGCCAGCGTGCCGTATTCCGGGTGGACGTTGCGGTAGTCCGCGATGTCGTAGCCGTCGTCGCGGCGCGGCGAGGGGTAGAAGGGCAGCAGCCAGATCGTGTCGACGCCGAGGCTGACCAGATAGTCGAGCTTGGCCAGCAGCCCGGCGAAGTCGCCGACCCCATCGCCATTGGCGTCGTAGAACGATTTGATGTGCAGCTGGTAGATGACCGCGTCCTTGTACCAGAGCGGATCGGCGTTGAGCAGCGCGGTGCTGCCGCGCTCGGAGAGGCGCTTCATGCAGACTCCTCGCGTCTTGGCTTGACATGCCACAGGGCGAACGGCAGCGCGTGCGGATCGAGCCGGATGCGCTGATGCTTGCCTTGCCACTGGAAGCGGTGGCCGTGCATCAGGTCCTCGGCGGCCAGCGCGCCGTGATCGGGCAGGCCCCATTCCCACAGCGGCAGTTCGATATCGGCCTCGCGCACCGTGCGCGGGTCCAGGTTGATCGCGACCAGCACCACGTCGTCGCCGAAGGCCGCGTCCGCATCGTGCGAAGTGGGGACGTAGCGCGCGAAGTACAGCACCGCGTCGTCGCTCGCGTGCAGGAAGCGCAGGCCCAGGTGGTTCTGCAGCGCCGGATGGCTGGCGCGGATCTGGTTCAGCCGCGTGATTTCGGCAACGATATTGCCGGGCCGGTTCCAGTCCCAGGCGCGCAGCTGGTACTTCTCCGAATCGAGATACTCTTCCTTGGTCACGCCGTTGACCACCAGCGGCGTGCCCTCGCACAGCTCGAAGCCGTTGTACATGCCCCAGAGCCCGGACAGCAGCGTCGCCAGCGCGGCGCGGATCAGGAAGCCGGGCCGCCCCGAGTCGTGCAGGAAGTAGGGGTTGATGTCCGGCGTGTTGACGAAGAAGTGCGGGCGGAAATATTCGCGCAGCGGCGTGCGCGTCAGCTCCGTCATGTACTCGATCAGCTCGCGCTTGTGGTTGCGCCAGGTGAAGTAGGTGTACGACTGGCTGAAGCCGAGCTTGGCCAGCCGCGCCATCATCTTGGGCCGCGTGAAGGCCTCGGCCAGGAAGATGGTGTCCGGATGGCGCTCGCGCACGTTGGCGATCATCCATTCCCAGAACGGCAGCGGCTTGGTGTGCGGATTGTCGACGCGGAAGATGCGCACGCCCTCGTTGACCCAGAACATCACCACGTCGCGCAGCGCGATCCACAGCGCGGGCGCGGCGCTGCCCTTGGCGTAGAAGTCGACGTTGACGATGTCCTCGTACTTCTTCGGCGGATTCTCCGCGTAGCGCAGCGAGCCGTCGGGCCGGTGCGCGAACCATTCGGGATGCTCGCGCAGCCACGGATGGTCGGGCGAGCACTGGATCGCGAAGTCGAGCGCCAGCTCCAGCCCCGCCGCGGCGCTGGCCGCGCGCAGCCGGCGGAAATCCTCGATGGTGCCCAGCTGCGGGTGGATCGCGTCGTGGCCGCCCTCCGGCGAGCCGATCGCATACGGGCTGCCCGGATCGTCGGGCGCGGCGCGCAGGCTGTTGTTGCGGCCCTTGCGGTTGGCGCGGCCGATCGGATGGATCGGCGGGAAATACAGCACGTCGAAGCCCATCGCGCGGATCGCCGGCAGGCGCTCGATCACGTCGTCGAAGGTGCCGTGGCGCTCGGCGTCGCCGCTCTGCGAACGCGGAAACAGCTCGTACCAGCTGGCGAAGCGCGCCGCCAGCCGGTCGGCCTCGACCGGCATCGCGACCGGATGGCGCGTGGAGAAGTGGCGCGGATCGGCCGCCTGCATCAGCGTGCGCGTGTGCGGCGACAGCAGGATCTCGAGCCGGCGCAGGTCGTCCTTGGCCGCGGCTTCGAGTTCGGCGACCAGCTCGCGCAGCGCGTGCGATGCCTCGCGGTCGCCGGTGCGGCCGTGCCGCAGCGTATTGGCGACCAGGCGCGCGCCTTCCTCGATTTCCAGCGTCACGTCGACGCCGGCCTGCTTCTTCTTGGTGACCTCGTCGCACCAGGTCGCGAAGGCATCGTGCCACGCCTCCACGGTGAATTCGTGCCGGCCCAGCGCGGTCAGCGCGAAGCTGCCGACCCAGCGGTCGTTGACGGTCGGCACCATCGGCGCCTCGTGCCAGCTTTCCTCGCCGGGACCGCGCCACAGCACCGCGGCGGCGAGCTTGTCGTGGCCGTCCATCCAGATGTCGGCGCTGACCTCGACCCGCTCGCCGGTCACGCGGCGCACCGCGAAGCGGCCGTTGTCGCAGGCCGGCGCGACGTTCTCGATGGCGATGCGCGGCGCCTGCACGGCCGCGGCGACGCTGCGCTCGAGCGCGGCGCGCACCGAGGCGCCGAAGCGCTTGCCCTCGCGCCGGGCGGGCTCGGCCAGTGCCGCCGACGGGGCGGCATGGAACAGCTGCACGCCGGCCGGGGCGAGCGTGATGTTGTCCAGGGCATCGAGCAACGTGCCGGGCTCGACGCCACCGCCGGGTCCGCCGTCGGCCGCCAGCAGCGTGCCCGCGCCATGCGGCAGCGCGCTGAGGATGCGATCGGCGCCGAGGCTGGCCGGCTGCTGCGCATCGGGGTTGATGACGATGGCCAGCGGCAACGGCGCGCCGGCCGCGGGCATCGGCAGCCGCGCCAGCGCGATCAGCGCGCCATCGGCGCCGCTCAGCTGGCGCACGGCCAGCGCCGGCGCCGGACCGCGCGCGGCGATCCAGGCATTGGCATGGATCAGCTCGTGCGACAGGTCGTAGCCGAGGCCCGGGTCCGCTTCGCCGTCGCGGCCGCCCGGCTCGTTGTGGGATCGGTCGCGGGGCGGATCTTCCTCGCAATCGCCGCCGCCGCATTCGAAGCCGGCGGGCACCAGGATGCCATCGCCCAGCGCCGCCGCGGTCCACAGCGCGCGCCGCGCCGCCAGCGCATCGAGGCCGCGAGCCTGCATCGCGGGCGCCGCCAGCACCGCGCCGAAGGGGCGCAGCCGCGCGATTTCCTCGGTCAGCCAGGGGCTGCGGTAATCCCACCAGGGCAGCGAGCAGAAGGCGCCATCAAAGCCCACACCAGCGCCGGCACCAGCGCCGACACCGGCCAGATCGGCCAGTTGCGCCGGGCTGGTGCCGGGCGTCCAGGCCAGCATCAGCGGCGGACGGCGCGCGTCGCCGCGCTTGCCGCCTGCGCCCTTCAACGCCGCGATCAGCTTGCGCCAGTGCCGACCTGCCACGCGGGCCGGCGCGCGGCACACATAACCGGCGATATCGAGCTCGGCCAGGCCTTGCAGCCGTTCGGTCCACCAGGACACCAGCGCCGTGGCGGCGCCTTCGTCGTGCCAGCGCAGGCGCGCCCCGGGCAGATGATTGTCGGTGTCGCGCGGATCGGGCATCGCGCCGTCGTGCCGCCAGCCGGGATCGATCGGCGCCGCGCCGTCGGGATAGCGGTCCAGCGCCAGCTCCAGCAGGCAGCCCAACCCTTGCGCCCGGCAGTGGGCGGCCATCGCGGCCAGCGTTTCGGGCGCGGCATGCAAGGGAGAGACGCCTGCCAGCAGCACATGATCGAAGCCGAGCGCCTTGGCCCGGGCCACGGCCCCGAGGGTGCCGTCATTGGCCTGGTGGACAAAATTCGGATCGATCTGGCAGATGCGCACGGATGGGCTCGTTGGAAGAGGACAGTCCGGGCACTGATGCGAAGCGCGTGCCAATATACCGCCGCGTCGGACAAGCACCGACGCGCCAACAGAGCGTCCCTTGCCCCGCAAGGCATCGCGCGCGATTGCGGCAGGAACGCCGCTTGCCGAAATGACAAGCACCAAAATGTGGCCTGTAAAAACTACAGTGCCGCGCTGGCAGAAAGTATCCGAAGCGGTGCCGCGCGATCGGGCTCAGGCGGCCGGGCGTCCCGCGCCGGCACTGCGCCGGCGCCGGGTGGGGCCGGTGGGGCGCCGTGTGGCGGCGGCGGGACGGCCGCCGTCTCCATCCGCGGCGGTCACGGCCAGCGCGGCGCCCGTGACAGCGGCGGCCGGCAGTGCGGTGCGCGAAGGCGCGGGCGTCGTGCATTCCCGCGCTGCGGCGGCACACCAGCACGCAGCCCTGGTCTGGCCTGCGGCAGTAATCGCGGTGCAGCACCGCGGCCACGATGGCCGGATGGCAGGCCAGCAGGCCCGGATAGGCCTCCAGCGCCCATGGCCACGACAGGCCGTCGTCATGCAGTACCAGCAGCGCGTGCGGCGGCCAGGCGGCCTGCGCCTGCGCCAGCGGTCCGCGCACCATCGCGCCGCCGTCAACAAGGGCCTCCCGCTGGCGCAGCAGCGGCCGCACCGCGACCGTGGCGGCGCCATCGGTGCCATCGGCCCCATCGGCCCCATCTGCCCCATCGGCCCCATCGGTGCCGGGTTCCACCACGCAGGCACAGAAGCGGCCCGCGCCGGCCACGCGCACGTGGCCCGTCTGCGTTTCGATCTGGGCGGCCGCCAGCGCCATGTCGCCGCCGCCGGGCAGCGTGGCGCGGACGCGGTCGATCTGCTGCATCTGCGCGCCGAAGCCCTGCAGCGCGGCGACGCGGCGCGCTGCTTCCGCGCCGCGTCCCAGGCCCAGCACCACCGTCGACAGGCCGCGTGCCGAATGGATGTTGAGGCCGCCCGGCGCCGCATCGCCGTCGGCCGGCGCCCATACCAGGCCGACCGCCACCGCCGGCAGGGACACCGGGCCGGGGCGATCGGCCGGGGACAGCGTCATGCGGATCACCGAGCCGGCGGGGCCGTCGTAGCGGTCCAGTGCGGTCACCAGTTCGTACAGCGCGGCCAGCCTGCCGCCCGCGCGGGCGCCGGCGTGCCGGCCGTCCGCGCCGTGCGGGGTATCGGGTCCGACGAGGGCATCGGGCGTATTGAAGGTATCGGGGGGATCGGGGCCGGTCGACGGCCAGGATCTCGACCTGCGGCGCGGCGGCCCCCGTTACCTCCTCCTGCAGCGGCCGCAGATGCAGCACGCCGCCGCCGGCGTGGTCGAGCATGCCGGTGGCCGCCGCGACCGCCGCGCGGCCGAGCCGCTCGGTGGCGAATTCGCCGAAGCCGCAGCGCACCGCCAGTTCGGTGGCCGCGTCATGCGCGTTCGCGAGATCGTCGATCGCGTCGATGGCGATACGGGTCTGCATGGCTGCGTGCCGGGTCGGTCAGGCCTGGCCGGCGCGCGCTTCGCTGCCCTGCGCCGTGCGTTTGCCCAGCTCGCCGAACAGCGTGACGATCTCCTGGTTGAACGCGGGGATATCGTCCGGCTTGCGGCTGCTGACCCAGTTGCCGTCGCGCACGACCTCGCGGTCGACCCATTCGCCGCCCGCGTTGCGGATATCGTCGGCCAGCGAGGGCCAGCTGGTCAGCGTGCGGCCCTGGACCAGCCCCGCGGAGACCAGCAGCCACGGACCATGGCAGATCACCGCGATCGGCTTGCCGTCGTCCTGCATCTTCTTCACGAAGCGCTGCGCGGCCTGCTCCGTGCGCAGCGCATCGGCGTTCATGGTGCCGCCGGGCAGCACCACGCCGTCGAAGTCGTCGGGATGGGCGTCGGCCAGCGTGGCCTGCACGCCGAAGCGGTCGGCCTTCTTGTCATGCTGGGCGCCCTGCACCTCGCCATCGTGCGGCGCAACGATGACGGTTTCGGCGCCGGCCTGCTGCAAGGCCTGGCGCGGGCCGGTCAGTTCGACCTGCTCGAACAGGTCGGTGACGAGGAAGGCGATGCGCTTGCCCGTCAGGGGGATGATTGGCGTCGGGAGACGTGTTCCGGTTCATCTTGCGGTCCTCGTTGCACGGGAAGTTGCTACGTCGATGCGTCGAAGCGAACGCGTCGATACGGAAGCGGACCGGCCCGACCTTGTAGCTTTTTCGGTCGGCGGTAAAAAAAAGCGCTCGCCGCCGCGCCGCGGGTCTTGCGGGAAGGCGGCGTCCGTGTCCACTTCGGTCCAGAGCGGCAAGAAGCGTGCCCCCGCGACCTGGCGCTGCAATGTGCCCCCCGCAATATGCCCCAGCGATAGGGCGACGCGACTGGGCGACGCGATCAGGGGCCGCGACTGGGGACCGCGATTGTTGGCCGCGATTTGCCCCGCGATTTGGCGCCGCGCGCCACGTCGGCCTAAGCCCGATGGGCCGGCAGCGGCCGCTGGCATACCATCGTTGTATCGATGTGCCTGCCGATGGACCCATCGGCCTGGCGATCGCAGCCGGAGTCCGCCTCCCATGGACCTTGTCGTAGCGCGGCCCGAGGGCCTGTACTGCCCGCCGGGTGACTTCCATATCGACCCATGGCGCCCCGTGGCGCGGGCCGTCATCACGCACGCCCATTCCGACCATGCGCGCGCCGGCAGCGGCCACTATCTGTGCGCGGCGCCCGGGCGCGGCGTGCTGCTGTCGCGCCTGCCCGATATCCATCTCGACAGCCTCGACTACGGCGAGACCGTGGTGCACAACGGCGTTCGCATCAGCCTGCATCCGGCCGGACACGTGCTGGGCTCGGCCCAGGTCCGACTGGAATACGGCGGCGAGGTCTGGGTCGCATCGGGCGACTACAAGCTCGCGCACGACGGCACCTGCGCGCCGTTCGAGCCGGTGCGCTGCGACACCTTCATCACCGAGAGCACCTTCGGCCTGCCGATCTATCGCTGGCAGTCGCAGGCCGAGCTGATGGCGCAGATCCTGTCGTGGTGGCGCGCCAATGCCGAACAGGGGCGGGCCAGCGTGCTGTACTGCTACGCCTTCGGCAAGGCGCAGCGCATCCTGCATGGGCTGATGACGCAGGCCGGCGAAGCGGGGCTGCCGGGGCCGATCGTCGAGCATGGCGCGATGACGGCGCTGAACCGCGCCTATGCGGCGGCGGGCGTGGCGCTGCCGGCGACGATGCATGCCTCCGAATTGCCGCCGCGCAGCCCGCTGCTGCGCCAGGCGCTGGTGATCGCGCCGCCGTCGGCGCAGCGCTCTCCGTGGCTGCGGCGCTTCGGCGATGCCTCGCAGGCCTTCGCCAGCGGCTGGATGCGCATTCGCGGCACGCGCCGGCGGCGCGGCGTCGATCGCGGTTTCGTGATCTCAGATCATGCCGACTGGCCCGGCCTGCATGCGGCGATCGAGGCGACCGGGGCCGAGCGCGTGTTCGTCACGCATGGCTATGTGCACGCGATGGTGCGCTACCTGTGCGAGCGCGGCCTGCAGGCGCAGGGCTTCGAGACGCAGTACGGCGACGAGGAGGACCACGACCGCGACGAGCCGGACAGCGAGGCCGAAGCGGGAGCCGGAGCCGGAGCCGGAGCCGGAGCCGACGCCAACGCCGATGCCGATGCCGACGCCGATGCCGACGCCGATGCCGATGCCGATGCCCAGGCCTCGGCCGCGGACGGGCGGATCGATAACGAGGCCGCCCCCTCCGCCGTCGCCCGCTCCGCCACCGACCCGCGGGACGCATCATGAAGGCCTTCGCTGAGCTGTACGCCGCGCTCGACGCGACCACCTCGAACAACGCCAAGCTGGCGGCGCTGCGCACCTATCTGCAGGCCGCGCCGCCCGCCGATGCCGCCTGGGCGGTCTATTTCCTTGCCGGCGGCAAGCCGCGCCAGATGGTGCCGGTGGCGATGCTGCGCACGCTCGCCGAGCAGGCGGCGCGGCTGCCGACCTGGCTGTTCGAGGAGAGCTACCAGGCCGTCGGGGACCTGGCGGAGACCATCGCCTTGCTGCTGCCCGAGTCCGAGCATACAGACGATGCGGGGCTGGCCGAGTGGGTCGAACAGCGGCTGCTGCCGTTGCGCGGCCTGCCGCCCGACGTGCTGCTGCCCAGGCTCGATGCGCTGTGGCGGCCCCTCGATGCGCAGGCGCGGCTGGTGCTGTTCAAGCTGATCACCGGCGCCTTCCGCGTCGGCGTCTCGCGTCTGTTGGTCACGCGCGCGCTGGGCGACGTGGCCGGCATCGATCCGAAGCGTGTGGCCGAACGGATGGTCGGCTATACCGATATCTCGGCGCGGCCCGATGCCGAGCACTATCTGGCGCTGATCGCGCCCGACGGCAGCGGGAAGCTTGGCGAGGACGCGCGCGATGGGACGAACGTTCCGCGCAGCCGCGGCGGCCAGCCCTATCCGTTTTTCCTCGCCCATCCGCTGCAGGCGCCCCTTGACCAGTTCGACGCGGTGCTGGGCCCGGTCTCGCAATGGCAGGTCGAATGGAAATGGGACGGCATCCGCGCGCAGATCGTGCGCCGCGATGGCCAGACCTGGATCTGGTCGCGCGGCGAGGACCTGATCACAGAGCGCTTTCCCGAACTGGCCGAGGCGGCCGCGCCGCTGCCGGACGGCACCGTGATCGACGGCGAGATCGTGGTCTGGCGCGACGAACGCGTGCAGCCGTTCGCCTTGCTGCAACAGCGCATCGGCCGCAAGAACCTCGGCGCCAAGCTGCTGCGCGACGCGCCGGCGGCGCTGCTCGCCTACGACCTACTCGAGTGGCAGGGCGAGGACTGGCGCCGGCGCGCGCAGGCCGAGCGCCGTGCGGCGCTCGAGCGCGTGCTGGCCGCGCATCCGCATTCGTCGCTGCGCGCGAGTCCGCTGGTGCAGGCCGATGACTGGCCCGGCTATGCGGTGCTGCGCGAATCGTCGCGCGAGCTCGGCGTCGAGGGCTTCATGCTGAAGGCGCTCGATGCCGCTTATGGCGCGGGCCGGACCAAGGATGTCGGCGTCTGGTGGAAATGGAAGATCGATCCGTATGCGGTCGATGCGGTGCTGATCTACGCGCAGCGCGGCCACGGCCGCCGCGCCAGCCTGTACACCGACTTCACCTTCGCGGTCTGGAGCGCGCCGCCCGGCACCGAGGGCAGGGTGTTGGTGCCGTTCGCCAAGGCCTATTCGGGCCTGACCGATCAGGAGATGCGGCAGGTCGACGCGATCGTGCGGCGGACCACCATCGAGACCTTCGGTCCGGTGCGCAGCGTCGAGCCGACCCAGGTGTTCGAGCTGGGCTTCGAGGGCATCGCCCGCAGCAGCCGGCACAAGAGCGGCATCGCGGTGCGCTTTCCGCGCATGCTGCGCTGGCGTACCGACAAGACGATCGAGGAGGCCGACACGCTCCAGACGCTGCAGGGCATGCTGCCGTCCGCCGAACGCAGGGAACGCGGGGAACGCGGCGAACGCGTGGAACGCGTCGGGGAACGCGGGGGAACGCGCCGAACGGGACGAACGGGACGAACGCACCGAACGCACCGAACGGGACGAACGCACCGAACGCACCGAACGCACCGAACGCGGCGAAGGCGGCGAAGGCGGCGAAGGCGGCGAAGGCGGCGAAGGCGGCGAGCGCGGGGAGGCCGCATGAGCGCGCGCGCCGCCGATGCGCTGGCCTTGCCCGCCGCGCCAATGGCGCAGGCGCTGCCGCAATGGTTCGCGCAGCGCGGCTGGCAGCCGTTCCCGTTCCAGCGCCAGGTGTGGCAGGCGATCGCCGCGGGCCGCAGCGGCCTCGTGCATGCGACCACCGGCACCGGCAAGACCTACGCGGCCTGGCTCGGCGCGCTGCTGCGCCATGGCGAACCGGCGGCGCAGTCTTCCATTGCACCGCCGTTGACCGTGCTGTGGCTGACGCCGATGCGCGCGCTCGCCGCCGATACCGCGCGCGCCCTGCAGGCGCCGCTGGCCGACCTCGGACTGAACTGGACCGTCGGCCTGCGCACAGGCGACACCGGCAGCAGCGAGCGGGCCGCGCAGGCGCGTCGGCTGCCGACCGCGCTGGTCACCACGCCGGAGAGCCTGTCGCTGCTGCTGACACGCGCGGATGCGAAGGAGGCGCTGGGGCGCGTGCGCATGGTGGTGGTCGACGAATGGCACGAGCTGATCGGCAACAAGCGCGGCGTGCAGGTGCAGCTGGCGCTGGCACGGCTGCGCCGCTGGTGTCCCGATCTGGTGGTCTGGGGTTTGTCGGCCACGCTCGGCAATCTGGAACATGCCAGCGAGGTGCTGCTGTCGGGCACGCCGGCCGAGCGGCGCGAGCTGGTGCGAGGCAAGATTCCCAAGCAGCTGATCGTCGATACGCTGCTGCCCGATGCCGCCGGGCGCTTTCCGTGGGCCGGGCATCTGGGCCTGTCGATGCTGCCGCATGTGGTGCGCGAGATCGATGGCAGCAGCACCACGCTGGTCTTCCTGAACACCCGCTCGCAAGCCGAGCGCTGGTATCTGGCGCTGCTCGAGGCGCGGCCGGACTGGGCGGGACAGCTGGCGCTGCATCACGGCTCGCTCGACCGCGACGTGCGCGATTGGGTCGAGGTGGGACTGAAGACGGGCACGCTGAAGGCGGTGGTCTGTACCTCCAGCCTCGATCTGGGCGTCGACTTCCTGCCGGTCGAGCGCGTGCTGCAGGTCGGCTCGCCGAAGGGCGTGGCACGCCTGCTGCAGCGTGCGGGACGCTCCGGCCATGCGCCGGGCCGGCCTTCGCGCGTGACGATCGTGCCGACCCACAGCCTCGAACTGGTCGAAGCGGTGGCGGCGCGCCACGCGGTCATGGCCGGGCGCATCGAATCGCGCGAGTCGCCGGACAAGCCGCTCGACGTTCTGGTCCAGCATCTGGTCACGGTGGCGCTGGGCGGCGGCTTCGTTCCCGATGCGCTGCTCGACGAAGTGCGTGGCGCCTATGCCTACCGCACGCTGACCGAGGCCGAGTGGCAATGGTGCCTCGACTTCGTGCGGCAGGGCGGCAGCAGCCTGTCGGCCTATCCGGACTACCGCCGCGTGCAGCCCGACGAGCAAGGCGTCTGGCGCGTGCCGGACGTTCGCCTCGCGCGCCGCCACCGGATGAGCGTCGGCACCATCGTCAGCGATGCCACCATGCAGGTGCGCTACTGGAGCCGCGCGGGGCGCGGCGGCGCGTCGCTCGGCACGGTCGAGGAGGGCTTTATCGCACGGCTGTCGCCGGGCGACTGCTTCCTGTTCGGCGGCCGTCTGCTGGAACTGGTGCGCGTGCAGGAGATGACCGCGTACGTGCGCCGCGCCGACAGGGGGCGGCCCGTAGTGCCGCGCTGGAATGGCGGGCGTATGCCCTTGTCGACGGAACTGGCCGACGCGGTGGTCGCCACGCTGGAGGATGCCGCTGCGGGCAAGCTCGATCCCGCCGATACGCCGGAGCTGCCGCTGATCCAGCCGCTGGTCGATCTGCAACAGCGCTGGTCGGCGCTGCCGACGCGCACCACGCTGCTGGCCGAGACGCTGAATTCGCGCGAGGGCTCGCATCTGTTCCTGTATCCGTTTGCCGGCCGCTCGGTGCATCTCGGGCTGGGCAGCCTGCTGGCGTGGCGGCTCGGCTCGCAGTTGCCGACCACGATCTCGGTCGCGGTCAACGACTACGGGCTGGAACTGCTGTCGGCCGCGCCGCTCGACTGGGCGCACTGGCTGCCGCTCGTGCTGGCGCAGGAGCGGCAGCGCGACCTGGTCGCCGACGTGCTGGCCAGCCTCAACGCCGGCGAGCTGTCGCTGCGGCGCTTTCGCGAGATCGCACGGGTGTCGGGGCTGGTGTTCCAGGGCTATCCCGGCGCGCACAAGAGCGCGCGCCAGTTGCAGGCCTCGTCGAGCCTGTTCTACGAGGTCTTCCGCAAGCACGACCCCGGCAACCTGCTGCTGGGGCAGGCCGAGCGCGAGGTCCTGAACCAGGAGCTCGATGCCGCGCGGCTGTCGCGCACGCTCGACCGGCTGGCGGGGCTGCGGCTGGACCTGCGCGTGCTGAAGCGGCCGACGCCGCTGTCGTTTCCGCTGATCGTCGAGTTCCTGCGCGAGAAGCTGAGCACCGAGAAGCTGGCCGACCGCATCGCACGGATGCTGGCGGAGCTCGAGCGGGCGGCGGGGCCGGGGGGCGCGAGCGAGGGCGATGGGGTCTCGGTACTGGTGGAAGAGCCGCCGTCCGATCGCGTCGCGGAGATCGCGCGCTTCGGCATGGCCGATCATGCCGGGTCGTCGTCGCGGTCGTCCTCGTCCTCGTCTTCGTCTTCTTCGTCGTCTTCGCGCCGTCGGCGCCCGCGCAAGATCTCGAAGCCGCTGCCGCCGCTGTGAAGGTGCCGATGTCGCTTGCTTCTTCGTCCTCTTCGTCCGCTCGCTCGCCCTCGCACTCGTCCGCGCCGTCGTCGGCATCGTCCTCCGCGCGCCAGGTGGAAGTCGCGGGCGAGACGCTGTGGCTGCTGCCCGAGCGCGCGGTCTGGTGGCCGGCGGCGTCGATGCTGCTGGTCGCCGACGTGCATTTCGGCAAGGCCGCGGCCTATCGCGCGCTGGGCCAGCCGGTGCCGGCCGGCACCACGCGGGACAATCTCGCACGGTTGTCGGATCTGGCGGCACGCTATTCGGCGCGCGAGTTGGTGTTTCTCGGCGACTTCCTGCATGCCCGCGCCAGCCGCACGCCGGCGGTGCTGGCCGCGCTGGCCGACTGGCGCGCCGGCCTGCACGCCGTGGTGCAACCGGGGCTGCGATGCACGCTGGTACGCGGCAATCACGATGCGCGCGCCGGCGATCCGCCGCCCTCGCTCGACATCGCCGTGGTCTCGGAACCGTGGCGGCGCGGGCCGTTCGCGCTGTGCCATCTGCCGGGCGCGGCCAACGGGGGCTACGAACTGGCCGGGCATCTGCATCCGGCCTATACGCTGCGGGCCGGTTCGGATTCGGTCCGCCTGCCGTGCTTCGTCTTCGATGCGGATGCCGGCATCCTGCCGGCGTTCGGTGCCTTTACCGGCCACGCTCCGGTCAGGCGCGCGCCGCAGCGGCGCGTCTATGTGATCGGCGACGGCCGCGTGTGGGCGGTGCCGGCGCGGTAGTGTCGCGTGACGCGGAGGCGCACGGAAGCGCTCTCCGCTCATCCGCTCACCCGCTCACCCGCTCACCCGCTCACCCGCTCACCCACTTACCCGCTCACCCACTTACCCGCTCACCCACTTACCCGCTCACCCGCTCAGGATCACGCTCACAGCTCACAGCTCACAGCTCACAGCTCACAGCTCACGGCTCACGGCTCACGGCTCACGGCTCATGGCTCATGGCTCATGGCTCATGGCTCACCGTGGCCACGTCCAACCGCCCCCCATCGCCTGGTACAGCGCCACGCTGGCATTGAGCCAGTCGGCATGCGCCTGGATCAGGTTCAGCTCCGCGCTCAGCAGTCCGCGCTGCGCATCGAGCTGCTCCAGGTACGGCGAATAGCCGGCGCGATAGCGATTGGTCGCATGGCGCAGCGCGGCGGCGAGCGCGTCGCGCTGTCGGCCCAGATGCAGGACCTGCGCCTCGAGCTGACGCAACGCGGCGAGATTGTCGTTGACCTCGCGGAAGGCGGTCAGCGCGGTGCGGCGGTAGGCGAAGGCGGCCTGATCGCGCTGTGCCGTCGCGACCTGGGCGCCGGCCTCGATGCGGCCGCCCTCGAACAGCGGTGCCAGGATGCTGCCGCCGAGCGACCAGATACGGACCGGGTTGGCCACGCCGCTGGCGTACAGCAGTCCGGCTGACCCCGAGAGGTGCAGCTGCGGCAGGAAGGCCTTGCGCGCGGCGCTCAGGTTGGCATCGGTCGCGGCAAGCTGGAATTCGGCTTGGGCGATATCCGGGCGGCGCCGCAGCAGGTCGGCGGGCAGGCCGTCGGGCACCGGCGGAGGCCGCAGCGCGGACAGCGCGGCGCCGCGCGATACCTCGCCAGACGGCGGATCGCCGATCAGCAGCAGCAAGGCGTTCTCCTGCCGTGCGACCGCCAGCTCGGCCTGGGGCACCGCCTGCGCGGTGGATTCGTACTCGGCGCGCGCCTGCGCAAACTCCAGTTGCGAGGTGTAGCCCGCATCGGCACGGCGCCGCGCCAGCCGCAAGGCGTCCTCGCGGGCAGCCAGCGTCTGCCGTACGACGGCAAGCTGGGCGTCGAGCGCGCGCAGCGTCAGATAGGCCCGCGCCGTGGCCGCGGCGACCGACAGCACCGCCGCGTCGTGCGCCGCTTCGCTGGCCTGCGTGCCGGCGCGCGCGGCCGCCGACAGGTCGGCGAGGCGCCCGAACAGATCGACCTCATAGGCGGCCTGGAACTGCGGCTCGAACGAATTGGAGATCGATTCCCGTCCCAGCGCATTGAGGCTGCGGGAGCGTCCGCCAGTCGCGGTGGCATCGAGCGTCGGCAGCAACTGGGCCTGCGCGAGGAGCTGCTGCGCGCGCGCTTCGGCGACCCGCGCCGCGGCGACGCCGAGATCGGCGTTGTTGGCCAGTGCGCGCTCGACCAGTTGCGCCAGCACCGGGTCGCCATAGCGGCGCCACCAGTCGCGCTCGAGCGGCGCGCTGGGACCGGGTTCGACGCGCCATGCGGGGGCGGCGTCAGCGCGGCGGCGGCCGGCGGCTCCGGCCGCGGGCCCATGCAGCCGAACAGCAGCGGCAGCGCCGCCGCGCACAGCGCCGTGCGCAACACGGCGCCAATGCGGGCGTGGATACGCGGGGCAATGCGCGGGGCAATGCGCGGGCCAATGCGCGGGGCAATGCGCGGGCCGATACGCGGGCCGATACGTGGACCGATACGCGGACCGATACGCGGACCGATAAGCGAGCCGAAGCGCCGAATACGTGAGCCGGCCGTCATCGCGCGTGGGACTCCGCCTGCCGGGTATCGACCTCGACCCGCACCGACATGCCGGGCCGCAGCCGCGCTGCG
This sequence comes from Cupriavidus sp. H18C1, assembly GCF_049311595.1. NCBI lineage: Bacteria > Pseudomonadati > Pseudomonadota > Betaproteobacteria > Burkholderiales > Burkholderiaceae > Cupriavidus > Cupriavidus sp. H18C1. The sequence continues at coordinate 1,032,395 of NZ_CP186009.1, forward strand.
AGGGGTTGGTCCGGATCGATGGCGATTCGCACCGAGATCCGTTGCGCGACCTTGACGAAGTTGCCGGTGGCGTTGTCCGGCTGGATCACCGCGAACTCCGAGCCGGCCGCCGGCGCCAGCTGCTCGACATGGCCGGTCAGCCGCGCATCGTCGAGCCCGTCGACGCGAAAGCTCGCCGGCTGGCCGGGCGCCATGTGCGAGGTCTGCGCCTCCTTGTAGTTGGCGATCACCCACAGCGTCGGCGGCACCAGGAACATCGCCTGCGTGCCGGCCGTGACGTATTGCCCCAGGCGCGCGCCGATCTGGCTCAACTGCCCGTCCTGCGGGGCGCGCAGCACCGTGTTGGCCAGATCGATCTCGGCGAGCTTCAACGCCGCGCGCGCCGCTTCGACCGCCGCCTGCAGTCCCTCGCGGCTGACCGCGACGGCCTGCACGTCCTGACGCGCGATCTCGGCGGCGGCGCGGGCCTGGCGCACCGCGGCCTCGGCCTGCCGCAGCGCCGCGCGGGTCTGGTCGCGCTCGCGCAGCGAGACCGAACCGTCCGCCACCAGCTCGTCGACCCGCCGCATATCGGCCTGGGCCCTGAGCAGCTGCGCCTGCGCGTTGGCGAGGCTGGCCTGCTGCGCCAGCACCGTAGCCTCGCGCGAGCGGCGCGTCTGGTCGGTGTTGCTCAGGTTGGCGATCTGCGTGTCCAGGTTCGCGCGGGCCTGCTCGACCCGCTGGCGATAGATGCGGTCGTCGATCTTCAGCAGCACCTGGCCAGCCTTGACCTGCTGGAAGTCGCGCACCGGCACGTCGACCACATAGCCGCTGACCTGCGGGCTGATCACCGTGGTCTGCCCGCGCACATAGGCGTTGTCGGTGCCCTGGATCACTCGGGTGAAGGGCGGCAGTCCCCACGCGTACAGGATGATCAGGATGCTGGCGAGCGCGATCGCGACGACGATGATCGTGGCCCGCCGCGTGCCCTTGGGCGGCGACCAGCCGGTCGGCGGGGCGGACGCCTGCTGCGGTACCTCCACAGGGTCCTGCAGGCGCTCGGGCGAGTTGGCCTGGCCGGTCTTCGGCGCGGAAGGGGGCGGGGCCGGGTCCGCGGCCCGGCGTTTGGTCGGTCACCGGTGGCTCCAGATGTTGTTGTTATTGCTGGCGTTGCCGCATTCGTGCCATCGCTTCCAGCGGCTCGGCCATCGGGTTGTGGCCGCGGATGCGGTCGCGGATGTAGAGCGCCAGCAGCCAGACGAAGGTTGCGGACGCAATGATGCCGATCGTCAGGAAGACGTCGTTGAACGCCAGCACATTGGCCTCGCGCGTGACCTGCTGCGCCAGCAGGGCCGAGCCTTCGGCCTGCCGCAGCGCGGGATCGCTCAGCACGCGTCCGTAGGCGCCGCCCAGCGCCTGGATGCGCGCCGCATCGAACGGGTCGGTCAGCGTGATCGACTGCACCAGCGAATGCGAATGGAATTTCTCGCGATAGATCTGGAAGGTGCCGAGCAGCGCGGAGCCGGCGAGCCCGCCGAGCGATTGCGTGATGCCGAACAGCGCCGAGAAGCTGACGATATGGCTCATGCCCTTCGACAGCGCGCGCAGCATGCCGATCAGCAGCGTCGGCCCCATGAAATAGACCGCGGCGAAGGCGATCAGCGCCTGGCTCAGGTACATGTTGGCCGGCCGCGTCAGGTTGTTCGAATGCGCGTCCATGAAGGCGCCGATCGCGATCAGCAGCAGGGAGATGCGGATCGGCCGCTCCAGGTTCAACGGGTTGACCGTCAGCGCGCTGAGGACCAGCCCGGCGATGGTCGCCAGCGAGACCACCACGTACAGCGGAACCAGCTGGTCGTTGCCCATGCCCAGCGCGGTCAGCAGCCCGACCGCACCGTAGGCCTGCTCGGACAGCAGCACGCGCACGGCGATGGCGACCAGCGCGAAGCGCAGCATCGCACTGCTGCCGAGCCAGCGGGTATTGAGCAGCGGATTGGCGCGGTTGTGCTCGATCCACAGCGCGGCGGTGATCAGCGCGACCGCGCCGCACAGCGCGTAGCCGAGCCACGCGGCCTCGGTCCACCACAGGATGCGGCCCTGGCTCAGCACCGCGCACAGCAGCGCCATGCCCGGCGCGAACAGCGCGAAGGTCAGGAAATCCAGCTTCTCGAACGCGCGGATGCGCTCGCTCGGCGGCAGCCGCAGCAGCGCCACCGCGACCAGCGACAGCAGGGCCAGGCCCAGTTCGAACAGGTAGAGCGCCTTCCAGTTGCCGGCCTCGAGCATGCCGGAGGTGAAAACGCGCGCCAGCGGCGTGGCCAGTTGCGGTATGCCGATGCCCAGCACGATCGCCTTGAGCCGGTGCGCCGCCGGCATCGACTGGATCATGTAGTACAGCGCCAGCGTGCTCAGCCCGCTGGCCGCGATGCCATTGGCCGCGCGCACCAGCAGCGCGGTCTCGAAGGTATGGACGAAGATGTGGGCGAGCGTGATGACGACATAGCCCAGCAGGAACAGCCGCGCGAAATGCTGCAGGCCGTATTGCTGCCGGAACTTGATCAGCAGCATGCTGGCGCAGACGTTGGTCATCACGTAGACCGTCGACAGCCACGCCGCCTGATCGCTGTAGAGGCCGAACACGCCCTGGATATTGTTCAGGTTGGCGATCACCAGCGCGTTGCCGAAGCCGGCGGTCAGGCCGATCAGCACGCCGACGCAGAAATAGCCGACGCGCCGTGGCGTTGGATGATCGGGCGTCGCCGGCGAGCCCGGAATGGTGGGCCGTTCGTGCGGCTTGAACTGGTATTCGGCCGTGGCAGCGCCCATTGGCATGACGGGGAAGCGGGTTCAGCGAAGGTCCAGCGGGTTCGATGATTGCCGCTGCGGGGCTGAAGTGTCAAGCCGCGAGATAGCCGCCAGGAAAGGCCGCGTGAGGAAGGAAGAGGGCCGCGGCCGGTCGAAAAAAGATGGCCGGGAGCGAAGTCCCGGCCATCCGTGGCGCTGCTGTCGGTCTGTCGTCAGGCCGCCATCGCGCGTCGTTCGTCCTCGGTCAGCTGCGGGCCGTCGAGCGTCACGCGCGAATCGTCGTGGCGGAACTTGCGGATGATCGGCTTCAGTTCCTCCTTGATGTGGTCCTCGCTGTAGCCGTTGAACAGGTGGCCCAGCAGGCCGCGGCGCAGATCGCTGGTGCCCATCAGCCAGTCGGCGATCGGGAAGGTCAGGTTCATGTTGTAGTGCATCATGATTCCCTGGTTGTGGTGCGCGGTATGGTGCCGGCGGATCGTGTTGATGAACGGCATATTGCGCACGAACCAGTTGTCATGGACGTGGCAGCAGTAGTGGAACACCTCGTAGACCAGGTAGTGGCCGACCATCGTCATGAAGACGATGTACGCCGCATTGGCATTGATCAGCAGATAGGCCAGGTAGCCGAGCAGGCCGCCGCCCACGCCCAGCGTGATCAGCACGCGCCAGGGGAAGAACACGATGCGGAATTCGCGCGTGGTATCGATGGTGGGCTCGATATCGGTGAAGTACTGGTGATGCTGGCGCGTGTGCCGCTCGTAGATGGCGCGCAGCGCGAACACGTCGATGCGCCGGTGCATCACGTACTTGTGCATGAACCATTCGACCAGGTTGCCGGCGAGAAAGACCGGCAGCACCAGCAGCCACTCCCACGTCGCGTTTTCCAGCTTCGTCGCGCAGTAGTAGAGCGCGGCGATGCCGGCGGCGAAGATCACGCCGATATGCAGCAGACCGTTGTACAGCGGGCTGATATCGGCCTTGTATTGCTCGCGGAATTTGCGTTGGCGTTCGCTCATCATGATGATTGTCTCCTGTCTATAGCGTACTGACATCGTACTAATATATTAGTGGTATATGGCGCGTTGTCAAACGGTTTGTGCCATCCGGTTCGTGTCAAACGATTTCTGGCTGCTGCCTGTCGCCCCAAGAAAACGGCCCTCGCAAGCGAGGGCCGTGGAAGCGGTCGTCCACGCGTCGGCGCGGACGACATCGCATGTTTATTCAGCTCGACACTTCCTCCAGGCACTTGCCCTTGGTCTCGATGCCGAGCCACAGCACGGTGATCGCGGCGATTGCGAACGACAGCGCGCCCAGCGTGAAGATGCCGCCCTGGCCGGTGATCGGCAGCAGCACGCCCACCAGATACGGGCCAACCAGCGAGCCGATGCGGCCGATCGACGAGGCGAAGCCCGATCCTGTTGCGCGCGAGCGCGTCGGATACAGCTCGGGCGTGTAGGCATACAGCACGGACCACATGCCGAACAGGAAGAACTGCATGCACAGGCCGGCCGCGATCAGCTGTTCGACGGGCAGCTTGAGCACGGCGGCCTGGCCGTACAGATAGGCGGACGCGGCGCTGCCGAGCAGCATCAGTGCGCAGGTCGGCTTGCGCCCCCATTTCTCCAGCAGCCATGCCGAGAAGATGAAGCCCGGAATGCCGGCCAGCGAGATATAGACCGTGTACAGCACCGACTTGGTGACCGCGTAGCCCGCCTGCTGCAGCAGTGCGCCCAGCCACGTGGTCAGGCCGTAGTAGCCGAGCAGCGCGAAGAACCACACGCCCCACAGCATCACGGTGCGCTTGGCATACGGGCCTTTCCACAGTTCGCCGAACATGGCCTTGCGATCGTGCACGGTAGCGGGCGCGAAGCCCTGCTGCACGGCCGGCAGCGGCTTGCCGCTGGCGCGCTCGACGCGTGCCTCGATGCCGGCCATCACGGCCTCGGCTTCGCGTTGCCGTCCGGCGCCTTCGAGCCAGCGCGGGGATTCCGGCACCATCCGGCGCACCACGAACACGAACGCAGCCGGCAGCGCCATCGCGATGAAGATGCCGCGCCAGCCGATCACCGGCAGCGTCAGATATGCCAGCAATCCGGCGGCGATAAAGCCGATCGGCCAGAAGCCTTCGAGGATCGCGACATACTTGCCGCGGCTCTTGGCCGGCACGATCTCGGAGACCATCGACAGCCCGATCGGGAACTCCATGCCCATGCCGAAGCCGAGCAGCACGCGGTACAGCATCAGCGAGGTCACGCTGTCCGCCAGCCCGCACATCAGGCTGCCCACGCCCCAGAAGATCATGCTGACCTGGAACACCGGCTTGCGGCCGAAGCGGTCGGCCAGCATGCCGGCCACCGCCGCGCCGGCAAACATGCCGAGAAAGCTGGAACTGGCCAGCAGGCCGGTCTGCGCCGCGCTCAGGCCGAACTCGGCTTTGATCGAGCCGAGCACGAAGGTCATCATGCCGAGGTCCATCGAATCGAAGAACCATGCGGTGGCGATGATGCCGAACAAGGTGCGCTGATAGCGGGTCATGGGAAGGCGCTCGAGCCGCGCCGCGACTCCGGGGGGTCAGCGCCACACTGCCTGCCGACATGTCCATGGTTGTCTCCTGTCGTTGTCGTGGGGCCGCCTGTTGGCGGTCTGGCTAATATATTAGATGGATGCGATAGGTATGCAAACCGCGTACGGCCGAATCCGGGCCGCGCCGGCCTCCGGGGCGGCGGCTTGCCGCCCGGAAAGCGTTATTCGGCGCGGCTTGCCGGGCGAAGCTCCGGATTTGCCCTAAGGCGCCGCCTTAAGCGGTCTTAAGCCGCAAGACAGCCGCCTTAAGCCGCCTGTCTCGCGGCCGCGGCGCGGCCATGGGCGGCGAGTTCGCCGCGCCACGCGTGCTCGATCACGCGCGCATAGGTGCCCGGCACGTCCTCGACGGGAAACGCCTTGCGCCAGCCGCGTGACGCCCAGTGCGTCGCGCGTCAACGCCGGCAGCGCGTCGCGCGGGACCCCGAAGGTCTGCAGATTCGAGGGGATGCCGACCGCGTCGATCAGATCGCGCACGGCCAGCGGCACGCCGGCGACGCGCGCTTCGTCGCTGCCCTGGTCGAGGCCGAACAGCGGCGCCAGCGCCAGCAGATCGGCAGCGCGCGTGGTGCGCAGCGCGTCCAGGACATAGGGCAGCATCACGGCATTGGTGCTGCCATGCGAACGGTGGGTCAGGCCCGCGACGGCATAGGCGATGCCATGCACGGCATTCAGGCCGGCGCTGCCGTAGGACAGCGCGGCGTAGAGGCTGGCGTAGGACATGCCGATGCGTGCCTCGATATCGCGGCCGCCACCTGCACTGCCGCCGTTGTCGTTCGCTTTGCCGCTGTCGCGGTAGGCCCGCAGCAGATAGCGGCTGCACAGTGCGATCGCCTCGCGGGCGAACAGCATGGTCAGCGCCGAGCGGCCGCTGTAGCCAGGATCGGCATTGCCCTGGCGCGGGTAAGCCGCGCTGTCGACGGTCAGGTAGGACTCGATCGCGTGCGTCAGCGCATCGATGCCCGCGTCCGCGGTCACGCGCGGCGGACAGGTATAGGTGAACTCGGGATCGATCAGCGCGATCTGCGGACGCAGCGCGTTGTCCATCACGGCGATCTTGGTCGCGTTGTCGGGATCGACCAGGATCGCGCCCGGCGTCGCCTCCGAGCCCGTGCCGGAGGTGGTCGGCAGCGCCACCAGCGGGATCGGCCGCGTGCCGGCGGGCAACGTACCGGCGAAGTCGCGCACCGGCCGGCCCTCCAGCAGCGTCAGGCTCAGTGCCTTGGCGAGGTCGATATTGCTGCCGCCGCCGAGCGCCACCAGATGGTCCGGGACACGGCCGCCCAGCCGCTCGCGCAGCGCCAGCGTGGCCTCGTCGCACAGCGTCGTGCTCGGATCCGGCATGCCACCGTCGTAGACCACCGTCTCGATGCCCGCGGCGCGCGCGGCCTCGATGTATTCGGCGACCCACGGCGTACGTTCGGTGAAGAAGGGATCGGTGACCAGCACGCCGTGGCGATGGCCGAGGCGCTGCAGCAGCGCCGGCAATTGCGCGCGCGTACCGGGGCCGACGATCAGCCGCGCCGGCGCGCAGAAATAGACCAGGTCTTCGATTCTCATGGCAACTCCAGGGGGGATGGGCGAAGGAAGGGCGGTTGCGCCGGCAGGGCGCATCGACTCGGCGAGGTGCCGCAACCAGGGCAGCGCGAGCTCGGCGACGGCATCGGCATGGCCGGTCAGCAGACCGTGGCCCGCCCGTTCGATGGTGGCCAGCCGGCCGTCAGGCAATCCATCGGCCAGCGCCTGCGCGTGCGGCCACGGGCAATCGCCATCGTCGCGGCCATGGATGACCAGCGCCGGCATCGGCAGCGTGGGCAAGCGCGAACGCTGGTCGGTCTGCCGGATCGCCTGCCACGTCCGCGCGACGGCGGCGTGGTCGGCTGCCTCGCTCAGCCCCAGGCGGTGCTCCCGTGCGGCGATCTCGTCCATCAGCGCCGCGCCATCGCCGGCGCGAAACCAGCGCGTCTCGCACAGGGCAGGGGAGCCCGACAGCAACATCAGCGCGAGCGGTGCGCGTTCGTCGCGATAGCGGTCGGCGTACTCCAGCGCCACCGACACGCCCATGCTCCATCCCGCCAGCGCGAATGGCCGCGTGCGGGCATGCCGCTCCACGACCTCGCGCACCGCGGCCGCATAGCGCTCCAGCGTGTATCCGTCGACGGTGCCGGGCCGCGGCGCCGTCCCCCGTCCCTGCAGATTTGGCAGCACGAAGGTACAGAGCGCGCTCAGGCGCTGCACCACCGGCAACCACGCCGCCCTAGTCCCCTGGATGCCGTGCAGCGCCACGACGCACAACGGCCCGCTGCCGACTTCGATCACGTCCATGGAGTCTGCTGCCATGGTGTCTCCTGTACATCTAATATATTAGATGGATCATAGTAGTGGACAGGATGGCGGAAAGGCAAGCCGGCGGTGGAATTGGCGGCGGGAAGGAAGGCTCGGGGCGTACCGACCGCAGCATTTTCAGTGAAATGGCTCTTTTCAGCATTTGCTGAAAGTCGGCGTTTCAGTGAAAATCAGTCGAATGTTTCCGTCGACAGCGTCATCCGACGCCAAATCATGCCCACTGAAGCAACGATTAAGCCATTTCATCTCGAGGCGGCCGCTTTGCATGCGCTCCTTCAGCGAGTGCCCGTGGTCGAACGCCTGGAATTCGCCTCGATGCCTTCGAGTGAGATGGGGGCGGACGTTGTCGCGGAGGTTTGTGTCCAGGGCCGGCGGCATACCTTGGTCTGCCTCGTCAGTACGAGCGGCCAGCCTCGCCATGTACGCACCGCGCTGCTTCAGCTTCGGCACCGCGCGGCGCATCACGGAGAGAACGCGACGCCCGTGCTGATCGCGCCGTATCTGTCTGCCGCGGCGCAGGCCCTGTGCCGCGAGCACGATGCGGGTTTCCTCGACCTCGAGGGAAATATTCACCTCGTCTTCGGCAGCGTTTTCATCGAACGGACGGTGGCGAGCAAGCCGGTCGCCGAACGCCGCGATCTGCGCTCCTTGTTCAAGCCCAAGTCCGCCCGGATGCTGCGGATCATGTTGCGCGATCCAGGACGGGGTTGGCGCGTGGCGGCACTTGCCGAGGCAGCCGGCATCAGCCTCGGCCACGCCAGCAACGTCCGTGCTGGCTTGCTCGATCGCGAGTGGGCGAAGGTCTCGCGAGACGGTCTGTCTCTTTCCGATCCCGATGCGCTGCTCGATGCCTGGCGCGAGGCCTACGAGCCGCCGGCCGGCAGGCGTCACGGCTTCTATACGCCTCTGCATGGCAGCGCGCTCGAGCATGCGATACGAGCTGCGGTGCGGGAGCGAACCGGACTGATGATGCTCGCCTCCTTTTCGGCGGCGCAATGGCTTGCCCCGTACGCTCGCACGGCGACGCAATATTTCTATGCCGACGAGGCGGGACTCGAACAACTGCGCTCGGCGTTGAAATTGTCACCGGCATTGAAAGGCGAGAATGCCGTAGTGATGACGCTGCAGGACCTAGGCCCATTCCGCGACACGGTCGAGCCGGCCCCCGGTGTCATCTGCACGAGCCCCGTTCAGACCTACCTCGACCTCGCGGTTGCCGGCGAGCGGGGCCGGGAAGCGGCCGATCATCTGCGACAACATCAGCTCAATTGGCAGACATGACACCCGGCGAACCGCAATCCGCGGTGGATTACGACGATCGCACGACAGCGGCGGTCCAGACGGTACTGATCGAGATCGGTCAGATTCTTGGGAGCTTCAAGGGAAAATTCGCCATCGTTGGCGGCGCGGTACCCTGGCTGTTGCTGGGCAAGACAGATGATATGCCGCATGTCGGCACCATGGACGTCGACCTCGGACTGGATGCCGAGGCATGCCGTCCTTTGCTCGATCATCCCAGCGGTGCGATCGGCTTCGATTGCATTGCCCGAAAATTCGATTCTGTGGAAGGCTTCGGGCCGACCTGCGTGCGCCGGTTCGTCGAGGACACCGATGTGCTGCGCGACCGAACGCCGGAACAGTGGCAGCAGGATGCATTTGGGCAGGTCGATGCCTGGCTGCGCACGCTAGGCTTGCGCAGCTGAACGTTGCCGCCATATCGCATCCCGCCTCGCCGCCCCTGCCGAAAATGACTCATATACAATTTGCATTCGTCAAACATGCAAACGACGTCAATGGTCAAGAAAGCGGCGACAGTCAGGCGGGCGGCAGCGGCCCATGTCGAGGACGATGGCAGTGAGAACGGGGCGGGGGCGCGCGGGCGGCTGACGGATCAGGCTTATCGGTGGATCGAGGAAGCGATCGTCACCTTGCAACTCGCGCCCGGGTCGTCGGTCTCCGAATTCCAGTTGAGCGAGATGACCGGTATCGGCCGCACGCCGATCCGCGAGGCGATTCAGCGGCTGGCGCGCGAGCATCTGATCGTGGTGCTGCCGCAGCGCGGCCTGCTGATTCCGCCGATCGACGTGGCCAAGCAATTGCGGCTGCTGGAGACGCGCCGCGAGGTCGAGCGGCTGATCTGCCGCAGTGCGGCGCGCCGCGCCACCGTCGAGGAACGCCAGGGCTTCCGGCGGCTGGCCGCGGAGTTCGAGCGCTCGGTCAAGAAGAGCGACGAAGTCGCGTTCGTGCGCGCCGATGCGGGCTTCAACGAGCTGTGCCTGCAGGCCGCGCGCAATGAATTTGCCGAAGGCGCGATGCGGCTGATGCATGGGCTGTCGCGCCGCTTCTGGTATTTTCACTACAAGCAGGCCGCCGATCTTCCCGAGATGGCGCGCCTGCACGCCCGTGTCGCCGCAGCCATCGCCGAGGGCGATGTCGAAGGCGCGGGCGCGGCGCTCGACGCGCTGCTGGACAATATCGAGGACTTTACCCGCGCGACCGTGCTGGGCGACCGCCGCTAGGGGTTGCCCGGCCAGGCCCGGCGAGGCCACCGCAACGCCAAGGCAACGCCAACGCAGACCTAGGCCTGTCAAGGCAGGCCCAGGCAGGCCCAGGCCGGCCAGGCAGGCCAAGCACGCAGGCCAAGGCAAGCCACGGCCACGGCTACGGCCACGGCAGGCCAAGGCGTTCAGCCGGCACGGCGCGGGTTTGAAACAAGGAACCCACCAACGCATGCCAAGCCGCCAGATTCGCCCGCTTCGACTGATCCCGTCCCTGCTGTGCAGCCTGCTGACGGCCACCGCCGTCGCACAATCGCCCACGTCGCCCACGTCGCCAACGTCGACCACTCCGCTCGCATCGACCGATCCCGTCCCGGCCGCGGTCGAGGTCCGCAACCTGACCACGTCGACCACCTGCGCCGAAGAGGACAACGTCTCCTTCGCGCTGGCGGCCCCGTCGATCCAGCGCTTCCGCGTCGAGGCGCTGCATCCGGCCTACATCGGCACGATTCGCAAGGACAGCTCGGCGCCGGACTTCTCGGGCTGCAATTTCGGCGATACCCCGCATCCCACCGATCCGCGCCACAGCTTCAAGCCGCGCAAGGTCCGTCTGTATGACGGCAAGGACCTTGCGATCGTCGGCATCACCTTCGACAGCTTCTGGCGGCCCCAGCGCGTGCCGGTCACCGTGGGCGGGCGCAAGGACGGCGGTTTTCATCTGATCCAGTTCTTCGACAAGCGCAAGGGCCCCAAGGGCAAGGTCGTCGAGACCGAGGTGCTGGTGCTCTATCCGTCGGACGGCTACTGGCGCGCCAAGCCGCTGCCCGCCGCGCACCTGCCCGACAACGCCTATGGCTCCTCGTTCCTGATGGGGCCGGTACAGCAGGACCTGCGGCCGATCGTCGATATCGCCCAGATCGATATCGACCCGCGCCGGCGCACCATCGGCCTGCGCTTCACCGCCGGCGGCGAGGCGCAGGTCGCGATCCGCGAGATCAGCCGCACGCGCACCGCGCTCGATGTCGCCTTCAGTCCGCCGTATCGCGCGCAGGCGCCGTTCGCGATGCTGCGCTCGATGTACGTGACCGAGGACAACGCCGACATGAGCCGCGTCAGCTGGCAGGACCCGGCCGGCCAGGCGCGCGACGCCACGGTCGCGGAGGTGTCGACCTGGCAGGCCAACGATGTCCGCTTCGGACGCACCGTCCCGTCGCGGCACAACACCAGCGCACCGGACATCCGCTTCAGCGATTTCCGCTGACGTGCCGGCACGGCCTGCCGGCTTTGTAATTCCGGGCAACGGAAGCACGAAGCGGCGGGCGCGCGGCGGCATCGCAACGCGCGGAACGAACTTTGCTTGAGGGACGGGTTGGCCGTACCGCCCCGCGCAGCGTTGCGCCGGGCGATACGAACCGAGCCGCCATCAGGAGATCGCCGTGAACCAAGCCGCCCGTCCCTTTGCCGTCGTCACCGGTGCCTCGTCGGGCATCGGCTTCGAGCTTGCACGCTGTTGTGCGATGCAAGGTTACGATCTGCTGATCGCGGCCGACGAGCCCGCCATCGACACCGCGGCGGTGGCCCTGCGCGATACCGGCATGGCCGTCGATGCGCTGTGCGTGGACCTGGCCGATCCGGCCGGTGTCGAGGCGCTGTATCGCGCCACGAACGGGCGTCCCGTCGACGTGCTGTGCGCGAACGCGGGCCGGGGCCTGGGCCGGGCCTTTCTCGACCAGGAATTCCGCGACATCCAGCGCGTGGTGGAGACCAATGTCACCGGCACGCTGGACTTGCTGCACCGCATCGGCCGCGACATGCGAGACCGCCGCACCGGCCGGATCCTGATCACCGGCTCGATCGCCGGCTTCATGCCGGGCACCTATCAGGCCGTCTACAACGCGACCAAGGCCTTCCTCGATTCGTTCTCGTTTGCGCTGCGGCACGAATTGCGCGATTGCGGTGTCACGGTGACCTGCCTGATGCCGGGCGCGACCGAGACCGACTTCTTCGAGCGCGCCGACATGCTTGACACGCGCCTGGGCCAGCAGAAGAAGGACGACCCGGCCGAGGTAGCGCGCGAGGGCTTCGAGGCGATGCTGCGCGGCGACGGCGACGTCGTCACCGGCTGGCAGAACAAGCTGCGCGCCGCGATCTCGAACGTGACACCGGCCGATCTGCTGGCCGAGCAGCACCGCCGCATGGCCGAGCCGGGCGGCGGCATCGAGCGCTGAGCCCGCCGAAGCGAAGGCTCGCCGCGCGCCAGATCGTCGTTGAGGACCATTGCATAGCGGCCGTGCGCGTACTAGCGTCGTAGTTGTCGTTCCCACCGCCGCCGTTCCGGTGCCCCATCCGCGCCGGCGGACGTCCGCATCCCGGGCACCGAGCCAGCCCTGCCAGCCGATGCCCGACAACAAGGAGACAGCCATGCGACAGCGCACGACCTTCGATCCCGCCTTTCCCGCATCCCCGCCGCGCAGACGTCCCCGCGGCTGGCTGATGATGGCCACCGCCGCGCTGTTGCTGTCCGCGTGCGGCGGCGACGATGACGACGACCACCATGGCCACAAGCCGCCGCCCCCGCAACCGGTGGCGGGCTGCGAGTTGAATGGCACGACCGGCGGCGAAGTGATCGTGCTGCCCGGTGAACCCGGCGCCCCCGAGGTCGCCACCGGCTACGCGCCGAAGCGCACGGTCTACGCGAAGACCTATATGGCGGTGACCAACAACCCGGTCTCGACCAAGGTCGCCTGCGACATCCTGAAGGACGGCGGCACCGCGGTCGATGCGGCGGTGGCCGCGCAGATGGTGCTGAACCTCGTCGAGCCGCAGTCGTCGGGCATCGGCGGCGGCGCCTTCATCATGCATTACGACGCGCAGACGAAGAAGGTCATCGCCTACGACGGCCGCGAGACCGCGCCGGCCGGGGCCGACGAGAACTATCTGCGCTGGAAGTCCTCGACCGACCAGACCCCGCCGCTGCCCAACGCGGTGCGCAGCGGCCGCTCGATCGGTACGCCCGGCACGCTGCGCGTGCTCGAGCTCGCCCATCGCGACTACGGCAAGAAGACCTGGAAGGAGCTGTTCTCGCCGGCGATCAAGCTGGCCACCGACGGCTTCGCGATTCCGCCGCGCATGGCCGCGTCGATCTCCAGCGCCACCACCGTGCAGAACATCAAGCGCGATCCGGAGATGGCCGCCTACTTCCTGAACCCCGACGGCACGCCGCGCGCGGTCAATACGATCCTGAAGAACCCGGCGCTGGCGCAGACCTTCACCGCGGTGGCAGAGGGCGGGGCCGATGCCTTCTACAAGGATGGGCCGATCGCCCGCGGCATCGTCGACAAGATCCGCACGACCTACGACGGCAACACCACGCCGGGCGCGACCACGCTCGACGACCTTGCCAACTACCAGGCGAAGAAGCGCGAGCCGGTCTGCACCACCTACCGGCAATACGAGATCTGCGGCATGCCGCCGCCATCCTCGGGCGGCATCGCGGTCGGGCAGATTCTCGGCATCCTGGAGAACTTCGACATGGCCAGCCATGCGCCCACCAGCATGGACCAGAACGGCGGCAAGCCCAGCGTCACCGGCGTGCACCTGGTCGGCGAGGCCGGCAACCTGGCCTATGCGGATCGCAACCAGTACGTGGCCGACACCGACTTCGTGCCGCTGCCGGGCGGCAGCCCCGACACGATGCTCAACAAGAGCTATCTGGCCCAGCGCGCGGGCATGATCAGCCTGACCGCGACGATGCCGCGACCGGTGCCGGCCGGCAACTTCGGTGGGGCGCCGATGGGAGCGCCGATCATCGCCGAGCGCGGCACCACGCATCTGTCGCTGGTCGACAAGTACGGCAACGTGGTGGCGATGACGACGACGATCGAATCGGGACTGGGTTCGTACCACATGACCGGCGGCTTCCTGCTGAACAACGAGCTGACCGATTTCAGCGCGGAGCCGGTCGATGCGAAGGGGGCGCAGATCGCGAATCGCGTGCAGCCGCTGAAGCGCCCGCGCAGCTCGATGTCGCCGACGCTGGTGTTCGAGCGCAAGGGCGACGGCAGCCGCGGCGACTTCAAGATGACCACCGGTTCGCCGGGCGGGGCCACCATCATCCAGTACGTCGCCAAGACGCTGGTCGGCGTGCTCGACTGGAAGATGGACGCGCAGCAGGCGGTGTCGATGATCGACTTCGGCTCGAACAACGCGACGATGATCGTCGGCGGCGAGCATCCGAACGTCGATACCAGCACGCCGCAGGGCGGACTGCCGGGCGACAACGATCCGCTGGTCAAGGGCCTGCGCAATCTGGGCCATACCGTCAGCGTGGGCAACCAGTCCAGCGGCCTGAGCGCGATCGTGCGGGAGACGATCGGCGGGGCACCGGCGCTGGTCGGCGGTGCCGATCCGCGGCGCGAGGGCGTGGTGCTGGGCGATACGTTCCGGCCGTGATGGCGGCGCATTAGCGCCGCAGTAAAGGGGCGGGCCGGATCCTGTGCAAGCAGGTCCGGCCCGCTTCGCTTGCGTGCCGCGGGGGGCACCTGGACCGCTACAGGGCTGCAGGGCTGCAGGGCTGCCGGGCTGACGGGCTGACGGGCTCCGGGCCGCCCGGGCGGGTGAGCGCCTGAACACCTGGGCGCTTGGGCCCCAGGCCCCGGTACAATGCCCGCTTTCCGCCCGCCCTGATTTCTTATCCCTCGCTCCCATGACCACGCTAGGAACGCCCCCTTTCTCCCCGCGCCACCAAAGTGATGCTGCTCGGCTCCGGAGAGCTCGGCAAGGAAGTGCTGATCGCCCTGCAGCGGCTCGGCGTCGAAACCATTGCGGTCGACCGCTACGACAATGCGCCGGGCCAGCAGGTCGCGCACCACGCGCGCACCATCGCGATGAGCGATCCCGAACAGCTGAAGGCGCTGATCGAGGCCGAGCGGCCCGACCTGGTGGTGCCCGAGATCGAGGCGATCGCCACGCCGATGCTCGAAACGCTGGAAGCGGCCGGCACGGTCCGCGTCATTCCGACCGCCCGCGCCGCGCGGCTGACCATGGACCGCGAGGGCATTCGCCGCCTGGCGGCCGAGACACTGGGCCTGCCGACCAGCCCGTATCGCTTCTGCGATTCGCTGCAGGAACTGCGCGACGCCATCGACGGCGGCATCGGCTACCCGTGCGTGGTCAAGCCGGTGATGAGCAGCTCGGGCAAGGGGCCAGAGCAAGCTCGACGGCCCGCAGGATGTCGAGCGCGCGTGGGAATACGCGATGGCCGGCGGGCGCGTCAGCCACGGCCGCGTGATCGTCGAGGGCTTCATCGATTTCGATTACGAGATCACGCTGCTGACGGTCCGCGCGCGCGGCGCCGACGGCGGCATCGAGACGCATTTCTGCGAGCCGATCGGCCATCTGCAGCAGGCCGGCGACTATGTCGAGAGCTGGCAGCCGCATCCGATGCATCCCGCCGCGCTGCAGAAGGCGCGCGAAATCGCCCGCGCCGTCACTGGCGACCTCGGCGGGCAGGGCCTGTTCGGCGTCGAGCTGTTCGTCAAGGGCGAGCAGGTCTGGTTCAGCGAGGTCAGCCCGCGCCCGCACGATACCGGCATGGTGACGATGATCACGCAGTGGCAGAGCGAGTTCGAACTGCATGCGCGCGCGATTCTCGGCCTGCCGGTCGATACCACGCTGAAGAGCCCGGGCGCCAGCGCGGTGATCTATGGCGGCGTGGACGGCGAGGGCGTGGTGTTCGACGGCGTCGACCAGGCGCTGCGCGTGCCGCGCACCGATCTGCGCCTGTTCGGCAAGCCGGAGAGCTTCGCCAAGCGCCGCATGGGCGTGGCGCTGGCCTACGACGCCGACGTGGAGGCCGCGCGGGCCAACGCGCGCGAAGCGGCGGGCAAGGTCGTGCCGCGGCTGCCGGACTGATCCACCGCCCGCGGCAGCCACATGCCGACCCACAGCCCGCGCGGCAACGCATTGCGCGCCGCGATGCCACCGCCGTGCGCCGCGATGCTCGCCATGGCGATGCTCAGGCCAAGCCCGGAGCCCTCGCTGTCCGGCCGCGCGCCGTCGCGGACCCGATAGAAGGGCTCGAACAGATGCGGCAGCGCGTCGGGCGGCACGCCCGGCCCGCCATCGACGATATCGAGTTCGAGGCGATCGCCTGCGGCGCGCAGCGTCACGCGGATCGGCGCGCCCGGATCGGTATGCCGGATCGCGTTGCGCAGCACGTTGTCGATCGCGCTGGACAGGCGCACGCGATCGCCCATCACCATGGCGGGCGGCGGTGCCGTCCATTCGACCGAGACGCCGCGTGCCGCGGCTTCGAAGCGGGCGTCCTCGACCACGGCGTCCACCACGCCGACCAGCTCCAGCGGCTGCAACGGCAGCCCCTTGGCGCCGAGCCGGGCCAGCGTCAGCGTATGCGCGACCAGGCCGTCGAGCCGCTCGATCTCGCGTTCGATCCGATCGAGCTGCACCGACAGCCGGCCATCGTCGCGCCTGGCCAGTTCGCTCGACACCTGCAGCCGCGCCAGCGGCGAGCGCAGTTCGTGGGCGATATTGCGCAGCATCCGTTCACGCGATCTGACCAGCGCCTCCAGCCGCGCCGCCATGCTGTCGAAGTCGCGCGCCAGATGGCCGAGCTCGTCGGCGCGCGCCGCCATCGCGGGCGGCATGCGCGCGCGCAGATCGCCGCCGGCCAGGGCACGGACCGCCTCGCGCAGGCTCCGCACCGGCGCCGTGACATGGCGCGTCAGCGCCCAGCACAGTGGCGCGCTGACCGCCAGCGCGAACAGGCCCAGCGCCAGCATCACCGGCGACAGGTGCAGCATCTCCCAGCGCGAGGAATCGAACGGCAGGAAGACCATCAGCAGGTCCTCGCCATCGGGCAGCGGGATCGCCTGCGGGTCCCACCATGACACGCTGGCGCCGGGCGCCGGCGGCAACGTGCCGCGATCGTGGTCGAGCGGCGCGCTCGCGGCGAGCGCATGGCGCGGGCGTTCCAGCGTACTGACCCAGTCATGGACCCGTGTCGGCAGGCGGCGGCCGAGGATGTCGACGTTGTGCTCGTCGACCAGGTAGATCTGCAGCGCCGAAAAGCGCGAGTCCATCGCGCGCACCCAGCGTTCCAGCCCCGGCCGGCCCTGCGTGCGCGCGATCTGCAGCGCGTCGTAGGTCAGGCTGGCGGGATTGAGGCCGTCCAGCGCCTGGAAGCGATACCAGGCGACCGACGCGGTCAGCGCCATGCCGATCGCCACGATCGCGGCCATGCCGGCCCAGAAGGCGAGGAAGTTGCGCCAGAACAGCGGCAGCGAGGCCATCGTCACGCCACCAGCACGTAGCCGCGTCCGCGCTGGTTGCGGATGGCCGCTGTTGCCGCGAAGCCGTCCCCGCCGAGCTTGCGGCGCAGGCTGCTGATATGCGTGTCGATGCTGCGGTCGTAGCGGTCGGGCACGCGCCCCAGCGCGTACTGCCCGAGCTGTTCGCGCGCCACCACCTGGCCGGCCGAGCGCATCAGCATTTCGAGAAGCCGCGCCTCCGTGCCCGTCAGCGACACCTCGCCATGGGCCTGCGTGACCTTGCCGGAGACCACGTGCAAGGTCAGCCCGCCGACCGTCAGCGGGTCGGTGCCACTGTCCGGCGTCGTGTCGAAGCGGCGCAGCACCGCGCCGATGCGCGCCTTCAGTTCGCGCGGGCTGAACGGCTTGGCCAGATAGTCGTCGGCGCCCAGCTCCAGCCCGATCACGCGATCGGTCTCGTCGCCATGCGCCGTGAACATGATGACCGGGCGCTGCGAGCGCGCGCGATGGCGGCGCAGCAGGTCGAGCCCGTTGCCGTCGGGCAGCATCAGGTCGAGCAGCGCCAGGTCGTGGTCGTCGCGCGAGAGCAGCGCCTCGCCGTCGGCGCCGCGATGCGCGACCGAGAACTGCCAGCGCTCCGGCTCGAAATACTCGCGCAGCATCTGCGTCAGCTCGACGTCGTCGTCGATCAGCAGGATGCGGCGGGGCGCGTCGGGCGAGCGTACTTGCATGCGTGTCGGAAGGGGATGAGGCACCGTCCCGGCGGCGCGATCGCGCGCCACGTCAAGAAGTGCCAAGAAGTCAAAAGCTGTCCAAAGCTCGTTGATGAGCCCGGCGGGCCACATTCTAATATGAGAATGATTGTCATTCACGGAATCGGCCGCAGACGACGTGCCGGGCATACGGGGAAATCGCGAGCATGAGCAGTAGCAGCAGTGACATGGGCAGCGGCGCGGCCAGCGGTGGCGCGAGCTTGATGACGGTAACGACGGGGACGACTGGAAGGACCGGGACGACTGGAACGACGCGGCACCGGGCAACGACTCGGCGACGCAAGCTGCGCGCGGTGGCAAGGGGCGCGGCCATGCTGTGCGCGGGCGCCGCTGGATGGATGGCAAGCGGTGCGTTGGCGCAGCAACCCGTCGGCGATGCGACCGCGCCGGCAACACGCGCCACATCGGCCACACTGGCCACACTGGCCGCGCCAGCCACACCAGCCACGCTGGAAACCGTGGTGGTCACCGCCTCCGGCTACGAGCAGCAGATCAAGGAGGCCCCCGCCTCGATCTCGGTGATCACGCGCGAGGAACTGGAGAAGGGCGCCTATCGCGATATCAACGACGCGCTGATCGGCGTGCCCGGCGTGGTCGTCACAGGCGGCGCCGACCGGCAGGACATCAGCCTGCGCGGCATGGGCGCCAAGTACACGCAGATCCTGATCGACGGCAAGCGCCAGAATTCGCGCGAGACCCGAACCAATTCCGACAGCGCCGGCGTCGAGGGCGGCTGGACGCCGCCGCTGGCCGCGATCGAGCGGATCGAGGTGGTGCGCGGCCCGATGTCCTCTCTGTACGGCTCCGACGCGATGGGCGGCGTGATCAACATCATCACGCGCAAGGTGCCGAAGCGATGGACCGGCGAGGTGCGCACCGACGCCACGCTGCAGCAGCACAGCCACTCCGGCAACATCTACCAGGGCAATTTCTATCTGGCCGGCCCGCTGCAGACCGACCTGCTGGGCCTGCAGCTGTACGGCCAGTACACGCACCGCGAAGAGGACGACATCGCCTACGGCTTTCGCGGCCGCGATACGCGCAACGTCACGGCGAAGCTCGCGCTGACGCCGAACCGCAACCACGACATCGTGCTCGAGGCCACCTCGATGCGGCAGAACATCGAGGAGACGCTGGGCCGGACCGTGGCGCCGCTGCCGCCCGGCGCGAGCTGCCCGCGCACCGGCTGCCCGGCATCGTCCGAGACCGACTACCGCAGCGAGAAATACGCGCTGTCGCACACCGGCCGCTGGGGCTTCGCGACCTCGGACAGCTATATCCAGCAGGAAGAGTTCGACAACCGCACGCGCCGGATGAAGATCCGGAATCTGGACATGCGCACCAGCTGGACGATGCCGCTCGGCAACCACATGCTGACCGTCGGCGCGAACTATCTGAACCAGCGCCTGAACGACCAGACCGGCAACCAGATCGCCGGCGGACCGAACCAGGTCGAGCGCTATCAATGGGCGTTGTTCGCCGAGGACGAATGGCGGCTGACCGAGCGCTTTGCGCTGACCGGCGGCCTGCGCATGGACAAGGACGAGAAGTTCGGCGACCACTACAGTCCGCGCCTGTACGGCGTCTGGCAGGTGGCCGACCGCTGGACCGTCAAGGGCGGCGTCTCGACCGGTTTCCGCGCGCCCGACCTGCGCCAGACCGTGGCGGGCTGGGGCCAGACCAGCCGCGGCGGCAATATGTACGGCAACCCGGACCTGAAGCCCGAGACCTCGGTCACGCAGGAAATCGGCCTGCTGTACGACAACGGCACCGGCTTCCACGCCGGCTTCACGGTGTTCAACAACGACTTCAAGGACAAGATCACCCGCGTCGCCTGTCCGCTCACGCGGTGCACCGATGGACCGAACCAGTTCGGCGCCAATCCGACGACCTACATGAACGTCGACAAGGCGTACTCGCGCGGGATCGAGGCGAGCCTGAAGTGGCCGCTGGCGCGCGACTGGTCGCTGGTCGGCAGTTATACCTTCACCAAGTCGGAGCAGGAGAGCGGCCAGTACCAGGGCCAGCCGCTGAACCAGCTGCCGAAACACCTGCTGAGCGCGACGCTGAACTGGCAGGCCACCGGCGCGCTGCGCGCCTGGACCCGCGTCAACTATCGCGGCAAGGAAAGCCAGCCGATCACCGGGCCGTCGTCGAGCACCGTGGTGGCGCCGTCGTACACCTTCGTCGACCTCGGTGCGACCTATGCGGTCAACAAGAACGTGTCGGTGTTCGCCGGCATCTACAACCTGTTCGACAAGTCGGTCCGCTATGCCGACTACGGCTATGTCGAAGACGGCCGGCGCTACTGGATGAGCGTCTCGGTCAAGTTCTGAGGAGGAGCCATGCCATCGATTCCGTTCACGATGTCCGCCGCGACGCGGGCCTTGCGCCGCGCCCGTGCCGGCGCGCTCGCCGCGGCGTGCGTTGCGTCTTCTGCGTTCTGCTGCGCCGCCTTTGCTGCGGCACCGGCGGCATCGGCGGCACCGGTGGCATCGGCGGCACCGGTGGCACCGCTCCCCGCCACCGGGCCCACGCTGTCGATCGCCCATGCAAAGGGCACCGCGACGCTGCCCGCGCAGCCCGCCAAGGTCGTCACGATGGACCTGGTCGCGCTCGATACGCTGGACGCGCTTGGCGTGCCGGTCGCCGGCGTTCCCGCCACGACGCTGCCCCCGCATCTGGCCCGCTATCGCGATGACAGCGTGGTCAAGGTGGGCACGCTGTTCGAACCGAACCAGGCCGTGATCGAGGCGATCGCACCGGGCCTGATCGTCGTCGGCGGGCGGTCGGCAAAGCAGTACGACGCGCTGTCCCGTCTCGCGCCGACGGTGGACCTCAGCGTCGATCGCGCCGACCGCATCGGCGCCATCGCGCGCCATGCCGAGAGCCTGGGCCGCGTGTTCGGCCGGCAGCAGCAGGCGGCGACCGCGGTGCAGGCGCTGCGCGCCGGCGTGGAGACGCTGAAGCATAGGGCGGCCACCGCGGGCACGGCGCTGATGGTGCTGACCGCGGGCGAGAACATCAGCGCGCAAGGGCCGGGCTCGCGCTTCGGTACCGTGCACGATGCGTTCGGCTTCCAGGCCGCGCTGCCGGATTTGAATCCGGAGGGCAGGGGGAACGAAGCTGACGGTGCAGCAGATCCGCGACGCCAATCCCGACTGGCTGTTCGTGATCGACCGCGACGCGGCGGTCGGCAAGCCGCCCTCGGCCGCGCTGGCCTCGCTCGACGGCGGCGCACTGGGGCGCAATGCCGCCGGCAAGCCGGTGCGCGTGGTCAAGCTCGATCCGATCCTGTGGTACCTGATGGATGGCGGCGGGCTGCGCGGCATGCAGCTGACCGTGCGGCAACTGAACGAGGCGATCGACGCCGCAGCGGCGCAAGGCGCCGCTGCGCCGGCGAACGCGGCCAGCGAGCGCCTTTCGCAGCGTTAGGCCAGCGCCAACCCAGCGCTATCCCGCATGAGGCCAGCGTCAGGCCAGCGTCAGGCCAGCGTGAGGTCAGCGTCGGGCCAGCGAGGTCAGCGTCGGGCCAGCGTTATCCGGGCGGGTCCGCCGCGCCGCTCAGGCCAACGGCTCGGCGTGGATCTTCCCCAGCAGCCATTGCATTCCCGCCAGATGCTGCTGGTCGTGGCTGCACAGGTAATGCACGAGGCTGCGGACCGTCAATGATCCGTAGCCCTCGAACTCGGCGGTGCGGGCAAGCTGCCGATCGTCCAGGCCGGCGATCAGCGCGACGGTCTTCTCGCGCGCCGCGCGGAAGTCCGCAAGCACCTGCGCGGCATCGGCCGTGGCATACGCACGCTCGATCGCCAGCGCATCGCCGTCGATCGACGGCAGCAGCGGATGCGTTTCGGCGAGTGCGCGCGCGAAGCGCACGTGATAGCCGTCGATCTCGATATCGCGCACGTGGCACAACTGGCCGATCGCGGTGAACGGCTCGCTCGGCACGCCGTCCCAGCTGGCCGGTGACCAGTTGCGATGCGTGGCCGGAACGGCGGCGTGGAAGGCTTCCAGTTGGCGCGGGAAATCGCGCAGGGCGGCAAGGGTGGCGGCGTCGATCATGTCGTGGGGGCGCTGGTGCGGGGCGTGGTGGAACGCATCGCGCAATGTACCCAGCCACGGGGCGCCCCGGCAATCATCACGCCGCTGTTCTCCCTCGCCGCACCGGAACAGAGAGAGTCAGCCCGGACATACCCGCACAGGCAACACCGACCCCTCAGACCCGCACTACCGCTATGCGGCCGCCGCCTCGTCGCCGGCATTCCGGTCGATCTGCCGCATCGCCTTCTCGATCTCGTCCGCATCGGTCGGCCTGACGAGCCGTGCCACTTCCTTGCCGTCGCGCAGGAACACCAGCGTCGGCCACAGCTTGATGCGGAACGAGCGGCCGAGCGGGCGGCCGCTGCCGTCCTCGACCTTGATGTGCCGTACCTGCTGATGGCGCGAGAAGGCCGAGGCGATCGGCGCCTGCGCCCGCATGCAGTAGCCGCACCAGGGCGCGCCGAATTCCAGCACCGCGGCGCCCGGCAGCGCGTCGATATCCTCGCGTGGCGGTTCGATCGCCATATAGGTTTCGGACATGGCCATTTGTCGTCTCCGTCGTTTGTCCTCGATATCCCTGATCTAGCGAAATTCACGCCAAGCGCGGCTCAAGTGTGCGGCAGGGCTGACGTAAACCCTGAATGAAACCACACTAACATCAGAATTAAGCGTCTAGTGAGTCGCTTTTCTGATGATAGCCGTCCCCTGGCCCATCATGAACATCAGTCAACGTCTGCTTTTCACGCTGTTCTTTTCCCTGCTCGCCTTGCTGGTCGTCGGCCTCGGCGGCATCTGGCAACTGAACCAGGCCGAACAACGCCTCGAGTACTTCAACGAAAATACGCTGACCAGCGTGCGCCGGCTCAATGCGATCAAGGACAGCACCACCGCGATCCGCGTCCAGCTGTATCGCCATGCGCTGGCCGACGACGCCAAGGCCAAGGACGACGCCGAGCAGGAGGTCGCCAACGCGATCAAGCGCTTCGACGACCTGGCCGCCCGGTACGAACGCGAGGACATCTCCAACGATGCCGACCGCAAGCTGCTCGAGGAGGACCGCGCCGCGCTGGCCCGCTATCGCGCGCAGCACGCCGCGTTCTTCGCGCTGTCCCGCAGCAACGACACCGCGGCCCTGCACGCGATGCTGTCGTCGGGCGAACTGCATCTGGCCTCGGCCGCGCTGCGCAAGCAGATCGACGCGCATCTGGACTTCAACAGCAAGATGGGCGACGACTCGGTGATCGAGAACAAGCGCGCCAGCACGATCGCGGTGCGCGTGTTCGGCACCGTCATCGGCGTGACCGTGCTGATCGTGGCCGTGCTGGCGTGGCTGCTGTATCGCCGCATCCGCGACAGCCTGGGCGAGATGCAGGCCAGCATGCAGCATGTCAGCGAAACGCTGGACCTGGCCCATCGCTCGCCGGTGCGCCGTCTCGATGAAGTCGGCCGGACCGCGCAGAGCTTCAATGAACTGCTCGACCGCGTCGCCGCGGCGATGCGCGAGGTGCGGCAATCGAGCGATTCGGTCGGCGTGGCCGCACGCCAGATCGCGGCAGGCAACGCCGACCTGTCGTCGCGCACCGAGCAGCAGGCCGCCTCGCTCGAAGAGACCGCCTCCAGCATGGAAGAGCTGACCACCACGGTTCGCCACAATGCGGACAGCGCGCGCCAGGCCAGCACGCTGGCCGACAACGCCGCCGCGGTCGCGCAGCACGGCCATGTCGCCACCGGCCAGATGGTCGAGACCATGGGCGCGATCAGCACCAACTCGAACCGCATCGCCGAGATCACCGGCATGATCGAGGGCATTGCCTTCCAGACCAACATCCTGGCGCTGAACGCCGCGGTGGAAGCCGCGCGTGCCGGCGAACAGGGCCGCGGCTTCGCGGTGGTGGCCGGCGAGGTGCGCACGCTGGCGCAGCGCTCGTCGAGCGCCGCCAAGGAGATCAAGGAACTGATCGACGCCTCGGTGTCGACGGTGCGCACCGGCTCGGCCCAGGCCGAAAGCGTGGGTGCGACCATGAACGAGATCCAGCAGGCGGTCAAGCAGGTGTCCGACATCATCGGCGAGATCGCGGCGGCCACTGGCGAACAGAGCCGCGGCATCGAGCAGGTCAACCAGGCGGTCGGCCAGATGGACCAGGTCACGCAGCAGAACGCCGCGCTGGTCGAGGAAGCCGCCGCCGCCGCACATTCGCTGGACGAACAGGCAACGCGCCTGCTGGAAACGGTCGCGATGTTCCGCCTCGCGGCGGGCCACGGTGCCGCCGCGCCGTCGAAGGCCCCCGCGGTCGCCCGCGCGCAGCTGGCCGCGGCCTGACGCACCGGCCTGAGCCTGGACGGCTCGGGCTTCGCCAACTCGTGCTCGGACGGCGCTTCGACGGCTCGGGCTTCGACGGCTCGGGCTTCGACGGCTCGGGCTTCGAGGGCTCGGGCTTCGACAACTCGACGTCGACAACTCGGCGTCGACAACTCGGCGTCGACAACTCGGCGTCGACAACTCGGGCTTCGACAGTTCGGGCCGCTAGCGGGCGGCCACCCGTTTTGCGGCCATCCGCTGTACGGTGCCGCGATTGCCGTCCACCGCCAGCGTGTCGCCGTCGGCCAGCTGCGACAGGATGCCGGGCAGATTGACCACCGCCGGAATGCCGAACTCGCGCGCGACGATCGCGCCATGCGACAGGTAGCCGCCGGTCTCCATCACCAGGCCGCCGGCGCGCAGGAACAGCGGCGTCCAGGCGGGATCCGTGCTGGGCGCCACCAGGATGTCGCCATTGGCCATCGCGGTCGCCTGTTGCGGGCTGCGGGCGACGCAGGCCGGCCCTTGCGCCTGCCCGGCGCCCACCGGCGTGCCCGACCAGCGCCCGGCGGCGGCATCGGCCACCGACGCGGCGCTGGGCTCCGCCGACGGGAACACCGCCGGCAACGCGCCCGGCTGTTCGACGATCACCGCCGGCTCGGTGTGCCCGGCCTGACGGGCCAGCGTCTCGGCTCGCCGCGCCGCGCGCCGGGCGGCGTGCTGCAGCGGCATCCGGCCTTCCGCGGCCGCGAGCAATTCGAACGCGGTCAGATGGAACACATCGTCGGCCCGCTTCAAGCCGGCGTCGTTACCGTTCTCCTTGTCGTTCTCGCTCCTGTCCTCGCTCCTGTCCTCGCTGCCGTCCTCGCCAGCGTCCGCGCCCGCACGGGCCAATTGCGCGCCTAACGCCAGCGCGGTGCGCCGCACCGCTTCGAGATACCGCATCAACGCGCTGCGCGCCGCCTCGCGCTGATTGCACTCGCGCGTCGCGACCCGCACCATCCGCCGCAGCAGCGGCAGCATCGCGGGCCGAGCCAACGGCGGTATCGCGGCGCGCAGGCGCTGCCATGCCTGGCGCGCGGCATCGCGCTGGCGCTGCCGCACCGCGTGGGCGTCGCTGCCGATCATGCCGAGCACGGTGTCGAGCAGATAGTCGGGCGCCTCGCGCCAGCGCGGCTGCCGCACATAGCTTTCCGCGGTGGCGCGATGGCCGTAGCGCTCCAGGAACTCGCCAAAGGCGCGGCGGAAGGGACTGTGCGCGGGCAGCCGTTGCTCCCACTGCGCGCCGTTGCGCTGCGGACTGCGCAGCCATGCCAGCGCTTCGGCATCCGCCGCGGCAGTCTCGGCGAGCGCGATCAGCGCATAGCCCTGCTGCGCGGTGACGCTCGGCTCGCCTCCGGCCATCAGCGCCGCGGTCACCGCATAGCCTTCGCCGGGGCAGTACTTCTCGACCAGATCGATCAGCCCGGCGAGCGTGCCGCCGGCCGAGCCCTGCAGGAAGAACAGCGGATCGGCCTGCGCGACCGTGCGGAACTGCTCGCGCAGCAGCCGGGCCAGCGCGCCGCGATCGGTGGGCAGCGCCTGCTGGCGCCACTGGCGCGTCTGCTCGGCGGCGCGCGCCAGCGCCGCTTCGCCCAGGCGCCGTTGCCCCGGTGAGCGCGCCAGATAGCGCAGCATGCGCAGGCCGCGGGCGAGGCGGTCGCGCGCGCTCGGCGGCGGCACAGCGATCTCCGGCTGCGTGCCGCCGAGCAGGCGGTTGACCGCGTCGGGACGCACACCCAGCGCGTCGTAGCACTCCCACTGCATCAGCGACACGTCGAGATACAGGCGGCCGTCGAACAACGCCGCGTGCTCGGTGCCGGGCAGGATCGGATAGCCGGACAGCGAGAAGCCGAGCGTCAGCATCCGGTTGGCCATCGTCCGGCAGCCGTGCCAGTCGAGCGCGGACAGCGGGTCGGGCATGATCTCGCGGGTATTGCCGCGCGACCAGTAGCGCGGCTGCTCGCGCAGCGCCGGATAGGTGTGCCGCGCACGCGCGGTGACGGGCCGCGCCTGCACGATCCAGAACTGCTTGCCGTCCCAGACCCATTCGATGTCATAGCGCGGATTGGCGAAGTCCAGCGCGCTGGCGGCGTCGCGCGACAGTTCGCCAAGCGCGATGGCCTGCGCGTCGGACAGTACCGCGTCGGCGGCCTGCTGCGCGGGCGTGTCGATCACCGTGGTGCCGCCGCCGGACAGTACCTGCGTCATGCGCTGCTTGCCGCCGAGGCGGCGCACGATCACGCGCAGCGCATCGTCGCCATCGGTGCTTTCGCTGCTTTGCAGCCGGTATTCGTCGCCATCGGCCTGCCCGCCGACCAGCGCCTCGCCCAGGCCCCAATGCGCGTGGATCAGCAACTGATCGTCGCGGCCGGACAGCGGGTCGCAGGTGAAGGCGATACCGGCCGCCACCGCCGGCAGCAGCGGCATCACGACCACCGCCATCGCCGGTTGGTGTCCTTGCTGGTCGAGACCCAGGCGTTGCCGATAGGCGACCGCCGCCGGCTCCCATACCGAATCCCATGCCGCCTGCACCGCCTCGGCCACGGCATCCACCCCGGGCACGTTCAGCCGCGACAGGTGGATGCCGGCGAACGAGGCCTGCGCCGAATCCTCCTGCGGGGCCGACGAGCGGACCGCGAGCGGCGTCGCTTCCCAATCCCGCACCGCCAGTTCGCGCGCGAGCGCGTCGCGCAGAGCCTGGGGCACCGGATCGCCGGCGCGCCGGCCGCGGCTCGCGTCGGCATGGATCACGAAGCCGTCGGGCACCGGCACGCCGAGCTGCGCCATCAGCGCCAGCTGCCAGCCCTTGCCGCCGGCGGCGGCCGGCCCTTGCACCGCGGCGGCCGGCCAGTCGAGCAGCAGGGCGCTCATGGTGCGCGCTCCGGCTCGGCCGCGCGTGCCGCGCCGTGGAAGAACAGGTCGACGATGGCCGCGAACTCGGCGCGCAGGTCGCCGGCGGGCGCCGCGAGCCAGCGCATCAGCGCGCCCAGATACAGATGATGGAACAGCGAGGCGAGCTGCCCCGACGGCAGGTCGCGCCGTAGCTCGCCGCTCTGCTGGGCCGCCGCCATCAGCGCATCGAAGGCGAGGTCCATGCCGCTGCGTGTCGGGGCCGCTTCGCCGATGTCGTTTGCACCCGCGTTGGCACTCGCCCTGGCCCCCACGTTGGCGTTCGCGCTGGCATCCGCGCTGGACTCCGCACTGGCATCCGACGTGGTGCCCGAGCTGGGGTCCGACCTGGCGCGGGACTTGGCGTCGGAGTTCGTGCCGGAGTTCGTGCCGGCGCCCTGCCCGAAGCGGCTCGGCCCCAGGTCGAGAAACCGGAAGCGCAGATAGTGGGGCAGGTAGCCGCGGCGCGCCTCGCACCAGTCGGCCGAGGCCGACAGCAGATAGCACAGCCGCGCCTGGAAGCTGCCGAGGCCATCGAGCGCCCCTCGCAACTGCTGCAGTCCCGCGGCCAGCTCGCCGTGGAACTGGTGGGCCAGCAGCGCCTCCTTGACCGGAAAGTGGTTGTACAGCGTGCCCTTGGCCACGTCGGCCTGCGCGGCGATCTGCTCCATCGTCACCGCGTCGTAGCCATGCGCCTCGAACAGATCGAAGGCGGTGGCCGCCAGATGATCGAGCGTCTGGTTGCGCTTGCGCTGACGCCGCCCCGTGGGAGGCAGGGCGGCGGCGGGTGGGTCGAACGGGGTCTGGGCGGTTCGCTGGGCGGTTCGCTGAGGCTTGGCTTCCATTTGCACGACGATTAATTTTGAACGTCGTGCAATTTTATGCTTCGTACTCCCCTTGTCAAGCCGTTCGGTGAAAACGCCCGGATGGGTGTTCAGGCCGTCTCCGCCTCCCTATCGCCGATATAGACGACCTTCTCGGTCATCGGATCGAACGGCAGCGAGCCATGCTCGTGCACCACCAGCCAGCGCCCATCGCGTTTCTGGAAGCAGACCGTGATGCGGATCCAGGTGCCGCCGGCCGGATGATCTGGCTCGTCCACCGGCGCGATGCGGCTCAGGCAATGGCAGAACGCCAGATCGGCGCCGACGGTCAGCGCGATGTCCTTGCGTTCGGAGCGGAAGCGCCGGGGCAGGTACGGAAAGCACGCTTCCCAGGTGGCGCGATATGCGTCGACGCCTCGCAGCGCATAGGGCGGCTTGACGTCGAACAGCGCCACGTCGGGCGCGTAGTTCGCCGTCATGGCGGCGGCGTCGCGCCGTTCCAGCGCGCGGGCCCAGTCTTCCATCATCTGCGCGATGGTCTGCTCGTCCTTGCTGATGCTCATGATGTGCTCCTTGTCGGTTCGGTTTCGAACCCGCCGCATGGGGTGGACCGGCGTGGCCGGTGTGGTCGGTGTGCCTGGGCGGCGGCTCCTGTCCTGTTGTCGAACGGCTTCGAGTCAAATCGACATCCGACGCTGCATCGGTCGCGCCCCCGAAGGCGCGGCCGACGGCCTCTGGGCGGCGGCAGGGCGCCGGGTCCGCGCGTTGCGGGGGTCCGCGCGTTCACGGGGACGACGGACAGCTGTGCCTTAGAATGCACAGAACCGGGTTTGCCACCGCTGGCAGCGGCGGCATTCGCGCCGATACTTGTCGGAAGACCTGTCAGGTCGCAAACCATCGAGGAGTGCGTCATGAGGAAGGTTCGCCTTGTCATCGTGATGGGTGCCGTCATGCTGCTGGTCGGCGGCTGCTTCCTGCTGGGCATGGGGGGACCGCGCCACGCTGACGGTGGCGCAGGGTACCGGTCCGTCGCCGACCCTGCCGCCGCCGAACAAGACCCTGCTGCCGACCGTGGACATCGCGCCGGCGATCGGCTGGCCGGCAGGCGCGCGGCCGACGCCCGCGCCCGGGCTCGCGGTGACCGCGTTTGCCGACGGGCTCGATCATCCGCGCTGGCTCTATGTGCTGCCCAACGGCGACGTGCTGGTGGCCGAGTCCAATGCGCCGCCGAAGCCGGAGTCGGGCAAGGGCATCCGCGACTGGGTCATGAAGATGGTGATGAAGCGCGCCGGCGCCGGCACGCCCAGCGCCAACCGCATCACGCTGCTGCGCGACACCGACCGGGACGGCGTCGCCGACAAGCGCTCGGTCTTCCTGCAGGGCCTGAACTCGCCGTTCGGCATGGTGCTGGTCGGCAACGACTTCTATGTCGCCAATGCCGACGCGCTGGTCCGCTTCCGCTATCGTCCCGGCGCCGACCGCATCGAGGAGCCCGGCGTCAAGGTGGTGGACCTGCCCGCCGGCATCAACCATCACTGGACCAAGAACGTGATCGCGAGCCACGACGGCCGCAAGCTGTACATCACGGTCGGCTCCAACAGCAACGTCGCCGAGAAGGGCATGGAAATCGAGCAGGGCCGGGCCGCGATCTGGGAGCTCGATCGCGCCAGCGGCAAGATGCGGCTGTATGCAACGGGCCTGCGCAATCCGAATGGCCTGGCGTGGGAACCGGTCACCGGCAAGCTGTGGACCGCGGTCAACGAGCGCGACGAGATCGGCAGCGACCTGGTGCCGGACTACATCACGTCGGTGCGGGATGGCGGCTTCTACGGCTGGCCCTATAGCTACTGGGGCCAGCACGTCGATACGCGGGTCAAGCCGCAGCGACCCGAGCTGGTGGCCACCGCGCTGGTGCCCGACTATGCGCTGGGTCCGCATACCGCCTCGCTCGGCATCACGTTCGCGGATGGACTGCACTGGCCCGCGCCGTTCCGCGAGGGACTGTTCGTCGGCCAGCATGGCTCATGGAACCGCAAGCCCAAGAGCGGCTACAAGGTGATCTTCGTGCCGTTCCGCGGCGGCATGCCGAACGGCGAGCCGATCGATGTGCTGACCGGCTTCCTCGACGGCGAGGAGCGCGCCCATGGCCGCCCGGTCGACGTCAAGGACGATCGCCGCGGCGGCCTGCTGGTGACCGACGATGTCGGCAACGTGGTCTGGCGCGTGACGGCAATGACGGCGAAGCGCCGATGAGGGGCGGTGGAGCGGGGTGGGCGGCGGCCATGCTGCTGCCGCTGTCGGGATGGGCGGGCGCACAGCAAGCGCCCGCCGCGCCGGAGCCGGACGCGCAGCCGGCGCTGGCGCCGGTGGTGGTGACGGCCACGCGCATCGACGCCTCGGTGTTCGATACGCCCGCATCGGCCGATGTGGTGTCCGGCAGCGCGCTGCGCGAGGGCCGGCCGCAGATCAATCTGAGCGAGGGGCTCGGCGGCGTGCCGGGCTTGCTGGTCAAGGACCGGCACAACTACGCGCAGGACTTGCAGTTGTCGATCCGCGGCTTCGGCGCGCGCTCGAGCTTCGGCGTGCGCGGCCTGCGCCTGTACGTCGACGGCATTCCCGCCACGATGCCGGATGGACAGGGGCAGACCTCGAATATCGATATCGCGTCGATCGATCGCGTCGAGGTATTGCGCGGCCCCGCATCGGCGCTGTACGGCAACGCATCGGGCGGCGTGGTCCAGGTCTGGACCGAACCGGGCGCGCGTCCGCCGCTGCTCGAAGGCAGCGTCGGCGCCGGCAGCTACGGCACCTGGCGCTACGGCCTGAAGGCCAGCGGCGCGCCGGCCGAAGGCGAGCCCGGACTGGACTATCTGGTCAGCGCATCGCGCTTCACCACCGACGGATATCGCGATCATAGCGCCGCGCGCAAGAACCTCGGCAATGCCAGGCTGACGTGGCGTCCCGATGCGGACAGCAGCTGGACGCTGGTCGCCAATGCGGTCGACCTGAGCGCGCAGGACCCGCTCGGGCTGACGCGCGCGCAGTTCGAGAGCGCGCCGCGCTCGGCACCGCTGGCCGAACAGTTCCATACGCGCAAGACGGTGCAGCAGACGCAGGGCGGCCTGCGCCATGAGCGTCGCATCGACGCCGACAACACGCTGATGGCGATGGTCTACTACGGCCGGCGCGAGACGCGCCAGTTCCTGTCGATTCCACCGGCGGCGCAGCGCAGCCCGCTGTCGGCCGGCGGTGTCATCGATCTGGCGCGCGACTACGGCGGCGCGGACCTGCGCTGGACGCGCCATGCTCGAATCGGCCACATGCCGCTGACGCTGATTGCAGGGCTCGCCTACGACACGATGGAGGAAGCGCGCCGGGGCTACGAGAACTTCATCGGCGGCCCCGAGCAGCCCGTGCTCGGCGAACAGGGCCGGCTGCGGCGCGACGAACGCAATACGGTGTGGAACTTCGACCAGTATCTGCAGGCGTCGCTGGGCCTCACGCCGCGCTGGACCGTCGAAGCGGGCCTGCGCCACAGCACCGTGCGCTTCTCGTCGAGCGATCGCTATATCGTCGGCGCCAATGGCGACGACAGCGGCTCGGTGCGCTACGACAAATGGCTGCCGGTGGGCGCGCTGCGCTATCGCGTCGGCGACTCGCTGAATCTGTATGCCACCGCAGGACGCGGCTTCGAGACGCCGACGCTGAACGAGATCTCGTATCGGCCCGATGGCCCGGCGGGCCTCAATTTCGCGTTGCGCCCGGCCACCAGCACGTCGGTGGAAGTGGGCGCCAAGCAGAAGTTCGGCGGCGGCCTGCTGACGGCGGCGCTGTTCCAGACCCGCACCGACCAGGAGATCGTCACCGCGACCAGCAGCGGCGGACGGGCCAGCTATCGCAATGCCGGCCGCACGCTGCGCCAGGGCGTGGAACTGGGCTGGAGCGGCGTGCTGCACCGGCACTGGCAGGCGCAGCTGGCGTACAGCTTTCTGGATGCGACGTTTCGCGACACGGTGCCGCCCGGCATCGTCGCCGGCAAGCGCCTGCCCGGCACCGCGCGCCACGCGTTTTATGGCTCGCTGGGCTGGGCGCCGCCGCGCGGCTGGCGCGCCGGCATCGACCTGCGCTATCTGAGCGCCGTGCCGGTCGACGACCGCAACAGCGACCGCGCGCCGGGTTATTTCGTGACGGGCATCCACGCCGGCTACGCGATGCCCATCGGCCGCTGGACGCTGAATGCGTTTGCGCGCATCGACAATCTGTTCGACCGCCGCTATGCGGGCTCGGTGATCGTCAACGATGGCAATGGGCGATATTTCGAGCCGGCGGCGGGGCGCAATGCCTTTGCGGGGATATCGATGTCGTATGCGTTCTGAGCGCCAGGCTCGGCGTCCATTTGCGGTAATTGCTTCGTTAATTCCATGCCGCGAAGACAGCCATGGAGTTCGCAAAAAGCGCGCCGTGTTTCAGCTCTTACAATATGTCACGCCTTTCCGGATCGATCGGAAATTATGCTCAAGATTCCCAATAAGGAAGTCAAGGAGAGGGAAATGAGAACCAATTTCAAATACCGGGGGCTGGCGTTCGGCGTGGCCGCGTCTGCCGCAATCCTGGCCGCCTGCGGCGGCGGCGGCGATGACGACGGCGGTGGCAAGGGTACGCTGAGCGTATCGATGACCGACGCACCCGCCTGCGGCTTCGATCATGTCTTCGTCACCGTCGACAAGATCCGCGTCCATACCAGCGCCAACGCCGAGGACGGCACCGGCGGCTGGGCCGAGATCGATGTCAATCCTTCCCGCCGCATCGATCTGCTGTCGCTGCAGAACGGCACGCTGACCAAGCTGGGGCAGACCGTGCTGCCGGCCGGCCAATACCAGCAGATCCGCCTGGTGCTCGATCGCAATACCGGCAACTCGCTCGCCAACTCCGTGGTGCCGACGGGCGGCGCCGAACAGCCGCTCGATACGCCGAGCGCGACGCAGAGCGGGTACAAGATCATCCGTCCGTTTTACCGTGCAGCCCGACACGCTGGTCGACCTGGTGCTCGACTTCGATGCGTGCCGCTCGATCGTGCAGCGCGGCAACGGCTCCTATGCGCTCAAGCCCGTGGTGACCGCGGTGCCGCTGGTGGTCAGCGGTGCGATCCAGGGCTATGTCTCGCCCGCGCAGGCCGGCGCGACCGTCTATGCGCAGCAGAATGGCGTGACCATCAAGGGTACGCTGGCGGACAGCAATGGCGCCTTCACGCTGTCGCCGCTGCTGCGCAGCAGCGACGCGGGCAATTACAGCGTGGTGGTGGTGCAGAACGATCGCGCGACCGGCGTGATCCAGAACGTGCCGGTCACCGCGCAGACCACCACCACGGTCTCGACCTCGGCGGCGCCGATCACGCTGCCGGCCTCGCCGATGCGCCGGATCACCGGCTCGGTGCTGCCCGCATCCGCACAGGCCTTCGTGCAGGCGAAGCAGGCCGTGGCCGGCTCGCCGATCGAAGTGGCCGTCGCCAACGCGAACTTCGATACCGGCGCCTATCAGCTGAACGTGCCGGCCGCCGCGCCGCTGGTGGGAACGTATCAGCCGACGCTGCCGATCGCGCTCGCCGCCGACCCGGCCGCGGCAGGCAAGTACACTGTCACGGCGACATCGATCACTGGCGCCACGCAGAGCACCGACCGCGACGTGTCGGCGGCCGATGCGACGGCGAACTTCCAGTTCTGATGCACTGAGCCCCCAACGAAAAACCAGGAAAACGCAATGAAGGCAATGAAAGGAATTTGCGCGCTGCTGATCGGCGCCGGCACGCTGCTCGGCGGCTGCGCCGTCTATACCCCGCACGGTGCGGTGGTGACGCCGGGCGCGGTCGTGGTGGACCCGGGCCCCGGCCCGTACCACTGCCCGCCGGGACAGGCGAAGAAGGGCCGCTGCTGATCGCGCGACCCGGTTGACGGCGGCCGGTTCGCGATCCGCCAACCGCCACGGTGAAGATGGGCCTGCGGGCCCATCTTTTTTTGCCGTTACGGTCGAGGGCGATGCGTCAATCGCGAATCAGCTTGTCGAGCTTGCCCTGGACCCTTGCCCAGGCCTCATGCTCGGGCAACGGCCCCTTGGCCTGCAACAGCGGTTTCCATTCCGGCTTGCGCGCCAATTCGGCATTGATCGCAACGAAATGCCGCTGGTCGTCGGGAAGATTCTCTTCGGAATAAATGGCACCGACCGGGCATTCGGGCACGCACATCGAGCAATCGATGCATTCGTCGGGATCGATCACGAGGAAATTCGGCCCTTCGTGGAAACACGACA
The DNA here is from genome assembly GCF_049311595.1 of Cupriavidus sp. H18C1. Classification (NCBI taxonomy): domain Bacteria; kingdom Pseudomonadati; phylum Pseudomonadota; class Betaproteobacteria; order Burkholderiales; family Burkholderiaceae; genus Cupriavidus; species Cupriavidus sp. H18C1. The sequence continues at coordinate 1,067,066 of NZ_CP186009.1, forward strand.
TCGGGCAGACCTCGACGCAATCGGTATAGCGGCACTGGATGCAGGCATCCGTTACGACAAACGTCATGGGGCAATGCGCGGGGACACGGAACAACGAAAGCCCCGATGCTAGCGCGCGATCGGGTCGCCGTGCCGGCGCCGGTTTGTGCGACACCATCAAAAATCTTCAAGCCATGCCGCGGTACGGCATTCGATGGGGCCAAGGAGGGCGCCAATGAGGGCCGCCAATGAGGGGCGAAATAAAAAAGGGGCCGGTAATCCTACCGGCCCAACGTCCTTGCGCCCATGAAGAAGACAAGGTCGATATGATCGTTCGCGCGGCGGCGCGTGAGTGGCTGGCGCCGCCGCATGCCCGCGCGGCGGGCGTTCGGAGCTTCGCTTAGAAGCGGTGACGCATGCCGATGGTCACGCCGGTCTGGTTCTCGCCGGCCTGGGCGGTACCCGCGCCGTTCAGGCCCAGGTCCGAACCATCCTTGTTGCGCACGTAGCCAACGTTCATATAGACGTCGGTGCGCTTGGACAGCGAGTAGTCGGCGGACAGCACGAACATCCACGGATCGGCACCGGTGTTCTTGGTGTCTTCGTAGTAAGCCGCGCCGGTCAGGCTGAAGGCCGGGGTGAACTTGTAGCGAGCGCCGGCCCAGTACAGGTTGCTGCGGACGCTGGTGGCGGTGGCGCTGCCCACGCCCTCGTCGCGCATCCAGCGATAGCCGGCGAACACCTTGGCGGCGCCGAACTCGTAGGCGGTACCGACCGCCAGGCGCTTGGCCGCGCGGTCCTGCAGCGCGACGGTGGCGCCCTGGTACTGGTCATAGGCCGTGCCGACCGAGAAGCCGCCCGCCGCGTACGACAGGCCACCGCCGAACTGGCGCGCCACCTTGGTTTCGCCCGGGACTTCGCCGTTGTTGTCGCGGCCGAAGCTGTAGAAGCCGGTCGCGGTCAGGCCGCCGAACTTGCCGGTGTACTTGATGTTGTTGTCGGCGCGGCCGTTGAAGGCCGAGTCGACGCTGTTCAGCGAGTAGCGCGGACCGACGCCCATCGGGTCGAAGGCGCCGAACAGGTCGTACAGCGCGTTCTGCTGGCGACCCAGCGAGATGGTGCCGAAGTTGCCTTGCAGGCCGACGTAGGCGGCGCGGCCGAACAGGCGGCCACCCTGGGCCGAACGGCCGGTGTCGATGTCGAAGCCGCTTTCCAGCACGAACAGGCCCTTCAGGCCGCCGCCCAGGTCCTCGGTGCCGCGCAGGCCCCAGCGCGAGCCGGACAGATTGCCCGAGTTCATGCGCACGGCGGTGTCGCCGCCGCCGTCGCTCGGGGCGTTGCTGATGACTTCGATGCCGGCATCGACGATGCCGTACAGCGTGACGTTGGTTTGGGCGAACGCTGCGCCGGAGGCGGCGGTGGCAGCGGTCGCGGCCAGCGCGAGGAGGGCTTTCTTCACGGTGTGTTCTCTTTTTGACTGGTGATGGAAGACAGAGTCTGTCGCCGGCAGCGTGGCGCGGGTTCGACCCGTGAACCCCTGCCGGCGCAAACGGGGGGCGATCATCGCTTGCTTTTATGACATCTATAAGTAAGGTGAAAATCACGTTGCAAAAAGCCGCAGCGAAAGCCCCTACGCCGTGAAAACCCGTACGCCATAAAAGCCTTTATTACCGGCCGGCGCGTGTCCGTGAAGACATGGAATCGCGCAGATATGACAAGGGCGAAGCGCCAAAGCGCTTCGCCCCAACGGCCCTTCAGGTCAAATGACGACCCGCGGCGCCTCAGCTGCCCTTGGCCAGACGGCTCTGCATGCGTTTGGCGCGATCGGCCGAACCCGGGTGCGAATCGAACATGCCGGACTTGCCGCCATCGAGCTTGGCGAGCTTCTCGAAGGCCGTCACCAGCCCCTGGCGGTTGGCCTTGTTCTTCGTCAGCAGATCGAACGAGTAATCGTCGGCGGCCGTTTCCTGCGCCTGCGAGAACTGCGCGTTGATCAGCTTCTCGGACAGGTCGCCCAGCTGCGACTGCGACAGCGCGGCCACGGTGCCGTTGGCGCTGGCGGCGAGCGCGCCGCGCGCGGCGACGGCGGTATAGGCCACCTGCATCTGGCTCTTGCTGTGGCCCAGCGCCACGTGGCCGATCTCATGGCCCAGCACGCCGCGCACCTCGTCGTTGTTCATCATGTCCATCAGGCCGCTGTAGACGCGCACGCAGCCGTTGGCCATCGCCCGGGCGTTGACGTCCTTGGTCAGGTAGACCTTGGCCTGGACCGGCACGCCGCTGTCCTTCAGGCCGGCCATGATCGCGGTCAGGCGCTTGGTGTACGGGCTGTTGGCCGGCGCGATCTTGTTTTCCTTGTCCGATTCGGCGCAGGCCTGTTCCGACAGCGTCTTGACGTCCGCGTCCGACAGCGTGGCCGCCTTGAACAGCGAGCCACCGGCATCGACGAGGCCATTGACGTTGCTGCCGGCGCAGCCGGCGATCAGCGCCGCGGCGCAGGTGGAAAGCAGAGTGAGAGAGAGAACCTTGGTCATCAGTGGAATTGCCCCTGGATTTTTATTGATTCGTTTCAAGCATGCCCGACGAATAAAAGGCGCCGCATTGTACGATTTTTTGGAATCCCGGATTGCAAACAACGGTAATAAAAAAACGCCGGACCGGCCGGCGTTTCAAGGCAATTCGAGGTAATTCGAGGCAATTCGAGCCGATGGCCGTATCAGGATCGCTTGCGATTGACGAATTCCGCCATATAGCGCTGCGGCTCGCCGGTATCGAAAGCGCTGCCGAATTCGGCCACGCTGTTGGCGATCGCCGTATCGACCGGTTGCTCTTCCCATTCGCGCAGCAGCCGCTTCTGCTGGCGCACCACCGTCGGGCCTAAGCCGGCCAGCAGTTGCGCGACCCGCTCGACTTCGGCGTCGAGCTCGGCCAGCGGCACCACGCGATGGACCAGGCCCCACGACAGCGCCTGCGCGGCGTCGCACAGCTCGCCGGTCAGCAGCATCCATGCCGTGCGGGCATTGCCGATCAGGCGCGGCATCAGCGCGGCGTGGATCACCGACGGAATGCCGACCTTGACCTCGGGCATGCCGAGGTTGGCGTTGTCGGCGGCGATCCGCAGATCGCACGCCAGCGCCAGCTCCAGTCCGCCGCCCAGGCACCAGCCCGGCATGCGCGCGATCACCGGCACCGGGCAGTGGCGCACGGCGTCGCACAGTTCGCGCAGGCCGCCGATGAAGCGCTCGGCGGAGTCCCGCGTCAGCGCGACCATCTCCTTGATGTCCGCGCCGCCGATGAAGCCCTTGTCGCCGGTGCCGCGCAGGATCAGCACGCGCACCCGCGGATCGGCGGCGAGCCTGCGTACCGCGTCGGTCAGCGCGGCGATCACCGGCGTGCCGAGGATATTGAGCGAACCGGCGTCGCTGATCGTCAGGGCGGCAATGCCGCGCTCGTCGATGGCGACGGCGGCGTGGCGGCCCGGATGGGCGTTCGTATCGCCGGGGGATTGGCCGGCGTATTGGTGGGCCCATCGGTCGGCGTATTCGTCGGCGTATTGGTCGGCGTATTGGTCGGCGTATAGGCGGGCGTAGTCGTCGGCGGATTGGCGGGAGCGCTCATGAAGTCCTCACTGCAGTTTGGCGAACTGGATCTTGTCGACGACGCGCTTCCAGTGCTGGTTTTGATTGCGGATCAGGTCGGCGAAGGCCTTGCGCGAGGTCCACGCCGGAATCGCGCCCTGCTTCTCGATGGCGGCAATGACCTCGGGATCGGCCAGCGCCTGGCGCACCGCATCGTTGAGCTTGTCGAGGATCGGGTCGGGCGTGCCGGCCGGCGCGCCGAGGCCGAACCACGACGGATTGTTCATCGCGGGCAGCCCGGCCTCCGCGTAGGTCGGCACATCGGGCAGCAGTTTCAGCCGCTGCCTGGCGGCCACCGCCAGGGGCTTCAGGCGCTTCCCTTGGATCAGGCCGGACGACGACGGGATATTGTCGAACACCACCTGGATCTGCCCGGCCACCGCGTCGTTCAGCGCCGGTCCCAGGCCCTTGTAGCGAACATGCAGCATGCGCGTGCCGGTCTCGCTCATGAACAGCTCGCCGTTCATATGGCTCAGGCCCCCCATTGCCGGAGGAGCCGAACGAGTACTTGCCGGGGTTGGCCTTCAGCAGCTTGACGAACGAGGCCACGTCGGTGGCCGGGAACGACGGATTGACCACCAGCACGTTGGGCACGTCGGCCAGGTTGCTGATCGGCGCGAAGTCCTTGACCGGGTCGTACGGCGTCTTCACATAGACGTTGGGATTGACGGCGTGCGAGCTCTCGACCTCCATCACCAGCGTGTAGCCGTCGGCCGGCTGCTTGGCCGCATAGGCGCTGCCGACCGCGCCGCCGGCGCCCGGACGATTTTCGACCACCACCGGCTGCGCCAGGATGGTGCCCATTTTGGTGCCGACGATGCGGGCCAGGATGTCGGTGGTGCCGCCGGCCGCGTAGGGGACGATCAGCTTGATCGGCTTGCTCGGATAGCTGTCGGCATGCGCGGGGTTTGCGATGGTCGCGATGGCGGCCGTGGCGGCGGTGGCGGCCACCGCGGCGATCAGCTGGGGGGGATTTGCGCACGGTGGCGCGATGCGGATGTTTCAAGGTTGTCTCCTCGTGGGTCTTCGTGATTCGCGGGTGTTCGTGGTGTTCGTGGTGTTCGCGGGGTTCGTAGGCGTTTGGGCGTTCGTGGCCGGTCCTGGGCGTTCGTATGGCAAAGCGTCAGGCGCCGTGCTCGCCCAGCAGCGGCGGCGGAGCGAGCGCGGCGGCGGGCGAGTCGGGCAGCATCGGATTGCGCACCATCGGAATGCGGCCGAGCGTAGGATGCTCGGCGTGTTGCAGCAGGCCGCGATGCCGGACCTGCGGATGGGCGAACACCTCCTCGATCGAGTGGATCGGCCCCCATGGCACGCCGGCCGCGTCGAAGGCATCAGTCCACTGCCGGCGGGAGCGCGTGGCGAATATCTGCGCCAGCTGCGCCCGCAATGCCGGCAGATTGGCGATGCGCGCGCTGTTGGTGCGATAGCGCGCATCGGTCGGCAGGTCGGGCAGCCCGGCCACTTCGCAGGAGCGCGCGAACTGCGCGTCGTTGCCGATCGCCAGGATCAGATGGCCGTCGGCGCAGCGGAACACCTCGTAGGGCGCGCAGTTCGGGTGCGCATTGCCGCTGCGCGGCGGATTGCGCCCGGAGAACAGATAGTTGGCGCCCTGGTTGGCGTTGAGCGCGACCGCGACATCGAGCAGCGCGATGTCCAGATGCTGTCCCACGCCGCTGGCCTGGCGCTGGAACAGCGCGGCCAGCACCGCCGAGGTCGCATACATGCCGGTGCTCAGGTCGACGACCGCGACGCCAGTGCGCAGCGGTCCCTCACCCGGCTCGCCATCGGGCTGGCCGGTATAGCTCATCAGCCCGCCCATGCCCTGGAACACGTAGTCGTAGCCGGGCTTGTCGGCCATCGGGCCGCTCTGGCCGAAGCCGGTGATCGACAGGTAGACCAGCCGCGGATTGCGCGCCCGCAGGCTCGGATAGTCAAGCCCGTAGCGCCGCAGCGTGCCGGCCTTGAAGTTCTCGACCAGCACGTCGGCCTCGTCGGCCAGCGCCAGGATGGCGGCCTTGCCCTCGGCGGTGGTGAAGTCGATCGCCAGCGAGCGCTTGCCGCGATTGCAGCAGGCGAAGTACGCGGACATCCGCTCGCCGCCGTCGGCCGATTGCAGGTAGGGCGGGCCCCAGCCGCGCGTATCGTCGCCGCGCTCCGGATGCTCGATCTTGGTGACCTCGGCACCGAGGTCGGCCAGATTCTGGGTACACCAGGGCCCGGCAAGGATTCGGGACAGGTCCAGCACCTTGATGCCGGACAGGGCCTTGTGCAGCATGGGATCTCCGCGTCGATTCGATCGCGGAGCAGTATATTTTTGCGCCTCCCGGCCAACCAGTCGAATGTCTTCAAGCCACCGTTCGCGGCAATTCAACGGTACGGCCGTGCCCCGTCATGGCAGCGCGTCGCGCGTCGCGGCCACATGCGGATCGCCCAGCAGGAACTCGGCAAAGGCCTCGGCGAAGGCGGGCAGCTTGCCCGCCGCCGGCAGCACCAGATTCAGCTGGCGGCGCGCCCACTCCTCGGCGAGACGTACCCCGGCCACGCGGCCGTCGCGCAGCGAGGCCGCGGCGAGCGCTGCGCGGCACCAGCGCCAGCCCCACGCCCGCTTCGACCAGCGCCAGCACCGCGTCGAAGGTCGGCGCATGCAGGCGGACATTGGGCGTTCGTCCCAACCGGTGCGCGGTATCGCGCAGGAACACCACATTGCTGGTATCGCGGCCGGGGCAGACGAAGTCGTGCTCCAGCGCCGCGCCGAAGCGCACGCCGCCGGGTTGCGCCTGCGCCTCGCGCGTCAGCGGATGGTCGGCCGGCACGGCCAGGATCAGCTCGTCGACCGCGTACGGCAGCCAGCGCACGCCCTGTGTTTCGACCTCGCCGGCCAGCACGCCCACGTCGGCCTCGCCCGCGGCGATGGCGGCCGCGATCTCGCGGCTGGCCCGTTCCTCCAGGTCGATATTGACCTCGGGATGGGCATTCAGGAAGCGGCTGACGCTCGGCAGAATGAAGCCGTTCAGCGAACTGCTGTTGGCGATCAGCCGGATATTGCCCTTCAACCCCGCGGAAAACCGACCCAGCTCGCCGTGCATCCGCTCGAGGCCGCGCAGCAGTTCGCGCACGTGGCCGAGCAGCGCGGTGCCTGCCGCGGTCAACTCCATGCCGCGCGCGGCGCGCACGAACAACGGCGTGCCCAGCGCCAGCTCGAGGTTCTTGAGCCGATAGCTGGCCGCCGATGCGGTGATATGGATGGCGGCAGCGCCGCCGGACAGGCTTTGCGATTCGGCGATGGCCTGGAACAGCCGTAGGTCCGTCAATTCGTAGCGCACCGGGGTCTCTCTGGCGGGTCGATCGGGCGGGCCATGCCGTCCATTGCGTGGCCCGTGCCGCATTCTAAGCCGCGCCCCGCGCCGGACGCCGGTGGAGCCACGTCGTGGCTACAGGCCGAACGGATACGTCTCCGGCATGCCGGTGCGCGCCACGGTGGGGGAGCGCCTTCACGGCGTCGGTGCGGTCGAACCATGCCAGCGCATCGAACTGCTGCGGCAGGCACGCGAACGCATAGTGGCTGGCGAACTCGGTATCGTGCCGGTAGACCACGCCGATGAAGCGTTCCTGCCGCGGCACCGTCAGCAGCGCGCGGGCCTGCTCGTGGACGCCTTCGCGCAGGTCGATGAAGCAGCGGTCGATGCCGGTGCGCTGGAACAGCGCCTCGTAGCTGTCGGCGCGCGCGGGCACGACGTCCATCACCTGCATCGGCCCGTCCCAGTCGGACGCCGCCGCCACGGTGCCGCGCGACGTCGAAAAGCCGATCAGCGCCGCCTCCCTGCCGAAGCGCGCGCGGCACAGCCTTCCGATATTGGTCTCGCCATGGTCGCGTCCCATCGCGGTCGCGTCGGCATCGCCGATATGCGAGTTGTGCGCCCACACCACCGCCTTGGCGCCCGGCGCATAGGTGTCGAGCAGCCGCGCCAGCGTGTCGAACATATGGGTATCGCGCAGGTTCCAGCTTTCGGGCCCGCCGTAGTACATCAGCCGGTAATACTGCTCGGCCGAGGCCACCAGATGCGCGTTCTGCGCGGCGTCAAAGAAGGGCTCGCGCCCGCGCATCGCGTAGTCGAGCTGCCGCTCGAGCAGCGCCTGCAACTGCGCGATGACTTCGTCCTCGCAATCGCGCGCCCGGCCGCTCAGCACCGCGCGGCCGTAGCGCGACGGGTCCTCGCGCCACGGCAACAGGCAGCCGTAGCGTTCACGCGCCTCGCGCGCGCCGTCGGGATCGATGCGGTTCAGATAGCCCAGCACGGTCGAGATCGAGCTGCCCAGGCTGTAGATGTCGAGGCCGAAGAAGCCCGCGCGCTGGTCCGGCGCGCGTTCGGCGTTGTAGCCGTGCATCCATTCGACCAGCGCCTCCACCGACGTATTGCGCCACATCCAGGTCGGAAAGCGCCGGAACGGCGGTTCCTGATGCTCGGCCGCGGGCAGTTGGCGGACGTAGCGGTCGATCGCGGCAGCGTCCGGCCAGTCGGCCTCGACCGCCACGATGCGAAAGCCGTGCCGCTCGATCAGCCGTCGCGTGAAGGCCGCGCGCGCATCGTAGAACTGCGCGGTGCCGTGCGTCGATTCGCCGAGCAATACCACGCGGCAGTCGGCAAACCGGTCCACCGCCGCGGCAAACGCAGGATCGTCGATGGCCGGCAGCCGCTCGGCCGCCTCGGCGATCCGTTCGACGATATCGGTGTCGGCGAGCACCTGGCCGGTCACGGGATCGTGCAGTGCGCTGATCATGTCGGTCCTCCGGGAGTTCGTCGATGGGTCGATGGTCCCCGGTCGACGGTCGTACATCGATGCGATGCGGGGTTCTCGAGTCGATGATTCTGGAGTCGATGGTCCTCAATCGCCGGCATTCTCGTTGCCCGCTTCCTCCGCCGTGCGCGCGACCAGCGGCACGAAGGCCACGCCGGCGAGATCCTCGCGCTCCAGCGTGCCGTCCGCACGCTTGCCGATGCGCAGCAGCCGCTGCGCGTGGCCGGGATGGCCGTGCGGCATCACCAGCGTGCCGCCCGGTGCAAGCTGCGCCAGCCAGGCGGCGGGGATATCCGGGCTGGCCGCGGCGGAAACGATGGCGTCGTACGGCGCGCCCGCTTCCCAGCCGGCGGTGCCGTCGGCGAGGTGGACCTCGACGTTATCGAAGCCGAGCGCGCGCAGCACGTCGCTGGCGCGCTCGGCCAGCCGCCGCCAGCGCTCCAGCGTGACGACGCGGGCCGCGATGCGCGCCATCACCGCGGCCGCATAGCCGGAGCCGGTGCCGATCTCCAGCACGCGCGAGGCGGGATGCAGCCGCGCGGCCTCGACCATGCGCGCGACGATATAGGGCTGCGAGATAGTCTGGCCCGACCCGATCGACAGCGGCGCGTCGTCGTAGGCCGATTGCCGCAGCGCGTCGGGCACGAAGCGCTCGCGCGGCACCTCGCGCATGGCCGCCAGTACCGCCGGATCGCGGATGCCGCGCGCGGCGATCTGCAGCTCGACCATGCGCTGGCGGTAGCGTTCGGGCTGCTGTTCGGGGCCGTTGGAGAGGGGAGGATGCATGGCGGGATCGAGGCGCGGCGCGTGGGGGCGCATGTCGGATTCGTGTTTCGCGTGTCACGCATCGACCGTGCCACCGATGGGCGGCGGCGACTGCCGCATGGTTTCGATCACGTCGCTTCGCCAGCCTTCGTGGGGCTGGAAGATCGTGCACGGGCCCGCGTACAAGCCGTGTAAATGCTCCATGCGCATGCGCGCCGCCGCCGGCACGACGCTACCGGGGCGCCGCTGGCAACGTTCTTGCGTACCGCTCGACTTCTTTTCCACCGCCGTCCGGCGACTTCCAAGGAGCATGACGATGAAGAGCAAAGCACCACGCGCGAATCCGATGACCGGTGTCACGGATGTGACCGATGTGACCGATGTGACCATCGGGCAGTTGGCCGGGGAGCGGCCGATTCCCGCGGTCACCGAAGTGCCCGACGCTTCCACCATGCTGGCGCGCGACTGCCTGAAGCTGGCCGCACTGGGCTGGAGCTTCTATGGGGCGCTGATGGAGGAGGCGGGTTTCCAGTGGACGTCGTGGATCTGGAAGTGGGACCCCGACGAACGCCTCGCGCAGCAGATCGCCGGCCCGGCACCGGCGCTGTCGATGGCAAGCAAATACGGGCAGACCGCCTGGGAGATCGGCGCCGACATGCAGGGGCGCTGGCTCGATGCGTGGATGCGGTTTTTCACCTGGAATCCCGCGGCGGCGTTGGGCGGGATGACGGGCGGGGCGCAGGCGAGCACCACGGTGCATTAGCCGCGGCTGTGCGCACGTCGGCGGTGTGACCGTGTAGCGCTGGCGTTGGTGGAGGGCTCCCCTCTCCCGCCCGGCGGGGAGGGAAGCGAGTCGTCCCGGGCGCTGGCGTTGCCCGAGGTTTACGGCGCGGTGCAGGTGTAGTTCGACGCCTGCGCCGCGGCCGCCGGGTCGTTCGCCGGTCCCGTATAACGCGGATATTGCGGATAGCGGCACAGCGGACGCGAGAACGCGGTGGCGCCGTTGGTCTCCTTGGTGGCCGTCAGCGTGCCCGGTGCAGTGCCCTTGGTCACCCACGTATCGAGCGCCGTCAGCAGGTCGGTCTGGTCGGCGCCCGGTCCGCCGGCGCAATGATTGACGCCCGGCGCGAGGTAGTAGCGCACGAACTCGTCGGCCGATGCCTGTCCACCGACCGCACCGACCATCCCCCTCGTAATAGGCGTTGGTGGCCTTGAAGCTCAGGGCCGAGTCGTTGGTGCCGTGCCAGAGGATCAGCTTGGCGTCGCTGTTCTTCAATGGCCGCAGGTCGATGTTGGTCGCGTCGTTGAGATTCGACAGGTTGGCCAGCGCGGCGACATTGCTGTCCCAGGTATAGGTCAGCGAGTTCTGCGAACGGTCGCGTGCCAGATAGTTCTTCACCGTCGTGTCCTGGAACAGGAACTGCAGCGCCATGTTGACGTTGCCGTTGCCCGTCAGCCAGACGCCCCACGCGCCCGGATCGTCCTCGTTGCCGCTCAGCGCCCAGCCCGCATTGGAATAGGCGCCGTTGGCCCACACCGCCGGCGTGGTCCAGGACTGCACCACCGCCAGCTGCGCGTCGGACAGGCACGCGTCGCCGGCATCCGTGCCGCCGGAACAACGAAGCACCGCCGGATCGAAGCGGCACGCCTGCGGATTCGATACCACGCCGTCGGTGATGCCATCCTGCGCGTCGCAGGCATCGCGCACGGCCTTCGCCAGCAGATTGGTCTTTGCGCTGTTGAACATGCCGCCCGGCGCGGCCAGCGCCTTGGCATTGCGGTTGAATGCCCCCATGAAGCCGACCCAGTTGTAGGCCGGCGCGCGGGCGATGATGCCGTCGAACAGGTCCGGATTGCGCTGCGCCGCCATCAGCGCCTCGCGGCCGCCATTGGAGCAGCCCTCGAAGTAGGACCGTTCCGGCGCCTTGCCGTAGGCGGTCCGAAGCATCTCGCGCGCGGACGACATCACCGTCGGCACCGACTGATGGCCGAAGAGCGCGGCGGCGTGCGGATCGTCGAGGGCGAAGTCCGCGGACAGTACATTGCCGGAATGGCCCGAGTCGCTGTTGACGGTGGCGTAGCCCTGTTTCAGCGCGGTGAGGTTGGTGGGCACGTCGATGCCCGGGATCGATCCGTTGTATCCGCCGCCGCCGCCGTAATACAGCTTGCCGTTCCACCGATCGGGAAGCCGCAGCTCCAGCTTCAGTTGCGGCGCGATGGTGGCGTTGACCCGGCAGAAGAGCGGTTGCGGGCCGCTCGCGGCGACGGTCGCGGCCGCCGTGACGGTGGCGCCGGCGACGGTCTTGCCGGCCAGCTCCGCGCACGCCTGCGCGGCGTTGGCCGATGGCCGGGGTTTGTGATCGTCGTCGCTGCCTCCGCACGCGGCCAGCACGGCCACGGTCACGGCAGTCAGGGCGATACGATGCCAATGGAAAGCCAAAGTCGGTGCCATGTCGTCTCCTTCGATGTCGTGGAGTCCGGCCAGGACGGGCGCGACCTGCCCCTCGACACCGGTCTGGCGCAAACTCGAGCGGCTGCTGCGGTTGCTGCGGTTGCTGCTGCTTGGGGGCGGTCCGAAGAAAAGCATAGACGCCGGGGACGATGCAGATTGTCCCCGCGAGGACAATCCCGGCGTCATGGCATCGGGACTTGCCCTAGGTTCGGCGGTGAAGTGATTGGCGGGGAGCCTGCCTGGGGTGGCGAAGATTGGAAAGACGCGGGGAAAACGCGCGGAAACGCGGGACGTTCCGGGAAGCGCCGGACTCCGCCGCGTCTCAGCGCCGCCGCTCGTGCTCGATCAGCTGGGCCAGCAGCCGCACGCCTTCCTCGATCCGTTCCTCGGCAATCCCCGTGTAGCCCAGGCGGAAGTGCGGCGACGGTCCGTCGGCGGCAAAGAACACGTCGCCGGGCTCGATGATCACGCCATGCCGCAGCGCGACATCGCCGAGCTTGCGTGCATCCAGGCCCGGCGGCCCTTCGACCCAGAAGGACGACGCCCCTGGCGAATTCTGTACGCGGCATTGCGGCAGATGCCGCGCCAGCATGTCGCGCAGCACGGCCGCGCGGCGCTGGAAGATCGGCGCCACGCGCCGCAGCAGCGCGTCGTGGTGGCCCAGCGAGATGAACAGGGCGGTGGCGCGCTGGTTGTTGGCCGGCGGGTGCCGCAGCATGTAGCGCCGCAGCGCCCGCGCCTGGCGGATCACCGTGCTGGGCGCGACGATATAGCCGAGCCGGATGCCGGGCACGAAGGACTTCGACAGGCTGCCGACATAGATCACGCGGCCCTCGCGGTCCAGGCTTTTCAGCGCGGGGATCGGCTGCGTCAGCGCGGGATTCTCGGTGTCGTAGTCGTCCTCGATCAGCACCACGTCGTGCCGGTGCGCCTCGGCGAGCAGCGCCTCGCGCCGGTCCAGCGGCATCGTCACCGTGGTCGGGCACTGGTAGCTCGGCGTGACGAAGGCATAGTCGCAGCGCGCCAGCTCGCCCTCGGGACGCAGGCCGGAGTCATCGACCGGCAGCGGTACCACTTCGCGTGCGCGCATGCCGAAGATCGCGCGCGCATCGCTGTAGCCCGGCTCCTCCAGCCCGACCACCGCGTCGCGCATCAGCAGGTCGGCCAGCAGATAGAGCGCATGCTGGGCGCCCAGCGTGACCATGATCTCGTCGGGATTGGCCCAGACCCCGCGGCGCGGCAGCACGTGCCGCTGCAACTGCTCGATCAGCAGCGGATCGTCGCGGTCGATCAGGTCGGAGGCCCAGCCGCGGATCTCCAGCACGGCCAGCGCCATGCGCGAGCATTCGCGCCAGTCCGCGGTCGGAAACAGCGCCGGGTCGAACTGGCCATAGATGAAGGGGTAGGGATAGTTCTGCCAGTCGTTGGGCTTGACGATCGCGCGCAGCCCGCTGATGTCGGGCAGCCGTTCGCTCCAGTCGGGGCCGGGGGGATTCGCTACCGCCATCCGTGCTGGCCGGCGTGCCCGCGGTGCCGGCGTTGTGCGCGGACGGCGGCCGCGCCACGCTCGGCAGTTGTTCGACGACAAAGTAGCCGCGCCGCGGCCGTGTCTCGAGGAAGTGCTCGTCGACCAGTTGCTGGAACGCCAGGATCACGGTATTGCGGGCGATGCCCAGCGTCGCAGCGAGTTCGCGGCTCGACGGCAGCGCGCTGCCTTCGGGCAACTGCCGCGACAGGATCGCGGAAACGATCTGCTGGCGCAGCTGGGCCTGCAGGCTCAGGCCCGAATCGGCGGGCAATTGCAGCAGCCGATTCCAGAAGGTGTTTCCCTTGCCCGCCGTGGCCATGCCGTTCGCGCTCCATCTTGTGTTGGGGTCGGGGGAGCATTATCGGGCAAGGGGCGGGGGAGGGGATATGGGTGGAAAGCCGGTAATCGAAGGCCGTGTGCCGCTGGCGGGTTTGCTCCCCGCTCCCGCCTGCGGGAAACGGGCTGGGGGAGAGGCGCCCGCAAAAACGATATCGCGTGCGCGACCGCCCGGCCCTCTCCCCAACCCTCTCCCACAAGTGGGAGAGGGAGCGTGTTCGCGGTATGCGAGCCGCATGGGTACGGCTCGCTCCTGAACTACAGCACGTCGTCCTTCAGGTGATACCAGTGGTACAGGAACCGCTGCCCCAGCCGCCGGAACGGTGCGAACGCCGGGGACTCGACCCATTCGCGCACATTGGGGAAGGGCAGCGCCGAACGGAAGATCGGCAGCTCCGGCCCCGGGTTCTTGCCCGCGATCATCGCCGCCATGCGGCGGCCCGCCTGGGCCGAGTACATGACGCCGTTGCCGCCGTAGCCCATCGCGTAATAGAGGGTCTGCGCGGGATCGGGCTGGAAGATGCGCGGCATCATGTCGTGGCTGACGTCGACCCAGCCCCACCAGGAGTAATCGATCGGAATGCCCTTGAGCGCGGGGAACTTGCGCACCATGTCGTCGACCAGCTTCTGCTCGTATTGGGGCCGCGGCGCGTCGGTGCCGGTGATCGCGCTGCGGCTGCCGATCTGCAGGCGGCCGTCCGGCATCAGCCGGTAGTAGTGGCGCAGGATGCGGGTGTCGGTGATCACCTGCGTCGTGCGGAAATTGCACGCCGCGATCTCGTCGGGCGTCAGCGGCCGTGTCACGATCGAGTTCGACAGGATCGGGAACAGCCGGTTCTTCAGATGCGGATGCAGGCTCTGCGAGGTGTAGCCACCGGTCGCGACGCCGACCGCGCGCGCCCGCACGATCCCGCCCGGCGTGCGCAGGTAATGCACGCCGTCGCGCGTGGTCCAGTCGAGCACCGGGCTCGACGGATGCACGGTGGCGCCCAGCGCGCGGGCCCGGCGCAGATAGCCGAAGGCCAGCTTGCCGGCATGGATGCCGATGCCTTCAGGCTCGTGCATCGCGCCGGCCGCCTCCCTTGTCGTCGACGTATTCGCGCTTGACGGTATCGGCATCGAGAATGCGGGCGTCGTAATGGAACACCTCGCGCAGCAGCTTGGCTTCCTTCTCCAGCGCGGGCATCGCCTCGGGACGATGCGCGATATACAGGTGGCCGCCCGGCTGCGGATCGCAGTCGATATCGCGGATCAGCGTCTTGAAGGTCTCCATGCCGGCGCACACTTCCTCGTGCAGGCGCAGCGCGGCGTCCAGGCCGTAGCGCTGGATCCATTGCGAGCGCTTGAGCCGGCCCGATGCGCATTGCGCCTGCCCGCCGTTGCGCGTGCTGCAGCCCCAGCTGACGCGGTTGGCCTCGAGCACGGTCGCCTTGATGCCGTGTTCCTGCGCCAGGAAGATCGCGCAGGTCAGCCCGGTGAAGCCCGAGCCGATGATCGCGACATCGACGTCGACGTCGTGCGTGATCGGACCGTCGTCGGGCGGGGGCTCGCCGGCGGTGCCGATCCAGTAGGTCGGCGCGTAGTCGCGGCCCTGGCCGGGCGTCGGCGCAACCAGCGGGTCGTAGGCGGGATCGTAGGGCCGGGACGGACCGGTGGCCCCGTTGTGTCCGGTGTGTCCACCGGCCTGGCCCGGCGCTCCGTTTTCCCGACCGATGGCGGTGATATCGGCAATGGCTTCCATCGCTGCGCTCCTGTTGCGACGCGTTCGATCAGCCGCGGGAACCGGCCGCCAGCGCGGGACGGTCCTTGCGATAGGCGTTCTTGACCGCGATCTTGCCGTCGCGGAAGGTGAACACGTCGACCATGCGCGCCTCGATGCGCGAGCCGTCGGCCTTGGTGCCGCGGAAGGTCGATTCGCTGACGCCGCGGTCGCCGCAGACGAAATGCTCGCCGTCGAGCCAGGCCGCGTCCGGGAAGGTCTGCCAGGCCAGCTGGAAGCCCTCGCGCACCGCCTCGCGGCCGCTGAAGGTACGGCCGAACAGCTCGCCGCCGGCCACCGCGTGGAACACGCAGTCGTCGGTCATGAAGGACATCAGCGCGTCGATGTCGTGGCGGTTCCAGGCATCGCTGAAGGCCTGCAGCGTGGCGGCGGTGACGCCGCCGCTGGCGCCACCGGCCTGCTGTCCGGACAGGTTGCTGTCGGCCGCGGTCGCTTCGGTGCCGGCCTGCTTGCTTGCGTACTCCACTTGAATCTCCTCGATGTTGTTGCGGTCCGCGCGGCAGCGGACCCGGTCCTTTGCACGTTCCCAGCATAGGGAAGCGCCGGGACGCGCTGTAGGGCCAGTTGGATGGAATCGATTGGGCCAGCGGGTGCCGGCCCGGTGGGCTTGTCGTCCCCGGCGGACGCGGTGACGACGGGATCAGCGCCGTACCGCGTGGGCGCGGGGCATGTCGCCCAGATGCTGCTGGTGCGGGTCGATCTCGCTCTCGCGCCGCTCCGCGCCGCGGCGGTACTGCCGGCGCACCAGATAGACCAGCAGCAGGATGCCGAGGCTGACCACGCCGAGCAGCAGCGGCTTGCGCTGGTCCGGAATGAAGGCCATCGCCACCACGATGCCGGTCATGCCCAGGATCGCCACATAGGTCAGATACGGATACATCCACATGCGCACGCGCAGCTTGTGCGGTGCCTCGCGTTCGAGCCGCGCGCGCAGCCGCAGCTGCGATACCGCGATCAGGATGTAGACGAAGATCGCCACCGTGCCGTACGAATTGACCAGGAAGGCGAACACCGTATCGGGCGAGACGTAGGACATCACGACCGCGGCGTAGCCGAACAGCGTCGAGAACAGGATCGCGCGGACCGGCACGCCGTTGCGGTTCAGCTTGGCCAGGCCGGCCGGGGCATCGCCGCGGCGCGTCAGCGCGAAGATCATCCGCGACGAGGCGTACAGGCCAGAGTTCAGCGCCGACAGCACCGCGGTCAGCACCACCGCGTTCATCACCTGTGCCGCGCCGCGGATGCCCATCGCGTCGAGCGCGCTGACGTACGGCGTGGCGATGCCGGGCGAGTTCCACGGCACCAGGCACACCACCAGCAGCACCGAGCCGACGTAGAACACCAGTACCCGCGTGATCACCGAGTGGGTGGCCTTGGCCACGGCCTTCTGCGGCTCCGCGGTTTCGGCCGCCGCGATGGTCACGATCTCCGCGCCGAAGTAGAAGCCCGTCGCCGCGACGGCGCCGGTCAGCACCGGCATGATGCCGTTGGGCGCGAAGCCGCCGTGCGCCGTCAGGTTGGCGACGCTGGGCGCGGTATCCGGCCACATGCCGAGCACGAACAGGCCGGCCAGGAACAGGAACACGACGATCGCGGCCACCTTGATCGAGGCGAACCAGAACTCGAACTCGCCGAAGGACTTGACCGAGAACAGGTTGGTCAGCGTCAGCATCACCAGCAGCACCAGGCTGATGGCCCAGGAGGGCACGTCGGGCAGCCAGTAGCGGATCAGGTCGGCGCCGGCCACAGCCTCGAGCGCGACCACGATGACCCAGAAGTACCAGTACATCCAGCCGGTCAGGAAGCTGGCGAGCGCGCCGGCCTCGGGCTTGCCGTGCCACGCTTCGCGCGCGTATTCGTAGAAGGAGCCGACGGTGGGCAGCGCGCAGGCCATCTCGCCGAGCATCCGCATCACCAGCACCACCAGCATGCCGGTCAGCAGGAAGGACAGGACGGCCGCCGGGCCGGCCGACTTGATGACGACGCCGCTGCCGACGAACAGTCCGGCACCGATCACGCCGCCGAGCGCGATCATCGTCATGTGGCGCTGTTTCAGGCTGTGCTTGAGGCCGCGCGAGCCCTCGGGGTTATCCAGCAATTTTTGTCTCCAGTGCTTCTCATGATGGTGTCGTCACGGCTTCGCTGTCTTTGTTTTGTCTGTCCGGGGCCGCATTGCTGCGGCGGCCCCGAAGGCCGTGATCGCGCGGCGCGGCAGGGCCGCACCGCGCGCCTCGTTTGCTTCCGTTATACGTAATCCTTGTACTTGTCGAGCAGGCGGACCGGCTTGGACAAGGCATCGCGGCGGAACGGATCGCCCAGTTCGCGGGTGCACATGATTTCCACGATGGTGGTCTTGCCGTGGTTCATCTGCAGGTCGATGGCCTTCTTCAGCGCGGGGCCGACGTCTTCCAGCCGGTCGACCACGATGCCTTCGGCGCCCATCGCGCGGGCGATCTCGGCGAAGCTCGGATTGTCCAGCTCGCCGGCGACGAAGCGGCGGTTGTAGAAGTCCACCTGGTTCTTCTTCTCCGCGCCCCACTGGCGATTGTGGAAGACCACCGCGGTGACCGGGATGTTGTGGCGCACGCAGGTCATGGTTTCCATCAGGCTCATGCCCCAGGCGCCGTCACCCGCGTACGAGATCGCCGGACGGTGCGGTGCCGCGACCTTGGCGCCGATGATGGTGGGGAAGGCGTAGCCGCAGTTGCCCCAGCTCATTGCCGCGAAGAAGCTGCGCGGCTTTTCGAAGCGCAGATAGCTGTTGGCCACCGAGTTGATGTTGCCGATGTCGGTCGACACCATCACGTCGGCCGGCATGGCCTTCTCGAGCTCGCGCAGCACCTGGCGCGGATGCAGGTAATAGCCGCCGTTCGGCGTGCGCTCGTTCTTCTGCTCCTCGATCATGTCCAGGCTGAAGGCGTCGCGCTCGTGCGTCCACTCGTCCAGTTCCTTCTCCCAGGCCGCCTTTTCGGTGGCGATCTGGTCGGCGCGCGCGGCGCGGGTCGCGTCGCAGGCCAGCGTGCGACTGGCCAGGCGTTCGGTCAGCGCGACGGCGGCCGCCTTGGCGTCGCCGCAGATGCCCACCGAGATCTTCTTCACCAGGCCCAGCATCTTGTGGTCGGCATCGATCTGGATGATCTTGGCCGTCTTCGGCCAGTAGTCCATGCCGTGCTGCGGCAGCGTGCCGAACGGTCCGAGACGCGAACCGAGCGCCACCACCACGTCGGCGCGCGAGATCAGCTTCATCGCCGCCTTCGAGCCCTGGTAGCCCAGCGGGCCGCACCACAGCGGGTGGCTGGCGGGGGAAGGAGTCGTTGTGCAGGTAGCTGTTGACCACCGGCGCGCCCAGCCGCTCGGCCAGCGCCTTGCATTCCTCGACGCCGTCGGCCATCACCACGCCGCCGCCGGAGATGATCACCGGGAACTTGGCCTGCGCCAGCAGCTCGGCCGCTTCGTTCAGGCTCTGCTCGCCGCCGGGGCCGCGGTCCAGCCGGCGCGGTTGCGGGAATCTCGGCCTTGATCTGGCCGTAGAAATAGTCGCGCGGAATGTTCAGCTGGGTCGGGCCCATCTCGGCCATCGCGCGATCGAAGCAGCGGCCGGTGAATTCGGCCATGCGCGCCGGGTTGGTGACGTGGCCCTGGTACTTGGTGAACTCCTGGAACATCGGCAGCTGGTTGGCTTCCTGGAAGCCGCCCAGGCCAATGCCCATGGTGCCCGCCTCCGGCGTGACGATGACGACCGGGCTGTGCGCCCAGTAGGCCGCGGCAATCGCGGTCACGCAGTTGCTGATGCCCGGACCGTTCTGGCCGATCACGACGCCGTGGCGGCCCGACACGCGGGCATAGCCGTCGGCCATGTGGCCGGCGCCCTGCTCATGCACCACCGGGATCAGGCGGATGCCGGCCGGCGCGAAGATGTCCATCGCATCCATGAAGGCCGAGCCCATGATGCCGAACATGTCGGTGACGCCGTTGGCGGCAAGGGTTTCGACGAAGGCCTCGGAAGGCGTCATGGCCTGCGGGCCGGCGGCGGTGGGGGGTGTGATCGGACATGCTTGCGGTCTCCGGTAGGTTGGGATCGTTGTTGATCGTAAAACGGTACGTTGTGTACCGAAAACTGTTGTTTCGCTGAAATGTAGGACGGACCGCGAGCATCGTCAATAGGAAAATCCATTATTCGGAATGTGTTGTGTCTAAAAATGAGACTGAGCTATGATGGCTCCATGGAACCGCGGGGCCATGGCGCGCGCCTGCGCCGCCGCGGGACATCGGGGAAATCCCTGCAGCCTCATCCAGCCTCATCCAGGAGAACCGAAGTGGCGATCGACCTTGCCAGCGTGGAACCGGACCGCATGGTGTCGGTGCGTGATGTGTTCGGCATCGACAGCGCGATGCGGGTGCCGGCCTTCGGCGTGCGCGACGACCACGTGCCGGAAATCGATCCGGGCTACCGCTTCGAGCCCGAGGTCACGCTGGCGATCCTGTCCGGCTTCGTGCGCAATCGCCGCGTGCTGGTGCAGGGGCTGCACGGCACCGGCAAGTCGACCCATATCGAGCAGGTGGCGGCGCGGCTGAACTGGCCGTGCCTGCGCGTCAACCTCGATGGACATATCGGCCGCATGGACCTGGTCGGGCGCGACACCGTGGTGCTGCGCGATGGCCAGCAGGTCACCGAATTCCAGGAGGGCATCGTGCCGTGGGCGCTGCAGCGGCCGATCGCGCTGGTGTTCGACGAATACGACGCGGGCCGTCCCGACGTGATGTTCGTGATCCAGCGCGTGCTCGAGCGCGATGGCCGCTTCACGCTGCTGGACCAGAACCGCGTGATCCAGCCGCATCCGTTTTTCCGGTTGTTCGCGACCGCCAATACCGTCGGGCTCGGCAACCTCACCGGCATGTATCACGGCACCCATCTGCTGAACCACGCGCAGATCGACCGCTGGAACGTGGTGGCGACGCTCGACTACCTGCCGCGCGAGGCGGAAATCGACATCGTGCTGGCGCGCGTGCCGGAGCTGGCCGACGCGGCCGGACGCGAGCTGGTCGGCGCGATGGTCGCCGTCGCCCAGCTGACGCGCGAAGGGTTTGCCGCGGGCGACGTGTCGACGCTGATGTCGCCGCGCACCGTGATCGCCTGGGCCGAGAACTGCCAGATCTTCCGCGATCCGGCGCTGGCGTTCCGCCTCAGCTTCCTGAACAAGTGCGAGCCGGGCGAGCGCCCGATCGTGGCGGAGTATTTCCAGCGGGGCTTCGGCACCGAGCTGGCGCCCTGCGGCGACGCGGCGGCCTGACGATGTCGGCGCCGGCGATACCGGAGGCCGACCACGCGGCGGCGTCGAAGGTTGCGGCCGCGGCGACGCGGGAGGTTGGGGCCGTGCTGACGCCGGAGGCTGAGACCGCGGCGACGCCGGAGCAAGCATTGCCCGCGGCTACGCAGCGCCGGCGCGAGGCGTTGTGCGCGGCGGCCCTGCGTGCGCTGGCGGGCGACGCCGCGCTGCATTACCGCGCGGGCAGGCCCTGGCGCGGCCAACGGCCGCTGCCCTTGCACGCACCGCACCTTCTGACCGATGCCGGCCGCGATACCTTTGCCGACCTGCGCGGCAGCGTGGACGCCGTCGCGCTGCGCCTGCGGCATGGCGATGCGGCCCTGCACCGCGCGCTGCGTCCCGCCGACCCCGTCGCGCGGCTGCTGTTCGAACTGTTCGAGCAGCTGCGCTGCGAAGCCCATCTGCCCGCCGGCATGCCCGGCGTGGCCGCCAACCTGCACCGGCGCTTCGCGCAATGGTCGCTGGCCTTCCATCGCTCCGGGCTGACCGAAGGGCGTTTCGGCATCCTGATCTACACGGTCGCGCAGGTGGTCTGGTCGCGCCTGTCGGGCCGGCCGGTGGTCGAGGAGACCGAGGACCTGATCGAGGCCACGCGCGCCGCCATCGTGCCGGCCCTGGGCGCGGCACTGGCCGGCATGCGGCGCACGCGCGCCGACCAGCGCGCCTTTGCCGAACATGCGCTCGCCGCGGCCGAGATGGTGGCGGCGATGCTGCGCGACGATGCGCGGCGAGCCGGCCTGGCTGACGACGAGGGCCGCGAATCGCCCGAGTCGGTGCGCGACGGCTTCTCGCTGCTGCTCGATTTCGAGGACGAGGCGCCGTTGCAGGAGGCAGGCGGCGCCGGCCCGGGCGGCGCGCGTGTCGACGCCCACGGTGCACTCGCACCGGGCTACGCGGCCTTCACCACGCGCTATGATCGCGAGCTGCGCGCCGCCACGCTGGCGCGCCAGGCTTCGCTGCAGGCATGGCGCGAACGCCTGGACCGGCGCATTGTCGAGGGCGGCATCAATCCGGTCCGCATCGCGCGCACGCTGTCGTCCGCCTTCGCGATACCGGCGGCCGACGGCTGGTCGTCCGGCGAGGAGGAGGGGCCGGCTCGACCGCAGCCGGCTCGCGCAGCTGGCCTGCGCCGGCGGCCAGCCGCGCATCTTCCGCCAGCCGCGGCTGCAGCCGCGCACCGACGCGGTACTGAGTTTCCTGATCGATTGCTCGGGCTCGATGAAGGCGCATATCGACCAGATCGCGTTGCTGGTCGACGTGATGACCCGTGCGGCCGATGCCGCGGGCCTGGCCACCGAAGTGCTCGGTTTCACCACGGGCGCCTGGAACGGCGGCCGCGTGGCGCGCGACTGGCAGGCCGCGGGCCGCCCGCCATCGCCTGGCCGCCTGAACGAGGTCTGCCATCTGGTGTTCAAGGATGCCGACACCAGCTGGCGCCGCGCACGGACCGGTATCGCCGCGCTGTTCAAGGCCGACCTGTTCCGCGAAGGGATCGACGGCGAGGCGGTGGACTGGGCCTGCGGCCGCCTGCTGTCCCGCCCGCAGTCGCGCCGCCTGCTGGTGGTGGTATCCGACGGCAGCCCGATGGACCGCGCCACCGCGCAGGCCAACGGCGAGCGGCTGCTGGACGACCATCTGAAGGACGTGGTGGCGCGCCACGAGGCGCAGGGGCGCATCGAAGTGATGGGACTCGGCGTCGATCTGGACCTGAGCCCCTACTACCGGCGCCACTTCCCGCTGGATACCACGCGGCCGCTGGACACGGCGGCGATCGACGCGATCGCGCGCTGGGTGGGGGAGCGGGGACGGGGGAGGGCTGGGGTAGCCGGCGCGCGATGGCGTCACGCATAACGTAGCCGAGCGGCTACGTTATGGGCATTTCGGCCGCGAAACGGCAATAAAAGATACGAGCGGCTACGTTATGCCCTGCGCCTTATTCCGAAGGCGCCGCGAACCACTGCCACAGCGGCCCCGCCATCAGATACGCGCCCAGTACCACCAGCACCCCGAACGCCACCCGCCGCGTCGCCTCGGCCGACAGCGGCGGCGGGAAGCGCCGTGCCGCGATCGTGCTCAGCGCGACCACCGGGAAGGCCAGCGCGGCCTGCAGCCAGACGTCGCCGGCCAGTTCGCCTTGCCAGGCGCTGTAGGCGGTGCGCACGGCCGAGGTGGTGGTGAAGACGAGGATCAGCGCGCAGCGGATCTGCACCATGTTCAGCGGCTGGCGATAGAACTGGAAGATCAGCGGTGGCCCGGAGACGCCGAACAGCCCGCTGAGCAGGCCGCCACAGACGCCGCTGACGAAGAAGCTGCCGTCGCCGGAGCGGCTGGACAACGCGGCGGGACGCAGGGCCGCGCCGATGCCGCCGTACAGCACCACGGCGCCGAGCATCAGCTGCAGCACGCCGGCGGCGGTGCCGCTCAGGTAGTGCAGCAGCACGACGCCGGCCACCACGGACGGCAGGATGCCGAGCGTGGCGGCCCGCACCGCGCGCCAGTCGATATGGTGCAGCTTGCCGGGCAGCGCGAGCGCGCCGTTGGCGAGCGTCAGCAGGCTGACCAGCGCGGCCAGCGTGGCGACCGGCGCCAGATGCAGGCCGCTGGCCGCGCCCATCACGATCAGACCCATGCCGAACCCGGTCACGGTCTGGAAATAGCTGCCGAGGCCGAGCAGGGCCAGTACCGGCAGCAAGGTGTCGAGATTCATCGGGACTGCGCGGCTCCCGATGGTGTGGTGTCGGCTGGCAGGCCTTCGAGCAGGCCCGGCAGCGCCATCTGGGCGTTGGCGTCGCCCGCTGCCAGGTCGGCGGCCTGCGCCTGCACCACGGTGACCGCGATCACGTGAAAGATGTCGTCCGCGCTGCAGCCGCGCGACAGATCGTTGGCCGGGCGCCGCAGCCCTTGCAGCATCGGCCCGATCGCCACCGCGCCGCCCAGGCGTTCGGCGAGCTTGTAGCCGATATTGCCGGCCTCCAGGCTCGGGAACACCAGCACGTTGGCATGTCCGTGGACCTGCGACGCGGGCAGCTTGCGCTCCGCGATCTCGGCAACGATGGCCGCGTCGAGCTGCACGTCGCCATCGATGGCCAGGTCCGGCCGCAGCGCGCGCACGCGTTGCGTCGCCGCGGCGACCTTGTCGACGGCGGCGTGGTGCGCGCTGCCATTGGTCGAGAACGACAGCATCGCCACGCGCGGCGTCTCCATCAGCAGGCTCTGCGCGCTGTCGGCGGCGGCCATCGCGATCTCGGACAGCGCCTCGGCGTCCGGGTCGATCACCAGGCCGCAGTCGGAGAAGATCAGTCCGCCCTTGAGCGAGTGGAAGGGCTCGCAGAACATCATCAGGAAGAAGCTCGACACCAGCCGGAAGGACGGCGCGATGCCGATGATCTGGATCGCGTGGCGCACCACGTCGGCGGTGGTATGGACCGCGCCCGCGACCGAGCCGTCGGCGTCGCCGGCGCGCACCATCAGATTGGCGAAGCACAGCGGCGCCAGCACGTCGCGCTGCGCCTGCTCGGGCGTCATGCCCTTGGCTTGGCGCAGGGCCAGCCATTGCTGCGCGTAGCGATCCCGCAGGGCGGCGCTGGCGGGATCGACCACCTCCATGCCGTCCAGCGCGATGCCGTGGCGCTGCGCCGCATCGGCGATGCGGGCGGCATCGCCGACCAGCACGATGCGGGCGATGCCTTCCTGCGTGGCGCGCCGGGCGCCCTGCAGCACGCGCGGGTCCTCCGCCTCGCACAGCACGATGCGCCGGGGGGACGAGCGCGCGCGCTCGATGATGCGGTGGATCGCTTTCATGGCCGGATTGAAAAATGGGATGAAATGTACCGGAAACGGTGGTTTGACCGAAGGATAGGGCGGCGAGCCCCCCTCGGTCAATAGAAATCTCGGAAAACGGTACGATGGGTGCACTAAAACGAGACAAAAACGCGCCGCCCTGGTGCGAAGGCGCCGCGGAACCGGGCTCGGGGAGGGGCGATCCGCCCGGTTCGGCGGCCGGCCGGCGCTTGGACCCACGATTGCCGCCCAGTGGCACTATGGCCCGCGCCACCCGCTGCCTACGATAGCGCTACCCAACGTGCAAGGCGTTGGCCGCCGATTGCCACCACGATGTGGCGACGGCCGATTCAAGGACGCGACAGCCGTCCACTGCAAGGAGACATTGGCATGCGACCTGCTTTCTGTCTTCCCCCTCCTCGAGTAGGCACCTTGCCGGTGCCTGGATCTCCGTGCCGCTCCCTGCCGCGGCACGCAACCTGTTTTTCTTGAGGAATACGACGATGCGTTGGATCGAGCGTTGGATCAAGCAGTTGGCAACGGGCGCGGTGCTGGCCGCCGCCGTGCAGACGGGCGCGCTGGCACAGCCCAGGGAAGTGGTGATCGCCTACCAGGACATGGTGGTGCCATGGCGCCATGTGCAGGACGCCAAGGAGATCGAGAAGCAGACCGGCTACAAGGTATCGTTCCGCCAGTTCTCCGGCGGCGGCGACGTGATCCGCGCGATGGCGTCGGGACAGATCGCGATCGCGGAGGCCGGCACCTCGCCGATTGCCTCGGCCCTGTCGCAGGGGCTGGACGTCGAGCTGTTCTGGATTCTCGACGACATCAACGCCGCCGAGGCGATGGTCGCGCGCAACGGCACGCGCATCGAGAACGTCGCCGATCTGAAGGGCAAGCGCATCGGCGTGCCGTTCGTCTCGACCACGCACTATCACACGCTGGTCGCGCTGGAGCAGGCCAAGGTCGATCCGAAGCAGGTCCGCATCATGAACATGCGGCCGCCGGAAGTCGCCGCCGCCTGGCAGCGCGGCGACATCGACGCGACCTTCATCTGGGACCCGGTGCTCGCGCGCATCAAGCCGACCGGCAAGGTGCTGCTGACCTCGGGGCAGATCGCGCAGTCCACCGGCAAGGCGACCTTCGACGGCATGATCGTCAGCAAGAAGTTCGCGCGCGAGAACCCGGACTTCATGGTCAAGTTCGTCAGGATGCTGGCGGCCGCGGACGACAACTACCGCAAGAACAAGGCGGCGTGGACCGCGGATTCGCCGATGGTCAAGACGGTGGCCAGGATCTCGGGCGCCAAGCCCGAGGACGTGCCGGGCAGCATGTCGCTGTACGCCTTTCCGACGCTGGAGGAACAGGCCTCGGCGCGCTGGCTCGGCGGCGGCGCGGCCAAGGCCCTGCAGTCGGCGGCGCAGTTCCTGAAGGAGCAGGGCACGATCCAGACCGTGCTGC
Organism: Cupriavidus sp. H18C1; assembly: GCF_049311595.1. Taxonomy (NCBI): domain Bacteria; kingdom Pseudomonadati; phylum Pseudomonadota; class Betaproteobacteria; order Burkholderiales; family Burkholderiaceae; genus Cupriavidus; species Cupriavidus sp. H18C1. Next base: position 1,092,909 of record NZ_CP186009.1, read on the forward strand.
CGGACTACTCCGCCGGCGTCAACGCCGAGTGGGTCAAGCGGGCGATGCGTTGAGCCGCCGCCTATCCCCCCTCAGCCAGCCCTTCGCCAACGACCCAACAGGGAACCGAGATGGCCAAACTCGAAATCGACAACCTCAGCGTCAACTATGGCGGCGCGGGCGGTACGCAGACGCTCGCGCTGTCGCAGGTCAACCTGACCATGGCGCGCGGCGACTTCGTCGTCGCGCTGGGCGCCTCCGGCTGCGGCAAGACCACGCTGCTGTCCTGCATCGCCGGCTTCATGCAGCCGTCCGAAGGGGGAGATTCGCCTCGACGGCCACGCCGTCAACGGCCCCGGCGCGGAGCGAGGCGTAGTGTTCCAGAAGCATGCCCTGATGCCGTGGCTCAATGTCGCCGACAACGTCGCGCTGGGTTTGCGCATGCGTGGCGTCGGCCGCGCGGAGCGGCTGCGGATCGCGCGCGACAAGCTGGCGCTGGTCGGGCTGGAGCACGTCGCCGACAAGCCGGTCTATCAGCTGTCGGGCGGCATGCAGCAGCGCGTCGGCATTGCGCGTGCGCTGGCCAACGATCCGGCGGTGATGCTGATGGACGAACCGCTCGGCGCGCTCGATGCGCTGACGCGCGAGTCGATCCAGGCGCTGATCCTGAAGCTGTGGGCACGCGAGCAGAAGATCGTTTTCTTCATCACGCACAGCGTCGAGGAGGCGCTGTTCCTGGCCACGCGGCTGATCGTGATGACGCCGTCGCCGGGCCGCATCGCCCACACCTACGAACTGCCGTACGCGCGCCGCTATATCGAATGCGGCGATGCGCGCGCCGTCAAATCTGATCCGGATTTCATTCGCCACCGCGAGGAAATCGTCGACCTGATCCATGCCACGCCATAAGGATAAGCCGATGCCTGCCACCGTTCAGAGTCTGTCGGGCGCGCCGCGCGCGCCGGGCGCCATCGTTGCCGACGAGATGTCTTCCACCACGAACGCCGCCGCCGTTGGGTCGGTGGGGCCGGCCGCGCCGGCACGCAAGGTCCGCCCGGTCTCCGGCTACCGGATGCCGGGCGAGGGGTCCAGCTCGCGCATTTCCGCCGTCACCGTGGTGTCGCTGCTGGTGCTGTGGTGGGTCGCCAGCCATTTCGGCTGGCTGCCGCCGCTGTTCCTGCCGACGCCGGAGTCGATCGGCAAGGCCTTTGTCGATGCGTGGAACGGCAATGTGCAGGGCGGCCTGCCGCTGCTCGACCACTTCTGGGCCAGCATGGTGCGCGTGTTCGGCGCCTTTGCGCTGGCTGCGATCACGGCGGTGCCGGTCGGCGTGCTGATGGGCGTGTCGCGCATCGCGCGCGGCGTCTTCGATCCGCCGATCGAGTTCTACCGGCCGCTGCCGCCGCTCGCCTATCTGCCGCTGATCGTGATCTGGTTCGGCATCGACGAGACCTCGAAGGTGCTGCTGATCTTCCTGGCCTGCTTCGCGCCGATGGCGATGTCGGCGCGCGCCGGCGTGCGTTCGGTGACGATCGAGCAGATCAACGCGGCCTATTCGATGGGCGCCACGCCGTGGCAGGTGATTCGCCATGTGGTGCTGCCCGCCGCGCTGCCCGACATCCTGACCGGCATGCGCATCGCGATCGGCTTCGGCTGGACCACGCTGGTCGCCGCCGAGATGGTGGCCGCCACCGCGGGCCTGGGCCAGATGGTGCTCAACGCCTCGAACTTCCTGCGTACCGACGTGGTGGTGATGGGCATCGTGCTGATCGGCCTGATCGCCTATGGCTTCGATCTGCTGATGCGCGGCGTGGAGAAGTGGCTGGTGCCGTGGAAGGGAAGGGCTTGATGCCTCATGCTCTCGCGCGGGTTGCTCCCCTCTCCCGCAAGCGGGAGAGGGCTGGGGGGAGAGGGAAAACGCCGCTCGATGCAGCGCCATCGTTCGACGCCGCGTGGTTGCCCTCTCCCTGCCCTGTCTCGCAAGCGGGCGAGGGAATGCAAAAGGGATGTCGAGACGTCGCGCGAGATGGCAGCCCCGCGCGCTCGCCTTCCTCAGAACGTCGATGCCAGATCCCTTGCCGCCTGCTGCAGCCGCGGCACGAATTCCAGCGAACGCGACAGCGGCGAGCGCACCGTCGGCGCATGGACCGCGAGGGCGGCCACCACCTGGCCGCGCTCGTCGCGCACCGGCACCGCGACGCAGCTGATGCCGGCGACGAACTCCTCGTTGTCGACGCCGATCTGCTTGTGGGCGCAGCGGTCCAGCTCCGCCTCGAGCAGTTCGACATCGGTGATGGTGTTCTGCGTGAAGCGTTCCAGCGGCAATTGCTTCACCAGCGCGCGGCGCTGCTCGCGCGGCAGCAATCCGAGCAGCAGCTTGCCGCTGGCCGAGCAGTGCAGCGGCACGTGGGAGCCGGGCTTCAAGTCCAGCCGCAGCGGCCACGGGGCCTCCATGCGGTCCAGATACAGCACCGCGCTTTCGTGCAGCATGGTCAGGTTGACGGTCTCGCCGATGTCCTCGACCAGCCGCGACAGGATCGCGTGGCGCAACTGACGGGTGCCGGAGTGCGTGACGATGGCCACGCCCAGCCGAGCCAGCCGCGGTCCGACCGCGTAGGCGTTGCGCGCGCCCGGTTCACGGATCACCAGCCCGCCCGCTTCGAGCGCGCCCAGCATCCGGTGCAGCGAGGCCTTGGGCGCCTCGAAGCCCTGCATGATCTCCGCCAGCGTCAGCGGCCGGTCGGCGGCGACCAGGAATTCGAGCAGCGCGAAGGCGCGCAGCGTGGGCGTGTCGCCACGGTCGTTGGCGGCTTCGCTGGGCGAGGGCGGGGGCGGCACCGGGGCGGGCCGCTCGGCGGCCTTGGCCGCGGCGGCCGAGTTGGCCTTGGCGGCCCCGCGCGCGCGCGGAGCGGATGCCGCGGCGGTGGTGGCGGTTTTCAAAGCGATTCCTCCGTTCCGGAAAACGAGACAAAGCGATTGTACTTCCGGATGGGGTGAGCCGCCATGAGACCGCGGTATGGCGCGGCAGGACGCCGCTCCTCGGACCCTGCCTCTGCTGGGACCTTATCGTGCCAGCTGCAACGTCACGATCCCCGCCAGCACCAGCGCCGTCGCCATCAACCGCCGCCGGTCGAATGGCTCGCGCAGCAGGAAGTAGCCCAGCAGCGCGGCGAAGATCACGCTCGATTCGCGCAGCGCGGCGAGCTTGGCCACCGGTGCCAGCGTCATCGCCCACAGCATCAGCGCGTACGAGCCGACCCGGTTGATGCCGCCGATCCACGCGCGCTTCCACTCGGTGCGCAGCAGCGTCAGCAGCGTGCGGCCCCGGCGGACCGCCGCATAGCTCGGCATGAACAGGTGCGACAGCGTCTGCAGCCAGACGATGTACGAAAACACCTCGCCGTGGCGCTTGACCGCGGTGCCGTCGATCACCGTGCCGCCCGCGAGGCACGCCCCGGCCAGCAGCGCGAATCCCATCAGCTGCGGCGACTGCGTGCGCCAGCGCACCAGGCTGACCAGTCCGCAGCAGATCAGCGCGATGCCGGCGTAGCCGCCCGGGCCCAGCCGCTCGCTGCCCATCGCCAGCAGCAGCAACGCGACCATCATCGGCGCGCAACCGCGCATCAGCGGATAGGCCTGGCTGAAGTCGCCACGGTTGTAGGCCGCGACCAGGGACAGCTTGTAGACGACCTCCAGGCAGACCGTCGCCAGCAGGAAGGGCCAGACCGCCGGCGCGGGCAGCGGTACCACCAGCAGGAAGGGCAGCGCCGCCAGCAGGCAGAAGGTGTCGATCAGCGCCATCGACGACAGGCGGTCGCCGCCGATCTTGACGATCGCATTCCATGAGGCGTGCATCACGGCGGACAGCATCACGGCGACGAACGCCATCCAGTGGAAGTCGGCGGGAAGGGTCATGCTGGCCCTGTCGGGGAATTGGCACGGCCGGCCCGGCAGCTCGCATCGTGCGCGCGGGCTGCCGGGGCCGGCCGGAAAGTCGATCGGTGCAATGCGTGGCGAGCGGAGCGGCGGGATCGGTGGGTTCGGTGGGATCCGTGGCGAGCGCCGGGGCTCAGGCCGCCTTGGCCAGCTGCGCCGCCATGTCGATGCCCATCTCCCGCAGCGTCAGCCCGATCGCCGACACCACGTTGCGCATCTCGTTGTCGTCGATCGCGCCGATGCAGCCGACGCGGAAAGTCTCGACCTGCGTCAGCTTGCCGGGATAGAGGATATAGCCGCGCTCGCGCACTTTCGCATAGAAGGTCTTGAAGTCATAGCGCGGATCGTCCGGCGCGTGGAAGGTGACGATGATCGGTGCCTGCACCTCCGGACGCAGGAAGGGGCGAAAGCCCAGCTCGCGCATGCCGTCGATCAGCGCGGCGCAGTTGCGGCGATAGCGCTCGCCGCGCACCGCCTGTCCACCCTCGCCCAGATACTGGTCCAGCGCCGCGCGGAAGGCCGCGACCACGTGCGTGGGCGGCGTGAAGCGCCACTGCGTGGTCTTCTGCATATAGACGTACTGGTCGTACAGATCCAGCGCCAGCGAATGGCTGTTGCCCTGGCTGGCCTCGAGCACGTTCTTCCTGACAAGCACGAAGCCCATGCCGGGCACGCCCTCGATGCATTTGCCGGTGGCCGCCACCAGCGCGTCGAACGGCATCGTGCGCGCATCGATCTCGATCGCGCCGAACGAGCTCATCGCATCGACGATCAGCCCCTTGCCGAGGCGCGCGCATAGCTGCGCGATCTCCGGCAGGGGATTGAGCACGCCGGCGCCGGTCTCGCAATGGACCTGGGCCACATGGGTGATCGACGGGTCCGCGGCGAGCGCGGCCTCGATCGCCGCGGCGCTGGCGGGCTGGTCTTCGGGAATCGGCAGTTCGACGCAGGCGCGGCCGATCGCCTTGCAGATCTTCAGGATGCGCTGGCAATAGGCGCCGTTCTGCGGCACCAGCACCTTGCCGTCGCGCGGGACCACATTGGCGATCGCCGCCTCGACGGAGAACGTGCCGCTGCCCTGCATCGGCACGCAGACGTGCGTGCCTTCGCCGTGCACGATGCGCACGAGATCCTCGCACAGGCTGCCGGTGATGGCGTTGAAGGCGGCGTCCCACGAGCCCCAGTCGCGCAGCATGGCTTGCTTGGTCGCGAGCGAGGTGGTCAGGGGGCCGGGCGTCAGCAGAATGGGGTCGTTGCCGCGAATCATGGTCGAATCTCCTGGCAGGGGGTGGCGGAGCGGGAATCGTGTGGTGGTTGTTCGGTTCAGTCGCGTTCGTCGGCGCCGCGCCAGGCCTGGGTGCGGCGCTCGAGCCAGCGCTGCAGGCCGTAGTAGGCGAGGCAGGCGGTGGCGCAGGTCAGCACGACCAGCGTGGCCATCGCGGCGGCCGGGCCGATATCGCCGGACTCGTCCAGATTGACGATCTCGACCGAGGCGAGCTTGGTATCGGTGCCGTACAGGAACACCACCGCGGACACGGTGGTCATCGCATTGATGAACAGGTAGCGCGAAATCTCGACGATCGCGGGCAGGCAGGCCGGCACCGTTACGCGCAGGAAGGTCGTGTAGAACGGCACCTTCAGCGAGGCCGACACCGCCTCGAACTCGCCGTCGAGCTGCTTGAGGGCCGTGACCGCCGTCAGATGGCAGGACGCGTAGTAGTGGACGATGGTGACCAGCACCAGGATGCCCAGCGTCTGGTACAGGACGTTGAGCGGATTGGCGGCCGGCACGAAGAAGAAGATATAGCCCAGTCCCAGCACCAGCCCCGGCACGCCCATCGGCAGCACCGCCATCAGCCGCACGAAGCCGCGCAGCCACTGCAGGCCACGCGTCTTCTCCAGCAGATAGGCCGTGGTGAAGATGAAGACCGGACCGATCAGCGCGCAGGCCAGCGCCAGCTTCAGGCTGTTGAAGTACGAAGCGACGACGCCGCCTTCCACCAGGCCGACCCGGTAGTGGTTCAGCGACAGCGAGAAGTTGTAGGGCCACAGCTTGACGAACGACGCGTAGATCGCCATGCCCATCACGGCGACCATCAGCGCGGCGACCAGCCAGCAGAACGCCGCCATCGCCAGGTCGAAGCGGCGGCTGCGGCGCGGCACGTAGGGCACCGAGCGGGCCGACATCTGCGCCATCTGGCGGCGCTGCACGCGCGCGTCAATGCAGTACGTGACCAACACCGGCACCAGCAGCATCAGCGCGACCACCGCGCCCTGCGAGAAGTCCTGCATGCCGATCACCAGCTTGTAGATGTCGGTGGCCAGCATGTGGAAGTTGCCGCCGATCACCTTCGGAATGCCGAAGTCCGAGATCGCATAGGTGAACACCACCATCGCGGCGCTGACCAGGCCATAGCGTGCGGCGGGCACGGTGATCGTGAAGAACTTGCGCACGGTGGACGTGCCCAGCGCGTCGGCCGCCTCGTACAGCCGTGCATCGGTCAGCGACAGCGCCGTGATCAGGATCATCAGCGCGTGCGGGAAGGTCGCGAACACCAGCGCGCCGACCACGCCGAGCGGCCCGTAGATCTGCAGCTCGCCCATATAGGGCTTGAGCAGCCCCTGGTTGCCGAACCAGTAGATGAAGGAGATCGCCGCCAGCAGCGATGGCGCCAGCAGCGGAATCAGCGCGAGATTGCGCAGCAGGCCCTTGGCGCCGATGCGGCTGCGCGTCAGCGCATAGGCAAAGGTGAAGGCGATCGGCACCGTGATGGCGGTGGCCAGCGTCGATACCCAGACGCTGTTCCAGACCGAATGCCACAGCGCGGGCGTGGCCAGATACGTGCGGAAATGCGCGATGCCGGCCAGCGTGCCGTCGCGGTTCTGCACGCTCTTGGCGAGGATCATCACGATCGGCGCCAGCACGAAGCACAGCAGCGCCAGCGCGGCAGCCCACAGCAGCGCCTGCGCAATGCGGTCGGTCCAGTGGGTACGGACCGCGCCGAGGGCGATGCCGGGCGCGGCGGAAGGGGGATAGCGGCGGCACGGGCGCGGCCGACGGAACGGGCGGAAGGGACGGAACGGGCGGCACGGTGGCCTTGGACAGGAGCAGGCTCATGGCTGACGGAACACTCGCAGGCGGTCGGCGGGAATGGCCAGGCGCAGCGGATCGCCCGCGCTGGGACGCAGTTCGTGCATGTCGTTGAGCGACAGGTCGGCATAGAGCGGCGCCGACGCGCCGGCACCGTCCGCCAGCTTCAGCGTCAGCCGCGAAAAGGCACCGAGGAACTCGATCTTGTCGACGGTGGCGTCGAGCACGTTTTCGCCCTGCTGATCGCAGCCGCGCACGCAGACGTCCTCGGGCCGGAAGAAGACCTGCACGGTGTCGTCGGCGCAGCAGCCCGGCGGCGCGATGCATTGCAGGCGGCGTTCGCCCAGCCGCAGATGGCCGTCGCTGTCCACGGTCGCCGGCAGCATATTGGTCTTGCCGACGAAATCGGCGGCGAACGGCGTGGCCGGGCGCTGGTAGATCTGCGCCGGCGTGCCGATCTGCTCGATCGCGCCCTGGTTCATCACGACGATGCGGTCCGCCATCGACAGCGCTTCCTCCTGGTCGTGCGTGACCAGGATGGTGGTGATGTTCAGCCGCTGCTGCAGCGCCCGGATCTCGCTGCGCAGCCTCACCCGCACGCGGGCATCCAGCGCGGACAGCGGCTCGTCGAGCAGCAGCAGGCCCGGCGAGGTGGCCAGCGCCCGTGCGATCGCCACGCGCTGCTGCTGCCCGCCCGACAACTGGCTCGGGTATTGCGCACCGCGCTCGGGCAGGCCGACCAGCGTCAGCAGTTCGGCCACGCGCGCGCGCCGCTGCTCGCGCGGCATGCGGCGATTGACCAGCCCGTAGGCGACGTTGTCCGCGACCGTCAGGTTGGGGAACAGCGCATACGACTGGAACACGATGCCGTAGTCGCGCTCCATCGGCGGCAGCGTCGAGATGTCGCGGCCCGCCTGCAGGATGGTGCCGGCGGTCTGCGATTCGAGACCGGCGATGATCCGCAGCAGCGTGGTCTTGCCGCAGCCGGACGGGCCGAGGAAGCACAGCAGCTCGCCCTCGCGCACGTCGAGGTCGATATGGCGCAGCGCGGTGAAGCCGTCGGCGCCGCCGAACCGCTTCTGGATGCCTTTCAGGCTCAGATAACTGTCGTGCCTGGTGGGGGACGTGGTCATGGGTGTGGGCTCCATCGAGTCGGACGGGGGCGGCGCGTCTGGTGGATGCGTCTGTTCAGTGCGGCGGGCGGATGCAGCGGTCGGGTTCGGCGGGCGGCGAGTGGCCGGCAAGCGCGATGCCCTGCTGCCTGCCGCTGCTTACTGCTTTTCCGCCTTGGCGCTGTAGCGCTTCTGCCATTCGGCCAGCACGCGCTCGCGGTTCTTCGCGATATGGCTGAAGTCGTTCTTGACCAGCATCTTTTCGTAGTCGGCCGGAATCGTGTCGATCTTGCGGGCCACGCCGGGGTAGGCCACGATGGCCCAGTCGCGCGCGAACAGCTCGTTGGCTTCCTTGCTGGCGAGCCAGTCCAGATAGCGCTGCGCGGCCTCCTGCTTCCGTGTGCCCTTGACGATGGCGGCGGCCTCGATGTCGTAGCCCAGTCCTTCGCGCGGGAAGATGATGTCGATCGGCGCGCCCGCTGCCTTGGTCTTGTGCGCGCGCAGCTCGAACGAGATGCCGATCGGGAATTCGCCGGCGCCGGCCTGCTTGCACGGCTTCGAGCCGGAATGCGTGTACTGGGCGATGTTCTCGTGCAGCGCGTCCATGTACTTCCAGCCTTCCTGCTCGCCGAACAGCTGCAGCCACGCGGTCACGTCGAGAAAGCCGGTGCCCGACGAGGCCGGGTTGAGCATCACGATCATGCCCTTGTAGATCGGCTTCGTCAGATCGCGCCACGTCTCGGGCTTGGGCAGATTGCGCTTCTTTGCTTCGATGGTGTTGAAGCACACCGTCGCGCCCCAGACGTCCAGGCCGAGCCACGAGGGCGGCGTCGCCTTGTCGCTGTAGTCGCGCGTCAGGCGTTCGAAGCCCTTGGGCGTATAGGGCTGCAGCATGCCTTCCTGCTTGAGCAGCTCCAGGCTCGAGGCGGCCAGGCCGGCGATCACGTCGGCCTGCGGATTGGCCTTCTCGGCCAGCGCCTTGGCGGTGATCACGCCGGTCGAGTCGCGGACGTACTTCAGCTCGATATCGGGCGCGACCTTGGCGAACCCCTCCGCGTAGGGCTTCAGCGTCTCGGTTTCCCAGGCGGTGTAGACGGTCAGCGTGGTCTTCTGCGCGAATGCGGCACCGGCCAGAAGAAGGGCGGCGCTGGCGGCGAGGGCTTGCTTGGCGAGTGTCATGGCGGTTCTCATTGTGGGGCTCCTTGCGGCATTGTATGTGCTGAGTTGTGTCAATTTGGTGAATTAGTTGCAGTGCGTGGCCAGACCCGTGCACCACCGTGAATCACCTTAAACCCTTGTGCAGCAACGCTTGCGAGACATATGCCCAAACGAATCCGCCCAGTCTCCCCGATTTCGCGCTCGTCGGCGTCTTGGTTTGTTGACAATATACAAACCGCTTGCTTTAATCGCAACCAGGAAATGCACGCACGCCAGCCGGGCCCAAAAGACGGTGGAAATGAATGCGCGGCGCGTGCACCGCCATCCCGTGTCAGGAGTCTTCATGTCCCGCCAAGCGCCGCTGTCGAGCGAAATCGAAATCCTGCAGAGCCAGTCGCTGACGTCGCTGGTGCAGCGTGAGCTGGAGCGGCGTATCACCGCGGGAGAGCTCGCGCCGGGCGACAAGCTCAACGAGATCGAGCTGGCCGGCGAGCTGAACGTGTCGCGCGGTCCCGTGCGCGAGGCCTTTCGCGCGCTCGAACAGACCGGGCTGCTGCGTACCGAAAAGAACCGCGGCGTCTTTGTCCGCTCGGTGTCCCTGCACGAGGCGGACGAAATCTATGCGCTGCGCGCCGTGCTGGACGAATACGTCGGCCGGCAGCTGGCCCAGCGCATCACGCCCGAGGCGCTGCGCGAACTGCGCGCGATGATCGAGGCGCTGGGCGCCGCCAGCGCGGCGCGCGACCTCGACGAATATGCGCGGCTGAACTTCGCCTTCCACGATCGCATGGTGGAGCTGGCCGGCAACGGCAAGCTGCTGGAGACCTATCGCCGCCTGGTCAAGGAATTGACGCTGTACCGGAGGGAAGCACTGTCCGCCGCGCCGACCGCGATGCCGACCTCGACGCGCGAGCATCGCGACATCGTCTCGGCGATCGCCTCGCGCGATCCCGAGCTGGCCGGCCGGCTGATGCGCGAACACGTCGAGCGCGGCCGCGCGCGGCTGCATGCGGCGGTGCAGGGCCAAGCCGGGGCCGGCACCGGCATTGACGCCGGCACCGGCACTGGCTCCGACGCGACATCGGGGGCCGCTGCGCCGCCGGGCGCCGCCTGATCCAATCCATCTGCAGGCGCGGGCCCCCGGCCGCGCGCCTGCCGGCCCTTACGCTCCTTACACCCCTTACAGCCCTTACGCGCCTGTCCCTTACGACTCTCACGACTTTTTCCGCACAGGACCCCGACATGCCCGCCCCTCGCTCCGACTCCTCGCCCGGCAAGCCCGCCGTGACCGTCAACCAGCGCACCTACCGATGGATGCAGCAGCCCGTGGTGGTGGTCTGCGTCGACGGTTGCGAGTTCGACTATCTGGAAGCAGCCGCCGCCAGCGGCAAGGCGACTTATCTGAAGCGGCTGCTGGCCGACGGCGCGGCGTTTCGCGGCGCCTGCGTGGTGCCGACCTTCACCAACCCGAACAATCTGTCGATCGTCTGCGGCGCGCCGCCGTCGGTGCACGGCATCTGCGGCAACTACTTCTTCGATCGCACGGCCAATGGCGGCCGCGGCGAGGAAGTGATGATGAACGACCCGAAGTACCTGCGCGCCGGCACCATCCTCGCGGCGTTCGCCGAAGCGGGCGCCAGCGTCGCCGTGGTCACCGCCAAGGACAAGCTGCGTCGGCTGCTGGGCCATGGGCTGCGCGGCATCTGCTTCTCGTCGGAAAAAGCGGACCAGGCCAGCGTGGAAGAGAACGGCATCGACAACGTGCTGGAACTGGTCGGCATGCCGGTGCCCAGCGTCTACAGCGCCGAGCTGTCGGAATTCGTGTTCGCCGCCGGCGTGCGGCTGATGGAGACGCGGCGTCCCGACCTGATGTATCTGTCGACGACCGACTATATCCAGCACAAGTTCGCCCCGGGGTCGGACGGCGCCAACGCCTTCTACGCGATGATGGACCGCTACCTGGCGCGGCTCGACGAGCTGGGCTGCGTGGTGGCGCTGACCGCCGACCACGGCATGAACGCCAAGCACGACGCCCAGACCAAGGCCCCGAACGTGGTCTTCCTGCAGGACCGGCTCGATGCCTGGCTCGGCCGCGGCGTGGAGCAGGGCGGCGCGCGCGTGATCCTGCCGATCACCGATCCCTATGTCGTCCACCACGGCGCGCTCGGTTCGTACGCGACTGTCTATCTGCCCGACGATGCCACCGCCGGCGACGCCGCCGCGTTGAAGGCGAAGCTCGGCGATATCGAGGGCGTCGAAGCGGTGCTCGACAATGCCGAGGCCTGCGCGCGCTTCGAGCTGCCGCCAGATCGCGTCGGCGATCTGGTGGTGATCAGCGGCAAGCATGTGGTGCTGGGCACCAGCCGCAGCCGCCACGACCTGAGCGGACTGGACGCGCCGCTGCGCTCGCACGGCGGCGTGTCGGAGCAGACCGTGCCGCTGCTGTTCAACCGTCCCACCGCCGGCATTCCCGGCAAGGCGGTGCTGCGCAACTTCGACATCTTCGATGTCGCGCTGAATCATCTGCATTGATCCGGCCCGGCCCGGCCTCAGCCTGGCCTGAACCGCATCGCCCCCTTTGCCTGCACCTCACGGAGCCCGAACATGAACGCCCCCCAGTTTCCCGCCGCCCCGGTCAGCCCGCATTTCCGCGCCGAAGCGCTGCGCATCGACGGCGAGAAGGTCGTGCGCGACCGCGTCATCGACGTGCGCAATCCCTACGACGGCACGCTGGTCGGCACGGTGCCGAAGGCGACCGTCGAGGACGTGCGGCGCGCCTACGCGGTGGCGCGCGCCTATCGCTCGACGCTGACGCGCTACGAGCGCGCCGCGATCCTCAATCGCGCCGCGGCGCTGCTGCGCGAGCGCACCGAGCCGGCCTCGGACCTGATCACGCTCGAGTCGGGGCTGTCGAAGAAGGATTCGCTGTACGAGATCGGCCGCGTCGCCGACGTGCTGAACTTCGCCGCCAACGAGGCGCTGCGCGACGACGGCCAGATGTTCTCGTGCGATTTGACGCCGCACGGCAAGAAGCGCCGGGTGATGACGCAGCGCGAGCCGCTGCTGGGCGTGATCACCGCGATCACGCCGTTCAACCACCCGATGAACCAGGTCGCGCACAAGGTCGCGCCGTCGATTGCCACCAACAACCGGATGGTGCTCAAGCCCTCGGAGAAGGTGCCGCTGTCCGCGTACTACCTGGCCGATCTGTTGTACGAAGCGGGGCTGCCGCCGCAGATGCTGCAGGTGCTGACCGGCGATCCGGCCGAGATCGCGGACGAGCTGATCACGCATCCGGCGGTGGACCTGATCACCTTCACCGGCGGCGTGGCGATCGGCAAGTACATCGCGGCCAAGGCCGGCTACAAGCGCGTGGTGCTGGAGCTGGGCGGCAACGATCCGCTGATCGTGATGGACGACGCCGACCTCGAGCGCGCCTCGGACCTGGCGGTGCAGGGCTCGTACAAGAACTCCGGCCAGCGCTGTACCGCGGTCAAGCGCATGCTGGTGCATCAGGCCGTCGCCGCCCGATTTACCGAGCTGGTGGTCGAGAAGACGCGGGCGTGGAAATACGGCGACCCGATGGACCGCGGCGTCGACATGGGCACGGTGATCGATGCGCAGGCCGCAGCGCTGTTCGAGGCCCGCGTCAACGAGGCGGTGGCGCAGGGCGCGCGGCTCTTGATCGGCAACCAGCGCGACGGCGCGCGCTATGCGCCGACGGTGGTCGACCGCGTCGATCCCGCGATGACGCTGGTGCGCGAGGAAACCTTCGGCCCGGTCTCGCCGATCATCACGTTCCGCGACATCGACGAGGCCATCCGCATCTCCAACGGCACGGCCTTTGGCCTGTCGTCGGGCATCTGCACCAACCGCATGGACGACTTCACGCGCTTTGCCAACGAGCTGCAGGTCGGCACCGTCAACCTGTGGGAGGTGCCCGGCTACCGCATCGAACTGACGCCGTTCGGCGGCATCAAGGATTCCGGGCTCGGCTACAAGGAAGGCGTGCAGGAGGCGATCAAGAGCTTCACCAACCTGAAGTCGATCACGATGCCGTGGGGGTAAGTGCGGTGAGAAGGGTGAGAGGGGGCGAGGTCAGAGGTGCGTCGGCAAGCAGCGTGCGCAGTTGCCGCTGCCGTCCTGTCACAACGCTCCGCTAAAATCCCCGCACCTTCCACAAGCCTCGGAGCTCCCGTGCTGGCCGAACAACGGCAGAAATACATCCTCGACCAGCTGGCCGCCAGCGGCGCGCTGCAGATCAGCCAGCTGGTCAGCGAGCTCGACGTCTCGCGCGAGACCATTCGCCGCGATCTCAATGCGCTGGCCGCGCGCGGCCTGCTGACGCTGACCCACGGCGGTGCGCTGGCGTCGAGCCGGGCCGAGGCCGATACGCAGACGCGGGCGGCCGTCAATGCCGAGGGCAAGCGCGCCATCGGCGTGCGCGCCGCCGAGCTGGTGCCCGACGGCGCCTCGGTGATCATCGACTACGGCACCACCACGCACGCGGTCGCGCAGGCGCTGCTGGGCCACCACAACCTGCTGGTCTTTACCAATGACCTGTCGATCGCGCTGCTGCTCGGCCGCCGCAACGGCAATCGCGTGGTCGTGCTCGGCGGCGAGCTGCAGGACAACGAGGACGCCACCAACGGCTGGGACACCGTCGAGCAGCTGTCGCGCTATCACGCGGACTTCGCCTTCATCGGCATCGGCGGCATCAGCAACGACGGCGAAGTCAGCGAGTATTCGCGCCCGGCCGCCGAGCTGCGCGGCCGGATGCTGCTGTCGGCCAGCGTGCCCTGTGTGGTAGCCGACCATACCAAGTACGGCCGGCATACCGGCGTGCAGGTCCGGCACTTCGACAAGGCGGCCTATCTGATCAGCGACATGGCCCCGGAGGCCCCGCTGGCCGAGGCGCTGAAGCGCCGCGGACCGGCGCTGCTGATCGCCTGAATCGGGTGCCGGAACCCGCCGTTCCGCATTTTTGCGCTCCGGGTCACAACACTTTTGACTGTCGAATTTCACCATTTCGGTGCTAAAGTCGCGCTCCGAACCAAGAAAATCGACAGAGACAGCTGTGAGCCTTCCGACCCTCGATGCCTTCCCTTGCCGGCGTGGCCCGGCGCGATCCTGACCAGCCCGAGTTCCAGCAGGCGGTCAAGGAAGTGATGATGACCCTGTGGCCGTTCGTCGAGCGCAACCCGCGCTACGCCGACCAGGCCCTGCTGGAACGGCTGGTCGAGCCGGAGCGCGTGATCCAGTTCCGCGTGGCATGGACCGACGACCAGGGCAAAGTGCAGGTCAACCGCGCCTTCCGCGTGCAGCACAGCTCGGCGATCGGCCCCTACAAGGGCGGCATGCGCTTCCATCCGACCGTCAACCTGTCGGTGCTCAAGTTCCTCGGCTTCGAGCAGACCTTCAAGAACGCGCTGACGACGCTGCCGATGGGCGGGGGGCAAGGGCGGGTCGGATTTCGATCCCAAGGGCAAGTCGGACGGCGAGGTGATGCGCTTCTGCCAGGCGCTGATGACCGAGCTCTATCGCCATCTCGGCGCGGACACCGATGTGCCGGCCGGCGATATCGGCGTGGGCGGCCGCGAGGTCGGCTTCATGGCGGGCATGATGAAGAAGCTGTCGAACCAGTCGGCCTGCGTCTTTACCGGCAAGGGCCTGGCCTTCGGCGGCAGCCTGATGCGTCCCGAGGCGACCGGCTACGGCACCGTCTATTTCGCGCAGGAGATGCTGCACCGTACCGGCCGCGACTTCGACGGCCAGCGCGTGCTGATCTCGGGCTCGGGCAACGTCGCGCAGTACGCCGCGCAGAAGGCGATCGAACTGGGCGCCAAGGTGCTGACCGTGTCCGACTCGGGCGGCGTGCTGCACTATCCGGAAGGCATGAACGACGAGCAGCTCGCCGCGCTGATGGCGTTCAAGAACGAGGAGCGCGGCCGCCTGTCGGACTTCGCCGAGCGCCAGGGCCTGCGTTTCGAGGCGGGCCGCACGCCGTGGCATGTGCCGGCCGATATCGCGCTGCCGTGCGCGACGCAGAACGAGCTCGATGGCGAGGATGCGAAGCGGCTGCTGGCCAATGGCGTGTTCTGCGTGGCCGAGGGCGCCAACATGCCGTCGACGCTGGAGGCGGTGGACCATTTCCTCGCCGCGCGCATCCTGTACGCGCCGGGCAAGGCCAGCAATGCCGGTGGCGTCGCGACGTCGGGCCTGGAGATGTCGCAGAACGCGATGCGGCTGTCGTGGCATCACGCCGAGGTCGACTCCAAGCTGCACTTCATCATGAAGGACATCCACCAGAACTGCATCCACCACGGACGCAAGGACGACGGCTACATCAACTATGTCGAGGGCGCCAATATCGCCGGCTTCGTCAAGGTGGCCGACGCCATGCTGGCGCAGGGCGTGATCTGACGCGCTTGACGCTCAGGTCGGGCGCGCGGCGATGTAGCTTCTTACCCGCTTCTTGACCGTGTCGCCGCGGCGGCGCTTGCGGCGTGGCAATTCTGCAAGCCCGTGTAAGAACGCGCCGCCGGCGCCCGGCGATACCGCACCGCACAGCGGGCCTTCGGGCCCGCTTTCTTTTGTCAGTTGGTGCCGGCCGACGGTGTCGCCGCCGGAATGGCTCTTGCATCTTGGCCCTGGCGCGGCCGGCATAGCGTGACCAGCGGCAGCGCGAGTCCGAAGGCGACGTAGACCAGCGCCAGCGACCACGGCGACAGGCGCCGCTCGAAGCCCGGCGTCAGCCGTTTCGGCGTCAGGCGCAGGTCGACCACGCAGGCCGCCGCCGCGACCGCGAGGCCGGCCAGGATCGCCGCCGCGGGCCGCTGCCGCTGCGGTGAGCGGCCCACCCAGGCTTCGTAGAACGCGGCCCAGAATACCGACATCGCATGATGGATCACGTATCCCACCGCGGTATAGCGCCACGCCGGACCATTGGCATGGATCGCCCGATCGCCCCAGACCCAGTGGCTGACCGCATTGACCGGGGCCAGCGTGTTGCGGCAATCGAAATGGCCGCCGCAGGCCAGGGCGATGGTGGACAGCACACTGGCGCTGGTGCCGGAGACCAGGCTGCGGCCAACGAAATCCTTGATGGGGCTCATGTTGGCGGTCATGTCGGTTCCTTCGAACGGGATGCGGCGACCGGCGGCACCGCGCGTCCCACGGTGCTGCTGACCGGCGCCAGCGGGTTCATCGGCGCCGCGATTGCCGCGGCGCTGGCACGGGCCGGCTGCCGGGTCCTCTGCGGCGTGCGCGATCCGGCGAAGGCCGCGCGCGACCTGGGCGCATGCGAATTCCGTGCCGTCGATTTCGGCGCGCTGACCGACGCGCAGGCATGGCTGCCGCTGCTCGACAGCGTGGACGTGGTCGTCAATGCGGTCGGCATCTTTGCCGAGCGCGGCACGCAGACCTTCGAACTGCTGCATCGGCGCGCGCCGATCGCGCTGTTCGCCGCCTGCGCGCAGGCCAACGTGCGCGCGGTGATCCAGATCTCGGCGCTGGGCGCGGACGAGCAGGCCACCACGCCGTACCACCTGAGCAAGAAGGCCGCCGACGATTTCCTCGCCGGCCTTGGTCTGCCGGCCGCGATCCTGCAGCCCTCGCTGGTCTACGGGCCGGGCGGGACCAGCGCGCGGATGTTCGGCACGCTGGCGACGATGCCGCTGCTGCTGTTGCCCGAGGGCGGCAGGCAGCGCGTGCAGCCGGTCCATCTGGACGATGTGGTGGCCGCGATCGTGCGGCTGGTAATGATGGCCGGAGACACCGACGGCGGCGGTCCCGGCGGTGGTCCTGGCGGTGGTCCCGGCGGTGGTCCCGGCGGTGGTCCTGGCGGTGGTCCTGGCGGTGGCCCTGGCGGTGGTTCTGGCGGTGGTCCTGGCGGTGGTCCCGGCGGTGGTCCTGGCGGTGGTCCTGGCGGTGGCCCTGGCGGTGGTTCTGGCGGTGGTCTCGGTGGTGGTCTCGGTGGTGGTCGCGGCGGTGGTCCCGGTTGTGATTCCGGTGGTGATTACAGCGGCGGTCGCGGAGTCGGTCGTGGAGGCGATCCCGGGAGCGATCCGGCAATGCGGTCGGATTGGCCGCAGGGACGCATCCCCGTCGTCGGACCGACGGCCCTGAGCCTGCGCGACTACCTTGCCGAACTGCGTCATGCGCTGGGGCAACCGGGCGCGCTGCGCGTGCTGCCGGTGCCCGACGCGCTGGTCCGCGCCGGCCTGCCGCTGATGACGCGGCTGGCGCCGGGGCTGCCGCTGAACGAGGACGCGCTGGCGATGCTCGCGCGCGGCAATACCGGCGACCCCGCGCCGATGCATCGGCTGCTCGGCCGGCCCCCGCGTGCCGTCGCCGAATTCGTGCCGGCGCGCTGGCGCGAGGCCGCGCGCACGCAGGCCGTGCTCGGCTGGCAGCTGCCGATATTGCGCACCGCCGTCGCACTGGTATGGATTGTCACCGGCATCGTCTCGCTGGGGCTCTATCCGGTGGAGGACAGCTATGCCTTGCTGGCACGCGCCGGCGTACCGCAGGCGCTGCGGCCGCTGGCGCTGTACGGCGCGGCCGGGCTCGACCTGCTGTTCGGGCTGATGTGCTTCGCCCCCGCGCGGTGGCGCTTTCCGTGGATCTGGGCCGCGCAGGCCGCGCTGATCCTCGGCTACACCGTGATCATCAGCGTGCGTCTGCCCGAATTCTGGCTGCATCCCTATGGTCCGCTGACCAAGAACCTGCCCATGCTGGCCGTGCTGTGGCTGCTGGGTACGCTGGAGCGCAAGCGATGGACTACATGATCGTCAAATGGATCCACGTGGTCGGCAGCACGCTGCTGTTCGGCACCGGCGTGGGCAGCGCCTTCTATCTGCTGGCCGCCACGCTGACGCGCGACAGCCGCGCGGTCGCGGTGACCTCGCGCCATGTGGTGATCGCCGACTGGCTGTTCACCGCCAGTACGGCGGTCCTGCAGCCGGTGACCGGCTACATGCTGATGCGCATCGCCAATTTCTCGTGGGAGCTGGCGTGGCTGCGCGTGTCGATCCTGCTCTATGTGGTCGCCATCGCGTGCTGGTTGCCGGTGGTCTGGCTGCAGATGCGGATGCGCACCGTGTCCGCCGCCGCCGCGGGCGCGCAGGCGCCGCTGCCGCCGGCCTACTGGCGGTACTTCCGCTGGTGGTTCGCGCTGGGCGTGCCGGCGCTGTTCAGCTTCCTCGCGATCTTCTATCTGATGATCGCCAAGCCGGCCACGCTGTTCTGAGGGCGCGCCGATGGGGCGCTCGGCGCTGCCAGTGGCGCGCCAGTGGCCGGCTTCGGCATGCGCGTGGCACGCATCAGCGCACGCCCGTGGTCGGCTTGGGCATGCGCCCGTGGCCCGCATCAGCGCACACCAGTGGGCAGCTTCGACGCGCGTCGATGGCCGGCCTTAACGCGTGCCAATGGCCAGCTTCAACGTGTGCCAGTGGCCAGCTTCAATGCGCGCCAGTGACCGGCCTCAACGCGCGCCTGTTTCGCGGGGGATCGGTGCTGGGCTCGCGGGCCTGATCGATCGCGGCGCCGCCGCTGCCCTTGCGCTCGCGCCCCTTCAGCGGGGCCGGTGGGGGCGACGGCGCGGCACCCGAGGCCTGGGTACGTGGCGAAGGCTCGTCCTTGCCACCGGGCGCGCTGGGCAGCGGATCGCCCAGCTTGCCCAGGCCCCCCGGATTCGACCGGATCGCCTCACCCTCGCGGGTCGACGGCTGGGTCACGGCCTTTGGCTGGCGCGACATCTGGCTGCCGCTGCCGCGTTCGGATTCGGTCGGCACATTGGCCGGCTGCGCCCCCGCCGTGGTCGCCCATGCCGCGCCGAGCGCCAACAATGCCGTGCACAGCCCATTTCGATGGAACAGCATGATCTCTCTCCTCGTTGACGGGATATCGACCCTTGAAGCACAACCCGGGCCAAGGAGAGGCTGGGTATGGCGGCATTGCCGATATCGCGTCAAACGGGGCGACGTCGTCCGCTCAGACGTTCGTCCGGAACGGGTGGTACTGATACAACCACGTCTCCGACAGCGGCTTGCCGTTCAGACGCAGGAACAGCCGCATGTCGACCGGCTCGTCGCCGTCGACGGTCAGGTCGAACTGCGCGCGCCAGTGGCCCGGCACGCCGTTGGGCACGGCCTCTGTGAAGATGTACGAGAACTTGCCGCGCGAGGCCCACAGCACGGCCTCGGGCTTGGTGCCGAACGGTAGGCCCTCGAGCGGCGCGCCCTTGAATTCGACCATGAACTTGCGCACGCCCGGCGGGCGCGGCTGGCCGGGCTGGCCGCCGTTGCCCATGCGCGTGGCCACGCAGCGGGCCAGCGGCGTGGGGTAGGGCTCGTCGGCCAGCCAGTGCAGGCGGTAGCGCAGGCGATAGGCGCTCCCCGCCTTGGCCGGCGCCTTCGGCACCCACATCGCGACGATGTTGTCGTGAATCTCGTCGTCGGTCGGGATCTCGATCAGCTGCACGGTGCCGGCGCCCCAGCCCTCGCGCGGCTCGACCCACAGGCTGGGCCGGCGTTCGTAGAAGACGCCGTCCTGGTAGTGGTCGAAATTGCGGTCGCGCTGCAGCAGGCCGAAGCCGCGCGGGTTGTCGTCGCCGAAGGCCGACGCGATGGTGCGCGGCGGATTGTTGAGCGGGCGCCAGATGCGCTCGCCCGCGCCGGTCCACATCGCCAGCCCGTCGGAGTCGTGCACCTCGGGGCGCCAGTCGACGCCGGTGCGCTTGACCGACTCCGAGTACCAGAACATCGACGTCAGCGGCGCCAGGCCGAGCCGGCCCACGTCCTTGCGCAGGAACAGCGCGCAGTCGACGTCCATCACCACGCCCTTGGCGCGCTGCATCGTGAAGCGGTAGGCGCCGGTGACGCTCGGCCCGTCGAGCAGCGCGTGCACGGTGACGGTATCGCTGCCGTCGCGCGGCGCTTCGAAATAGAAATGGGTGAAGGCGGGGAATTCCTCGGGCTTGTCGGGCTGCGCGACGTCGACCGCGATGCCGCGCGCCGACAGGCCGTACTGATAGAGCTCGCCGATCGCGCGGAAGTACGAGGCGCCGAGAAAGGCGACCCAGTCGTTCTTGCGCCAGTCGAGCTTCTTCTGGTCGCCGAGCCGGCTCTCCTGGAAGCGAAAGCCGGCGAAACCGCTGCCGCGCGGCAGCTTGCGCGCCGGGCTGTTGGCCGGCATGTCGAAATACGACTCGTCGTAGACGATCTCGCGCGCGGTGCCGGCCGAACTTGCGCCGCCGGTCTCGACCAGATGCATCCGTACCGGCACGCGGAAGAAGGTGCCCAGGTGGAAGAAAGTCACCGGGGAACTGGCCGGGACCGTCGGCAAACAGCGCATCGTCGGTGCGATAGCGGATCTTGCCGTGTTCCTCGTAGTCGATGCGGGCCAGGATGTCGGCCGGCGGCGAGGGCGGGGCGACATACGGCCGGCTTGCCATGGTGCGGGCCAGTTCGACCAGGCCCTCGTGGGTGAAGGGTTGGCCCTTGGCCAGCTTGATGCGGCCAGCGGCCAGCGCGGAGGCGGGAATGCCCAGCGCGGCGAGCGCAGCAGTGGCGGCGGCGGAGACCAGCACGGTCCGTCGGTTCATTTTCGGCATGCGGTGAATCGGCGTCTGGCGCCTTCAATGAAGTTGCAGAAAAGACGCCCGCTGGCGCAAAAAGTTCGACGGCTCTGTGGGGAACCGGACGCCGCGGGCACGACAGAACGCAGCATGGTACCGCATGGTCCCGGCGCACTCGGCACTTGAAGACATGCGCAACGGACGCGATCGAGACGTGCCAAGGAGCAGACGAGACGCCGCTGAGACCGGGCTGAAACCGTGCCGGACGCTGGTTGGGAGGCTGCCTGGAGCCTGCTGGACCTTGCTCGGGCTTGCCCCACACGCAAATAGAGGTTGTGATTCCGTACTTGTGAAATATAGTATGTGATATATCAATTCACCAAAAAAGCACGGGAGACAGCCATCATGAAGGTATGTATCTACGGCGCCGGCGCCATCGGCGGCTATATCGGCGCGCAATTGGCCGGGGCGGGCGTCGACGTCAGCTTCGTCGCACGCGGGCCGCATCTGGCGGCGATGCAGGCGAACGGCGTCAAGCTGCTGATCGACGGCGAGGAGCGGGTGCAAAAGGTCCGCTGCACCTCGGACCCCCGCGAACTCGGCGAACAGGACTATGTGTTCATCACGCTGAAGGCGCATTCGGTGCCCGGCGTGGTCGATCTGATGCAGCCGCTGCTGGGGCCGAATACCGCGATCGTCACCGGCGTCAACGGCATCCCCTACTGGTATTTCTATCGGCACGGCGGCGAGCTGGCCGGTACCACGCTGCAGAGCGTCGATCCGGGCGGCCGGCAATGGAGCGGCTTCGGTCCGGAGCGGGCGATCGGCTGCGTGCTGTATCCTGCGGCGGAGATCGCCGCGCCGGGCGTGATCCGCCACGTCTACGGCAAGAAATTCCCGCTTGGCGAGCCCGACGGCACGCGTTCGGAACGGGTGCTGCGGCTCAGCGAGGCGATGATCGCCGCCGACCTGGAGGCGCCGGTGCGCGAGGACATTCGCAACGAGATCTGGCTCAAGCTGTGGGGCAATCTGTGCTTCAACCCGATCAGCGCGCTGACCCACGCCACGCTGGACGTTATCACGTCCGACCCGGGCACGCGCGCGCTGTCGAGGCAGATGATGCTCGAGGCCAAGTCGATCGCCGAACGCTTCGGCGTGCATTTCCGCGTCGATGTCGAGCGGCGCATCGACGGCGCGGGGGCCGTGGGGGCGCACAAGACCTCGATGCTGCAGGATCTTGAGGCGGGCAGGGCGATGGAAATCGACCCGCTGCTGACGGTGGTGCAGGAGATGGGCCGGCTGGTCGGCCAGCCCACGCCGATGATCGACGCGGTGCTGTCGCTGATCAAGCAACGCGAGCGGATGGCGCAGGCGGCGTGAGCGAGGCGGGGCCCGCCATGGCGGCCACCATGGCGCTGACCGTGGTGACCGCCATGACGGTGACCATGGCCGGCGCGACGCAGCGGGTCGGTTGCGCCGCCGCCACGCCTGGACGATGCCGCCAGATCGAAGTGGCGGTGCACGCGTTCTGATATACCATATACAAAAATCGAAAGAGCGATCCCATGTCCGTGCAACCCGCGCAACGTCAAGCCGAGATGTCTTCCGCCACTGCCTCAGATGCGCCTCCCCCGGGCCTGGCGCTGTCCCTGCAGCCGATCAATGCCGGCGCGAGCCTGCGCGACCAGGCCTACGCGATGCTGCGGCAGGCGATCGCCGATGCCGACATCTACCAGTCGCGCGAGGAGATCCGGCTGGACGAGCGCGTCCTCAGCGAAGCGCTGGGTGTCAGCCGCACGCCGATCCGCGAGGCGATGACGCTGCTGGAGCAGGAAGGCTTCCTGCGCACGGTGCCGCGCCGCGGCATCTACATCATGCGCAAGACCAAGCGCGAGATCGTAGAAATGATCCAGATGTGGGCCGCGCTCGAGAGCATGGCCGCGCGCCTGGCGACGTTGCATGCGACCGACGAGGAAATCTCGCGGCTGCGGCATATGTTCGACAACTTCCGCGATACCACGCCGGCCGAGCATATCGAGGAATACTCGGACGCCAATATCGCGTTCCACCAGGCGATCGTGCAGCTGTCGAAGTCGCAGATCATCATGGACACGATCAAGAACATCTTCATCCATGTCCGTGCGATCCGGAAGATGACGATCTCGCAGAGCGACCGCGCCGCGCGCTCGATCGTCGACCATCTGCGCATCATCGAGGCGCTGGAAAAACGCGATACCGAACTGGCGGAACGGCTGGTACGGCAACACTCGCTGGATCTGGCCGACTACGTCGAGAAGAACTGCGATTTTCTCGACTGACGGCAGCCCCGCGGCAAGCGCCGCAAGCATCGAAGGCCGGTTCGCCGGCCTTTTTCATGCCCGCGCCCGCCTCATGTCCCGGCCCGAACCATGTCCCCGCGGGAATCATGCCCGCGCCTGCGTCTCCCGCACGAATTCCGAGGCCGACTCCAGCAGCCATTCCCGCACCCGCGACATCGCGTCGCTGACCGGCTGCATTTCGGGATAGACCAGGTAGTACCCGCCCGATGACGGCATCGCCAACGGCACCGGCATCACCAGCTCGCCTTCCTCCAGATAGCGCTCCACCAGGAAGCGCGGCACCAGCCCGATGCCCAGCTTCGCGCGCGCGGCGGCGATCACCATGCTGTGGTGGTCGTAGCGCGTGCCGCGCATCGCATTGACATCCTCGACGCCCGCGAGGCGCATCCACTGTTCCCACTCGAACTGGCGCGTCGACAGATGCAAAAGCTCCGCCCCGGCGATATCGGCCGGGCGGATGCGCTTGCGGCCGCCGAAGTAGTCGGGATGGCAGACCGGCACCGACTCCTCGGGAAACAGCGGGTCGGCGCGCGCGCCGGGGTAGTGCGGCTCGCCGAAGTGGATGGCGGCGTCGAAATCCGTTCCGTCGAACAGGAACACGTCCGAGCGCGCCGTGAGGTTCAGCACCACCTGCGGATGGCGTGCGTAGAAGTCGGGCAGCCGCGGAATCAGCCATTCGACCGCCAGCGTCGGCAGGCATGCGAGCTCGACGATGCCGCCGCTGCCCTCGTGCGCCATGATGTCCAGCGTATCGCGCTGCAGCTTGCGCAGCGTTTCGCGGACCTGCCGGCTGTACAGCGTGCCGGCCGGCGTCAGCGTCAGCCGCTGGTTGACGCGATGGAACAGCTGCACGCCGAGCTGGCTTTCCAGCGTGGCGATCTGCCGCGACACCGCGCTCTCGGTGACGTAGAGATCGGCGGCCGCGCGGCGCAGGTTCAGATGCGAGGCGGCGGCCTCGAAGGCGCGAAGACTGGACAGGCTGGGGACGCGAAAAGCCATTGGCGCGATGGGGTGGAACGTGGTTGCGAAGTGGGCAGGACGTGGGTGCGACGTGGCTGGCAAAGTTGATGCGTTTTTCTCATCAACCCCGGCAAATTTCTCGCTTGAGCACCGTTCGGGGATGAGAAAGAATCGGCGCCGTAGCAAATACCAAAGCCAATACCAACACCAATACCAACACAGCAAGAGCCCCCGGAGGAGACCGCATGACAAAGACGAACCCGTCCCGCATTCCCGCCGCCATCGCGGCAGTCGCGCTGGCCGTGCCGATGACCGCAGCCATTGCGCAGGCGCAGGATTTTCCGAACAAGGCGGTCCGCATCGTCGTGCCGTACCCGCCGGGCGGGACGACCGATATGGTAACCCGGCTGATCGGCGATCAATTGTCGAAGGTCTGGGGCCAGCCGGTCATCGTCGACAACCGTCCCGGTGCCGGCGGCATCGTCGGCACCAGCCTGGCGGCGAAGGCGCCCTCCGATGGCTATACGCTGCTGATGGGCTCGGTCGGCGAGTTCGCCATCAACCCGACGCTGTACCGCAAGCTGGCCTACGACGTCGCCGATTTTGCGCCGGTGTCGCTGGTCGCCCGCGTGCCGAACGTGCTGGTGATGTCGCCCGCGTTCGCCGAGCGCTCCAGGGTGATGTCGCTGCCCGATTTCGTCGCCTACGTGAAGGCCAATCCGAAGAAGGTCAATATGGCCTCGGCCGGCAACGGTACCTCGACCCATCTGGCCGGCGAGCTGTTCCAGCGCATGACCCACACCGAGATGAGCCACGTGCCCTACAAGGGCAGCAGCCCGGCGATCTCGGACATGATGGCCGGCAATGTCGACGTGATGTTCGACAACCTGCCCGCCTCGCTCGAATTCATTCGCGCCGGCAAGCTCAAGCCGCTGGCGGTGACCTCGGCGCAGCGCTCGCCGGCGCTGCAGGACGTGCCCACGGTGGCCGCCGCCGGTCCGGTGCCGGGCTTCGACGCGACGCCGTGGTTCGGGCTGTTCGCGCCGAAGGGCGTGCCGCCGGCGGTGGCCGAGAAGATCAGCAAGGACCTGGCGGTCGCGCTGAATGACGCGAAGATCCTCGGCCGCATGCGCAATATTGGCGCCGAGCCGGCCTTCAACACGCCCACCCAGTTCGCCGAGCTGGTCAAGCGCGACCGCGAGAAGTGGGGCGAGGTCGTCAGGCAGTCCGGCGCGACCATCGATTGATTTCCGTTGGCGGCGGCCTGCATGGCGGGCCGCCGTTCTTTCGCAGGCCGGCGCCGCCGCGCCCGCGATCCGTTTTCCCAAGCCATCGTCTTCATTGTCTTCAGAGTCTCCATGTCCGACCACATCCTCTCTCTGGTGTCCGCCTGCGTGGGCGCGACCAAGGCCGCCAAGCTGCTGTCGCTGATCGAAACGCCCGCGGGCCTGCCCGCCGGTGCCGCCGGCCAGCCCAGCCGTGCCGAAATCGCGCACGCGCTGAACGTGGTGCTGTTCGACGGCATCCTGACGCGCGTGCCGACCGGCCGCGAGTACACCGAGGATGTCGCCGCCGCCGGCGGCAAGGTCAACTTCGACCATGGCGCGCTGCGCACGGTGGCGTGGCAGGCCAATGGCCAGCTGCCCCCCGGCGAGGCGGCCTTCACGCGCTTCCTGCGGCCGCTGGGCTATCGCCTGAACGGCACCTATCCGCTCGACCGCATCGGCATGACCGGCCGCTCCTATGCGCATGAAGACGCGCCGGACGGCATCGCGCAGTTCTTCGTCAGCGAATTCCACCCCGAGCGCTTCAGCGCCGAGCTGCAGGCCGCGGTGACGCGCGTGGTGTCGACCTCGGTCGATCCGCTGCGCCCGGACACGGTGGCGCTGTTGTGGAAGCTCGACCGCGACCGCACGCTGCCGCAGGACGAGGCCATCCACGTGATCCGCAACCTCACCGCCTGCTTCGAGCGCCATCACGACACGCCGCGGCTGGAGGACTACCAGCGCATCCTGCAGGAATCGGCCGAGATGGCGTGGATCGCCACCGAGGGCAATGCCTTCAACCACGCGACAGACCGCGTCGAGGACGTGTTTGCGCTGAGCGACCAGCAGCGCGCGCTCGGCCGGCCGATCAAGGAAAAGGTCGAGGTATCGGGCAGCGGCCGCGTCAAGCAGACCGCGTTCCGCGCCGATCCGGTGATGCGCGAGTTCGTCGGCGCCGCCGGCGAGATCGTGATGCGCGAGGTGCCGGGCTCGTTCTACGAGTTCATCACGCGCGACCGCTATGCCGATGGCGGCAGCCAGAACAAGCTGGACCTGGGCTTCGATGCCTCCAACGCGCAGGGCATCTTCAAGATGACCGCGGCCACGGTCTGAGGCCGCGCAGATGTCGTCCAGCAAGGAGCTGATCGGGTTTCTGTCGCAGGCCCATCCGGACCTCGACGTGCTGACCGATGCGACCGACCGCGCCGGCTACGAGACCGGCGCGCGCTACGGCGCCGGCACCGCAGCGGCGGTGGTGCGGCCGGCCACGTGCGAGCAGGTGCAGGCCGTGGTGGCGGCCGCGCAGCGCTTCGGCGTGCGGCTGGTCGTGCAGGGCGCGAACACCGGCCTGGTCGGTGCGTCGACGCCCGATGCGGGCGGCGAGCAGATCGTGCTGAGCACCGCGCGCCTGAAGGGTGCCATCGCGGTCGACCCGCTGAACCAGTCGGTGACCGTCGGTGCCGGCGTGCTGCTCAGCGAGCTCAATACCCGGCTCGCGCAGGACGGCCTGTTCTTCCCGGTGGACCTGGGCGCGGACCCGACCATCGGCGGCATGATCGCCGCCAATACCGGCGGCGCGCGGCTGCTCAAGTACGGCGACGTCCGGCAGAACCTGCTGGGGGGTCGAGGCGGTGCTGGCCGAGCCGGCCGGCGAACTGCTCGATCTGAACCGGGCGCTGCGCAAGAACAATGTCGGCTTTGATTTCAAGCAGCTGTTCGTCGGCACCGGCGGTGCCTTCGGCGTGGTCACCGCGGCGACGCTGCGGGTCTATCCGGTGCCGGCGCAGACCGCCACCGCGCTGCTGGTGCCCACCGGCGTGGCCGAGCTCGAGGCGCTGCTGCTGGCGCTGAACGCGGAGCTGGGCGATTTCCTGTCGTCGTGCGAGGGCATCTCGCGCGAAGCGGCGCAGGCCGTGGTGCGCCACCTGGACGATGTCGAGGACCCCTTCGCCGAGATGGAAGGGGCCGACTACGCGATGCTGGTCGAGCTGTCGTCGACGATGCCGAGCCGCGCCGGCGGGCTCGATCTCGAGGCGCTGCTGATGGACTTCCTGGAGCGCCACTATGGCACGCTGATCGGCAACGCGGTGGTCGGCAAGCCCGAGGCGCTCTGGCGCCTGCGCCATTCGATCACCGAGGCGATCCGCCGCGAAGGCAAGATCATCGCGCTGGACCTGTCGGTGCCGCGCTCGCGCTTCCCGGCGTTCCGCGCAGAGGCGCGCGCGCTGATCGCCGCGCGCTATCCGTGGCTGCGCATCTACGACTTCGGCCATCTCGGCGACGGCGGCGTTCACCTGAACATGGTCTGGCCGCTGCAGGACGCGCCGGCCTACGACGAGGCGGTGGCGAGCGAGGTCCGTGCGGAGCTGTACCGGCTGACGGTCGAGCGTTTCGACGGCAGTTTCAGCGCGGAACACGGCATCGGCCCGTACAACGAACGCTTCTATCGCGATTTCACCGCGGACGCCGTGCTCGACCATGTCGGCGCGATGCAGTCGCGGCTCGATCCGCGCCGCACGCTGAGCCGCCTGTGGCTCGGCAAGGGCGAATGACCGGCACGGACGAATGACCAGACCGGACCAATGACAAGCACGGACGCCACCATGTTCCCCTTTGCCTCGGCTTTCCAGCAGCCGGTCGGCTCGCCGATCCGCGAGCTGTTCCCCTACCTGTCCCGCCCCGGCATGATCTCGTTCGCCGGCGGCTACCCGGCCGCCTCGACCTTCGATACCGCGGCGATCGGCCAGTGCATGGCCGAGGCGCTGGCCATCCATCCGGCCGAATGCCTGCAATACGGCGCCACCGAAGGCGTGCCGGCGCTGCGCGAGGCGCTGAGCCGGCAGATGGGGCAGGCCGGCGCGCCGACGCCCGCCGAACGGATCCTGGTCACCTCGGGCTCGCAACAGGGCTTCGACTTCCTGGTGCGCGCCTTCGTCGAGCCCGGCGTGCCGGTGATCGTCGAGGCGCCGACCTATCCGGCCGCGATCCAGGCGCTGCGCCTGGCCGCTGCCCGGCTGGTGCCGGTGCGGGCCGATGCAGAAGGGATCGATACCGTCGCGCTGGAGCAATGCCTGCGCGACTGCGCGCCGGCCGAGCGCCCGCGCCTGATCTATCTGGTGCCGACCTTCGCCAATCCGACCGGCGCGACGTTGTCGCTTCGGCGGCGCGAGGCGGTGCTGCGGCTCGCCGCGCAATACGAGCTGCTGGTAATCGAGGACGACCCGTACGGCTGCCTCGCCTTCGACGGCGCGCCGCCCGCGACGCTGCTGTCGATGGCAAACGGCGAGCCCGCACTGCGCGACCGCATCATCTACCTGGGCAGCCTGTCGAAGACCGTGGCGCCCGGCCTGCGGATCGGCTGGATGGCCGCGCATCCCGACGTGGTGCGGCGCGCGGTGCTGGCCAAGCAGGCCTCGGACCTGTGCACGCCGCCGTGGATCCAGCGCGCGATGGCCGCCTATCTGGACGCCGGCCATCTGCGCGGACAGATCGCGCGCATCGTCGCGGTCTACCGCGACAAGCGCGACGCCATGGTGTCGGCGCTTGATCGCGAGCTCGGCGGCCGTATCGACTATGCGCGGCCCGGCGGCGGCATGTTCGTCTGGGCCTCGCTGCCGGACGGTGTGGATTCCGCCGAACTGCTGCGCGAAGCGATCGAGGAAAACGTGCTGTTCGTTCCCGGCAAGGCCTTCCACGTGGCAACCGGGCAGCCGTCGCCGGCGCTGCGGCTGTCCTTCGCGACGCCGTCGGTGGCCGAAATCGAAGAGGGCGTACGGCGCCTCGCGCGCGCGCTGGCGAGGGTCTGACGGGCCCGGGCGGCGGCATTCCCCGGTAATATCGCGGGGCCTCGGGCTTGCCCGTCATCCTGTCCTTGATCGCATTGCCCGCCGCCCTCCCGACAGCCTTCCCGACCGCCCGATGGAATATCTGATCATCGCCCTTGGCGCTGCCCTCGCGGGATTCGTGCAAGGCCTGTCGGGCTTTGCCTTCGGCATGGTCGCGATGTCGCTGTGGGCATGGATGCTGGAACCGCGCATGGCCGCGGTGCTGACGGTGTTCGGCTCGCTGACCGGGCAATTGATCGCCGCGGTGCGCGTGCGGCGGGGCTTCGATGTCGCGGCGCTGGCGCCTTTCATTGCCGGCGGGCTGGCCGGCATTCCGCTGGGCATGCTGCTGCTGCCGTATCTCGACATGGCCTCGTTCAAGACCGCGATCGGCGCCTTCCTGGTGCTGTGGTGCCCGGCCATGCTGATGGCGCGGCGGCTGCCGCCGCTGCGCTGGGGCGGCCGCAGCGGCGATGCCGGCGCCGGCCTGATCGGCGGCGTGATGAGCGCGATCGGCGGGTTCAGCGGCACCGTGCCGACGCTGTGGTGCACCTTGCGCGGCTATCAGAAAGACCGGCAGCGCGCCATCATCCAGAACTTCAACCTGACCATCCTGGCCGTGACGATGGCGGTCTACCTGATCGCGGGCAACGTCACCGTCGAGATGCTGCCCCGGTTCGCGGTGGTCGCGCCCGCGATGCTGATTCCCACGCTGATCGGCGCAAAGGTCTATCACCGCATCGACGAGGCGCGCTTCCGCGCGATCGTGCTGACGCTGCTGACGGTGTCCGGCGTGATGATGCTGGCATCGGGTTTGCCGACGGTGCTCGGCCGCATCGGCTGACGACGGCGATCCTGCTGCAGGCCACTCGGCCACTCGGCCACTCGGCCACTCGGTAGCTCAGGCCGGCTCGCCCCCGAACGCCTGGCCGAGTTCTTCGCGCAGCAGCCGGCCCAGCTCCACCCGTCGCCCGGGATGCATGCGGCTGCTGATCGCGCCCAGGCTGATCGCCGCCTCGGCGCCATAGGGCAGCGAGAAGGCGCAGCCCACGCCCGACACGCCGACCGTGATGCTGTCGACGATCTCGGCAAAGCCCTTCTTCCGCGCACGCTCGACCGCGCTGTTCAGCTTGGCCAGCGTCATGCCGTGTTCGGCGTAGAGCGCGGCGCGCCGCTTGAACACCTCGCGGATCGCGTCGTCGCGCATCTTCGCCATCAGGGCCAGGCCGCCGGCGCCGATGCCGAGCAGCCGCCGCTGCTGCGGCACCGTGGTGAAGATGCGCACCGGAAAGGGCCCTTCCTCGCGATGCAGGCAGACGGTGAAGTCGCCCTGCTGCACCACCAGGAACACGGTATCGCCGGACAGCCGCGCCAACCGCTTCATCGCCGGCAGAACCAGGTCGACCACCGGCGCCTTGTCGTGGACGGCGGCGCCCAGCTGCAGCGCGTCCAGTCCGAGCCGATAGCGCTTGCTGGCCGGATGGCGCTCGGCGAAGCGTTCCTCCTCCAGGCAGCACAGCAGGCGGTAGGCGGTCGGCCGCTCCAGTCCGGTGGCCTCCACCAGCTCGGCCAGCGACAGTCCTTCCTCCTGACGATCGGCCATCAGCCGCAGCAGTTGCAGGCCGCGCCGCAGCGTCTGCGCGCCGGCGGTCCGGGCGCCCGGTTCCCTAGTCTCCTCGGTCTGCCTCACCCCCTTGGCCGCCTTGCTCATCGCATTGTCCATATAGTGGTCATTTGGTGCGGATAAGTTTGTATTGTAGAAACCCTGCTTTCTACACTGGCCCTCGCCTGACGACAAGACCAAACCACACAAGACGAGGAGACCGGGATGGGCGATGCCACCATCGAGATCGAGCAGACGGGCGCGGTACGGCGCCTGTGGCTGTCGCGCGAGCGCGCGCGCAATGCCCAAAGCCAGCAGATGCTGGACGAACTGGACGCCGCGCTGCAGGCGGCCGAGCACGACGACAGCGTGCGCGTGGTGGTGATCGGCGGCCGCGGCGC
Organism: Cupriavidus sp. H18C1; assembly: GCF_049311595.1. Classification (NCBI taxonomy): domain Bacteria; kingdom Pseudomonadati; phylum Pseudomonadota; class Betaproteobacteria; order Burkholderiales; family Burkholderiaceae; genus Cupriavidus; species Cupriavidus sp. H18C1. The sequence continues at coordinate 1,124,155 of NZ_CP186009.1, forward strand.
CCATTTCTCGGCCGGCCACGACCTGAAGGAAGCGCAGGCCAGCCGCGCCGACTTCACCGTGGAGGAACGCTGGGCCTACGAGAGCCGGCGCTATTTCGACTACTGCCTGCGCATCTGGGACTTTCCCAAGCCGACCGTCGCGCAGGTGCAGGGCGCCTGCGTCTCCGGCGGCTTCATGATCGCCAATATGTGCGACCTGATCGTGGCGAGCGAGTCGGCCTATTTTTCCGATCCGGTCGGCCATACGCTCGGCGCCGCGGCCACCGAGGTGCTGATCCATCCGTGGGTGATGGGCCTGCGCAAGGCCAAGGAAATGCTGTATGCCGGCGGCCGAGTCGATGCCGCGGAGGCGCTGCGCATCGGCATGGTCAACCGCGTGGTGTCGGACGCCGCGCTGGACGACGAGACGATGGCGCTGGCCGCGCGCATTGCGCAGGCGCCGCCGTTCGGCCTGCGGCTGATCAAGCGATCGCTGAACCGGACGCTGGATGCGCAAGGGCTGCGCTCGGCGCTGTCGGCCCACTTCGATACGCACCAGCTGTCGCATCTGAGCGAAGGCTTCCTGCGGGCGCGCGACGCCGGGCTGGCCAAGGCGATCCAGTCGGGCCCGGCCCGCGAACCGCGGAGCGGCGAACATGGCGCATAGGCTCGATCCGCTGCTCGATCCGCAATCGATCGCCATCGTCGGCGCGAGCGACGACGCCGGCCGCATCGGCGGCATGCCGATCGACCTGCTGACGCGCTTCGGCTACCGGGGCGAAATCCATCCGGTCAATCCGAAGTACGAGACGGTATTCGGGCTGCGTTGCCATCCGTCGATCGAGGCGCTGCCCGAAGGCATCGACCTGGCGGTGCTGGCGATCGGCGCGGAGCAGGTCACGCCGATGCTCAAGCGCTGCCACGCCCGCGGCATCCGCGCCGCCATCGTCTATGCGGCCGGCTTTGCCGAGGCCGGCGAAAGCGGCGCCGCGCTGCAGAACGAGATGGAGGCCTTCGTGCGAACCACCGGCATGGCGGTCGCCGGCCCCAACTGCATGGGCTTCGCCAATCTGAACACGCACGCCTATACCGCGTTCGCCTCGGTCTTTCGCACCGCGCCGCCGCAGCGCGAACGGGGCACGGTCAGCCTGCTGACGCAGAGCGGCAATGTTTGCGCCGCCGTGTTCGCCATCGCGCGCGAGCTTGGCGTGCCGTTCAGCCAGTTCATCAATACCGGCAACGAGGCCTGCCTCGATTTCGCCGAGTATCTGCAGTTCCTTGCGCAGGACCCGGATACCGACGTGGTGCTCGGCTATATCGAAGAGCTGCGCGACGGCGCGCGCTTCATCGACGCGGCGATCGCCTGCGCGGAGGCCGACAAGCCGGTGATCGTGTTCAAGGCCGGCGAGACCGACAAGGGCCGCGAGGCGGTGCGCTCGCATACGTCGGCGCTCGCCGGCAACCAGCAGATCTATCGCGCCGCGTTCGCGCAGCTGAACGTGATCGAGTGCCAGGACTTCGCGCAGATGGCGCATCTGGCGGAACTGGCGCGCTACCGGGACCGCAGCGCCGGCCGCCGCGTCGCGATCGTCAGCATCTCCGGCGCGGTCGGCGCGATCCTGGCCGACAAGTGCATCGGCGCGGGACTGGAGGTGCCGACCTTGCCGGAGGCGCTGCAGCAGACGCTGCGCGCCGGCATACCGGACTATGGCATGGTGTCGAATCCGGTCGATGTGACCGGCAACGTCGTCAACGATCCCGGCTTCGTGCGCACCGCGCTGGCCGCGCTGGCGACCAGCGACGCGATCGATGCCGTGATCGTCTACGCGCCCGGCTATCTGCTCGACCGCATGGCCGACGATCTGATCGACACGGCCGCCGCCCATCCACGCTTGCTGTTGGCGATCGACACCGGACGCGCGACGCGCCGCGACGATCTGCGCGCGCAAGGCGTGCCGGTGATGACCGATATCGGCATGGCGATGCAGACGCTGCCGCCGCTGCTGCAATGGCACGAGCGCCGCAAGCAGCGGCCGTGGCGCGCGCTGCGGCAGCGGGAAGGGCGGGCGGTACGGGAAGGCGGCACGCCGCCGGTGGCGCCGCCCGCCTTGCCTTGCGATGAACACGCGGCGCGCCGCTATCTGGCCGCGCACGGCGTCGGCGATATCGCCGGCCAGGTGGTGCGGCACGCAGACGAGGCGGCCGCCGCGGCGGTAGCGCTGGGATTTCCGGTGGTGCTGAAGGTGCTCAGCGCCGACCTGCCGCACAAGACCGAGGCCGGCGGCGTGCGGCTGAACCTCGGCGATGCCGGCGCGGTGCGCACGGCCTGCGACGAGATGCTGGCCGGCGTCCGACAGCACGCGCCGCAGGCCCGCATCGACGGCTTGCTGGTGCAGCCGATGCTGCGCGGCGGCGTCGAACTGATCGTCGGCGCGGTGCGCGACCCGGTGTTCGGCCCGACGCTGACGGTCGGCCTCGGCGGCGTGCTGACCGAGCTGTATCGGGACGTCAGCCATCGGCTGCTGCCGGTCGATCGGCGCACCGCCGAGCAGATGCTGCGCGAGCTGCGGGCCTTCCCGCTGCTCGACGGCTTCCGCGGGCGGCCGTTGTGCGACGTGCCGGCGGCCTGCGCGGCGATCGCGGCCTTCTCCGACGCGGTGCTCGCGCTGGGCGATGCGGCCGACGAGGTCGAGATCAATCCGCTGCTGGTACGCGAGCGCGGGCAGGGCGTGGCGATGCTCGATGCCCTGATCGTGCCGAAGCGGGAGTAAGACAAGGGCACGCACCGCGCAGGTAGCGAGCAGCACCACACAGGCACTGGGCGGGCACTGCGAGGGCACACGCGGCACCACGCGGACCGCTCAGGCACCACGCGGGCCGCAGGTACCCCAACCGAAACCACGAAGCGCAACACAACAACAATCGAGAGGAGACTGACCATGACCCGACCCTGGATCGCCGCCCTGGCGCTGGCCCTGCCGCTGACCCTTGCGGTAGTGCCCGCCGCCCGTGCCGCCGACGCCGGCGCCTATCCCACCAAGCCGGTGCGCATCATCGTGCCGTTCACGCCCGGCGGCGCGGCCGACATCATGACGCGCGCGCTCGGCGAACGGCTGCGCCAGCATCTCGGCCAGCCCGTGGTGATCGAGAACAAGCCCGGTGCCGGCACGGTGATCGCCTCCGACTACGTCGCCAAGCAGGCGCCCGACGGCTATACGCTGCTGATGGCCGCTTCCTCGCTGGGCATCGCGCCGGCGGTATTCAAGACGGTGGGCTACGACCCGGTCAAGGACTTCACGCCGATCACGCTGGTGGCCTCGGTGGTGCACGTGCTCGAGGTCAATGCCAAGCTGCCGGTGACCAACGTCAAGGAGCTGATCGACTATCTGAAGACCAGCGGCAAGTCGGTCAGCTACAGCTCCGCGGGTTCGGGCACCTCGACCCATCTGGAGGCCGAGCTGTTCAAGACGATGGCGGGCGTCCAGATGTCGCACATTCCGTACAAGGGCAGCGCGCCGGCGCTGAACGACCTGGTCGGCGGCAACGTGCAGGTGATGTTCGACGCGTACGCATCGTCGGCCCCGCATATCAAGAGCGGCAGCGTGCGCGCGCTGGCGGTGACCACGGCGAAGCGCTCGGCCACGCTGCCCGATCTGCCGACGGTGGCGGAGTCGGGCCTGCCGGGCTACGAGGCGATGCCCTGGCTGGGCCTGCTGGCCCCGGCCGGTGCGCCGCCCGACGTCGTCAAGCGCGTCCACGCCGCCACGCAGCAGGCGCTGAAGGATCCGGCGCTGCGCGAGCAGTTCCGCGCGCTGGGCCTGGACATCATCGGCAATACGCCGGAGCAGTTCGCGACCTTCATCAAGCAGGACGCGCAGAAGTGGGCCAAGGTCGCCAAGGCCTCCGGCGCGCAGGCGGACTGAGCCGATGCAGTTGACGCTGAACGAACAACAGCGGCTGATCGAGGAGAGCGCGCTGAACTTCCTGTCGCGCCAGCCCGATGTCGCGGGGCCGTGGTACGACGCCAGGCCGGAATCGCGGTGGATGCCGATGTGGCGGGCCTTCGCCGAGATGGGATGGCTGGGACTGCCGCTGCCCGCGGAAGCCGGCGGCTTCGATGGCGGCGCGGTCGAAACCGGACTGCTGATGCGCGCCTTCGGCCGGCACGGCATCAACGTGCCGTACCACGGCGGCATCCTGCTGGCGGCGCGCCTGCTCGCGGCGCTAGGCACGCCGGCGCAGCGCGACCGCTGGCTGCCGGGCGTCATCGATGGCAGCCGCCGACTGGCGCTGGCCCACGACGAAGCGCAGTGCCATGACCCGTGGGCACCGCGTGCCACGGTGGCGCGGCGCGATGGGACGGGTTGGCGGCTGCATGGCGCCAAGCTGCTGGTGCCGGATGCCGGCGGCGCGGACGCGCTGCTGGTCAGTGCGCGGATCGACGGCGAGGGGAGGGGGGCGATGCCGCTTTCCAACCGCGACCCGAAGCCGGACCCGCAGCCCGACCCGAAGCCGGACGCGAACACCGACCGGAACGCCGACCCGAAGCCGGGCACGTACGGCGCCACGCATGCCGTGTTCCTGCTGCCGATGCGCGATACGCAGGCGCAAAGGCTGCGCCTGCACCGCTGCCATACCGTCGACGGCGCCGCCGCCGCGGGACGTGTGGCTCGACGGCGTCCATGTCGATGCCGACGCGATGCTGGGTACCGCGCATGAAAGCGATGCGACTCCGGTGCTGCACCGCCTGCTGGCCGAGGCGTCGATCGCGCTGTGCTGGGAAGCCTGCGGCGCGATGCAGGCCGCCTTCGCGCGCACGGCCGCCTATACCCGCCAGCGCGAGCAGTTCGGCCGTCCGATCGCGAGCTTCCAGGCCGTGCAGCACAGGCTGGCCGAGATGGCGGTCTGCTGCGAGGAGGCCGTCGCCGCCTGCGAGCTGGCGGCGCTGCGCGTCGACGCCGGCTTGCCGGATGGCAGCGCGGCGCTCGCGCTGGCCGCGATGGCGAAGTCCAAGGTCGGACGCGCGGCCCGCTACGTCTCGCAGCAGGCCGTGCAACTGCATGGCGGCATGGGCGTCTCCGAGGAACTGCCGATCGCCGGACTGTTCCGCAAGCTGACGCGGTTCCAGCAGCAGGGCGGCATCCCATCCTGGCATGCCGCGCAATATGGCCGCGCGATGCTGGCCTCCGGGGCATGGCGCGACAGCCGAACCTTGCCGTCCCCCCGGCGCGTGGGGCGACAGCCGGACCCTGCCGTCCTCCAATCGATCTTCTGCCGAGGCTCCCGCTCCATGGATCTCCAACTGACCCCCGAACTCGCGGCGTTTCGCCACGAGGTGCGGGCTTTCCTGCGCGACAGGCTGACGCCCGCGCTGCGCCGCGGCCAGCGGCTGACCACCGCGATGTATCCCGAGCCCGAAATCTCCGGCCCCTGGCAGGCGATGCTGCGCGAGCGCGGCTGGCTGGTGCCGCTGTGGCCGAAGGAATGGGGCGGCACCGGCTGGAGCCCGGTACAGCGCTTCGTCTTCGAGACCGAGTGCGCGCTGGCCGGCGCGCCGCTGGTCCATCCGATGGGCGTGCGGCTGCTCGGGCCGGTGATCCTGCGTTTCGGCACCGAGGCGCAGAAGCAGCGCTACCTGCCGCGCATCCTGTCGGGCGACGACTACTGGTGCCAGGGCTTCTCGGAGCCCGGTGCCGGCTCCGACCTTGCGGCGCTGCGCACGCGCGCGGTGCGCGATGGCGACGACTATGTGGTCAGCGGCGCCAAGCTGTGGACCACGCACGCGCATCACGCCAACCGCATGTTCGCGCTGGTCCGTACCAGCAACGAGGGCCGGCGGCAGGACGGCATCAGCTTCCTGCTGATCGATATGGACGCGCCCGGCATCACCGTGCGCCCGATCGCGACGATCGGCGGCGATCACGACGTCAACGAGGTCTTCTTCGACGAGGTGCGCGTGCCCCAGGCCAATCGCATCGGCGAGGAGAACGCCGGCTGGGCCTGCGCGCGCTACCTGCTCGAGTTCGAACGCGGGGCCGGCATCTTCAGCCCGCGGCTGCGCTCGCAACTGATGCGGGTCGGCGATGCGATGGCGGCCTTGCAGGCGCGCGGCCTGCGCCATGACGGCGCGCAGCGCGAACTGCTGCATGTCCGCTTCGGCGAGGTCTGCGCCGATCTGGATGCCTTCGAGATGCTGGAGCTGAAGACGCTGGGCCAGCTGACGCCCGGGCAGAGTCCCGGTCCGGTGTCGTCGATCCTGAAGCTGCGCGCGAGCCGGCTCAAGCAGCAGATCGGCGAGCTGGGCGTGGAGATGCTGGGTCTGGAAGGGCAGCGCTGGCGCGACGATGGGGCCGCCCGGGCCGATGGTGGGGGAAGCGACGACGAGATCGTCGGCACCTTGCTGCCGGAATACCTGAACAGCCGCGCCTTCACGATCTTCGGCGGTGCCGCCGAGGTGCAGCTGGGCATCATCGCCAGGAGCGTGGTGGGCCTGTAGCACGGCCGCCGCCGCCGCGGCATCCCGCAACGGCGGCGGCGCGCCAGGCGACGGTGCTACACCCCCAGCGCCTTCGCCATCGTCTGCCCCAGCTCGGCCGGCGAGCGCGACACGTGGATGCCGGCCGCGCGCATCGCCTCGATCTTGGCATCGGCGGTACCGCTGCCGCCCGAGATGATGGCGCCGGCATGGCCCATGCGCCGGCCCGGCGGCGCGGTGGTGCCGGCGATAAAGCCGACCACCGGCTTGTCGCTGCCGCTGTCGCGCAGGAACTGCGCGGCTTCCTCCTCGGCCGAGCCGCCGATCTCGCCGATCATGATGATGCCCTCGGTGTCGTCGTCCTCGAGGAACAGCCGCAGGCAATCGATGAAGTTGGTGCCGTTGACGGGATCGCCGCCGATGCCGATGCAGGTCGACTGCCCCAGCCCGGCCGCGCTGGTCTGCGCCACCGCTTCATAGGTCAGCGTGCCGGAGCGCGACACCACGCCGATCCTGCCGGGCCGATGGATATGGCCGGGCATGATGCCGATCTTGCATTGCCCCGGCGTGATCACGCCCGGACAGTTCGGACCGACCAGGCGGGTGCGCGAGCCGGCCAGCGCGCGCTTGACGCGCACCATGTCCAGCACCGGGATGCCCTCGGTGATGCAGACCACCAGCTCGAGGCCGGCGTCGACCGCTTCGAGAATCGCGTCGGCCGCGAAGGGCGGCGGCACGTAGATCACGGAGGCCTGCGCGCCGGTGCGCTCCGCCGCCTCGGCGACGGTGTCGAACACCGGCAGGCCGAGATGGCTCTCGCCGCCCTTGCCGGGCGTCACGCCGCCGACCATCCTGGTGCCGTAGGCCAGCGCCTGTTCGGTATGGAAGCTGCCCTGCGCGCCGGTCAGGCCCTGGCACAGCACCCTGGTGTTGTTGTCGATCAGCACGGCCATCTCAATGTCCTCCCCGCTTGGTGTTCCTCGTGGCCGCGACGACCTTGGTCGCGGCGTCGGCGAGGTCGTCCGCCGAGACGATCGGCAACCCCGAATCGCGCAGGATGGCCTTGCCCAGTTCGACGTTGGTGCCTTCGAGCCGCACCACCAGCGGCACGGTCAGGTCGACCTCGCGCGCGGCCGCGACCACGCCCTCGGCGATCACGTCGCAGCGCATGATGCCGCCGAAGATATTGACGAGGATCCCTTCGACATTGCGGTCGGCCAGGATCAGCCGGAAGGCTGTCGCCACGCGCTCGCGCGTCGCGCCGCCGCCGACGTCGAGGAAGTTGGCCGGCTTGCCGCCATGCAGCTGGATGATGTCCATCGTCGCCATCGCCAGGCCGGCGCCATTGACCATGCAGCCGATATTGCCGTCGAGCTTGACGTAGTTCAGCGCATGGCGCGCGGCCTCGGTCTCGGCCGGATCTTCCTCGGCCTCGTCGCGCATCGCCTCGATATCGGGATGGCGGAACAGCGCGTTGTCGTCGAAGTTGAACTTGGCGTCCAGCGCCATCACGTGGCCGCTGTGCGTGACCACCAGCGGATTGATCTCGACGATCGAGGCGTCCAGCTCGGTGAAGGCGCGATAGGCCGCCAGGAACAGCCGCGTGGCCTCGCCGACCTGCTTGCCGCGCAGGCCGAGCCCGAAGGCCAGGCGCCGCGCGTGGAAGGGCTGGATGCCGGTGGCCGGATCGATTGCCAGCTTCAGGATCTTCTCCGGCGTGTGCGCGGCCACCTCCTCGATGTCCATGCCGCCTTCGGTCGATGCCATCAGCGTGATGCGCGAGGTGGCGCGGTCGATCAGCATGCCGAAATAGAGCTCGCGCGCGATGTCGCAGCCTTCCTCGACATAGAGGCGCCGCACCTCGCGGCCGGCCGCGCCGGTCTGCTTCGTGACCAGCACCGCGCCGAGCATCTTGCCGGCTTCCTCGCGCACCGCCTCGAGCGAGCGCGCCACGCGCACGCCGCCCTTGCCGCCGGGATCATTCTGGAAGCGTCCGGCGCCGCGGCCGCCGGCATGGATCTGCGATTTGACGACCCACAGCGGGCCCCCCGAGCGTGCGCGCCGCGTTGGCTGCCTCGTCCGGCGTGAACGCAACCGCGCCCCGCGGCACGGCGACGTCGTAGCGCCGCAGCAGCTCCTTGGCCTGATATTCGTGAATGTTCACTGTCTCCTCACTGGTTTGGATACGTCGTTGTGGTGGCTGACAGGAGGGGGCGGCATTGCGCCGGAAGCCTGCGTGGATATGGTATGTAATATATCAATGCACAACAAGGCGAATTATTGGCCGGCAGTGGTCCACGATCACGATCGCCTCGGGATTGATGCGCGCTGCCACTGAGCGCAAGCGTTTATAGGAGTTGGCCGAATTTATCGGCATGAAAACGGCTGATTTGCTGCGATGCGTCGTCGAAATTCGGCGCCTCTCCTACATTTTCTCCTTGCCGACCTTTGATATATCACATACGGTATGTCATCAAGATCGCCCGAAACGATCGATTCGCGTCGCAAGCCGGCAGCCCTGCCGAAAGAAGAAGGTGAAGCGGTGCGTGCCCATGCAAACGGCCCGCCCGGAGTCCAACGAGGAGACCAACACATGTCTGCAGTCGTATCGCTGCGGCCGGAATCGACGACGGCCGATGACACCCTGAAGCAGAAGAGCCGGGATGCCGGCGTCGTGTCGGGCGGCCATCTGGTCGCGCGGGCGCTGAAGAACGAAGGGGTCGATACCATCTTCACGCTGTGCGGCGGCCATATCATCGACATCTACGATGGCTGCGTCGACGAGGGGATCCGCATCATCGACGTGCGTCACGAACAGGTCGCCGCGCATGCGGCCGACGGCTATGCGCGCCAGACCGGCAAGCTCGGCTGCGTGGTGACCACCGCCGGTCCGGGCTGCACCAATGCCGTCACCGGAATCGCCACCGCGTTCCGCTCCGAAAGCCCGGTGCTGCATATCGGCGGGCAGGGCGCGCTGACGCAGCACAAGATGGGCTCGCTGCAGGATCTGCCGCACGTCGACATGATGGCGCCGATCACCAAGTTCGCCGCCACCGTGCCGAGCACCGAGCGCGTCGCCGACATGATCTCGATGGCCGCGCGCGAATGCTTCAACGGGGCGCCCGGGCCGGCCTATCTGGAGATTCCGCGCGACGTGCTGGACCGCGAGGTCGACGTCGCCCGCGCGGTGGTGCCGCGCCCCGGCCACTATCGCGCCTCGACCAAGTCGATCGGCGATCCGCGCGACATCGAGAAGCTCGCCGACATCCTGGTCAATGCCGAACGTCCCGCCATCCTGTATGGCCAGCAGGTCTGGACCGCGCGCGGCCACGAGGAAGCGATCGCGCTGCTGCGCGGCCTCGATATCCCGGGCTATTTCAATGGCGCGAGCCGCGGGCTGCTGCCGCCGGGCGATCCGCATCACTTCGACCGTACCCGCTCGCAGGCCTTCGCCAACGCCGACGTGCTGGTGATCGTCGGCACGCCGTTCGACTTCCGCATGGGCTACGGCAAGCGAATCAGCAAGGAGCTGACGCTGGTGCAGATCGACATGGACTACCGCACCGTCGGCAAGAACCGCGAGATCGACCTGGGCCTGGTCGGCGATCCCGGCGCGATCCTCGGCGCGGTGCTGCAGGCCGCCAGCGGCCGCATCAAGCAGGACAAGCGCCAGGCGCGCCGCAAGTGGATGGCGGACCTGACCGAGGCCGAAGGCGTGGCCACGCAGAAGCTGATGCCGCTGTTCCTGTCGGACAGCACGCCGATCCATCCGTATCGCGTCGCCCATGAGCTGAACGCCTTCCTCGGCGAGGACACGATCTATATCGGCGACGGCGGCGACGTGGTCACGATCTCCGCGCAGGCGGTGCGGCCGCGCAATCCGGGCCAGTGGATGGACCCGGGCGCGCTCGGCTCGCTCGGCGTCGGCACCGGCTTCGCCATCGCGGCGGGCCTGGCCAATCCGGGCAAGGAGGTGCTGTGCTACTACGGCGACGGCTCCTTCGGCATGACGGCCTTCGACATGGAGAGCGCCAACCGCTTCGGCGTGCCGTATCTGGCGGTGATCGGCAACAACTCGGCGATGAACCAGATCCGCTACGGGCAGCTGGCCAAGTACGGCGAGTCGCGCGGCAACGTCGGCAACCTGCTGTCCGACGTGCCGTTCAGCCAGTTCGCGCAGATGCTGGGCGGCTACGGCGAGGAGGTGCGCGATCCCGCGCAGATCGCCGGCGCGCTGCAGCGCGGGCGGGAATCGATCGCGCGCACCGGCAAGTCGGCGGTGATCAATATCTGGGTCGATCCGCGCGAATACGCCCCGGGCACCAAGAACCAGACCATGTACAAGTAGCGGGCCGCCGGCCCTGGCCGGCAGCGCGATCGCGGCGAGCGACACCGGATGCGCGGGTTTGCCCAAGGCCCATGCATCCGGCGGGCGGCTCACGCCCGTGCCAGCCCTCGCGCACCGGCCGCGCCGACCCGCTCCCGTGCAACCCACGATCACACCATAGAGGCGAGGAGACGACGCCATGAGCAAGGCATTGGAAGGAGTACGCATCCTGGACATGACGCACGTGCAGGCGGGGCCGTCGGCCACGCAGCTGATGGCGTGGCTGGGGGCGGACGTGATCAAGGTCGAACTGCCCGGCCGGGGCGACATCACGCGCAGCCAGCTGCGCGATGTGCCCAACGCGGACAGCCTCTATTTCACGATGCTCAACTCCAACAAGCGCAGCCTGACGCTGAACATGAAGACGCCGGAAGGCAAGGCGCTGCTGGAGGACCTGGTCGAGCGCTGCGACGTGCTGGTCGAGAACTTCGGCCCGGGCGTGCTCGATCGCGCGGGCTTCGACTGGGACCGGCTGCGCGCGCTCAATCCGCGCCTGATCTACGCCTCGATCAAGGGCTTCGGCCCCGGCCCGTACGCCGACTGCAAGGCCTACGAGAACGTCGCGCAGTGCATGGGCGGCTCCGCCTCGACCACCGGCTTCGAGGAAGGGCCGCCGACGGTGACCGGCGCGCAGATCGGCGACTCGGGCACCGGCGTGCATTGCGTGATCGGCATCCTGGCCGCGCTGCTGCAGCGCGAGCAGACCGGCAAGGGCCAGCGCGTCGAGGTGGCGATGCAGGACGCGGTGCTGAACCTGTGCCGCGTCAAGCTGCGCGACCAGCAGCGCCTGGCGGCCGGCGCGCTGCGCGAATACCCGAACAAGGAATTCGGCGACTACGTGCCGCGCGCGGGCAACGCCTCGGGCGGCGGGCAGCCGGGCGCGGCGCTGCGCTGCGCGCCGGGCGGGGCCAACGACTACGTCTACGTGATCGTGCAACCGCAGGGGATGGGAACCGCTGATGCGGCTGTGCGGGCGCGAGGACCTGATCTCGCATCCGCAGTTCGCCACGCCCGAGGCGCGCCTCAAATGCCTGCCCGAATGCTTCTCGATCATCGAGAAATGGACGCGCACGCGCACCAAGTTCGAGGTCATGGAAGCGCTCAACGAGGTCGACGTGCCGTGCGGCCCGATCCTGTCGATGAAGGACCTGATCGAGGACCGCTCGTTGTACGAGCGCGGCTACCTGGTCGAGGTCGATCATCCGCAGCGCGGCCGCTATGTGCAGCTCGGCTGCCCGATCAACCTGTCGGAATCGCCGGTCCAGGTCGATCGCTCGCCGCTGCTGGGCGAGCACACCACCGAGATCCTCGAATGGCTCGGCCGCACGCCCGCGCAGATCGAGGCGCTGCGCGCGGCCGGCGCGGTCTGACGCCGCCTTGCCCGGGCGGCCCGGTGCCGCCCTTCGTTCGCAAACTCCGCTGCAACCATGACCCGATGGAGGTCTGACATGGCGTATGACAAGGACGCGGTGCGCAATATTCTCGCCACCGCCAAGGAACAGGGACGCACCGCGCTGACCGCGCCCGAAGGCAAGCTGGTCTGCGATGCCTATGGCATTGCCGTGCCGGGCGAAGGGCTGGCGAAGTCTGCGGCCGAAGCGGTCGAGCTCGCCGGCCGCATCGGCTTTCCGGTGGTGATGAAGATCGTGTCGCCGGACATCCTGCACAAGACCGAGGCCGGCGGCGTGCTGGTGGGCCTGGACGACCCGCAAAAGGTCGAGCAGGGCTATCAGACCATCCTGGACAACGCGAAGCGCTACAACGCCGAGGCGGACATCGTCGGCGTGCAGGTGCAGAAGATGATCGGCGGCGGCCAGGAGGTCATTATCGGCGCTGTCACCGATCCGTCGTTCGGCAAGCTGGTCGCCTTCGGCCTCGGTGGCGTGCTGGTCGAGGTGCTCAAGGACATCACCTTCCGCATGGCGCCGGCCAGCGAGCAGGATGCGCTCGGCATGCTCGACGGCATTGCCGCCGCGCAGGTGCTCAAGGGCGTGCGCGGCGCCGAGCCGGTCGATCGCGCGGCGCTGGCCAACATGATCCAGCGCGTGTCGCAGCTGGTGACCGACTTCCCCGAGATCGCCGAGCTGGACCTGAACCCGGTGTTCGCCAGCCCCAGCGGCGCGATCGCGGCCGACGTGCGCATCGTGCTGGACCACGCGCCGCAGCCGCAGCGCTATCGCCCGACGCAGGAGCAGATCGTCGCGCAGATGAACCGCATCATGCGGCCCGACACGGTCGCGGTGATCGGCGCCTCGTCCGAGGACGGCAAGATCGGCAACTCGGTGATGAAGAACCTGATCAACGGCGGCTACCAGGGCAAGATCTATCCGATCCACCCGAAGGCCGAAGAGATCATGGGCATGACCGCGTACAAGAGCGTGCTCGACGTGCCCGGCGAGATCGACGTGGCGGTGTTCGCGATCCCCGCCAAGCTGGTGGCGCAGGCGCTGGAGGAGGTCGGCAGGAAGGGCATTCCCGGCGCCGTGCTGATTCCCTCCGGGTTTGCCGAGACCGGCAATGTCGAAGGGCAGGAGGAGATCGTCGCGATCGCGCGCAAGCACAACATCCGGCTGATGGGGCCGAACATCTACGGCTTCTACTACACGCCCAAGAACCTCTGCGCGACGTTTTGCACGCCTTATGACGTCAAGGGCAAGGCCGCGCTGTCCTCGCAGTCGGGCGGCATCGGCATGGCCATCATCGGCTTCTCGCGCTCGGCCAAGATGGGCGTATCGGCGATCGTTGGCCTGGGCAACAAGTCCGACATCGACGAAGACGATCTGCTGACCTTCTTCGAGCAGGACGACGAGACCGAGATCATCGCGCAGCATTGCGAGGACCTGAAGGACGGGCGCGCGTTCGCCGAGGCGGCGCGGCGCGTGTCGAAGGTCAAGCCGGTGGTGGTGCTCAAGGCCGGCCGCACCAGCCTGGGCGCGCGCGCCGCCAGCTCGCATACCGGTGCGCTGGCCGGCGACGACCGCATCTACGAGGATGTCTTCAAGCAATGCGGCGTGATTCGCGCCCGCTCGCTGCGCGACCTGCTCGAGTTCGCGCGCGGCATCCCGAAGCTGCCGACGCCGAAGGGCGAGAACGTGGTGATCATCACCGGCGCGGGCGGCTCGGGCGTGCTGCTGTCCGATGCCTGCGTCGACAACGGGCTGTCGCTGATGACGATGCCTGAGGACCTGGACGCGGCCTTCCGCAAGTTCATCCCGCCGTTCGGCGCGGCCGGCAATCCGGTCGACATCACCGGCGGCGAGCCGCCGACCACCTATCGGAACACGATAAAGCTCGGGCTGGAAGACCCGCGCATCCACGCGATCATCCTCGGCTACTGGCACACGATCATCACGCCGCCGATGGTGTTCGCCAAGCTGGTGGTCGAGGTCAAGGAGGAGATGGCGGCAAAGGGCATCGAGAAGCCGATCGTGGCGTCTCTGGCCGGCGACGTGCAGGTCGAGGAAGCTGCCGAATACCTGTACCAGCATGGGGTGCCGGCGTACGCGTACTCGACCGAGATCCCGGTCGCGGTGCTCGGCGCGAAGTACAAGTGGGCGCGCGGCGCGGGCAAGATCTGAGCGCGCGTGGATGGGGGGAGGGCGGCGGCGTTGGGAGGCGCCGCTGACCCTCTCCCTCGACCCCTCTGCCGCACGCGAGAGAGAGGGGCGCTCGGTACGCGGGCGACGACAGCGTTGCCGAGGCCCGCGGTTTTCTCCCCTCTCCCGCCTTGCGGGAGAGGGGCCGGGGGAGAGGGCACGTCCCCCCGACACTGCCCGCACTGAACATTAACCCGCGCCACAGGAGACCCCCATGCAAACCTGGATTCGCTTCGACGCCGGCGATGGCCGGCCACGGATGGGCCGGCTCGATGGCGAGCGGGTGTTCGAATACGACGGCCCGGGCTACGCCTCGCCGAAGCCGACCGGCGTTTCGTTCCCCGCGCAACGAGGTGCGGCTGCTCGCGCCCTGCGAGCCGTCCAAGATCGTCGCGCTGTGGAACAACTTCCGCGCGCTGGCCCAGAAGCTGGGCAAGCCCGAGCCCGCGCATCCGCTGTTCCTGATCAAGCCCGGCACCTCGCTGGCGGGCCCCGGCGATACGATCGCGCGGCCGGTCGGCTATGGCGGCAAGATCGTGTTCGAGGGCGAGCTCGGCATCGTGATCGGGCGCGTCTGCCGCGATGTGCCGGTCGCCGACGCGGCCGCGCATATCTTCGGCTATACGGTCGTCAACGACGTCACCGCGGCCGACCTGATCGCCGAAGACCCGAATTTCCCGCAGTGGTGCCGTGCCAAGGGCTTCGACACCTTCGGCTGCCTGGGCCCGGCCATCGTCACGGGCTTCGACTGGCGCGATGCCAGCGTGGTCACGCGGCTCGATGGCGCCGAGCGCCAGCGCTATCCACTGGACGACATGGTCTTCACGCCCGAGCAGGTGGTCAGCCGGCTGTCGCGCGACATGACCTTGATGCCGGGCGACGTGATCGCCTGCGGTACCTCGCTCGGCGTGGGCTCGATGAAGGCCGGCGCGGTCGTCGAAGTGCGCATCGAAGGTATCGGTGCGCTGGTCAATCCGGTCGGCGGCTAGCCCGCGCGGCAACGCGCCGCCGGCCTCGCTCGCGATGGAGGCCTGCCATGACGGACCCGGAGGAACTGGCTTATCTGCTCGCCGGCGCGTCGATGCTGGCCGGCCTGCTCGGCTACGGCCACGCCGGTGCATTCACACTGCACGCCGGCTGTCTCGGCGGGCTGGGCGTGGCCATGTCGGCCGCCTGGCTGTCCGGCGGCCATGGTCCGTGGGTGGTGCTGGCGGGATTGGCGCTGGCCGCCGTGGCGGCAGCGGGGATCGCGATCGGCGCGCGGACCGGTGTGCGCGGCGCGCGGTCGTCGGGGGGCGAAGTAGGAGAAGACAGCCAGGGGGAAGAGCGCCACAGCGCAGAGAGCCGGCGGAAGCAAGTCCGTTGAAGACAGCCATCGGCGCCCCGCGCAGGCGGAGCGCCGATGGCTTTCGTCGATCGACGTTGGATTTCCGTCTGCGCGGGACGACGTGATCAGGCTCAGGCCGCCGCAGGCGCGGCGGCTCGACGCTCAGCTTGCGCGCCGGCCCATCGCTTCCAGGTACGCGTTCTTCTTCTCCAGGATCAGCTGGCTCAGGAACGGCGCGTCGTACGCCGTCAACAGATGCGCGTGGTAGGTCTCGATGTAGTGCGCGATACGGGTGCGCTCGCACTCGACCACGCCGCACAGCCAGCCATACATCGCCTCATCCCAGCGGAAGCGCAGCCCCAGCTCGACGAAGGCCGAGTTGTAGGCGGCCAGTTGCTGCTGCACCGACGGCTGCTGTTGGTGCTGCTGTTGTACCGGGGCCGCGGCGGGAATCTCGTTCTGCCGTTCGATCTGCGCTTGTTCCATGTTCGCTCTCCTTTGCCGGTGCGGTGGGACATGCAGGCAGCATAGGGGCCGCGAACGATTAACAACAATTGAAGTTGATCGGCAAAACCATAAGTGATCGTTTATGGGTCGAGCGATGCATGCGCAAGGGGCAAGGCTGGGGCGAGGGCCACGCCGGGGCCAGGGCGGGGCCAGGAGGGGATCAGGAGGGGGTCAGGAGAGGGTCAGGAACGGGCGGCGGCGCCCTTGCCGCGAATCAGCCCATCGACCGCGGTGATGCGATCGATCTGCGCCGCGCCTTCGCTGAGCAGGAAATGCTTGAACGCCAGCGCGACCGGCGGCAGCCGCTTGTTCTTGCGATGGACCACGTACCAGTTGAGCATCACCGGAAAGCCTTCCACGTCGAGCACCGCGAGATGGCCGGTGCGCAGTTCGAGCGCGACCGTGTGGGCAGACAGGAAGGCGATGCCCATATTGGCGATGACGGCCTGCTTGATGGTCTCGGTGCTCTTGATCTCCATCGTGATGCGCAGGTTCTGCAGCCGCGCCGCGAAGCCCTCCTGCATCGAGTTCCACGTATCCGAGCCTTTCTCGCGGCAGATGAAGGCCTCGTCGGCCAGCGCGGACAGCGGCACGTTGCGCTTGCCCACCAGCGGATGGTCGGGCGCGGCGACGATGACGTAGGGGTGGGGGCGCGAACGAATCGTTGACGGTGTCCATGCCGGCCGGCGGCCGCACCATCACGGCCAGATCGGTCAGGTTTCCCGCCAGCTGGTGCAGCAGTTCCTCGCGGTTGTGCACCGCCAGGTTCAGCGTCACGCCGGGATGGCGCCGCATGAATTCGGCGATCACGCGCGGGAAGAAGTAATCGCCCGCGCTGATCACCGCGATATTGAGCCGGCCGCCCGCGATGCCGCTCAGTTGCGCCATCGCGTCCTCGGCCTCGCGGAACTGCTGGATGATGCTGCGGCTGTAGTGCAGCATCTCGGTGCCCGCGGGCGTCAGGTAGATCTTCTTGCCAAGCTGCTCGAACAGCGGCAGGCCGACGTGGTGCTCGAGCTGGCGGACCTGCGTCGAGACGGCGGGCTGGGTCAGGTGCAATTCCTCGGCCGCGCGCGAAAAGCTCAGGTGACGGGCCACCGTTTCGAAGACCTTGAGCTGGCGCAGCGTGGCGTTTTTCATGGCGGCCTCGTTCGGTCGGCGTTGCGTGCGCTGCGGCGCTTGCTGCGGCGCGTGATCGGGATCGTTTCGCCGCAGTGCATTGCGGCATCGCGGCATCGCGGCACCGCTGCACGCGGTGGGCGTGGTGTGTGCGCCGCGGGATGGGCGTGTGTCTGTGGCGCGCGGTATGGTGCCGGCAGCGCCGTCCATCCATAGACGGTCGTCAATGATCTTAATAAAAAAGTTAAGGCGTCGTGGATAGTCGTTTGCACTAGCATCGAAGGACCCATCGGCGCCGCGCAGGCCCTGCCGTACCGCAGTCCTGCCGGACGACCGTGGCACATAAAAAGCACAGCGCTGCCCCGCCGGCTCCACGCCGGCGGTACCGGCAGCGGCCGCAAGCCCACGAGGCATGCGGTGCCAGAGGAGACCACGATGAATGTCTCGCTTCCGCAGTTGAAGGCCTTCGCCGCCGTCGCGCGGCATCGCAGTTTCACCCGTGCCGCCGCCGAACTGGGACTGACGCAATCCGCCGTCAGCCGCAGCGTGCGCGAGCTGGAAGAGGAGATCGACCTGCGCCTGTTCGACCGCACCACGCGCCAGGTCGAGTTGACCGAGGCCGGCACGCTGCTGTCCGAACGCATCTGCCATTTGATCGACGAGGTCGAGCAGACCTTGCACGAAACGCACTCGAGCGCGCGGCCCGCGCATGGGCGCGTGCAGCTGGCGGTGGCGCCGATGCTGTCCTCCATGCTGGCGCCCGCGTGGCTGCAGGCCTGCCAGAGCGCGTGGCCCGACATCGATATCGTGCTGCGCGATGTCGCCCCCGAGGCGGCGCTGCATGCCGTGCGCGGCGGCGAGGTCGACTTCGCGGTGGTCAGCGACCCGGAGCCTTGCGCCGAGCTGCAGTTCGAGCCGCTGTACGAGGAGACCTTCCATGCCGTGCTGCCGACCGGACATCCGCTGGCCTCGCGCGAGGCGCTGGGATGGGGCGACCTGAACGATGCGCAGCTGTTCGGCCTCGACCGCCAGTCGGGCATGCTGGGGGCCATCGAACGCGCGATGGCCGCCTATCACGTGCGGCCGCGGGTCTATCGGCCCCTGGGCCATTTCTGCGCGGTGCTGGGCATGGTGGCGCGACGGCAAGGGCTCGGCGTGGTGCCATCGCGCGCCCGCGCCGCCGGCGTCCCGCCCGGCGTGGTGCTGCTGCCGCTGCGGCCGCATGCCGCCATGCAGGTGGTGCTGGTGCGCCGCAAGGGGCGGTCGCTGAAGCCGAACGCTGCCGCCATCTGGCGCGTCATCACCGAGCAGGAGGGCCCCGATGTGGCGTTGAAGACCGGCTGAACCCGGTCCGTGGCGCACGAACGACAGAATAGGGCGCTTTCTGATATACCACATACAGAATATTTACTTCTGGTGCGTTGCACCATATACTGGGCATTCCTTGATTGATGTCTTATCGGAGTGTCCTGATGCAAACCACCCTGTTGACCCTGCTGTCGCTTGGCCTGTTCTCCCTCGGCGTGTCCGCCACCGTGCTGCTCGCCACCTGCCTGCCCGCGCCGACGCTGCTCCGCGCCCAGGCGCACGGCCGCTTCGCCGGCCTCGGTAGCGCCCCGCGCGAGGACGGCGCCAGCGAGGATTCGCACAAGGCCGCCGGCCAATTCGTGCTGACCCATGCCTGAGGCGGTCTGCTGGCCGCGCCGCCGCTTGCCGTGACCTTCGGCAGGCGGGGGGCGGCCCGCCCCCCCGGCGGCCAGCTTTCTCCCGCTTCCCTCGTCCTCCCCCCTCGTCCTTCCCCCTCGTCCTTCCCCCCCTCGTCTTTCTTTTTCTCCTCGTCCTCCTCCTCCTCCTCCTCCGACGCACCCGGTCGTCCGCCTTCCATCGCGGCCTGCGTGCCATCGGCTGTCCGCCGCAGGGCCATCGTTCCAGCATAGGGATTTACCCGTAGCGCCGTACTCGTGATGAATAACCGCGAGCCCATCCGGCCGGGGACCTTGTGCAACGCCTTTGCGTCTTCCGCGCGCCGCATTGATGCGGGAGGGCGCGCTAACTCACTGATATGCCGAGGCTTGCCGATATGCGGGGCAGTGGTGTTGATGCGTGCTGTGCAGCAATGCCAGCCTTGGTGCATCAGGTTAATGCAAGGAACTTCTCAATGGCCGTGCCGCGACTGGGGACGGAGGGCCGGTAAATCGCCTTGACCTAATTGATATATCACATACCGTATAGCACTGACGGCGCCGCCGACGCGTTGCCAGGTCGGGCGGTTTCATCGCAGAGGGTCGCTCAAGACCCCATTCCGCAAGGAGACACCATGCAACAACCCCAGGAAGCGCAGCGCTCGCCCTTTGCCTCGCCGTGGGTTCAACTGGCCTTCGGCGTCATCTGCATGGCGATGATCGCCAACATGCAGTACGGATGGACGCTGTTCGTCAATCCGATCGACGAGAAATACCAATGGGGACGCACCGCGATCCAGGTCGCGTTCACGATCTTCGTGGTCACCGAAACCTGGCTGGTGCCGATCGAGGGCTATCTGGTCGACAAGTACGGGCCGCGTCCGGTGGTGGTCGGCGGCGGGCTGCTGTGCGCGGTGGCGTGGGTGCTGAACTCGATGGCCGAGTCGCTGCCGATGCTGTATTTCGCCGCGGCGGTCGGCGGCATCGGCGCCGGCGCGGTCTATGGCACCTGTGTCGGCAACGCGCTGAAGTGGTTTCCGAACCGGCGCGGGCTGGCCGCGGGCATCACCGCGGCGGGGTTCGGCGCCGGCTCCGCGCTGACCGTGGTGCCGATCGCCTACGTGATCAAGAACAGCGGCTACGAGGCGGCCTTCCTGTGGTTCGGCCTCGGCCAGGGCCTGGTGGTGTTCTTCCTCGGCATGGCCCTGTACCCGCCGTCGGCGAAGATCCTCGACGAGGTCAAGAGCACGCTGAAGGCCGCGGCGACCTACAACGCCTCGCCGCGCCAGGTGCTGGCCTCGCCGATCTTCTGGATCATGTACGCGATGTTCGTGATGATGGCCGCCGGCGGCCTGATGGCCACCGCGCAGCTGGGCCCGATCGCCAAGGACTTTGGCCTCGACAACACGCCGGTGTCGATCCTCGGCCTGACGCTGCCGGCGCTGACGTTCGCGCTGACGATCGACCGCGTGCTGAACGGCCTCACGCGTCCGTTCTTCGGCTGGGTCTCCGACAACATCGGCCGCGAGAACACCATGTTCATCGCCTTCGCGGTCGAGGCGGTCGGCATCCTGCTGCTGTCCAAGTATGGCCATCATCCGGTCGCCTTCGTGGTGCTGACCGGCGTGGTGTTCTTCGCCTGGGGCGAGATCTACAGCCTGTTCCCGGCCACCTGCGGCGACACCTTCGGGCCGAAGTTCGCCGCCACCAATGCCGGCCTGCTGTACACGGCCAAGGGCACGGCGGCCTTGCTGGTGCCGTTCAGCAGCGTGATCACGGCCGCCACCGGCGACTGGCATGCGGTCTTCATGCTGGCCTCGGGCATGGCGGCGTTCTCGGCCTTGCTGGCGGTCTTCGTGCTCAAGCCGATGCGCGAGGCGCATCTGCGCAAGCACGTGCATGCCAGCCCCGTGCACCCGATGGGCTTGCAGCCGGTGCCGGACGATCTGACGTAGCGGGGTCTGCAGCAAGGGCGGGGCGCGCCCACCGTGATGCCGGTGGGCGCGGGAATCAGCGGCGGCCGGAGGGCCCGTGGCCGATGGCGCTATCATCGACCCGGCGGCGTCCCCCGCGCCGCTTCCCACAGGCATCCAGGACAACGAACAGAGATGGCCATGAACCAGGTCGTGATCCCCATTCCGGTCGACAGCATCGGCCGGCAGCGCAAGCGCCGCCAGCCCAAGGGGGCGGCAAGTCGACCCCGCCGCGCTCGCCGAGGTGCGCGCGCTGCTCGGCGAGGCGCCGCGCCGGCGCGATCTGCTGATCGAGCATCTGCACGCGATCAACGATCGCTATGGGCAGCTCGCCGCGCCGCATCTGGCTGCCCTGGCCGCCGAGATGAAGATGGCGCAGGCCGAGGTCTACGAGGTCGCGACCTTCTATCACCACTTCGATGTCGTGCGCGAGGATGCCGACGGCGCGATAGCCCCGCCGGCCGCGCTGACCGTGCGCGTTTGCGAGGGCATCGCCTGCGAGATGGCCGGCGCGCAATCGCTGCTCGCCAAGCTGCCGGCGCTGCTCGGCAGCGACGTGCGCGTCGTCGCCGCGCCCTGCATCGGCCGCTGCGAGCGTGCGCCGGCGGCGCTGGTCGGACAGAACCCGGTCGACGTGGCCAGCGCGGAAGCGATCGTCGAACGCGTGGCCGCGGGCGCGGTGCGCCACGAGCCCGAGCCGTACGTCGACTATCCGGCGTATCGCGAGCAGGGCGGCTACCGGACCTTGCGCGCGGTGGCCGAAGGCGCGCTGTCCGCCGACGACGCCATCGCCACGATGGAGCATGCGGGTCTGCGCGGTCTCGGCGGTGCCGGTTTCCCGGCGGGACGCAAATGGCGCATCGTGCGGGCCGAGGCCGGCCCGCGCCTGATGGCCGTCAATATCGACGAAGGCGAGCCCGGCACCTTCAAGGACCGCTTCTATCTGGAGCGCGATCCGCATCGCTTCCTCGAAGGCATGCTGATCGCCGCCCGGGTCGTGCAGGTCGATGCGATCTATATCTACCTGCGCGACGAGTACGCCGGCTGCCGTGCGCTGCTCACAGAGGAACTGCGGCGGCTGCGCGAGGATCCGCCGTGCGCGGACCTGCCGCCGATCGAGCTGCGGCGCGGCGCCGGCGCCTATATCTGCGGCGAAGAGTCCGCGATGATCGAGTCGATCGAGGGCAAGCGCGGCTGGCCGCGGCTGCGCCCTCCCTATGTGGCGCAGGTCGGCCTGTTCGGCCGGCCGACACTGGAGCACAACTTCGAGACGCTGTACTGGGTGCGCGACATCCTGGAACGCGGGGCGGAGTGGTTCGCCGGGCAGGGCCGGCATGGACGCAAGGGGTTGCGCTCGTTCTCGGTGTCGGGCCGCGTCAATAAGCCCGGCGTGCATCTGGCGCCGGCCGGCATCACCATCACCGAGCTGATCGACGAGTATTGCGGCGGCATGCTCGATGGCCACCGTTTCTACGGCTATCTGCCGGGCGGCGCGTCGGGCGGCATCCTGCCCGCGTCGATGGGCGATATCCCGCTGGACTTCGACACGCTGCAGCCGCATGGCTGCTTCATCGGCTCGGCGGCAGTGGTGGTGTTGTCGGACCACGACCGCGCGGTCGACGTGGCGCGCAACCTGATGCATTTCTTCGCGCACGAGTCCTGCGGGCAATGCACGCCTTGCCGCGTCGGCACGGCCAAGGCCGTGCAGCTGATCGCGCAGCCGCAGTGGGACCGCGAGGCGCTGGCCGACCTGTCCGCGGTGATGCGCGATGCGTCGATCTGCGGGCTGGGGCAGGCCGCGCCCAATCCGATCGATTGCGTGATCCGCTATTTCCCGCACGAACTGGCCTGAGCCGCAACACGCTGCAACAAGCCGCAAGCAGCCGCAAGCAGCCGTACGACAGATCCGACAGATCCAAGAGACCGCCATGAATGCATTGACCCGCGCCGAACGCGCCCTCGTCCAAGCCTCCGATCCGGCTTCGGTCGCCTTCCAGCTGAACGGCCGCGAGGTGATGGCCGCGCCAGGTGAAACGCTGCTGCAGGTGGCCAGGCGCGAGGGCGTCGAGATTCCGCACCTGTGCTACAAGGACGGCCTGGAGCCGGCCGGCAACTGCCGCGCCTGCATGGTCGAGATCGACGGCGAGCGCGTGCTGGCGCCGTCGTGCTGCCGGCAGCCGGCCAACGGCATGAAGGTGCAGACCGATTCGCCGCGCGCGCGCAAGGCGCAGAGCATGGTGCTCGAGCTGCTGCAGTCGGACATGCCCGAGACCGCGTACACGCGCGACAGCGAGCTGGACCAGTGGTCCGCGCGCCTCGAGATCGGCAAGCCGCGCTTCGCGCCGCGCGCACCCGTGGCGCCCGATCTGTCGCATCCGGCCATCGCGGTCAATCTCGATGCCTGCATCCAGTGCACGCGCTGCCTGCGCGCCTGCCGCGACGAGCAGGCCAACGACGTGATCGGCATCGCGCTGCGCGGCGCCGACGCGAAGATCGTGTTCGACATGGACGACCCGATGGGCGCCTCGACCTGCGTGGCCTGCGGCGAATGCGTGCAGGCCTGCCCGACCGGCGCGCTGATGCCGGCGCGCGCGGCCGCGCTGGCGGTGCCCGACAAGCAGGTGCAATCGGTCTGCCCGTACTGCGGCGTCGGCTGCCAGCTGACCTATCACGTCAAGAACAACCGCATCCAGTACGTGGAAGGGCGCGACGGCCCGGCCAATCATGCGCGGCTCTGCGTCAAGGGCCGCTACGGTTTCGACTACGCCGCGCATCCGCACCGGCTGACGGTGCCGCTGGTGCGCCGCGAGGGCGTGCCCAAGCGCGGCGATGCGGTGATGGACCCGGAGCGCGCGATGGAGGTGTTCCGCGAGGCGACGTGGGAGGAAGCGCTGGCGCTTGCCGGCGGCGGTCTCGCTCGCATTCGCGATATCCACGGCAAGCGCGCGCTGGCCGGCTTCGGCTCGGCCAAGGGCAGCAACGAGGAGGCCTATCTGTTTCAGAAGCTGGTGCGGACCGGCTTCGGCAGCAACAACGTCGACCACTGCACGCGGCTGTGCCATGCGTCGTCGGTGGCGGCACTGCTCGAAGGGATCGGCTCGGGCGCGGTGTCCAACCCGGTGATCGATGTCGGCAAGGCCGAGGTCGTGATCCTGATCGGCGCCAATCCGACCGTCAATCATCCGGTCGCGGCCAGCTGGATCAAGAACGCGGTGCGCAACGGCACCAAGCTGATCGTCGCCGATCCGCGCCGCTCGGACCTGGCGCGCTTCGCCTATCGCTTCCTGCAGTTCCAGCCGGATACCGACGTCGCGCTGCTCAACGCGATGATGCATGTGATCGTCACCGAAGGGCTGGTCGATCGCGACTTCATCGAAAGCCGCACGATCGGCTACGACGAGCTCGAACGCAATGTCGCCGCCTACAGCCCGGAGGCGATGGCGCCGATCTGCGGCATCGACGCCGAGACGATCCGCCATGTGGCGCGGCTCTATGCAACCGCAGGCAGCGCGATGATCCTGTGGGGCATGGGCGTGTCGCAGCACGTGCACGGCACCGACAATGCGCGCTGCCTGATCGCGCTGGCGCTGATGACCGGCCAGATCGGCCGGCCCGGCACCGGCCTGCATCCGCTGCGCGGCCAGAACAATGTGCAAGGCGCCTCGGACGCCGGGCTGATTCCGATGATGTATCCGGACTACCGGCGCGTCGACGATGCCGACGCCGCGTCGCGATTCGAGGCGCTATGGGGCACGCCGCTCGATCGCCAGCCGGGTTTGACGGTGGTCGAGGTGATGCAGGCCATCGAGCGCGGCGAGGTGCGCGGCATGTACATCATGGGCGAGAACCCGGCGATGTCCGACCCCGATGCGCAGCATGCGCGCGAGGCGCTGGCCGCGCTCGATCATCTGGTGGTGCAGGACATCTTCCTGACCGAGACCGCGTATCTGGCCGACGTGGTGCTGCCGGCCTCGGCCTTCCCCGAGAAGACCGGCACCTTCACCAATACCGACCGCATCGTGCAGCTGGGCCGGCAGGCGATCGATCCGCCGGGACAGGCGCGCCAGGACCTGTGGATCATCCAGCAGATGGCTGCGCAACTGGGCCTGGACTGGCGCTACGGCGACGTGGCGGACGTGTTCGACGAAATGCGGCTGGCGATGCCGAGCATCGCGGGTATCACCTGGGAGCGGCTGCAACGCGAACACGCGGTGACCTACCCATGCCGCGCCGAAGGCGATGCCGGCGAGCCGGTGATCTTCACCGACGACTTCCCCACGCCGACCGGACGCGCGCGCTTCGTGCCGGCCGATATCGTGCCGGCGGCGGAGCGGCCGGACCAGGACTATCCGTTCGTGCTGATCACCGGGCGCCAGCTCGAACACTGGCACACCGGCAGCATGACGCGCAGGGCCGGGGTGCTCGACGCGCTCGAGCCCGACCCGACCGCGCTGGTCCATCCGCTCGATCTGGCGCAGTGGGGCGGCAAGCCCGGCGACGTCATCACGCTGGCGTCGCGCCGCGGCGAGGTCGCGCTGTATGCGCGCGCCGACGAAGGCACGCCGCGCGGCGCGGTGTTCGTGCCGTTCTGCTATTACGAGGCGGCGATCAACAAGCTGACCAATTCGGCGCTCGATCCGTTCGGCAAGATCCCGGAGTTCAAGTACTGCGCGATCCGGGTGACGCTGGGTGGCACACCGCCGGAGCAGTCGAGCTATGGGGGGCGGGCAGATCCTGGCCCGCGTGGGGGTAAGGGGGATCGGCTCCACGCACGCGGTCGTTCTCTCGCTCGACGCTGGCCCGATACGCCGCCAACGCGAGTTCGACCACCGCGTCGGCGGCGATCTCGTCGAGCAGGGATGCGCCGTGGCCGCAATGGCGGTCAAACACGCGCGCGCCGCATACCGGGCAATGGATCCGGTACGACACCGCGACGCGATGCCATCGCGCCGACAGCGGGCCATAGCTGGGCAGATTGCCGATCCAGTACAGCGTGACGGTGGGTATGCCGAGGGCGCGTGCGAGATGGGCGGGCCCGGTATCGTTGGACACCACCAGGCAGGCGCGCGCCAGCAGCGCGCACAGCGCGCCGAGCGACAGCGTGCCCGGCAGCGCCACCGCGCGATGCCGCATCGCGCCGGCGACCCGATGCACCAGTTCTGCTTCGGCGGGATCGCCGTTGATCGCGACGACCGCACCCTGCTCGGCAAGCGCATCGCCGACCTCGGCAAATCCCTCCGCATGCCAGCGGCGCCGTGGGTCGGTCGCGCCCGGCTGCAGCACCACCAGGCGTTCGGCGATCCGATGCAGGGCCGGCAAGGCGCGCGACAACTGCGCATGGTCCCGCTCGCGCAGCGACAGCCGCGGCTCGACGGAGGCCGCGCGCGCGCCGACCAGTCCGACGCATTCGTGCAGCAGCAGGGCGCGCGGATGCAGGTCGATGTCGGGCACGAGATAAGGGAAATTGCGATCGAGCGCGCTGGCGCCCGGTGCACGGAATCCCGCCGTCACCCTGGCGCCGAGCGCGCGCACGAGCGGATTGCTGTACTGGCCGCCGCCGTGCAGCTGCAACGCCAGGTCGAATTGGCGCTGCCGCATTTGCGCAAGGAAATCGCGCAGCTCTTCGTCGCCGGAATCGCCGGAATCGCCGGTCGCCAAGGGCGTATCGGCCGGTGCCGTCAGGCCGGGCACCGCGGGCAGGCAGACCACCTCGTCGACCGGTCCCGGCCTGCCATCGAGAAATTGCGCATGCCAGCGTTTGCCCAGCAGGGTCAGTGTCGCTGCGGGATAGGCGGCCTTCAGCGCCTCCAGCGCGGGCAGCGTCAGCACGTAGTCGCCGACCGCGTTGGCGCGCAGCACCGCGATGCGGCGCACGCCGGGGACGATGGCTGCGGCGTGCTGGTCAGCGGCGCCGGTCGTCATGGGAGGCTGCCGGCATTACGCTTCCCGCGCGCTTCCCGCGCGCCTCCCGCGCGCGGCCCGCGGCATCGGACGGCGCGGCGGTGCCGTACAGGAAGGGATTCAGCGCGGGATCGTTGTACATCTTGAATTGACGGTGCGCCCGATAGGTGCAGCGGCCGGCCAGCATGCCGGACCACATCTGGCGCAGGCAGCGGCCGAGGTGATCGCGTTGCTCGCGAAGCGCCGCGAGCCTGGCCGCGCAGCGCTGCCGGTGCGCCTCGTCGGCGTCGCCGCGTTCGGCCTGCAGCGCCATGTGGTGGACCTTCAGCGTGCCGATCGACATGCGGTCGATCAGCGAGCCGGCGGTCTCGCTGTTGACCCAGGCATCGGCCGCGGGCGCAATGCGCTCGGCCGCGAGGGCTTCGAGGATGGCGGCGTCCATCGCCTCGATGGCATCGTTGCGCTGCTGGTTGTAGCGATCGATGGCGCGCTTGTTGGCGACGATCGCGCTGTCGGGCACGTCGGTGCGGCGCGCCTGGTCTTCCTGCTCCCACAGCAGCGCGTTGCAGCGGTGATTGTCGAGGACGTGGGCCAGCAGCGGATGGCGGGCGGGCAGCGACGGCACCGCGGGCCATCCCGGCATCGCCAGGGCGGCCAGATGCAGGGCGTCGATCGCGGCGACATCGCACAATACGGTCGCCGCATCGCACGGTAACAGCGTGAGCGTCGTCATGCCGGCTCCCTCCATCAGCGTCGGCGCGGCGCAAGTCCGCGAACCGGTTGCGGGCAGAGCGCATGGGAGCAAGCCGTATGCCGAGGCGCGCGGCGGTGGGCCATCCCGCATCGCGGCGGTGGCTGCGCGGGTCTGGCGACACGCGGGGAAGGGAAGGGCCGAAGGGCCGCCGGGCCGGCCGGTAAGATTTACCGGACCATGCCGAGATCTGCCGCCGGTACCGCGGAACGTACCGTCCGCTCGGCATGCTGCGGCAGTACCGCGGCAGCCGGCGCGCCGCGGGACGACAGGCGCTGCGCGAGGAAGGCGACGACCTGTTCGATCACGCCGGCATCGCGCAGGATGCGCCGATGGCCCAGGCCCTCGGTGGTCAGCAGCGTGGCACCGGGCCAGGAGCCGGCGATCGCGGCGCCGTCCTCCCAGCGCACCTCCTTGTCGTGGCGATCGTGGACGACCAGCGTCGGCGGCACCGACCTGCAGCGGCCGATATCGGGCACGTTGAACGCGCCCCATGGCATGCCGAGCCATTGTTCGCTGTTGCGCTGCACGCGCGCCAGCACCGCGGGCGCGACGCCGAGCTGCCAGGCCAGCGTGGCGGAGGCGTGGCGCATGTCGGCGGGCGGGCCGATCAGCACCGCGGCAGCGGCGGGCAGCCCTTCGCGCAGCGCCAGCGCCGCCGCGGCCGAACCGAGCGAATGCGCGACCACCGCATGGATCGGCCCGGCGTGCCACGCGGCCGCCAGCAGCGCGCGCGACATCTCGATCAGCGAACTTTGGCCGGGGCCCAGCGCGCCGGCATCGGAGGCACCGTGCGACAGCGCGTCGAAGGCGACCACGCGATGGCCGGCGGCGAGCAGCGCGGGCACCAGCGCCTGCCAGTGCGCGGCATTGCCGCCCCAGCCATGCGCCAGCAGCACCGCCGGGCCCTCGCCGTGCCAGCGGTAGACGCGCACGCGGCGCGTCGCCCCGCCGCCGGTGACCAACGCCCAATCGGCGCGCGCCCCGGCGAGGAAGGCCTGCCCGGCGGCATCGACGCTCGTCTCCGGCACGCCGAACCACTGCCGTTCGAAGGCGCGCGCGGTCTGCTCGGGAAACAGCGCCGACGCGGTCTGCCAGCGCAGGCGCCGCCATGCCAGGCCGGCCTGCGCCAGCCGCGCGGCGATCTGGCCCGGCGCGGCTTGGCCGGGGCGGCGGGGGAGACAGGGCCTGTGTCACGATATTCACTCCGTTTGCGGTTCCATCCCCAACCCGTCGACCTCGTTGCGCGGCCCCCTCGTGCTTCTCTCGGGCCCGGATAAGACCGACCGGTCGTGCTATTTATCGGCGAAAACAGTGCCGAGGAAAAACGTTGCCTCGGGGACCAGCGCAAACGTTCGGCGCTGGCGGCGTATGCAACTTGCGCGGCTTACGGCGCCTATGCGCGCCTACGCAGCCGCGCGTTTGCCACGCGTGACCAGCGATTGGAAGGCGCGGCGCGCCATCGCCTGCGCATCCGCGCGCCCAAGCATCTTCAGCGATTGCTGGAAGGCCATCACGATGCCGGCCATCTCGAAGGCAATCTGGCGCGGTTCCTCGTCCGCGCCGAGGCTGCCGTCCTGGATGGCGTCCGCCGCCACGCGGACCACGATGCCGTTCCAGTCCTTCAGCGCACGGACCAGCATGTCGCGGATCACGCCGGGCCGGTCGCGATATTCCTGCCCCAGCGCCATGAACAGGCAGCGTCCGCCGGAGTCGGTGCTGCCGATCCATTCGAGCTGCCCTTCGAACAGCGCGCGCAGGCGCGGTATGCCGCGCGGCTGGCGCAGCGCGGGCTGCACCACCATCGCCGTGAAGCGCTCGATCGCCAGTTCCAGCACTGCCTGCTGCAAGGCCTCCTTCGACTTGAAGTGCGCGTACAGGCCGCTCTTGGACATGTCCGTGCTGGCGGCCAGTTCGGCGAGCGACAGCTGCTCGAATCCGATCCGGGTCGCGGTATCGAATGCCTGAGCGATGATGGCGCTGCGCGTCAGATGGCCTTTTTGCATGCTCGGAAGAATAGCACGACCGGTCGGTCTGTCAAACCGAACTTGGCGCTAACGAGCCCTATTCGCTATTGTGGAAGCACGGGCACTTCAAAGGGCCCGATATCGCGACGGCAGGGCTGGAGGAAAGCCAACCGGCACAAACCGTGAATTCTGTAAAAAGTGTTTCCCTGATTACATACGGAACGCGACGTGTGCTCTATACTCGAATGCACGTCCGCGCACTTTCTTTTTTGGTGACTGGAGACCGATATGAACAGTACAGCCGTGCCACGAGGCGCTAGCGAACCGTTCCGGCAACTGCGGGCATTGCGCCGAGCGCGCAAGCTCAAGCAGGAGGACGTCGCCCGCAAGGCCGGGATCTCCCGGGAGGCGTATCTGCGCGCGGAGTCGGGCCAGGCCGATCCGCGTATGTCTACCTTCCTGGCCGCCTGCGAGGCGCTCGGTCTGGAGGTGGTGCTTGCCCCCCAGCATCTGGCGCAGGACGTCAACGCCTTTATCGCCAGCCGCAACGGCGGCGTGACCGCCGCCTCGATGGCCGGTCCGGCGGGCGGCGCATCGGCGTCCTCGGCTTCGTCCGCCTCCTCGGGCGGCGGCACGTCCGACGCGGGTGGCATGGGCACCCCGCAGGGCGAAGGCCAGAAGCCGGTCTGATCCTGTCATCTTCCCCTTGCGGCCGGCGTTCGTCCGGCCGCTGGTTCGGCGCTGCGCGGCCTCCCACCGCATCCGGCGTGACCGGGCGCGTTCGTCCAGGCGCCTTCGTCCGGGCGCGTTTGTCCGGTAGCACTTCCGCGTTCCCCTTCTCCGGCCGTTTCTCCCGCGCTTCCGGTTCTCCGGCCCGGCACAAGCCGCCGTGCGCACATCGCCGTGCCGCCGCGGGCCCTTCACGTCTTTTCCCGTCGCCTTCCTCTACACCGCTGCCGGCTTTTCGGCCGGATCCGGATTGACACCTTTCGTGTCGCTGATTACGATTCGGTAAATTCGTTTCACAATACGTAATTCATCGGCCGGCCGGGCCTGACGCCGCGCCATGCGGCCTATGCTGGGAAATGCGCGCCGACAAGCGCCGGACCACAGCCCCAGACAGCACAGCAGAACGGAGACAAGCCCCATGTCCAAAGCCTTTGCGTCGCAAGCCGATCTCGAAGCGAAGCAGGTCACCTTCACCAGGTTGTCCGACAACGCCTACGCCTATACCGCCGAGGGCGACCCGAATTCGGGCGTGGTGATCGGCGACGACAGCGTGCTGATCGTCGACACCACCGCGACGCCCGCGATGGCGCAGGACCTGATCGCGCGCATCCGCACGGTCACCGACAAGCCGATCAAGCACGTGGTGCTGTCGCACTACCACGCGGTGCGCGTGCTGGGCGCGTCGGCCTATTTCAGCGAAGGCGCGCAGAACGTGATCGCCAGCCGCGGCACCTACGAAATGATCGTCGAGCGCGGCGAGGCGGACATGAAGTCCGAGATCGAGCGTTTCCCGCGGCTGTTCGCCGGCGTCGAGACCGTGCCTGGCCTGACCTGGCCGAACCTGGTGTTCGAGCGCGAACTGACGCTGTTCCTCGGCAAGCTCGAGGTCAGGATCCTGCATCTGGGGCCCGGCCACACCAAGGGCGATACCGTGGTGTGGATTCCGTCGCAGAAGATCCTGTTCTCCGGCGACCTGGTCGAGTACGACGCGGCCTGCTATTGCGGCGACGCGCAGCTCGAGGAGTGGCCGGCCACGCTGGACGCACTGCGCGCGCTGCAGCCGCAGGCGCTGGTGCCGGGACGCGGTCCCGCGCTGACCACGCCCGAGCAGGTCGACAAGGGCCTTGCCTACACGCGCGATTTCGTCAGCACGCTGCTGCAGCGCGGCCGCGAGGCGGTGGCGCAGAAGCTCGACCTGAAGGGCGCGATGGCGCATGTGCGCGCGGCGATGGATCCGAAGTTCGGCCACGTCTTCATTTACGAGCACTGCCTGCCGTTCGACGTGGCGCGCGCCTATGACGAGGCGAGCGGCATCAAGCATCCGCGCATCTGGACCGCCGAGCGCGACAAGGAAATGTGGGCGGCGCTGCAGGACTGAACCCGGCGGCATGCTGGCCGCCGCAGTCCGCGGGACAGCGGGCGCGGCGGCGGGATGGAGACGATATGGAAACCCCAGCTCAGGCAAGCGAGAACGAAGCGGCCAAGGATGCGGCCAGGGACCCGGTGGCCAAGGACCCAGCCCAGGATCGGGGCACGGGTCCTGCCGACTATGCGGCCCGCACCTTCGCTTACCGGCGCTGCGCCGAGCAGCAGCTGGGCGTGCGGCACGACGTGCGGCAGGACGTGCAGCAGGACGTGCAAACGGGCGCGCAATCGGATGCGCGATCGGATGTGCAATCGGATGTGCAATCAGATGCGCAATCTGGCCTGCAGCCGGCGCTGCGGCCGGTGGTCGTGATCGGCGCCGGCCCGGTCGGCCTCGCCACCGCGATCGACCTGGCCCAGCAGCAGGTGCCCGTGGTGCTGCTCGATGACGACTGCACGCTGGCCAGCGGTTCGCGCGCGATCTGCTTCGCCAAGCGCACGCTGGAGATTTTCGATCGCCTCGGCTGCGGCGAGCGGCTGGTCGACAAGGGCGTGCGCTGGCACGTCGGCCGCGTGTTCTTCGATCAGGAGCAGGTCTACAGCTTCGATCTGCTGCCCGAGAGCGGCCATCATCGTCCCGCCTTCATCAACCTTCAGCAGTACTACGTCGAGGGCTATCTCGTCGATCGCGCGGGCGAACTGCCCGGTCTCGAACTGCGCTGGCGCCATCGCGTCAGCGGCCTGCGGCAGGAGGCCGATCGCGTCGTGCTGACGGTGTCGACGCCCGAGGGCGACTACACGATGGCGGCGCGCTATGTGGTGGTGGCGGACGGCGCGCGCAGTCCCGTGCGCCAGCTGATGGGGCTGCAGAGCCGGGGCCGGACCTTCCGTGACCGCTTCCTGATCGCCGATGTGCGGATGGCCGCCGGCTTCCCGGCCGAACGCTGGTTCTGGTTCGATCCGCCGTTCAACCTCAACCAGTCGGTGCTGCTGCACCGGCAGCCCGACAATATCTGGCGCATCGATTTCCAGCTGGGCTGGGACGCCGATCCCGAACAGGAGCGCCAGCCCGAGCGCGTGCTGCCGCGCCTGCGCGCGCTGCTCGGGCCGGACGCGCAGTTCGAGCTCGAATGGGTCAGCGTCTACACCTTCTCGTGCCAGCGCATGGAGCGCTTCCGCCACGGCCGCGTGCTGTTCGCCGGCGACGCCGCGCATCGCGTTTCGCCGTTCGGCGCGCGCGGCGCCAACAGCGGCGTGCAGGACGCGGAGAACCTGGCGTGGAAGCTTCGGCTGGTGCTGGCCGGTCTGGCGCCGGACGCGCTGCTCGACACCTATGCCAGCGAGCGCGAATACGCGGCCGACGAGAACATCCTGCATTCGACGCGCTCGACCGATTTCATCACGCCGAAGAGCGCCATCAGCCGCGTGTTGCGCGACGCGGTGCTGCGGCTCGCGCGCCAGCATCCGTTCGCGCGCCAGCTGGTCAACAGCGGCCGGCTGTCGACGCCGACCGTGCTGACGCCGTCGCCGCTGAACACGCCGGATACGGCGGCGTTCGGCGGCGCTATGGTGCCCGGTGCGGTCTGCGCCGATGCGCCGGTGCGCGTCATGGGCGAGGAAGGGCAGGGCACGGAAAGGCAGGGAAACGAGGCGCAGGGCGAGGCCTGGCTGCTCCCCCATCTCGGCAGCGACTTCACCGCGCTGGTGTTCGCCGACGCTCGGGGCCTGTCGCCGGCGGCGTGCGCGGCGCTGGAACAACTGAGCGCCGCGCCGGTGCCGGTCAAGGTGGTCTGCGTGATGCCGCCGACGCCATCGACGCAGCCCACGCCAACGTGCTCCGCAACGTCCTCGCCAACGCTCATGGCCCCGCCAACGCCAACGTCAACGTCAACGTCAACGCCGACGCCGACGCCGACGCAAAAGCCGACGCAAAAGCCGACGCAAAAGCCGATTCTGCCGCGCGGCGCAGTGGTCCTCGAAGACATCGACGGCCTGGCCGCGCGCCGCTACGACGGCCAGCCCGGCACCTGCTATCTGCTGCGCCCGGACCAGCATGTCTGCGCACGCTGGCGCCAGGTCGAGCACGACGCGCTGCTGACCGCGCTGCGCCGCGCGCTCGGCATGATGGACGTGCAGTGGCGCGCGGCGCCGGCCCAGCCGCAGTCGCCGGCCGCGCAGCTCGTCACCGAACCCAATCTCGCGCAGCCGGACGACGTCTACGAGTCGCTGCTCGAGATGCATCGCGACCTGAACGATGCGCAAAGCCAGGCCGCCAACGCGCAGCTGATCCTGCTGCTGGCCAACCATATCGGCGACACCGCGGTGCTGCGCCAGGCGATGGCGCTCGCGCGCGCCGCGGTGCCGCCGGCGGTCCCCGACCCGCAAGCGGACGCCGCCGTGCCGATTCCGGTGCCGGCGTAAGCCGATCACCCAAGCCCATCCTTCTCCGAGAACCTTCCAAGAACCTTTTCAGAACCTCTGTCAGGACCACCATGACCCAAGCACTACGCCAAGACACAGACGCCGGCGCGCTGCGCTACCAGTCCGGCTTCGCCAACGAGTTCGCCACCGAGGCCCTGCCGGGCGCGCTGCCGGTCGGACAGAATTCGCCGCAGCGCGCGCCGTACGGCCTGTACGCCGAGCAGCTGTCGGGCACCGCCTTCACGGCGCCGCGCGCGCACAACCGCCGCTCGTGGCTGTACCGCATCCGCCCGGCGGCGATGCACGAGTCCTTCGTCAGGATCGAGCAATCGCGCATCGTCAGCCGCTTCGACGACGTCGCGCCGTCGCCGAACCAGATGCGCTGGAGCCCGCTGCCGATGCCGGACGCGCCCACCGACTTCGTCGACGGCATCGTCACGATGGGCGGCAACGGCGGCCCCGAGGCGATGGTCGGCTGCGGCATCCACCTGTACCTGGCCAACCGCTCGATGCAGGGCCGCTTCTTCTACAACGCCGACGGCGAGATGCTGATCGTGCCGCAGCAGGCCCGGCTGCGCCTGGCCACCGAACTGGGCGTGCTCGAGGTCGAGCCGCAGGAGATCGTGGTGGTGCCGCGCGGCGTGCGCTTCCGCGTCGAGCTGCTCGACGGCGAGGCGCGCGGCTATATCTGCGAAAACTACGGCGCGCTGCTGAAGCTGCCGGACCTTGGCGTGATCGGCTCGAACGGCCTGGCCAATCCGCGCGACTTCCAGACGCCGGTGGCCTGGTACGAGGACGTCGAGGGCGATTTCGAGCTGGTGGCCAAGTTCCAGGGCAATCTGTGGCGCGCGAAGATCGACCATTCGCCGCTGGACGTGGTGGCCTGGCATGGCAACTACGCGCCGTACAAATACGATCTGCGCCGCTTCAACACGATCGGCTCGATCAGCTTCGACCATCCGGACCCGTCGATCTTCCTGGTGCTGCACAGCCCGTCCGACACCGAGGGCGTCGACAACATCGACTTCGTGATCTTCGGCCCGCGCTGGCTGGCGATGGAGCACTCGTTCCGCCCGCCTTGGTTCCACCGCAATATCGCCAGCGAGTTCATGGGCCTGATCGAAGGCGTCTACGACGCCAAGGCCGAAGGGTTTGCCCCGGGCGGCGCGAGCCTGCACAACTGCATGAGCGGCCACGGCCCCGATGCGGAGACCTTTGCGCGCGCGACCGAGGCGGACACCACCAAGCCGCATCGCATTGCCGACACGATGGCCTTCATGTTCGAGACGCCGACGGTGATCCGGCCCACGCGTTACGCCGCCGAATCGGCCGCGCTGCAATCCGACTACCAGCACTGCTGGCAAGGGCTGAAGAAGCATTTCAACCCGAACGTGCGCTGATGGCGCGCGCGCCGGCCATCGAGCAACGTACCGCGACGTACCGGACGTACCGCAAGGCACCGAACCCCGAACACAGACCCTATCCAACGCATTCCATCCATGACCCAAGCCCAATCCTCCCGCAGCTGGATCGAATCGGCCAATGACGCCGCCACCCATTTCCCGCTGCAGAACCTGCCCTACGGCGTGTTCTCGCACGGCTCGCAGGCGCCGCGCGTCGGCGTCGCGATCGGCGACCGCATCGTCGACCTGTCGGTGCTGGACGAAGCCGGCCTGCTGCCGGCCGCGGCCCGCGGTACCTTCGCCGCACCGGTGCTGAACCGCTTCATCGCGCTGGGCCGCCCGGTCTGGCGCGAGACGCGCCAGCGCATCGCCCAGCTGCTGGCGGCCGACACGCCGACGCTGCGCGACGATGCCGCGCTGCGCGAGCGCGCGGTGGTGCCGATGGCCGGCGCCCGCCTGCATCTGCCGGTCGAGATTCCCGGCTACACCGACTTCTACTCGTCGAAGGAGCACGCGACCAACGTCGGCCGCATGTTCCGCGACCCGGACAACGCGCTGCTGCCGAACTGGCTGGAAATCCCGATCGGCTACAACGGCCGCGCCAGCTCGGTGGTGGTCAGCGGCACGCCGATCCGCCGTCCCAACGGCCAGATCAAGCTGCCGAACGAGGCGCGCCCGATCTTCGGCGCCTGCCGCAAGCTCGACTACGAACTGGAGATGGGCTTCATCGTCGGCAAGGACTCGGCGCTGGGCGAGCCGGTGCGCGTGGACCAGGCCGACGACTATCTGTTCGGCATGGTGCTGCTCAACGACTGGAGCGCGCGCGATATCCAGCAGTGGGAATACGTGCCGCTGGGGCCGTTCAATGCCAAGACCTTCGGCACCTCGATCTCGCCGTGGGTCGTCACGATGGAAGCGCTGGAGCCGTTCCGCCGCGACAACCCCGAGCAATCGCCCGAGCCGCTGCCGTATCTGCGCCAGTCGGCGCGCAACGCCTACGACATCGAGCTCGAGGTCGCGCTGCGGCCGCAGGGCGCCGAGCGCGCCGAGCCGATCAGCCGCACCAACTTCCGCGCGATGTACTGGACGATGGCGCAGCAGCTGGCCCACCACACGGTGTCGGGCTGCAATGTGCGCGTCGGCGACCTGATGGGTTCGGGCACGATCAGCGGCACCACGCCGGACTCGTACGGCAGCCTGCTGGAACTGACCCGCAACGGCAACGAGCCGCTGAAGCTCGCCGGCGGCGTGGAGCGCGGCTTCCTGCAGGACGGCGATGAAGTGGTGATGCGCGGCTGGTGCCAGGGCGATGGCTATCGCATCGGCTTCGGCGAGGTCAGCGGCGAGGTGCTGCCGGCACCGAAGATCGAGGGCTGATCGCCCTCGCGCAGCAACGCCACACGAGCCGGGCCCGGACCGCCGCGCAGCAATGCCACGCGAGCCGGGCCCGGGCTGTCGCGCACCAACGCCGCGCAAGCCGGGCCCGGACCGCCGAAGCCACGCCACCCAAGCCGGGGCCGGACCGTCGCGCAGGGGACCGGGCCGGCGAGGGCCGGACCGTACCGCTGCTCAACCGGCCGTACCGTACCGCGCCGGACCCAGGCGCACGTACCGTGCCGTGCGCGACCTAAGCGGCCGGCGTGGCGTCCAGCACCACCGCCGCGCGGCCCGTCAGCAGCACGGCGCCGCCGGCGCGCAGCGCGAATTCGTAGAGCACCTGGCGATCGTCGCCGCCGATGCGTTCGGCCTCGATCGTCAGCGGCACCGCCACGGTATCGAGCCGCCCGACGAAGATCTCGACCTTGCGCACGCTGGCCAGATAGCCAAGGCTCGGCGTGGCCGCGGCGCCGGTGCGCAGCAGTGCGCCATGCACGGCCATCGCCTGCGCCGCATATTCGATGCCGCACAGCGCGGCCAGCCTGCCTTCGGCACGCAACGGATGATCCGGCGACGTGTGGTTGCGCGCCTCGCAGCGGATGCGCTGCGCATCCCAGTCGATCACCTCGTCGAGCAGGCACATCGCGCCGCGATGCGGGATATGCGCGGCGATCCAGTCGCGCCCGACCGGCGTGCCGGGCGGCATGGCCGCGGGCGACGCGCCGACCTCGTGTGCGCCGTTGGTGTCGTTGGCGTCGTTCACGTCGTTCACCGCCATGGCGCGACCTCGACGCGCAGCCGCAGCGGGTCCAGATAATCGAGCACCGCCGTGGCCTCGTCGCCGCGTGCCAGCGCCTGCAGCAAGGGCAGGGCGCGCGCGGCCGGGATGGCGGCGCGCAGCGCTTCCAGCGCGGCATCGGCCATCGGCGTCGGCGCGTCGCCCTCGAGCACCAGCGATGGCCGCAGGCTCGCCAGCGTTGCCACACCCGGTTCGGCCGTCAGCACCAGCGCGAGCCCGAAGGCATCGGGAATCGGCCGCGCACTGCGCAGCGGCTCGGGATAGTCGGTGTCGTAGGCGATCAGCACGCAGGGCGCGCCGGTCGCCAGCACCTGGCTGTAGGCATCGAGCAGGCCCGCGGCAAAGCTGCCGTCGTGCGCACACATCGCGTTGGACGGCGCCATCGCGCCGGTCGCGATGCTCCAGTAGCCGGCCGGTGCGTTGTGCACCGAGTTGTGGAAGCGGGTCGGCGAGATCATGGGGTCGTCGCCGGCCAGCGATTCGCAGATCGCATGGTAGTTGTGGCCGTCCGCGCCCGAGGCGCTGAACACCGTCGCCAGCGTGGTGGCGTCGCGTCCGCTGGCGGCGATCGCCTGCCGGCCCACCGCCAGCGCGAGCTTGACCGCGGGGCCGGTGCGCCGGCGCTCGGCCGACGGCAGCCCTTCCGGCGGGGGGCAACGCGGTGGCGGCGTGCAAATAGGGAGTCTCCCCGCGCAGCACCGCAGCTCCTTGCTGCCAGCCCGGAATTCCGGGACCGAGCAGGCCGATCCCTTCGACGAATACCGGCGCCGTCATGACCGCCTGCCTTGCAAATGCGCGTCGGCCCGGCCAAACAGCAGGCTGCAATTGGAGCCGCCGAAGCCGAAGGCATTGCTCAGCGCGTAGCGGGGGCGATGGCCGGCATCGGCCGTCCCGGTGCGCAGCAGATAGCCCACCGGCAGCGCGGGATCGAGCTCGGTATCGGCATTCCCGCCCGGCAGCCAGCCCTCGCGCAGCGCCAGCGCGCTGATCACCGCCTCGATCGCGCCGGCCGCGCCCAGCGTATGGCCGGTCGCGCCCTTGGTGGAGCTGCACGGCGTCGTGCCGAACAGCGCGAGCACGGCCTTGCCCTCGGCGGCGTCGTTGCTCGGCGTCGCGGTGCCATGCAGATTGATGTAGTCGATGTCGGCCGGCGTCAGTCCGGCGTCGGCCAGCGCCTGCTCCATCGCCAGCCGCGCGCCGAGTCCCTGCGGATGCGGGCTCGACATGTGGTGGGCGTCGCTCGATTCGCCGACGCCGCACAGCAGCACCGTATCGCCCGGCAGCGCCGGCGCGCCGGAGCCTGGCAGTGATTCGGGCAGGGATTCGGCCAAAGATTCGGGCAACCGTTCAAGCAAGCCGAACGCGCCGCCTTCGCCAATCGAGATGCCGTTGCGCCGCGCGTCGTAGGGCCGGCAGGGCTCGGCCGACACCAGCTCCAGCGAATGGAAACCGTACAGCGTGGTGTGGCACAGCGAATCGACGCCGCCCACCAGCGCCGCGTCGATCAGCCCGGCCTCGATCATCCGGCGCGCCGAGGCGAACACCTTGGCGCCCGACGAGCAGGCCGACGAGATCGCCGCCGCGGGACCCGTCACGCCCAGGTATGCGCGCACGAAGGCCGGCAGCGAGAACGGGCTGTGCCGGTGCGCGTACTCGAAGTCGGGCGGCAGCGCGCCGGTC
The DNA here is from genome assembly GCF_049311595.1 of Cupriavidus sp. H18C1. Classification (NCBI taxonomy): domain Bacteria; kingdom Pseudomonadati; phylum Pseudomonadota; class Betaproteobacteria; order Burkholderiales; family Burkholderiaceae; genus Cupriavidus; species Cupriavidus sp. H18C1. The sequence goes on from NZ_CP186009.1 coordinate 1,163,593, forward strand.
GCGGGATCGCGACGCCGGTAGGCCTGCTCGGTCTCGAGGATGCCGCCGGTGCTGGTGCCGAAAAACACGCCGATACGGTGGGCGCCATATCGCGCGATGGCCTCGCGCACGCGTTGGGCGAAGCCGTCCTGTTCGAGCGCCAGCCGCGCCAGCCGGTTGTTGCGGCAGTCGAAGCTGGCGAATTCGGCCGGCAGCGGGGCGTCGTCGACGCCGGCGACTTCGCCGACATGGGTGCGCAGCCGCACGTCGCCGAAGCGGCAGGGCGCGAGTCCGCTGCGCTGCGCGCGCAAGGCGGCGGAGGTCGCGGCCAGGCCATGGCCCAGGCAACTGGTGACGGTGAAATGGGACAACTGCAGGGCGGACACGGGCGGGGGACAGCGGACGATCGGGATGCGAGGCGGCACGTTGCGGCGCGTCGCCGATATTGCGGGGGCGGCCGGGGTTGCCGGCGTTGCGGTCGGTGTCGGGCACCGATGGGCGGCGCGATTGTATCAAAGCGGCTCCATCTCGCCGGTGGAGGCGGTGGTGGAGGCCGCGGCGGAGGTCGTGGCCGAGGAGCGTGCCGCCGCCTCTCGGGACGCGGCGCCGGGCTCGGCCTGCGCGGCCTGCATGGCTCGCACGGCCTGCCCCTTGGGCGCGTCCGAAGCATCGAGCGCATCGGCCGCACCGACGGCACCGACCGCATCGACTGCATCGACCCCAGCGACCCCAGCGACCCCAGCGACCCCAGCGACCGCATCGACCGCATCGAGCGTGCCGACCATCAGCACATTGGCGCCATGCGCATCGCGCGGCAGCGGCACCTCGCGCAGCGTCATGCCCATGCCGCGCAGCAGCGCGCGCCATTCGTCGGCGGGCCGGCAGGTCAGCGGGCTGGTACGGCCGGCGCGCAGCCACTGCACCACGCGATCGACCGCGCGGCTGTAGCGGGCCCGCCAGCCCGCGCTGGCGTCGCCGACGCGCATCAGCAACCGGCCCCCGGGCGCCAGGCAGCGCAGCGCGTCGCGCAGCAGCGCCTCCTGCGCGGGGCGGTCGATGTAATGCAGCACGTCGAGCAGCACCACCAGATCGCAGGCCGCGGCGACCTCGGCCACCGCGGCGCGGGCATCGGCCTGGCGGATTTCCGCCGGCCACGGGCCCGGCTCGGCCAGCGCGGCGCGGGCGCGCTCGGCGTCGGCCGGCGTCAGCTCGATGCCGAGATAGGAGCGCGGCACCGGCGGCGCCGGCCAGCCCTGCGGCCAGCTGTCGGGATGGCATTGCCGGGCCGCCAGCAGCCAGCTGGCCAGCAGGCCCTGGCCGCAGCCGATATCGAGAATGCGTGCGCCGTCGGGGATCAGGCCCTGCGCCAGCGCGATCGCGAAGACCGGATCGTTGCGCAGCTTGAAGCGGGCGAAATGCACGGCGAACGGGTCGGCGGCGCGGTAGCGGGCGCTGGCCCGCGCGATCAGCGCCTCGCCGGCGGGGCCCGCGGCATCGGTCCACCGCGTCATGCCGGCACCGCCTCGCGCAGCGTCACGTAGCGCAGCCCCGCCTCGTCGATGGCGCGCAGCACGCGCGGCAGCACCACCAGGATCATCGGCGTGCCGGCGCGGTCGGTGCCCGGGTTGCCGTCATGCATCAGCAGGATGTCGCGCGCCGCCAGGTCCTTCAGCAGCCGCGCCTCGACCTTGTCGGGGTCGCCGCCGCGGAAGGTATCGAAGCCGCGCCGCGTCCAGCTGGCGAGCCGCAGCCCATGCCGGCACAGCGCCGGCTCCAGCAGCGGATTGCGCAGGCCGGCGGGCGCGCGGAAGAAGCGCGGTACCTGCCCGGTCAGTTCGGTCAGCAAACGCTGCGCTTCGCCGACCTCGCGCGTGATGCGGCCCGGGCCGAAGGTCGAGAAGTGCAGCCAGTGGTGCTGGGTATGGTTCTCGATCGCATGCCCGCGGCGCACGATGTCGGCCACCAGGTCGGGATGGCGCAGCGCGCGCTCGCCGATGCAGAAGAAGGTGGCGCGGGCGCCGTGCGCATCGAGCAGGTCGAGCACGGCCGGCGTGACCTCTGGATTGGGGCCGTCGTCGAAGGTCAGCGCGATGCTGTGGCCGGCGCTGGGCGGCAGCCGCAGCAGGTTCGGGCCCAGCAGCGTGCTGCGCGGCCACAGCCCGGCGCCGGCCAGCAGCAGATTGGCCGCGACCACCGAGCCGGCAGCCCAGGGCAGCGTCGCCGGCTGGGCCAGCACCGCGGCCACCGCGCCCAGATGGACGGCGGCCGCGCCGCCGATCAGCGCCGACGGCCGCCAGCTGCGGACCGTGCCCGGCGCGGCGCTCGATTGCGGCCCGGGATAGGAATTGCGCATGCGCGTCATGGTCTTGCCTCCTGATCGTGACCGGCCGCGGTCGGACGGGGCGAGGCACCCAGCATGGCCGCCGGCGCGAACACCGCAGAGAACAGCAGCGCCAGCACCGCGCCCGGACCGACCGTCTGGCCGAAGGCCTGCAACAGCGGCAGATGTGATAAGCCTAGCAGACCGAAGGCCGCCACCGTGGTCAGGTTGGCCAGCAGCAGCGAGACCAGGGTGCGGGGCGCGATCGCAGCGGGCTCGCTCGCTCCGGGCTGGTTCGTCCCGGTTTCGTTCGCTCCAGCTTCGTTCGCTCTTTCGTTCGCTCCTTCGTTCGCTCGGGTGTCGTTCGCCAGGGTCTGGTTCCCTCGGGTCTCATTCGTTCGGACCTCATTCGCTTTGGGCTCGCTTGCGCCGGGCATGTTACCTGCGGGTTCGTCCGCCCCTGCCGTCCCGGCCGCGCCGTTGAAGAACAGCGCGTAGTTCGAGCCCACCGCGACCAGCAGCAGCATGCCGACCAGATGCAGCAGCGACAGCGTCTTGCCGGCCAGCGCCAGCGCGGCGATCACGACCAGCGCGGCGGCGGCCAGCGGCAGCAGCGTGGCCAGCACGCGGCGCGGCGAACGCAGCGCCACCAGCAGCAGGATCGCGATGGCGGCGGCCCCGCCCAGCGACAGCCGCAGTGCCTCGCGCAGATAGCCCGCGTAGAGCCGGTCCGATTCGCCCTTCAGGTCGACGAACAGCGCATCGGCGACGCCCGCCCTGGCGATCGCGGCGCGGATCGCCGCGGGTACCGGCAGCGCGGCCGGGCCCTGGCTTGCCGCTGACGATGCGCCGGCATTGGCATCGGCATGAGCCCCGGCACCAGCACCAGCACCAGCACCAGCACCAGCATCGGCTTTGGTGCCGGCACGTGCGTCGGCATTGGGGCCGGCACTGGCGGGGGCATTGGCCTGAGCCGCGGCGCGCAGCGGCAGCGTCGCGGTCCAGCGGCCGCCGTGCTCGGTCAGCAGCGCATCGACCGCCAGCGCCATCGACGTGCCGCGCAGATCGGCCCGCGTCAGCGGCGGCATCTCGCGTACGCGCGCGACCTCGTCGAGGAAGGGCGCGAACAGCGCCGGCTTGACCGGCAGTTCCGCCACCGCCGCCTGCAGCCGTCCGGCCAGTTCGTCGCGCGGCGGCAGCGCGGCCTGCCGCGCGCGCTGCGTGGCCTCGCTCGGCAGGAAGCGCGCCGGACTGTCGAAGCCGCCGATCACGCCCTGCGCGACCAGCGGCGCCAATTGCGCGCCGACCCGCTCGGCGCCCTGCAGCGCCGCCTGTTCGCTGGCCGCGGACACGGTGACCAGGTAGCGCACGTCCGGGGCGCCGAGATCGGCGCGCAATTGGGTATCGAGCGCCTGCGTGTCGGCCGGCACCGGGCTCAGCGACGTCAGTTCCTGGCTCCACAACGGCGTGCGCTGCACGGCGACGAGCCAGACCAGCAGGAGCACGGCGCCGAGCACCACGGCGAGCGCCGGCCAGCGCAGCCGCGGCGCATGGGCCGCGATGCGGGCCAGCCGGTTGCCGAGCGGGCGCAGGTCGCGCATGCGCCAGCGCGCCGGAATCAGCTGCGGCAGCACGAAGCGCGTGACCAGCGCCGCGGCGGCCAGGCCCGCGATCGAGAACAGCCCGAGCTGCGCCAGCCCCGGGAAGCCCGACAGCAGCAGCGAGGCAAAGCCGCAGATCGAGGTCAGCACGCCCAGGCGCACCGTGGGCCAGAAGGCGCGCGTCCAGCGTTCGCGCGCGCCCGCGGCGGTGGTGGCAGCGCTGGCGGCGGTAGTCGTAACACTGGCGCCAGCTGCAGCGGTAGCGAGAGCGGCAGCGGTAGTGATAGCGGTAGCGGTAGTGGTAGCGCCGGCACCCGCACCCACAGCCGCGCCAGCGGTAGCGGCAGCGGTGCCGGCTTCAGCCGGCGCATCGTCATCCCGGTCCTGCGCGGTCTGCGCGAACAGGTAGATCGCATAGTCGACCGACTCGCCGATCAGCGTGGTGCCGAACCCGAGCGTCAGGCCGTGGACCATGCCGAAGCCCAGGCTGACCGCGCCGATGCCGGCCAGCACGCCGGACAGCACCGGCACCAGCCCGAGCGCGAGCGCGGTCGGGGGAGCGGTAGACGAACCACAGCAGCGCGACGATCACCGCCACGCCGATGGTCGACAGCCGCTCGACCTCGGCGCGGATGGTGTCGCGCGTCTGCACGCCGATCGCGCCCGGGCCGGACATCACCAGACGGAATTCGCCTTCCTTGGCGCCGGCCTCGGACACCGCCGCCGCAAAGGCCGAGCGGATCGCCGCCAGCGCCTGCGCCTGCGCGTCCAGGTCCGAGCCGGGCGCGGCGGTCTGCGCCAGCAGCACCGCGCGGCGGCCGTCGCGCGAGGCCCAGGCGCCGTCGCGCATTGCCGCGCCGTGGCTCGGATCGAGATCGGCCAGCAGCGTCGCCACCTCGCCGGTCGGATCGCGCGGCAGCAGCGGCTTGATCATCAGCCCGGCCGACGAGCCGAGCAGATCGATGGTGTCGCCGATGGCGGCGCGCAGGCCCGCCTCGGTGAAGCGCTCGGGCGTGACGGCGGGGCTCAGCAGATAGCGGTGCGCGTACAGATAGCGCTGGTCGCGCTCGCGGTTGACCGGCTCGCCGTTGTCGATCGCGGCAAAGCGGGGATCGCCGCGCAGCTTGCCGGCCAGGGCCCTGGACAGCGCCGCGCGCCGGGCGACGTCCTGCGCGGCGTCCTGGGTGTTGTCATGCCTGCCGTCCTGCGTGCCCTCATACCTGCCGCCGCCTTCGATGCCGATCAGCAGCAGCCGCGACACCAGCCCATCGCGCAGCTGATCGACCAGCAGTTGCTGTTCGGCGGTGGGCGCGCGCGGGAGGAAGGCCGACAGGTCGGCGGTGAAGGTGGTGCGCGCGGCGATGGCCGCGCAGGCCAGCACGAACGCCACCCAGATCGCGACCGCCAGTCGCGCCGGCAGGGTCCTTCGGTGCAGGCGTTGGCCGGCCGCGCTCATTGCCCGCCGGTTGGCACGATCGTCATCACCGAGCGGTCGCCGTCGGCCTGGCGGATCTCGACGCGCTCGAGCCGCTCGCCGGCGCCATCGATGCGGATGGCGGCAATCGCCGCGGCCATGCGGCTGTCGGACGGCGTCAGCGTCAGCGTCCACCGTTTGGCGGTGCCTTCCAGCGCGAGCCGGTAGTACTGCTCCAGCGCCTGCCGGTTGCCGGCCAGCGTGCCGCGCAGGCTCTCGATAAAGCCGGCGAGTTCGGGATGGTTGCCGAGCGGAATGGTGGTCTTGCGGCCCGCCCGCTCGACCGTCAGCATGTCGCCCTGCACCAGCAGCGTTTCCGGCTTGGGCGCCAGCGTGCGCTTCTCGAGGCGGTCGGGCGCGACGAAGCGCAGCTCGCCGCTCGATTCCAGCGGGCGCTCCAGCATCGCCATGTACTTCTTCTCGACGAAGCGCGCGCTGCCGGCCGGCTGCCGCGCCAGCGTCGCCATCAGCCGGTCCACGCTCCAGGCCGCGTCGGCGCGGACGGGGGGCGCCTTCGTGGATACCGCGGTGGACGCCGTCGTAGTTGCCGTCGTAGAAGCCGCCGTAGAAGCCGCCGCCACCGCGCCGGCCAGCGGCAACTGGCAGGCCAGCGCCAGGCAGCACGCCGCGCCGAAACGAAGGGGCACGAGCGGGGGAAAAAGCGAGGGGAAGGAGCGGGGGCAGGCAAGCGAAGGCCTTCGAAAATCCGGGTCATCGACATCATGCGTCGGCAGGCGTGCGCGCCGGCGCCTGCCAGAAATCGTAGAAGTTGAACCAGTTGTACGGCGCCGCGCGGCAACGCTGCTCGAGCAGCGCGACGTAGCGACGCAGCGCGGCGTCGATGGCGGCCTCGCGCTCGGCGGCCGGCGTCGCCGAGAAGTCGGCGATCGTGTCGAAGTGGATGTCGTAGCGGTTCCCGCCGCGATACAGGCCCGTCATGAACAGCACCGGCCGGCGCAGCATCGCCGCCATCCGCAGCGGCCCGGTGGCGAAGGGCGCCGGCGCGCCGAGGAATTCGCACTGCCGCGGCGGATCGGTGGCGAGCCGGGCCAGCGTGCGGTCGGCCAGCAGGCCGAGCAGGTAGCCGCGCTCCAGATAGTCGCGCGCCCGCAGCATCGCGTCGAGCCGGCCCAGCGGGACCACGTCCTGCCGCACCGCGGGATTGATCGCCGCCAGCACGTCGTTGAGGCGGCTCGCATTGTCCTGGTACATCATCACCGCCAGCCGCAGCGCCGGATAGCGCAGGCCGACCGCGCGCACCGCCTCGAAGCTGCCGAGGTGGGCGCCGAACAGGAAGACGCCGTCGCCGCGCGCGATCGCCTGCTGCATGAGCGCCTCGCCATGGACGCGGATATCGAACAGGTCCAGCCGGCCGTTCAGCAGATAGACGCGGTCATGGATCGTCGACGCGAAGGCGAAGCCCTGCCGCATCACGTCGGCGAGGCCGGCCGGACGGCCGAGCGCGCGCGACAGGTACTGCCGCGAGGTGCGGCGCGCGCCCGGCGAGATCAGCAGATAGATCGCCACCACCGGCCACAGCAGCGGGCGGCTGGCGCGCCGGCCCAGGCGCAGCGACAGCCAGCGCATCGCGCGCAGCAGGCGCAGATGGCTGCGCTCGGGTTGGCTGCTCCAGTCGTCGGCCGGCGCCGCGTGGCTCTTGTCCGGTGCCGTCATACGGCCGCGTCGGTCGGGCCGGCGTGGCCCGGCAGCGTCAGCACGCCGCTCGCGACGGTGCGGCCCGGGCCCTCCAGCTCGAAGCGGACCGTGTGGTCGGCTTGGTGGCCGGCTTGGTGGCCGGCTTGGTGACCGGCTTGGTGACCGGCTTTGTGGCCGGCCTTGCGGTCGGCGCTGCCGTTCGCTCGATCGCCGGCTCCGTCGCGTGCTCCGTCGTCGGCTCGGTCATCCCCTTGACCCTGGCTCACGCTGGCATAGCGCACCGTCACCGGCTCGTTCGGCACCACCGTTGCGAGGAATTTGACCGAGGCCAGGCGAGCCGGCTGCGGTGGAAGCCCGAGCGCCGCGGCGATGCGCACCACCGCATGGTCTAGCAGCACGACGCCCGGCACGATCGGCCGGCCGGGAAAGTGCCCCGGCAGCGCCGGATGACCGGCCTCGATGGTGAAGACGCCCGCGCTGTTCATGCCGGTCCCAGCACGGTGGTGGGCGCGCGATCGTCGTGGCGAGCCGCCTGGCCGCCCTGCAGCCGCGCCACCAGCGGCTCGAGCAGGTCGCGCGGCAGCTTGCCGGTGGCGTTGCGCGGCAGGCTGTCGACGAAGAACACGCGCCGCGGCAGGAAGACCGGATCGATGCGCGCGCGCAGCGCCTGCACGATATCGGCCGCGCTCACGCCCGGCGCGACCACCAGCGCGGTCAGGCGCGCCTCCTTGCCCAGCCCGCCCGCGGGCTCGCCGCGCGGCATATGGAAGACGCCGTCGATCACGCCCGGGATCGCGTTGAGGTGATGGTTCAGATAGGCCAGCGAGGTGCGCTTGCCGGCGATCTTGATCAGGTCCGCCTTGCGGCCGTGCAGCAGGAAGCGATGGGCGTCGAGCAACTCGATCGCATCGTTCAGCGGCACCGGCTGGGGCAGATGGGCGCCGCTCGCCAGCCAGACCGGACCGTCGTCGCTGTCGTTGCCATCGTTGCCCTCGTTGCCCTCGTCGTCCGCCGGAACGGTCGCGGCTTCGGCGCCGTGCAGGCGCTTGAGCCGCAGCGCCAGGCCGGGCAGCAGCTGCCAGGCGGCATCGTGCGCGGTGCGGCGTGTGGCGATATGGCCGGTCTCGGTGCTGCCGTAGATCTCCAGCAGCGGCGCGCCGGTGCGCGCCTCGATATCGCGCGCCAGCCGCGGCGCCAGCGGCGCGGTCGCGGACAGCAGCCGCGCCAGCGCCGGCAACTCGACCGGCGACAGCTGCAGCGTGCGCAGATGCACCGGCGAGGCCACCAGCACGCGCGGCGCCGGCACCGCGGCCAGCGCGGCGGCGACATCGTAGGGATAGAAGGGGTGCGCCGCGCTCAGCGCCACGCCGCCGTGCAGGGCCAGCATCACGGTGCATTCGAGCCCGTACATGTGCTGCGCCGGCACGGTGCCGACCAGCGTCGCGCCGGCCAGCGCATCGATGCCCAGCCGGGCCGCCGCCGCGCGGGCGTTGCGCACCATCGCGCCCCAGCTCTTGCGATGCGGCATCGGCAGGCCGGTCGAGCCGGAGGTGAACAGATAGGCGAGCGTGCGGTCGGCCGGGATCCGGGGGATCGTCACGGCGATGGCGTCGCCGGATCGATCCTCGTGCGGGTCCTCGTAGATGGGCCCGTGCTTGCCCTCGTGCGTGTCGTCGTACGGATTCCGCAAGGTCACGCGCAAGCCGGGCAGACCGGCGCCGCTGGCGTCGGCGGCGCTGCATTGGCAGCCGGCGCCGTCGTACAGGCAGAAGGTGTCCGGCGCGAACGTGGCCAGTTCCCGGACCATTTCCGGGGTGTGCGCCGGGGGCAGCAGGCTGATCTTGTCGGCCAGCAGGCTGGCGCACAGGCCGACGGTGAAGAGGTAGCGGTCCGCGCACATATTGAAGACGTGGCGGCCGGCCGGCAGTCGGGCGGCCAGGTCGCGGACGTCGGCGAGGAAGCGCGCCACGGTGACCGGGGCGCCGTCCCGGTACGCGACGATCTGGTCGCCGCGGGTATGCGCGATCAGCGGCAGAGTCCCGGCGGACGGGTTCGCCTCGGCGCCGCCGCCAGGGCGGGCGCTGGAATTCTGTGGGCGCGATCGGCGCGGAATGCGGGACACTGGCATGGCGGCGCGGTCGGGACTTCGGCCTGGCTTCCGGGGGAGGGCGGAGACTGCACTCCCGGTCCGGCGGCGAAGCGATCCGGTCATCGATCTTTTGGGGACTATGGCTGGAAGACCCGAAGTGTGGGGGTTCCGTTTCTCGCCGTGGCGGCGAGGTTGTTACCAAATTTCACCCGTGTGGAGCGAACCCGGAGGGCTTGGTAGCATTGCGCCCGAAGGCGGTGCCGCAGATGCCCCACGGCTTTGCGCGGCCCCGGGCCCGGCCCGGGCGGCCGCCGCGACGACATAACTTACATTTAGCGACAATGACCGATCTCGAAATCGAACTGGCCCGGATGATTCTCGGCGAACTGGACATTACCGAGCTGACGCTGGACCAGGTCACGGCCGATACGCCGCTGTATGGCGAAGGCTTCGGCCTCGATTCGATCGACGTGCTGGAAATTGCACTCCTGATCTCCAAGAAGTACGGATTCGAGCTGCGTTCGGACAATCCGGACAACAAGACCATCTTTGCCACGCTGGGCAGCCTGGCGGCCTACACCGCCGCCAACCGTACCCGCTGATGCCTCCCACGCCCAGGACGCCCCGGGCGGCGCCTGCACCCGCCCACAAGCTGGCGCTGGTCACCGGCGGCAGCGGCGCGCTCGGACAGGCCATCTGCCAGACCCTCGCCGCCGGCGGCTGCCGCGTCTGGGTCCATGCCAACCGGCGCCTGGACGAGGCCCGGCAGGTGGCCGAACGCATCCGCGCCGCCGGCGGCGACGCCGAGGCGATCGCCTTCGACGTGACCGATGCCGATGCCACCGAGCAGGCGCTGCAGCGCATCCTCGCCGAGGGCCCGGTGCAGGTGCTGGTCAACAACGCCGGCATCCACGACGACGCGCCGATGGCGGGCATGACGCGCGAGCAATGGCGCCGCGTCATCGACGTCTCGCTGCACGGCTTCTTCAACGTGACCCAGCCCCTGCTGATGCCGATGATGCGCACGCGCTGGGGACGCATCGTCAATATCGCATCGGTGGCAGGCCTGATCGGCAATCGCGGTCAGGTGAACTATGCTGCAGCCAAGGCGGGCGTGATTGCGGCCACGCGCTCGCTGGCGATCGAGATGGCCTCGCGCGGCGTCACGGTCAACGCGGTGGCGCCGGGCATCGTCGATTCGCCGATGGCGCAGCCGGCCTTCCCGCCCGAGCGGATCCGCGAGCTGGTGCCGATGGGCCGGGCCGGCCAGCCGGAAGAGGTGGCGGCGATGGTGGCCTATCTGGTCTCCGAGGCCGCCGGCTATGTCACCGGGCAGGTGCTGTCGATCAACGGCGGCATGGCGACCGGCTAGGCCAAACGGACGCAGAGTAACGAAGCGGGACGAAGCAAGGAACCAACCGTACGGCACAAACGTCGAGGAGAAGAGAGCAGTGCGCAGGCAAGGGCCGGCGGACGCCAAGCGCGCCACGCCGGCCAGGGACAACACATTGATGGAGCACGGCCGCATGACCGAACGTTCGACCACGCATCTGGTGATCATCCCGAGCTACAACCCCGGCCCCAAGGTGCGCGAGGTCGTGCGCGAGGCGCGAGCCCAATGGAACCCGGTCTGGGTCGTCGTCGACGGCAGCACCGACGGCAGCACCGAATGGCTGCAGCAGCAGGCCGAGGCCGATCCCGGCCTGCGCGTGCTGGTGCTGCCGAAGAACCGCGGCAAGGGCGCCGCCGTGCTGCACGGGCTGGAACAGGCCGCCGCCGAGGGCTACACGCACGCGCTGACGATGGATTCCGATGGCCAGCACCCCGCCGCGATGATCGGCAAGATGCTGGAGCTGTCGCGCCGCAACCCGGATGCGATGGTGCTGGGCAAGCCGGTGTTCGACGAGAGCGCGCCGCGCGCCCGCGTCTACGGACGGCGCCTGAGCAATGTCTTCGCCGACCTCGAGACGCTGTGGGCCGGCATCGGCGATTCGCTGTACGGTTTCCGCGTCTATCCGATCGCGCCGCTGTGCGCGGTGATGCGGGGCAACCGCTGGATGCGGCGCATGGACTTCGATCCCGAGGTCGCGATCCGGCTGTGCTGGCGCGGCGTGCGGCCGATCAACATCGATACCCCGGTGCGCTATTTCCGCGAGGACGAGGGCGGGGTGTCGCACTTCCACTATGTGCGCGACAACATCCTGCTGACCTCGATGCATATCCGGCTGGTGGTCGGCTTCCTGCTGCGGCTGCCGATGCTGGCGCTGCGGCGCCTGGGCGAACGCGGCAGCGCGGGGACGAAGCCCGCGGCCTGAGCGGGCCGATTCTCGCCGGGAGTTTCCTCTCCCGAGCGGGCGAGGGCATGGGCAGAGTAGAGGCAGCAACGGCGTCTTCCATGCCGACCCACGCCGACCGACCCATGCCCCTCGATACGGCCCGCATCGACGGCGCAAACAAAGAAAAGGCGGTCTCTCGACCGCCTTTTCACCTGCCCGTCGCCCCCTGTCCCCAAACAAGGCGGCGGGCAGGCCTACCGGTACCGCTGCGGCCTGGGCCGCAACGCGCTACAACCTGCCCATGACGACCAGCGCGATCACGATCAGCAGGATCAGGCCAAGCCCGCCGCTGGGCCAGTAGCCCCAGCCGCTGCTGTAGGGCCACGAAGGCAGCGCGCCGATCAGCAGGATGATCAGCACGATCAGGAGAATGGTGCCTAGAGTCATGGGAGGCTCCTTTGCCGAGGGCTAGCCTGGCGGGTTTGTTCGTTGGTCTTGAGTACCGTGCCACCCCTTGGCGCCGTCCGGCGCCTCGGGGTCCGCTCCCGGTTGCTTCAACGATAGACCCGCGCCCACGGCCTCCCACCCGGTCCGGCGCTGAAAGCCATGTAGGAATCGGACGACGCGCGGACGACGCGCGGACGATGCGCGGACGATGCGCGATCGCCTCGGCACCACGCGCGATCGCGCCGGCACCACGGTCCCGCGCGCCGATTCCGGGCCGATGGCTATCGGCGCAGGCGCCGGATCAGCGACGAGGTATCGTCGCGGCCGCCTCCGTCGCGCTGCAGCTCGGCGTAGAACTGGTCGACCAGCGCGGTGACCGGCAGCGTGGCACCGTTGCGGCGGGCCTCGTCCAGGCACAGGCCCAGGTCCTTGCGCATCCAGTCGACCGCGAAACCGAAGTCGAACTTGCCTTCGACCATGGTCGGTCCGCGGTTCTCCAGCTGCCACGAGCCGGCGGCGCCCTTGCTGATCACCGACAGCACCAGCGGCATGTCGAGCCCCGCGCGCTGGCCGAAGGCGATCGCCTCGGACAGCCCTTCGAGCAGGCCGGCGATCGCGATCTGGTTGACCATCTTGGCGAGCTGCCCGGCGCCCGGGCCGCCGATCCGCGTGACCGCGCGGGCGAAGGCGGAGATTACCGGCTCGGCGCGCGCGAACACCGCCTCGTCGCCGCCGCACATGACCGTCAGCACGCCGTTCTGCGCGCCGGACTCGCCGCCGGACACCGGCGCATCGAGGAAATGCAGGCCGCGCGCGTTGGCCTGCTCGTACAGTTCGCGCGCCACGTTGGCGCTGGCGGTGGTGTGGTCGACGAAGATGCAGCCGGCCGGCGCGGCGTCGAAGGCGCCGTCGGCACCGGTCAGTACCGCGCGCAGGTCGTCGTCGTTGCCGACGCAGCTGCAGACCAGCTCGGCATCGCGCGCGGCCAGCGCGGGCGTGGCCGCCGACTGGCCGCCGAAGCGCTCGACCCAGGCCTGGGCCTTGCTCGCGGTGCGGTTGTAGACCGTGACCTGATGCCCCTTGGCGGCCAGATGGCCCGCCATATGGAAGCCCATGACGCCGAGGCCGAGGAATGCGACACGCATGACTGCTACTCCGTGTGGTTATCGAATATGGAAGGGAAAGATCGGTGAGACGCGCTGTGCCGCGCGTTGGGGTGGGGCGCCGGATCGGGAGATGCGCGGCGCGCCAGGGTCATGAGTAGCCGGGGCGCGTTGGTCCGCCCCGGGGGCAGCTACCGGCCGTCCACGCTCGAAGCCCCGGCATCGCCCCCATCGAAATCGGCCGGCGCAACCTCGCCCGGCGCGCGGGGCGCGGGCACCTTGGCGGGTGGCGGCCGCGTGCGTGCGCCGTCGCCGAAGCTGCCGCGCAACGGCGGCCGCGCCAGGTTGGCCTCCCATGCCTGCCGTATCGCCCGCGCGATCTGGTTGTAGGCCTCGCGCGAGATCACGTTCTCCTCGCGCATCGCCTGCAGTTCGTGCTGGCCCTTGCGCAGCGCGAACAGCATCAGCATCCGTTTTTCCAGCGCGACGGTGTAGCTGCCGAATTCCTCGCGCATTTCCTGCAGCGCCTGCTCGGCGGCGTGGAAGCGGTCCTCGAGCACGCCGTCGAGCACGGCTGCCATGCGCGCGCCGAACACCGGCGACAGCATCGCGCGGTTGTATTGCCGCAGCCGCTGCAGCACGGTCTGGCGCACGATCATCAGCTCGAAGCGGTCGGCCAGCACGCGCGCCAGCGGCCTGTCGATCGACAGGCGCCGGTGCAGGAACAGCGCGATGCGAAAGCTCTTCTGGTAGTCGAGGATGTGGCGTGCGGCGCGGTTGTAGCCGATGCGGCCCTGTTCGCGCGCGGCGTCGATCATCTGCGCGGTGTTGCGCATCATCGCGTCGAGATTGGCCACCGACACCACGCCGTTGCCGTACTCGGGAATCAGCTCGCTCTCGCGCGTGGCCAGCGTGACCAGGCCGATCGACAGCCGCGCCCGCTCGGACAGCGCGCTGTCGAAGTCGAAATCGGCCGAGCCCAGTTCGATATCGCGCCGGTAGTGCGCGGCGACCTCGCGCGCGGCCGACGGCGGCAGGCCGAAGCTTTCGGCCAGGCGATCCAGCGCGCTTTCGACTTCCTCGGTCGACAGCCGGATCGCCTGGCGCTGCAGCGCCAGTTCCTGCGGCGACAGCGTGTCCAGTTCGAGCCGGCGGATCAGCCAGCGCAGCGTGGTGCCGTTGACCAGCAGGCTGACCAGCACGAAGCCGGTCGCCAGGATCGCGACGAAATGGCGCGTCTCGAGCGGCAGCGCGCGGTTCTCGGCGATGCCCAGCGCCAGCACCAGCGTGACCGCGCCGCGCAGCCCGCCCCAGGCGATCGCCAGCTTGTACGCCGAATCGATCGGGGCGGACAGGCGCAGCCAGGTCAATACCGGCAGCAGCCCGAACAGCGTCGCCAGCCGCGCCAGCAGCGCGGCCGCGACCAGCGCCAGCAGCAGCCAGCCGTGATGCGGCGTGACGCCCTGCAGCAGTGCCGGCACCCGCACCGCGGCCAGCAGGAAGACCACCGCGCCCGCGATGCCGGCGAACTGCTCCCAGATCATGCGCAGGTGCCGCCAGTTCGGCGGGTTCAGCCGGGTCGGACCGAGCGCGCCGAGCGTCAGCCCGGCGCAGACCACCGCGACCACGCCGGACACATGCAGCAGCTGCTCGGCCAGCAGATAGAGCGGATAGGGCAGCGCCAGCGTCAGCGCGGCCTCGGCCACCGCAAGGCCGGCGAGCGCCGGCAGCAGTTCGGCGAGCAGGCGGCCGGCGATCAGCCCGCATACCATGCCGCCGCCGAAGGCCCAGGCCAGCTCGGTCAGGCCGGCAGCAAGCGTGGCCTCGGCACCGTGGCCGGTCAGCATCGCGATCAGCACGCCGACCAGCGCGATCGCGGCGGCATCGTTCAGCAGGCTCTCGCCCTCGACCAGCCGGATCAACCGGGCCGGCGCGCCGACATCGCGAAAGATCGCGATCACCGCGGCGGGGTCGGTGGTCGCCACCACCGCGCCGAGCAGCAGGCAGACCACCAGGTTCATGCCGCTGGCCGCCGCGGTCACCACGCCGATCACGCCGGTGGCAACCACCACCGCCACCACCGCCAGCAGCAGGATCGGCGCGGCGTCCGGCAGCATGCTGCGGACATCGGCGGTCAGCGCCGCATGGAACAGCAGCGGCGGCAGGAAGATCCACAGATAGGCTTCCGGCGGCAGCGAAGGGTCGATCAGCGGATGCAGGAAGTGTTCGGCGAACTCGGGCAGCGTGGCGTCGATGGCCACGTAGCCGGCGCCGATCGCGATGCCGATCGCCGACAGCAGCGTCGATTCGGGCAGCCGCAGCCTCGCCGCGGCGACCTGCACCACCGCGACGATGGCCAGCAGCGCGCCGAGCAGGATCAGTACGTCGACGATGATATTCACGGGCGGGCGCTCCTGGCGCGCGCGGCAAGGCAGCGGCGCGGAAGGAGGAAGGGGAACGGCGAAAACACGGAGCGGTCCTGGCTTGCGGCGAAAGAGAGGCTCGACCTTAGCGCGAAGGCGTGGCGCAATTCAAGGTTTTGCGGCGGCGGCGGGGCGTATCGGCGCCGAGCCTGTAGAATCGCGATGTTCGACCGGCACCGCCGGGTCCTTCTGTTGTCCTCCTAGCCTGTCGGCCGCCTCGGGTCGGCAGCGTGCACGAAAACGCCATGTCCGAGTTCGATGAAGCCCGACTAGCCGCGGCCGCCTGGGTGCGCGCGCAGATGGATCGCTACGGCCTGTCGCTGGACGATCTGGTCGCGGCCGGATGTTTCTCCGGCGCCAGCCGGGCCAGACGGGGCCGCGCCGCCGCGGCGGACGCGACGGCATCGAGCCCAGCGTCCGCCGATCCGCCAACGTCGGCAAGCCCAGCCGCATTTGCCGCGGCTCCTACCGCCTCCACAGCCACCACAGCCACCACGGCTGCCCCGGCTTCCACAGCCGCCACGGCCTCCACGGCTTCCGCAGCCGCCACGGGCTCCACGGCCTCCACGGCCAAGGCTTCCAGCGCGAACGAATCCGCGCCGCCGCAGGCTGCCGGCGTCCTCTATCGCAATGCATTGGGTCAGTGCTGGGATGGCACCGGCGAGATGCCCGACTGGCTGCAGCGCGCCGTCAACGCGGGCCAGACGCCAGAGTTCTATCGCGTCAGCTGAATCGAGCCTGCAGAGGACCGGAAGGCCCCGCCGACCGGGCGCCGAGGTCCGGGAGGTCCGAGAGGTCCGCGGGGTCCGAAAGGTCCGAGGCCAGTGAGCCGATGGGCCGACAGGTCCGAGAGGTCCGAGAGGTCCGGGAGGTCCGGGAGGTCCGAGGCCAGTGAGCCGATGGGCCGAGAGGTCCGCGGGGTCCGCGCCCCCTCAGCAGCGTGCCGGGCTGGACAGGAACAGCGCGTCGGGCGTGGCGCCCGCCAGCGTGCCCAGCGGCGAGCGCGGCGGCATATGGCGATACTGGCTCAGCTCGAGCCCCGGCAGCACCGCGGCGATGGGGCACATGGCCGCGGCGCCGGAATGCCACGCGTGGCGGTCTTCGCCGTCGGCGGCATGGCCGCCGGCGCCATCGTCTTCCGTGTCCCGCTCCTTGTCCGCGCCCATGCAGCCAGCCTGGTCGCGCCCCAGCAGTTCCGCTTCGGCCTGCAGCTTCAGCGCCGCGTGCCGGCTCATCAGCGGCGTGGCCGCGGTGGCCTGCACCGCGCCGCACGTCGGCTTCGCCGTGCCGGCGATTCCCGGCAGGGGCAGGGCGAGCATGGCGAGAGACAGCAGGAGGCGTTGCGGCAGACGGTTCACGAGCGGATCGGCGAGTGGCGGACAGGTGAAAAAACGGGAAGGACCGTGTCGAAGGTGGTGCGTGGCAGACGCTTAGCACGCACCTCGCAGGCACCTCGCAGGCACCTCGCAGGGCACCTCGCAGGGCACCTCGCAGGCACCGCGCAGGCACCGCGCAGGCCACGCTGACAGTCAGGCCGCATTGTACCCGCAGCTCCACGGACACGACCCTGACGGCAACATGACAAAGCTGCAAGGCAGCGGGTTGGAGCGCCCCCGCGGCGCATAATGACTGCGCCTTGCGGTACGGCCGCGGGCCCGCGGCGCCGGCGCGACGGCCCGGCGCCGCCATCCATTCATCGACACGATCGACCCAGGAGACGGACATGCAGATACAGCCTTATCTCTATTTCGGCGGGCGCTGCGAGGAGGCGCTGGCGTTCTACGGCAAGGTGCTCGGCGCCAAGGTCAGCATGATGATGCGGTTCAAGGAGATGCCGGCCGAGGAAGGCGAAGCCGGCGACGGCCAGCCGCCGCTGCCGGCCGGCTGGGAGGACAAGATCATGCATGCCAGCGTGACGGTCGGGCAGAGCGAGATCATGGCCTCCGACGGCATGCCGGGCGCGCCGCCCGAGCCCTTCGCCGGCTTCAGCCTGTCGATCGTCGCGCCCTCGCTGGACCAGGCGCGGCAGTGGTTCGACGCGCTGTCCGAGGGCGGCCGCGTGATGATGCCGATGCAGAAGACCTTCTGGTCGGAGGGCTTCGGCATGCTGCAGGACCGCTTCGGGCTGAGCTGGATGGTCAACGTCACGCATTGAGCCGACGGCATTGCATCGGAGGAATGCGGGCGAGGAGCTGTGGCCACAGGGTGCGGCATCAAGGCACGGCATCGGAACGCCGCTTCAGGGCGCGGCATCAAGGCGCGGCATCGGGATGTGGCCGGCATCGGGATGGCCTCAGGGCGCGGCATCGTCGGGCGGCATCGGGCGGCGGCATAAAGGCACGGACTTGAGGAATTGACCGCGCCGGAGGTAGGGTGGCTTGACCCTGTAGCGGCTACAGGCTATTCAATGCCACCCATGCCACAGCCCACGGAACCTTCGATGGCCAGACTCTCGCCGGAAGACCCATCCTCCACGCCTTCCTCGTCCTGCTGCGACGCGAAAGCAGACTGTTGCAGCCAGCCCGCGCCGCAGGATGCCGGCGCCCGTGGCCACGCCCGGGGCGACAATCACGCCCACGATCATGACCACGCCCACGATCATGACCACGCCCACGATCACGGTCACGCCCACGATCACGGGCCCGATCACGTGCATGGCCACGAGCACGATCATGACGGCGCCAGCAATCGTCGCCACGCCGACTGCTGCCACGCCGCGCCGGCCACCCCTCCAACCCCGACTTCTTCCTGCTGCGGCAGCGCCTGCGGCGCCGTCGCGATGCCGTTCCCGCCGAGCGAAACCGCCGCGCCGGCCGGCACCCGCACCGCACGCTTCCGCATCGAGGCGATGGACTGCCCGACCGAGGAGGCGCTGCTGCGCGGCAAGCTGGGCGGCATGCCGGGCGTGGCGGGATTGCAATTCAATCTGATGCAACGGATCCTCACCGTGCATCACACCCTCGATTCGGAGCAGCCGCTGGTCGCGGCGATCGCCAGCGTCGGCATGCAGGCCGAGACCTTGGCGGTCGAAGGCGGCGCCTCGCCATCCACGGCACAGGCCGCGCCGGCGCCGGCCACGCCGTGGTGGCCGCTGGCACTGGGCGGCGTCGCCGCGCTGGGCGCCGAGCTGGCCGAATGGTTCTCGTTGGCCACGCCCTGGCTGCCCGCCGCCTTTGCGCTGGTGGCGATCGCCGTGGCCGGCCTCGGCACCTACCGCAAGGGCTGGATCGCGCTGCGCAACCGCAATCTGAACATCAATGCGCTGATGAGCATCGCGGTGACCGGCGCGCTGCTGATCGGCCATTGGCCCGAGGCGGCGATGGTGATGGTGCTGTTCGCGCTGGCCGAGCGGATCGAGGCGGCCTCGCTGGACCGCGCCCGCAACGCCATCCGCGGCCTGATGGCAATGGCGCCCGAGCAGGCCACCGTGCTGCAGGCCGACGGCGCCTGGCTGGCCGTGCCCGCTGGCAGCGTGTCGCCGGGTGCGGTCGCGCGGCTGCGCCCGGGCGAGCGGGTCGCGCTCGACGGCCGGGTGCTGCGCGGGCAGTCCGCGCTGGACCAGGCGCCGATCACCGGCGAAAGCGTGCCGGTCGACAAGCAGGCCGGCGATCTGCTGTACGCCGGCTCGATCAACCAGACCGGCGAGCTCGAATACGAGGTCACCGCGCCGGCCTCCGATTCGACGCTGGCGCGCATCATCCATGCGGTCGAGGCCGCGCAGGCCAGCCGGGCGCCGACGCAGCGCTTCGTCGACCGCTTCGCGCGCATCTATACGCCGACGATCTTCGTGATCGCGCTGCTGGTCGCCGTGCTGCCGCCCCTGCTGGCCGGCGGCGCCTGGCTCGACTGGATCTACAAGGCGCTGGTGTTGCTGGTGATCGCCTGCCCCTGCGCGCTGGTGATTTCCACGCCGGTGACCATCGTCAGCGCGCTGGCCGCGGCCGCGCGCCACGGCATCCTGATCAAGGGCGGCGTCTATCTGGAGCAGGGCAAGTCGCTGCGCTGGCTGGCGCTGGACAAGACCGGCACCCTCACGCACGGCCGCCCGCAGCAGATCGACTACGCACTGCTGCCCGGCGCGCCGGAGGACGCCCGCGCGATTGCGGCCAGCCTGGCGGCGCGTTCGGACCATCCGGTCTCGGGTGCGGTCGCCGCGGCGGCGCGGCGCGATGGCGTCGAGACGCTGGCGGTGCAGGACTTCGAGGCGCTGCCGGGGCTCGGTGTCACCGGCACGGTCGATGGCCAGCGGTATTGGCTCGGCAACCACCGGCTGATCCACGAGATGGGGCTGTGCTCGGACGAACTGGAGGCGCGGCTGGAGGCGATCGAACGCCAGGGCCGCACCGTGGTGCTGCTGGCCGGCGGCCAGGCGAACGCGGCCGGGGCCAACGACGGCGCGGCCAACGCTGGCGCGACCAATGCAGGCGCGGCCAACGCGGGTCCGGCCAACGAACGCGTGGGCAATGCCGGCGTGCAGGCGCTGTTTTCCGTCGCCGACACCGTCAAGCAAAGCAGCCGCGACGCCATCGCGGAACTGCACGCGCTCGGCGTCGGCACCATGATGCTGTCCGGCGACAACCCGCATACGGCACGGGCCATCGCGGCGGAGGTCGGCATCGACGAGGCGCGCGGCAATCAGCTGCCGCAGGACAAGGCCGAGGCCGTCGCGGCGCTGACCGCGCAGACGGCAGCACAGCGGGGTGCGAAGCAGGGCCGCGTCGGCATGGTCGGCGACGGCATCAACGATGCGCCGGCGCTGGCGCGCGCCGACATCGGCTTCGCGATGGGCGTGGCCGGTACCGACACCGCGATCGAGACCGCCGACGTCGCGCTGATGGACGACGACCTGCGCAAGATCCCGGCCTTTATCCGGCTGTCGCGCCGTACCGGCACGGTGCTGACGCAGAACATCGCGTTGGCGCTCGGCATCAAGGCGGTATTCCTGGCGCTGACCGTGGCAGGGCTGGGCACGATGTGGATGGCCGTGTTCGCCGATATGGGAGCGAGCCTGCTGGTGGTATTCAACGGGCTGCGGCTGGCGGGACGCCTGCGCTGAGCGTCGGCACCGGGCCGGCGCTTCCGGCCGCGGGAAAACCGCCGCCTCGGGGGTGGGGCCCAGGAAAACCGCCGCCTCGCGTGGGCCCCAGGGAAAGCCGCGCTTCCAGCGCGGGCCCCAGGAAAGCAGGCTGCCGGCGCGGGCCCCAGGAAAGCAGGCTTCCGGCGCGGGCCCCAGGAAAGCAGGCTTCCGGCGCGGGCGGCGAGGCCCCCGCGCTTCAGCGCTGCACGATCAGCTCGCCGCTGCGCCCGGGCACCGTGCCCCAGGCCAGCGGCAGATGCGGCAGCCGCGTGCGATCGAGCTGTTCATACAGCGCCGCCAGCGGCGCCAGCCGATGCCCCTGCCGGCGCCATCCCTGCAGCAGGCGTTCGAACACCGGCGCCAGCTTGCCGCCCTCCAGCTCCGCGTGCAGCGTGAAGACATGGTCGCGGCCGTCTTCGGTGCGCGAGAGCAGGGCCTCGTGGACGTTGCCCTCGTCGATGCCGTCGGCGCCGATCAGTTCGTCCAGCGTCGGCAGCGTGGTCGGCAGCTGCACGTGGCGGCACGGCGTGCCGTCGAGCACGGGCACATAGGGCTCCGCGCCGCGCCCATCCGATGCATAGCGCAGGCCCCAATCGTCGAGCTGCCGGAACGCTTCCGCATTCATCTGCCAGCCGGCCGCGCCATGCGTGGACGGTGGCTCCCCGAACACCGCTTCGAAGCGCTGCCACGCGCGCCGCATCTGCGCGCGCGTCCACCCGGCATCGCGCGTGCGCACATGATCCTGCCAGTAGACGTGATCCCAGGTATGGATGCCGCATTCATGGCCGGCATCGCGCGCCGCGCGCATCGCGTCGGCCGCGCGCAGGCCGATATCGGGGCCCGGCAGCAGCACGCCATACATCAGCGTGCGCAGGCCGTAGTGCGATACCACCGAGGTGCGCGACACCTTTTGCAGAAAGCCCGGCCGGAACACGCGCCGCAGCGCCCAGCCGGTATGGTCCGGGCCCAGGCTGAACAGGAAGGTCGCGCGGGCCTCGTGGGCGCGCAGCAGGGCGATCAGCGTCGGCACGCCCTCGCGCGTGCCGCGCAGCGTGTCGACGTCGACCTTCAGGGCGATCATGGCCATGGATTGTCGTCGAGCTTGTGATGGAGCTTGTTGTAGCGCTCGCTGTAGCGCTTGTTGAAGAGCTTGCAGTCGGGCACAGGCGGCCTAGTTGCCCGAATCCACCAGCGTGCGGGCCTCGATCACCTTCTCGCGATAGGCCTCGAAGATCCGCCGCAGCGATTCGGCCATCGTCACCGTCGGCTGCCAGCCGAGCTCCTGCATCGTGTTGTCGATCTTCGGCACGCGGTGCTGCACGTCCTGGTAGCCCTTGCCGTAGAACTCGCCCGACGACGTTTCCAGGATGCGGCTATGGCGCGCGCTTTCGGCGTACTCGGGATAGTCGGCCGCCATCCGCAGCATCATCTCGGCGAGCTCGCGCACCGAGTGGACGTTGCCCGGGTTGCCGATATTGAAGATCTTGCCGCTGGCGATGCAGCCGGGATTCTCGATGATCCGCATCAGCGCGCTGATGCCGTCCGAGATATCGGCGAAGGCGCGTTGCTGCGCGCCGCCGTCGACCAGCCGGATCGGCTCGCCGCGCACGATATGGCCGAGGAACTGCGTGACCACGCGCGAACTGCCTTCCTTCGATTCGAAGATCGAGTCCAGTCCCGGTCCGATCCAGTTGAACGGCCGGAACAGCGTGTAGTTCAGGCCCTGCTCGATGCCGTAGGCGTGGATCACGCGGTCCATCAGCTGCTTGGAGCAGGCGTAGATCCAGCGCGGCTTGTTGATCGGCCCGTAGACCAGCGGCGACGATTCGGGGTCGAAGGCCTCGTCGCCGCACATGCCGTAGACCTCCGAGGTCGACGGAAACACCAGGTGCTTGCGGTACTTGACCGCCGCGCGGACGATCGGCAGGTTGGCCTCGAAGTCCAGCTCGAACACCCGCAGCGGCTGCCGCACGTAGGTCGCCGGCGTGGCGATCGCCACCAGCGGCAGCACGACGTCGCACTTGCGGATGTTGTACTCGATCCATTCCTTGTTGATGGTGATGTCGCCCTCGAAGAAATGCATGCGTGGATGATTGACCAGCTCGCCGAGGCGGGCCGTCGACATGTCCATGCCATAGACTTCCCACGACGTGGTTTCGAGGATGCGTCGCGTCAGGTGGTGGCCGATGAAACCGTTGACGCCAAGGATCAGGACTTTCTTCATGGACTTCCAGACTTCAGGCTTGAGGAGAAGACTGCAGCAGCGCGGCGAGGGCGGCGGGCGACAGCGGCGCGTTGCCATCGGACAGCGTGTGGATCAGCACCAGGCCGCCGTCGCCGCACAGGCCGACGATGCGGCCGTCGACCACATGCAGCCCGGGGGCGAGTCCGGCGAGCGCCTGCGCGGCCGGCATCTCGGCCGGCAAGGGACGGCGCGCGCGTTCGACCACCAGGCGGCGGCCCTTCAGTTCGGTGAAGGCGCCGGGATAGGGCGGCGCGACCGCGCGGATCAGGTTGTAGACCGCGGCGGCCGGCTGCCGCCAGTCGATGCGGCCGTCCTCGGGACGGCGCCCCGAGAAGTAGCTGCCTTCGGCGAGCACATTGGGTCGGCGCGGCGTGTTGCCGGCCAGCATCGCCGGCAATACCTGCCACAGCGTCTGCTCGGCCGCCACGGTCACCTTGTCGAACACCTGCTGCGCGGTATCGTCGGGCAGGATCGGCACCGCGGTCTGCGCGACGATATCGCCGGCGTCCGGTTTGGCCTCCATCGCGTGCAGGGTTGCGCCGGTCTCGGTCTCGCCATGCAGCACGGCCCAGTTGACCGGCACGCGGCCGCGGTACTTCGGCAGCAGCGAGCCGTGCATATTGAAGGCGCCGCGCGGGGGCCAGCGCCAGCACGGCCGGCGGAATCATTGCGCGGTAGTAGAACGAGAACAGCATGTCGGGCCGCGCGGCCTTGACCGCGGCGGCCAGCGCCGGATCGTTCGGATCGTCGCCATGGAGGACCGGCAGGCCCAGTTCCGCCGCGGTGTCGGCCACGCGGCGGAACCAGATCGTTTCATCGGCACGGTCGCGATGCGTGACCACCAGCGCCACCTCGACGCCGCGCGCGTGCAGCACGCGCAGGCAGCGATCGCCGACGTTGTGGTAGGCGAAGACTACGGCGCGCATGGCGGCTTCCGGTCGTGATGGGGGCCGCGCGGATCGCGCCCCTCGCGGGAATCGCGCTCGGCGTCGCCGAATTCATCGAGCTCGTTGAATTCGCTGAATTCGTCCAGCGCCGCCCGGCGCCCGCCTTCTCCGCGCGGCGCATCGCCCTGCGACGCGTCGAGGATCGCCTTGATCCGATAGCGCGGCCGGTCCCGTACCTGCTGATAGATGCGGCCCACGTATTCGCCCAGCAGGCCAATGCCGAACAGCATGATGCCGACCAGGAAGAAGTTGAAGGCGAACAGCGTGAACAGCCCCTGTACTTCCGAGCCCAGCAGGAAACGGCGTACCAGCAGCACCACGAACAGGACGCCCGACAGCAGCGACAGGATCGTGCCGATCATCGAGAACCATTGCAGCGGCACGATCGAGAAGCCGGTGACCAGGTCGAAGTTCAGGCGCACCAGCTGATACAGCGAATACTTCGATTCGCCCGCGTGCCGCTCCTCGTGGCCGACCACGATCTCGACCGGATTGGACGAGAACGTGTAGGCCAGCGCCGGGATGAAGGTATTGACCTCGCGGCAGGCATTGATGGTATCGACCACGCTGCGGTCGTAGGCGCGCAGCATGCAGCCCTGGTCCGTCATCCGGATATGCGTGATGCGTTCGCGCAGCCGGTTCATCGCGAACGAGGCGACGCGGCGGAACGCGCTGTCATGGCGCTGGCGCCGGATCGTGCCGACATAGTCGTGGCCGGCGCGGATCGCCTCGACCAGCCGCGGGATTTCCTCGGGCGGATTCTGCAGGTCCGCGTCGAGCGTGATCACCATGCGGCCGCGCGCGTGCTCGAAGCCGGCCAGGATCGCCATGTGCTGGCCGAAATTGCCGTTGAACATCACCACGCGCGTGACCTCGGGCCGCTGGCGGAACTGCCGCGCGAGGATCTGCGCCGAGCGGTCGGTGCTGCCGTCGTTGACGAAGACGATCTCGTAGCTGGTGGCCAGGCCGTCGAGCGCGGGATAGAGCCGGTCGAACAGCGCCTGCAGGCCGGCCTCCTCGTTGTAGACGGGGATCACCACCGAGACCTCGATCGGCCTGGCGCGCGGCGGCGAGGACTGGCCCGGCAGCGGCGCGGTCTCGTCGTCGCGCGGGGTTTCCTCGCGGATACGCGTGGGCTGGCCCGGCAGCGGATGCGGCGTCGCGCAGGAGAGCAGGTCGGAAGTTACGGAAGCAGACGTTTGCATGTTTCGTTCAGCGTGGCGCAGACGCGCTCGACATCGGCCTCTTGCATGGCAGGGAAGAGCGGCAGCGTGAGAATGCCCCGCCCGATGCGCTCGGCGTGCGGCAGCATGCCTTCGCGCCAGCCCAGCGAGCGGTAGTACGTAAAACAGATGCAGCGCGGGGTAGTGCACGCCGGTGCCGATGCCGGCCTCGCGCAGGGCCTGCATCACCGCGGCCCGTCCGCCTTGCAGGCGCTCGGCGGGCAGTACCACTTGAAACATATGCCAGTTCGACAGCGCTGTCGCGGGGTCGCCGGCGACCGGCAGCTCGATGCCGAGTTCGGCAAGGCCGTGCCGCGCGGCGGCGTCCATGTAGGCGCGGGCCAGCGCCGCGCGGCGCGCGGTGATCGCGTCGAGCCGCGGCAGCTGTGCCAGCCCGATCGCGGCATTGACATCGGTCAGGTTGAACTTGCCTCCCGGCACCTCGACGTCCATGCCGTCCAGGCCGCTGCGGATCACGCCCTGCAGGCGCAGGCGCTCGGCGCGCAGCGCCTCGTCCTCGTCGTTCATCACCAGGCAGCCGCCTTCGACCGTGGTGATGTTCTTGTTGGCCTGGAAGCTGAAGCTGACCAGGTCACCGAAGCTGCCGATGCGCCGGCCGCGCCAGCGGAGTCGATCGCCTGCGCGGCGTCCTCGATCACGCGCAGGCCGTGTTGGTTGGCGATGGCATAGAGGCGGTCCATGTCGACCGGCAAGCCGGCCAGATAGACCGGCAGGATCGCGCGGGTGCGCGGCGTGATCGCGGCCTCGACCGTGTCGAGGTCGAGATTGCGCGTGCGCGGATCGATGTCGACGAAGACGGGCCGCGCGCCGACCGCGACGATCACGTTGGCGGTGGCGACCCAGGTGATCGCGGTGGTGATCACCTCGTCGCCGGGGCCGATGCCGGCGATCCGCAGCGCGATCTCCATCGTCGCCGAGCCGTTGGCGAAGGTGCGCACCGGCCGTCCGTCGAACAGCGCCGACAGCGCGGCCTCGAAGGCCTGCATCTTCGGGCCGGAGGTGATCCAGCCCGAGGCCAGCACCTCGCCGACCGCGGCGATCGCGTCGGCGTCGATGTCGGGCCGGACGAAGGGCAGGAAGGGCTCGGCGGATTGCGTGGGTTGGGCGGTAGCGGGCATCGGGCGAAGTCGTCAGGACGTCAGCGGCAACGGAAGGTCGGCAGCGTGGTCGGGCAGGCGTGATCGAGAAAGCGTGGTCGAGAAAGCGCGGTCGACAACAAAGCGGTCGGGAACACCGTTCACGAACGCGCGATCAGGAACACGCCGGCCAGGATCAGCAGGATGCCGGCCATCCGCAATGGTCCGATCATCTCACCGAACAGCCACCATGCGGCCACCGCGTTGACCACATAGCCGAGGGACAGCATCGGGTAGGCCATCGATACATCGACGCGTGACAGACCGACGATCCACACCGCGACGCTGGCGACGTAGAGGCCCAGTCCGGCCAGCACCGGCCATTGGGCCAGCACGCGCAGCGCGGTATCGAACAGCGTGGTGCGGTCCAGCGCGATCGCGCCGACCGCGTTGACGCCGGCCTTGAGCAGCAGTTGCGCGCAGGCGTTCAGCAGCACGCCGGTCAGGATGAAAGCGAAGGTGGTGATCGTCATCGGTTGGAAGGGGAAGCGGGCGCGGCGGGCGCCGCGGGCGTGGCCGGGGCAGCGAGCGCGGGCGGCGGAGCGAAATTGGTGACCACGACGCGGCGTACGTCTTCGGCGACCCGATACATGGGCAACGCCTGAGGCCTGCAATCTGGTGTACATCTCCGGCGACATGATCGCGACCGCGGGCCGGCCGTTGCGCCACGTCTGTTCGAACGCCTCCAGCGTCGGAATCCATTTGTCCGGTTCCTGCTGCAGGCCGAACTGCAGTTCGTCGGGATGCCAGACCAGCGTCAGCGGATGGCGCAGGTAGAACGGCAGCGTGTGGTCGAGCATGCCGACACCGTAGAACGGCATGTCGTCCTTCAGCACTCGCTCAATCGCGGGCACCAGGTCGATGCCGGAGGTGCGACGGCCCATCACCTCATGGCCGAGCAGCGCGACCGTGAAGCTGGTGTAAATCGCCAGGCCGTAGACCACGATGCTGGCCAGCCTGCCGTTGCGCCGCGCCAGCCAGTGGGCGAGCAGCACGCCGGCGAACATCACGACGAAGGCGGCGCCGATCCACAGCGCGAAGATCCGGTAATAGGCATTCGGCGTGTTGTCGGAATCGAGCGTGGCCACCACCGGCGTGGCGGCGAGCCCGAGCACCGAGACGGCCAGCATCAGCAGCACCAGGCGCCGCCAGCCGGTGTCACCGATGCGGTCCAGCGCGACGCCGGCCAGCATGCCCAGCGCCGGGAAGATCGGCACGATGTAGCCGGGCAGCTTGGAGTTCGACAGGCTGAAGAAGACGAAGATGGCGCCGGCCCAGACCAGCATCAGCAGGGCTGGGCGCAGCGGGACGGCATTTGCCGGCTCCCCCGCCTGCGTCGCCTGCGCGGCCTCGGTCCGCTCGCGCCGCACGGCGCCCCAGATGCCCGGCACCAGCGCCAGCCACGGCAGGAAGCCGGCCAGCAGCAAGGGCACGAAGTACCACACCGGCCCCTGTCGATGATGGACGCTGGTCGTATAGCGCTGCCAGTGCTCGTGGATGAAGAAGAAGCGCAGGAATTCCGGATTGCGCTCGGCGATCAGCCAGAACCACGGCACGGTGATCGCCAGCAGCAGCGCGGCGCCCCACACGAGATGCAGGCGGCGCCACAGCCCGAAGTCGCGCGTGATGGCGGTGTAGACCACCAGCACCAGCCCAGGCAGCGCGATGCCGATCAGGCCCTTGGTCAGGATGGCGACGCCCATCGCGGCCCAGCAGCCAAGCATCCAGCCGCGCCGCGCGGCCGGGGTGGTGGCCGGATGCTGCGCCAGCAGCATGCAGGCCAGCACGCAGGCGAGCGCGCCGGCGAGCGTCATGTCCAGCGAATTGAAGTGCGCGGCGACGCTCCACATCGGCGCCGCGGCCAGCGCCAGGCCGGTCAGCCAGCCGGCGCGCGCGCCGAACCAGCGGCCGGCCGCCCACATCGACGCCAGCAGGCCGATGAAGCCGGACAGCGCCACGCACAGCCGCGCCTGCCATTCGCCGAGCCCGAAGGCGGTATAGGAGAGCGCCGTCACCCAAAGGTGAAAGGGCGGCTTCTCGAAATACTTGACGCCGTTGTAGCGGATCGTGACCCAGTCGCCGCTGGCGAACATCTCGCGGGCGATCTCGGCATAGCGGCCTTCGTCGGAGCGCAACAGGTGGCGGGCGTCCAGCGTCCCGAACCAGAGCAGGACGATATACAGGACGACCAGGGCAATCACCGCCGCGGACAAGCCGGCGGCGCGCGTGGTCGGGGAACGGCGCATGAAACTCCTGAAACGGTGCTGCGCGGCCGCGGCCGCTTGCTGACAACCCGCTACGGAGCGCTGCGCTCCGTGTGGTGCATACGACGCCTATGTCAACGGCGAAGTTCGCATTTTGTGCGAAAGCTATGACGGCTGATACCGAAAAATGTCCTACATCGGGCTGTGCCCAAGCGCTTTTTCCGGCTCGGGACATATGTCCTGTGGCGTCTATTTCACTTTTGTCACCTCGCACTGGTCGGCACGCGCCGTCGCACCGGTCGGCACGGCGACGGAACGGTCGGCACGCGGGAACCCGGGCCGCGGACGCGCGTACGCACGGGCGGCGCACGGACGCAAAAAAACCCGCCGGCAGCGGGTTCGTGAATACGCCATCGGGACGGGCCGCCCCCGGGCTGGCCCGTCGGGCCGATGTCAGTTCGCCGGCTTGGCGGGCTTGGCCTTCTTCGCCTTGTGGCCGTTCTTCTTGCCTTCGTCCTGGCTCGGCGCGAGATCGGCGCGCGTGCTCTGGTTGGTGCCCTGGGTGTAGGGATCGAACTTGTCGCCGGCTTTCGCCCCCTGGCTGTAGGGGTCGAACTTCTCGCCCGCCTTGGCGCCTTGCGAGTACGGGTCGAACTGCTTCTTGCCGCCGGTGTTCTGGGCGTGCACCGCCAGCGAGGCGGTGCCGATGCACAGCGCGATGGCCGTCGCGACGAACTTGCTCATGGTGTCTCCTCGAAAGTTGCCGTCCATCGGATGGGCGGCTGACGATGGGCAGGCGCCGACGCGCCGCCCGCGCCAGTGTCTCCAACCTGTCTCGCGGCTGTCAAGCAAGTCACACCGGGCGTCGCGGCAGCGTCAGCCTCATGGAAAGCGAGGATTGCCGGGAACACCGCCGCCGGTATGCGCCTATTCCGTCACGGCGTCGGACGGGTCCTTCCACGCCTGCCGAACCTCGGCCGACGGGGCGAGCGCCAGGTTGATGCCGCGTCCGCCGATCGGCTTCTGGAACCAGCGCTGCTGCAGCGCCTCGATCTGCGGGCCGCGATAGACGCCGGCCAGGGTCTCGTCGACCAGCCGCTTCCATGCCGGGTCCGACTTCGACAGCATCAGCGCGTTCTGCTCGACCGACAGCGCGGGACCGACGATCACGAATTGCGATGGATCCTTGGCGCGGGCGCGCAGCCCGGCCAGCAGCACGTCGTCCATCACGAAGGCCTGGGCGCGGCCGGACTCGAGCAGCAGGAACGATTCGCCGTGGTCCTTGGCGTAGACGTCGCGATAGCCGTACTGGCCCTTGAGCCGGCGCACGTGGCGGTCGCCGGTCGAGCCGGCGCTCGTCACCACGGTCTTGCCGCGCAGGTCGTCGAGCGAGTCGATGCCCGCATCGGCGCGCACCAGCATCCGCACGGTCGACACGTAGTGCGAGACGCTGAAGGCCACCTGCTTCTGGCGCTCCAGCGTATTGGTGTTCGGCGCGCAGTCGAGGTCGACCAGGCCGTTGACGATGGCGGGGATGCGGTTCTGCGGGGTCAGCGGCATCCAGCGCACCTTCAGGTCCTTCAGTCCAAGTGCCTGGCGGGCGCCCTCGGCCGCGCGCAGGCACAGGTCGACCGCATAGCCGGCCGGCTGGCCCTTGTCGTCGGCGAACGAGAACGGCAGCGCGGACTCGCGATAGCCGAGCACGATGGTGCCGCTGGAGCGGATCTTGTCGATGACCGGACCGTGCAGCGCCTCGGCGCCGGCGGCGTGGGCGGTCCCGGTGCCGAGCAGGGTGGCAGCGAGCAGGACCGGGCGGAGCGAACGAAGAGGGCGACCGAAAGAGCGAGGGAAGGCGCGGAGGGAAGACAGCATGGCGAGGCGATAGAAAACAGCAAAGACCAAAGGGTAGCGATAGGGATGGGTCAGGGGGAAGGACAACTTCGTCATAAGTAAATACCCTAGGTCGATGCGATGACGCGGGCACAATGACCGGTCCAACATGGCGGCGCCGGCACCTGCACCCGGGTACAATCCCGGGCCACGCGCCCGGTGCCGCGTCGCGCACGGGCGCGTCGGTGCTGGGCAGCGATTACCGTTCGCTTCCTGTTTAGTCATCCATGTCTTCGCAACCCGCGCGCCTGGCCGGCATCGATGCGCTCAAGGCCATCGGCTCGCAACTGATCGTGCTGCACCATCTGGCCTTCTACGGGCCGATGTCCGATGCGGCCCATTCCCTCGCCCCCGCCCTGATCGACTGGCTCGCCGACTACGCGCGCATCGCCGTCCAGCTCTTCCTGGTGATCGGCGGCTTCCTGGCGGCGCGCAGCCTGGCGCCCGACGGCGTGCTGCGCACGTCCCGGCCGCTGGCGGCGCTGCTGCGGCGCTATCGCAAGCTCGCCGTGCCCTTCGCCGCGGCGATTGGCTTGGCCATCGTCGCGGCAGCGCTGGCGCGGCAGGGCATGGACCATCCCTCGATTCCGGCGCCGCCGCAATGGGGCCAGCTGCTGGCGCATCTGCTGCTGTTGCATGACGTGCTCGATATCGACGCGCTGTCCGCGGGCGTCTGGTATGTCGCGATCGACTTCCAGCTGTTCGGGCTGCTGTTGCTGACGCTATGGCTGGCGCGCCTGCTGCCCACCGGCTGGCGTGTCCGCGTGGGCGTGGCGCTGGTGGCGGCGCTCGGCGTGGCCTCGCTGTTCTGGTTCAACCGCGACGCGGACTGGGACATGTGGGCGATCTATTTCTTCGGCGCCTACGGGCTCGGCGTGCTCGGCTACTGGGCGTCGAATCCCGGACGTTCCGGCTGGTGGCTCGCGGCGCTTGCCGCGGTCGCCATCGCCGCGCTGATGGTCGATATGCGCTCGCGCATCGCGCTGGCGGTCGTCGTCGCACTGTGGCTGGCGCTCGCACGGCGCGGCGGCTGGCTGTCGGCGTGGCCGCGCGGCCGCGTCTTCGCGACGTTCGGCGCGATCTCGTACTCGGTGTTCCTGGTGCACTTCCCGATCTGCCTGCTGGTCAACAGCGTGATGTCGCAGCTGGCCCCCGGCATGCCGTGGCTGAACGCGGCCGGCATGGCGATGGCGTGGCTGGCCAGCAACGCCGCCGGAGCGCTTTTTTACCGATATGTCGAATCGCGCGACCCCCCTCGCGTCGCTCGGCAAGTTGTTGTTGCGCAACCGTACGGGGCTCGCCGGCTAGCAGGCGTTGCCTGCCTGCAACATCGGCGGCGCCGCACGATACGTGGGCGCCGCATGAACCGTTGTTGTGCCGCGATTGGTGAGGGAGCGTACTCAAAAGGGGAAAACGCCCATACGCGCTTGGCATGGCGATTGCCTACCATCAAGGTAAACCTGACCGTTTGGTCAGGATTCACGCCCCGAGGCTGCCATGTCCGATCACATCGTCCTGACCTCGCACGCACGCCGCGACAAGCCGGCAGAGCCGATCCACTGGGGGGCGCCGACCGCGGCCGAGCGCGGACCCGTGATCGCGACGCTGACCAATCCGGCGCATCGCAACGTGATCGGGACGCATGCCGGCGCCTACGCGGTCTATCGCGCGCTGGCCGTCGCTTCAGGCACGCTGCAGCGCGACCATCGCCCCGACCTGACCGACACCGCGCCCGCCGAGCCGATCGGACCGCATCCGCAATGGGGCGATCCCGACAAGATCGTGTCGCTGGACCCGTGGGGCCATCTGGTCTCCACCGTCTTCGCCGACCGCATCGCGGCCGGCGTCGACATCCGGCCGACCATCGCCGTCACCCGCGCCCATATCAACATGCCGGAACTGATGGCGGCGATCGCCGCCGGCCGGCTGATTCCCGACGGCAGGATCCTGTTTGCCAACGGCGACGTGCGGGTAACCAAGGCCGCCGTCGATCCCGTCTGGTATCTGCCCGGCATGGCGCGCCGCTTCGGCATCAAGGAAAGCGCGCTGCGCCGCAGCCTGTTCGAGCAGACCAGCGGCATGTTCCCCGAGCTGGTGACCCGTCCCGATCTGAAGGTCTTCCTGCCGCCGATCGGCGGCATGACGCTGTATTTCTTCGGCGACGTCAGCCAGCTGGGCAAGCCGCAGACCCCTGTCGCCTGCCGCGTGCACGACGAATGCAACGGATCGGACGTGTTCGGGTCCGACATCTGTACGTGCCGCCCGTACCTGGCGCACGGTATCGAGGTGTGCATCGAGATGGCGCAGCAGGGCGGGGTCGGACTGGTGGTCTACAACCGCAAGGAAGGCCGCGCGCTGGGCGAGGTCACCAAATTCCTGGTCTACAACGCGCGCAAGCGGCAGGTCGGCGGCGACCGCGCCGAAACCTATTTCGCGCGGACCGAATGCGTGGCCGGCGTGCAGGACATGCGCTTCCAGGAGCTGATGCCCGATGTCTTCCACTGGCTGGGCATCCGTCGCATTGATCGCTGGGCCTCGATGAGCAATATGAAACACGGCGCGCTGGTCGCGCAGGGAATCGAAGTGGTCGAGCAGGTGCCGATTCCCGATGCGCTGATTCCGGCCGATGCGAGGGTGGAGATCGACGCCAAGGTGGCGGCGGGCTACTTCACCCGTTACACGCCTCCGGACGCCACCGAACTGACGGTGGCCAAGGGCAGGGGACTGGACGAATGACAGAACGAAACGATGCGGCATCGATGGGCGCGGCGGGGCAAGCCGGCGCGCAGGCCCGTGCTTCGCGCGAGGGCTGGCAAGGCTGGGTGGAACCCGATCATCCGGCGTCGGCGTTGTTGACGGCGCAGGCGGTGCGCGCGCGCTGCGCCGCGGTGACGGCCGCGGTGGCGGCCGGCGATTCGCAGTGGTTCCGCTGGCATCCCGAGCGGGTCCCGGCGATCGCCGACTATGTGGCGACCACCATCCGCTCGCGCTACCGCGATCTGCAGGTGCCCTACCACAGCCGCTGGCGCCATTTCGAAAGCGGCGGACCGGGCGAGCTGCGCGACCGCTGGGGCATCCTGTGCGAACGCGCGGCGCTGACCGGCGACGATCATCGCGAAGAGCGCGCGCGCATCGGCATCGACCTGGTGATTCCGAGCGTGCTGCTCGACGCGGGCGCCGGGCCCGACTGGCGCTACCGCGACCCGGCCAGCGACCTGAGCCTGAGCCGCTCCGAAGGGCTGGGCGTGGCGAGCTTCGACCTGTTCGCGCGCGGCGGTTTTTCCGCGACGCCGGACGAGCCGTTGCGTTCGGATGCCGAGCGGCTGGCGCAGATCGACCCCTCGACGCTGGCCACTGCCTTCCAAGTCGCGCAGCACAATCCGCTGGTCGGCCTCGAGGGCCGCGCGGGTCTGGTGCGCCGGCTCGGCAAGGTCGCGCAGGCCACGCCGGCGGTGTTCGGCGAGCCGGCAAGACTCGGCAACCTGTTCGACTATCTGAAGGCGCATGCCACCGAGGGGCGCATCGACGCGGCGTTCGTGCTGCGCACGCTGCTGGTCGCGCTGGGGCCGGTCTGGCCGGGGCGGCTGCAGCTCGACGGCGTGTCGCTCGGCGATTGCTGGCGCCATCCGGCCAGCCCCGACGGCCTGGTGCCCTTCCACAAGCTGACGCAGTGGCTGACCTACTCGCTGCTCGAGCCACTGGAGGACGGCGGCCTGACGGTGACCGGACTCGATGCGCTGACCGGCCTGCCCGAATATCGCAACGGCGGGCTGCTGTACGACTTCGAGCTGATGGTGCCGCGCGATGCTAGCTTTGCCGAGGCGGTGCACCGGGTCGACGAGCCCGCCATCGTCGAATGGCGCGCTTTGACGGTGACCGGCCTGGACCTGGTCGCCGAGGCCACGCGGCAAGCGCTGGGCCTGTCCGCCGAGGCCTTTCCGCTGGCGCGCGTGCTGGAGGGCGGTACCTGGGCGGCGGGCCGGCGCATCGCGGCCAAGCGCCGGCCGGGCGGTCCGCCGCCGTTCGCGATCGACAGCGACGGCACCGTGTTCTGAGTTCCTGAGCCCGTGCAGGGCGCGGCTGTCGCAAACGCTACGCGCCTGCACGCCGTCGTTCCGCCCCGGCCGCACCCGGCCACGGCCGCATCGAGGAGTGCCATCGCGACCGCCCTGTCTGCCGATCTGTCCGTCGATCCGTCCGTGGCGCTGTCCACGGGGCTGCCCACGGGATTGCCCGCGGGCGTGCCGCCCATTGCGCCAGCCCCCGCTTCCGTGATGGTGGTCGACCACCCGCTGGTCCAGCACAAGGTCACGCTGGTGCGCAGCGAGGACACCACTACCGACAACTTCCGCCGCCTGGTGCGCGAGATCGCGCAGCTGCTGACCTACGAGGCCACGCGCGACCTGGCGATGGAGACCGTGGCGATCAAGACGCCGATCGCGCCGATGCAGTCGCCGATGCTGTCCGGCAAGAAGCTGTGCCTGGTGTCGATCCTGCGCGCGGGCAACGGTTTCCTCGATGGCATGCTCGACCTGCTGCCGGCGGCGCGGGTCGGCCATATCGGCCTGTACCGCGATCCGGAAACGCTGGAGCCGATCGAGTACTACTTCAAGATGCCGGACGATATCCAGGAGCGGCAGGTGATCGTGGTGGACCCGATGCTGGCGACCGGCAATTCCCGCGATCGCCGCGCTGAACCGGCTCAAGGAGGCCGGCGTCACCGCGCTCAAATACGTCTGCCTGATCGCCTCGCGCCCGGGTTTGCGGGCCCTGCAGGCCGCGCATCCCGATGTCGCGATCGTCACCGCCGCGATCGACGAGCAGCTCAACGAGCACGGCTATATCGTGCCGGGGCTTGGCGATGCAGGCGACCGGCTCTACGGCACGCGTTGACGCCATGGCTGCCGGCATGGCTCCGGCCGTGACGACGCTGGCCTTGCACTCGCTGCGCCAAGCCTCGCCATGGACGCGCTAGCTCCCGCCGCGCGCCTGCAGGCGCTGGCCGGCCGCGACGGCAACGCCGGCCGGATCCGCCAGCGCAACGAGGCACGCATCCTGCGTGCCGCCGAAGCGGTGTTCGCGCGGGCCGGCTTTGCCGGCGCCACCATGGCGGAGATCGCCACGCGCGCCGGCGTGCCGAAGTCCAATCTGCACTACTACTTCCGCACCAAGCAGGCGCTCTATCGCGCGGTGCTCGCCAATACGCTGCGGCTGTGGCTGTCGCAGGCCGACATCATCAGCGCCAGGCGCTCGCCGGAGGCCGCGCTCGAGCAGTACATCCGCGCCAAGATGCGGCTGTCGGCGCGCTATCCCGACGCGTCGCGCGTGTTCGCCAACGAGTTGCTGCACGGCGCGCCCGAGATCGGCGACGTGCTGCGCGACGCGCTGCGCAGCCTGGTGGGCCGCAAATCGGTGGTGATCCACGGCTGGATCGCCGCGGGACGGATGGCGCAGATCGATCCGAGCCATCTGTTCTTCACGATCTGGGCCGCCACGCAGACCTATGCCGACTTCGAGGCCCAGATCTGCGCGGTGCTCGGCGTGCAGCGGCTGGAGCGGCGCGACTACGAACGGGCGACCGAGCATCTGATCGCACTGGTGCTGCGCGGCTGCGGCCTGACGCCGCCCGCGCCGGCCCGCGCAGGCCGGCGTGGGGGGCGGTGCGGCGGCATCCGGGGCGGCGGGGGGCGGGCGGGGCGGCCGTGGCGCGCCAAGCAGGGGCGCAGCGGCGCGGCGCTTACCAGGGCAATGCCGATCCCTTGCCGTAAGCGCGCAAGCAATACGTCGAATACGTCGAATACGTCGAATACGTCGAATACGTCGAGCATCCCGAAGACCCCGATCACCGCGATCACCCGGCCCATCCCAAACATCCCGAATATCCGAATATCCCGAATATCCCGAAATATCCCGGAGCTCCCCGACATGCTCGATCTGATCGTTCGCGACTGCAATCTGCCCGACGGCCGCACCGGCATCGACATCGGCATTGCCGACGGCCGCATCGTCGCCGTCGAGCCGGCGCTGCCGGCGCAGGCGGCCGAGCAGATCGACGCCGCGGGCCAGCTGGTGTCGCCGCCGTTCGTCGACGCGCATTTCCATATGGACTCGACGCTGTCGCACGGGCTGCCGCGCGTGAACCAGTCCGGTACCTTGCTCGAGGGCATCGCCCTGTGGGGCGAACTGAAGCCGCTGCTGACGCAGCAGGCGCTGGTCGAGCGCGCGCTCGCATATTGCGACTGGGCGGTGGCGCGCGGCCTGCTGGCGATCCGCTCGCATGTCGATGTCTGCGACCCGCGGCTGCTGGCGGTCGAGGCGCTGCTGCACGTGCGCGAGCAAGTCCGGCCTTACCTCGACCTGCAACTGGTGGCCTTTCCGCAGGACGGCGTGCTGCGCAGCCCCGGTGCGCTCGACAACCTGAAGCGCGCGCTCGACATGGGCGTGCAGGTGGTCGGCGGCATTCCGCATTTCGAGCGGACCATGGCGGACGGCGCGGCGTCGGTGCGGCTGCTGTGCGAGCTGGCCGCCGAGCGCGGGCTGCCCGTCGACATGCATTGCGACGAGACCGACGATCCGATGTCGCGCCACGTCGAGACGCTGGCCGCCGAAACGGTGCGGCTGGGCCTGCAGGGCAGGGTGGCCGGCTCGCATCTGACGTCGATGCATTCGATGGACAACTACTACGTGTCCAAGCTGCTGCCGCTGATGCGCGAGGCCGGCATGGCGGCGATCGCCAACCCGCTGATCAACATCACGCTGCAGGGCCGGCACGACGGCTATCCCAAGCGGCGCGGCATGACACGCGTGCCCGAGCTGCTGGCCGCCGGCGTGCCGGTGGCGTTCGGCCACGACTGCGTGATGGACCCCTGGTATGGGCTTGGCTCGGGCGACATGCTCGAGGTCGCGCAAATGGGCCTGCATGTCGCGCAGATGACGGGACAGCAGGCGATGCGCGCCTGCTTCGACGCGGTCACGCAGACCCCGGCACGAATCCTGGGTTTGACGGACTACGGCATCGCCCCCGGTTGCCGCGCCGACCTGGTGCTGCTGCAGGCCGCCGATCCGGTCGAGGCGCTGCGCCTGCGCGCGACCCGGCTGCTGGTGCTGCGCGCGGGCAAGGTCATCGCCAGCACGCCGCCGGCCACGGCCGCGCTGCGCCTGCCCGGCAGGCCGGAGCGGGTCGACTTCCGCGTCGGTGGCGCGGCGGCGGCGCGGCCGCCGGCATCGGGGTAAATATTTTTTGTGTGAGGGTGTTGACGACCCTCGATGGGATCTGCATAATTGCGGTCTTCGCATCGCAGCAAACGTGACGCAAGACACGGAAGCGGCGAACGAAGCCCAGGTGGCGGAATTGGTAGACGCACTAGGTTCAGGTCCTAGCGGTGGCAACACTGTGGAGGTTCGAGTCCTCTCCTGGGCACCAAAATCCTGAAGAGAAGGCCGTTGCAAATCGCAACGGCCTTCTTTTTCGTCCGCGTTTCGTGCCGTCTTGCTGGCGCGCTTTCGTGGCGCGCTTCCTTCGTGCGTTTCCCCGTCGTATCACCTCCCGCGCCGTCCCCATTCCCTCGGCGATGACCTCCTGTCTCGCCGCCGATTCCCGCCGATTCCCCCCGCGATTCCATATCGCGGCGCGCCGTTTCAGTGCGTGCGCGTGGCCGCTGACGTAGCGCGCGCGAGCGGGCCTTCATCGGGTTGACGCCCCTAACGGTTGCGTTGCCTTTGACCTATGCTCAGATCAAATCGGGCACGCTGACATCAGCCCGAAGGTGGTCGCCATGGACATGGTCTTGTTGTCGAGAGAGAGGAAGACCGGCGTTGCCGCTGGCCGGGCTTGCACAGGCACCAACCATCGAAGGACCTGCCGCTGTCACCGATGGCGCTACGGCTCCTGCGTCGCCATCTTTTTGACCGCGATGGCCCAGGCCGAGAGCGGGCCCCCCGGCAGCGACGGCGGGCTCGGCTGGCAGCCATTGGGCGAGGAAGAGGCCGCCGCGTTGTTGACCGCGCTGGACCCGCCTTCGACATCGCCACCGTCCGATCCCTTCCAGCCGGCGCATTCCGCCGCGGACGCATCCACGCCGCAGCCATCGCTTCCCGAGTCATCGACGCCATCGTCCGCGCCGGTACTGCTCGCCTCGCTGCCGTCATCGTCGGCCTCCGCATCGCTGCCGTCTTCGGCGGTATCGCCGTCGACTTCGGCCTCTGCATCGCCGTCATCTTCAGCCTCCGCATCGCCGCCGTCTCCGGCGCCACGATCCGCGCTGGCACAGATCGCAGCGGAATCCGAGACTGCGATTCGCGCGGCCCTCGCCGCCGAATCACGCGATGGCGCGCGCCGGCCCACATGGCTGCTGCACGCCGACGATGCCGCCTCCGCCAGCGGATTCGTCGATACGCGCGTGCGCACGCTGTCGCTGGCGCTCGACGCGGTGCTGCCGCGCAGCGGGGTCACGATCCAGCCGCGCGTCCAGTTGGCCTACCAGCCCCGCGACGATGGCCTGCCCAACCCCGCGCTGGCCGCGATGCCGGCGGACGACCGGGCGACCGGCCTCGCGGTGCGACTCTACGGCGCGCAGCCGACCCGGCTGGCCGGGGTCTATCCCTTCGTCGAGGCCGACCTTTGGCAGGACAGCAGCCGCAAGACCATCAACATCAACGGCACCCGCATCGACACCGATCTGCTGCGCGGCCTGTTCTCGTTCAATATCGGCGCGCATGGCAGCACGCGCGGCGGCGTCAAGATCTGGGTCAAGGTCAAGACCGGCCGCAATGCGGGCGGCATCATCGGTGCGCGCTATCGGTGGTGATTGCTGGTGGCGACTGCTGGTGGTGACCGGTGGCGACTGCCGGTGGTGACCGCTGGTGGTGGCCGCTGGTGGTGGCCGCTGGTGGTGGCCGCTGGTGGGGACTGCCGATGGGACTGCCGATGGACTGCCGGTAGCGACGGCGGGGCCGGAGCATCGGCTCGCAAAAAAGGGCTTGCGTTCCCACGCCACTGCGATACAATTGCGCCCTCGCGTGCGGCTGTAGCTCAGTTGGATAGAGTACTTGGCTACGAACCAAGGGGTCGTGGGTTCGAATCCTGCCAGCCGCGCCACCTATACGAAGGGCTTCCATCACTGGAAGCCCTTTTTCTTTGCCTCCGCGCTTTGCGCTTCGGCTTGGCGCTCCCTCTTTGCCCCCCGCCTTTGCGGTCGGTCTTTGCCTCGCCCTTTGCGCTCATGGCGCAGGCATCGCCGCGCCATCGCCGCCGATTCCGGCATGCTCACCCTGCGACGTCCCCCCTGAGGTGACAGCCGTTACAGCGCGGCTCGACACGGTGCTGCCGGCATTCCCTACACTGCGGCCATACCGATTCACGCGACGCCAATCTGCCGGCAATCCGAATTCCGCAGCCCGCATCCCGCATAGCGCATCCTGCCCCGCATAGCCATGAAATCATCGAAGCCGCTGTTCCCACTGGTGGTCGGCCTGCTTACCTCCCTGCTTGCCCTGCCTGGCGTCAACGCAGAGGCCTACGCCGCCGAAGACGAGGCGGCCAGGATGGCGGCGATCGTGGATGCCGTCGTCAAGCCCGTGATCGAGCAGCATCGACTTCCGGGGATGGCGATCGGGGTGACCGTCGACGGCAAGCGCTACTTCTACAACTATGGGCAGACCGCGAGGCAGGGCGGCCGGCCGGTGACGAAGGAAACGCTGTTCGAGATCGGCTCGGTCAGCAAGACCTTTGCCGCCACGCTGGCGGCCTACGCCGAGGCGAGCGGCAAGCTGTCGTTGCAGGACCCGGTCAGCCGCCATCTGCCCGCGCTGCGTGGTGGCCCCTTCGACAAGGTCACGCTGCTCCATCTCGGCACGCATACCTCAGGGTTGCCGCTCGCGGTGCCGGAGCGGATCGACAGCGAGCGCGGCATGCTCGAATACCTGTCGGCATGGCGCCCGCCTTATCCGGTCGGCACGCATCGCGTCTATTCGAACAATGGCATCGGACTGCTCGGCGCGATTGCGGCGAACCGTCTCGGCGGGCCGTACAGCGAGCTGATCCGCACGATCGTGTTCGAGCCGCTCGGCATGAAGCACAGCCACTTCAAGGTGCCCGCCGACAGGCAGGCCGACTATGCGCAGGGCTATACCGCAACGGATGCGCCGATCCGGATGAAGGAGGGGTATCTGTGGGAGCCCGCCTATGGCATCCGCTCGTCGTCCGGCGACCTGCTGGCCTTTGTCGAAGCGAATATGCCGGGGGCACGCATCGACGACGCGCTGCGCCAGGCGATCGCGCGCACCCACGTGCCGCGCTTTCGCGCAGGGCCCATCACGCAGGACCTGATCTGGGAACAGTATCGCTATCCCGCGACCTTGCAGCAGCTGCTGGCCGGCAACGCGGCGATCCTTCGCGCCGAGGCTGCGACGCCGATCGACGCCGCCGCGCAATCCCGGCAGCCGGCGTATCTGCACAAGACCGGCTCGACCAACGGCTATTCGGCCTATGTCGCGTTCGTGCCGGACAAGCGGATCGGCATCGTGCTGTTGGCCAACAAGGCGTATCCGGTCGATCAGCGGGTGACGATCGGTTACCAGATCCTGTCGCGTGTGGCCGAGCCAGCGAAGCCATAACGCTGCGGCAATCATGCGGCCGCAATCAACGCGCGGCAATCACCCCCAACCAATCCCCCCGGCCAATTCCCGCGGCGAATCCCCGCGGCGAATCCCCCGCGGCCAATCCCCGCGGCCAATCCCCGCGGCCAATCCCCGCGGCCAATCCCCGCGGCGACCCACCGCGGCGATGACCCCGCACCGACCGCGTCAATGAACTCGCGGCGGCACGCCAGCACCGTCATCGATGCGCCAGCGGAAAGCGCACGCGCGCGACCACACCGGATGGCGCGTCGCCTCGGTTGTCGATGCTGGCGTCGCCGCCGTATCGCTCGGCGATCGCCTTGACGATCGCCAGTCCCAGGCCGCTGCCCTCCGTGCCGTGGGCGTCGGCGCGGAAGAAGCGGTCGAACACGCGCGGCAGCGCCTCCGGCGCGACGCCGTTGCCAGTGTCGCGCACTTCGATGCAGCCCAGCCCCGCTTCGCGATAGGCGCGCAGGTCGATCGTGCCGCCGTCGGGTGTGTATTTGATAGCGTTGTCGACCAGGTTGCTCAGTGCGGTGCGCACATCGGCAAGGTTGGCGCGCACCTGCAGGTCCTCCAGTTGCTCGACGCCGAGGTCGATGCCGTGCGCGGCCGCGCGAGGCAAGTGCATCTCGATGACGTCGGGCACCACATCGCGAATGGCCACCGGCTGCGATGAGGTGCGCTCGAGCGGGGCGTCCGCCCGTGCCAGCCGCAGCAGCTGCGAGATCATGCGCGTGCTGCGTGCGATCACCTGCTGCAGCGCGTTGTACTCGCGCAGGCTGTCCGGCTCCGACAGTGTGCGGCCGAGGTTGTCGGCCTGGATCTGCAGCGACGTCAGCGGACTGCGCAGCTCGTGCGCGGCATCGGCGATGAACTTCTTCTCGACCCGCAGCGACTGCGACAGCCGCGTGATCATCAGATTGATCGACTGGACCAGCGGCAGCAGTTCGCGTGGCACCTTGTCGGTCGGCAGGGGCTCCAGGTGGCCGATGTCGAGGCGCGCCGCGCGCTCGCCCAGCGCGCCGACACGGCGCAACGCGCGCCTGACCGTCACGAAGATCGCCAGCCACGCCAGCGGCATCATCACCAGCGCCGGCGTCGCGCTGGCGATCGCCGCGTCTTTCGCGATGCGCTTGCGCGAGGCTTCGCGCTGCGCGACGTTGATGGTCCAGTTCGGGCCGTGCTCCGAGTACACCCGCCACCGTTCCTGGTCGACCGTCTGCGTCGACAATCCCGGCGGCGCCTCGCGGCCGATAGCGATTTGGTCGCTGTCGGGATGGAGCGTCGGCTTCGGCGCGCCGAGCCAGATCTGGATCACGATGCCATCGGATGCGTCGCGATACAGGTAGAGCGGGTCGATTGCCCGCGTCATGTCGTCGCTGACGCGCGCCGCGACTTCCTGCAGGCGGCGGTCGAGCAGTTCATGGATCTCGGAGGTGGCCAGCACGTAGGTCCACGCCGTATGCAGCAGCGCGAAGACGGCGATTACCGTGCTGAGCGCGAGGCTCAGCATCAGGCTCAGCGAACGGTTGCGCGATCGCGCGGCGTGCGGCGCCGGGGACGTGGGGCGATGCAGTGCGGTGTGGGCGGGCATGTGGATCTGGCAGGTACGCGCCGGACTGCTGGCCGCGAGATTCAGCTTGGTGGATCGTTTGGCGGGTCGCTGTCGGGACCGCTCTCGG
The DNA here is from genome assembly GCF_049311595.1 of Cupriavidus sp. H18C1. Taxonomy (NCBI): domain Bacteria; kingdom Pseudomonadati; phylum Pseudomonadota; class Betaproteobacteria; order Burkholderiales; family Burkholderiaceae; genus Cupriavidus; species Cupriavidus sp. H18C1. Next base: position 1,206,006 of record NZ_CP186009.1, read on the forward strand.
GATCGCTTGCGGGATGGCTCGGGGCGCCGCGATCCCACGTGCCGGACTCGGGCGCGGCCGGCCCCGTATCGCGCTTGACCTTGTCGCCGCCCAGCAGAACCGTCCAGCCGAGGCCACGCACGTTGCGGATGGCCGATGCGCCGAATTTCTTGCGCACCGAGTAGATCAGCACGTCCACCGCATTGCTTTCGACTTCCTGGCCCCAGCCATAGATCTTTTGCTCGAGCTGATTGCGCGACAGGATCGTGCCCGGCCGTTCGAGCAGCGCCAACATCAACGCGAACTCGCGTGCAGACAGCGTTTCGGTATGGCCGTCCACCGTCAGGCTGCGCGTATCGAGATTGAGGCGGATGGTGTCGTCGCCGAGGCTGGAGGTCGCGTAGCCGGCCTTGCGCCGGAGCACGGCACGCATGCGCGCCAGCAGTTCCGGAACCTCGAAGGGCTTCAGGACGAAATCGTCGGCGCCCGCGTCGAGCCCCTGCACGCGCGTGTCCAGGTCGTCATGGGCCGTCAGGATCAGCAACGGAGTCTGATTGCCCTGCGCCCGCAGCCGCTGCAGCAGATCGAGACCGCCCATGCGCGGCAGGCCGAGGTCGAGCAGGATGATGGTGTAGGAGCCTTGCTCGATCGCGTGCTGGCCGGCGACGCCGTCGCGCACCCAGTCGACGCTGCACTGCATGTTTTCCTTCAGTGCGCGCATCAGGCTGGTGCCGATCTGCAGGTCGTCCTCGATCAGGAGAATGCGCATGGTTTCCGCTCGATACGCGATGTAAAGGATAAGCAGAAGAGACATCGATACGGTGCCGTCCCGCTACGCACAGGCAACGCCGGGGCAACGTCGCGCGCGCTGCGGCTTCACTTATACCGCCGGGGGAATCGGCGAGGGAAGTGGCGCTTGCCCCATGGATGTGCCGTCGATGCTGTCGGCTGTGGAGTGGCCGAATCTCGGCGTGCCATCGCGCTGTCGAAGATCGAAAATCGGGCGCGATTTTCTGATGTACCCGCAGCGACGGAGGGTGACACTTCGCGCCGGTCGGACTCGTTCCCGGCCTCCCCCGCCTCTGCTTTGTCCGCCTGTCACAGGCGGATTTTTTTGCTCGCACGTTTTCCAACATCGTTTCCGACATCTTTCCAACATCAAGTCGGAACGCAAAGCGCGTGATCGCATGTTTGCGCTGTCCGCATCCACGATCGGAAGGTCTTCGACCGTGCGTTCGCGCACGCAAACCGCCGTACGCGTCTCACATTTCGGGTTGCGAGAAAGAAGTTATAAGAAATCGATCAAGACTTTCTCTAAACGATTCGAGTAGACCCTCAAATTCTCAAAGTTCATTCGATAAATGGTTTGATATCGGTGCGCTGTCCGGCGCCGTCCAACGCATCGAATCGAACCCATCGAACCGATCGCTCACGACGCCGGACAGCGACGTCTTTCAGGTCATCACCGGATCGGTATCCGGGTCCGGCGATGGAATGATGCAGCCACTGAGCACGAGTGTTCGAGGGAAAGATGGGGGCAGTCAAGCTAATGATCTTCAGCCGGTCCGGCCGGATCGAGTGCAACGGCGAGACGTACGAGGTGCCGGCATGCAGCCTGGTCTTTACCAACGGCAATGCGACGGCGATTCCGGCGCGCGATGGCATCGATACCTATGTCTTCCATTCGGGGGACTTCCAGGACATCTACCGCGAACTGCATGAGCTCGCGAGCCGTTACCGACGAGGCACGCAGTTCTGGCGGGAACCGGTCAAGCGGATCACGGTGCCGGAGGAAACGATCAACGTGATCCGGCATCTCGGTTCCGCCGAGCCGCGCGCGATGCTGCGCTTCGCCTACGTCTACTGCATGGGAACCGAGCCGGAGTACTTCTCCCGGCTTCTGCACCACCTGATCGACAGCAGCCGCGACTTCTTCGAGTTCATCGAGGAGAACAGCATGAGCGCGTGGCCGGTCACGCAGTACGCCAAGGCGCTCGGCATCCCGGTGCGCAAGCTGAACGTGATGTTCTACGAGAAGTTCGGCGTGTCGGCCAAGAACTGGCTGCTGGAGCGCCGGTTGCAGCGAGCGCGGGAACTGCTGCTGCTGACCTCGATGAAGGTCACCGATATCGCGCAGGAGTGCGGCTTCAACAGCCACGCGCATTTCAGCGTCAGCTTCCGCCGGCGCTACGAGGCGAGTCCTCGGCTGCTCAGGCAGCACCACCAAAGTATCAACGACGCAGCGAACGAGGAATAGAGACATGAGTGTCAACACAAACGCATTGATCGATAGCATCGACGGTCCGGTCGCTTCCGCCAATTTCAACATGGCCGAAGCGGTGCAGCGCGCGGTCAGCACCGGCGAGACCACCGACTTCATCCTTGCCCAGAAGATGACGGCAGCCTTTACCAACATGACCGCGCTGCAAAGCTCGCTGATCAAGGCGGTGCACGACATGATCGCCGGCATCATCCAGAAGATGTAGCCATGAGGCCCTTGCCAAGAGAGGTCAGGCGTCTGCTGGTCGAGTTGGCGTTTGCCGCGGGTAACCAGCGCCTGCTCGGAGAGATCGAGGTGTTTCTCGACACCCTCGACCTGCTGGTGGACGACGAACACGACCGCGCCATCTGCCGCGCGCATCTGTACATGCAAAGCGGCCGGCTTGCCGAGGCGCGTGCCTGCCTGGGCGAGCGCAACGATCCACCGGCTCTGCTGCTGGCGATGCTGATCGCCGCCAGGCGCGATGCCGCGACGACGCCCCGCGTGATATCCCCCCGCCACCCGCACGCGCCACTGAGGCCACTGAGGCGCTGAGGCCACCGAGTTTCGAAGGTTTTCATCATGAATATCGACCCCACCACCGTCGCCGGCCAGATGCTGGCCACCGCCACCAGCAAGGAGCCGGCGGCAGCCGACATCCAGGCGTTCATGGATGCGATGTCCACCCGCGTACCGAAGCCGGAGGCGATTGCCACGGACGCCGTGCGCAAGGCCGATGCCGCGGTCTCCGCACGTGTGCAGACCGTCGGTGCGAGCTCCCCACTGGATCCCGCCACCATGATGCGGACACAGCAGGCACTGCTCGAAATGCGCAACGGCGTCGACCTGATCGCGAAGATCGCCGGGACGCTGTCGCAGTCGATCAACAAGCTGACGACGATGCAATGAAGCGCTTCCGCACGATTGCCCTGGCCGTGCTCGCCGCGGCCACCATGGCCGGTTGCAAGATGACGCTGTACTCGAATGTCGCCGAGGCCGAGGCGAACCAGATGCTGGCCCTGCTGATGCTGCGCCATATCCCCCGCGGAAAAGGTGGTGGAGAAGGGCGGCACGGTGACGCTGCGCGTCGACAAGGGCGAGTTCATCAATGCCGTGGAGGTCCTGCGGCAGAACGGCTTCCCCCCATCACAAGCGGCTCGGCATGGAAGACCTGTTTCCGTCGAACCAGCTGGTGACATCGCCCGCGCAGGAGCGCGCCAAGATGCAGCTGCTCAAGGAGCAGCAGCTCGAAAGCATGATTTCGGCGATGGACGGCGTGATCGGCGCCAAGGTGTCGATCGCACAGAAGGTCGATGAAAACGGCAAGCCGACCGGCGCACCGTCGGCGGCGGTGTTCATCAAGTATTCGCCGCAGTTCAATCTCGCCAACTACGAGGTGCAGATCCGCAGCCTGATCCGCGATGGCGTGCCCGATATCGCGTCGGACCAGATCAGCGTGGTGATGCAGGCCGCCGACTATCGCTATCAGGCACCGGCGGCCGAGGCGCCGCCGTCGCGTTGGCGGCAGTGGCTGCAGGCGCAGCCGGCGCAGGCAGCGGCCGCGGTGGCCGGTGGCGTGCTGGCGCTCTGCGCGATGGCCGGACTGTCGCTCTGGATCGCCCGGCGCAAGGGGGAGTGTCGATGTCTGATGCCGCCAAGGCCGGCGCACGCGCGCAGCAGCGCCTGTGCCCGGCGGTGCAGCGCCTGCACGCGCTGGCGTGGCGACCGGGCGCGGTCATGCACCGCGGGTGGTGGGGCTATCTCGGGCTCGACGCGTGGCGGGACGACTATCGCCGCCATCCCGGCAGCCGCCGCGCGCTCGACGCGCTGATCGTGCAGCGCCGTGGATTCCCGACGGCGCCGCTGCCCGCCGCGCTGTCCGACGAGCAACGCCGCTTGCTGGCCCTGGAGCCGCGGCTGCCGGTGCTGCTCGTCGCGCTGGGAGCCGTCGCCGCGCGCGCCCCCGAACTGCTGCTGCTCGGCGACTACCGGCGGCAATTGCTGGCGATACTGGGCGACGACGGCTGCGACCAGCTCGCCGCGCTGGTGCCGGACGGCAAGGGCCCGTCCCTGAGCCGCCCGCCCGAACAGATTGTCGAATGGCTGCGCGAGCTCGGCAGGCTGTGGCTGGAGCAGACGCTGCCCGGCAGCACCGTCTGGCAGGCGCTGTCGATCTGCCTGCCGCCGCCGGGCGCACTGCTGGCGACGCCGCCGCCCGGTCTTGCGTTGCCGATGCTGTTTCGCCTGGAACGTCTGCTATGAATCCCTTTGGACTGACGATCACCGCGGTCCGCGGTGAATTGCCCGTGGGCGGCGTCGTGCCGGCGGCGACGCTGGACGCGTACATCGACGCGGCCGCCGTGCTTCGCCGCAATCGCTCGCGGGCCGCCGCCGTGCTGCTGGCCAGCCGGCGCCGCCGCGACCAGGCCCGGCTCGAGGCGGCGCAGATCCTCGCCGAGGCGCGTGCCGAAGGCGAGCGGCGCGCGGAGGGCCGCGGCGCGCGCGGCCCACGATGCGATCTGCGAGGACGTGCTGCGCTGGCTGGTGAAGGAGAGCGAGCTCGAGGCGGTCATCGCCGAGCGGCTGGAAGCGCGCTGCCGGACCGTGATCGCCGACGCCGTCGCGTGCTTTGCCGGCGAGGCCGAGCGCTCGGCATTGATCGCGCAGCGCGTGGCCGCCCGTTGGCGCGACGTGTCCTCGCACGGTGCTTTCACCTTGCGGCTGTGTCCCGACGACTTCGCAGCGGTAGCGGCGCGACTGCCGGCGGAGCCGGGATTCACCATCAGCGCCGAGCCGGCGCTGGCTTCCGGCCAGGCGCTGATCGACAGTCCCTACGTGCACCTGCGCATCGATCTTGACCGTCATCTCGCCGTCCTGCTGGCCGCCATTGGCGCCGAGCCGAGCGCGGTAAACCCGCCGGCGGCCGAGCCGGACGCGGTGGAAGGCCACCGAGAACAGCGCGAACAGGTCCCGGATGCGATGGAAGGGAGCCAGCGCAGCCGCCGCGAACAGGACCCGGACACGGTGGAAGGCCACCGCAGCCAGCCCAGCCACCTCCAACAGGACCCGGATGCCCTGGCGAACCATCTGGACGGCCTGATCGCCGATCTGGACGACATGGCGAGAGGCCAGCATTCCCCGCCGCGGCGCGATCCTGGCGTGCCCGATGCCGACCCGGCAGGATGGCCAGCATGAGCCCGAAAGTTCAAGGGCCCAAGCCCGTCATTCCGACCGGTCCGGCGCCGGCGATCCTCCCGGGGCAGGGCGGCGCCACTCCGAGCCGCGGACCACAGCAGGTCAGTCCCGCCCGCTCGGCGATGGATCTCGCGGCGCGCGCCTTGAACGCGTCGCGCCGCCTGCAGGAGGCCGGTCTCACCAATGTGCACTCGTCCAAGCTGCACGCCCTGCTGCGCGGCGATCGCCGCAACGACGCGCTGCTCGCGCGCGCCTTCGTCGGCAAGCTGGCCAAGTCGCTGTTGGCCAACAAGGACCCCCGCATCGAACAGTTGCTGCAGCAGTTCGGCGACATCGAGGACGTCGACAGCCTGCTGGCCGCGATCGAACGCAGCGAGCTGCATCCCGCGGCGATGGCATTGCTGCTCGCCGCGATGGCGCAGCAGCACCGGCCGGGGCGCAAGCGTACCCGTCTGGAGGAAGCCCTGGAGCGGCGGCTCGGCGCCAGCGGCGACTGGGAGCTTGCCATGCTTGGCTGGCTCGAGTTCGGCGCGATGACGCCGGAACTGATGTCGCAACTGAAGTCGCTGTATCAGCGCGCCGATGCGGTGCAGCAGGGCATCGCGGCGTTTCTGGACCAGCTGGCCGGCATCGGCGAGCGCCGGCGCAAGGTCAAGGTACTGATCCGTGCGCTCGGGGCCGAACTCAGCGGCATCGAGGACGACGCCGCCGAGGGCATCAAGCTCGCCGCCGTGGTTCGGGACCTGAAACGCCTGCTGATCTTCCTCGGATGCGAGGAGCAGTGCGGCCGGATAGCGCGGGGCCTCGGTGACCCGCCGATCGAACCCGATTCGGTCTTGCGCCTGCTGATCCGTCTGGTCGACCAGCCCTGGCTCTACCACGATTGGATCCGCGGCGAAGTCGACGGCATGCAGCTGGGCCGCGAGCGCGGCTTCAAGCTGGTCCGCGACCTCGCTCGGCTCGCCAAGCTGCTGCCGGAGCCGTGCTTTCGCGACGACGACCACCGGCAGCAGGTGCTGGCCGCGCTGGCCGAGTTCAACGATCGCGCCGAGAACGCGGACCCTGCAGAGGGCGACGCCACGGGCTGACGCCCCTTCAGGTATCGGCCCGATGCCGCGTGCCGCGACTGCCGCGCACGATGGCGACACAGCAAGCAATGAGGACAGCAAGCGCGTCCGGTGGCTCGCGCCGCCGGGGTCGTGCCTGGATCACCGATGGATATTGGAACGCTGCGCAATCTGGAAAAGCTGTTTCGGCTGATGGACGTCAAGCCGATCACGATCGAGCCCCGCGTCGAAATACGCGACGGCGAGATCCAGGTGTTCATGGAAGTACGCGACCGCCGCGTGCTGCTGTCCACCATGCGGCCGGTCGATCCCTACGTCGCCGACACGGCGCTGCGCTCGCTGCTGACGCGCTGGTCGCCCGCATGCATGGCCGGCGTGCCGCTGCGGGTGTTCCGCGTCGACGACTGCCTGTTCGTATCGGGCGCGATGCCCGCGGGCAGCGGCGCGGAGCTGTGGTACCGGACGGTCCGGGCACAACGCAGGCTGCTGGAAGCCTGCACGAAGGAGGAAGCATGAGGTTCGTCTTTGCGGCGTTGTTGTTGCCGCTGGCGCTGCTCTGGAGCACCGCGATCGTCGCGTTGGCACTGGCGCTGGTGCTCGGCGCGGTGGCCGTCGGCCTCGGCTGCCGGACCGCCGCCGCGCTGGGCGACGTGTTCGGTCGCATCATAGGGGCACAAGGCAGGGCACAGCGCCTCGCACGGCGCGGGGCACGGCCATGATCAAGCGCCTCAGTACCTGGCTCGCCACCGTCGGCGGCCGGCAGGACGTCGTGCTGGCCGTCATGCTGATGGTGGCGGTGTTCATGATGATCTTGCCGCTGCCGACCATCCTGGTCGACCTGCTGATCGCCATCAACCTGGGCCTTGCGCTGCTGCTGCTGATGACGGCGATCTATGTGCGCGATCCCCTCGATCTGTCCGCGTTGCCGTCGCTGCTGCTGATCACGACGCTGTTCCGGCTTGCGCTGACGGTCAGCACCAGCCGCCTGATCCTGCTGCAGCACGACGCGGGCGAGATCGTGACTGCCTTTGGCAACTTCGTCGTCGGCGGCAATCTCGCGGTCGGCATCATCGTGTTCTCGATCATCACGGTGGTGCAGTTCATCGTGATCACCAAGGGCGCGGAGCGCGTGGCGGAAGTCGGCGCGCGCTTCTCGCTCGACGCGATGCCCGGCAAGCAGATGAGCATCGACGGCGACCTGCGCGCCGGCACGATCGACGCCAACGAGGCCAAGCGCCAGCGCCAGCTGGTGCAGAAGGAAAGCCAGCTGTATGGCGCGATGGACGGCTCGATGAAGTTCGTCAAGGGCGATGCGATCGCCGGCATCATCGTGATCCTGGTCAATATCGTCGGCGGCATCGCGGTCGGCACCATGCAGCACGATATGGGCGTCGGCAAGGCGCTCGAGGTCTACTCGGTGCTGTCGATCGGCGACGGTCTGATCGCGCAGATCCCGGCGCTGATCATCTCGATCGCGGCCGGCATCGTGGTGACGCGCGTGCCCGGCGAGAAGCGCGAGAACCTGGCGCAGGATCTGGTCAACCAGTTCTCGCGCCAGCCCAACGCGCTGATGATTGCCGCCGGCGTGCTGCTGCTGTTCGCGCTGGTGCCGGGCTTTCCCGCGTTGATCTTCATGCCGCTGGGTGCGCTGCTGGGACTGGTCGCGTTCTATGCGCGCCGCCGTGCCAAAGCGGCCGCCGCCAATACGGCCGACCAGGGCGGTGCGGTCGCCGATGGCGATGGCGAGACGCGCATGACGCCGGGCGCGGAGCCGCTGTCGCTGAAGCTGGCCAAGGATGTGGCGGCGCTCCCGGGTCTCGCCGAGGCACTGGAGGCGCTGCGCTGGCAGAAGTTCGAGCGGCTCGGTATCGCGCTGCCGAAGATCGAGCTTGTCACCGAAGCCGGGTTGCCGGCCGGCAGCTTCAGCGTGCTGCTGTACAGCGAGCCGGTGCTGAAGGTCGCCATGCCGGCTGGCCGACTGCTGCTGGCCCGGCAGGCCAGCGCCATGCCGATCGCCGAGCGCGTCGACAACCTGCCGTTCGGCGGGCTGACCCTGCAATGGATCGCGCCGGAGCACCAGGCCTCGCTGGCGCAGTCGGGCATGTCGCTGCTCGCCGGATCGCAGGCGGTGTCGTACGCCGCGGCGCTGACCGTCGACCGCTTCGCCGACGAATTCATCGGCGTGCAGGAAACCCGCTATCTGATGGACGCGATGGAGGCGCGCTACGGCGAGCTGGTCAAGGAGCTGCAGCGCCAGCTGCCGATCAGCAAGGTCTCGGAGGTGTTGCAGCGGCTCGTGGCCGAGGGCATCTCGATCCGCGACCTGCGCACCATCTTTGAGGCATTGATCGAGTGGTCACCGAAGGAGAAGGAAACGGTGATGCTGACCGAGTACGTCCGCGTCGCGCTACGCCGCCAGATCGTCGGACGGCATGCGCGCGGCGAAGCGCGGATCAACGTCTGGCTGATCGGCGACGGCATCGAGAACATGATCCGCGACTCGGTGCGCCAGACCGCCGCCGGCGCCTACTCGACCCTGCAGGGCGACCAGATCGAAGCCATCGTGGCGCGCATCAAGGCCGGCATTGCCGGACGCGAGGACATGGAAGGCGCGCTGGTCACGGCGATCGACGTGCGCCGCTTCCTGCGCAAGTTCCTCGAGCGCGAGCTGTTCAGCGTGCCGGTGTTGTCGTACCAGGAGCTGGGCGACGACGTGCAACTGCACGTGCTCGGCAATATCGACATGATCGGGGGAGTATGACGATGCGTATGCCTGATGTCGACGCGATCGTCTCCCGGGTGGCAGGCAGCCTGACGTTGCCGGCGCTGGAAGATGGCGTGGAGCGCTTCGGCCGCGTGGTCGAGGTCGGACCCACGCTGATCAAGGCCAGCCTGCCCGACGCGGCGCTGGCCGAGCTCTGCCTGATCGGTTCGGATATGCAGGCCGAAGTGGTCGGCCTGCAGCGCGAGATCGCGCTGCTGTCGCCCTTCTCCGAGCCGATCGGCATGAGCTGCGGCGCGCTGGTGCGCCCGCTCGGCACCGAGCATCGCATTCCGGTCGGGCCGCATCTGATCGGCTCGGTGGTCGACGGCCTGGGCCGCCGGATGAGCGGTCCGCCGGTGCCGCCCGCTTGCGAGACGCGCGCGCTGGAGGCCGCGGTGCCCGATCCGCTGACGCGCACGCTGATCGATCAGGTGCTGCCGCTGGGCGTGCGTGCGATCGACGGCATGTTGACCTGCGGCCGCGGCCAGCGGATCGGCATCTTCGCCGCCGCGGGAGGGGGGCAAGAGCACGCTGCTCGGCATGATCTGCGACGGCAGCCTGGCGGACGTGGTGGTACTCGGGCTGGTGGGCGAGCGGGGGGCGCGAAGTGCGCGAATTTCTCGATCAGACCTTGACGGCCGAGGCGCGCGAGCGGTCGGTGGTGGTGGTATCCACCTCGGATCGGCCGGCGCTGGAGCGCCTGAAGGCCGTCTACACCGCGACCACCATCGCCGAGTACTTCCGCGATCAGGGCCTGAACGTGCTGTTGATGGTCGATTCGCTGACGCGCTTTGCCCGCGCCGGCCGCGAGATCGGCCTTGCCGCCGGCGAACTGCCGGCCGCCGGCAGCTTCCCGCCCAGTGTGTTCGCGCGCCTGCCGCGCTTGCTGGAACGAGCCGGCTGCGCGGCCAGCGGCAGCATCACCGGCATCTACACCGTGCTGGTCGAGGGCGACGACATGACCGAGCCGATCGCCGACGAGGTCCGCTCGATTCTCGACGGCCATATCGTGCTGTCGCGCGAACTGGCGGAAAAGAACCACTATCCCGCCATCGATATCCCGGCCAGCATCAGCCGGGTGATGCACCAGGTCACCGGTGAGCAACACCGGCAGTGGGCCGGCAAGGCGCGCCGGCTGCTGGCCCAGTACAAGGAAATCGAACTGCTGTTGCGGGTGGGCGAATACGAACGCGGCCACGACGCCGAGGCCGACGACGCGCTGGATCGCCGCGCCGGACTGGAGGCGTTCCTGTGCCAGGGCACCGGCGAGCGCGCCGATTACCAGGGCACGCTGCGGCAGTTGCGGCAGGTCGTGGAGGGATGATGGCCAGGCTCACCACCGCCCAGATGCTCGACCAGTTGCGCACCATCAAGACCTGCCGCGAAGGCGTGCTGCGTCACCGCGCCCGCCGTATCGAGGCCGACATGCGCGAGTGCCGGCAGCAGGCCGATACCCGCAAGGCCGAGCAGGCCGATCTGCGCGCCCAGTGGCGCGCCGCCAACGAGACCGAACACGCGGTCGACCCGCGGGACTTCCACAAGCTCAAGCGCCAGTTCGCCGAGTTCTATCAGCGCGAACAGCAGCTGCAGGCCGCGCTGCGCAAGCTCGCCGAGCAGATCGCCGATTGCCGCGCCCAGGCAGCGCAGACCGCGCGGGCGCTGAAGGAGAACCTGCGCGGCCAGGAGAAGCTGGCTGTGCTGATGGAGGAGCAGCGATGAGTGTGTCTCCCGTCGGCGGCGTCCTGCCCAAGGGCGGCCGCGATCGCGATGACCGCCGCAAGGTGGAGCCGGAGCAGACGGCGCAGTTCGACGCGGCCATGCGCAAGCGCAGGCGGTCCCGCGAGCGGGGGCGCGGAGGACGCGGATGCCACTGTGACGCCGCCACCCCTGCCGCCGGCATGGTGGTCGATGCTCGGCGGCGCGCGGCCCGAGTCGGCCGCGACGGCCGCCTGCGGTGGCCCGGACGCCGGCCGCGCCGAAGCGCCCGCGCCCGGCGACTTCGAAGCCGATGGCTTCGCCCCGGGTACGCAGGCGCGCCTGAACGGCAATGCGATGCATGTCCGCTTTACGCAGGGGGCATGGGCCGGCATGGAGCTGCAGGCGTCGCTGCATGCGGGGCAGGTCGTCGTCACGCTGCGGCCGCTGAACCGGCAGCAGCACAAGCGCCTGGTCGAGGCGAAGTCGTCGTTGAGCGACGAGGTGGCCAGGCAGACCGGTGAAGTGATTCGATTGGAGGTAGCCGATGCTACTCGATGAATGGAGCGATCAGGACCTGGAACTGGCGCGGGCGATCGGCCCCGGCCGGTCCAGCGCCGCCGCGGGCGGCCGGCGTGGCGGCGCCGGTCCGCACGGCCACGGCGATGGGCTCGACGCGCTGCAGGCGCTGGAAGGTCTCGACGCCGCGGATCCGCTGACGAATGCGTTGGCCGATCCGCTGGCGGATCCGATCAGGCGGTTCGATGCCTTCGACGGTGATCCGTTGGGCGGCGATCCGCTTGCTGATGATTTGCTGGGCGAGCCCGGCGGCGTGGTGCGGCACGGACCGGGCCGGCACGAAGCGCCGGCCGACTTCGGCGCTGACGGCCCACGCGGCGGCAAGAGGCACGACATCGGCGACATCGGAGGCATCGGCGACATCAACGGCATCGGCGGCATCAACGGCATCGGCGACCCCGCCAACCTCGATACGCATCCCGAAGGCGCCGCGCTCCTGCTTGACCTGAAGTCCTGCGGCGGCGACGGCGTGGTGCTGTCGATGTCGATCGACGGGCAGCGCGCCCGTGCCTGGGCCGACGCCGACGCCTGGTGCGAATGGCTGGCGCCGCGCCTGGCGGTACAGCGCTTCCAGCAGATCCCGCCCGATCTGCTCGGGCTGCTGGGCCAATGGACGCTGTTGCCGCTGCAGCACCATGCCCGCCACGCCGGTCTGGGCCTGCCGCACTTCTGCGCCGCCGAGCCGGGGAGCTGCGTGCGCGCGATCGCGCCCACGCTGACGCTGAGCCGCGCCGATGCCGAGTTGGACCTGCGCCTGCTGGACTGGCCCGAACCGTGGATCGCCGCACTGGCGCAAACGATGGAAGACCGGCGGCCGCCGCTGACGATCCCGCCGATCCCGGTCGCGCTCGCAGCCGGATGGGCACGCCTGACGCGCGCGCAACTCGCAGGCCTGGTGCCGGGCGACGGCGTCGTGCTCGAGCGGCCCGCCGCGGTCGAACACGGCCACGCCTGGCTGGTTGCCGAACGGCCGCTGGCGCTGGCGTGCTTCGCGCACGGCGCCTGGCATATCGAATACGCATGCAATGAGGAAACCAGCATGGAACAAGGGACCGAGACCACGCTGCGCGGCAGCCAGCTCGACGACGACAACATCGTGCTGACGGCGGTCGCCGAAGTGGGGGCGGCTGTCGCTGTCCCTCGATACGTTGCGCGAGCTGCAGACGGGGCAGATGCTGGAGCTTGCCCATGCCAGCCACGGCCGGGTCACGCTGACCGTCTCCGGGCAGGCGGTCGCGCACGGCACGCTGCTGCGCGTGGGCGACAAGCTGGTGATGCGGATCGAGTGAAGGCCGGCGATTTCAGGCATGGGCCCGATGCCGGCGTGTGCCGGGCATGCCGAGAATGATCGCTCACCCACGGACCCCATCATGTCGCTTGCCGATCATCCTCTGCAGCTGATCCTGCTGCTGTTCGCCCTGTCGCTGCTGCCGCTCTTCATCGTGATGGGCACGGCGTTCCTGAAGATCTCGATCGTGCTGTCCACGCTGCGCAATGCGCTCGGCATCCAGCAGATTCCGCCGAACATGGCGATCTACGGGCTGTCGCTGGTGCTGACGCTGTTCATCATGGCGCCGGTGGGCATGGCGATCAGCGACAACCTGAAGGCCAATCCGATCAAGATGGAGGCGCCGGATCTGTTCGGCCAGGTCGAAACCCGGGTGCTCGAGCCTTACCGCGAGTTCATCAAGGGCAAGGCGAGCCCGCAGCAGGTCCGCTTCTTCATGGACATCGGCGAGAAGATGTGGCCGGAGCCCTATCGCAAGCGCATTCCCGACGATTCGCTGGTGGTGCTGATCCCGGCCTTCACCGTCAGCGAGCTGGTCGAGGCCTTCAAGATCGGCCTGCTGCTCTACCTGCCCTTCGTCGCCATCGACCTGATCGTCTCCAACGTGCTGCTGGCGATGGGGATGATGATGGTGTCGCCCGTGACGATCTCGCTGCCGATCAAGCTGCTGGTATTCGTGCTGATCGGCGGTTGGGAAAAGTTGCTCGGCCAGTTGATCCAGTCCTACCTATGAGCAACGAAATCATTGCGCAGCTGGCGTCCAACCTGCTGTGGCTGGTGCTGATCCTGTCGCTGCCGGTCGTCGTCGTGGCGTCGGTCGTTGGCGTGCTGGTCAGCCTGGTGCAGGCGCTGACGCAGGTCCAGGACCAGACGATCCAGTTCCTGCTGAAGCTGGTCGCGGTCTGCGTCACGCTGGTGATGACCTATCACTGGATGGGCGCCACGCTGATCGGCTATACGAACATGGCGTTCGAGCAGATTTCCGTGATGGGGAAATAGGTGGACGGCTGGCAGCATATCGTTCCGACGCTCGCACTGACGATGCTGCGCCCCCTTGGCATGCTGGTGCTGATGCCGATGTTCTCGGCACGCGCGCTCGGGGGCGGCTTGATCCGCAATGCGCTGGTACTGGTGATGGCGCTGCCCGCGCTGCCGATGCAGCTGGCGCAGGCAGCGCAGTTTGCCGAGCTGTCTGTGCCGGCGCTGGCCCTGCTGGTGATGCAGGAGTTCGTGATCGGGCTGGCGATGGGCTTTTGCGCAACCATTCCGTTCTGGGCCATCGACATGGCCAGCACCGTGATCGACACCGTGCGCGGCACCTCGATGGCCTCGGTGCTGAACCCGATGCTGGAAGAGCAGTCGTCGGTGTTCGGCGTGCTCTTCACCCAGGTCCTCGCGGTGCTGTTTCTGGTCGGCGGCGGCTTCAACGCGATGCTGACCGCGCTCTACGCCTCGTACCAGAGCATGCCGCTGCTGGGCGGCTGGCATCTGTCGGCAAGCTTCCCGGGCTTTATCGCGCATCAGTGGCAACTGATGATGGAGCTGTGCATCGGCTTCGCGCTGCCCGCGCTGGTGGTGATGGTGCTGATCGATGCCGCGCTGGGCCTGGTCAACCGTTCGGCGCAGCAATTGAACGTGTTCTTTGTCGCGATGCCGATCAAGAGCGCGCTGGCGCTGTTCGTGCTGGCGACCGGCATGAGCTACGCGCTGGGCACCTTCCAGCTGCGTTTCGATACGTTCGGCGGCGTGGTGGCCAATCTGCTCGGGACCATGCGATGACCGAGAAGACCGAACAGCCGACGCCGAAGAAGATCCGCGATGCGCGCGAGGAAGGCCAGATCGCCAAGAGCGTGGAGATTGTCACCGGCATCCAGCTCGCCGTGCTGCTTGGCTACTTCTGGGTGCGCGGCGAGGACATGATCGACGCGTTCCAGAACATCATCGAGGTGGCAATCGCCAGCACCGGCGAGCCGCTGCGTGTGGCGATGGGGCGCGTCGCAACGGTTTCCGGCACGCTGATGCTGCATCTGCTGGCGCCAGTCGCCGTCGTGCTCGTGCTGACGACGGTCGGTGCGGTGATGTCGCAGATCGGCCCGCTGTTTGCGCCGAAGTTCATCAAGCCGAAAGGCGAGCGCATCAGTCCGCTGACCAACGCGAAGCAGCTGTTCTCGCTGCGTTCGCTGTTCGAGTTCGGCAAGTCGCTGCTCAAGGTATCGATCCTGAGCATCGCCTTCTATCTGCTGATCAAGCGCTATCTCTATTCCTTCCAGTTCCTGCCGCTGTGCGGCGCCGAGTGCGGACTGCGGGTCACCGGTGTGCTGATCGGCTGGCTGTGGGGAATCCTGGTGTTGTTCTACGTGGTGTTCGCCATCGCGGATCTGGCCTTCCAGAAGCGCAGCCTGACCAAGCAGCTGATGATGAGCCGCGACGAAATCCAGAAGGAGTTCAAGAACACCGAGGGCGACCCGCATATCAAGCACAAGCGCAAGGAGATCCATCGCGATATCCAGAGCGGCAGCATGGCGGCGAACGTCAAGCGTTCCACCGCGGTGGTACGCAACCCGACGCATGTCGCGGTCTGCCTGTACTTCGTCGCCGGCGAGACGCCGCTGCCGCAGGTCATCGAGAAGGGCGTCGATGCGCGTGCGCGGCAAATGATCGCGATCGCCGAGGAGGCGGGCGTGCCGATGGTCGAGCAGGTCTATGTCGCGCGCCAGCTCCATGCGCGCACCGAGGTCGGCGACTACATCCCCGCCGAGCTGTTCGAGCCGGTCGCCGAGATCCTGAGCCTGGTCAACGAGATGAGGCAGGCGGAGGAGGGGTTCGGGGACGACGAGCTGGACGACGAGGTGGACGACGAGCACACCGAGAGCGATGCCGACGCCGACAGCGATACCGACACCGATACCGCAATCGACACCGACACCGACACCGATACCGACACCGCAATCGACACCGACACCGACACCGACACCGACGCCGACACCGACGCCGACACCGACGCCGACACCGACACCGACGCCGCCAGCCCCACCCCCAGCCCGGGCACCGACGGCGGCGTCGATCCCCGCGGCGATTCCGGCTGCAACCCACCATCCGATCCCCGCCGCCCGGCCGATGGCTAGGCCGGTGCGAGGGACGGTTCCCCTATTGGAGAGCGTTTCGTGATGAGGACGATAACGGCGGTCCCGGTGATCGCCATGATTGGCGGCCTGGCGGCAGGCGCCGCCCACGCCGACGACCTTGCACCATCGGCAGCGCAAGCCGCAGCGCAGGCAGCAGCTCAGGCCGTGGCGCCGGCCGCAGTGCAGGCCGTGGCGCCGACCCCAGCACCGGCCGCAGTGCACGCCGTGGCACCGACCATGGCGCCCGCCGAGCCGCAGGCGGTGGACCCCGCGGCCGCCAATATCTGGGGCGTGCAGAGCGCCGCGGAGCGGGAGGCCCGGGCCATCGTGGACCGCGAGCGGGCCGCTTCGTCCACCGCAATACCGCAAGCGCAACCTCGCGGCTCTCGCGGCCCCCATGGTTCCCGTGGCGCCGCCGACGGACGCGTCGCTGACGGTCGCGTCGGCGAGGGGCGCTCCGGCGATGGGCGCCCAGATGTCGAACAGTTGGCGCTCAGCACGCTGGCCCGCCATGCGGCACGCGCCATGGGCCAGGACAACGCCCGCGTGCTCGGTCTCGATGCCATCGCGCCGACCGTCGAGGCAGCGGTGGCGTCGGCGGATGCGCGACCGCCGACCTCCGCGGCACCACGCGCGCGCACCGTCGCCTTCCAGCCCGAGGCGATGCGCGAGGGGATGCGCGAGGGCGGCATGGCGGGCGAGGGAACGACCGCTGCGCGAGGCTCGACGCGCCCGCGCCACGCCCAACTGGCGCTCGCCCCGCCGAACGCACGGCTGGCATCGGCCTACGACGACCTGATCGAAGAGGTCGCGCGCCGGCACGATGTCGCGCCGCATCTTGTCAGGGCGGTGATCAAAGTCGAATCCAATTTCCAGCCGCAGGCGCGCTCGCCGAAAGGCGCGGTCGGCCTGATGCAGGTGATGCCCGCGACGGGGCGACGCTTCGGCGCGGCCGATCTGCGCGATCCGCGCAGCAATCTGAGCGCCGGAACGCAGTATCTGCGCTGGCTGCTGAACCGCTTCGACGAGGACCTGACGCTGGCGCTGGCGGCCTACAACGCCGGCGAGGGCGCGGTCGAAAAATATGGCCGACGCATTCCGCCCTTTGCCGAGACCCAAGGCTACGTTAGCAAGGTGCTGGCGCACCTCGGCCTGGCGCCGGCAGCCGCGCAGCCGGCCGTGCCAGTTCCGGCGGCGGGCGGCAATGCCTCCGGCAACGGCGGCACCGCCGATGCGCAAGCCGCCGGCACGATCGCGAGCCGCGCCGACGACGGCAGCGGCGTCAAGGCAGGTCGTCCGGTGAGGACCAGCGGCAACGGTACGGCGGCACGCCAGCAGGCCGATGCGACGCTGCGCACCGTGTCGAACTGGATCGGTGCGCTGTTGACGTCCAGCTCGCAGCCATCTTCGCGTGCGGCGACGAACGGGGCCGCCGCCACGGTGCCCGCGATGGCGACGGACGCGCCGGTCGAGGCGTCGAGCTGGATGCGATTGCCGGCCCCCGAGCCGGTACGCGCGGGGCCGGTCTGATGACGGCGTCAACAAGCATGCCGTTGCCGCAGCGCTGCGCCGGCGCACCGCTTTCAGGTCATGACCGGATCACGCCGTCGCGCCTCCTGCCAGATGATGAGTCGATGAACCCACCGTCCACTTTCGGCCAGCGCGGTGCCGGCGCCTGGTTGCGCAAGCTGATGGATTGCCCAAGCGTCGCGGTGATCGCCGCCAATGGACCGACCGCGCAGATCGAAGTCGGCGGTGTGTCGGCCAGCGCCTGGTGCCTCGAGGCGGGACTGTGCATCGGTCTGCGGCTCGAGCTGGGCGCGGAGCCTCCCGAAGGCTGGCTCGACGACGCGGCGCTGTCGTTGGCCGCCACGCCGGCGGCGGCCGATGACGCGCTGGCAAGCGATGGCGAGGCGTGGCTGCTGTGGCACCGCTACGACCACGACATCGAAACCAGGCAACTGGAAGAACGGCTCGCGCTGCAACTGGCGCTGGTCCGACGGCTGACGGAAAGCGCGCGGGCTGCCGCGACCGGACCGGGTTCGGATATTGGAAGATTGATATGAATGCATTGCAGCTGGGCAAGCTGTCGTTTCTTGCCGCCTCCCTGGTCTTCGCCCTGGAGGCGCGGGCGGCATCGGGCCCGCTGGGCCTGTCGGGCCCGGAGTTCTCCGTGTCTTCGCGCGGCATGAAGGTAGCCGCGCTGCTGCGCGACCTGGGCGCCAACTACGGCGTGCCGGTGATCGTCAGCCCGGACGTCAACGATACCTTCGTCGGCACGCTGGAGGGCCGCCAGCCGGAACGCCTGCTCGACCAGCTGGCGCAGCTGTACAACCTCGCCTGGTATTTCGACGGCCGCGTGCTTTACGCCTACAAGGCGGGCGAGGTCAGGACCGAAGTCCTGACCCCGTCCTATCTCGATGCCAGCGAACTGGCGCAGTATCTGCGCGAGGCGGGCGTGTTCAAGGGCGGTACCTGCTCCGTGCGGCCCGTCAGCAATTTCAATGCGGTCGAGGTGTTCGGCGTGCCGGTCTGCGTGCAGCGGATCGGCAAGCTGGCCAAGGACCTCGACGAGAAGACGCTGAACCAGACCCAGAACAAGGAGGTCGTGCAGGTCTTTCCGCTGCGCTATGCCTCGGCGGTCGATGGCGCCTACACCTACCGCGACCAGCAGGTCGTGATTCCCGGCGTGGTCACCGAGCTGCGCGAGATGGTGCGCAGCCGCGCGATCCCGGCGCCGACCGAAAGCGGGCAGGTGGTCCCCGTCTCGGGCACGCAGCCGACCTTCTCGGCCGATGCCCGCAACAATGCGGTGATCGTGCGCGACCGCAAGGCCAACATCCCGCTGTACGCCGAGCTGATCAGGCAGCTGGACCAGCGGCCGCGGCAGATCGAGATCTCGGTGGCGATCATCGACGTGGACGCCGCCGACATGCGCGAGCTCGGCCTCGATATCGGCGGCAGCGTGGGCCTGGGCAAGTCCCGCATCAGCTTCAACGCCGGCAATGCCTCGGCCACCGACGGCACCTTCTCGACGGTGCTCAGCAACACCGCTGACTTCTTCGTCCGCATCAATGCGCTGGAGCAGAACTCCAAGGCCAAGGTGCTGTCGCGCCCGTCGGTGGTGACGCTGAACAACGTGCAAGCGGTGCTCGACCGCAACATCACCTTCTACACCAAGCTGCAGGGCAACAAGGTCGCCGAGCTGGCCTCGGTCGCGGCCGGCCTCGCTGCTGCGCGTGACTCCGCGTCTGATCGACATGCACGGGGGAGCAGGAGGTAATGCTGACGCTCGACATCCAGGACGGCCGGCAGGAGCCGCCGGCCAACAACATCGAGCAGCTGCCGCAGGTGCGCAACTCCGGCATCGCCACGCAGGCCATCCTGCGGCCGGGCCAGAGCCTGCTGCTGGGCGGCTTCGTCGAGGAGAAGCAGCGCCAGGGCCAACGCAAGATTCCGCTGCTGGGCGACTTGCCGCTGGTCGGCAGCCTGTTCCGCAATGAGACCCGGGAGAACCTGAGCGTCGTGCGGCTGTTCCTGATCAAGGCCGAACCGCACGCCCTCAACTGAAGTGGTTATGAAATACCGATACCAGATCAAGATCCTCAGCGGGCCGCTGGCCGGACGTCGGCTGCGCTTGCCCGAGGGCGAATTCACCATCGGCGGCGCCGATCCCGATCTCGACGCCATGCTGGAGGGCGGCGGGCGCGCGGTGCTCGATTGCACCGAGCAGGGCGTGCTGCTGCGCACGGACGTGCCCGTATGGCTGGAAGGCGTGCCGACCCGGCCTGGAGAAGCGCCGTTGCCGCTGGAGAAGGTCGTCGACATCGGCGGCCTCGCGCTGCTGGTCGGCGATGCCGATCGGCCGCTGCCCCAAGCCAAGGTGCCGCCGCGGCGCGACGGGCGCCGCGGCATGGTGTCCACGGTGCTGGCCTACGCCGGTCTGGTGCTGCTGATGTCCGGCAGCGCGGGCGCGGCGATCTGGGCCTACGGGATGCTGCAGCCGGACAGTGCAGTGGTCGATCGCGACGAATGGCTGGCCGAATGGCGCAAGCGGGCGCGGCACCAGGGCATCGACGTTGCCACCCAGCAGGACGGGATGATGGTGCTCGGCGGCAGTTGCGTGGATTCGAACGCGCGCAACGCGCTCGTCGACAAGCTGCGCGAACACGGCAAGCCGTTTCGCGACAACACCCTGTGCCAGGACGAACTGGTGCGCAACGTGCAGGCCGTGCTGAACCTGCACGGCTTCGGCGAGGCGCGCGTGCGGCCCGGGCCGGCGGTCGGCACGGTGATCATCCAGGGCACGCTCCACGCCGACGCGCGCTGGCGCCGCGCGGTGTCGATGCTGTCGTCGATGCAGGGGCTGCAGCGGTGGTCGGTCGAGGATCCGGTCGGCACCAGCGTCAAGACGCTGATCGGCATGCTGCGCGACGCGGGCCTGATCGGCCGGCTCAGCGTCGCGCGGGAGAAGGACCTGATCCTGCTCACCGGCGTGCTCGATGAAGGCGCGCAGCGCAGCCTGTCCGCGGTCACGCACGCATTTTCGGGCTCGCATCCGGACGCGCCGAAAGTCATCTTCCAGAACATCCCGACCCGGTCGATCCAGACCGGCATCTTCCCCGCGCCGGTGGTCAGCTTCGGCGGCAGCGGCGAGCTGGCCTTTCTCGATCTGGCCAACGGCACGCGCCTGAAGACGGGCAGCCGGCTGCCGGCCGGCCACGTGATCGTGCACCTGGACCGCAACGGCATCGACCTCGAGCGCGAGGGCGAGCTGATGCATCTACCGCTGGAGCTTTGATGGAACCCACCTCCACTCCCACCGCCGCCCTGTATGGCACCAGGATCGAAGGCCGCCTCGCCGAGGACCGCGAGGGCGTGCTGCGCAAGCAGTTGTGCGCCGAACTGGCGCGCGCGCGCCGCAGCATCGATGCACAACTGCGCGCGCCGCAGACGCCGGAGGCCTTCGCCAGATTGATGGCGATGCGCGAGCTCTGCCTGGCGGGCACGCGCACGGTCGACAAGGTGTGGCGCCGGCTGGCGGCGCAGCGTGCATGAGCGCTGCCTGAGCGCTGCATGGGCGCTGCATGGGCGCTGCCTGGGCGCTGCCTGGGCTTGTATCAGCTTGCATGAGCGCGCACCGCGGTGGCCGGCGAGCCCAATACCTGAACAGTAGCCAAATGCTTTAGCACACCGGTTTTTTCAATAGATTCGTGAAGGCTTGATCCGTAGAGTCAGGTCCACGGGCTTCCAACGGAGTCGAATCAAATGGAACAAGCAAAAGAGCAAGAGAAGGACCAAGAACAGGAGCAGGAGCACGAGAAAGTCTGGAAGGAGGCTTGCGAAACCCTGGAACGCCTTGCGCGTGATGTTGCACAAGGAGATGCGCGACTGGGCCGTGATCCAGCGGCGTGTCGACGATCTCTATATGCGGGCGAGCAAGGACCCGAAGGCGGCGCAGGCGGTCATCTCGCTGGAAGCCAGCCTGGCGGAGTGCCGCGGCGATATCGAAGACGCCGAGCGCCGCATGCAGCAACTGCAGGCCCTGGTCAAGGAGATGAATCTGCGTTCCGCGCAGGATCGCCGCGAGATGCAGCGCTACAAGGAAAAAGCGTTCGGTCTGCGCGGCGGTGAAGAGAACGAAAAACCCGTCCCGGTGACGCCTCGCGCCGAGGACACGGCGGCCGCGCCCAAAAGAAGGCGTGTGCGCCGTTTTGCATGACGTGGCTGATTCTGATTATTCAATGGAGTAGAACATGCCTGGAGTCGCAACAAGACCCAATCCCATTCTGGGCCAGCAAACCGATGCAGCGGTCAATTTCCCGCCGCCGCCCCCGAGCGTGTCGGTCGATGAGCCGGTGATCGTGGCCAACGCGCCATTGGTCACGCGCAACTACACCCCTTTGGCAGCAACCGATGCCGCGAACTTTCAAGCCATGTTCATGGCGATCGAAAGCCAGCGCCAGGAGGTCGGCGCCCGCATGGAGGACTATCGGTACAACAACGATATGGCGCGGGCCATCGAGCAGCTGAAGAACTCGGTCCGCATGTTGCTCGACAAGATCCGGGCAGGAGACGACCCGAAGAAGACGATTCAACTCGATCCGCAGCTGGCGTGGTTCATCTGGAACAACAACCTGGAGGTCAAGGGTTACAAGCCGCTGGACAAGTTCGCGAACTTCACGGAGTTCTCCAACGAGCGGTACTCGGCCGACGAGCTGAGCACGGTGATCAGTTCACTGGACATCGACAAGAGCAAATACACCGATGCGAACAGCCAATACATGCAGCAGATGCAGCTGGCCCTTGGCCTGCTGCAGGTGTACCAGCAACTGCTGACTTCGCTGATCGACCAGACCAAGCGCATCAAGGAAACGGTTACCTCGAAGATTTGACGCCTTGCGGCGAAAGGGAGAGAACGGTGAAGCGTGTTTCGAGGTCGCCAGGCCGGACACCATCGGAAAAGCCGGTCGGGCCAACGAGCCTGGTCCTCGGTGCGGCCGATGGCGAGCAGTGGTTCGAGCCGCTGGAGGCCGACGCCCGGCAAGCGAAGGTCGAGCACTACTTTGCCGAAGGCGGAAGCTTGCGTGCCTTGTTCGGGCTCGACCCGGTCGCACTGGAAACGCTGTACGCGTATGCCTGCCAGCGGTTCGAGGCGAGCGATCACGAGGGCGCCCGCCAGATCTTCTTCGCACTGGCGGCAATCGATCCGCATCGCTATGACTATTGGCTTTCGCTCGGCCTGTGCCTGCAGAAGCTGCATCGGCACGACGAGGCGATCTACTGCTTCGTGCGCAGCGCGGGCCTGCGAATGTGGGAGCCCCAACCCCCGTTCCTGGCCGCATTGAGCCTCCAGCTTTGCGGCGAGTACGGCAAGGCGGCCGAGGCTTGCGAAGCCGCCATCAAGTGGTGCGGACAACAAAGGGAACATCAGGAACTGCGCGGCCTCGCCGAGCAAGCGTTGCGATCGCTGCTGTCGTTGGCATCGACCGCGCCGATGCATGGCGAAGCCGCGCCAAACGAAGGAGGAACGGAATGAACGGAGCGACGGCATTACACCAGTCCGGATTCGTGCCGGCCTGGGTTGGGGGGCGACGGCCGACCCGAAGCCATCGAAGCAAAAAAAGCGGGCACAGTCGAGCGGCGCGGCGCAGCCTGGCATCAGCGTGCCGGTTGCCGCGGAGTTCGAGGCGCCGGTCCAGGCGTCATCGCTGCTGAAGCCGCCGCCATCCGCCATGCGAATGGTGGACGCGAACGCGGCGGGCCAGGCCTGGGACAGCGTCACGGCCATCCTTTCCGGGGCCGTTCGCGCGGCCTCGGCGGCGGCAAAGGGAGATGAAAGCGGCACGGACCTGGCGCTGAACGATCTGGGCAAGGCCACGGAGTCGCTTCACGTGTTCTACCAACGGGCGCTGAATCCCGAGGCGGTGCTGCTGCAACTGCAGCTGGAGTCCACGCAGTTCACGGCCGACATGACGCGGGCCAGTCTCGAACATACCGCCGACCTGCGCAGGGAAGAGCTGGCCGCGATCCAGGAGAAGCAGCGCAACGAGAAGGCAGCCGCCGAGAAGCAGCAGCAGATGGAGCGCAAGGCGGGCAAGGGCCAGATTGCGGCACTGGTATTGGGGTGGGCCACCTCGGTGGCGCAGGTCGTGACCGGCGCGCTCAAGATCGCCACGGGCCAGCCGCAGGGCGCGCTGGACCTGACGGCAGGCTTGATCGGATTGGCCAAATGCACCCTGCAGAGCATCCAGATGGCGCATCCCGAACTGTCCGGCAAGCTCGGCTCCCATATCAAGGAGCTGACCAAGTGGGAGATCGGCTTCAGTGTGGCGGCGGGTGTCACCAGCCTGATCTCGGTCGGCAGGATGGCGAGGGCGGCCAACGCCATTCTGGGCAGGGCGGCCGGCAACCTTCTGCAGACCGGTGCGCAGTCGGGCACAAGCTCGGTTGGCGTGACGCTGGTACGCGGGTTCAACCAGGGCGGCGAGGCGGCCAACGCGGCATCGCAACTGATCAAGGACATCGCGAAAACGCTGGTCGACGATGTCGCCGACCAGATGCGCAACTCGCTGCGCTGGGCTGGCGGCAACCAGAAGGCGGTGGACGCGCTTGCCAAGGCGTTCTCGAACGAGGCGCTGCAGCAGATGGTGGAGAACGCGCTACGGCAGGCCGCGAAGCAGATGAGCGGCATGACGACCGACGCCTTGCAGGCGGGCTTCATCGCGCAGGTCCAGACGCAATTGCTGCGGTCGGTGGCCCGCGCGGCCGTCAACGTGGCCGCCGTGTTGGACGCGCCGGTGTCGACGGCCAAGGTGATCGCGCCTGCCACCCAACAGATTGTCCATCATGCGTTGCGCATGGAGGCGGCCGACAAGAAGGAGGAGATCGACCGCATGATGATTCGCGCCATGATGCTGCAGTTCGTCATCGAGCTGATCGACCGGCAGGTAAAGGAAAACAAGAAGGCGCTGGAACGCGTCACGCAGGACCAGGTACAGACGACCGAAAAGATCACCAATTCCCTAGGGGGAGATTCGCGACGTTGCCCTTGATGCGGTCGGCGCTGGCGTCTGACCCTGGGGTCGGGTTCTTCACTCAACAATCGAACCGGAAACCTTTCGCACAGGTGCGGATTCCGGTTCGGCAATGTATCGATAGGAGTAGTCACAATGGACGCCACTCAAGCCAATGTCGTGATACCGAGGATTCCGGTCGCGGACACGAACACGACGTACGACGGTATGTCGACGCGGGCGATGATTCTCGAAATGCAGCGCAGCATGAAGAAGCTCTACGACCTCTACGTAGAGTGCCAGGCACAGCTGGAGCAGAACGCGGCGCAGCTGCAGGTGCTCGCCTTCGAGAAGGCGAACGACGCCAAGGATGCCCGCAAGAACGCGGAAATGATTTCGGGCGCCATTGGCATCTTCTCCGGTGTGGTCGGCCTCGGCGTCGGCGGCGCGGGCGGATATCTGGGTGCCAAGAACACTAACGTCGGCTTCGCCATGGGGCTGGACATGGGGTCGCACTTCAGTACCCCCGCCACCAGCATCGTCAACAACGCCGGGCAGATGGGTGCCGCTGGCATGCGGAGCAAGGCCGAGGAGCATCAGATCCACTCGGATCTGGCCCGCAACGTGGTCGATTCCGCGCAGCGCGATGCTTCCAAGGTGCGGGACAACGCCGATCAGCACCGTCAGCAATATCTGCAGGACGCCAGCCAATTGACCCAGGAAGCGATTGCGGTATTGAAGTCCACCGTCGGTCCGCGCTGATGGAACCACTGCGCATGGCGTCGCTGGATGCGGTGGAGATGGATCCCGTCACGCGCTTCCTGCACGCACGCGGCCTGTCGACACAAACCGCTTGCCTCGGGCAATCGGCGTTCGAACTGGGCCGATGCGTGCGGGTCGCGACGCTGGAGCTGATCTATCGCTTCGAGCGGGGCGTGCTGTTCATCTGCGACATGACGGCCATCGACGCCTCGGCCAACGCTGTCGGCGCCATGCGCGTGCTGGTGTCACTGATTCACGCGATCGAGCGGTCGGTGCCGGAGGTGTCTGCCGTGGAAGGGCTGGTGCCGCTAGAAGGAAACGACGGGGGAGGGCAAGGACGTGGAGGACTGCAGGGACGCGGAGGACGGCGAGGACGCCGAGGCGGACCTGGGCCGTCGCCTGCTCGAGGTGTACCGAAAGCTCGGCGCGCATTGCGATCCGGAGCAGGTGCCCGGCATGGTGCACGTCAGGTACACGATGCGAGGCGGCGCGCAGCAGGCGCGGCTGGCGCCAGCATGATTTCCGCCGCAATGTCCGCCGTGATGTCCGCCGCGAGATCAGACGTCGATCAATCCAAGCCGCCGCGCCCATTTGGACAGGTCGGCGACATTGTGGGCGTCGAGCTTGCGCATCAGGTTCATCCGATGCGTCTCGACGGTCTTCAGGCTGATCGACAGCCGCTCGGCGACGCGCCGGTTGGTATGTCCCTCGGCGACCAGCTTCAGTATCTGGCGTTCGCGCGGCGTCAGGCCGGCGGCGGCCACGTGGCCGCCGTCGTCCCCCTCGGCGCGGCGCATCGCATCGACCTGTTCGAGGTCGATGTCGGGATCGAGATAGGCCATGTCCTGCCGGACCGCGTGCAGCGCCGCCATCAGCTTTTCGAGGTTGCTGCGCTTGAGCACATAGGCGTGGGCGCCGGCGCGCAGCGCGGCGGCCGCGCGGTTCTCGGAATGCAGGCCAGCCAGTACCACGACCCGAATGCTGGGCCATCTGCGGCGGATCGTCGCAATGGCGTCGACCCCGTCGAGGGAGCGCAATTGCAGGTCCATCAGGATCAGATCGGGATGGAGCTGCAGGCAGGCGTGGACGGCCCCGTGTCCGTCCGACGCTTCGCCGACGATGTTGACTGTCGGGTCGGCCTTGGTCAGCAGCGACTTCAGGCCCTCTCGCATCACGGCGTGATCGTCGACCAGCACGACGCGGGTGGCGGACAGGTGAGCGGTGATGGGGCGGCGTGCCGATTGCACCAGGCGAGGCAGTACGGCAAGGCTGTTCAACGTTTGGATAGTCATGTGTTGCTCCGAAGACTATGCCGGAATCCGAGTTGCGTCCGATGCCAGGTGTTGGCTCGATGGCCCTCGGTTCAGGATGGCGTCAGTCTAGGTAGCGACAATGAGCAATAAATGATGGAACGATGAGATGGAAATGAGGGCCGTCGACCGGCAGCATCGACGCGCGGTATCGAAGTCGATCGATGCCATGGATCGAGGTGTGAACGAACGCGACTGGAGCGCGACATGAACAGACTGGATGGCTTTGACCGCCTGCTGGCGGAGTTCGGCGAATCGATCGGGATTCCCGAAATGGCATTCGACGAGGATGGCTTGTGCCATATCCGCGTCGACGAGGAGTACCCGATCACCTTCCGTCGCGATGACGACAACCACAACCTGGTGCTGGTCGGATTGATCGCCGAGGAGTTGCCGGAGCGGCTCGACCGCGAAATGGTCAGGGAAATGCTGGCCACGGGCGTCGAGCCGCTGCGCGACCACGGCGCCGCGCTGGGGCTGGAGCCGCAGTCCGGCACGCTGATCCTGCATCAGACCATGCCGCTGGCCAAGATCGACCGCACGGTGCTGGAGACGCTGCTGGGCAACTTCATCCTGATGCAGAAGGACTGGTCGGCGCGGGTGGCCGGTGTGGGCGCGCCGGGCGCGCAGGCCGACCAGGCCGACCAGGCCGGGATCAGGGCGGGCCACGATCTGCCCGCCGGTCCGTTGGCCGGCAGGCCGGCCGGCCTTGGTGGCGCCAATGGCCCCAATGGCCCCGCCGGTCCTGCCGGTGCGAAGCCCGGGTCGCCGGGTCCCGGTCAGCCCGGTGCCAAGGCCCCGGCCAAGCCGACTGCGGCGGAACCGCGCTACCACCCCCATCTGCATCACCGTTGACCGCTGACCGCTGACCGTTGGCGGCTCCTCGTTGCCCGTTGCCCGCTGCAGGCGGCGGCGAACGTCGATCGCACGGTGCGAAGATCGGTCGGCAGCGGGGTCCCGGCGCCACACTGTCGATTGACAATCCTGGCCCAGGCTATCCATCATTCTGGTCGGAAAAGAAGGCGCCCCGGATCGGCATTCGCCGCCGAGGGCAGCCGCACAAGAAGGAACGGGAAATGATGCAGTGGATACGCCTAGTGGCGGGCGCGGCGGGAGTCGCCGCGCTGTTGGCCGGGTGCGCGGCGGTGCCGCCCGACGAGTCGCCGATACGGGCGGCAGTACAACCGACGCGGGACGACGCCCGCGTTCTGGCCGTCGAAGTCTATACCTACGCCTATCCCCTCGTGCTGACCGATGTCACGCGCGAAGTGATGGCGGCGCGGGCCTCCGCCGGCGCGACGGGGCAGACGGCAGTCAATACCTTTGTCCACCAGCGCGGCGCGCCGCGCCCCGGCGCCTCCGACATGGCCAGCCCCGACGCGGACACGCTGACCTCGGTCGCCTGGCTCGACCTGTCGCGCGGGCCGGTGGTACTGAGCGTGCCGGACACCCAGGGCCGCTACTACACGATGCAGCTGCTGGACGGCTGGTCCAACGTCTTCTCGGCGCTGGGCAAGCGGACCACCGGGACCCAGCGCGGCAACTACGCGATCGTCGGCCCGGACTGGACCGGCGCGTTGCCGGCCGGCGTGCGCGAGATCCGTTCCCCGACGGCGATGGCGTGGGCGGCGCTTCATATTCAGGTCGACGGCAAGCAGGATCTGGCGGCCGCGCACCGGCTGCAGAACGGCTACCGGCTGACGCCGCTGGCGGCCTGGCCGAACGGCCGCCGCGCCCTGCCGGCGGTGCCGACGATCCCGCCGGCGGCGGTCGACCTGGAGACGCCCCCGGTCGAGCAGGTCGCGGCGATGGACGCGCAGGCGTTCTTCAACCGCTTTGCCGCGCTGCTGCCGGCCAACCCGCCGACCACGGCGGACGAGGGCATGATGCAGAAGGTACGGGCGCTGGGCATCGAGCCCGGCGCACCGTATTCGACGACCGTGCTGGAACCGGAAACGGCGCGCGCGCTCCAGGACGGCGCGACGCGGGCGCTGGCCCGCATCGTCGCGCTGGCGCGCGGCGGCGAAGGGGCGGCGTCGGGCGCCTGGCTGTCCCGCAAGGACGCCGGCCGCTATGGCACCGACTACGACCGCCGCGCCGCCACGGCGTGGCTGGCGCTGGGGTCCAGCCTCGGCGAGGACACCATGGCGTTCCGCGCCAACGCCGACGCCACCGGCCAGCGCTGCACGGCGCCCACCGCTACGTGATCCGCTTCGACAAGGGCGCGCTGCCGCCGGCCAAGGCGTTCTGGTCGCTGTCGCTGTACGACCAGGCGCAGGACGTCGTCGCCAACCCGTTGAACCGCTATGCGATCGGCAGCCGCGACCGCCTGCGGCGCAACCGCGACGGCTCGGTCGAGATCGTGGTCCAGCATGCGCGGCCGCCGCGGGCACAGGCGGCCAACTGGCTGCCGGCGCCCGACGGTCCGTTCAACCTGATGCTGCGGCTATATTGGCCGCAGCCGACGGCGCTGGACGGCAACTGGAGCGCGCCGCCGGTGCGGAAGGTCGGCGCGGACTGAGCGCGGATCGAGCGCCAACCGAGCGCTAACAGAGCGCTGACCGAGCGCTGACCGAGCGCTGATGGTGCAAAAAGGGGCGGCCTGGAGCCGCCCCTTTCTCATTGCCAGCCTGGTAGCCGGTCTCTGATGGCGCGCCTCGATCGCGCACCACCCCGCGCCCATCAAAGTGCGATCAACGCGCGATCAAAGCAGGATCAACGCGCCATCAAAGCGCGATCAAAGCGAGATCAATGCGCCGCTCAATGCGCCGCGCAATCGCACTGCCCGCCCGCATGAGCCGCCCGCTCCAGCGCCACCGGCTGCCGCCGCAACCCCGCCGCGCCTTCCGCCGCCAGGCGCTCGCGCAACTGCCGGGCCGCGGCCACCATGTTCCGCAGCGCCGCCTCGGTCTCGGCCCAGCCGCGCGTCTTCAGCCCGCAATCCGGATTGACCCACAGCCGCTCGGGCGGAATCACCTGGCAGGCGCGCGTCAGCAGCTGGCCGATCGCCTCGACGCTGGGCACGCGCGGCGAATGGATGTCGTAGACGCCGGGGCCGATCTCGTTCGGATAGTCGAACGCGGCAAAGCCGTCGAGCAGCTCCATCGCCGAGCGCGAGGTCTCGATCGTGATCACGTCGGCATCGAGCGCGGCGATCGCCGGCAGGATGTCGTTGAACTCGGCGTAGCACATATGGGTGTGGATCTGCGTATCGTCGCGGACCACGGCCGCGGCGATGCGGAAGGCGCGCACCGCCCACTGCAGATAGCCGTCCCAGTCGGCGCGCCGCAGCGGCAGGCCCTCGCGCAGCGCCGGTTCGTCGATCTGGATCACGCGGATACCAGCCTGTTCGAGATCGGCCACTTCGTCGCGGATCGCCAGCGCCAGCTGCAGCGCGGTGTCGGCGCGCGGCTGGTCGTCGCGCACGAACGACCATTGCAGCATCGTGATGGGGCCGGTCAGCATGCCCTTCATCGGCCGGTCGGTCAGCGACTGCGCATAACGGGCGGTATCGACGGTGATCGGCTCGGGACGGTAGACGTCGCCATAGATCAGCGGCGGCTTGACGCAGCGCGATCCGTAGCTCTGCACCCAGCCGAATTCGGTGAAGGCATAGCCGCACAGCTGCTCGCCGAAGTACTCGACCATGTCGTTGCGCTCGGCCTCGCCATGCACCAGCACGTCGAGCCCCAGCGCCTCCTGGCGGCGCACGGCGTCCTCGATCTCGGCGCGGATGCGCTGCAGATAGGCCAGCGCGCCGAGTTCGCCGCGCTTGAAGGCCGCCCGGGTCTGGCGGATCTCGGCGGTCTGCGGGAACGAGCCGATCGTGGTCGTCGGCAGCGGCGGCAGCTGCAGCGCGGCGCGCTGATCGGCGATGCGCTGGGCGAAGGGGCTGCGGCGATCGGCCATCTCCGCTGTCACCGCGGCGACGCGCTGGCGCACCTGGGCGTTGACCACGCGACGGGACGCACGGCGGCCGGCCTGGGCGGCATCGGAGGCGGCCAGCGCGTCGGCCACCGCGGCCTCGCCGTCGTTCAACGCGGTCGCCAGCACCTTCAGTTCGTCCAGCTTCTCGGTGGCGAACGCCAGCCAGCCGCGGATTTCGGGATCGAGGCGCGTCTCCGGGGCGAGCGACACCGGCACATGCAGCAGCGAGCAGGACGGCGCCAGCCACAGCCGCTCGCCCAGTTCCGCCTGCAGCGGCGCCAGCTGCGCGAGGATCGCGCGCAGGTCGGCGCGCCAGATATTGCGGCCGTCGATCACGCCCGCCGACAGCACCGCACCGGCCGGCAGCACCTCCCGCCAGGCCTGCCACTGCTGCGGCGCGCGCACCAGGTCCAGATGAAAACCGTGCACCGGGAGCGTGGCGGCGCGGGCGGCATGGTCGGCCGCCGAATCGAAGTAGGTCGCCAGCAGCAGCTTGACGCCGCAGTCGGCCAGCGCGGCGTAGGCGGTGTCATAGGCGTCCAGCCAGGCGCCGTCGAGCTCCAGGCACAGTGCGGGCTCATCGAGCTGGACCCATTCGATGCCGCGCGCCTGCAGCCGCTGCAGGAGGTCGCGGTAGGCGGCGGCCAGCTTCGGCAGCAGCGTCAGGCGATCGAAGCCGGCGACGTGGGTCTTGGACAGCCACAGCCAGGTGACCGGCCCCACCAGCACCGGCTTGACGCGATGGCCCAGCGCCAGCGCCTCGTCGATCTCGTCGAACAGCCAGTCGACTCCGCCATCGAAGCGCGTGTCCGGACCTAGTTCCGGCACCAGGTAGTGGTAGTTGGTATCGAACCACTTGGTCATTTCCATGGCCGGCTGCGCCGCATTGCCGCGGGCCAGCTCGAAATACTGGGCCAACGTCAGCTCGCGCGGATCGAAGCCGAAGCGTGCCGGCAGCGCGCCGAGCAGGGCGCTCATGCCGAGCATCTGGTCGTAGTAGGCGAAGTCGCCGGCGGCGACCAGGTCGAGGCCGGCGTCGGCCTGCTGGCGCCAGTGCGTCTTGCGCAGGCCGGCGGCGCACTCGCGCAGCGCGGCCTCGCTGACCTCGCCGCGCCAGAACGCCTCCTGGGCGAATTTCAGTTCGCGTTTCGCGCCGATGCGCGGGAACCCCGGAATATGCGTGCGTGCCATCTCTCGCTCCAAAGCAAAGTGGCGCTCAGTGTCCGGCGGCGGGTAGAATGAATCAAGTGATATGTTTTAAACAAAATATGAATTGGTTTCATATCAGGGGTTGGCGTGCGGGGCTCGGGCGGGCCGGCGTCCCGAGCCTTTCCTCGACCGCCGACAGTCGGGTACGGACGAAACCCGGCACGAAACCAGGAACGACACCATGATCGAGGTCCGCCATTTCCGTTCGCTGGTCGCCATTGCCGAATCCGGCAAGCTCGCCACGGCGGCCGAGCGCGTCCATGTCAGCCAGTCCGCGCTGTCGCATCAGATCAAGGCGATCGAATCGCACTACGGCCTGTCGCTGTTCGACCGCACCCGCGGGGCCTTCGCTTTACCCCCGCCGGGGGAACGGCTGCTGGCGTTGTCGCGCGAGGTGCTGGCGTCGATCAGCGCGGCCGAGCGGGATCTGGAGCGGCTAAAGGGGGATACGCGCGGGGGAGCTGCGCATCGTGCTGGAGTGCCACACCTGCTTCGACTGGCTGATGCCGGTGATGGACGAATTCCGTACGCGCTGGCCCGAGGTCGAGGTCGACCTGGTGGCGGGCTTTCATGCGGACCCGCTGGCGCTGCTGGCCGAGGGGCGGGCCGACATGGTGATCGGCTCGCTGCCGCCGACGCGGCGGGGACTGGCCGTGGTGCCGCTGTTCCGCTTCGAGATCCTGGCGGTGATCGCCAACGAGCATCGGCTGCGCAACCGGCGACGCATCGAGGCGGCGGACCTCGAGGGCGAGACGCTGATCACCTATCCGGTGCCGGAGCCGCGCATCGACCTGATCCGCGAGGTGCTGGAGCCGGCCGGCATCCGGCTGCAGCGGCGCACCGCCGAGCTGACGGTGGCGATCCTGCAGCTGGTCGCCAGCCGGCGCGGCGTCGCGGCGCTGCCGAACTGGGGCGTCAAGAACTACGTCGACCACGACTACGTGCTGGCCAAGCGCATCGGCGCGGGCGGGCTGTGGAGCGAGCTGTATGCGGCGATGCCGGCCGCGCTGGCCGAGCGGCCGTTCGCGCGGGATTTCGTCGCGATCGTGCGCGAGACCTGCGCGCGGGACCTCGACGGCATCGAACTATTGCCCGATGAAGCGGCGCAGGGCCGGGGCGGCAAGGAGGGCGCCAGGGAAGGCGTCGAGGGAGGCGTCAAGGCAGGCGTCAAGCGAGGCCCAGAGGGCGGCTGAACGCGCAGCCGAACGGACGGCTGACGCGGTGTCTGAACCGGCGGCTGACCCGGTGGTTGAACCGGCGGCTGACCCGGTGGTTGAACCGGCGGCTGAACGCCGCCGCCCCGCCGCGGCCCCTCAAAGTTCGAGCACGATCCGCTGCCCGCATCGGGCCCGCGAACAGCAGCTCATCATCTTGCCGTTCGCTTCCCGCTCGGCGCGCGTCAGCACCACGTCGCGGTGGTCGATCTCGCCCGCCAGCACGCGCACTTCGCAGGAGCCGCACAGTCCTTCCTCGCAATCGCTCTGCACGTCGATATTGGCGGCGCGCAGCGCGGCGAGCAGCGTCTGATCGGCCCGCACCGTGACGACGATGCCCGAGTCCTTGAGCTCGGCCTCGAAGGCCTGTTCCTTGCCCGGATCGAGCGCGCCCAGCGTCGAGGTGAAATGCTCGACCCGCAGCGCGTCCTCGGGCCAGCTCGCGCAACAGGCCGCCAGCGCGTCCAGCATCCGCGCCGGGCCGCAGGCGTAGATCTGCGTCGCGGAATCGGGCTGGCCGAGCAGCGCACCCAGGTCGGCGCGCGCGCCTTCGTCCCTGGCGTAGACATGCAGCCGCTCGCCATGCAGCGCCGCCAGCTCGTCGAGCAGCGCCATCGACGCGCGGCCGCGGCCGCAGTAGTGCAGCTGGTAGTCGATGCCGAGCTCCCTCGCGCGCCGCGCCATCGCGCTGATCGGCGTGATGCCGATGCCGCCGGCGATCAGGATCAGCCGGCGCGCGCTTTCGTCGAGCCGGAAATGATTGCGCGGACCGCGGATGCGCAGCCGGTCGCCGGCCTGCAGTTCGCGATGGATCCACGCCGAGCCGCCGCGGCTTTCGGTCTCGCGCAGCACCGCGATCTCGAAGGCGTGGGTATCGGCCGGATCGCCGCACAGCGAATACTGGCGCGACACCCCGGTATCGCCGCATTCGACGTCGATATGCGAACCGGGCGACCAGCGCGGCAGCGCCTTGCCATCGGGCGATATCAGCCGCAGCCGCACGATGTCTTCGGCCACGCGCGTCACGCGCTCGACCACCACGGTGCGGTTGATCGCATGGCTGGACGGCTCGCCGATCCGCACCGGCGTGCGCACCTGCAGCAGCGCGGGGTTGCGCCGTTCGGGGTTCTGGCTCGGGTCCCACTCGACCCACAGGTGCTCGGGGCCGCGGAACGAGGTGTTCGGCACGTAGGTGAACTTCTGCTCCGACAGCTTCATATGCGGCAGCCGGCGGGTGAATTCCTCGAGGAAGATCTGCATCTCCATCCGCGCCAGATTCTTGCCCATGCACTGGTGCGCGCCGTAGCCGAAGGTCAGCTGGTCGCTGGCATTGGCGCGGCGGATATCGAACAGGTCGGCGTCGGCGAAGTGGCGCTCGTCGTGGTTGGCCGACGAGGTCACGATCAGCAGCTTGGAGCCGGCCGGAATGTCGACGCCGCCGATCTGCACGTCGCGCGTGGCCAGGCGCCGCCAGGCCGCGACCGAGCCGTTATGCCGCAGGCATTCCTCGACCGCGTTCGGGATCAGGCTCGGGTCCTCGCACAGCTCGCGCCAGGCGTCGGGATGCTGCAGCAGCAGCTTGATCGCATTGGCGCTGGCGTTGGCGGTGGTCTCATGCGCGGCGACGATGCCGGCCATCATCATCGAATGCAGATAGGAGTCCGTGACGACGTCGGGATATTCCTTCTGCTTGCGGATGCCGTACTGCATCCAGCCCGGGCCCGACGGATCCTGCCGCATCTTGTCGAGGATGCGCCCGGCGAGCTGCCAGAAGTTGCCGACCGCGTGCGCGACTTCGACCTGCTCCTCCGGTTTTGGGCGACCCCAGGTGTTGACCGTATGGGCGATCGAATACTTGCGCAGCAGGTCCATGTCCTCCTCGGGCACGCCGAGGAAATGCAGCGCCACGGTCAGCGGCACCTCCCACAGGATCTGGTCGACCAGGTCGGCCTTGCCGTCGTCGATGAAGCGGTCGACGTATTCGCGCGTCAGACGGCGCACCATCGGCTCGTGGTGCTGCAGCTGTTCGGGCGTGAACGGCTCCATCAGCACGCGGCGGCGCGGCATGTGCGCGGGCTCGTCCTCGTTGACCAGCGTGCGGTTCATCGCGTAGCCGTAGGAGGCCAGCACCGCGTTGGCCTCGTCGCCGGTCGGCGTGATCTTCTCCAGGGCGATCGACGGGCTGAAGGTCAGGTTGTCGCGAAAGATCGCCTTGATGTCGTCGTAGCGGGTGACGACCCAATAGCCGAGCTTGGGACTGTAGAACACCGGCTCCTGCTCGCGCGCCCAGCGCACGTAGTCGGGCGGGTCCTGCTGGTAGCCGTCCTCGAACGGGTCGAAGTCCGCGGCGCGCGCGCTGACGGGGCAGCCCGTCGGGCTCAACAACGGCTGGGCAGCGGCGCCGCTGTCGGCAGGGGCCGGAGCAGGCGCCTGGGCATGCGTCTGGCCATGCGTTTGGCTGTGAAACGGGCATCCCTGCGCGCGAGCCGGTTCGGTGCGTTCGCTCATGATCGATCCTCTGCAACGGTTGGCGCGGCGGGCGGGTCCGCAAACCCGGCCCGCCCGCCGGGCTCATTCGAGCGTGATATTCAGGTCGCGGATCAGCTTGTGCCACAGCGCGGTCTCGCTGCGCAGCAGCGCGGCGAACTGCTCGGGCGTGCTGCCGACCGGCTCGACGCCGAAGTCGACCAGCTTGCGGTTGACCTCGGGGTGCTTGATCGCCGCGGCGACGCTGGTCTGCAGCCTGGCGATCACGTCGGGCGGCGTGCCGGCCGGCGCGACCATGCCGACCAGCGCGGCGGCCTCGACGCCCTGCAGGCCGATCTCGGCGAAGGTCGGCACATTGGGCAGCTGCGGCAGACGCGTGGCATTGGCGACCGCCAGCGGACGCAGCTTGCCGGCCTTCAGGAAGGCGGCGCCCGCGGCCAGGTCGGTCATCATCGCGGGCACCTGGCCGCCGACCACGTCGAGCAGCGCCGGCGCGGCGCCGCGATAGCCGATATGCACCATGCGCAGGCCGGCGCGTTCCTTCAGCAATTCCATCGCCAGATGGTGCGGGCTGCCGGCGCCGGCCGAGGCGTAGCTGACCTTGCCGGGCGCGGCCTCGACCTTGGCGAGGAAGTCGCGCGCGTCCTTGAACTCGGCGTTGGCGCCGACCACCAGGATCATCGGGAACTTGCCCAGCAGCGAGACCGGTGCGAGGTCGCGCGTCGGGTTGTAGCTCAGCGTCTTGTACAGCGCGGGGTTGAAGACCAGCGTGCCGTTGTCGGCCGACATCACGGTATAGCCGTCGTGCGGCGAGCGCGCGGTTTCCGCGGCGGCGATCGCGGTGTTGGCGCCGGGTTTGTTCTCGACCACGACCGGCTGGCCGATATTGGCGGACAGCTGCTGGCCGATGGTGCGGGCCAGAAAGTCCGAGCCGCCGCCGGCGGCATAGGGCACGATCCAGCGGATCGGCTTGCTGGGGAAGCTCTGGGCGGCGGCTTGCGGCGCCAGCGCCAGGGCGGTCAGCATCGTGCCGGCGACCGCCAGCATCGACGAGATCTTTCTCATTGTTTGTCTCCTCTGCGGGGGATGGGCGGCGCGCCGCCGAATCGTGATGGGACGGTGGTCCGTCCTCTTGTGGCCGCGGTCGCCCGATGGCGTCGATGGGATTACGTCAGGCGTAATGCGGTTATGCCAAAAGTAATTGGCGGCCGGACGGCTGTCAAGGGGAAAATTACGCTGTGCGTGCTAGCATTACGCCATACGTAATTTCGAACGCAGCAGGCACACAGGCGGGAGCCACGGACATGGCCAATCGGCGAACCGAATCGGAGGCAGGGGGAAGGCAACGGCGAGCGCGGTGGCGCCGGCGTACAGGCGCTCGAGACCGGTCTGTCGGTGCTGGACGCGCTGCTGGGCTCGCTCCATCCGATGCCGCTGAAAGCCGTCGCGCTGGCCGCCGGCATGCATCCGGCCAAGGCGCACCGCTACCTGGCCAGCTTCGTCAAATGCGGCTATGTCGAGCAGGACGACGCGGGGCGCTACAGCCTGGGGCGCAATGCGCTGCGGATGGGACTGGCGTGCCTTGCCCAGCTCGATCCGCTGCGGCTGGTGACGCCGGTGCTCGACGATCTGTGCGCGTCGACCGGCGAAACGGTGCTGGCGGCGGTGTGGGGCAACCACGGGCCGACCGTGGTGCAGTGGCGCGATTCGCTGCGGCCCGTCACGGTCAATGTGCGGCCGGGTTCGGTGATGCCGCTGCTGTCGTCGGCAACCGGCCGCGTGTTCACCGCCTTTCTCGATCCGGCCGTCACGGCGCCGCTGCTCGAGGCCGAACTGAAGGCGCGCGCGGCGCTGCAGCCGCCGCGCTTTCCGCGCGACGCGGCCGAGGTGACGAAGCTGCGCGAGCAGGTGCAAGCCAGCATGATCGGCAGCGTCCATGGCGATCTGCTGGCCGGCGTCGATTCGGTCAGCACGCCGGTGTTCGATCGGGACGGAAGGATCGTGCTCGCGATCACGGCGCTGGGCAATGCGGCCACCTTCGACGGCCGGCGCGACGGGCCCGTCGCGGCGGCCATCAAGGCGGCCGCGGCCGATCTGTCGCAGCGGCTCGGCCACGGCTTGCTGGCCGAGCCGGCCTGATCGCTCGGTCCTGAAGGCAGCGGACTGAAGGCGGGGACCTGAAGGCGGCCAACCCAAGGCGGCCAACCCAAGGCGGCGAACTCAAGGCGGCGAACTCAAGCCGGCGGACTCGAGGCGGCGGACTCGAGGCGGGGCCTGAAAGCGGGGACTGAAGGCCGGTCAGTGGACCGGCGCGGCGACCGGGGAGGCCGCGGTCGCGGTATCGCGGCGCCGGGCGGCCGTCGGCTCCGGCTGTCCCAGGGATTCCTCGACGACCGCGACTTCGCGCACATCGACGCCGTTTTCCAGGCGCTTGACCAGCAGCGAGAACAGCGCCGGCTCCTCCGCCGTCACCGACAAACGCAGCCATTGACCGGCGCCGGGCAGGGCGCTGGGCACCAGCGTCATCGCGGCCAGCCCCAGGCCGGTGCGGCGCGCCGTCGCCAACGTCCACTCGATCGCGCCGATCAGATCGTGCTGGTCGAGCAGCAGGGCGAGTTGCAGGGCGGGGGTGGAGGCTTGGGCGGACATGACGGCAACCGGTGGCAGTGAAGATGTAGTGAATTTACCAGTCCGTCCGCAGAATGTGCTTCTTAATATTCTGCTGTGCTGACTCAGATCAGAATGAATCGGCTAGTATTGGTCAGTGATGTAGAGAAATCTTCTTTTCTAACCGACTTGACCGATTCCGATGGCCGATCCGACGAACCCCGCGACCACTCCTACGGCGGCTGCCACGACGAGTCCCGCTCCCCGGTCCGCCACCAGGCTGTCCCCGAAGCTCGACGAAACCGACCGCCGCATCCTGCGCGCGCTGCGCCGGGACGGCCGGCTTTCCAATCTGAAGCTGGCCGAGCAGGTCGGCCTGTCCCCGACGCCATGCTGGAACCGCGTGCGCGCGCTGGAAGAGGCCGGCGTGATCCAGGGCTATACCGCCTTGCTGAACCAGAAGGCGCTGGGCCTGCCCGACACCGTGCTGATCGAGGTCACGCTGGAGCGGCACGACGACGACATGCTCGATCGCTTCGGCCGCGCGCTGGCGCAACTGCCCGAGGTCATGGAGGCGTACCTGCTGACCGGCGAGTATGACTATCTGATCAAGGTGGCGGTGGCGGGCACCGAAGGCTACGAGGAGTTCCTGCGCCACAAGCTGTACAAGTTGCCCGGGCTGCGGCACAGCCGCTCCACCTTCGTGCTGCGTTGCATGAAGCGCGAGCCGTCGGTGGAACCCTGAGCCACCTTGAAGGGACCCTAAGCGAACCTCGAGCCAACTCTTGGGAAACCGTGAAGCAACCGTGAAGCAACCGTGACGCAATCGTAAGCGCTGCGTTTCGCGCGTTTTCGCCTTCCGCTTACTCCACCACTTCGAGCTGGAACTCGCCGGTCGGCCCGTCGTACCCGATGCGCAGCCGCGCGCCGTTATGGCGGCAGGACTTGGCCACGCTGCGCAGTTCCGCCTGGCGTTCGCCGCGGCGCAGATGCGAGCGCGCCTTCGTGCTGATTTCGCTGGGGCCGCAATCGTCGTTGCGGCATTGATAGCGCATCCATTGCCCATAGGAGCGCGGGCGCGCCGATGCTTCCGTGATGGTTGTGCACAGCGGACAACGTTGCAGGGCTTCCTTCATTGCCATTCCCATTCGGTGTCGTTTGCGCGGGGCATCGCGCGAGCGAGCGGCAAAAGCGCCGCCAAGGCTCACTGCGATGAGCGCAAGCGATTTACGCAAAGTGATTTAACGCAAGAAAGTGATGCCGGAAGAAAGCAGATTATCGGCACATCGGGCCGGCCTTGGCTACCCCCAAATCGGTAGCCCCCTCGGCGGGGAGGGTCGGCACCGCGCGACCGGACGATCGCCGCGGTGCCGTGATGCAGCCCTCGAACGAGGGCATGGCAGCAGGATCGGCGGCGCTCAGGCAGCCTTGGCGACGACGCCGGCAGCCGGCTTCGTCTTTGCAGCGGCCTTCGGTGCGGCCTTTTTCGGTGCCTTGACGACCTTGGCGGCGGGCTTGGCGGCCTTCGGAGCAGCAGCCTTCGGTGCGGCGGCCTTCTTCGGCGCGGCGGTCTTGGCGCCGGCCGGCTTCTTCGCCGACTTGGCGGCCTTCGCTGCCTTCGCCTTTTCCTTCTGCGCGGCCAGCTTGTCCTTGGCGGCCTGCTTCTCGGCCTGCAGTGCCAGCTTGGCGGCGGCGACAGCCTGCGCGACTTCGCGCTTGGCGGCGTCGATCGCCTTCTTCGTGTCGGCGCGCAGCTTCAGCAGGCGCTTCTTCGCGGCTTGGGCTTCGCGTGCCAGCACGCTGGCCTTCTTGGTCGGTGCCGCCGGCTTGGCGGACTTCACTGCGCGCGGCGCGCTTTTCTTGTTGGCAACGGCCATTGTTCGATATACCCGAAATGTGGTTTATGGAGCGCGGAGTATAACCGGTCACACGTCTACGAAGAAACGTTCTCGTCGCATCGTGTGGCGCTTTTGCGCGCGATGCGATCGTCTATGCTGCCTAGGGGATTTGCCGCGCGGCGCCCGCCGTTCGCTGCGCGTGGCGATCCGGTTTCAAATCGGTGACGTCGAAGCGGTGATTTCGGCACCGACGATTTCGGCACCGACGATTTCGGCACCGACGAATTCGGCACCGATGATTTTCGAACCGATGATGCGGCGATGCCGCCGCGCAAGGAGCGATTGAGATGACCGATACCCATTCCGGCGCCGCCGGCAGCACGGGCAGTACCGCCATTCCGTGCCTGCGTTATCGCGATGCGCCGTCCGCCATTGCTTGGCTGTGCGATACCTTCGGTTTCACGCGGCATCTGGTGGTCGAGAACGACGACGGCACCATCGCGCACGCGCAACTCAATTACGGCAAGGGCATGGTGATGCTGGGCTCGGTGCTCGATTCGCCGTATGGCAAGCTGATGCGCCAGCCCGACGAAGTCGGCGGCGGACAGACCCAGAGTATTTATTTAGTGATGCCCGATCCCGACGCGGTATTCGCGCGGGCCAAGGCGGCGGGCGCGCAGATCGTGCTCGAGTTGAAGGACCAGGATTATGGCGGCCGCGATTTCAGCTGCTTCGATCTCGAAGGCCATCTGTGGACGATCGGCAGTTATGATCCGTGGGCCAGTACGTCGTAGGCGCGGACGATTGAATCGGGCGGGGTTCCGGATCCGGAATCCGGTTCCGGAACCCGTTCCATTACCTTCTGCGCCATTTTTGACGCCATTTTCAGAACCATTTCAAAACCAGGAGACACCTCGATGGCGACCCAGATTTTCGTCAACCTGCCCGTCAAGGACCTCGACCGCTCGGTCGATTTTTTTACGCGGCTCGGCTATCGCTTCGATCCGAAATTCACCGACCGCAATGCCACCTGCATGATCGTGTCCGACCAGATCTACGTGATGCTGCTGGTCGAGGACTTCTTCAAAACCTTCACCGGCAAGGCGATCTGCGATACCGGCAGCAGCACCGAAGTCATTCTGGCGCTGTCGATGGACAGCCGTGCCGCGGTCGACGACATGGTGTCGAAGGCGGTCGCGGCCGGCGCGCGCACGCCGAACGAGCCGAAGGACTACGGCTTCATGTACCAGCACGGCTATGAAGACCTCGACGGCCATCTGTGGGAGGTGTTCTACATGCAGCCGGAGGCGGCGCAGCAGTCGTAGTCGTCAGCACGTCGTTCCCGCGAGAGCGGGAATTCCAGCGTCCCGGAAAGCGACCGGGCTCCCGCTTTCGCGGGGACGACAGGCCCTGACAGACGGCAATGCTGCGTGGGCGATGACCGTGGGCGACCGCTTCAACCGCTCGCCGCCTGCAGCGCCGTCACCAGCGCCATCAGCGGCCCGCTGTGCTGCGCGCGGCGAAGCCACATCGCCTCGACCGGCGGCAGGTCCCAGCGCAAGGCATGGGGCAGCAGCGCGGCACCGCCACCATTGGCCAGTTCCACCGCAACCGCGCGCGGCACGATCGTGATCGCGCGCGGTTGCGTGCGCAGCAGCGTGGCGATGGTCTTGATCGAATAGGTTTCCACCAGCGGCAGCGGCGGCGCCACGCCCGCGGTCGCGAACATCGTATTGATGGTGCGGCGGGTCGGCGTCTGCGGCGGCGGCATGATCCAGTCCAGCGTGGCCAGCCGCGCCCAGTCGAGCGCGCCGCGCGAGAGCCGCGCCGCGGCGCGCGTCGGCACCACCAGCGTCGGCTCCTCGCGATACAGCGGCACCTGCACGATGTCTTCCCCCGCGGCATAGAACGAGCGCGCGATCACGCAGTCGACCTCGTGCGCGCGCAGGGCGCCGACCAGTTCGTCGGTGGTCCCCTCGCGCACCAGCACCGCGATGCGCGGCTGCTGGCTCAGCGCATGCGAGCAGGCCGCGTCCAGCACCGCCGGCGCGATGAACGGAATCACGCCGATGCGCAGCCGCCCGCCGAGTCCCGCATCGAGTACCGCCAGTTCGTCGCCGAGCGCCCGCGCGTCGGCCAGGGCCAGCCGCGCATACGCCAGCACCGCGGCACCGGTCTCGGTGGCCTCCAGTCCCGCGCGCGACCGGTGGAACAGCGGCGTCAGGAAGATTTCCTCGATCTCGCGCAGCGCCTTGGTCACCGCCGGCTGGCTCAGGTTCAGCTCGGCGGCCGCGCGCGACAGCGAGCGATGCCGCTCCAATGCCAACAGCAACGACAGCTGCTTCAGGCGCAGGCGGGATATCAGGTTGTGCTGCAGGCGGTCGGCGAAGGCGGGCATGGGAAAGGGACGAAGGAAGCGGCGAAGGACGGCGAAGGGCGGGTTTCCGGGAGTCGCGCGATCAGTCGCGCAGCCGGTCGAGAAACCGGTCACGCAGCCGGTCATGCAGCCGGTCACGCGCCAGTTTGTATAACCAATCTGGAATGGAAGAATAAAGCAATCGTGCGTTCTGGTTATTCGATCTTCCTATACTTGCTCCATCGCTTGCCCCATCCCTTGCCCCCATCCCACCCACTCAGATCGCCTTCGGAAACCAGCATGTTCACCACCCGCCCGGAAATCGTCGGTACCTTCGGCGTCGTCTCGTCGACCCACTGGCTCGCCTCGCAGACCGCGATGGGCGTGCTCGAGCGCGGAGGCAATGCCTTCGACGCGGCGGTGGCCGGCGGGTTTGTGCTGCAGGTGGTCGAGCCGCACCTGAACGGCCCCGGGGGCGAAGCGCCGATCCTGCTGTGGAGCGAACGCGAGCGCGCGGTGCGCTCGATCTGCGGCCAGGGTCCCGCGCCCGCGCTGGCCGACCCGGCCGCGATGCGCGCGATGGGACTGGAACTGATGCCCGGCATCGGCCTGCTGCCCGCCACCGTGCCCGGCGCGTTCGGGGCCTGGCTGACGATGCTGCGCGACTACGGCACGTGGTCGCTGGCCGAGGTGCTGGCGCCGGCGATCGCCTATGCGCGCGACGGCTTTCCGCTGGTGCCGCGCATTTCGCAGGCGATTCTGGCGGTGCGCGAACTGTTCCAGCGCGAATGGCGCGATTCGGCCGAGGTGTGGCTGGTCGATGGCCGCGTGCCGTCACCCGGCTCGCTGCATGCCACGCCCGCGCTGGCGCGCACCTACCAGCGCATCGTCGAAGAGGCGCAGGCGGCCGGCGCCACGCGCGAGAAGCAGATCGATGCCGCGCTGGACTGCTGGTACCGCGGCTTCGTCGCGCGCGAGATCGATACCTATTGCCGCACGCAGGAAGTGCGCGACACCACCGGCGAGCGCCACCGCGGCCTGCTGCGCTACGAGGACATGGCGTGCTGGCAGCCAGAGGTCGAAGCGCCGCTGACGCTCGACTTCGGCCGCTACACGGTCGCCAAGTGCGGCATCTGGAGCCAGGGCCCCGCCTTCCTGCAGCAGCTCGGCATGCTGCGGCACGCCGGATTGGAGGCGCACGAACCGACGTCGCCGGGCTTCGTCCACCGGATCGCCGAAGCGGCCAAGCTGGCGATGGCCGACCGCCTCGCCTGGTACGGCGATCCCAGATTTGCCGACGTGCCGGCGCAGGGCCTGCTCGATGCCGACTATCTGCGCTCGCGCGCGCAGCTGATCGGCGCGCAGGCCTCGCGCGAGATGCGGGCCGGCACCATCGACGGTCGCGCGCCCCGCCTGCCCGATCTCGACGCGGCCGAGCGCACGCTGGCCAGCGCCGATACGCGCTTCGGCGTCGGCGAGCCGACCTTCGCCGCACTGCCGCCGGTGCAGCAATGGGCCGAGAAGGAGATCTTCGTCGGCGACACCTGCCATCTCGACGTGATCGACCGCGACGGCAATATGGTCGCGGCGACGCCGTCCGGCGGCTGGTTGTCGTCCAGCCCGGCCATTCCGGCGCTGGGCTTCGCGCTCAATACGCGCCTGCAGATGACCTGGCTCGAGCCCGGCCTGCCCAATTCGCTGGCGCCGGGCAAGCGGCCCTGCACCACGCTGTCGCCGTCGCTGGCCTTGCGCGACGGCGAGCCCTATATGGTGTTCGGCACGCCGGGCGGCGACCAGCAGGACCAATGGTCGCTGGCCTTCTTCATGCGCCACGCGGTGCACGGCATGAACCTGCAGCAGGCGATCGACGCGCCGGCCTGGCACATCGACCATTTCCCCCGGCTCGTTCTGGCCGCGCCAGACCGTGCTGAACCGGCTCAGCATCGAATCGCGCTTCCCGCAGGCGACGCTGGACGCGCTGCGCGAGGCCGGCCATGAGCTGCGCATCGGCGAGCCGTGGTCGGAGGGACGGATGTCGGCGTGCTCGCGCGAGCGCGACGGCAAGGGCCGGCTGGTGCTGCGCGCCGGTGCGAATCCGCGTGGCATGCAGGGCTATGCGGTGGGACGCTGAGAGCGGGGGATGCCGCGGCATGGCCGGTGCGGGCGCCGATATGTCACGGCACGATGGAACGGCAGAGCGCCAGGCCAGCAGACCGACAGAACGACAGAACGACAGAACGATAGAACGATAGAACGATAGAACGATAGAACGACAGACCGGCCGCGCGGTGCGTCCGGCATGACAAACGGGGGAAAACGACCATGAAGACGACGATTCGAAGCTGGCTGCGCGGGGTGGCCGCGCTGGCGCTGTGCTGCGCCGCAGGCGCCGCGGTGGCGCAGGACTATCCGACCAAGCCGATCACGCTGGTAGTGCCGTGGGCGCCGGGCGGTTCGACCGATATCCTGGCGCGGGTGCTGTCCGAGCGCCTGACGCGCTCGCTGGGGCAGCCGGTGATCGTCGACAACAAGCCGGGCGCATCGGGCAATATCGGCTCGGCCATGGTCGCGCGCGCCAAGCCGGACGGCTATACGCTGCTGATCGGCTCGATGAGCACGCATGCGATGAACCCGGCGCTGATGCCGAACATGCCGTTCCGCGGCGTCGAGGATTTCACGCCGCTCGGCTTGCTGGCCTACGTCACCAACACGATGGTGGTCCACCCGTCGGTGCCGGCCAACAACGTCAAGGAACTGATCGCCT
The DNA here is from genome assembly GCF_049311595.1 of Cupriavidus sp. H18C1. Classification (NCBI taxonomy): domain Bacteria; kingdom Pseudomonadati; phylum Pseudomonadota; class Betaproteobacteria; order Burkholderiales; family Burkholderiaceae; genus Cupriavidus; species Cupriavidus sp. H18C1. Next base: position 1,250,948 of record NZ_CP186009.1, read on the forward strand.
ACGCGCGCGCCAATCCCGGCAAGCTGGCCTACGCCAGCGCCGGTCCAGGTTCGACCAACCATCTGAGCGCGGTGCTGTTCGAGAAGATGGCCGGCGTGGAGATGCTGCACGTGCCGTACAAGGGCGGGGCGCCCGCGGTGGTCGACACGGTTGCGGGCCAGACCCAGCTGCTGTTCTCGGCCGGCACGCAGACGCTGCCGCACGTCAAGGCCAACAAGCTGAAGCTGCTGGCCGTCACCGAGGCCAGGCGCTCGCCGCTGCTGCCCAATGTGCCGACCGTCGCCGAGACCGTGCCGGGCTACGAGCTGGCGGTCTGGTATGGCGCCTTCGGTCCGGCCGGCATGCCGCCGGCGCTGGTGACGCGCCTGAATGCCGAGATCAACAAGGTGATGCAGCTGCCCGAGGTCAAGGCCAAGATGGACGCGATCGGCGTGGAGACGACCACGTCGACGCCGCAGCAGTTCGGCCAGGTGCTGCGGCGCGACGCCGATCGCTATGGCAAGCTGATCCGCGATCTGAAGATCAGCGCGGAATGAGCGTGAGCGAAGCATCGAAGACGCGGGGCACCGCGTTGGCGGCGCTCACGGCGCTCGCGGCGCTGCGGCCGCGATTGTCCGGGCCGCAGGCGGCTGCGCTGGAGGCCGCGCTTGCGGTCGTGCATGAGCCCGTGCATGAGGCCATGCATGAGTCCGCGCCTGGCCAACCGGAACACGCCGTTGCCCTGTTCGACGCGGTCGGGGACGCCACGCTGGCGCTGCTCGGCCCCGGCCTGCTGACAATCAACCTGTGGCGCCCCGATACCCGCGAAGTGGTGCGCCAATGGTCCAGCGATCCCGTCGCCTATCCGGTCGGCGGCAGCAAGCGCAAGGGCGATACGCCCTGGACGCGGCAGCTGCTGGAGCGCACCGAAGTCTTCGTCGGCGAAGGCGACGCGGCGCTGGCCGAGGTGTTCGACGATATCGCAACGATCCGCGCGCTCGGGCTGAGGGCAGTGGTCAATGTACCGATCGGCGAGCGGGGTCGCTGCATCGGCACGTTCAACTACCTCAGCCCGAGGTCGGCGTGGCAGGCCGACGAGGTCGAGACGCTGCGCCGGCTCGCCGATCTGGCCGCGCCGGCCGTGGCGCAATGCCACGCGCGTCAGGGAGAGCCCGCGCGGGACGCGGGCTAGTCTCGATCGGCAAGCTCAGCCGGCGCGCGACGCGGGTCAGGTCTCGATCGGTTCCGGCGCCGGCTGCTCGAAGCGCCGCGACAGCAGCGCCTCGCGCGGATGGTAATAGCGCAGGGTCAGCGAGAAGCGGCCGGCGGGCGCCGGCAGCCAGTTGGCCTCGCGTGCCGGCTCGGGCCGCGCATGCTGCAGCCACAGGTCGATGCTGCCATCGGCGTTGACTTGCAGGCCCGGCGTGCGGTCGCCGATGGTATAGCGGCCGATCGGGTTCTCGGTGAAGAAGCGCCGGCCGTCCGGCGCGAACTCGTACATCGACAGCGACCAGAACGCGTCGACCGGCATTGCCGGCGGGATATGGAGCCGGTAGGCCCGCGCACCGTCCAGCCGTTCGCCCGCGGCATCGTTGACGCAGGTGGCGTAGATCGCCTCGGCGCGTTCCAGCGCGCCCAGGCCGATCAGCGACACATGGGCGCGGTAGGTGTAGTCCTTGCCGAAATTGCCCAGATGGTCCGGTCCCGATTGCCACGGACCCGACTCGCTGCCATTGCCGAAGCCCGGCGTGCGCGCCAGTTCCTTGCGCAGCGCCGGCAGCAGCGCGCGCCAGGCCTGCTGGATCGGCGTCGGCAGGTCGCCGTAGGCATGGCGATGCCCGGGGCGGATGCCGACTTCGGCAAAACTCGCCACCAGCGCGCGTTCATCGTCCGGCACCGGATTGCGGCCCAGCACCTCATTGACCAGATCCAGATAGCGGGCCGGATCGGCCTCGTCGGGCACGGTCTCCAGCAGGCCGCCGCCGCCGGTGTCTTGCGGTCCTTCTTGCGGTCCTTCTTGCGGTCCTTCTTGCGATCCAACTCGCGTTCCAACTCGCGATCCCACCGGCTCAAGCCGGATCGCATCCTGCAACGCATGCACCGCCTGCAGGTCGTGCTCGCCATCGACCAGCAGCCGCCCCAACAGCCAGACATCGTTGCTGGGACAGCGGATCAGCCGCGCGCCGGCCGGCGCGTCGCCGGACCAATCCGGTCCCGCCAGCAGGAACTCCGCGGCCTGCGAGCCGGTGGTGCGATTGCCGATGCAGGCGAAGTTGTTGGTGAAGATGTCCAGCAGCGCGATGCTGTAGTAGCGCTCGCCCATGTCCGGCAGCCGCAGCAGCATCGGTCCGCCGTGCAACGCCAGGTACGACAGCGAATACAGCGTGTCGTTGTTGGGCTGCGTCACGGTGCGAGCGCGATGGTCCAGCAGCCGGCGGTAATGCAGCAGGCCGTTGACGGGCACGCGGTTGCGGTTCTGCGGATTCTGCGTGATCTGCCAGCGGACCTGCGCGAGATCGTGCACCGGGAAGGTATAGATGAAGGCCTCGCGCAGGCGCGCGGCGAGGGCGGGATCGGTCGTGGTGTTGTCCATGGCTTGCATCTTGGCTCCTAGAAGATGGTGCGGATGCCCAGCGAGATGCCGAGTTGTCCCTTGGCGTCGGGCCGCTTGTAATAGACCTGCGAGGTGGCCGGCGCGTAGCCGACCGACTGGCCGTTGGGCAGATAGCCGATGTTGTCCCAGTTCAGCGAGGCATTGCGCGCGTACATCACGCCGGCGAACACATCGGTGCGCTTGGTCAGGCGATAGTCGGCCAGCGCCAGGTATTGCTGCGGATTGACCGGATTGACGCTGGCGCCGCCGATGTCGGCCCGCTTGATGTCGTCGTAGTAGTAGGCCAGGCTCAGGCGCAGCGCGGGCGTGGTCTGCCAGTGCACGCCGGCCCAGTACATGTCGTCGCGGTGCGGCAGCAGCGTCGGCGCGCCCTCGCCGGGCGCCACCGAGTTGCCCCAGCGGTAGCCGGCGACGAACTTGAACGCGCCGATCTCGTAGCTGCCGGCCAGGAAGGCGCGCATGTCGCGGCCGTAGTCGCTGGAGCCGGAGGCGCCGGACGCCTGCGCGGCATTGAGCGTCTTGACCTCGTCGTAGGCCGCCGCCACGCCGAAGCCGTTGGTGTAGTACGACACGCCGATGCCGTAGGCCGAGCCGGCCGCCAGGCTGCCGGTGCGTTCGCCGAACGACCAGTGCGTGTGCAGCGACAGGGGACCGAACTTGCCGTGGTACTGCACCATGTTGTTCTCGCGGAAGTTCGGTCCCGCCATGCCGACCACCGGCTCGAACTCGGGGGGCGTAGGCCACCGGCGTGAAGCTGCCCAGCGCCAGGAACGACGAGGTGTACTGCCGGCCGAAGGTGATGCGGCCCAGCTCGTTCTTCAGGCCGACGAAGGCCTGGCGGCCGAAGATCGCGTTCTGCCCCATTTGCCCGTTGTCGGTGTTGAACTGGTTCTCCAGCACGAACAGCGCCTGCACGCCGCCACCGAGCTCCTCGGTGCCGCGCAGGCCGAAGCGCGACTGCGCGATACCCGACGAATTGAGCATCGTGCGCGAGCCGCTGCCCGGGGCCAGCACTCCGCCGCTGACGTTCTGCGAGTTGTTGACGTACTGCAGGCTGGCGGTGACCACGCCATACAAGGTCACCGACGATTGCGCATGCGCGCCCTGCGCCATCAGGCCGGCGGCCGCCGCCGTGATCCACCATCCCTTCATGCCGTGTCTCCTCCGTGTCTTGCGATGTTCTTCGTCGCCCGCCATCGTTTAATACGTCGTATTACGCGGGTCCGGAACACCATAGCGCCGCATGGCGATTCGAAAATCTGGGGATTACCCCGAGGCGCACGTTCGCGTCATGAGGACGCCCGATTTCTCGGGTTAATCCCTAGTATTAGAACGACGCGACGCGTCTATGCTGACAGCGAACCTCGCGATGGTCGCGGGGACATTGCGGATCGCACGCATGAAGCTCAAACAGATTCGCTCGGTGATCGGCGAGGACACCGAGACGGCGGGACGGCGCAAGGTGGCGGCGCCGGTTGCCGAGGAAGAGGCCGCGGTGCCCGGCACCGCTGCGAGGATGCTGGAGATCGCCGAGCGCCTGTTCGCCGAACATGGCGTCGAGCAGGTGCCGCTGCGGCAGATCGTGATCGAGAGCGGCCAGCGCAACCGCTCGGCGCTGCACTACCACTTCGGCTCGCGCGAGGCGCTGGTCAGCCATCTGCTGAACCGGCGGCTGCACCAGATCAACGTGATTCGCCATCGCTATCTGGACCGGCTGGCCGCCGAGGGCCGCGATAACGATCTGCACGCGGTGGTCGAGTGCACCATCCTGCCGCTGGCCGACACGGTGCGCGATACCGACTGGGGCCGCCGCTATCTGCAGGTGCTGGCGCAGACCACCTTCAGTCCCAATCTGCTGAAGAAGGGGCTGGTCGAACGCGACGCGGTCTCCGCGCTGGTGCGCGTGCGCAAGCTGGTGTTCGCGCTGTGCCCCGGGATACCCCGCGAGGTCATGAACCTGCGGCTGACCTGGTTCAACGACACCGTGGTCTATTCGCTGGCGCACTGGTATCGCGACCAGGGCCGCCGCGGCGGCGAGCCGCCGCTGGCCGAGCTGATCGACTGCTGCGCGGCCAGCCTGAGCGCGCCAGTCAGCTCCCGCGACAGCCGGCGCTAGCCGTCCTACCGGTCATTTTTCCCTCGCGTTGCCCACGATGACGCTCCCCGGCGGAGCGGGGCGGCGCTCGTCCTTCGTTCTGTCACAGGAGTCGTTCGCATGCAGGAATTCGAAGCGCGCCCCGCCGCGCTGGCCACCGGCGACGGGGTCGAGGCCGTCGCCCCCGGTGTCTGGAAGCTGCACGGCCAAGGCCAGTCCTTCGTCGCGCAGATCACCACGCAGACCGCCACGCAGTCCGGTGCCGCCGATGGCGATGCGCTGCTGCTGGTCGATGCCGGTCCCGGCGGCGCCATCACGCGCGGCATGATCGACGCGCTGCGCAGCGTGACCCCGTTGCCGATCGCCGCCATCGTCTTCAGCCACGGCCACCTCGGCTACAACAGCGGCTTGCCGCTGTGGCTGGCGCATTGCGCCGAACGCGGCGACCCCGCGCCGCGCGTGATCGCCCATGCCAACGTGCTGCCGCGTCAGGCACGCTACCGCGCCACCATGCCGCTGCAGGAGGCGCTGGCCGAGGTGCAGTTCCGCCAGCCGCGCGGACGCCTGGCGGGCAAGCTGAGCCAGCACGCGCCCACCGAGACGTTCGCGCAGGGGCTGACCGTCGGCACCGGCGCGCGCCGCGCCGAGCTGCTGTGGGCGCCATCGGAGACCGACGACGCGGTCGCGGTCTGGCTGCCCGAATCGCGCATCCTGTACGGCGGCCCGGCCGTGATCGATTCGATCCCGAACATCGGCACGCCGCTGCGCACGCTGCGCGATGCGCCGCGCTGGGCCCGTACGCTGGAGAACCTGGCCGCGCTCGAACCGGAGCGCGTGGTGCGCGAGTTCGGCGCCGACCTGTGCGGTGCGCAGGCGGTCGAGGTGCTGCGCCACACCGCGGGCGCGCTGCACTGGCTGCACGACGAGGTGATCCGGCTGATCAACCAGGGCATGGACGAGCGCGAGATGCTGGCCGCGCTGCGCTATCCCGAGGAACTGTTCGGCAAGCCATGGATGCGGCCGAGCTACGGCGATCCCAGCTATATCGCGCGCGACATCTACCGCGCGGAAAACGGCTGGTGGGACCGCAACGCGACCTCGCTGCATCCGGCGCCACCGGAGCAGGCCGCCGCGCAGATCGCCGAGGCGGTCAGCGACCACGACGCGCTGATCCGCCATGCGCGGGCGCTCGCCGACAAGGGCGAGATCCAGCTGGCCCTGCACGTGATCGACGTGCTCGCCGGCGCGCCGGGCGATGCGCCGACGTTGCGGCAGGCGCGCGAACTGAAGGCGGGATGGCTGCGCCAGCGCTCGCGCCAGGTGGCCAGCTATGTATCGCGCAGTCTCTATCAGGCCTGCGCCGACAGCATCGAACGCGGTGAGCGCCACCCGTTCAGCCAACGATAAGGAGGGACCGGACGATGTCGATCGACAGGAAGAGCGCCTGCGAGCGCGCGTACGAGAGCGGGGACAAGGGGGGCGTACAAGAGGGCGGACAAGAGCGCGGACAAGAGGGCGAACGGTAGCGCCAGTGCATTCGCGTCGCCGGACCGCCGGCGGCAAACGCTGCTGGCACTGATGGCCCTGGTGGCCGCGCCGCTCGCCACCGGGCCCGCATGGGCCAGCGATACGTGGCCATCGCGGCCGATCCGGCTGGTGGTGGCGTCCTCGGCCGGCAGCGGCACCGACCTGTTCGCGCGCGTGATCGCCGAACGGCTGGGCAAGCGGCTGGGCCAGACCGTGGTGGTGGACAACAAGCCCGGCGCGACCGGCATCATCGGCGTCGATGCCGTGGCCAAGGCCGCGCCAGACGGCTATACGCTGCTGTTCACCTATGCGGCGTCGGTCGTCATCAACCATACGCTGCAGCCGAAGCTGCCCTACGACGCGCTGCGCGATCTGGCGCCGGTGGCGCAGGTCGGCGAGGGCGGCAACTTCCTGGTGGTCACGCACGATTTTCCCGCGCGCAACCTGCGCGAGTTCGTCGCCGCGGTCAAGGCCAAGCCCGATGCCTATGACTACGGCTCCTGGGGCATCGGCTCGGGCGGACACCTGACCATGGAGGCGCTGAAGATGCAGGCCGGCCTGCGCATGCGCCACGTCCCGTACAAGGCGGTGGGACAGGTGCTGAACGATCTGCAGGGCGGCATGATCAAGGTGGCCTTCGTCGATACCTCGTCGTCGCTGCCGCTGATCCGCTCCGGCAAGATCCGCGCGCTGGCGATCAGCGGCAGCCGCCGCGGCTCGGTATCGCCCGAGGTGCCGACCATGCGGGAGCAGGGCTATCCGTTCGATACCAACAGCTGGTATGGCCTGTTCGCGCCCGCCGGCACGCCCGCGCCGATCGTCAAGCGGCTCAACGCCGAGATCAACGGCATGCTGGGCGACCCGCAGATCCGCGAGCGCTTCGCGCTGATGAACATGGCCAATCCGCCGGCAAAGACCAGCGAGGCGTTCGCGGCGACGATCCGCGAGGACATCAAGGTATGGGGCGAAATCATCCGGGCCAATGGGGTGACGGTGGACTGAATCCGCGCGCATGGGGCGGGCATGTGTCCGGGTATGTATCCGGGTATGTGTTCGGGTATGTGTCCGGGTATGTGTCCGGGTATGTGTCCGGGTATGTGTCCGGGTATGTGTCCGGGTATGTGGCCGGGTATGTGTCCGGGTATGTGTCCGGGTATGTGGCCGGGTATGTGGCCGGGTATGTGGCCGGGCGTGTGTCCGGGTATGTGTCTTGCGTCGGCCATGGGAGGGGGCGCAGCGCCACGCTGTCGCGGCGTGCTGCAGGCCCCACCCGCTACCCATTGCAAACGGAGATGCGCATGAAGGACAAATCTTCAGGAATTCCGAATCCCGTGGCCCCGCAGTCCGTCGAGTCGCTGACACCGGAGAAGGGGCCCGCTGTCGCAGGAACGTGGGCAGAACCCGGCCGCCGAGGCCGATACGCTGCCGTCGGGAAGCAACCCGGCCGGTAGCGCCAAGCAGGCGGAACAGGGCAGGCAGGGCAAGGGAAAGCCAACAGGGCCAGCAGGGCCAGCAGGGCGGCAAGCCCGGCGCAAAACCCGCCGACAAGCCCGGCGTCACACCGAACGAGGTGATGAACGAGCAGGTATCGCCGCCGGATGAACAAGGCGACCGAATGCAGTCGGATCGGCCGCATATCGGCGGGTAAGGCCGAGCTTCGTACGGCGGTGCCTGGCGGCACCTGCTTCTGATGCAAGGCCAGTCATGGCTGGCGACACCGAGGCGCTCGCCGCAGTGAGCAGTAAAGTAGGATAAACGGGCTTTATCCTACTTTACTGCTCATTTTTTTGACGTCGAGTGAGCAATAAAGTATGATTTTTCGAAAATATACTACTTTAGTACCATGCGATCATTGCCTGACATCGCCGCGCTGCTCCGAACACGCATGAAGGCGCTCTCGCTGACGCAGAGCGAGCTCGGGGCGCGGACCGGTCTGTCGCGCCGCACGGTTACCTCCATGCTGAGCGGAGAAGGTGACTATAAAGTCACGACATTGCTCGCTGTGCTCGATCGCCTTGGCTACGAACTGGCCATCGTGCCGAAGGGCGCGGCAGCCGGCCTGGCTCAGGACGGCGCGTTCACGCCGACAGCGCCCGCGGTCAAGACTCGCGTGCAGGCGGCGCGGGAGCGTCTTGCGGCGCGCAAGACGGAAGCTGACAAGTCCTAGGCAGGCAATTCATGAACGTCAAAGCAGTCGGTATCTTCATCGGCAAGGTTCGGGCAGGCGTGCTGTTCCAGTACGCGCTCGGCGATGCTCAGGTCGTCAATCGCTTCGTGGCCGACGAGGCATTTGCCGCCATGCGCGATGCGCCGGTGGTTTCCCTGTCGATGCTGGCCCGCGAACGCGAAGCGCAGCGGGCGCTGTGGGCCGACGTCGGCTCAACGTTATTCAACGGACGCTTCAGCCCTTCCAATGGCTGGCTGCTGCCCGCGTTCTTCCAGAATCTGCTGCCCGAAGGCGTTTTCCGCGATCATGTCGCCGCGCAGCGTGGTTGCGACCCGAAGGACCATTTCGAGATGCTCGCGGCCTGCGGCAAGGATTTGCCGGGCAACGTCCACGCGCGGCCTCTTGAACTGACGCGCGACGAGCTGGCTCACTATGTCACGCAGGATGCCGACTCGGTCGAAATGTCGGTGACCGCCGACCCGATGGACGACGGCGTCTCGCTGTCGGGGGTGCAGCCGAAGGTGGGCGTCATCCGGCAGGGCGGGCGATATGTGGGCCGGACCAAGATGCAGGACACCCACATCATCGCCAAGCTGCCGGTAGTCGGGCAGCCGCTGTTGCCCGAGCTGGAGGAACTGTCGCTGCGGCTTGCCGGCGCAGCCGGAGTCAATGTCACCGAAGCGCACCTGGCCCCGTTGGAGGCCCTGGCGGTGGAGCATGGTTACGATCTTGGCGATGCCGACAGCCGCACCAATTTCCTCGCTGTGATTCGCTATGACCGCACGCCGCAAGGGCGGATTCATTGCGAAGACTTCGCGCAGATTCTCGAAGTCATGCCAGAGCAGAAGTACCTTGGCGCAAGCTATCTCGATGTGGCGGGCGTGATGATGGAATTCCCGTCGCTCGGCGAGTCGGCCGTGCATGAACTGCTGCGGCGCATCGTCGTCAACGAGATGCTGGGCAATCCCGACATGCACTTGAAGAACATTGGCATCTACTATCCCGACGGTCGCACGCCGGAATTGCCGCCGGCCTACGACATCGTCGGCTATTCCGCGTACAACCGCCGTACCGGGCATGCGCTGCACATCCTGCCTCCCGCTCTGAACGAGAAGCCGCGCATGTCGGTGAGCGACGCGCGGCAGGGCAAGGCTGCCAAGCCAGGCATTGGGCCGGCCGTTCTCCGGCGATTCTGCGCCGAGCTGGGCATCCCGGAGAAGCCGGCAGCTGCGGCGATCCGTCATACCGTTGCGGCAGCGGCGGCTCGCTGGCCAGCCATGATCCAGGATTCGCTGCTGACGGATCCGCAGAAGACAAGGTTGCTGGAGCATTTCCAGGGTCACCCGCTGGTCCAGTCCCTGATGCGGCGGCACGAGCCTTCGCAGGTTTGACGCGCCGTACCGCCGCGCCGCCGGCATGGCTTGCTCAAACCGCGGTATGCCCCCCATCCGCCATCACCAGCGCCCCGGTGACGAAGCTCGCCTTGTCCGACGCCAGGAAGGCGATCACCTCGGCGATTTCCTCCGGCTGGGCGGCGCGGCCCAGCAGGTTGTTCTTGCCGTGCTCGGCCAGGAACTCGCGGCCGTTCGGCATCTGGTCGTCCAGAATGCCGGTCACGATATCGCCCGGACCCACCGCATTGACGCGAATGCCATGCTGGCCGTTTTCCGCCGCCAGCACGCGCGTCAGCTGCGCCACCGCGCCCTTGGACGCGGCATAGGCGCCGATGGTCGGCAGCGCGACCACGCAGGCGTAGGAGCCGACGTTGACGATGGTGCCGCGTCCGGCCGGGACCATCGCGCGCAGCGCTTCGCGGGCATGCACGAACATGCCGCGCGCGTTGACCGCGAGGATCTGGTCCCATTCCTCGACGGTCGTCTCGGCGACCGTGCGGTTGATGATGCGGGCCGCGTTGTTGACCAGGATGTCGAGCCGGCCGAAGCGCGCCATCGCCGTGTCCACGGCCGCGCGTGCGGTGGCTTCTTGCGAGACGTCGCCGGTGATGGCAAAGATCTCGCCGTCGATCTCCAGTTCGGCGACCGTGTCCTTGATGTCCTCGGCCACCACGCGCGCGCCGCGGCGGTGGAGCAGTTCGACGGTCGCGCGTCCGACGCCGCCGGCCGCGCCGGTCACGATGGCGACGCGGCCTTCGAGGTCGCGCTGGCTTTGCTGTGTATTCATGATTGGAACTCCATACAGTGAGAGTGGAAGGATTCGCGACTGCGCGCGTTCGATGCGGTTTCCGGGGGAAACGCCGCTCGACGGGCGATGCCATCGCTTGGTGTCACTGTACGAAGCCAGGGCGTGCAAGCCCATGCCGAATACTCGGGAGGGCTTGCCTGATTCTCTGGACCCGCCGCGCGCCCGTCCGCCGGGCGCAGACGTTGCCGTGCGCGGGGCACAGAGGCTGGCGTGCGCCGGGCACAGACGCCGGCGCGCGGGGCACAGACGCTGGCGCGCGCTGGGCGCGGATGATGGCGCCCGCGCGCCGCAGCTCACGCGGCGCGTGCCCAGTCCACGCGCGTACGCAGCGCCATCGCTTCCTTCATCACGCGGGCCTCGTCGATCGGGCTGCGGCCGAAGAACCGCTTGAATTCCCGGCTGAACTGCGACGGGCTTTCATAGCCGACGCGGCTCGCCGCCACCGATGCATTCAACCCCTGCTGGATCATCAGCATGCGGGCCTTGTGCAGCCGCGTGGCCTTGATGTACTGCAGCGGCGAGGTGCCGGTGACCGATTTGAAGGCCGCGTGGAAGGCCGCCACGCTCATCGCCGCCGCGCCGGCCAGCGTGTCGACCGACAACGGTTGGTCGTAGCCGGCATGGATCATTCGCAGCGCCTTGCCGATGCGGCCGAAGTTGCTCTGGTAGGCGAGCGACGCGCGCAAGGCCGCGCCCTGGGGGCCGCATAGCACGCGGAAATAGATCTCGCGCAGGATCGCTGGGCCGAGCACCGCGGCCTCCATGTCTGAGGTCAGCGCTTCGAGCAGGCGCACCACGGCATCGCCAAGCCGGTCGTCGAGCGGCGTCGACTGGATGCCTGCTACCTCGGCGGGCCTCGCGCCCTCGGGTTCCAGCGCGGGCGCCGCACCTGACCGCGACGCCAACTCCAACGCCGACCCGGACCCCGATGCCGACACCGATGTAGTTGTAGATGTCGACTCCGACGCCGACGCTGCCGGTGACCCCGCCCGGGATGATGCCAACGCCGATGCCGGCACGGACAACGCCAGCTCGGCCAGTACGCCCAGGTCCACCCGGATCGAGATCGCGAGCATCGGATCCTGCGGCGAGGCCTCGGTCTGCGACTCGAACGGGATCGGCAGCGACAGCACCAGGAAATGCTGGGCGTCGTAGACGAATTCGCGCCCCGCGAAGAAACCGCGCTTGCGCCCGCTGCACAGCACGATGATGCAGGGGTCGTAGAGCACCGGCGTGCGCGCCAGCGGGCCGTTGGCGCGCAGGAACTTGACCGCGTCGAGCGCGGACATCGTATATCCCTCGGCCGGCGCGAGGCGGCCAATCAGTGCGGCCATGCGTTCTTCACGCTGGCGGCGGGTTTGCTCGGGATCGGGTTGTGGCAGCGTTGGCATCGGATCGACGAGGACGGACATGATAGGCGGCAACGATGGCGAGGCAGGCGCGGGATGCATGCGCCGAATCGCGCTACGACCGCTGCATCAGCGTGCCGTGCAGTGGACGCAGGCGGGGCTTGGGGGGCCAAAAAATACAGCGGCAAGGCCGGCATGCGCGCAAGTGTAGCGCGCAGCCACCGCGCCGCGGCAGGGCAGATCGGCGCCGATGCCCCGCTCTGGAGAATCGGGCAAGCGCTGCCGAGTTTTGGTCTAACGGGCGCTCGCGCGGGCTGCCTACCATGGCCGCATGTCGCTGCCGGACGCCATCGCGGTACACCGGCAAGGCCGACAGTCCATCGATCCACACTTCGGGAGTTCAGCATGATCAAGACCTGGTTCATTACCGGCGCGGCGCGCGGCATCGGCGCCTGCATCGCCCGGGCGGCACTGGATGCCGGCGACAACGTCGTCGCGACCGGACGCGACCCGCGGCCCATCGAGCGGGCATTGCCGGGGCACGGCGAGCGTCTGCTGGCCTTGCGCCTCGACGTCACCGACCCGGCGCAGGCGTGCGACGCGGTCGACCGCGCGGTGGCGACCTTCGGCCGCATCGACGTGCTGGTCAACAACGCGGGCTACGGCCAGCTCGGCATGTTCGAGGAGAACAGCGCCGACGATGTGCTCAAGCAGTTCGACACCAACGTCCATGGCACCCTGCACGTGACCCGCGCGGTGCTGCCCGTGATGCGGCGCCAGCGCGCCGGCCGCATCTTCAATCTGTCGTCGATCGGCGGCATGGTCGGCTTCGAAGGGGCGTCGATCTACTGCGCGGCCAAGTTCGCGGTGGAGGGCTTCTCCGAGTCGCTGGCGCTGGAGGTGGCGCGCTTCGGCATCCAGGTCACCATCGTGCAGCCGGGCTTCTTCCGCACCGATTTCCTCGATGGCTCGTCGGTGCGCTACGGGGCCGAGGCGATTCCTGACTACGTGTCGGCATCGGCCGCGCTGCGCGGGGGGCTACGACGACTACAGCCACCGGCAGCCCGGGGATCCGGACAAGCTGGCGCGGGCCATCGTCGAACTCGCCGCCGTGCCGCGGGCGCCGTTGCGTTTCGCGGCCGGCACCGATGCGCTCGGCTACATCGGCGGCAAGCTCGATGCCGCGCGCGCCGAACTCGAGCAATGGAAGGCGCTGTCGGCCTCGACCGATCATGCGGCCCAGGCGGCGTAGGACACCGATTACGGCCTCGACCGATCATGCTGCTCACGCCCAGGCGGCGTGGCCATGCAGGGTGACGCGGCTCGGCTGCGTCGTCGACGCAGCGATCGCCAACGCACCGATCACTAACGCACCGATCGCGGCCGCACGACCCACGCGCCAAGCACGAACGAACGCCCCTCTCCCGCGAGCAGGAGAGGGGCCGAGGAGAGAGGGGGAAGGGTTGCCGGCGGGTCCGCCAGCGTTAAGGGCTTGCTGCCGAACTTACTGCGGTGCGCTCGCGCCGGTGCGCGTATCGGTGCTGCCGCCCGAGCCCGCGGCGGCGCCGGTGCCCGTGCCCGTACCCGTCGAGCCGGCGGTGCCGGTGCCCGTGGTGCCCGTGGCGCCGGTGGTGCCCGATCCGGTGGTGCCGGTGGTGGTGTCGGCCGAGCCAGTAGTGCCGGTAGTGCCAGTGGTGCCGCTGGTGCCGGTGCCGGTCGAACCGGTGGTGCCGGTGCCAGTGCCGGTACCCGCGCTGCCGGTGGTGTCGCTCGGGACCGGGCCCATCGGCGCGCTTGCCGCGGTGCTGTCGGTGGTGGCGGCATCGTCGCCGCCGCGGTTACAGCCGGCCACCAGGCCGCCCAGCATGGCGACGCTCAAGGTTGCAACGGAAATCCAGTTTCGCTTCGTCATGGTATGGCTCCTATAGTCATCCCCCATCGGACGAAGGCAACGGCCGTACCAGGGGGCCCGATTCGCCATGTCAGGTGATCCCGGCGTGGTCTTGCCACGCTTCTTGCATCGACTGCAGTTTTTCGAGGAGCGCAGCGATGACGAAACCCTTCACGCCCATGCGGCGCACGCTTTTGAAAGCCCTCGGGGCCGGGTTGCCGGCCGGAGCCGCCGCAACGGGACTGGTCGGCGATAGTGCGCTGGCGGCGCCGCCGGGCCCGGCCAGCGCGGCGGCGGCCAATCCGGGTGGCGTGTCCCATTTTTTCAATGCGCGCGAAAGAATTACCGTGGATGCCATCGTTTCGCGGCTGATTCCGAACGACGAATTGGGGCCGGGCGCGCGCGAGGCGGGCGTGACCGATTTCCTCGACCGGCAACTGGCCGGGGCCTGGGGCGGCGGGGACCACTTCTATCGTCATGGGCCCTTCCAGGCCGGCACGCCCGAGCAGGGCTACCAGCTCGCGCTGACGCCCGCGCAGGCGTTTCGCGCGGGGTTGGCGGCGATCGACGAGGTCAGCGCGAAGCGGCATGGCGGCAAGTCGTTTTCGCAGTTGCAGCCCCGTGAACAGGATGCCTTGCTGACGGCGCTGGAGAAGGGCGAGATCGAGCTGGGCACGCTGCCCGGCAAGGTCTTCTTCCAGATGCTGCTCGACGGCACCATGGAAGGCTTCTTCGGCGATCCGATCCATGGCGGCAATCGCAATATGGCGGGCTGGAAGCTGGTCGGCTTTCCCGGCGTCTATGCCAGCTACTCCAACGATATCGAGCGCCATGGCGTGGCCTATGTGCGGCCGCCGATGTCGATCGCGATGGCGCGCGCCGCCGGGCATGGGACCATGCACGGAGCCGGTCATGGCGGGTCGCACGGAGCGGCGCCGGCCAAGGGCGCATCGGCGCCGAAGGGAGGGCGGCCATGAGCAAGACTCTCGATCGTGTCGATGCCGTGATCGTCGGCGGCGGCTGGACGGGTTCGGTCATCGGCAAGGAGTTGGCCGCCGCTGGGCACCGGGTCGTGATGCTCGAACGCGGCGAGCCGCGCTGGCCCTCGCCCGACTTCCAGGCGCCGACGGTCCATGACGAGCTGCGCTATACGCGGCGGCACGCGCTGCATCAGAACACCGCCACCGAGACCTTCACCTTCCGCAACAACATCAGCCAGACCGCCCTGCCGATGCGGCGCTGGCAGTTCGCCTATCCGGGCACGCATCTGGGCGGCTCGGGCAATCACTGGTCCGGCGCCTACTATCGTTTCGATCCGACCGACTTCAAGCTGCGCAGCCACTACGAGCGCCGCTACGGCAAGGGCATCTTCGCGGCGGACCTGACCGCGCAGGACTGGCCTTTGAGCTACGACGAACTCGAGCCGTACTACGACCGCTTCGACTATCTGATTGGCGCCTCGGGTTATGCCGGCAACCTGAAGGGCAAGGTGCAGCCGGGCGGCAATCCGTTCGAGCCATGGCGCTCGCGGCCGTATCCGAATCCGCCGATGAAGGTGGCGCACGCCTCGGCGCTGTTCGGCGAGGCCGCCGCCAAGCTCGGCTATCACCCCTATATCCAGCCATCGGCGCTGTCGACGCGGCCCTATGTCAATACCGAAGGGCTGCCGATGAGCGCCTGCGTCTACTGCGGGTTCTGTTCGAACTTCGGCTGCGAGCATTTCGCCAAGGCCTCGCCGCAGGTCTGCATCCTGCCGGCCGCGATGAAGCTCGATACCTTCGCGCTGCGCACCGGGGCGCAGGTGCTGCGCGTCGAGCTCGACAAGGACCGCAAGCTCGCGCGCGGCGTCACCTATGTCGATGGCAGCGGGCAGGAGTTCTTCCAGCCGGCCGACATGGTGTTCCTGTGCGCGTTCAGCGTGCACAACGTGCGGCTGCTGTTGCTGTCGGGCATCGGCAAGCCCTACGATCCAGCCACCGGCCAGGGCGTGGTGGGACGCAACTACACGCACCAGACCACCTCGGGCGTCAATCTGTTCTTCGACGAACGGACCCATATCAACCCGTTCATGGGCGCGGGCGCGGCGGCGGTGACGATCGACGATTTCAGCGCCGACAACTTCGATCACGGGCCGCTCGGTTTCGTCGGCGGCGGCTATATCCAGATCCAGGTGGTCAGCGGCGCGCCGATCGGCTACCACCCCACGCCGAAGGGCACGCCGGCCTGGGGCAGCGAATGGAAGAAAGCGGTGCGCCGCTACTACAACCATTCGGCGTCGATCACGATCACCGGCTCGGCGATGCCGACGCGCGGCGGCTATCTGTCACTGGACCCGACCTATCGCGATGCCTGGGGCCAGCCGCTGCTGCGCATCACCTACGACCTGCCGGACAACGACATCAAGCTGTCGGCCTTCCTGACCGGGAAGGGCGACCAGATCGGCAAGGCGATGCGCGGGGTGGTCGCCACCGAGCCCGGGCCGCGCAAGCGGCCGTTCACCGCGACCAGCTATCAGTCGACGCACCTGAACGGCGGCGCGGCGATGGGCAGCGATCCCGCCAACAGCGTGGTCAATCGCTTCGGCCAATGCTGGGACGTGCCCAATGTGTTCGTCACCGGGGCCTGCCTGTTTCCGCAGAACTCGAACTACAACCCGACCGGCACGGTCGGCGCCACCGCGTACTGGATCGCCGACGCGGTCAAGCGCGCCTATGTCAAGGCGCCAGGGAAGCTGATCGCATGAACACGCCGAACGAAGTGGAAGCGGAGCGCGGCCGCGCGACCTGGTGGGTGGGGGCCATGGTGATCGGCATCGGGGCCTTTCCGCTGTATGCGCTGCTGTTCCAGGTCTGGCCCGAT
This sequence comes from Cupriavidus sp. H18C1, assembly GCF_049311595.1. NCBI lineage: Bacteria > Pseudomonadati > Pseudomonadota > Betaproteobacteria > Burkholderiales > Burkholderiaceae > Cupriavidus > Cupriavidus sp. H18C1. The sequence continues at coordinate 1,267,631 of NZ_CP186009.1, forward strand.
CTGTTTGCGCCCAGGCCGCAGCCGCGCCAGGCATCGTCGTCGGCCGGCGCAGCGGGCCAGGCCTCGGCGCCTGCCGCGGCATCGGCGCCGGCGGCGCCCATGGCCTCGGCCAGCGAGGCCGCGGTGCGGCGCTCGACCGATTTCCTGCCGAAGGAACCGGCGTGGTCGCAAGGCGTTGCTCGCGGCCGGCAAGGACGCCGGCAAGGACGCGGGCAAGGAGCCCGACAAGCGCGGCGCGACGATCGCCGCCAGCGGCAATGGCGCGGGGGGCGATGGCCTGCGTGTCGTGCCATGCCACCGGAGGGTCGCCGGGCGCGGCGGGCGCCGCAGTGCCCGCCGGGGCGTTTCCGTCGCTGGCGGGCATGCCGGCCGAGTATCTGGCCAAGCAGCTGTTCGACTATCGCGAGGGCAGGCGCGTCGATCCGGTGATGGCGCCGATCGCCAAGGCGCTCAAGGACGACGAGGTGGCGGCGGTGGCCCGCTACTACGCGGCCCAGGCCGCGCCGTCGTTGGCGCTGGCCGAAAATGGCCAATCGGCGGCCCTGACTCTGCATGCGTCCGGCGACAACGGACGGGCGCTGCCGGCCTGCGCCAATTGCCACGGCGTCGAGGGCGAGGGGCAGGGCTTCCTGCTGCCGCGCCTGACGGGGCAGCCCGCCGATTATCTGGCCAAGCAGCTCGATGCGTTCCGCACCGGCAGCCGCCACAACGACGACGATGGCGCGATGCGCGGCATCGCGCAGCGGCTGGGCGAGGCGGACGCCCGCGCGCTGGCGAACTTCTACGCGCAGGGCGGGGCGCGCTAGGGCGCTGTCAGGTTGTTTTCAAGGCGTCGCCAGGGCGCTGCGAGGGGCGTTGGTCCGGCGGCGAAGAAGGGGCGACGAAAGGGCGACGAAGGGGCGCGGGACGACGCGCGTCGGAGCGCGCGCTGGAGCCCGTGTCGGAGCGGGCCCGGAGCCCCGTGCCCGCGGTGCTCAGCCGCTGACCGACACGCCGCACGCCACGCTCCACGTGGCCGGTTCTGCGGCCTCGTTGGCGGCATTGGCGGCGTTGGCCGCAATTCCGGCGCCCGCGGCGGCGTGAATCACCCGGTTGCGCCCTTCGCGCTTGGCGCGATAGAGCGCGCGGTCGGCATCGGCGAACAGCCGCTCCCAGCTGCGGCGCGCATCGCCGGCGTTCTGCGCCAGCGCGATGCCGATGCTGACGCTGGCATGCCCGCCGATGTCTTCCGGCAGCGCGATGGCCGCGATGCGTGCGCGAATGCGTTCAGCCAGCAGCACGGCCTCCTCTTCGCCGGTGTTCGGACACAGCAGGCAGAATTCCTCGCCGCCAAAGCGTGCCGCCACGTCGCTGGCGCGGCAGGCGCGGCGCAGCGTCTCGGCGATCCGCTTCAGCACCTGGTCGCCTGCCTGATGGCCGGCGCGGTCGTTGACCTGCTTGAAGCGATCGACGTCGATCACCAGGCACGACAGCGGCTTGCCGGTACGGCCGGCCTCGGCGGCCAGCGTCATCGCGGCATCGTCCAGCGCGCCGCGATGGAACAGCCCGGTCAGCGAATCGAGGCGGGCGCGGGCACGCTGCTCGGCCAGCTGGCGCTCCGCGCTCAGCAGCGTGAAACCGACCACGCCGGACAGTACCGCGATCAGCATCAGCAGCAGCGGCGCCTGGGCCAGCATGCCTGGCTCGTCGGGCCGCAGCGCGCTCCAGGCACCGGCCCCGCCGGCGGCCAGCGCGAGCGCTAGGCACAGGCCCTGCGCCGCCAGTTGCGCGCAGCAGGCGACCCATACCAGCGAATGGGCGATCGTATGCGAGCGGCGCTCGCGGTTGAGCAGGCGCAGCGCCTGCCAGACCACCAGCGCGGTGATCGCGTGGCCCAGCGTGCGGATCGCGCGCTCGGCCATCACGGCATCCTGCACCGTGGCGATCAGTCCCAGCAGCGCCACCGAGGCGATGCCGCCGGCCACCATCGCACGCAGATGATGCGGGGCCATCGCCATGCCGCTCGCGGCCAGCCCGCGCACCAGCATCAGCTGGGCGCCCAGGCACAGCGCCTGCGCGAGGACGGCCCACAGCGGCGCGGGCGCGATCGCGCCGAGCGCCAGCGCCATGCCGCCCAGCGAGGCGAGCGCATGGGCGTCGGTCCAGCGCGCACGGTGGCCCCGCTTGCGCGGCGCCATAGCGCAGGCCGATCGAAATGCCCAGCGTGCTGGCGAACAGCACCAGCAACGTCAGATAGGCGGTGGGTAAATCCGGCGACATGCAATCGTCTCCCTGTCGGCGCGCGAGCGGATCGCGACGCCAGTGGTGTAAGGCAATGCGCGCGCGGCCATGGCCGGCGCAGCGCGAATTGATGTCAGAGAGCTTGACCCGGATGACGCCGTCGACATTCCCGAAGCTGCGGTCCGTGGCATGGCTCTGTGTTATCGGCGCCCGGATGGGCGCAGCCTGATCCCAGATGCAATCGCGGTCCTGCAGCGAGGCCGCGCATCGAGGCACGGCTTGTGTGTAGCTTTTTTTGTTGATGGCGATTCTACTGATTGCGTCGAACCGCGCGTGTGCGGCATGCCACGTTTGACAATTGTTGACATTCCCTTTTTGTACCGTTCGCTAGGATTCGGCTCGTAGTTACAAATTCATATCCGGGCCGGGGGAGCGACGACGCCGCGTCGTCGAGGCAACAACACGGGGAAACCATGGGGAAGCAAGACGCGGCACGCAAGAGGCCGTTGACGTCGGGGGCCGGCGCCTCCGGGACGCCCCCCGCTGGGCGGGCTGCATGCCGCGCGCGACGATCGCGCGGCCGCAGTCCAGGCCGCAGCGGCTGCACCGCGCGAACGCCTGCTACCCCCGGCGTTCGCCGCCGCCATCGTGGCCGCGGTGACGATCTGCCTCGCGCTGATGTTTCCGCGCGAGCCGCTGCGCGAGCGCCTGCTCGGCGAAGGACCGCATGCGGGCCGCACGATGGACGGAGCGACGCTCGACTATCTGCAGGCGTGGCTGCGCGTCTCGCCGCCCGATGCCGCGCTGGTGGCGGAGCTGGCCGAGCAGCTTGCGCGCGAGGGCCGGCTGGACGACGCCGAAACGCTGCTGGCGCGCACGAACGCCGCGGCCACCGCGGCGGTTAACGATGCGGTTACCGCCGCGGTTACGGATGCGGCCGCGCTGCCGAGCCTGCGCGCGCGGCTCGATATCGCGCGCCAGCGGGCCAACGCCGCCGCGTCCGACCTGCCGGCCCGCGAGCGGTATCGGGCCGAGCAGCGCGCGCTGTTGCGGCAGGCCGCCGATATGTCGGCCCCGCCTTCGGACATGGTCGCCTTCGCGTCGCAGGCGCGAGCGCTGCACGCCGACGAGCTCGAGCTTGCCTTCTATCGCGCCCTGGCGTGCCCCCCAGCCCGCGCATGTCGCCTTGGCCGGGCACGGTCAGCCGTTTGCGCCGGTGCGGTCCGCGTGGCGCGAGGCGCGGCAACGCCCGCGGCGGGTGCGCGCCTGATGCGGCGAAACCTGGCGGCAGGGCACGAGCGGGATCTGGAGAGGCGCATGACTGCAATAGCGATGGGCGACCGGCGCGCGGCGGCGGGCACGACGGCGGCCGCCCGGCGGGCGGACGATCTGGGCGCGGCATGGCTGGCGCCGGCCATGAGCCCCGCCAACGTCCGCACCGCCATGCTGGAACTGACCGTGCTGATGACCGCGGCGATGGCGCTGTGCTATGCGGCGATGCCCGGCAATCCCTTGCTGCTGGAGCTGGGCTTTCCGTGGGCCTGGCTGCTGCCGCTGGTGCTGGCGCTGCGCTATGGCACGCTGGCCGGCATCGGCGCGGCGCTGATGCTGCTCGGCGGCTGGTTCCTGTTCCACCAGATCGGCGCCCAGCCCGGAGCGTTTCCGCGCCCGTTCTTCATCGGCGGCACGCTGCTGGTGCTGCTGGCCGGACAGTTCGGCGACGTCTGCGCCAGCCGGCTGGCGCGCCAGCGATCGATCCACCGCTATCTCGACGAACGGCTGGCGGCACTGACCAAGCAGCACTATCTGCTGCGCATCTCGCATGCTCGCCTCGAAAGCGATCTGCTGGCCCGGCCCACCACGCTGCGCGATACGCTGGCCCAGCTGCGCGCGGCGACGGCCGGGGATGCCGGCGCGGACGACGCCCGTGCGCAGGCGCCAGCGGGAGCCGCGATGCGCGGCAAGCGCTTGCCGGCCCGGCCCCTGGCCGCGGCGGCGCCGATGATGCAGCTGGTCGCGCAGGCCTGTCAACTCGAGGCCGCGGCGCTTTTTCCCTGCGACGGCGATCGGGTGCTGCCCGAAGCCGCGGCGGCCGCGGGGCCTGGCTGCCGGCTCGATGCCGGCGATCCGCTGCTGCGGCGCTGCCTGCAAACCCGTCAGCTGGCGCATCGCCGCGCTGATGGCGGCGACGGCAGCGATGGCGTGCATAGCCGCTACCTCGCCGTGGCACCGGTCTTGTCCGGTTCGGATCGCCTGATCGGTGTGCTGGTGGTCGAGCGCATGCCGTTCCTGGCGCTGCATCACGACAATCTCGAACTGCTGCTGGTGCTGCTCGGCTACTACGCCGACGGCGTCGACCATGCCTCGGCGGCACGCGCGGTCGAGCGCGTGCTGCCCGACTGCCCGCCTGATTTCGCCATCGACTATGCGCGGCTGGCACGCCTGCGGCGCGAAGTGGGCATCGCCAGCACGGTGGTCGCGCTGGCCTTCGGCGCCGACGAGCACAGCGCCGACTGGTTCGAGCAGGCCGTGCGCAGCGGCCGCGCGCAGGACCTGGCGTGGGCGCGCGCGAGCGGCCCGCAACGCGTGCTGATGACGCTGATGCCGCTGGCCGATACCGAGGCCGCTTCCGGCTATCTGCTGCGGATCGAACGGATGCTGCAGGCGCAGTTCGGCATCGATTTCGAACAGGGACGGATCGGCATCCATACGCTGCCGGTGCCCGCCGATGGCGATCCCGAACCGCTGCGCCGGCTGCTGCAGCGCTGCGAGGGTGGGGCCGCGCGCGGCATGGCCGGGAGCAGGCATGATGCGTGAGGGCGTGCTCGTCATCGCCGGCTGCGCGCTGCAGCTGACCGCGCTGACGGCGCTGCTGCATGGCGACGGGGCGACCCACGCGACCGGCGCGCTGCTGGCATATCTGGGCATCCAGGCGCTGGCGGCCGCGCTGCTGGCGATGCCGTTGCAGCGCCTGCTGTCGCGGCACGTCCGCACGCTGCGGCGCGCGGCCCTGGCCTATCTGTTCGCGGCCGGCGCGCTGGTGCCGCTGGGCGGCCTGCTGGTCGCGCTGCTCGGCATGGCGCTGGCCAGATTCAGGCATCGTACGCACGCCATGGGTGGCATCGCCTCCGTGGCGCTGCCCGAGTTCGTCAGCAGCGCGGGTGGGGGGCGTTCTCAATGGGCCGGGCGCCGGCGATGATCGCGATCGCGCCGCCGGCCTTCTGCGGGCCGGCGCCGACGCCGCCGCCGACGCCGCCGCCGACGCCGCCGCCAACGCCGCCGCCAACGCCGGCGCCAACGCCGCCGCTTCCGGCATGCGCCGCATGACCGCACTGGCGGGGCTCGATGGGATGCCGGCGCGCAGCATCAGCCCGCTGCTGCGCGCGCTGCTCGAGGACAGCGTCGAGGACGTCAGGCTGCTCGCCTACGGCATGCTCGACGCGGCCGAGCAGCGGCTGACGCGGCAGATCCTGCAGGCGCGGGACCATCTGCACGCCCTGGCCGACGGCGACCCGGCCAGCCGGGCCGCGGCGCACGAACATCTGGCGCAGCTGCACTGGGAACTGGTCTACCAGAACCTCGCGCAGGACGACGTGCGCGGCCATACGCTCGAGCAGGCGGACCGCCACGCCGAGGGCGCGCTACAGGCGCTGTCGGAGGCGCCGGGCGCGACGACGCTGTACGTGCGCGCCGCCGACGGATCCGCCGTGGCGAGCCCGGCGGCCGGGCTGTGGCAGCTGCGCGGACGGCTGGCGCTGGCACGCCGCGACCCCGCCGCCGCGCGCGCCGCGCTGCAGCGCGCCACCGCGCTGGGCTTTCCGCGCGAGCGCGCCTGGCCGCTGCTGGCCGAGGCGGCCTTTCTGGAGGGCGATTTCGCGGCGGCCAGGGCCGCGATGCAGGGCCTGCGCCAGGCCGCGTCGCTGCCCGCGCTGCCGCAGCTCCACCCCGTGCTGCGCTACTGGACATCATCAGCATGACCACGCCGAACGCGCCCGTCGCCGCCTCCATGCCGAATGCTCGCGCCGCTTCACCGGGCGCCGCGGGCGCGGGAGTCGCGCGCGTCGATATCGCGCTGCTGCTCGAAGGCAGCCATCCCTTCGCGAGGACGGGTGGGCCCGGGTGGGCCGAACGGATGATCCGGGCCTTCCCGCAGACCAGCTTCGCGGTCGTCGTGATCGGCGATCGGCGCGAGGACTGCGGCGAGATGGCGATCGCGCTGCCGGACAACGTCCTGCATCTGGAGACGCATTTCCTGCACGACGACGAAGCGGCCGCCACGGTGCCGCGGCAGCGGGTCGATGCGCACGCCTTCGCCGAGGCGGCGCGCCTGCACGCTCTGCTGCGCCAGCGCGGCAAGGGCCTTGACGGCGTGAGCGGCGGCATCCACGGCATCGGTGGCCTCAACGGCTTCAACAGCGCCAGCAGCGCCAACAGCGGACGCACGCAGGCAAGCGCCGCGATGCGCGAGCTGATGGACGCGCTGATGGACGCGCGCGGCGACGAGGGGCCGCTGTCGGAGCACGCCTTCCTGCACAGCCGGCCGGCCTGGGACACCATCGTCGAACAGTACCGCCGCTATTGCACCGACACCTCGTTCTCCGATTACTTCTGGACCGTGCGCACGATGCACCGGCCGCTGTGGCGGCTGGCGCGAATCGCGGCGACGCTGATGCCGGCGCGCGTCTACCACGCGGCATCGACCGGCTACGCCGGCTTGCTCGGCGCGATGCTGCGCTACCGGCATGACCGTCCGTTGCTGGTGTCGCAGCACGCGATGCCCGCACGCGAGCTCGGCATCGACCTGTTCGCGTCCCGCTGGCAGCGCGACAACCCTTATCGCGACCGGCAACATCGCGGCGGCGGCCATGCCGTCGAGCCGGATGGATTGCAGTCGGGCTATTGCCGCGACCTGTGGCTGCGCTTCTTCGAATCGCTGGGCCGCGTCTGCTACGAGGCGGCCGACGAGATCGTCGCGCTCTACGAGGGCAATCGCCGCCGGCAGGTGCAGGATGGCGCGCCGGCCAGCCGCACGCGCACCATCCCGAACGGCATCGATCTGCCCGCGCTGGCGCCGCTGCGCGCGCAGCGGCCCGAGCGCGTGCCGCAGGTGCTGTGCCTGGCGGGCCGGGTGGTGCCGCGCAAGGACGTCAAGACCTTCATCCGCGCGATGCTGACCGTGGTCAGGCAGTGTCCCGATGCGCAGGGATGGATTGCCGGGCCCGAGGACGAGGACCCGGAATACGCGCGCGAATGCCGCGGCCTGGTGCAAAGCCTGGGACTGGACGGCAACGTGCGCTTCCTCGGCCCGCGGCGCATCGCCGAGCTGCTGCCGCAGGTCGGCGTGCTGGTGCTGAGCTCGATCAGCGAGGCACTGCCACCGGCGGTGTTGCAGGCGTTCGCCGCCGGCGTGCCCTGCGTGGTCACCGATGTCGGCGCCTGCCGCGAGCTGATCGACGGCGTCGGCGATGAAGACATGGCACTGGGCGCGGCGGGCGCGGTGGTGCGCATCGCCGATCCCGGCGCACTGGCACGCGCAGCGGTCGCGCTGCTGGGCGATGGCGAGCGTTGGCGCGCCGCGCAGCGGGCGGCAATCGTGCGCGCCGAGCGCTACTACACCGAGCACGCCGCGGTGGCCAGCTACCGGCAGCTGTACCAGCATCTGGCCGCGAAACCCCACGCCGATGCCGGCGCGCGCGGCGGTGTGGGCCGTCCGGCCGTGCCGGCCACCCAGGCAACGATGGCAAGAGCGGCCGGCGAATGGCCGTCGGGCGGCCGTTGCCCCTTCGCGGGAGCGCCATGATGGTGGACCTGACTTTCCTGCTTCGCGGCGCGCGGGACCGCAACCGCGTCGGCACGCTGCAGGCCTACGGCTTTGCCAGCGTGCTCGCTTGCGGTGCCTGGGTGCTGGCGCTCGCGGGCGTTCTGCTGATCGGCGTGCTGCGGCTGCCGACGGGGTTGCCGAGCGCGCAGGCCGTGCAGTTCCAGGTGTCGGCGATCCATCTGATCGCGGCCAGCCTGATGCTGACCGGACCGCTGCAGCTTCATCTGGTCCGCTACGCCGCGGGCCGTCTCGCGGAAGGGCGCGGCGAGGCGGTGCTGCCCGGCCTGCATGCGGTCGGGCTGCTTGTCACCGTGCTGGCGGGCCTGTTGGGCCTGGCGTGCGCGCTGTGGGCGTTCCCGCAGCAAACCGCGTTGTATCGCGCGCTGATGCTGGCGGGCTTCGTGCTGATGTGCCACGTCTGGATCGCGGTGACCTTCCTGTCCGGCATGAGGCAGTACCGGGCGATCGCCTGCGCCTTCGTCGTTGGCTATGCGGTGGCGGCGCTTGCCGCGCTGGCGCTGCGCGGTTTCGGCCTGGAGGGGCTGCTGGGCGCCTTCGTGATCGGCGAGCTGGTGCTGCTGGCCGGCGCGGCGATACCGATCCACCGCCACCACGGCAGCCGCGGCAGCCAACACGGCCATGGCCGCCATCTCGGCGATCGCAGCCCGCGCCTGCTGTCGTTCGAGGTGTTTGCGCGGCGCCATCGCTACCCGAGCCTGATGGCGATCGGCCTGCTGTACCCGCTGGGCATCTGGGCCGACAAGCTGCAGTTCTGGTACCACGCGGGCACGGGGCAGCCCGTCATCGGGCCGCTGCATGCCTCGGCGATCTACGACGTCCCGGTGTTTCTGGCCTGGCTGGCCGTCGTGCCGGCCATGGCGGTGTTCGCGCTGCGCATCGAACGGGAGTTCGTCGCCCATTACGATGCCTTCGCCGACGCGGTGCGCGGCGGCGGCTCGCTGCAGCGGATCGAGGCGGCGCGCGACGCCATGGTGCGGGCCGTCCGGCTGGGCCTGTACGAAGTCGTCAAGCTGCTGGCGATCGCCGCACTGCTGCTGTTCGCGCTGGGCCGGCCGCTGCTGGCGCTGTTCGGCATGGCGGGCCTGACCCTGCCGCTGCTGCACGTCGACGTGGTCGGCGCCGGCCTTTACGTGGTGCTGCTCGCCACGCTGAGCCTCTATTTCTATCTGGACCGGCGCCGCGAGATATGGCTGCTCGGCGCGGCCTTCGTCGCGCTGAACGTGGGCCTGACGCAGATGACGCTGGCGCTCGGCCCGGCCTGGTACGGCTACGGCTTTGCGTTCGCCGCGCTGATCGTGGTGGCGATCGCGCTGGTGCTGCTGGACCGCAGGCTCGAACGCCTGGAATATGAAACCTATATGTTGCAGTAATGCGAATCGGGCGGCGATGATACGGCGATGGCGGCCCGGTACGGTGACCGACACAGTTACAATTCGATACATCGCATTGAACGAATCCAAGACGTTGCGCTTGCGCGAGCCGCTGTACCGGTGCAAGACGCAACCCGACCTGTAACCGAGAAGAACATGAATATCGCATCGGTCGAAGACGATCCCAGCCAGGCCGAACTGATCCAGCAGATCCTGGTCAGCGCCGGACATGCCTGCGACAGTTTTTCGGGCGGCAAGGCCTTCCTGCGCGCGATGCGCGAGCGCTCCTACGATCTGCTGGTGATGGACTGGCAATTGCCCGACATCAGCGGCTATGACGTGGTGACCCACGTCCGGCTGCATTCGGGGCAGTACCCGCCGATCCTGTTCCTGACCAGCCGCTCGCTGGAAGAGGACATCGTGATGGGCCTGGCCGGCGGCGCCGACGACTACATGATCAAGCCGGTGCGGCGCGGCGAGTTGCTGGCCCGCGTCGGTGCGCTGCTGCGCCGGACCTATCCGTCGGCCCCGGCCAACGAGGCCATCGTGGTGGGCGCCTATCGGCTCGATCCGGTGGCGCGCACCGCCAGCCTGAACGGCGTCGAGGTCGATATCGCGCCGCGCGAGTTCGATCTGGCGCTCTACCTGTTCCGCAACATGGACCGGCTGCTGCCGCGCGACGTCGTCGAGCAGGCGGTATGGGGCCGCTCGCTCGGCGCCAGTTCGCGCACGCTGGACACCCATCTGTCGCGGCTGCGCATCAAGCTCGGCCTGCGGCCGGAGAACGGCGTGCGGCTGGCCTCGGTGTATTCCTACGGCTATCGTTTCGAGCGCTGCGCGGGGCCGGCCGATGGTGCGTAAGGGCGGGGTGGTGACCGCCACCGCGGCCACCGGGGCCACTGTGGCCGCCACGGCCATCACGTTGGTCAGGGCCGCGATTTCCGCATGGGCGCTGGTCGCGTTCGCGCCGGCGCAGGCGGGCCCGGCCGGTGCCGATGGCGAATATTTCCTGCATCAGGTCGAGCCCGGCGACACGCTGTTCTGGGTCGCCCAGCGCTATACCGGCCGCGCCGACGTCTGGCGCGAGCTGAAGGCGCTGAACCGCGTCGCCGATCCGTACCGGCTGCCGATCGGCACTCAGGTCCGGATACCGCTCGCCCGCATTCCGGTGACGGTCGCGAGCGCGCGCGTGGTGTCGGTGCTCGGCCAGGCCGACGCCAACGGCGCGGCGCTGCGGCCCGGCATGCGCGTCGACGAGGCGGCCTGGCTGCAAACCGGCGCCGATGGCCTGGTCACCTTCGAGCTGCCCGACGGCACGCGCGTCGCGATGCCGCCGAACACGCGGCTGCAGGTCAAGCGCCTGCGCGTGTTTGCCGGCACGGGTCTGGGCGATACCGTGATGGAGGTCGATCGTGGCGGCATCGAGTCGCGCGTCGCGCCGGGCGGGACCGGGGTCGGCCGCTTCGAGATCCGCACGCCGATGATGGTCACCGGGGTGCGCGGCACCCGCTACGCGGTCGATGCCGGCCAGCCCGACGAGCCTGGCCGGCGCGCCAACCGCAGCGCGGTGCTCGAGGGCACCGTGGCGGTGCGCGCCCGGCGCGCCAAGCGCATGGTCACCGCGGGCCACGGCGTCGCCGTCGGCAGCGCGGGCGACGCGGTGGTGTACACGCTGCTGGCGGCGCCGACGCTGAGCGCGGTGCCGGCCGAGCCGATCTACGCCAGCCATGCCGAAGTGGGCTGGCAGCCGGTCAAGGGCGCGATCGGCTATCTGGTTCGCGTGACGCGCGACGCCGAGCGTACCGAAGCGGTCTACGCCGCTACCGTCACGCCGGCGTCCGCGGCGCTGACCGGACTGCCCGATGGCCCGGCCTATCTCGAGGTGCGCGCCATCGACCGCAACCGCATTCCCGGCAACGCCGCGATCGCGCCGCTGACGGTGCGGCTCAATCCGCCGGCGCCCTATACGGTCGAGCCGGCGCCGCGCAGCACGGTGCACGGCATCGTGGCGGAACTGCAATGGGCGGCGGTGGACAGCGCCGCCGAGTACCGCTTCGAGATCGCCTCCGACGCCAGTTTCGGCACGCTGGCCGCGCAGGGCAACACCCGTGAGGCAGGCACGCAGCAGACGCTGGCGCCGGGAGACTGGTGGTGGCGCGTGCGCTCGATCGATGCCAAGGGGCAGGCGGGTCCGTGGAGCGCGCCGGTCGCGTTCCGGCTGCTGCCGCCGGCGCCGGGCGTCAGCGTGATCGAGGACAACGGCGGCGCGCTGCGCGTGCGCTGGGGCGCCGCGCAGCAGCCCGAGGCCTTCGCGCCGCTGGCCTATCGCGTGCAGCTGGCCGACGAGCCGGGTTTTGCCCGGCCGCTGCAGGATCAGCGCATCGAGTCGGACACCGCGGCGCTGCCGCGTCCGCCGGCCGGCGTCTATTACGTGCGGATCGCCCGCATCGAGCGCGATGGCAGCGAGTCGCCGTTCTCGGCCCCGCAACGCATCGAAGTCCACGAGCATCTGCGCGACGGCACGGGGGGCTCCGATCGGTACTGCCAGCGGCAGTGTGCGCCGTGGCGGATAGCCGCTTTCGGCTGCCCCAATTGCGCACCCAGTTGCGCTCGGCCGCGGGCAGCGGCCTGATTGCAGGCTTTCATCGGCGCACGCTGGTCGAATGGCTGGTGCTGACGATGCTGGTAATGGTGCTGGCCGCGGTGCGCGCGGATTTCGGCGCGAGCCAGCGGCTGGACCTGGCCGTCTATGACATCGGCATCGCCGCGCAGCAGCACGCGCCGCGCGACGACATCCTGATCGTCTCGATCGACGATGAGTCGCTGTCCGCGGTGGGCCGCTGGCCGTGGCGGCGTTCGCTGCTGGCGGGACTGGTCGATCGGCTGGCCGACGGCGGCGCGCGCGTGATCGGGCTCGACGTGCTGCTGGTCGAGCCGGACTGGCGCCATCCCGAGGACGACGAGGCGCTGGCGGTCAGCATGGCGCGCGCCGGCAACGTGATCATCCCCGCGCTGGCCGAGCCGGTGCGCGACGGCTATCGCCTCAGCTATCCGCTGCCCGCGCTCGGCGCCGATGTCGGCCACATCAATATCGCCACCGACGTCGACGGGCTCGCCCGCCATCTCTATCTGCAGGAGGGCCTGCCGGGCCAGATGCTCGACCATTTCGTCGTGCGCCTGGTGCAGTTCGGCCAGCCGCAGCGGCCGCTGGACAGCTACCGGCAGGTGCCGGTCGACGAGACGCTCGCCGGCGAATGGCATCGCCGCCATCGCCTGGGCATTCCGTTCGCCGGACCGATCGGCACCTTCCGCACGGTGTCGGCAATCGACGTGCTCAGCGGCGCCATTCCACCCGAGCTGTTCCGCGACAAGCTGGTGCTGGTCGGCGCCGGCGCGACGGGTCTTGGCGACATGTTCTCCGCGCCGCTGTCGAAGAACGGCGCCGGCATCAGCGGCGTCGAGCTGCTGGCCAACGCCGCGCAGGCGCTGCTCGACGACAACGGCATCGTGCCGTTGCCGCGCGCCTGGTACTGGCCGCTGACGCTGCTGCCGGTGCTGCTCGCGTGCCTGGCGGCGCTGCTGATGTCCCCGCGCGACGCCCTGCTGGTCAGCGCCGCGGTGATCGTCGGGCTGTTCGGCGCCAGCGTGGCGCTGATGCATTTCGAGCGGCTGTGGTTCTCGCCGGTGCCGGCGATCCTGGCCTGCCTGGTGTTCTATCCGCTGTGGAGCTGGCGCCGGCAGGAATCGGCGCTGACCTTCCTGTCGGCCGAGGTCGCCCGGCTCGAACGCGAGCCGGCGCTGCCGGGCGGCAAGAGCGCGCCGCCGCTGGCCGGCGGTACGCTGGACACGCGCATGAGCGCGCTGTACCGGATGATCACGCGGCAGCGCGACCTGCGCCGCCTGCTGTCCGACGGGCTGGAGAACCTGCCCGATGCCACCGTGATCTGCGACGCCGACGGCAGCATCCTGCTGGCCAACGCCGGCGCGGTGGCGCTGTCGCCGCGGCTGCTGTCCGCGCTCAATGCCGAGGGCGGGGCGCGGCCCCTGCTCGATACGCTGATCGCCGACATCTTCGCGCCGCCGCAGGGCGGACTCGACTACTGGGATCGGCTCCGGCGCGCCGCCGACCACGGCGCGGCGCCGACGCGCGGCGAGCGCGCCGGAGTCGAGCTGCAGACCCACGACCAGCGTGCGATGCTGCTGCGCGGCGCACCGCTGCGCGGCAACGCGGGCGAGGTCGCCGGCTTCAGCATCAGCTTCATCGACATCACGCAGGTGCGGCTGGCCGAGCGCCAGCGCGAGGAAACGCTGCGCTTCATCTCGCACGACATGCGCTCGCCGCAGGCGTCGATCCTCGCGCTGGTCGAGCTGCAGGCCGACCCGGCGCGCGCGCTCGAACCGCCGGTGCTGCTCGAACGGATCCGCCACCACGCGGGCCGCACGCTGGCGCTGGCCGACGACTTCATCCAGCTCGCGCGGGCCGAGTCGCAGCATCTGCGCTTTGCCGAGGTCGACCTGACCACGGTGCTGATGGATGCCGCCGATTCGCTGTGGGCGCTGGCGCAGGCGCGCCGCGTGACCGTCGCGGTGCAGACCGGCAACGAGGAGATGATGCTGTACGGCGAAGCGGCACTGCTGATGCGCGCCGTCTCCAACCTGATCGACAACGCGGTCAAGTACAGCCCGCCGGGCGGCACCGTCACCGTGCGCGCCGGCCGCGTGCGGCACGACGATGGCAGCGATGGCGGCCTGATGGTGTCGGTCTCCGACCAGGGGCCCGGCATCGCGCCCGAGGAGCAGGCACGCCTGTTCCAGCCGTTCAGCCGGCTGCAGGAAGAGGGCCGCCCGGTACGCGAAGGCAGCGGGCTGGGCCTGCTGTTCGTCAAGACGGTGGTCGAGCGGCACGGCGGCCATGTCGGCGTCGACAGCGCGCCGGGACGCGGCACCACGTTTACGATCGCGCTGCCGGGCTGAGTGAAACTTCTTCCCCCACATGTAAGTTTCGCGCCGCCCGGTGCCACCGAAGGGAGACTTCGCGACGCCCAACCGCCTGCCACCCCCGTGGAACAGCGCTTGCATTCCCGCCCCATGCGGCGCGACTGGCGTGCCGCTCTTCCCTGGGGAGCCCGCGATGAAAGCCCTTTGCTGGCACGGCAAGCACGATATCCGCTACGACACCGTTCCCGATCCCGTGATCGAGCACCCGCGCGACGCCATCATCCGCGTCAGCAGCTGCGCAATCTGCGGCTCGGACCTGCACCTGTATGACGGCTTCGTGCCCGGCATGGAGCACGGCGACATCATGGGCCACGAGTTCATGGGCGAGGTGGTCGAGGTCGGCGCGGAGAACCGCCGGCTGCGCGTCGGCGACCGCGTGGTGGTGCCGTTCACCATCATCTGCGGCGAATGCGATCAATGCCGGCGCGGCAATTTCTCGGTGTGCGAGCGCACCAACCGCAACAAGGACGCGGCCGACAAGATGTTCGGCCACACCACCGCCGGGCTGTTCGGCTACACCCATCTGACCGGCGGCTATGCGGGCGGTCAAGCCGAATACGTGCGCGTGCCCTATGCCGACGTGGCGCCGGTCAAGGTGCCGGCCGAACTGAGCGACGAACAGGTGCTGTTCCTCGGCGACATCCTGCCGACCGGCTGGCAGGCCGCGGCGCAATGCGACATCCAGCGCGACGACATTGTCGCGATCTGGGGCGCGGGACCGGTCGGCCAGTTCTGCATCCTGTCGGCGCTGCTGATGGGGGGCCAAGCAGGTGGTGGTGATCGACCGCGTGCCCGAACGCCTGCGCATGGCGCAGCAGCTCGGCCCCGACCGCGTGACGCCGATCGATTTCGAGAACCAGAGCGTGCTCGAGGCGCTCAACGAGATCACGCAGGGCAAGGGGCCGGACAAGTGCATCGACGCGGTCGGGCTCGAGGCACATGCGACGCGCTCGCTCGATTCGATCTACGACCGCGTCAAGCAGGCCGTGATGCTGGAGACCGACCGGCCGCACGTGCTGCGCGAGATGATTTATGTCTGCCGGCCCGGCGGCATCGTGTCGATCCCCGGCGTCTACGGCGGACTGGTCGACAAGATTCCGATGGGCGCGCTGATGAACAAGGGCCTGACGATCCGTACCGGCCAGACCCACGTCAACCGCTGGACCGACGATCTGCTCCAGCGCATCATCGACGGGCAGATCGATCCGACCTTCGTGATCTCGCATCGCGTCACGCTGGCGGAAGGGCCGTCGATGTACGAGACTTTCCGCGACAAGCACGACGGTTGCATCAAGGTGGTGATGACGCCGGCCTGACCTTGCGCTTGCTATTGCGCCTGGTGTCGCGGTCGGTGTCGCGCTTCACATCGCGCTTCACATCGCGCTTCACATCGCGCTTCACATCGCGCGCGGTGTCGCGCTTCACCCCGCCCCTGGCGTCCCGCTCCCCCCGCCGCCGGCCAGCCTCCACCGCCCGGCGCCGCGCCGTCGCCGAACACCTCGCGGTGCCAGGCCCGCGTGACGTCCTCCAGCAGCGCGAGAAACCGCTCCAGCGCCGGCAGCGCATGCTCGCGCCGCACGGTCGCATGCAGGTCGGCGTCGAGCCCGCGCGCGGCCAGCGGCACGTAGCTGACGTCGTCGCGCCGCGTGGCCGACAGCGAGGCCGGCAGCACGCTGACGCCGACGCCCGCGCCCACCAGCCCCAGCACCGTCTCCGGGTCGATCGATTCGTGCATCACGCGCGGCTCGAAGCCCTCGCGCAGGCAGGCAGCCAGCACATTGCGGATCATCGGGCTTTGCATGTTCAGCAGCACGAAGGCATCGCCGGACAGCTGCCGCAGCGAGACGCGCTGCGCGCCCGCCAGCGGATGGTCGGCCGCCATCGCCACCACCAGCGGCTGCGCATAGACCAGGATCGAGCGCAGGTCGCTGCGCGCCGCCGCGCTGCACGAAAACCCCACGTCGATGCGACCGCGCGCCAGCGCCTCGTACTGCTGGTCGGGCAGCAGTTCGTGCAGCGTCCATTCGACGCCGGGATTGCGCAGCTGGAACTGGCGCAGCGTCAGCGGCAGCGGGCCGTACATCACCGAGTTGATGATGCCGATGCGCAGATAGCCCTCCAGTCCTTCCGCCACGCGCCGCACCTGCCGTTCCACCGATTCGCAGTCGTCGACGATGCGGCGCGCCCGCGTCAGCAGCGCCTCGCCGGCGCGCGTCAGCCGCGCGCCATGCCGGCCGCGTTCGAACAGCGTGACCCGCAGCGCGCCCTCCAGCGACTTGATCTGCTGGCTCAGCGGCGGCTGCGAGATATGCAGCCGCTCGGCGGCGCGGCTGTAGTTGCCTTCCTCGGCGACCGCGATGAAATAGCGCAGCTGGCGGAGATCCATATGCGATCCGTATGGATTGGATTCCGAAATCATATTTCACATATGGTTGGGCGACACCTAGGCTTTCCCTGATCCGTCCACGCCAGAGGGGCGGCCGAGGAGACCACGATGACCACCAAGCTCGATGTCAATGGCGCCCGCCGTCGGGTGGACGCCCCCGCGGATACGCCGCTGCTGTGGGTGTTGCGCGACCAGCTGGACCTGACCGGCACCAAGTACGGCTGCGGCATGGGCCTGTGCGGCGCGTGCACCGTCCATGTCGACGGACAGGCCGTGCGCGCCTGCCAGACGCCGTTGTCCAGCGTCGCCGGCAAGCGCGTGACGACCATCGAGGGGCTGGGCAAGCCCGATGCGCTGCATGTGCTGCAGCGCGCATGGCAGGCCGAGGACGTGCCGCAGTGCGGCTACTGCCAGTCGGGGCAGCTGATGTCCGCCGCCGCGCTGCTGGCGCGGAAGCCAAAGCCCAGCGACAGCGATATCGATGCGGCGATGGCGGGCAATATCTGCCGCTGCGGCACCTATGACCGGATCCGGCGGGCGATTCATCGCGCCGCAGCCGAACTGCGCAGCGGGAGGCCGGCATGAAGCGGCGCGACTTCCTGAAGAGCGGGGCGGCGCTGGCCGGCGGCCTGATGCTGGAGCTGGGCGCCGGCGGCGTGCGCGCGGCAGGCGCCGCCGCCGGGGCATCGTCCTCGGGCGCCCCCCGCCGATGGCGCCGCCTTCGCCCCCAACGCCTGGGTTCGCATCACGCCGCAGGGCGAGGTGCTGCTGGTCGTGCACAAGTTCGACAGCGGCACCGGCGTCAAGAACGCGCTCGGGCTGATGCTGGCCGAGGAGCTCGATGCCGACTGGTCGCGCGTGCGCGTGGTGCAGCCGGACGATCCGCTGGCGCAGGTCTACATCCATCCGCTGTGGGGCATGCACGCAACCGGCGGCAGCACCAGCGTGCCGCTCGAATGGACCACGCTGCGGCGCGCCGGTGCCACCGCGCGCGCGATGCTGGTCGCCGAGGCCGCGCAGCGCTGGCGGGTCGATCCGGCCAGTTGCCGCACGAGCAGCGGCATGGTGATCGATGCCGCCGGCTCGCGGCGGCTCGGCTACGGCGATCTCGCCGAAGGCGCGGCACGGCAGCCCGTGCCGAAGGAAGTCGCGCTCAAGCGCCCGGCCGATTTCGTGCTGATCGGCAAGGAACGCAGCAGCTATCGCGTCGCGGACAAGCTGACCGGCCGCGCGCAATACGCGGTCGATATCAAGCTGCCCGGCATGCTGACCGCGATCGTGGTCCATCCGCCGGTGATCAATGCAAGCGTGGTGTCGTTCAATGCGGCCGAGGTCAAGGCGATGCCCGGCGTGCGCGATGTGTTCGCGACCGAGATTCCGGCGGCGATCGCGCATTTCCGTCCCGGCATGGGCCCGGCGGTGCCGGACAACGGCGCCTGCCAGCCCGGCGTGGCCATCGTCGCCGACCACTTCTGGGCCGCGCAGCGCGCGCCAGGCGTTGAAGGTGCGATGGGGCGACAGCGACATGGCGGATTTCAGCGCGGAGGGCGCGCTGCGCGAGCTGGCCCGGCATGTCGACGATGCCGGCCTCAAGAGCAAGGTCAAGGGCGATGCCGCGGCCGCGTTCGCGCGCGCCGACAAGGTCGTCGAAGGCGTCTACACGATGCCCTACAAGGCCCACGCGCAGATGGAACCGCTCAGCGTGGTGGCCTGGGTGCACGACGGCATCGTCGAGTATTGGGGCGGCATCCAGGTGCCGTCGCGCTGCGCGCAGGCAGCCGAGACCATCGCCGGCGTGCCGGCCGACAAGGTCAGGATCCATCTGACCGAGGCCGGCGGCAGCTTCGGCGCGCGCGAGGGGATGCACCAGATTCTCGAGGCCACCTATATCTCGCGCCGCGTCGGCAAGCCGGTCAAGCTGATCTACAGCCGCGAGGACGATATGCGCGGCCTGTTCTACCAGACCGCCAGCGTACACAAGGCGCGCGCCGCGCTCGATCGCGACGGCGGCATCGCCGCCTTCAGCCTGCGCGCGGTGACGCCGTCGATCAAGGAGCCCGACGATCCTGGCTTCCTGGCCAAGGTGCCGGTCGATCCGAGCTGCACCGAGGCGATGCGCGACGACTTCTACTACGACATCGGCACGCTGGACCTGGCGTGGGTGCGGGTCGAGCCGAAGCTGCCGATCTGGTGGTGGCGCGCGGTCAGCTACGTGCCGAACGTCTTCGCGATCGAAAGCCTGATCGACGAGGCCGCGCACGCGGCGGGGCAGGATCCGCTCGCCTATCGCCGCCGCCTGCTGCGCGAGCGGCCCGAGCATCTGGCGGTGCTCGAGCGCGCCGCCGCGCTGGCGGGCTGGCCGCGGGCCTCGGCGCCCGGCCGCGGGCTCGGCATCGCAACCTATCAGGGCTACAAGAGCTATATCGCGGTGGTCGCGGAGGTCGAGGTCAAGGAGCGCGCGATCGCCGTGCACAGGCTCAGCTGCGTGGTGGACTGCGGGCTGGCGGTCGATCCCAGCTCGGTGCGGCAGCAGCTGGCGGGCGGGCTGTACTGGGGCGTGTCGACGGCGATGATGAACGAGGTGCCGATCGACCATGGCACCGTGCGCATCAGCAACTACCACGACTATCCGGTGGTGCGCATCACCGATGCGCCGCGGCTGGACATCGAACTGATGCCGCCGTCGGGCAGGGCGCCGAGCGGCGTCGGCGAACTGTCCAATCCGCCGGTGGTCCCGGCCATCGGCAACGCGATCTTCGCGGCGACCGGCAAGCGCCTGCGCGCGACGCCGTTCCGCTTCGCCTGACGCGAGCGATGGGCACGGTGGCGGCGTCGTTTCGACGGCCGCCGCTGCCGTGCGTCGGACCGGCGCGCCCCCCCCATGCGGCATCCCACGCTATGCCGGCACCGGCGCCGCCGGGCCACGCCGGCACGACAACAACCACAACGAGATCGGCAAGGAGACATCCCCATGAAAGCGCAACACAACGCGGTGCGCGACCCCGCACCGCCGGCGCGCGCGCCCGTCGACGCGGTGCCCGCCACCGGACCGCTGCTGATGCTGGGCTTCCAGCATGTGCTGGTGATGTATGTCGGCGCGATCGCGGTGCCGATGATCATCGCCACTGCGTTGAAGCTGCCGAAGGAAGCGGTGGCCGTGCTGATCAACGCCGACCTGTTTACCTGTGGCATCGCCACCATCCTGCAATCGGCGGGTTTCTGGCGCATCGGCGTGCGGATGCCGGTGATGCAGGGGGGTCGCCTTCAGCGCGATCCCGCCGATCCTGGTGATCGCCACCAATCCGGGGCTGGGGCTGCCGGCGGTGATCGGCGCGGTGATGGCGGGCGGTCTGCTGACGATGCTGATTTCGCCGGTGTTCGGCCGGCTGGTGCGCTTCTTTCCGCCGATCGTCGGCGGTTCCATCGTGATGGTGGTCGGGCTGTCGCTGTTCCCGGTCGGCGTCAACTGGATCGGTGGCGGCAAGGGCGCGCCGGACTTCGGCGCGCCGCACAACCTGGCGCTGGCCGGCTTCGTCTTTGCGCTGATCCTCGTGATCAACCGCTGGCTCAAGGGCTTCTGGACCAATGTCTCGGTGCTGCTGGCACTGGCGGCCGGCATGCTGGTGGCGATTCCCTTCGGCATGGTGGACTTCGCCGGCGTCGCCGAGGCGCCGATGGTGGACGTGATCCGGCCGTTCTACTTCGGCTGGCCCGTGTTCGATCCGCTCGCGGTCGCCACCATCGTGGTCGTGATGGTGATCATCATGATCGAGTCGATGGGCCTGTTCCTGGCCACCGGCGACGTGGTCGGCAAGACGCTGACGCCGCGCGAGATGACCGACGGCCTGCGTGCGAACGGCCTGGCCAGCGTGATCGGCGGCGCGCTGAACGGCTTTCCGTACACGATCTACAGCCAGAACATCGGGCTGCTGGTGGTGACCGGCGTCAAGAGCCGCTGGGTGGTGGTAGCGGCCGGCGTGATCCTGTGCGTGCTGGGGCTGTTTCCCAAGATGGCAACCGTGGTGGCCTCGGTGCCGCTGCCCGCGCTGGGCGGCGCGGCGCTGTTCATGTTCGGCGTGGTCACCGCGGCGGGCGTGCGCACGCTGGGGCGGGTCGATTTCGAATCGCAGCGGCACAACGTCTATATCGTCGCGGCGACGCTGGCGATCTCGCTGCTGCCGACCTTCGCGCCCACGCTGTTCCACCATCTGCCCAGGTGGCTGCAGCCGCTGATGCACAGCAGTATCCTGCTGGCCTGCGTGCTGTCGGTGCTGCTGAACCTGCTGTTCAACGGCGTGCCGCGCCGCGATCCGCATGCGGTGGCGCAGGGAAGCGCGCAGGGAAACGCGCAAGGAAACGCGCAGGGAAGCGCGCAGGGAAACGATAAGGCGCTGCAGCCCAGCCGCTGAACGGTGACGGAAACACCGGGAGTCGTCCCCGTGCGCGCGGGGACGACCGAAACACCGGTGAACGGACTCAATCCCAGGCGGGCGCGATGCCTTCCGGGTTGGCCAGCCGCTCGCCGCGATCGAGCGTGGCGATCTTCGCCATCTCGTCGTCGGTCAGGCGCAGCTGCTGCGCCTGCAGATTGCTGGCGAGGTTCTCGCGCTTGGTCGACGACGGGACCACCGCGAAGCCCTGCTGCAGCGCCCAGGCCAGCGCCACCTGGGCCGGCGTGGCGCCATGCGCCTGCGCGATGGCCTGGACCACAGGGTCCTGCACCACCTTGCCGTAGGCCAGCGTCATGTACGAGGTCAGATGGATGCCTTGGCCGCGCGCGTAGTCGACCAGCTTGCGGTTCTGCAGATACGGGTGGATCTCGATCTGGTTGGTCGCGATCTCGCTGGCGCCGACCGCATCGATGGCCTGGCCCAGCAGCGACACCGTGAAGTTCGACACGCCAATCAGGCGCGTCAGACCCTGCGCCTTGGCCTCGGCCAGCGCGGCCATGTATTCGGGCAGCGGCACCGCGCCGTTCGGCGACGGCCAGTGGATCAGCGTCAGGTCGACCTGCTCGGTGCGCAGCTTTGCCAGGCTGTCCTTCAGGCTCGGGATCAGCTTGTCGCCGGCCAGGTTGTCGGTCCAGATCTTGGTGGTGAGGAACAGGTCCTTGCGCGCGACGCCACTCTCTGCGATGGCCTGGCCGATCTCGGCCTCGTTGCCGTAGATCTGCGCGGTATCGATCAGGCGATAGCCGACCGACAGGGCGTTCTTGACCGAATCGATCACGGTCTGGCCGGTCAGGCGGAAGGTGCCGAGGCCGAAGGCGGGAATGGTCTGCGTCATGGTGAGCTCCAGGAATTCGGGGTCAGGGATTGCGGATTCCGGGCATTGTGGTGCGGAACGCTTCGATGAAACAGCCCCGGACCGTCAAATGACTGTTGCCTGCCGATCAAGGGTGGCGGGCTTGATGTCAGGCCGCTGCGGTCACTTGGCGCGGGACCGCTGCGCTGGCGAGGCGATCCCTCTCCCGCTTGCGGCGCTTGCGGGAGAGGGGAAGGGGGCGGCACCGACGCTGCAGTGGTATGCCAGGACTGCGATTACACCCGCACGTCGTCATGGTCGGTCGACACCGCCAGCGCGCGCCATGCCGACAGTTCCGCTTCGACCTTGCGGTGCTTCTCCGCAATCCGCGCCACCGTGTCCGAGCCCAGCGGCAGCCGCACCGGGGGCGTGTCGCTGTCGGCCAGCGCCAGCAGCGCGGCGGCCAGCTTGACCGGATCGCCCGGCTGCTGGTGGTTGGCGGCGGCCATGTGGCCACGCATCGCGCCGACGGTCTCGGCGTAGGCGCCGATCTCCGAGCGCACGCGCACCAGCGAGCTGTCGTCGAGGAAGTCCGTGCGGAAGAAGCCCGGCTCGACCACGGTGGCGCGCACGCCCAGCGGCGCCAGTTCCGCGTCCAGCGCCTCGGTCAGCCCCTCCACCGCGAACTTGGTCGCGCCGTAGACGCCCCAGCCGGGATAGGCCGCATACCCGCCGATCGACGAGATATTGATCACGTGGCCGCTACGCTGGCGGCGCATCTGCGGCAGCACCGCGCGCGTCACGGCCAGCACGCCGAACACATTGGTGGCGAACTGCTGCTCGACTTCCTTCGCCGAGGCTTCTTCCACCGCGCCGAGCAGGCCGTAGCCGGCGTTGTTGACCAGCACGTCGATGCGGCCGAAGCGCGTGACCGCGGCCTCGGCGGCGGCGATGGCCTGCGCTTCGCTGGTGACGTCCAGCGCCACGCTGAGCAGGTTCGCGTGCTCGCCCACTGCGGCAGCGATGGTCTCGGGGCGGCGCGCGGTGGCGACCACGCGGTCGCCGCGAGCCAGCGCGGCACGCGTCAGCTCCAGGCCGAAGCCGCGCGAGGCGCCGGTGATGAACCAGACTTTGCTGTCGTTCTTGGTAATGGTGGCGGACATGGTGATTCTCCTTTGAGGAATGCTGCGTTGGTTCAGGTGTGCGATGGCGGGTGCCATGGAGAGCAATGTAGGCTCACCGATCACGCAGCACAATGCGATGTAATGGGACTTCAATAACAACCATTGGTTGTTTATCTGAAGGCGCCATTTCGATTGAGAAACCCTCAACCGTATGGCAGACTCGGCGCCATGGACAAACTGCCCCCACTGAACGCGCTGCGCGCTTTCGAGGCCGCCGGCCGGCACCTGAGCATCACGGCGGCCGCCGAGGAGCTGCATGTCACGCCCGGTGCCGTCAGCCGCCAGATCCGCGGACTGGAGGAAGGGCTTGGCGTGCAGTTGCTGCACCGTGGGCATCGGCAGATTTCGCTGACCAGCGCCGGCGAGGACTACTACCGCGCCGTCACGCGGGCGATGGAGGATCTGCGCGAGGCCACCACCCGCTTGGGCAAGCGGGCGAAGCGCAAGCAGCTGAAGGTCCGCGCCTATACCACCTTCGCGATGCGTTGGTTGATCCCGCGGCTGTCGAGCTTTCATGCGGCCAACCGCGGCATCGAAGTGCTGCTGACCGCGTCGCTCGATCCGGTCGACTTCCGCAAGGAAGACATCGACGGCGCGATCCGGCTGGGCGACGGCAAGTGGAGCGGGGCGAACGCCTACCGGCTGGTGTCGAACATCCTGGTGCCGGTCTGTAGTCCGGGGTTGCTCGCCGAGGGGCCGAAGGTGAGGAAGCCCGCCGACCTGCGGCACCACACCCTGTTGCATTCGATTGCCCGACCCGACGACTGGGCACACTGGCTGCGCTCCGTGCGCGCGGACCGGGACGTCGATGCGCGCAGCGGCATGACGTACCAGAGCTCGGCGATGGCCTACGCGGCGGCCATCGAAGGGCAGGGCTTTGCGATCGCGCAGCGCTTTCTGGTAGCGTTCGACCTCGAGGCCGGCCGGCTGGTGGCGCCGTTCCGGCAGACGGTGGACATGGGCGATTTCACCTACTACCTGCTGACGCCGGCCGACCGAAAGGAAAGTGCCAGCATGACGGTGTTCCGGCAGTGGCTGCTGGCGCAGTTCGCGGCGCAGCAGTAAGGGCCGGGATATCGCTGCGACTCACCGACTCACCGACTCACCGACTCACCGACTCACCGACTCACCGACTCGCCGATTCACCGATTCACTACTCGCCGATTCACGGACTCGCCGATTCACGCCGTGGTCGCGGTGTCACGTGCTCCCGCCACAGCCTCGGCGCAGTGGATCGCACGGCTTGCCCGCAGCGCGGCAATGTCGTCCGCGCTGTAGCCCAGCTCGCGCAGCAATGCCTCGGTATGCTCGCCGCATGCGGGGGCGGGGCGGGCGGCACGCGCGTTCTCTCGCGCGCTGTTGATCGGAAACCCCGGCATGCGGATGTCGCCCAGCGCCGGATGCGCGATCCGCTGCATCATGCCGTTCGCCGCCAGCTGAGGATGCGCCAGGACGTCGTCGTAGGTCGCGACGGGCGCGCACAGGATGTCGGCCGCCTGGAGCACAGCCAGCCAGGCCTCGGTGGAACGCGTGCCGAACGCCTCGTTGAGCGCCTCGGTCATCGCCGCGCGATTCGCCACGCGCAGCGGCGACGTGGCAAAGCGCGGATCGTCGGCCAGTGCCTGCAGGCCCAGCACGTCGCACAGGCGGCGCCAGCGCTCGGGCATGTAGGCGGCCACCATGATCCAGCCGTCGGCGGTGCGGAAGGCCTGGTTCGGCGCCGAGTATGGCGCCGCGCTGCCCACCCGCTGGGGCAATTGGCCGTCGGCGCAATAGCTGGTCAACGACGACTGCTGCAGCGCCAGCGCCGCGTTGAACAGGCTGACGTCGAGATGGCCGCCCCGGCCGTCGCGGCTGCGCTGTGCCAGCTTGGCCAGAATGCCCATGCAGGCGACGTAGCCCGTCATCACGTCGACCACCGGTGCCTGCACCTTGCAGGGCTCTCCACTGGGCAGGCCGATCAGGCTCATCAGCCCGGAGTCGGCCTGCATGATGCCGTCGACCCCGGCGCGGTCCGCATACGGTCCGTCCTGCCCATAGGCCGAGATCGAGCAGTAGATCAGGCCCGGATGCGCTTCGGCCAGTCCCGCGTGGCCCAGTCCCAGCCGATCCATCACGCCGGGGCGCATGCTTTCCACCACGACGTCGGCGCCGGCGATCAGGCGCCGCGCGATCGCAACCCCCTCGCTGCTTTTGAGGTCCAGCGCCACGCCAAGCTTGTTGCGGTTGAAGCCATGGAACAGCGCGGCATCGTCGCCGATCCACCCCGGCCCCAGCCCGCGTCCCAGTTCGCCGCCGGGCGGCTCCACCTTGATGACGCGGGCGCCCATGTCGGCGAGCAGCATGGTGCAGGTCGGCCCGGCGCCGATCTGCGTGAAGTCGATCACGGTCAGGCCGTGCAGTGCGTCGCGCAACATGTCAGTTCTCCAGACGGGGGCGGGCGCGCTTGAAGGTTCCCTGCGCGGTGGCGATCAGCACGCCGGCGTCCGAGGTCAATTGCGCCGAGGCGAAGTACAGGCTGTTGCCGGCGCGGGTTACCGTGGCGGCCGCGCGCAGGCGCCCGCTGCTGGCCTTGCTGAGGTAGCAGATCGACAGCATCGCGGTCGCCGCGTGGCCCAGCGCGCCATCCGGCCCGACCGGCAGGCCGGCATAGCCGCAGGCGGCATCCAGCATCGTGGCGACCACGCCGCCCTGCACGCTGCCCTGGCGGTTCAGGTGGCGCGGCGCGAGGTCCAGCTCGAACACGCAGCGGCCATCGCCCACGCTGACGAGCCGGATGCCGAGATCGTCGAGCAGCGGATTGTCCGTCGGCAACACCGCGGCGTCCGACGCGGCCATGGTGCGATCGCTCATAGCCCCACCTTGATGCCGTTGTCCTGGATCAGCCGCTGCCAGCGCGCCATGTCCCTGCCCAGCTGCGCCTTCAGTTCGGCGGGCGACGACGCCTGCGGCTCGAAGCCTTGCCTTGCCATCTGCGCGGATACCTCCGGCGACTTCAGCGCGGCCAGCAGCGCGGCATTGATCCTCTCCACCACCGGCCTGGGCGTCTTCGCTGGCGCCAGCAGGCTGTACCACAGCTCGGCGTCGTAGCCCTTGACGCCGGCTTCGGCGAAGGTCGGCAGGTCCGGCATCAACGGCGTGCGTTTGGTCCCGGCAATGCCGAGCGCGCGCAGCCTGCCGGCCCGCACGTATTCGATGGCCGAGGCGAAGGTCGCGAAGGAGAGCTGCACCTGGCCGCCCATCAGGTCCGTAATCGAAGGGCCGGTGCCGCGATAGGGCACGTGCAGCAGTTCGGTCTTGTTCAGCTTGGCAAAGACCTCGCCGGCAAGGTGCTGGGGGGGTGCCGTTGCCGGGACTGCTGTAGCTGAGCTTGCCGGGATTGGCGCGGCTGTACTGGATGAAGTCCTGCAGCGTGCGGAACGGCTGCTGGTTGTTGGCGACCAGCACGATCGGCACCGAGGCGA
This sequence comes from Cupriavidus sp. H18C1, assembly GCF_049311595.1. Lineage (NCBI taxonomy): Bacteria > Pseudomonadati > Pseudomonadota > Betaproteobacteria > Burkholderiales > Burkholderiaceae > Cupriavidus > Cupriavidus sp. H18C1. Next base: position 1,294,339 of record NZ_CP186009.1, read on the forward strand.
TCCGCCCCACCGGTTCGAAATCCGCCTCGATCCTGAACGGCACCTTGATGCCGAGAAACGGGTTCATCGTGACCTGGCTGGAGGCGATCACCAGCGTGTAGCCGTCGGGCGCGGCGTGGGCCACGTAGTCTGCCCCGAGATTGCCGCCGGCGCCCGGCTTGTTCTCGATCACGATGGTCTGCCCCAGCGCCTGGCCCATCTTCGGCGCGATCAGACGCGCCAGGATATCGTTGCCGCCGCCCGGCGCGAACGGGACCACGAGCGTGATGGGCTTCTGCGTGGGGGAAGGGGGCCTGCGCCGACGCATGCAGTGCGCCGATCGCCAGCATGCCTGCCAGCGCGGCGCGCGCGAATCGCGTGAGGGTTGCCATGGTTGTCTCCTGTTGGTTTGTTGGAAGTCTGGTGTCGGTTCGATCTCGGTCTGCTGCCGGTCTGCTGTCGGGTCTGGCAGGCGCGCCATCAGCGGCCGGTGTAGCGCGGCTGGCGCTTTTCGGCAAAGGCCTGGCGGCCCTCGACGCGGTCCGCGGTATCGCGCAGCGCGCCCCAGTAGAGTTCGGTCAGTTGCTGCGCGTCGACTTCGCTCAGATGGCTGGTTTGCCGGGACAGTTTCTTGACGGCCTGCACCGCGAGCGGCGCGTTGGCGGCGATGCGCGCCGCGATGGCCAGGGCGCGGTCCAGCAGTGCGGCCGAGGCCAGCGTCTCGCTCACCAGTCCGATGCGCAGCGCCTGCGCCGCGTCGATACGCTCGCCGGTCAGCACCATCTGCATCGCATGCGCGGCCGGCACCGCCTTGAGCAGCCGATGCAGCCCGGAGACCGCGGGAATCGAGCCGACCGCCGCTTCCGGCAGGCCGAAGCTCGCCGAATCCGCCGCGATGCGGACATCGCACTGCAGCGCGATCTCGAGCCCGGCACCGAGGCAGTGCCCGTTGACCGCGGCGATCAGCGGCTTGTGCAGGCCAAGGTCGGTCAGGTCCATCAGCCGGATATAGAGCCCGAGATCCGCCGCCCGCTCCGGCGCGCGAAACAGCGCCTCCGGATAGGTCGCCGGCGAAGCACGCGTGCCCTTCAGATCGGCGCCCGCGCAGAACGCCCGCGTGCCGGCGCCGGTCAGCACCGCCACGCGCAGGTCGTCGCGGTCGCGCACCTCGGCCAGGTGCGCGCGCAGTGTGCGCAGCGCAGGCACATCGAGGGCGTTGAGCGCCTCGGGACGGTCGAGGGTCAGCACGGCCACCGCGCCATGGGTATCGAGTCGTACGGTCATGGCTGCCTCCCTACACGCTCGGCGACGACAGGCTGCGGCCGCCGCAGACATACAGCACCTGCCCGGTCACGTACGACGATCGCGGGTCCAGGAAGAAGGCGACCGCGTTGGCGATGTCGTCGGCGGTGCCGATCCGGTGCACCGGCACGGATTGCCGCAGCCGCGCCTGCACGTCCGGCGCAAAGCCGCGGAACAGCGGGGTGTCGACGATGCCGGGAGCCACCGCATTGACGGTGATGCCCTTGCTTGCGAACTCGATGGCCAGCGAGCGCGTCAGGCTGACCACGCCACCCTTGGCCGCGGAATAGTTGGCCTGTCCGAAGCCGCCCAGCCACGCGCGCGACGAGATATTGACGACGCGGCCGTGGCCTCGCTCGACCATACCCGGCAGCGCCGCGCGGCAGCACAGGAACTGCGAGCGCAGGTTCGTATCGATGACCAGGTCCCAGTCGGCCTCGCTCATCTTCAGGAAACGCATGTCGCGGACCGCGCCGGCATTGTTCACAAGATAGTCGACCCGGCCGGCGCGTGCCTGCACCCGTGCGAAGGCCTCGTTGACCGCGGCGGAGTCGGTCAGGTCCGCGCTGGCGCCGAAGACGTTGCATCCCTGCGCGGAGAGCGCGCCGATGGCACCGTCGAGCGCGGCCGCGTCGCGGTCGAGCAGGGCCACGGTCAGTCCCTGGCGCGCCAGTTGCGTGGCGATGCCCAGGCCGATGCCGCGGGCCGCGCCGGTGACGACCGCGACGTGGGAGGGGTCGAAGGGCGAGGAGGGGGTGATGTCGGTTGCCATGTCAGACTCCCAGGATATGCACCGAGGAGGCGGCGTGATCCACGCCCGCGATGCCGCCGCCGGTGCACTGCGTGAGGCCGATGCGGGCGTCCGCGACCTGCCGTTCGCCGGCGCGGCCCTGCAGCTGCCACAGGATCTCGACCATCTGCGCCACGCCGGTCGCGCCGAGCGGATGGCCCTTGGCCAGCAGCCCGCCGCTGGGGTTGACCGGCACACGGCCGCCGAGCCGCGTGGCGCCCGATCGCAGCAGGGGCACGGCGTCGCCGCGCGGTGCCAGGCCCAGCGCTTCGTAGTAGAGCAGTTCGGCGATGGTGAAGGCGTCGTGCAGTTCGACGACATCGACGTCCTCCGGGCCCAGGCCCGCCTGCTGGTACGCCAGCCGCGCCGCGCGCGCGGTGATCTCCGCGTCGAGGATGTCGTCATCGGCCCCTTCGCGCATGCCCGATACCACCACCGACGACAGCAGCCTGACCGGCCGCGCGTGCCCCGGCCGGGTCGTACCGAGCACCAGCGCTGCCGCTCCATCGACCTGGGACGGGCAACACTGCAGCAGCGTCAGCGGATCGGCGATCATGCGCGAGCCGAGCACTTCGTCGATCGTCGTCGTGCTGCGCTGCTGGGCGTACGGATTCAGCGAGCCGTGATGACGGTTCTTGACCGCCACCTGCGCCAGATCGGCCGGCGAGGCATCGCGCTCGTGCAGGAAGCGCGTGCCGCGCATCGCGTAGACGGCCGGCAGCACCATGCCGGCCTTCGCGTACAGCTCGGTCTTGTGGTCGTTGCGCTGCAGCGGGATGGTGCCGCCGCCGAGCGCGGTCAACTGTTCGATGCCGACGACCAGCACGGTGTCGTACTGGCCGGCCAGCAGCGCGTGACGGGCCAGATGAACGGCGGTCGCGCCGCTGGCGCAGGCGTTCTCGACGTTATAGACGGGGATGCCCTTGAGTCCGAGATCGCGCACGATCAGTTGGCCGAGGATCATGCCGCCCAGCACGTTGGCGCAGTAGACGGCCTGGATGCGGCCGGCGGGCACGTCGGCATCGGCCAGCGCCTTCAGGATGGCCTGCTGTGCCAGTTCCGGCGCGAGCACGCCGGGATGGCGGCCGAACGGCGTCATCGCGCCGCCATGGAGGTAGATGTCCTGCATCTTGCTTGCCTGTACGGTTGCGTTGCGGTGGTGCCTGCGGCGGGTCAGTGCCGGACGGCCTCGAAGACGTAGCCGAGTTCGTCGTCACGGCGTGGCACATAGCGGTCGCCGATGGCCGGACGCTCGTTGCCGGTGAGCCGTCCGAACAGCCGTACCGGGCCAGTGAAGTCGACATAGCCGACCGCATAGGGCGCCAGCCCGGTCTTCGGCGCCGGATGGATGACGGTGAAGCTGTAGACCACGCCGGTGCCGGCGATGGCCACCGTATCGTGACCGGCGGCGAGCGGCGAGTGGTCCGGCAGCGCCGGGAAGATCCATTCGCCAGTGGCGCGCTCGCGCGAGGCGAGCAGATGAGGGATGGGTTCCGTACTCCAGAGCGGGTCTGACACGGTTGTCTCCTGTCGTGGTTGGCCTTGGCGTAATGGTTGTCCCCAAAGCCCGGCGCGACAAACGATATTTCCGGCGCTTTCGCTTGAGAAAATGTCAAGCGAAAGCGCCGGGCCCGGGTGATGCCTTGCCGCTGCGGTTGCAGTTGCAGTTGCTGGTGCTGGTGCTGGTGCTGGTGGCCGGTGCGGATGCTATGTGGCAGGCAAGGGCCGTCAAACCAGAGCCGATACGCCGGCCAGCGCCGCACCGCGTGCGCGCGGATCGCCGTCGACGGTGCGGGCGCCGTCGGAGTACGGATTGAACTGCCGGGCCGGCGGGGCCGACACGCCGCTGCGGTCCATGCCCGCGACCAGCGCGCTCTCGCCTGCGCCACGCGCGCCCTCGGAGTACGGGTCGAAGCGGCCATCGCGCAGGCCCTGCGTAAAGACGTCATGCGCGCGCGCTGCCACGATGCCGGTGCGGCCATTGCTGTAGGCGCCTTCCGAGTACGGGTTGAACGGTCCCTGGCGCAGTCCTTCAGAGAACACGTCGTGGCTGCGTGCCGTGCTGGCCGGGGTGCTGTCGATCGGCGCGGCGTTGGCGCTCTGCAGCGAAAGGCCGACCACCAGCGAAACGGCGGCGGGAACGAGGATGCGGGTGAATTGGGCAATCATGATGTCGCTCCTGAAGAATGGTCTCGATTGGTTTCGATTTGGGACGGTGGCTGCGGCGCGTTTCCCGGTGTTGCCCGGTTTCGCAATGCAGCCGCCGTTGAGACCAATCTAGATGGGGAGCGACTGTGGCACTAGAGCGAGCAATGCCGACTCAGAAGCAACCGGAAGTTGTTAATTTCTCGTTAGGGAGTCTCTGGTTGCGAGTTTGCCGATTGCCGATTGCCGATTGCCGTTTGCCAGTCGCGCGTTGCGGGTCGCGCGTTGCCGTTTGCCGGTTGCCGTTGTCGGTCAGCGGTCGCCGGCACCGGCCTCAGGGCACCAGCCCCGCCAGCCTCGACAGCGACTGCTCGGCGCCGCGGCTGGCCTCCACCACGAAATCGATGAAGCGGCGGACGCGCGTGGGCATTTGCGTGCGATGGGGGAAATACATGTACAGGCCGATATTGCTGGCGCTGTAGTCGGTCAGCACCGGCTTGAGCCGCCCGCTGACCAGGTCGGCGTGGATCATGTACGCCGCCAGCTGGCCGATGCCCATACCGGCGCGCACGGCCTCGACCTCGGCTTCGAGGTCGTTGAAGCTCGCCACCGCGGGCACTTCCTGGTAGACGAGATTGCCGTCGATCTGCAGCTCCCACGGCACCATGCGGCCGGTCGATGGGCGGCGAAAGCCCGTGCACTGGTGCCGCAGCAGATCGTCGGGGGTGGTGGGCTCGCCGTGCCGGGCCAGATAGTCCGGCGCCGCGCAGATGACCATGGGTACATCGCACAGCCGCCGTGCCACCAGGTTCTGGCCCGGACTGGTGCCGACGCGAAATCCCACGTCGATCCTGGCCTCGACCAGATCCGTGAACAGATCGCTCAGCACCACGTCGAAGACAATGCCGGGGTACTGCGCGCGAAAGCCTTGCACCAGCGGCACCAGCACGCGGCTGCCCAGCGAGGGCGGCGCGGTCAGCCGGATCATGCCGTCGTCCTCGCTGCGGCTGCTGCGGATCTGCTCCAGCGCCTCGTCGAGTTGCCGCATGCCGGGCGCGGCGAGTTCGAACAGCCGCGCGCCTTCGGTCGTCAGGCTGAGCTTGCGCGTGGTCCGGTGCAGCAGGCGGACGCCGAGATCGGACTCCAGCGTGCGCACGGCCTTGCTGACCGCCTGCGGGGTGACGCCGGCCTCCACCGCCGCGCGGCGGAAGCTGCCGGCGCGCACCACGCCGATAAAGAGGGTGAGGACGCGGGCCTTGTCCATGATCGGCAACCGGTGGTTGAGAATGTCGCGATCATAGCGCCGATCGGTTACGCAACCGGACGAGCCGTTGCGACCGTCATCGTCAGCCGGTTCGCCGGCGGCCCGCCTGCGCCGCGCCCGGCAACAGCGCGGGCACCAGCGTATGCAGTTCGGCCAGCACCAGCCGCGCCGCGCGGGACAACGGATGGTGGCGCGTCAGGCCGATCGCGATCGTGCGCGGCAGCGCGGGCTCGACGATCTCGATCACCGCCAGCCGGCCGTTGCGCACTTCCTCGTCCACGCCCAGCATCGGCAGGATCGTCATCGCATGCCCGCCCATCGCCACGTCCTTCATCGTGGCCAGCGATTCGACCTCGAGCACGATGTCGAGTGCGATGCCCAGCTGGCGCGCATGCTGGTCCAGGATCGAGCGCAGTCCGTTGGGCGCGGGCGGCAGCACCAGCGGCAGGCCCGCCAGCTCGCGCAGGGCGATGCGGCGCCGCCGCGCCAGCGGGTGTCCCGCCGCGCAGACGAGGTACGTGGCCACCTGGCCCATCACGTCCTCGTCCTGCCGCGCGGCGGGCCCATAGCGGCTGATCACAGCGATGTCGAGACGCCCGGAGGCGAGCTGTTCGTCGAGCTGCCCGCTGAAGCCCTCGGTGAAATGCAGCCGCACACCGGGCGCGCGGGCCCGCAGCGATTCGAACAGGCGCGCCACCAGCTGGCGCGCCATCGATGACAGCACACCGATCCTGACCACGCCCGAGGGCACGCCGGCACTGTCCTTGATCTCGTCCCGCAGGCGCGCCGACTGCGCCAGCAGCAGTTCCACCTGCGGCATCACGCGCCGGCCGAACTCGGACAGCACCACGCCGCGGCCGGTGCGCTCGAACAGCCGGTCGCCCCATTCGGCCTCGAGCTGGCCGATGCCGCGGCTGACCAGCGACTGCGCCACGCCCAGCGTGCGGGCGGCGCGCGACAGCGAGCCCAGCTCGGCGACCAGCGCCAGCGTTTCGAGTTGCTTCAGATTCATCGCCATAGTGTGGCTCCGGGAAGGGTGCAGCGCCGGCCGCAGGCCATGCAATTCAGTGATAACAGGTATAGCGGATTCTACGCTTATGCAAAGCCGCCCCAGTCCCTACACTGCCGTCATCCCCGCCAACCGAGCGGGGGAATGAACATCAGCAAGGAGACAACCCGTCATGACTTCCATTGCCCGCCGGCGCCAGTTGCTGGCCGCCGCCCTAACCACGGTTCTTGGCATGACCGCGCTGGCGGCGGTGCCGGCGGCGCAGGCCGCTGGTGCCTACCCGGAGAAGCCGATCCGCCTGGTGGTGCCATTCCCCGCCGGCGGCCCCACCGATGCGATGGCCAGGCTGATCGGCCAGCGGCTGTCCCAGCAATTGAGCCAGCCGGTGGTGATCGACAATCGCGGCGGCGCGGGCGGCACCATCGCCACCGAGGCGGCGGCCGCGGCAACGCCCGACGGCTATACGCTGTTCTTCTCGACCACCGGCACGATGGCGATCAATCCGTCGCTGTACAGGACGATGAAGGTCGATCCGCTGAAGGCGTTCGATGCGGTGGGCTCGGTGGCGGCGACCGAGAACGTGCTGGTGGTGCCGCCATCGCTGGGCGTGGGCAATTTGCAGGAGTTGATCGCGCTGGCGCGGCGCAAGCCCGGCAGCCTGACGTTCGGCTCGGCCGGCAACGGCAGTTCCAACCATCTGTCGGGCGAACTGTTCAAGTCGATGGCCGGCATCGACATCGTGCACGTGCCCTACAAGGGCTCGAGCGCGGCCTTTACCGACCTGCTGGGCGGCCGCATTTCGATGATGTTCGACACGGTCTCGAGCCAGGTGCAATACCTGAACGCCGGCAAGGTCAAGGCGCTCGGCGTTACGGGTCCGGCCCGCTCCGAGGCGTTGCCGAAGGTGCCGACGATCGCCGAGTCGGGCCTGCCGGGCTTCGACGTGACGATCTGGTTCGGGCTGTCCGCGCCGAAAGGCACGCCGCCCGACGCGCTGGCCCGGCTCAACGGCGATCTGCAGAAGGTGCTGGCCCAGCCGGAGGTGCGTGCCCAGCTCGCCCAACTGGGCGCCCGGCCCTTGCCCGGCACGCCGCAAGCCTTCACCGGCCTGATCCAGCGCGATACCGCGAAATGGTCGGCGGTGATCAAGGCGTCCGGTGCGACCATCGACTAGCGCGCCGCGCGCCGCCATTTCCCTCGATGCCAATCCACTCTGCTGCCGTGAATGCTTCCACCATCGACGCGCTGCTGCGTCCGCGCTCCGTCGCCGTGATCGGCGCCTCGGACAATCCCAACAAGGTCGGCGGACGGCCCGTCCATTACTTGAACCGCTACGGCTTCGCCGGACGCATCTATCCGATCAACCCCGGCCGCGACGAGATCCAGGGGCGTCGCGCCTATCCGAGCCTGGACGCGCTCGACACGGTGCCCGACGCCGCGGTGATCGCCGTCGCCGGCGACGCGGCCCTCGAACAGGTGCGCCGGTGCGCCACCGCCGGCGTGCGCGCCGCGGTGGTAATGGCCTCCGGCTTCGCGGAGACCGGGGACGCCGGGCGCCGGCGGCAGGACGAGCTCGTTGCCGCGGCCCATGCCGGCGGCATGCGCATCGTCGGGCCGAACGCGCAGGGCACCGCCAACTTCGCCACCGGCGCGGTGCTGAACTTCAGCACGATGTTCATGGAGGTGGCGCCCGCTGACGGGCCGATCGCGATCGTCAGCCAGAGCGGTGCCGCGAGCGTGATGCCGTATGCCTTGCTGCGGCAGGCGGGCCTCGGCGTGCGCTACCTGGTCGCCACCGGCAACGATGCCGACCTCGATGCCTGCGCGATGGCCGAGGCGGTGGCCGCCGACGAGGCGGTGAGGCTGGTTCTGATCTATCTGGAATCGCTGTCCGATCCCGCCCGGCTTGCCGCGGCGGCGGCGATCGCGCGCCGCCGCGGCGCCGCGGTCGTCGTGCTCAAGAGCGGCGGCAGCAAGCGCGGCGCGGCCGCGGCCGCCTCGCATACCGGCGCGATGGTCGGCAACGATGCCGCGATCGATGCGTTCCTCGCGCGCCACGGCATCTGGCGCGCTCCGGATATCGCGGCCTTCGTGCGCGCCGCGCCGTTGTATCTGCAGGGGCACGATCCCGGCCTGGGCCGCACCGTCGTGATCAGCCACAGCGGCGCCGTGGGCGTGATGGCCGCCGACCTGGCCGAGCGGGCCGGCTTGCCGCTGACGGATCTCGCGCCCGCGACGCAGCACGCGCTCGCGCAAGTGCTGCCCGACTTCGGCACCGCCGCCAATCCGCTGGACATGACGGCCGCCTTGCTGGGGCAGGGCGACCTGTTTCCGCGCGCGCTCGGCGCGCTGGGCAGCGATCCCGGCGCCAACATGGTGATGATCGGCATTCCGGTGGCGGGGCCCGGCTACGACGTCGAGGCGCTGGCCCGCGATGCCGCCGGCTTTGTCGACGCGCATGCCAGGCCGCTGGTGGTCAGCGCCCCGCAGGACACCGTGCGGGCCGTGTTCGACCGGCGCGGCGTGCCGACGTATGTCACCGAGGCGGACGCCATCGCCGCGCTCCATCAGTACGCGATGCACAAGCGGCTGATGGAGGCGGCGGCACGCGGAGAGCGCTTCGATTCCGATGCCGGTTATTGCGCCGAAGCTGGCGCCGGTGCTCTCGCGGATGGTCGCGTCGATGGTCGCGCCGATGTTCGCGCCGATGTTCGCGCCGACGCGGCCCAGCCTACGTCCGACGCCGGCACCGGCACCGGCCTGCTGGACGAGTACGCCAGCCTGTCGCTGCTGGGCCGGTACGGCGTCCCGGTGGTCCCGCAGCGCCTGTGCGAAACGCCGGAGCAGGCGGTACAGGCCGCCGCCGCGCTGGCGGCCGGCGACGCGCCCGTGGTGGTCAAGGGCTGCGCCGCCAGCGTGCCGCACAAGAGCGAACACGGGCTGGTGCATCTGCGGCTCGCGGGCGCGGCGCAGGTACGGGCCGCGGCGACGGCGTGCCTCGGCAAGCTGGCCGGACTTGGCGTGGAAGCGCCGCGCGTGCTGGTCGCGCCGATGGTCAAGGGCATGCACGAGTTCGCGCTCGGCGTGACGGTCGACCCGCAACTCGGCCCGCTGGTGATGATCGGCGACGGCGGCACGCTGCTGGAACTGCGTCAGGACATCGTCACGCTGCTGGCCCCGTTCGATCGGGCGGCCGCGCGCGAGGCATGCCGGCGATTGCGCGTGGCGCCGCTGTTCGACGGTTACCGCGATATGCCGCCCCTGGACCTGGACGCACTGGCCGACGCCGCAGTGGCGCTGGGCGAGTTTGCGCTGGCCTGTCGCGGCACGTTGAGGTCGGTGGACATCAATCCGCTGATGGTGATGCCGGCGGGGCAGGGCGCGATTGCGGTGGACGCCGTCGTGGAGATGCGATGAATGCGGCGATGAATGCGGCAATGAATGCGGCAATGACAGGACCCATGGAAGCGAGGCAGGCGTGCAAGGTCTGCCGCGCAGGAGGACAACGATGGAAGTGACCGTGGCAATGGAGGAAGGCGTGGCGCTGGTGACGCTGAACCGTCCGCATCGGATGAATGCCGTCGACGGCGCGCTGCGAACGCAGTTGATCGACACGCTCGCCCAATGCAATCGCGATCCGGCGGTGCGCGCCGTGGTGCTGACCGGCGCCGGCGCGCGCGCGTTCTGCGCCGGCCAGGATCTGGACGAGGCGGCCGCCGTGCAATGGCAGCAACTCGTGCCATGGCTGGAGCGCCAGCGCGCGATGTACCAGGCGGTGCGCGACCTCGACAAGCCGTGCGTGGCCGCGGTACAGGGCGTGGCCGCGGGCGCGGGATTCCAGCTGGCGTTGTGCGCCGACTGGCGCATCGCGACGCCGCAAAGCCGCTGGGGCCAGCCGGAGGTCAAGGCCGGCCTGGCGAGCATCGTGGGCTCGTATCTGATGACGCTGCATGTGGGCCATACCCACAACGCGCAGCTGTCGCTGTCGGGCGAGCTGATCAGCGGCCAGCGCGCGTTCGAGATCGGCCTGGTCACCGAGCTGCAAGACGACGAGGGGCTGATGGCGCGAGCGATGGAGCGGGCCAGGCAGCTTGCGGCGCTGCCGCCGACCGCGATGCGGCTGTCCAAGCAGCGGCTGCGCGCGATGTCGCAGCCGGGATTCGACGACGCCTGTGTGGCCGGCATCCGCGCCCAGCTCGAATGCTATGCCGATGGCGAGCCACAGCGCGTGATGGCCGCCTTCCTGCGCAAGCGCGATGGCGGCAAGGCCGACAACGGCGGAGAGACATCATGAGACAGCTGGACGAGCACTATATCGATGGGACACGCGTGCCCGTCACGCCGGCCGGGCGCGTCACCGTGCACGACTCGGCCACCGAGGCGCCGATTGCCACCGTCGTGCTGGGCGACAGCACCGACGTACCGGCCGCGACGCAGGCGGCGCGGCGTGCGTTGCCAGTGTGGCGGGCCCTCGCGCCGACGGTACGTGCCGGCTATCTGCGCGCGATCGCGGATGCGCTGGAGCAGCATGGCGCCGATTTGGCGCGCGAGATCGCCAGGGAGGTCGGCATGCCGCTGAAGCTGTCTCAGCGGATTCAGTTCGACGCGCCGGTCGCGGCCTGGCGTGCGACCGCGGCGCTGGCCGACAGTTTTGCCTTCGAGCATGCGATCGACCATTCGCGCATCGTGCTGGACCCGGTCGGCGTGGTCGCGGCGATCACGCCGTGGAACTATCCGCTGCACCAGATCACCGCCAAGCTGGCGCCAGCCCTGCTGGCCGGCTGCACGGTGGTGCTCAAGCCGTCGGAGCTCGCGCCGGCTACCACCGTCCGGCTGATCGACGCGATCGAGCGGGCCGGGCTGCCCCCGGGCGTCGTCAATGTCGTGCTGGGCGGCGCGTCCGCTGGGCAGGCGCTGGTGGCGGACGCCAACGTCGATATGGTGTCCTTTACCGGTTCCACCGCGGTGGGCCGCCGCATCGCAGCGATCGCCGCAGCCGACATGAAGCGGCTGGCGATGGAGCTCGGCGGCAAGTCGGCCGCGGTGGTGCTGCCCGGCGCCGACCTCGCGCGCGCGGTCAAGGCAACGCTGGCCTCCTGCATGCTCAACGCGGGGCAGACCTGCAGCGCCACCACGCGCCTGATCGTGCCGCGCAAGGACTATGTGGCGTGTCGCGACCTGCTGGCCCGGCAGGTCGCAGGCATGACGCTGGGCGACCCGGAACACGCCGAAACCCGCATCGGGCCGCTGCTGTCGGGCGCGCAACGCGAGCGGGTGCGGGCCTTCGTTACCGAAGCGGAGCAGGCCGGCTTCGACCGGATCGCGGGCGGCAGCGCTGCGCCGGTACCGCCGCGCGGGTATTTCGTCGCGCCGACCGTGTTCGGCCAGGTTCCGCGCGACAGCCGGCTGGCCAATGAAGAAGTCTTCGGGCCGGTGCTGGCGGTGCTGTGCCACGACGGCCCGTCGGATGCCGTGGCACTGGCCAATGGCACGGCTTACGGACTGGCGGCAACGGTGTGGGCGGCAAGCGACGCGCAGGGCGAGGCGGTCGCGCGGCAATTGCGCGCCGGCCAGGTCGACGTCAATGGCGCACGCTTCAATCCGCTGGCGCCCTTTGGCGGCTTCGGCCTGTCGGGTGTGGGGCGCGAAGGCGGCCGCTTCGGGCTCGAGGAATTCCTGGAACCCAAGGCCATCCAGTTGCAGTGAACTCGAAGCGGGATCGCAGTGAATCTGAAGTGGGCTTGCAGCGGGATCGCCGCGAGATTGCAGCGAAGGACAAGGACATCATGGCAACACAAATCGAATTGACGCGCGCCGGCGAGGGCGAACATGTCGCCGTGCTGACGCTGAACCGGCCCGAGCGCCTCAACGCGCTGACCAGGGTGATGGAGGCCGAGCTGCGCCAGGCCATCGAAGACCTGGACCGCGACGACACCGTGCGGGTCGTGGTGCTGACCGGGGCGGGCCGCGGCTTCTGTGCCGGCATGGACATCGAGGAGCTGGAGGTGCTGCCGCCGGGCGACATCCGCGCAGCGCAATGGATGCGGCCGTTCGACATGAACCGCCGCGCCGACTATCAGACGCGCTACGGCTATTTCCCGGCGATGCGCAAGCCGATCATCGCGGCGATCAACGGTCCCGCTGCCGGGCTCGGGCTGGTGTTCGCGCTGTACAGCGATATGCGCTTTGCCAGCGAGCAGGCCAGCTTCAGCACCGCCTTCGCGCGGCGCGGCCTGATCGCCGAGCATGGCATTGCGTGGATGCTGCCGCGCGTGGTCGGGCCCGGTCACGCCGCCGACCTGCTGTACTCCGCGCGCAAGGTGCTGGCGGCCGAAGCGCTGCGGATCGGACTGGTCGACCGGCTCTACGACCCCGAGAGCCTGCTGCCCGAGACGCTGGCGTATGCCGACGACCTGGCGCGCAACGTATCGCCTCGCTCGATCGGCGTGATCAAGCAGCAGCTGTGGGCCGTGCCCTTCCAGGATCTGGCCGAGGCGACGCGGGTCGCCAACGAGGCCATGTATGCCAGCATCCAGAGCGAGGACTTCAAGGAGGGCGTCGCGCATTTCATCGAGCGCCGGCCCGCCCGCTTCACCGGAAACTAGCCGGCGTGCCGGCGCTCAGACGCCGATGAACTCGGCAAACTCCTCCACCGGCGCGCGCTGCGCATGCAGGCGATTCGCCGGGGCGTCCGGATCGGCGTAGCCGATCGCCATGCCGGTAAACAGCATCCGCTCGGGCGGCGTGCCGAGGAAGCGGCGCATCGTTTCCGGATACATCGCCCAGCATTCCTGCGGGCAGCTGTCCAGGCCCGCCTCGCGCAGCAGCAGCATCACGTTCTGCAGATACATGCCCAGGTCCGACCATTGCGGCGGGCCCATGCGGCGGTCCACCGTGCAGAACAGCGCCAGCGGCGCGCCGAAGAACTGGAAGTTGCGGGCGAACTGCTGGCGCCGCGCGGCCTTGTCCTCGCGCGGGATGCCGAGATGGCCGTACAGGTCCTCGCCGACCTGGAAGCGGCGCTCGCGATAGGGCGATACCAGCTCGGGCGGATAGATGTGGTATTCGGCGGGCTCGCCCTTCGGTTCGTCCACCACGCGCTGCCGCATGATGGCCTTGAGCTCGTCCAGCGGCGCGCCCCCGACCACCTGGATATGCCAGGGTTGCAGATTGCCACCGGACGGGGCGCGCGCGGCCTTCTCGACGATCTCGCGGATCAGCTGCGGCGGCACGGGCTTGTCGAGAAAGCCGCGGATCGAGCGGCGCGTGGCAATGGCTTCGCTGACGTTCATGGTCTCCTCTCGTGCGTGGCTGGCGCGGGGCCGGCGATCCCATCGGCGCCCGGGGCGCTCGGGGCGCGCGTTCGCGGCGCCCGGCATTGCATGGTAAGTTGGCGTCCGACGATACCACGACAACGGGAGACAGGCATGGCGGGTCCGCTGCATGGACTGAAGGTGGTGGAGATGGTCGGCCTCGGGCCGGGGCCGTTCTGCGCGATGATGCTGGCCGATATGGGCGCCGAGGTGATTCGCATCGACCGGCCCAATCGCGGCGCCGGGGTGTTGCCCGAGGACGTCCGCTTCGACGTGACCGCGCGCGGGAGGCGTTCGCTGGCGATCGACCTGAAGCAGCCGGCCGCGGCGCAGACGGTGCTGCGCCTGATCGAACAGGCCGACGTGCTGATCGAGGGCTTCCGGCCCGGCGTGATGGAGCGGCTGGGCCTGGGACCGGACGTCTGCCTGGCGCGCAATGCGCGCCTCGTCTATGGCCGCATGACCGGCTGGGGCCAGCACGGGCCGCTGGCGCAGGCGGCTGGCCACGATATCAATTACATCGCGATCACCGGCGCGCTGCATGCGATCGGCCTGCCGGACGAACCGCCGGTCGTGCCGCTGAACTACATCGGCGACTTCGGCGGCGGCGCGATGATGCTGGCCTTCGGCGTGGTCTGTGCGGTGCTGGAGAGCCAGCGCAGCGGCAAGGGGCAGGTGGTCGATGCCGCGATGACCGACGGCGCCGCGTTGCTGTCGGCCATGATGTACGGCTTCAAGGCGGCCGGCCGCTGGAGCAACCGGCGCGGCGAAAACCTGCTCGACGGCGGCGCGCCGTACTACGGCACCTATGCCTGCGCCGACGGCAAGTACGTGGCGATCGGCGCGCTCGAGCCGCAGTTCTATCGCAAGCTGATCGAGCTGTGCGGCATCGAGGATCCCGCCTTTGCCACGCAGGGCGACCGGCGCGGCTGGCCGCAACTGAAGCACCGGCTGGCCGAGGTGTTCCGCACGCGCACGCGCGACCAGTGGTGCGCGCTGATGGAAGGCAGCGATGCCTGCTTCGCGCCGGTGCTGGACTGGGACGAGGCGCCCGCGCACGCGCACAACCGCTCGCGCGAGACCTTCATCGACGTCGCCGGCGTGACCCATCCCGCGCCGGCGCCGCGCTTCTCGCGCACGGCGCCGGACAAACCGGCGCCCGCCTCGCCGCCCGGTGCCGACACCGAGGCCGTGCTGCGCGACTGGGGCTTTGCCGCCGACGAGATTGCCGCGCTGAAGGGCGATGGCGTGATCTGATCCGGTACACGAGGGAAGCCTGCCGCGTGGCGGGCTTCACTCGCCCGGCAGCGCCACGCCCAGATCGCCGGCCAGCGCGGCGAGATGGCGCCAGATCGGGGGAGCGACGTCGAGCGTGTCGCCGGTGCGGGCGCGATGCTCGGCCTCGTACTCGCCGGGATACTGCACGCGATCGAATCCCGGCGCGGGCGGCGTCTCCTGCAGGTAGCGAACGAACGATTCGACCTCCGCGCTCTGCCACTGCAGCCCCAGGTCCAGCTGCGGATCGAGCAGCACCGCGAACATGTTGTTGGTTGCCACGCCGCCGCGCGGATTGTCGGGCTGAATGGTGCCGCCGCCGGACAGCACGCCGGCCAGCAGTTCGGCGACCACGCCGAGCGCATAGCCCTTGTGGCCGCCGAACGGCAGCAGGGCTCCGGGCGGATCGGCGAAGATGGCGCCGGCGTCGGTGGTGGGCTCGCCCTTCGCGTCGATGACGCTGCGCTCCGGCGCGGATTCCCCTTTCTCCGCCAGCACGCGCGCCTTGTTGATGGCGATCGCACTGGTGGCGATGTCCATCACCAGCGGCGGGCGGCCATTCGGCATCGGCCCGGCGAAACACAGCGGATTGGTGGTCAGCCGCGCGACCCTGCCGCCATAGGGCGCCACCGCGGGCGGCCGGTTGATGACGTTGGTGAAGCTGAGCAGCACCATGCGAGCCTGCGCCGCCATCTCGCCGTAGTACCCCATGCGGCCGAGATGGTGCGAGCGGCGCAGCGTGAAGATGCAATGGCCGTGCTCGCGCGTACGCTCGATGGCGGCCTGCATCACGCGCTTGCCGACGTGCTGGCCGAAGCCGCTGTTGCCGTCGAACACCATCAGCGTGCCGCGGTCCATCGCGCAGCTGGCGCGGCCTTCGGGATTGACGCTGCCGGCCTCCACCGAGGCGCGATACTGTGGCAGCATCGACAGGCCGTGGCTGACATAGCCGCAGCGGTCGGACTCGACCAGGTGTTCGGCCACGTCGTCGGCGATATCGTCCGGCACGCCGAGCGCCACCAGGATCTGCCGGGCGAGGCGATGGGCATCCTGCAGGGTGATCTTCATCTCGACTCCTTGTGTTGCCTTGCGTTGTCTTGTGTCGCGACGTTGCGACGTTGCGATCTTGAGATCGCAGGAGTGCCGGACCTCCGGCCCTGGCGGGGCGGCTCTAGATCCAGCCAAGCCAGCGCCAATACGTCGCGGCGAACAGCAGCATCATCGCGTAGCCCGCCAGCGTGACGGGAATGCCGATGCGCGCAAACTGGCGACCGTTGAAGGTATCGGTGCCCAGGCACACCATGTTCTGCGGCGCGTTGATCGGCAGGATGAAACCGAAGCTCATGGTGAAGCCCAGCAGCATCGTGATGCCGACCTTGTCGATATCGCCCGGCAGCGTCTGCAGCACCGAGATCAGGATCGGCAGCATCGCGGCCGTCAGCGCCGTGGCGCTGGCAAAGCCCAGGTGGATCACGATCAGGAAGGCGGCGAGGATGGCGAACACGGCGATCGGGCCTTGTGTCGCCAGGCCCGAATTCGCCACCACGAACTTGCCGAGCCATTGGCCGGCCTGCGTGGTCAGCAGCGCGGTGCCGAGGCTGATGCCGACGCCGAAGACGATCAGCGTGCCCCAGGGCGTGCGTTGCTGCATGGTCTTCCAGTCCATCACGCCGACGCGCGGCAGCATCAGGATCACGAGGCCGACGAAAGTCACGGTGGCGGTATCGAAGCCGTGCAGCTTGCCCTCGGTGGCCCACGCCAGCAGCAGGCCGATCGACACCGCGGCGAGCCGCTTCTGCGGGCCGCTCATCGGCCCCAGCGCCGACAGTTCGCGCTGCACGGCCTGCTTGCCGCCGGGAATCGCCTCGGTCTCGGGCGGCAGCAGCCGGCGCACCAGCAGATACAGCACCACCGACATGATCAGCGCCCACGGCGCGCCGGCGATCAGCCATTGCAGCCACGTCACGCGCTCGCCCAGCAGCTTGTCCATGAAGCCCACCGCCAGCAGGTTCTGTGCGGCGGCGGTCTGGATGCCGACGTTCCAGATGCTGGTGGCCTGTGCCACCGTGATCATGATGCCGGCCGCGATATTGGAACGTTTGTCGACGCCGAAGGCCGCAATGATCCCCATCATGATCGGCACCACGCAGGCGCTGCGCGCGGTCGCGCTCGGCACCACCAGCGACAGCGCGATGGTGACCGCGATGGTGCCGATCAGGATGCGGCGCGTGCTGGTGCCGATCGCGGACAGCGTGACCAGGGCGATGCGGCGGTCCAGTCCGGTGACCGTCATCGCCGCGGAGATGAACAGCGCCGCGGCCACCAGGGCCAGCGCGGTATTGGCGAAGCCCGCCAGCGACATGCCGAGCGCGCGCGAGGTGCCATACAGCGTGCCGGCGTCCTCGACCGTGGGCGCGAAGCCGATCAGCGCGGCCATCAGCGAGGTGATCATGATCGCGCTGGTTTCGTACGACACCGCCTCGCTGATCCAGACGACTACCGCGAATGCAAGGATGGCGAGCATCCGGTGCCCGGCGAGCGGCAGATCGGCCGGGGTCGGCAGCGACAGCACGCCGATCAGCACCAGCACCGCCACGAACAGGCCCCAGGGCGGGCGCCTGCTGGCTGTTGCGGGACTGGCGGCGCCGGCCGGAGCGGCCGGTGCGCCCGGCGTGGAAGGCGGGGACGACGCGTTGCTGCGCAGATCAGTCATTGCCGTTTCCTTGGATGACGGCAGCGGCCGTGCAGGGCCGCCGGCACGAAGTGCGTCGATTATCGGCCCCGCTCGTCGAGGTTGTCGAGCGCAGCGGCTACGGTTCTTGCGCCAGATCAAGGGCGATGCGCGATGGCGGGCGGCGATCGCCGGCGTTGCCAGCCGGAACGGCCGCGAACATCTATAGTGGTCTCGTGGCCCGGCAAATATCGTGCCCCGCCTCGGCGGCATGCGGACCGCCGCGCCATGCCCCCAGGAGACCGACATGCAGGTGCTGATTCGCGGCCTGCGCCGCGAGATCACCGAACAGCGTTTGCGCGAGAAGTTCGCACCCTATGCGCCCGTGCGCTCGGTGGAAATCATGCGCGACGGCGACCCGGAGCAGCCCTGGGCATGGGTGGACTTCGACATGGACCTTGTGGCGGCGCTGGGCCTGTTGCGCCAGTTCGACGGGCAATACTTCGAAGGCGGCGTGATGCGGCTGCATCTGGTCGCGCACCAGAGCGGCGACTGAGCGGCGACTGAGCGGCGACTGAGCGGCTACTGAGCGGCTACAGAGCGGCGACCAAGCGGCGACCGAGCAGCGACTGCCCGGCGATGGAGCAGCGATACACGCCTTGTGGGAACGGCGGGCGCCGCGGTGGTTCAGCCGCGCCGCTCGCTGCGCCATGGCGGCCGCGGCCCCAGCGCCTTGCGCAACATCTCGACGAACAGCCGCGTGCGCGTCGACGCCACCCGCGATTGCGGCACCAGCGCCATCACGTCGGCGTCCGGCAGCCGGTAGCCGGGCAGCAGCGCGACCAGCCGCCCCGAGGCGAGGCTGTCGGCCACATCCCACTCCGACCGCGCCATGATGCCCTTGCCGGCCAGGCACCATTGATGGACGACGTCCCCGTCGTTGCTCTCCATGATCGGACGCACCCGCACGGTGTGTTCGCGTGCATCGGTGCCGCCGGCGCTCTTGCCGGCGCCCTTGCGCTCGTCCTTGCCGCCGTCCTTGCCGCCGCCTTTGCCGCCGTCCCGCCCGGCGAAGCGCCATAGCGTCACGTCCTCGTCGTTCTCCCTGAGCACCAGGCAGGCGTGCCGCGTCAGATCGGCGGGACGCAGCAGCGGCGGCGCCTTGGCGAGGTACTCCGGCGCGGCGCACAGCACGCGGCGGTTCGGTGCGATGCGGTGCGCGACCCAGCGCGAATCCGGTATCGCGCCGATGCTGACCAGCACGTCGAAGGCATCGCGCCCATGCACCGGCTGGCGCGGCAGCATCAGGTTGTCCGACAGGTACAGCTGCACCTCGAGATTGGGATGCGTGGTCTGGAACTGCGCCAGCAGCGGCCCGAGGTAGCGGCGCCCGAAGCCGAACGGCCCATGCACCTTCAGCTTGCCGGCCACCGCCTGGCTGCGCTGCCGCAGCGCTTCCTCGATGGCCTGCATCTGCTCGAGCACGCCGGTCGCGTGCTGGGCCAGCAGATGGCCCTCGTGGGTCAGCTGCAGCCGGCGCGTGGTGCGCAGCGCGAGCCGGATGCCCAGGCGCGCCTCGAGCTGGCTGAGCCGCTTGGTCACGGCCGGCGGCGTCACGTTCTCCTCGCGCGCCAGCGCGGCGAGGCTGCCGAGCCGGTCCAGCGCCAGGATGAAGCGCAGGTCGTCGATGTTCAGCGTCATCATTATTAACCCGGAGGTGAATTAAGAAATTCTATGCCATTAACCACCCGCCGGCGGACCGAACCTACACTGTGGCATCGATTCCAACCGGGGCCGCACCATGACAAGCGAATCACGCCAACCACGCCAACCCAACCCCGCACGCCAATACGACGTCGTGCTGTTCGACCTGCTGACCGCGCTGCTCGATTCCTGGACGTTGTGGAACAGCGTGGCGGGTGGCGAAGCACCGGGCCGCGCGTGGCGCGCCGCCTATCTGAAGCGCACCTATGCCTGCGGCGCCTATCGTCCATACGAGACGCTGGTGCGCGAGGCCGCGGTCGAGACCGGGCTGCCGGCAACGATGGCCGACGCGCTCGACGAACGCTGGACCGAGCTGTCGCTGTGGAGCGGCGCCGCGCACGTGCTGGAGCACCTGCGCGCGACGCACCGGCTCGGCGTGGTGACCAACTGCTCGGAGCGGCTGGGCCGGCTGGCGGCCGAACGCCTGAACGTGCCGATGGACGTGGTGGTGACCTCGGAACGCGCCGGCTTCTACAAGCCCGATGCGCGGCCGTATCGGCTTGCGCTTCAGGAACTCGGTGCCGAGCCGGCCAACACGCTGTTCGTCGCGGGCTCGGGCTTCGATCTGTTCGGCACCTCGGCGGTGGGGCTCGACACCTACTGGCATAACCGCGTGGGACTGGCGCTGCCGGACGGCGCACCGGCGCCGCTGCAGCAGGGGCCCAGCATCCTGCCGGTGCTGGACCTCGCCGCGGCGCCAAGCGTCAAGGCGCCGGCGCAAGGCTGACCCGGCCGATCTGGACGAATCTGGAGGAGACACCATGAAGTTCGCCATCGTTGCCGCGCTGCTGGCGAGCGCGCTCGGCGCCGCCGCCGCGCCGGCCGCGGCGCAGACGCCGAACTGGCCGAGCAAGCCGATCACGCTGATCATGCCGTTCCCCCGCGGGCGGACCCAGCGATGCGCTGGCGCGCGCGGTCGCCGCGAAGATGGCGCCGCGGCTGGGCACGTCGATCGTGGTCGAGAACGTCGGCGGCGCCGGCGGGTCGATCGGCATGCAGAAGCTCGCCCGCGCGCCGGCCGACGGCTACACGATCGGCTTCGGCACCATCGGCACCCATGCGGCCAACATGATCCTGTACCGCAAGCCGCTGTACGACGCGCGCAAGGACTTCGAGCCGCTGGCGCTGGTCGGCTCCGCGCCGGTGCTGCTGCTGGTCAAGCGCGACCTGCCGGTCAACGACTTCAACCAGTTCGCCGACCATCTGCGTACGCACCACGCCACGATGTCGTACGGCAGCGCGGGCGTGGGGTCGATCGCGCATCTGGCCTGCCTGATGCTGCTGGGCGACCTGAAGGCCGAGGTCATGCACGTGCCGTACAAGGGCGTGGCGCCGGCGATGGCGGGGCTGATGGGCGGCGAGACGGACTTCACCTGCGACCAGACCACGACGTCGCTGGCGCAGGTGGCCGGGGGGACGCGTGCGCGCCGTGGCGGTGCTGACGCGCGAGCCCTTGCCCGCGCTGCCGAAGCTCGCCCCCGCGCAGGCCAGCGGCAGGACGCGCATCGACTTCCGCTCGTGGAACGCCCTGTTTGCGCCGAAGGGCACGCCGCCCGCCGTGGTGGCGAGGCTGAACCAGGCGATCAACGACGCGCTGGCCGACCCGGCGCTGATCCGGCAGATGCGCGAGGTCGGCGTCGAATTCCCCGCTCGCGCCGACAACACGCCGGCCAACCTGGCGCGGCTGGTCGACAGCGAGACCACGCGGCTCAGGCCGATTCTCGAAGCCAACAAGGTGCAGCTCGATTGAGCGATGAATGCCGATCGCGTGATGCCAACAAGGCAAGCAAGGAACCCCATGACACTGCATGAACTGGAAACGCCGGTGCTGGTGCTCGACCGCACGAAGATGGAGCGCAATATCGCGCGGTTGCGCGATCGGCTCGCGCCCTTTGGCGTCGCGCTGCGTCCGCACGTGAAGACCAACAAGTCGGCCGATGTCACCGCGCGCATCGGCGCGCCGGGCACGCCGATCACCGTGTCGACGCTGAAGGAGGCCGGCTGTTTCCTCGAACACGGCTGGACCGACATCCTCTATGCCGTCGGCATCGTGCCGTCGAAGCTGCCGCATGTCGAAGACCTGGTGCGGCGCGGGGCGCGGATGACGCTGCTGCTCGACAACTTCGAGGCGGCCGCCGCGGTCGCAGCCTACTGCCGCGAGCGCGCGCTGAGCGTGCCGGTGCTGATCGAGATCGATACCGATGGCCACCGCTCCGGCGTCAAGCCGGAGGACCCGCTGCTGCTGGCGATCGGCGCGGCGCTGGACGGGAAGGAAGGGCAGGGCGCCTGGCTCGCCGGCGTGCTGACGCATGCGGGCGATTCGTACAACTGCCGCTCGGCCGCGGCGATCGAGGCGCTGGCCGAACAGGAGCGCGCCGGCGCCGTCCGCGCCGCGCAGCGCCTGCGCGCGGCCGGATATGCGGCGCCGGTGGTCAGCGTGGGCAGCACGCCGACCGCCCACTTCGCGCGTTCGCTCGATGGCGTGACCGAAGTGCGGGCCGGGGTGTTCGTGTTCTTCGATCTGGTGATGAACGGCATCGGCGTCTGCGAGACTTCGGACATCGCGCTGTCGGTGCTGTGCACGGTCATCGGCCATCAGCGCGAGAAGGGCTGGCTGATCACCGATGCGGGGTGGATGGCGATGTCGCGCGATCGCGGAACCGCGAAGCAGCCGGTCGATCAGGGCTACGGCCTGGTCTGCGATCTCGACGGCCGGCCGCTGGCCGATCTCGTGATGGTAGACGCGAATCAGGAGCACGGCATCGTCAGCCATCGCACCGATGCGGCTGCGACGCCGATGCTGCCGGTCGGCACGCTGCTGCGCATCCTGCCGAACCACGCCTGCGCAACGGCGGCGCAGCACGGCGCCTACACGGTGGTGGCCGGCAGCGCCGATATCGAGGCGCATTGGCCGCGCTTGGGCGGATGGTGAGCGCGATGGCGGGCACGAATCCGAACGGGAAGCCGAGCGGTACGCCGAGCGCTACCCCGGACGCGACCCGGCGTGCGGCTCCCAGCGCGACTCCGAGCGCGACTCCGAATGCGACCCCGAGCGCGACGCCGAACACCGCGCGGATGGCCGCCCAAGGAGTCGCCTATCCCGACGTTCCGGCACTGGCGACGCCACGCGGCCACTACTCGCACGTCGCCACGGGCCTGGGCCTCGTCTTCGTGTCGGGCCAACTGCCGCTGAACGCGCAGGGCGAGCCGCGCGCCGATCTGCCGCTGGCGGAACAGGCCGCGCTGGCGCTGCGCAATGCCGAGGCCGCGCTGGCCGCGGCGGGGTGCGGATGGAAGGACGTGCTCAAGGTCACCGTCTACCTGGCCGGCGTCGAACATTGGCCGGCCTTCGACGCGGTCTACCGCGAGGTGCTGGGCGACGCGCGGCCGGCGCGCGCGGTGGTGCCGGTGCCGGCGCTGCACTACGGCGTGCTGGCCGAGGTGGAGGCGGTCGCCGCGCATCCCGCGGCGGTACAGGAAAGGCTGTCGCCGCCGCTGGTCCTGCGCTGAACGCGACAGGTGCCCGTCAGCACCCGATCGCCATGCCGTCGCTGCGCGGATCGTGCGCGCCGACGATGGTGCCGTCGGCCTCGATGCGGATCGCACCGGGGTGGCCGGCGAGCGGGCTCTGCGCCGGGATCGGGCTGAGTTCGTGGCCGCGCGCGGCGAGCTCCGCCATCACCGCATCGCCGGCATCGGCCTCGAGCTTGAGGGTGTCGCGTGTGTCGGAGAACGTGCGGCCCAGCAGGAAGCGCGGGCGCGCCAGCGCCACCAGCGGGTCCATGCCGTAGTCGATCATCCGTGTCAGCACCGCCGCCAGCGTCTGCGGCTGGCCGTCCGCGCCCTGGGTACCGTAGAGCAGCGCCGGGCGGCCGTCCCGCAGATAGAGGCCGGGATTGAGCGTATGGAAGGGGCGTTTGCCGGGTCGCAGCACGTTGTGGTGGCCGGGATCGACGGAGAACGCCGCGCCGCGGTTGTGCCACAGGATGCCGGTGTCGCCCGCCACCACGCCGCTGCCCCAGTCGAAGTAGACGGTCTGCAGCACGCTGGCACAGCGGCCCCGGCTGTCGACAGCGCCGAGATAGACGGTATCGCCGGTACGGAAGCGGTGCGGCCACGGCAGCGCACGGTCGGGCCGGATCGCCGCGGCCAGCCTGTCGAGATGCGCGGGGGGACAGCATCGCCTCCGCCGGCACGTCGACGAACTCCGGGTCGGCCACATGGCGGTCGCGCTCGATGAACGCCTGCTTCACCGCCTCGACCAGCAGATGGTAGTAGTCGGCGCTGCCTTCGGCGACCGCGGCGATGTCGAAGCGGTCCAGTATTCCCATGATCTGCAGCGTGGTGACGCCTTGCGTTGGCGGGCGCAGGCTGACCAGCTCCCCGCCGCGATACGGCACCGTCAAAGGCGCCTCGTCGCGGGCGCGCGTGGCGGCCAGATCCGCGGCCGTCAGCGGCGACCCGGCCTCGCGCAGCCCCCTGACGATGCGCGTCGCCAGTTCGCCCTCGTAGAAGTCCCGGGCGCCGTGCTCGGCGATCCGGCGCAGGCTGCGCGCCAGCTCTGGCTGGCGGAAGCGTTCGCCGACCTCGGGAATGCGGCCGTCGGGCAGGAACACGCGCGCGAAGCCCGGCCAGTCGCGCCACTGTCCGGCACGGAAGTCCTGCCAGAAGCGCTGCGATGGCGTCACGGGGAATCCATCGGCGGCATGCCCGATCGCGCGCTGGAACAGCGCATCCCACGGCGTGGTGCCGCCCCACTTGTCGCGGCTGATCCGATAGGCGCGATCCCAGGTATCGACCGTGGCCGCGGTGGTCAGCGCGGCGGCGGCTCCCCCGCGTGGGAATCCCGCTGGCGAAGGCGGGCGGGGTGGCCGCGGCCTGCCCGATGCCGGACAGCGTGCGCACCTCGCCGGCATCGTCGGCAATGACCCAGAACGCATCGCCGCCCAGCCCCGTGAAGTGGGGATAGGTGACCGACAGCGCCGCGCCGATCGCGATCGCCGCTTCGATCGCGTTGCCGCCGGCGCGCAGCACTTCGAGTCCGGCCTCGCTGGCCAGCGCATGCGGGCTGGTGACCATGCCGGTGCGGGAGCGTGCCGGACCAGCGAGGGGGAACGGGGCGGCTTCCATCAGGCCTGCACCGCTTGCGGGGCGGCATCGGCAGTCCCGGTGTCACGGCTGCCCTCGTTGCCGTTGCCGTTGGCGTTGGCGTCGTTGTCGTCGTTGCCATCGCCCCCATCACCGCCATCACCGCCATCACCGCCGAGATAGGCCTGCACCAGCGCCGCATCGCGCGCCAGCACGTCGGCGCGGCCGCTGGCGACGACGCGGCCTTCCTCCAGCACATAGGCGCGATCGGCCAGCGCGAGCGCGAGTGCTGCCATCTGGTCGACCAGCAGGATCGTGATCGAGGCCTCGCGCAGCCGGTCCAGCGAAGCGAACAGCTCGTCGATGACCTTGGGCGCCAGCCCAAGCGACGGTTCGTCGAGCAGCAGCATGCGCGGCTGCGACATCAGCCCACGGGCGATGGCGAGCATCTGCTGCTCGCCGCCGGACAACAGGCCGGCGCGCTGGTGCTGGCGTTCGCGCAGGCGCGGGAATCGCGCAAACATCGTCTCGATGCGGCGCTGCATCTCGCCGCGGCGCAGGCGCCCGGACGGAAACGCGCCGAGCTTCAGGTTGTCGAGCACGGAGAGTTCCGCGAAGACCTGCCGCCCCTCGGGCACCAGCACCATGCCCATCGCCGCGATGCGAGCCGCATCGATGCCGCCCAGATCCACGCCGTCGAACGCGATGCCGCCTTGCACAGGGCGGTGCAGGCCGGACAACGCCCGCATCAGCGTGGACTTGCCGGCGCCGTTGGCGCCGAGCAGCGCCACCATCTCGCCCTCGCGCACCTGCAGCGCCACGTCGTGCAGCACCGGCGCGGCGCCGTAGCCGGCGCGCAGCGCGTTGACGCCCAGCAGTTCCGCGCCGGCGACGTCGCGGTACTGGCGCCGCGGTCCGCCGGCGGCCGCTTCATCGACGGTGGCATCGCCGGCGGTCGCACCGCCGACGGCCGCATCGCCCAGATACGCGCGGCGGACCGCCGGATCGGCCCGCACCTCGGCCGGTGTGCCGACCGCCAGCCGCTGGCCGGCATCGATGACCACGATGCGGTCCGATACCTCCATCACCAGCGACATGTCGTGCTCGACCAGGCCGACGGCGATGCCGCTGTCCGCGATGCGGCGCAGCAGCCTGCCGAGGCTGGCCTTGTCCTCGCGCGACAAGCCGGCCGCCGGCTCGTCCAGCAGCAGCACGGCCGGCCGCGTGGCCAGGGCACGCGCGATCTCTACCAGCCGGCGGTCGACGTGCGCCAGATCGGCGGCACTCGCATCGGGATCGCCGCGATAGCCGCAGGCCCGCAGCAGCGCACGAGCCCGTTCGCGGACTGCGGCGGCCGTGAAGCGCGCGGTGCCGAGCAGCGGGCCGAGGCGCCCACCGCCGAGCGCGAGCGCGACATTGTCGACAGCGCTCATGCCGCCGAACAGCTGCGAGGTCTGATAGGTCCGCGCGATGCCGTGGCGCGCGCTGTGGCAGGCGCCGCGCGCGGGCAGCGGCGCGTCGCCGAGCCGCCGGCCGCCCGCGTGCGGCCGGTAATAGCCGGACAGCATATTGAGCACCGTGGACTTGCCGGCGCCGTTCGGGCCGATCAGGCTGGTCACGGTGCCGGCGGCCACCGTGAACGACAATCCGTCGACCGCGCGCACGCCACCGAACACCATCGACAGGCCGTCGGCCACCAGCGCGCGGCGCGCCGCGGGTTCGCGAACGGGCAGGGCGAGCCCGGCAGACGCATCCGCCGGCACGTCTTCGACGCCCTGGCGCCGCAGCCTGCGCAGCAGTCCCGCCGCCACGCCGACGATGCCCTGGGGCGCGACCCACAGCACCACCAGCAGCAGCATGCCGAAGCACAGCAGCCGCAGGTTCTCCAGGCTCGACAACAACTCGGGCAGCATGCCGACCACCACCGCGCCGATCACCGGGCCGGCGACCGTCCCGGCGCCGCCGATCATCACCACCAGCACGAACAGGATCGATTGCAGGAAGGAGAACATGCCGGGCGTGACCATGCCCTGCATCGGCGCGAACAGGCCGCCGGCCAGCCCAGCCAGCGCGGCCGAGAAGGCGAAGGCCACCGTGCGCACCAGCAGCGGATCGATGCCGATCGATGCGGCCGCGGTCTCGCTGTCGCGCACCGCGCGCATCGCCGCGCCCCAGCTGCCGCGCGCAATGCGGGCATAGGCCGCCAGCGAAACCGCCAGCACCGCCAGCGCGATCAGCGTCAGCGCCCGCTCGCCGCCGTCCACGCCGGGCAGCGAGGGCTGCGCGATGCCCATCAGCCCGTTCTGGCCGCCGGTCAGCGCCCGCCATTCGACCGCACCGTGCTCGACGATGAAGCCGAAGGCGATGGTGATCATCGCCAGTCCTGGCCCCTTGACGCGCAGCGCCGGCAGCGCCAGCAGCGCGCCGGCCAACGCGGCAATGGCGGTGCCCGCCAGCCAGGCGGGCCAGAAGCTCCAGCCGGCCTGGCCGGTCAGGATCGCGACGCTGTAGGCGCCGATCGCGTAGAAGCCGACATGGCCGAACGAGATCTGCCCGGTCAGGCCGATCAGCAGGTTCAGGCCGACGCCGCAGATCGCCAGCATGGCGACGGCGGCGATCACGAAGACGAAATAGCCGTTCAGCAGCAGCGCCGCGGCGGCGGCACCGAGCAGCGCCAGTGCCAGTACGGCGATCTGCAGCGGCGTGCCGATGCCGGCGACGAGGGAAGGACGCGCGGTCATACCTTGCGTACCTCCGCGCGGCCGAACAGGCCCGCCGGGCGCAGCGCCAGCAGCGCGATCACCAGCGCGAACGTGATGATCTGCGTATAGCTCGAGCCCAGCGAGGCCGTGATCGCGGCCTCCACCACGCCGAAGATCAGGCCCGCGATCATCACGCCCCATGCGCTGGACAGTCCGCCGAGAATCGCCACCGCGAAGGCCTTCAGCCCGAACACCGTGCCCATGTCCGATTGCACGTTGAACAGCGGGGCGATCAGCACGCCGGCGACGCCGGCCAGCAGCGTCGATACCGCGAACGCGGCGGCGACGGTGCGGCGGATCGGAATGGCCATCAGCCGGGCGGCATCGCGGTTCTGCACCACCGCCAGCATCGCCAGGCCCCAGCGCGAATGGCGCAGGACGTAGTGCAGCAGCCCCGCCAGCGCGAGGCCGACGAGCGGGATCAGCAACTGCAGCGGATAGACGCCCAGCCCGTCGGTCAGCTGCAGCGACGCCGCCGCCAGCGGCGACGGCAGGCTGCGCGGCTCGGTGCCGAAGGTCAGCGTGACGACGTTATCGAGCACGATGCTGAGCGCCACCGTCGCCATCAGCCAGGCATCCGAGCCGCGGCTGGCGAACGGGCGCACCGCGACGAACTCGACGGCCAGCCCGTACAGCGCGCACAGCGCCAGCGCGAGCAGCACGGACGGGGCCATCGGCCAGCCGAGCGTCTGCGCGAAGGTGTAGGTCAGCACGGCGCCGAGCATCATCGAGCTGCCCTGGGCGAAGTTGACGGTGGCGCTGACCACATAGGTCAGATGAAAGCCCAGCGCCATCAGCCCGTACATGCTTCCCAGGCCAAGACCGCTGATCAGGGCGGAGATCCATAACATGAGGCGTTCCTTACTTCGACGCGACCTGCTTGTCGGCGACCGGCACGATGCGGTTGTCGATGAACTGGGCCCAGACGTAGTCGTTCTCGGTCAGCGCGTCGTGCACCTGCGGCGAGAAGGGCTTCACATAGGTCTTGATCAGCCCTTCATGACGATCGATGGCGTAGAAGCCCTGGCGTACCGCATCGCCCTTGGTCGAGCCGGCGCGCTGGATCGCCAGCGCGGCAAGATGCGTGGCGTCATAGGCGTTGGCCACGCCCACCGCGGGGGTGATGTCGTCCGGCCCCTTGATGTCGCTGTACTTGGCCTTCAGCGCGTTGACGACGCGCGTGCCGACCGGCGAGGGCGCGCCGAAGAAGCTGTAGGTCTGCACGAAATGGACGTTGCGCGCGTTCGGGCCGGCCAGCTCGGTAAAGCGCCCGCCGGCGGGGCCCCAGTGCGACACCACCGGTACCTTCCAGCCCATGCGGTCCAGCGATTTGACGACCTGGGCGGACGGGCCGACGTTGCCGACCATCAGCAGCACATCGGCGCCCGCGGCCTTCAGGCGGCCAAGCTGCGGCACCACGTCGACATCGTTCGCCTCGAACTTCTCGATGCCGGCGGGCTTCATGCCCTTGGCGGTCAGCGCGGCGACGATGCCCTTCTCGTTGGACTCGCCCCACGGATTGTTGACCAGGATCAGTCCCGGTTTGGTCGCGCCAAAGGTCTTCTGTGCGTACTGCAGCATCGCCTTGTCGACCAGTTCGTCGACCGCGGAGACGCGGAACACGAAGTTGGGATTGGCGCCGTTGCGGGTGATCGGCGTGCCGGCCGCCCACGGCCCCATGAACGGCACCTTTTTCCTGGTTGGCGATCGGCACGATCGCCATCGACACCGGCGTGTCGAGGCCGCCGAACAGCACCGCGACCTTCTCCTTGTAGATCAGCTCGCGCGCGGCGAGCACGCCCTTGGCGGGATTGCTTTCGTCGTCGCGGCGGACCAGCTCGAGCTTGCGGCCGTTCAGCACGCCGCCCCTGGCATTGATCTCGTCGATCGCGATGGTCATGCCGCGCGTCAGCGCTTCGCCGGCGCGCGCGGACTGTCCCGTCATGGCGGTGATCAGGCCGATCTTGACGGGTTCGGCCGCCAGTGCCGGCACGGCGGGCAGCGCGCAGGCAGCGGCGACGGCAAGCATCAGCGCGCGGCGGCGCGGTTCGGGACGGTGGCGGGACATGGCAGTTCTCCGGATCGGTGCAACGGAAGGGAAAGATGTCGTGGAATCGACGGACCGCCGATCCGTTCGCAAGAGCCATGCCACAAGTCGACATCGAACCGCCATCCCTTGCGGGGACAGGGCCGGCAAATCGCAAACGATCTGGCCCGCATTTTGCGAACGATCTGCGTATGGATATGAATGCGATCGAAGCCGGTGCATGCCGCACGGACCCGGTGCGGGATGGGCGAAAGCGGGGCCATGGCGGTGCAGGGCACGCCGCGCTCCCGCTCGGATCTCGCGCCGATCTCGCGATCGCCAACCGACGAAAGGCACAGGGCGATGACCCACAACGCGAATCCGAATCTGAATCTGAATCCGCCTCCGGTGCCGGCCGCGGGGGAGGGCGCCGGCTGCCGCCACGCCGCCACTACCGCATTCGGCCCGCTGCGCACGCACGGGCGCTTTCCCTATCGGCCCATCACCGACGCCGACGATTTCGATTGGCCGGGCGGCGCGCGGCTCGCCGTCTATCTCGGCTTCAATATCGAGCACTTCGCCTTTGGCGAGGGGCTGGGCGCGAATATCGGGCCCGCTTCGCCGCAGCCGGACGTGCTCAACTACAGCTGGCGCGAATACGGCAACCGCGTCGGCGTCTGGCGTTGCCTGGATCTGTTCGACGCGCTGCGCATGCCCACCGGCGTGCTGCTCAATACCGCCCTGTACGACCATTGCCCCGAGGTGCCGGACGCCTTTCTTGCACGCGGCGACGAACTGATCGGGCATGGGCATACGAATGCGGTGCGCCAGAGCGATCTCGACGAAGCCGGCGAGCGCGCGCTGCTGCGCCATTGCCGCGAACGCATCGCCGCCCATGCCGGCAAGCCGCCCACCGGCTGGCTGTCGCCATGGATCTCGGAGAGCGCGCTGACGCCGGACCTGCTGTGCGAGACCGGCTATCGCTATACGCTGAACTGGTGCCACGACGATCGTCCGGTCCGAATGGCCACGCGCGGCGGGCCGCTATGGTCGATTCCCTACCCGCAGGAACTGAACGACATTCCGATGATCGTCGGCCGGCAGATGGACGGCGCCGCGTTCGCCGACATGATCGTCGACCATTTCGACGAGATGCTGGCGCAGGCCAACCACGCCACGCGCGGGCAGCCGCTGGTGATGGGGATCGCGCTGCATCCCTATCTGGTCGGGCAGCCGCATCGGCTGCGCCATCTGCGCAGGGCGCTGCGGCATATCGCGCAGCGCCGCGATGCCGGGGAGATCTGGATGACGACCCCCGGGGCGATCTGCGAGGCGATGGAGGACGCGGTGGAGGACGCGGTGGAGGACGCGGTAGAGGATGCGGTGGAGGATGCGGTGGTCGGGGCTCCCATTGCGCCGCGTGGCATGACCGCTACCATGGACGGCACGCTAACATCATGACCCTTCATTCGTTGACCGAATTCATGTCCGCCAACGTCGACAAAGCCGCCGCCAGGACGACGGCGAGATCCGGTACCAAGGTTTCCGCCAGGACTCTCGCAAAAACCGCCGCAAAAACCGCCGGCAAGGCGGCCCCCAAGTCCGCCGCCAGCAAGGGCAAGGCATCCCCGGCAGCGCCGGCGACCGCAGCCGCGCCGCCCGCAGGCCGGGCGGCCGACGCCGACGCGCGCATCTACCAGGCGATCTTCGACGGCGTGCTCAATCATCGCCTGACGCCCGGCACCAAGCTGCCCGAGCCCGAGCTGTGCCAGCTGTTTGGCGTGGGCCGCGCGGTGGTGCGGCGCGTGCTGGAGAAGCTCGCGCACGACGGCATCGTGGCGCTGCGGCCCAACAAGGGCGCGGTCATTGCCGAGCCGACGCCGGAGGAAACCGGCCAGATCTTCGAGGCACGGCGCGCGCTCGAACGCGTGCTGGTCGAGATGGCGGTGGCGCGCGCCACCGCGGCCGACCTGCGCGACCTGCGCCGTCAGCTGGCCGAGGAGCACGAGGCCATGCATCGTTTCGACCAGCCGTCGTGGGCCCGCCTGGCGAGCGGCTTTCATCTGCGCATCGCCGCGCTGGCACGCAACCCGGTGCTGCAGCGCTATCTGACCGAGCTGGTATCGCGCTGCTCGCTGATCGTCGGCCTGTACGAGCCGCCCGGCCATGCGCCATGCGAGCACGACGAGCACGCGGCGATCGTCGATTGCATCGAGAAGCGCGACGCGGCCGGTGCGATCGACCGGATGGACGCACATCTGCGCGAGCTGGAGCAGCGCATCGAGACCTCGCGCATGCAGGGCGAGAAGAGCCTGGCCCAGCTGCTCGGCCTGTGACACGACTTGAACGAGGCGATCGCGCCAACATGGAAATCGATTTCGACACCATTACCGAGTATCAGCGCTACAAGCTGATGGCCAGCCTGATCGTGCCGCGGCCGATCGCCCTGGTGACCACGCTGGGAGCGGACGGCACCGCCAATGCCGCGCCATTCTCGATGTTCAATATGCTGGGCGAGGAGCCGCCGATCGTGATGATCAGCGTCAACCGCCTGGCCGATGGCGCGCTGAAGGACACCGCGGCCAATATCGTGCGGTCCGGGGAATTTGTCGTGCATCTGTGCGACGAGGCCATGGCCGAACGGATGCACCGCTGCGGCGAGCGGCTGCCGCCGGATGTCAGCGAGCTGGCGCACGTGGGCCTGACGGCGGCGCCCAGCACGCGCATCGCGCCGCCGCGCATCGCCGAGGCGCCGGTCGCGTTCGAATGCCGGCTGTGGGAGACGCTGGAGACCGAGAGCCGCCAGATCTTCATCGGCCGCGTGCTGCGGCTGCACGCGCGAGACGGCCTGATCGACACCGAACGCTGGCGCGTCAGGCTGCAGGACTATTTTCCGGTCGGCCGTTTCGGCGCGAGCTTCTACGTGACCACGCGCGACCGTTTCTCGCTGGAGCAGGAGGCGGGCAAGCCGGCCGCGTCCACCGCGATCGACGAGATCTGACGGGGGCTATCCCCGCGCCTTGCGCCGCGGCTGGTGCTGGGGCTGGACGGCATCCTTCTTCGCCGCCGCCTTCTTCGCTGTGACCGTCTTCGCTGCCGCGTTCTTCGGTGCTGCCTTCGTCGGTGCCGCTTTTTTCGCAGCGGGCTTGCGCCCGGCCGGCGCCGCGTTCGCCAGCCGCAGCGTGGCCTCCACCGCCTCGCGCGCCCAGGGCTCCATCTCGCCGGGTGACTCCAGGCACTGGGCCGGCAGGCTCAGGTAGTGCCGCATCACCACCTCCTTGTCGCGGCTCCGATAGCTGAAGGGCTCGCAGCCTTGCGCCTCGAATCGCGGCAGCGTGACCGCGTCGGCCTTCAGATAGCAGCGGCCATCGGTCACCAGCCCGAACATCAGCCCGTCGTAGTACAGGCCATGCCCGCCGAACATCCGCTTCGCGGCGATCGGCCCGATGCGCGCGGCCAGTGGCGCCATCAGTTCGAGCAGATGGTCGACGAAGGGATCCGGACGACGGGCTGACGTGGACATGGGGGGACTGGCGGGGTGGCATGCGATCCGGCGATGGTAGCACCGTCCGCACCGGGCCCAGGGGGGATGCGCCGCCGCGCGAATGCTGCTAGCCTGACGCGGCCGGCGGCCGATGTTCCCCGCAGCGGTCCGCCGCGAGCAGGATGCATGGAACGAGCTCGGAACGAGCACAGAATGCGCACAAGACGCGCACAGGACGCGCACAACAACAGGCACAGGAGACAGCAGCATGACGCTAGACCAGCAGGCGGCGATCCGCCGCGCGCATCAGCATGGCGTGGGAGACATCCTGCGGCGCTCGGCGCAGCGCACGCCCGACAAGACCGCCATCGTCTGCGGCGACGTGCAGTGGAGCTACCGCGATTTCGACCAGATCTGCGACCGGCTGGTCGCCGCGCTGTCGCAGCAGGGCATCGCCGCCGGCGACCGCGTCGCCATCCTGTCGCGCAATTCGCACGCCTTCGCGGCGATGCGCTTCGCGCTGGCCCGCATGGGCGCGGTGCTGGTGCCGATCAATTTCATGCTCAATGCCGGCGAGGTCGCCTACATCCTGCGCAGCTCGGGCGCGCGCACGCTGCTGGTAGGCGCGGGCTTCGAGGCGCTGGCCGTCGCCGCGGTCGAGCAGGGCACGGCCGATGGCGTGCAGATCGGCCTGCAGATCTGGCTGCCCTCGGAGGACCAGGCCGACGGCGCGCCCGAAGGCATGCTGCGCTTCGACGACCTGCTGATGGCCAGCGCGCCGGTGCCCGACATCGCGCCCATCGATCCGCGTGCGCTGCTGCAGATCATCTACACCAGCGGTACCGAGTCGCTGCCCAAGGGCGCGATGCTGAGCCACGAGGCGGTGCTGTGGGAGTACGTGACCTGCATCGTCGAGGGCAATATGCAGGCCGACGACGTGGTGCTGCACGCGCTGCCGCTGTATCACTGCGCGCAGCTCGATGTGTTCCTCGGCCCCGCGGTGTATCTCGGGGCGACCAACATCATCACGGGCCAGCCGCGGCCCGACGTGATCCTGCCGCTGATCGCGCGCCATCGCGTCAATGCGTTCTTCGCGCCGCCGTCGATCTGGATCGCGCTGCTGCGCTCGCCGCTGTTCGAAGGCGCGGACCTCGGGTCGCTGGCCAAGGGTTACTACGGGGCGTCGATCATGCCGGTCGAGGTGCTGAAGGAAATGCAGCGCCGCATGCCGGGCGTGCGGCTGTGGAACTTCTACGGCCAGACCGAGATCGCGCCGCTGGCGACCGTGCTGCATCCGGACGACCAGCTGCGCAAGGCCGGCTCGGCCGGCAAGCCGGCGCTCAATGTCGAGACGCGCATCGTCGACGACGAGATGCGCGATGTCGCGACGGGCGAGATCGGCGAGATCGTCCACCGCTCGCCGCAACTGCTGGACGGCTACTACAACGATCCCGAACGCACGGCGGAGGCCTTCCGCGGCGGCTGGTTCCATAGCGGCGACCTGGCCGTGCGCGACGAGGGAGGGCTATATCACGATCGTCGACCGCAAGAAGGACATGATCAAGAGCGGCGGCGAGAACGTGGCCAGCCGCGAAGTGGAGGAAATGATCTTCCGCATTCCCGAAGTGTCCGAGGTCGCGGTGATCGGCCTGCCGGATCCCTACTGGGTCGAGGCGGTGACCGCGGTGATCGTGCTCAAGGAAGGGCAATCGCTGTCCGAGCAGCAGGTGATCGACTTCTGCAAGGCAGGCATGGCGCATTTCAAGGTGCCCAAGCGCGTGATCTTCGCCGATGCGCTGCCGAAGAATCCCAGCGGCAAGCTGCTCAAGCGCGAACTGCGCCGCCGGTACGAGGCGCAGGCATGAGCGCCGGCGAGCCGACCCCCGACGCCTACTTCGACGCCGTCTACGCCAACGGCGACGATCCCTGGCATTACCGCACGCGCTGGTTCGAGGCGCGCAAGCGCGCGCTGCTGCTGGCGATGCTCGATCGGCCGCGCTATCGCTCGGCCTTCGAGCCCGGCTGCGCCAATGGCGAAATGACGGCCGCGCTGGCGCCGCGCTGCGAAGCGCTGCTGGCGGCCGACCGGCACGCGCGCGCGGTCCAGGCCGCGGCCGCGCGTGCCGGCCACGCCCCGCACGTGCGCGTGGAAGCGATCAGGGTGCCAGCGGAATGGCCGCGGCAGCGCTTCGATCTGGTGGTGCTCAGCGAGTTCTGCTACTACCTGGCGCCGGATCAGGTTGCCTTGCTCGCGCGACGGGTACGCGAGTCGATGGAGCCCGACGGGCTGCTGCTGGCCTGCCACTGGCGTCATCCGTTCGACGAGCAGGCGTGCCCCGCGCCCGAGGTGCATCGCATCCTCGAGCAGGAAACCGGCTTCGCGCGCACGGGCCGCTATCGGGAAGACGACTTCATGATCGACGCGTGGGCCGCCGATGGGTTGAGGCCGACTCAGCGCGAGGCCGGCTGATTCGCTGCCTTGCGTCTTGGCCTGGCGGCCACCACTGCCGGGCCTACCTGCTGCGTGCCCAGATGCATCGCCAGATAGTCGATCGGCACGCGCACCTTCGGCGCCGGCACGCGTCCGCCGATCCCCGCCGCGCTCAGTGTGCGGTGGTGCGCCCGGCGGCGTGGCTGGCGTAGCGGCCCAGCGCCACCTTGATCGCCAGCAGCACGGGGATCGCCACGACAAACAGCAGCGCCAGCGACAGGAAGCCGGCGTTGAAGGCGAGGGCGCCCGCCTGCCGATCCAGCAGCGGTTCCAGCGTCGCGGCGATCGCCACGGCGGGATCGGCGTGCGACAGTGCCTGCCGCAGCGGCGTTTCCATCGATCCCGGGGCCAGCGGCGCCTCCATGCCGACCGGCAGCGTCTGGACCAGCGCGGTGCGGGCGGCCCCGTGGCGATGATGCAGATACGTCTGCAGGAAGGCGATGCCGATCAGCCCGCCGAATTGCCGGCCGAAGTTGAACAGCGCGGCGCCCTGGCAGGCCAGCGCCGCCGGCAGCCCGGCCAGCGTGACCAGCGTCAGCGACAGGAACATCAGCCCGAGGCCGAAGCCGCGGATCAGCAGCGGCGCGGTCATGTCGGGCAGGCCGCTGTACGCGGTGGCATACGACAGCATGCCCATCGCCAGCATGAACAGCACGATGCCGAGCGGAATCAGCTTGAATGGCGCCACCCGCGTGTACTGCGCCAGCGCGCCGCCCAGCAGCAGGCCCAGCGACGCGGTGGCGGCGCTCGATACCAGCAGATCGCCCGCGTGCGTTGGGCTGAGCCGCAGCACGTTGAGCGCGAAGGCGGGCAGCAGGAAGGCGCTGCCGAACAGCGCGAAGCCGGCCACGAAGCTGACGCAGAAGCCGAAGGCGAAATGCGGATCGCGGAACAGCCGCGCCTGCAGCCAGCGCGCGCCATCGCGCCGGCGCTGGCGCCATGCCGTCAGCAACAGGGTCGCCCCGGCCAGCAGGCCGGCCTGCACGATCGGTGGCGCGTGCAGCCAGTCGTGGCGATTGCCTTCCTGCAGCACGAATACCGTGGCGATCGACGCGACGGTCAGCAGCGCGATACCGATCGGATCGAGCGCGTGCGGTAGCCCCGAGCTTTCCGCGTCGCCACGTTGGTCAACCGGCTCGCTACGGAGCGCCAACAGCGCCAGCCCGATCCCCGCCAGCCCGAATGGCACACCCGCCAGGAACACCAGGCGCCAGGACCCATGATCGGTGACCCATCCCTGCGCCAGCGGTGCCAGCGTGGTCGGCGCCATCACGGTCGCCAGCGCGAACACCGCCTGGCTCAGCGGCACCCAGCTCGGCGGCGCATCGCGAAACAGCAGCGCCTGCGCGGTGGCGAGCACCAGCGCGGCGCTGGCGCCCTGCACGAAGCGGCAGGCGCCGAGCATCGCCAGATCGAGCGGCAGCGATGCGGCCGCGGTCGAGGCCACCAGCAGCACGCCGGCCCACCGCAGCACCGCCGCCTCGCCGAGGCCGCGCGCGACCGCGGCCGCAATGACGAACCCCGCCAGCTTCGCCGCGAAGTACAGGATGTTGAGCCATGCCGCCTCGTCCAGCGTCGCATGCAGCCCGCCGGCGAAATGCGCGCGATTGACCATCATCAGCGTGCCGTTGATGGCGTCGGTCAGGGCGAGCAGCGTCACCGCCGCCAGCAGCGTCGCAAAGCGCCGGTCCATCATTGGGCCTGCGCGAGTTGCTGCACGAGTCCCTGCGGTAGGCCCTGCGCGGCTTGCCGTGCGACCGGCGCCACCGGGGCAGCAGGGGCAGCAGGGGCAGCAGGGGCAGCAGGGGCAGCAGGGGCAGCAGGGGCAGCAGGGGCCGCTGCGCCGGATCGCGTATCGATCGACACCACCGCCGACAGCCCCGGCACCAGCTTGCCGTGCAGCGGACCGCCGCGCGCCGGCACGATCTTGACCGGCACGTGCTGCACGATCTTCGTGAAGTTTCCGGTGGCGTTGTCCGGCGGCAGCAGCGCGAACTGCGCGCCGCTGCCCGGCGACACGCTGGCGACCGTGCCGTCGATCGGCACGCCGGGATAGCTGTCGAGCTCGATCCGTACCGGGCTGCCGACGCGGACGCGATGCAGCTCGGTCTCCTTCAGGTTGGCGACGACCCAGGACGCCTCGACCGGCACCAGCGCCAGCGCCGGCGTGCCGGGCTGCACGTAGCGCCCGACGCGAATCTGCCGATTGCCGACCACGCCGTGGACCGGCGCACGCACCACGGTATTGCCGAGGTCGATGCGCGCCAGCTCCAGCCGTGCCTGTGCGGCCGCTTCGGCGGCCCTGGCCTCGTCGACCTGCGCCGCGATCACATCCAGACGGCGCCGCTCGGCATCGAGCTGGGCCAGCGCGCCTTGCTCGGCGGCCGCCGCCTGTTCGGCCTCGGCGCGCGCCAGCTCATAGGTCTGGCGGCTGCTGGCGTGGACCTCCAGCAGCTGGGCGTGGCGCCGATGATCGAGCGCCGCGCGGTGCGTGGCCGACTGGCGGATGCGCAGCGTCGCTTGCGCCTGCCGGATCTGCGCCTGCTGCAGCCGATGCTGGCGCTCGAGCGTGCCCAGCGCGGCTCGGCGTGCGCGCACATCGGCCTCGGCCTGGCTGACGCGCGCCAGATAGTCGGCATCGTCGATGCGGAACAGCACGTCGCCCGCGCGCACCGGCTGGTTGTCGTCGACCGCGACCGCGCGCACATAGCCGGCCACGCGCGGCGCCACCGCCGTGACGTCGGCGCGGACATAGGCGTTGTTGCTGGTCACCGTGTGCGCGCGGTGCTGCCACCAGCGATAGCCACCGTAGCCGGCCAGCAGCGCGCCGGCGATCGCCAGCGAGGCCAGCATCGTTCGCCGCGATGGGCGTTGCGCCAAGCGCCACGATGGCCGTCGGGAAGGGCCCGGAACCTTTGCCTGGGTCGCCATGCCATTGACTCCGCGCGGCCTAGCGATCGACGAAGGGATCGTTCAGGCGGACGCCGCGCCGGGGCCGCGGCCCGTCATCGAGCATCGGATGCCGGTGATTGATATCGCTCAGGCTCATGCCGATCGGCGCGGGCGCCGGTGTGGACGTCGTGGCGGCGCCGTTGCCGCCGTCGTCCTGCCTGGTGGCGCAGCCGGACAGTGCGGCCGCGGCGATCGCGAGCGCGATCGAACTGGGGTAGAACCGAAACGTCATCGTGGGCCCGGCATCGTTGCATGCCGCCTCGTGGTGGAAGTGGCACGACTATAGGCAGGGCGCTCACGCAGGGGAAATCGAACGATTCGATGCCCCCCATGCGGCGTTTCGATGGGGACGTGCCCGCCGCGGCGGGCGTTTGGCACCGTCAGTCTTCCGGCGGCGCCAGCATCGCGGCAAAGGCGTCGACGAGGTGCTGGCGCACATAGCGATGCACAGGATCGCCGTCGGCACGGCTGTGCCAGTGCAGACCGATCGTGACGGTGTCCTCGGTGCCGCGCACCGGCACACAGGCCAGCGTGCCTTCGCGCACGATCAGCGGCGCGACGACGGCGGGCAGCACCGCGACCACCGGGGCGGCCTGCAGCAGCCGGCTCAGCGTCAGCAGGCTCTCCACTTCGGTGGGCATCGCGCCGGTGTGCTGCAACTGGCCGAGAAAGGCGTTGCCTCCCGAGCCGAGTGCGATCGCATGCGACAGGCCGATCGCCTGCAGCGCGCGCAATTCGCCGGCGCCGACGCTGGCCGGCAGTGGCAGTTGCGCGGGCGCATGGGCACAGACCAGATGGCAACGATGCAGGTCCGCGATGCGATGCCAGTCCTTCGTCGCGAGCGGCACGCCGGTGACCGCCATATCGATCTCGCGGGCGTCGAGGGCGTCCGGCATGCGGTCCGCCGTCAGGGCGCGCGACACCACCCGGATCGACGGCGCTTCGCGCGCCAGCGCGGCGCACAGCACCGGCAGCAGCATGGCCTCCAGCGGTTCCGGCAGCGCGATGCGCAGGCGCGCCTGCGCCGTCGAGGGGTCGAACTCGCCGGCGGGTCGAACCAGTCCATAGGCATCGTTCAGCAGCGCGCGTACCGGTTCGATCAGCGCCGCGGCCTTGGCGGTGGGCTCCATGCCCCTGGCGCCGCGCACGAACAGCGGGTCGTCGAACAGCCGCCGTAAGCGCGCCAGCATATGGCTGACGGCCGGCTGGCCGAGAAACAGCTGCCGGGCCGCGCCGCTGACCGAACGCTGGCTCGCCAGCGCATCGAAGGCGACCAGCAGGTTCAGGTCCAGTGCGCGGAATTTGCGGTAGTCGAGGGGGGGCGATGTTGTTCAATGCATGCGTGGATATGTGGGCCGATGTGTGCGCCGCGTCGTTGCGCGGCCCGGTGACCGGATCCATGCCGTTTCTCCGTCGAGTTCGCCGCGCCAGCCGGGATCCGCCTGGCTCCATGGCCGTTATTGGGTGTCGCGGTCCCTGGGCTCCGCGATGGCATCGAGCATCGCCTGGCCGAGCGCGACGTCGCCTTGCTGCTTGAGTGCCTCGGCCGCGCTGACCTTGTCCCGCAGTTCGCGATTCTGGCTCAGCTTGAACTTGCCGACCAGCCGCGTGATGTCGATCTCGATGCCGACGATCGCCTTCAGCATCGTATCGATGTAGTCGGCCGGCGCGTCTGTCATCTTCCACGGCTGCGGCCGCGAGGCCTCGTGCGTGCGGGTCAGGCGCGCCACCACGCCCCTGACATACCGTTCCTCATCGCGGATCGTGATCCTGCCGTGGGCATGGACCACCCGGTAGTTCCACGTCGGCACCTGCTTGTGGGTCTCGTGCTTGCTCGGAAACCACGTCGGCGTGATGTACCCATCCTCGGCGCGGAACACGACCATCACCTCGTCGCCGTTCCGCACGTCCTGCCATACCGGATTCGCCCGGGCGACATGGGCGCGCAGCGTGCCGTTCCGGCCGGTGGACAGGTCGAGCTCGAACGGCAGATGGTTGGCGTCCAGGCCATCCGCGCCATACGTGACCAGCATCGCGAACGGATACTCACGAATCAGGCGGTGCAGCGCGTCGACGTCCTGCACTTCGAAATGGGAGGGGATGTACATGGTCTCGAACTGGTTTCGAATAGCGGAAAGGACTGGCGTGGCGACGGACGGGCCTCAGCGGGCGACCTCGGGGGTGGACCTCACCGGTGGACCTCGTCCATGCTCCATGATCGGCCCGTAGCCGGCCGGAAGAAAGAGCCATTCTGGAGGTATTCGAATGGACCAGTATTCGGGGTAATGGCTGATCCCAGGGAGTCCGCCCAAGCCTTCGCCGGGTGTTTCTTTTTTCAGCCGGCCCGGGATACGCCCCTGGTCCGGGCGGCGGACCCAAGCACCTTCGACAGCTTCTTCACCGCCGCGTCGATCTGCTCGTCGGTGTAGCCGCCGAGTCCGAGCACCAGGCCCGGGCGCGCGTTTCGGCTGGAGTACATCGGCGACACCGGCCTGACCGCCACGCCCGCCTCCATCGCGAGCGAGGCAATCCACTGGTCGTCCCACCCTGCGGCAAGCCACAGCACCAGGTGCATGCCCTGGTCCCCGGGCTGGAGCCAGGCCAGCCCGGGCGGTATCCAGCGCGCGATTGCCGCGATCAGATGCTGGCGCCGGTCCGCATAGACCAGCCGGACTCGGCGGATATGCCGGTCGAGGTGTCCTTCGTCGATGAATGCCGCCAGCACATGCTGGTCGGCGCTGGGCGAATGCCGGTCGATCAGGACGCGGGCGCCGCAGAACGCCGGCACCAGTGCCTGCGGAACGATGGCATAGCCGAGCCGCAGCGAAGGGAAGAGGATCTTGCTGAAGGTGCCCAGATAGACCACGCGGTCGGGGGCGAGCCCCTGCAGCGAGGGGGAAGGGGTGGCCGACGTAGCGCAATTCGCTGTCGTAGTCGTCCTCGACGATCCAGGAGCCGTTGGCGCGCGCCCAGGCCAGCAGCGCGTTTCGTCTCGCCATGGTCAGCGGCATGCCCAGCGGATATTGATGCGAGGGCGTGACGAAGGCCACGCGCGCGCGCTCGGCCATCGCGCGGCCCGCCTCGACGTCCATGCCGGCCTCGTCGACCGGTACGCGGACCATGCCGCGCCGGTGTCCCGTGCTCTCCAGGATGCCGGTGATGCCGCGGTAGGCTGGATCTTCGACCCACGCGAGGTCATCGGCGTCGAGCAGCACCTGGCACGACAGGTAGAGGCCCTGCTGCGTGCCGGAGGTGACGACCACCTGCTCCGGCGTGCAATGGACCGAGCGGGACCGGCGCACGTAGTCGGCAATCGCGCAGCGGAGCGCCGGCACGCCTTGGGGGTCGTCGTAACCGGAGGGCGCGGCCGCACGCAGCGCTCGCGTGCGATTGCCCAGCCGGCGCCATACGTCGTCGGGCGCGGTGGGGCCCACCGGCACCGAAACCGCAAAGGGCACGGGCGGCAGCGGCGCGAATTGCCGCGCGAGGTCGGCAAAGGCCGCGGCCCGCGTGCTCAATCGCACGGGGGCCGCCGGCGCATCGGCATGGCGGGCCGGCATGCGGCGCTGCGGTACATCGGATAACGCTGTCGCGACCCTGGTGCCGGCGCCGGCCTGGGCTTCGAGATAGCCCTCGGCAATCAGCTGCTCGAACGCCTCCAGCACGGTCCCGCGCGACACGCCCAGCGAGCTCGCCAGATGGCGCGTCGATGGCAGCAGCTCGCCCGGTTTCAGTTCTCCTCGGCGGATCGCCTCGCGCAGCAGCCGCGACAGCTGTCTGCCGAGCTGTCCGGCGGACCGGTCCAGCTTGCCGATGGAGGGCAGCTCCATTGCGTGACGGTGTCGTGCCATGTCTTCGCGCGTCGAAATGGATCAGGGGTCAATGCCGGTCGCGGGCGGCGTG
Organism: Cupriavidus sp. H18C1; assembly: GCF_049311595.1. Classification (NCBI taxonomy): domain Bacteria; kingdom Pseudomonadati; phylum Pseudomonadota; class Betaproteobacteria; order Burkholderiales; family Burkholderiaceae; genus Cupriavidus; species Cupriavidus sp. H18C1. The sequence goes on from NZ_CP186009.1 coordinate 1,336,557, forward strand.
GCCATTGGCATTGACATTGGGATTGACATTGGCATTCGCGTCGGCATAGACCACGCGGCCAGCGGCCCGCAGCGCCTCCACCATCAGCGTGGCGGCCGGCGACAGCAGCCGGTCGGTGCGCGTGATGATGCCGAAGTCGTCCATATGGCAGGGAACGTCCAGCGGCAGGATGGCCACCATGCCGTGGCGCGCATAGTACTCGGCGACATCGGCGGCCAGTACCGCCAGCATGTCGCTCTGCTCGATCATCTGCGTGACGAACAGCAGCGCGGCGGTCTCGACCACATTGGTCGGCGGCACCAGGCTGGCGCGCTGGAACATCAGATCGAAGCGATGGCGCAGCACGCTGCCGGCCGGCGGCACGATCCACGTGGCCGGTTCCAGATCGGCCAGCGACAGTGCCGGCGTGTCCAGCAGCGGATGGCCGCAGCGCGCCACCACGCAGACCGGCTCGCCGGCCAGCGGTTCGTAGCGCAGTTGCAGCTTGTCGTGCTCGGCGAACAGCCGGGCCACCACCAGATCGAGCTTGTCCTGCGCCAGGCGCTCCAGCAGCACGTTGCTGTTCTCGATTTCCAGCGAGACCCGCAGCCCGGGGTTGTCGCGCTTGAGCTCGGCCACCGCGGGCGGCAGCAGCTTGACCGCGGGCGAGGTGATCGCGCCGACCGCGACATGGCCGAGGCGGCCCGCGCGCAGGCCCATCACTTCCTCTTGCGCCTGATCGAGGCTGCCGACCACGGCCCGTGCGTGGCGGATCATCGCGTCGCCATACAGCGTGGGCCGCATGCCGCGCGGCAGCCGTTCGAACAACGGCACGCCCAGCATGTCCTCGAGTTCGCGCAGCAGCTTCGATGCGGCGGGCTGCGTCATGTTCAGGACCGCCGCGGCGCGATGAATATTGCCTTCCTCGGCCAATGCCACCAGCAGCAGCAATTGGCGGGTTTTCAGGCGGGCGCGGATGTACCAGGGCGGGGAAGTCGGCATCGGGTTAACACGGATATCTGATTCGATATCGCAATGGCGCGATTTTTCATTAGAAGGATATCCGATCGGTTTGTACACTGCCGCCTGTCGAAAACAAAACCGATCGCCCAAGGCGCGACGCAGCCAGGAGACACCCTCAGCTGCCCCCAAATCCCGATGACGTCCCCGCCGCGCGGCTGATGCCGCGGGCCGGCGTTCGTCCCGCCGCATTCAGGAATTTCCATGCCGGATTCAAAACCCAAGCTCCGCTCCGCCCAATGGTTCGGCACCGCCGACAAGAACGGCTTCATGTACCGCAGCTGGATGAAAAACCAGGGCATTCCCAATCATGAATTCGATGGCCGGCCGATCATCGGCATTTGCAATACGTGGTCGGAATTGACGCCGTGCAACGCGCATTTCCGCAAGCTGGCCGAGCACGTCAAGCGCGGCGTCCATGAAGCCGGCGGCTTTCCGGTCGAATTCCCGGTGTTCTCGAATGGCGAATCGAATCTGCGGCCGACCGCGATGCTGACGCGCAACCTGGCCGCGATGGACGTCGAGGAAGCGATTCGCGGCAATCCGGTCGATGCCGTCGTGCTGCTGGCCGGCTGCGACAAGACCACGCCGGCGCTGCTGATGGGCGCGGCCAGCTGCGATGTGCCGGCGATCGTAGTCAGCGGCGGGCCGATGCTCAACGGCAAGCTCGACGGCAAGGACATCGGCTCGGGCACCGCGGTCTGGCAGCTGCACGAATCGCTGAAGGCGGGCGAGATCGACCTGCATCATTTCCTGTCGGCCGAGGCCGGCATGTCGCGCTCGGCCGGCACCTGCAACACGATGGGCACCGCCTCGACGATGGCCTGCATGGCCGAGGCGCTAGGCACCACGCTGCCGCACAACGCGGCGATTCCCGCGGTCGATGCGCGCCGCTACGTGCTGGCCCACATGTCCGGCATCCGCATCGTCGAGATGGCCCGAGAAGGGCTGTGCCTGTCGAAGATCCTGACGCGCGAGGCCTTCGAGAACGCGATCCGCACCAATGCCGCGATCGGCGGTTCCACCAACGCCGTGATCCACCTGAAGGCGATCGCCGGCCGCATCGGCGTGCCGCTCGAACTGGAGGACTGGACCCGCATCGGCCGCGATACCCCCCACCATCGTCGACCTGATGCCGTCGGGACGCTTCCTGATGGAGGAGTTCTACTACGCCGGCGGCCTGCCCGCGGTGCTGCGCCGGCTCGGCGAGGGTGGCCTGCTGCCGCATCCGGGCGCGCTGACCGTCAACGGCCGGACGCTGTGGGACAACGTCAGGGACGCACCGAACTTCAACGACGAGGTGATCCGCCCGCTCGATCGTCCGCTGATTGCGGACGGCAGCATCCGCGTGCTGCGCGGCAACCTGGCCCCGCGCGGCGCGGTCCTCAAGCCCTCGGCGGCCACGCCTTCGCTGCTCAAGCACCGCGGCCGCGCGGTGGTGTTCGAAAACCTGGAGCACTACAAGGCCCGCATCGTCGACGAATCGCTCGAGGTCGATGCCAGCTCGGTGCTGGTGATGAAGAACTGCGGGCCCAAGGGATACCCCGGCATGGCCGAGGTCGGCAACATGGGCCTGCCGCCGAAGCTGCTGCGGCAGGGCGTCAAGGACATGGTGCGGATCTCCGATGCGCGCATGAGCGGCACGGCCTACGGCACCGTGGTGCTGCACGTCGCGCCGGAGGCCGCGGCGGGCGGTCCGCTGGCGGCGGTGCGGGACGGCGACTGGATCGAGCTCGACTGCGAGGCCGGCACGCTGCATCTGGACATCTCGACCGAGGAGCTGGCCGACCGCATGGAGATGTTCCGACCGCCGCAGCCCGAGGGCCGCGCGGGAGAGGGCGGCTATCAACGGCTCTATGTCGACCACGTGCTGCAGGCCGACCAGGGCTGCGATCTCGATTTCCTGGTGGGCTGCCGTGGTGCCGATGTGCCACGCCACTCGCATTGAGCGTGCATGGCACGGCAACGCATGCACGGCAACGCATGCACGGCAACCGATGAACGGCAACCAGGAGCACACGACATGCCATTGACCGGCCATCAACTGATCGGCGCCACCGCGCGCCGCGGCGGCGGCGGGGCCTTCCACGCGGTCCATGCGGCCAGCGGCGAGATCATCGCCGAACCCGTTTTCCATGGCGCCTCGAGCGCCGAGGTGGACCGGGCCTGCGTCCGGGCCGAGCAGGCCTTCGACGCCTACCGTACGCTGCCCGACGAGACGCGCGCCGCGTTTCTCGACGATATCGCGGCGCGCATCGACGCCATCGGCGATGCGCTGATCCTGCGCGCGATGGACGAAACCGGCCTGGCGCGCGCCCGGCTCGAGGGCGAGCGCGCCCGCACCACCGGCCAATTGCGCATGTTCGCGGCGCTGGTGCGCAGCGGCGACGCTTGGGATGCCCGCATCGAACCGGCCCTGCCCGAGCGGCAGCCGCCGCGCACCGATCTGCGGCTGCGGCGCATCGGCGTCGGCCCCGTGGCGGTGTTCGGCGCCAGCAATTTCCCGCTGGCTTTCTCGGTCGCCGGCGGCGATACCGCTTCGGCGCTGGCGGCGGGCTGCCCCGTGGTGGTCAAGGCCCATCCCGCGCATCCGGGCACCTCGGAACTGGTCGGCCGCGCGGTGCAGCAGGCGGTGGCCGCGGCGGGCCTGCCCGAAGGCGTGTTCTCGCTGCTGTTCGATGCCGGCCATGCGGTCGGCGCGGCATTGGTCGCGCATCCGGCCATCCAGGCGGTCGGCTTCACCGGCTCGCGGCGCGGCGGCCTCGCGCTGATGGCGATCGCCGCGGCGCGGCCCGCACCCATTCCGGTGTATGCCGAGATGAGCAGCGTCAATCCGAATATCCTGCTGCCTGCCGCCCTGGCATGCCGCGGCGAAGCGCTGGCGCGCGACTTCGTCGCCTCGGTGACGCTGGGCTGCGGTCAGTTCTGCACCAATCCGGGTCTCGTGCTGGCGGTCGGCGGCGAAGCGTTCGAGCGCTTCGTCGCCGCGGCGGCCAGCGCGATCGCCGCGGTGCCCGCCGGTGTGATGCTGACCGCCGGTATCGCGCGTGCCTATGCCGAAGGCATCGAACGCCTGTCGTCGCATCCGGCGGTCACCACCGTGGCGCAAGGCGCCAACGTCGCGGGCCGTGCCACCGCGAGCCTGTTCCGAGTGCACGCCGCCGATCTGATGGCCGACGCGGCCCTCGCCGAGGAATGCTTCGGCCCGTGCAGCGTGCTGGTCGAATGCGAGGACGCCGACCAGCTGCGCCGGGTGCTGGAGCAGGGCGAAGGGCAGCTGACCGCGACGCTGCATCTGGACGACGCGGACCACGACGCCGCCCGTGCGCTGCTGCCGGTGCTCGAGCGCAAGGCCGGCCGCATCCTGGCGAACGGCTTTCCGACCGGCGTCGAGGTCTGCGATGCGATGGTCCATGGCGGGCCGTTTCCGGCGACATCGGACGGGCGCAGCACCTCGGTCGGCACCGCCGCGATCGAACGCTTCCTGCGTCCTGTCTGCTATCAGAACCTGCCCGATGCGCTGCTGCCCGACGCCTTGCGCGACGGCAATCCGCTCGGGCTGCGGCGCCGCGTCGGCGGCAAGGTGGAGGCGGTGGCCACGCCGGCCTGACCCCTGCGCATCGAGGCCCATCCCGATATTCACAACATGCAGAACAATGTGAGGAGACCCATATGAACAGCCATTCCACGGCCGGGCTGGACCAGCCCGTACCGCAGCCCGTGCCGCTGCCGCACGACCCCGCCGACGCCGCTCCCGCGGAAGAGTCCCGCATCATCGGCATGCTGACCCGCAAGCTGATTCCGTTCCTCGCGCTGATCTACGTCGTCGCCTACATCGACCGCTCGGTGGTCGGCTTCGCCAAGCTGCATATGAACGCCGCGGTCGGCATCAGCGATGCCGCCTACGGTCTCGGCGCCGGGCTGTTCTTCATCGGCTATTTCCTGTGCGAGGTGCCGAGCAATCTGGCGCTGGAGCGCTTCGGCGCGCGCCGCTGGTTCGCGCGCATCCTGCTGACCTGGGGCCTGATCACGATGGCGATGGCGCTGATCCACAACGCCACCACCTTCTACGTGCTGCGCTTTCTGCTGGGCGCGGCCGAGGCGGGGCTCTATCCCGGCATCCTGTACTTCCTGACCAAGTGGTTCCCGATGCGGCATCGCGCCCGCATCATCGGCCTGCTGGTGCTGGCGCAGCCGATCGCGCTGATCATTACCGGCCCGATCGCCGGCTGGGTGCTGTCGACGCCGGGGCTGTTCGGCATGTCGAACTGGCAGACGCTGTTCGTCGTCAGCGGCCTGCCTGCGGTGCTGCTGTGCCTGCCGACGCTGCGGCTGGTGCCGGAGTCCCCGGCGGACGCGAAATGGCTGTCGGCACGCGATCGTGCCTGGATCGAGCGCGAACTCGCCGCAGACCAGAAGACCTTCGCGCTGAAGTCGCACGGCAACCCGCTGAAGGCGCTGAAGGACAAGCGCGTGCTGCTGCTGTCGCTGCTGTTCCTGCCGTTTCCGCTGAGCATCTACGGGCTGTCGCTGTGGTTGCCGACCATCATCAAGCAGTTCGGCGTCACCGATGCGAGTACCGGCCTGCTGTCGGCGGTGCCGTATCTGTTCGCGGTGGTCGGCCTGTATCTGGTGCCGCGCCATTCGGACCGCAAGGGCGAGCGCTACTGGCACATCGTGGTGGTGTCGAGCGCGGCCGCGCTGACGATGGCGGCGAGCGCCTGGGTGCAGACGCCCGCGCTGCAGTTCCTGTTGATCTGCCTGACGGCCTTCTCGATCTATTCGATCCAGGCGGTGGTGTGGGCGCTGCCGGGGCAGTTCCTGACCGGCGCCAGCGCCGCGGTCGGCATCGCCACCATCAATTCGCTGGCCAATCTGGGCGGCTATCTCGGTCCCTACGGCATCGGCCTGATCAAGGACGCGACCGGAAGCCTCGCCGCCGGCCTCTATTTCCTCGCCGCGATGCTGGTGTTCGCGGTGGTCATGACCTTCGTGGTACGCGCTGCGCTCGAGCCGCGCACGCCGCGCTGATACGGCAAGTCCTGCATATGTCTTACACCTACGCCTCGCCGCGCTACCGCGGCATCTTTCCGGTGGTGCCGACCACCTTTACCGAAACCGGCGAGCTCGATCTGCCCAGCCAGAAGCGCGCGGTCGACTTCATGATCGACGCCGGCGCCGACGGCCTGTGCGTCCTGGCCAATTTCTCGGAGCAATTCGCGCTGTCGGACGACGAGCGCGAGGTGCTGACGCGCACCGTGCTGGAGCATGTGCGCGGCAGGGTGCCGGTGATCGTCACCACCACGCACTACAGTACGGGCGTCTGCATCGCGCGCAGCCGGCGCGCGCAGCAGATGGGCGCCGCAATGGTGATGGTGATGCCGCCCTACCATGGCGCGACGTTCCGCGTGCCGGAGGCGCAGATCCACGAGTTCTACGCGCGGCTGTCGGACGCGATCCGCATCCCGATCATGATCCAGGATGCGCCGGCCAGCGGCACCGTGCTGTCGGCGCCGTTCCTTGCGCGCATGGCGCGCGAGATCGAGCAGGTGGCGTACTTCAAGATCGAGACGCCGGGCGCGGCCAACAAGCTGCGCGAACTGATCCGGCTGGGCGGCGACGCGGTGGAAGGGCCGTGGGATGGCGAGGAAGCGATCACGCTGCTGGCCGACCTGGAGGCCGGTGCCACCGGCGCGATGACCGGCGGCGGCTTTCCGGACGGCATCCGGCCGATCATCGAGGCGCACCGCCGGGGCGATGCCGATCTGGCCTTCACGCTGTACCAGCGCTGGCTGCCGCTGATCAACCACGAGAACCGGCAGGCGGGCATCCTCGCGGCCAAGGCGCTGATGAAGGAGGGCGGCGTGATCGCCTGCGAGGCGCCGCGCCACCCGCTGCCGCCGATGCATCCGGCAACGCGCAGGGAACTGATCGCGATCGCGCGGCGGCTCGATCCGCTGGTGCTGCGCTGGGCGAAATAGCGGCACCTAGCGGTACGTAGCGGCGGACGATGGCAATGTGGCGGCCTTGCGGGCCGCCACATTGCATTGCGAAGGCGGGCGGTTTGCCGACCGTCTCGCTGGCCGTCTCGTCGGTCGACTTACTCGCCGTCGGTCCACTCCACCTGCACGCCGAGGCTGCGCAGGTTTTCGACGAAGCGTGGATGCGCGCGGCGGATCGGCGCCGCATTGCGGATCTCCGAGCGGCCGTCGATGCTGGCGGCCACCATGAACAGCGCGATGGCGACGCGGATGATGTAGGGGCTTTCCACCACGGCCGGCGCCAGCGTGTTGCCGCCGAAGGTGATCAAGCGGTGCGGGTCCGACGAGAACACATGCGCGCCGAACTTCGACAGCTCGCTGGTCCAGCCGAGCGCGCTGTCGTAGACCTTGTTCCAGAACATCGCATTGCCCTGCGCCCGCACGCCCAGCGCGATGAAGATCGGCAGCAGGTCGACCGGGAAATAGGGCCACGGCGCGGCCTCGACCTTGGTCAGCACATTGCTGGTGAAGGGCGTCTGCACCTGCAGCGGGCCCGAGCGCTCCGCGCGCGACCAGCCATCCTCGTGCACGATGCGCACGCCGAACTTCTCGAAGGTCCGATCGATCAGCGGGAAATTCGCCGGCGCGCCGTTGCGCACCACCACGTCGCCATTGGTGATCGCGCCAAGCGCGAGGAAGGTCGTGATCTCGTGGAAGTCCTCGTCGAAGGTGAACTCGCCCCCGCCGAGCTTCTCGCCGCCATGCACGGTCACGCGCGACGTGCCGATGCCCTCGATGCGCGCGCCCATCATCGTCATGAAGCGGCAGAACTCCTGCACGTGCGGTTCGGACGCGGCATTGGTCAGCGTCGAGGTGCCGTCGGCCGCGGCCGCGCACATCACGAAGTTCTCGGTGGTGGTGACCGACGCGTAGTCGAGCCAATGGTCGATGGGCCGCAGCGGGCCCTTGCTGTGCAGCAGCAGCGAGCCCTCGGCGCGTTCGACCTCGCCGCCGAAGCGGCGGAAGATTTCGACGTGCGGATCGATCTCGCGCACGCCCAGCGTGCAGCCCTTGACGTTGTCCTCGAGCCGCGCGACGCCGAAGCGGCTCAGCAGCGGCGGCACCAGCATGATCGAGGAGCGCATTTCCTCGGGCAGATGGTGGCGAGCGGGGTCGAATTCGGTATCGCGGTGATGCAGGTCCAGCGTGCCGCTGTCATGGTCCATGCGGACATCGCTGCCCAGCGTGCGGAAGATATCGAGGATCTTGCGCACGTCGGTGATGTCGGGCACGCCGTGCAGCCGCACCGGCTGGTCGGTCAGCAGGGTGGCGCACAGCACCGGCAGCACGGCGTTCTTGTTGGCGGAGGGTACGATGCGGCCACGCAGCGGCGTGCCGCCATGCACGATCAGATTTGACATGAGGGAGAGCGTCCGTGCCGCGCCGGCGGGCGGCGCCGAACGGCGGTAAGCGGTGGAAACGGACGGCATTGTACTGCCCCGGCCGCCGGCGCGGGCGATCGCCGAGGTCGCTATAATGCCCCGGCTACGGGCGCGCCGCCGCCATGCGGCCTTTGCATCGCCTGTGTTTTGGCCTGTGTTTTGGCCCGTGCGTTGGCCCGTGCTTCGTCCCGTTCTGCGCCGCCATCCCGCAACGCCAGCACCAACCAGCACCATCGCGCCACACCCGCCTCGATCCGCGTCGACATGAACGCCCCCCTTTCCGATCCGCAAGGAGTGCCCCCCTGGTGCCTGCGTCTGCGGCCGCGAGCAGCTGCTCGACGATCCGCAGGCGGACATCCGCGTGCTGCGGCTGACCAAGGAAGAGGAGAAGCGGCTGATCGCGCGGCTGGAAGACGTGCAGACGCTCGACGACCTGCGCCGCATGCAGGAGAAAATGCATGCATTGCTCGGCATCACCGTGACGATCGAGCCGAGCATTCACGGCGTGCGCACCGTGCGCGGCTTCAACATCGAACTGGCCGACCAGCTCGGCTTGTGCAAGAAGACCCGGCAGACCATTCCCGCGGCGATCCGCCGCTGTCTCGAGCGCCATCCCGAGATCGCCTACGCGATTCTGGATGCGCAGGGGCTGCTGGGCGAGGGCTGAAGTCTCCGCGCCAGGACGGGGCCGGCGCCCCTGTTCAATTCCACGGCGCCCCGTCGGCCCATGCGCGATCGATCTCGTCGATCAGCCGCCGCACCTTCGGCGACAGATGGCGCCGGTTCGGATAGACCGCGCAGACCGGCGCCCCCGGACCGGTGAACGCCTCCAGCACCGGCACCAGCGTGCCCGCGCGCAGATCGCCGCCGACCAGGAAGGCCGCGATCTGCACCAGCCCAGCATCCGCCAGCGCCAGGTCGCGCATCGCCTCGGTATTGTTCATGCGCCAGCGTCCCTCGATCGCCAGCGTGCAGGTGCGGCCGTCGACCGTGAAGCGCCACGGCGGGGCCATGCCGGCGTGCGTATAGACGATGGTGTCGTGGCGCGCGATGTCGTCCAGCGTCCTTGGCGTGCCGTGCGTCGCCAGATAGCTCGGCGTGGCGCAGGTCACCAGCCGGTGCGGCGCCAGCACGCGGCGGATCAGCCCGCTGTCGTGCTCGCCGCCGACGCGGATCGCGAGGTCGATGCCGTCGCGCACCAGATCGCTGTATTCGTCGGAGAAGGACACCTCGGCCCGCAGTTCGGGCCATTGCGCCAGGTACCGGCGCAGGATCGGCACGATATGCAGGCGCCCGAGCGTGACCGGCAGATCGATGCGCAGGCGGCCGCGCGGCACCTCGTTGCGCCAGGCCAGCGCGGCCTGCGCTTCGTCGACCTCGGCGAGGATCCGCACCGCATGCTCGTAGAAGAGGCGACCCTCATCGGTCAGGCTGACGCTGCGCGTGGTCCGCTGCAGCAGGCGCGCGGCCAGTCCCGCTTCCAGCCGGCCGATGCATTTGCCGACCGCCGAGCGCGAGATCCCGAGCCGCTGCGCCGCCAGCGTGAAGCTGTGCGCCTGCGCGACCTGCACGAAGGCGCGCACGTCGCCCAGGTGATCGAGCGCGATGCCTTCCCCATTAGGCACGATTCGTCCCCAGTGTTGCGAAAGTTGGCTACTTTATCACCGCATTGGCACCGATTACGCTTGCCGGACACGCGGGCAGCCCGGCCAATCGGGCCATCCGCCGCGATTGAACAACCCAATGACCGGGCCAATGGCCCGACCAATGACCGGGCGAATGACGGAGCGATTGCCGATGACCCAAGCCGATACATCACGACACGATGATTCCCGCGCCGCGCAGGCGCAGACAGCTTCCCATGCGCCGAGGGACAACCGCTGGCCCGCGGTGGCCGCGGTCGGCCTGGCGACCTTCGGCGTCGTCACCACCGAGATGCTGCCGGTCGGGCTGCTGACGCCGATCGCGCAGGGCCTGCAGGTATCGGCGGGCAGCGCGGGCCTGATGCTGTCCGCGCCCGCGCTGCTGGCGGCGCTGTTCGCCCCGCTGATCGTCATCGGCGCGGGCTCGATCGATCGCCGGCACCTGCTGGCCGCCTTGCTGCTGGCACTGGCCGGCGCCAACGTGCTGTGCGCGCTGGCGCCGACGCTGCCCTGGCTGCTGGCTGCGCGCGTGGTGGTCGGTTTCTGCATCGGTGGCATCTGGGCGGTGGCGGGCGGGCTGGCGCCGCGGCTGGTGGCGGCGCCGTCGGTCGGTTGGGCCACGGCCATCGTCTTCGGCGGGGTATCGGTGGCCTCGGTGGTCGGCGTGCCGCTGGGCGCGTGGCTGGGCGAACTGATCGGCTGGCGCGCGGCGTTCGGCGCGATGGCGATCTGCAGCGGCCTGATCTTCCTGCTGAACATCGCCACGCTGCCGCCGCTGCCGGCCGCCGCCCGCGGCTCGCGGCAAGGACTGCGCGCGCAATTCGGCAACCGCGGGGTGCGGCTCGGCCTGACGGTGACGTTCTTCCTGGTGGCCGGCCACTTCATGGCCTACACCTTCGTGCGGCCCTTGCTGCAGCAGGTCTCGGGCTTCGGCGCGGGCTGGATCGGCGTGCTGCTGTTCGGCTACGGCGTGGCCGGCATGATCGCCAACTTCGTCGCGGGGCCGCTGGCCGGACGGCATCCGGGACGCGCGCTGCTGGCGGTCGCGCTGGCGCTGAGCGCGACGCTGCTGCTGTTCGCGGCGCTGGGCGGCACCATGACCGGCGGTGCGGTGCTGCTGCTGTGCTGGGGGCTGTCGTACGGCGCGGTGTCGGTCTCGGTGCAGAGCTGGATGCTGCGCGCCGCCGACGGCATCGAAGGGATCGAGGCCGCGACCGCGCTGCTGGTGTCGGTCTTCAACCTCGGGATCGCGCTGGGCTCGTTCTTCGGCGGCATCGCGGTCGATGCGGCGGGGCTGCATGCGACGCTGCTGATCGCCGGTGCGCTGACGCTGGCAGCGCTGGTCACTAGCCTGCGCATGCAACGCGCATCGGCGGCCGCGTCCGCCGGCCTCGCTCAGTGCAGGCCGTAGCGCGCCAGCGTGTCCTGCAGTTCCAGCAGCTCGACCATGGTGGCGCCGCCGGCCAGTTGCTCGCGCATCTGCTGCTCCTTGCGTTCGCGCGCCTCGCTGGCCTCGATGACCTGCGCCACCTGCTCGCGCGCCACCACGACCAGGCCGTCGCGATCGCCGACGACGATGTCGCCGGGGCGGATCGCGGCGCCGCCAACGATCAGCGGCACGCCCAGCTTGCCGGGTTGCTGCTTGTTGGTGCCGCGGATGCAGACGCCGCGGCAGAACACCGGGAATCCCATCTCGACGATGCTGGACGCATCGCGCACCGCACCGTCGATGACGAGCCCGGCCAGGCCGATCGTCTGCGCGGCGAAGGTCAGAACGTCGCCCCACGGGCCGGCCTCGGCGAAGCCCTTCGCGTCCACCACCAGCACGTCGCCGGGCCGCGCCTTGGTCAGCGCGTAGTGAATCATCAGGTTGTCGCCGGGACGGATATCGACGGTCAGCGCGGGTCCGGCCAGCCGCATGCCGGGATCGAGCGCGGCGATGCGCGGGTCGACGGCGCCTTGCTGGCCCTGTGCTTCGTGAATGGTGGCCGTGCCGAGCCGTTTCAGGCGGTCGAGCTGGGCAGCGGTGATGTCGGCTTGCGTCATGGCGAGCGGGAAGTCGGGATCAGGATAGGGATGAAAGCAGGGGTGCGAGCGGGGGATACCAGGCGGCGATGGGGCCGGGATGCGATTCAGTCCACCGTGGCGCCGGAGCGCTTGACCAGCGATTCCCAGTACGGCATTTCCCTGGCAATGAAGGCGCGGAACTGCGCGGTGGTGCCGCGCACGTCCGCCGAACCCATGTCCGACAGCTTGCCGGCGATGTCCGGCTGTCCCAGCACCGCGTTCAGCGCGGCGTTCAGCCGCTGCACCAGCGGCCCCGGCGTATCGGCCGGCACGAACAGGCCGTACCAGTTCTCGATCACGAAGCCGGGGAAGCCGGCCTCCTGCATCGTCGGCAGATCGGGCAGCGTGCGGGCGCGTTTGGCACCGGTGGTAGCGAGCGGACGCAGGCGTCCGGATTTCAGTTGCGGGGCGATCGCGGTGGTGGTTTCGAAGGCGATCGGCACCTGACCGGCAATCACGTCGCTCAGCGCCGGCCCCTGTCCGCGATAGGGGATATGAACGATATCGAGCTGGCGTTCGAGCTTGAGCATCTCGCCGGCCAGATGCTGCGGGCTGCCGCTGCCGCCCGAGGCGTAGCTGTATTTGCCGGGCGCGGCCTTGGCCAGCGCGACCAGTTGCGCCACCGAGTTCACCGGCAGCGCGCTGTTGACGTACAGCACCAGCGGCACCGACGCGACCTCGCCGACCGGCGCCAGCGCACGGGTGGGATCGAGCTTGAGCTGGTAGAGATTGCGGTTGATCACGATGCCGGTGTTGTTGCCCAGCAGCGCGGTGCAGCCGTCACCCTTGGCGCGCGCGACGAACTCCGTGCCGATATTGCTGCTGGCGCCGCCGCGGTTGTCGACGATCACGGGCACGCCGAGCTGCTTCGACAGCCCGGGCGACACGATGCGCGCGAGGATATCGGTGGTGCCGCCCGGCGGATAGGGCGACACGATGCGCAGGGTCGCGCAGGGGGTAGGGCTCGGGCGCGGCGGCGCCGGCGCTCGTGGCGGCGAGGCCCAGGCTCGCCATTGCGCCGGCGCCGAGCAGCACGGCGGCGTGCCGGCGCGTAGGGCGGCGCCAGGAAAAGCGGCGAGCGTGGCTGGGTTCGATGATCATGCTGTCTCCTGATGCAATTCGGTGCGACGTGTTTCGTCGTCTGTGGGTAAGGGGTCGATGCCGGCGGTCGTGGGATCGCCCGCAGGCTGTCGAGGACCGTCAATGACCTTCAACGACGTTCGGTAGCCGCTAATGGCCGGCGCGCTGCAGCACGTGATACCCGAACTGGCGGCGGGCCTCGCCCAGCGCCATGCCGGCCAGCGCCGCGTCGAGGATCCGCTGCTCGACATCGCGCGTCCGCAGCGCGCGCTCGATCACGCGCGGCGCCTGCGATCGCGGAATGACGACCACGCCGTCGGCATCGGCCAGCATGTAGTCGCCGGCCACCACGCGCACGTCGCCGAGGCTGACCGGCTGCCCGACGGCCGAGACCTGCACGCGATCCTTGCCGGTACGCATGAACCGTCCGCGCGCAAAGAGCGGATAGCCGGCGGCATCGGCTTCCGCGGTGTCCCGGCACACGCCGTGGATCACGGTGCCGGCGACGCCGCGATGCGCTGCCAGCCGGCTCATGATGCCGCCCCAGACCGTGCAGTCCAGCCGGCCGCCGTTGTCGAGCACGGCCACCGCGCCGGCCGGGATGTCGTCGAGAAAATCGCCGACGGTGCCGGGGGACGCCACGTCCACCGGCACGAAGCTGACGGTGAAGGCCGGGCCGAACAGCGCCGGCGCGCCGGCGATCGGCTGGATGCCCAGCGCGCTGCCGGGCAGGCGGAAATAGTCCAGGGCGTCGGACACCTCGGCGGTGGAGAGCTCGCGCACGGCCTGCAGCCAGCCGTCTTCCCGCTTGTCTCCGTGCCCGTCTTCGTGCCCCTCTGCATGTCCCTCCGCGTGCCCGTCTCCGTGTTGCATGGCTTGCATGTCGATGTCCTCGTAAGCTTGAGGCGCAGTTTCAAGTAAAGTGCGAGCCGGATCAAACATCGATTATTGGACTCGAATTCAGAAAAAATGAACTTGCGACAGCTCAGCTATTTCTGCGCCGTGGTCGACGCGGGCAGCGCCGTCGAGGCCGCCAGCCGGCTGTTCGTCGCGCCGACGGCGATCAGCATGCAGATCGCGCAGCTCGAGGGCCAGCTCGGCGCGCCCGTCTTCGATCGTTCGACGCGGCCCATGTCGCTGACCGCCACCGGCCGCTTCCTGTATCCGCGCGCCAAGGACCTGCTGGCGCAGATGCGGCGCCTCGACGAGGAGGCGCGTGCGGTCGCCGCCGGCAATCTCGGCTGGCTCGGCATCGGCTTCACGCGCTCGGCGATCTTCTCGATCCTGCCCGCGGCGGTGCGCCGTTTCCGCAAGCGCTTTCCCGATGTCCATCTCGAACTGGTAGAGCAGCTGTCCGAGCACCAGCCCGCGCTGCTGCGGCGCGGGCGCATCGATGTGGGGATCTCGCGCTATATCGGCGAATTCGAACGCCCGGCCGATCTCGTGCATACGGTCCTGTTCGAGGAGCCGTTTGTCGCAGCGCTGCCGGCAACGTCGGCACTCGCGCGCCGCAAGTCGCTGCGCGCCGCCGATCTCGGCGCGATGGCGCTGATCCGGTATCCGAAGGACCCGCAGAGCGGCTTTGCCGACCTGATGCTGGCGGCGCTGCGCGAGGCGGGCGCGGACCCGCTGCCGGGCCATGAGGCGATCGAGATCCACACCGCGCTGGGGCTGGTGGCCGCCGGACTCGGCTTTACGCTGGTCGGCGCCTCGGTCGCCGAGGCGAACCGGCCCGATGTCGCCTTCGTGCCGATCGCGGACCTCGGCACCCGCGCAACGGTGGTGGCGGTGACGCGGGCCGATGCGTCGCCGCCGGCAGTGCAGGCCTTTGTCGCCGCGCTGAAGGAGGAAAGGGGCGGCACGGAGCGCCCCGCGCCGCGACGGAAGTCCCGCGCGGGGTAGCGCGGCCAGGCGTGGCGCTTGCCTGGCGCGTGCGCGGCGAATGCGCGGGGGAGGGGGGCGTCCAGTGCGTGGCGCATCGGCGCCATGTCGCCTGCCATGACCTAACATGAGGACTTGTCCCGCCTGCGGTTCCCGCGCGCGGGCGCTCGATGGCAGGAGGTCGCCATGGCTCTGTTCGCAAATGCCGCGATGGCGCGGATTCGTGCGGTGGCAACGGGCGCTGCAAGGGCCCCCGCCGCCCACGCGGCCCCCGCCGCCCACGCGGCCCACGCAGCCCACGCGGTCCTCACGGCCTTCGCAGCCCTTGCAGCGCTGACAGCTTGCGGAGGCGGCGGGGGCGACGACGGCGCGATCGCGATCCCCCCAGCCCGAGGTCGCCACGGCCCGCGATGGCACGCTGCGGATGACCTTGCGCCAGGCTCCGGCCACGATCACCGTGGCCGGCAAGACCTTCACCTCCAATGTCTTCAACGACACCTATGTGCCGCCGGTATTGAAGCTGCGGCGCGGCGAGCGGCTGGAGCTGACGCTGCGAAACCGCATCGGCAAGGCGGACGTGCAGATCGAGGGCCCCGAAGAAACCAACCTCCACTATCACGGCATGTCGATCTCGCCGAAGGCGCCGGCCGACGACATCTTCCTGCATATCGCCAACGGCGCGGACTACCAGTACAGCTGGGAGGTCCCGGCCACGCACCCGCAGGGCACGCACTGGTATCACCCGCATCCACACGGCCTGGTCGAGCCGCAGATACTGAGCGGCATGTCCGGCATGCTGGTGATCGACGGCGTGCTCGACCATTTCCCGGCCTTCGCACGCCTGCCGGAGCGCTACTTCCTGCTCAAGGACATGCAGCTGCCCGGCGCCGACGACAGCGCGCCGCTGACCAAGACCATCAACGGCGTGCTCGGCGGCGTGCTGCGCATGCGGCCCGGCGAGATGCAGGTCTGGCATCTGGGCAATGTGGGCGCCGACGCCTACTTCCATGTCGCGATCGACGGCGTGCCGCTATGGGAATTGAGCCGCGACGGCAATCTGCGCGCCCGGCCCGAACGCAACGCGTCGCTGTTCCTGCCGCCAGGCGCCCGCTCGACCGCCGTGATCCAGGCGCCCGACGTGCCGGGGCGCTATGCGTTCCGCACGCTGGCAGTGGATACCGGACCGCAGGGCGATCCCAACCCGGAGGTTCAGCTGGCCACGCTGATCGTCGAGGGGCCGCGGCACGGCAGTGCCGCACTGCGCGAGGCGCTGGCCGAGCCGGCGGTCGATGTCGATACGCTGACGCCCGCGCAGGTCGCCGCGATGCCGATCACGCGCCGCCGCACGGTGGTCTTCTCCGAATCCGCGGACGGCAATACTTTCTTCATCGACGGCAAGCAGTACGATCCGGCCCGCGACGATGTCACGGTCAATCTGGGGGACGTGGAGGAGTGGACCGTGCAGAACGTCAGCGGCGAGCGCCACGTCTTCCATATCCATCAGCTCGACTTCCTGGTGACCTCGATCAATCAGCAGGATATCGACGAGACGGGCCTGCGCGACGTCATCGACCTGCCATACCAGCAGAACGGCGTGCCGGGCGAGGTCAAGATCGTGATCCCGTTCACCAATCCGCTGATGGTCGGCCGCTTCGTCTTCCACTGCCATATCGTCGGGCACGAGGACGGCGGCATGATGGCCAACGTGGTGGTGCTGGCGCCGGGGCAGACCGTCGCGGCGCCGGCCCGGATGCGGATCGTGACGCCGGTAGCATCGTCAGGATGGGCAGGATCGGCAAAGGCGGCGACTTTCCTGTCGCGCTGGCTGGGCACGCCGGCCCCGGCGCGCATGCCGTGGGAGGACACGGTGTGCCGGTCGCCTCAGGCGCCCGCGAGGGGCGACGGCCTCGCGACGCGGCTGCGCTGAGACGGCCCGCACCCTCGTCCATGGTGCGGGCTCCTGCCCTCGATGCGCGCGCATCCCACATGCGCTGACCGCGTATCGAAATCCGAAACGCTTCGTTTGTCATGGCGGCCCGCCGGGCTATCGTCGGGGCTACTCCGATCCCCGATCCATCAAGCCATGACGCTTTCGATCCCGAATCACGCGCTTCGCGGCCTCCGCGGCCTGCGCGGACTGGCCGCGCTCGCCATCGCCTGCGCCGCCGTGGCCGCTTCCGGCGCCGCGCTGGCCCAAACCGCTGCCGATACCTTGCGCATCGGCTATCAGAAGTCCGCCAGCCTGCTGGTGCTGATCAAATCGCAGCAGTCGCTCGAGCGCCGGCTCGCGCCGCTGGGCACCGCGGTCAAATGGGTCGAGTTTCCGGCCGGCCCGCAATTGCTGGAGGGCCTGAACGTCGGCGCCGTCGATGTCGGCTTCGTCGGCGAGGCGCCGCCGATCTTCGCGCAGGCCGCCGGGGCCGACTTCGTCTACATCGGCTTCGATCCCGCCGCGCCGCAGGCCGAGGCCATCGTGGTGCGCCGGGACTCGCCGGTGCGCACGGTGTCCGATCTGAAGGGCCGCAAGGTCGCGCTGAACAAGGGCTCCAACGTCCATTACCTGCTGGTCAAGGCGCTGGAGAAGGCCGGGCTGAAGATCACCGATATCCAGCCGGTCTATCTCGCGCCGGCCGATGCGCGCGCGGCGTTCGAACGCGGCGCCGTCGACGCCTGGGTCATCTGGGATCCGTTCCTGGCCGCCGCCGAAAAGCAGATCGGCGCGCGCGTGCTGGCCGATGGCCGCGGGCTCGTCAACAACTACGCCTACTACCTTGCCGCGCGGCGCTTTGCCACGCAGAAGCCGCGGATCGTCGAGGCGCTGTTCGATGAGCTGTTGCAGCAGGGCCGGCGCCTGAAGGCCGATACGCGCGCCGCCGCGGCGTCGATCGCCCCGCAGCAGGGGCTGGATATCGACGTCGTCGAACGCACGCTCAATCGCAGCGAGTTCGGCGTCGCGCCGCTGACGCCGGCCGTGGCCGCGCAACAGCAGCAGATCGCCGATACCTTCCACGCGCTGAAGCTGATTCCGAAGCCGATCCGCATTGCCGATGCGCTGCCTGCCGAACGGGAAAAAGGAAACCCACAAGACAAACGGGACGCCGTCGCACAGCGCGGCGTATCGAATGCCGGAGATGCACGATGAAAGTCCTGTGGTTCCTGCCCACGCATGGCGACTCGCGCTACCTGGGCACCGCGAAGGGGCGCGCGCGGCGACCTTCGACTACTTCAAGCAGGTCGCGATCGCGGCCGACAGCTTGGGCTACGAGGGCGTGCTGCTGCCGACCGGCCGTTCCTGCGAGGACTCGTGGATCCTGGCCTCCAGCCTGATCGACGCCACGCGCCGGCTCAAGTTCCTGGTGGCCCTGCGCCCCGGGCTGATGCAGCCGTCGCAGACCGCGCGCATGGCGGCGACGCTGGACCGATTGTCGGGCGGGCGCTTGCTGGTCAACCTCGTGACCGGCGGCGATCCGGAAGAGCTGGAGGGCGACGGCCTGTTCCTGTCGCATCGCGATCGCTACGCGCTGTCGCGCGAATTCCTGACGATCTGGCGCGAGATCCTGGCGCGCAGCCACGATGGCGAGGCGTTCGACTTTGCCGGCGAACATCTGCGCGTCGAGGGCGCGAAGGCGCTGTATCCGCCGATCAGCCGGCCCTATCCGCCGCTGTTCTTCGGCGGCTCGTCGCCCGAGGCCCACGATCTTGCCGCCGAGCAGGTCGATACCTATCTGACCTGGGGCGAGCCGCCCGAGGCGGTGGCGCAGAAGATCGCCGACGTGCGCGCACGCGCCGCCGCGGTCGGCCGCCAGCTGCGCTTCGGCATCCGCCTGCACGTGATCGTGCGCGAGACCGAGGAAGAGGCGTGGCGCGCGGCGAGCGAACTGGTCTCGCATCTGGACGAGGACATCGTCGCCGCGGCCCAGCGCAAGTTCGCCGCGATGGACTCCGTCGGGCAGCGCCGCATGGCGGCACTGCATGGCGGCCGCTTCAACCGGGACGACGTCCGCCAGGGCCTGGAGATCGCGCCGAACCTGTGGGCCGGCGTCGGGCTGGTGCGGGGCGGCGCCGGTACCGCGCTGGTCGGCAACCCCGAGCAGGTGGCGGCGCGCATCCGGGAATACGCGGACCTGGGGCTCGAATATTTCATCCTGTCCGGCTACCCGCATCTGGAAGAGGCGCACCGCTTCGCCGAGCTGGTGTTTCCGCTGCTGCCGCTGGCGCAGCGCGAGGCCGCCCAGCGGGTGCTGACCGGGCCGTTCGGCGAGATCGTCGCCAATACCTTCGTGCCGTCGGCGGCCACGCAAGGCGCCAATCTGTCCGCGAGTTGAACGCCATGTCGAATCCCTCGAAAAGCGGTGCCGCGCTGGCGGCCGATTTTCCTGCGGCCGCGCCGGCGCGCGCGCTGCTGCCCCAGGGCTGGGCTTCCGTGCTGCGGCGCGGCCTGCCGTGGCTCGTGCCGGCCCTGATCCTGCTGCTGTGGGAGCTGGCCTCGCGCAGCGGCTGGCTGTCGAGCCGCGTCCTGCCCGAGCCATTGGCCGTCGTTGCCGCGTTCCGCACGCTGGCGCTGTCCGGCGAGCTGTGGCAGCACACCGCCGTCAGCGCGTGGCGGGCCCTGGCCGGCCTGGCAATCGGCGGTGGCCTCGGGCTGTTGCTGGGGCTGCTGAACGGGACGTTCCGCACCGCCGAGACGCTGCTCGATTCGAGCCTGCAGATGGTGCGCAATATCCCGGCGCTGGCGCTGATCCCGCTGGTGATCCTGTGGTTCGGCATCGACGAGGCGGCCAAGCTGTTCCTGGTCGCGGTCGGGGTGTTCTTTCCGATCTACCTGAACACCTTCCACGGCATCCGCTCGGTCGACAAGGGCCTGATCGAAATGGCGCGCAGCTACGGGCTGTCGGGCTGGGCGCTGTACTGGCAGGTGATCCTGCCCGGCGCGTTGCCGTCGATTCTGGTCGGCCTTCGCTTCTCGCTCGGCCTGATGTGGGTGCTGCTGATCGTCGCGGAAACGATCTCCGCGCAGGCCGGCATCGGCTACCTGACGATGAACGCGCGCGAGTTCCTGCAGACCGACGTGGTGCTGGTCGGCATCCTGCTCTATGCGCTGCTGGGCAAGCTGGCCGACCTGCTGGCCAAGGGGGCTGGAGCGGTGGTGGCTGCGGTGGCATCCGGGCTATCAGAGCGCGGCCAAAGCGTGACCTCATTGGCCTGACCTCACCGACCGGACCTCACCGAGCCGACTTCATCGATCCGATTCGATCGGGCCAACCCGATCGACCTGATTCCGATCGATTCCTACCGGAGTTCATGCGATGCATGCCATGCAACAACATCTGCCGCTGCGGCGCGCGGGCAGGGAGCCCGGCGAATACGGCGAGCCGAGCCCGCGGGCCGCGCCGCGCACTGCCGAGGACGGTACCCACGGTACCCAAGGCAACCACGCCACCCACCGCCCCCCGGCACCGAGGTCGCGGTCAGCGGCCTGCACAAGGCCTATGGCGGCCGCACCGTGCTGCAGCACATCGACCTGCGCATCGCGCCGGGCGAATTCGTCGCCATCGTGGGCCGCAGCGGCTGCGGCAAGAGCACGCTGCTGCGTCTGGTCGCCGGGCTCGAAAGCCCCAGCGCGGGGCGGATCGCGCTCGACGGTCGGCCGCGGGACGGCCATGACGACGGCACCCGCATCATGTTCCAGGACGCGCGGCTGCTGCCGTGGAAGCGCGTGCTCGACAACATCGCGCTGGGACTGCCGGGCCGGGAAGGGCGCGAACGCGCGCGCGAGGCGCTGGCGCAGGTCGGGCTGGCCGAGCGCGCCAACGACTGGCCCGCGGTGCTGTCCGGCGGGCAGCGCCAGCGCGTCGCGCTGGCCCGCGCGCTGGTGCATCGGCCGCGCCTGCTGCTGCTCGACGAGCCGCTGGGGGGCGCTCGATGCGCTGACCCGCATCGAGATGCAGCAGTTGATCGAGCGCCTTTGGCTCGCGCATGGCTTCACCGCGCTGCTGGTCACGCACGATGTGGCAGAGGCCGTCGCGCTGGCCGACCGCGTGGTGCTGATCGAAGACCACCGCATCGCCCTCGACGAGCGCGTGCCGCTGCTGCGCCCGCGCAGCCACGGCGCGCCGGCATTCGCCGCGATCGAGGAACGCGTGCTGCGGCGCGTGCTGCGCCAGCCCGCTATCGCATCCCCTGACAACGACGCGCAGACCCGCGCATTGGCCCCTCTCTGATGAATATCGTCGGCATTCTCGGCAGTCCCTCCACGCCTTCGCGTTCGGCCTACCTGCTGGAGCTCGCGCTCTCGCGGCTGGACGCGATCACGTCCTCCTACCGATCGATCCGGCCGCGCGACCTGCCCGCGCAAGCGCTGACGCAGGCCGATTTCGGCGACGCGCGCCTGCAGGACGCGGTGCGCGCGGTCGGCGAGTCGCAGCTGGTGATCGTCGCCACGCCGATCTACAAGGCCTCGTACAGCGGCGTGCTGAAGGCCTTCCTCGACCTGCTGCCGCAGGACGGGCTGCGCGACAAGACCGTGCTGCCGCTGGCCACCGGCGGCAGCCCCGCCCATCTGCTGGCGCTCGACTATGCGCTCAAGCCGGTGCTGTCGGCGCTCGGCGCCCGCGACATCCTCGATGGCATCTACGCGACCGACCAGCAGCTGCCGTCGCGGCCCGAGGGCGGGTACAGCGCGGCCGCCGACATCGTCGAACGGCTCGACCGCTCCGTGCAGCGCGTTGCGGCCCGCGCGCGCGAACTGCGCGAGCGCGAGGCCGAGCTGGCGCGGGCGGCGTCCGCGCGGGCAAACAGCGAGCCATGGCCGGCCGAGCGCGTCCGCTGGTCCGTCTGAGCGCGCCATTACTGAGCCATTTCAACCAGGAACCTGTCATGACGATTCATGCCATCAACGTGCGCAACCAGTTTCGCGGCAAGATCCGCGAAATCATCGAGGGGCCGGTCGTATCCGAGATCGACGTCGAGACCCCCGGCGGATTGGTGGTGACCTCGGTCATTACCACCCGCTCGGTCAAGGAGCTCGAACTTGCGGTCGGCAAGGAGGTGATCGCGCTCGTCAAGTCGACCGAAGTGTCGATCGCCACGCTATGAGGGGGAGGGGGGAGCGGCATGCAAGGGAAGCGACGGCAGCTGCTGCTGGCAGGGGCCGGCATCGCGGCATGGACGCTGGGGGCGCGGCGCGCGCGCAAGCGGGCGGCAAGCCCGAAACCGTGCGGATCGGCTATCAGAAGTCGTCGACGCTGATGATCGTGCTGAAGTCGCGCGGCACGCTGGAGAAGGCACTGGCACCGCAGGGCGTCTCGGTGTCGTGGCACGAGTTCACTTCGGGTCTGCCGCTGCTCGAGGCGCTCAATGTCGGCGGGCTGGACCTCAGTGCCGATGTCGCCGACGCGGTGCCGCCGTTCGCGCTCGCTGCCGGAGCGAAGCTGACCTACTACGCGATCGAGACGCCGTCGCCGACGGCGCAGGCGATCGTCGTGCCGCGCGATTCGCCATTGACCACGATCGCGCAATTGAAGGGCCACAGGGTCGCCTTTGCCAAGGGCGCCGGCGCGCACTACCTGCTGCTGGAGGCGCTGGCGCGCAACGGCCTGTCGATGCGCGATATCGAGCCGGCGTATCTGACCCCGGCGGACGCGCGCGCCGCCTTCGAGCGCGGCAACGTGTCGGCCTGGGTCATCTGGGATCCGTTCCTTGCGGCCGCGCAGCGCCAGGCGCAGGCGCGCGTGCTGGCCGATGGCACCGGCCTGGCGAGTTATCGCCGCTTCTATCTGGCGGCCAGCGACTTCGCGCGCCGCCGCGCCGACGTGCTGGCCACGGTGTTCGATGCGCTTGCCCAGGCCGGCGACTGGGTCAAGGCCAATCCGGCCGCGGCGGCCGAATGGCACGCGCCGCTGATCGGCCTGGACGCGGCCACCGTCGAGATCGCCAACCGCCGGCGCAGCTACCGGCTGCAGGCGGTCGACGCGCCCGCGCTCGACGAGCAGCAGCGCATCGCCGATGCCTTCCACGCGCAGCAGATCATTCCGCGCAAGGTGGTGGTGAGCGCTTCGCCGGTCTGGCGGCGGCAGGCCTGAGCAACGCGGGCACACCGTGCGCACATCGCGTGCACACCGTGCGCACATCGCGTGCGCACCGCATGTGGACCGCATGTGGACCGCTTGCATGCCGGCCCCGATCGAAGGCTTGGCATTCGGCCAACCGGTGTACTAACCTCGTTCTACGTTGCGGTGAACCGGGTTTACCCGGGCCGTAACGGCGCCGTCGCAGGCGCACGCGCAGGGCGCTTGCCCTGGCTCGACTCAGTCCACTTCGCAATCCTCATGTGGCCATGCCCGGCAGGAATGATCCGCGCTGGCCAACACAGACTCGAACGATGAGCGGGACCGTCCTGGTCCCGGGTCATCCTTCACGAGCGCGCATGGCGCAGCATGCCGATGCCGCCTTTGTCCGCGACCTGTCCTTGTGGTCGCGTGGGGACTTCCCCGGCAAGACGCTGGCTTCGGATGACCTGCAACCGAGAGGCGCGCCCGTGTCCGCATTGCGCGGCTTCGTGGGCCCGCGCGGCCCGCGCGGATCGACGTGGCTTCACGCGGTGGCACGCGCTGTCACGCTGTCACGTGTGCGCCCGACAGGCCGCCCCTTCCCGCATCCGTCCGAATTCGCCCAGCGTCGTGATCCTGTTGGCGCTTCCGTGTCCGTCGTCGCGACGGCATCGGAGGCGCTCGTCTCTTCGACGCCGAGGTAATCATGAGCAACGTTTCTCTTCGCATCCCGGAAGGCATCGGCAGGTGCCTGCTGACCGTCGGCACCGCATCGGTGCCCTTGCTGCTGGCGGTCGCGCCGGCCCGTTCCCAGACCGCGCCCCCTGCGCCCGCGCCCACTCCCCCATACGCAGGAAGCCAAGGACCCGACCAGCAACTTCACCGCGCGATGGACCCGCGCCGATGCGCGCCAGATCATGGCGATGTCCTCGCCCAACGTGACCCCCGGGCAAAACTCGCTGCCGCAGCATCTGACGATGCCCGATATACCGGCCAATTTCCCGCAGACCAACGATCGGGTGTGGGTCTGGGACACGTGGCCGCTGACCGATGCGAAGGCCAACCAGTACAGCTACAAGGGCTGGGAGATCATCTTCTCGCTGACCGCCGATCGCAATGCGGGCTATACGTTCGACGACCGGCATATCCATGCGCGCATCGGCTACTTCTATCGCCGCGCCGGCATTCCGGCCTCCCGGCGGCCGGCGAACGGCGGCTGGATCTATGGCGGGCATCTGTTCCCGGATGGTTCCAGCGTGCAGATCTTCGGCGGCGCGCCGATGACCCACAACGCCGAGTGGTCCGGCTCGACGCGCATCATGCCCGATGGCCGCATCGTGGTGTTCTATACCGCGACCTCGTTCAACCGGTCGAGCCCGTCGGGCGGCAATATCACGCCGCCGATCGCCATCATTGCGAAGGCGGAAGGCCGCGTCGAGGCCGATCACAACGGCGTGCGGCTGACCGGCTTCAACGAGCATATGAAGCTGCTGGAGCCGGATGGCACGTGGTACCAGACCGGGCAGCAGAACGAGTTCTTCTCGTTCCGCGATCCCTTCACCTTCGAGGACCCGGCGAATCCCGGCGTCACCTTCATGGTGTTCGAGGGCAACAGCGCCGGCCCGCGCGGCGCGCGCACCTGCACCGAGCAGGACCTGGGTTACGCGCCGAACGACCCCCAGCGCGAGGACCTGAACGCGGTGATGGACTCGGGGGCGGTGTTCCAGAAGGCCAACGTGGGACTGGCGGTGGCGATCAACAAGCAGCTGAGCCGCTGGGTGTTCCTGCCGCCGATCCTGTCGGCCAATTGCGTCAACGACCAGACCGAGCGGCCGCAGATCTATATCAAGGACGGCAAGTACTACCTGTTCACCATCAGCCATCGCTCCACCTATGCCGCCGGGGTCGATGGTCCGGACGGCGTCTACGGCTTCGTCGGCAACGGCGTGCGCAGCGACTACCAGCCGTTGAACAACGGCAGCGGACTGGTGCTGGGCAATCCGACCGACATGAACCGGCCGCGCGGCGAGCCCTTCGCGCTCGATCCCACGCAGAATCCCCCGCACCTTCCAGTCGTATTCGCACTACGTGATGCCGGGCGGGCTGGTCGAGTCCTTTATCGATGCCATCGGCGCGCGGCGCGGCGGTTCGCTCGCGCCGACGGTGCGCATCGACATCCAGGGCGCCAACACAGCGGTCGATCGCAGCTATGGCGTCAATGGGCTCGGCGGCTATGGCGACATTCCCGCCAATCGCGAGGCCCTGTTCAGCCTGCGTGGCGTGCTGATCGGCGACCTGGTGCGCCGGCTGTTCGACTGAGGGAGGTTGCGATGCAAAGGATCGCTGTATTGCAAGGCAGGCGACCGGCCGCCGCGCCGCGGAAGGGGTTGCTGCCATTACTGCCGTTGTCGCTGCTACTGCTGCTGGCGGCATGCGGCGGCGGCTCGCCGGACGAGGGCGCGCGGCTCAGCGACGCGGCGCAGCGCGGGCTGACCGAGGCGCCAGCTGCCGCACCGCCGGACACGGCATCGGCCGCGGACCCGTTGGCGACCGCGGCCGCCGAAGGCGTGATCGAGGGCGAGGCGCCGGAATCGGCCGGCACGCCGCCGGTCGCCCCGCATCCGACCCGGCTGGTGATGCTGGAAGACGGACTCTACGCCCGCGACGCCGGCGACAACTGGAAGAAGTACGAGAACGGGAGCTGGGTATCGGTGCACGCGCCGCAGCTGCCGTCGGGCATGCAGTAGCGTGGAGGGCGGCGCGGCACGGCAGATACGTTGGCATCGACCGTGCGCGCGCCCTTGAACCCTTCAGCCCTTCATCCCTTCATCCCGCCATCCCATCACCCCTTCAGCGCCTTCGGCTCGAGGTGCCACAGCTTGCGGTCGCTGGTCGACACCGCGACCGCGCCGTGGGCCAGCGCGCTGCGGATGTCGTCCCGGTTGCAGACGAAGCCCGAGGTGACGATCGGCGGCAGCCCCTTGCGGTCCGCCTCGGGCAGATGCGCCAGCATCGGCGCCGGCATGATCTGCACGAGGTTCGGATCGCTCTGCTCCAGCGCTTTGACGCTGCGCGGCCAGGTCGAGCGGTCGGTCACGAAGACCTTCTGCATCGTCACCATGCCGGCGCGGTTGGCGCGCTGGATGGTCGCCACGCGGGTCGAGACCAGGCTCGCCACGCCGATGTCGGCCAGGTAGTCGACGCCACCCTTGTCCTGCGACAGGCCTTCGCAGCTGTCGATATTGACGATCACGTATTTGCCGGCCTGGGCCAGCGTGGCGATCACCGGCTGCAGCTTGCGCAGCTCGACGTTGGCGACGATCGACACCTCGGCGGCGCTGTCGACGAAGGCGTCGACCTGTTCGACCCCGTACAGCGTCGCAATGACGGGATGCCGCATCAGGCGTGCACCGAGGGACTTGTCCATGGCGTTTATCCGGCTTCGTGGGACAGGGCGTCGGTCAGGCCCAGCTTCCCGGGGTTCAGGATGTTGTGCGGATCGAGCGCGCGCTTCACGGTGGCAAGCAGCGGGAAGGCGCTGCCCAGCGACGGCGCCATATACGGCGCGCGCAGCAGGCCGATGCCGTGATGGTGGCTCAGCGCGGCATTGTATTGAATCAGCACCGCGTTGGCCGCATCCCAGGCCGCGCGATACCACCGTTGCCGGTCCTCGACCGCGACCTCGCCGCGCAGCGAGAAATACAGGCAGGCGCCGTCGACATAGGCGTGCGACTGGTGCGCGGAGCCGGCCAGCGTGCCAGGCACCGCGTTGATCGCGGCGACCACGTCGCGATGGATATCGGCCAGCGCGCTCCACGGCCCGCACATCTCCAGCGTATCGGCGACGAAGCCGGGGCTGCGCTTGAAGCCCTCGGCGCTCTTGCCGGTCAGGTAGCGCGTATCGAGCCAGCGCTCGAAGATCGCATCGCCGTCCAGCGGCTCGCCCAGCTCGCGGCACACGCGTTCGCTGATCGTCATCACCGCCTCCACCATCTCCGGCGCGCCTTCGTCTGCGACCAGCAGCACATTGGTGTCGGCCAGGCCGAACTGCACGCCGCTCTCGAGTTCGTCGTAGAGCCGCAGCGCGGCCGGATTGCCGCCTTGCTGCAGGATCTGCCGGCAGGCTTCCAGGCCGATGGCGAAGGTCTTGAAGCCATAGGCAATGGCGCGGCCGTGGTCCGGCAGCCGATGCAGCTTCAGTCGTACGCGCACGATCACGCCGAGCGTGCCTTCCGAGCCGATGAACAGCTGCTGCAGGTCCGGCCCGAGCGCCGCGCGCGAATAGCCGCCGACGGTGACGAGCCGCCCGTCGGCCAGCACCACGTCCATGCCGAACACCATGTCCTCGATCTTGCCGTAGCGCGTCGACAGCTGGCCGGCGCCGCGGCACGCGACCCAGCCGCCGACGGTGCTGATGGCATACGACGACGGCCAGTGGCCCATCGTCATGCCGTACTCGCGCTGGATGGTCTGCTCGAAGATGTCGCCGAACATGCCGGCCTCGACCTCGACGATCTGGCTGTCGCGATCGAAACCGAGCAGCCGGTTCATGCCGCACACGTCCAGCACGATGCCGCCGCGCACCGGCAGCGCGGCACCGGTGACATTGCTGCGGCCGGCGGACACGGTGACCGGAATGGCGCGCTCGCTGGCGATGCGCATCACCGCCTGTACCTGCTCGACGGTGGAGGCGCGCACGATCGCCGCACGCGGCGTGGCCGGCTTGCCGGCGGTCTCGGTCATCATCGATCCGGCCCACCAGTCGCGCGTCCACGCGACCACGCTGCCGGTATCGGTCAGCACCTCGTCGGCGGCCTGCCGCAGCGCCGCCAGCGTGGCGGCGTCGACCGTCACGGCATCGCGCTGCAGCCCCGGCACGTCGGGCGTCCGCGCGATGGTGGCGGCGTAGCCCGGCGGCGTGTGCGCGCCGACCACGTAGTTGCCGCGGTTGTAGCCGCGCTTGATGGCTTCCTTGCTGATCATGCTGCATCTCCCATGAGAACGGATTTTTCGAGGGCGACGGCGTCCAGGTAGTCGCCGACCTGCCGTGCCACGGCCGCCTCGGACAATCCGAGTTCGGCCTGAAGAAGTTGGCCCACGCGCGCGGCGGCGCGGGCGGAGGCGTCGCGCGCCATCAGGCGGGCGCGCATGCGGCGCGACAGCACGTCGTCGACGGTGGCCGCGAGTTCGTGGCGGGCCGCGTAGACGACCTCGGCCTCGGTGTAGGGCAGGCCCTCGACGATCGGCCGCGCGAGGTGCGGATCGGCCTGCAGGATGTCGCTGACGAAGCGGGCCTCGGTGCCATAGCGCTCGCCCAGGTGGGCCGACAGGCCACCCGAGGCGACGATGGCCTGCGCGTCGTAGCCGGCCGCGCCCAGCAGCCAGGCCGATTTCGTGCGGCACGCCGCGCGCTTGCCGATGACCTTCTGCGCCGCGTCGATGGTCTGCTCGGCCATATGGCGCGAGGTCGTCAGCTTGCCGCCGACCACGGTCACCAGGCCGTCGTCGGCGATGCGGATGTCGTGATCGCGCGGGATTTCCAGCGTCTTGCCGCCGGGCGGGGCGACCAGCGGCCGGCAGCCCGCGATGCTGCCGACCACGTCGTCGGGCTGCAGGTCGGTCTTCAACGCCGAGCGCGCGCCCTCGAGCAGGAAGTCCAGCTCGCGGCGCGTGCACAGCACGTTGTCGAGATCGCCCTCGTAGTCCTCGTCGGTGGTGCCGAGGTAGGAGACGTTGCCCCAGCGCGTGATGGTGGCGCGGCGGTTGCGGCCGGGCACCGGGATCGTCACCGTGCAGTCGTTGCGGATCTTCAGCCAGGGGATCGCGACATGCACGCCCTTGGCCGGGCGGATATGCAGCGTCTTCGCTTCGCCGGCCTTGCGGCCGGTCCAGTCGCGCAGCCAGACGCCGGTCGCCATCACCACCACGCCGGCGCGCACGCGGATCTCGCGCTCGCCGGCCTGCACGATGGCGCCGTCGACCTTGCCGTGGCCGTCGCGCGTGATCTCGGCCACGCGGGCGTGGTTGACCACGGCGGCGCCATGGAAGGCCGCGGTGCGCGCGATATTGAGCGTCAGGCGGGCGTCGTCGACGCGCGCGTCGAAGTACATGAAGCCGCCGGTCAGGTATTGCTCGTTGAAGTTCGGGCAGTGCGACAGCACCTCGGCCTTGGTCAGTTTCTGGTGCAGGATGCCTTCGCGCCAGCCGCCGGCCAGGTCATAGGTCCACAGCAGGCTGTCGAAGGCCTTGGCCAGGCGCTTGTCGAACACGCCGTCGCGCTCCATCACCGGAAACAGGAACGGCAGCCGCTGCACCAGATGCCGCGCATTGCGGCGCAGGCGCTGGCGCTCGAGCAGCGAATGGCGGACCAGGCGGAGATTGCCGTGCTCGATATAGCGCAGGCCGCCGTGCACCATCTTCGAGGACTTGGACGAGGTGCCCGAGGCGAAGTCGCTCTTCTCGACCAGCGCGACGCGGTAGCCGCGCAGCGCGGCATCGAGCGCGGTGTACGCGCCCGTGACGCCGCCGCCGACCACCAGCACGTCGAACCGCTCGCTGTGCAGCCGCTCCAGCTGCTCCTGACGATCCAGCCGCAGGGGCTCGGTGCTGGCCATGGCGGCACGCGCGCGGCTGGCGCTTCGGGATGGCAGAACCATCATGTTGATTGCTTCTCCTTGTTATTGGGCCGCCGGGGCATCGGCATGCACGCCGGCCTGCGAG
This sequence comes from Cupriavidus sp. H18C1, assembly GCF_049311595.1. Classification (NCBI taxonomy): domain Bacteria; kingdom Pseudomonadati; phylum Pseudomonadota; class Betaproteobacteria; order Burkholderiales; family Burkholderiaceae; genus Cupriavidus; species Cupriavidus sp. H18C1. The sequence goes on from NZ_CP186009.1 coordinate 1,366,418, forward strand.
GGGGGCTTGCGAGTGGGCTTGTGAAAGGGCTCGCGAGTGGGCATTGGCAATGGCATCGACATGCCCGAGTTCCGATGCGATGCGCGCATGCCACCGCGCGCGGCGCTCCGCGCGCTGGTCCGCGCCGATCGCCGGCTCGAACACCGCGTCGGCGGCGGTGGTGGCGCGGGCCTGCTGCAGGTCGTCCCACAGCAGCCCCGACGAGCCGGCGAGGAAGGCGATGCCGCGCAGGCTGGCGCGGTCGGTCTCCTTCATGCGCAGGATCGGCAGGCCGGTCAGGTCGGCCTGCATCTGCAGCAGCGCGTCGCTGCCCGACAGTCCGCCGCCGACCAGCAGGCTCGATACGTCGACGCCCGCCATGTCGCGGTTCGCCTCGATGCAGGAGCTGACCGAATGCGCGATGCCGTCGAGGATGGCGTAGGCGATCTCGGCCTGCGTGGTCGCCATCGAGATGCCGTTCAGCGCCGCGCGCGCGGCCGGCTCCATGCGCGGCACGCGCAGGCCGGTCAGCGCGGGGATGAAAGTCACGCCGCCAGAAGAAGACACGCCGGCCGCCAGCGCGCTGATCTGCCGGGCGTCGTCGAACCAGTGCAGCTTGTCGCAGATCCAGTTCAGCGCCGAGCCGGTGGTGGCGACGAAGGTCTCGACCGAGAAGTGCGACTGGCCGCCGTGGCGGCGCGCCGTCATCGTCAGCGTGCTGTCGGACTGCCCCATCGCTGCGGGCAGCGTCGGGCCGACGATCAGGTCGACGAAGCTGCCGGTGCCGTGCAGGCACATCGACTGGCCGGCGTCCAGGCAGCCCAGGCCGACCGCACCGGCCAGCTGGTCGCCGGCGCAGGCGAGGATCGGCACCTCGATCCCCAGCACGTCGGGCCGCGTGCGGCCGAAGTCGTCGGCGTCCTGACGCAGCGTGGGCAGCAGCTCGGCGGGAAAGCCCAGCGCGTCGAGCCAGTCGAGCCGATAGCGGTGCTCGGCCAGCACGTAGGCGCTGCACGAGGTGGCGTTGGTCGGCGTGGTCACGACGGCGCGTTCGCTCGACAGATGCCACAGCAGCCAGCTGTCGATGGTGCCGAAGGCTAGCCGACGCGCGCGCCACGCGTCGGCGACCGCCGGCGTCTCGCGCAGGTGCCGCGCCGCCCACAGATAGGGCGAGCGCACGCCGGCCGGGCGGCCGACGCTCGGCCGCAGCTTCCCGTCCCACGCCGCGGCGAGCCGTTCCAGCTCGGCGGCGTAGCGCGTGTCCTGCCACACCATCGCCGGCACCAGCGCGCGGCCGGTGGCGGTATCCCACAGCACCGCGGTGGCGCGCTGCGTCGCGATGGCGAGCGCCACCACGCGCCGTCCTTCACGGTCCGCATGGGCCAGCGTCGCGCGGCAGACGGCCAGCGTCTTGTCGAGCAGGACATTGGCGTCCTGCTCGACCACGCCGGGGCGTGGCGAATCGACCTTCAGCGTCGTGTATTCGAGGCACGAGACATGGCCGTCCGCGCCGACCAGCGCGGCGCGCGTGCCGGACGTGCCTTCGTCGATGGCGAGAATGACGTCGGTGGTGCGGGTCATGGCCGGGATTTCTCGATGGCGGGATTCAGGAAGGGCGAGGGCGCCTCGGTGTCGCCGCGGAACTGCGGCGCATCGGCCTCGTTGTCCGGATGGACGGCCGTGCGGGTCGGATCCCAGCGGATCGCGAAGCAGATCAGGCTTGCGACCAGCGGCACCACCGACAGGATCAGGAAGGTCTTCTCCAGCCCGTATTCCGCGCGGAACAGCGGAAACACCAGCAGGCCGAGCGCGGCACCGATCGCGCCAAGCGCGCCGATCACGCCGTTGGCGCCGGCGCGCAGCTCGCTGCGGAACGACAGCGACGACAGGCTCTTGCCGTTGGCGCCCGGGCCGCCGGAATGGAACAGGATGAACAGCGAGGGCACCAGCACCGCGACCCACAGCGGCATCTTGCCGTTGAACAAGCCCAGTACCAGCAGCATCGCGAACACCGCGGCAAAGCCGAAGGCGGAGGCGCGGCGCAGGCCCAGCCTGCGGCCGATGACCGGCGACAGGAAGCCGCCGACGATGCCGCAGACGTTGAAGACCAGCGCGCCGATGGTGGCGTAGACGAAGTCCTTGCCGAACAGCGCCGCGCTGATCAGCGGCAGGTACCAGCCGATGGCGAAATACTGGATCGACTGGCCGATCTGCACGGTGGCCGCCAGGATGGTGCGCGGCAGATAGATGCCGCGGAAGATCAGCAGCACATTGGCCAGGCCCCGCCGCGCCTGGTTCAACACCGGAATGCGCTCGGCCGGCGGCGCCGCGGTGAAGGGGCGGCCGTAGATGCGGGTCATCGCCAGCGCGGCGGCCTCGAGCCGTTCCTTGCGAGCGAGCCATGTCGGGCTCTCGACCAGGAACAGCAGTTGCAGCACCAGGATCGCCACGCCGAAGATCGCGGTGGCCGCCACCGAATAGCGCCAGATCGCATCGCCGACCTGCCACGAGTGGAACAGCAGCGCCAGCAGCAGGTTGGTGCAGACCGCCGTGTACCACATGCCCTGCCAGGTATTGAGGCGGCTCTTGAGCTTGACCGGGGTGAATTCGGCCAGCACGGCCATCGCGATGGCGAAGTCGATGCCGTAGGCCGCGCCGACGAAGAAGCGGCCGACCAGGATCACTTCAAACGTGGGCGCGAAGACGACCAGTACGGCGCCGACCACGGCCAGCACCTTGGCCAGGATCAGCGGACGCACGCGGCCCCAGCGATCGGCCATCCAGCCGCCGATCGGATTGAAGGCGATCGCGACCCACGAGGCGAACGAGGTCAGCAGCGCGACCTGTGCCGGCGCGAGCGCGAGATCGCGCGTCATCGGCCCGAGGCCGGCGCTCAATGCGGAATTGGAAAAGGCGTCGAGAAACAGTCCGCCGAGTGCGAGCCACCAGATCAGGCCGGCTCTGCCCCGTATACCCGGACAGGAATCGATATAGGCGATGACATCGTCGATGCCACGAAGGCGGATGGCAGGCGCTTGCACGGCGGTCTCCTTGAATTGTTCTGTAAGAGGCCGCAGCAAACTGCACGCGCTAAGAGACCATCCTACAGATGGTCTCTTATCTGAATCTGCCCGGCCAATGTAGGCCGTCGAGCTTGATCAGTCAAGCGGGAAAACCCTGCCGGCGCCATGTCGGGAACGGCTGGGGAACCGGGATGTCGATCCCGTATGGCGGGGCTCGGCGACAGCCGAGATGACACCTACACGGAGGGCGACATGTCGCATCTGAACCCGGAACAACTTGCCGCGCTGCGCGAACGGCTGGACGCGCGCGAGCGGGAACTGCAGCCGCTTTATCAGCAGGGCCGCGATCGTCCGTCCAGCAACCCGGCCAGGGAGCCGCAGGACCTCGTCGACACCGCCGAGGGTGTCAACGAGGAGCTGGACCGCGCAGCGCTGCAGCAGCACTACCGTGGCGAACTGAACGATATCGCGCAGGCGCGCGAGCGCATCGATGCCGGCGAGTACGGCGTCTGCCAGGACTGCGAGCAGGAGATTCCGTACGCGCGCCTGCTGGCCAATCCTGCGGCGACGCGCTGCGCGCCGTGCCAGGAACGGCGCGAGCGCACGTTCGCCAGCTAGGGCGGACGAGCGCTCGCCATTCAGGCCACCAGCGGCAGCGCTTCGCGCATCCGCAGCTCGGCGGGCTTGATCTCGCCGAGCGGCGACAGCAGCGCGGGATCGAAGGGACGCGGTGCGACGCCCTGCGCCACGCGCGCCGGCCAGTCGGGATTGGCCAGCGCGCCGCGGCCCAGCGCGACCAGGTCCGCGCCATCGGCCAGCGCGTCGTGCGCGCGCGCCGGCTCGTGCAAGCCGCCGTTGGCGATCACGGTCAGATGCGGCGCGGCAAGCCGCGCATGACGGACCAGCGTGCGCGCGTCGCCGGGAAAGGCCGGCTGCCACGCCTCGAACTCCGTCACGTGCAGGAAGTCGATGCCCGTCTCGGCCAGCCGGCCGAACACGATCGCCGCGCCCTCGGCCCCTTCGGCCCATTTATGCGTGAAGTCATTGACCTTGCCCTGCGAAATGCGCACGCCGACCGGAAAGCCGTCGCCGACCGCGCCGCGCACGGCGCGTGCGGTCTGCTCGGCGAGCCGGATGCGGTTGCCGATCGGCCCGCCCCAGGCATCGTCGCGCCGGTTGGTGTAGTCGGTCAGGAACTCATCGAGCAGATAGCCGTTGGCGCCGTGGATCTCGATGCCATCGAAGCCCGCGACGTCCTTGGCGAGCCGCGCCGCTTCGGCGAATCCCACGATCGCCGCCTCGATCTCGTGCGGCGCGATGGCGCGCGGCGTGCGATAGGGCCCCTTGCCGCGATAGACGCCCATCTGCCTGCCCTTCGGCGCAATGGCCGACGGGCCGACCGTCTCGTCGCGGAAGCGGTTGGCCTGCGACAGCGCGCCCGCATGCATCAGCTGCACGAAGATGCGGCCGCCCGCATCGTGCACCGCGTCGGTGACCGCGCGCCAGGCGCGCGCCTGCTCCATGTCGGTCAGGCCCGGCTGCCCGGCATAGCCCTGCGCATACGCGCGGTCGGTGTAGCTGCCCTCGGTGACGATCAGCCCGAAGCCGCCGCGCGCAAAGCCCGCGTAGTAGTCCACCATCGTCGGCGTGGGCACGCCCTCGGGCGTCGCGCTGATGCGCGTCATCGGCGCGACCACGAGCCGGTTCGGCAAGGCGAGGCCGTTGAGGTCCAGCGGATCGAACAGCGCCGGCCGTGCAGGGGCGTTCATGCCGGCGCTCCTTCGGCCACGGCGATGGCCTCGATCTCGATCAGCGCCTCGGGCGAGTACAGGCTGGAGATTTCGACGATGGTGTCGGCCGGGTACGGCGCCGAGAACCATTTGCGGCGCAGTTCGACGATCTTGCCGAAGTTGTCCATCGACTTCAGGAAGATCGTGACCTTGGCCACGCGGTCCAGGCTCGAGCCCGCGGCCTCGAGCGCGCGCCGCAGATTGCGGAAGGCCTGCTCGGCCTGCTTGTCGAAGTCGCCGCGGCCGACGATGTTGCCGTCGTCGCCGATGGCGGCCTGTCCCGAGATGAAGACCAGATTGCCGACGCGGATGCCCTGCGACAGCAGGAACGGCGCGTACGGATCGGGGTTGGTGCGGACTTGTTCGAGCAGCATGGGGAACTCCGGGGTAAAGTTGAGGGAATTTCATCCGTCAGACGGCCCTCGAAGGGGCCGCTGCGGAGAACGTTCCCAGTATCGTGATCGCAGGCAGGCCAGACAAATGGTCAAATTTCAGGTTATGGATGAGTTGAACTCATTCATGGAGTCGTCATGAGGCGCCTTCCCCCACTGAGCGCGCTGCGCGCCTTCGAAGCGGCGGCAAGGCGCCTGAGCTTCAAGCGCGCGGCCGACGAGTTGAACGTGACCGCGACCGCGATCAGCCACCAGATCCGGCTGCTGGAGGAATGGCTGGGCGTGCGGCTGTTCGAACGCGAGACGCGCAAGGTCGATCTGACCGCGGGCGGCCGGCTGCTGTTTCCGGCCATCCGCGACGGGCTCGACGGCTTCGAACGCGCGGTGCAGCTGGTGCAGCGCCAGCGCGCGGCCAATATCGCCACGCTGTCGTCCACCGTCGCGTTCGTCGCCAAGCGGCTGGCGCCGCGCGCGGGGTCGTTTCGCGCCGCGCATCCGGAATGGACGCTGCGGCTCGACGCCTCCAATGCCGTGGTGGATCTGGACAGCGATGCCGACGTGGCGATCCGCTATGGCGGCGGCCACTATCCGGGATTGACGGTCGAGCCGCTGTTCCAGGACCGGTTTGCGCCGGTCTGCAGCCCGCATCTGAAGCTGTCGTCGCTGGCGGAGCTGAGGCATGCACCGCTGATCCATTTCGAGTGGGGCGCCGGCGTACGGCAGGACCCGCGCGCCGCGGTGTGGGGGCACTGGCTGGAACGCGCCGGCGCCGGAGAGATCGATGCGTCCGCCGGGCTGTCCTTCACCGACGAGATCCACGCGATCCAGGCCACGGTCGCGGGGCAGGGCGTCGGCCTGCTGAGCCTGACGCTGGTGGCCGAAGAACTGGCCTCGGGCGTGCTGGTGCAGCCGTTCGAGTTGTCGTTGGAGAGCTTTCGCTACGACCTGGTCTACAGCCCCCGCGCCGCCGAGCGGCCGGCGACGCGGCTGGTGCGAGAGTGGCTCCGGGCGGAGTTCGGCGAGGCCGTTGCGCGATAGGGAACGCGACCGGGCCGCGTTGCGCTCAGGCCGCGGGGCTCTACTGGCAGTTCGCCGGGCAGGTGCAAGGAATGAGAATGCGGGGCATAGGTTGCTGCACTTCTGCCCAGTACACTCGGATGTACCGCCGAGCAAGGCCGCATGCCTCTCTGCTATACTTGTTCAATTAGTTGGACAACTCTATGGAGAAGGCCATGCGAACAATCCACTTCTCCGATGCCCGCAACAATCTGAAGGCGGTCATCGATCAAGCCATTGCCGATCACGACGCGATCCTCATCACGCGACGCGACGCACCCAACGCAGTGATCATGTCGCAAGAGCAATACGACAGCTGGATGGAAACCATGTACCTGCTGAGCAATCCGGCCAACGCAAAGCGGCTGATGCAGTCAATTGATCAGCACCGGAGCGGCAAAGGCGTGAAGCATGATCTGATCGATCCGGATGCTGAATGACGCGCCACCTCACCTTCATGCCCGCCGCCTGGGAGGACTACATCTACTGGCAGGGGCAGGATAAAAAAACGCTGAAACGGATCAATGCCCTGATCCAGGACGCGCAGCGGAGTCCCTTCGAAGGCCTGGGCAAGCCAGAGCCGCTCAAGGGCACACTATCCGGCTATCGGTCACGGCGTATCGACGATACGAACCGGCTTGTGTACTACGCCAACGATGACGAGCTGGCCATCATTGCCTGCCGTCTTCACTACGGCGACAAGTAAGGCTGCAGCAAGCTCAGCGCAAAAGTCGCCATCGTTGCGCTCCGGATTGAATGATGGCGCATGCGGCGACCCATCTCCTGGCGCTGTATTGAACAAGACTGCTGCAAGGAAAAACGGGCTTCCGAAGAAGCCCGTGCAGGGTGCCGGCGTGCCTGGCGTGTGCCTGGCGCTTGCCGGCGGGTCAGGGTCCGGTCAGGCCGGGACCTGCGTGCCGGCTGCCGCGGTCTCCTTCGAGAACAGGCTTCTCGACGCCGCCACATGTCCGGCCAGCACCGGCCGCAGCACCATGAAGGCCAGGAACGCCGCGATCAGGTCCATCGTCGCCACGGTGTAGAGCACGGTGGACCAGGTGCCGGTCGCCTCCATGATCAGGTTGCCGATCGGCACGAACAGCGCGCCGATACCCTTGGCGGTGTAGAGCACGCCGTAGATCTTGCCGATGTGCTTGGTGCCGAAGGCATCGCCGGCCAGCGCCGAGAACAGCGAGTAGACCTCGCCCCAGGCCAGGAACACCACACCCGACAGGATCAGGAAGGCGTACGGGTTGTGGCCGAAATACCCCAGCGCGATGATGCCCATCCCTTCCAGCGAGAACGCGATCACCATGGTCTTCTCGCGGCCGATATGGTCGGAGATCCAGCCGAACAACGGCCGGGAGACACCGTTCATGATGCGGTCGAGCATCAGCGCCAGCGGCAGCGCGGCCATCACGAAGAAGTGCAGGTCGACCTGGAAGTCCTTGACGCCGAGGTCCTTGGCGATGACGCCGAGCTGGGCCACGGCCATCATGCCGCCGGTGACCACCAGCACGAACATCACCAGCATCAGCCAGAACAGCTTGGTGCACATCGCTTCCTTCAGTGTGTAGTCGCGCGTGGCCTGCACCAGCTTCTGGGATGCCTTGACCTCGTGGGGCCTCGGCGAGCGCAGGAACCATGCGGCGGCGAATGCCAGCGAGCCCTGCAGCACGCCGAAGAACAGGAAGGTGTGCTGGAAGCCGGACGATTCGATCATCGCGGCGATCGGCAGGATCGTGGCCGCCGAACCGGCGCCGTAGCCGCCGGCCGTCAGGCCCACCGCGAGGCCGCGGCGGTCGGGGAACCACTTGATCGCGTTGTTGATGCAGGTCGCGTAGATCGAACCGACACCCAGGCCGCCGACCGCGGCGCCGACATAGAAGCCCATCAGCGTGGTGGCCTGCGAATTGATGACCCACGCCCCACCCATCAGCACCGCGCCGAACGCGACCATCATGCGGGGGGCCGAACTTGTCGATGAAGTAGCCCTCGATCGGCGCCAGCCACGTCTGCACCAGCACGAAGACCGTGAAGGCGATCTGGATATTGGCGCGCGACCAGCCGTAGGTTTCCTGGATTTCGGGGACAAACAGCGTCCAGGCGTATTGGACGTTGGCGGTGGCGATCATGCAGACGACGCCAACGAGAAGCTGTATCCAGCGCGTCTTTTCGGAGACCTCGGGATTGGGGCGGAATGCCGCCGTCGACGAATTATTCATGGCGCACTCCTTCAATCGTTTGATCCTTCCTGTCCGAATGTGCGGTGCCGCACCTCGGCTGGGATATCGTCGCTAGCATTTCAATGTCTCCTGTATCGTTGGCTTCTATGTCCGTTACACATCCGCTCCTGAAACAAAAAAACCCTACGCTAATGCCCTGCCGGGGAAGGCAGGCGCGATCGGAACTGAAGGATGGGGCGAAGCGGGCTTGCTTAAACTGATCTGGCGGCGATGGACGACCCGGTCGAATCGTTTTCCATGCATTCCTCCTTGCCGTTGGTGTCCCTCTGTTGGGGTGCCGGTTGCCATCACGGTCATCGCCCCGCTCGCATTGGGTGTGGCGATGGGTTACAAGGTATGTGATATATCAATTAAGTCAAGTGAAAGGGATGGCAGGGTTTTCACCAGCAGGGATTCATTCCGGAAATCACTATGCTGCGGCGCTTCAGGTGGTTGTCGAATGATTATGGGAAACCAAAAAAGCCCGCCGGTAAAATGGCGGGCGATGCGTATTGCGTGACACCCTGGCGGGAAGAGATGGGGCAATACGTGATGCCGTTACATGGAATATGGGGAGATTAATAAATGGCAAGGCGGCTTACCTTCCGATTATTTTTCCGGTTATTCCTGGTTATTAAGTATTGCCACCGCGCGAAGCCAATGAATACCCGGAATCGATGCCGATTCCGCATCGCCGGCCTGCCGGTATCGCGATAAATTGACGGTCTCGATTGGCGCGGGGCCGGCGCCTTGCACGAGGCGCCGTCGCGCCCCCGCTGTCCGCGCAAAAGGAGGGCGATCATGAATCCATCGACAACCCCGGCCGGCCATCTGCAAACCGCCGGCCTTCAACTGGTGGCGTGGTCCTGGCAAACGCGGACCGGCCTCGATGTCGCCGCGGTGAAGCGCGGCCCGGATCGCGTACTGGTCCAGGGACGGGTGCAGGTCCAATGGGACGACGGTCCGCTCGAGCTGGCCTATCGGCTCGAATGCGAGGCGGACTGGCGCTTTCTCCGGCTCGATGCCAGGACCGAGTACCAGGGCGACACGCGGGCCCTGCAGCTCGCGTGGGACGGCAGGCAGTGGACCGATGGGCAGGGCCCGCGCGACGACCTTGCCGACGCCGCCTACATCGACATCATGGCCACGCCGATCACCAACACGCTGCCGATATGCCATGCCAACTGGCAGCCGGGCGTGGGCCAGGTCTTCACGATGGCCTATGTCCGTCTGCCCGAACTGGCGGTCGAGCCGGTCCGCCAGCGCTATACCTTGCTGGCCACGGAAGCGGACGGCCGCCGCCGCTTTCGCTACGAGACGCTCGGGCCGGCAGCGGAACGGCAGCGGGCCGGCGCCGGCCTCAGCGGCTACCACGGCCAGGACTCCGAATTCACCGCCGAGCTGGTGGTCGACGCCGCCGGGCTGGTGATCAGCTATCCCCCCATATTGGGACCGGATGCCGGCGGCCCGGGTGCTGGCGGAGGCCGGCGCCTGACCGTGGCGCGGCGGGCGGTACGGCGTTCCATCTGCGCGCGGTACGGCAGCGCTGTCACAAACGGCTCGCGCCAGACGTCTTGGGTTTGAACTGGCTGCTACAGTGCCACGCCGGCACCGTGGCGGCGCCACGGTTGTGCCATGGCATTGACCCTTGACGATATCGAACGCGATGACCCGTCCACCCGATACCCGCGATCGGCCGGATCCGGCCACTACGGCGACCACGGCTGCAACGGCTGCAACGGCGGCCACAACAGCCACGGCCGCTACGGCCGCTCCCACCGATCCCGCCACGCTGACCTTCGCCCGGCTGCGGCGGCGCCTGCACGGCATCGCCTACCGGATGCTGGGCACCGTGGCCGAGGCCGAGGATGTGGTGCAGGACGCCTGGCTGCGTTGGCATGAGGCCGACCGCGGCCGCATTGACAACGCCGAGGCCTGGCTGGTCACCGTCACCACGCGGCTGTCGATCGACCGGCTGCGCATGGCCAAGACCCAGCGCGAGCACTACGCCGGCATCTGGCTGCCCGAACCCGAACTGACCGAATCGCCCGCCACCCCCGAGCAGCTGACCGAGCGGGCCGACGACCTGTCGGTGGCCTTCCTGCTGCTGCTCGAACGGCTGAGCCCGGAGGCGCGCGCGGCGTTCCTGTTGCGCGAGGTGTTCGACGCCGACTACGCGGACGTCGCACGCGCGATCGGCAAGAGCGAAGCCGCCTGCCGCCAGCTGGTCAGCCGCGCCAAGGTCCAGCTGCGCGACGAGCGGCCGCGCTTCGCCGTCCCGCGCGAGACGCATCTGCGGCTGCTGCAGGGCTTTGCCCAGGCGATGGAGCGCGGCGACATGGCGGCGTTGCAGTCGATGCTCGCCGAGGACGCCGAGCTGATCGGAGACGGCGGCGGCAAGGTGCCGAGCTTCCCCAAGCCGCTGGTCGGCGGCTGGCGCATCGCCAAGGTGTTCGCGGTCGCGCCGCAGCGCCACGGGCAGACGGTACGCGCCGAACTGGCGCTGCTCAATGGCGACTGGGCCGTGCTGCGCTTCATCGACGGACAGCTGGAGTCGGCGCAGTGCTACGAGACCGACGGCGAGCGCATCGTCCGCATCCACGCCCAGCGCAACCCCGACAAGCTGCTGCGCATCGCGCTGGCCCGCGGCGCCTGCTGAGCGAGCCCACGTTTTTTGAGGTGGGCGGCCGCCGGCCGCCGCCACGATGACCATTGCGCCCAGACCGGTGCGCAACCATTTCGACCAGGAGAAAGCCATGACCCAACGCCTGAACTACATCCAGCAATCGCCCGAGCTGTTCAAGGCCTATCTGAACTTCAGCAACGCGATCGATGGCGGCGCGATCGAGCGATCGCTGCTCGATCTGGTATCGATCCGCGCCTCGCAACTGAACGGCTGCGCGTTCTGCCTCGACATGCACGTCAAGGAGGCCAAGCTGCACGGCGAGCGCGAGCTGCGCGTCTACCATGTCGCCATCTGGCGCGAGTCGACGCTGTTCTCGCCGCGCGAGCGCGCGGTGCTGGAATGGACAGAGACGCTGACGCAGCTGCCGCCGCACGGCGTGCCGGACGACGTCTACGAGCGCGTGCGCGCCCAGCTGTCGGAGAAGGAGCTCTCCGACCTGACCTTCGCGGTGATGGGCATCAACGGCTGGAATCGCGCCAACGTCGCGTTCCGCACGGTGCCGGGGTCGGCGGACAAGGCGTTCGGCCTGGACAAGGCCGGGCTGGAATAAGCCGCGCCGGCAACGCCGGCCAACCGATCCGTCCCCCCGCCAAAGCGGGAAACCCCGGGGCGCCGCAAGACGCGCGGTTCCCGCCTGCGCGGGGGGGACGTCGTGATCCGCTTCAAGCCAGCCGGAACAATCCCACCGCCCCCGCCAGCTTGTTGGCCTGCGCCTGCAGCGCCGACGCGGCCGCCGACGACTGCTCCACCAGCGCGGCGTTCTGCTGCACCATCTCGTCGAGCTGGCCCACCGCCTGGTTGACCTCCTGAATGCCGCGCGTCTGCTCGACGGCCGCATTGGAAATCTCCGAGATCACGGTGCTGACCTGCGACACATTGCCGACGATCGCCGTCATCGTCTCGCCGGCCTTGCGCACCTGGCCCGAGCCCGAGGCGACCTCGCCGACGGTCGATTCGATCAGCGTCTTGATCTCCTTGGCGGCCTGCGCGCTGCGCTGGGCCAGCCCGCGGACCTCGCCGGCGACCACCGCGAATCCGCGGCCCTGATCGCCCGCGCGGGCCGCTTCCACGGCTGCGTTCAGCGCCAGGATATTGGTCTGGAAGGCGATGCCCTCGATCACGCCGATGATGTCGGAGACCTTGGCCGAGGCGTGTTCGATCTTGTCCATCGTGCCGATGACCTCGCCGATCACGACGCCGCCCTCGGAGGCGATCTGCGAAGCGGCGACCGCCGAATCGTCGGCCTGCTTGGCCGAGGTGGCCGATTGCGCCACGGTCGCGGTAATCTGCTCCATCGACGCGGCGGTCTGCTGCAGGCTGGCCGCCGCCGACTCGGTGCGCTGCGACAGATCCAGGTTGCCCGCGGCGATCTCGTGGGCCGCGTGGCGCACCGATTCGCTGGCATCGCGGATCTGCCGCATCACCGAGCACAGCTTGTCGACGAAGGTATTGAACGCCCGCGCGATCTGCGCGACCTCGTCCTTGCCGTCGGCCGGCAGGCGGCGCGTCAGGTCGCCATCGGCCGAACCGATCGCGTCCATCACGTCGCGCACCTGCGACAGGCGGCGGAACGAGGCCGCCGTCGCCATGCCGGCCAGCGCGGCGGCGACCAGCGCGATCACGATCAGCGTCAGCGCGGAGGCCATCAGCACCGAGCGCATGCCCGCGGTCGCTTCGGTCTTGTCCAGCGCGATTACCGCAATCCAGTCGGTGTTCGGAATCGCACGGGCGCGCAGCAGCTTCGTTGCACCACCGACCTGCACTTCGGTCGGCGCGGCGGCCGTCAGCAGCGCGGCCAGTTGCGCGGCGTCGAAACCCGGCACCAGATCGGCGACGGGCTTGAGCGTCAGCTTGTCGTCCGGATGCGCGACGATCAGCCCGGCCTGCGTGACCAGCATGCCGAAGCTCGACGGCGTGGGGTGGATCGCCTTGACGTTGGCGATCACGCGGTCCATCGCCACGTCGCCCGACACCACCGCCTTGACGCCGCCGTCGGCGACGACGGGCGCGGCGAAGGCCACGACCAGCTTGCCGCTGCCGGCATCGACATAGGGCGGCGTGACCACCGGCTTGCCGGCCGCGGCCGCCTGCCGATACCAGGGGCGGCCGGTCGGGTCGTAGCCGGGCGGAATGCCGGTCGGATTGGAGAAGATCGCGCGCTTGTCGTCATAGCCGACATAGACGTTGACGAAGCCGCCGGCGTCCGTGACCTGCTTCAACGCGGCGGACGGATCGGCCTGCAGCACCGCATCGCGCAGCGAGGCAATCATCCGGCCATGGCCGTCGACCCAGTCGGCGATCGCGCCGGCATGGCCGGCCTGCAGCGCGCTCAGCGAACTGTCGATCGCCGTGTCGTTGTAGGAGTCGGCGACGACGTAATTGACGGCGGCATTGACCGCGAGCGCGGCCACGACAATGCCCACGCACAGCGCCACGATGCGCGAGCGGATGGAGGAGAACATACGAAGCAAATTCCAGGAAGGGGCCGCCATCGATGGCGCCGGCCGGTTGACGAGGCCTGCGGTAGCAGACGCGATGGCTAACGGCGGGGATCGGCCAAACTTCACCCTGGCTTCTGTATGGAATTGCCTATGCAATGATTCGGTGTGACGAGTTGCGCATGACACCCGGAGCACCGGTCGATGCAGCGCGGATGCCAGTGAACGCTGCCCCTGGCCGCCGTTCCTGGCTTGCCGCTTCTTAGTTGCCGTTCGCGCCAACCCCGGCCCGCGTCCCCGCCGCCGGATGCTCCGGATAGTGCTGCAGCAGCATCGCCACCACGCCGTTGGTCCAGCCGAAGCCGTCCTGCAGCGGATATTCGCCGCCGCCGCCGCCAAGTGCATGGCGGCCCTTGCGGCGCAGCCGGTATTTCTCGACGAGCTTGTATTCGCGCCGATAGAGGCCGGCGACGGTGGACAGCCAACGGTCGGCGATCTCGTGCGCCAGCGCCTCGTCGCCATGGCGGCGCAGGCCCTGGATGGCCAGCCACTGCAGCGGTGCCCAGCCGTTGGGCTGGTCCCACTGCTCGCCCGAGCGCACGCAGGTCGTGGCCAGTCCCCCCTTCGGCGAGCAGCCGCGTCCGCAGCGCGGCGCCGATAGCGGCGGCCTGATGGTCCGATGCCAGCCCGACGAACAGCGGCATCACGGTGGCCGCGGTCAGGCACTGTCGCCGGGCGCCGCGATGCCAGTCGTAGTCGACGAAGGCGCCCAGCTCCGGGTGCCACAGATGCCGCTCGACCGCCTCGCGCCGTGCGTGCGCCATCGCGGCATAGCGGGCCGCGCCAGCGGCATCGCCGGTGCGTTCGCACAGCGCGGACAGGCGCGTCTCGGCATGCCACAGCAGCGCGTTGAGGTCGATCGGAAGGATCGCGGTGGTGCGGATCGTCGACAGCGATGCCGGCATGCCGGGGGCCGACTCGTCGAGCCAGCGCGAGCTGAAGTCCCAGCCCGATTCCGCGGCGGCGCGCAGATCGCGAAAGACTAGGTGGGCCGGCCGGTCGCCGCGGTGCGCGGTGACGACGTCCTCGAGAAACGATTCCTCGCGCGGGCGGGCATGGTCGTCCCAGTAGCGGTTCAGCAGGCTGCCGTCCGGCAGCCGCACCACGCGCCGATGCGCGGTGCCCGGGCTCAATCGTTCGGCGCCGTCCATCCAGAACGCGTGTTCCGCGCGCAGATGCGGCAGGTAGGCATGCGGTGGCTCCAAGCCCTGCGCCTCGAACAGTTCCGTCATCAGCGTAAACACCGGCGGTTGCGAACGGCTCAGGTAGTAGCTGCGCGTGCCGTTGGGCACCAGCCCGTAACTGTCGAGCAGATAGGCGAAGTTGTCCGCCATCGCCCGCACCAGATCGTGGCGGCCGCTGGCCTCGAGTCCCAGCATCGTGAAATAGGAATCCCAGTAGTACAGCTCGCCGAAGCGTCCGCCGGGCACGACATAGGGGGTGAGGCAGCGGCAGCAGCGAGCACCAGGGCGGATGGTCGATCGGATCGCGCGTCAGCACCGGCCACAGGCTGTCGATATGTTCGCGCAGCGATTCGTCGCGGTTGGAGACGTAGTGGCTGTCCGGTACGGTGCTGCGCGCGAAATGCTCGGCGACGAAGGCCTCCAGCGCGAAGCCGGGAAGATCGCGCTGCCGCCGGTAGCGGTCCAGAATCTCCTCGGGCGGAGCGAGCGGCAGGCAATCGGGAAAGGTCTTGCTGTCCGCGAAGATGCCGCTGGCCTGCACGCGGACGAACAGCTCGCCATAGCGCTCGGCCGGGGACAGCGCATCGGCATGCGCGCATCCCTCGAGCCGGTGCGGCGGCGGGCAGGGCAGCCGGGTAACCGCCGGCTCGCGGGTCGCGGCTTCCGCGGCGGGATGGACGCCCTCGGCGACAGCCTGCGCATTGGGGCCGTCCGGCGCGGCCGGCGTGACGGGCGGAACGGCATGGGCCGTGCCCGAGGGGCTGTCCTGCGCCGCGCGGATCGCGTCTCTATTGCTCCGCATAGTTCCACAGCAGCCCGCCGTCGATCACCAGCGTGGCCCCCGTGATGTAGTCCGCGTCGGCGCTGCACAGGAAGGCCGCCAGTCCCGCCACGTCGCCCGGCTCGCCGAGCCGGCCCAGCGGAATATTGGCCAGCAGCGCGCGCAGCTGGTCGGGGCGTTGCTCCAAGCCCTTGTTGATCGGGGTCTGGATCGCCCCCGGCGCGATGTTGTTGACGGTGATGCCGAGCGGCGCCAGCTCGATCGCGAGGTTGCGCATCAGCATGCGCAGTCCGCCCTTGCTGACGCAGTAGCTGGTGAAGTTGGGGGAAGGGCAGATCCTCGTGCACCGAGCTGATATTGACGATCTTGCCGCCGCGGCCCTGCTGGCGGCAGTGCTGCACGAATTGCTGCGACAGGAAGAACGGGCCCTTCAGGTTGACGTTCAGCACGCGGTCGTAGTCTTCCTCGGTGACCTCGCCGAACGGCGCGCGGATCTCGACGCCGGCGTTGTTGATCAGCGCGTCGATCGAACCGGCGGCAGCGGCGGCCTCGCGGAACAGCCGCTCGACCTCGCCCACGCCCGCGACGTCGCCTTTCACGACCCATGCCTGCACGCCGGCCTCGCGGATCTGCTTTTGCACCTGCTCGGAGCGTTCGTCCAGCCGATGCACCGCCACCACCACGTTGGCGCCTTCGCTTGCCAGCCGCAGCGCGATGCCGCGGCCGATGCCGGACGCGGCGCCGGTCACCAGCACAGTCTTGCCTTGCAGTCTCATCTGCGCACCTCTCGACGGTGAGGCCGCCGAAGGAAAGCGGCCGAGCCTGTGGGACAGGTATCCCGGTGTGAGTCGGTGCGCCGGCGCGAAGTTCCAGGCCGGCCGGGCGGCGGTGCCCGGTGGCGGGTGTGCTAGTTGGCGGTGGTCGCCGGGCTGCGGGTCTGCAGGAACAGCAGCAGGCCGAGGACGGAGGCCGTTGCAATGACCATGCCGAGCAGGCGTGCCGGGGCGTCGGAGGGCAGGGACGCCAGCGCGGTACCCAGCGCGGCGCAGAACATCTGCAGGAAACCCAGCAACGCCGAGGCGGCACCGGCTTCGCGGCCGAAGGGCTGCAGCGTCATCGCGGTGGCCAGCGGATTGACCAGCCCCATGCCGAACAGGAATACCGCGATCCCGCCGACAAAGCCCGCCAGCGATGTGCCCGGCACGGCCATCAGCGCGGCGCCGCCGGCGGCGGCGATCACGATGCCGGACATGGCCACTGTCCGCAGGCCACGCGCCTTCGCCAGCCGCGGCGCCAGAAAGCCCGCGGCGAACACGACGAACACCGTGATGGCGAAGAACACCCCGAGCGACAGCGAAGACAAGCCGAGCTTGCCCATCAGCACGCGCGGCGCGGCGGCGAAGAACGTGAAGGTATTGCCGGTCATCAGGCCCACCGCGCCCGCCGACAGGATGAAGCGGCGGTCGGCCAGCAGCGCGAGATAGCCGCGCAGGACCTTGCCCATCGACACGGCCTGGCGGCGATCGGGCGCGTGCGTCTCGCCGGTCGAAAGCCGGTAGTGGAGCGCCAATGCCGCGCCCGCCACGGCCAGCGCGACGAAGGCCGAGCGCCAGCCGAGCCAACTGTCGAGCGCGCTGCCGATCAGCGGCGAGAAGCCCGGCGCGGCGGCCATTGCCACCATCGTCAGGGCCAGCGCGCGCGCCAGCGCGGCGCCATCGAACAGGTCGCGGGCGATCGCCCGGGACAGGACCGAGGCCGCGCAGACGCCGAAGGCCTGCACCACGCGGCCGGCGATCAGCATGCCCAGCGTATCGGCGGCGGCACAGATCAGGCTGCCGGCGATAAAGACGGCCAGGCCGCCGAGCACCAGCGGCTGGCGTCCCCAGCGGTCGGACAGCGGACCGGCGACTAGCTGGCCGATCGCGAAGGCCAGGAAGAAGCTGCTGAGCGCGGCCCCCCAGTTCGGCCACCGGCACGCCGAGGCTGGCGCCCATCGCGGGGAAGGCGGGCAGGATGATGTTGGTGGCCAGCGCGCCCAGCGCGGCCAGGCCGCCGAGCATCGCCAGCGTGCTGCCGGTCAGCATGCGGGTGGTTGGGCCGGCGGTGGGGCTGGTGAGGGGGACTGGTGATGTGGCTGGCGGCGGCGTTGGCAGCGTTGGCGCCCGCATCGGCTGGCATGTTCTGCATCCTGTTTCTCCCGGCACGCTGGTCAGCGGCGTCGGCAAGTGGTTATGATGGTGGTCGCAATCTAAATGCGTTTTAGATTTAGATCAACATCTATTTTGCGCGGGGCGCCGAAGCGGCGGCCGCGCCATATGACAGGAGAGCAGGATGCGGGTCAGTCGCGCACAGGCCGAGGAGAACCGCCGGCGGGTCGTCGAGACCTCGAGCCGGCTGTTTCGCGAGCATGGTTTCGACGGCATCGGCATCGCCGATCTGATGAAGGCGGCGGGCCTGACGCAGGGCGGCTTCTACAAGCAGTTCGCCTCGAAGGAGGAGCTCGCGCGCGAGGCGAGCGAGCAGGCGCTGGAGCAAAACCTGGCGTTCTGGCAGCGGATGCGCGAGCAGGGCGGGGAGCAAGCCTTTACCGCCTTCGTCGAGCGCTATCTGTCGGCGACGCACCGCGATGCGGCGGACCGCGGCTGCCTGCTCGCCGCGTGCAGCGGCCATACGCGCCATCGCGCGCAACCGGTGCGGGCCGTGTTCTCGAAAGCGGTCGAGGACTATGCCGGCCTGCTGATCGAGATGAAGCGGCAGGCGGGCGTGGAGATGTCGCGGCCGGAGGCGCTGGCCGTGCTGTCGCAGATCGTCGGCGCGCTGATGCTGTCGCGCGCGGTCGACGAGCCGGCGCTGTCCGACGAGATCCTGCAGGCGGCGGTGGCCAGGTTGACCGACGATCGCCGATAGATTGCGCGGCGCCGGCAACGCCGTTCAGTCGGTCGCGGCGCTTGGTGCGACCGCTGCGCCCACGGCGACCCCGGCGACTCCGGCGACTCCGGCGACCTCGGCGACCGCTGTTGCAGCGACTTCCGCCATTCGCCGATAGCCCGCATCGCCCGGATGCAGATGGTCGCCGCTGTCGTAGCGCGGCTGCATCGCCTCGGGCCGTGCCGGGTCGCGCAACGCCGCGTCGAAATCCGCGACGGCGTCGAACTCGCCGCTGTTGCGTATCCACGCATTGATGGCGTGCCGCAGCGCTTCCTTTCGCGGCGGCTGGTCGTAGCCGCGGATCGGCGTACCGGCCAGCGCGCCGGCAAACGGCGTGATGGTGGCGCCGATTACCCGGATACCGCGTTCGTGCGCGCGGCGGATCAGTGCGCGATAGCCCTCGATCATCGCGGCCGCGTCCGGTAGCGGTCTCCGCGGGGCGAACGTCGAACCCGGCCAGCCGATGTCGTTGATGCCGATGGCGACGATGACCGCGCGCAGACCCTTCTGAGCGAGGACGTCGCGCTCGAAGCGCGCCAGCGCCGATTCGCCCATGCCGTCGCGCAACAGCTGCCCGCCCGAGATGCCGGCATTGAGCACCGCCAGGCCTTGCGGCGCCAGCCGTTCGGCGAGTCCGTCGGGCCAGCGGCGATTGGCGTCGACCGTCGACCCATTGCCCTCGGTGATCGAATCGCCGATTGCGACCACGGCCCCCGCGCCGTGATTCGCCTCTACCTCGATGGCGGCGACGAGCAGCCTGCCGCTGAAGGAGGCCGCATCCGGCAGCGTGGCATCGCGCGTGGCGTTGCCCGGCGCCAGCCAGGCGGTCTGCCGGCCATCCCAATGAAAGCCGCCGGGCCGGACCGGCTTCGGCAGATGCAGGCTGACCGCGAGTTCGCTCAGCGGCGGCAGTGCAAGCTCGATGGCGTCGCTCGTCACGGTGGCACCGGCCGGAATCGTGATCGACGGACTGCCGTCGAAGGTCGCCGCGCGATCGGTTGTTGCATCGATGCCGTCGCGCCCGGCGGCAAGGGCAAGTCGCGCCGCGCCGATCGTTACCGGCTCGCGTCCGTATCGGTTCGACAGCACCAGGCGTGCACGCGCGCCGCCGACGCTGATCCTTGCGATCTGGCGCAGCGTCTGGTTGTCGAGCCGTGCCGGCACGCCGGTCGGCAGCGGCAGTTCGCCGGCCTGCCAGACCGGCTGCTCGCTGGCGGTCCAGGTCGGCAGCCAGTGGGCCGTGGGCGCTTCGGTGGCGAGCGCGGCAGGCGCCGCGGTGCCCAGCGCGACGGCGGCGCAGGTGCGCAGCCAGTGTCGGCGCAGTGCATGGGGAAAGGCAAGGGGGAAGGGCACGGGGGAAGGGCATGAGCAAAAGAGGTCGGCATGGTTCGAATCGTCCTGTGGAAGCCGGCCGCGAGCCGGTACAGGTGCCACGCTACGGTATGCCGATATCTTGCAGAAGATGGCAGAATGGCATGTCGCCCATTCGATATTGGAATGAGGCATCCGCTGCCTGGCATCCGCCGCCCCACCCGCCATCCGCGCTCCGCGTTGCGGCCCAACTCCTGTCAGGAAATCCTTCATGGACACCATTCGCGCAATGCAGACCTTCGTACGGGCCGTCGAACTGGGCAGCCTGTCGGCCGTCGCGCGGGAACAGCAGGCATCGCAGCCGACCATCAGCAAGGTGGTGGCCGCGCTCGAGAAGCAGCTCGGCGTACGGCTGCTCGAGCGCAGCACCACCAGCCTGTCGCCGACCGAGGCCGGGCGCCGCTTCTACGAGCGTGCGCGGCGCGTGCTGGAGGAGTTCGGCGAGGCCGTCGGCGATGCGCAGGGGCAGGCCGAGCGTCCGTCCGGGCTGGTCCGCCTGAGCGCGCCGGTCAGCTTCGGTGTGCTGCGCCTGAACGCGCTGGTGCTTGCGTTCCAGCAGCGCTATCCCGAGGTCGAGGTCGAGCTGCTGTTCGACGACCGCTATGTCGACCTGGTGGCCGAGGGCGTCGATCTGGCGCTGCGGCTCGGGGCGCAACTGCCGCCCAATGTGGTCGCGCGGCGCATCGCCGTGTCGCCGCGCATGCTGGTGGCGAGCCCCGCGCTGATGGCGCGGCACAAGCGCGTGCGCCGTCCCGCGGACCTGGGGTCGGTGCCGATTCTGCGTTTCGCGTGGCTGGCCGGTGGCGACGCGATCGTGATGGAAGGGCCGGACGGCCCGGCCACGATCGAGGCGCCCTGCCGTTATCGCGTCAACAACTCGCTGGCGATGCGCGAGGGCTTTGTCGACGGCGCCGGCTTCGGCCTGACGCCGGCCTGGCTGGTGCAGGATCTGCTGGACGACGGCACGCTGGTGCGCGTGCTGCCACGCTGGCATGGCAGCGCGCAGGACGCCTTCCTCGTCTATCCGAGCCGCCGCTATCAGCCGGCCCGCGTGCGCGTGCTGATGGATTTCCTTGCCGAGCGCATCCCCTTGCTGCCCGGTATGCAGCCGGTGTAAGGCTGCCCGCGCAAGCTGCCTGTGCAGGGCTGCCCGTGCAAGGCTGCCCGGGCCCGGGACTACACCGATGCCACGATGGTGTCGCGCAGCCAGCGATGCGCCGGGTCGCGATGGACGCGCTCATGCCACAGCATCGACATCTCGTAGCCCGGTATCTCGATCGGGGCTTCGACCACCTTCAGGCCGGCGGCATCGCGCACCAGCCGCGACGGCAGCATCGCCACCAGATCGGTGCTGGCCAGCACGGACAGCACGAACAGGAAATGCGGCACCGACAGCACGACCCGGCGCGACAGACCGCGCGCGGCCAATGCCTCGTCGGTCGGCCCGTGAAAGCCGCCGCCATCGGGCGACACGATCACGTGTTCGAGCCTGCAGAACTGCGCCGGCGTCGGCTTGCGCTTCAGGCCCGGGTGTCCGGCGCGGGCGACCAGCACATAGCGCTCGGTAAACAGCGGCCGGCGATGCAGGCCCGGCGGCGCGCCTTCGGTGGTATGGAAGGCCAGATCGATCTCGCCCTGTTCCGCCTGCCGCGCCAGCAGCGACGGCACCGCCTGCACGACCGCGAGCCGGGTGCCGGGCGCCATCGCGCGCAAGCTGCGCAGCACCGGCAGCACGATGGTCGATTCGGCGTAGTCGAAGGCGGCGATGCGCCAGGTGTCGGTCGCCTGCGCCGGATCGAACGGACCCTGTGGCGATACGGCGCGCTGCAGCGCCTCGAGCGCTTCGCGCAAGGGCTCGCGCAGCGCCTCGGCACGCGCCGTCGGCCGCATGCCGCGCGGGCCCGGCAACAGCAGCGGGTCGCCCAGCGTCTCGCGCAGCTTGGCCAGCTGCACGCTGACCGAGGGCTGCGACAGATGCAGCCGCTCGGCCGCACGCGTGACATTGCGCTCCGCCAGCAGGGCGTCGAGCGTGATCAGCAGGTTCAGATCCAGCCGTCCGAAATTGTTCATGGCAATACCTGGAATTTCACAAATTCATTTCCAATATACCGGACGCGACCCTAAGCTGGCCTCCTCTTGCAATGGGCAATGGAGGCTCACGATGAACGTTCTTCTGGTCTATGCGCATCCCGAACCGCGCTCGCTGAACGCGGCGATCCGCGACTTTGCCGTCGAGCGGCTGAACGCGGCCGGCCATACGGTGCAGGTATCCGATCTCTACGCGATGCAGTGGAAGGCCACGCTCGACGCCGCGGACAACCTCGACCATCGGGCAGGCGAGCGCTTCGATGCGTCGCTGGACTCCAAACACGCGTTCGAGCACGGCAGGCAAAGCGAGGACATCGCCACCGAGCAGCGCAAGCTGCTGTGGGCCGATGCGGTAATCCTGCAGTTTCCGCTGTGGTGGTTCTCGATGCCGGCGATCCTGAAGGGCTGGGTGGAACGCGTCTATGCCTACGGGTTTGCCTATGGCGTGGGCGAACACTCGGATGCGCGCTGGGGCGATCGCTATGGCGAGGGCACGCTGGCCGGCAAGCGGGCGATGCTGGTCGTCACCGCCGGCGGATGGGAATCGCATTACAGCCCGCGCGGCATCAACGGGCCGATCGACGACATCCTGTTCCCGATCCAGCACGGCATCCTGCATTACCCCGGCTTCGACGTGTTGCCGCCCTACGTGGTCTACCGGACCGGCCGCGTCGATGCGGCGCGCTTTGCCACCATCCGGGAGGAACTCGGCCAGCGGCTGGATCGGCTGGACACGACGCCGCCGATTCCATTTCGCCGGCAGAACGGCGGGGACTATGCGATTCCGCAGCTGACCTTGCGGGATGACCTCGCGCCGGGGCGCACGGGGTTTGGGGTACATGTCTCGCCAGCGCCTGCGCCCGCGGAGTCGCCGTCGCCGTCGCTGTCGCTGTCGCCCTCGCAGGAGGCCATCGAGCCACGGTCGCTGCAGGCGGTGGGCTAAAAAAGCGGGCGTGCACAAGGCACGCCCGCTTGCCGCATCTTCGACGCCAACCGATGCGGTGACGACGCCTTACCGCGGCGTCAGCTCGATCCGCTTCTCCGCGGCACGTTCGACCGCCTTGCGCGAATACACCAGCGGGAACGTCTGCCCCTTCGCCCAGACCGGTGCGAGATCGCGATAGTGCGGATTGGCCGGATCGCCCGATTGACCCGGGGTATTGACCACGCGCCCCTGATCCCAGTTGCCGACGTCCAGCACCATGCGGAACGACGCACCCGCGGTCAGGTGATAGTCGCTGTTGCGGTAGCTGGTGTTCATCGGCGTGAAGGCGGACCCGCCGATGCCGCCGGCATCGACGTTGTACTGGGCGCGCGTCGCGTCGTCGACGATGTTGGCGAGCGGATGGCGGAAGATCGCGCGATGCAGCGCACCCCAGTTCGCCAGTTTCTCCGGCGAGGGCGAACGCCGCTCGAGCTCGGCCATCGCGGCCTTCAGCGAGGTCAGCATGACTTCGTCGCGCCGCGCCGCCGGCATCCACGTGTCCGGCTGCTCCAGTACCGCCAGCACGCGGGCCGCATCGCCGGCGCCGACCAGCTTGGCCGCGTCCTCGGGCAGCGCGGCGCGCACCACCGCCTGCCGCAGATGGTTGCTGAACCAGATCTCGAACAGCGCCGCCGGCACGCTGTCGGCGCGCACATTGCCGTCCCAGTCGCGCAGCAGCGCGACGGCGCGCTGCACCTGCGGGTCCTGCAGCAGCGATGCCGCGGCACCGGCGTTGCCGACGGTGCGCATCACCGCCAGCGTGCGCTGCGCGGGCAGCGACACGGTGTCGTTCTGCCAGGCGATCGAATCGCGCAGCGAGCTGACCGGCGCGGCGGCGACCAGGCTCTTGAGCCGGCGGGCCCGCGAGCTGTCGCTCCATTCGTAGCCGACGCCGAGCTTCGCGGCCGGATGATCCGGCGGAATATTGTTCTCGTTGGCCGTGACGATATGGCCGGTGGACGGGTTGTAGGCCCACGGCAGCTCGTCCATGTTGCGGTAGCCGGCCCACTCGTAGCGGCCGTCGCCCGGTACCGGGAACAGGCCGTCCCAATTCGGGCGGATCACCGTCAGGCCGCCCGGAATCCAGCCGATATTGCCGTTGCGGTCGGCATAGACCTGGTTTTCACCGGGTGCGCCCCAGCGGTTCATCGCCGCGCGGAACTGGTCCCAGTTGGTGGCGCGCATGTAGTCCATCGAGCCGAAGTAGGGCGCCATGCCGGTATCGAGCCAGGCGGCGCGCAGCGCCCAGGCGCGATGGGTGGCGTCGTCGGCATGGAGCACCGGACCGTGGCGCGTGAAGTCGATCGTCACCGTGCGCGGCTCGGCCTCGCCGCGGACCGTGATCTTCTCGGTGATGGTCTCCATCGGCTCCCAGCGTCCGCGATAGCGGTAGGACTTGGGCTGCGCGGGATCGGTCTCGTAGACGTACAGGTCTTCCTGGTCCATGTAGAAGCGCGTCAGGCCGAAGGCGATGGTGCCGTTGTGGCCGATCGAGATGCCGGGCAGGAAGGGCTCGCCTGCGCCGATCACCGACAGCCCGGGCGCATTCAGATGCGAGACATAACGCAGGCTCGGCGCACCGTGCGCCCGGTGCGGGTCGTTGGCCAGGATGGGCCGGCCCGTGGACGTGCGGCTGCCGGCGATCACCCAGTTGTTCGAGCCCAGGCTGCGGCCGGTGTCGCTGTTCGCGTCGACGGCGGCGTAGAGCTGGTCCACCGGCACCGCATCGGCACTCGCCTTCTGCCAGGCTTCCTTGGGGAAGTTCGCCGCGGCGGTGGCCAGCGTATAGGCCTTCTTCAGCGCGGCGGCGGGCACGGCGCAGGGATCCAGTCCCTCGGGCAGCGTCGGCGTGATCGGCGGATCGAGTTCGCGTCGCAGCCAGTCCGCGCGCACCGCCTGCTCCTTGGCCTGGCAGTACAGCGTGGCGCGGTCGACCTCGCCGGTGAAATTCAGGGTCAGGCCGTGGTGACGGATGCGGACGATGTCCTCGGCGCGCCAGCGCGAGGGCTTGTAGCCAAGCTGCTTGAACTCGCGCGGCAGCAGGTCGGGCTGCGCTTCGGTCAGTGCCACGTAGGCGTTGACGCCGGCGACGAAGGCCTCCGCCACGCGCTTGGCGTCCGAGCCGTAGGCCAGCCATTCGCGATACATGTCGCCGCGGTACAGCACCGCCCGCGCCATGCGGTCGCCGTCGACATAGGCCGGACCGAAGTCCTTGGCCATCTCGCCGAGCCCGCGCTTGCGCCACAGGTCGATCTGCCAGAGCCGGTCGCGCGCGGCGATGAAGCCTTGCGCGTAGAAGGCGTCGTACAGCGTACCGGCGTAGATATGCGGCACGCCCCAGCGGTCGATCAGGATGCTGGCCGGTTTCTCCAGGCCGGGAGCGGCATAACGGTCGGTGGGCGGCGCTGCGGACGCGGTGCCTGCCAGCACGGGCAGGGCAGCGGCGACGAGGGCGAGGTGGCGGAGCAGGGTGGCGGCGGGCCGCCGGCGGACGATGCGCATCGGGTCTCCTTGCTTTGTTGGTCTTGGTGGAGCGCGTGCCGGAGGCTGGCTCAGCGGAATCCGGCCACCGAAGCATAGCCGAGCGGGCGGCGGGATGGGGAAGGTGTGCACGGTGATCGCACGGATCGCGGGTGCGAAGGGGGGCGGGCGACGGTGCATGCGGCGGGGCGTGCGGCGGGGCGTGCGGCGGTGCGTGCGGCGGTGCGTGCGGCGGGGCATGCGAGGCGGCGTGCCGCGGGCGCGCGGCGGGCGGCGGGCGTGCGGCGGGCACGCAGGTCAAGGCGGCCATGCAGTTGTCAAAATTGCACGCGCCGCGGCATGGCGCGCTGCAGCGTGCGCGGCTGTCGCACTCGGCACGATCCGTGCGTCAGTCGCAGTACTTCAAGCCCTTCGAGTCACCGCCATGCCGAGAAAAGATGAGTACGGCACCAACGCCGAGGCCGCCCGCGCATCGACCCGCGGCCGCCACCTGATCGCGCGCCCGATGCTATGGGTGTTTATCGCGATCGTGCTGATCGGGCTGCTGGTGTTGTCGTACTGGTAATCGGGTAAGAATCGGGCAGGGCGGCCGTCGGCGCGCGGCCTGCTCCTGCCCCCTTCAGGCGCCGACCGGCACGTACTTGTCCCGGTGAGCCTCCAGCCATTGCGCCGAAGCGCTGGCGTCGTGATCGGTCGGATGGAAATCGCGGCGGAAGTAGTCGCGCCACGCGGCGAACGTCTGCCGGATCAGGCCGCGCTTGCCGAACAGGAATCGCGCCGCGCCCGCCCAGGTGCGCCACTGCCACAGCGTGCCGTCGCGGCGCAGGTTGTCGATGGTCTGGCGCAGCGCATCGCCGAGGAAGGTGAGGCTGATGCGGCGGAACCAAGTGATGCGCCATGCGTGGGAGCCGCCCAGCGCCTGGTACAGATCGAAGGCGGTGTTGCGATGCTCGGTTTCCTCGGCGCTGTGCCACAGCCATAGCGTCGCCAGCCGCGGATCCTGCTCGCCGAGCATGTCCGCATTGCGCAGCATCCAGTCGGCGAAGATCGCGGTGAAGTGTTCAAACGCCGCCGTGATCGCCAGCGGGTGGCGCGGGTCCACCCCTTCCAGCTGCTTCAGCCGTTCCTTCGAACGAACCTCCCAGGCATTGACCAGCCCCTGCCTGCGCAGATGCTCGTTGTAGAGCCCGTGCAGCCGGCGGTGCGTGGCCTCCTGGCCGACGAAACCCTGCACCTCGGCCCGGAAGCGGTCCTGCTGTTCGGACGGCAGGGCCTTCAGGCCATTGCGAACCGCATCGATAAAGAACTGCTCGCCGACCGGAAAGCTCATCGACAGCGCATTGAGGAACGCCGTGCGGAACGGATCGCCCGCGCACCAGTGCCGCGGGATCGGCGCTTCCATATCGACGAGCAGGCGGCGAACGACGAGATGCGTCACGGTGGTCTCCCGGGTGCGTGGGTCTGGTACTGCGGAGTACCGATCATGATGGCGCGGCCCCGGTACTGTCAAGTACCATGACGGCGGATAACGAACGTCCCGCGACGAGCGCCCGCTGAAGAGCGACCCCGAAGAGCGACCCCCGAAGAGCGACCTCCGAAGAGCGACCTCCGAAGAGCGACCTCCGAAGAGCGACCGGCGACGAGCTTCCCACGACGAGCGACCCACGACGAGTGACCCACGACGAGCGACCCATGACGAGCCGCCCATGCACGCACCCGCCATCCTGACCGCCGGCACCGCGCCGGACCGCAGCGAACATCGACGCCGCCTGCTCGAAGGCATGGCCGGCGCCGTCGCGCGCAAAGGCTATGGGGGAAGTCACCATCGCCGATATCGTCGCCGAGGCCAACGTCTCGCGCCGGACCTTCTACGAGCATTTCGATTCCAAGGCCGATTGCCTGATGGCGCTGTACGTCAGCGCGAGCCGGCATGCGCTGCAGGTGCTGCGCGACGCGATCGACCCGCGCCAGCCGTGGACCGCGCAGGTCGAAGGCGCGATGCGCGCCTATCTCGGCTATATGGCGGGCAACCCCGCGCTGCTGCGCACGCTGTTCATCGAAATCCTGAGCTTGGGCGGCCCCGGCCTGGCGGTACGCCGGCAGATCCACCGCGAACTGGCCGAATTCATCCAGCGCACCGTCGGCACCGACCAGCGGCGCCGGCAGCGCCTGCCCTACGAGAGCGCACTGGCCCTGGTCGGCGCGGTGCACGAACTGGTGCTGGAGCGGATCGAGGGAGCCGGGCCGGCGCGGCTGGAGGCCTTGGTGCCGACGGTCTGCGATCTGGTGCGCCGGATCGTCGGGGGAAGAGGGGCGCGCCGCAACCTGATATCTTCCAGGGGCGTCGTCATCCCTGTCCGCCCGCTGCCCACCCGCCGTCCACCCGCCGTTTTACGCGCCGTTTTACCAATACGGAGGTTCGCTCCATGCCCGTGTTTCGCAACCTGGATCAGGAATCGCTGGACAAGCAGTACAACAACCGGGCCGCAGTGCCGCAGCATCCGGCCATCCTGGCGCGGTGGGCGGCGGATGCCGCGGCCTTCCGGCAGGCGCATGCAGTCGAGGAAAACCTCGCCTATGGCAGCGATCCTAAGCAGACGCTGGACTATTTCGCCGCTGGTGGACCGGGCCGGCCGCTGCTGATCTTCATTCACGGCGGCTATTGGCAGGCGCTGGACAAGTCCGACTCCAGCCATCTGGCCGCCCCGTATCTCGCGCGCGGCATCGATGTGGCGATGCTGAACTACCGGCTCGCACCGGACGCGACGATGGCCGAGATCGTGCGCGACAACCGCAGTGCCGTGGTGTGGTTGCACCGGAATGCGCGCGTGCTGGGCTTCGACGCCAATCGCATCTTCGTCTCCGGCCATTCGGCGGGAGGCCAGCTGGTCGGCATGCTGGCTGGCACGCGATGGGAGGATGTCGGCCTGCCGGCCGACGTGTTGAAGGGCGGCTGCTCGATCAGCGGGCTCTACGACCTGGAGCCGATCCGGCTGTGCTATCTCAACAAGGTGGTGGGGCTGACGGAGGCGGACGTCGCCGCCTACAGCCCGATTCACCATCCGCCGACGACCACGCTGCCGATGATCCTCACCGTGGGCGGCGATGAGTCCGATGAATATCACCGCCAGCAGGCGGAATATGCCGCGCTGCTCCGGCAACGCGGCGTGCCCGTCAGCATCGTCGAGCAACCGCACGGCCACCATTTCGACGCGCTGGAACCCCTCGGCGATGCCCAAAGCGAGCTGGCGTCGGCCGTGCTGGCGATGATCGCGGCGACCGCGTAAGCGGCGCTCAGGAGCGGGCCATCCGCGCATCCCTCGCCCTGGCCGGGAAGCAGAGGTCCGCCAGCAATGCCACGAGGAGCAGCGCCGCGGCGGTCAGGAACAGCAGCCGGTGCGATCCCCCGCTTGCGTTGAACAGCGCGGAATAGGCATAACCCGCGACCGCCATCGCCGCCGCCGACAGGATGCTGGCGCGGCTCCAGGCGATGTTCTGCCGTGGCGCGTGCTCCGGCACGAGTTCGTGCACACGGGCCAGCGCCAACGGCACCATGCCGGGCGCGAAGGTGCCGATGACAACGGTCAGGGCGCCCAGCACCAGCAGATTGTCGGTGATGTAGACCGCGGCCAGCACGATCGCCAGCACCACCGAGACCAGCCGGATGCTCGGACTGGCGCCGAGGCGATCGGCGAGGAAGCCGTACAGCGGTGGGCCCGCGATGGCGCCCAGTCCGTAGATCGCCCAGAATACCGCGCCCAGATGTGTCCCCGCGCCGAGGCCGCGGGCGACGAAGTCCACCAGAAAGACCATCGGCGCCACGGCGGCCGTGGCCATCAGCGCGTACTGCAGGTACAGCATCCAGACGGCGCCGCCAAAACGCGGCGTCGCGACTGATACCGCTTTCGCCGGAACCATGTGGCCACGATCCAGTTGCCGCGGCGGCCACGCGAACCAGCTGGCGGCGGTCAGCAGCGCCGACAGAATGCCCAGGCCGATCCAGGTCTGGGCCAGGCCCAGTTCCAGCAGCAGCGGAATCAGCGTGCCCGATCCCGCAATGCCAAGCCCCAGCCCGAGAAAGATCGCCCCGCCCGCGGCGCCTTTGCGCGCCGGCGGTACGTGCGGCAGGATGGTGCCGGCCACCAGCACCATGACGACCCCGCCCGCCATGCCGGACATGAAGCGCCAGGAGAAATACCAGCCGAACGACAGCGGCACGGCGCAGGCGAGGAAGGCGGCGGTGATCCACACCATCATCAGCCGCAGCGTGCGTTCGTTGCCGAGGCGCGCGCCGACGGCGCGGCCGATCAACGCGCCGCTGACATAGCCGGCCAGATTGGCGGCGCCCAGATAGATCACGCTGGAGGCAGGGAACCAGTGCGCCTGGATCAGTTCGGGAATCAGCGGGGTGAAGGCGAAACGCGCCAGTCCGATGCTGTCGAGGCTGGCGCACAGGCCGGCAAAGATATAGCGCCAGACCAGCGCGCGGTCCAGCTGTGCCGGCGTGAAGGTGGGGGGATGGCTTGGTCATTCGTTCGGTTGTTGAGGGAGGGCGGAGGGAGGCCAACGTCCAGCGACAACGCGATGGACGTGCCATGTTTGACAATCATGTCATGTTTGACAACATAGTCAAGATTGACGGATGTGTCAATCATGCGCTTAAATGGCGGCATGTCTTCCAGGGGCATTTGACGCCCCGGCATTCGGAGAAACAGATGGCTGGCGTTCGCCAATTCGATGAAAGCCTCGCGCTGGACAAGGCGCTGGCGCTGTTCTGGCAGAAGGGCTATGCGGCGACCTCGATGCAAGAGCTGGCCGAGGCCACCGGGGTGCAGCGCGGCTCGCTGTACAACGCCTATGGCGACAAGGAGACGCTGTTCCTGCGCGTGTTCGACGTCTATCGCGAGCGCTTCGTTAGCCAGATGCGCGAGGCGCTGGACAAGCCCAGGCTGCGCGACGCGCTGCGCAGCTTCTTCGGCTGTGTGATTGTTTCGATGACCACTTCGATGGGCAGCGGGATGCCGACCCGCGGCTGCCTCAGCACCAAGACCGCGGTGGGCACCGAAGATCTGGACGGGCCGCTGCGCACGGCCCTGAAGGCCTTGCTCGACGATATCGAGCAGGTGCTGTTCGAGCGCTTGTCACGCGAAGGCGAACCGTCGCAGCTCGCGCTGCCGCCGCGGCAGGCGGCCCGGCTGATCGTCACCTTCACGCGGGGGCTGGTGGTGGTCGAACGGGTCTATCAGGACGAGAAGCGCTTGCGCGCGGCGGCGGACAATCTGGTCGCAGTGCTGCTTGGCGCTGCATAGCGGGTCAGCCGAATCGACGCGCCAGCCCGATTGCCAGGGCGGCACCATTGTTCAAGACCGGCCAACAGTCCTGACAATGCCTGGGCGATGATCTTTTTGGCGCCGCCGCGCATAGTTCTCCCATGTCGCAAGCATTCCCTTCTTTCCGCGACCTTCCAACGGAGAACTGACATGAGCACCGACGAACGCACCAGCCACCGCACCAACGAAGGTACCAACGACAGCACCAACGACCGCACCAACGACCGCACCGCAAGCCGGGTCGCCATCGTGACCGGCGCCTCGCGCGGCATCGGCGCCGCGATCGCGCAGCGCCTGGCCCGCGACGGCTTCACCGTCGTCATCAACTATGCCGGCAGCGCCCGCGAGGCGGAGGCGCTGGCCGGGCAGATCGAGCAGGCGGGCGGGCGCGCCATCACCGCGCAGGCCGACGTCAGCGACAGCGCCGCGGTCCGGCGCATGTTCGACGCGGCCGAGACCGCCTTCGGCGGCGTCGATGTGCTGGTCAATAACGCCGGCGTCATGCGGCTGGCCACGCTGGCCGACAGCGACGACGCCCTGTTCGACAGCCAGGTCGCCATCAACCTGAAGGGCACCTTCAACACGCTGCGCGAGGCGTCGCGGCGCCTGCGCAACGGGGGGGCGGATCATCAATCTGTCGTCGAGCGTGGTCGGCCTGTATCAGCCCACCTACGGCATCTATGCGGCCACCAAGGCCGGCGTCGAAGCGATGACGCACGTGCTGACCAAGGAACTGCGCGGCCGCAATATCACCGTCAACACGGTGGCGCCCGGTCCCACCGCGACCGCGCTGTTCCTCGACGGCAAGCCGCAGGAGCTCATCGAGCGGCTGGCCAAGCTGGCGCCGCTCGAGCGGCTTGGCCAGCCCGAGGACATCGCCAATGCGGTGGCCTTCCTGGCCGGTCCCGATGGCGCGTGGATCAACGGGCAGACGCTGCGCGCGAACGGCGGCGTGATCTGAGGCGCGACGATCTCGCCGGCGCTAGCGGAAGTTGGCGCGATACTGCGCCGGCGAGATCCCCAGCCGCTGCTGGAACAGCACGCGCATGCGGTCGACCGTCACGAAGCCGCACTTGTAGGCGATCGATTTCAACGGCAGGGCGCTGCCTTCCAGCAGATTGCGCGCGATATCGATGCGCGCCCGCTCGATGAACGCGTGCGGCGTCATGCCAGTATCCGCGACGAACAGGCGGACCAGATTGCGTCCGCTCATGCCGACCTCGGCAGCCAGCGCGTCGAGCGTCAGCCTGGCACCGATATTCGCCATCACATAGGCCTGCGCGCGTGCCACCGGTGAGTCGGCCTGGGTCGGCGCCGCGGCCAGATACGGGCTGAACTGCGACTGGCCGCCCTGGCGCTGCGCCACCACCACCAGCCGCTTGGCCACCGCCAGCGCCACCGCGGCGCCATGGTCTTCCCGCACCATGGCCAACGCCACGTCGATTCCGGCGGTGACGCCAGCCGAGGTGACCAGCTTGCCGTCGCGCAGATAGATGCGGTCGTACTCGACCGTGGCGGCGGGAAAGCGCTCCGCGAGGTGGGCGGCATTCTGCCAATGGGTCGTCACCGTGCGACCGTCCAGCAGGCCGGCATGACCCAGCACAAAGGCGCCGGTACAGACGGACCCATGCAGCCGCGCGCGCGACGCCGCGGTACGCAGCCACTTCGACACCGCGGCATCCGCCGGCGCGGTCGGCAGCCCGGGGCCGCCGGCCACCAACACGATATCGAAGCGGGGCGCTTCGTCGCCCAGCGACAGGTCCGGCATCAGCTGCATGCCGTTCGACGCCCGCAGCGGCTTGCGCGTCCTGCCCACCAGCACCGTTTCATAGCGGTCCTTGCGGCCGATAAAGGCATTGGCCTCGGCGAAGACGTCGACCGGCCCGGCGACGTCCAGCGCCTGCACGCCGTCGAGCATCAGGATGGCTACGGTGGTCACGCTCATGGGATGGGTTTCCTGCGGCTGTCTTCAAGCGCCGTCACGATGTCCGGATCTGACGGAATGGCGTCATTGTAGTCAAACACTGCGCAGACCAGAATGAAAGCGCGAGACCGGGACCGCTGTGGCGACCGAAGGCGACCAAGGACGACCCAGGACGGCGGCGGCCCCGGCTGGCAGTTCCCTTCTCACTCTTGCGATGGCGACCGCATCGTGCGCCTTGCCGATGCCCGCCATGCCGATCCTTCAGGAGCAATCAAGATGGCCGAAATCATTGCCGGCATTCGCGTACCCGACAGCGCGATGGCACGCGCCGCCACCCAGCTGGTGCGCGACACCGAGGACGATCTGCTGTACCACCATAGCCGCCGCGTGTTCTTCTGGGGCGCGCTGACCGGCGAGCGCAAGGCGCTGGCCTACGACCCGGAGCTGCTCTATATCGGCGCGATGTTCCACGATATGGGGCTGACGCAGCGCTATGCCAGCGACAATCTGCGTTTCGAGGTGGACGGCGCCAACGCGGCGCGCGATTTCCTGAAGGGCTATGGCATTGCCGAGCGGGATATCGACGATGTCTGGGCCGCGATCGCGCTGCATACGACGCCGGGCGTTCCCGAACATATGCGCCCGACGGTCGCGCTGGTCACGGCGGGCGTCGAGATGGACGTGCTGGGAGTGTGCTATCACGACTTCACCGGCGAGCAGCGCGACCACGTCTGCCGGCATCACCCGCGCGAGCACAACTTCAAGGAAAGCATCATCGACCATTTCGCCGAGGGCACGCGACGCAAGCCGCTGACGACCTTCGGCAACGTCAAGGCCGATGTGCTGGCGCTGAAGGATCCGAACTACCAGCGCCTGAACTTCTGCAGCATCATCCTGGGGTCGGCCTGGCCGACGTGAGCCGGCAGGGCGACGGGGGGCGGGCACGCGATGCGTTCGCGCGCGCCCGGCCCCGAATCCACGCGTTAGCGGCCCGGTCGCGCACCCTTGGCCGCGAATTCCGCGACGAGGGGGGCCATACTCCTCCATCTGCGGGAACTTCGCAAAGCCGTGCACCGCCCCGGTCTTCGCCCAGGGCAGCGCTTCGCTCATGTACGTCTCGACGTACGGCTGGAACCATGCGGCGTCGTCGAGCATGGTTGGGCGGACGTTCACGAAGCCCATGCTCGGCTCCATTTCGGTGAACACCCAGCTCTTGCACCAGTCGCAATGCCGGTGCCGGACCTGCTCGCCGCGCATGCCGCCGACGACGGGCTCGCCTTCGGTCACGCGAAAGCCGGCTTCGGGAATCGCCATCGACAGCGAAAAGGCGCTGGCGCTCATTTTCTGGCAGCCGGTGCAGTGGCACGCCATCGTCAGCAGCGGCGGGGCCGTGATCTCGAAGCGCAATCGTCCACATCGGCAGCCGCCGGTCCAGGGCAGGTTCCAATCGTTCATGGCGATCTCGTCGTCGGTTGGAGAAGACGAAATTCTATGATGGATCGGAATTCCCCCGGCCTTGCCGTCTACCTGGTGGCAATGGCGGCGGCGCGAGTCATCATGTATGTGATGGCGAGGCGCCGGGCAGAAGGGCAGACTGCATGTCGCGCGGTCCCGTACCGCCTGCGCGCCAACCCACTTCGATATCGAGACCATGACCGACGATTTCCTCCGCCTGCGCCGCTCGGTGCTCTACGTTCCCCCGGCCAACGCCCGCGCCATCGACAAGGCCGCCGCGCTGCCATGCGATGCGATCGTGTTCGACCTGGAGGATGCGGTGTCGCCCGCGATGAAGGGCGCCGCGCGCGCGCAGCTTGCGCAAGCGCTGTCTGCGGGGCGACCTGCCAACCAGGAGATCGTGCTGCGCGTCGATGCCTTGGGCACCGCCGAATTCGAGCAGGACCTGATGCTGGCCGCCAGCGCGCGCGTCGACGCGGTGTTGCTGCCGAAGGTCGGCGACGACAGCGATGTCGTGGCATTCGCCGGCGCCTGCGCGGCGCTGGCATGGGACAAGCTGCCAACGCTATGGGCGATGGTGGAGACCCCGCAGGCGATCCATCGGCTCGATGCGATCGTCGCGGCAGGGCACGCGGCCACACCGCGTCTCGATTGCCTGGTGATCGGCACCAACGATCTTGCGAAGGACACCGGTGTATTTGCCGGCGAGGAGCGCCGCTATCTGCTGCCCTGGCTGATGCTGGCCGTGCTGGCGGCGAAACGCTACGGGGTCGACATACTCGATGGTGTCTGGAACGACTTCGGCGACCAGGCGGGCTATGCGGCGGAATTGACCCAATCGGTGCGGTTGGCCTTCGACGGCAAGACGCTGATCCACCCGTCGCAGATCGACGCCGCCAACGCGGCATTCGCACCGTCGGCACAGCAGGTCGCGGAAGCCGAGCGGATCGCCGCCGCCTTCGCGGCGGGCGAGCAGGCCGACGCGGGTGTGATCAATCTCGATGGCAGGATGGTCGAGCGGCTGCATCTGGAGCAGGCGCTGCCTGCGCGTCGCATTCCATATAGCCCCGGCCCACCAGCGTGCGCACCAGCATCGACGCGCTCGATTGCGGTATCCCCAGCTTCTCGACGATTTCGCCGACCCGCAGTGGCCGCCGCTCGCGCTCGAACAGCTCGAGCAGATCGAAGACGCGGTTCGCCGATTTTCACCATGCCTGCATCCACAGCCTGTCTCCCCTTGCCGGGCGGTCGCGCCGCCGGTCGAATGTGCGATGGGATATGGTACGCCCGCTATGCCGCTTCGGACAGGCGCCCGCGCAGGGCTGCGCTGTCAGGGCCGACGCCTGGTGCGTCGTGCAGGAAGCCTGGTGTCCCGCATCATGTATGGTGCGCATGCCTCTATGTCGTGGGGACGTACTCCGCTCTGTTCGAACACCGTCCTCCACTTCGCGACGCGGTCAATAAGGCGCTCGACTTCTGCATGCGCTTCCTGTTCGCTCAGCATGAATCGCGATGCCTGTGACAACGCGTTTGCCAGGGATGGTTCAGAGCCCTGATCGCCGATGACGAGTTGGTGGTAATGGAGGCCTTGCAATTGCGGCTGGAGATCGTACGCGGGCGCCAAGCGCATTGCCTGGCCTGCCGAGTGGAGAAACGCATGGTTCTTCGCGTGGTCATCCGTATTCTCGATCAGGATGTTGAACACCATCCTGCGGAACACTTGGCGACTGTCATCGACTGGCGTCGGTGAGAATCGCCTTGCCACCTCTGCGATATCTGCATAAGACATCTCCGGCTCTGCAATCCCTTCGGCCATCAGCATGGTGCGTGCGCTGGCAAAGTGGACGCGGCTGCCATCGTGCTGCCGATCGAATCTGGCGACAAGCAGCACACTGAACCTGTCAAGCCGTAGCAGGCGGGATTCCGGG
Source organism: Cupriavidus sp. H18C1 (assembly GCF_049311595.1). Taxonomy (NCBI): domain Bacteria; kingdom Pseudomonadati; phylum Pseudomonadota; class Betaproteobacteria; order Burkholderiales; family Burkholderiaceae; genus Cupriavidus; species Cupriavidus sp. H18C1. Next base: position 1,402,519 of record NZ_CP186009.1, read on the forward strand.
ACGTGGATTCCGCAGTCTGCCGCCAGTCGTAACGACGCATGCTCCACTGCGCAGAAGTCCACGTCGTCCCCTTGCGCGGGGAACTTGGCAATCCAGGCACGGCCATCGTCGTCGATCGTTGCTTTCGGACGTGCTCCGCCTGCCGTGCCACCGGGACGGAGCAGTTGCCGCAGCCGCTCGTCAATTGGCAACTGCAACTCGAGGGCTTGCGCCGCTTCGAGCAGGCTGTGGAGGTCGCCTCGGTGGAATGCGACCGGATGTTCGACGTTGTACGTCCCGTCGGACATGCAGAAGCCAAGGGCGCCAATGCGGTCCTCCCCGCGAGGGCCAGATAGTCGATGGCAGCGCGGCGGTGTGGATTGAAGACCCGATCGATCACCCTCTGGCCCCATCGGTCCGGTCCGGCGTCCTCGAACACTGGAGGCAACGCAAGACCGGCCGGCGGGACATATTGGCCAAGTCTCAATGGCAGATCCGGCGAAAGGGGAAAGCTGTCAGTCAGATCGAGATAGCTCGGGGCGTAGGAAAACAGACCCTGGCGGCCTCCCACCAGGTCGAGGCGACCGCACAGCACAGGTGTCAATTGTTTGGGGAGATACAGCCAAACGAAGAGATGGTCGGTCACGGCTTGTTCCATGTCACTTTCTTACTCCTGCCGGAGCGCTGAATCCGCGTCAGTTCCAGATCCAGGGCCACCTCGTCCACCGCGGGGTCGGCAATCTGAGCAAGCCAGTTCAGTCGTCCGATCAGCCAAAGAGCCATCGCGTACACGGCCATCGAGACAGTGGGGTCGCCGTTTTCCATCTTTCTCAACGTCGGTACGGATACCTGCATCCGTTCAGCGAACGCCATCATGGTTTCGTTGCGGCGTTTTCGCGCTATGCGCAAGTTGGCCCCTAAAACTTTGAGGGATCTCGCGACCGGGCCGGGAAGCGTGGCGACTGTGCTGGCTTTGCGTGGCATGCAAATAATAATAGAGGTGAAAGGGAGAAATGAAAATTATTATTTGTATTTTGTGTCCATGCTGCGCCATGGGACGTGGTCAAAACACGGCGAAGGATTTCCCATTTGGAATCTTAACGTGCTCGAATCATCGCTTTAGGTGATTTCAGGAATGGCATACATTGCTCCCACCCGGCCGCACGAGATCGCCGATCTCCCGGCCCGCATCCGCGAAAGCCAGCCAGAGCCATGAAAGCCAGCCAATTTCCCCTCCCTGCCCAGCCGTGCCGTGGTCCGCGAGGTGGGCCTGCGCGACGGGCTGCAGAGCGTGCAGACCATCGTGCCGACCGAACAGAAGCGCGAATGGATCCGCGCCGCCTACGACGCCGGCCAGCGCGAAATCGAGATCGGCTCCTTCGTGCCCGCGCGGCTGCTGCCGCAATTGGCCGATACGGCCGAGCTGCTGGCCTTCGCCCGGACGCTGCCGGGACTGTTCTGCTCGGTGCTCGTGCCGAATCTGCGTGGTGCCGAGCTCGCGCTGGCCCACGGCGCCGACCTGATGCTGGTGCCGCTGTCGGCCAGCCATGCGCACAGCCTGGCGAACCTGCGCAAGACTCCCGACGAAGTGGTGGCCGAGGTGGCCCGCATGCGCGCGGCGCGTGACGCGGCCGGTGCAAGCACGCTGATCGAAGGCGGCGTCGGCACGGCGTTCGGCTGCACGATCCAGGGCCATGTCGAGGCCGACGAAGTATTGCGCCTGATGCAGGCGCTGCTCGATGCCGGGGCGGACCGCGTCAGCCTTGCCGATACGGTCGGCTATGCCGATCCCGCGCAGGTGGCCGCGCTGTTCGAGCGCGCCGTCGCGATCGCCGGCGACCGCTTCTGGTGCGGGCATTTCCACGATACCCGCGGATTGGGGCTGGCCAACGTCTACGCCGCGATGCAGGCCGGCGTGAACCGCTTCGACGCCTGCCTCGGCGGCATCGGCGGCTGCCCGCATGCGCCGGGCGCGAGCGGCAATGTCGCGTCCGAAGACCTGGCCTATATGCTGGGCAGCATGGGCATCGATACCGGCCTCGATATCGGCGCGCTGCTGCGGCTGCGCGAGCGGGTGGCGGGCTGGCTCGCCGGCGAGACCCTGCACGGCACGCTGTGGCGCGCCGGCTTGCCGAAGACATTTCCCGGTGTCACCGCTCGCGATGACGCCGGCCTTTCCGCGCCGAGCCGCTGTGGCGCGGCCGCTTCCCCGACCTTTCAAGCCTGATCGCCACCGATTGGGTCATATCATGACGCAAAGCAACGAATCCCTGCCGCTCGCCGGCATCCGCGTGGTCGAGTTCACCCATATGGTCATGGGCCCGACCTGCGGCATGATCCTGGCCGATCTCGGTGCCGAGGTCATCAAGGTCGAACCGCCCGGCGGCGACAGGACGCGCAACCTGCCGGGCCTGGGCGTCGGCTTCTTCCGCGCCTTCAACCGCAACAAGAAGAGCGTGGTGCTGGACATCACCACCGACGAGGGCCGCGCCACCGCGGCGGAGCTGGCCGGGCAGTGCGACGTGCTGCTGGAGAACTTCCGTCCCGGCCTGATGGGCAAGCTCGGCCTGGACTACGACACGCTGTCAAAGACCTGTCCGCAGCTGATCTATGTCTCGCACAAGGGCTTCCTGCCGGGGCCGTACGAGAACCGGCTGGCGCTCGACGAGGTGGTGCAGATGATGGGCGGGCTGTCGTACATGACCGGGCCGAAGGGACGGCCCTTGCGCGCCGGCACCTCGGTCAACGACATCATGGGCGGCATGTTCGGCGCGATCGGCGTGCTGGCCGCGCTGCGCGAGCGCGATCGCACCGGCCGCGGCCAGGAGATCCAGAGCGCGCTGTTCGAGAACTGCGTGTTCCTCGCCTCGCAGCACATGCAGCAGTACGCGATGACGGGCGAGGCGCCGCCGCCGATGCCCTCGCGCGTATCGGCCTGGAGCGTCTACGACGTCTTCACGCTGGCCGACGACGAGCAACTGTTCATCGGCGCGGTCAGCGACAAGCAGTTCGTCACGCTGTGCAGGGTGCTGGAGCGGCCGGACCTGCTCGACGTGCCAGAGTACGCCAGCAATGCCTCGCGCGTCGCGGTACGGCCGCAACTGCTGGAGCAGCTCGGCGGCATCCTGCGGCATCACCGCGTCGCCGAGCTGGTGCCAAAGCTCGAGGCGGCCGGCATTCCGTACGCGCCGATCGTACGCCCCGATCAGCTGCTCGACGACGTGCATCTGAAGGAGAGCGGGGGGACTGGTGTCGATGCAGGCCGAGGACGGCTCGACGGCGCCGGCCGTGCTGCTGCCGCTGCTGATGGGCGGCCGCCGCCCCGGCGTACGCATTCCCTTGCCGAAGGCCGGCGAGCACAACGACGAAATCCTGGCGCGCCTGGGCAAGGGCGCGCGCTGACAGCACGGAGGTGCCGGCGCGCGATCTGCGCCGGCCAAGCCCGAACAGGCCGCGGCACAGCGGCCGGACACTACCCATGCGGAGACAACATCATGCATTCCCCCCGCTCGCGCGCCATCGCGCCCTCGCTGCCGATCCGTCGCAACGTGATCAAACTGGCCGCGGCCGCGGTCACGCTCGGCATGCTCGGCGTGCCGGCGCTGTATCCCCCTTCGGAACGCGCAGGCGCAGCCGGGTTCCGGCAAGCCGATCCGGCTGATTCTGCCGATCAGCGCGGGTTCCGGTGTCGATGCGATCGTGCGGACCGCCGCGCCGGCGCTGGGCAAGGCGCTCGGCCAGCCGGTCGTGATCGAGAACATGCCCGGTGCGGGCGGCATCACCGGTACGGCCGCGGTGGTCAAGGCGGCGCCGGACGGCACCACGCTCGGCATGGTGTCGAACAACCACGCGATCAATCCGAGCGTCTTCAAGTCGATGCCGTTCGATGCGATCAAGGACATCACGCCGATCAGCGTGCTGGGCGCGACCTCGCTGGTGCTGGTGGTCAGCCCGAAGGTGCCGGCGCGCAACGTCAAGGAGCTGGTCGCCTTGCTGAAGGCCAAACCGGACGAGTACAACTACGCGTCCTCGGGCAACGGCACCGTGATTCATCTGGCCGGCCAGATGTTCCTGGAGGAGGCCGGCGTCAAGGCGCGCCATATTCCTTACAAGGGCACCGGTCCGATGGTCACCGATCTGCTGTCGGGTCAGGTTCAGTTCGGCGTGGTCGCGCTGAACGCCGCGCTGCCGCATCTGAAGGCCGGCACGCTGCGCGCGATCGGCCTGTGCGGCGCGACGCGTTCGCAGGCGGCGCCCGATATCCCGACCATCGCCGAACAAGGCTTGCCCGCCTACGACATCGAGGGCTGGTTCGCGCTGGTCGGTCCGGCCAACCTGCCGCCCGCCGAGGTCCAGCGCCTGCACGATGCCTTCGCCATGGTCTTCACCAGCCCCGAGGTGGTCGAGGCGCTGAAGAAGCAGGCGACCGCCACGCGGCCGACCACGCCGGCGCAGGCGGCAACGTTCTTCGCCAGCGAGGCGGCGCGCTATGCCACGCTGGTCAAGAAGGCCAACGTATCGGTCGAATAGCGGCACGCGGGGCTTCCCGGGATTTGAGCGAAGAGGAAGTGCGCAATCTGCGCGCGAACGCCGCCGATTACGTCCGCCGCGGCGCGGATTACAAGAGCCGACTGAAGAAGCTCGTGTGACAGGGCACTTGCGCCCCACATATGTGCGGCACGTGTTCCGAGCGATACGCCGAGGGGAAACACCCGCTTCGCGGCGTCAGCTGCGACCGTCGCCCCCGGTCCCTCCATGATGTCGGGCCAGATGCAATTGGTGCAGCGTGATCTTGCGCACTTCCGCCTGGCTGCTGCCGATATGCGCGCGCAGCAGCATCGTGGCCTGGTCGGCGCGCTTGGCGAGGATCGCGCGCAGGATCTGCGCGTGCTCTTCGTAGGTGGCCTCGATCCGGAACGACTTGGTGAAATCGAGACTGCGCACCATGCGGATGCGCTCGGTGATGTCGCGGTGTATCCGCGCCATTTCCGCATTGCCGGCCGCCTCGACCAGCGCGCAATGGAATTCCTCGTCCCATTGCCGGACCTGGACGCCGTCGGTACTGCGCCGCGCGGGCTCCACCAGCCAGATCGCGGCCAACTGCTCCATGCGGGAGCGATCGACCGCGGCACCGTACACCGCAGTCCCCGTGCACAGGCGCTGCGCCGCCGTGGTTTCCAGCACCATGCGCAGGTCGTAGAGCTGCTCGTAGCGGTCGAAGTCGAACGGCAGCACGCGCCAGCCGCTGCGGAACATCACCTCGACATAGCCCTCCTGCTGCAGACGCACCAGCGCCTGGCGCACCGGCGTGCGCGACACGCCCAGCCGGGCGCACAGCTCCAGTTCGGTGAAGCGGTCGCCGGGCAGCAGCCGGAACTGGCCGATGTCGCGCTTCAGTCCGTCGTAGACCTGGTCGGCGACCAAGCGCCGCGGGCCGGCGTCGGCGTCGGCCGTTCCCGTTGGGGTTGCCGTCCCGGTGCGAGGGCGGGCGGTCATCGGCGCCGCCTTTGTGGGCGCCGTCTTGGGCGCCGTCCTGGATGTTGTCTTGACCGCCTTGATGGTGGACGCGCGTGCCTGCTTGCCGAGGGTCTGCATGGAAAGAAGGTGTCTCCGTCTTCTGCTGCTTCGAAGCATACCGCGCGGCGGGCCGTTCCGGCGCCGCGCGCAGTTCAGCGCCGCACCTCGCGCTGGAAGATTTCCATGCTGAGCCGCTTGGTATCGACGAAGCTGGGCTGCGACAGCGTCTCGACCGTGCGGGGCCGCGCATCGCCGTAGTGCAGGATTTCCGCGACCCGCGTCGGGCGTTTGGTCAGCAGCAGCACTTCGTCGGCCAGGTAGACCGCTTCCTCGAGATCGTGCGAGACAAGCATCATGGTGGTGCCGGTCTGCATGAAGACCTCCTGCAGCTTCTCGCGGATGAACAGCGTCATCTCGAAATCCAGCGCCGAGAAGGGCTCGTCGAGGAACAGCACTTCGGGCTTCGGCGCCAGCGCGCGCATGATCGATGCGGTCTGCTGCTGGCCGCCTGACAGCTCATACGGATAGCGGTTCAGGTCGAACTTGACGTCGAAGGAGGCGACCAGCTCGGCCATGCGGCGGTCGACCTCGGCCTTGGATTGCCCGGCCATCTTCAGCGGGTAGGCGATATTGTCGATGGTCCGCATCCACGGAAACAGCGCCTCGCGGTAGTTCTGGAACACGTAGCCGATCTTGGTGTCCTTCAGCGACTTGCCGTCGAACAGAATTTCGCCGGCGTCGATCGGCACCAGCCCGGCAATCATGTTGATCAGCGTGGACTTGCCGCATCCATTGGGACCGAAGATCGAGACGATCTTGCCCTTCGGGATATCGAGATCGAAATTCTCGTACAGCGGCCAGCCGGCGAAGTACTTGGTCAGCCCACGGATGGTGATATGCGTGCCGGCGGGGCCGGGACGGAAGGCCGGCTTCGGCGTATCCGCGAAAACGGGGGCGTTGATCACTGCGCTCATCTGCCGCTCCAATGCACGATCCGGCGTTCGATCACCAGAAACAGGATGTTCAATACATAGCCGAGCGCGCCCGCGGCCAGGATCGCCGCGTACATGCTCTTGACGTTCAGAACCTGCTGCGCGTCGATGATGCGATGGCCAAGGCCGTTCTCCGAGCCGATGAACATCTCGGCGACGATCACGATCACCAGCGCCATCGATACCGCCGAGCGCAGGCCGACGAAGGACGGCTGCAGGCTTTCCCAGATCAGCACGTCCTTGAAGATCTGCCAGCGCGAGGCACCCATCACCTGCGCCGCTGCCACGCGCTGCTTGCGCGCGTTGATCACGCCGTAGGCGCTGTTGAATACCACGATCAGCAGTGCGCCGAACGCGGCGATCGCCACCTTGTTGATGTCCGAGACGCCGAAGATCAGCAGGAATAGCGGGATCAGTGCCGACGACGGCGTCGAGCGGAAGAAGTCGATCAGGAACTCGACGCTGCGATAGGCCTTCTCGTTGCTGCCGAGCACCACGCCCAGCGGCATGCCGACGACCGCGGCCACGAGGAAGGCCTGCAGCGTGCGCGCGACCGTCACCAGGAAGTCGGTCAGCAGCGGACCGCCGAGCAGGCCCGACACCAGCGTGGCGATGGTGTCGGACGGCGGCGGCAGCAGGATGGCCTTGATGAAGCCGCCGCGCACGGCCAGGTCCCAGATGATGAACAGCACCAGCGGGCCCAGGAAGGGCAGCAGGCGGCTGCCCAGCGATACCTTCGGCGGCGCGGGCGTGGATGCCGCCGCCGCGGCGGCCCATGGCGGAGAGACAGGCGAAGACGTGGTCGTTTCCGGCATGGCAATCAACCTTTGTAGAGCATCGAGTCGACCAGTACGCGCTTGCTGAAGATGCCCTTCTCGGCGAACAGGTCGAAATACTTCTGGAAGTACGCCACGTCGCTGGGCTTGAAATCGGTCGAGAACACGTAGTCGACCATCGGCACCTCGGCCGTCAGCGCCCCGTCGATGGCGGTATAGCCCTTCAGCGATGGGCGCGCCTCCGGCAGGTTCTTCTGCACCAGTTCGACGCCGCGCCGATAGGCCGCGATGTATTTGCGCGCGACGTCGGGATGCCTGGCGATGAATTCGCTGGACAGGCTGGCCGATCCGCCGAACCAGGGTGCCATCGGATCGCCCAGCAGGTATTTGGCGATCACGCCGACCTCCAGCGTGCGGGTCGCGCCATTGAGGCGGCCGATCGTGCCGGTCGGCTCCAGCGTGTAGCACGCTTCGATCTGGCCCGCGGCAATCGCGGCCACATGCTGACCGATCGGCAACTCGACCACCGTGGCGCCGGTCGCGCCGGCGCGCTCGAGCACCGTCCTGGCCATCAGCACGTTCTGCACGCCGGGCCCGCAGCCGATCTTCCTGCCTTTCAGCTCGGCGATGCGCTGGATCGGGCTCTCCTTCGCGACCAGGAATTCGTCGAGCACGTACCTGGCATTGCTCGGGTTGGCGCAGAAGATCTTGACCAATCCCGGCTGGGCGATCTCGCCGATCGCCAGCGCGGCCGACGCGGTTCCACTGGCGCTGCCCTCGGCGCGCCCGGCGAGGATGGCTTCGGTGACCTGCTGCGGGCTGGCGAACTTCAGCGCCTGCACATTCAGGCCGGCCTCCTTGAAATAGCCCTTGTCGATTGCGGCGAAGAAAGGCAAGCCCGAGGCGACCGGCCAGAAACCGATGCGGATCGGCGGCGCGCTTTGCGCACGCACGATGGCGGGTGCGGCGATGGCGCCGAGCGCGGTCGCGGCGGCGGCCTTGAGCACGCTGCGGCGGCCGCGCTGCGGCGTTGCGGTGTCGGAAGCCGGCAACGCGCGGGCAGCGCGGGAGGGCATGGATTCACGGGGCATCAGATCGCTCCTGGAGGTTGAGGTCGCTGGTCGGTAGTGAGGCACGGGAAGTGTTCGGCGTGGGCCGGGCTCGATGGTCGGTGCGAGAGACGATTCCGTCAGGCGTTGGCCGCGACATAGGCGCGCCAGCCGCCGAAGTGGCTGATGTCGGTGGCACCGGCCAGCGCGAACGGCTCGCACAGGAAGCCCTGCACTTCGCTGCCGTCGTCGAGGCGGATGCGTCCGATGCCAAGCGGCGCCGGGATCAGCGCGACGAATGAGCCATAGTCCTGCATCGGCATTTCCCAGATTTCCAGCGCGATGCGGTGCCCGGTGCCGGGTGCGACGCGCAACAGCCCGGGCTTTGCCGGCGTGCTGTCCGGCAGCGCGTAGAGCCGATAGTCGGCGGCGGTCGTGGCCGCGGATACCAGGCGCCCATGGCGCTCGGTCAGTTGGCGGTTCAGCGGCATGCCGCTCAGGTGCGCGCCCACCACGGCCACCCGCACGGTGTCCTGGCACACGGGTGTGAGCCCAGGAATCGAGCCGGGCGTGGGCAACGGCAGGCCGGTCGCGCCCTGCGTCAGTCCGCTGCGGTGGTGATAGCGCTGCCCCAGTTCGGCCAGTTGCAGATCGCTGCCACATGGGCCGATCAGCGTGATGCCGAAGGGCAGGCCGTCCGCGCGCAGGCTGCTGGGAACCGACAAGGCCGCGTAGTCGAGCAGATTGACGAAGTTGGTATAGGCGCCGAGATGGCGGTTCAGCGCGATCGGGTCGTCGCGCATCTGCGCGATCGTGTAGTGGGTCGGTGCGGTCGGCACTAGCAGCAGGTCGATGCGCTCCCACATCGCTGCCGCGCGCTGCCCGAGCGCACGCAATCGCGTCTGCGCGTCGAACACGTCGGCCGCGCTGTAGTCGCGGCCGCTGGCAACGATGCTGCGAACCGGCTCGAACACGTCGGCTTCGTGCGCATCGAAGAAGCGGCGGATCGCCGCGTAGCGCTCGGCCACCAGCGCGCTGTCGTAGAGCAGGGCAGCGGCCTCGGCGAGCGGCGCGTAGTCGATCGTCACCGGCTCGCCGCCCAGTTCGCGCAACCGTTCGATCGCGACGGTGAATTCGCGCTCGGCAAGCGCATCGCCGCAGAATTCGAGCGTGTTGGGGACGCCAAAACGGAAGGTGGCCGGAAAGGGGCAGCGACAAAGCTGCAGGTCGCGTGAGTACGGGTCGAGCGCGTCGTAGCCCTGGGCAACGGCCAGTACACGGGATGCCGTGTCGACCGTGCGCGCGAAGATGGACACGCAGTCGACGCTCTGCGCTGCCGGCAGTACGCCGCGGGCGCTGATCAGACCCTTGCTCGGCTTGAGCCCGACGATATTGTTCAGCCCCGCGGGCACGCGGCCGGAGCCGGCGGTATCGGTGCCCAGCGCGAAATCGACTTCACCGGTGGCCACCACATAGGCCGAACCCGAGCTCGATCCTCCAGACACATAGCGCGCATCGAAGGCGTTGGGCACCGCGCCATAGGGCGAACGCGTGCCGTTCAACCCGCAAGCGAACTGATCGAGATTGGTCTTTCCATACAGCGATGCACCAGCCGCAAGCAGGCTCTGCACCACCGGCGCGCTGTCGCGCGGCATTCGGTCGAACGCAGGGCAGGCCGCCGTGGTCGGGTAGCCGGCCAGATCGATGTTGTCCTTGATCGCAAACGACAGCCCGGCCAACGGCCCGTCGGCCGCTCCGGCAAGCGCGGTGTCGAAGCGCCGGATCCAGGCCGGGGACGTCTCGTCATGAAGAATAGGGTCGGCAGCGGCAGGTCGCATTTTGGTGCATCCAATCTTGTATCCAAGATGGAATGCAACCGCCATGCCAGCTCTCCCCGCCGTGTCCCGGCTCGCGGCGAAAAGTCTGCGCGCGCTCCAACGCAGAACCGATTTGGCGCAATTGACTTCTAATGATAATGCAATATCATTATCGGATTTGTCGACCTGGCCGACCTTATCGACCTTATCGACCTTATCGACCTTATCGGCCTCGTCGACCTCGTCGATCTCATCCACCCTGACCCGCTCACCGTGCGCTCTACCATGCAAAGACAACCTCATACAAACCGATGGCAGCAGCGCGCCGCCGTGGCTTTGCTGGCCACGGCGCCGGGCATCTGCGCGGCGCAGGAAGGCGAGGCCGGAGCGGTCGCGGAGCTGGAGGCGGTGACCGTCACCGGCACGCGCGAGCGGGCCTACCGCGCGGTGGTCGCCCCCACCGCCAACAAGAGCGATACCGCGCTGAAGGAGACGCCGTTCTCGATCCAGACCGTGACGCGCGAGCTGATCGAGGATCGTGGCGTGTTCACGCTGGGCGAGGCCATCCGCACCGTCCCGGGCGTGACGGCGCAAGTCGGCTGGGGCGGCAGCAACGACCGCTTCCGGCTGCGCGGCTTCGCGACCTCGGCGAACCTGAAGAACGGCTTTCGCCGCAGCGTCTTCGCCCCGGTCGACGAGATGGCCAACATCGAGCAGATCGAGGTGCTCAAGGGCCCGGCGTCCGCGCTCTATGGCCGCTTCGAGCCGGGCGGCGTGGTCAATATCGTGACCCGCAAGCCGTTGGACAAACCGCAGCACAGCGTGGAATTGACCGGCGGCAGCCACGACTTCCGCCGCGCGACGGTGGACAGCACCGGGCCGATCAGCGACACGCTGAGCTACCGGATCACCGGCTCGTGGCAGGACAATCGCAGCTTCCGCGACTTCGTCGACGCGCAGACGCTGTTCGTCTCGCCGGTGCTGCAGTGGAAGCTGGCACCGCAGACGCGCCTGACGGCGGAATTCGAGTTCGGCCGCCGGCGCGGCGCCTTCGACCGCGGCTTCGGCAACAGCCCGTTGTTCCTGAACGTGCCGATCCATTACAACTATGGCGAGCGGGACGCGCGGCTGGACAACGACAGCGCGCTGGGCTCGCTGGTGCTCGATCATCGCTTCGACAATGGCTGGGCGTTGCGCGCCGGCGCGCTGCGCTCGTATGCGCGCACCGATGCGGTCTGGTATCCGTATGGATTTCCCGCGCTCAGCGGCGCCGATGGCCCGAACCCGCAGGTCAATCGCCGCAAGCAGCGCAATATCGACCGGCAGACCGATACCATGCTGATGGCCGAGGCCTCGCGCCGCTTCGATACCGGCGGCATCGGCCACCGCGTATTGATCGGTGCCGATTACAACTGGGACGAGTGGGACTTCAGCGCGCAGGCGAATCTGGGGCCGGGCGGCTTCCCGGTGAACCTGCCGATCGATCTCTACCACCCGGTGCATGGCGCCAACGCCGGCGCGCTGCTGCCGTACGACGGCTCGCGCTACGCCAGCCGCAATCTCGGCCTGTATGCGCAGGACGAGCTGCAGTTCGGAGCGCATTGGCGATTGCTGCTCGGCCTGCGCTACGACCGCTCGCGGACCAGCGCGCGCGCCCAGTACCTGCAGGCGGCGGACACGCTGGTCCGGCATGACGACGCGCTGTCGCCGCGCGTGGGGCTGACGTGGACGCCGGTCGAGCCGGTGTCGTTCTACGCCAGCTGGGCGCGGTCCTTCCTGACCGAACCGTCCGGCGGCATGCTGCGCGCCGGCACGCTGCCCGCGCCGTCGCGCGGCAAGCAGACCGAAATCGGCGCCAAGTTCAGCCTGCTGGACGGCCGGCTGGAGCCGACCGTCGCACTGTTCGACATCCGCCGCAGCAACGGCGTGGTCTCCGATCCGGAGGACTTCAACTATGTGGTCCAGGTCGGCGAGCAGCGCAGCCGCGGCTGGGAGATCGACGTGCCGTTCAGCATCACGCCACGCTGGCGCGTGCTGGCGAGCTACACGCAATACAAGGCCGACATCGCCGCCGACAGCAATCCGGCGCTGGTCGGCAAGCTGCTGGCCAATGCGCCGCGCCGCACCGCCAGTATCTGGACCACCTACGATTTCGCCGGCGCCGCGTCGGGACTGAGCGTCGGCATCGGCGCGACCTATGTGGGCGAACGGCAGGCCAACACGGAGAACTCGTTCGCTCTGCCGTCCTACACGCGCTGGGACGCCAATATCGCCTACCGCTTCGGCAAGGCGTGGCGCTACAAGCTGCAGCTGACGGTGCAGAACCTGGGCGATCGCCGCTATTACGATTCCGGCGGCGCCTTCGTGCCGACCTATCCGGGCGCGCCGCGCACCGTGTTCGCCAGCTTCGGAGCGACGCTGTGACGGTGTTGGCGACCACGGGACTGTTCGCCGGCCATGGCGGGCGTCCGCTGCTCGGGCCGCTCGACCTGTCCATCCCGAGCGGGCGGTTCGTCTGCCTGCTGGGCGCGAATGGCGCCGGCAAATCGACGCTGATCCGCACGCTGTGCGCGATGCAGGCGCCCGTGGCGGGACAGGTGCATCTGGACGGCGAGTCGATCCACGCGATGCCCGCCGCGCAACGTGCGCGGCGTCTTGCCGTGGTGTTGACCGAGCGGGTCGACGGCACGCTGATGCGCGGCTACGAGCTGGCCAGCATGGGTCGCTATCCCTATCTGGGCTGGGCCGGCCGGCTGAGCCCGGACGATCATCGCATCGTGCACGACGCGATGGCGAGCGCCGGCGCCCTGTCGCTGGCGGAGCGGCTGGTTGCCGAGATGTCCGACGGCGAGCGGCAGAAGATCATGATTGCCCGCGCGCTGGCACAGCAGCCGCGCTTGCTGGTGCTCGACGAAGCGACCGCCTTCCTCGACCTGCCGCGTCGCGTCGGCACGATGCAGCTGCTGCTGGATCTCGCACACCGGCATGGCCTCGCGGTGCTGCTGTCCACGCACGACCTGGAACTGGCGCTGCGCTACGCCGACGAGTTGTGGTTGATCGACGGCCAGCGGCGGTTGCATGTCGGCGCACCGGAGGACCTCGCCATCGACGGCGTGCTGGGGGGCGAGCTTTGCCTCCGACGGACTGACCTTCGATCTCGAACGCGCGGAGCTGCGCGTGGGACCGGCCGGTACCCGCGCGATCCGGCTGGAAGGCGCGGGGCTTCGCGCCAGCTGGGCCGCACGGGCGCTGGAGCGGGCAGGGTATGTGCGCGATCCCGCCGCCGCGCTGACGCTGCGCGCCGATGCGGCGGGATATACCGTCGCCGGTGAAGGCGGCGTGGCGACGTGCTATCCGACGCTTGGCGCGCTGGTCGAGGCGCTACGAAGGCCGTCGAACGCGACGGCCTTCGCGCAGGGGCCGCGGTGAACCGGCGCGGGACCGTGGCGGCAACCGTGGCGGCAACCGGGGCCGCAACCCGGGCTGCAACCCGGGCCGCGATCGCATCGGCGACCGCGCGGGCCACGGCGTCCGCCATCGCACTGGCCGTGCTGCTGTGCGGCTGCACGCGGATCGAAGCCCCGCCGCGCGCCACGTGGCCGACACTGGCCGTCGGCGCCGCCGGTCCCGCTGCCAACCTCGATGCCGCCTGCGTCGCCGACTATCGCCCCGGCGTCGACTACTTCCCGCACAAGACGACGTTTTCGCATTCGTCCCAGCTCGAGGTCGAATACGGCCCGCACCACAAGCGCGTGCGCTTCACGCCCAGTGTGGGAACCGGCGAACGGCTCGAATACCTGCTGGTCCAGTGCGGTACGCCGGTGCCGCCGCATCGCGACGAGGTGCCGGTGATCATGGTGCCGATCCAGCGCCTGGTCACCGGCAACGCCGCCATGCTCGGCGCGCTGGACGAACTGGGCCTGGTGGACCGGCTGTATGGCACGGAGAACGTGCGCGGCGTGACGGTGCCATCGGTGCGGACGCGGATCGAGCAGGGGCTGGTCCACGATATGTGGGGCTACGGCCATGCCTCGATCGAGCAGGCGATGTCGGTGCAGGCCGATGTCTATCTCAGCTTCTATTCGGCCTATCCGCAGGGCAATATGCACCCGCGCCTGTGGGAGCTGGGGGTGCGTGCGATCGCGCAGGCGGACCATCACGAGCCCCATCCGCTCGGGCGTGCGGAATGGCTCAAGCTGCTGGCGCTGCTGACCAACCGCGAGCAGCGTGCCAACGCGCAGTTCGCGTCGATCGAGGCCGCATACCGCCGGCTGGCCGCGCTGGCGGCGCGTGCGCAGACTCGTCCCGCGGTGATGTCCGGCTTTGCCGCGGGACGACAGAGCTTCGAGACCTTCGGCGCGGACAACCAGCGCGCGCGCCTGATCGCGGACGCGGGCGGACGCTATGTGCTCGATGGCGGCGGCACCGGCAGCCTGGTCTATCTGCCGTTCGAACGCGTCTATGCGCGCGGCGTCGATGCGCCGGCCTGGCTGGGCACGATCGGCGGGCGGGCCGATCTCGAAGCGTGGCTCGCCGCCAGTCCGCTGCACGGGCGCTTCGCCGCGGCGGCCGGCCGCAATGTCCATGCATGGGACCGCGGCTATACCGGGGCCTGGGCGTATCCCTACCAGGACCAGAGCATGACGCGGCCGCATATCCAGCTCGCCGAGGCCATCGCGGCGCTGCATCCCGAACTGGCATCCGAAGCGGCCGAGGTCGTCTCGGGCACGCAAGCCGCCACGCCGACCTCCGATCCCACCTCTCGATTCCTGCGGAAACTACCGTGACGACCCTGACTTCTGCCACGGCGCCGATGCCGCGCACATCCACGCGGCGCGGCCCGCTGATCTTCGCCGGCCTGGTGCTGGCCATCGTGGTGCTGCTGGTGACCGAACTCACGCTGGGCGCGGTTGCCGTGCCGCTGCCGGCCGTGCTGCAGGCATTGACCGCGCAGCCGGTCGAGGCCGAGGTCTGGCGCGATATCGTGCTGGGCTTTCGCCTGCCACGGGCGATCAACGCGATGGTCAGCGGGGCCGCCCTGGGCTTGTCGGGCCTGCTGCTGCAGACGCTGTTCCGCAATCCGCTGGCCGATCCCTTCGTGCTCGGCATCGTGCACGGCGCGCGGCTGGGCACGGCACTGCTGGTCACCATCGCCGGCGTCGCGGGCAATGCGTTCCTGCTGCGCTACGGACTGGTCGGCGACCTCGGCATGGCACTGGCATCGATCGCCGGCTCCACCGCCGTGCTGGCCTTGCTCGCGGTCTTGTCGCGCCGGGTCGGCACCGTGACGCTGCTGATTACCGGCCTGATGCTCGGCTACCTGGCGGTCGGCCTGATCAGCGCCTCGATGCACTTCATCGACGAAACGCAGGCGCGCGCCTTCAAGGCCTGGGACGACGCCAGCTTTGCCGGCGCCACGCGCCGGCAGCTCGAACTGCTGGTGCCCGGGGTAGCGATCGGCCTGCTCGGCAGCCTGCTGCTGGTCAAGCCGCTCAACGGCCTGCTGCTCGGGGAGCGCTACGCCGAATCGATGGGCATTCCGGTGGCGCGGGTCAAGCGCGCCGCGTTGCTGGCCACCGCATGGCTGACGGGGCTGGTGACGGCATTCTGCGGGCCGGTGGCCTTCCTGGGGCTGGTCTCCGCGCAGCTGGCCCGCGCGCTGTGGCGCTGCGCCGATCATCGCGTGCTGCTGCCGGGCGCGGCGCTGGTCGGCGCGGTGCTGGGCCTTGCCGGCGACCTGGTGGTGCATCTGCCATGGAGCCGGCATGTGTTCCATCTGAATGCGGTGATCGGCCTCGTCGGCGCGCCGGTGGCGCTCACCATGCTGTACCGGACCAAGGCCTTGCATCGCGCTGAATGAGAATTGCCGCCGCGGCGGTCTTCGTTGAAGAATTGCAATTAACCGCCAGGATTTTCGTCCCGCCACCAAAACCGGCTCGCAGCACAGCAGTTCGACGATCTGCTGGCGCATCTGCGGCAATTCGATTAGCGTCGCTGACCATCGGCACCATGCGAGGGGCTCGAAGCCCGCTCAGGGTCATGGCCGCCTGCTGTTCACCGAAGAGGGATCTCACCATGTTCAGCCATATCACCGTTGGCGTCGCGGATCTGCCCCGTGCTGGCCGGTTCTACGATGCCTTGCTGACCCCGCTGGGGCTGCGCCAGCGTCCTGTCGTGCCGGACGGCGGTCCGCCGGCGCTTTGCTGGATCCGGCCCGGCGAGGCGCTGCCGCGCTTCTTCGCCTTCATCCCCTTCAACGGGGGAGCCGGCCACGGCGGGCAACGGCAGCATGGTGTCGTTCCTCGCGCCGTCGCCCGAGGCGGTCGAGCGCGCCTATGCGGCCGGCCTCGCTGCCGGCGGCTCGGACGAAGGCCCGCCCGGGCCGCGTCCGCACTATGGGGATGGGTACTTCGGCGCCTATCTGCGCGATCCGGATGGCAACAAGGTCCAGGTGGTCCATCGCGGCGATTTGCCCGCGGCTTCGGCCTGACGAGACAGCCGCCGCCCGTGTCGCTCGCGGGAAGGCGGAGGGGCGAGGGCGGAAGGGGGGCGGGCATGGTCACGGCCTCGGCATGCCGCTTGGCGTGCCGAGGCTCAGGAGCGGCCTTGCGCCAGGGCCGGCAGTCCCTCGAGAAAGGCCAGAAAGGCGGCGATCCGGCGTGAGCCCCGTTGGTTCGGCAGATACAGCGCCGAGACGCCGCTGCTGACCTGGTCGGGATTGACGGTCCAATCATCGAACAGCGGCTGCAAGCGTCCGGACGCGATATCGCCGTCGGTGATCCAGTCCGGTAGCAGGCCGATGCCGGACCCGGCCAGCACCAGTTCGTGCAGCACGTCGATGTTGTTGCTGCGAAGAGGCCCGCGCACCGGCACGGGTTGCCGCTGCCCGTCCCGCTCGAACGTCCAGACCTGATCGCGCGCGCCGTAGCCGAAGCTGAAGCGCAGGCAGGCGTGCCCGACCAGATCGTCGGGGACCGACGGCGCCCCATGCCGTTCGAGGTAGGCGGGGCTCGCCACCACACGGCGGCGGAACGTGCCGATCTGTCGTGCGATGACATTGTCGTAGGACGAGGCATTGCCGATCCGCACCGACAGGTCGATCCGGTCGCCCAGCAGGTCGACGAGGTCGTCGGTCAAGGTCACCTCCAGGTCGAGCTGCGGATAGCGTTCGAGCAGGGCGCCGAGATGCGGGGCGATGCAGCGCCGGCCGAACGCAACGGGAAGCGACACGCGCAATTGCCCCACCGGTACGTCGCCGCGGTCCGCGATCAGGGCGTCGGCTTCCTCGACCGCGTCGAGAATCCGGCGGGCCTGCTGATAGTAGGCGGCGCCGGCTTCGGTGACGGTGACCTGCCGCGTCGAACGATTCAGCAGCACCGCGCCGAGGGATTGCTCCAGCCCGTCCAGCGCGCGCGTCACCGACGAGGTGGCCAGGTCCAGCCGCCGTGCCGCGGCCGAAAAGCCTTTCGCGTCGACGGTCTCGACGAACATCTTCAGAGCAAGCAGTTTGTCCATCGCGGTTCAGCGTCCGGCGTTGCCGGTGTGGATGAAGAGTGTGCGGATCGCCGGCATGATACGTGCGATCCGAGGCGGCACGGCGGCCTAGTCGAGAAACAGGTCCGCAATCACCGAGCGCAGCCAGCGATTGGCCGGATCCTGGTGATAGCGCTCGTGCCAATGCTGCTTGATCGAGAACGTCGGCAGCGGGAAGGGCGGGGCCAGCGCCTTGACGTTGGCGATGCCCATCAGCATCTGCGCCACGCGCTCCGGCACTGTGGCGATCAGGTCGGTGTTGGCCAGCAGGTTGCCCAGGCCCGGCAGCGTCGGCAGCGACAGCGCGACGTTGCGCTTGACGCGGCGCCGCTCCAGCTCGCGCTCGAGCAGGTCGTGGCCAGTGCCGGCCGCGGTGATGGCGACGTGCTTTTCGCGCTTGAACAGCGACACCGTCATGCGCCGATCCACACGCGGGTGGTCCTGGCGCACCACGCAGGCGAAGCCCTGGTGAAACAGCCGCTGCTGGTAGAAGCCGGCCTCCAGCTCCGGCATGAAGCCGACCGCCAGATCGGCCTCGCCGCTTTCGAGCTGCTTCGGCGTGTCCGTGGAGATGCGCATCACTTCCACGCGAATGCCCGGCGCCAGCGCATGCAGTCGGTTCATCAGGCCCGGCAGAAACTGCAGATGGCTGATGTCGGTCATGCTGATGCGGAAGGTGCGCTCAGATCGCGGCGGGTCGAACACCACCTGCTGCTGCGTGGCGGTGCGCAGGATCGCCAGTGCCTGCCGGAACGGCTGGATCAGCGTCTCCGCATGCGGGGTCGGCAGCATGCCTTCTGCGGTCCTGACGAACAGCGGATCGCCGAACTGCTTGCGCAGACGGCCAAGCGCCAGGCTGACCGAGGTCTGCGGCAGGCCCAGATGTTCGCCGGCACGCGACACGCTTCGCGTCTTGTACACCTCGTCGAAGATCGCCAGCAGCTTCGTGTCCATTATTAAAAATCCCGCTTGCGCCTATGTCGGCCATTGCATGGACGCCATAGTGCCATTGCCCTAATCTTGCCGCAAGGCGCCACCGGATAGCGCGCCGGCATACAAACAAGACATCCTTGGAGACATCGCATGCAAACAGGCAGGCTGGGGAGATGGCTCGCTTGTACCGCGCTGGCCGCGACGGCCGCGGTATCGACGCTTTCCCATGGACAGGACTGGCCGAGCGGACCTGTGCGCGTGATCGTGCCGTTTGCGGCCGGCTCGACGCCCGATATCACCGCGCGGCTGATCGGCGAACGGCTGACAGCACGGCTGGGGCAGCCGATGGTGGTGGAGAACAAGACGGGCGCCGCCGGCAATATCGGCACCGATGCCATCGCCAAGGCAAAACCCGATGGACAAACGATCGGGCTCAGCATCGCCGGTCCGCTGGCGGTCAATTCGCTGCTGTACGGCAAGATGCCCTTTGACCCGGCGCGCGACCTGCAGCCGGTGACCATCGCGACCAGCCAGCCGGCGGTGCTGGTCGTAGCCAATCGCGTCCCGGCGCGCAACGCTGCCGAACTGCTGGCGCTGCTGAAGAAGCAACCGAAGGCATTGAGCTATTCGTCGATGGGCGCCGGCACGATCTCGCATCTGGCGGTGGCGGCGCTGGCCGCGCGCAGCGAGGCCGATTCGGTCCATGTGCCGTACCCCGGCTCCGGCGCGGCGGTCACCGCCGTGATCGCCGGCGACGTCGACATGGCGATCCTGCCGGCGGCCACCGTGATGCCGCATGTCAGGAACGGGCGCATCAGGGCGCTGGCGGTGGCCAGCGCGAAGCGTTCGCCGTCGCTGCCGGACCTGCCGACGCTCGCGGAGGCCGGCATCGCCGACGTGCAGGCGGACGCCTGGATCGGCTATGTGGTGCCGGCCGGCACGCCGGCGCCGATCGTCAAGCGGCTGCACGACGAGATCGTCGCGGTGCTGGCGGAACCGGCGCTGCGCGAGAAGCTGCGCCTCCAATTCATGGACCCGGTCGGCAACACGCCCGATGCGTTCCGCCGCGTGATGGCGGAGGACGTCGCACGCTGGAAGCCGGTCATCGAAAAACACAGGATTCGGCTGGACTAGCATGGCAACGACAATGAAAGGTCTCTCTGCTCGCTCTGGACTCTGTCGCGGGGACACGCTGACCGAGGCGGCGCGCGATGTCCCCGTGCTCGGCCCCTTCGATGTGGTCGTGCTGGGCGGTGGCCCCGCCGGCATCAGCGCGGCCGCGGCGGCGGCCTGCAACGGGGCGCGCGTGCTGCTGGCCGAGCGCTACGGTTTCCTCGGCGGCATGGGCACCGCGGCCGGCGTGACCAATTTCTGCGGCCTGCATGCCAACGTATTCGGCGAGATCCGCCAGGTGGTGTACGGCGTCACCGCCGATCTGCTGATGCGGATGCGCCGGCTCGACGGCCTGAACGAACCGCATCTTGTGCTCGGCAAGATCCACGCGCAGGCCTATGACATGTCGGCGTTCAAGTGCGCCGCCGATGCGCTGCTGGCCGACCACGGCGTTCATCTGCTGTTCCATGCGCTGGCCGCCGGCGTCGCGCGGCATGCGGACGGCACGCTCGATGCGCTGCTGCTCGAGACCAAGTCCGGCCGCGTCGCGGTGCGCGCGCGTTGTTTCATCGATTGCTCGGGCGACGCCGACATCGCGCACTGGGCCGGGGTGCCGACCGAGAAGGGCGACGGCCACGGACATATGCTGTACCCCACGCTGATGTTCCGCGTCGGCAATGTCGATGCGCAGCGCGCGGGCGAGGCCTGGAAGACGATCCCGGCGTTGATGGACGAGGCCGAGGCCGCCGGGGAATTCCGCTTCCCGCGGCGCGGCGCGGTGGTCCGCCCGCAGAAGCACCCCTACGAGTGGCGCGTCAACGTGACCCAGCTGCGCAAGCTCGACGGCTCGGCGACCGACGGCACCGATGCGCATTCGCTGAGCGAAGGGGAGATCGAGGGCCGCCGCCAGATCGTCGAGTACGTGCGCTTCCTGCGCGCCAGGGTGCCGGGCTTCGAGAACGCCTATGCGCTCGATATCGCGCCGCAGCTCGGCATCCGCGAAACGCGCCGCTTGATCGGCGAAACCATGCTGAGCGCCGACGATGTGCTGAACTGCGCGGATTTCCCCGATGCGATCGGCGTCAACGGCTGGCCGCTGGAAAAGCACGTGGCCGGCGACGTGCAATGGGTGTGGCCGCCGATTCCGGATTCGCGCGGCTACAACCAGCTGCCGTACCGGATGCTGCTGCCGCGGCGCGCCAGCGCGGGCGGCGTCGACAACCTGCTGGTGGCGGGCCGCTGCGCGTCGATGACGCATGACGGGCAATCGGCCGCGCGCGTGTCCGGCGCCTGCTTCGTGATGGGCCAGGCGGCCGGCACCGCGGCCGCGCTGGCGGTGCGCGACGGCCGTTCGCCGCACGACATCGACGTGGCGGAACTGCAGGCCTTGCTGGTCAAGCAGGGCGCCTTTCTCGGCGAAGGGAAATAAGCGCGCGCCAAGCGCGTTCAGCCCTGTACCGCGGGCAACGCCGCTCGGCCGGCCGGATGCCCGCGGCCCAGCACCAGCATCGTCAAGCCCGCCAATACGGCCGGAATGCCGACCAGCACGAACAGCGCCGGCATGCCGAGGCCCAGCGACAGCATCGCGCCGCCGCCGACCGAGCCGACCACCGAGCCGATGCGTCCCACGCCGTTGGCCCAGCTGACGCCGGTCGCGCGGCAATCGGTGGGGTAGTAGGCCGCCGACAGCGCGTTGGCGCCGACCTGGGAGCCGGACACGCAGAAGCCGGCCCAGAATACGGCGACGGCGGCCAGCACGGGGCTGGCGGTCACGTGGCCGATCAGCGCGGTGAAGAGGCCGGCCAGCGTGTAGCTCGCCGCCAGCACGTAGTGCGGATTCAACCGGTCCATCAGCCAGCCGAGCACGATGGCGCCCACGGTGCCGCCGACCTGGAACATCGCGGTCACCAGCGCCGCGTGCTTCAGCGAGATGCCGGTGCCGCGCAGCACGGTCGGCAGCCAGCTCGACAGCAGGTAGATCACCAGCAGGCTCATGAAGAAGGCGAACCACAGCAGCAAGGTGCCGCGCAGCAGGTCCGGGCGGAACAGGTGCCAGACCGGCGAGCCGGCCTGCGTGCGCGGCGGCACCATGAAGCCGGCATCGCGCAGGTCCGCGTTGCGGTCGATCCGCTGCAGCGTCGCGGCGACGCGATCGAGCTTCTTGCCTACGGTCACCAGATAACGGACCGACTCGGGCAGCAGCACCAGCAGTACCGGCACCAGCAGCAGCGGCAGCACGCCACCGACTACCAGCACCGAGCGCCAGCCATACGATTCGATCAGGCCGGCGGAGGCCAGCCCGCCGAGCGCCGAGCCGATCGTGAAGCCGCAGAACATCGTCGTCACCAGGAACGAGCGGCGTTTGTCGGGACAGTATTCGGAGGTCAGCGTGATCGCGTTGGGCATCGCGCCGCCCAGCCCGAGGCCGGTGATGAAGCGCAACGCGGTCAGCTCCCACAGCGAGTTCGACCAGGCCGATACCAGGCTGGCCACGCCGAAGAACAGCACGCTGAAGACCAGCACCGTCTTGCGGCCGTAGCGGTCCGACAGCGGGCCGAACAGGAAGGCGCCGCCCATCAGGCCGGCCAGCCCCGCACCGAACAGCGGCCCCAGTTGTGCCGGGCTCAACTGCCATTCGCTGCGGATGGCGGGCGCGATGAAGCCGATCGCGGCGGTGTCGAAGCCGTCGATGGCGACGACGAGGAAGCACAGTATGACGATCAGGATCTGGAACGGCGATAACGGCGCTTCGTCGATGAAGCGCGTCACGTCGATGGCGGCGGGGCGCGGCATGGTTGTCTCCTGGTTCTGGTTTTGAACGGATGAGCGGGGGCGCCGCCGTCTCCGTGCGGAGGCGGCGGGACAGCGTGGTCCAACGAGAGGTGCAACGAAACGTCGAGCGACGAAATACCGGGCCAGGCTAGCCCTGGCGCTGGCCGGGGGCCTTCAGGCAATCCTGCGCGCGCCATCCATGCAGCCAGGCCAGCGCGTCGTAGAACTGCTCCTGCGTGCGGCCGACCCATAGCGAATTGCGCACCAGCCGTTCGACGCCCTTGGCGTGGTAGATCCGGCCCATTTCCCGGGCGGAATACAGCACGCGCGCGGTGCGGGGGAATCCGGACCTTGTCGTACAGCGCGAACGCGGCCTCGAAGTCGCCGTCGCAGTGCTCGACCGCGGCGCCCAGCGTCACCGCGTCCTCCAGCGCCTGGCAGGCACCCTGAGCGAGGTATTGCGTCATCGGATGCGCGGCATCCCCCCAGCAGCGTGGCCCGCCCGAAGCTCCAGCGCTCGACCGGATCGCGGTCGGCGGTCGCCCAGCGTTTCCACGAGGTCGGACGATGCAGCATCTGATGCGGGCGCGGATGGATGCCTTCGAAGTAGGACAGCACTTCCTCCTTGCTGCCCTCGCGCACGCCCCACACCTCCTGCTCGCGGCTGTGGAACGTCACCACCAGGTTGTACTGCTGGCCGCCGCGCAGCGGGTAGTGGACCAGATGGCAGTGGGGCCCGGCCCAGACCACCGGCGCATTGATGCGCAGGTCCGGCGGCATGTCCTCCAGCTCCACAACGGCGCGATACACCACGTGGCCGGTCACGCGCGGCTCGTCGCCCAGAAGCACCTGGCGCACGGCGGATTTGACGCCGTCGCAGCCGATCACCGCATCCGCGCGGTGCCGCTCGCCGCGCTGGTCGATCACGGTGACGCCGTTGTCGTCCTGCTCCAGGCCCTCGACCCGCGTGGCCGTGCGGAAGCGGATCAGCGGATGGTCCCGCACCGCTTCGAGGATCGACAGATGGATGTCGGCGCGATGGATCACGGCATAGGGGTTGCCGAATCGCTGGCGATAGCGCGCGCCGACGTCGACCACCGCGACCTCGCTGGCATCGACGGCATCCATCAGCATCAGATGATCGGTGAATACCGAGCGGTTGCGCGCCGCCTCGCCGACGCCGAGCGCGTCCAGCGCGGCGAAGGCATTGGCCGCGAGCTGGATGCCGGCGCCGATCTCGCCGATCTGCTCGGCCTGCTCCAGCAATTCGATGCGGATGCCCTGCCGCGCGAGGGCCAGCGCCGCAGCCAGGCCGCCGATGCCGCCGCCGACCACGATGACCTTGCGGTCCTGTTGAGTTGTGTTCATCGATGTCTCCTGTCCCACTCCCCCGGGGCCCCATGGCGCTCAGCCTTGATAGTCCGGCTGCCGGCGTGGATCGGCGGCGCGGAAGGCCGGATGCTCGGCCGCATGGCGGTAGACCGCCATCGCGAGCGGAAAGCGCTCGGTGTCGCAGCCCATTCGCTGCGCGTTGGCGATCTGCGGCACCAGG
Source organism: Cupriavidus sp. H18C1 (assembly GCF_049311595.1). Taxonomy (NCBI): domain Bacteria; kingdom Pseudomonadati; phylum Pseudomonadota; class Betaproteobacteria; order Burkholderiales; family Burkholderiaceae; genus Cupriavidus; species Cupriavidus sp. H18C1. The sequence continues at coordinate 1,426,552 of NZ_CP186009.1, forward strand.
CAGCAGTCCGCCAGCGTGGGCCGGTCGCCGAAGCACCACGGGCCGGCCGGGCGCTTCGCCAGCAGGCGCTCCACCATGGCCAGGCCCTCGTCAACCCAGTGCCGGTACCACGCATCCTTCTGCTCCGGCGATACGCCCAGCGTGTCCTGCAGATAGCGCAGCACGCGCAGGTTGTTGACCGGATGGATGTCGCATGCGATCGCATACGACAGTTCCAGCACGCGCGCCCGCGCTTCGGGGTCGGCGGGAATCAGCCGCGGTTCCGGATGGCGCGCATCGAGGTAGTCGACGATCGCCAGCGATTGCCCCAGGTGCAGGTCGCCGTCGACCAGTGCCGGCACGCTGGCCGAGGGGTTGATCCGCTCGACATAGGCGGCATCGCGATGCGCGCCGTTGCGGATGTTGACCGGCACGTAGTCGTAGGGCAGGCCCTTCAGCGCGAGCGCGATGCGCACGCGGTAGGACGTCGAGCTGTTGAAGAAGCTGTGCAACTGCATGATCGGCTTCCGCTCAGACGATGCGCACCGACAGTTCGCCGAGCCCCTGCACGCCGGCCACCATCCGCTGTCCCGGCTTCACCGCGCCAACGCCCTCCGGCGTGCCGGTAAAGATCAGGTCGCCCGGTTCCAGGCGGAAGTACTGCGACAGGTAGGCCACCGTTTCCGCGACCGACCAGATCAGATGCGAGACATTGCTGCGTTGGCGCGTCTCGCCATCGACGGTCAGCCACAGGTCCGCCTGCTCGGGATGGCCGATGTCGGCGGCGCGATGCAGCGGGCCGATCGGTGCCGACGCATCGAAGGCCTTGCCGATTTCCCAGGGGCGGCCCATCTCGCGCATCTTCATCTGCAGGTCGCGGCGGGTCATATCGAGACCGACGGCATAGCCCCAGACGTGTTCGAGCGCCTGTTCGACCGGAATATCGCTGCCGACACGGCCGATCGCGGCCACCAGTTCCGCTTCGTAATGATAGTTCTGCGTCTGCGTGGGGTAGGGCAGCGACAGCGTATCGCCGTAGGCCACCGGAATCACCGCGTCGGCCGGCTTGCAGAAGAAGAACGGCGGCTCGCGGTCGGGATCGAAGCCCATCTCGCGGGCATGCGCGGCATAGTTGCGTCCGACGCAGTAGACGCGGCGGACGGGGAAGCGGTCATCGACGCTGCCGGCGACCGGAATGGCGACGGTGGGCGCCGGATCGAAAACAAAAGGCATGGAAAGTCCTTGCAGGATCGTATCGTTCGGGAATGGATGCGGGGGATGGCGGGCGCGACCCGTGCGCCGTGGCGCGCCACTGTTCCGATGTGCGGGCGGTCAGAGCCGTTCTTCGCGCAGCAGATTCAATGCGCTGAGCACCGGGCGGTCCGAATAGCTGAACAGCACCGCGTCCTCGACGCACGCCAGCTGCACCGGCTGCCACGACGGCGCGACGAAGATGTCGCGCGGCTCGAACTGGAACTGCATCTCGCCGATGCGCGCGGTGCCGCGGCCCTCGACGACGCTGTAGACCGTTGCGTCGGTGCTGCGATAGGTGCGGCCCTGGAAGCCCGCCGGCAGCAGTTGCATGAAGGTGGCCATGGTCGGCATCGGCCAGCCGCCGGTGGCGGGATTGACGTAGCGCAGCTTGACGCCGTCCCACGGGTCGAGGTCGCCATGGCGATAGAGCTGGTCCAGCGCCTCGCGCGTCCTCGCATACGGGTAGCTGAAGATCGGCGAACTGCCGCCGGTGGGCTGATGGCGCACCGGCACCATGTTGTTGCCGTAGCGCGCGAAGCTGTTGCCCTCGGGGCGCGTCACCGGCTGCACGGCTTCGGGATAGCTCTCGGCGAAGCCGGCATCGAGCTGCAGCAGCAGCGGGATATCGAGTCCGTCGAGCCAGACCACGGGTTCGCCGCCATCGGCCTCGAGCGGATTGCCGTGGTCATGCCACGTCCACGACGGCGTGATGATGAAATCGCCGGGATGCATCGTCGTGCGTTCGCCGTCGACCGCGGTCCACGCGCCCTGGCCCTCGACGATGAAGCGCAGCGCGGACTGCGTATGGCGATGGCTGGGCGCGATCTCGCCTGGCAGGATCAGTTGCAGCCCCGCGTACAGCGTCGAGGTAATGCTCGATTTGCCGCGCAGGCCGGGGTTTTCGAGCACCAGCACGCGGCGTACCGCTTCCTCGGCGCTGATTACCGAACCCGCCTGCATCACCAGCGGACGGATCTGCTCGTATTTCCAGATCGCCGGCTGCGCCTTCGGCTGCGGTTGCGGCGGCACCAGTGCGTGCAGCGATTCCCACAGCGGCGCCATATGGCTGCGCCCGATCTGCTCGTAGTAGGCCGCGCGGGCGATATCCCGCTTGCTGTTCGACATCGCGGTCTCCAATCGAGAAAGCACCGGCGGAGGCCCCCATCTCCCGTCTGCGGATGAGAGGCAGGCGGCGTGTCCGCGTCGTTCGTCGTTATTCGTTTGTTGGGACTGTAGCCGTGCAGGTATATTTCGAAAAATGAATTGTTGATCTGATCCATACGAATATGGATATGACTGGGAGGGTTTTCCCTGATGGATTGGACCCACCGGCTGCGGCTTCGCAACCTGCAAATGCTGTTGAGCCTGGCCGAGACCGGCAACATGAGCCAGACCGCGGCGGCGCTCAATACCACGCAGCCCGGCCTGTCGGAAATGGCTGCGCGAGCTGGAGGAGGACATCGGCCTGCCGCTGTTCGAGCGGCACGCGCGCGGCCTGCGGCCAACGCCTTATGGGGAATCGCTGATCGAACATGCGCGCCGTATCGAAGCGCAGCTCGATAGCGCGCGCGACGATCTGCAGGCGCTGCGCGATGGCGGCAGCGGGCTGGTGGTGATCGGCACCTCGGGCGCATCGGCCGCCGACACCGTGCCGCTCGCGGTGGTGCGACTGCTGAAGGCGATGCCCGGTGCGCAGATCCGCCTGGTCGAGAGCACGATGGACGAGCTGATGAGCCGGCTCGCGCGCGGCGAGCTCGATATCGTGGTCGGCCGCTCGGCGCCGGAGCTGCAGGATGCCCGGCTGCGTACCGAGGCGCTGTACATGGAGCCGATTCACTTCGTCGCGCGTCCGAAGCATCCGCTGCTGTCGATGGCGGCGCTCGACTGGACCGCGCTCGAATCGTTCCAATGGGTGATCTGGCCGCGCGGCACGCCGATCCGCAATGCGCTCGAATCCGCGTTGGCGGCGGCGGGCCGCCCCTTGCCCGCGCGCTGCGTCGAGTCCAACTCGACCATCCTGAACCTGACGCTGCTGAACCATACGAACATGATCGGCGTCGCCTCGCACCGCACCGCGCGCCGGCTCGAGGACCTCGGCGCGCTGCGCATCGTGCCGCTGCGGCTGTCTGGCTTCGGCTCGGTGTCGATGTATTGGCGCGAGGACAGCTTCCGCCGCGGCGCGGTAGTGGCCGCGCTCGATGCCTTGCGCGAGGCTGGCGGGGGCGGCAGCGTGTGACGGCGGTCTGCCGTGCTGAACGGTCCCACGCGCACGGTGCGGATTGGATATGATGGCGCCCGCCGGCTTGCATCTGCATCTGCATCTGCATCTGCATCTGCATCGGCATCGGCATCGACCTGCGAGCCGCAACAACGACAACAACGAACGCAAATCATCACCACACGAAAGGAGACCGCCTCATGACGCCAATCACGCCCATGACGCCCCGCGTCCGCCATCTTCCCCGCCGCACCGTTCTCGGCATCGCGCTCGCCGGCCTGGCCACCGCCATGCTCGGACTGCCGATGCCCGCCAGCGCCGCCGACTACCCCACCAAGCCGATCCGCTTCATCGTGCCCTACGCCGCCGGGGGCACCACCGACCTGGTGGCGCGCACCGTCGGCCAACGTGTCGCCGAGAAGCTGGGCCAGCCGGTGGTGATCGAGAACCGGCCGGGCGCCGGCGGCAATATCGGCATGGAGGCGGTGGCAAAGGCGGCGCCGGACGGCTATACGATCGGCTTCGGCGCAATCTCGACCAATGCGCTGAACCCGCATATCTACAAGGCGATGCCCTTCGATCCGCGCCGCGATTTCACCGCGGTGAGCCTGCTCGGTACGTCGACCATCGTGCTGGAGGTCGGCAATCAGCTGCCGGTCAAGACCGTCGCCGAGCTGGTGGCGTGGGCCAAGCGCAATCCCGGGCTGACCTACGCGACCGCGGGCACCGGCACCTCGATGCATCTCGCCGGCGCGATGTTTGCGCAGATGACGGGCACCAGCCTGACCCACGTGCCGTACAAGGGCAGCAGCCCGGCAATCAACGACATGCTGGGCGGACATATCCCCGTGATGTTCGACAACCTGCCGGCCTCGCTGCCGCATATCCAGGCCGGCAAGCTGCGCGCGCTGGCGGTGGCGGGCAGCACGCGCTCGCCGGCATTGCCCAATGTGCCGACGCTGGCCGAGGCGGGATTGACGGGTTATTCGGTCGAGCCGTGGTTCGGCGTGTACGGGCCCGCAGGCGTGCCGGCCGACATCGTGCAGAAGCTCAATGCGGCGTTCGTCGAGGCGCTGGGCAGTGCGCCGGTGCGCGACAAGCTGGTGCAGGCCGGCTTCAACCCGAAGTCGTCGAGCGCCGCCGAGCTGCAAGCACTGACGCAGGCGGAATACGAGAAGTTCGGCAAGGTGGCGCGCAGCGCGAATATCACGGTGGATTGATTGCGCCAATGCGGTGGTGAAGCCTGGACATCGACACGCCCGTCGCGTACCTGTATATTTATACAGTCCATTTCGGCCCCGACGAACGACGTCAACGAAGGGCCCACCGAAATGGCGCGATACCCTGCCGTTATCGATGCCCGCCGCTGTTACTGCCACTCCGCCCAATTCTTCCGCCATCGCCCAGGACCGGCTCCCCGCTTCGCCGTGCGGGGAAGTCGGGCCAGGGGTGGCGGCCGAGGGCGAACCGCGCTACATCGTCGCGGTCCGCACACTGTGCGAATTCACTGCGCGCGCCGGCGATCTGGACCTGCGGTTCACGCCTTCGCCGACCGCGCAGGAGGGCGTGGCCGGCCATGCCACCGTGACCGCCCGCCGTCCCGCCGGCTATCTGACCGAAATCGCGCTGAGCGGCGACTTCGGGCCGCTGCGCGCGCGCGGCCGTGCCGACGGCTACGATCCGGCGCTGCGGCGGCTCGAGGAAATCAAGACCGTGCGCGGCGATGCGGCCGAGGTGCCGGCCCATCATCGGCATCTGCATTGGGCGCAGGCCAAGGTCTACGGCTGGCTGATGTGCCAGCGCGAGGCGTTGGACGATATCGAGATCGCGGTGGTGTATTTCGATATCGTCAGCGGAGGCGAGCGCGCCGAGGCGCAGCGCTTTACCGCGGCGGCGCTGCGCGACTGCTTCGAGGCGCAATGCCGCGCCTTTATCGGCTGGGCCGAGCAGGAGCTGGCGCATCGCGCCGAGCGCGATCTGTCGCTGGACTCGCTTGCCTTTCCGCATGCCGGATTCCGGGCCGGCCAGCGCGAACTCGCCGAATCGGTCTATCGCGCGAACCTCTCCGCCCGCTGCCTGCTCGCGCAGGCGCCCACCGGCATCGGCAAGACGGTCGGCACGATCTTCCCCGCGCTGAAGGCGATGCCGAAGCAGAAGATCGACAAGCTGTTCGTATTGTCGGCCCGCTCGACCGGCCGGGCACTGGCGCTGGAAGCCGCGCGCGGGCTGGGCGCGCAGCGGGAAGCGATGCCCCTGCGCGTGCTGGAGATGGTGGCCCGCGACAAGGCCTGCGAATATCCGGGGCGGGCCTGTCACGGCGAAGCCTGTCCGCTGGCGCGCGGTTTCCATGACAGGCTGCCGGCGGCGCGTGCGCAGGCGGCGCAGCGGACGATGCTGGACCGCGGCCACATCCGGGAGATCGCGCTGGCCCACGACATCTGCCCGTACTACCTGAGCCAGGAAATGGCGCGCTGGAGCGATGTGGTGGTGGCCGACTACAACTACTACTTCGACCGCACGGCGCTGCTGCATGCCTTTGCGCTGCACGACGGCTGGCGCGTCAGCGTGCTGGTCGACGAGGCCCATCAATTGCCGGAGCGGGCGCGCGACATGTACAGCGCCACGCTGGATCAGGCCGCATTCCGCGCGCTGCGGCGGCAAGCGCCGGCGGAGCTGCGCCGCGCGTTCGATCGCGTCGGCCGCCAATGGAATGCCGCGGCGAAGGCGCTGGCCGGCGACTATCGGGCCGAGGCGACAGTCCCGGCGCCATTGCTCGATGCCTTCGAAGGGCTGTGCGCTGCGTTGCTGGAGCGGTTCACGGAGCGGCCCACCGAGCAGGACCCGGCGCTGCAGCGCTTCTATTTCGATGTGCTGCAGTTCTGCCGGCTCGCCGAACAGATCGGTCCGCATTCCGTGTTCGACATGACGCGCATGCCGGCGCGCGGCGCGCACGGCAATGTCCGTCTGGGGGGTACGCAACCTGGTGCCGGCGCATTTCCTGCGGCCGCGGCTGGCGGCGGCGCATTCCGTCTCGCTGTTCTCCGCCACGCTGGCGCCGGCGTCCTACTACGCGGATATGCTGGGCCTGCCGGATCGATGGGTCTGGCACGAGGTGCCGTCGCCATTCCAGCCGGAGCAGCTGCGCGTTCGCGTCGCGTCGCATATCTCGACCCGCTTCGCGCACCGGCGGCGCTCGCTGCCCGATATCGTCGAACTGATCGCCGCGCAGTATCGCGACAGTCCCGGCAACTATCTCGCGTTCTTCAGCAGCCACGACTACCTCGGCGATGCGCTGGCGCTGTTCACGCAGCGGCATGCCGATATCCCGAGCTGGTCGCAGGCGCGCGGCATGGGCGAGGCCGAGCAGGCCGGATTCCTCGCCGCCTTCGAGCCGGGCGGCCGCGGCGTGGGCTTTGCCGTATTGGGCGGCCCCTTCGCCGAGGGCGTGGACCTTCCCGGCGACCGGCTGATCGGCGCCTTCGTCGCCACGCTGGGCCTGCCCCAATTCAATCCGGTCAACGAGCAGTTGCGCAGCCGGCTGGAGGACGCGTTCGGCGACGGCTATGCCTACGCGTATCTGTACCCCGGCCTGCGCAAGGTCGTGCAGGCGGCGGGCAGGGTGATCCGCACCAGCGAAGACCGCGGCGTCGTGTATCTGATCGACGACCGCTTCGCGCAGCGGTCGGTGCGGGAGTTGTTGCCGGCATGGTGGCGGGTAGAGCGGGTAGAGCGGGTAGAGCGGGTAGAGCGGGTAGAGCGGGCAGTGCAGGCCACCGGGTAGCGCGCTCGCGTCTGGCTACACATATTTCCCCGTCAACCCGCCATCCACCACCACCTCGGTCCCCGTGACATACGCCGCCGCGTCCGACGCCAGGAACGCGCAGGCGTAAGCCACATCCCACGCCGTGCCCATCCGCTGCATCGGCACCTGCCGTGCCCGCGCGGCGCGCGCCTCGTCCAAATCGTTTTCGGAGAACATCTTCGCCACCGTATGCGCGATCCGGGGCGTATCGATCAGGCCGGGCACCACCGTGTTGGCGCGGATGCCATGCGGGGCGTACTGCTGGGCCAGCATGCGCGTGAACTGGATCACCGCCGCCTTGGTGACGCAGTACGACAGATGCGGATAGCCGAGATAGCGCAGCCCAGCGACCGACGAAATGGTCACGATGGCGCCGCGCCGGCGCGCCACCATCTCGGGCAATACCTGTTGCGATGCGAGCAGCAGGCTGCGGACGTTGACGTTGTGCGCCTGGTCAAAGTCGGCGACCGCGGTGTCGAGCGGCCCGCCCGGCTTGCCGATGCCGACGTTGTGATGCAGCACGTCGATCGCTCCAAAGCGCGCACGCGCCTCGGCGAACAGGCGCTCGACCTCCGGCTCGACGGCGACGTCGCCGACGAACGTCTCGGCGATGCCGCCCTCCGCGCGGATCAGCGCCGTGGTCTCCTCGGCGGACGAGGCATCGCGGTCGACCACGCAGACGCGAGCGCCCAGGCGCGCATAGGTCAGGCTGGCGGCCCGGCCGATGCTCCAGCCAGGACCGGCGGAACCGGCGCCGGCGACGAATACGGTCCGGTCGGCGAGGGTCAGCGGAAGGGGGAGGGGCGGGGACGCCTGTCACGATGCCTCTCCCGTCGGGGCGGTGCCGACATAGGGAATCGCGTGCTCGACGGTGTCCCAGATATAGCGGCCGGAAGGGCTCTGCTGTTCCTCGACGATATGCGCGACCAGCCCGGCCGCGCGCGAGATCACCGCGAAACCGCGCATCACCGCGGTCGGCACGCCGATTTCGCCGAGCAGCGCCGCCACCGCACCGGTGGCGTTGATGGTGATCGGCCGGCCCGCGGCCTCGTCGACGGCGGCGGACAGCTGCCTGAGCGCGCGAATCCGCTCGCCGCTCAGTTCCGGCTCGGCCTCGGCCAGTTCGATCAGCTTGTACGCGCGCGGATCGACTGGCTTGTGCAGATGGTGGCCAAAGCCCGGTACGGGGCTTCTGCACTCCTTGTAGTGGCGGGCGATGGCACGCGCTTCGGCCTCGGGATCGCCAGCGGCAAGCAGCCGATCGAGCAGCTGCGAGCAGTTCTCCATGGTGCCGACGAAGGAGCTGCCGACGGCCAGCAGCCCGGCGGAAACGGCCCCCTGCAGATTCTCCGGTGCGCTCATGTAGATCAGCCGCGTCGCGATGGCGCTCGGCGTCAGGCCGTGTTCCATCAGCACGATCAGCACGACATCGGTGATCCGCATGTCGACCGGCCGCGGCGTGCGGCCGAGAATCTGCATCAGCATGACCTCGGTGAAGGTCTTCTTGCCCATCAGGTCATTGACCAGATCGGCGTCGCGGTAGTGCAGGCTCGTCAGCGTATGCGTGCAAAGGCGGGTCACAGGCTTGGTGGTGGCGGTCATGGCTGGTCTCCCTGTCGTGTGGTCGCGGTCGCCGACGCGGTGGTCGACTCGGTGGCCGATGCATGGGCGAGCGCCCAGTCGCGTACGGCGTTCTTCAGCACCTTGCCGACGCTCGAGCGCGGCAGGCTGTCGTGGAAGTGGATGCGCTTGGGCGTGGGCACGGGCCCGAGGCGTTCGCGCACGAAGGCAATCAGTTCCGGTTCGCTCGGTGGCTGGCAGCCTTCGCGCAATTGCACGGCGGCATGCACCGCCTCGCCCCATTTGTCGTCGGGCACACCGAACACCGCGCATTCGTGGACGGCGGGATGCTGGCCGAGCGCGTTCTCGACATCGATCGGATAGACGTTGAAGCCGCCGGTGATGACGACCTCGCGCAGCCGATCCTTCAGATAGAGATAGCCGCGCTCGTCCATCAGGCCGCGATCGCCGGTATGCAGCCAGCCGGCGACGATCGTCGCTTCCGTCAGATCGGGACGCCGCCAGTAGCCCGTCATCAACAGGTCGCCGCGGGCCACGACCTCGCCGATCTGTCCGGGCGGCAGCAGCGTGCCGTCCGGCGCCATGATCGCGACCTCGCTGAACCACGTGGTCCGCCCGACCGAGGCCAGATTGCGCTCGTCCTCGAAATCCTCGGGACGCAGCACGGTCAGCAGCTGCGGCGCCTCGGTCTGTCCGTAGGTCGTGCCGACCACGGGCCCGAAGAATGCGCGCGCCTGGCGGATCTTTTCGACCGGCATCGGCGCGCCGCCGTAGATCAGCCGGCGCAGCGCGGGGTAGTCGTCGCGCGACGTGCCCGGCAGCGCCATCAGCATGTAGATCAGCGTCGGCGGCATGAAGGACACCGTGCCGCGCCGATCGCGAAACGCGGCGCGGACCGCCTCGGCACCGCTGCCGTCCAGGATCACGTGGCAGCCGCCTTGCGCCAGGATCGGCAGCACATAGGTCGAGGTGCCGTGCGTGATCGGGGCGGCCATCACATAGCGATCGGCGGCATCGAAGCCCCAGGCATGGATCTGGTTGACGATATTGGCCATCCACGCGCGGTAGGGCTGCATCACGCCCTTGGGCGCGCCGGTGGTGCCGCCGGTGAACTTGATGGCCTGCGTGGCATCGCGATCCAGATCGAGGCGGGGCCGCGCCGCACCGGCATGACTTGCGATCATCGCCGGCAACGCGTCGCCGCCGTCGTCTCCCACGTCCGCCGCGTCCGTGAAAACGCGGGCGCCCGGTGCGCCGTCGAGCAGCGCGGCGCAGGCGCTGTCCAGCACCAGAATGCTCGGCTCGGTGGCATCGACGATGCGGCGCAGCTCGGGGCGCGTGCTCTTCGGGTTCAGCGGCACCCAGACCTTGCCGCTGGCCAGCACCGCCAGCAACGCAACCAGATGCGCGGCCGAATTGCCGGCGCAGATGCCGACGCGGCTCTGCGGCGTGGCATCGAGGGCCAGCAGGCCGGCGGCCGCCGCGGCGACGCGCGCCGCCAGCTCGCGATACGACAGGCAGCCGTCCGGCGCATCGATGGCAAGGTTGTCGGGCCAGCGGTCCGCGGCCCGCCAGAACAGATCGATCGGAAACATGGGACTCCTCAGTTCACACGGGCGCCGGATTGCTTGACGACATCGTGCCAGCGCTTGATCTCGGACATCATGAAGGCGCGCATCTGCTCCGGCGTGCCCGGTTGCGGACTGGCTGCGAGGTCCTGCATGCGCTGGCGCACGTCGGGCGCGGCCAGCGCCTTGTTCAGCGCGGCATTGAGCCGCTCCACCACGGGTTTCGGCGTACCGGTGGGCGCCGCGATCGCGAACCACGACTGCACGTCGAAGCCCGGGTAGCCCGATTCGGCCACGGTCGGCACATCCGGCAGCAACGGAATGCGCTGCGCGCTGGTGACCGCGATGGCGCGCAAGCGGCCCGCCTTCACGTGCGGCATCGCGGACGGCGTGTTGTCGAACATCGATTGCACCTGTCCGCCGAGCAGGTCGGTGACGGCGGGCGCGCTGCCGCGATAGGGGGACGTGCAGCATATTGATGCCGCTGCGCATGCGGAAGATCTCGCCCGACAGATGGATCGACGAGCCGCTGCCCGAGGACGCGAAGGTGATGCCCGACGACGATTCCCTGGCAAAGCGCAGATAGTCGGCCACGCTCTTGACCGGCAGGCTGGGGTTGACCACCAGCACGTTCGGAATCTTGGCGATCATGCCGACCGGCTCGAAATCCTTGGCGGGGTCGTAGCCCAGCTTGTCGTAGAGCGACGCGTTGATCGTGTTGGCGATGGTGTAGACGTACAGCGTATAGCCGTCCGGCTCCGCCTTGGCCACCACCTCGGCGCCGACATTGCTGTTGGCGCCGGCGCGGTTCTCGACGACGACGGGCTTGCCGAGCTCTTCGCCGAGCTTGAGGGCCACCAGTCGCGCCAGTACGTCGGTCGCGCCGCCTGCGGCATAGCCGACCACCAGCCGCATCGGCTTGGTCGGCCAGGCCGGTTGGGCATGGAGGGAAGGGGAAATGCTTCCCGTCAGCGCGGCAAGCGAAAGGGCAAGGGCACAGCCGAGCAGGCGCCGGCGCGGCGCATTCCGTACGTTCATGATGATTGTCTCCTGGGTCGATAGCCTCGCCGGGGCGGCCCTCTTGTGGTGTTGGGGCATACTGCGGCCTTGCATATCCCGGCACGGAAATTGTTCCCGATGACCTCTCGCCTTGCGAATCGAAACGTCCGACAGGCGGACGTTCCTGCCACCGTCCCGGAGGAGGGCACACGTGCGCTGCGGCGCGGCTTGACGCTGCTCGACGCGATTCTCGCGGGCGGCAAGGACGGCTTGCGTGTGGTGGATCTATGCACGGCGGCGGGGCTGGAGCGCCCGACCGTCTATCGGCTGCTGGCGACGCTGATCGAGTGCGGCTATGTCGCGCAGCGGGGGCGTTTTCGCTATGTCAGCGGGCCGCGGCTCGCCGCGATGCCGCAGCGCGATGGTTCGACGCAGCTGGCCGAGAAGCTGCGGCCGGTGCTGGCGCGCATCAGCGGGGCGTGCGGGGATGCGGCCTTCGCGATCGTCCGCGACGGCTCGCTGTCGCGCTGCATCGCACGGCATGTGGGCACGCACCCGGTGCAGGTGCTGGTGATCCAGGTCGGTACGCGCCAGCCGCTGGGCGTCGGCGCGGCGGGGCTGGCGCTGCTGTCCGCGCTGCCGGACGACACGGTCGGCGAGATCATTGCCGGCAATGCCGACACGCTGGCCCAATACGGCGGCATGACGCCGGAGCGGATGCGCATCCTGATTCGCGCCACGCGGGAGCGCGGATGGTCGGTGATCGGCAATCACGCCACCCGCGGCGCGCTCGCGGTCGGCATGGCCGTGCACAACCGCGACGGCGAGCCGGTGGCGGGCATCAGCGTCGCCACCACGCTGGCGCGGATGCCGCGCGACCGCCAGCAACTGATCGCGCGGTTGATGCGCGAGGCGGTGGGGGGCGTTGTTGCCGAAGGGGTTATAGAAGGATCGCGAGCACGCCGCTCGCGATCGCCTGCTGCTCAAGCCGCCGGAGTACGCCGTCTTCACCGTCGTATAGAACTCCTGCGCATACCGCCCCTGTTCGCGCGGACCATAACTCGATCCCTTGCGTCCGCCGAATGGCACGTGGAAATCCACGCCGGCGGTCGGCGCGTTGACCATCACCATGCCGGCCTGCGCGTGGCGCTTGAAATGCGTCGCCAGCTTCAGCGAGGTGGTGCAGATGCCGGCGGACAACCCGAATTCGGTATCGTTGGCCAGCGCCAGCGCTTCCTCGTAGTCGCGGGCCGCGATCACCGCGGCCACCGGCCCGAAGATCTCCTCGCGGGCGATCCGCATGTCGTTGCTGCAATCGACGAACAGTGCCGGGCTCAGGTAGAAGCCGTCCTTGCCGAGCGACAGCCGTTCGCCGCCGCACACCAGCCGCGCGCCTTCGGCCTTGCCGATGGCGATATAGCGTTCATCCTGTTCGAGCTGGCGCGCGTCCACCACCGGCCCGATCTGCGTGCGCGCATCGCGGGCGTCGCCGACCACCAGCGCCGCGGTCCGCTCGGCGAGCCGGGCAACGAAGCGGTCGTGGATGCCTTGCGTGACGACGATGCGGCTCGACGCGGTGCAACGCTGCCCGGTCGAATAGAACGAGCCCTGCAGCGCGACCTCGACCGCAAGCTCGAGGTCGGCATCGTTGGTGACCACCAGCGGATTCTTGCCCCCCATCTCCAGCTGGAACTTCGCCATGCGCTGGCAGGCCTGCGCGGCGATGCTGCGCCCGGTGGCCACCGAGCCCGTGAAGCTGACCGCATTGACCTGGGGATGCTCGACCATCCGCTGGCCGACATCGCGTCCGCGGCCGAGCACCAGATTGAACGCCCCGGCCGGCAGGCCGGAGCGGCTCAGGATCTCCGCCAGCGCCCAGCTCGAACCCGGCACCAGTTCCGCCGGCTTGAACACCACGCAATTGCCGTAGGCCAGCGCCGGGGCGATCTTCCACGCCGGAATCGCGATCGGGAAGTTCCACGGCGCGATCAGCCCGACCACGCCGATCGGCTCGCGCGTAATCTCGACACCGATGCCGGGCCGTACGGAGGGCAGCACCTCGCCCGCCGTACGCAGCGCCTCGCCGGCGAAGAACTTGAATATCTGCGCGGCACGCACCACCTCGCCGGTCGCCTCGGGCAGCGTCTTGCCTTCCTCGCGCGCCAGCAGGTCGCCCAGCTCGGCACGGCGCTGCAGCAGCTCGTTGCCGACGAAATCGAGCACATCGAAGCGCTGCTGCGGCGTCGACAGCGACCACTTGCCGAAGGCCTGCCGCGCGGCGGCGACGGCTTGGTCGACGAGGGCGGCATCGCCCTGCGCGTAGTGGTCGATGATGTCCGACACGTCGGACGGATTGACGTTGGCGCTGCTGTCGTTGCCGGCGACCCATTCGCCGGCGATGTAGTGCGATTTCACGGTAGCTTCCTTGTTCAACGGATCGGCGCTGCGGCATCGATGTCGCCCCGGCGAAGACGGGAACCCAGCGGCTTGCGCAGACGCTGGATTCCCGCCGGCGCGGGAACGACGGCGATCATTCCTTCTCGATGCCGGCGGTGCGGATGATTCGGCCCCAGCGGTCGAGTTCGGCGAGCTGGAAGCGGCTCAGCTCCTCGGCGCTCGACAGCGCGATTTCCTGGCCGCTCTGCTCGACCACCTGCCGCACGCTCGGCGTGGCCAGCGCGCGATGGACCAGCTCGCTCAGGCGCTGCACCACCGGCTGCGGCGTATTGGCGGGCGCATACAGCGCGTTCCAGTAGCCCGCCTCATAGCCGGGCAGCGTGTCCTCGATGGTCGGCACATTGGGCACCAGCGCGGAGCGCTTGGGACCGCTGAAGCCGAGCACGCGCAGCTTGCCCGAGCGCACCTGCGGCAGGCTGGCGGGCAGGTCGACGATCATCAGGTCGGTCTGGCCCGCGACCAGGTCCACCACCGCCGGCGGATTCGCCTTGTACGGGACGTGGGTCATCTCGGTGCCGCTCATCTGCTGGAACAGTTCGGCGGCGACGCGTGCCGACGAGCTGCCGGAACCGTAGGTCAGCTTGCCCGGCTCCTTCTTTGCCAGGGCGATCAGCTCGGCGACGCTGTTGGCCTTGACGTTCTGGTTGACGACCAGCAGCTGGTAGCCCTTGGTCAGCATCGAGACCGGCGTGAAATCCTTGATCGGGTCGTAGGGCAGCCTCTTCAGCAGATGCGGATTGGCGGCCTGCGTGGTGTTGGTCGTGATGAACAGCGTATAGCCGTCGGGCTTGGCACGCGCCACGGTCTGGGCCGCGATGCCGCCCATCGCGCCGGCGCGGTTCTCGATCACCACGGCCTGTCCGGTCAGCCGGGTCACCTCGTTGCCCAGCGCGCGGGCCAGGCCGTCGGTGGCGCTGCCGGGGCTGGAGCCGATGACGATGGTGATGGGACGGGCGGGATAGGTTTCCGCGAGCGCGCCGCCGGTCAGCGAGGCAAAGGCGCAGAAGGCAAGCAGGGTGCGACGAAATGGCATCGATAGTCTCCAATGAAGTTTCTTGTAGTGGGACGTGGCACGTCCCCTCACTGCGCAGCGGGCAGTCGCCCGCGATGAAATCAGCGTGCGAGCCCCCCAGCCGGACATCAGCTCGTGCAGGCGGCGCTGCTGGGCATCGGTCAGCGGCCACGCCGACGGTGGCCGTGCGGCGCCGCAGTCGTTACCCATCAGTTGCAGCGCGGCCTTGACGACCGTGACGTTGGTGCCGTTGTTTTCCTGGGCGCGCAGATCCTCGAAGGGCAGCATCTCGCCGATCAGGCGCATCGCCAGTGCATGGTCGCCGTCTTCGAGCGCGCGGTGGATCGCCACCGAACGCTCGGGCATCACGTTGATCAGGCCCGAGGTAAAGCCGCGTGCGCCGACTGCATAGAAGGGCGGCGCCCAGATTTCGGCCAGTCCGCCGACCCAGGCCAGCCCGCGGTCGGCGGTGCGGCGGATCGCTTCGGCCAGCACCATCGGCGTCGGGGAGGCCCACTTGACGCCGACGACCTCGGGAATGCGGCACAGCGCTTCGATGGCGGCCAAGCCGATGTTGTCGTTGCGCAGATAGAGCACCAGCGGCAGGCCCTGGCCGGCCTCGGCGATCTTCTGCACATAGGCGACCACGCCGCGCGGCGCGACGAAGGGATCGGGCGGCTGATGAACCATCAGCGCATCGGCGCCGGCTTCGCGGGAGGCGCGGGCCAGCGCGCAGGCTTCGTGGACGCTGCGTCCGACGCCCGCCAGCAGCGGCACCCGGCCGGCCACGTATTCGGCGGCGACATGGACCATGCGCACCGCCTCCTGCTCCCGCAGGCCGTAGAACTCGCTGGTATTGCCATTGGCGACCAGCACATGCACGCCGGCGCCGACGGCCCGGTCGACCACGGCCGAAAGCGGGCCGGGCGAGACGGTATCATTCGCGTCGAACGGCGTGACCAGGATTCCGGAAATGCCATTGAGCGCCTCGCGCAGCGCGGAACCTTCGAAAGTCGCCACTTGAACTCCTGATGGAAAGGACATGAGAGGCGCTACTGTAGAAAGCCCCCGCTACTGCCGTCCAATCCAAACTGGCGATTACCCAATTCAAGATTTGAATCGTGTTCCAGCTATCCCATCTGCGCAGCTTCGTGGCCGTCGCGACCGAATTGCATTTCGGCCGGGCCGCAGCCTTGCTGAACATGACGCAGCCGCCGCTGACGCGGCATATCCAGCTGCTCGAACATGAAGTCGGGGTGCAATTGCTGGACCGCTCGGGCGGCGGGGTTCGCCTGACGCCGGCGGGCGCGATCTTCCTGCGCGAGGCCGAGGACATCCTGCGACGCAGCCACGCCGCCAAGCTGGCTGCGCGGCGGGCCATGCGCGCCGACGCGGGCAGCGTGTCGATGGGATTCATACCGGCGGCGAGCTTCGCGCTGCTCCCGCAATTGCTGGGTGCGATCCGCGCGAACCTGCCGGAGGTCCACGTGTCGCTGCGCGAAATGCAGACCGACGCGCAGCTCGAGGCGATCGCCGCCGACCGCATCGAATTGGGCCTGGTACGGCCGTTCGCGCCGCGCAGCTTCGTCGAATCGGCGCCGCTGCTGCGCGAGCCGTTCGTGCTGGCCGCGCCGGTCGGGCATCCGCTGCTGCAGGCCGAATGCCTGCCCCTGTCCGCGCTCGAAGGCCAGCCCTTCATCGAGTTCTGCCGCTCCGAATCGCGCTATCTGTACGAGATCGTCGCCGGCCGCCTGCGCGCGGAGGGCGTGGCGCCCGACACGGTGCAGACGCTCAGCCATACGCACTCGATCCTGTCGCTGGTGGACGCCGGCATGGGCGTCGCGCTGGTGCCCCAGTCGGCATGGCGCCTCGGCTATGCCGGTGTGCGCTTTCGGCCGATCGACGACCAGGTCGGGCTCGATGTCGAACTGCATCTCGTTTGGCGAAAGGGCAATCCGCATCGGGTGGCGGCGGCCGTGCGGGGGGGTGCTCGAAGGGGCGTTTCGCGCGGAGTAAGCCCGGGGGAATGGATTGGGCGCGTGGATACGGAGGGGACGCCATTGTTCCGGAATTCACGGAACTATGGCCGCAAAAGTTCCTGGGCCGGCATAGTTCCGAAATTTGCGGATTAATGAAACCAGCACTGTGCCCTGCCTTGCGTCGCGCCGGCTAAAACCTGATCCCTCAGAACACCCCCAGCGCCAGCCCGCCGGCGAGGCCTTCGCCGAGTTCCGCGCAGCGCGCGAGGTCGTCGGCCCCGATCTGCTTCGGTGCGAGGATGCGCTCCGGCGTCTGCGCATGCGTGCAGACGATCAGCCCGGGCGCCACGGAGCGCAAACGCCAGCCGGTGGCGATGCGGTCGAGCTGGCGCAGCGCATTCTGGCCGTCGCTGCCGGCGCAGATCATCGCGGCATAGGGGCGGCCATTGACCCGGTCTAGCACCGGGTAATAGCAGCGATCGAAGAAGTCCTTCATCAGTCCGGACATCGCGGCCAGGTTCTCCGGCGTGGCGAACAGATAGCCGTCGGCGTTCAGCACATCGTCGGGCTGCGCCTCGGTGGCGCGCAGCAGCCTGACCTCGACGTCCGGCTGCGTCCGCGCGGCATTGGCGGCGGCTTCGGCCATCTGCTGCGTGCCTCCGGTCATCGTGTGGTAGACGATCAGCAGCGTCTTCATCGGTGCGTGGGTGCGGAGATGTGTGCGGGTATGTATGCGCGTATGTGCAAGGGCATGTGCGCGGGTATGTGCAAGGGCATGTGCGCGGGTATGTGCAAGGGCATGTGCGCGGGTATGTGCAAGGGCATGTGCGCGGGTATGTGCGCGGGTCCGCGGTACGAGGGCAATGTAGCACGCCGTCTCCGGCGTGCCGTGCCGCGCGGACGTCAGCGCAACGATGGCGCCCCGGCCGATCCCTGGATGGGAAAGGCGCACTGCGCGACCTGGCGGAAATGCCGTCCCGCCGGGGTCTCGGTTTCGTCGCAATAGGCCAGCGCCAGCCCGATGCCGGCGGCACCGGGCATGTCGTCCACCGGAATACACACCAGCCGCTCGTTGGCGAAGCGATGCATGATCGATGGCACCAGCGCGATGCCGAGCCCGCTTTCCACCAGCGCCATCACGGTCTGGATCTGCGTCGCGATCTGCGCGATGCGGGGCTGGAAGCCGCCCAGCTGGCAGGCCGTCATCGCCGCCGCATGCAGCCCCGAGGCTTCCTCGCGGGCGTACATCACGAAGCGTTCGCCGGCCAGCTCGGACAACGTCAGCGATCCGTGCCCGGCCAGCGGATGATGGCGCGGCAGCGCGGCGACGAAGCGGTCGTGCTCCAGCGGGGCAAGTGTAATCCTGCCGGCCTGCAGCAGCGGGATGCGCACCAGCCCGACGTCCAGCGCCTCGTCCTCGAGCTGCTTGACGATCGACGCCGAGGTGGCCTCCTTCAGCGTCAGTTCCACCGCGGGATACTCGGCACGAAAGTGCGACACCAGTTGCGGCAGCAAGTGATAGGTGGTCGAGCCGACGAAACCGATACGCAGCGTTCCGCCCATGCCGCTGGCCGCGGCGTGCGCCGCCTCGCGAAAATGGCCGGCATGGAACAGAATGCGCCGCGCCTCGGCGAGCGCCGCGTGGCCGCTCGGCGTCAGCGTGACACCGCGCGTCTCGCGCACGAACAATTGCGTCTCCAGCTCCTGTTCCAGTTTCTGGATCGAAACGGTCAGCGCGGGTTGGGCGATATGCAGCCGTTCGGCGGCGCGGCGAAAGTTCAGCGTTTCCCGCGAGAACGACGAAATGCCGGATACGTCGGAAATCCATGGGGCAGGGCGGCGCGCGGGCAGTGGCGAAGCCCACATCTTACCGATCGCCGCTGCCGCGCCCGGCCGCTCAGCTTCGGGACACCGGTTTCCGTTTCTCGAGGAAGGCCGTCACTGCCTGCCGGTGCTCCTCGGTCTGGTGGCACATCGCCTGGAAGGTCGCGGACATCTCCAGCAGCGTGTCGAGCCGCGTGTGCATGCCCTCGCGCAGCAGCCGCTTGGCCAGGCGCACCGCTTGCGGCGGATTGGCGGCGATCGCCTCGGCCAGCCGCATCGCGGTCGGCAGCAACTGGTCGGCCGGGACCACCTGGGACACCAGGTTCCATTCCAGCGCGCGTGCGGCATCGATCGGCAGGCCGGTGAAGATCATTTCGGCGGCGCGCGACAGGCCGACGATGCGCGGCAGCAGCCAGGCGCCGCCATCGCCGGGAATGATGCCCAGCCGCACGAAGCTCTCGGCGAATTGCGCGGTCTCCGACGCAATGCGCAGATCGCACATGCAGGCGAGGTCCAGTCCCGCGCCCATGGCCGGGCCGTTGACCGCGGCGATCACCGGCACCTCCAGATTGAACAGGGCCAGCGGCACCCGCTGGATGCCGCGGCGATAGTCGCGCCGGATCTCCATGCCGGGCACCGTGCCCGACGCCTGGCGCTCCATGTCGCGGATGTCGCCGCCGGTCGAGAACACAGTGCCGGCGCCGGTCAGGATCACCGCGCGCACCGAGTCGTCGCCATCGATGCGGTTCACCGCTTCGACCAGTTCGGCCACCGCGGTGTTGCCGGTCAGCGGGTTGCGGCGTGCGGGCTCGTTCAGGGTAAGGGTCACGATATGACCCTGTTGCGCATAGTCCAGGAACTGGCTCATGGTGGTCCTCGTTGGGTGGGTTGCCGACGGCGGGCGTCGTTGTTGTCGTCGTCGTTGTTTGTCGTCGGTCCGCGCTATTGTTTCGGAATGCCGGCACGCGCCGCCGCATCCGACCATTTGCGGATCTCCGCCAACTGGAAGCGCCGCAGCTCGGCGGCGTTGCCGGTAAAGACATCCCAGTTGGTGCGGGCGAAGAACTCCGCCGTCTCGGGCGCGGCGTTGATGTCCAGCAGCAGCCTCTCCAACTTCTCGACCACCGGGCGCGGCGTTTTTGGCGGGTGCGAAGGCCGCGGTCCAGTTCACCATGAAATAGCCGGGGAAACCGCTCTCCTGCAGCGTAGGCGCATTCGGCTGGGTCGCCAGCCGTTTTTCGCTGGTCACTGCCAGCAGCCGCAGCTTGCCCGCCTGCAGCAGAGGGGAGCACTGCGCCGTAGTCGGCGAAGGCGAAATCGACCTGGCCCGCGGCGACATCGGTCAGCGCCGGCGCCGCGCCCCTGTAGGGCACGTGGTTCGCCTTGATCTGGCCCTGCGTCAGGAACAGTTCCGTCGCGATCTGATAGGACGCGCTGCCAGCGCCGTAATTGAGCTTGCCCGGCTGCTGACGGGCATGCGCGACGAGTTCCGCCACCGTATGGAACGGCGAAGCCGGATTGACCACCAGCGCCATCGCGCCGACCCCGAGCCGCGCGACTGGCGCCAGTTCTCCGACCGGATCGTAGGGCAGCTGGCGGAACATCGCGACGTTGGTCGCCACCGGCGAATTGCTCGCCAGCAGCAGCGTGTAGCCGTCGGGCTCCGCGCGCGTCACGGTCTGCACCGCGATAAAGCTGTTGCCGCCCGGCCGGTTTTCGACCACCACCGACTGGCCGGTCTTTTCCTCGAGCTTGCGTGCGACATAGCGGGCGGTGGAATCGGTGCCGCTGCCGGGTGGGAATGACACGACGAGACGGATCGGCCGGTTCGGATAGTCGGCGCGGGCGGGGGCGGCAAGGCTCAAGAAAAGCGCGGCCAGGCAGAGGGCGGCGGCCAGCAGCCGCCCCGGGCGGGTCATCAGCATGTCTCTCTCCAGTCGGCGCCCCGTCATGGCTGCGAGGCTTGAGCGCAAGGCTAAGAGACACTTCCGCGGCGTGTCCAATATGAATTCGACGCCTGGCGATATACAAAACTTATCGCTGCATCACCCATCCGGGTGCGCCTTGCGGGCCCTCCGCGATAAACGATCGCTATCAATCGATGGCGATTCGATATTGGACGCCGCGCGTAGGCCTTCACTACGCTTGCCGCATTCGCATCCCGATCGCATCCCGATCGCATCCCGATCGCATCCCGATCGCAGCCCGATCGCAGCCCGATCGCAGCCACAGGAGACCACCGTTGAAAGGCGCACTGGCACATATCAAGGTTCTGGACCTGACCCGCATTCTGGCCGGCCCATGGGCGACGCAGAACCTGGCCGACATGGGCGCCGAAGTCATCAAGGTCGAACGTCCGCGCGTCGGCGACGATACGCGCGCCTGGGGCCCGCCGTTCCTGAAGGATCCCGAGGGTCGGGAAACCGCCGATTCGTCGTACTTTCTCAGCGCCAATCGCGGCAAGAAGTCCATTACCGTCGATCTGGCCGCGCCGGAGGGTCAGCAGATCATCCGCGAGCTGGCGCGCGAGGCGGATGTCGTGGTGGAGAACTACAAGGTCGGCACGCTGGCGCGCTACGGCCTGGGCTACGACGACCTGCGCGCGCTCAATCCGCGGCTGGTCTACTGCTCGATCACCGGCTTCGGCCAGTCGGGTCCCTATGCCGCGCTGCCCGGCTACGACTTCGTGTTCCAGGGCATGGGCGGGCTGATGAGCATCACTGGCCTGCCGGACGACGAGCCCGGCGGCGGCCCCATCAAATCGGGCATCGCCATCACGGACCTGCTGACGGGCATGTATGCGAGCACCGCGATCCTGGCGGCGCTGGAGCATCGCAACGTCAGCGGCGAAGGACAGTACATCGACATGGCGCTGCTCGACTGCGTGGTGACCATCAACTCCTACCAGGCGATCAACTACTTCCTGTCCGGCAAGATCCCGCAGCGCATGGGCAACGCGCATTCGAACATGGTGCCGTACCAGGTGTTCCGCTGCCGCGAGGGCGACGTCATCGTCGCGGTCGGCAACGACGCGCAATACCGCGCGCTGTGCGAGGTGATCGGCCGGCCGGAACTGGCCACGGATCCGCGCTTCACCTCCGCCGGCCAACGCAACCGCAACCGCGACGCGTTGATTCCGCAGATCGCCGAAGCGATGCTGACGCGCACGATGACGGAGTGGGTAGAACGCATGGAGGCGGCCAACGTGCCGTGCGGGCCAATCTACAACATGCAGCAGGTGTTCGAGGACGAGCAGGTGCGCCATCGCGGCATGCAGCTGTCGCTGCCGCACGGAGCAGGCGTGCAGGCCCCGGGGCTGGCCAATCCGATCCGGTTGTCGGCCACGCCGATCCAGTACGAACGCGCCGCGCCGACGCTGGGCGAGCATACCGAGACGGTGCTGCGCGACAAGCTCGGCTTCGACGACGCGCGACTCGACGCGCTGCGCGCCAAGGGCGTGATCTGACCCGTGGACCTGAAGGCGGACTGAGGGCATGCAGAGCATCGGATCCTTGGACGAACTGCGCGCGGCGGTCGGCGCGCCCGCGGCGGTCAGCGGCTATTTCACGCTCGATCAGCGCATCATCGATACGTTCGCCGAGCTGACGCAGGACCGGCAGTGGATCCACGTCGATCCGGTGCGCGCGGCCGTCGAGTCGCCGTACGGTTGCACGATCGCCCACGGGCTGCTGACGCTGTCGATGGTCACCGCCGCGTTCGGGCAGTGCTACCGCTTCCCCAATCGCAAGCTGTCGCTGAACTACGGCTTCGACCGCGTCCGCTTCACCGGCGCGGTGCCGGCCGGCTCGCGGCTGCGTGGCACCTTCGCGCTGCAGCGGATCGAGGACGTGCGGCCGGGGGAGGTGCGGTGTTTCTGGCAGGTCGAGCTGCAGGTCGAGGGCGCGGAGCGGCCGGCGATGGTGGCGACCTGGCTGATCCAGATGCGATATTGACGCCATCGAGGCCAGTGAAGCCGATCACGCCAATCACGCCAATCACGCCCCTCACGCCCCTCACGCCCCTCACGCCCCTCACGCCCATCACGCCCATCACGCCCCTCACGGCATCGGAGGTGTGAGCCCCTGGAAACCACCATGAACCTGCCAAACATCGAACGCATCGGAGCCAGACGCAGTGTCCAGCCTTCTCGATAGCTTCGTCCGTGCGAGCCTGCCGCGCGAGGCGGAAGCCTTCCGCACCGAAGTCAAACGCTTTCTCTCCGACCAGTTGCCCGACGCGCCGGCCGATCGCCGCGCGCGGTCCTGGATGGGGTTCGACGCCGCCTTCAGTCGCCGGCTGGCGACGCGCGGCTGGGTCGGCATCACGCTGCCGCCCGAATACGGCGGCGCGGGGCTCGATCCGTTCCGCCGCTTCGTGCTGGTGGAGGAATTGCTGGCCGCCGGCGCCCCGGTCGCGGCCCACTGGATCGCCGATCGCCAGAGCGGCCCGCTGATCCTTCGCTACGGCAACGAGGCGCAGAAGCGCCGCCATCTGCCGGCGATCTGTCGCGGCGAGAGCTTCTTCTGCATCGGCATGAGCGAGCCCAATTCGGGCTCGGACCTGGCCAGCGTGCGCAGCCGCGCGACCCGCACGGCCGGGGGCTGGTCGCTGAACGGCCAGAAGATCTGGACCACCAATGCCCCGCACTGCCAGTACATGATCGCGCTGGTGCGCACCTCCGGCGTGCCGGAGGACAAGCAGAAAGGGCTGTCGCAGTTCATCGTCGACCTGTCGTTGCCCGGCGTCACCGTGCGGCCGATCGAGGACCTGACCGGCGACGCGCATTTCGCCGAGGTCGTATTCGACAACGTGCCGCTGGGCGACGATGCGCTGATCGGCAACGAAGGCAGCGGCTGGGAACAGGTCAATGCCGAACTGGCCTTCGAGCGCAGCGGGCCGGAACGGATCTACTCGAGCGTGGTACTGCTGGACCTGTGGGCGGCGCGCCTTCGCCGCGATGGCGCGACACCGGAACAGCAGGCGCTGCTGGGGCGCTTCTGCGCGCAGCTGGCCACGCTGCGGCAGATGTCGATCGCGGTGACCGCGCGGCTGGCGGCCGGCGAAAGTCCCGTGGCGGAGGCCGCGTTGGTCAAGGACCTGGGCACGACGCTGGAGCAGCAGATTCCGGCCGCACTGGAGGCCGTCGTCGCGGGCGATCCACGGTCCCTTGCCGACGCGGACTTGTATCGCACCGTGAGCTATCTGAGCCAGATTTCGCCAACGTTCTCGCTGCGCGGCGGGACCCGCGAAATCCTGCGTGGCATGATCGCCCGCAGCCTGGGACTGCGTTAGGGCGTTAGAGCGTTAGAGCGTTAGGGCATTGACGCGTCAGGGCGCGAGGACGTCAGGCGCGAGGAGAGACCACCATGTTCGTCGAAGCGATCGAATCGATTCTGCGGGATGCCTGCACGAGCGCCGCGGTGCGGGCCATCGAGGACGGCGGCAATCCGCGAGGATTGTGGGATGCCATCGCCGATGCCGGATTCCTGGAGCTGTTCGTGCCCGAGCAGGACGGTGGCGCCGGGCTGGCACTGCACGAGCTCGCGCCCGTGCTGATCGCCATGGGGCGCCATCCGCTGCCGGTGCCGCTGGCGCAGTCGGTGGTCGCGCGGGCGTTGCTGCGCCGCGCCGGGCTCGCCGTTCCGCCGGGAATGACCACGCTGGCACAGGCCGGCGTGCGCGAAGCCGATGGCGGGGTGGTGTGCCCGATCACGCCGTACGGTGCGATCGCCGACCACGTGGTGCTGGGCCTGGACGACGGGCTGTTGCTGCTCGATGCCGGCGCGGCAAGCCGTATTGCTACCGGCGTGCACCGCGACCAGGCTGCGACGCTGCGCTGGCCGCCGCAGTCGGTGCCCGAGCCCGTGCCGGCCTCCGGTGCCGACGTCGGGGCATGGGGCGCCGCGCTGCATGCCGCGCTGATCGCCGGCGCCGCGCGTCGGGTGTTCGATCTCACGCTGCAATACTGCAACGACCGCACGCAGTTCGGCCGCGCGATCGGCAAGTTCCAGGCGGTGCAGCACCAACTCAGCGTGATGGCCGAACTGGTGGCCGCCAGCCATATCGCCGCGCAAATTGCCTTTTCTGGCGATGGCGACCAGCCCGACCGCGTTGCGGCGGCCGTGGCGAAGGCTCGCACCAGCGAGGCCGCCGCGAGCATCGCCGCCGTCGCGCACGCCTTGCACGGCGCGATCGGCATCACCGAGGAATACGATTTGCAGTTGCTGACCCGGCGGCTGCATCAATGGCGGATGGCCCACGGTTCCGAGGCGTTCTGGGAGCCGGTGGTTGGCGCGGCCTGCCTGGCGTCCGGGCATGCCACGGTGGTGGACTTCATTCGTACGGTGACGGACCGCCCCGCACACTGACGCCGCCGCCGACCGCCGACCGCCGACCGCCGACCGCCGACCGCCGACCGCCGACCGCCGACCGCCAACCGCCAACCGCCGACCGCCGACCGCCGACCGCCGACCGCCGACCGCCAACCGCCAACCGCCAACCGCCAACCGCCAACCGCCGACCGCCAACCGCCAACCGCCAACCGCCAACCGCCAACCGCCGATAGCTGACCGCCAGCCGCCAGCAGCCAGCCGCCCGCAGCCATCAGCCATCAGCCGCGAGCCGCGAGCCGTGAGCGGCGAGCCAGCGCGGCCTCCAATCACACCGTCTCGAACACCTTCTCCCGCATCGCTGGCCGCCCGGCGCTGCCCGGCAATGCCCGATACCCCGCCGCGAAAACCAGCCGGCCCGCCGACCACGTATGCGTGATCATCGGTTGCCCGGCCACATGGGCGACCGCAATCACGTCCGCGCGCAGGCCCGGCGCCAGGCGGCCCCGATCGTGCAACAGGCACGCTTCGGCGGGATTGGCGGTGACCAGCGCAGCCGCCTCGTTCAGCGGCAGCTCGGCCAGGCGGGCCGCGGCAAACGCGGCGGCGATCAGCGTCGACGGCTGGTAGTCGGAACACAGGATATGACCGACCCCCGCCTGGATCGCATCGATCGCGCGCATCGAGCCGCTCTGGCTGCGGCCGCGCAGTACGTTGGGCGCGCCGAAGATCGTCGGCAAGGCCTGCGCGGCGGCCGCCTGTGCGGTGTCGAGGTTGATCGGAAACTCGCTCATCCGCACGCCGAGGGCCTGCATCGCCGCGATCCGCTGCGGCGAATCGTCGTCGTGGCTGGCCGTCGGCACGCCGAGTTCATGCGCGCGGGACAGCAGCCGGCGCACCCGTTCGTGTGCGCCGTCGCGCTGCTCGGCCTTCTTCGCCGCGGCGTCCGCCGCTTCCTCGCGGCTCATGCCATGGTTGCCGACCATGTAGGCGAGGTACGCGTCGAGGGTCTTGAACTGGCCCTGTCCCGGCGAATGGTCCATCACCGACAGCAGGTCGACGACGCCCTCCAGCATCAGCATCTCGAGCACCGGCACCGCGGCCGAATCGGTGACTTCGTAGCGGCAGTGGATGCGGTTGTCGACCAGGCTGTGGTCGCGATACGCCGCCACGGTGCGCACCAGCGCGGCGGCCGTGTCGTTGTTGCGCACGCCGAACTGGTTGTTGGCGAAGGACAGCGCATGGTAGGGCGTGGTGATGCCGGCCGCCGCGTTGCGCCGGTCGACCTGCGCCACCGCGAAGTCCATCGGGAACAGCACGTTGGCGCGCGGTTCCACTTCCTTCTCGATCGCGTCGCAATGGACGTCGATCAGGCCGGGCATCACCGTGTGGCCGGGCAGCGCCACCACGTTGGCCAGCGCCGGCACCGTGGCGGGGTCCGGTTCGATGGCGGCGATGCGCCCATCCTCGATCAGCAGCGCGCTGTCTTGCAGCACGCGGTCGGGCAGCACCAGGGTGACGTGCGTCAGGTAAGTGGCGGACATGTCCGGCTCCGTGTCGGTTTGGGCGAGGGTGCGGATAGGGGTTGGTTGGGCACGAATCACGCGATCGCGGTGGCCGGCTGCAACGTCAGCAGGCGCGTGGCGACCGCATCGCGGACGGCTTCGTCGTGGAAGATGCCGATCAGGCAGCGGCCCTCGGCCAGCGCTTCGCGGATCAGCTCGATGACCACGGCGCGGTTGTCGGCATCGAGCGAGGCGGTGGGCTCGTCCAGCAGCAGGATCGGATGGCCGCCGATCAGCCCGCGCGCGATATTGACGCGCTGCTGTTCGCCGCCGGAGAAGGTCGCCGGCGGCAGCTCCCACAACCGGCGCGGCAGGTTGAGGCGTTCCAGCAGCGCCGCGGCGCGCCCGCGCGCCACGTTGCGGTCGACGCCGCGCTGCTGCAGCGGCTCGGCCACGACGTCGAGCGCGCCGACACGCGGAATCGCGCGCAGGAACTGGCTGACGTAGCCGATCACGTCGCGGCGCAGCCTCAGCACGCGTTGCTCCGGCGCGTGGGTCAGCTCGACCCAGGGTGCGCCTTCCGCGCTGGTATCACGCAGCCGGATACTGCCTTCGGTGGCCAGGTAGTTGCCGTACAGGCATCGCAGCAAGGTGCTTTTACCTGTGCCGGAGCGACCCGACAGCACCAGGCATTCGCCTCGCGCCGCCTCGAAATCGACCGACTGCAGCACCGGCAGCCGGATGCCGCCCTGGTTGTGCAAGGTGAACATCTTGCCAAGGCCGCGGACCTCGATCAGCGTCTGTGCATGCTGTGCCTGCTGTGCTTGACTCATGGTTCAACCCTGCAGAATGGAAGAGACCAGCAGCTGCGTATACGGATGCTGCGGGTCGTCGAGGATCTGGTCGGTCAGCCCTTGCTCGACCACGCGCCCGCCTTGCATCACCAGCGTGCGGTGGGCCAGCAGCCGCGCGACGGCCAGGTCGTGCGTCACCAGGATGGCGGCGAGGTCGAGGTCCGATACCAGCCGGCGCAGCAGGTCGAGCAAGCGCGCCTGTACCGAGACGTCGAGCGAGGCCGTGGGCTCGTCCATGAAGACCAGGCGCGGATGCGTGACCAGATTGCGCGCGATCTGCAGGCGCTGCTGCATGCCGCCGGAGAAGGCATGGGGCGTGTCGTCCAGCCGCGCCAGGTCGATCTCCATCTTTTCAAGCCAGGCGCCCGCGATCTCGCGCAGCTCGCCGTAGTGGCGTTGTCCGACCGCCATCAGGCGCTCGGCGATATTGGCGCCGGCGCTGACCTGCATGCGCAGGCCGTCGCGGGCGTGCTGGTGCACGAAGCCCCAGTCGGTACGAGCCAGCAGGCGCAGGCGCGCGCTCGACAGCGTGGCGAGATCCGTCAGGCCGGACTCGCGCATGTCGTAGCTGACGGTGCCGCGCTGCGCCGGCGCCTGCATCGACAGGGCCTGCAGCAGCGTGCTCTTGCCCGAGCCGGATTCGCCGACGATGCACAGCACTTCGCCGGGATACAAATCGAAGCTGACGTCATGGCAGCCATGGACGCCGTCCCAGGTGCGCGACAGCCTGCGCACCGACAGCAATGGCGTCGCGTTCATCGCACACCTCCCGCGGCCGGATCGGCGGCCTCGGCGGCTTCGGTGGCTTCGGCGGCTTCGGCTGCCTTGGTGGTCTGTTGCGCCTGACGATCGGCGCAGTATTCGGTGTCCGAGCAGACGAACATGCGCGTACCGGCGTCGTCGGTGATGATCTCGTCCAGATAGCTGTCGGTGGCGCCGCACTGCGCGCAGCAGCTCGACCACTTCTCGACCGTGAAGGGATGATCGGCGAAGTCCAGGCTCTTGACCGAAGTGTAGGGCGGCACCGCGTACACGCGCTTCTCGCGGCCGGCACCGAACAGCATCAGGGCCGGGTTGCGGTCGAGCTTCGGATTGTCGAACTTGGGGATCGGCGAGGGCCGCATCATGTAGCGCTGGTTGACGATGACGGGATAGTCGTAGGTCGTGGCGATATGGCCGTGACGGGCGATGTCTTCGTAGAGCTTGACGTGCATGGCGCCGTATTCCGCCAGCGCATGCATCGTGCGCGTCTCGGTCTCGCTCGGCTCGAGCCAGCGCAGCGGCTCGGGGATCGGCACCTGGAACACCATGGTCTGCCCTTCGCGCAGCGGCGTTTCGGGAACGCGATGGCGGGTCTGGATGATGCTGGCCTCGGTGGTGCGTTCGGTGGTGCGTACGCCGGTCACCCGGCCGAAGAAGCGGCGGATGTTGATGGCATTGGTGGTGTCGTCCGAGCCCTGGTCGATGACCTTCAGCACATCCTGCCGGCCGATGATGGCGGCGGTGACCTGGATGCCGCCGGTGCCCCAGCCATAGGGCAGCGGCATCTCGCGGCTGCCGAACGGGACCTGGTAGCCCGGAATCGCCACCGCCTTCAGCAGGGCACGGCGCAGCATGCGCTTGGTCGATTCGTCGAGATAGCCGAAGTTGTAGTGCGCGTTCCGCGTGGTGACTTCCGCGGGGGAGCGGGGCGATGGCGGCGGTCATGCGACGCTCTCCTCCTGGGTCTGGCATTGCGGTGCGGCGGCGTCGTGGTCGGGGGGCGGCAACTGCTGCCGGGGCAGCCGGTGCCTGTGCCGGCGGTTCGGCCGCTTGCCGCTGCGCGCGCAGCCGGCGCAGCAGTTCGAGATTGGTCTGGAAGTCCACGTAGTGCGGCAACTTCAGATGCTGGACGAAGCCCGAGGCCTCGACGTTGTCGCTGTGGTACAGCATGAATTCGATATCGTTGGCGGGGTTGTCGGCGGCCTCGCCGAGCTCCGCGGCTCGCATCGCCCGATCGACCAGCGCCATCGACATCGCCTTGCGCTCGTTGTAGCCGAACACCAGGCCATAGCCGCGGGTAAAGCAGGGCGCTTCCTCCGCGTTGCCGGCGAAGTCGTTGATCATCTGGCATTCGGTCAGTTCGATCTCGCCGATGGTCACGGCAAAGCCCAGTTCCTCGACGAACAGCTCGACCTCCGCGGTGCCATAGCGGATCTCGGCGGCAAACGGATGCGAATTGCCGTAGCCGCGTTGCGTCGAATACCCCATCGACAGCAGGAAGCCTTCGTCGGCCCGCGCCAGGTTCTGCAGCCGTGCCGCGCGGCTGGCCGGGAAGGTCAGCGGCTCGCGGGTCAGGTCGGCCGGGGCGGGATCGCCCGGCGGAATGGGCTCGGCCTCGACCAGGCCGTCGGCGTGCAGCAGGTCGGTGACGCGCGGCATCGTTTGGACTTCCTCCGCCGAGTCCGTGTCCGCGTCCAGGTCCGCGTCCGTGTTCGGATTGGCGATGCCGGCTTGCAAAGCGCCTTCGGCCTCCAGCGTGAAGTCCAGCAGGCGCTGCGTATAGTCATAGGTCGGCCCGAGTACCTGCCCGCCCGGCACGTCCTTGAAGGTCGAAGAGATTCGCCGGCGCAGCCGCATCGCGCCGGTATCGAGCGGCAGCGTGTAGCCGAAGCGCGCCAGCGTGGTGCGATACGCGCGCAGCAGGAACACCGCCTCGATCTGGTCGCCGGCGGCCTGCTTCAAGGCCAGCGCGGCGAGATGCGGGTCGTACAGCGAGCCCTCGGCCATCACGCGGGAGACGGCCAGCGGCATCTGCTCGCGGATCTGGGCCAGCGTCAGTTCCGGCACGGAAGGATCGCCGCGGCGATATGCGTCGACCATGCGGTATGAATTCAGGATGGCGCGTTCTCCGCCCTTGACTGCGACGTACATGTCAGTCCTCCACCAGTGTGGTGCGCGGCAACGCGCAGATCCGTTGGCCGGCGGTCAGCAGCAGGTCCACGCCCAGCGGAAAGCCGGCATGGTTGGCCTGCCATTGCCGGCGGAAGTCTTCGGGCAGGCCGTCGACACGCAGCGTGCGCGTGGTCTCGATGCCGGGGCCGCGCAGCGTCAGCGTGCTGCCTTCGTCGAGCGAAGCGACCTCGACGATCAGCGTGGCCGAGCGGTCGGGAAAGGCGGGATCGCCCTGCGCGCAGCGCCGCAGCGCCGGCATGGCATGGCCGGCCGGCACGCAGACGAACTGGGCGGCGCCGACATCGTCGACCAGTGGGCAGCCGCAGTGAAAGCGCAGGAACGCGCCGGCCGATGCGGCCATGTCGGCCGGCAGCCAGACCGGCGTATCGGGATCGGCGAGCGTCAGCAGCAGGGCGGTCATCGCGGGAGACAGACCGTCTGGCACACCGCAATCCGCCGCCAGCGCTTCGATGCGGCCGGGATGGGCGAACGCCTTGCAGCGTCGCGCGGAAGACCTGCTGCGCGTCGTCGACGGGATGGTCGAAGCCGGGCAGCAGCGACGCGGTGGATTGGCTCGGCATGGAATGCAGGGTCGGCATCTCAGTCTTCCCCGCGGGCCATCGTGAAGAATTCGACGCGGGTCTGCGCGGCGGCGGCCGCCTGCGCGGCGTCGCGCTCGACCAGCGTGTGCGCCAGCGGTTCCAGCACGATCTGCTGGACGCGAGCGTGCCATTCCGGCCGCTGCAGCAGCGCGTCCAGCACGGCCGCCTGTTCGACATGGCGGGCACAGCGGCCCATGACGTAGGCCACGCCTGCGATCGCCGCCTCTTCGGTGGGCGCCGGGCCCGGTTCCAGCACCACTGCGCAGCGCGTCACGGTGATCTCGCCGAGATTGAACTGCGCCCCAGTGCCGCCGGTACGCCCGCGCACCATCGCCATGCCGGACTCCGGCTTGCGCAGCAGGCGGTAGGCGGGCAGCGGTGCCTGGTGGCCCAGCCGCCGGTAGGCGCCATCGAGCGCGTCGGTATCTGCCAGCGCCAGGACCCGCAGCCATGCGGCCCGGGAAGCGTCGGCGCTGTCACGGCTTTCACCGATCGCACCGATATGGCCGCTTTCGCCGATCTTGCCTTTCATCGTCATCCCTATACGTCTATACGTTTAGATGTCAGCTGCAACAACACGGCGCTACTAGACCACGGCGGGATGACTGTTTGATGACGAGCCCGGATCGTGATCGGGCACCAGCACGAGTGCATGCGGCTCGGGCACAATCGCACGATGCGATGGCCGCTGAATGACAGCGCGCAATGACAGCGCGCAAAAACAAGAGGAATCACGACGATGTCGGAACGAGAAGTCGAACGGGGCTCGGGCGTCGCGGTATGGCGCCAGATCGGGGAGGCGCTGGCCGATGACATCCGCAAGAAGCTGTACGGGCCGGGCGAGCAGCTGCCGCCCGAATCCGAGCTGGCGATGCGATTTGCAGTCAATCGCCATACCGTGCGGCGGGCCATGAGCGAGCTCGAGCAGAGCGGCCTGGTGCGGATCGAGCAGGGCCGCGGCACCTTCGTGCAGGAGCATGCAATCGACTACGCGATCGCGCGGCGTACCCGCTTCTCGCAGAATCTCGCCGCGCAGGGCATACGCGGCCATGTCGAATTCGTCGGCAGCCAGGTCAGCCGCCTGCCCGAGGTCGCGCGGCATCTGGGGATCGCGCGCACGGCGCCGGTGCTGCATGTGCAGATGGTCGGCAAGGCCGAAGGCCGCCCGATCGACGTGGCCGAACACTACTTCGATTACCAGCGCTTCCCGCAGCTGGAGGATCAACTGCGCGACCAGCGCTCGATCTCGCGCGCCCTCGCGCAATGCGGCATCGCCGACTACACTCGCAAGTGGTCGCGCATCACGGCGGCGCTGCCCAGCGCACCGGTCGCGCGGCTGCTGAACCAGCCGAAGACCAGGCCCGTGCTGCAGGTCGAGGCGCTGAACGTCGATATCGACGGCGCGCCGGTGCAGTACAGCATCACGCGGTTTGCCGGCGACTGGGTTCAGCTGACCGTATCGGATAACGACTGAGCCGCTGCGCGAGCGGGATGGCGTGGCTGGTCGATTGGTCTAGACATCCGCCTGTCACCTTGCCGCGCTAGCCTGCCGATTCGACACACCGACCGACGAACACCACCATGCCAGCGCATCGATACGCCATTTACCTGGCTCCCAACGAACCGTACCGCAGCTTCGGCCAGCATTGGCTCGGCCGCGACGCCGACACCGGCGAGCCGTTGCCGCTGCCGCGCGAGATGGCTCCGCGTCCCGCCGAGTGGGTCGAGGCGCCAGCCCATTACGGCCTGCACGCTACGCTGAAGCCGCCGTTCCGCCTCGCCGAAGGGACCGGGCCAGCGATGCTGGACGACGCCATGCGCGAGTTCGCCCGCACTCGTACTCCGTTCGACGTTCCGCTGGCGCTGGCGCGCTGCGCGGCTTCCTGGCGTGGTGTTTTGCTGACGAGCCCGAAGCCGTACGCGCCATGCGTGCGCTGGCCGACGCCAGCGTGCGGCAGCTGGACCGGTTTCGCGCGCCGCCCACGCCGGACGAGATCGCGCGGCGCAAGCCGGAGCGGCTGTCCCCGCTGGAGCGGCGGATGCTGCAGGACTGGGGCTATCCCTATCTGTTCGACGCCTTCACCTTCCATATCACGCTGACCGGCATGCTGGACGCCGAGCGGCAGGCCGCGGCGCTGGCGCAGCTGTCGTCGGCGGCCGGCACGCTGCTCGACACGCCGCTCCGGGTGGACAGCGTCAGCGTGTTCGTGCAGCCCGAGGCCGGGGCCGACTTCGTGGTGGCGCGCCACTACGGTTTCGATGGGCGTACCTGCGATGGCGCCGGCGCGGCGTACCTGTCGGCATGAACGCGCATCGCGTGGACGGCACGGGCCTGTTCTATCTGATGGGGCCATCGGGCAGCGGCAAGGATTCGCTGCTGCGGGCCTTGCGCGAGAGCCTCGGCGACGATGACCGGCTCGTCGTGGCCCACCGCTATATCACGCGCCACGCCGATGCCAACGAGGCTTCCGTCGCGCTGACGACGGAGGAGTTTCAGCGCCGCGTCGCGCTGGGCTGCATGGCGATGCACTGGCACAGCCACGGCCTGCACTACGGCATCGGCATCGAGATCGAGCAATGGCTCGAGCGGGGTATCAGGGTCGTGGTCAACGGCTCGCGCGAGTACCTGCCGAGAGCGGTGGCGCGCTATCCGAAGCTGTGCGCGCTCCATGTGCGGGTGTCGCCGGACGCGCTGGTGGCGCGCTTGCGCCAGCGCGGCCGGGAATCGGAGGAGGCGATCGCACGGCGCCTGGCGCGCGCCACCGCTGCGTTCGATGTGCCGGCCGGTTGCCGGCTTGTCGAGATCGACAACGGCGGGGCGCTGCAAGCCGCCGTCGAGGCGTTGGCGAACGCGATCGGCATGACGCCGGCCACCAGTCGGGCCGGCGAACTCAACTGACGCCCCGCCTGGCGACTCGCTTGACTGCCCGCCTCGCGACGCGCCTGACCACCGGCTTGGCGACTCGCCCTCAGACCAGCACCTTGCGGATCTGCGCGGACAGCACGTCGATCACCGTCACGAAGGCGATGATCAGCAGCATCACGGCGCAGGTCTGTGCGTACTGGAAGCTGCGGATGATCTCCCACAGCACGGTGCCGATGCCGCCGGCGCCGACGATGCCGACCACGGAGGCCGAGCGGACATTCGACTCGAAGCGGTAGAGCGCAAACGACAGCCACAGCGGCAGCACCTGAGGGATCACGCCATAGACGATCTCTTCCAGCCGGCCCGCACCGGTGGCGCGCACGCCCTCGACCGGACGCGGATCGATGGCCTCGACCGCCTCGGCGAACAGCTTGGCCAGCACGCCCGTGGTGTGGATCCAGATGGCCAGCACGCCGGCGAACGGACCGAGGCCGACGGCCACGATAAACAGCATCGCGAACACCATCTCGTTGATGGCGCGCGAGGCGTCCATCAGGCGCCGCGCCGGCTGGTAGGCCCATGCCGGCACGATATTGGACGAACACAGCAGGCCGAGCGGTACGGCGACGGCGACCGCCAGCGCGGTGCCCCAGACGGCGATCTGCACGGTGACGAGCATCTCGTCGAGATAGTGGCGCCAGTCGCGGAAGTCCGGCGGGAAGAAGTCGGCGGCGAACTGCGCCATATTGCCGGAGTCGCGCAGCAGATCCAGCGGGCGCATGTCGGCGCCCTGCCAGGACAGGGCCAGCATGGCGAGCACGATGGCCCAGACGAGCATCGCGGACAGGGAGGTGCGCGGCGGCCGGCCGCTCGCTTGCGGTGAAGGCAGGCCGGGCTTGGCGGTGGCGGTCATGAGGGGAATCCGTAGAAGGCAAGGGGCAGGGCCGTGGCACGTCGCAAGCCCTGCGGTATATCCGACGATCGGCAATGACTGCGCGACGATTGTCCGATGATTGCGCGCTTGCTGCACGGTCACCGCGCAATCACCGAACCATCACTGCACAATCACTGCGTGCTGACGGCCTTGTCGAGCTCGGCAAGGCGGCGGGACACATCGGCCAGGCGCTTCTCCTTGTCGGCCGCGGCCAGCGTGCCGTCTGATTCGATGCGGGCCTTTTCCTTGGCCAGCTCGATCTGGCGGATCGGCACCAGCTGCGCGTCGCTCGACGGGCGGAAGCCCTGGTAGGTCAGCGTGGCCAGCACCTGCTTTTCGCGCGCGGCGTCGGCGCCCTTGCCGTAGTTGACGAAGAAGGTCTGGATCTTCTGCTTCATGTCGGCCGGCAGGTCCTTGCGATACACCATCGGGTCGGCTGGGATCAGCGGCGATTTCCACAGCACGCGCAGCTGGTCATAGGGATTCTTGCCGGTGTTGACGCGATAGCGGCCGAGGTTCTCGGTATTGTTCACCGCGACATCGACCTGCTTGTTCAGCACCGACAGCAGGTTCGCCTCGTGGTTGCCGATGCGCACCGCCTTGAACAGCGTCTTCGGCTCGACCTTGTTGGCGGCCCACAGGTAGTACCCCGGGACCAGCGTGCCGGAGGTCGAATTCGGGTCGCCGGCGCCGTAGGACAGCTCCTTGCCGCGCTTGATCACGTCCTCGACCGACTTCAGGTCGCTGTCCTTGTTGACGATCAGCAGCGACCAGTAGCCGGGGTTGCCGTCCTTGTCGATCACCGAGGCAAACACCTCGCCGTTGGCGCGATCGACCGCCTCCATCGCCGACTTGTTGCCGAACCAGGCGATCTGCACCTTGTTGAAGCGCATGCCCTCGATGATGCCGGCATAGTCCGACGCGAAGAACGGCTTGACCGGCACGCCGAGCGCCTTGCTCAGATCGTCGATCAGCGGCTGCCACGCGGTCTTCAGGTTGGAGGACGACTCGGTCGAGATGAAGCCGATGCTCAGCGGCCTGGCGTCCTGCGCGAGGGCGGGAGCGGCGGCAATTGCCGAGGCGATCAGGGCAAAAAAGGTTCTGCGAAGCATGGGGGGACTCCGATGCGAAAGGGTGGGTGCGGAAGACGGCCGGCAAATCAGGCGGCCGCAAATCAGGCGGCCGCAAGATCCATCGTGACGGTGGCAGGCACGGGCGAGCCGTCGATCGGCATCGCGATCCGGTCGGGCACCAGGTCATGCAGCAGCTCGTCGGCCTCGGTGCCGTAGAGATCGCGCAGCATGCGCTGCGTCAGCGCATGCGACGGACCGTCGTAGACGACCTTGCCATGGCGCAACGCCACCACGCGCGGGCAGTAGCGCATGGCGATGTCGACCTGATGCAGCGACACCACCACGGCGACCTTGTGCGTGCGATTGATCTGCGTGAGCAGCGACATGACGCGGCGCGACGATTCCGGATCGAGCGAGGCGATCGGCTCGTCGGCGAGGATCACGCGGGCGTTCTGCACCAGCGTCCGCGCGATGGCCGCGCGCTGCTGCTGGCCACCCGACAGCGTCGAAGCACGTTGAAAGGCATAGTCGTCTATACCAACTTGTGCAAGCGCATCGAGCCCGGCGCGCAGTTCATCGGCCTTGAAAAAACGAAGCAGGCCGCGCCATTTCGGGATGCGGCTCAGCATGCCGATCATCACGTTGGTGATCACGGGCAGCCGCCCGACCAGATTGAACTGCTGGAACACGAAGCCGATCTCGGCGCGCGCCTTGCGGACGTCCGCCGCCAGCCGGCCATCGCGCTGCACGGCACGGCCATGCACCAGGATCTCGCCGCTGTCGGCGGCGACGAAGCCGGCCACATGGCGCAGCAGCGTCGACTTGCCGGAGCCAGATGCCCCCAGCAGCGCCACCATTTCACCGGGCGCCACCTGCAGCGTGACGTCGTCCAGGGCCTTGCGGTCGGCTCGGAACGACTTGCTCAGGCCGCGTACTTCAATTGCATGGGTCATGTCGACTCCTTGCTGGAATGACGAGCGCATTCTGGGGGGAGGTGATGACAGAGCGATGACGGCCAGGGGGAAGGGCGCCCCGCGGCACGCGGCGTGCCAAGCGCGGCGCGAAGCAGCGGGCCGCGCGAGACCGGTAGTGGAATCGGTAACGAGAATTCGTAGTTGTGCCCATGTGTCAAGGAACTGACATTTGGGCTACCAACAATGCAGGCCAACAATCACGCTGTCCCTTCCCCCACCACGGAACTCCAGCCATGCTCCCTTCCTTCGCTTCCCTTTGGCGGCGCGGCCCCACGCTGCCGTTCGCGGCCTCTGCCATCCTGGCCGCGCTGCTGCTGGCCGGCTGTGGCGGCGGCGACGATGGCGCGACCCTGTCGCCATCGGCCGCACCCGACACCACCAACCCGAACGGCAAGCTGCCCGGCAAGCCCGGCAGCTGCTCGAGCCGCTGTGCGCCCTGACTCTCCTCCGTCCCCAACGAAAAAGAATCCGCCATGACATTCAATCCGTCGAAGCGACAATTCCTGAAGGCATCGCTGGGCACCGGCGCCGCGGCCGCCGTGCTGGCCAGCTTCCCGCCGAGCATCCGGCGCGCGCTGGCGATCGAGGCCCACAATGCGACGGGCACCATCAAGGATGTCAAGCACGTCGTGATGGTGATGCTCGAGAACCGCTCGTTCGACAGCTATTTCGGCACGTTCAAGGGCGTGCGCGGCTACGGCGACCGCTTCCCGATCCCGCTGCGCAATGGCCGCACCGCGCTGTACCAGACCGATGCCAACGGCAACATCCTGACGCCTTATCACCTCGACGAATCGATCGGCAACGCGCAGCGCGCCGGCGGCACGCCGCACAACTGGGCCGACTCGCAGGCGGCGTGGGACCACGGCCGCATGGACCGCTGGCCGGTGGCCAAGCAGCCGCTGTCGATGGGCTACTACGACGAGGCCGAGGTGACGTTCCAGCGCGCGCTGGCCGACGCCTTCACGCTGTGCGATGCCTACCATTGCGGCATCCATACCGGCACCATCGCCAACCGCCTGTTCTACTGGACCGGCTCCAACGGCCCCACCGGCGACAACGTGGCGGTGACGGTCAACGAGTTCAACGGCGGCGCCGACGTGGGACCGTCGACCGAAGGCTGGACCTGGGACACCTATGCGGAC
The DNA here is from genome assembly GCF_049311595.1 of Cupriavidus sp. H18C1. Lineage (NCBI taxonomy): Bacteria > Pseudomonadati > Pseudomonadota > Betaproteobacteria > Burkholderiales > Burkholderiaceae > Cupriavidus > Cupriavidus sp. H18C1. The sequence goes on from NZ_CP186009.1 coordinate 1,464,441, forward strand.
CGCCTGCAGGCCGCCGGCGTCAGCTGGAAGGTCTACCAGAACATCCCCGATAACTTCGGCTGCAACCAGATGATGAGCTTCCGTCATTGGCGCGCCGAGATGGAGAAGATGCCGGCCGGGCGGCAGGTGTCGAACACCAACGCGCCGGGCTTCAATCCGCCCTACGATCCGGCGATCGACGATCGCTACAGCCCCTTTGCCAAGGGCTTCTGCAACACGATGGCCGACGGCGGCTTCCTGCAGTCGCTGCGCGACGACGTGCAGAACGGGCGCCTGCCGGAAGTGTCGTGGATCATCCCGCCGGCCGAATTCAGCGAGCACCCCGGGCCGTCGAGCCCGGCCAAGGGCGGCTGGTATGTGCAGGCGATTCTCGATGCGCTGACCTCCGACCCCGAGGTATGGAGCAAGACCGCGCTGATCATCAACTACGACGAGAACGACGGCTTCTTCGACCACCTGCCGCCGCCGACCGCGCCGTCGCGCAATCCGGATGGCACCGTCGCCGGCAAATCGACGCTGTCGGACGCGCAGATGGCCTTCGAATACCACGACTATCAGCCGGCGACGCCGAAGCAGCCGGCCCGCGATGGCCGGCCCTACGGCCCCGGTCCGCGCGTGCCGATGTGGATCGTCTCGCCGTGGAGCCGCGGCGGCTGGGTCAATTCAGAGGTGTTCGACCATACCTCCGTGATCCGCTTCCTCGAGGCGCGCTTCGGCGTGATGGAGCCGCAGATCAGCCCGTACCGCCGCGCGGTGTGCGGGGGACCTGACCAGCGCGTTCAATTTCGCGACGCCGAACGCGAACCCGCTGCCGGAGTTGGCGGGCCGCACCACGCGCGCCGAAGCCACCAGCCTGACGGCCGCGCAGCAGGCCATGCCGAAGATCCCGGTGCCGGCCACGCCGGCGCTGCCGGTGCAGGACCCGGGCACGCGTCCGTCGCGCGCGCTGCCCTACGAACTGCACACCAGCGCGCGCGTCGATGCCCGCAACAATCGGCTGCAGCTGCTGTTTGCCAACGCCAGCGCGCGCAGCGTCGGCGCCGTGTTCCACGTCTACGACCGCCTGCATCTGGACCGCATTCCGCGCCGCATCGTGGTCGAGGCCGGCAAGACACTCGACGACGTCTGGGATATCGGCGCGGACGGCGGCAAGTACGACCTGTGGGTGCTGGGCCCGAACGGCTTTCACCGCAGCTTCGTCGGCGACGCGGCGGAGCAGGGCGAGGCCATGCCGGAAATCCAGGTCTGCTACAACCCCTTGCGATCGGCCCACCGTGCAGGTCAAGCTGCATAACAACGGCCGCCGGCCGGTCCGCTTCTTGGCCGAGGCGCTGGCCTATCGCAATGACGGCCCGTGGACGCGCATGGTCCCGCCGGGCAAGGTCGTCGAGTTCGAATGGGCGATCGCGGACGCCGGCTGCTGGTACGACTTCGTCGTGACCTGCGATGCGAGTCCGGCGTTCCGCCGCCGTTTTGCCGGGCGGATGGAAACGGGCAAGGATCTGGTCAGCGATCCGGCGATGGGGCAGGTCGGACAGGCTTGAGGCGTGCCGGAAGCCGTCTCCTGAGTCGGCGCTGAGTCGGTGCTGAGTCGGCTCCCGAGTCGGTCCCCAAGCCACCTCGTGAAGTGCTTCCCTGAAGTTGTCCGCTGAACGAAGCGCGGTCCCGCCCGGGCAGGACCGCGCTTCAGCTCGTCCGCATGAAGGTCCCCAGCCCCTCCCGGTCGTAGTACTCCAGCGTCAGCCGATCGCTGCCGAACCAGACGCGCGAGATCGTGCCCGGCGTCGCGTTCTCGTTGCGCAGCCGGAACGTGTAGACGTCGCCGTCCCAGTGCGACAGTGGCAGCACCAGCGGCGCGGGCCCGATCGTCAGCACCAGTGCACCCGCGGATTCGCGTACCGTGATCGGCCCGTAGTAATCGTTGGCATAGTCGCCGGCATAGACCGACAGCGCGCGCGGCGGCAGCGGCGAGGCCGGCGGCGTGGCGCCCACCAGCCCGCCTTCCGGCGCCAGCACGGGCGCCAGCGCCTCCTCGATGATGGTCGCCCAGTCGCGCTGGATCGCGCCGTAATCCACCAGATCGAAGAACTGGTTGTTGATCGTCTCCGGTACGCCGATCGGATAGCCGTTGGTCAGCGTGACGATCGCCAGATTCAGCGAGGGCACCGCAAGGAAGGCCGTCGCGGCGCCAAGCGCGAACGCGCCGGAGTGGTTGTACATCGCGCGGCCCGCCGGATTCGTGCCGACATTGAAGCCATAGCCGTAGAAGCCCGCCGGACGCCCGTCGGCCGGTGGCGTGGACTGGTTGTGCGGCGCGATCGCTTCCTTCAGCGCACTGGCGTCGACGATGCGCCTGCCGTCGAACATGCCTTCGCCGAGCATCATCACGAGCCAGCGCGCCACGTCGTTGACCGAAGCGCTGACCCCGCCTGCCGGCGATTGCGCATCGGGATCCCGCACCGGACCGCGTATCCACACGCCGTTTTCCCGTACGTGGCCCGCCGCACGATTGTCTCGAGCCAGATAGTCCGCGTGGCGCGAACTGGTGCGGGCCATGCCGAGCGGACGATAGAGGGTCTGCTCCGACAGCGTGGCCCAGTCCATCGCCGCCGCGGTGGCGACCGCTTCGGCGGCGGCGGTCAGGCCGAAATTGGTGTACTGGTACGACGCACGAAACGGATGCAGCGGCAGGAAGCGCAATCGCTCCAGTACCTGACGGCGGTCATAGCCCATGTCCTCGAGCCGATCGCCCGCATGGTCGGGCAGGCCCGAGCGGTGCGAGTACAGGTCCGCCACGGTCAGCACCGGGTTGACCTCGGGATCGGACAGGGCAAACCAGGGCAATTGCGATTGCACGGGGGTGTCCCACCGGACGCGTCCGATGCCGACCTGATGCGCGACCACCATGGCGCCGAGCGATTTCGACATCGAGGCGAGCTGGAACACGGTGTCGGCGTCGACCGCCGCGCCCTCGTCGACGGCGCGCTTGCCGAATCCCTTGGCATAGACGACTTGATTGCCGCGGACCACCGCCGTCGCCACACCCGGCACGCCGGTGCGGGACATCTGGTCGGTGACGAGCTTGTCGACGCTGGCGATGGCCTGCGCGATCCGGGCTTCCGGCACGGGAGGCGATGGCGGGGGAGGGCGGGGGATCGTCGTCGTCGCCACCGCAGGCGGCGAGCGCCGATCCGAGCGTGGCGACGAGAAACGTGCGGCGCGAATGCAAGGTCGTCATGGCGAATTCCCCTCGTGTTATTCGGGCAGGCCGATGCGCCGCTACGCAGCGTTCCTGTCTTGCTGGACAGTAGAAGCTGCGGAATCGAAAGTCGAGGGTAATTGCAAACCGCTGCGAGGATGTGCCTCGCGGCATGCCGCTGGCCGTGTTTGGGCGAATCGCGCTTGCCTTTGGGGGGCGGGTGACGATATGCGGGCCGATCGCTGTTGGCCCAAGCTACTCAGGCCGTGCCGGACGTGCCGTGCCAATCCAGCTGCGTACGCAGGAAGCTGACCTGATCCGCCACGACGATCCGTCGCACTGCCTCCTTGTAGAAATCGAAATGCGCGCAGGGATAGCGCCGCAATTCACCGAGCGGCGCCCGGTCCGCGACCCGGCGGCCCAGATGCGACGGCGTCTGCGCGTCGCGCTCGGCCAGGCAGACAAGCATCGGCGCCTTGACGCGATGCGCCCGCCGACCGGGCCGATACCACAGCATCATGTCGAGCAGCACGCGCGGCGTGATCTCGTTGCGCCAGGTGTCGTTCTGCATCGAGCGGACCACGTCCTTGGCCTCGTCGAACGCCATGACCGCCAGCTGCCCGCGCGGTGCCACTGCCGGAACGTAGTGCGGCGGCCTGCCGGTCCGGCCATGCCACCAGTCCTTGACGATGGCGCGCAGCAGCTGCCGTGTCTCGGCTGGGCTCCGTCCTTCGACCTTGCGCGGGAAGCCGTTGAACGGCACCTGCGCGACCACCGCCGCGACGCGCGGGTCCTCGGCCGCGACCTCGACGACATGGCCGCCGCTCAGCGAGCTGCCCCACAACGCGATGCGCCGCGGATCGACGCCCGGCAGCGTTCGGGCGTGCGCGATCGCCGCATGCCAGTCCGCCTTCTGCGCCGCGATCGAGATCCACTGGCGCGGCGTGCCGCCGCTCTCGCCGAAGTAGCGGTAGTCGAAGGTCAGCACGACAAAGCCCGCCGCGGCGAAGTCCTCGGCGGTGCGGGCCAGCGAGCCCTGCTGCGTTCCACCGAAGCCATGCGCCATCACGATGCAGCCGGGCAGCGGTTCGCGCGGCGGACGATAGAGGTGGCCGACGCAGTCGATGCCATCGACACGGAAGCGCGTTACGGTCTTTTCCACCATCGTCGTTTCTCCGCTGCTTCAGGCCACTGCTTCAGGCGGCTGCTTCAGGCCGCTTCCATCCGCTCGGCCTTCCATGCCTCGTGCCGCTTGCCCCAGGCCGACATCGCCGTTACCGCGTCATTCAGGCTCAGCCCCAATGGCGTGATCGAATATTCGACGCGAGGCGGGACTTCTCCGAAATCATGGCGGTGGATCAACCCATCCGCCTCCATTTGGCGCAATTGCTGCGTCAGAACCTTTTCGCTGACACCGGGCAATAGCCGGCGCAATTCGGCAAAGCGATGCGGACGCAGGTGCAATTCCCAAAGTACCGAAGTCTTCCATTTGCCGGCGATTGCCTGCAGCGCGGAGGCAAATCCGCAACCGTCCGGCTCCTTGTTTCTCATTGCAGAACACTCCATCAATGGACCGGATATCACCAGACCGGATACTTACTTCGAAGTGCGTTCTTCCCGGTGCCGGGACGAATCGATATCATCGAATCGGGCCCATCTCGAAAAACTGGCGCGGTCGAAACGACAGGATTCGATCGCCGGAGAAGTTTCCATGACATCGTATTTTCCTCTCCGCAGCGCGGGGTGGCTGGGCTCGCCCGTCTTCCGCATTTTAATGAACCGGCGTCATTCCTTTGGCCGGCATGAGACGGCGGGGCCGGCCCATGCAAGCTGACGTCCGCACGCGGACCGCGGCATGTTCCTGCCGCGGCGTCGAACTGGTTCTCGCCGGCGAGCCGCGCCGCGTCTACGCCTGCAGCTGCCTCGAATGCCAGCGCTGCACCGGCTCCGCGTTCTCCTACCGCGCGATCTATGCCGAATCGGCCATCGTCAGCCGAAAAGGCGAAACCAGAACGTGGCGGCGCACCGGGACATCGGGACAATGGCTGGAACAGGAATTTTGCACGACGTGCGGATCCGTGGTGCTGATGCGAGCCGAAGCATTGAAGGCAGCTATTTCCGTATCGGCCGGTTGCCTCGAGGACAGGGATTTTCCGGCGCCGCAATTGTTGCATTGGGCGGAGCGCAAGCATCGCTGGCTTTGTCTGCAGGACATTGCGGAATCCCGCCCGGCATGACGCCGCCGCGGCGTTGCAAAGGGCGGGACGGCAACCCCGCGGGTTTTCCCTGATCCACGCAACATTGCCCTGATTCGATCGACCGCGATGTTGGTGAGGTAGGGAATTAAACATCGTCGAATTCACCGCCGACTGCAGTTCTGGTAATGTCTCGGCCTTGACGCCCCGCCAACCCAAGGCTGGCGCGGCGTCGAGCCAAGACCAGATACCAATACCAATACCAATAAATCCGGAAGGGGGTCCCGGTTCACCGGCCGCACAGCGCGCCGGGGACCGGTTCAGCCTGGCGCATCGCCATGCCGCTTCCGGCGCAAGCTCTGCGGGAGGCCGGCCAATGACGCTCTACGAACTCAAGCCCAGATTCCAGGCGTGGCTGCGCCCGCTGGTCCAGGATCTGGCCGAGCGCGGTGCCACCGCCAATCAGGTGACGCTGGTGGCCGCGGCCGGCTCGCTGGCCGTCGGGGCGCTGGCGGCGATCGGCGCGCTGGTGGCCGAAACCTCCGTGCTGTTCCTGCTGTTCCCGCTGTGGCTGTTTGCGCGGATGGCACTCAATGCGATCGACGGCATGCTGGCGCGCGAGCACGGCCAGAAGAGCGCGCTGGGCGCCTATCTGAATGAGCTCGGCGACATCGTCTCGGATGTCGCGCTGATCCTGCCGCTGGCGGCGCTGCCCGACTTCAATCTCGCCCAGGTCGGACCGTTTGCCCTGCTGGCGGTGATCGTCGAGGCCGCGGGCCTGATCGGTCCGCTGGCCGGCGCAAGCCGGCGCTACGACGGCCCGTTCGGCAAGAGTGATCGCGCGCTGGTGGTCGGCGCGATCGCGCTGTGGGCGGGCGTCGGCCTTGGGTTCGGCACCGTCGGGCCCTGGCTGTGGCTGCTGCTGTCGCTGCTGTCGGTACTGACCATCGTCAACCGGGTCCGGCGCGGCGTCGCCGAAGCGCAGGCCCAGGCGCGGGCTGAAGAGCCGAGCCACACCGCGGAGTAAGGCATGGACCGACTGTCGATGCGCCAGCCGCTGGAGCGGCAGTTCGAGACCCACGACGGGCAGCCGCTGTTCTATCGGCACTGGCCCGCGGTCGAGGGGCAGCCGCGCGGCGCCGTGGTGCTGTTCCATCGCGGGCACGAGCATTCCGGCCGTGTCGCCCACCTTGCCGACGAACTGAACCTGCCCGGCTACGACATCTTTGCCTGGGACGCCCGCGGCCATGGCCGCTCGCCGGGCGAGCGCGGCTACAGCCCAAGCCTGGCCGATTCCGTGCGCGATATCCAGACCTTCACCGAGCATATCGCCGCGAACCACGGCATCGCGCTGGAGCGCATCGCGGTGGTGGCGCAGAGCGTCGGCGCGGTGCTGGCCGCGACGTGGGTCCACGACTACGCGCCGCCGATCCGCGCGCTGGTGCTGGCCTCGCCCGCGTTCAAGGTCAAGCTGTACGTGCCATTCGCGCGCCCGGGCCTGAAGCTGATGCACCGGCTGCGCGGCAAGTTCTTCGTCAACAGCTATGTCAAGGCGAAGTTCCTGACGCACGACCCCGAGCGCATCGCGAGCTATGACACCGACCCGCTGATCACGCGGCGGATCGCGGTCAATATCCTGCTCGATCTGTACGAGACCGCCGAGCGGATCGTCGCCGACGCGGCGGCGATTACCGTGCCGACGCAACTGCTGATTTCCGGCGCCGACTGGGTGGTCCATCGCGGACCGCAGGACCGCTTCTATGAGCGGCTGGGAAGCCGGGTCAAGGAGCGCATCGTGCTCGATGGCTTCTATCACGACACGCTGGGCGAGCGCGATCGCCAGCGCGCGGTCGATGCGGCGCGGCGCTTCATCCTGCGCGAGTTCGACACGCCGTCCGCGCCGCGCTCGCTGCTCGATGCCGACCAGATCGGGCCGTTCCGCGAGGAATCGGACCGGCTCGCCTCGGCACCGACCGGCCTTGCCGCGTGGTACTGGCGCGCGGCGCGCGCCAACCTGAAGCTCGGCGGCCTGCTGTCCGACGGCGTGCGCCTCGGCCATGAAACCGGCTTCGATTCGGGCTCGACGCTCGACTACGTCTATCGCAACACGCCGTCGGGCCGCGGCGCCCTGGGCCGGATGGCCGACCGTCAATACCTCGATGCGATCGGCTGGCGCGGCATCCGCCAGCGCAAGGTCCACGCCGAGGAACTGATCGCCGAGGCCGTGCGCCGGCTGCAGGCGGCCGGCATGCCGGTGCGGATGGTCGATATCGCGGCCGGCCACGGGCGCTACGTGCTCGAGGCGCTGGAGAAGCTGGACCGCGCCGCGGTCGAATCGATCCTGCTGCGCGACTACAGTGCGCTGAACGTCGAGCAGGGAAGGGCGCTGATCGCGGCCAAGGGCCTGGGCGGAATGGCCCGCTTCCAAGCAGGGCGACGCGCTCGATGGCGACGATCTGGCCGCCCTGTCGCCGGCGCCGACCTTGGCGGTCGTGTCCGGCCTTTACGAACTGTTCCCCGACAACGCGATGATCCGCCGCTCGCTCGACGGCCTGGCGCGCGCGGTGCCGCCGGGCGGCTATCTGGTCTACACGGGCCAGCCGTGGCACCCGCAGCTGGAGTTCATCGCCCGCGCGCTGACCAGCCACCGCGCCGGCGCGGCCTGGGTGATGCGGCGCCGCTCACAGGCCGAGATGGACGAACTGGTGCGCAGCGCCGGCTTCGACAAGGTGACGCAGCGGATCGACCGCTGGGGCATCTTCACCGTCAGCCTGGCGCGCAGGCGCGAGGCATGAGCGCCTTGCCTGCTCCCACGCAGCCGGGCATGCAACCGGGCACGCAGCCCGATACGCAACGGGGCACGCAACCGGGCACGCAACCGGGCACGCAGCCCACGATGCAACACGGCATGCACCCCGACGCGCCGCAGCCCGCCGCCGACGAGCCCCGCCCCTGGGGCCTGGCCTGCGTGCTGCTGGCGCTGGCCGGCGCGCTGTTCTTCTCGAGCTACGGCTTCGCCAACTGGCTGGCCAGCCAGCGCGCGGACGTGCCGTCGTTCTACTTCCACTGGGAACGCGGCATCCCGTTCGTGCCGTGGACCATCGTGCCGTACTGGTCGATCGACCTGCTGTACGGCATCTCGTTCTTCCTGTGGCGCACGCGCGCCGCGCTGCTGACGCACGTCAAGCGCCTCGTTGCGGCGCAATTGATCTCGGTCGCCTGCTTCATCGCGTTCCCGCTGCGCTTCGCCTTCACGCGCCCCGCGGCGGACGGCCTGCCGGGGCAGTTGTTCACGCTGCTCGGGGGGCTTCGACCTGCCGTTCAACCAGGCTCCGTCGCTGCATATCAGCCTGCTGATCATCCTGTGGGTCGCGTTCGCCGCGCATCTGCCCAGGCGCTGGCATTGGCTGCTGCATGGCTGGTTCGCGCTGATCGGCGTATCGGTGCTGACGACCTGGCAGCACCATTTGATCGACGTGCCGACCGGCGCGCTGGTCGGCTGGTTGTGCGTCTATCTGTTTCCGCTGCGGCTGCCCGCGATCGCGGCCAGCGCGCCCGACGCGGCCACGCGCCGGCTCGCGCGCCGCTACGCGCTGGGCGCCGGGGCGACGCTGCTGTGCGCGCTGCTGGCGCTGGGCGCCTCGGTCACGCTCGCGCTGTTGCTGCTGTGGGGCGCGTTGGCGCTGGCCTGCGTCGCGCGGATCTATGCGCTGGCCGCGCCGGCCTGGTTCCATAAGGACAGCAACGGCACCATGGCGATCGCGGCGCGCTGGGTGCTGGCGCCCTATCTGCTGGGCGCCTTCCTCAATTCGCGCTGGTGGACGCGCGGCGCCCCGCAGGCGAGCGCGATCGCGGACGGGGTCTGGGTCGGACGTTTTCCCACGCAAGCCGATCTGCGCGCATCCGGGGCCGATGCCGTGCTCGACCTGAGCGCCGAACTGCCGCGCGCGGTTCGCGGCGATTCGCTCGCCTATCGTTGCGTGCCGATGCTGGATCTGACGGTGCCCACCGCGGCGCAGCTCGATCAGGCGGTGGCCCAGCTCGACGCCTGGCAGGCGGCCGGAAGGCGGGTGCTGGTCAGCTGCGCGCTCGGCTATTCGCGCAGCGCGATGGTGGTTGCCGCCTGGCTCGCGCGCCGTCAAGGCGAGCCCGATGCCGCGGCGGCCGTCGAAGCCGCGCTGGCCCATATGCGCCAGCACCGTCCCGCGGTCGTGCTCGGCGACGCGCATGCCGACGCGTTGCGGCATTGGCTCGAGCAGGGCCAGATACCGGAGCGCCCCCATGCATCCTGAGGCGATGCGGGACGACGCTGCCGCCAACCTCGACGCGTGGACCGCGCATGCCGTTGCCGGCGCGCTGTCGGGCGCCATCTGGATGGCAGGGACCGGCCTGGCCTTCGGTCTCGCCACCGTCTGGCTGCTGGCGACCGCCACGCTGCCGCGCTGGCTGACGGCCGTGCCGTTGCTGCTGGCGCTGGCCCAGTTCTGGCTGCTGCTGCGCGTCGCCATCGACCGCCGTCTGTTCGAGGCGCTGGCAACGAGCGCAAATCGCCACGGGGCTGCCGATCTGGCGGGCCTGGACACCGCGCTGTTGCAGCTGGGCTGGATTGCTCCGAGCCGGCAGGGTCGGACGATGGCCGACCGCGCCCGCGGTGCGCTGCGCCTGGTGCGAATCTGCGGCACGCTGGCCGCGATCCAGCTTGTACTGACCTTTCTCACTTCGATCCTGGGATAACACCATGTGGATTGCCCGCGTGACCGCGCGCGCCATCATCGTCTTCGCCCGCCTGCTGACCGGCATGCGGGCCAACTGGCAGGGCTGCGTGCCGGCGGCGGTGCAGCGCGTCTACTTCGCCAATCACAGCAGCCACGGCGATTTCGTGCTGATCTGGGGCTGCCTGCCGCCGGAGCTGCGGCCGCGCACGCGTCCGGTAGCCGGCGCCGACTACTGGGACCGCTCGCCGCTGCGGCGCTTCATCGGGCGCGATGTCTTTCGCGCGCTGCTGATCGACCGCACCCGCAGCGATCCGGGCAGCGATCCGGTCGCGCTGATGCGCGGCGCGCTCGAAGGCGGCGATTCGCTGATCCTGTTTCCCGAGGGCACGCGCAACACTACCGACGCGCGGCTGCTGCCGTTCAAGAGCGGGATCTTCCATCTGGCGCGCGCCTGCCCGTCGGTGGAGTTCGTGCCGGTCTGGATCGACAACCTGAACCGCGTGATGCCCAAGGGCGAATTCGTGCCGGTGCCGCTGCTGTGCACGGTGACGTTCGGCCAGCCGGTGCTGCTTTCCGCTGACGACGACAAGGACCGCTTCCTCGCCCGATGCCGCGACGGCCTGCTCGCGCTCGCCCCCGTACTGGATTGACGCTGGATTGACCCTGGACTGACCCTGGACTGACCCGCCATGCCCACCCTGCATTGGAACTACGAGACCTGGCTGCTGTTCGGCGGCCTGTTTGCCGTGCTGCTGCTCGCCTCGACCGTGACGCTGCTGCTGCGCTGGCGCCTCGCCGGCGGCGGCTCGCACCCGGTGATCGACAACCTCGCGCAGCGCGTCTGGGCGTGGTGGTGGATGATCGGCGTGATGGGCGTGGCCTTCGCGCTCGGCCGCACCGCGGTGATCGTGCTGTTCTACCTGCTGTCGTTCTTCGCGCTGCGCGAGTTCGTCACCATCACGACCACCCGGCGCGGCGACCATCGTGCGATCGTGGCCGCCTTCTTCCTGTTCCTGCCGCTGCAATACGTGCTGGTCTATGTGGACTGGTACGGCATGTTCTCGATCCTGATTCCGGTCTACGCCTTCCTGCTGCTGCCGATCCTGGCCGCGCTGTCGGCCGAGACCACGCGTTTTCTCGAGCGTTGCGCCGGCGTGCAGTGGGCGGTGATGATCTGCGTGTTCTGCATCTCGCATGTGCCGGCGCTGCTGACGCTGCCGATCCCGGGCTTTGACGGCCGCAACCTGCTGCTGATCGCCTTCCTGGTGATCGTGGTGCAGGGCAGCGACGTGCTGCAGTACGTCTGGGGCAAGCTGTGCGGCAAGCGCAAGATCGCGCCGCTGCTGTCGCCGTCCAAGACGGTGGAGGGCTTCGTCGGCGGCGTCGCCAGCGCGACGGCGCTCGGTGCCGCGCTGTGGTGGATCACACCGTTCGCGCCGTGGCAGGCTGGCGCGATTGCACTGGTCATCGCGCTGATGGGATTTCTCGGCGGGCTGGTGATGTCGGCGATCAAGCGCGATCGCGGCATCAAGGACTGGGGCCATATGATCCAGGGCCACGGCGGCATGCTGGACCGGCTCGACTCGGTGGTGTTCGCCGCGCCGGTGTTCTTCCATATCACGCGGTATTGGTGGGTGCCGTGATGGCGGCCTTTCCGGCGCGCTGACGGCCGCTCCCGCGCTAGAGCAGGCCCGCCCCCTCGCATTGCCAGCCAAGCGCCCGTGCCGATGCCGACGGCACCGACGGCCCCGGCCATCCGCGTGCCGGCCGGCGCCAGGCGTTCGGCGCTGATTGCCGCGGTGGCCAGCGCCATGACGCCCAGGTCCATCACGCCCAGGGCGGCCAGGCTCGCCATCACGCCGCCGCAGCACTGGATGCAGTGCAGGCCAAGGCCGATGCCATGCCGCCATACGGCCCCCGCGTTCTGCGCAGGCGCTCGCACGGACGCGTGCCGGCAGCCATCCAGCAGGCGAGCCTTCCACGCGGTGAATTGCAGGGCGCCGGCCGTGAGCACCACCAGGCCGGCGAGGGCCGGCATGGCCCGCGCCAGCGTCGGCCACTGCATCGCGAGCGCGACCAGCGTGGCACCGAGGATGAAGACCGCCAATCCCAGCGCGGTCCACACGACGAAGTAGGCCGCCGCTGCCACCAGCGTCAGCCACGTCGCGCGCCCCGTTCCTTCGGCGGCCACCCGATAGCGCCACAGCGCAGGCGCCACCGATGGCAGCATCATCGCGACCATCATCACGGCCCACATGCCGACGAAGGCCGCCGCGGCGCCGGCCCAGGTCTGCCCGCACATCGGCGTCCACGCCATCGACAGCGTCCAGCCGCCTGGCATCGGCGTGGCCGCCATCGACGGCATCGCGCCATGCAGCGCGCCATGCAGTGACACCGTGGCCGCCGTGCCGAGCCCGAACAGCGCCGCGCAGACGCCGAAGAAAACCCGCCGGCTCCCGTCCCTGCGCGCCGGCCCGGGGCCCGCGCAGCAGTGCCCCGGCTCAACGCTCGCCGTACTCGTCATGGCGGCGCCACCAGACACCCGTCTCGTTGCGTCCCTTCGGCGCGCGGTCCAGCCACTGGTACATGCCCCACAGGCCGTCCAGCCCGCGCGCATACGCCGAGTAGGTGTGATAGACCACGCCGCCCTCCATCACGAAGGCGCTCAGGCCCGGCCGGTCGCGGTGGAAGGTCGCCGTGTCGGTGCCGCACATCGCGGCGACCTGGTCTTCCGCCGCCTGGCCGCCGCCATCCATGTTGCGGCGCCATCCCCGCACCGCGGGCTCGCGGCGGTAGTTGTATTCGATGTCGCCATCGCGCTGCTGCGCGGTCGTGAAGGAGACATGGAAGTCGGCGTTGAAGTCGCTGTCGTCCGAGGACGCCCACGGGAAGGTCCATCCCATGCGCTGCTTGTAGGCCTGCAGCTTGGCCAGCGGCGCGCGGGACACGGCGGTCAGCGCGACGTCGTGGTTGGCGAGGTGGACCGCAAAGCCGTTGAAGCCGTCGGCGATCGCCGAGCACGACGGGCAGCCGGCCTTGTAGTCGGGCCCGAACATGAAGTGGTAGACCAGCAGCTGCGAGCGGCCGCGGAACAGGTCCGCCAGCGTCGCGGGGCCGTCGTCGGTGTCGAAGCGGTAGGTCTTGTCGATCCGCAGCCAGGGCAGGGCCTGGCGCTGGCGCGCGATTTCGTCGCTGCGCCGCGTCAGGGCCTTTTCGGCCTCGAGCAGTTCGAGGCGTGCGGCCAGCCACTGTTCGCGGGTCGCGGTGGGGTGGGTTGTCATCGTGCTTCCTCCATGTGGACGTGGCGTGGTCTGCCAAGCTGTCGTGCAGCGCGGCAGCGGCACGGCGGGTCGGTTGATCCTCGTGCTAGATTAGGCGCCGGCTTCGATAGGGAGGGGAGTGACAAGTGTGGCGTGATTCGAATGGACCCGACGATCTCGGCAGCGGCCCGCGCGCTCGCGGTCGGTGATCCGCTCGGGGCGCTCAATTGCGTCGCCCTGCGTGAGGACGCCCCGGCGCTTGCGCTGCGCGGCATCGCGATGGCGCAGCTCGGCGACCTCGCCCGGGCCAAGGCGCTGGTCCGTAGCGCCGCCCGTGCCTTCGGCAGCCGCGCGCCGATCGCGCGGGCAAGATGCGTCGTCGCCGAGGCCGAGATCGCCCTGGCCGTGCGCGACCTCGGGTGGCCGGCCAAGGCCCTCGATGCCGCCCGCCTGACGCTGGAAGCGCACGGCGACCGCGCCAACGCCGCGCATGCGCGCTATCTGGCGAGCCGGCGGCTGCTGTTGATCGGCCGGCTGGACGAGGCCGAGCACATGCTGGCCGGCGCCGATCCGGCGCAGTTGCCGCCCGCAATGAGGACGGCGCACGAACTGATCATCGCGGGCATCGCCATGCGGCGCGTGCATGCCGTGGCCGCGCGCGCTGCGCTGCAACGCGCTCGCCACGCCGCGCGCATGGCCGGCATTCCGGCGCTTGCCGCGGAGGTCGAGCGCGCCGCCGCGATGCTCGACATCCCCGCCGCCCGCCTGATTGACCGCGGCCAATCGCGGCCGTTGCGGCTCGACGACGTGGAAGCGCTGCTGGCATCGGACACGCTGGTGGTGGACGCCTGCCGGCATGCCATCCGTCACGGCGGGACGGTGATTTCGCTCGCCACGCGGCCGGTGCTGTTTGCGCTGGCGCGGGCCCTGGGCGAGGCCTGGCCGCACGATCTGCCGCGCGACAGCCTGATCGCGCTGGCCTTCCGCATGAAACACGCCGATGCGACGCACCGCGCTCGCCTGCGTGTCGAAATGGGCCGGCTGCGCAGCGCGATCGCGTCGCTGGCGGAGATTGCCGCGACACCGCGCGGGTATGCGCTGGTGCCGCGCGCTACGCAGCAGGTCGTGGTGCTGGCGCGCCCGGTCGAGGAGCGGCACGGCTCGGTGCTGGCGCTGCTGGCCGACGGCGAATCCTGGTCCAGCTCGGGGCTGGCGCTGGCGCTCGGCGCCAGCCAGCGCACCGTGCAGCGCGCGCTCGATGCGCTGGCGGAGGCGGGGGAAGGTACTGGCGATCGGACACGGCCGCGCGCGCCGCTGGATGACCACGCCCGTGCCGGAAATCACGACGACCTTGTTACTCCCGGCGATCTCGAGCCTGGACTAGCATGACGGCATCGAGTCGTTACCGCGCCGCCTGCGCGAACGCGGTAATGCACCTGTCGTCAACGTCCCACCAGGATGCCCTTATGAAAACCGCTCCGGCAGAAGTCCTTCACGAATACGGCCCGTTCCCGGGCGTCGACGCCGTGCATGGCGTTTCGTACGACGGCCAGCATGTCTGGGTCGCCACCGGCGACAAGCTCAAGGCCATGGACCCGTCCAGCGGCAAGATGCTTCGTACCCTCGATGTCACGGCCAACGCCGGCACCGCGTTCGACGGCCGCTACCTGTACCAGATCGCGGACGGCCGCATCGACAAGATCGACCCGCAGACCGGCGAGGTGGTGTCGTCGATTCCCGCGCCCACCAAGGACGGCAATTCGGGCCTGGCCTGGGCCGAAGGCTCGCTGTGGGTCGGCCAGCATCGCGAGCGCAAGATCCACCAGGTCGATCCCGAGACTGGCGCGATCCTGCGCACACTGACGTCCGACCGCTTCGTCACCGGCGTCACCTGGGTCGACGGCGAACTGTGGCACGGCACCTGGGAGGGCGAGGCCAGCGACCTGCGCCATGTCGATCCCGCTACCGGCGAAGTGATCGAGCGCATCGAGATGCCGGCGGGCATGGGCGTGTCCGGGCTTGAATCGGATGGCGCGGATCGGTTCTTCTGCGGCGGCGGCCCCAGCGGGAAGGTCAGGGCGGTACGGCGCAAGGGGGCGCGGATCGAACGAAACCTCAGCGTCGCGCGCGTAGGCGGCGACCGGGCAGCTTCTCATCGAGATAGTCCACCAGCGCCTGCTGCGCGGGCGTCAGCAGCCGCGCGCTGCCGACCAGCGCCAGCTCGGTCGGCGGCGGGGCCGGCAGTCCGGCCCTGACGCCGAGCACGACATGATCGTCCTGCACCGCGGTGGCCGGCAGCAGGCTCAGGCCGAGATTCGCCGCGACCGCCGCCTGGATGCTGACCAGGCTCTGGCTGGTAAAGGCGATGCGCCAGCTGCGGCCCGACGATTCGAGCGCGTGGATCGCCCGATCCCGATACAGGCAGCCATGGCCGAACACCACCAGCGGCAGCGGGTCGGTGTCCATCGCAAAGTCCCGGCCCACGACCCATTTCAGCGTTTCGGGGCGGCGCAGCAGTACGGGCGCGCCATCGGCGTCGCGCTTGAGCAGCGCCAGGTCCAGCTCCTGCCGCGCGATCCGGTTGCCAAGTTCGACGCTGAGCCCGTTGACGGTATCGAGCCGGATCGCCGGATGGCATTTGGCGAAGCCGGACAGCAGGGGAATCAGCCGCTTGACATCGAAATCGTCGGGCACGCCGAGCCGGATCACTCCGGCATTGCCCCGCGTCTGCATCATCGTCTCGGCCTCTCTCGCCAGATCGACCAGCCGGCGCGCGTAGCCCAGCAGCCGCTCGCCGGCCTCCGTCAGTGCAACCGACTTGCCGGCGCGCTGGCGCAGCAGCAGCGGCTGCGCCAGTTGGTCCTCCAGCTTGCGGATCTGCTGGCTGACGGTCGACTGCGTGCGGTGGACCCGCTCGCCGGCGCGCGTGAAGCCGCCCGCGTCGACGACGCTGACAAAGGTCTTGAGCAGTTCGAGATCGAGCATGATTCGATGGATCGATGAAGTTGCGCTGAAAATCGAATTTTCGAATTGAGCGATGCCAGCTTAGCATGCAGCCATTCGCAACGTGAGAGCTGGAGCCCGACCATGCAACCTTCCCATCGGCCCGAATGGCTGACCTTCGACTGCTACGGCACGCTGATCCAGTGGGACGAAGGCTTGTTGGCCTACGTCGATCGCCTGCTGTCCCGCAAGGGATGGCGCGGCGTCGATCCGCACGAGTTCATCCGGGTCTATGACGAGCACGAGCATCGGCTGGAGCAGACGCCGCCGCATCGCTCCTTCGCCGAGGTCTCGGCCCATTCGCTGCGCGCCGCGCTGGAGGCGTTCGGGCTGCCGTTCGATGTTAGCGACGCCGACGCGCTGGCACGCCATATCGCCGCGATGCCGCCGTTTCCGGAGGTCGTGCCGACGCTGGCATGGCTGAAGGCACAGGGCTTCAAGCTGTGCATCGTGTCGAATACCGACGACGCCATCATCGCGGGCAATGTCGCGCAGCTCGGCGGCCATATCGACCGCGTCGTCACGGCGCAGCAGGCCGTGGCCTACAAGCCGTCGCCGCGGCTGTTCGAGCATGCCCATGACGCGATCGGCGTATCGCGGGACCGGCTGCTGCATATCTGCGCCAGTCCGCATCTGGACCTGGCCGCGGCGCGGGACATGGGCTTTCGTTGCGTCTGGATCGATCGCGGCACGGCCCGCCAGCCCTTGCCCGACTATCGGCCGGACGCCGTGTTGCCTGATCTGGCTGGCCTGCGCCAGTTATTTGCTACGCTCGGGTGGGCGCAACCCTGAAGGAGCGATCCATGGCGCATCAACTTTCCAGCAAGGCGGCGGGCGATGCCGGCATGGCAGCGGCGTTGCGCTGCGATCCCGCTGTCCGGCAGGCTCGCATCGATCTCGCGGCCTGCCTGCGCATGGCGGCACGGCTCGGGATGGCGGAGGGGATCTGCAACCATTTCTCGGCCACCTTGCCGGGACACCCCGGGCTGTTCCTGGTCAATCCGCTGGGCTTGGCCTTCTGCGAGGTCACGGCCTCGCGCCTGCTGATCTGCCATGTCGACGGGCGCGTGATCGATGGCGACGGCGAACCGGAGGCCACGGCCTTCTTCATCCACGCACGGCTGCATATGCGGAAACCCGCGGCGGTGGCGGCCTTCCATACGCATATGCCGAACGCGACCGCGCTGGCGATGGTCGACGGCGAACCGTTGGTGTGGGCCGGGCAGACCGCGCTGAAGTTCTACGGCCGGGTCGCCACGGTACCCTTCAACGGATTGGCGCTGGACGAACGGGAGGGCGATCGCATCGCGGACGCGATGGGCGAGGCGGACATCGCCTTCCTGCGCAACCACGGCGTGATGGTGACCGCGCCCAACATCGCCCAGGCCTGGGACGATCTGTACTACCTGGAGCGCGCCGCCGAAGTCCAGGTGCGCGCGCACGGTACTGGCCGCCCGCTGCTGCCCGTGCCGCCCGACGTCGCCGCGCTGTGCGCGCGGCAGATGCGCGAGGGCGATCCGGACAGCGCGCGCCTGCATCTGGCCAGCATCCACCGGCAGCTGGCGCGGCTGGAGCCGGACTATCTCGATTGACGCAGCCGGGCAGCTCGGCAGCCCGGGCAACCGGTGCCGCTCAACCCGCGTCAGCAGATCGATCATCGCCCGTGCCGCCGCCGATTGGCGGCGGTGTGGCGCGTAGATCAGCGAGAACGGCCGCGAGCGTCCGCGCAGATGCGGCAGCAATTCGACCAGTCTTCCCCCTTTCGATGCGATCGCGCACGATAAAGTCGTAGCTCTGGCAGATGCCGGCGCCGTGCTCGGCCAGCGACACCACGCCGAGCACATCGTCCGAAATCGCGATGGGGGAGGCGGTCGGCCAGTCGATGTCCCGATCGTCGTCGCGGAATACCCACGGCGCGATACGGCCAGTCCTCGGCAGCACGAAGGGCAGGCAGACGTGGCGATGCAGATCGTCCAGCGTCCGCGGCGTGCCCCCGCGGCGCAGATAGTCGGGCGCCGCGACCAGGCATAGCGCCGCGTCCTCGAGCTTGCGCGCCACCAGCCCGCTGTCGGGCAGATCGCCGAGGCGGATGGCGAGGTCGAAGCCTTCGGCCACCAGGTCGACATTGCGGTTGGTGATGTTCAGCTCCACCTGCACGCGCGGATATTGCCGCGTAAAGCGCGCCAGCAGCGGCGGCAGCCGGTAATGGCCATAGGTCGTCGGCACGCTGAGCCGGACCCTTCCCGACAGTTCCCCTTCCGGCCCTTGTATTTCGCGCTCGGCGTCGTCGAGCAGCGTGAAGGCGGCGCGCGCCTGCTCGACGTACTGCCGTCCCGCGTCGGTCAGCCCGATGCGGCGCGTGGTCCGGCGCAGCAATTGGCTGCCGAGCCGGGCTTCCAGCCGGGCGATGGCGCGGCTCAGCACTGAGGGCGTGGTCGACAACGCCACCGCGCCCGCCGTGAACGACCCGTGCTCGACCACCGCCAGAAAGGCTTCCACGTCCCCAAGATGGTCGAAGCGGCGCGCCATTATGTCCTCCGAAGAACAGATGAATTCCTGACGGGCGAGTTTATCTCCGTTGGTGCGGGTAATAAAGTCCGGCATCACCACCCGACATCACCACGCGACATCACCACCCGACAACGAGGAACCCCATGGACCTTCAACTGCAAGGCAAGACTGCCATCGTCACCGGCGCCACGGCCGGCATTGGCCTGGCCATCGCCCGCACCCTGGCCTGCGAGGGCGCCGCCGTGACCATCACCGGCCGGCATCGCGACAAGCTCGATGCGGCCGTCGCGGAGATCGCCGCGGCCGCGCCCTCCGCCAGCGTGTCGGGTTTCGTCGCCGACCTGGGCAGTGCCGGCGGTGCGGCCGCGCTGGCCGAGGCCGTGCCGGACACCGACATCCTGATCAACAACCTGGGCTACTACGAAGCCCGGCCCTTCGCGGAAATCACGGACGAGGACTGGCTGCGCATGCTCGACATCAACGTGATGTCCGGCGTGCGGCTGTCGCGCCATTACGTTCCGCGCATGCTGGAAAAGAACTGGGGCCGGGTGATCTTCATCTCCAGCGAGGTCGGCGCCTTTACGCCGCCGGACATGGTGCATTACGGCGTCAGCAAGTCGGCGCAACTGGCGGTGTCGCGCGGCATGGCGGAGCTGACCAAGGGGACCGGCGTCACGGTGAACAGCGTGCTGCCGGCCGCGACCCGCTCGGACGGCATCGTCGAATACCTGCGCCAGACCGCGCCGCGCCCGGGCATGAGCGATGCCGAGATCGAAGCGCACTTCTTCGAGACGTACCGGCCCAGCTCGTTGATCGCCCGCATGATCGAGGCCGACGAGATCGCGGCGATGGTGGCGCTGCTCGTCAGCCCGCTCGGCGCGGCGTCCAATGGGGCCGCCGTTCGTGTCGAGGGCGGGTCGTTCCGTTCGATTCTTTGATCGGCGATCGCCGACCGCTCATCGCCGACCGCTCATCGCTCATCGCTGACCGGTCGCCGACCACGGACCTCCGATCACCGACCGCGACTTTGCCGACCATTCATCGCCGACAGGCACGACCACGCGCCGTCAGCGCCTGTCGGCCCAAACTTCCGGACATCACCATGCTGCTTAACCCGTCCCGTCTCGCCGCGCTGACGTTCACCGCATTCACCACCGTCCCGGTATTCGCCGATACCGCCGCCCAGATCCCCCTCGAACGCTGGCGCAGCTATAAGGGCGTCAGCTGGGAGCCGTCCCGGCAGGGCGTGGACCCGGCGCCCTTCGCCGGCTCCGTCAACGCGCCGATCGCCGGCATTCATTTCGATGCGCGGGGCCGCGCCTTCGTCAGTACGCCGCGTTTGGTCTCCGCCGACGCGCCGGCGACGCTGAGCCTGCTCGATACAAACGCGCAGAGCGGGCCGGCCCGTCTGTCGGCCTTTCCGTCGGTGGACGGCAATGCGGTCGATGCCGCGCCGGATACGCATCTGCGCAACGTGCTCGGCTTTCATATCGACCGCCGCAACGGCTGGCTGTGGGCGCTGGACATGGGCTTCGTCGCGGGCCAGGCCGAGGCGCCGGTGGGCGCGCAGAAGGTGATGGTCTACGACCTGCGTACCGGCCGCACGGTGCGGCGTATCGCGCTCGATGGCGTGGCGGACCGCAAGGGCAGCTTCCTGAACGATATCGTCGTCGACGAGCGGCGCCGGATCGCCTATATCTCCGACAGCGGCCTGCGCAGCGCCCCGGGCAATCAGGCGGGGCTGATCGTGGTCGACTTTGCCTCCGGCAAGGCGCGGCGCGTGCTGGACCGCCACGCGAGCCTGTTGCCGGAGCCGGGCGCGAAGGTCGTCTCGCATGGCGCCGAGGTGTGGCCGGGCAACCCGTTGACGCTCGGCATCAACGGCATCGCGCTGTCGCCCGATGCCGGCACGCTGTACTGGGCCGTCACCACGGGCACGCACGCCTATGCCGTGCCGACGGGGCTGCTGCGCGACGAGCGCGCCAGCGCGCAGATGTTGTCCGCGGCGGTGCGCGATCTCGGCGACGTCGGCGGCAATACCGATGGCATCGTCGCCGACGCGAAGGGCAACCTGTACATCACGGACGTGACGCGCAACGGCATCGTCAAGTACGACCCGGCCACCGGCGCGATGTCGCTGCTCGCGGCCGACGAGGGCGTGCTCTGGCCCGATACGCCCGCGCTGCTGCCCAACGGCGACCTGGTGTTCACCGCCAGCCATCTGAACGGGCATTTCGCGGGGGTGGTCAAGGCCGGCGACGAGCGTTATGACCTGTGGCGCCTGCCGCTGCAATCGCGGAAACCGTCCCGGGACAAGCGCGACTGAGCCGGGGCGGCGCGGGGATTCGACGCGAGGGGGCTTGGCAAGCGGGCGGTGGACAAAGGAAGATAGGCGCCATCCCCGTCAACCGACCCCTGGAGTAAAACGATGAGACTGATCGGCATGCTCGATTCCCCCTATGTGCGCCGCGCCGCGATCACGATGCGCCTGCTGGGGTTGTCCTTCCACCATGAACCGGTTTCGGTGTTCCGCACCTTCGAGCAGTTCCGCGCCATCAATCCGGTGGTCAAGGCACCATCGCTGGTCTGCGACAACGGCGTGGTGCTGATGGACTCGACGCTGATCATCGACTACGTCGAGGCGCTGGCCGGACGCAGCCTGATGCCGGCGAACCTGGCGGCGCGGCAGCGCGATCTGCGCGTCATCGGCCTGGCGCTGGCCGCGTGCGAGAAGGCGGTGCAGAACGTCTACGAGCATCAGTTGCGGCCGGCCGAGAAACAGCACCAGCCGTGGGTGGAGCGCGTGGACGGCCAGCGCACCAGCGCCTTTGCCTTGCTGGAGGAAGAGGTCGCGCGCCTGGCGGTGCCGGTACAGGAGAGCGCGCTGTCGCAGGCGCAACTGACCACCGCGGTGGTGTGGACCTTTACGCAGGCCATGCTGCCGGGCGCGGTCGATCCGGCAAAGCATCCGGCCATCGCGTCGCTGACCGCGGCGGCGGAGCGCTTCGCGGCATTCGAGGCGTATCCGCACGCTTGAGAGCGTCTCAGGGCCTCGACAGCCGCCTGGCGTACTAGCGCGGCAGTCTGCCGGCACGGTCCCGCGGTGCAAACGCGGTGGCTTTGATCTCCACCAGGCCACCATCGGGGTTCAGGTCCGCGACGCCCAGTTCCACCGCAACCGGATACGGCGCGGCAAAGAACTCGTCGCGAACGCGACCGATTGCCGCCAGCTGGCCGGCCTTGTCCAGCGCGAGGCGCTCGCTGCCGAAGACATGGAACATCTGCAGCTCCACGACATCGTCCAGCCGTGCGTCGCAGGCGAGCAGCAGGCGCTCGATCTGGCAGAAGACCGCACGCAATTCGTCGCAGAACGCCGGCTCGTCCATCGGCTCGGTGCGCCTGTTGCAGGCGACCACGCCGGAGAGATAGACGAAGTCGCCGACGCGGCGGGCAGGGGCATAGTGGAACTGCGCGACATCGTCTTCCAGCTCGGCCGGGATGGCCACCATGCCGGTGGCGGTCGGAATCTGGCGAATGTCGGTGCGGATGGGATGGCTCATCGGTATTCTTGGCGGCTAAAAATTTATCGATCGGTACAGAAATGGGCAAAAAACAACGGGTGCGTCAGACCCGTTGCATCGTTGCTCGAAGAGGAACAGCGCTCAGGCGGCTGAGCGCGTGCCGATGAGCATATTTGTTTTGTACCGATCAGTCAAATAAGGTCGGGGCGCCGTTGCTGGTTCCTAGCGCTGAACGCGCAGGGTACGCAGCGGCGCTGCCTTATTCCGCCCTCACTCCGCCCTTATTCCGCCCTTATTCCGCGCGGATATTCGCCCGCGCCGCGACGGCCCGCATCTCCGGCAGCTCCTTCTCGACCCTGGCCTTGACCGCGGCGGCATTGCCATAGGCCGGCGTCAGCGCCAGTTCCACCAGTCGGGCCCGAGTGGCGGGGGCATTGACGACGTCCGCCAGCGCCTTCTCCAGCTTCTGCTGGACCGGCGCCGGCAGCCCCGCCGGTGCGATCAGCGCGAACCACGTGCCCATCTGGAAGCCCGGATAGCCGCTCTCGGCCACCGTTGGTACCTGCGGCAATGCGGGCAGCC
Organism: Cupriavidus sp. H18C1; assembly: GCF_049311595.1. Classification (NCBI taxonomy): domain Bacteria; kingdom Pseudomonadati; phylum Pseudomonadota; class Betaproteobacteria; order Burkholderiales; family Burkholderiaceae; genus Cupriavidus; species Cupriavidus sp. H18C1. The sequence continues at coordinate 1,487,427 of NZ_CP186009.1, forward strand.
GCTGCGGCGACAGCACGGCCAGCGGACGGATCCTGCCTGCCTTGATCAGCGGCAGACCCGCCACCACGGTGTCGACCGCGACCTGGACCTGGCCACCGGCCAGCGCCGTCAGATTGGGCGCACTGCCGTTGAAGGGCACATGCACCATGCGGATGCCGGCGGCCGACTTCAGCATCTCGCCGCCGAAATGCACCGACGAACCGGTGCCGAACGAGCCGTAGGAGAACTTGTCTGGATCGGCCTTCGCCTGCGTGACGAGGTCCTTGGGAGAATGCAGCGACGTGTCGGGATTGGCGACCAGCACCAGGCTCATATCGGCGACCAGGCCCAGCGGCGTGAAGCTCTTGATCGGGTCATAGGCGAGGTTGGGGCGGATTGCCGGGTTCAGCGTCAGCGTGGTGCTGGCCGCCAGCAGCAGCGTATAGCCATCGGGCGCGGCCTTGGCGACCTGCGTGGCACCGATCACCGTGCTGGCGCCGGGCTTGTTTTCCACGACCACGGTCTGGCCGAGCTTCTCGCCAAGGCCCACGGCCAGCAGACGCCCGAGCACGTCGGTCGCGCCGCCCGCGGCAAAGGGCACCACCAGACGGATCGGGCGATCGGGATACGTCTGCGCCGCGGCTGGCGCGGTCGCCATGGCAAAGACGGCGGCCAGGCCGGTGCATGCAAGGAAGAATCGCTTCGGGGGGCATTGCGGTCATCAAGGGCACTCCTGCCAGCAGTGGTGAGGTTGGAAATCGATCGATGGACGGCGTTGTTGCGGCATGCGATGGCGCTCAGCCCAGCCAGGGACTGCGGACCCGCGAGAATCCGCCCGCCTGGTCGTAGGCATGGCCCAGCTGCAGCACGGCGGCATCGGTCTGCGCTGGCCCGATGATCTGAATGCCGGCGGGCAGGCCCTGCGGCCCGAAGCCGGCCGGCGCGGCGAGTGCCGGGAGACCGGCCATCGTCGCCGGCACCACGGTCTGCATCCAGCGGTGATAGGTGTCCATGTCGCGGCCGTCGATGGCGTGCGGCCAGTCCCATTCGGCGTCGAACGGAAAGACCTGCGCGGCGGGCAGCACCAGATAGTCGTGCCGCTCGAACAGCTGGACCAGCGCCTGATACCAGGCGCTGCGCACGCACATCGCTTCGTACACGCGCGTGCCGGGCAGCGCCATGCCGCGCTCGATCTCCCATGCGGCCTCGGGCTTGAGCATCGCGCGCTTGGCAGGGTCGTGCCATAGCGCGGCATTGGCGCCGGCCACCGAGAAGCTGCGCAGGTCGATCCATGCGTGCCACAGCTTTTCCAGATCGAATGCGGGCAGCGCGGGCTCGACGGTGCAGCCCAGCGTCCGGAAGTGGTCCAGCGCGCGGGCGCAGGTATCGAGCAGGCCCGGCTCGGTCGGCAATTGGCCGCCCAGGTCGCCCAGCCAGCCGATCCGTACGCCGGTCCAGTCGCGCTCCGGCGGCAGCGCGAAACTGCCCGGCGGCTCGCTGCGGCGCGTCAGCGGCAGGCGCGCATCGAAACCAGCCTGCACCGACAGCAGCATCGCCAGGTCCGGCACGTTGCGCGCCATCGGGCCGGCCACGCTGAACTGCTGGAAGAAAACCTCGTCGGTCGGGCCGTGCGGCACCAGCCCGAACGACGTGCGCAGCCCGTACACGTGGTTGAACGCCGCCGGCGTGCGCAGCGATCCCATCATGTCCGAGCCATCCGCCACCGGCAGCATGCGCAGTGCGACGGCGACCGCCGCTCCGCCGCTGCTGCCGCCCGCGGAGCGCGAGGGGTCGAAGGCATTGCGCGTGGTGCCATAGACGGGGTTGTAGGTATGGCCGCCAAGGCCGAACTCGGGGGAATTGGTGCGCCCGACGAACAGCGCGCCAGCCTTGCGCATGCGCGCGAAGATCGCGGCATCGGTCTGCGTGACCTGTCCGGCGAAGATTGGCGAGCCCTTGGTCGTGACCATGCCCGCGGCCGGGCTGATGTCCTTCGGGGCTTGCGGGAAGCCATGCAGGGGACCACGGCTTTGCCCCTTGGCGAGTTCGGCATCGCGCTCGGCCGCCTGGGCGCGCAGCGGATCGCGATCGAGTGGGGCGACGATGGCGTTGACGCGGGGATTGTGGCGGTCGATCTGGTCGAAGAAGGCGTCGAGCACCTCGACGCACGAGACCTCGCGCGCGTGGATGGCGCGGGACAGCGCGACGGCATCGAGTTCGACGATCGGGTCGGTGGGCTGGGCGGTCGGCCGATTGGCGGGCTGATTCGTGGACTGGCTGGAAGCGGTCTGGTCGGGCGCCATGGTGGTGGTGTCTCCTTCGTTGTTCCGGAAAAGCATACGGGTCGGGCCGGGTTTCGCACAATCGACGATTATTTCAAATATCCTTGCGTAAAACGCAAACCAGAACGGGCCTTTGCGCCAGGGAGCCGGACCGATGCTGTCGCACCGCCTGCAGGACACAGCCCTGCGCTATTTCCTCGAAGTGGTACGCAGCGGGTCTCTGACCGAGGCGGCGCAGCGGCTCAACGTCACCGTATCGGCGGTCAGCCGCCAGGTGGCGGCGCTGGAAACGCTGCTGGGCGTGCCGCTGTTCGACCGCCGGCCGCGCGGCATGGTCGCCAGCGCGGCCGGGGAAGTGCTGGCGGCCTATGCATTGCGCGGGGCGCTCGAGGCAGACCGCGTCGTCTCCGAAATCGCCGCCCTGCAGGGCCTGCGCCGCGGACGCGTGCGCATCGCCAGCTCCGCTGGCTTCGCCATCGAATTTCTGCCCCGTTGCATCGCTGAATTCCGCGAGCGCTATCCCGGGCTGCATTTCCATGTCCGCGTGGCGTCGCCGGCCGATGTCACCGGCATCGTGCTGCACGGCGACGCCGATATCGGCATCACCTATAGCCGCGCTGGCGAGCAGGGCATCCGCGTCGAACACCGCCAGCCCGCGCCCGTGATCGCCATCATGCGCCCCGACCATCCGCTGGCGCGCTTTCGCAGCGTGACGCTGGCGCAGATGCAGCCGTATCCGCTGGCATTGCCGGAGGCCGACAACACGGTGCGCCAGCTGTTCGATATCGCCGCCGGCGAACGCGGCATCGTGTTCGAGCCGGTGCTGGTCACCAATCATTTCGAGACGCTGACCAGTTTCGTGCTGCACGGCGGAGGGTTGTCGATTTCCGGCGCAGTGACCGTGGGCGACCGCCTGCGCCGCGGAGAACTGCACGCCGCGGTGATCCGGGAACGGGGGATGAAGGGCAGGGCGATCGAACTGCAGACGCTGGCAGGGCGGACGTTGCCGGAGGGGGGTGAGGGCGTTCTTGGGGTTTGTGAGGGAGAGGTTGGGGGCGGAGGTGGGGGGCGGCGGGGTGAGCGGGCTGCTTCTCGATGGTGCTTTCCACCTTCGGTGGGGTTTAGTCCTTCGCGTATGGGCCGTAAACGGCGTAAGGCTTGCTTGAGCCGCCAGAACGGCAGGATTAGGAGACGCGAAACGTGAGGATCATCAAGCTGATGGCCGACTATCACTGTTTCCCCTTGTGGGAGGCTTCCCCCTGGCGAGGTAGGAAACATCGATCCTGAAACCCTTCCTATTTCCCGGGAACTAAAAACCAGGCTTCTCAATTGGGCTAGACAGTTGGATGAGACATTGAATATGGATTACCCGCCGGATTCTCGTTTCAAGAGCGCAAGAGATGAAGCCGAATTCAGGGAGGAAGGCGTCGCGCTCGCCGAGCTCCTGAAAGGAGAGCTCGGCAACGACTATCAGGTAAGACTGCATCTTTGGTGAGAAATGGCTTGGGCAAGTATTCCCGGTGCCAGGTGGAAAAAATGCGACTTCTCGCTAATCGAGTGGCACCGGCAGTACGGCAAGAGACCGTTGTTTCATGACCAGTTCCGGCAGATTTATCTTTGTTCCTGATATTCGAGATTATGTGACTAGCGATGCTGCCGTGGTTTGGGTGAACGGAAATATCTCCTCCACACGGCAGCTTCTTGACTTAATTTACCGTTCGCTCTCGCTGCCCGGATACTTCGGTTTTAATTGGAACGCATTGTTTGACTGCCTTGGTGACTTGCATTGGTTGGACGAAAGAACCGTGGCGATCGTGCATGAGGAATTGCCTCAACTGCCTCCCTTGGAGATGAAAACGTATCTCTCTGTGCTAGACCACGCCGCAGCCGATTGGCAACCATGGGAGGCTCATTCTGTGCAAGTGGTATTCAACGAGAAGGACTACGCTAGCGTTGAAGCCGCCTTGAGAGGTGCATAGTTTCCACCAACTGCATCCGCTAGTGGTGGAATCAATTATCTATTCAATTTGATATTTGAATGCATCATATCATTGCAACACTAACTATCGCAGTCGACGTCGAAACGCCAAAAATAAGCGGAATACGCAGTGGATACGCGCCACACCATCGATTTGCGGGAGTCAAGTACCTGACAAGCGGTCGTCATGTTTATAGCGACGACCAGTGGCATTTTCCCGGTGAGGAAATCAAGGCGTGGATTTCGTTTGCGAGTTGGGAGTGTATTAAGGGTGGGGTTAAGGCTGGGGGAGTCGTTCGAAGTCCTTGAATTGGATAGGATTGTTGGCTATGGGGTCATGGAAGAAATATTATAGTACCGTCAATGGGTCACTCAAAATAGGAACCTTCTCGGAAAACACAGCTCACCCGAAGTGCCCATTTGTTCCCATATGATATGAACAACACACCGGAACCGTTTGAACTAAAAGTTATGAGACTCGCCTTGCAGGGCGAGGCGGACTGGATCGTTGGAATGCGAGCTCAGATACCGCATCTGACCGTGTCGGAGCGGCGCTCGACGGGCCGTGGTTTTATGACGGACTTCAGCTGTGCAAGAGCGGCGAATCCTGTCAGCGTTCCACGCGAGGATAATGGTCTTCCGGTAAAGCAATATCCACCCGCCATCAACGCGAGGAGGAGGGGAGCCGGTAGAGGGCCTCGTCAGTTTCATTGTCTGGCTAGGAGATGACGGGAAAATTTGCCAACTGGAAGCATGTTCCTTGACAGACGATGAATGGCCCAATGATCTCTTCAGCGGCTTTTATGTTTTCCAGGATGATAGCGGCAATATAGTGGAGGAATAGGCCTTTGTTCCGTCTGGGACGGGCTTCCGAGAAATGACACTGCGTCAGTCTACGGGTCCAAGACCGGCTACGTTGCGGTGAGTGACTGAACCGGAGAAGTCGTCCAGGTAAATGGCCGGAATGACCAGGGTTGGGTTCCTGGCGGTCGAATCAAATGGAAAGCTGTCTACTGCCGCAGCAGTGGCAGGTTTCGAGAAAGCTATTGAGTATGGGCTGGTTATCGCACGGGTCGAAGGCGGGATATGGCATGAACCCGGATTCGAGGCAAGGATCGACTGTATTTGGGACGGAGATGAACCACCGGTGGCTCCCAATGCTGCTAGACGTAACAATCGCTTAGCGGCTGAGGTTGTACGCTCTGAAGGTGCCGTGCATGATGTATTTGTCATTACCGCTTCGACGCTTAACGGTTGGTAATTGTCATCGAGTAAGGAATATTGACGCGAACCCGGCCTAGCGCTGGGTGAGCAGTGCTGTAAGCCAGGTCGCCTCCTGACAAGGCTTGAACTTCGGCAAGCTGATGATGGCCGGCGCGGTTGGTGCGGGCTACGGCTGGATTGACGCACGGCATTACTTTCGACCGTTTCAGCTTCGGGCTGAGCGAGTGGGAGTCGCACTGAAGGGAACCAACATTGATCGGAGCCAAGCTACGAATAGCCAACAATTCGCCCGCGCAATAAAATGAGGTGGCGATGAAAATAAATCGGCTTAGAGAGAGGCGAGACGGCACGGTGGAAAGGACGTTGGGACCTAGATACGAGATCGATCGAGGGCCGAAGTCCTCTCGCGACATCCATCCGCATGAAAGAATCCGGATCGCCCGCGCCCTCTGGCGCCACGGTGACTGGGTACCTTTAGCGGAAGAGCGATGAGGTGAGACACGTCCTGACCGCCCCAACTCTATGCCGCATCGCGGCAATCTCCTGGGCGCAAGCTCCACACGACACCCAAATTGGCGCCATCGTAGTCACGGCGAACCCAGTCGACATCGACGCCGGCGAACTTGCGCGTACCGATGCGCAATCCAGGGAAAAATGAAACAGAATATTGTGGATAGACAGAAAGAGATTTGCTCTAGATTCGGCGCGTCATATTTTGGGTTTAGTTTAAAATCGCGATGCCGATATCTATTCTCATGCCCCCCGCCTTTGACCGGGTTCATCATTCTGGATACCGCATTGCCTTGAGCAAGGAGGAGGAAATGCCGGCAGTAGGAGGAGGGCCGTCGCCAGAGCAATGGAAACGGATGAATGCGGCAGAAAAGGTCATCTATTGCGTATTGGTCGGTGCGGCTGTGGTGTTTGTTGGATACTTGGTCACTGCAACCTTACTAAGTTGACCCTTCTCAACCAAGCCTTCGGGCGTGCCCGGCGTAGGGACGTAGAGCGGGATACCGTGTGCAAGGTTTGCGCGTGAACCTAATCACTGCCGTTGTCGACCATGGGTCCGATAAGCGTTCCTGCTGACAGCACAATATGCCACCGACTGCTCGTGTTGATAGTAAGCCATGACAATATCGAAAATTCTCGAACTGTATGCCAGAAGCGGGCGAAGCCTCACCGACAATGGTTTAGACGAGGCGGCTCTTCCGCTTCGCGACGCAGACGCTGCGCTGGAGCTATTTTGTCAGCAAAGGTGGCGGGTACTCGGCGGCGATGTTTATCGACTGATGGATGGCAATCGGTTCAAGTCAGCTTACGATAACTGGTCGTATGAAGGAACGAATATCGAAGAGAGTTTTGCTGTGGCTCGCAACTTTATTGCCTCCATTGCCGATCGGACGATGTATGTCGTATTCGTCGTGGAAGATTGCAAAAGATGGCTGCCAAGATGTTGGCGTCTATTTGGAGCCATGACGACCTTGAAGTTGCCCACGAACTGGGGGCTACCCTGCTCGGCAAGCAGTTGCCATGGCCAAGCACGTGGATTAATGCCGCAAGAAGATGGGACTAGCGGATTAGCTTAACCTTGGGGCTTTACGCCTTCCGGCGGGGCGGCGACGGGAGTCCCCTGCTGGTTAAGGGGCGGCCGGCCTTCGTCGCGCATCTGGAGCATGCGAGGCAGTTGCTTGTGTACGACCCGTCGACGGCTTAATCCGTCTGTTGGCGGCCGGACGCTAGATGGCTTCCGGTACTGATATCAGCCTGAAGCCAGTACCAAATGCTAAGTAGGCATATCGGAAAGGCGATAATTGATTTCGCACTATTCCTGGAGCTCTCCGACGGGCGTCCCATCGACCCGGACGCCGCAGTACAAGCGATGGAGCGTTTGGCCAGTGAACTTCAGTTGATATCTGAAAGGGAGCGCTTGGCTCTGCTGAGCTGCTTTGAAGAAGTTGCTGACGAGTATGGTGAGAAGGAAGCATTCGTTCGCGCGCTTGGCGCGAATTTGGGCTTGACTTGAATTATCGATGAAGGCTGGTGCCTGTTTTGAGCAGCCCGGCGAGGACCTTTCGCTAGTGACGAACGGCCCGCGCTGGGGCTATGCCATATATGTAGTACTGGTGCGAGCGGCGTTCATTACATTGGGCGCGGCGGGGTGAAGGCAAAAATTCTCTCTTGGGATGCCAATTGAAGTAGTCGAGAGATGGTGGATAAAGAAAACGATATTTTTAAACGGCCATACGCGAATGCGTTAGGCGCTGTCCATCCCGATGGGCAACTACCGGAAAAAGATATTCAAAGATGAATGGAAGTGTTTTCTTTTTTTGAATCCGGGTATCTTTTTCGCCCCGATGTTTGCGAGCATTGTGGTAGACCTTATGGGCTTGGAGGCGGCAAAGGTAACATGCATCCATAATATCGATGTAGCACAAGGGCGTGCGTTTAGTAAGGGTGAAAATATCTTTATAGATAAAGCAGTTTGTGAATCTCGGTATAAGAGCTTCTTTGAGAATGGTGGTGCTGGGGAAACATGGGCATATGGGATTGATCGATATGTGGCAGCATCTGACGTGGGTGGGTGGTGTTTCTATTTTGATAGGGAAAATGATATTGCGATGATCGCTTTTCCTTCATTTCGACATGCTGCTTTATGTCGTATTCAATTGGAGGGTCTTGGGGCAAGACCAATAGATGAATTGATTGACGGCGGCAATGCTCCTCTTTTCCCATATAGCTCTCTCGTTCCTGAGTGGCGTGATGCCTTACTTAAAAACTACGGCTCAAAGTGAGGGCTTTGCCCCTAAGGCCTGGAACTGGTGGAATCCTCGTGGGCGGGAAGATCGTGGGCGCCGATCTGACGTCGCATGATGGCGCGTTGTTGTTTGATGATGGACCTACTTTGAATATCTATAACGGCCAGAACGCTGACGGGCACCTAAGACAATGTTCAGGCAAGGGACAGAATTGAATGCTGGAAGAGGCGAAAATGAAACCAACTGAACATCGCGAGGCGTACCAATGCCATTGTTGCGGTCAACTAACGATCGGAGAGCCAGGCGGTTATGAGATTTGTGAGGTATGCGGCTGGGAGGATGATCCTGTGCAGTCCGCAGATCCAACGTACACGGGTGGAGGAAATGTACTTAATTTGTATCAGGCACGTTTGAACTGGAAAAGCGGAAATTTAGGTCTTTTCGATGAACATAAGGCTACCTCGGCTGCCCGTTAAATATCATCTGCCGGGCCAACGTCAGCCGTGCGTCACAACAGCGGCGGGTAAGCCTTCTACTCGAAAATAAGGTACGTATGGAAGTCACGATCAAAAGGCCCTTCCAATTGAAGCTTGACGTTGTGGCGATAGACGAGCACGTACCTTCAATGAAGGCGAATGTTCTCCTTTGCGTGGAACAGCTCGGGGGGGCGGCTCGAGTATTGCGGCAGCTTCTGGTTCGAATGCGCCTCATGGGACTCGTTCGTGGTTGCCTTAGGCGGCATCCAAGAAAATCCCGCCAGGCTTACGGACATCAGTGGTAGTTTTGTTGTTGCGCTTCAAGCAGGATCTCAAAAATTTGAGGCCTTTTGGGAGATAAAAAAAGACCGCTTTAGACGGGGCTGTCACAACAGTGGCATGTCGATTTCCTGCTGATGCTGAGGATTTGTCCCATATGAAAGCGCGGTTCACAGAGTTCCCTCGGTGGTGGTAGCTGACCACCTTGGAGTCCGCGATCAAGTGCCGCTGGTGATTGATCCGGTCTGAGTAGAAATCAATTTGGCAACAGAATTAAGCTTGGCATCGACCGAGGTTAGTATTTCTGGTGTTACCGGAAGACTGGCACTCGTGTTCGACCGAAGGCAGGTCTGCGATGACGTCGCTTTCTTCTTCGCTGTTTGTGAGAGGTGGACGAGCGCGCGGTTCCTATTCGTCCGGATTGGCGGTCCTCGGCCGGACCAGCTGTAAAGCGAAATTTTAATGAGCTCTATATTCGATCTATAATGAGCCACATCAAAAATGGGCGAATGCGAGGAGCGCCAGTTGGCGCTGATGCGTGATTTCCTTGTTGACTACACGGATCATAGGATCTCACTGAAGCATCTAATTGATGTGTTGGAGGGACTGTTGTCGTCCGTTTCCAGTTTGCCATTTCACTGGCGCACGGAGTTCCATGAACATTGGTTATCGCTGGAACAAGTTCGCGCGATAGCGCTATACCGCGGCGATAATCTATCTATGTTTGCCACCGAAATTGAAGCTGCCATTGCGGCATTGAGAGGCCTAGTGGCTACGCAACGCGATGCACCGGATAAAAGATGACCTACATTCAAATGGATCAGCATCAATTCTTGCATGAGCTCCGCGTCAATTCGTCTTGCCCAACGTTATAACTGATTCACCGAGGATAAGGACGCAATGAGTTCGCGTAACTGGGAAGCTATCCATGGGTTCGAGTCACCGGGCGAGTACGGGCGCTTCCGCGTGTGGCTTGAGGCTCAAGTAGATGCTGGGTTGGTTGAGCCGGTTTCAGTAAGCCAGCCGAGTAGTGATCTCATATTCGGGGTGGAAGAGCATTGGTATCGGTGCAAGATCACTGGGGAGTTATGGCGTTTAATTGCTCCCGAGCCGCCCCTTAGGGGATTCTGGGGCGAACTCGTGTAGGCGCTATTTGGCGGAATGGCGTAGAAGCCCGATGGTCGAGGTTGCGTGATGGCTCGATCGGTGAGGTCGCCAGTGCGGCATCTCATCGGACTCTCTTTTGGCGATGGATGGTCAGGGCATTGGGGAAATCGAACGGAATCATCCGTTCGATGGAAGTGCGTCCAGCTTCGGCACATGGATTCGAGCATACGTTGGCCCGTTCGGTGAAAGAAGAGCGGAAACGTTCGACATCCAGGTCTGCACTCCCAACTGGCTAAAATCGCAGTGCACTGCTCAAGGGCCGCTCTGGGGTAGGCATATGTTGATCGTTGATATCTATAACTACAATGTCATCAAAACGCATATTGAGCGCTAAATCGCAAACAGTGAGGGCGACGATTGGGAATCAATTGCGGTGAGGCTGAGTCGAGTTGGTGCAAGGGAGTTCGAGGACTATCAGGAATGAATTGATGGAATCGAGCACCGTGGTATCCATTAAAAGTACCGGGATGATCAGGTGTGAACCCTGACGCACCTGAAACATAAAATGGCTGGAGTAGGGCGCCTATCCGCGAGCAAGCGCAGCATGGCCGAACGGCAATTTTCCCCGGAACGCCGCCGCCCCTCATGACATCCATCCCCATGAAAGAACCCGCTCGCCCACGCCCCCCAGCGCCGCGGCGACCGAGTCCACTTCATGGAGGAGCGATGACATGAAACACATCCTGACGGCCATATCCCTATGCTGCGCCGCGGCAATCGCCTGGGCCCAGTCCCCCAACGACGCTCAGATCGCGGCCATCGTCGTCACAGCCAATCAAGTCGACATCGACGCCGGCGAGCTGGCGCGGACAAAGGCGAAGTCCAAGGAGGTGAAGGAGTTCGCGGAGCTGATGGTCACCGACCACTCCAGCGTCAACAAGTCCGCAATGGACCTGGCCAAAAAGCTCGATCTCAAGCCCGAAGACAACCCGACCGCGCAGACCCTGAAGCGCGGCGGGGGAAGCAAATATCGCCAAACTGAAGCGGCTCAAGGGGGAGGCCTTCGATAAGGCCTATGTCGATCAGGAGGTCGACTATCACCAGGCCGTGCTCAATGCCCTGGACAAGACCCTGGTGCCGAGCGCGAGCAATGCCGAGTTGAAGGCCCTGCTGGTCAAGGTGCGGCCGGCGTTCGTCGCGCATCTGGAGCATGCGAAGCATCTGCAAGCCTCGCTGCCGAAGACCAAGAACGCGAAGACGAACAAGAAGCCATGAATTGGAGCCGGGGGACCATTCTGGGATCGCTGGTGATGGCGGCGATCCTTGGCGGCACGGAGGTCGGTGCGGCGACCTATATTGTCACCATCGAGGGCATGGAATTTCGTCCTTCGACATTGATGGTGCACCGCGGCGATCGCGTCGTCTGGGTCAATCAGGATATCGTGCCGCATACCGCGACGTCGGCGGACGGCAGGACCTTCGATTCCGGCCATATCGCACCCGGTGCGTCATGGGAGCACGTGGTGCAGGGCGATGGATCGGTGCCCTACGTCTGCACGCTCCATCCGACCATGCAGGCGGTTCTGGATATTCGCAAGCGATGATCCCTTCCAGTGCAACGACGCCCGCTACCGGCCAGCCTCATGGCGAAGACCAGGAGCTGGCCCGACGTATCGCGGCGGGCGATCGTTCCGCCTTCGAGTTGCTGATCCGGCGGAACAACCGGCGTCTGTACCGCCTGGCGCGCGCGGCGCTGTGTGACGATGCGGAGGCGGAAGACGCGCTGCAGGAGGCCTATCTGTCGGCCTATCGCGCGATCGGAGAGTTCCGCGGCGACGCGGCGCTGGCGACCTGGCTGTCGCGGCTGGTACTGAATCAATGCCTCGGTCGGTTGCGACGCCACGCACGACGCGAGAAGGTGATTCCGATGGTGGCTTCATCCGGGGGATGACGCTATGGAGCACGACTATCCCGCACCCGACGACGATGCACCGGACAGGGCGTTCGCGCGTACCGAATTGCGCGGACTGATCGAGCGTCAGCTGGACCGATTGCCCAAGACGTTCCGTCTCGTTTTCGTGATGCGCGAGGTCGAGGAAATGAGCGTGGAAGAGACCGCGCAGTGTCTCGATATTCCGGAGGCCACCGTCCGCAGCCGGCATTTCCGTGCGCGCAGCCTGCTGCGGGAAGCGCTCGTTCGCGAGATCGATCTTGCCGGCCGCGATCTGTACGAGTTTGGCGGCGTGCGCTGCGACCGGATCGTGCAAGGCGTGATGGCGCGCCTCGACCGCGAGAACGCAGGCAAGGCCTGAGCGGAGGGCCGAAACCGACAACGCCGCAAGGAGACCCGACATGACAACCTCACTCTGGCGTGGCACCGCAAATCCCACGGGCTGGCCATTGCTCGTCGAGGACATCCAGGCCGATATCGCGATCGTCGGTGGCGGCATTACCGGTGTCAGCCTCGCCTGGCGACTCGTGCAAGCGGGCCGCAGCGTGGTGCTGCTGGAGGCCAATGGGTTGGGCGTCGGGGATACCGGCAATTCCACCGGCAATCTCTACGCAACGGTCAGCAGCGGCCTGCATGCGCTCCGGCAGAAGTGGGGCGACGATGTCGTGCGGCAGGTCACGCAGTCGCGCGCGGAAGCGGTCGATTGGGTCGAGGAGCATGTCCATCGCCTGGGCATCGACTGCGCCTTCCGGCGTTGCCCGCTGGTCCGCTATCCGGCGTCGGCCAACGCGCGCGATGGGATCGAGGCGGAGTTCGAGGCCTCGCTGGCCGCGGGTCTTGCGATCCGCAGGGAAGGGACCTTGCCGCCCGGTTTGCCGCATGCCCACGGCGACGCGCTGGTGCTCGAGCAGCAGGCCCAGTTCCATCCGCTTGCCTACGTGCTCGCGCTGGCCCGGCATGCGGCCGACAATGGCTGCCGCATCTTCGAGCGCTCTCCGGTGATCGAAATCGACCGCTCGCAACAGTTGCTCCGAACGGAGCGGGGCAGCGTCAAGGCGCAGCACATCGTGCTCGCCACGCATTCGCCGAGCGGCTTCCATCTGATGCAAGCCGGCATGGTGCCGCATCGCGAGTACGGATTGGCGGCACCATTGGACGGCGATTCGTTTCCGGTGGGGATCTTCTACGCCGAGGGCAGCGAGCGCTTGTCGGTGCGCGGGCTCGATACCACGCAGGGCAACTACCTCGTCTGCGTCGGCCAGACAGCGAAGACCGGTCAGCATGACGCGGCAGCGGCCATGGCAAGCTGGAAGAATCGGCAAGGCAGCGCCTCGGCATTCGGCAGATTGCCTTTCGCTGGTCGGCACAGAACTCCCCCGTCGCCGGATGGCTTGCCCTATATCGGCAAGGACGCCTTCGGTAGCTACATTGCGACGGGCTTCGCGACCGACGGCCTGACCTACGGCACGCTGGCCGCGGCCATCATCGCGGACCAGCTTCTCGGCGTCGACAACCGCTGGAGCGAGCTCTACAAGGCGACGCGGCTGACCGCGGTGAAATCGGCGAAGGGGACCGCCGAGGAAGTGGTCAGCATGGGCAAGGCGCTGATCCAGGACTATCTGACGCGTCGCCAGCACGAGCAGCTGCAGAGTCTCGCACCCGGAAACGCCGCGATCGCGGAACTGGAGGGCGAACGCGTCGCGGCCTATCGCGATCCCGCGGGGCGCCTGTTCGCGGTATCGCCCGTCTGCACGCACATGAAATGCATCGTGCATTGGAACGCTGTCGAAATGAGCTGGGACTGTCCCTGCCACGGCAGCCGTTTCGCGCCGGACGGCAGCGTGTTGTCCGGCCCCGCGCTCGCGCCGCTGACGATCAAGCTCGTGCCCGATCAGGAAAGCGGAACCTGAGCCGACGCGCCCGCGCCTGCATCGCCGTTCGTTCTGCAGTGCGGAAAATGGCGGAAAACCCCAACGTGTCGCGGGCTGGAACAGCCACTAAGATGGACCGGCAGCAGCGGACCCCAAAGCGGACCCCAAAACAACAGCCGGAGACATCAGCATGGATCGACGACAGTTCCTCGGCGCGGCGGCCTGCGCCACCGCGACGCTCGCGGCAACCGGCCTGGCGCCAAGCGCATGGGCGGCGGATTGGCCGAGCCGGCCGATTCGGCTGGTGGTCGCCTACCCGCCGGGCGGGGGCACCGACGTGGTGGCGCGCCTGTTCGCCGATTACTTCACGAAGGTCATCGGCCAGTCGGTCGTCGTGGAAAACAAGCCGGGCGGGGCGACGATCCCCGCCACGCAGGACGTGATCCGCGCGAAGAACGACGGCCACACCTTGCTGGTCACGCTGGGCTCGTCGGCGACCTCGGGTGCTCATATCAACCGCGTGCCGTACGACCCGCTGACCGATCTGACCGCATTGGCGGAGCTGGGCAAGGCGCCGGTCGTGATGGTGGCGAACAAGGACGCGCCGTTCTCCACGCTGAAGGAACTGATCGCCTGGTCCAAGGCCAATCCCGGCAAGCCGCTGCATTCGGCGTCGTACGGGCCGGGAACGTCGTCGCACTTCGGGCCGCTGCTGTTCAACCGGCTGTCCGGCACCCATATCGAGCCGGTGCTGTACAAGGGCTCGGCGCCGGCCACGCAGGATCTGGTCGGCGGCGTGGTGCCGTTGATGATCGACGGGCTGACCACGGGCGTGCCGCTCTATCAGGCGGGCAAGACCAAGGTGCTGGCGACCACGATTCCGGAGCGATCCGAACTCGCCCCCGGCTCGCCGACGTTCCGGGAACTGGGATTTCCCGAGATGGAGCAGTTGAGCGGCTATTTCGCGCTGTTCGGTCCCAAGGCCATGCCAAAGGACACCGTCGAGGCGGTATCGGCAGCTGTGCGCAAGGTGCTGGCCGACCCGGCCTATCACAAGCGGCTGGCGGGCGTCGGCGTCTTGCCGCCGCAGGCCGTCACGCCAGAGGCCTTTGCCACGCAGATCAAGACCGATCATGCACGGTGGGGCAAGTTCATCAAGGACATCGGCTTCAAGATCGACGGAACCTGAACCCCTCCACGATGGCGGGTTTCCCATCCGGGGCGTGGTGCCCTATGCTACGGGCTTTGCGTGGCTTGCCAGGGCAGAGCAAGCACAGCACAGCCGGCCCATCCGGCCCGGTTGCGAGCGCCACGCCAGCCTGGAAACAGAGGAATCCGCCTTGAAGGCCGAAAGCAGCGCGTCGACCGTCGACGACTACCAAAACCTGTTCGATCTCGCGCCAGTCTCGTTGTGGCTCGAAGACTATAGCGACCTGAAACGGCATCTCGATGGCCTGCGGGCCGCGGGCGTCACCGATCTGCGCGCCTACCTGCATGACCATCCCGACGAGGTTGCCCGTTGTTCGTCGCTGATGCGCATCGTCAATGTCAACCGCCGCACGCTGGAGCTCTACGGCGCCCGGGATCTCGCCGATCTGGTCGGAAATCTGGACAAGGTGTTCCGCGACGACATGTTCCAGCAGCACGTCGAGGAACTCGTGGACCTATGGGAAGGCCGCGGCGTCTTCGGCGGCCAATCGGTCAATTACACGCTCGATGGCCAGCGTCTCGATATCCAGCTGTCCGGCCGCGTGCTGCTGGGTCACGAGCAGCATTGGGACCGCGTGCTGCTGTCGATCGACGACATCACGCAGCGCCAGCGCGCCGAGCGCGAGCTGCGCAATAGCCGGCAATACGCGCTCGGGCTGTTCGAGCACTCGCCGGTGTCGCTGTGGGTCGAGGACTTCAGCGCCGTCAAGGTGTTGCTCGACGAGGTGCGCGCCGCCGGCATTACCGATTTCCGGACCTTCCTGAACGTCCATCCCGATTTCATCGCGCGCTGCATGCAGGAAATCCGCGTGATCGACGTCAACCAGCAGACCCTGCTGATGTTCAGCGCGCCGTCCAAGCCGGTGCTGCTGTCCCGGCTGGGCGACGTGTTCCGCGACGACATGCAGCAGCACTTCGCCGAGCAACTGGTCGATCTGTGGAACGAGAAGCTGTGGCAGCAGCGCGAGGTCGTCAACTATGCGCTGGACGGCCGCCAGGTCGATGTGTACATGCAGTGGTCGGTATTCCCCGGGCACGAGGCCGAATGGGACCAGGTGCTGGTGTCGCTGACCGACATCACCGCGCGCAAGAAGGCCGAGGCCTACGTGGAATTCCTCGGCAAGCACGACGTGCTGACCAAGCTGTACAACCGCGCCTATTACGAGGATGAGCTGGCGCGGCTCGGCCGCAAGGGTCCGTGGCCGGTCAGCGTGATCGCCGTGGATCTGAACGGACTCAAGCAGATCAACGACAACCTTGGCCACGGCGATGGCGATGCGCTGCTGCGCCGTGCGGGAGAGGCCCTGAAGAAGGCGGTCGGCGACGGCTTCTGCATCGCCCGCGTCGGCGGCGACGAGTTCATGGTGCTGCTGCCGGACCGCGACGAGCATGCCACGGCCTCGATCGTCGCGCAGATCGAGCAGGTCGTCGAACTGAACAACCAGTTCTATCCGGGCGCGGCGCTGAACTTCGCGATCGGCGCGGCCACCTGCGCGGTCGGCGAGCGCCTGACCGATACGGTCAAGCAGGCCGACGCGCGCATGTATGCGGCCAAGCGGGCGTACTACGAAAAGCTGCGGGCGGAGCGGGAGCGCCGCAGCAGCTGAGTCACGTCACCAAGGTCGCACCAAGCTCAGCCCCAACCTCACCAACAAGCCGCCGCTAACCCGGCCGCTAAGCCCGTCGCTAAGCCAAGCTCCGCCGCCGGCCCCGTCAGTCGCGTTCGCCCATCGCCGGGTCCGACACCAGGTCCTTGCCGGTCTCGATCCGCCCGGCAAAACGGCGGCGGAAGCTGCCTTGCTGCGTGGTCACCGTGAAGTCGTACCAGTTGCCCTGCGAGCCGACCGGCCAGTGCTGGTCCAGCTGCTTGCCGGCCGGGACTTCGAAGGTCCAGGGGCCGTCGTTGCGATAGGCGTTCGGCACCACGGTGAAGGTGCAGGCGCTGGCGCCGGCGTTGATCATCGTCAGGTAGACCGCCGCGTTGGCGATGTCGTAGCAGACGCGGATTTCCGGCGCGCTGGCACCCGCGGTGCCCAGCGTGCTGACGTCGCCGCGGAAGCTGCGATGGAAGCCATTGGGTCCCAGTACGAACAGATCGTAGCGGCCTTCGTCGCCGGCAAAGACGTCGTAGCGGCCATCGAGCTGCTTGCCCGGTTCGACGGTGTAGCGGCGCGGCACGCGGTCCAGATGCAGCCGGTCGTAAACGTGGAACACCGCCGCCGCCGTTCCGGTATTGCTGAACAGCAGCCACATCGCGCGGCCACTGGCATCTTCCCGGCCGCTGACGTGGAGTTCGTATGGCAGCGCGCGCGAGGGGCGGGTTCCGGTCGCCTGCGCCGGCAGCTGCTGCGCGGTCGTCGGCGGCAGCGGGACCTGCGGCAACTGGCCCTGGGCGGTGCGGATCGCATCGGCGCTGGTCTTGTCCCGCGTCGGCAGCGCCGGCAGCGTCTCGGTATTCGGATTGACGAAGTTGAACGCCGAGAGCAGATCGCCGGCGATCGCGCGGCGGTACGCGCTGATATTCGGCTCCATCACGCCAAAGCGGGCTTCGAGGAAGCGCAGCACCGACGTGTGGTCGAACACCTGCGAATTGACCCAGCCGCCGCGGCTCCATGGCGATACCACATACATCGGCACGCGCGGGCCGGGACCATAGGGCTTGCCGTCGGTGTGATATTCGCCGTCGGTCGCCACCGTCGACGCGCCGGCCAGCGTGCCGTTGTCGAACGCGGGCGCGCAGGGCGGCGGCACGTGGTCGAAGAAGCCGTCGTTCTCGTCGAAGTTGATCAGCAGCACGGTGCGGCTCCAGACCTCCGGATTGGCCGTCAGCGCGTTCAGCACCTCCTGCGTATACCAGGCGCCCTGCACCGGGCTCGATGGCCCGGGATGCTCGGAGTAGGTGGCCGGCGCCACGATCCACGACACCTGCGGCAGCGTTCCCGCCGCGATATCGTCCTTCAGTGCCTGCAGAAAGCCGCCATCCGGCATCGTGTTGCCGATGCCCTTGATCAGCGGGCTGATCGATTCGTCGGCCGGCGTGTACGGCGGATACGGGCTGCCATTGGGCTGATTGCCGCGCGCCGCGTTGGCATCGCGGTATTGCTTGAAACCCGCCAGCGGATTGTCGGTGAAGTTGTCCGGCAGGTTCTGATAGACCTTCCAGCTGACACCGGCGGCCTGCAACCGTTCCGGATACGTGGTCCAGCGGTAGCTGATGCTGGTCGCATCAAGCGAATCGCCACGGTTGTCGATCACCGGGCCGCCCATCGCGCCGGTCGGATCGTTGGTGCCGGTCCAGTGGAACAGGCGGTTCGGATTCGTGCCGCCATGGAACGAGCAGAAGTACGCGTCGCAGATCGTGAAGGCGTTGGCCAGCGCGTACTGGAAATCGAGTTCGGCTTCGGTATAGAAGCCCATCGAATGCGGCTCCTTGTACGTGGGCCATTGGTTCATGCGGCCCAGGTCCCACGCGTCCTGCGCATCGGGATAGCTGTGCGGCGTGCCGCTGACGCGCTGCGCGTTGCCGGCGCTGCTGTCCAGGTGGTAGGGCAGCACGATGCGGCTGACGCCGTTCTCGGTGTAGGTCTGCTCGAAGACGTTGCGGCCGCCGGCCAGTGGAATGGGAAAGCGGTCGCCAAAGCCGCGCACGCCCTTCATCGTTCCGAAATAGTTGTCGAACGAGCGGTTCTCCTGCATCAGGATCACGACGTGCTCGACATCGCGGATGGTGCCGGTGGCGTTATTGGCGGGGATGGCAAGGGCGCGGCGGATCGCGGGCGGGAACGCGGCGAGCGTGGCGGAAGCGGCGGCGCCGGTGCTGGCGATCTTCAGGAATTGACGACGGCTGTTCGATGGCATGGCGAAAGGCGGCTGGGATGGCGGGATGGTACCGGCAGGGCGGCGATCGGGAAACCATTGGCGCCGGCGCCCGAGGCAGCGGGGCGCCGGACAGCCGAAGCCGGCACCGTACCGAACGGCGATGTCAGCGCCATGACGCCGCGATGACAAGCACCAATTCGCAACAGTGCTCGCGTTCTGCGTCGGGTCACAGTGCCGTCATGCACGCGCACTAGGCTGGCGGGATTTTCCGAAGCCGGAAAAAACGTTCCCCCCTTCTTTCCACGCCAGCGAAGGTCCCAATGCAAGCCCTGAGAATGACGAGAGCGCTGTTGGCCGTTCTTCTGACCACCGCCGTGCTGACCGCCTGCGGCGGCGACGACGACAAGCCGGGCGAAACGCCCAAGCCCCCCCGAGACGCCCAAGCCGGAACTGCGCTGCGCTCCCTGAGCGCGATCCGCACACAGCCCTCCGACTCCGCCCACAACAACAAACAGAAATGACCTCCCGCCGCAGATTCCTGCAGGCGAGCGCGGCCGCCGGCTTTTCGGCCGCGGCGCTCGCCGCCTTTCCTCCCAGCATTCGCCGCGCGCTGGCCATTCCGGCCAACAATGCCACCGGCACCATCATGGACGTGCAGCACGTGGTGATCCTGATGCAGGAGAACCGCTCGTTCGACCACTACTTCGGCACGCTGAGCGGCGTGCGCGGATTCGGCGACCGCATCACGATCCCGATGCCGAACGGCCGCAAGGTCTGGCAGCAGGAGCGCGCCAACGGCACGGTGATCACGCCCTACCATCTGGACGGCACCGCCAACAACGCGCAGCGCGTCGCCGGCACGCCGCACTCGTGGAAGGATAGCCAGGAGGCCTGGGATCAAGGCCGCATGTCGCGCTGGCCGGTCGCCAAGACCGACACGTCGATGGGCTATTACAAGGAGCAGGAGATCCCGTTCCAGTTTGCGCTCGCCAATGCGTTCACGATCTGCGACGCCTACCACTGCTCGATGCATACCGGCACCGACGCCAACCGGGCCTTCCATCTGACCGGTACCAACGGGCCGGTGCCGCAGAACGTGGCCTTCGTCAACAACGAGTGGGATGCGATCAACGGCATCCCGTCGGACGCGAACATCGGCTACACGTGGAAGACCTACGCCGAGCGGCTGGAAGAGGCCGGCATCAGCTGGATCAGCTACCAGAACATGCCGGACGAGTGGGGCGACAACATGCTCGGCGCCTTCCAGACCTTCCGCCGCGCCAATCTGGCGTCGGGCTTTCCGGTGTCGAGCGGCGGTGCGCCCGGCGCACCGTACAACGATACGGGCCAGCCGCTGCCTTATCACGCCTACGATGCGGCGACCGACAACGCCGGCAATCCGCTCTACAAGGGCGTCGCCAACACGCTGCCGGGCAGCCGGCCGGACCAGTATCTCGACGCCTTCAAGCGCGACGTGCGCGAAGGCAAGCTGCCGCACGTATCGTGGATCAATGCGCCGTCGATCTACTGCGAGCATCCCGGGCCCTCGAGCCCGGTGCAGGGCTCGTGGTTCCTGCAGGAAGTTCTCGATGCGCTGACCGCCAATCCGGAGGTCTGGAGCCGGACGGTCCTGATCGTCAATTTCGACGAGAACGACGGCTATTTCGATCACGTGCCCTCGCCGTCGGCGCCGTCGCGCAATCCCGATAACACATACGCCGGCAAGACCACGCTGAGCGAGGAAGAACTGGCGCCGGAGTATTTCACGCAGCAGCCGCCGCAGGGCAGCACCAGCCAGCCGGCGCCGGACGGCCGCGTCTACGGGCCGGGACCGCGCGTTCCGCTTTACGTGATCTCGCCGTGGAGCCGCGGCGGCTGGGTCAATTCGCAGGTGTTCGACCACACCTCGGTGCTGCGCTTCCTCGAGGCCCGCTTTGGCGTGCAGGAGCCGAACATCAGCCCCTTCCGGCGCGCCGTCTGCGGCGACCTGACCAGCGCCTTCAATTTCAAGACGCCGAATACCGAGGCGCTGCCGACGCTGGCGGGCCGCACCACGCGCGATGCGGCCGACGCGCTGCGCGCCGCGCAGCAGCGGCTGCCGGCCGTGCCGGTGCCGCGCGACATGGCGCTGCCGCTGCAGGCGCCGGGCACGCGTCCTTCGCGCGCGCTGCCCTACGAACTGCATACCAGCGCGCGCTGCCAGGCGTCGGGCCAGGCGTCGGGCCAGGTGGAGTTGCTGTTCTCGAATACCGGTACGCAGGCCGCCGTGTTCCACGTCTACGATGGCCACAAGCTGGACCGCATTCCGCGCCGCTATATGGTCGAGGCCGGCAAGACGCTGTCCGACATCTGGAACGCCGGGGCAGACAATTTCGGCCGCTACGATCTGTGGGTGCTCGGTCCCAACGGCTACCACCGGCACTTCAAGGGCGACCTGAACCGGCTCGGCGCTGCGCAGGCCGCCCCTGAGATCCGTGTCTGCTACGACATCGCCAACGGGGACGTCTACGTGGACCTGCTCAATCCGGGCGCCGCCGCGTGCCAGTTCGCCATCGCGCCGCTGGCCTATCGCACCGACGGCCCCTGGCAGGTCGACGTAGCCGCGGGCGGCACGGCCTCGCGGCACTGGTCGCTGGCCGACAGCGGCCAGTGGTACGACTTCGCGGTGACATGCAGCAGCGATCCGGCCTTCTATCGCCGCTTTGCCGGCCGGGTGGAAACCGGGCGGCATACGGTCAGCGACCCGGCGATGGGCGAGGTCTGACGGGGCGGATCAGTCGTCAGGCGAGTCGTGAGGCGAGTCGTCAGGCTAGTCGTCGGGTGCGATGGGCGGCGCGGCTTGCCCGCTCGCTTCCTTCACCCATCGCCATAACGTCGCGCGGCTGATGCCCAGCCGCTGCGCGGCCTGCTGGCGGTTGCCGCCGCAGGCCGCCAGCACCTCCAGCACCCGCGCGCGAGACGCGGCGCTGGCGCCGGGGCCTGAGCCAACGTCCGAGCGAATATCCGAGCGAATATCCGAGCCCCCGCTATCCAACCCATAAAGCTCGGGACAGTCGTGACGCAATTCGCCGAACGCGATTGCGTCGACGTGCGACCACTGCGAGAAGAACACCGCCATCCGTTCGCACAGGTTTTCGAGTTCCCGCACATTGCCCGGCCAGCGGTAGGCCAGCAGCCGCTCACGCAGCGGCGCAAGCAAGGCCGCCGCGTCGAGGCCGCTGTCAAGCCGGTCCAGGCTGCGCCGCAGCAGCACGGCGGCCAGCGCTTCGATGTCCTCCGTGCGCTCCCGCAGCGGCGGCAGGCGCAATTGCAGCGTGTTGATCCGGTAGTAGAGGTCCTGGCGGAATTGCTTCGCCGCGATTCGCTGCGGCAAGGGCTGGTGGGTCGCCGCGATGATGCGCACGTCGACGGGAATCGGTACCCCGCCGCCGAGCCGCACGATCTCACGCTCCTGCAGCACGCGCAGCAGCCGCGTCTGCAGCGAGACCGGCATGTCGCCGATCTCGTCGAGGAACAGCGTGCCGGTGTGGGCCGCTTCGAACAGGCCGCGCTTGCCGCCGCGGCGCGAGCCGGTGAACGCGCCTTCTTCGTAGCCGAACAGTTCGCTCTCGAGCAGCGCCTCCGGAAAGGCCGCGCAATTGACGGCGACGAACGGCTTGCCGGCGCGCTTGCTGTCGTTATGGATGGCCTGCGCGAACAGCTCCTTGCCGACGCCGCTTTCGCCGGAGATCAGCACGGTCAGATCGGTCCGCGCGAAGCGCCTGGCGGTTGCGCAGGCCCGTAGAAAGGACGGACTGCTTCCGATCAAATTGTCGAAACGATGGCGCGCGGTCGGTTGATGGCGGCGCTGCTGGCTGCGCAGGCTGGCGTCGGCATCCTGGATATTGCGCGCGTCGTAGAGCGTCAGGGCGGCACCCACCGTATCGCCGTGCTCGCGAATCGGGGTGCGATTGGCGATCCAGTCGCGCTGGGCGTAGCGCAGCACGCTGCCGCGCTCCTGCAGGCCGCTGTCCAGCGTGCTCTGCAGCGACAGCGCCGGCTCGATGTCGTCCAGATGCTGGCCGAGCAAGCGGGCGCGCACGCGTCCCAGCAGCTTCTCCATCGGCGGATTGATCGCGATCAGGCGATTGTCGCGATCGACCGCCAGCACGGCTTCCTGCAGGTTGTGCAGCACGCCGTTCAGCTGCTCGTAGCGGCCCGCCTCGAGCCGGGCGACACGCGCCAGCTCGATCGCGTCCTCGATGCCCTGGCGCACCGCGCCGAGCGAGTAGGCGAGGCGGCCCTGCAAGCCATACTGCTCGGCCAGCTCCACCACGATGCTCGAGCCGACCACCACTTCGTAGCCGTCGCGGGCCAGCAGTTCAAAGCACTGCCTGGCCTCGTCGGGTGTGCGGTAGGCGTACTGCGCCACCTTGATCTTCAGCAGGTCGCGCACCGCATCGAGCTCCGGGATGCACGCGCCGTACATCACCACGCCGACCTTGGACGAGATGCGTCGCGCGTTGAGCAGCGCCAGCAGGATGTCGAAGCCGGACAGCTTGATGGTGGCGACCGGCGCCACCACCGCGTTGCGCAGGATGGTGGCGTTGGCGCCGGCGCTGATCAGCGCGTCGGTCGAGCCATCGCGGATGCGCTCGCGCGCGGCGTCGAGGGCCGCCTCGAACGAGGCGTTGACCACCTCGATCTCGGCCCGGTCCGCGTATTCGTCCAGCACGGTCATCGCGAACCGGCTCAGGTGCTTGTAGCTGATGAAGCAAAGCCGCGGCCGGGTGCCGCGGTCGTTCGGGGTGTTGCGCATGGTCTCCTCGCCGGCGGTCTGCGCGTTTCGTCCCGCCTCGAAGCTCAGGCCGCGCGCTTTCGCCGTGTTTCATCGATGTCTCGCCAGTGTTTCATGAAACAGTGAAACGCGAGTAACAGAATGAATAGTTCCGAATAATCAAGCGGTTAGGGCGCCTGGCAAAGGTGGCATGGGGCTTGCGGAACAAGTCGCATGCTACTGACGGAGAAAAGAATGCAGGCGCTCAGCCATATCACCGTAGTGGATTTGACCCACATGCTGTCGGGCCCGTACGGCACGATGCTGCTGGCCGATCTCGGCGCGCGCACCATCAAGGTCGAGCCGCCCGGCGTCGGAGAGGGGACGCGGCGGCTGCTGGCCGAGAGCGAGGACTATGCGCGCGACGGCATGGGCGCCTACTTCCTGACGCTGAACCGCAACAAGGAAAGCGTCTGCATCGACCTGAAGTCCGACGCCGGCCGGGCGGTGTTCCTGGATCTGGTGCGGCATGCCGACGTGGTGTTCGACAACTTCAGTGCCGGCGTCACCGAGCGGCTGGGGATCGATCATGCCGCACTGTCCCAGGTCAATCCGCGCATCGTCACCTGTTCGGTGACCGGCTTCGGCCAGACCGGCCCGGACCGGCAGCAGCCAGCCTTCGACCAGGTCGTGCAGGCGATGGGTGGCGGCATGTCGATCACCGGCATGGCGGATGGACCGCCGGTGCGCAGCGGCATTCCGATCGGCGATCTGGGCGGCGGCGTGTTCGGCGCGATCGGCGTGCTGGCGGCGCTGGCCGAGCGCGAGCGCAGCGGCGTGGGACAGCACGTCGATATCTCGATGCTGGATGCGCAGATCTCGCTGCTGAACTACATGGCGACGATGCATCTGATGTCGGGCATCGTGCCGGAGCGGATCGGCAACAGCCATTTCGTGCACGTGCCGTACAACACCTATCCCACCCGCGACGGCCACATCATCATCGCCTGCATCGGCGATGCGTTCTTCGAGCGCTTCCTGAGCGTGATCGACCATCCCGAGTTGCGCCGCCCGGAATATCTGCGCCAGCCGGGCCGCTACGCCGACAAGGACCGCATCGACGCGATCATCGGCGATGTGCTGCGCGGCGAGTCGTCGGCGTATTGGCTCGACCGGCTGCGCCAGGCCCGCATTCCGTGCGGCCCGGTCAATGACTTCGCCCATGCGCTGCGCGAACCGCAGGTGCTCGACCGCGACATGGTGGTCGAGGTGGAGCTCAAGACCGGCGAGACGGTGCGCATGCCGGGCAATCCCGTCAAGCTGTCGCGCGCGGCCGCGCCGGCGTACAGCTGCCCGCCCGCGGTCGGCGAACACACCGAGGCCGTGCTGCGCGATCTGCTCGGCTACGACGCCGATCGGCTGGAGCGATTGCGCGCCGCGCGTGCGGTCGCATGACGGAGGCGACGATGGAGCGGGAAACGATCGTTATCACCGATGTCGCGCCACGCGATGGGCTGCAGAACCAGGCCGTGGCGATTTCGACCGAAGGGAAGCTGGAGCTGGTCCGCCGCCTTGCCGCGTCCGGTGTGCGCAGCGTCGAGGCGACCAGCTTCGTCTCGCCCCGCGCGGTACCGCAGATGGCCGATGCGGCCGACGTGGTGGCCCGCTTGCGCGGGGAGCTGCCCGATCTGCGTCTGTCGACGCTGGTGCCGAACCGCAAGGGACTGGAGCGCGCGCATGCCGCTGGCGCGCCGGAGATCGCCGTGGTGCTGTCCGCGACTGAGACCATGAACCTGCGCAACATCAATATGGATCTGGCGCAGGCCACCGCGGTCAGCGAGGAGACGCTTGCCCACGCACGCGAGCTCGGCCTGCGCACGCGAGCCTATATCGCGGTCGCGTTTGTCTGTCCGTTCGAGGGCGAGGTGCCGCTCTCCACCGTGGTCCGGCTGGCACCAGCGCATGCGCGAGGCCGGTGCGCAGGAGATCGTGATTGCGGACACCATCGGTGCCGCCGCACCGGCCGGAGTCAAGGCGCGCTTTGCCGCGCTGGCCGACATCATCGAGATCGACCGGCTCGCGGTCCATCTGCACGATACGCGCGGCCTCGGTGCCGCCAATGCGTGGGCCGCGCTCGAAGCGGGCGTGCGGCGCTTCGACGCCAGCGTCGGCGGCATCGGCGGCTGCCCCTTCGCCCCCGGCGCGGCCGGCAATCTGGCGACCGAGGACCTGGTGCTGATGGCGGAGCAGAGCGGCTTCGCGACCGGTATCGCGCTCGAGGGCCTGCTCGATGCGGTCGGCTACGCGGAGGCCCTGCTGGGACGTCCATTGGGCGGGCGATCCAGCGCATGGCTGCGGCGCCAATACGGGGCTGTCCCGCCGACGTGAGTCCGCCGTCCAGATTCACGCCACAGCCCCAGCAAGCCCCGACAAGCAAAACAAGCACACCGAGCACAACAAGCACAACACACAACGAACACAACAGGAGACAACCGATGCTGAACCATCGCTGGATGCGCGCGGCCATGATGAGCCTGGCTTGCCTTGCCGCCGCCGTGCCTTGGGGCCACGCCGCCGCCAAATGGCCCGACAAACCCGTCACGCTGATCGTGCCCTATGCCCCAGGCGGCGGCACCGATATCGTCAGCCGGCTGGTGGCGCAGAAGCTGTCGGAGCGCTGGGGCCAGTCGGTGGTGGTCGAGAACCGCCCCGGCGCCAACGGCGTGATCGGCACCGGCCACGTCGCCAAGTCGGCGCCGGATGGCCACACCTTGCTGATGGTGGTCGGCTCCCACGCGATCAATCCGGTGCTGATGAAGAGCCTGCCGTATGACACCGCCAAGGGCTTCACGCCGATCACGCGGCTGGCGGTGTCGCCGATGGTGCTGGTGGTCGCCAAGTCGAGCCCGTACAAGACGCTGAACGACCTGGTGGAGGCCGCGCGCAAGCAACCGCTCGGCGTGGGTTATTCGGAGGGGCAGACCCGCCTGACCGGCGAGCTGCTGCGCCAGGTCGGCAAGCTGCAGACCATCCCCGTGTCGTACAAGGGCGGGGCGCAGATCATGGTCGACATCATCGGCGGCCATCTCGCCTCGGGCTTTACCAGCGTGCTGACCGCCTTGCCGCACGTCACCGGCGGCAACCTGCGCGTGATCGGCGTTGCCGCGGACGAGCGGATGCCGATCTTCCCCGACGCGATGACGTTCAAGGAAGCCGGCCTCGATGGCGTGCAGTCGCTGAACTGGTATGGCCTGTTCGGACCCGCCGGCATGCCCGCGGCCACCGTCGAACAGATCCACCGCGACCTGCGCGAGGTCACGGCCGACCCAGCGGTCGCCAAGCAGATGCGGGACCAGGGCGCCGCCATCGTGCTGACCCCGCCGGACGCGTTCCGCGCGTTCATCGGCAGCGAAACGCAGAAGTGGGCCGAAGTGGCACGCCGCGGCGGCATTCGCCCCGAGTAGCGCAGCGCGGGCGCAACGGCCCGCGATATAACGAGCAGGAGGAGACAAGATGCAACGCCGCAAACTGATTCAGGCGCTGGGGGCCGCCGTGCTGGCGCTCGCCGCGGCGCCGGGCTCCAACGCCCTGGCCCAGGACTATCCGGCGCGGCCGATCCGCTTGATCGTGCCGTTCGCTCCCGGCGGCGTCTCGGACACCAGCGCGCGCGTGATCGCCGACAAGCTGGGCCAGCGGCTCGGCCAGCAGGTCGTGGTCGACAACCGTCCGGGGGGCGTCGGGCAACATCGGCACCGCGATGGCCGCGCAGGCGGCGCCCGATGGCTATACGCTATTGCTCGGCTTCGACGGCACCATGGTGATCAACCCGCATGTGTTCGCCAAGGTCCCGTTCGATACGGTCAAGGACTTCGTGCCGATCAGCAAGATCGGCGATGCCGCGCTGATCCTGATCACCCATCCGTCGGTGCCGGCGAGGAACCTGACCGAGCTGGTGGCGTACTCGCGGACCACCTCGGCGGGCCTGTCCTATGGCAGCGCCGGCACCGGCAGCACGCCGCATCTGGCCGGCGAACTGCTGAAGGCGCGCACCGGGCTGAACATGGTCCACGTGCCCTACAAGGGCGGCGGACAGGCCATGGGCGATCTGGTCGGGGGGCACGCTGCCGGTGCTGTTTACCGCGGTGGCCGGCGCGCAGCAATACGTGAAGAACGGCAAGGTCAACGCGATCGCGGTGTCCGCTGCGAAGCGCGTGCCGTCGCTGCCGGACGTGCCGACGCTGGCGGAGTCGGGCGTGCCCGGCTTCGTCAGCGACTCATGGGTAGGGCTGCTGGCGCCTGCCAATACGCCGAAGGAGATCGTCGACAAGCTGGCGCGCGAGCTCAATGCGGTCGTCAATATGCCCGATACCCGCGAGCGGCTGGCGACGCTGGGGATCGTGCCGTCGGGCAATACTTCGGAGGCCTTCGCCAGCGAGATCCAGAACGACCTGAAGAAGTACAGCGAGATCGTCAAGACCGCGAAGATTCGCGTGCAGTGAGGGCTTGCGCGTCGGCGAAGCGATCGGTCGCGGCGATCAGCTGATCGAGGATGCCCGGCTCCGTCCACGCATGGCCGGCGCCCTCGATCAGATGGAAGTCGGCCTGCGGCCAGGCCTGGTGCAGCGCGTAGGCATAGCGCGCCGGGCATGGCATGTCATAGCGGCCATGCACGATGACGCCGGGAATGCCGGCCAGCTTGTGCGCATCGCGCAGCAGCTGGCCTTCCTCCAGCCAGCAGCGGTGCGTGAAGTAGTGGTTTTCCAGCCGGGCAAACGCCAGCGCGAAATGGCCCTCGTCGTGCTTGGCGGCGATCGCCGGATCGGGCAGCAGCGTAATGGTCTCGGCTTCCCACACGCTCCATGCGCGCGCGGCTTCGATCTGTTTGGCCTTGTCCTCGCCGGTCAGCAGCTTGCGGTAGGCCGCCATCATGTTGCCGCGCTCGGCGTCGGGCACCGGCGCCTGGAAGCGTGCCCACTTGTCGGGGAACATCTCTGAGACGCCGTATTGGTAGTACCAGTCGAGCTCGGCCTGCGAGACCGTGTAGATGCCGCGCAAGACCAGCTCGCTGACCCGCTCAGGATGCTTCTGCGCATAGGCCAGCGCCAGCGTCGAGCCCCACGAGCCGCCGAAGACGAGCCAGCGTTCGGCGCCGGCCAGCGCGCGCAGCCGCTCGATGTCGTCGACCAGATGCCAGGTGGTATTGGCTTCGAGCCCGGCATGCGGCGTCGAGCGGCCGCAGCCGCGCTGGTCGAACAGCAATACGTCATAGCGTGAGGGATCGAACAGGCGCCGATGGTCGGGCGAGATGCCGCCGCCCGGCCCGCCGTGCAGGAACACCGCCGGCTTGGCGCCGGGCGTGCCGGCACGCTCGTAGTAGATGACGTGGCCATCGCCGACATCGAGCGTGCCGGTCTCGTAGGGTTCGATTTCGGGATAGAGCGTGCGCGGCGAGGGCATGGATGCGGTCTCCGAGGGGGAATACCGCAGTGTACCGGCGTCGCCGGCCACGACAGCGACGATAGCCACTACAGCGACAGCCGCGACAGGTTGGCCAACCAGGCCAACGGATCAGGTCGACGGCGCGGGCCGACACATCAGATCGGTCAGGCGGGTTCAGGCCGCCATCGGCGCCGCGGCAAGCCAGATCAGTAGCGCGCCTGCTGCGATCAGCACGATTCCGGACAGGCGCGCCAACTGCAGGCCGGCGGGCCCGACCTTCTCCAGCAACACGAGCAGGGCCAGCGCAGCGACCCAGACCAGGGCCATCACGCCTGTAGCGAACAACACCCCCATCAGCGCCCAGCAGCACCCCAGGCAGAACGCGCCATGCCGCATGCCCATCGTCAACGCACCACGCTTGCCGTCGCGCCAGTTCGTCATCAGGAAACCGAGCGGGCTGCGGCAGTGGGTCAGGCAGGCCCGCTTCCATGGCGTCAGCTGGTAGAGGCCCGCGGCGCAAAGGATCGCGCCCGCGGCCACGCGGCTCGACATCGCCATCGTGGGCGACAGCAGCATGGCCTCGTGCAGGGCCCATTGCACCAGCGTCATGGTCGCGCTGAAACCGGTCCAGACGGCCAGATAGCCGAGCCCGAAGCAGAGCACAGTCGCCGGCAGCCTGCGCTTCTCGCGCCGGCGTTGCAGCCCGGCGTAGACCAGCATCACCGGCGCGGCGGCTGGCGCCATCATGCCGATCATCATGACGACCCACATCGCGAAGGTGTAGAGCAGGTCCGCGGCCGTCCACCGCATGGGCATGTCCTTGCCCATGCCCATGCCGGCCATCATGGCGTCGTGATCCGCGGTGGAGGTCATCGACCGGTCCAGATGGATCAGATAGCCCCACGCGAGCGCCGCTATGGCGAGCATGCAGGCCCAGCCGAACAGCCGGTCGCGCCGCCGCAATGCGCCGTACCGGGCGGCGTCCCGACCGCCGTCTCCATCGCCGTCCCGATCGTTGTCCCGAACGCCGGCTGGTAGCGGCACCGCGCCGGCGGGCTCAGGCTCCCCTGCCAGGAGAATGGCGCATATTGGCCATTGTTGCGGCCGCTGTCGTCGTCCCAGACCATGCCAAGCGCATGGACGTGGCTGCGTGCGGGGCGCGCCAGCGCGACGCGGTCCGCTGCCGGGTGGCCGGTGTTATCCAGATGGATCGGCTCGGTCGCATTCGGATTGATGCCCATCACGCCTTCGGCCGCCATGTCGACCAGGTTCGGCGCGGTGACCGACCAACTGCGGCTGTTGCGGTCGAAGCGGATCTGCGCCGATTCCACGCCGGCGAACGAGCCGACCAGCGGAGCGAGCGCCGCCATTGGCCCGCCCGCGGCGCCGCTGGCAATCGCGGTGATCGCATCACGCTGTGAGGCATCGGCGCGTTCGTCGACGATCACGCCGACGGACCAGTTGCCCTTGCCCATTTCCTCCGGCGTCGAGCCCAGCACGATAAAGCCGAGCCCATCGAGCGAAACCTCGCCATAGCGTCCCTGCTCGATCTGGAAGCCCATGGCGAAGATGCAGTGGCCCTTGGTGGGCGGCGCCGCCAGTTGTCCGGGCAGGCAGGGACAGATGAAGTCGCAGTTGCAGGTCTCGTAATACTGACCCTCGATGTTCCAGTTGGGCGTGGCCATGGTTTGCCTCCTTGCCTTGCGTCCCGGACCGCACTCGCGTACCGCGGTGGAGCGGGCAGTACGTGGCGTCTCGGTTTCGCGTGTACCGATTCACTGGAATATAGGTGAGCGGGCGGCGGATGCCGGCGGGGCCGGCAAAGTCAGTGATTTTTGCCTCGGGATGGCGCGCGAGAGCGGTGGTGCGGGGAAGGTGGCAGTGCGGGAACGGCGGCAGTGCGGGGAGGCGGGGAACGGGGAACGGGGGAGGCGGAGAGATGGAGAGATGGAGAGATGGAGAGATGGAGAGATGGAGAGATGGAGAGATGGGGCGCCGGTGCCGCCGGCGAGGCGGCGGCACCAGGATCATGCAGGCGTCGGCGAGACGCCCGGCGAAGCTGCGCTGCGGGTTATTCCACCGTCGCGCCGGATTCCTGCACGATGGTCTTCCACTTCTTGTAGTCGGACTGGACCAGATCGGCGAACTGCTTCTGCGACATCAGCTTCGGCTCGGCGCCCTGCTCGTGAATCGCCTGGATCATTGCCGGCGTGGCGAGCTGCTTGTTCACCTCGGCGGCCAGCTTGTCGACCACCTCGCGCGGCGTTTTTGCCGGCGCGAAGATGCCGTACCACGTGCTGACGTCGACCTGCTTGTAGCCGCTTTCGGCCAGCGTCGGCACATCCGGCAGCGAGGTGCTGCGCGTGGCCGAGGTCACGGCCAGCGCGCGCAGCTTGCCCGCCTTGATCTGCGCCATGGCCGACGGCACCGAGGCCACCATCAGGTCCACGTTGCCGGCGATGGCATCCATCATCGCGGCGTTCGAGCCCTTGTACGGCACGTGCAGCAGCTTGATGCCCGCCGCCTGGCTGAAGATCTCCGCGGCCAGATGAATGGTCGTGCCATTGCCCGGCGAGCCGTACTTGATTGAGCCGGGCGCGCGCTTGGCGGCGGCTACTACGTCGGCGATGTTCTTGAACGGCGAATTGGCCGGCGCGACGATCATGATCGGGGTATAGGCGACGTGCGTCACCGCGACCAGATCCTTGCTCGGATCGTACTTGACCGTCTTGTACAGCCACGGGGCGACGACGAGGTTGTCCTTCTGGCCCATCACCAGCTCGTAGCCGGTCGGCGCCGCGCGCACGACCTCGGCAATGCCGATGGTGCCGCCGGCGCCCGGACGATTGTCCGGCACCACGGTCCATTTGGCGCTCTGGGTCAATTGATTGGCGACGAGGCGGGACAGGATATCGGTGCCGCCGCCCGGAGGAAACGGAATCACCAGTCGGATCGGCTTGGCAGGCCAGGCCGTGTCGGCCTGCACCGGGGCGACGGCGGCCATGCCGCAGGCCGCCAGAAGGGCGAGCAACGCCTTCTTCATCGTCTGTCTCCTTGTTTGGGATGTCCCGAACCAGTCGTGTTGCTGGCTTGTCGCGGCCGGATGGCGCCGGTCCCGCTGGGCTGGAGCAAGTCTAGAGGGCGGGAGTGGAGCGGGCGAAGTCATATTTTCAGAGACCAGATATGCGTTTTAAAAATAGCGGAGGTTACCACTAACGGCGGTGGGAGGGAGATGGATCGGTCTAAGGAGGGCCATCGCGGGCGCTGAAGGAGGTAGGGAACGGGCAGCCGCAATCGCCCGAAGCGCCCGGCGCATGCAGTGCTTCGCCGCGCGTCCTATAGAGGTCGCCACCTGTTAAAACAGCGGCATTTCTGGCAAGCGTTGTAGCCGATCGGCTGGCAACTTATGGGGACGTTGGCCTCTGCCGAACCTCGTTGTTCTTGCCATATGAACCGCTACCATGAACCGCTATCCTGACCACTCTCCGGCTCGTTATCTCGCAAGTTATCCCGCGTGTTATCCCGCCAGTCAGTCCGCCGGCTGCTATCCCGTTCGCCTTCCCGCGCGATGCTCGGTTGCCCGTTCGCCGGGGCAGGCTAACTGCTATTCGACCCTGCGCCACCGTCCCGATCCGATATGCCACCGGGTAGCCGATCCCGGGAGAACACTGGACGGTGATCATGCACCTGCGACAGTCCGCGACCACGATGCCTCATACAAGCTCGTGTTCTCATTCCGCGAAGTCGTCCGCGACCTGATACACGGCTTCATCGGCAACCCATGGCTTCGCTCGCTCGACTGGAATTCCCTGGAGCCGGTGTCCGCGAACTATGTGTCGGACCGGCTTCGTCGCGGCATCAACGATGTGGTCTGGCGAATCAACGTCCCGGGTCAGGACCAGCCGCTGTACTTGCTGATCGAATTCCAGAGTCGGAACGATGCCGACATGGCGGCGCGCATGCTGGCCTATGTCGGCATGTTCTACCGCGATGCGAGCCGCCGGCGCGACCGAAGGCGCGGGCAAAGTTATCCGCCGGTCCTGCCTATCGTGCTCTATAGCGGCAACACACGATGGCGCGCCAGTACGGAGATTGCGACGATGATCTCGGCCGTGCCGCAGTCCATGGCGAGTCACCAGCCGCGCTTGAACTATTGCCTGATCGACCGTACGCGCTACACGGATGCCGAACTGGCGGCGAAGCGAAATCTGGTGGCAGTGCTGATGCGATTCGAACGGGCCGAGAGCATCGAAGCCATGCTGGAGCCGTTGCGGCTGGCGAGGGAATTGACGGCACACAATGCCGCCCTCGACGAGGCAATGACGGCGTGGTTCGCTGCCCTGACCCCGAATGCTTTGCATTTAACGGAAGTACATAACCTGATGGAGTTCGAAATGGAAATGTCGGCAAGGTTTCATCGGTGGGCGCGGGAGTACGCGAAGAAGGAGGTCGAGAAGGGCATCGAGAAGGGGGGTTCACATCGGCAAGGCCGAAGCGCTGCAAAGGGTCCTGCAGCATCGTTTCGGCCCATTGTCCACACGCGTTGTCGCCAAGCTGGAGGCCGCCTCAACGGATCAACTGGACGCCTGGCAGGACCGGGCATTGGAGGCGGCGTGCCTGGATGACGTATTTCGCGCCTGAACCGCGCAAATGAGGCGCGAGAACGCGTAGGGCCGAGACTGGCCACAGGGCGATGCCCTTCCTTCAGCCTCGGCCGCGTCGGCGGAGATTCAGAAATCCACTTTCTGCCCCGGCTCCGGCACGATGACGCGGGTCGCATCCGTGGCGCCCAGCGCCGCGGTGAACTCCGCCGGCGTGCCGCGCAGCATGGGGCTGGTCAGATAGTGGATCGGGATCGCATACCGGGGGCGGATCATCTCGCGCACGGCGATCGCCGCCTCGCGCGGCCCCATGGTGAAATGCCCGCCAATGGGGATCAGCACCAGGTCCGGCTTGTAGAGGTCCGCCACCAACCGCATATCGGCGAACAAGCCGGTGTCGCCCATGTGCCAGATGCGAAAGCCGTTCTCCATCTCGATGATGTAGCCCACCGGCTCGCCGCCGTAGTGGACCTCGTCCTTGCCCGAGCTCGGGTTCTTCCAGGCCAGCTCGGAAGAGTGCTCCGCATGCACGGCGGTGATCTTCGGACCGTTGGCACCGAAGGGCGCGACCGTACCGCTCTTGCCGAAGCGCTGCGACAGGTTGGCCGGCACCATGCCGAGGCTGACGAGCGTCTGCCCCATGCCGCCGCCGTTGTAGATCGGCGCGTTATGCATCTTCGCCAGCGCCGGCGCATCGCCAAGGTGGTCGCCGTGGGCATGCGTGACCAGGATCAGATCGACCTTGCCGAGCGTCTGCAGCTGCTTGAATGGGGCGGGCGTCTTGGGGTTCCCCTGTCAGCCAGGGATCGATCACGATGACCTTGCCGCCGGGCGTCGTGATGCGCGTGGCGGCCTGGCCCAGCCACAGGACCTCGGTTTTGCCTGCGGCCGTCTTGCCCGCGGCGGACGGCAGGAGGGCCGGTGTGGAGGCGGACGTCGCGGTGGGGGGCGGTCGGGCCTGTAGGCGCGGTGGCGCATGCACCGAGCAGCGTCAGCAGGGCGGCGAGCAGCAGGGGACGGGCTTGTGGCACGGCTTCCTCCGGGCGTTGTAGGCGAAGCTGGCAAGGACGGCGTAGCGACTACCAAAGCGACTGGCAAAGGCCAGTATTGGCACGCGTCATGTCAGTGTCAACCTGGTGGTCGACGGGGGGGTTAGCCTGCCGGGTGCTACGAATGGAAAGAGCGCGAGCCGGGTTGCTGTAAAAAAAGCCGATTGCTTGGGTGCCAGCCGGCCCCGGAAGGGCGCTCTCGCTGCCCTGCCCAGAATAGACGGCGCTATGGGGCTATTCGTCCTTGCATGGCGAGAGCGGCAAGGGCTGAACCGGTGTCTTGACCACCGTGGCATCGGCGCCTTGCGTCACCTTGGAAACGGACAGAAGACATGCTCGAATCATCTTGTCTTGTTGCGCGAGTGGGGGTTTGGTTCGATGGCACGA
The DNA here is from genome assembly GCF_049311595.1 of Cupriavidus sp. H18C1. Taxonomy (NCBI): domain Bacteria; kingdom Pseudomonadati; phylum Pseudomonadota; class Betaproteobacteria; order Burkholderiales; family Burkholderiaceae; genus Cupriavidus; species Cupriavidus sp. H18C1. The sequence goes on from NZ_CP186009.1 coordinate 1,522,590, forward strand.
CCTCCAAGCCCCTGTTAACGGCGTTAGGACTGCAAACTTGCGTTCACTCTGACGTCCAGTCGATTCGCGCTGAATCGGCACGCAACGCCCAGCTAAGGCGCGTCTGCAGCGGACTAGCAGCTCTCCTGCCGCCCGGACAAGGACAACGCCCGCTCGATGCACCGGATGATCTCCGTATCCTCGAACGGCTTGTTCACGAAGCACGCGGCGCCGGCCGCGCGGGCGCGCTGCTCGTGGCCTTGCTCGGAGAATGCCGTCATGAAGATGATCGGCACATGGCAGCCGCGCGCGCGCAGCGCCTCGCACAGCGCGAAGCCGTTCATCTTCGGCATCTGCACGTCGGTGATCACGCAGGCGACCCCGCCCAGCGTGGGGGACCCAAGCAATTCCGCGCCGCTGCCGTAGAGTTCGACCGCCAGGTCGAAGGACCGCATCAGTCTCCCCATGGCGTCTCTGACGGAGGCGTCGTCGTCGACGATGGCAATCACGGGGGGCGAAGTCACAAGGGATCCTTGAAGAATCTGGCGCGATGGCGAGGGGGCCGGTCCCTCCACCGCTTGATCGAAGCATACTGCGGCTCGACGCGGCGCCCAATCATACGGTGGTATGTCAGTGGTGACCCGACACGGCGAGATGGCGGCACGGCGAGGCGGCGACACGGCGAGGCAGGGGACGTCGAGCCGCGCCGGCTACCGCTTCCCGAAAAGCTAGAACGTATGCCGCACGCCAAGCGCGAACACCTGCGGGTCCGCTCCCGCCTGGATGCCGAGCTCGTTGATCGCGAAGTCGTACGTCGCGTTGCGCTTGTTGTCGATGCGGCTGTAGTAGCCATACAGCGCCGTGCGCCTGGAGAGCGGATAGTCGTAGCCCACCGTCCATTGCGTCGCGCCGGTCTGCGGGCCGCTGCGCAGGGAATCCCACCGTATCGGTCGACCCGCCCGTGCCATTGGCGGCGTACCCGAAGCCGAGCCGCACGCTGCCGGTGCCCAGCCTTTGCACCAGCGACGCATACCAGGCGTTGCGCTGCAGGTCGCCGGTGGCGGTCCTGTAGTGCAGGCGCTCGTAGACACCGGCGATGCGCGTACGGGGCAGCAGTTGCCACGCCACGCCAAGCTTGAATGCGTCGTCGTCGCGGCCGGCCGCCTGATAGTGCCGGTGGACCTCGTAGGCGACGGTCGCGTCGAGCGTGCCGCGTTGGTAGACCAGCGCCGCGGAGTAGAGCGACGGATTGCGCGCGACCGTTGTCCTTTCTTCCGGCAGGCCCCAGCCGAACCACAGGCTGGCGCCGCCGAACCGGGGCGAGCGGTATTGCACGATGTTCTTCTGGCGGCGATCGAACGAACTGGTGTTCTCGACATTGTCGGAAGTGGATGCCGACCCATTGCCGATCAGCGCCATATAGCCGGCGGTGGTGGGGTAGTACGGGTCGTAGCCCATCGTCGACTCGGTATATGGCGTGTGCCAGTGGCCCAGGAACAGCAGGCCGTAGTCGCCCTGCAGGCCGATGCGCGAATTCCGGCTGGCGATCTGGCCCTGACCCGAGTCGAGCGACAGATTGCTCTCGATCTGCCATAGCGTCTTCAGCGAAGCGCCCAGCGCCTCCTCGCCGCGCAGGCCGAACACGGAGCGATAGTTGCTCTGGCGCATGCCGCTGCCGAGGGCGGTGCCGTCGGTGGCGGTGCTCGCCCGCGTGTATTCGGTCGCCGTATTGAGGCGCCCGTAGACGGTGACCGAGCTGTCCGCCAGCGCAGAACCGCCCGCGATCGACAGCATGCCGGCGCAGCACAGCGCCTCAGTGCGCCGCATCGTCGTCCTTGCGATGGGCGGCGAGCGTCGGCCCCGGCGTGCCGGTAATCTTTGGCACGCACTCGGTGTGGAACCAGGCCACCGTGACGGGCTCGCCCGCCAGCATGCGCTTGACCGGCGGGATCAGCTGCTCGCCGATCAGCATGCCAAGCAGACCGATCAGCGCGACCGCCGGCGGCGCCGGCGAGCGGACCTGCATCAGCGCGTAGAGGATGCCGACCAGGACGCCGGCGCCAAGGGAAATGAGATAGATCTTCATGGCGGTCTCGCAATCGGGAGCAAATCGGATTCAGGTGCGCGTCGGCGGCAACCCGACGCCGAGCAGATGGCGCACGCGCGGCGGCTCGGCGCCCGTGTGGAAGCGGGCGATGTCGCGCTGCAGGTCGGCATCGGCGTGTGGCACGCGGCGGTGCTGGCGCAGATGCTCGGCCCACGATTCGACCAGGAACCATTCGGTCAGCAGTTCCGGGTCGGTCGGGTCTTCCATCACGCCCCAGCTGAAGGCCCCATCGCGCAAGCGCTCTTCCGACAGCTGGTGCACGGCCCGCAGGAAAGGATCGCGGTTGGCGGCCGGGATGCAGTATTCGATCAGGATCATCACCGGACCGCGGTCGTGCGCGATCTCGTCGGCCATCTCCGGCTCAGGCCAATGGTGTGCCGGGCCGAGGTCTTCCTCGCCGCGCGGCAGGCGTATCCGGTGCAGCAGCAGCGTCGCGACGATCAGGCCTGCGCCGGCGATCCACAGCGCATTTGGTGTGCCCAGCGCCTGCGCGACGAAGCCCCAGATCAGGCTGCCGCCCGCCAGCGCTCCGTTGAACACCATCTGGTAGACCGCCAGCGCGCGGCCGCGCACCCAGTTCGGCAGGATGGCCTGCGCCGCGCCGCCCAACGTGGTCAGCGCCGTGATCCAGGCCGCGCCGAGCAGCAACAACAGCGGCAGCGCGGCCCACACCGGCGGCGCGAGCGACAACGCGGCCATCACCGCGGCGGTGACCACCGCCGACAGCAGCACCAGGCCATCGGCATCGAGCCGCTTCTGCAGCGCCGGCATCGTCAGCGCACCGAGGATCGCCCCCGCGCCGACCGCGCCCAGCAGGATGCCGTAGAGCCCCGCGCCGCCGTGCAGCAGCTGGCGCGCCACCAGTGGAAGCAGGGCCCAGATGCTGCTGCCGAAGGCGAAATGCACCGCGGCACGCAGCAGCACGATATGCAGCTTGCTGTGCGCCCGGGTGAAACGCAGTCCGGCCCGGAACGCGCTGAAGAAGTGCTCGCGCAGCGGATCGCTGGCCTGCGCCGGGCGCCGCCACCAGATCAGCGCCGCGATCACGAACAGGTAGCTGAGCAGATCGGCGCCGTAGGTCGCCGCCGCACCGAACGCGGCCAGCAGCAGGCCGCCGGTGGCAGGACCGATGGCGCGCGCGATATTGACGCCCAGCGCGTTCAGCGCCACCGCCTGCCGCAGCGTGCTCGGTGGCACCAGCTCGGGCACGATCGATTGCCAGGTCGGTCCCATCATTGCCGCCCCGATGCCGCCGACGAAGGCCAGCCCGATCAGGATCTCGATGGTCAGCGCCTGCCGCCAGGCCAGCAGCATCAGCGTGCCGCTGAGCAGCGCGAGACCCACCTGGATCACGATCAGGAAACGGCGGCGATCGAGGATGTCGGACAGCACACCCGCGGGAATCGCCAGCAGGAACACCGGCAGCGTAGCGGCCGCCTGGATCGTCGCGACCGCGGCGGGCGAGGTCGACAGGTCGGTGGCCAGCCAGGCGCTGGCGACGTCGCGCATGAAGCTGCCGATATTGCCCAGGATGGTGGCGACCCACAGCACCGCGAAGGTCGGCTTGGCGAGCGGCGCGAAGGTGCCGGTCGGGGCCGGCGCGGCCGCGCCGGGTGGCACGCTGGTGCTCATGCCGGCCTCCGCGTACGCCAGTCGTGCCATGCCACCAGCAGGAAGCCGCCGACTAGGCCCAGATGTTCGAAGAAGGCGTTCGCCATCATGAACTGCGCCTCGGGCGGCACGCTCCAGAACCGGTTGGCGAGGAAGGTGGCGGCCAGCGTGAAGGCGGCCAGCGCCAGCGCGCCGAGCCAACGGCCGATTCCCGTCAGGATCATGGCGGCGGCCGCGAGTTCGACGGCGATGGTGGCTACCGCCATCGGCACCGCCGGGGTCAGGCCGAAGTGCTGCATCTCGGCGACGGCACCGGGGAAGTCGAACAGCTTGACCAGCCCTCCCTGCAGATAGGCTGCGCACAGCAGCAACAGCGCGATCCAGCGCAGCGAGCGCGGTAGCGTACCCGCATCGTCATCGGCCCGGGACGGCCGCGAGGTTGAATGCGTCATGTTCGTTCTCCGGTTGGCGTCTTGCAGCTCGGTGTGCACGTCCGCTCGTACGTCAACTCGTACGTCGGCTTGCGCATCAGAATGCCCAGCACGAACAGCCCAGCGCGCCCCAGAACCCGCTTTCGTCGGCGGTCGGCACGTTGGACGTCCATGCCTTCGCATGGGCGTGGCCATGCACGCCGCACGACGAGGCGCAGCCGCAGGCGGTGTTCAGTGCCAGCGTACGGGCCTGCGTGCTGGCCTGCGCCTGCGGACGCGGCTGGTAGCGGCTGCCGTGGCGGGCGGGGGGACCAGTCCGGCATCGGCGGCGGCAGGTCCGGTGCGTGCCGGTCGAACTCGGCGTCGCCGTAGACCACCTTGCCGCCGAGCACGGTCATCACCGAGGTGATGTCCTGAATTTCGTCGCCGGGCACCGCAAAGTAGTCGGCCGACAGCACTGCCAGGTCGGCGAGCTGGCCCACCTGGATCCGGCCCTTCTTGCCGACCTCGGACGAGAACCACGTGTTGGCCTCGGTCCACAGGCGCAGCGCGGTCTCGCGGTCCAGCAGATTGGCCTGCGGGTACATCGCCATGCCGCCCACGGTCTTGCCGGTGGTCAGCCAGTACAGCGATACCCATGGGTTGTACGAGGCGACGCGCGTGGCATCGGTGCCGGCGCCGACCTTGACGCCGCGCTCGAGCATCTTCTTGACCGGCGGCGTGGCTTCGGCCGCTTTCGCGCCATAGCGCTCGACAAAGTATTCGCCCTGGTACGCCATGCGGTGCTGCACGGCGATGCCGCCACCGAGCGCGGCGATGCGGTCGATATTGCGGTCGGAGATGGTCTCGGCGTGGTCGAAGAACCAGTTCAGGCCCTGGAACGGGACGTCGCGCGCCACCTTCTCGTAGACATCGAGCGCGCGCGTGATGGTCTCGTCGTAGGTCGCGTGCAGGCGCCACGGCCAGCGCTTCTCGGCCAGCAGGCGGATCACCGGCTCCAGATCGGCCTCCATCGACGGCGGCATGTCGGGGCGTTCGACGCGGAAGTCCTCGAAGTCCGCCGCGGTGTAGACCAGCATCTCGCCGGCGCCGTTGTGGCGATACAAGTCGTCGCCCTGGCCCGGCCGCACCGACGAAGTCCAGTTCTGGAAGTCGCGCAGCTCTTCCTTGGGCTTCTGCGTGAACAGGTTGTAGGCGAGCCGCACGGTCAGATGGCCCTCGCGGTGCAGCTCCTCGATGATCTGGTAGTCGTCCGGATAGTTCTGATAGCCGCCGCCGGCATCGATCACGCCGGTGACGCCCAGCCGGTTCACCTCTCGCATGAAATGGCGCGTCGAGTTCTTCTGGTACTCGGGCGGCAGCTTGGGGCCCTTGGCCAGCGTCGCGTACAGGATGGTGGCGTTCGGCTTGGCCAGCAGCAGGCCGGTCGGGTTGCCGCTGCCGTCGCGGACGATTTCGCCGCCCGGGGGATTGGGCGTGTCCTTGTTGTAGCCGACGGCGCGCAGCGCGGCGCCGTTCAGCATCGCGCGGTCGTACAGATGGAGGATGAACACCGGCGTGTCCGGTGCCACGGCGTTCAGCTCCTCGACGGTCGGCAGGCGCTTCTCCGCGAACTGGTGCTCGGTGAAGCCGCCCACCACGCGCACCCATTGCGGCGCAGGGGTGCGGTCGACCTGCGCCTTGAGCATGCGCATCGCGTCGGCCAGCGAGCGCACGCCGTCCCAGCGCAGCTCCATGTTGTAGTTCAGGCCGCCGCGAATGATGTGCATATGGCTGTCGATCAGTCCGGGAATGGCCCGCCGGCCATTCAGGTCGATCACGCGGGTGCCCGATGCCGCGAGCTTCATCACGTCCTGGCGCTCGCCCACGGCGATGAAGCGGCCGTCGGCGATGGCCACGGCATCGGCCTGCGGATTGGCGCGATCGAGCGTGGCGAACTTGCCGTTGACGAGAATCAGGTCGGGTGTCGGGTTCGGTGACATGGCGAAGAGCTCCGAAGAGGCGGCCGCGCCGAGCGCGGCCGCCGAGGCAATGAACTGCCGGCGGGTGACTGACATGGGTTCGGCTCGAATCAGGCGTTCAGGAAGACCAGCAGGTCGGCATTGACGTCGTCGGCATGGGTCACGCACATGCCGTGCGACGCGCCCGGGTAGACCTTCAGCGTCGCGTTCGGCGCGATCTCGACGGACAGCCGCGCCGCGTTGTCGATCGGCACGATCTGGTCGTCGTCGCCATGCAGGATCAGCGTCGGCACCGTCATCTTCTTCAGGTCCTCGGTGTAGTCGACCTCCGAGAATTCCTTGATGCAGGCGTACTGGCCAACGATGCCGCCGGCCATGCCCTGCGCCCAGAACGCATCGATGGTGCCCTGCGAGACCTTGGCATTCGGCCGGTTGAAGCCGAAGAACGGCACCGCGAGATCCCGGTAGAACTGCGAGCGGTTGTCGGCGACGCCCTTGCGGATGCCGTCGAACACTTCCAGCGGCAGGCCCTTGGGATAGGCCGCGCTCTTTGCCATGGTCGGCGGCACCGCGCCGATCAGCACCGCCTTGGCGACGCGTTTGGTGCCGTGGCGGCCGATGTAGCGCGCCACTTCCCCCGCCGCCGGTGGAGTGTCCCACCAGCGTCGCGCCCTGGATGTCGAGCGCGTCGAGCAGCGCGGCGAGATCGTCCGCGTAGGTGTCCATGTCGTTGCCGTGGGCCGGCTGGTCCGAGCGGCCGTGGCCGCGCCGGTCGTGTGCGATCACGCGAAAGCCCTGCTGCACCAGGAACAGCATCTGGGGATCCCAGGCGTCGGCGTTCAACGGCCAGCCATGCGAGAAGACGACCGGGCGGCCCGTGCCCCAGTCCTTGTAGAACAGGCGCGTGCCGTCCTTGGTGGTGATGGTGTTCATCGGATCGGTCCTCGAGTGCGTTGGGATGAGCGTGAGATCAGCGTGCCGCGACCGGCGCGATCGACTGGTGCGGCGTAGCGGTGCGCTGCTCGGCCTTGTGCACCATCGTGTAGGCGTAGTCCACGCCCATGCCGTAGGCGCCTGAGTGTTCCTTGACCAGCTTCATCACGGCGTCGTAGGTGTCGCGGTGCGCCCAGTCGCGCTGCCATTCGAGCAGCACCTGCTGCCAGGTCACGGGCACCACGCCGGCCTGAACCATGCGCTGCATCGCGTAGTCGTGGGCGTCCTTGCTGGTGCCGCCCGACGCATCGGCCACCATGTAGATCTCGTAGTCGCCTTCGAGCATGGCGCACAGCGCGAAGGTGGTATTGCAGACCTCGGTCCACAGGCCCGCCACCACGACCTTCTTGCGGCCGTTGGCCTTGAGCGCATCGCGCACCTTCTGGTCGTCCCACGAATTCATCGAGGTGCGCTCGAGCGTCTTCGCGTCGGGAAACACGTCCAGGATCTCGGGGAAGGTGTAGCCCGAGAACGATTCGCTCTCGACCGTGGTGATCGTGGTCGGGATATCGAAGATCTTCGCGGCCTTGGCCAGGCCGACGACGTTGTTCTTCAGCGTCTGGCGGTCGATCGACTGCACGCCGAAGGCCATCTGCGGCTGGTGGTCGATGATGATCAGCTGGCTGTTCTGCGGGGTCAGGACTTCTAGCTTCGGATTGGCCATGAGATGCTCCTTGGAAACGAGGATGGGACAGGGGGGCGGTGGCATTCGCGCTGCGCGAAGCCTGGGGGGGCGGCACCGAACCGGTGCGGGATCGGCCGCACGATCGCGATGCAGCCCGACGGAAGACTAGACGGCGAGGGCGGGTGCCACCATTGGCCCATCGTATTAGTTGCCTGCACGTGGGAATGGGGAAGGCGGGCCGCGTACCGCCGTCAGGCCGGGCATATGGCGTACGACGTTGGTGTAGCTCCCTGGCCGCCGTGTCGTGCCGACTGCGCGGGGCCCAGAGGCACTAACACAAAGGTATGGTGGCCGCGCACAGCCTTGCTGTGCTGAAATCGGCGAAGTGCGGGGCCGGCCGCAGGCTGCCCCTGTTTATAATCGCCTCGACCCGACCTGCAGACTGGAGACTTCAGCGTGACATCCCACAGCGTGGTGGCTGCCAGCGGCAACGAATCGATGGTGTTGATCGTCGACGACGATGCCGGGCTGCGCAGCGCACTGGGCAGCCTGTTCCGCTCGGTCGGCATGCAGGTGGCCCTGTTCGGCTCGGCTGCCGAACTGCTCGACTTCCCGCTCCCCGACATGCCGTGCTGCCTGGTGCTCGATGTCCGCCTGCGCGGCCCCAGCGGCCTGGACCTGCAATCGCGCCTGGTGCAGATGGGCGTTTCCATTCCCATCATCTTCATGACCGGCCATGGCGACATCCCAATGACGGTCGCCGCGATGAAGGCGGGCGCGGTGGACTTCCTGCCCAAGCCGTTTCGCGATCAGGACCTGCTCGACGCCGTCTCCGCCGCACTGGAAAGGGACCGCTCGCGCCGGCAGGGCATGCGCCAGATCGAGGACATGCGCCGCCACTACGCGGCGCTGACCCCGCGCGAGGCCGAGGTCATGGGCATGGCCGTGACCGGCCTGCTGAACAAGCAGATCGCCGCGGAGATCGGCATCAGCGAAGTCACGGTCAAGATCCACCGGGGCCAGGCCATGCGCAAGATGAAGGCGCGGACCTTCGCGGACCTGGTGATGATGGCCCAGCAATTGGGCATCCGGCAGAACCTGCCGACCTGTTGAGGCAGCGGGAGCACCCTTGTGGGCTGGGCGCGCTGTCCCGAAAAGCAGGCGCGACGAGATATCAAAATATTTGAATAACATGGCCAAAGCGTGGCGCTTCCGAGGCGGCCACTGCCCTCTATAGTTCAGCACATGGACGACGCGACAGCGCAACAAGGCAAAGCGCGGCAGCGTCCCGACCGATTCAAATTCGCTGACTAATGAAGGAGAAAGCCATGCCCAAGACCACCGCCCTGAAGATTGCCTCCGCGCTGCTGCTGTCGTTTGCCGGTGCCGGCATCGCGCAGGCCGGCACCGTTCCCGCCGACAAGTACGGCTACGAGTTCCGCACCCCGCAGACCTACACCGACGGCGCCCGCACCTTCGACGTGCATAGCGATGGCGCCCGCGGCTTCGACCCGTACACGCAGGGCGCGCGCCAGGCCGACCCCTATGTCGACGGCGCGCGCAAGGTCGCCGGTCTGGATCGCGTGGGCGTCTCGGCCACGCCGGGTCGTGCCGCCGATGCGTACACCGACGGTGCCCGCGGCTTCGATGCCTTCAGCGAAGGCGCACGCAGCTTCAATCCGCACCTGGACGGCGCACGGGCCCAGGGCTGATCCACGCGGCGCGCCCACGGTGGCGCGCCATACCTGCTGTCTATAATGGCCGCCCACTCGCAGACAACGCACGGGAGACGGACGGTGAGATACGAAGTGCAGGCAGCCGTGGCTGCGGGAGTCGCGCCGATGGACCTGTCCAGCAGCGCCGGGCCATGACTTCGCCAAGCCGTCCCGAACGACATCCGCCCATCGTCTTCGACGCCGCATGGCTCGCCGGCACGACTGCCGACGAGCTGAGCGCGGCGGACGGCGTGGTCAGCGAGCGCTTGTTCGATCCGCAGACCGGCACATACTGGCTGGCCCGCAGCGCCTTGATGGCATCGGCCGGTACGCATCGGCAATTGCAGAACGAACTTCGGCTGGCGCCGCGGCTGCGGCCGTCGTGGGCGATGGTGCCCACGGCCACGATCTGGACCGCCGACCGCATGGTGCTGCTGGCGCCGGCGCAGCCGTCCTCCCGCACCGCCGGCGCGCACACCGGCCCTGGCGTTTCCATCCCGGCCGTTTTCGAGATGGCCATTGCCGCCGCGCGCGCCGTGGCGGCCATGCACGAGCAGGGACTGTTGCATGGCGATCTGCGCCCGCACAATCTGCTGATCGATGACAGCGGCGCGCTGCGGCTGACCGGCTTCGGCCACGCCGTCGGCATCGACGCCGCCCGCCAGTCGATGCCGCAGCCGGGCCCCGCCGCGCTGCCCTATCTGCCGCCCGAAATCGCGCGCGGCGACGTGGCGCGCGTCGGCGTCCGATCCGATCTGTACGCGCTGGGCATCGCCTTGTACGAAATCTTGATCGGCTCGACCCCGTTCCAGGCGAACGCACCGGCCGCATGGCATCACGCGCATCTGGCCATCGAACCGGTGCCGCCGCAGTTCCGCCGCAACGATGTGCCGGGCATGCTGGGCCGTATCGTGCTGACGCTGCTGGCAAAGGATCCGGCCGATCGCTACGCCAGCGCCGCCTCGCTGGTGTCGGATCTGCTGCGGTTGCGCGCCGAATGGGAGTCGGCGGGGCGCATTGCGCCGTTCCGGCCCGACGCCGCGAGTCCGCCTTCGATCCCGCTGCTGTCGGGACAACTGTTCGGCCGCGACAAGGAAATGGCGCTGCTGTCCCAGGCATGGTCGCGCGTCAGGGAGAGCGGCAAATCGGAACTGGTGCTGATCGCCGGTGCGGCGGGCTCGGGCAAATCGGCGCTGGTCGACTGGCTTGGCCGCGAAACGGGCCTCGATGCGATCCACTTTGCCACCGGCAAGAGCGATCAGCTGCAGCGCGACATTCCGTATTCGCCGGTGGTGCAGGCGGTGCGCGCCTTGACGATGGCCCTGCTGGGCGAGGACGAGGCCGCGCTGGTTGCGGTGCGCGAGCGCTGGCTGGCGGGGCTGGCGGGCCAGGGCAGGGCCGTCGCGGAGCTGGTGCCCGAGGTCGAGCACGTGATCGGCGCCACCGCACCGCTGTCCGACGTGCCGGCCGCATCGGCCCGGGCACGCGGGGATACCGCCATGCTGCGCACCTTCGCGGCCTTTGGCGAGACCGGCAAGCCGCTGGTGCTGTTCATCGACGATCTGCAATGGGCCGACGCTTCCACTGTCGGCCTGTTGGAAGCCTTCACCGCGCAGCCGCCCGACAATGTGCTGCTGATCGGCGCCTATCGCGAGGGGGAGCCATGGGCGCGAGCCGGAGGCTGGCGCCATCCAGCGGCTCGCCGGCTTGCTGCAGGCCGCAGGGCCCGGCGCGGCCGCCCCCGCGGTGGCGGTCAACCGCATCGCGATCAAGCCGCTGCCGTTCGCCGATCTGACCGAACTGGTGGCGGCCGCGCTGGACGAGCCGCCGGCACGCGTGGCCGAGCTCGCGCGCGCCGTGCGGGCCAAGACCGGCGGCAATCCGTTCTTCACCTACCAGCTGCTGCGCACGCTGATCGATGAAGGCGTGCTCGCCTACAGCCACGAGACGTCCCGGTGGGGCTGGAGCGAAGCCGATCTCGTGCGCCTGCGCTATACCGACAGCGTGATCGATCTGATGATCCGCCGCTTTGCGCGGCTGCCGACCGCCGGCACGCTGCTGCTTCAGCAACTGGCCTGCGTCGGCATCCGGTGCGGCGAGGGCTTGCTGGCGCGCATTGCCGGCATCTGTCCCCTGCAGGTCGGCCAGCGGCTGCGCCCCTTCGTCGAGGCCGGGCTGCTGAACCGGCTGCCCGAGGGGTATGCCTTCCAGCACGACCGCGTGCTCGAGTCCGCGTACACGATGATCGCGCCGGACCAGCGGCCGGGGATGCATGCCCACATCGCGGCCTGCATGATCGACCACTGGCAGGAAGAACTGCCGGACTACGCCTTCGAGATCTGCAACCAGATCGAACGCGCGGCCGATCATCCGCTGGCCGAGCAGGAGCGCGCCGCGTTCGTCCATGTCGCGATCGTCGCCGGCCGGCGCGCCAAGAGTGCGGCGGCCATCGAGCAGGCCACCCGCTATACCGATGCGGCGTTCAGGCTGATGCCGGCGTCGTGGTGGAGCGGGGACGACCGCTCGCATGTTATCCCCCCGGACCGCTTGCATGACGGCTCCGACGAGCGCTCGCCTTACGCGCTCGCCTACGCGGCCAGCGTGCTGCGCTGCGAATGCCTGCTGGCGCAGGCCGACCTCGACAGCGCGCGCCGGGAAATCGATGCGCTGCTGATGCGCGAGCTGCGGCCGATCGACAGGGCCGCCGTGCATCGGCTCGAGGCCATCCTGCTGACGGTGCGCTGCGATTACGAAGGGGCGATCAACGCCGCGCTGTCCGGCCTTGCGCTGCTCGGCGTCCGGCTGCAGCGCGATCCGGCCCGCATGCACCACCGCGAGGCCTATGCGGCGGTCCGTGCCGCGCTGGGCGGTCGCGCGATCGCCGATCTGGGCGCCTTGCCCACCACCGACGATCCGCGTATCCGCACGGCGATGGGCCTGCTGTCGACGCTGATCTCGTCGATGTTCGTGTCGGATGGCATCAGCTTCCTGCACGCCGCCAAGATGGTCGAACTGACGCTGGAGTACGGCGCCACGCCGGAATCGGCGTACGGCCTGTCGTGGTTCGGCGTCTTCGTCGCCAGCCTCTACGACGAATACGAGGACGGGCTCGCCTACGGCCTTGCCGCGCTCGCGCTGATCGACCGCCATGGCTACGAGGCCGAGCGCATCGCCACGCTGGTCGCGCTGGACCAGGTCAGCGCATGGACCCGGCCGCTCGCCTACGCGCTGGAGCAGGCGCAGCGCGCCGTCGCGCTCGGACGCGCATCCGGCGACATCGGCATGGCCTGCTATGCCTGCAACCACATCGCCTCCGACCTGCTGGCCATGGGCGAGCATCTGCGGCTGGTCAAGGAGGAGATCGAGCGTGGGGTCGAGCTGACACGGCTGGTCCAGTACCGCGACATCGAGCTGATCCTCCATGCGCAAGGCCATTTTGCGCAACGCCTTTGCGCGGGCGACGAGGCCATGGCGCACGACGGGCCGGTGCCGGCCGAGCAGACCAGCGTCACGGAGCGGCTGCGCCTGAGCAACTCGCTGCCCACCCGATTCTGGGTCTGGCTGTACGACGGCATGGCGGCGGCCTATCTGCAGGACTGGGAACACGCGAGCCGCAGCCTGTCGCAGGCCGAGGCGCTGATCTGGTCGGCCCCGGCGCATATCAACGTGGCGGACTGCCGCCTGTATCTGGCGCTCGCGCATGCCCGTGGCCCGGCGGCCGCGCGGAATCGCGACGACGCCATCGCCGCGGTGGAGGACCATCGCGAGCGCTTTGCGCGATGGACGTCGCTCAATGCCCTGACGTTCCAGAGCAAGCTGTCGCTGCTCGACGGCGAGATTGCGCGGTTGCGCGGCGATCCGCTGGCCGCCCTGGTCTGCTACGAGCGCGCCGCCAACGCCGCGGAGGCCGCCGGCTTCGTGCATGAGCAGGCGCTGGCGAACGAACTGGCCGCGATGCTGTGCGAGGCCCACGGTCTGCACGTGGCGGCGCGCCAGCATTACCGCGGCGCGCAGGCCTGCTACCGGCGCTGGGGCGCCGACCACAAGGCCGCACTTGTGGCGGCGGGCTATCCGGATCTCGACGCGAGGCCAGATGGCAAGCCGAGCGCCGCGGCGCCGTCCGGACCGGCGTTGCCGGCGCCGGCGCGCTCGCTCGGCCGCGAGGCCGCGCAGGCAATGTCGGGCGAAGTCGTGATGGACCGGCTGATCGAGACGTTGATGACCAATGTGGTGGTCCATGCCGGCGCCCAGTACGGCGTGCTGCTGATGATGCATGGCGAGCGTCCGATGATCGAGGCATCCGGACGCGTCGCCGGCGGACGCGTCTCGGTGACGCTCGGCACGGTATCGCCGACTCAGTGGGCGCTGCCTCTGACCGTGCTCAATACCGTGCTGAGAACACAGCGGACGCTGGCGCTGGCCGACGCGGCCGTCGAGGCGCCGTCGATCCGCGAGCGCGCCGGCACCGTCGGCCCGCTGCGGTCGGTGCTGTGCGTGCCGCTGATCCGCGGCGGCAGCCTGATCGGCGCCTTCTATCTGGAGAACAATCTGGCCTCCGGCGTGTTCGACGCCGAGCGCGTCGCCGAGCTGGAAGTGCTGGCGCCGCAGGTCGCCATTTCGCTGGAGACGGCGCGGCTCTACGAGCAGCTGATCGACGAGAATACGCGCCGGCTCACCGCCGAGATGAACCTGCGCACGGCGCGCGCGGAACTGGCGCGCACCTCGCATCTGACGGTGATGGGCAGCCTGGCCGCGTCCATCGCGCACGAGGTCAACCAGCCGCTGACCGCGATCGTGGCGTCGGTCGATGCCAGCCTGCGCTGGCTGAACCGTGCCACGCCGGAACTGGGCGAGGTGGCGGAAGGGCTCAGGCACATCAAGCAGAACGGGCTGCGCGCCGCCGACATCATCCGCGCGCTGCGGTCGCTGGCGAAGCAGGCGCCCGCGGTGCTGGCCGAGCTGCAGCCGGACGAGGTGGTACGCGAAGTGCTGGAGATGGTGCGCATGGAATTCGACGAACACGATGTCCGCGTCACCGTACGGCTCGAGGCGGGCACGGCAACCGTGGAAGGCGACCGGGTGCAGTTGCAGCAGGTCGTGCTGAACCTGATCACCAATGCGCTCGACGCGATGGCCGACACGCCGGCCGAAAGACGCGAGCTGATCGTGACGTCGTGGCGAGAGCCGGCAGAGGTGGTGGTCAGCGTACGGGACCGCGGTGAGGGCGTCGCCGCGGATGCCGCCGAACGGATCTTCGATCCCTTCTTCACCACCAAGGCGAGCGGCATGGGCATGGGCCTGGCGATCTGCCGCTCGATCGTCGAGGCGCACGGCGGTACGCTGCAGGCGCGCCGGCCGGAGCAGGGCGGCAGCGAGTTCGTGTTCCGGCTGCCGCTGACGGCAACCCCGCGACGCGACCGCAACGAGATGGCGGTGAGGTAGCGGCTGCCAGGTAGCGGCGAGGCAGCGGCAGGTTAGCGGGTAGAACGGGGCGCCCGCGCAGGTCGGCGTGACCTGCGCGCGGGGCGATCGGGACGGCGATCGAGCGGGAAGCGCAGTGCTTACGCGACCGTGCGGACGGGCAGGCTGCGGATGCGTTTACCGGTGGCCGCGAAGATCGCGTTGCACAGCGCGGGCGCCACGGGCGGCACCGGCGGCTCGCCGACGCCGCCGGGCGGCGTGTCGTGGCTGCCGTTGACCAGGTGGGTGCGGATCACGCGAGGCGAGGCGTGGTGGCGCAGCACCTCGTAGTCGTGGAAATTGCTCTGCTTCACGCGTCCCTTCTCGAAGCTGATCTCGCTGGTCAGCGCCAGGCTCAGGCCCATGATGGCGCCGCCCTCCATCTGCGCGCGGATGCGCTCCGGGTTGATCTGCGGCCCGCAGTCCATCGCCATGTCGACGGCGACGACCTGCACCTCGCCCTTGTCGTTGACGGCGACCTCGACCACCGTGGCCGTGTAGCTCATGAAGCTGTAGCAGAAGGCCAGGCCCAGGCCATGCCCGCGCGGCAGCTTGCGGCCCCAGCGCGCGCCGCGCGCGGCGGCCTCGATCACGTCGTGCAGCCGGCCGGTGTCGTAGGGATAGCGCTCCGGCGATTCGGTGTAGTTCCAGGTGTCCGCCATCGTGCGCGGATCGATCTTGCGTGCCGGGCCGATCAAGTCCAGCGCGAACTGCTTGTGGTCCTTGCCGGCGCGATGCGCCAGCTCGGCAATGAAGCACTGTGCGGCGAAGGCATGCGGAATATTGGCGACCGAGCGGAACCAGCCGATGCGGGCGTGGGCTTCGACCTCGGCGGTCTCGACCCGGACGTTCGGAATCCGGTACGGCATGTTGATGGCCGACATGCCCGATTCGAACAGCTGCTGGCCCTTGGCGCCCTGCGTAAACAGCGAGCCGATGGTCGGCGCGGCGCTGCGGTGCAGCCACGTCTGCGGCCTGCCGTCGTTGCCGACCACGGCTTCGAGCCGCTCCATCGACACCGTATGCAGGTAGTCGTGATGGATGTCGTCCTCGCGCGTCCATACCAGCTTGACCGGCGTACCGGGCATGGCCTGCGCCACGATCGCGGCCTCGTCGACGAAGTCCGGCTTGGACTTGCGGCCGAAGCCGCCGCCCAGCAGCAGCACGTTCACGCGCACGTCCTTGGGCTCGAGCTTGAGCCGCTTGGCCACGGCGGTCTGCGCGGCAACCGGATTCTGGATCGACGTCCATACCTCGGCGGACTTGCCGCTGACGCGCACGGTGGCAACCGGCGGCTCCATCGAGGCGTGCGCCAGATGCGGGACGTAGTACTCGGCGGCGTAGCGCTGCGCCTCCGCGCTGTTGTTCCACGCGGCCGGCGCATCGCCCTCGTTGCGCACCACCTTGCCCGGTTTCCGGGCGGCGGCCTCGAGCGTGCCGCGATACGCGGCGGAGTCGTAGCCGGCGTTGGGCCCATCGTCCCAGTCGATCTCGAGCGCCGCACGGCCCTGCATCGCGGCCCAGGTATTGCGCGCCACCACGGCGACGCCGCCCAGCGGCTGGAAGGCCGGCGCGCCGCTGAACGGCGGGATTTCCACGACCTTGAGCACGCCGGGGACGGCCAGCGCCTTCTCGGCGCGGACGGCGCGCGCCTTGCCGCCGACCACCGGCGGCCGCGCGACCACGGCATAGACCATACCCGGCAGGCGCACGTCCATGCCATAGGTGGCCTGGCCCTTGCCGATCGCGTCCAGATCGACCATCCGCACGCGGTCCTTGCCGATGTAGCGGAACTGGTCGGGCGTCTTCAGCTTGAGCGTGCCGTCGGCGGGGGACCGGCTGCCTGGCGGCGTCGGCAGCGAGTTCGCCATAGGGCAGGCGCCGGCCCGTCGGCAGGTGCACCACCTCGTGCCGTTGCGCGCGGACCTCGCCCACCGGCACGGCCCAGCGCGCGGCGGCCGCGGCCTCCAGCATCTGCCTTGCCGCCGCACCGACGCGCCGCATCGGCATCAGGAAATGCCGCACGCTGCGGGACCCGTCGACGTTCTGATTGCCGTAGCGCGTCTCGTTGGCCTCGGCCTGGACCACCTTGACGCGGTCCCAGTTCGCCTCCATCTCGTCGGCGACGACCATCGGCAGGCTGGTACGCACGCCGGTACCCATCTCGGCGCGGTGCGCGACGATGGTCACCGTGCCGTCCGCGCCGATCGAGACGAACACCAGCGGGTCGGACACCGTGCCGCCGGGCATCGAATCGGCGCCATATTTCTTCGGCGCGTCGTCGTCCGCGTGCGCCAAGCCAATGACGCCGTTGGCGCCGACCGCCAGCGACAGCGTGCCGAGCAGCGTTCCCTGCAGGAAGCCGCGGCGAGAGAGGTCCGGTGCCTGGATCGAGTCGTCGTTGCGCATCACTTGCCTCCCTTGGCCAGGTCGCCGGCCGCCTGCTTGATGGCGGCGCGGATTCGCGGATAGGTGCCGCAGCGGCAGATATTGCCGCTCATCGCTTCGTCGATCTGGCGCTCGTTGGGGGGCTGGCGTGGCCTTCAGCAGGCTGACCGCGGACATGATCTGCCCGGCCTGGCAGTAACCACACTGCGCGACGTTGTTCTCGACCCAGGCCTTCTGCACCGCCCGGCCGACGCGATCGGCCTCCACGCCCTCGATGGTCGTGATGGCGTGCCCGTCCGCCGCGGAGACCGCGGTGATGCAGGCGCGGATCGGCGAGCCGTCCATATGCACCGTGCAGGCGCCGCACAGTGCCATGCCGCAGCCGAACTTGGTGCCGGTCATGCCCAGCTCATCGCGCAACACCCACAGCAGTGGGGTGTCGCCCGGGACGTCGACTTCCTTGATCTGACCGTTCAATTGGAGGCGTGCCATGGGGGAATGGGGGAGTAGGGGGGAGTAGGGGAGTATGGTGTCGAGGGGCCTTTATTCAGCGGCCCGGATCCGCAGCCGGGCGGCGCGTCAGCGCAATGATATTCGGTTATTGGAATCAGATCATTACGCGAACCAAAACGGGGCGGGGCGCGACTCGCGCCCCGCCCCGCCCCGCCCCGTCCCGCCGAGATGCCCTACATCAATGCAACCGGCTCAAGGCTTGACTGCAATCGCCCCGATCTCGACCGCCACATCGCGCGGCAGCCTTGCCACCTGCACCGTCGCGCGCGCCGGCGTGACGCCGGTGAAGTAGGTCCCGTAGACCTCGTTCATCTTGGCGAAGTCGTTCAGGTCCTTCATGTAGACCGTGGTGGAGACCACGTTGGCCATCGTCATCCCGTCGGCGGCCAGCACCGCCTTCAGGTTGTCGAGCACCAGCCGGGTCTGCGCCTCGATCGGCGCGTCCTTCAGCAACTCTCCGGTCTTCGGATGGATCGGGATCTGCCCGGCGAGGTACAGCACATTGCCGGCGCGGACCGCCTGCGAATAAGGTCCGATGGCCTTGGGCGCATCGGGCGACGAGACGGCACGCAGTGCGCCGCCTTGCATGGCGCCGCCATGCTGGGCGCAGGCGGACAGCGATGCCACGCCGCAAACCGCGGCGGCAATCAAAGCGATCGATCGTTTCATGGGCTGACTCTTGTTGGAATTGGATTAGGGTCGGTTACGCCATGGCGCCGGACAGATTCCACATCGATTCCACCAGCCGGTCGATGTCGTTGGCGTCGTGCCACAGGTGCGTCGAGATGCGGATGCCGTAGTGCTGGGCGGGCGCGCCGATGACCTCGAAATTGACCGAGCGGATCACGAAGCCAGGCGAGAAGTCGCTCAGCATGCGGTTCACAAAGGTCGTGGCCTTCTGCTGGTTCATCGCATCGTCGCGGTTGCGGAACGGGTTGAAGCAGGTCAGCGCCGAGACCAGCTTCGGATCGTCCTTCGGCGAGTACAGCGAATCGATGCCCCAGCGCTCGACGATCTTCTCCTTCAGATAGGCCGACAGCGTCAGGTCGTAGGTCTCGATCTTCTTCCGGCCGATCGAGTCCCACATTTCGCAGGCGCGGGCGAGCGACCGGAACATCGGCACGTGCAGGCTGCCGCAGGACGTCACCGTGGCCGCGATGTCGTAGGCACCGCGCGGCTGGTTCCGGGAGTAGGAGCTGGTATGGATCGGGAACCAGTCGGGCAGCGGCAGCGGGTTCGATGCGCGCATCTTGTTGCGGATGACCAGGATGCCGGTCGAGCCGGGACCGCACTGCCACTTGTGGCCGGCGCCGGACATGAAGTCCATGCCGAGGGCGCCGTAGTCGTACGCCATCATGCCGGGCAGGTGCGCGCCGTCGACAATGCTGATCAGGCCGTGGGCCTTGACCACTTCCATCAGATCGGCGATCGGCAGCATGGTGCCGGTCTTGTAGGTGGGCGAGGACCACATCATCGCGCGCACCCGCTTGCCCTGGCCCTTCAGGGCGCGGATCCGTTCGTCGAACAACTGCACATAGGTGCTGGCGCTCTGGCGATTGCCCGTCGGCAGCGCGATCATCGATACCTCGATGCCGTAGCGGTCCACCGCGATATTGAGCGGGGTCAGGCCTCCGCCGTGCTCGTGGTTGGTGGTCACCACCACATCGCCCGGTTCCCACTTGATGCCCAGGATCGCATGGCACATGCCCGACGAGGTATTGGCCGAGAAGGCCAGCTCGTCGCGATCGACGCCGAAGCCCTTGGCCACGGCCTCGCGCAGGTCGGCGAGGTTGCCATAGCCGCTGGCCGAGTCGGCCGCCTTGGCGAAGTTCTCCTGCTGGAAGGTATCGAGCACGACCTGCGGCATCGAGCCGCCGGTGCCGATGTTCATGTAGACCTTCTCGGGCTTGAGCACGAACATGCCCTGAACCTGCGCCCAGAAGGCTTCGTCCTGCGTCAGCTGCGAGCGCAGGTCCGAGGCCTGCGCCGACGCATCGTTCGAACATGCGCTGACGAGCGGTCCCAGGGCCAGCGAGCCGGCGCCGTACGCCAGCATGCGCAGGAACTCGCGCCGCTTCGGCGTCCATGTCGACAAGTCCTCCACCTGCGGTTGCGTCGCGACAGCGCGTCTCTGCGTTTGCTTCAACTCGTCCATGGTGCTCTCCCGTTTTGGTCCAACGATCGGCGCATCGGCGCATTCGCGTGTTCGAACGCATGGCGCCTGTCCTGAAAAAGTCTACGCAAACTGCGGTCCGCGCATCAGGACGACTTTCCCCTACGCAGTAATACCGAGAGCGGGTTTTTTGGGCATGCACAAGGGCGATGCGCAAGCGTTCTTGCGCAGTGCAAACGGCACCATCGTGGGGATGGCGCCGCAAGAGGGAACATCATCAGCAGTCCGCCGCTAATGCCTCGTCGGCCAATCCGATCGCGTGCAGATCGGAGAAATGCACCGCGTATTTGACGAGCTCGGCGCGCCCGCCGACTTGCAGCTTGCGGCGGACGTGCAGACGATGCGTCTCGACCGTTCGCACCGAGGTGCCGAGCCGCTCGGCGATCTCCTTGTTGGAGTAGCCCTCGGCCACCAGCTTCAGCACCGTGGCCTCCTTGGGCGTCAGCGTCCGGCGCGATGAGGCGGGTGGTTCGTCGGTCTGCAGGAAGGCCTGCAATTCGGTATTGAGATAGGTACCGCCCGCGGCGACCGTGCGGATCGCGGTCACCAGCTCGTGCGCTGGCGCCTCCTTCAGGACATAGGCGGCGACGCCGAGCGCAAAGGCGCGGCGCACGTATTCCGGATCCTTGTGCATCGACAGCGCGACGACCCGGATCGACGGAAACCGCTCGGCGAATCGCGTCGCGAGCTGCAGGCCGTTGGCATCGGGCATGTGAATGTCCGAGACGACCAGGTCGGGACGGCGCTGCTCGGCCAGGACGACGGCGTCCTCCACATTGGACGCCTCGCCGACCACCGTCATTTCTCCGGTCGCCTCCAGGCGAAGGCGGACGCCATCCAGCACAAAGGGATGGTCATCGACGAGCAGCACACGCAGGTTCGAGGTCATGCAGCAGGGGCTCCTTGCAGGGGAACGGTGGCCGGAACGTCAGGCTGGATCTCGGGCCGGCTGTCCGGGCGGCTGTCGGCGCGGCTGTCGGCACGGACGTCAGGCCCGGGCTCGGGCGCGCGCAGCGCCAGCCGTACCTCGACGCGCGTGCCGTCCGGTCCGGTATGGATCGCGAAGTCGCTGCCCTCCAGGCTTTCGATGCGTTCGCGCATATTGCGCAGGCCGATGCCGCCCTTGCGGTCGGCCCGCACCTTCTTCAGATCGAAGCCACGGCCGTTGTCCTCGATCGCCAGCACGAGATGGCGCTCGGTGCCGGTCAGCGCGATCTGGACCCAGCCGGCGTGGGCGTGGGAGAGGGCGTTGTTCAGCGCTTCCTGTGCGACGCGGAACAGCGCCGTGGCCTGGGCCTCGGACAGCGCCGGTATCGCGCCCTGCTCGGTGAAGCGCAGATCGACCGGGCACTGCGGCCGCAATTGTTCGACCAGCATGCGCAGCGCGGCGGCCAGGCCCAGGTCGCTCAGCAGGGCCGGGTGCAGGCCATGCGAAACGCGGCGGATCTCGATCAGCGCCTCCTGCAGGCGGCCCAGCCCCTGCGCCAGCAGTTCCTGCGGGGCGTGGCGGGGCGCTCGCGGCGGGGCGTCTTTCCGCCCCTGTATGGGTCCTGTTTGCTGTTCCTGTTCCAGATGGACCTGCGCCGTCTCCAGCAGGTACTTGGACGACACCAGCACCTGCACCACGCCGTCATGCAGCTCGCGCGCGACGCGGGCGCGCTCCTCTTCCTGCGAGCTGACCACGCGCCGCGCCAGGCGGCGCAGCTTCTCGCCCGAGATCCGCGAGTTGTGCAGGTTCAAGGCGAGGCCGCCCAGGCTGATCAGCATGATCGACCCGAGTGCGAAGGCGCTGATCCGGATCTGCGTATCGCGCAGCGTGCGGGCGGCATTGGCATCGAAGGCCGCCAATTCCCGCTCGATGTCGTCCATGTAGAGGCCGGCGCCGAGAATCCATCCCCATTGGTCGGCGGCCCGCACATAGGACATCTTGGGCGCTTCGGTGCGGGAGGAGGGCTTGATCCAGTTGTATCGAACAATACCGCCGCCGGAACGGGCCTTGTTGATCAGCAACATGGCCTGGTCGCTGCCGGCATCGGCGGGATCGCAGAAATCGACGCCATCGATGCCCATGCTGCCCGGGTTCAGCAGCACATTGCCGAGGCGGTCGTAGACGAAGAAGTAGCCGTCGTTGCCGAAGTGCATGCGCGACAGCGCGGCGAGCGCCTGCTGCTGCAGGTCCGCCTCCTCGCCGCTGCCATGGGCGATGCGCACCAGCGTGGCATGCCCGAGCTCGACGTAGTGGCGCAGCTCCTTTTCCTTGCTGGCCACGTAGACGGCCTGTACCTGCTGACGGTCCTGCCGCGAATGGCTGACCATCTGGTACGAGACCGCCCAGGTTACCAATACGAAGACCACCAGCATGAAGGCCGCGGACAGCGCGACCGTTCTCATGCGGATCGTCAGGCTTTGCACACGTGGGGGCAAATGGATCATCGAGGGGGGCGCCCAAGAGCCGGTCGTATTCGGGTTCGGCAAGCCGATGGGATGGCCGCCGACGAAACACCGAAGCGGCGCCGCGCGATAGGCCGACGCCGCCGAACAAATCGATTCCTCCCAGTTCGATTTATCGAATCAGCCCGCTGCGCGAGTTCGTGGTCCGCGCTTTGTCAGGCTGATTCTCGACCCCTCGTGCCATCGACGAACAAGGACTGTTCGGTCGATAAGCATGACGAAAGCTATGACGTTTTTTAACAAATTGCAAGGAACGGGCCAACACGTGGCAGACCGTGCTGCGCAAGCGATGCGCGGCCCGAAAAGCGGAGCGCATGGATCCGAAAAGTCAATGCGGGTCGCCACGAAGAACAATGCAGACATGCGGGCGCTAACGCAGCAAAACGCAGCAGGCCCCGGCAAAGGCAATCGCCGCGTCGGCTTCGGCGCCGCTGCCGCACTGCACGAATACGCGAGGCAGCGGGCCGTCGTGCCTTACGCCCCGTTGGTCTTGCGCCCCACGCTGCGAACCAGCTGCGTGACCCGCGTCATGTAGCGGTCGAAGACCTGGTTGGCCTGGGCCTGGCTGTCGATGGGTTGCGCGACGTTGCGGCCCTCGGCCTCGAGCCGGGCGCGGACGTCCGGCTTGGCCAGCGCTTCGCCGATCGCCTTGCGCAGTACCGCCACACGGTTCTCCGGCGTGCCGGCCCTGACGAAATACCCGCCGCTGATCGTGTACTCGAAGTCGGGCACCAGGCGGCTCTGCGAGATCAAGGGAATGTGCTTGAGTGCCGGGGGCAGGGCCTTCGAGAAGCTGGTCAGGATGCGCAGCCGCCCCTGCTGCTGCATGGCGTCGAAGCTGGACTGGTAGGGCAGGATGGCGAAGTCCACCTCGCCGCCCGCGAGGCCCTGCAGCGCGGGCGCGCCGCCCTTGTATGGCACATGCAGGAAGGTGGTGCCGAGCCTGGCGGCCAGCGCGTCGCCCATCAGGTGGTAGATCGAATCGATGCCGACGGTGGCATAGGTCAGCGGCTTGCCCTTGCCCTGCTTGGCGTCCTCGAGAAATCGGTCGAAGGTCTCCGCCGACAGCCCGCTGCGCACCATCAGCACGATGGTGGCGTCGCTGATCGGCGCGGCCAGCATGAAGTCCTGCGGCTTGTAGCGCGCGGCCGGATTGAGCATCGGCGCCAGAAAGACCTCGTTGATCGAGCCGTGGAAGAAGGTGTAGCCGTCGGCGGGCGCGCTCAGCACCTTGTTGGCGCCGATCACGCCGGTACCGCCGCCGTAGTTCTCGACCACGACCTGCTGCTTGACCGTCTTGCCGATCGATTCCCCGAAGATGCGGGCGGAGGCGTCGCTGGCACCTCCGGCCGGGTAGGGCACCACCAGCGCCAGCGGCTTGACGGGAAAGCTGTCCGCGCGGGCGGGCAGCGCGCCCAGCAGCGAGGTCCCGGCGACAGAGCCGGCATATTGCAGGAAACGGCGGCGATTCAGAGATGGCATCGATGTCCCCGGGGATCGGTTGTCAAACCAGATAGCTTTGTGCCAGGTGCGCCCAGAACGCGGCGCCGACCGGCAGAGCCTTGTCGTTGAAGTCGTACAGCGGGTTGTGGACCATGCAGCCGCCGTCCTCGCCCAGGCCGTTGCCGAGCCGGACATAGGCGCCGGGCCGGTGCTCCAGCATGTAGGCGAAGTCCTCGCTGCCCATTACCGGCGGCCGCTCGACCACGTTGTCCGCGCCGAGCAGGCGGATCGCGGCCTGCCGTGCAAATTCGGTCTGCGCGGCGTGGTTGACCAGCACCGGGTACTTGCGCTCGTAGACCACCTCGCTCTGCAGCCGGAAGCTCTGCGCCTGTGCGGCCACGAAGCCGCGGATGCGTTCCTCGACGAGGTCGCGCACCTTCGGGTCGAGCGTGCGCACGCCGATCTTGATCGTCGCGGTCTCCGGCACAACGTTGTAGGTGCTGCCGGCCTGGATGGAGCCCACGGTGATGACGGCGGACTTCAGCGCATCGATCTCCCGGCTGACGATCGATTGCAGCCCGAGCACGATGCTGGCGGCGCATTGCATCGCGTCGATGCCGTGATGCGGCATGGCCCCGTGCGCGCCGCGGCCGCGCAGCGTGACCGTGGCGCGGTCGAACGAGGCCATGGCCGGTCCGGTGATGAACCCGATCTGCCCGACCGGCAGGCCGGGCGAGTTGTGCAGTGCATAGATTTCGTCGCAGGGAAACCGGTCGAACAGCCCTTCCTCGACCATGCGCAGCGCGCCGCCTTCGTTCTCCTCCGCCGGCTGGAAGATCAGGTTCAGCGTGCCATTGAAATCCACCGACTCGGCGAGATACCGGGCCGCGCACAACAGGATCGCGGTGTGCCCGTCATGGCCGCAGGCGTGCATCTTGCCGGCGACGGTGCTGGCATAGGGCAGGCCGGTCCTTTCCTGGATCGGCAACGCGTCCATGTCCGCGCGGATACCGAGGGACTTCGCTCCGCGCCCCTTGGTCAGCTGCCCGACCACGCCGGTGGTGCCCAGCCCGCGATGCACCTCGTAGCCCCACGCCGCGAGCTGCTGCGCGACCAGTTCGCTGGTCTGGCGCTCCTCGAAGGCCAGTTCGGGGTGGGCGTGGATGCGCCGGCGGATCTCGACGAATTCCGCGGACAGCGTGGCGATCGATTGCCGCAGGTCGGCAAGGTGGGAGGTGGGCATGGCGGTCAGCGAGCGAATGGTGCGCACCATTCTGCTTCCATGGACCGCCCCGCATCCATGACAATGATGGACGTAAATCGTTGTATAAATAGCAACATTAAAAAACTCGCGCCGGTGCTGCCGATGGCCCGCCGCGTCGACAAGGGGGAGAGACGTCATGGAGCATGTGCTGGACCGCAAGCGGGCGCTGTGTCTGCTGCAGATCATCGAAACCGGCACGGTGCGCGGCGCCGCCGAGGTGCTGGAGCTCGATCCCTCGGTGGTGAGCCGGGCCGTGGCCAAGCTGGAGCAGGATCTTGGCGTGACGTTGCTGGAGCGGCGAGGGCGCGGGGTCGTGGCGACCGATGCCGGGCGGCTGCTGGCGCTGTTCGCCCGGCGCCAGCAGGACCTGAGCGATACCTTCCTGGCCGAGATCAACAATCTGAAGAACGCGCAGCGCGGGCATGTGGAGCTCGTCTTCGGCGAGGGCTTCGTCGACCTGGTGCTCGAGCCGGTGCTGCAGGGCTTCCTGCGCACGCACCCCGACGTGACCTACAGCATCCAGGTGGCCGGCACCGACGAAACGGTGCGGCACATCCTCGAAGATCTGGCGCATATCGGCTTTGCCTTCCAGCCGCCGAACGATGTCCGCCTGCGCTCGCACTATTCGCGGGTGTCGCCGATCCGCGCGCATGTCCGCAAGGACCATCCGCTCGCGCGCCGGCGCCGTGCGCTGACGCTGGCCGACCTCGCGCCGCACCAGGGCGCCGCGCTGGCCGAATCGTTCGGCGTGCGCAAGCACGTGCAGGCGGCCGAGCTGGAGGAACACATCACCCTCAAGCCGATGCTGGTGACCAACTCGTTCAAGGTGCTGTGGGAATTCGCGGCGATGGGACTCGGGTATATCCTGACGCCGCGTTCGGTGCCGCTGAAGGGACCGCAGTTCAAGCAGCTGGTGTCGCTGCCGCTCGCCAGTCCGATCCTCAACAACAGCCGAATCCACGTCATTACCCGGGCCGGCCGGCCGTTGTCCCCGGTGGCCGACAGCCTGCTGCGTCATGTGGTGAAGGCCTTCCCGCTGATCTGAGGCCCCCC
The DNA here is from genome assembly GCF_049311595.1 of Cupriavidus sp. H18C1. Taxonomy (NCBI): domain Bacteria; kingdom Pseudomonadati; phylum Pseudomonadota; class Betaproteobacteria; order Burkholderiales; family Burkholderiaceae; genus Cupriavidus; species Cupriavidus sp. H18C1. Next base: position 1,548,757 of record NZ_CP186009.1, read on the forward strand.
GCCCCCGCCCCCGCCCCCCGCCCCCGCCGCAATGAACGTTGCTCCGGATGCAATGATCTTCCCGCTCTTAATCAACGCTTAATGTCTGCCTGTCATCATCGCGCGCCCTGCGACTTTCCCTACCGTTGCCCATGACAAGCGCCATGGACCTCCTTCTGGTCGAAGACGATCCCATGCTGGCCGAGGTCATCTGCGATGGCGCCCGGCAGAACGGCTGGCATATCGACCATGCCGATTGCGCCGCCGCGGCCCGTGCCGCGCTGGTCGACCATGCGTATTCGGCGGTGCTGCTGGATATCGGCTTGCCGGGCGAGTCCGGCCTGACCGTGCTGCGCGCCATGCGCGCCGGCTACGACGTGACGCCCGTGCTGATGCTGACGGCGCGCGGCCAGCTGAGCGAGCGCATCGAAGGGCTGGACGCCGGCGCCGACGACTATCTGGTCAAGCCGTTCCAGGTTGACGAACTGTGGGCCCGGGTGCGCGCCGTCATCCGGCGCAGCCAGGGCAGGGTGGTGCCCGTCTTCAGCTGGGGCGAGATCGAGCTCGACCGCAGCCGCCGCGTGGTCACGCGCGCCGGCGCCCGGGTGCCGCTGAGCGCGCAGGAGTACCGCACACTGCTGGCCCTGCTGGAACGCCCGGGCCGCGTCGTCACGCGGGAACACCTGGAGCGCGTGGTGTACGGCAACGCCAGCACGATCGAGAGCAATACCATCGCGGTGTTCATCCATCAGCTGCGCCGCAAGCTGGGCGAGGGCCTGATCACCACGGTGCACGGCCATGGCTACATGATCGGGGGAGGCCAACGCATGAAGTCGCTGCAGGGTCGGCGGCTCGCGGTGATGGTCGGCGTCATCGTGCTGTGCTGGGTGGTGTCGCTGGTCGCGCTGATGGTCTATCTGCAGCACAGCCGCTCCAGTATCTGGGACGACAAGCTGCAGGCGTTCGCCACCCGCATCGTGCGGGCGCTGCCGGCGAACAAGAAGTCGTTCAATCTGGTCGGGCCCGGCCGGGAGGTGCGTGACGACGACCGCGCGAGCGAATTCGACCTGGTGATCCAGATCTGGTCGCAGCGCAGGCTGCTGACCGTGCAGAGCCCGCGTCCCCGCGTGCAGGCCAATACGCCGGCGGCCGCGCTGAAGCCGGACTTTGTCGACGGCTTCGCCACGCGTGTCATCGACGGCGAGCGCTGGCGCGTCTACGCCATCTCCGACAGCACCGGCACCATGCAGGCGCAGGTTGGCATCCCGCACGAGGTCATCAGCGCCGAGGTACGCGAGGCGGCGATGCAGGCGCTGCTTGCCACCAGCGTGCTGCTCGCGCTGGTCGGCGTGCTGTTGTGGCACACCATGCGCCGGTCGCTGAAGCCCGTGGCCGCGCTCGAACGGCTGGTGCGCGATCGCACGACGTTCGACCTGACACCACTGCCATCGACGTCCCTGCCGGCCGAGCTGCAACCGCTGGTGCAGTCGTTCAACCGCGTGCTGGCGCAGCTCGATCAGGCGGTGGAGAGCGAACGGCGTTTCATCGGGGGATGCGGCCCACGAACTGCGCACGCCATTGTCCGCGCTGCAGGCCCAGGTGGAAATCGCGCTGCGCGCCCCGAGCGGCAAGGACAAGGACACGGCGCTGGAAAAGCTGCTGGCCACCGCCAAACGGACGACGCGGCTCGCCGAACAATTGCTCGACCTTGCCCGTCTGAATGCCTGCGGACACGCGCCGCACGAACCCGCGGATCTCGGCAACCTGGTCCAGCATGTCGCCAGCGAGTTCGAGGTGCAGGCCGAACTGCAGGCGCGCAGGCTGTCGGTGGAAACCGGCGGCGGCCGCATCGCCTGCAATATCGACGAGATCGGCATCCTGCTGCGCAACCTGGTCGACAACGCGCTGCGGTATACGAGCCCGGGTGGGCGGATCAGGATTGCCTGCGGCACGGCCAATGCGGACGCCGGCGAGGCGGTCTATCTGGAGGTGGCGGACGATGGGCCGGGCGTGCCGCAAGACGAGCGGCAGGCGATCTTCCGGCGATTCCACCGCGCCAGCGGCAATCGGGTGCGCGGCAGCGGCATCGGGCTGTCGCTGGTGGCCACCATTGCGCAATCGCATGGGGCCACCATCGAGACGGATCACGGCCTGGATGGGCGCGGCTTTCGGGTGCGCGTCGTCTTCGCGCAGGCCGCACCCATGGCCTGACCGGGCGGCCGGTCGGAACCGGCGATCAGAAGCGGCGATCAGAACTGGCGATCAGAACCGGTACAGGTAGCCCACCGCCACGCTGGTCATGTTGGAGCGGTCCACGATCGGGCTGTCCTTGATCGCCGAGCCCAGGCGCGTCGCGCTGACGTCGAGAAACAGCTGGTGATGCCGCGCAAGGCGATAGTCCACCCGCAAGCCCGCGGTCAGGTTCACCGTCGAATCGCCCTGGTATTGCGGCCTGCCGACGCGCGCCTCGGATGCCCTGACGCCGTAGTAGTAGTCCACATTGTCGGCGCTGACCCATTGCGCCGATACGTGGGGCGTCAGGCGGAAATTGCCGTACTGGAAGCCGCGGCTGACCTGGAGCGCGGCCTTGTGCCCATCGGCAGAGCCCAGCCATTCGGCCGAGACATCGGCGATGGGGTCGCGCCAGATCGCCGCGCCGCCGAACCAGAGGCGGGCGTTGCGATCCGCCATGCCTTCGAGCGCGGCGGAGTCGGAGGCCTCATAGCCGTCGCTCAGGCCGTAGCGCGTGCGCAGCCGGAACGAAACCGGGCCGAGCGACGGCAGCTTCAGGTCCGCGGTCAGGCCGGACACGTGCAACCAGCGGTTCTCGTAGGACAGCACGGGAATCGCGCTGTAGCTCGTGCCGACGTCGCGATAGGGCTTGCGCCGGGCAGCCGCGCCGACGCCCAGTCCCCATTGCGATTCGGTGGGCTCGAGGGCGGCATCGCCGCCCTGGGCCCATGCCTGTGGCGTCCACAGGCTTGCCAGCAACGCGATGGCCGCCGCGGCGGCCGGGATTCGAAAGGGGGCCGCACGGCCACCGGGTCTTGTTGCGTTCATTCTGCTTTCATCAGGCGGGAGTCGATCGGAAGGTCAGCAGGGTCGCCGCCGATGGGCGGCGCCTGGTTCCGGCGTGCCGCGGCAAGGGTCCGGCAACGCAGACAAAGGCATCGACCGTCCATGGCGGCCGCAGGGCCGCCATCCGACGTCGCGGGCGCACGCAGGGTAGCGCGCGGAGGGAGCATGGGGATTGGCACGAGGAACCTTGCTGTTTGCTGTGGCGGCCGGCGATGGCCGTCGTCCACGGTTCGAATCGTGCCGAGGTGGGTTTAAGAAGTTATTAGGGCTTGCGGGGACCTATGAGGGCCTGCGAGGCCTGCCGCATCCGCGCCCGGTCCTTTGCGTGGCGCGGCGGTTCAGGCGCGCGGCGTCAATGCCCCGCGCTGAACGCCTGTCTCAGGCGCCGTCGGCATGGACGTCGCGGCCGCTCGTGGCGGCGCCATCGCTGAACACATCGCGCGTTCCCCCGCGTGCGCCGTCGGTGAAGGGATCGACGTGGCCCTGATGGGCGCCATCCGAATAGACGTTGCGTGCGCCGGTACTGCCGGCGTCAATGGCACTCGCGCCAGCGATGGCGGGCAGGGCGGCCAGGGTCAGGGTGGTGGTGAGCAGGGCGCGCTTGAGCAGCTTCATCGTCAGTGTTCTCCGAAAGGTTGGCCGGTAACGATCGGTAGCGACCGGTGAAGGCAGTCTACGAAGACCCCCGCCACAGGAGCATGACGACCCCATGACAATGCTGTCATTTGGCCGAACGCCGCCATCGCTACGCCACCACCACGCCATCGCCACGCCATCGCCACGCCATCGCCACGGCCATCGCCACGCCATCAGGGCGCCGTGGCGACACGCGGCGCGACGCTCGCCACGCCGCCGCAATCTGACGACGACATGACAAATTTGTCATGATCGGCCGCTGCCGCCGGGATTGCGGTACCGTTACCGTCTTGCCGGCGGTCCGGCGATTCGTTGAATGCCGATGCGTGTACTGATAGTCGAGGATGAACCCAAGGCCGGCGCCTACCTGCACAAGGGCCTGACCGAATCCGGCTTCGTCGTGGACCTGGCCCGCGACGGCGTCGATGGCCTGTCGCACGCCCGCGCGCAGCCTTACGACCTGATCGTGCTGGACGTGATGCTGCCGGGCATGGACGGCTGGCAGATGCTGCGCGAACTGCGGCGCGACCAGGACACGCCGGTGCTGTTCCTGACCGCCCGCGACGATCTGGCCGACCGCCTCAAGGGCCTGGAGCTCGGCGCCGACGACTACATCATCAAGCCGTTTGCCTTTGCCGAGCTGGTCGCGCGGATCCGCACCATCCTGCGGCGCGGACCGGTACGCGAGAACGAGTGGATCGAGGTGGCGGACCTGCGCATCGACGCGGTGCGCCGGCGCGTCACGCGTTCGGGACAGAAGATCGAGTTGACGTCCAAGGAGTTTGCGCTGCTGCATCTGCTGGCGCGCCGGCGCGGCGAGGTGCTGTCGCGCTCGCTGATCGCATCGCAGGTCTGGGACATGAACTTCGACAGCAACACGAACGTCGTCGACGTATCGATCCGGCGCCTGCGCGCCAAGGTCGACGACCCGTTCCCGGCCAAGCTGATCCACACGCGCCGCGGCATGGGCTACGTGCTGGACGATATCGCGCGGTAGCGGCCATGCTTGCCATCTCGAAGGCGCTGGCCGCGCGCCTGCTTCCCCAGTCGCTGACGGCGCGCATGGCGCTGGCCTTCGGCGCGGTCGCGGCCGCCATCATGGCGGCGATGGGCACCTATCTCGCGTGTGCGCTGTCGACCCAGCTGCAGGAGCGCGACGAGGCCGAGCTGGTCGGCGAGGTGGTGCTGGTGCGCCATCTGTTGTCGGAGGTCGACTCCGAGACGGCGGTGCGCGAGGGTATGCACCGGTTCGCCGACATCGCGCTCGGTCATGAAGGGCTGATCCTGCTGGTGCGCAGCCGCCAAGGCGAGCCGCTGGTGACGCTGAACCCGCGCCACGAGGCGGTGCCGCCGCTCAAAGCGCTGCCCGCCGACGTCCATCCCGAACCGTCGATGCTGCAGACCTGGTATCCGCGCAATGGCGTGCCCTCGCGCGCGATCGCCGCGCTCGGCCGGCTCGGCGACACCGACGAGGCCGTCGAGATCGTCGTGCTGCGCGACGCCGGTTATCGCGCGGTGCTGATGCGCGACTACCAGTTCCATGTCTTCTGGGCGACGCTGTGCGCGACGGTCGCCGCCGCGGCGCTCGGCTATCTGCTGGCGCGCCGCGGCCTGCGCGGCCTGCGACGAATGGCCGAGGAGGCGTCGGCCGTCACGACCAGCCGGCTGGCGACCAGGCTCGATGCCGGCACCGCGCCCAGCGAATTGCGGGAGCTGGCCGATGCCTTCAACGGCATGCTGGCGCGCCTGCAGGACAGCTTTTCGCGCTTGTCGGAGTTCTCCGCCGACCTGGCGCACGACTTCCGCACGCCGCTGAGCAATCTGATCGGACAGACCGAGGTCACGCTGGCCCAGGCGCGCAATGTCGCGGAATACGAGGCGCTGCTGGAATCAAACCTGGAAGAATACGACCGCCTGTCCCGCATGATCGAGAACATGCTGTTTCTCGCCCGCGCCGACCACGCGCAAGTCGCGCTGGCGCCGCGCACGCTGGACGCGCGGGCCGAGGTCGAAGCCGTGGCGGAGTACTTCGAGGCGGTGGCGGCGGAGCGCGCGATCTCGCTGTCGCTGCAGGGACATGCGCCGGTGCGCGCGGACCAGACCCTGCTGCGCCGCGCGCTGACCAATCTGCTCGACAACGCGCTGCGCCATGCGCCGCAGGGCAGCCGGGTCTCGGTCGTCGTCAGCGCCGAGCGCGAAGCGACCCGCATACGCGTCGCCAATGGCGGCGCCGGCATTCCGCCGGAGCGGCTGGCGCATATCTTCGGACGCTTCTACCGCGGCGATCCGGCGCGCAGCAACTCCGCGCACTCGACCGGCCTGGGCCTGGCCATCGTCGATTCGATCATGCGGCTGCACGACGGCCGTGCGACCGTGTCGAGCCGGCAGGGGCTGACGGTGCTGGAGCTGGCGTTTCCGCTGCCGACGCCGTGAAGGAGAGGGCAGCGGAGTGACGGCGCGCCATGAGGCCGCGCCATCAGGCCGCGTCATTGGCCTGCGCTATGAGCCCGCGGCATGAGAGACCGCGGTGCGACCCCGATTACGTCGCGCTGATGCCCTTCGCCTTGACGATGGCGCTCCAGCGGTCGTAGTCCTTGTTCAGGCGCGCCTGCATCTGCTTGCCGTCCTGGAACGAGGCGATGGCGCCCGCCGTCACCAGCTTCTGCTGCAGTTCCTTGTCGTTGGACAGGATGTCGCGGGTTTCGCTGGCGATGCGGTCGACGATCGGCTGCGGGGTATTGAGCGGCGCGATCAGGCCGCCCCACGAGTCGAAGTCGAAGCCGCGGAAGCCCTGCTCCGACACGGTCTTGACGCCCGGCAACAGCACCTTGGCGTTGGGCGAGCTCAACGCGATCGCCTTGAGCTTGCCGGCGCGGATATGCGGCAACGCCGCGACCACATCGGCGAACATGGTGCCGACCTGGCCGCCGAGCAGATCGGCGACCGCCGGCGCGCTGCCGCGATAGGGCACGTGCATCATGTCGAAGCCGCCCAGGTCCTTGAGCTGTTCCATCGCCAGATGGCCGAAGCTGCCGGTGCCCGAGCTGGTGTAGTTCAGCGGCGTCTTGCTGGCCTTGGCGAAGCGGATCAGGTCCGCCAGCGTGTCCACGCCCGGCACCACGTTCGGGTTGATGACGATGGCCATCGGCAGCACGTAGACGGTGGCGACGGACTGGAAGTCCTTCTTCACGTCATACGCGCTGTTGTTGTACATCAGCGGAGCCAGCAGCGCCGGCATGCCGAACATCGACAGGTTGTAGCCGTCGGGCGCGCTCTTGATGAAGCTGGCGGTGCCGATCGAGCCCGACGCGCCGGGCTTGTTCTCGATGATGACCTGCTGCCCGAGGCGTTCGGAGAGCTTCTGCGCGACGATGCGCGCGGCGGTGTCGGTCGGGCCGCCGGCGGGGGAAGGCCACCACCATCTTGATGATCTTGTCGGGCCAGCCGCTGCGTGCGAGCGCGGCGGGCATCATCGCGGCCATCGAGGCGGCGGCCCCGGCCTTCAGTATCTGGCGGCGGCTTAGGGTCAGCTTGGTCATTGTCTTGTCTCCGTCCATTGAGAGCGGCGATTGGGATTGGGATTGGGAAATGGGAATTGGGTAATTCGATGCTCAGATGACGCCGCGGGATCGCAGATCGGCGATCTCGTCGTCGCCCAGCTGCAGCAGTTCCTTGAACACCTGCTGCGTGTGCTCGCCCATATGCGGCGGCGGCATGCGCACCGGCATCCGCTGGCCGTCGATGGCGTACGGCGGCGCCAGCACCGACTGGGCGCCCGCCTCGCTGTCCTCGTAGCGATGCAGCAGGCCGGCCTGCGCGGTGCGCTCGGACTGCAGGGCCTCGAACATGCCGAGCACCTCGCCGCACGGAATCTGCGCGGTGGTCAGGCGCTGCAGCAGCTCGGCGCGCGTGAATCGGCGCAGCGCCTCGCGCAGCTGCGGCAGCAGCGTTTCGCGATGCTGCGAGCGCGCGGTGTTGGTGGCGAAGCGCTCATCCTCGGCCCACTCGGGCCGTTTGATCACGTCGCGACAGAATCGCTGGAATTGCCCGTTGTTGCCGACGGTGATCACCAGCGGGCCATCGGCCGCCTCGAACACGCCGTAGGGCACGATCGACGGATGCGCGTTGCCGAACTTGGCCGGGTCGCCGCCCTGCAGCAGGGCTTCCATGCCGTAGTACGAGGTAATCATCAGGCCGCAGTCGTACAGGGCCATCTGCACATGGCGCCCGCGCCCGGTCGACTGGCGTGCGTACAGCGCGGCGAGGATCGCCTGCGCCGAATACATGCCGGTAAACATGTCGACCGCGGCGACGCCGAACTTCAGCGGGCCCTGGCCGGCCTCGCCATTGGTGGCCATCACGCCGGCCTCGCCCTGCACGACGAGGTCGTAGCCCGGCCGCTCCGCCTCGGGCGTGAAGCGCGCATAGCCGGAGATCGAGCAGTACACCAGGCGGGGATTGCGCTCGGACAGTTGCTCGTAGCCCAGGCCCAGCTTTTCCGCGCCGCCAACCTTGAAGTTCTGGATCACCACGTCACTGCGCGCCGCCAGTTCGCGCGCCAGCTTCAAACCCGCCTCGCTCTGCAGGTCCAGCGTGATCGAGCGCTTGTTGCGGTTGGCGCTGTTGAAGTACGAGGTGTTGCGCGTGCCGATCCGCACGCCCCAGTCGCGGGTGTCGTCGCCGCGGGCCGGGTGTTCCACCTTGATGACGTCGGCGCCGAGGTCGGCCAGCGCCATCGCGCACATCGGCCCGGCCAGCACGCGCGACAGGTCCAGTACCCGCACGCCGGCCAGCGGCAGCGATGCGCCTTTGTTTTCCTGATGCATTCAGCAACGTCCCCTGCCGGAGACGGTCCGGTTATTTTGGTCAGCGCAGATTGTCTATATGTTGATAAAGTTTGACAATTGCAACCGGTAATCAACATAGATGACAACTCGGAGTTGACAATGGATTTGAGCGCGCTGTCGTTGCTGGTGGACATCATCGACGCCGGCAACCTGAGCCGGGCGGCCCGGCAGCTGGGCATGAGCCGGGCCAACGTCAGCAAGCGCCTGAACCATTTCGAGCGGCAGTTGGGCGCGGAACTGCTCCGGCGCAGCACCCGCCAGCTCGAACCCACCGAGCTGGGCCGGCAACTCTACGAGCACGGTCGCGCCATCCGGCAGGAACTGATGGCGGCGCGCGAGTCCGTGCAGAGCCTGGGCAAGCGGCTGAGCGGCACGGTGCGCCTGAGCGTGCCGAGCGGCTTCGGCCAGCACACGATGTCGGCCTGGTTCATCGAGTTCATGCGGATGTATCCGGCCATCACGCTCAACGTGATTTTCGACAACGACATCGAGGACCTGATCAAGGGGGCGGTCGACTTCTCCATCCGCGTGATGGGCGAGACGCCGACCAATGCGGTGGCGCGCAGCCTCGGGGACATCGAATATGTTGCCTGCGCGACGCCGGAACTGGCTCGCGAGGTCGGCATGCCGAGTTCGCTCGAGCAGTTCCGCGATCTGCCATTGATCACCTCGGAGCTGACCGGCGAACGGCTGCAGCTGGCCGGACTGGCGGGAACGGCGGCCGGCCGGCCGCAGATCCGCCCGCGGCTGATGTCGGCCAACTTCTTCTTCCTGCGCGACGCCATTCTTCAGGGCATCGGCGTGGGCCTGGTGCCGCAGTACATGGTGGCGACCGACCTGGCGGCCGGGACCCTGGTTCGCCTGCCGCTGCCGCCGCGGGACCTGGCCTTCCTGCGCACCACCATGTATCTGCTCTACATGCCGGCCCGCTACCAGACGCGCGCCGTGACGACGCTCATTGCCTTCTTGCAGGAGAAGGCAGCGGCCGCGATGGCGGGGTAGGCGAGGGAGGCGAGGGGAGGCGAGGGAGGCCGGGCAGGTGCGGCAGGCGCCGCGGCCAGTTCCCGGCCCTGCGCGATGGCCTCGCCGATGGCGGCGACAATGTCCTCCCGCTTGCCGGCGTCATCGACGCGCAACGCGTAGGACGGATGCCAGGTGGCCACCAGCCAGGCGTCGCCGATCCGCACGGGCCGGTTCACGTGGTCCTGGAGGCTGGAGGTCTGGCCCAGGATCGCGCGCAGCGCGGTCGCGCCCAACGTGACGATGACCGCCGGCCGTACCCGCGCGCGTTCCTCGTCGAGCCAATGGGCGCAGGCCTCGACCTCGCGCTGGCCCGGCGTCTTGTGCAGGCGCCGCTTGCCGCGCGCGATCCACTTGAAGTGCTTGACCGCATTGGTCACGTATACCGAATCGGGCGGCACGCCGGCGCGGCGCATCGCCTCGTCCAGCACCTTGCCCGCCGGCCCCACGAAGGCGCGGCCGGCGAGATCTTCCTGATCGCCGGGTTGTTCGCCGACCAGCATCAGGCGGGCGGTCTCCGGCCCATGGCCCGGCACGGCCTGGGTGGCATGGCGCCAGAGCTCGCAGCGGCGGCATTGATCCAGCGAGGAGGGCGCCGGCCGCAGCGGCTGCGCGTCCTCTGCGTCGACCGCAACGGGCTTGCCTTTCATGGTGCCGACCGCGCCCGCCTGCGCGACGCGGCGGGCGCCGTTGCGGGCGTCGGCGATCATCGCCGGGATCAACCGTCCCTCGGGCAGCCCTTTCCAGAAGCGCACCGGCATGTGCTGCTCCAGCGCGGCTTCGTTCAGGCGGGCCGGATTGAAGATGCTGCGGTAATAGGCAAGCCACAACGGCTCGATGTCGTCCGCGGCCGCGCCTGCGCGAAGCGCGGCGATATCGGAGCCGGCCATCGCGTCGGCCGGGGTCTCGGACAACTGCAGCGCGCGCCCGTCCCACAGCGCCGCGCCCTGCGGCGTGCCGATCCACCACGACGCGCCGCCCATGCGGCGCGCGAAGTGGCCGGCGGCGTCGGCCAGTACATCGTGCTCGGGCTCATACCAGGCCAGGTACTCCGGTGTCCCATCGCCGCCGCGCCGATGAAAGCGCACGTAGGCGATCATGTCGTGATGGGCGCGCCGCACGGACTTGGCCATTGCATGCAGGCGGGCGCCGTCTTCATCGGCGGCGGAAGCGACGGCGCGATCGCCCTGGCACCATCGCCACAGCACCCGGTAAAGAAAAGCCCAGCGTTGCGGCGAACGGTAACGCGCGGCGTCCTGCAGCAGGGCGGCCAATGCCTTGGACACCCGCACGTCCGGGGCGGGGCCCGTGGTGTCCGGGCGGGCTGCCGGCAGCGCGCCGTCTTCAGAAACCGGCGCGTGGTCGCCCAAGACCGGTGCGGCGCCGGGGTCGAGCAGCATCAGCTGTTCGGTTCCCCCGCTTGCCGCCGAGCCGCGCTCCGTCCACGTGACCGTCTCCGGCGGCCAGCCCGCCGCCAGCGCCCGCAAGGCCTGCGCACGCCAGCTTGCGTAGCGGCCCGCAACGCCGCCTTCAACGCCGCCCTCGACGCCGTCCTCAGCGCCGCCGTCGACCACCAGCGCGCGCGGTCCTGCGCCGCTCATAGCAAGGCCAGCTGCACGGGCGCCGGCGACAGCGCGCGCCGCAGCTGTTCCGACGGCGGGTCGGCCAGCGCCGGCCGGTAGTCCTGCACCACGAGGCCGGTAGTCCTGCACCACGACGAAGGGTTTGACCTTGTCCATCGGGCAGCGCAGCCGCGCCAGGTCCTGATAGCGAATCGCCCGCGAGCGGCGCAGCTCCACCAGCCGCTTCGCGTTGCGCATGCCGATGCCGGGCACCCGGGCGATCAGGGCCTGCGGCGCGCGGTTCAGGTCGACCGGAAACGACTCGCGATGCGCCAACGCCCAGGCCAGCTTCGGATCGATGTCCAGCGGCAGGTCGCCGCCGGCCTGGAACAGCTCCTCGGCCTGGAAGCCGTAGCCGCGCATCAGGAAGTCGGCCTGATACAGCCGATGTTCCCGCAGCAGCGGCGGCGGCTGCGCGGGCAGGCCGGACGGGCTGTCGGGAATCGGACTGAACGCCGAGTAATACACCCGCTTGAGCTTGTACGCGCCGTACAGCGTCTGTGCGGTCTGCAGGATGGTGCGGTCGTCGGCGTCGTCCGCGCCCACGATCATCTGCGTGCTTTGCCCGGCGGGCGCGCGGCCCGGCGCCTGCTTGTCGTTCTCCGCCTCCTCCTGCGCGAGGCGGATCGAGCCCATGGCACGCTTGATCGTATGCGCGTTCTTCTCCGGCGCCAGCCGTTGCAGGCCGCCGTCGGTGGGCAGCTCGATATTGACGCTGAGCCGGTCGGCATACTGGCCGGCCTGCGAAATCAGCCGCGGATCGGCGTCCGGAATCGTCTTCAGATGGATATAGCCGCGGAACTGGTGTTCGTCGCGCAGCGAGCGCGCGACCTGGACCAGCTGCTCCATGGTGTAGTCGGCGCTGCGGATGATGCCGGAACTGAGAAAGAGCCCGTCGATATAGTTGCGCCGATAGAAGTCCAGCGTCAGGTCGACCACCTCGCGCGGCGAGAAGCGCGCTCGCGGCACGTTGCTGGAGCGCCGGTTCACGCAGTACTGGCAGTCGTACTGGCAAAAGTTGGTCAGCAGGATCTTGAGCAGCGAGACGCAGCGGCCATCGGGCGTAAAGCTGTGGCAGATGCCCGCGCCGGTACTGGCACCCAGCCCGGCCTTGCCGCGCGAATCCCGTTTTGGCGCGCCGCTGCTGGCACACGAGGCGTCGTACTTGGCCGCGTCCGCCAGGATTTCCAGCTTGGTGAGCAGTTCCATGGGGAGTCATACTGTATGGATGTACAGTATTATAGGCGCCATTGCGCTTGCGCGGCGGATTTCCCGCGGGACAAGGCGGCAAGGTTGGCCGGCGCCATGCCGCCCCGCCTCAAGCCTTGAGCTCGTGCGGCGGGAGCCCCCGGCTCAATACCGATGTCCGCCGCCACCGAAGCCTGCGAGGATGGCGCCATCGTGGCCGTCAAGGGGAGAGGCCGATGTGCTATGCCGCGCAGATCAAGGCCGACTTCAGGAAATTCACGCGCGAGTACGGCGCGGTGATGAGCCTTCGCCAGTTCTTCGAACTGTTCTGGCACAAGCGCAAGGACCAGGAATGGCAAAAGCTGCCCAAGGCGATGCGCATGGCCTTCGCGCAGGCCGGTTCCGGCTCCGACGAGGAGCGCGAGCTCGCGGCGCTGATCGCCGCGGGCGACCGCGAACAGGCCAATGTCCTGGAGGCCGAGCTGTTTCGCCAGAAGAGCCGCCTTGCGGAAGCGGAGCGCGCGCTTGCCGGCCGGCCTACCCGCAAGGCGGAGAACGAGCAGCGCATCGCCGCCGACAAGATCGCCCGGCTGCAGCAGAACCTGGCCGACCTGCAGCGTGCGGTGCTGGCTCCGGAGGACGCGATGATCTTCCCGGGTTATTACGCGCCAGTGATGATCATGATGGACGGCCGGCGCGCGATCGTGCCGATGCGCTATCGCTGCCGGCTGCCCGCCTGGGACGACGCCATGGAGAGAAAGAAGCCCGGCACCTACAACGCGCGCCGCGACAATCTCGAGACGGCGTGGCGCCAGTTGTTCGGCTATCGCCACGGCATCCTGCCGATCCGCGCCTTTCATGAACATGTGGCCCGGCACCGGCTGGAGCGCCGGGAGCTCGGCCCGGACGAAAAGGAGCAGAGCGTCGTGCTGGAGTTCCGTCCCGAGCCGCCGCAGGATCTATTGATCGCCTGCCTCTGGTCGCTTCACCAGGGCGAGGCGGGCGAGCCGGATCTGTATTCGTTTGCCGCGATCACCGACGAACCGCCCCCGGAAGTCGCCGCGGCCGGCCACGACCGTTGCGTCATCCCGATCAAGCCGCAGCACGTCGACGCCTGGCTCAATCCCGATCCCGGCAATCTGGCCGCGCTGCATGCGATCCTGGAGGACCGGGAGCGGCCGTTCTTCGAGTATCGGCTGGCGGCTTAGCGGCAGGCCCCGGGGTGGGGCCGCGACGGCTTACCAATCCTTCTACTGGATTTACCAATTCATCTACTCGGGAGGTCGCGCTTTACCAATTCATCTACTGGGCGCGCCGCGACTTACCGTTTCACTCCATCGCGAAACTTCAGCGCCGGAACCACAGAATCGATAGCCCGCTCGCCGCCATCAGCAGCAGCACCGCCACCGCCGCGAACAGCGCCCCGATCTCGGTTTCCCGGCGCTCGAGTGCGAAGCGCGTGCTCAGCTGGCGATAGACGTGGCTCAGGTCGGCCTCGGAGCCCGCGTGGAAATATTCGCCGCCGGTGATCTTGGCCACGGCGCGCAAGGCCGGTTCATCGAGCTGCATGTAGTAAGACATGGCCGGTCCGCCGGCCGCGCCGCCGTCCGGCGACCCGAAGCCCACGGTATAGACGCGCACGCCGCGCTCGGCGGCCATGCGGGCCGCGATGACCGGATCGGGTCCGGTGGTGCGGCGGCCATCGCTGAGCAGGATCACCGCGCCGTGCCGATACGAGCCGGGCTCCGCCGCGGGCCGTTCCTCGCGCCTGGCTCGCTTCTCGCGATTGCGGGCGGCGTCCGCGGCGGCCGCGGTGGCCGCTTCGTCCAGCGATCGGCCCTGGTTCTCCATCAGTTCCGACGCGCTGCCGAACAGCACGGCCTCCAGGTCGATGCCATCGTCGGGGAACAGCACCGCCAGCGCCTCGATCAGGCCGCTGCCCGTCGCGGTGCCGCGCTGCAGCTGGAAGCGCTCGATGGCCTCCAGCATGTCCTGACGGTTGTCGGTCGGTGCCAGCACGACGGACGCGGTCGCGGCGAATGACACGATGCCCAGCCGCACATTGGCCGGCAGCCCGGTGACCAGATTCGTCGCGGCCTGCTGCGCGGCGGCGAGGCGCGTCGGCGAAACATCGGTCGCTTCCATGCTGCGCGAGACGTCCATCGCGAGCACCAGCGTGATGGTGTCGGCGGGCAGCGTGATGGTCGCGCTGGGGCGCGCGCAGGCGAGCAGCGCGGTGCCGAGCGACAGCAGGAACAGCAGGGGGAGGGAGGTGGCGCCGGAGCCATTGCCGGGGACCGAGCGCCGCCCGCGGCAAGGTGAGGCTGGCGTAGAGCAGCGCGGCCTTTCTGCGCCGGGCGAGCACGTAGAAGTAAGCCGCTGCCAGCACGGGAAGCACGAGCAGCAGCCAGAGCATTTGAGGCCAGAGAAACTGCATGCCCTGCTCCTTGGCGCGTGGTTAAGATCGATGGTACTGTAGTTTCCGACGCGTGAACTCGGGGCGGCGATGAAACGGGTGACGATCTACGGAACAGCCTTGGCGGCGATCGCACTCGTCTTCGCTGCGGGCGTGGGCTCCGCCTGGCTGTTGCAGCCGAAACAGCGCGCGTTGACGCAGTCGGACATCGATTCGGCCGTGCTCCACACGCTGAACAACAAGGACCTGCCGTCGCGCGCCGCCCGCGCCGCCGAGGCGATCCGCCAGTCGGTGGTCGAGGTCCGCAGCTATCCGGCCGCCGACACCGCCGCGGAAAAATCGCGCGCCGACAAGGCCGGACGCGATCGCCCGGCCAGGCCACCCGAATCCTCCGCCCCTTCCAAACGCACGCCGCGCGACGAGACCGCAAAGGGTAAAGGTCCGGGCGACAAGGCCCCCAGCGACAAGGTCGCACCCGACGCCTTGCCCGACGGCCGGCACATCGGCACCGGCGTGGTCGTCACCGAGAGCGGGGTGATCCTGACCAACTACCACGTCGTCGCCGGCGCCCGCCGCGTCGAGGTCCGGTTCCACGATGGGCATACCGCCGAGGCCGCCGTGCTGCAGGCCGTCCCGGAAAAGGACCTCGCCATCCTGCAGCCCAAATCGATTCCCGACGACCTGCCGCCGGCGACGCTCGGTTCCAGCCGCGAACTGGCGCCGGGCAGCGAAGTGGTCGCGGTGGGCTTTCCGTTCGGCATCGGCCCGTCGGTGACGGCCGGCGTGGTGTCCGGGCTCGACCGCCAGTTCGTGTCCCCGGACGAGAAGCAGCAGCTGGACAAGCTGATCCAGTTCGACGCCGCCGCCAACCCCGGCAACTCGGGCGGACCGCTGGTCAACATGAAGGGCGAGGTGGTCGGCATCGTCACGGCCATCCTCAATCCCAACCAGAGCGGCAATTTTCTTGGCATCGGTTTTGCCATCACGATCGAAAGCGCGGGCGGCTCCGTCGGGGCTTCGCCCTTCTAGCCTTCCACATCAGCCTTCCCCACCAGACTTCCACACCAGAGCGAGAGGCCCATGAACGACCAAGCCCGGGACGCGATCGAAACCGCCAATCTGATGGAGCGCCTGCTGTACGAGGTCAAACGCGTGGTCGTAGGGCAGGACCATTTTCTCGAGCGGGTACTGGTGGCGATCCTTGCCGGCGGGCATCTGCTGGTCGAAGGCGTGCCGGGGCTGGCCAAGACGCTGACCGTCAATACGCTGGCGAGAACCATGCGCGGCACGTTCAAGCGCATCCAGTTCACCCCGGACCTGCTGCCGGCCGACCTGGTAGGCACGCGCATGTATCACCAGGGGACCGGCGAGTTCTCGACGGTGCGCGGGCCGGTTTTCGCCAATCTGCTGCTGGCCGACGAGATCAACCGCGCGCCGGCCAAGGTGCAGAGCGCCCTGCTCGAGGTGATGCAGGAAAAGCAGGTCACCATCGCCGGCGAGACGCACCGTGTGCCGATGCCTTTCCTGGTCATGGCCACGCAGAACCCGATCGAGACCGAGGGTACCTATCCGCTGCCGGAGGCGCAGGTCGACCGCTTCATGATGAAGGTGCTGGTGGGATATCCGAGCGAGGACGAAGAGGTCGTGATCGTCAACCGCGTCACCGGTCCGCGGATCGACGTGAGCCCGATCGCCACGCCCGAGCAGTTGACCGCGCTGCAGGAGGAATGCCGCGCGGTGTATGTCGATCCGGGGCTGATCCAGTACGCGGTGCGCGTGGTGTCGGCCACGCGCCGGCCGGCGAGCTACGGGCTCGACGATCTCGATCGGTACGTGACCTTTGGTGCCAGTCCGCGCGCCACCATCGGCCTGATCGAAGGCGCGCGGGCGCTGGCGCTGCTGCGCGGCCGCCACTACGCGGTGCCGGAAGACGTGATCGACCTCGTGCCCGACGTGTTGCGCCACCGGCTGTCGCTGTCGTACGAGGCGATGTCCGACGGCATCACGGCCGATGCCTTGATCGGCCGCATCGTGCAGGCCATGCCGGTCCCCGAGCGTCCGCTGGAATCCCATGTTCGGGCGGCTGCGCGGTAGGCGCCGGTCCGGCCCGGACGCCGCCTCCGACAAGGCCACGCCCGGCACGCCGCGCGGTGTGGGCGCAGGCCGCACCGATGCCTTGCTGCGCCGCATGGAATGGACCGTGGTGCGCCGCCTCGACGGCATGCTGCAGGGCGACTACCGCACGCTGTTTCGCGGCTTCGGCCTGGATCTGGCCGACCTGCGCGAATACCAGGCCGGCGACGACGTCCGGCACATCGACTGGAACGTGACCGCGCGGCTGCAGACGCCGCACGTGCGCATGTTCCAGGAGGATCGGGAGATCGCGGCGTGGTTCCTGCTCGACCTGAGCGGCTCCGTCGAGTTCGGCTCCGGCGACGTCCGCAAGCGCGACCTGCTGAGCGATTTCACCACCGTGATGGCGCTGCTGCTGACGCGCTATGGCAACCGCGTCGGCGCCGTGCTCTACAACGGGGCGGCCGACATGACCGCGTCGGTGGTGCCCGCGCGGGCCGGGCGCCGGCAACTGCTGCACCTGCTCGACCGCATGCACGCCACGCCCGCCGCCTCGCCCGGCCATACCCGGCTGCGCGGCCTGCTCGACCATGCGCGGGCGGTCGCCCGGCGGCGATCGGTGCTGTTCGTAGTGTCGGACTTCATCAGCGACCCGGGCTGGCAGGCCTCGCTCGCGATGTTGGCCAGGCGTCATGAGGTGGTCGCCGTGCGGCTGGTCGATCCATTGGAGCAGGCGCTGCCCGATCTGGGTTTGCTGGTGCTGCAGGATGCCGAGACCGGCGAGCAGATGTTCGTCGACACCCACGACCCGGCCTTCCGGAAGCGCTTCGTGGCCGCCGCGCAGGCGCGCGAGGAAGAACTGCGGATCGGCTTCGCGCGGGCCGGCGTGGACTGCCTGACGCTGTCGACCGATGCCCGCCTGGACCTGGCCCTGCTGGACTTCTCGCGGCAGCGTCGTCATCGGCAGGGCACGGCGAAAGGCACGGCGAGGCCGAACACGAAAACCGGCAATGCCGGGCCGAGTGCGGGGGCCAATGCGGGCGCAATGGTGGGCGCAAGTGCGGGTGAAAGTGCGGGCGCCAGCAAGGAAGCGAAGAAGGGGGCCGCATGGACGGCGTGACCGAGGCGATCACCCGGCTGCCCGCCATCAGCTTCCTGTGGCCCAGGATGCTGTGGTTGCTGGCGCTGATCCCCGTGCTGGCCACCGGCTACCTGTGGCTGGACGCGCGCCGCCGGCGTGCGGCCGTTCACTATCCCGCCCTGAAGACCGTCGGCTTCGCCAACCGCAGCGTCGCCGGCTGGCGCCGGCATGTGTCGCCGATACTGATCCTGCTCGCGCTGACGGCGTTGATCGTCGCCATCTCGCGTCCGCACGCGCTGCTGGTGCTGCCCTCGCGCATCGAGACCGTGATGCTTGTCATCGACCTGTCCGGCAGCATGCGCGCGAAGGACGTGCAACCGAACCGGCTGCGCGCCGCGCAACAAGCCGCCAAGGGGCTGCTCGAGGCCAAGCCCGCGAGCGTCAGCGTCGGCCTGGTCGCGATGGCGGGAACGTCCGCCGTTGCGCAGGCACCGAGCCGCAGGAAGCAGGACGTGGCCACAGCCATCGACCGCCTGCAGCCGCAGGGCGGCACCGCGCTGGGCAACGGCCTGCTGATCGCGCTGACGGCGCTGCGGCCGCACGCCACCGAGGATGCCGCGCGGCTGATGGACGGGGACCCCTCGCCGCTGAAAAAACGCGGCGCGCTGGGCAACCCGTTCGGCGCACCCGGACTGGGGCAGGGCTTGGGGCAGGGTGGGGGGCCAGGGTGGGGGGCCAGGGTGGGGGGCCAGGGAGGCGGGCAACAATCCGCCGACCCCGAGGGCGCCGTCGCTCCCGGCTCCTATGCCGCCGGCGCGATCGTCGTGTTCTCCGACGGCGAAAGCAACGCCGGTCCGACCGCGGTGCAGGCGGCCGAACTCGCGGCCGCCTATGGGGTACGCGTCTATACCGTTGGCGTCGGCACGACCCAGGGCGTCGTGCTGTCGGCCGACGGCTGGTCGGCGCGCGTCAGGCTCGACGAGACGGTGCTGAAGGACGTCGCCAACACGACCGGGGCCGAATACTTCCGGCTGGAGGACGCCGCGCGGCTCAAGCAGGTGTATCGCGCGATCAACGCGAAGCTGACGCTCGGCAAGACCGAACAGGCGGAAATCACCGCGCTGTTCGCCGCGCTCGGCGCGTTGCTGGCGGCCGGCGCGGCGCTGCTGTCGCTGTGGTGGTTCGGGCGGGTGATGTAGGGGCGCCGCTTCGCGCTCAGCGCCCCTTGAAGATCGGGTGCCGGGCGCAGGCCGACAGCACGATGCGCTCGGACTGCACCAGATAGTCGTTCAGCGCCGCGGCACATTCGGCGAGCTTGCCGGCCTCGAACAGCTGCAGGATGTGCTGGTTCATCTCGACATAGGGCCCGTGCAGGAATTCGGGGTCCTGCAGCATGCCGAACGCCAGCCGCAGCTCGGCCAGCAGGTGGGAGAACATCACGTTCAGCCGCTCGCTGTCTGCCAGTTCCACGATGGCCATGTGGAACTCCATGTTGGCCGTGCCCGCGCCCTGCCAATCGCCGCTGTCGCGGCAACGCAATCCCGCTTCCACCGCCTGCCGCATGTGCTTCCTTGCCGGATGGCTGGGGTAGGCCTGCGCGATCGCCTGGCATTCGATCAGGCGGCGGACCCGGTAGATGTCGATGATCGCCGCGATGCTCGGAATGGCCACCGCCACGCCGCGGTTGGGCTCGTGCTTGAGCAGGCCTTCCTTGGTCAGCACGCGGAAGGTCTCGCGCAGCGTATTGCGGGAGATCTGCAGGCTTTCGCTGAGCGCGGCTTCGGACAGGCGCTGCCCGGGCGCGAAGTCGCCATGCAGGATGCGCTGGCGGATCTGCTCGGTGACCCGTTCGGCCAGGTTTCTTACGTCGGAACTGGTTGTCATGTCGGCTGGAGGGGGGGAACGGGAATTTCGGTCCGCGCGTCGGGCGTGTCCCGTTTCGCGGGATGTTACCCCACCTTTGTTCAACAACCTGCACGGGATTGGTGCGGCTAAACCGGTATCCGTCCACCTAGGTGTATACCAGAATCGATCCTCACGATTGATTGTTGAACAATCTATGCACGGTGGTTGAGTGATACGTGCATATATATCAACATGGCACGGGATCCGGCCAAGCAGCGCCGCGGTGGAGGGGCGGCTGTTCGGCGGTCTCGCTCACTGCCTCAACGTCGTCGCAGCGTCGTCGTCCAGACCGCGCGACGAGCATCCCCACGTTTTGCCGTTATCCCGAGTGAGCGCAACCATGTGGCTTAAAGAAACAACGCAGGCAGAGCGCAAGACGCTCTTTGCCGCCTTCGTCGGCTATGGGGTCGATGCCTTCGACTACATGATCTACACGTTCATGATTCCCACCTTCATCCTGGTGTGGGGCATGACCAAGGCCGAGGCCGGCTATATCGCGACGGGCGCGCTGATCAGCTCGGCGATCGGCGGCTGGCTGGCCGGCATCCTGGCCGACAAATACGGCCGCGTGCGCGTGCTGCAGCTGACCGTGCTGTGGTTCAGCTTCTTCACGTTCCTCAGCGGCTTCACGCAGTCGCCCGAGCAGCTGTTCGTGACGCGC
The DNA here is from genome assembly GCF_049311595.1 of Cupriavidus sp. H18C1. Taxonomy (NCBI): domain Bacteria; kingdom Pseudomonadati; phylum Pseudomonadota; class Betaproteobacteria; order Burkholderiales; family Burkholderiaceae; genus Cupriavidus; species Cupriavidus sp. H18C1. Next base: position 1,569,263 of record NZ_CP186009.1, read on the forward strand.
ATGCTGCAGGGCCTCGGGTTTGGCGGCGAATGGTCGGTCGGTTCGGTGCTGATCGCCGAGATGATCCGCGCGCGCCATCGCGGCAAGGCCGTCGGACTGGTGCAGAGCAGCTGGGCGGTGGGCTGGGGCCTGTCGGCCGTTGCCTTCTGGGCGGTCTACGCGGTGTTCGAGCAGCAATACGCGTGGCGCGTGCTGTTCTGGATCGGCGTGCTGCCGGCGGTCTTCATCCTCTATATCCGCCGCAACATCAGCGAGCCCGAGGTGTATCGCGAGACCAAGGCCAAGCTGGCTCTGACCGGACAGAGCAACAACTTCATGCTGATCTTCAAGCCGGGCGTGCTGCGCGTGACCGTGCTGGCGAGCCTGCTGGCGACCGGCATGCAAGGCGCCTACTACTCGGTCACGACCTGGCTGCCGACCTACCTGAAGATGGAGCGCAACCTGTCGGTGCTGAACACCAGCGGCTACCTGATGGTGCTGATCGCGGGCTCGTTCGCCGGCTATCTGACCAGCGCCTGGCTGTCCGACCACCTTGGCCGCCGCCGATGCTTCATGCTGTTCGCGGTCAGCGCGGCGATCCTGGTGATCTGCTACACGCAGCTGCCGATCACCGACGCCGCGATGCTGGTGCTCGGTTTCCCGCTGGGCTTCTTCCTGTCGGGCATCTTCTCCGGCATGGGCGCTTACCTGACCGAGCTCTATCCCAGCCATATCCGCGGCTCGGGACAAGGCTTCTGCTACAACTTCGGCCGCGCGGTCGGTTCGGTATTCCCTGCGATGATCGGGCATATGGGCGCAACGATGTCGCTGGGCGTCGCCATCGGCTATCTCGCCGCCGGTGCCTATGGGCTGGTCGTCGTCGCCTGCCTGCTGCTGCCTGAAACGCGCGGACGCGAACTGCTGGGCGAAGCCGAGCCCGCGCATTGAGGTCCGACGCCATGCAAATCGATCTGAACAGCGATCTCGGCGAGAGCTTTGGCGCCTGGCGCATGGGCAACGATGCCGCCATGCTCGACATCGTCAGCAGCGCCAACGTGGCCTGCGGCTTCCACGCCGGCGATCCCGCCGGCATCCTGCGGACGCTGAAGGCCGCCAAGGCGCGCGGCGTCGCGGTGGGGGGCTCACGTCTCCTACCCGGACCTGCAGGGCTTCGGCCGCCGCAATATGGATGTCGCCAGCGAGGACCTGATCGCCGACGTCATCTACCAGATCAGCGCGCTGGCGGGGATGGCCACGACGGTCGGCACCACGGTGCGCTACGTCAAGCCGCATGGCGCGCTGTACAACACCATCGCCTGCGACGAGCGCCAGGCGCGCGACGTGATCACCGCCATCCTCAAGGTCGATCCCGAACTGGTGCTGGTCGCGCTGGCCGGCTCGCCGCTGGTGGGCTGGGCGCGGCATGCGGGCCTGCGCGTCATTGCGGAGGCCTTCGCCGATCGCGCCTACACGCCGCAGGGCACGCTGGTATCGCGCCGCGAGCCGGGCGCGGTGCTGCACGACGCCGCCGAGGTCGCGCAACGGATGTTGCGGCTCGTGCGGGAAGGCACGGTGGTCGCCATCGACGGCAGCGTCGCGCGCGTCGAAGCGCAATCGATCTGCGTGCATGGCGACAGCCAGGGCGCGCTCGAGATGGCGCGCGCCGTGCGCGACGCGCTCGAGCGTGACGGCATCAAGGTGTCCGCGTTCGCCTGAACGAGAAGGCACGATCTGGAGCTTGTTTTGCGTTTCCTGCCCGTTTCCTCGAATGCGCTGCTGGTGGAGCTGGCCGACCTGGACCAGACGCTGGCCCTGCTGGCCTCGCTGCAGCGCGACCCGCTTCACGGCGTGGCGGAGCTGGTGCCCGCCGCGCGCACGATTCTCGTGCACTACCGCCCGTGGGCGACCAGCGCAGGCGCGCTGGTTCGCGCCATCGCCGCGCGCGACCTGTCGCAGCGGGTCGAACGCAGCCGTACGCTGATCGAGATCCCGGTGCGCTATGACGGCGAGGACCTGGCCGAGGTCGCCGAGCTGCTCGGCATCACGCCCGACGAAGTCGTGCGTCGCCACACCAGCAGCGAATACACGGTGGCCTTCACCGGCTTTGCGCCCGGCTTTGCCTACCTGAGCGGCGGCCATCCGTCGCTGGACGTGCCGCGCCGCCGTACGCCGCGCACGCGCATTCCCGCCGGCGCGGTCGGTCTGGCCGGCACCTTCAGCGGCGTGTATCCGAAGGCGAGCCCCGGCGGCTGGCAGATCATCGGCACGACGCCGGTGGCGATGTGGGATCTGGACCGCGCGCAACCGGCGCTGCTGCAGCCCGGATATCAGGTGCGCTTCGTCGATATGGCGACGCTGGAAGATGCGGCGGACACAGCGGCGTACATGGCGACGGCGCGCGTGGACGCGCCTGTGCCCGACGCCGGGACTGCGGCTGCGCTGCGCAAGGGGCAGGGCAGTGCGGCATGCGCCGCGGCACTGAAGGTCAAGGGCACCGGATTGCAGACCGTATTCCAGGACCTCGGCCGGCACGGCCAGGCCGGGCAGGGCGTGTCGGCCTCGGGCGCGCTCGACCAGGCGGCGCTGCGGATGGCGAACCGCCTCGTCGGCAATCGCAGCGACAGCGCCGCGCTCGAAACCGTCGGCGGCGGCCTGCAACTGCAGAGCGACGGCGATACCGTGCTGGCCGTCACCGGCGCCGACGCACCGCTGACCGTGCGCACCACCGATGGCCGCCAATGGCGCGTGCCGACGCATCAGGCGGTGGCCCTGGCCGATGGCGACACGTTGAGCGTCGGCCAGCCGGTCGCCGGCGCCCGCTGCTATGTGGCGGCACGTGGCGGCTTTGCCGTGGCGCCGGTGCTCGGCAGCTGCGCCACCGACACGCTGGCCGGCATCGGGCCTGCGCCGTTGTCGGTCGGCGACGTGCTTGGCGTCTTGCCTGCGCCGGCCGGCGCAGCGGTGGGCATGCCCGAGCAGCCCGTCGCCGATCTGCCCACGATCGATCGGGACATCGTGCTCGACGTGGTGCTGGGCCCGCGCACCGACTGGTTCACCCCCGAGTCGGTCGCGCGGCTGGCCGCGCAGCGCTGGCAGGTCACGCCGCAGTCCAACCGCGTGGGCCTGCGGCTGGCCGGCGACGTGCCATTGGAACGCACGATCACCGGCGAGTTGCCCAGCGAGGGCACCGCGCTGGGCGCGCTGCAGGTGCCGCCCAGCGGCCAGCCGATCCTGTTCCTGGCCGATCATCCGCTGACCGGCGGCTATCCGGTGATCGGCGCCGTGGCGCCTCACCATCTGGACCGCGCCGGCCAGATTCCGGTCGGAGCGTGGCTGCGCTTCAACCCCATCGGCCCCTTCGAAGAACTGCAACCGTCCGCCGGCTGAGCGGGCGCCGTGTTACCGAGACTCCCACCGAGATTCGAGATGAAGAAAGTCCTGATTGCCAACCGTGGCGAGATCGCCGTTCGCATCGTGCGCGCCTGCGCCGACTATGGCGTCGGCTCCGTGGCCGTCTATGCCAACGCCGATATCGACGCGATGCACGCGCGCCTGGCCGACGAGGCCTACGGCCTGGACGGCGACCGTCCCGCCGACACCTATCTGAACATCCCGAAGCTGCTCGACATCGCCCGCCGCAGCGGGGCCGATGCGGTGCATCCCGGCTACGGCTTCCTGTCGGAAAGCGAGGCGTTTGCTCGGGCCGTGATCGACGCCGGCCTGACGTGGATCGGCCCGTCGCCGGCGACGATCGCGCGGCTCGGCGACAAGGTCGAAGCCCGCAAGATCGCGCTACGGGTCGGGGCTCCGCTGGTGGCCGGTACGCCCGAGCCGGTCGCCGACGCCAGCGAGGTGCTGGCCTTCGCCGAGCGGCACGGCCTGCCGATCATCATCAAGGCCGCGTTCGGCGGCGGGGGGCCGCGGCATGAAGATCGCGTGGCGCATGGACGAGGTGGAGGAGCTCTATGCCTCGGCGGTGCGCGAGGCGGTCACGGCGTTTGGCCGCGGCGAATGTTTCGTCGAGCAATTCCTCGACAAGCCCCGCCATATCGAGGCGCAGGTCCTCGCCGACCGGCACGGAAACGTGGTCGTGCTCGGCACGCGCGACTGCTCGCTGCAACGCCGGAACCAGAAGCTGGTCGAAGAGGCGCCCGCGCCGTTCCTCAGCGAGGAGCAGCGCGCGCGCATCCACGCCGCGGCTCGCGACATCTGCGCGGCGGCCGAATACACCAGCGCCGGCACGGTGGAGTTCCTGCTCAGCGCCAGCGGCGCGATCTCGTTCCTCGAGGTCAACACGCGGCTGCAGGTCGAGCATCCCGTGACCGAGCAGACCACCGGCGTCGATCTGGTCGTCGAGCAGTTGCGCGTGGCCGATGGCCTGCCGCTGTCGATCACCGAGACCCCGGCGCCGCTGGGACATGCGATCGAGTTCCGCATCAATGCCGAGGACGTGGGCCGCGGTTTCCTGCCAACGCCGGGACCGGTGCGGCGCTTCGATGCGCCCTCAGGCCCGGGCGTGCGGGTCGATTCCGGCGTGCAGTCGGGATCGGTGGTGCCCGGTACCTTCGACTCGCTGATGGCCAAGCTGATCGTCACCGGCGCCACGCGCGAACAGGCGCTGGCGCGCGCCCGGCGTGCGCTGCGCGAATTCCGGATCGAGGGCGTGGCGTCGGTGCTGCCATTCCATCGCGCTGTGATCGATCACGCGGATTTCGTCGGCGTGGACGGTTTCAAGGTCCATACGCGCTGGATCGAATCGGACTTCGCCGAGCCGCTGGCGGCGGCCGCGCGTGCCGAGCCGCAGCAGGACGGCAGTCTGCTTCGTACTGCCATCGAGATCGACGGCCGTCGCATGGTGCTGGGCTTGCCGGCGCTGCTGCTTCGCGGCCTGGCCAATGCGCCGGCCAGCGACGGCGCTATGGATGCCGCGCAGGCGGACGCCATCAATGCCGCCAACGCCAATCACGCCACCAATGCCATCAATGCCACGGACGCGGCCGAACTCCCGTCCCCCATCGCCGGCACCGTGCAGGCATGGAAAGTCGCGATCGGCGACGAGGTCAAGGAAGGCGATCTGATCGCCGTGATGGAGGCGATGAAAATGGAGATGCAGGTCCACGCGCATCGTACGGGCCGGCTGACACGGCAGGCCCCGGCCGGTACGTTCCTGGCCGCCGGCGCACCACTGGCCAGCATCGAGTGAAACGCATCGGCACTGCGATGGCGAGAGCCGAAGACTGAAGGCGGCGCCTCAATGCCGTCGATGCCCCGATGCCCCGATGCCCCGATGCCTCAATGCCTCAATGCCTCAATGCCTTGGCGGATTGCGATCCTGTGCCGGCGGCGTTTCGGTCGGCCGTACCGTCTGCTGGCCTACCGGTGCCTGGCTGACGGGCGATACCAGTTGCGAGGGATCGACGGCGGCGTTGGCGCCAGTGCCTGCCGTCCCGCCTTCGGTGCTGCCGGTCGCGGCCGGGGCCTGATTCAGGCCCACCGACGAATCGCCGGAATCGCCGCCGCCGCAAGCGGCGAGACCGAACGACAGACCGATGGCGAGCGCCGCGATACTGCCTTTCGGCACGACGGCGCGGCATACCGCGCGGATCCTGCGCCTGCGATGCAGAGCCATCTCTACCTCCTGCGATATGGCATCGAGGATGCTTCCCGACCAGCGTTCGCACTGCCTTCGCTCTGTGTTGGCACTGCGTTCGCCGCGGCGTCGGCTTGCGGCTCGATAAGGCGAATCAAACTTGCGTACGGACTTGCGTATGTCCTTGCGTAGACGCGCTTCGTTGCCTGACAGATCGATGTAAAGAAGGACGGCACCGATGCGCGTCAATCCAGTCTTGCAACAAAGCCCTCGCGGTAAAAGTTCAATTCTGTAACGGAACGTTACGCATCTTCTCTTTCGCGCAGCGCGCACTACCGTCTCCCTAAGCGCCGTTTCTCGGCGCCCTTCAATGTCGCGGCATCGCTGCGCAGGGAGGCATCATGCGTGCTCGTTTCCTCATGACCGCGCTGATCGGCGCGGGCGTCCTCGCTGCGCATTCGGTCCCCGCGCAAGCGCCTTCCACCGACGCGCAGATCAATGCGATCGTGCAATCGATCCTTGCGCAGATGACGCTGGCCGAGAAGCTCGAATACGTCAGCGGCACGGGCGCGTGGGACATCAAACCGTTGCCGCGTCTCGGGCTGCCGCAAATCAAGGCAAGCGATGCAGGATTGGGCGTGCGGCTCAGCAATCCTGTGGGCGTTGCCTATCCCGCGGGCCCGGCATTGGCGTCGACCTTCAATGCCGATCGTGCCAAGCAGATGGGGGTGGGCCTAGGCCTCGAAACGCGCCTGAGCGGCTTCCAGCAAATCGCCGGCCCCGGCTTGAACATGTACCGCACGCCGTTCTCGGGGCGCGCCTTCGAGTATCTGGCGGGCGAGGATCCCTTCCTTGGCGCCGTGCTCGGTGCCGCGCAGATCAACGGTATCCAGTCGCAGAACGTCTGGGCCGACGCCAAGCATTACATCGCGAACGAGCAGGAGGTCAATCGCTTCAACCTGATGGAAACTATCAGCGAGCGGGCGCTGCGCGAGATCTACATGGTGCCGTTCGAGTCGGCGGTAAAGAACGCCAACGTTGCCGTCGTGATGTGTGGATTCCAGGGCCTCAATGGGGCGAACCCGGTTTGCGAAAGCCATTCGGCCATTCAGCAGACGCTGAAGAACGAGTGGGGCTTCAAGGGCTTCGTGGAGTCCGACTATGCCGCGCTCAAGCACACGCTGCCCGCGGCGGTGGCCGGCGTCGATATCGAACGGCCATCCGCCAACATCTTCTCGCCGGGCGCGCTCGGTGCGCTGCTGGCGAACGAACAGCTGAGCCAGGCGACGCTGGACGACAAGGTGCGCCGCATTCTCGGGCGTCTGGTGGCCTATGGCTTCATCGGCGGCGTGCCCCCGGCTACCGGCGAATCGCATCCGCCCTTTGCCGAACGCGCGGCGTTGGACGTGGCACGCGAAGGCATCGTGTTGCTGAAGAACGAGGGGCAGCTGCTGCCGCTGCGCCGCGAGACCGCACGCAACATCGCGGTGGTGGGCAAGCTCGCCACCGGCGCGCCGCCGACCGGTTTCGGCAGTGCCCATATTGCGGCGGCGCGGTATATCAGCGAAATCGACGGCCTGCGACAGATTGCCGGCACGGGCGCCAATATCGTGCTGCTCGATGCCGTGACGCTCGACCCGGCGCGCTCGGCATGGACCACGCCCAGCGGCGCGTCGGGCGTGCAGGCACAGTACTACGCCAATCCGACGTGGAGCGGCGCGCCGGTTCTTACCCGCGTCGAACCGATGATCAATCTGGACACGTCCGGCGGGGCGCCGCAGAGCGGCGATTACCGCGGTCCGGTCTATGGCGGTGGCGGCACGGCGCAGCCGGCGTCGGTGCGCTGGACCGCCACCATCCGGCCCACCGTCAGCGGTGCGCACGTATTCAAGGCGCGTGCGAACGGGGCCGTCCGCCTCTACATCAATGGGCAATTGGTGATGGACAACGGCGACGGCAATCCGCTGCCCGGCAATGTCATCCCGCCGACCATCCCGGTCAATGCGCGCGTGATGCTGCAGGCGGGCCAGACCTACAACGTGCAGTTCGACTACTCGGCAAGGCCCGGCTATATCGCCGTGTTCGGCGGTTTCCTCGGCGCGCAGCTGAGCTGGGCGTCGCTGCAGGCGCCGCCCAACCTGTCCGGCTTCGATGCCGTCGTGGTCGCGGCCGGCCACAGCGCCGAATACGAGGGCGAGGGCTTCGATCATCCGTTCACGTTGCCGGAATTCCAGGACGAACTGATCGCGAATCTATCCCGTGCCAACCCGCGCACGATCGCGGTGCTGCACGGCGGCACCGGCTTCGACATGCAAGGCTGGATCGATGGCGTCGGCGCGGCGCTGCACGCCTGGTATCCGGGACAGAACGGCGGCCAGGCGTTGGCCGAGATCCTGTTCGGCGATGTCAATCCGTCGGGCAAGCTGCCGATCACGATCGAGCGGTCGATCACGGACAATCCGACCTACGCGAATTATCCGCAGGCATCGAACGACCTGAACTTCAGCGCGATGACCTACACCGAGGACATCTTCGTCGGCTACCGCGGATTCGAGCGCAGCGGTAGAAGGCCGTTGTTCCCGTTCGGCTTCGGGCTGTCCTATACCCGCTTCAACTACGGCGCGTTGAGCGTGTCGCCCGGCATTGCCGCCGGCAGCGGGCGCGTCGCGGTGTCGTTCGATATCACCAATTCCGGCGAGGTCGCCGGCGCGGAGGCGGCGCAGGTCTACGTCGCGCAATCCGGCTCTGCCGTACCGCGTCCGGTCAAGGAGCTGAAGGGCTTTGCCAAGGTCTTCCTGCAGCCGGGAGAGACGCAGCGCGTGACCGTCTATCTCGACCAGCGCTCGCTGGCGTACTACGATGCCGCCCGCAATGCGTGGGTGACGGACCCCGGTGCGTTCGACGTCCTGGTCGGTGCATCGTCCCAGGACATTCGTCTGCGCGGGCAGCTGTTCAATCTGTTCCGATCGGTCACCAATACGCGGGTCAGCAATCCGCTGCCCGCGCCGGAACTGGTTCGGTTGGGGCCGGTGCATCCATAGCCCGATGCTGGTCATGGCGCCATGCCGTCATGCCGCCATGGCGCCCGGCCCTTGCCGATCGGCCTGCGCATGGAAATGCGGCAGCACGTAGGCCGCGATTTCCTCCATCGCGTCGCTGACCGGCCGTTGGCTGCGGCGGAAATGCAGGCCGACATGGCGCACGCCGGCCTCGCGCATGGCGTGCAGTTCCTCGATCAGCCCATGGCGCCCGACCGCGCCGCCAAAGCGGTGCCGCTGCATCGGCGCATCGGGGTCTGCCAGCAGGTCCAGATGGATGAAGCTGATGTAGGGCTTGTCTCCGGCGACCTCGCGCCATAGCGCGCTGCGGCGGACATGGTCCTGGGGCGTTCCGGGATAGGCCAGCCAGCCGTCCATATGCTGTCCGACCCAGCTCGGCGTCTGCTGCGCCAGCCCGGCCACCAGCAGGGGCAGCGGACCGGTGGGGCGCGGCAACAGCGCGATTCCGCTCGGCAGGTCGGCGCCGCCGTTGCGCAGCAGCGCCACCTGCTCGCGGAAGTTCTGTCCGCGGTTGTCGAAGTCACGGCCGAAGATCGGGTATTCCACCGGCCGGTCGCCGCTGGCCACGCCGAGCAGCAGCCGGCCATTGCTGAGCCGGTCGATGGTCGTGGCCGACTTCAGCGTCAGATAGGGATCGCGCAGCGGCAGCACGATGGCCGCGGTGCCGAGCACGATGCGCTCGGTGATGCCGGCCAGATAGCCGAGGTAGGAAAAGGCCTCGAAGACCTGTGCGGCGTCGCCGAAGTGCGGATCGTACAGCGGCACGTCGCGTACCCACAGCGCGCGGAAGCCCGCGCGGTCCGCCAGCTGCGCCAGCGTGCGATGCGCCGACAGATCGGGCTCGCCCGGCAGGCGCCCGTCGCGCTGGCGCGCCGCCTGGCCCGCGGGCGACCAGTCGTTGTCGAGCGGCAGCTCCACGCCGATGCTGAAGCCGCCCGAAGTCAGTGTTTCCAATGCCGATGACATGACAGATTCTCCAGGCAGGCGTGCGGGCCTGCCTTCGATGCTGAGCCGATGACGGGCCGCGTCAGGCGGCCGCGCTTGCCGTGTACTCGGGGTAGTCCGTATAGCCCGCGGCGCCGCCGCCAAAATAGTTGGCACGATTGCCCGGATTCAGCGGCAGGTCGTGGCGCAGGCGATAGGGCAGATCGGGATTGCCGATAAAGCTGCGGCCAAACCCGATCAGGTCGGCCCAGCCCTTCGCGAGCGCTTCTTCCGCACGCGCCTTGTTGTAGTTGCCCGAATAGATCAGCGTGCCGGGGTAGACCTCGCGCAGCGCCTCCTTGAAGGCGGGCGGCATCACCGGCGCGTCTTCCCAGTCGGCCTCGGCGATGTGGATATAGGCGACGCCGATCTTGCCGAGCGCGTGCGCGGCGGCGAGGTAGGTGGCTTCCGGCGTGTCGTCGACCGCGCCCTGCAGCGTCGTCAGCGGGGCCAGGCGCACGCCGATGCGATCCTTGCCGACCACGTCGGTCACGGCCTGCGCCACCTCCTTCAGAAAGCGCAGGCGATTGTGCAGCGAGCCGCCGTACTCGTCGGTACGCGCGTTGGCCTGCGAATCGATGAACTGGTTGATCAGGTAGCCGTTGGCCCCATGCAGCTCGACGCCGTCGAAGCCCGCATCGAGCGCGTTGCGCGCGGCCTGCGCATAGTCGGCGACGATGCCGTGGATCTCCGGCACCGTCAGCGCGCGCGGCGTGGAGTGCTGCACCATCTCGCCGGCGCCGCCGGCCGGACCCTTGCCTTCCACATCGATAAAGACCTTGACCCCTTCGGCCACCAGCGCAGACGACGACACCGGGGCCGCATTGCCCGGCTGCAGCGAGGTGTGGGATACACGGCCCACGTGCCACAGCTGGGCGAACATGATGCCGCCGGCGCCGTGCACCGCGTCGGTGACCTTGCGCCAGCCGGCAACCTGCTCCGGCGTGTGGATCCCCGGCGTCCATGCGTAGCCCTGGCCCTGCTGGCTGATCTGCGTGCCTTCGGAAATGTTCAGGCCGGCCGAGGCGCGCTGCCGGTAGTACTCGGCCATCAGGTCGGTCGCCACGCCGCCATCGCCCGCGCGCGAGCGGGTCATCGGCGGCATCACGATACGGTTTTCGGTGGTCAGGTTGCCAAGGCGGTAGGGCGTAAACAGCATGGGTTCCTCTCGGTTTCGGTGGCGGATCGGCTTGGCGGTGGGCCATGCCGATGTGCGATGAGGCCATTGTGGGCAACGCATCCGTCCGGAAAAACCCGATACCGGGCAAATGATTCTTGCGGGAGGGTCAAGGGTCATGCCTTGCCTGGCGAGACAGCGGCGGTATCCTTCGTGCGGGCCGTCGATCCGGGACGGTTCACGCCTGAGGGCACCGAACCAGAAACGATGAGGGCTTGATGACGGAGTCGAATTCCACCACCCGCAAACCGGCAATCGGCCTTGCCGGCGCGGCGCGCGATCTCTATCGGGCGCTATGGCACCACGCACGCGGCGTGCGGGTTCAGCTGGTTGGCGCCTCGGGCCTGCTGGCGGCGGCGCAGCTGCTGAGGCTGACCATGCCGTGGCTGGCCGCGCAGGCGATCAACGCGCTGCAGAAGGACAACATCGCCGAGGCCGGACGCTGGATCGTCTATCTGGTCGGCATCTACCTGCTGTCGTGGCTGCTGCACGGTCCGGGCCGCGTGCTCGAGCGCAACGTCGGCGTGCGCGTGCGCGAGCGGCTGGGCGACCAGCTCTATGCGCGTATCGCCGCGGCACCGCTGGCCTGGCGCGATGGCCGGCATTCGGGCGAGCTGCAGCACCGCGTGGTGCAGTCCAGCCGCGCGCTGTCGGACTTCGCGCAGAACCAGTTCGTCTACCTGCAGAACGCGTTCAACTTCGTCGGCCCGCTGGTCGCCCTGACGATGCTCTCGCGCACCAGCGGCCTGATCGCGGTCACCGGCTACGTGGTGATCGCGCTGATCATCCTGCGCTTCGACCGCACGCTGATGCAGCTGGCCCGCGCGGAAAACGACGCCGAGCGCCGTTATGCCGCCGCGCTGCTCGACTTTGTCGGCAACGCCGGTACGGTGATCGGGCTGCGCCTGCAGGCCGCGTCGCGCACGCTGCTCGGCCGCCGGATGGCGGCGGTGATGGCGCCGCTGCGCCGCGCGGTGATGGTCAACGAGGGCAAATGGTTCGCGGTGGACCTGCTCGGCATGGGGCTGACCTGGATCCTGGTGGTGATGTACGTGCTGCAGGAGCGCTCGCCGGGACAGGCGGTGCCGCTGGGCACCGTCTTCATGATCTACCAGTACGCACAGCAGGCCGCGTCCGTGGTGGGCTCGATGGCGGCGAACTTCCAGAGCTTCGCGCGGATGCATACCGACTACGGCAGTGCCGAGCCGATCTGGGAGGCGCCCGGCGATCCGGACGCCGCCGTGCCGGCCGTGGTGCCCGATGCCCCGTGGCAGACGCTGGAGCTGCGCGGCGCCACGGTGCACTACGCCGATGGGGCGCGCGGCGGCCTGCATGGCATCGACCTGGTGCTGCGCCGTGGCGCGCGCGTGGCGTTGATCGGCCCGAGCGGCGGTGGCAAAAGCACGCTGCTGCGGACGCTCGCCGGGCTCTATCACCCGCAGCACGGCGAACTGCGGCGCGATGGCGCGGCGGTCGGCTGGACCGAGCTGCGTACGCTGGCCACGCTGATTCCGCAGGAGGCCGAGGTCTTCGAGGCGAGCGTGGAGGAGAACCTGACCTTCGGCTTGCCGGTCGACCCGGCGGCGCTGGGCGGCGCGGTGCATACGGGCGGGTTCGACGAGGTGCTGCACCGCCTTCCCGACGGCCTCGCCAGCGCCATCAACGAGCGCGGCGGGAACCTGTCGGGCGGTCAACGGCAGCGGCTGGCACTGGCTCGCGGCGCGCTGGCGGCGCAGGGAAGCTCGCTGTTGCTGCTCGACGAGCCGACCAGCGCGCTAGATCCGCAGGCGGAGGCCAGGGTGTTCGACCGCATGCACGCCGCCTTTCCGTCGGCCTGCATCGTCGCCTCGGTCCATCGGCCCAGCCTGCTTGCGCGATTCGACTCGATCGTCGTGATGGAGGGCGGCAAGGTGGTCGATGCCGGGCCGCGCGACGAGGTGCTGGCCAGGCGGGCGCATTGAATCGGCTCAGCGATCGTTGCGGCGGCCGCTTGTGCGGACCGTGTCTGTGCGCGCCTTGTCTGGACGTGCCTTGGCTGTGCGCGGCTGATCAGTACGCGCGCCAGCAGTACGCGCATTATCGGGACGCGCGTTATCTGTCCGCGATTTGCCCGACCCGGAACGGATAGCGACGGCCCTTGCGCGCGCCGCGCCCGCCGCCGTGCCGCTGCCTAGCGCGCCGGCCGCCGCGGCGCGCAGCATGCGCCGGAACGTCGGACACTCAAGATGGCTCGGCGCCGGGCAGACCGCGGCATGCCGCAGCCCGTCCCGCATCGCCGTCAGCCGTCGGATCGTGCGGTCCAGTTCGTCGGCCTTGGCGGAAAGCCGCGCGCGGTCGATGCGCGGCCGGCCGTCGCTGGCAAACATCAGCCCGATCTCGCTCAGCGAAAAGCCCGCCGCATGCCCGAGCGCGATCAGCGCCAGCCGGTCCAGCACGGCCGGCTCGAACACGCGCCGCAATCCCCGCCTGCCAACCGACGCGATCAGTCCCTTTTCCTCATAGAAGCGCAGCGTGGAGGCGGGAATGCCCGATCGTTGCGCCACTTCGGCGATGTCCATCTCCGCGGCCCTTGACTTCAAGTTAACTTGAAGTGCCATGATGGCTTCCATGGACCTGGAATGCAACCGCGAGGAGCCGACGATGAACGAGGAGGGTGCCCATGCATGACGCTGCCGATTTGCTGCTCCCTTGCCGTCGCCATCGGCGCCGGCGCGACGCTGGCGATGGACCTCTGGGGCCTCGCGCAAAAGCACTGGCTCGGCATGAAGCCGCTGGATTACGGCATGGTCGGCCGCTGGCTCGGCCACATGCCACGCGGCCGCTTCCGCCACGAGGCGATCGGACAGGCGCGGCCAGTCCGGGCCGAACGCCTGATCGGCTGGACCGCGCACTACGTGACCGGCATCGTGTTCGCCGCAGTGCTGCTGACGGTATGGGGGGCCGCAGTGGGCCTGCCGCCCGACCATCGGCCCGGCGCTGATCGTGGGTCTCGCCAGCGTGGTGTTTCCCTTCCTGCTGATGCAGCCCGGCATGGGCGCCGGCATTGCGGCCCGCCGTACGCCAAAGCCCGGCGTCGCGCGCTTGCGCAGCGTCGTCACGCACGGCGTATTCGGTCTCGGCCTCTACGCGTCGGCCCAGTTGATGCTGGTGCTCAGCGGCGCGCTGGCAGGAGCGCGGGTCGGACTGCCGGGACTCTGCGGCGCGTAAGCGCTGGAGCGGCGCAGTCCGAGCGCCGCCATGCCACGCGCTGGAACCGTCCGTTGGGGCGACCCGCTTGCCTCAACGGGCCTCGGGCCATCAGGCGGGCCTCGCCCCCGCACCCTGGAGGAAGGCCCGCTCCGCCAAGCCCGCTAGGCCGGCGCGCGCGATGCGGCCGCGCCGTTCTCCGTCGAGCAGGCCGATCAGCACCGACGCCCAGATTTCCGTCAACGCCTGCGCGGTGATGTCGATGCGAAAGACGCCTTGCTGCTGGCCGCGCAGAAAGAAGGCGTCCAGCTTGCCCTCCCAGTCGGTCTGCCAATCCGACGAGACACCGGAAACCACCTCGCGCCAGTAATAGATCAGGAACGCCGCCACCTCTCGTTGCTCGACCATGTTCGCATTCAGGCGCCGCAGTGCGTCAAGGGGGAGAGGGATCGTCCAATCCGGCGGACTGGATGACGTTGGCCAGCACGCGGACGCAGTGGTCGATCAGGCGGGAAATCAGTTCGTCCCGTGTCCGGCAGAACCGGTACAGCGTGGCCTTGCTGATGCCGACGGCCTTGGCCAGGTCCTGCAGGGTGCCGCGAGGCTGGTCGACGAGTGCCAGTGCCAGGGCGGCGAGAAGGCGGCTGTGGTCTTCATTCGATGCAGTGACAGCCGTCATGACGGGGTGAAATCCATGTTTTGTATCTCAAGAAGCACTTTATGTGGCTTTTGCGGGGTAACGCATTGCGCCTGCGACCCGGATTATCCGGCAAAAACGACTTTCACCACACCATATGAATCTTTATTGATTCATATGATGAATGAGCGTACCATGCGCTCCTTTGCCGAACATTCAAGAAGGTAGACATGAAGCACTTTCCAAAGCGGGGGTGGCGTGCGCTGACCATGGCGGCGGCGGTCATCGTCACGGCGGCATGCGGCAATGCGGAACAGCCGGCCGCCCCGGCGGCTCCCTCGGTCGAGGTGCTGACGTTGCAGCCCAGGCCGATGGCGGTCAGCAGCGAGCTGCCGGGCCGTATCGAGCCGGTTCGTGTCGCCGAGGTGCGGGCGCGGGTCGCCGGCATCGTGCTCAAGCGCAACTTCAGGGAAGGCAGTGACGTCAAGGCGGGCGATCCGCTGTTCCAGATCGATCCCGCGCCGTTGCAGGCGGCGCTGTCGCGCGCCGAGGGCGAGCTTGCGCGCGCGGAGGCGGTGCTGGCCGACGCCGATGCGGTGGTGCGCCGCTATGCCCCGCTGGTCGAGATCGAAGCGGTCAGCCGGCAGGATTTCGACGCGGCGCAGGCCACGCTCAAGAGCGCGCAGGCCGCGCGCCGCAGCGCAGCCGCGGAAGTCAAGACCGCGCGCCTGAACCTGGAATACGCGACGGTGCGGGCGCCGATTTCCGGCCGGATCGGCCGCGCCCTGGTCACGGAAGGGGCGCTGGTCGGGCAGGGCGAGGCGACCCCGATGGCCACCATCCAGCAGCTCGACCCGATCTATGTCGACTTCAAGCAGCCGGTCGCCGACGTGCTTCGCATGCGGGAGGCGCTGGAGCAGGGCCGCTTGCAGCGGGAGCCGGAAGACGGCGTGCCGATCGTGGCGACCATCGAAGGCACCGACAAGAAGCGCGAAGGGCGCCTGCTGTTCTCGGACATCTCCGTGGACCGCGGCACCGGCCAAGTGTCGCTGCGCGGCCAGTTGCCCAACGCCGACGGCCTGCTGCTGCCGGGCATGTATGTGCGCGTGCATGTCACGCATGCGATCGATCCCGCGGCGATGCTGGTGCCGCAGCGGGCGGTGCGGCGCAATCCCGACGGCAAGGCCCAGCTGCTGGTGGTGGGCAAGGGCGACGTGGCCGAGACCCGGCAGGTCCGTACCGGCCCCATGCAGGGCGCCGAGTGGCAAATCCTCGAGGGCGTGAAGCCGGGCGACCGCATCGTGGTCGGCGGCGAGGCAAGCCCGGGGCAGAAGGTCACCATCGCCCCGGCGGCGCCGGCCAGGCAGGCGGCCGGGCAAGCCGGCCAGGCCGCCCAGGCCGGGCAGGAGCGCGAGGCCGCGCCCTCGAACAGTCCTCCGGCGGAACGAGGCTAGGCGCGCAGGCGCCGCGCCACTGAATAACAAATCATGCTGCCAAGATTCTTCATTCATCGGCCCAACTTCGCCTGGGTGCTGGCGATCTTCATCGTGCTGGCGGGCTTGCTCGCCATGCCGTCCCTGCCGGTCTCGCAATACCCGACGGTCGCGCCGCCGCAGATCGCGATCTCGGCGATGTACCCGGGCGCGTCCGCGACCACGCTGGTCGATTCGGTGACCAGCGTCATCGAGGAGGAGCTCAACGGCGCCAAGGGGATGCTGTACTACGACTCGTCCAGCAGCTCCGCCGGCATCGCGGAAATCACCGTGACGTTCGCGCCCGGCGTCGATCCGGACCTGGCGCAGGTCGACGTGCAGAACCGCATCAAGCAGGCCGAAGCGCGCCTGCCGGCCGCCGTCACGCGCCAGGGCCTGCGTACCGAGCAGGTCAGCGCCGGCTTCCTGATGGTCTATTCGATCAACTTCAAGGGAGACGACGCGGGCAAGGACATGGTGACGCTGGCCGACTATGCGGCGCGCCGGATCAACAACGAGATCCGGCGTGTGCCGGGGGTCGGCAAGGTCCAGTTCTTCGGCGCCGAAGCGGCGATGCGCGTGTGGATCGATCCGCAGAAGCTGCTCGGCTACGGGCTGTCGGTGGCCGACGTCAACGAGGCGATCGCCGCGCAGAACGTGCAGGTGCCGGCCGGCAGCTTCGGCAGCCCGCCCGGCAGCGCGGACCAGGAGCTAAGCGCGACCATCGCGGTCAAGGGCATGCTGACGACCACCGACGAGTTCGGCGCCATCGTGCTGCGCGCCAATCCCGACGGTTCGAAGGTGACGCTCGCCGACGTCGCGCGGCTCGAGGTCGGCCTGCAGGACTACAACTTCGACATGCTGACCAGCGGCAAGCGCGCGGTCGGCGCCGCGGTCCAGCTGCGCCCGGGCGCGAACGCGCTCGAGACGGCCCGCGCGGTGCGCGCCAAGCTGGAAGAGCTGTCCAAGTCCTTCCCCGACGACATCGAATACTCGGTTCCTTACGACACCTCGCGCTTTGTCGAAGTCGCGATCGAGAAAGTCATCCACACGCTGGTGGAAGCGGTAGTGCTGGTGTTCCTGGTGATGCTGCTGTTCCTGCAGAACCTGCGCTACACGCTGATTCCGACCATCGTCGTGCCGGTGTGCCTGGCCGGCACGCTGGCCGTGATGTACGCGATCGGCTTCTCGGTCAACATGATGACGATGTTCGGCATGGTGCTGGCGATCGGCATCCTGGTCGACGACGCCATCGTGGTGGTGGAGAACGTCGAGCGGATCATGGCCGAGGAAGGGTTGGGGCCCGTGGAGGCGACCGCCAAGGCGATGAGCCAGGTGTCGGGCGCCATCATCGGCATCACGCTGGTGCTGGCCGCGGTGTTCTTCCCGCTGGCCTTCATGTCCGGATCGGTCGGCGTGATCTACCGGCAGTTCTCGCTGTCGCTGGCCGTGTCGATCCTGTTCTCCGGCTTCCTTGCGCTGACGCTGACGCCCGCCCTCTGCGCGACGCTGCTCAAGCCGATCCCACAGGGTCACCATGAAGAGAAACGCGGCTTCTTCGGCTGGTTCAACCGCCGTTTCGGCCGGCTGACCGAGCGGTTCACCGCGCTGAACTCGAAGCTGCTGCGCCGGGCCGGCCGCTGCATGATCGTCTACGGCATGGTGGTCGCGCTGCTGGCGCTGCTGTACACGCGGCTGCCGGAATCGTTCGTGCCGATCGAGGACCAGGGCTACTTCGTCGTCGACGTGCAACTGCCGCCGGGCGCGACCAACCAGCGCACCGAGGCCGTCGTCAAGCAGCTGGAGAGCTGGCTGCTCGACCGCAAGGCGATGGAGTCGACCACGATGGTGCTCGGCTTCAGCTTCTCGGGCAGCGGCCAGAACGCGGCGCTGGGCTTTCCCACGCTGACCGACTGGTCCGAGCGCGGCAGCGGCCAGCATGCCAGCGACGAGGTCGCGGCCTTCAACGCGCAGTTCGCGGGACTGAAGGAGGCGCGCGTGATGGCGGTCGATCCGCCGCCGATCGAAGGGCTGGGCAACGCCAGCGGCTTTGCGCTGCGGCTGCAGGATCGCGGCGGCCTGGGGCGCGCCGCGCTGGTGGCGGCGCGCGATGCGCTGCTGAAGCAGGCCAACACGTCGCCGGTGCTGGCGTACGCGATGATGGAAGGCCTGGAGGACGCGCCGCAGCTGCGGCTCGATATCGACCGCGACAAGGCCGAGGCGCTGGGCGTCGGCTTCGAGGCGATCAACACCGCGCTGTCCAGCGCCTATGGCTCCGCGACCGTGGCCGACTTCGCCAACGTCGGCCGCCTGCAGCGGGTGGTGGTGCAGGCCGACGTGCGCGACCGCATGACGCCCGAAGCGCTGCTGTCGCTGAACGTGCCCAACGTGCGCGGCGAGCAGGTGCCGCTGAGCGCATTCGCCACGCCGGAGTGGGAGATCGGCCCGGTGCAGGTGTCGCGCTACAACGGCTATCCGACGATCAAGATCATCGGCGACGCCGCGCCCGGTTTCAGTACCGGCGAGGCCATGGCCGAGATCGAACGGATCGCCGCCACGCTGCCGGCGGGCATCGGCTACGAGTGGACGGGGTTGTCGTATCAGGAGCGGCAGGCCGGCGCGCAAGCACCGCTGTTGCTGGGGCTGTCCTTCCTGGTGGTCTTCCTGCTGCTGGTGGCGCTGTACGAAAGCTGGGCGATCGCCGGGGCCGTGATGCTGATCGTGCCGATCGGCGCGCTCGGATCGGTGCTGGCCGTCAATGCCGTGGGCATGCCGAACGATGTCTATTTCAAGGTGGGGCTGATCACGATCATCGGTCTGGCGGCCAAGAACGCGATCCTGATCGTGGAATTCGCCAAGTCGCTGCGCGAGCAGGGCATGCCGCTGATCGACGCGGCGCTTGAGGCGTCGCGGCTGCGCTTCCGCCCGATCGTGATGACCTCGATGGCCTTCATCCTCGGCGTCGTGCCGCTGGCCATCGCCACCGGCGCGGGCGCGGCCAGCCAGCGTGCCATCGGCACCGGCGTGATCGGCGGCATGCTGACGGCGACCACGCTGGGCGTGGTGTTCGCCCCGGTCTTCTTCGTCTGGGTGCTGTCGCGCTTCAAGCGCTACCGGGACAGCCCACGTACCAACACGCCGACTGCGACCACGACGACTGCAACGACGCCGACGGAGGGCGCGCAATGAAATCGATTCGATCCCGGACGACGCTGCCGTGCCTGCTGCTGAGCGTGGGCGCCGTCCTCGCCGGCTGCTCGCTGGCGCCGGTCTATGAGCGCCCGGCGGCGCCGGTTCCCACGCAATGGACGTCCGGACAGGCGAGCGGGATGGCGGCCGACGATACGCAGGCCGCGCCGTCATCGGCGGCCGTGCTGCAGTGGGACAGCTTCATCGTCGACGACAAGCTCCGCGAGCTGGTGGCGCTCGCGCTCGAGAACAACCGCGACCTGCGGCAGGCGGTGCTCAATATCGACGCGGCGCGGGCGATGTATCGCGTGCAACGCGCCGACCGAGTGCCGGGGCTGCAGGCAGAGGCGGGCGGCAGCAGGCAGCGGGTCGCGGAAGACCTGCGTCAGCCGGGCATGGGCTCGGTCCAGCAAACCGTGCAGGCCGGTATTGCCGTGCCGGCATTCGAGCTGGACCTGTTCGGGCGCGTGCGCAATCTCTCCGAAGCGGCGCTGCAGGAGTACTTCGCGACCGAGGAGGCCGCGCGCAGCGCACGCATCAGCCTGGTCGCGGAGGTCATCCAGGCGTATCTGGCGCGGGACAGCGCGCAGCGGCGCCATTTGCTGACCATGCAGACGCTGCAGACGCGCGAATCGTCGCTGCGGCTGATCGCGCAGCGCCGCCAGGCCGGCACGGCTACCGCGCTGGACTTCTACGAGGCGAGCGCGCTGACCGACCAGGCGCGCGCCGACCTCGAACGCACCGACCGGGAGTTCCGCCAAGCTACCAATGCCCTCGCGCTGCTGGTCGGCGTGCCGGACATTGCCGCGCAGTTGCCGCAGGCGCCGCGCGACGACGTGCTGCTGGTGCAGACGCTGGCGCCCGGCACGCCGTCCGAACTGCTGATCCACCGGCCCGACATCCTGGCCGCGGAGCAGCGGCTGCGCGGGCGCCATGCCGACATCGGCGCGGCGCGCGCGGCGTTCTTCCCGCGCATCACCTTGACCGGCATGTTCGGCAGCGCCAGCGGCGAGCTGTCCAACCTGTTCGGCGCGGGCCAGACGGTATGGTCGTTCGCCCCGCAGCTGACGCTGCCGATCTTCTCCGGCGGGCGCAACCTCGCCAACCTGGATCTCGCCCACGTGCGCAAGGACATCGCCGTGGCGAACTACGAGAAGACGATCCAGACCGCGTTCCGCGAAGTCTCGGACGCGCTCGCGGCCACCGATACGCTCCGCCGCGAGGAGATCGCCCGCCGTGCCGTCGCGCAGACCAGCGAACAGACGCTACGGCTGTCGGAGGCGCGTTACCGCGCCGGCGTGGACGACCATCTGCGTTACCTGGAGGCGCAGCGCAGCCACTATGCCGCGCAAACCGCGTTGATCGAGGTGGCCGCACAGCGCCAGAGCGCGCTGGCGTCGCTGTTCCGGGCGCTCGGCGGAGGGTGGTCGAGCGACAGGACGAACGCGGCGGAGGCACCGGCGCGGGGCATTGTTCCCCAGCCGAGTGCATCGGCGGGACAAGCCAACACGGCGAATAGCGGCGGACAGCGATCTTAAGTTTTTCTTTTGAGACGGCAAATAAAGTCTTAATTTTCTTTATTGGAGGCGGCCATTAACATCGGGCGACTATCAGGAGGAGAAACCCGCCATGCCCGCCGTCCGCCATACCGTTCGCCGTCGTACCTTGTTCGCCCTGGCCGCGTTGTGCGCCATGCCTTCGCTGAGTTTTGCCGCGGACAAGTACCCGTCCAAGCCGATTCGCATGGTCGTGGCCTTTGCGGCGGGCGGGGCGAACGACACCATCGCCCGCATCCTCGCCAAGGAACTGCAGCAGAGCATGGGCCAGTCCGTCGTGGTCGAGAACCGCGGCGGCGCCGGCGGCCTGATCGGCTCCGACATGGTCGCCAAGGCGACGCCGGACGGCTACACGCTGCTGCTCGGCAGCGCCGGCGCGCAGACCATCATGCCGGCCCTGACCCGCAAGATGCCCTACGACCCGCGTACCGGCCTCGCGCCGGTATCGCTGGTCGCCGAGGCGGCCAACGTGCTGATGGTCAGGACCGGCCTGCCGTTCAACAACGTCAAGGAGCTGCTCGCCGGCGCGAAGCAGAAGCCGGGCGCCTATACCTACGGCTCGTCGGGCAACGGCACCACGCTGCATGTGTCCGGCGCGCTGATGGAAAAGCTCGGCGGCATCGACCTGCTGCACATCCCGTACAAGGGCAACGGCCCGGCAATGAACGACCTGTACGCGGGCAACGTCGACATGGTGTTCGGCTCGGTGCCGGTGGCGATGGCCGCGCTGAAGACCGGCAAGGCGAAGATCCTGGCGGTCACCACGAAGAAGCGCATTCCCTCGCTGCCCAATGTGCCGACCATGGCCGAAGCCGGCGTGCCGGGCTACGACTTCTCCAGCTGGTACGGTCTGTTCACCACCGGCGGCACCGACCCGGCCATCGTCGAGCAATTGGCGCGCGAAACGGCCAAGGCGCTGGCCAAGCCCGACGTGGTGGCGGCGCTGGCGCAGCAGGGCGTCGAACCGGAAAGCAGCACGCCCGCGGCATTCCGCGCGCGCATCAACGACGAGCTGATGCGCTGGGAGCGGGATATCAAGACGATGAAGATCGCGGCGGAGTAGTCATCTACTGATCGCGCTGCAGATCGGCCAGCAACTTTCGGCGCTCGCTCTTCTTCCTGATCTGCTCCGTGCCGAGCGTCGCGCCGTGCAGGCGAAGCCGGGCGCCCGATGGCGTCACGACGAAGCGGCGCCGCGCGCCGATCGGCAAGTCCTCGGTGCCATAGACCCCAAGGACGACGATTGTCACGGCCTGGACCGTCTCGGGCCGGGCCTCCTGCAATGCGGGCGACATCAGATGCTCGAACGAGCCGATGTCCCGAATCGCCGCCGGCTGCAGCGGTCCTTGCCGCGTTCTCTCCAATGGCCGCGAGTAGGCCTGCTGTTCGGCGTCCTGCGTCTCGGTCGCCGGCATCACCACCAATCCGCCGGGCGTTTCCAGTGCGACGATCACGCTCTGCACATAAACCGGGCCGGAACTCATGTTCGTCACGAAGCAGCGCGCGGCGAGCCCGTCTCCGGGGCCGCGCGTGATCAGCAGCGTGGCACGAAGCTGCCGCCGGTAACTACTGACGAATACCTGCAGGTAGATGACCCATACCAGCAGGGTGCCGACACCCGTGAGCGCGGAGATCAACTGGCTGTGGTCTGCAATCCATTGCAAGAGGCCCTCCACAAGGTTGGTTGCGCGATTTGGCGCGCGCCATTCTTTGTATGCGGAACGCGAGACTTGTGGTATCGGGCAACGTCTGACCGGCTTTGGAGTTCGGCCGAATGGCGCCGGACTGCCGGCCGCAGCCAGTGCTATGCGCGATCAGGCGCTCTTTGCTCGCGCCGCGACCCGATACGCGCCCAACGCCGTGCCGGTGATCAGGATCTGAACCACCGCGCAGGCCGTCGCGGGCGTCGTGCCGTATCCCACCAGCTTGGTGCCCAACGCGCCGATTGCCATTTGTCCGCAGCCATAGAGGCCGGCGGCCGCGCCGGTCAGGCCGGGAACGGCCGAGATCGAACGCGACAATGCCGCCGGGCTGGCCAGTCCCGCGCCAACCGTAAGCATGAAGGTGATCGCGATCAGCAGCGGCGCGGTCAGCCAGCCGCCGATCTGCACCAGCAACAGTGCCGACGCCATCGACAGGCTCAGGCCCGCGCCGGCATTCAGGAAGACCTCCGGCCGAACCTGGCCCGCCAATCGCTTCGTGATCATCGTTCCAACACTGGCACCGACGATCGTCACCGTGGCGAACCAGCCTATCTGCCAGACCGGCAGGCCCAATTGCTCATGGACGATGTACGGAGAGGTGGCGAGATACGGGTAGAGCGCCGTGGTCGAGCACGACCCGCCCACCATGAAGCCGAGATAGCGCCGGTTGCGCAGCAGGCGGCCATAGTCCCGCGCGATCGTGAACACCTCTAGCGATCGGCGCTCCGGATTCGTTTCCGGCAGCAGCCGCCAGGCGCAATACACCATCAGGGCAGCAATGCCGACCAGAAAGACATAGATCGCGCGCCAGCCGAACTGATCGGCCAGAAACGATCCCACGACCGGCGACAGGCCGGGGCCGACCAGCGTCAACAGGTTCAGCAGCGCCAGGTCGCTGGTGACACGCCCCGGTGCGGCCGTGTCGCGCACGATCGACCGGCCCAGCGTGATGCCCGCCGCGCCACCGAGCGCCTGCGCCAGTCGCGCAAACAGCAGCCAGGTCAGCGACGTCGCAAACAGGGCCAGGATGCTGGCGCACAGGTAAAGACCCAGCCCGATCAGCAGGGTGGGGCGTCGCCCGATGGTGTCCGATACCGGCCCATAGATCAGTTGGCCGAAGGCCAGTCCCAATACGTAGTAGGTGATGGTCTGCTGCATGCCGGCGGCACTGGCGTGCAGATCGGTGCCGGCCAACGGCAGCGCCGGCACGAAGATATGCATGGCCATGGTGCCGCTGAGCGTCACCAGCACCAGCAACCACATCGGAGCACGGACGGAAGGGTAAATCGCTTGTTGGGAGGACTGCATGATGGGGGCCGCCTCAGACTTCGGTCAGGCGGCGTGCGATTTTCTCGAGGGCGGCGCGGGTGGTCCGCAGTTCTTCAGGCGAGAGCGCGTCGAGGATCTGCGCTTCGATTTCCAGGCTTTTTCGCAGCATGCGCTTCGCCATTGCACGGCCTTTCGCCGTCAGGCGGATGCTCTTGGCGCGCCGATCGGCCTCGTCGGCCTCCCATTCCACCAGGCCCATCTCGCGCAGTTGCGACAGCACTCGCACCAACGACGACTTGTCGAGCGCCAGCAGCTCGGCGAGCTCGCCCTGACGCATGCTCGGCGCGGGCGATTCATAGAGCGCCACCAGCGGCGCGCGGGAAGCGTCGGTCAGGCCCAGTTCGCGAAAGCTCTGATCGACGGCTCTTCGCCATCGCCGATAGACGGCGCCGACCAGACGGCCGAGACGGGGGGGAGGGCTCGGTAGCGGACGGATTCGGTGCCGGAGAAGGCGGGATGGGTGGCATGCAAACTATTCTGACGCCGAAATCGTTTGCATGTCAACCAAAGTGATTCGGCACGCTCTTGTCGCCACACATCGTCGTTCGTCGGTTGTCCGTTTCATTGGGCCGCGATTTCGGCATTGGGACCCTGCGAATTGCGTGCGTCGATATTGGGTTGCGCGTCCCGCGATTGGACGTTTGAATCCAATTTCCTGGTAAGGGATACCAAATTTACCGGTTTTACTTATAAGCGCCGATCTTTTACGCTGCTCGCCATCAATTATTCAAAAGACCAGGAGACAGGAATGGCGGGACAGCATAAGTCCGACGGCGCCGATTACGGCCGTCGCAGCATCTTGAAGGGCGGCGCGGCCATCGCCCTTCAGGGAACGCTCGGAATGGCGGCGCCGGCGGTACTGGCTGCGGGCCGGACGATCGAAATGCCATTCGAGAACGGCCAGCGCGAACTGGTGGCATTTCCGCAGAAGCGGCCGCTGATTCTGCTGACCAGCCGGCCGCCGCAGCTCGAGACGCCTTTTGAAGTGTTCCGGGAAGGCGCGATCACTCCCAATGACGCCTTCTTTGTGCGTTATCACTGGAGCGGTATTCCGACAAACATCGATCCCGCCAAGTATCGGCTAAAGATCGATGGCCATGTCGCAAACGCCATGGAGCTGTCGTTGCGGGAACTGCGCAAGATTGCCGATCCCGTCGATCTCGTCGCCGTCAATCAATGCTCGGGCAATAGCAGAGGGTTTTTCGACCCACGCGTCAATGGCGGCCAGCTCGGCAATGGCGCCATGGGCAATGCCCGCTGGACCGGTATTCCGCTGCGCGCACTGCTGGAAAAGGCCGGCGTCAAGGCCGGAGCGGTCCAGGTCAGTTTCGATGGACTGGATCGTTCGCCGCTCGAAACGGGGCCGGATTTCGTCAAGGCACTGACGATGGATCACGCCATGGATGGCGAGGTCATGCTGGCCTGGGCGATGAATGGCAAGGACTTGCCGTTCCTGAACGGCTATCCGTTGCGGCTGGTCGTGCCCGGACACTATGGCACGTATTGGGTCAAGCATCTGTCGCACATCCAGGTGCTGGACAAACCGTTCGACGGATTCTGGATGAATGCCGCCTACCGGATTCCGGCCAATGACTGCGCCTGCGTGCCGCCGGGCTCCGCTCCCACCAGCACGGTTCCGATTGGCCGATTCAACGTGCGGTCCTTTATCACGAGCCATATGCAGGACAGTATCGTTCCGATGGGGCAGCAGGTCGTCGTGAAGGGAATTGCCTTCGACGGCGGGCATGGGATTCAGGAGGTGGCATTTTCCGACGATGGCGGCGGCAGCTGGCGCGCGGCGTCGCTGGGCAAGGACCTGGGCCGGTACTCGTTCCGGGAATGGAGCATTGCGTTCCGTCCGGCCAGGAAGGGCAATTACGACCTGCGCGTTCGCGCAAAAAGCCGATCCGGCGAGGTCCAGCCGCTGACCGCGAACTGGAATCCGGCTGGATACATGCGCAACGTGGTCGAATCCACGCGCTTGATCGTCAGGTGAGGGCGCCATGAAAAGACACCAGATGCTGTCCATCCTTGCCGCCGTCGCCGCTTCGGTGGCAACGTCCACCGCGATCGCGCTTGAAATCAAGCTCCCTCAGGAGACGGCGATGTACAAGCCGAGCAGCCTGCCGGGATACGCGCTTGCATTGCAAAACTGCATGACCTGCCATTCCGCGCAATACGTCGCGACGCAGCCGACTTCCTCGTCTCGGCAGTATTGGGAGGCCACCGTCAAGAAGATGAAAAAACCCTTCGGCGCGCCGTTGAAGGACGAGGACATACCCGTCATCGTCGATTACCTGGTGAAGACCTATGGCGCGGAAAGGGCGGAGGCAGCTCCGTCCGCGGCAAGGAAGTAGGCGGGCAGGCGTCCCCGATCCGGCATCCGCATAGGGCGCCATCGGCAAGCGCAGAGCTGGGCATTGTGCCGGGCGCAACGCTGATTTGCGCCCGAGCCCGATTCTCGCGACGAAGGTTAGCTCCTAAGCTCACTCCCACTTCGCAATCGACTGGGAGCGACCTTGAAATCCACCTCTTCTTCCACAACCCACTCCATGGCCCCGGCGCAAACGCCGATGTCGGGCGCCTTGGTAGCCTTGTTCTCGCTTTGCGCCGGCGTGCTGGTCGCCAATCTCTACTACGCACAGCCGATCATCGACCTGATCGCGCCATCCGTCGGGCTGTCGGTCCATAGCGCCAGCGTGATCGTTTCGTTGACCCAAATCGGCTACGCCCTTGGCCTGTTTTTCCTGGTTCCTCTGGCGGATCTGTTGGAGAATCGGCGCCTGCTGATGGTCAGCGGTGCCGCGGCGGCGATCAGCCTGGTCGGTGCGGCGCTGTCGAGCCAGCCGCAGCTGTTCCTGCTCGTTTCGTTGATGCTGGGCCTCAGTTCCGTCAGCGTGCAGATACTGATTCCCTTGGCCGCGCATCTGGCGCCCGAAGCCATGCGTGGCCGTACGGTCGGCACGATCATGGGCGGGCTTCTCTCCGGCATCCTGCTGTCGCGTCCGCTGTCCAGCATGGTGGCGGAGTACTTTGGTTGGCGCGCCGTGTTCCTTGCCGCCGCGGCGGTGACCTTGGCCACGGTCGCCATCATCGCCATCACCCTGCCGCGCCGGGTGCCCCAACATCGCGCGACCTATGGCCAGCTGATCCAGTCGCTGTGGCATCTGTTCTCGCGTTACGCGGTGCTGCGCCAGCGCGCATTGTTCCAGGGGCTGCTGTTCGCGGCCTTCAGCCTGTTCTGGACGGCCGTGCCGCTCGAGTTGGCGAGCACGTATCGGCTCTCGCAATCGCAGATCGGTGTTTTCGCCTTGGTTGGCGCATTGGGGGCGGTGGCGGCGCCCATTGCCGGCCGGTTGGCGGACGCCGGGCATACGCGCGTTGCGTCATTCCTGGCGATGATCGCCGCGGCCATCAGCTTCCTCTTCGGACTCGACTCGGGGCACCACGGCGTCTACGCGCTGGCGCTGACGGGCATCGTGCTGGATTTCGCCGTGCAGATGAATATGGTCCTTGGCCAGCGTGCGATCTATGCGCTGGATGCGACGAGCCGAGCCCGCCTGAATGCGCTGTACATGACCGCCATCTTTATCGGGGGGCGCGATTGGCTCGGCCGTTGCCAGCGTCCTGTACACGGCGTTTGGCTGGCACGGCGTCGTCCACGCCGGAGTCGGTCTTGCATTGCTGTCGCTGGTGGCGTTCACGGTCGCATCGCGGCGATGACAGTGGCGATGACAGTGGCGATGACAGCGGCGGGTGCGCCTGTGGCATAGGGCGGCGTCGCCGGGAGGTGGCACGGCAAGCGCATCGCCCTTCGGCTGCGGCAATCCCTCCCGCCGCATTGTTATGGCCGGTTGAATTGACCCGCCAAGCTGCCCACCTTTATCCCGCCCACGCCAACCGCCAAGATGGCCGCCATGGGACGTGCAATCCAATCCGAGCGTCCCTGGCAAAGCGATTGCGCGCACCGCGGCGGACGCCGCCAATACCGGGGCAAGACGACCTGTTCCCCAACGCAACGCCATGCCCTAGCGACGTGTCATCTACGAGCAAGGAGCAACCATGAGTCTGACCATCCTGATTACCGGCGCCTCCAGCGGGTTCGGCGCCCTGAGCGCCAGGGCGCTCGCCTCGGCCGGCCACACCGTCTACGCGGGCATGCGCGACACGCAGGGACGCAATGCGCCGCAGGTCAACGCATTGCTGGCCCATGCCGCAGGCAACCGGGTGAACCTGCATGCCGTGGAACTCGACGTGCAGTCCGAGAGTTCCGCGCAATCCGCGGTGGATCGCGTCATTGCGGAGCAGGGCCGGATCGATGTGCTGATCCACAACGCCGGGCACATGGCGTTCGGTCCCGCCGAGGCCTTCACGCCCGAGCAGTATGCGCATCTGTACGACGTGAACGTACTGGGCACCCAGCGCGTCAATCGCGCGGCCTTGCCGGCGATGCGCAGGCAAGGGCGGGGGCTGGTGCTTTGGGTCGGCAGCAGCAGCCACCGTGGCGGCACGCCGCCTTACCTGGCGCCGTACTTCGCCGCCAAGGCGGCAATGGATGCCGTCGCGGTCAGCTATGCCGGAGAACTGGCCCGCTGGGGCATCGAGACGTCGATCATCGTACCGGGGGCCTTCACCAAGGGCACCAATCACTTCGCGCACAGCGGTCGACCGGCCGATACCGCCCGCGAGCAGGAATATGCCACCGGCGCCTATGCCGGCTTCGAACAGGAAGTCCTGCAAGGCCTGGCCGCTTGCGAACCGCCCGATGCCGACGCGTCCGCGGTGGCGCAGGCCATCGTCGACATCGTCGGGCGTCCCTACGGCAAGCGGCCTTTCCGCGTCCATGTCGATCCATCGGACGATGGCTGCGAAGTCGTCAATGCCGTCGCCGACCGGATCCGTGCCGATTTCCTGCGGCGCATCGGGCTGGCGGACCTGTTGTCGCCTCGCCTGGCCGCTCAGTCAGCGGAGACCAGCCATGGCTAATCGCGCCTTTCCCACGCATTTGAAGGTAGTCATCGCCGAGTCGATCGTTGCCTCGTCGGCCGCCACGCTGAGCGTGACCGCGCTGGACGTGCCGGTATGGGCGATGTTCGTCGGGTGGATCTCGTTTTTCACCCGGGGAATGAACCTGAAGCAGGGCGCGATCAATCTGGGCTGCGTGCTGATCGGCGTGGGGCTCGGTATCGGCGCGGCGCTTGCCATGGCGGCACTGACGCCGCTGCTGGGCAGCTACACGCTCGGTGCGGTGGTGTTCGCGATCACCGGCATCGCCCTGTCGCTGGCAAAGGCGCCGGCGTTCAACAACCTGCTGGGCTTCTTCCTCGGCCTGGTTGCCTACTTTGCCTCGCACCAGCCGCCATCCGTGGCCGCGTTCACGATGCTGGCCTCGGCGGCAACGCTGGGGACGATGGCGGCGTTCATTGCGCACAGTCTGCAGAGGCGAATACAGCGGGGGAGGGGTGTCGCGGCGCATTGAATGCGATCTGGGCCCATGCAGGGCGGCTTGCGCGTGCCAATTCCGATTCCGACGCTGGTTGCCGGCGCGTCGCTCTGGCCGGATGGTCGGTACAATTCGAGATCGACTTTCCGAGTCAAGACCCATTCGGACCGTATTGCCGTCCAGAACTCCCCCGGCTGCGCATGCTCTCCACCGCCTCCGCACTGTTTCTGTTTGCCTTGACAATGCTCGGACTCTGGCTCGTCTCCTGGTCCCGACGAGCGGGAGCGCGGCATGCGCGCGCCAAGGCTGAAGAGGAGGCGCGCATCCTCACCGCGCTCGTTGACGTGAGTCGCTACGCTGGGCAGCCGGTGGACCACCTCAAGGAAGTCCTTGGGGACCGATGCCGCTATAGCTCGTTTGATTTTGGCGCATTCACTCTGGAATGGGACATCGGCCAGGTCCAGATCATTGCCTGGTGCCGGGGGAGCGAGTGTGAATCGATGGAGATCCTGCCGCGGTCGAACTAGCCGGTTGCCGAGATGACCGATCCATCGACCCTTGCGTACGATTCAAAGGTCTTTCGCAGCCAGGCCGGTTTTTTTGCATGGAGCGCCCGAGCAAAATCGTGATTCGATCGTCAGACAGCGGAGAACACGATGAAAGCAAAGCGCGCAGTTGCGATGGCGGTGATATTGGCGGCAACGGCTCACGGCGCATGGGCGGCCGACTGGTATCCCTCGCAGTTTGGGCCGGACGATGAAATCGGCGCGGCCAACCTGTTGACGCCCGACGTCGTCCGGCAGGCCGCCGGGCTGGTCAAGACCGGCAAGACCTATGCGCTCGGCGTTCCGGTCAGCAAGGATCTGCCGGCATTCCGGCATCGCAGCTTCAAGCTGTACAACATTCAGCCCGGAGAGCAGGCAGGCCAGACCCTCGGCCCGAACCGCTTTACGTTCAACGATGAGCTCGCCGTGGCGTGGACCGGTGTCGGCACCCAGCTCAATGGCATCGGGCATATCGGTATCGACAACGTCTACTACAACGGCAATCGTGCGGCGGACTTCGTCACGGTGGAAGGCGTGAAGAAGCTCGGCGTGGAAAAGGTACCGCCGATCGTCACGCGGGGCGTGGTGCTGGACATGACCGCGCATTATGGCAAGGCCATTGTGCCGGGCGGAACGGAATTCAAGGTTGCCGATATCCAGGCCGTGCTCAAGCGCCAGGGCGTCACGCTGCGCAAGGGCGATGTCGTGCTGTTCCACACCGGATGGCTCGAGCTGATCGGCAAGGACAACAAGCAGTTCCTCGAGGTGGAGCCGGGTATCGGCATGGAGGCGGCGCGATGGCTCGCCGACCAGGGCATCGTGGCGTTCGGTGGCGACACCTGGGCCTCGGAGGTGTACCCGAATCCGAGCGGCGAAGAGTTTCCGGTCAATCAGTTCATGCTGGCCAAGCGTGGCATCTATAACCTCGAACTGATCGACAGCCGCGCACTGGTGCGTGACAAGGCATGGGAATTCCTGTTCGTGCTGGGCCAGCCGCGCTATGTCGGCTCGACGCAGGTCAACGTGAATCCGGTAGCGATCCGCTGACAAGGCCGGACGCGGTGGCGGCGGGCAATTCGATCCGGACCCGAAGTCCTTGTCCATCCGGCCCGTCTTCCAGCTGCACGCGTCCGCCATGCGCTTCGCAGATCTGCCGCACGATTGCCAGACCCAGTCCACTGCCCGGAGAACGCGAGCCGCCGAGGCGCGCGAATCGTTCGAATGCCTTGGTCCGCATCGCCGGCGCAATGCCGGGGCCACTGTCGTCTACCAGCACCCGATGCGTGGTGGCCCCCGCCATCACGGTCACTTCCACCCGTCCGCCCGCGGGCGTGTATTGCACGGCATTGTCGAGAACATTAGCCAGCATCTCGCGCAGCATGCTTTCGTCGCCGTTGACGTAGGCATGCATCCGGTCGGAGGCGCTCAGGCCAAAGTCCAGCTGCCGATCGCGCGCCGCGAGATACCACTCGGCGGACACCGCCCGGCACAGCGCCGTCAGGTCCAGCCGTTGCAACGCGGCGCCCTGCGCGGAATGCGGCGATTTGGCATCGGTACGTGCCAACGCCAACAATTGGTTGGTCAGCCGGATGGTGCGATCGATGGCATCCCGGATCTCACGCCATTCCGGCTTGGCCTGATAGGTTCGCACGGCATGGTCGGCCTGCGTTCTGACCAGCGCGAGCGCGGTGCGCAACTGATGCGAGGCGTCGTCGAGAAACTGCGATTGCCGCGAGACCATGCCGCGCAGGCTGTCCAGATAGCTGTTCAACGAGGCGAGCAGGGGATGGATTTCCCGCGGCAGTTCGGGGACGTCGATGGGATCCAGGCTGGCGGTGTCGCGGGCGCGTAGCGTGGCCTCGATATTCTTCAGTGGCCGCAGCGCGACATGCACGGCCAGCGCGATCAGCGCAAGCGAGGCAGCGATCAACAGCGCCTGCTGCCACAGCGTGGTGGCGAGCAGCCGCATCGCCATGTCGTCGCGCATTTCCAGCGTTTCGCCGACCTCGACCAGAGCGATGCCCCCATCGCGAGCGTTCGCGACCGGCTGCCACAATGCCGCGACGCGCAGCGGCGTGCCGAGGTAATCGGTATTGTAGAAATGCACGAGGGCAGGATAGTGGTCGCTGCGCGGGACGTCCTTCGGCATCGGCGGCAAATCGCGATCACCGGAAACAAAACGCCCGGCCGGATCGCGCACCCGATAGAAAATGCGGCCCCGGATATCGACCTGGAAGGTGTCCAGCGCGACATAGGGAACGTCCACCACCAGCCGGTCATTGCGATAGTCGAGCCGTTCCGCGATGGCGCGCGCGGAAGCCAACAGCGTGCGGTCATGGGCCTGATTGGCTTCCGACAACGCGGTGCGATACGACGTGAACGCGGTAAAGATGCCGACCGCGACGAGCGGAATGGTCAAGCGCCAAAGCAGTCGTCGGCGCAGGCTATGCCGACGTTCAGTCGCTGCCATGATTCGATTCGAGCAGGTAGCCGATGCCGCGGACGGCCGTGATGGTCGTGCTGCTATCGCGCAGCTTCTTGCGTACGCGAGAGACGTAGAGCTCGATGGCCTCGGGGTTGACCTGGTCATCGAGCGAGAACACCCGGCCGAGCAGGCTTTCGCGGGTTACCACGCGGCCGGCGCGGATAAACAGCGCTTCCAGGACTGCATGCTCGCGCCGCGACAGCATCAGCGGCTCGTCGCGCAGCAGGAAGATGCGCTCGACCGAGTCGAAGGCGAGGTCGCCGAAGCGCGTCACCGGCTGGCCACCATGGGTACGCCGCAACTGGGCCTTGATGCGCGCGCTCAATTCCCCAAGGTCGAAAGGCTTGGCGATATAGTCGTCCGCGCCCAGGTCCAGCCCCTTGATGCGGTCGGCAACCTCGCTTCGCGCGGTCAGGATCAGGATAGGGGCCCCGATGCCGCGGGCTCGGGCGATGCGGAGTACCTCCAGTCCATCGATGCCCGGCAATGACAGGTCGAGCAGGATCACACCGTAAGGCTGTTCCTGCAGCATCGTCAGCGCAGTTTCTCCATCGAGGACATGATCCAGATCGAATCCGTCCGCGCGCAAGGATTTGACCATCCAGGCAGCGAGCTCCTGGTGGTCCTCGATCAGCAATAAACGCATGGAATAGGGTAAACGCTAGGCCGTGACAGTCGCGATGACAGGCTCGCGACAGCATCGGGCTCTACGATACGGCCAATCGCGCCGAAGTCAATTCGTGTTCGCGCGTCATAACAACGACCGGACCAGGAGACCCCAATGACCGCTATTCCCAAGCTTGTCGTCGCCGTGCTCGCCGCAGGGGCGATGCTCTCCACGAACGCCCAGGCCCAGCCATCGCGCCCCGAATGCATTGCGCCGGCCAAGCCCGGGGGCGGTTTTGACCTGACCTGCAAGCTGGCACAAACCGCGCTGCAGGACGGCGGCCAGTTGAAAAGCCCGATGCGCGTGACCTATATGCCGGGCGGCATCGGCGCTGTCGCCTATAACGCCGTCGTGGCACAGCGGCCGGCCGATGGCCAGGCCATCGTCGCGTTCTCCAGCGGCTCGTTGCTGAACCTGGCGCATGGCAAGTTCGGCAAGTACGGGCCGGACGACGTCAAGTGGCTGGCCGCCATCGGCACCGACTACGGCATGGTCGCGGTCGCCGCCAACTCGCCGTACAAGACGCTGAAGGACCTGATGGCCGCGATGAAGGCCGATCCGCAGAAGGTGGTGTTTGGCGCGGGCGGTTCGGTCGGCAGCCAGGACTGGATGAAGGCGGCGCTGGTCGCCAAGCAGGCCGGCGTCGAGCATCGCACGATGCGTTACGTCGCCTTCGAGGGCGGCGGAGAGGCCATCACGGCTTTGCTCGGCAACCATGTGCAAGTCGTGCCGGGTGACATCGGCGAGGTGGCGGGCATGCTGGAGGCCGGCAAGATCCGCGTGCTCGCGGTGCTGGCCGACAAGCGCCTGCCGGGCAAGCTGGCGGCGATTCCGACCGCGAAGGAGCAGGGCTTCGATGTGCAATGGCCCATCGTGCGCGGCTTCTATATGGGCCCGAAGGTGCCCGATGCCGAATTCCAATGGTGGAGCACCGCGTTCCGGAACTTGCTGGCCTCGCGCCAGTTTGGCGAAGCGCTCGACGCCAGGGGCCTCTTTCCGTTTGCCAAGACCGGTCCGGAACTGGACGGCTATGTGAAGGCGGAAGTCGCCCGCTACCAGACGCTGGCACGCGAGTTTGGCCTGCTGAAATAAAGCGGGCCGCAGCGGCGGCCTGGCCTCTCCCTTGGGCCGCGCTCGCGGCCATCTCCAACACGCCGAGACATCGATGAATAGTGATCGCGTTTTCGCCATCGCGTGGCTGCTGCTGAGCGCGGCCGCCGCGTGGGTGGCCACGGGATTTACCGCCGAGTTCAGCTACGAGCCGGTGGGGCCGCGGGCCTTTCCGCTGCTGCTGTGCGTGCTGATGGCACTGTGCAGCATATGGCTGCTTCTCTTTCCGGGGCCCAAGGTCGCCTGGCCCGAGCGCGGCGGCGCATTCCGGCTGGCCATCATGGTAGCCGCACTGCTGGCGTATGCACTGGTGTTCCAGTGGCTCGGCTTTGCCATTGCCACCGCCTTGCTGACGATCGCGCTGGGCCGGCTGTTCGGCGGCGGGTGGATGGCCTGCGTGGCGACCGGGGCGGTCATGGGCATCAGCCTGTTTTTCCTGTTCGATCGCTGGCTGGAAGTCACGCTGCCGATCGGCACCTTGATCGAGGGCCTGCTATGAGCGCGTTCGAGCATCTGTTGCACGGTTTCGGCATTGCGTCGCAATGGTCGAACCTGCTGGTGGCCGCGATCGGCGCCTTTATCGGAACGCTGGTCGGCATGCTGCCGGGGCTGGGTCCGATCAACGGCGTCGCCATTCTGCTGCCGCTGGCTTATGCGATGAAGCTGCCGCCGGAAACCGCGCTGATTCTCCTGGCTGCCGTTTACATGGGATGCGAGTACGGCGGCCGCATTTCGTCGATTCTGCTCAATGTACCGGGCGATGCCGGTGCCATCATGACGGCGATCGACGGCTACCCGATGGCGCGCAAGGGACTGGCCGGCGTGGCGCTGTCCATCTCCGCGTGGAGTTCGTTTGTCGGTTCGGTGATTGCCACCATCGGCCTCGTGATCTTTGCGCCGGTGCTTGCCGACTGGGCGGTGGCCTTCGGTCCCGCCGAATACTGCGCGCTGATGGTATTTGCCATCGCCTGTCTGGCCGGCATGGTTGGCGACAAGCCCGTCCGCACATTGCTCGCAGCCTTGATCGGCCTGACGCTGGCGACCGTCGGTGTCGACGCCAATAGCGGCGTGTACCGCTTCACCTTCGACAATGTGCACCTGTCCGACGGCATCCAGTTCATCGTAGTGGTCATCGGCTTTTTCTCGGTCAGCGAGCTGATGCTGATGCTGGAGCAGCATACCGAGACGGGGCAGCAACTGGTCAAGAACACCGGCCGCATGATGTTCAATACGCGGGAGGCAGCGCAGACCTGGTGGTGCACGGTTCGTTCGTCGGTGATCGGTTTTTTCGTGGGCGTGCTGCCGGGCGCGGGCGCGACCATTGCCAGCGCAATCACCTATATGACCGAAAAGCGCATCTACGGCAGTCAAGGAACCTTCGGCCATGGCGATATTCGCGGTGTGGCGGCGCCCGAGGCGGCCAACAACGCCTCGGCGACCGGCTCCTTCGTGCCGATGCTGACCCTCGGCGTACCGGGCTCGGGTACGACTGCGGTGATGATGGGTGCGCTGACCCTGTACAACATCACGCCCGGTCCGATGCTGTTTACCCAGCAGCCGGATATCGTCTGGGGCCTGATCGCGTCGCTGTTCATCGGCAACGTGATGCTGCTGGTGCTGAACATCCCGCTGGTCAACCTGTTTGCGCGCGCACTGTCCACGCCGATGTGGATGCTGGTGCCAGCCATCGCGGCCATCAGCGCGATCGGCGTCTACGCGGTGCATGCAACCACCTTCGACCTGGTGCTGATGACGGTGCTCGGCGTGTTCGGCTATATCCTGCGCAAGATGGATTTCCCGATGTCCGCGCTGATCCTCGGTTTCGTGTTGGGCGAAATGCTGGAACAGAACCTGCGCCGTGCCTTGTCGATCTCGAATGGCGACGTGGCGGTGTTGTGGTCGAGCCCGATTTCGGCGGGGCTGCTGCTGGCGTCGGCGACGATGCTGGTGGCTCCGTTTCTTGTTCGGCGGTTGCGCGGGGTGTGGAGGCAGGTTGCGTAATCACGACGTGGATTTTCGCTGACTGCTATCATGAAACGGCCAGAAAAAACCGCTACAACGTTCTGCGATACCAGCGATATGAAACACCCAGAAGAAGCGTTGCAAGCGTTTCAGAACGCGTGGAATCGGCACGATATGGAATCCTTCGCAACATTGTTCCATGAGGATGCGACATTCGTGAACCGGTTTGGGCGCTACGTGCGCGGCGTCGAGGCGATTGTCGAGATGCACGCTCCGATTCACGCAACGATCTACAGTGATTCCACGCTCGAAAACGAACTGATACACGTGGTGACAATCGGCCCCGAAGCGGTGGTGATGCCCGACATGGTGAAAATCGCCGGGGGATTAGGGATCGGGCCCAGAATCGATTGACTGCCAACAACGACGAACTCGTACTCGTTCGTGATCTCGGCAGCGGCTGGGATGATGTGTTCCAGATCTTCACGGTTCATGCGTCTCTCCGAGGATAACGCCGGTCTTCAATGCTTGGACCTGCGCTAACACATTGCGCCGCACGTCGTCTGGTAACACCGTGGGCAGAGGAGAGGCCTGGCGGAGTTCCTGAGCACGCCGCGTCCGGCCAAGCGCTTTGCGCCAGGATCGCTTCGCAAGGATCGATTCCCACTCGGACCACAGTGAATCGGACCGTGACCCACCCTGTGCGCGCCATCGCTGGAGGACTTCCTGAGCCCGAGCTAGTAGAGCGGGGTCATCCTGTATCAGCCGGATCGCTTCCTTGTGAAGCGCCATGCTTTGGAGGTCCTGCGCCTCGTGACGGCTGGAGTCCGTCCGGACCCGGACTTCGACCTGTGGCGCAGGACGCCTGGATGACGCGGCCGCGGAGTGCTCCGGTGCCGGCTGGAACGTATCGCTAACCAACAGGGCAAGATCGGCGGCCACGCCCAAAACGGACATGACGCGAAGATACGTGCCCATGGAAGGCGCCGGGTCGCCCGCTTCAACGGCCGCGAGAGTGGTTCGGGAGATGCCAACGCGCTTTGCCATCTCGACCGTGCCGACGCCTTGTGCCTTGCGCAAGCGTTTGATGCGGTCGCCGAGCTGCAACAGCAAGTGACGTTCCAGAACTGAAGTGGTATCGGTGAAGGCTGGCATGTTCACCATTCGAGACAAAATTGCCGCCTTTGATCATTTTGCCGGACAAATATTGTGCGACGTTGCTCGGTGTCGTGCGCCGCTGAAGTGCCATGGCGAGAGCCAGCATACCTCCGTCCAACGAAGTGCTCAAACAGGAAGGCATGCACATGCTCAATCGAAAATATCGCCATATAACCGCAGACTTACGTAGAGACCTATTTGTGCGTGCTGCCTTTTCTGTTTGGTCGCAGCCCGGTGGTCGAGTTGATATTGCGTTGTGCGGGCGTAATCGCATGCATTTTGTGCGGCGGCACATAACAATGCGTAATGCCATGCACAATGGGGAAGTCCGTGCGGACGTTTCCAAAAAAAACCATAACGACGCCAATCTAATGACCTTGGCCGGGGACGATAATGAAGCCCAGCCCGCGTGTGTGATTTCGTAACGCTATGTGGCGTGCTGCAGGCACAGTGGATGGGCGGCGTGCTTGGCGTCCTGTCACGAACTTGGCGGGCGACGCCGAGTAGGGCTGATGTCAGCATTGGCGAAACATATATAAATATATTAGTCCGCCATATTGTCACCCAGCCTGATCCAGTTATAGATCAAGTGACAAGCCAATAAAAGTCGCTTGAAAAATACTCGGGTTGGATTAATTTCCAATTGCGGTCGCTATGTGCCGACCACAAAAAAAGGGGCGACCATCGTTGGTCACCCCACGGTTTTTTTGGAGAACAGTGAACTCGTTATCTGAAACTGACTGAAGCACTCTGTTAGCGCAGAGCCGCTTCGTATCCTCGCTGCACGGTTTGATTTTGGTGGTTATTTTGCCAAAGTCAAGGACCGTTTGCGCAGCGAAAACCGAATGAACATTTATGGGGGGCAAGCCATGGGGAGCCGCCATCACGCGCAACGTTCCGAAGAGAAGGCAAACAGGTTTCGGCGCCACTTTGCTGCCAACCTTTGGGTCTTCCATTCCAACAAGAACCGGCGCTATCTCTACATCGAAGGTGACGTCGCCTTCATGCATTGCGTGTTGCTGGAGGGGAATGCCTGAATTCGTGTCCTATCGGCCGCCGCTCAACCCAGGACTGGACGCCGACCACAGTGCTCTGGAGCTACTTCCGCATTCTGTTGCCCGGGATCAGCGAGGCCATCAAACATGGTTTGGCTACCTTAGAACGGGGTCGCGGCGCGAGGATGAGGTCAAGGCGCGTAGTGAAGCCCTCGTTGCGACGGCTGCGAAGCAGCAGGCGCGGTGCGAATTTGTCTCCGAGCGATACCTGGAACGACATCGGTATCTCTTCGACAACT
Source organism: Cupriavidus sp. H18C1 (assembly GCF_049311595.1). Lineage (NCBI taxonomy): Bacteria > Pseudomonadati > Pseudomonadota > Betaproteobacteria > Burkholderiales > Burkholderiaceae > Cupriavidus > Cupriavidus sp. H18C1. Next base: position 1,607,788 of record NZ_CP186009.1, read on the forward strand.
GGCTAGTGCTGAGTCGGGCGATGACTGCAGCGGCCAGCTATCCGCGGGAGGCGGAAGCCGATGCACTAGTCGCAATCCTCGCGAGCGAGGGCATTTTCCAGCTTGGCGAAGCGTTGCGATGGCCACAGTGTGATCCGGCGATGATGCTCGCAGTCATTGCCCGGGAACTTCAATTGGGTCGATTGGGGGGCCGACCTGACGAGCGCGTTGATTGGTCCGGCAACGATGATCCGTCGGGTGCCATGATGGCGGTCAGCGGCGCACGGAAGCGGGTCGTTCCTGCGTTTGGCGATCCCGCCAATTGGCCACAGCCGTCTATCGAGTCATTCTCGGAGTCGGCGCGGGCTACATACCGGCGCCGCGAGCGGGCTGTGCGGCTGTACGTTGCCCATGTGCCCTTTGATGTCATTACGCGAGAGACAGGCCTCTCGCGTCGAGAAGTCTACCGTCTGCTGGATCGCTTTACCGCCCCCCATCCCGTTCATGGCATCTTCGGATTGTTGGCGCTGGTACCTGGTCAGAGGATTCGCGGCTACCGACGTCAGAAGCCGGTACGCGAGAACGCGGGGAACTCCAGTGGTTACGCCGGTGCGCTTGGTGCGCTCATAGACCGAGTTCCGCAGGCATTGGAGTTGATCTACGAGGAGCTACTTGGGACACGCGCGCCGACGGAGCCAATGTGCGACCGCGCTCCAACGTTTCGAGTTCTGCATCGTCACTGGTTGGCGGCCCTGCGCGATGTCGGCCTTTCGGATGTGGACTGGCCATTCTGTACAGGCGATCGCGGCTACACGACGTTGGTTCGGTTCTGTAAGACGCTGATGCAACGTTACCCCGATCGGGCGGTCCGCCGTCGATTCGGGAAGGCGGCTGCCCAGCGCATGGCGTCGGTCGGACACGGTGTTCCTGCGCTGATCCACCCGCAGAGGCCGGGATCTTTTGCCATTCTCGACTTCAGTCGCGTGGATGCGGCGTCCTGTCTTAGCCTCGAAACGCCGGAAGGAAGGGTCTTGCACCAAGTATTGCCGCGTTGGTACATCGCCATGCTGGTCGATGAACTAACGACGGCCACGTGGAGCGCCTTTGCCACGCTCGAAATTGAACCCAGCGCTGACAGCGTCCTCGAAACACTCGATCGCGCCATTCGTCCGCACGCCTACGCGGACGCTTCTCGAACCGAACAAGGCCAGGCGTTGGCCATTCATATACAGGAGCTGGTTCCGGAACTGGGCTTCTCAGGCGTTACGGTGCTCAAATTGGACAACGCCAAATGCAACCGCGCCCATGAAGTGGTGAGCAACATCATCGATACGCTCGGGTGCGCCATCAATTTTGGTCCGCCTTACCAGTGGCAGAGGCGCTCGGCCGTTGAAAAGACCATTGGGCAAGTGTCTGCAGACGGTATCAAGCGCCTGGCGTCGAGCTATGGTACCGGGCCAGGGGGATCCTCGGCGGCCCGATGCGGCCCGGGAAGCAATTCGGCACAAGATCGACTACCGCGATGTCGAGCGGCTACTTTTTGAAAGTTGCAGGACCCACAATCAGAACCCTACCGAGCGCCTGAACTTCTGTTCGCCCGTGCAGCGCTTCAACCTCGCCCTAGCGCACCCCGCATCCGGCGTCTTCTTCAACCCGCTGCCGGCCGCAACACTGCGCGATCCCGTTCTATTGGATCATGTTGAAGATTGCGTCGTACGCGGCAGCCTGGAAAAGGGCGTGCGGCCGCACGTTCGACCGATGCGCTGCCGCTATACGAGTCCAACTCTGGCGCAGAGCTGGGAGCTCATCGGGAAGGTGCTCCGGCTTCGGATCAAACGCTACGATGCCAGGCAGGTTACTGCGATTCGCCCGGATACGGGCGAAGTCCTTGGCCCACTACGCCCGGAGCCGCGCTGGTGCGAGCGCCCGTTGTCCTGGCGGATGCGCAAGCTGATTCTTCGGGCTGGCCTGCAGGCCAGTGCACAGGAGCGCCTCGACCCCATGCCGGCCTGGAATGCCGCTGTGCAATCGCGCGTCCTCGGTGCCAGAAGAAGCCGCGCCAAGCAACGGAAGGCCTCGAAAGACGCGCTATTGCTGGCGCAGCACGCGCGGCTTGAGCTGACCGCACATGGCGGCCAGCCCAGGCCGCAGGCCAGCGCCCATGGCGTGCAGCCAACAAACGAAGTCGTTGATGAGGCGAGTTCCCCGCACCCAGCTGACCCGTTCGGGCTGGATGTTGTTCCTCATTGCCGCTTGAAATGAAGGAAGCGCCATGAACCACGATCCGGTGGTTATCGAACAAGCGGAGATTACGGGCTGGCAGACCATTTCGAAGGGCTGCCTCATCGGAGATACGCCGCTGCGCAAGGAGCTATTGCTTGGCCATCCGGCGCTCAGTGGTGCGCAGCCGATCCGTACGCCGATGGCCGAGAAAATGTACAAAGAGCTCAGAGATTCCATCCTAGTAGGCGAGCCGGGGACCTATTTCGTTGGCGAACGGGGAGATGGCCGATCGGCCGCATTGCGGATCTGCGCCCAGGTGCTCGAACACGAGTATCCCCAGATCGCGTCATATCACCATGCCTCGACCGCAATGAGCAATTCCAATGAAAAAGTGGCGATGCAGGCCATGTTGGCGAGCGTCGGGCATGGGGTGTTGTCTGGTGGTCCGGTCGTACTGCGGGAGCGCTTGATTGCCAAAGTCGTCGATGACTTGCGGCGTCGAGGGACTGGCCACATCGCGCTCTGGCTGGTTGACAACGCGCATAACATGCAGCAGGCCGAGCTGCAGATGCTGGCAGACGTGCAGGAGCGGCTTTGGGATAGCGGCGTGCAGCTTGTGACTGCAATGATGACCAATGACGACGAAGGCTGGCAGAGGAGCGCCCATGGCGCGGCACGTTCGACTTTTCTATCCAGACGGTTCTTCGCCCACGCGCACAAATTGCGAGGTGTGGTCAAGCCAGACGATGTCAGCGAGATCCTCGATCAGTTTGACACACGAGATTTTCCACGAGGCACCGATGTGCGGTGGACCGAATTCTTCCTGCCGCGCGCCTATCAAAACGGCTTGCGCCTGGCGGGCGAGGGGCCAGCGCTGTACGGTGCATTGACACAGTGCTCCGCGCACCCCGACAAGCGCCCCGCAACGTTGGACGTCTTGTTTGGCGCTGTCCGAGGGGCGCTGCTAAACGGTACGCACTATGACCATCCCGAATTCCGCTTTACGCCGGGGAGCTGGAAGCAGGCAGTTTCGATTGTGCAGATGCAGAACTTCTACGTCCCACCGCGACTACCGGGGTGCGGGCCATGAGCACTGTCGCCGGAGTGGATCTGATACCGCTTCCGTACGAATCCTCGGTGTCATTGCTGCTGCGTCTCGCGTACTGGAACCGGTTGCGACCATCGGATTTCGCCTGCCTAGGCATCACGGCAAAGCGATCGCATCAGACCCCATTGCATCTCGATGCGCAGGGAGGGCGGCGCCTGCGTGAGTTGACCCACTGGAGAGTTGACCCAAGGGAAGCGTGGCTATTTCATCTGCTACAGCACACGCATATGCTGTTGCCTGGGTTGCGGTTCTGCGCAAGTTGTCTGGCAAGCGGCTATCACACCTACTTCTTCCAACTCGCCTGCATTGCTCGGTGCCCGTTGCATCAAGAGGTCCTGTGGAACAACTGCCCGTGTTGTGGCGTCGGACTGCAGAGCGATTTCTCGAGACGGGGGGATATTCTCTGGACCGTACTACTGTCCCAGCTGCGACCGACCATTGGGCTTGCACGTCGCCACGGCGGATTCGTTCCTCATGTTCCAACGCACCGCCGATACGATGGCGGATGTCTTGTTACCGCCTTGGCTTTGGGTCAAGCGCGTGGCAGCGATGCGCCGGGTGATACCTGCGCTGTTTCAGGCCGACTTCGGTCGTCCACTGCGCCCGGCACTTGCGTCCTGCCAAGGCAGCGTGCTTTGTACGGTTAGGCCGGCAGACTGCATCTATCCAACGACGGCCATGACGGTGTTGACGTGGAACTTGCGTCGTGGCCCACGCGGGGACCAGGGCTCGGAGGTCAAGCGCAAGCGGCTTGCACTGGTGTATCGGGCGACGTTGCGCAGCCTTCAGTGTTGGATTAGCGCAAGCGGCAAGCCGAATCGCGCGCAGGGGCCTCTCATGACGTCGTCGGCTACCGCAACCACCACGGCGGGGGCCGCTTCGGCTGCAAGCGACATGGCGCGAGCCGAACGCGCGTACGAACTCTTACGCTACGCGGTCGAACGCAGGCGCGACGGAACCACGGTTCATGCCGACGTAGCGGGCGCTGAACCCGCATGGGACTTTCGTATCGTCGACCGATCGCTACAAGACATGCCGAGGCTGCCGGTGCGCGCCGTGTTTCTTGGGATGTTCGCAGAAAGCTACCTGCGTCTTGAAGGAAGGGGCGATGACTATTCGGCCTCCACAGAAGGCGTCCGAACTGATGCAGAGCTCGTCTTGTGCGGTGGACTTGTGGGCGGTATTCGTTGGGGATTTGTTTGCTTCCCCCCGCATTGCGGGGCTTCCGACACGACCATTCAAGTGTGTGAGCGATTCGGTCAACGAGGCGCTCCTGCTGGTCGCGCGCAAAAGCGTGCCATACCTTCATGCCGGAGGAACCGATGAAGACGATCCTGGATGAAGCGGTAGGCCAGTTGGGCCGTGCAAGCTACGCGGCGCTCTCAGCCTGGTTGCAAGGAGTGCCTGCCGATCGAGTCGCCGCACGTTGGCTGATGCCGCCGGACGCCGAAGCCATGCCGACCTTGCGACAATCGTCGCTTGCCCTCGGCCAGCTGCTTGAGGCGGCCCGGCTGCAAGCACTTCGTCATGGACGCGTCGCGATCGGCGAGGCGCTGCAGCCGAAGCGGTGGACGCGAAAGACGCGGCAATGTGCGGTCGACGCATTGCATCGCATCGAGGCGTTCGGTCCCGTGGTTCCGCGGCCGGCGCACGACATCGCATTATGGATGTCGCCGCCGGTGGTGGCTCGCCTCCGGAAGTCCGGTGTGCAGACGTTGGGGGATCTCATCGCGCTTTTGGACCGATATGGCGACTGCTGGTCCCGACACGTATCGGGCATTGGCATGGCAAGCGCCGAGCGAATTGGGGCATTTGTGAACCGACACGCCACAACTCTCAGTTGCCCGGTCGCGCTTGTGGCTGGCGACGAAGCGCGCCAGCCCATGACGGCGGTAGGCAGCTTGCTTGGCTTGTGGATGGGGACTGACTTGCCTCAAGCAGCCCCGAGCACGATACAACGGAAGGTGGGTGCGGTCCACGCTGTCCTCGCCAGCCATGGCAAAGCATCGGAATCGCCTTGTCTCTCGAGCCGAGGTCAAGCTGTGCCGACGAGGGGGGGACGATGTCGCCGTACAGTCGTGGTTAAGCTATTGGCCTCCTGGAACAGCGACGCGACGGGCGTATGCCAGAGAGGCGGCTCGTTTCGTCGCATGGATTGCGCTTGAGCGCGGCAAGACGCTGGCTTCTGTACTGCCCAGCGACTGCGTTGTGTATTCGAGCTTCCTGAGCACCCTGGCGCCACATTCGAGATGGTGCGGGCCGCGGGTATGTCGAATTAAGTACGTCGATGGCCAAGCCGTTGCCAACGCCGCGTGGCGCCCATTCACCGGATCACTTTCGCCGCGTAGTCGGGCCTATAGCGAACAAGTACTACGGCTGATGTTCGAGTGGCTCAAGCAGCAACATTACGTTGATACGAATCCTTGGGTCGGAATTTGTCACACCATGCCGACGTTGCCGAGACGCCTCGATCAACCTGTCAGCGAGGTACCAGTTCGTTTCTGGAAGGCGCTGCACCAGTGGTTCGACAGTGAAGCCAGGCGCAGCGCGACAGGGCGCCTAGCGCGTGCGGCGTTCCTGCTGCTAAGCGAAACTGCTGTCCAGCGCAGAGGCGACTTGCGCCTCCATCCGTACGAAGGATTCACCGGAAGGTGGACGAGAGGTCTGGACCATCGAAGTCAAGCGCGCAGACCAATCCGTAGGCGTAACCACGGTCACCCCCCGATTGCGTGACGCCATTCGTGCACACTGGAAGGATCGGGACGACTCGTTGGCGTCTATCATTGGCTATCCTCGGGGCATCCCGCTACCCGGGAAAGTACGTCCGGCTGTTGCACAAGGACGCTGCGGCTACAGCGTGCGAGGGCTGCGGCACGTCTTGAAACGCGCGTTACACGCGTTCAGTGACTCCATCGCAAGTGGGGGATCACGCCATGAGAAGATGGGCGGCGCAGCTGCATGCAGATTCGCTATCGCATGGTGCGGTCGCCACTAGCCTGCCGGAAAGTCTGCGCGATCAAGGTTGTCCTATGTATGCCGTATCCAGGCACCGTCGCGGGGCAGCAACACAACGCCGACGGAGACTCTAGTCGGTGGCTGTTGACAATGGTCTCCCACCGTAGATCCCGCGGCCATGCCGACCTGCGGTCTAAGTACGATGGGCTCTTCCGTCGTGATGTACAAAACGAAGCGATTGCGCATCCCCGGGATCAGGAGCGTTGGTGAAGTACAGTGATTAGGGCGATTAGAGCAATGGCGGCGCGGTAAATGATGTGATGCCACAAGGTATGAGGCTTGTGCGCAGTATTGGCTGCCGTCGAGGGAGATCATGTTGAAGACGCATATCACACACGCATTCAGGGACGGCAACGATCAAGCCCTTCATGTTCCCCACGAGTTGGCGTATGACCGTATTGACGTGGAACTGCAGATTGAGCGAATAGGGGATGAACTCCGCATCCAGCCCGTTCGAAATTCTCTGGTGGGAGTTCTTCAGAAATTTGCGGAGTTTGAGCCTGACCGGCGGGGAGGTGCGCAGTCACGAGCAGGCGGAGGGTCGATCTTGATGGCCGCAGAGTCATCGTTCCCGCCGATGGCCGACCGAAATTGACCCGGGCTGTTACATGCGGTTCGCTATCGCACGACGCGGCCGCAACTGGGCGATTGGGAAAGCTGCGGGGCAATAGCTTTCGTATGTACGCGGTCTCCCGGCAGCGGCATCGGCCAGGAACATATCACCGGAGATGCTCTAGTCAGAAGGCGCGGGCGTACGACAGAGAACCGGCGAGACCTACGGCGTGGGACGGTAGAGGGGGGCCAAGTCACTGGCCCGGATCCACCAGCGCCGGCCAACCGGCGAGCCGGCGACTTTGGCAGCTGACAGCCAGCCGACCCAAGTTGTGCCAGAGCAAACTTATGGGAGCGTTGTGGTACTGCGACGTTTCCTCGATCGCGAGGACAAGAAGCGATAGAGGCGCTTCGTCCAGCAGGTAACCGAGATGTGCGCACCATTGATCCACTGTTTCGCCCCTTAGCAGCATGGCGCGCAGTACGTCAGTGGGAAGCCACCCGCGATAGCTCACGCTGCACGTTCGTGCGGCCATATCCGCCCAAGGTCTTGGTGCCAGTGGCTGCAGCGTGCTGATGTCCAAGCCCAAGACGCGCAAGATGGACAGCGGATCATTAGCGGCGCAAGGCGTTGGCAAGATAGGCGGCCTGTGCAACGGATAGTTGCAAGGCTGACAAGCGTGCCTCGACTGCCTGCTCTTGGACGCGGCCGAGCTCAAACCGGGAATCCGCCCGGGGCGGTTGTGGTCGATCAGTAGCTGAGCGTTCTCGAGTCATGGTGATAAAGACTGGCGTGCTGGGCTGCGGGGTTTCATTCTTCATCCCTCGCTCTTGTCGACGGACTGCACGTCGAGGTTGGCCATGAAGTTCGAATGAGTCGAGATATAGCCCGTAAAACTGGACGAATTGACGCTTTGCGCTGGCCACCAGCTCAGCGTTATCGGACTCTCCGGTAAGCCACGAAAAATCATATCAAAAGGGACCAGCGGCCACCATCCATTGCCGCGCAAGATCGAAGACGAGCATGGAGCTGTAGAAGCCATTGACATGCACGAGGCTTGGTTACAACAGTCATGGTTAGCATACCGTGACAACATTGATCGATAATCGGCGGGCGCAATTGCTACGCCATGAGGGCGTATTCCATACGCACAATGGCGATCCCCTCCTTGCCGGGTGTCTGGCCAGAATTTCACAATGGCGTTCACAGATACGCAATGACAATTGCTTGATCTAGCCCACCATGGCGCCTTCCTGATGCCGCTACGCTGGACCTGGTAGCCGGTTCTGCCAGATGGCTGGCAGACAGATACGGGAGATTTCCATGCGTGTGCCTCCACTTCTTGCGTGCCTGATTTGCGCAGGTATTCTTGCATCCGCGTCGACGATGGCCGCGCCGCCGGAATCGATCGCGCTTAGAGGTGCTCCAGAATCCGCCATGTGAACGGCATCGACTATGTGTCAGGCGGAATTGGGGTGGAAGAAATGTCCGCCATGCGAGCCATCGCGGGACGCTTCAATGTCCACATGCAGTTCGTCAACGAGGTAGACGGTTCAAGCTTGGCGGACGTGACGGTGACCTTGTTCAACGCACGGCGAGACATCGTGCTGCTTGTATTGAGCGAGGGTCCGCTTCTGTACCTCCAGTTGCCACCCGGAGATTACCGCGCTTTAGTACGATCCGGCGGCGCCATCGAATGCAGGAGCGTGCGGGTACGCGCCGATGGCCGTGGTCCTTCGTTGCTGCTTCGTCTTCCTGGCGAGAGTGCCAGCGAGATCATGTCACGCATTGCGGAGCGTCTTAGTGTTCATCCAGTGCAACACAATGACCGGCATGGCTGCCGCCGGCTGGCAAAGAAGCAGGACTGACACTGTGATACGGATCGGTCGATCCGCGACCAGGGTACCAAAATCGGCGGGCAGGAGCGCAACGCCCGCGTTGCAGGCAAGTACTGCCATGAGCAGAAGCTAGAACAAGGTACGGGCGTACGAATACCGACCATCGTCGCTAATTCCGCTGCAGTCGTGCATCCCGACGCACGAGCCATTCTTGACGCGAATCAAAACGCATGAGACTGCGCGGCACTAAGCTGGAATGGCCGATGCGGACGAGGCAATTTTTCGCGGCTGCCATTCCGGCGTCCCCCACCGTTTGCCGGTTCAGAAGCGAGCCTAGATCATGCGAAAGATCGATTTTGCCGACGACGCACCGCAGTACTGGTCGGATTAGCCCGGACTGCAGTGTGCCGCCAGCGTGGACGGGGCGCTCTGCACCTATGCCGTCACGGCGCAAGCACTGGAGGAACACTTTGCCACAAGCTCTTACCGCAAGGAGGACCTGGTGTCGGCATTCGCCGATCACCGCGATGAAATCGAGCGGGGTTGCGCGAACCTTCTTCGAGATGACTGGAGCGCGCTTCACCGCGGCCATTTTCGCTTCGCAGCGTAGGCTTGCAGCTGCCGCTGCATGGGCGCTTTCGGCCACGGCCGCATCCGTGAATCGCTGCTTGGTGGTGTGACGCACACCATTCTGACTTTCGATGACCGTTCCGGTACTGATGTTGCACTGACGGGCGGTCGCGATTCCATCGCTTGACTCGGTCGACGCGGTGTTGCGACGGCACCGTTCGTCACGATGCCCGATTGCGATATGAGTACGCGCATGCCTTTCCGGAAAACGAGAGTTCTGCTCGGTTCATTGCTGATCGCCGTCGCGTCGTTCGCTTGCGCCGCAGCTGTCCAGGTGCCGGTCGATACGCCGCCAGCCGTCCCGGCCGGCGTCCTGTATTTGAGCGGTGGGAACAGTGAAGACAGCATGAAAGCCATGCTGAAAATGGCCCACAGTTATAACGTACGCCTGACCATGGTCGATGCTGCGCGTGGAGATCCGCTGGATCATACCTCTGTCCTGGTGGCCGGTGCCGACGGTCATCCGTTGCTGATGGTGGTTGCGACGGGGCCCATGTTCTATCTGAGGCTACCTGCCGGAGCCTATTGGCTGGCAATCGGTTACGACGGATGGGTCAAGGCGCGCGATATCGTCGTGGACACCGAGGCGCTCGACCTGACGTTTCGCCTTCCCGTCGACCCTTCATCGGGCAAAGCGCCGTTCTCCGAAACATCACCGCTTGATCGAAGTGACCGTCATGTGTTCGTGCGCACTCCCATTCCTTGAAGCGAATCAATTTGCTCCTGCAAACACGATGTACGGTGAAGGCATACCGGAGGCCATCGGGACCGAGCGCTGAAGCGGCCCTCTGCTTGTGGCGCCAACCGAGGTCATGCTTGATGCAGTGGAGAACGACGATGCACAGTATTGTCTTGCCGACCGACGGATCGGCCTATAGCGATACGGCGGCGTGGTGCGCCGCGAACCCGAAGCTGTTCAAGCGGGACGAGCTCTGTGTGCACGTCGTCCATTGCGTTCCGGACCTGTCGGGGGAGGTCAAGTCCTTTATCAGCAAGGCGGAAATCGATCGTTGGCATACCACCGAAAGCGCCAACGCTATGCAGTCCGTTGTCGACATCCTTCGGGAGGCAGGTGTCCGAACGGTGACGCAAGGGCTCGTTGGTTTTGCCCCCGAGCGGATCATCGCCTATGCGAAATCGGTTGGGCCGAGGCAATCGTCATGGGGTCGCATCGGCGGGGCGCGTTCCTTGATGCCATTGTCGGCTCGGTCGCGGGCCGCGTCCTCGCACACGCGCCATGTGCCGTGGTCCTTGTCAAGCCTGTCTCATGAGCAGAGTCCATGTTCCGGCTGCCGAAGCATCGCCAAGACCTTTGACATGGGACAGGTTCTGGTTCGATCCCGAGCCGCTATCGTAGCTTGCGCTGCGTCAATATCCCGCTCCTTGTCCGCGTCTACTCTGGAAGGACGCCACCATCGCAAGGAGCAAGAGATGAAAGCGCTGATTTACCAAGGGCCGGGTCGGCTGAGCCTGGAAGACAGGCCCCGTCCCAAGGTGCAGTCCCCGACCGATGCGGTCGTACGCGTGACGGCGACCACAATCTGCGGTACGGATCTGCATATCCTCAAGGGAGACGTGCCAACGTGCGAGCCGGGCCGAATCCTTGGCCATGAAGGCGTTGGAGTGATCGAGGAGGTCGGCACTGCCATCGCTACGCTCAAGCCCGGCGATCATGTCTTGATCTCTTGCATTACCTCGTGCGGAAGGTGTTCATATTGCCGCCGTGGCATGTACTCGCATTGCCAGAGCGGCGGATGGATCCTCGGACATCGCATCGACGGTACCCAGGCAGAGTTCGTTCGTATACCGCATGCCGAAACAAGCCTGCATCGGATTCCTGACGGTATGGACGAGGAAGCGCTGGTCATGCTGTCCGACATTCTGCCGACGGGCTTCGAATGCGGCGTGCTCAACGGCAAGGTGGAACCAGGCAGCACCGTCGCGATCGTCGGCGCGGGGCCGATTGGGCTGGCGGCGCTGTTAACGGCGCAGTTCTACTCGCCGTCCCAATGCATCGTCATCGATCCGGATGCCAATCGGCTGGAGGTGGCCCGCGCGTTCGGCGCCACGGCATGTATCCGGAACAGCGAGGCCGACCCGGTCGAGGAAGTCATGCGACTGACCGATGGCCTGGGCGCCGACTGCGTTGTCGAAGCCGTCGGTATTCCGGCGACGTTTGAACTGTGCGAGGAACTGGTGGCGCCGGGCGGGACGATCGCCAACGTCGGCGTCCATGGGGTCAAGGCCGATCTGCACCTGGAGCGCCTTTGGGACCGCAACGTCACGATCACAACGCGCCTGGTGGACACGGTGAGCACACCGATGCTGCTCAAGGCGGTAGGAGCAGGCAAGCTCGATCCAGCCCGATTGATCACCCATCGGTTTCGCCTTGACCAGATGCTCACTGCCTACGATACCTTCGGCCAGGCAGCCAGTACCAAGGCGCTCAAGATGATTATCCGGCCCTGATCGATACCGGAAGGGGCGACATATGACCTCGCCGCTTGCCCAGCGGGGAGCCTCTACCCACCGCTGTGGACGTCGGCCTGACAGAGCAGCAGGCACGCGACGCCCTTGAGCGATACGGGCCGAACGCACTGCCGCAACCGGCGCTGCCGACGGTGGCGGCAGTCTTTGTCAGGCAGTTCCGCAGCCCGCTGATCTATGTGTTGCTGATCGCCGCGCTGGTATCGTTGGCGTTGGGAGATCTACGGGATGCGGCCTTTATCGGACTGGTGCTGTTGATCAACGGCGCCGTCGGCACGGCCCAGGAATACTCGGCGGACCGGGCTGCCCATGCCTTGCGCGATCTACAGCAGCCAAAGGCGCTCGTCGTCCGTGATGGCAAGCAGCGGGAAATCGATGCGCTCGCCGTGGTGCCGGGCGACCTGGTGCTGCTGCAGCCGGGCAACCGGGCACCCGCTGACTTGCGGCTGCTCGAAGCGGATGACCTGCGGTGCGACGAATCACTGCTGACAGGCGAATCGCGTCCGGTGGCAAAGTCGGCCCACACCGCCCAGGCCGCCGGCGAGCGTCCGGCCAACATGGTGTTTGCCGCCAGCATGGTGACGCGCGGGCGAGGGCGGGGCGTCGTGACGGGCACCGGCGCATCGACCGAACTCGGCAAGATCGCCGGGCATGTGCTCGGTGGTGAAGGCTACGTGGCTCCCCTGATCACCAGGCTCGATCGCTTCTCGCGCATCATCGGGGTGGTCGTCGCTGTGGCCCTGGCAGTCCTCATTGTGGTCGGATGGGCGAGAGGGATGCAGTGGCATGAGATGTTTATGATGTCCGTCGGTCTTGCCGTCAGCGCCATCCCGGAGGGGCTGCCCGTGGCCATTTCGGTGGCGCTAGCCGTGGCAATGCGGAAGATGGCGCAAGTCAATGTCATCGTTCGCCGGATGCCGGCCATCGAGGCGCTCGGATCGTGCACGCTGATCGCCACGGACAAGACCGGTACCCTGACATTGAATCAACTGACTGTGACCGACCTGACCCTGCCGTCAGGCGCGCACTACCGTTGCGATACGGGGGGCCGACCCGCACGCCTGTTCGATTCGCGCCGTCCATTCTGTGCCAACGTCAGCCGACAGCACACAGGCCGATCTGACACGGCTGCTGCACGCAGCGGTCATGCCGAATGAAGGCGAATTGCTGCTCGATAGTGGCGCATGGCGCGGGACCGGCGACACCGTCGATGTTGCCCTGCTATTTCTGGCCGAGAAAGCGCGCGTTGCACGAGACGCCCTGCATGCGGCGTCGCCGTTGCTGCAGCGGATTCCCTACGAGCCTGACCTGCGCTATGCCGCGTCGTTTCACCATGGAGCGGACGGCGTCCATGTTTACGTCAAGGGCGTGCCCGAAACGCTGATCGAGATGGCGGACAGCATGGACGAGCGGGGCGACGCGGTGCCGATCGATCGCGCCTTGTTGATGCGGCAGAAGGACGAGATGGCGTCACGCGGCTTGCGGGTGCTGGCATTCGCCAGCGGCACCATAGAGCGGGACACGTCGTGTCAGTATGGCCATGGTCACCTGGTCGACCTGACCTTTCTCGGCATGGCCGGAATGCAGGATCCAGTGCGGGCGGAGGTGCCGGCGGCGATCGCAGATTGCTTCCGCGCCGGTATCGGTGTCGTGATGATTACCGGAGACGACCCTCGCACCGCAGCGGCGATTGCAAGCGAAGCCGGGCTGATGTTCACCGACGACCAGATCTGCACAGGAATCGAGGTGGGCGCGGCCGAAGCAGCCGGTGAATCGGCGCTCGACCGGCTGACCGAACGGGCTGTGGTTTTACGCGCGCGTCGAACCTCAGCAGAAGCTCGCCATTGTCCTGTCGCTCGCGCGCCAGGGCAACGTGGTGGCGGTGACGGGCGACGGCATCAACGACGCGCCGGCGTTGCGGCAGGCCCATGTGGGCGTCGCCATGGGCCGCGGCGGCACCGACGTGGCACGAGAGAGTGCCGACGTCGTGCTGACCGATGACAACTTCGCCTCCATCGTCAACGGTATCCGCGAGGGCAGGGTGGCCTACGCCAACATCCGCAAGGTCATCTTCATGCTGTGCTCGACCGGCGCGGCGGAGCTTCTGCTGTTTGCGCTCGCCATCCCGTTGGGCATGCCGATGCCGTTGCTGGCGGTGCAATTGCTCTGGCTCAATCTTGTGACGAATGGCATTCAGGACGTGGCGTTGGCCGCGGAGCGCCCCGAAGGCGACGAGCTGCGCTATCCGCCGCGCTCGCCTGGCGAGCCGATCTTCGACCGCGTAATGATCCGGCGTGTCGCACATTCGGCGATCTGGATGGGGCTCGGGGGGCTTTGTCGTCTTCTACATGGCGCTGCAGCGCGGCGAGAGCGTCGAATCCGCACGAAATCTGCTGTTGCTGCTGTTTGTGCTGTTCGAGAACGTGCAGGTGTTGCTCAGCCGATCGGAGCATCATTCGATCTTCCGGCAATCGCTGCGAGGCAATCCACTGCTGGTGGCCAGCGTGCTGCTGACGCAGGGTGTGCACATTGCCGCGATGTGGATGCCCGGTGTCAGCGATACGCTGCATATCGCACCGGTGTCGCCGGCGAGCTGGGCGCTCCTGCTGGCCATTGCGGCTACGCTGCTGGTCGTGATGGAGCTGGAAAAGTGGTGGGACAAGCGGCCCGACGGCGCGCCGCGCGCCCAGGTTGGCTACGCGGGCGAGCGTCGCCAGCGGGGAGGCACACCATGAACGTTTCACATGACTTCGCCAGCGTCATGGTGCATCTGGACGCGGGGGAGCCGTTCGCTGTACAGGCTCGAGCTTGGTGCCGGTCTCGCAGTGCAGCTCGATGTGCCGCTGACATGTCTGTATTCGACGTTCCAACCGGATCCGGCATGGCTGCGCAGGACGGACGACGGCGATCGCTACCTCGGCGAGATTGAGCAATGGCACCAGCGGACTCGCGAGCAGATGCGACGGCAATGGGCTGCGTTGATGCCGGAACTGCCGCGCGGCACGCGGTGGCTGGCGAGCGACGCTGATCCGCTGGACTTTTGTGTTCGAACGTCACGGCAGGCAGGCCTGCTTCTTCTTGGCCTGCGTGACGATGTCGATCAGCATGCCTTTGTCGCGCCAGGCTTTGTCGAAACGATGGTGATGGCCAGCGGCCGACCCGTGCTGCTGATTCCACCACAAGGGCGATGCTCGCTGCATGCGCCTCACGCGGTCATTGCATGGGACGGAAGCCGGGAGGCGAGCAGGGCCCTGCATGACGCCATGCCGCTGCTCGCCGGCGGATCGGCGACGATTTTCCATGCCGCCAAGCCGGGCGACGCAACGCGCGGCGGCGGCGGGCTGCATCATGCCATCGCCGTTCTCGCCGAACACGGCGTATACCGCGATGTGCGGGTGGAGACGGTGCGAAGCGACAGCGACGTAACGCGACGCGTGCTGGAGGCGGTCGCCGATACAGGGGCCAGTCTGTTGATTATGGGCGCATACGGGCATGGCACGGTACGCCAGTTCGTGCTCGGCGGCGTCACCAGGATGGTGCTGGCGCATGCCGTGGTGCCGGTACTGATGTCACATTGAATCACGCTCGGAGACCACCATGGAATTCCAAACAATCCTGGTCGAACTGGACGACGATGCCGCTTGCGCTGATCGGATCCGGGTTGCCGGGGATCTGGCGCGGCGTTTTTCGTCGCACGTGCTGGGCCTGACCGCGACCGGTTTTCGCCTGGAGCCGTTCCGCTCGGTCGGCGAAGAGGCTCGCCGCTATGCCGAGGCGGCGCAGCAGACTCTGCGCCAGCGCGCGCAGATGGCGTCCGAACAGTTCACCCGTGTGCTGGCGGAGGCGGCGCCAGGTGTCACCCACTCGCACCGCTTGGTCGAGGAAGAGGCCGGATGGGCGCTGGCGACTACGGGACGGGTGGCGGACATCGTCGTCGTGCGCCAGCCGCTGTGGCCGGCCTCGACGCCGCCATTGGCCTCCGAACCGGCCGAATATGCGCTGCTGAATGCCGGGCGGCCATTGCTCGTCGTGCCGGAAGGGGTGCGATCGTGCCCGGCCATCCACGTGATGATTGCCTGGGATGGCGGGCGCGAGGCTGCGCGGGCGGTCGCCGACGCCATGCCGTTCCTCAGGCGCGCCGAC
Source organism: Cupriavidus sp. H18C1 (assembly GCF_049311595.1). Lineage (NCBI taxonomy): Bacteria > Pseudomonadati > Pseudomonadota > Betaproteobacteria > Burkholderiales > Burkholderiaceae > Cupriavidus > Cupriavidus sp. H18C1. The sequence goes on from NZ_CP186009.1 coordinate 1,623,764, forward strand.
CGTGTGACGGCGGTCGCGATGACGACGCCGGAGCGGCAGGAAGAAGGCGCCCCGCTGGAGGACCTGCTAGTCTACCTGCGCCGCCACGGCGTGGACGCAAGCGGCATCAACGAGCCAGATACGCCGCAGCCGGGTCCCGCCTTGCTGGCGGTGGCGACGACGCTGAGCGCGGACCTGATCGTCGCCGGCGGCTATGGTCACTCGCGCATGCGCGAACTGATGATGGGCGGGGCGACTCGCAGTCTGATCCGGGCTTCCCGTGTGCTGGTGCTGCTGTCGCATTGAGCGGCGAGCGGCGAGCGGCGCGAGGTCTGGCGCGCCGCCGCATCGTCAGTCCAGATCCAGCCGCAGGTGCCAACCGTTTGCCGCGGGAGCGGCACGTGCGACGGTGAAACCGCATGCGGTGGCCAGGGCCAGCATGGCGGCGTTGTCGGGCAACGTCGTGCCGACCAGGCAGGCAAGCTCGCGCGTCCGGGCATAGGCAATGGTCTTTTTCAGCAGCAAGGTGCCCAGCCCACGATGCTGCAGGTCCGAGCGCACGGCGATGGCGAATTCCGCGCTCCAACCATCCGGATCGGCCGCCAATCTGACTTCGCCAATGATCTGTCCTTCGTCGACAGCCGGCATGCCCGCGCTGTTGTCACGCCCGTGGGCAGCATCGGGCGGCAGTACCGCGACGAATGTCATGTCGCGCGCATAGTCCAATTGGGTCCACCGCAGGAAGTGAGTCGGATCGGCAGGGCGATGGACGGCGCAGAAAAATCGCCGGTGTGCATCGATCTCGCTCAGCGCATCGACAAAGGCGGCATAGCGCACGGCGTCGTCCGGTCGAATCGGGCGCAGCAACAACGTGTGACCGTTCCAGTCGACGGTCTGCACCAGCTCTGTGGGGTAGGGCAGGATGGACAACCGATCGGTCGGTCGTCCGCTTGCACGGCGTATGCCGACGCGGGCGTCCAGCGCCAGAACGCCGCATTGGTCTGCGATCAGAGGATTGATATCGAGCTCGACCACCTCGGCCAACTCGCACGCCAGGCGAGCGATACGCATCAATACGTGCAGGATCGCGCCGCGATCGGCCGCCGGCACCCCCGCGTAGGCGCCGAGCAAGCGCGCTACTCTGGTGCTGTCGACCATCTGGGTGGCCAACGCCTCGTTCAGAGGCGGCAGACCGATGGAGCGGTCGCCGAAGCGCTCCACCGCGGTGCCGCCCTGGCCGAACAGCACCACGGGGCCGAAAACGGGATCGGTGGCAATGCCGACGATCAACTCTCGTGCACCCGCGCGGCCGGCCATACGCTGGACCGTGAATCCGTCGAGGCGCGCGCCGGGATGGGTGGCACCGATGCGCTCGAGCATCCGTGTCGCAACGGCGCGCACTTCTTGGGACGACGCCAGATCCAGTGCCACGCCGCCGACCGACGATTTGTGAGTCAGGTCTGGGGGAGCGTATCTTCAGCGCAACCGGGAAGCCGATGCGCGATGCCACCTCGGCGGCGTCGACGGGGTCGCGCGCGACCTCGGTTTCGACCACCGGTATGCCGTAGGCCTTCAGCAGGCGCTTGGATCGCGCCTCGTCCAGCATCGTCGTCCCTTCGCGCAAGGCGGCCTCGATCACGGCCCGCGCGGCGTTGTTGTCGACGCATTCCGTGTCGTCCGCCTCGGCGGCGCTCGGCACATGCAGCAGCATGTGTTGATTGCGCTGGAACTCCACCAGCTGCAGAAAGCCGCGAATCGCCTGCTCGGGCATGGCGTAAGCCGGGATGCCGGCTCGCTGGCAGAGCAGCCGCGCGTCGCGCGCATCATCGCCACCGAGCCAGCACGCGAGGAACGGGTGCGCTGCGCTGGCCGCGCCGTCGATGATGGTCTGCGCCACGGCGCGGGTGGGCACCAGTGCGGTCGGTGCATGGATCGTGAGCACGGCGTCGACGTCGCTGGCATGCGAGACGACGGCCAGTGCATTCGCATACCGGCCAGCGTCGGCGTCGCCAACGATGTCGACGGGGGTTGCCGCGTGACCATCCCGCCGGCAGGCATCGGTCCAGCGCTGCAATGGTGTCGACACCGAGGGTCGCCAGGGTGCCACCGCTCAGCACCAGGGCGTCGGTCGCCAGCACGCCTGCGCCACCGCCGTTGGTGACGATACAGAGGCGCTCGCCCGCCAGCGGACTCCCCCGAGCCAGCGTCTCAACGGCGTCGAACAGCTGCTCGGTGGAGGTGACGCGCAGCAAGCCTGCGCGCCGGATGACGGCATCCCACACATCGTCTGCGCCGGCCAACGCGCCGGTATGCGAGGCGGCGGCACGCGCGCCGTCGGGGACGCGCCCTGCCTTGACGATCACCACCGGCTTGCTTCTGGCTGCGGCGCGGGCCGCGCTGAGGAACTTGCGGCCGTCGCGAACGGCCTCCACATAGAGAAGGATGGCGCGCGTGGAGGCATCCGTCGCCAAATAGTCCAGCACGTCGGCGACATCGATATCCGTACTGTCGCCGAGCGAGACAAAGTGCGAAAAGCCGATGTCGCGCGAGCGAGACCAGTCCAGCACCGCGGTGGCAAGCGCGCCGGACTGCGTGGCGAAGGCAAGCGGCCCGCTCTTGAGCGGGCCTGTGGCGAAGCTGGCGTGCAGGCCGACCCGCGGCACCATCAGGCCGACGCAGTTCGGCCCCAGCACGCGCAGCAGGTAAGGCCGGCTGGCGTCGAGGATGGCTTGCCGCCATGCGGCCCGCCGGCCGCCCTCAGCGGGGGGGCCCGCCGTCACCACTACCACCGCGCGCGTACCGATCCGGCCCAATTCTTCGACCAGTTTCGGGACCGACTCTGCCGGCGTGCAAATGACGCCCAGTTCTGGCGCCTGTGGCAGCGCGGCGACGTTGCGGTAGCAGGGCCGTCCTGCCAGCGTGTCGTACTTGGGATTGACCGGAAACACGGGCCGGGCGAATCCACTCTCCATCAGGTTGGCGAGGATCGCGGCGCCGATGCTGCCGGGCCGGCGCGATGCCCCGATCACGGCGATCGACTCGGGCCGGAACAGATGCTCCAGATTGCGCGTGCTCATTGCCGCGGGCGCCGGGGAAGGTGCGTAGAGTCGGGCCGCATCGGCTCAGTCCTCCTTCTCGCTGCGGATCATAAGTACAGGCTTGTTGGTCTGCCGAATCACGCGCCTTCGGCGACGCTCCCCATCACGAGTCGGCGCACACCGCGTCGGCCGTGCGTACCGAGAACGATCAGATCCGTGTTCCTCGCATCGGCTTCCGCGACGATGGTATCCGCGATCTTGCCGGGCGACACCGGCCGCTCGATCAGCTTCAGCTGGTGTTCGATGCCGGCCTGCGACAGACGCTGCCCGGCCTCGTTCAGCGCCTGTTGCCCGTTGGCGAGGATTGCCTTCATCAGCAAGTCGGGGTTGTAGTAGCCCGTATCGAAGTAGACGTCGACATTCTCGGCAATGAACAGCGCCTCGACTTCGGCTCCGCACGCCTTTGCCAGCGTGATGGCCTGGCTCAGGGCGAGGTCGGACGAACTGCTGCCGTCCACCGCCAGGACGATCTTCCTGTACATGATTGCACTCCTCCGTAGGTGGGCTGGCGCCCGGGATCGCGATGTCTGGAGCTTAGCCGTTCAATGGCGAACGCCGTTGACCTTGATCAACTTTGCGTCGATCACGGTCCGATCTTGAGCACCGCCGCGCCGGCAAGGCGGCCGGCGCGCAAGTCCGACAGCGCCCGGTTGGCATCGGCCAGCGCGTACGGCGTGACCTGGATGCGCAGGGGCACTTCGTTGGCAATGCGCATCATCGCGTGGCCGTCCGCGCGGGTCAGATTTGCCACAGAAACCAGGCGGCGCTCCTGCCAGAGCAGGCTGTACGGAAAACCCGGGATGTCAGACATATGGATCCCACCGCAGACGACTGTTCCCCCTTTGTGTACGGCGGCGAGCGCCAGCGGCACCAGCTCCCCGACCGGAGCGAAGATCAGAGCGGCATCAAGCGCCACCGGCGCGACCTCATTGCTGCCGCCAGTCCACAAGGCGCCGCTTGCCCGTGCCAGCGCCTGGGCGGCGGTGTCGCCCGGACGCGTGAAGGCATAGATCTCCGTGCCTCGCGCGAGGGCTATTTGGGCGACCAGATTCGCGGCTGCGCCGAAGCCATAGATGCCGATTCTTCGCGCAGGGCCAGCCATATTGAGGGTGCGTAGCCCGATCAGGCCCGCGCACAAAAGCGGGGCGGCCTGCAGATCGTCGTAAGCCTGCGGAATCGGAAAGCAATACGCCGCATCGGCCACGGCGTACTCGGCGTAGCCGCCGTCGCGGAGATAGCCCGTGAACTGCGGGGCATCGCACAGATTTTCCTGGTGATTGAGGCAGTAGGCGCACCGCATGCAGGTGCGCCCAAGCCAGGGAACGCCGATCCTGTCGCCGGGGCGGAGACCAGTCACATCGGGGCCACAGACGTCGACGCGGCCGACGATCTCATGGCCAGGAATCAAGGCGGGCTTCGGTAGCGGCAACTCGCCATCGACGATATGCAGATCGGTCCGGCAGACGCCGCAGGCGGATACCGCGATCCGGACCTCGCCAGGGCCGGGCTCGGGAATGGGCACTTCGCGCGATTCCAGCTCGGGCGAACGGCCATCGAAGACCATGGCATGCATGGTGGTTGGAGCCGGGGAGGTCATGGCTGATGGACGTAGGTGCCCGGCGCATCGGCGAGCGCACCTGGGGGAGGGGTCACGGGGGGCTTGGCGACCGGTCGATTTCGCTTCGAGCCACTGCTGCCAGCATGGCCACCAGGAGCCATCGGCACGCTGCGCGCCGTCGAAAAACGCCATATCGATGTCCGCCAGGGCGATCGGGTCCCCGTCGACACAGTACGCGCCGCGCGCCAGCTCGTTCGACAGATAAAGTCGATGCAGGCACTCGGAGTGAAGTCGGTATGGCAATCGCGTGGTATCGCGATTCCACGAAACAAGATCGTTGGCGCGCAACCGCTTGCCAAGCATGTACTCGTTGAGCACGCGAGAAGCCGCGCGATCGCGCGTGCCGAGCAGCTGGAATGCCGCGCCGAGCTGCCAGCCGTCGAGATATCCCTGGCTCCACATCAAGGCCTCGAGAACCGCCATCGCGCTGTGGTCGATGAACAGCCCCAACTCTCCGGGTTCGGAAAAATCAACCTGCGCGGCAAGAAGGGTGGCAGTGCGCAGCCGTTCGCCGTCGCCATCGCGCGCAAGTTGCGCGGCAGCGATGGCGAGCAGGGTCCCGCCAAGGCAATAGCCGACGCCGTGAACACCGGCGCCTGCGCATCGGGCGCGGGCGACGTCCAGTGCCTGCAGCAGGCCTTGCTTCAGATACTCGTTCATACCCGTATCGCGCGCCTCCGGGCCGGGATTGCGCCAGGACACGATGAACACCGTATGTCCCCGTGCCACAAGGTACCGGACCAGCGAGTCGTGCAGCTGTAGGTCAAGGATGTAGTACTTCATGATCCAGGACGGCACGATCAGGATGGGCGCGGTCCAGACCTGCGCGGTGCTCGCGGAGTACTGTTGCGCTCATGGCAAGGCATTACGGCGCCGGTCCGTTTCAATATCGACTGTAGGAGCGGGGGGCGATATCGCCTTGACCTGTGTCAATGGAAGAGCCGATCTGCCCGTGTTTCGTGCTAGGGAGCGCGCGCAATCCCTTGACGTGCATCAATACGAGTGGCGGTCCCTTCCGTACAGTGAAGGCATGTAACGTCAGGAGAATCGCCATGCCTTACAGCAACATCATGGTCCACCTGGACGCCGGCCGGCGTGCGATGCATCGACTGGAGCTGGCCGCAGGCCTTGCCAGGGATCACGGTGCCAGGCTGATCGGTCTGTATGCAGGCTTCATGCCGGATCCGGCCTGGTTCTATTTGATGGAGGGCGCCGGAATCGTGCTGGAAGCCGATCGCAGGCGCAGGCAGGAAATCAGAGAGGTGGTGCGGCGCCAGTTCGAGGCGTGCATGCACGCTTTTGGACTGGAGCGTGCGCAATGGCGGGTCGTGGAAGGGGTGCTGCCGTCTGCAGTAGTGCGCGAAACGCGCGAGGCCGACTTGATTGTCGCAGGTCAGTACGATTCGGAGGACCCGGGCAGCTATGTAGCACCGCAGTTCGTCGAGTCGCTCGTGCTGGAGTCTGGGCGCCCCGTGCTTGTCGTTCCTTACGCGGGGACGTTCGAGACGGTCGGGCGCAGAGCGGTGCTGGCATGGAACGGCAGCGGGCAATCGGCTCGTGCCCTGCACGACGCCGTGCCATTGCTGGCCGGGGGTGCCGTGACGGTGATCAGTGTCGAGGAAGAACTCAGACCACCGCACGCGGACGCCAGCCCGGTCGAACAGGCCCTGACAGCGCTGGGCGACCATGGCATTCAGGCGCGCGCCGAGTCTGCCCTTTGTGACGACGATATGGCGGTGGCAGAATTCCTGCTGTCGCGAACGGCGGACTGCGGAGCCGACATGATCGTGATGGGCGCATATGGGCGCGGCAGACTGCGCGAGATGGTGCTCGGTGGCGTCACGCGGACCATGCTGGCGGCGATGACCGTACCGGTGCTGATGTCCCACTGACCGGCAATGAGCATCTGCACGCAGATCGATTGCAACCCGCTTCTCAGAGGGGCGGGCACAGAGGATTCAGGACATGCGTTTGCAATTCTTGGGAGCGACGGATACGGTCACCGGGTCGCGATTCGTACTCGATACAGGACGGTCGCGCGTGATGGTCGATTGCGGATTGTTTCAAGGCTACAAGGCGCTGCGTCTGCGTAACTGGGACCGGTTGCCGGTGGAGCCGTCGAGCCTCGACGCCGTTGTACTGACGCACGCGCATCTGGACCACAGCGGCTACGTGCCGCTACTGGTCAAGAACGGCTTTCGGGGGGCGCGTCTACTGCACCGCTGGGACGGCGCAATTGTGCGGCATCCTGTGGCCGGACAGTGCACATCTGGCCGAGGAGGACGCCGCTTATGCAAATCGCAAGCACTTCTCGCGGCACCAACCGGCGTTGCCGTTGTATCAGACAGCCGATGTCGCGCGGGCGCTTCGCCGGCTCGAATTGGTCTCCTTTCATCAACGGCGCCGCGTGACCGATGACATCGATGTCGAGTTATCACGCGCCGGCCATATCATCGGCTCGGCTGTCGTCACGCTCCATGTCAACGGTCGTCGAATCGTCTTCTCGGGGGACCTTGGCAGACAGCAGGATCTGGTGATGCGACCGCCTGAACCGATCGAACATGCCGATGTCCTCCTCGTCGAATCGACGTACGGGAACCGGGCACATCCCCCGGACGATCCTCGCGACACGTTCGGAGCGGCTGTCACGCGGACGGTCGAACGTGGCGGCACGGTTATCGTCCCCGCGTTCGCGGTCGGACGCACGCAGACGATTTTGTATTGCTTGAAGTGGCTGCGTGATCAGGGCCGATTGCCATCCGTGCCGGTGTACCTGAACAGCCCGTTGGCAATCAATGCGACCAAGATATTCGCATTGCATCCCGAGGATCTTCGGCTAAACAGAGATCAGATCGCTTCTGCGTGCGAGCTGCCGATCCTCTTGAAGAGCACCGATGAGTCGATCGCGCTGAACAAGAGTCGGGCGCCGAAGATCATCATCGCGGGCAGCGGCATGGCGACCGGCGGGCGCGTGGTGCACCATATCGAGCACTTCGGAGGCGACGCGCGCAATTCGATCCTGTTGTGTGGCTTTCAAGCTGCCGGCACAAGAGGCGCTGCTTTGGCTGAAGGCGCACGCTCGCTGCGGATTCACGGCCGCGAGGTGGCGATTGAAGCCGAAGTCATCGAGATCGAGAACCTGTCCGCGCACGCCGACGCAGAAGAGTTGATGGGATGGCTGGGAACATTCGCCGCGCCACCGCGAAACACGTTTATCGTCCACGGCGAACCGCCGGCTGCCGATGCCTTGCGTCAGCAAATCGAGCGGCGGTTGCGGTGGCACGTGACGATGCCGGAGTATCGGGAATCGTATGACCTGGGATAGGACGCATCGCGCGGCGAAGGGCGGCCATCATTGAAGGAGAGCAGCCATGGAAGAAGTCCTGATTGTCTACTACTCCCGTACTGGCACCACTCGCCAGGCGGCCCAACAGCTTGCTGCGTTAACCGGGTGGCCGCTTGCCGAGGTGGTCGACGAGTCGAGCCGTGCCGGCTGGGTCGGCGACCTGAGGTGCGTGCTCGATGTCGTGCTGCGACGGCGTCCGGCCTACGGCTATCAGGGGCCGGGCTTTGCCGGCACCGAACATCTGGTCGTCATGGCTCCGGTTTGGCTTGGCCGGCTTGCTGCGCCGATGCGAGCCTTCCTGTGCGACCGTGGGACGCTGGCCAATGGCGTATCGGCTGTTATCGTGATGGCCTCGCGGGGCGGCCTGAGTGCCGGCGAGGAGATTGGGCGCATAGTCGGACGCGCTCCGCGTCCCATGTTGACCTTACGGCAGCGCGACGTGCAGAGCGGAGCGGCAGCCGGGGGCGCTGGAAGGCTTCGTGGCCGACTGGAACACCGAGCAGCGAGGTCAGGGCGCTCCTAACCGGCCAGCATGGCTTTCGCCGCGCGAAGCATGATCGACCGAAGTAGCGACGTGCCGCCGTAGTGCCGCACAAAATTCTACAGGCAATCTACAGGCGATCAAGGCGGTCCTTGTCAGTCAGTGTCACCTGCTTTCCCTTGACGGAGATCAGGCGGTCTTGCTGCAAGCGCGAGAATGTCCGGCTCACCGTTTCGAGCGTCATGCCAAGATAGCTGCCGATCTCCGCCCGCGTCATGCGCAGCCGCAAGTCGGTACCGGAGTACCCATGGGATTGCATACGCGAAGCAAAGTTGAGCAGGAACGAGGCTAGCCGCTGCTCCGCGCTCATGTCCGCCAGCATTACCATCATGCCGGATTCCCGCACGATTTCCGCGCTGAAGAGCCGATGAACATATTGTTGCAGGGACCTGACTTCCCGACACAATGCCTCCAGGGCATGGAAAGGGAATGACGCACACCGTGCTGTCTTCCAGCGCGACGGCGTCGGACGGATGATGGTTGGTACAGATTCCGTCCAGGCCAATGGTCTCTCCCGCATGATGAAACCCCGTGACGTGATCACGGCCGTTCCATTGCATCACGACTGTCTTGAATGATCCGGACCGGACGGCATAAACGTTCTGGAAGGCGTCTCCGGCCCGAAAGAGGTATTCGCCCCGGCGGACGCTTCGCCAGGTCTGCACGACGGTGGTCAACCTCGGTAGCGAATGATCGTCGACGCATGAGGCGACACAAGCGTGGTGCCTTTGCGGACAGTGCGTGCACTGGGCCATCGCGCGTTCGCCGGCCAGTGCGGTAGTCATCGACCCAGAAGAGCGGTCATCACGTATGGGCAATTCCGGATGCCGCGGGATGTCGGTCGTCGATTCCCTCATTGCTATCGCATTGAACACGTGAATCTCCTTGGGTGGATAGTCGCAATTCTCGATCTACTTGCTTCGGTGCCGCAGCGGACGCTATGCAATGGGCGGTGTCGCTATCAAAGGTGTTTGACGCACCTCGTCATCCGAGCGGCTGGTTTTTCCCAGCCGTTGCAGGCAATTCATCAACTCCGCGAACTGCAGCGTCATGTCCAAGCAGTAATCTGCGCCGGCCTCCAAGTACCGTTGCCGGCTCTGCCATGCACAGCCATGCGCCAGTAACAGTACGATGGCCGTCCGTGCTGCTTCACGGAGGCTTTGCAGCCGATGCAAGGCATCGCGGTGGCCCGCGCCGATGTCCAGGACAACGATGTCCGGCTGCACCGCTTCGACGGCCGCAATCGTCCGGGACGAATAGCGGCCGACGCCGATGCAAGCGACGTTGGGGATACGCCGGAACAATCTAAGCAGGCGTGCTGCGACCCATTGGCCTTCATGGACCAGGTAGATGGTCAGCGGACGTGGAAGCGGGGCCGTGTTCATGAGCTTAAGTATGGAAGGCCCCTTAAGCGGTAGAAAGCAGGGTTGGCTGAGATTGACGTCAGCACGACGTCCGGACTTGTCAGGGAATGCTGACAGGGGACTTCCGCCATTCCGGTGGACGAGATCGCCTCTCTGGGCCTGCGTTTGTGCCCAGTTCGGCGCGATTGGACTAAGATTCACGAAGCGACGCCTTCAGGCGGTGTGGCCGGCAGAAGACGGCAGTGGCCAGCCGGTTGCCACGATCGGGAGCCCGGCTAGACGACAACAGATGGGGTAGATATGCGCGGCGAACAGTCTTCCGGTGCTTCCCCCTCGACCCAGTCAGCATTCGATCGCACGCCATGCAGACCGCTCGGAATGGGTAGGGGGGCTGGCAGTCGCCCTGACCGTTGCGGCGGCGTTCTCGCTTGTGCTTGCCGCCAACGGATCGCGAATTATCATGCCGCTTGTTCCCGTCTTCGGTTTACTTGCAGGCGCGGTATTGGCGGTTTACTGGGTGCGACTTCGCCGCATGCGGGACGTGTCCACCGCGAATCTGGCTCGCATCCGGGAGAGCGAAGAGCGGCTCGCCGGCATCATTCGATCGTCGATGGAAGCCATTATTACCGTCGACAGTGATCAGCGTATTGTCCTGTTCAACCCGATGGCGGAATCGCTGTTTCGTTGCAACGCGAGCAATGCCATCGGCCGTCCCCTTGGCGATTTCATTCCGCCGCGGTACCGCGATGCACATGAGGAACACGTCCGTCGTTTCGGTATCACTGGCGTTTCCGAACGACAGATGGGGCGACAACGTGCCCTCTATGCGCTGCGCAGCGATGGCACCGAATTTCCGATCGAAGCCTCGATCTCGCAGACGGTCGACCGCGCCGGCAAGTTGTACACGGTGATGCTGCGCGATATCACCGAGCGTGTCAGAGCCGAACAGGCTTTGCGTCAGTCTCGGGAGGAATTGCAGCAGCTGTCCGACAGTGTGCTGACCGCGCGTGAAGAGGAGAAGCGGCGCATTGCACGCGAGCTGCACGATGACCTCGGCCAGAGATTGAGCGCATTGAAGATGGACCTGGCTATGCTGGGCGCCGATCTGGAGGAGGGCGGTGCCCCGCAGGCGGCATTGAGGCAGGTCGGCGCCATGCATCAAGTCATCGACGAGACGGTGGCTTCGGTACGGCGGATCGCCTCAGACTTGCGCCCAGCGCTGCTCGACGAGCTCGGTCCGGCCGCGGCGCTGAATTGGCTGGGCAAGAACACGGCCGAACGCTACGGCATTTCGGTCAGCGTGACCGCCAGTGAGGATATCGATCTTGCCGAGCAGGCTGCGGTCGCCGTCTTTCGCATTGTCCAGGAGGCACTGAACAACGTGGTACGGCATTCGCGCGCATCGGATGTGGAGATCCGCTTTGAACTCGTCGACGGGCAATACGAGCTGGTGGTGCAGGACAACGGTATCGGCTGGGACGGCCGCACGGCGCCATCTACCGAAGGAAGATCGATGGGGCTCGTAGGGGTGCGCGAGCGCGCGCGCCTGCTAGGCGGCGCTGCAACAATGGAGTATCGACCGGGCGGCGGCTTCCGACTGGCTGTTCGTTTCCCGCAGTCGGACGTGATCCCGAGCGGGGGGAAACAATGATCAAGGTCTTCATCGCGGACGACCATGCCGTCGTACGAGACGGCGTCCGGCACATTCTTGAACGGGCCGGTGGTTTCGAGGTCGTGGCGGAAGCCGAAGATGGGACGCAGGTGTGCAGCCAGCTGCGGCAACACCGCAGTGATGTGATTGTGCTCGATCTGTCCATGCCAGGGCGCAGTGGGCTGGAGCTGATTAAGCAGATTCGGACGGAGTTTCCTGGGCTGCGGATACTGGTGCTGACGATGCATGCCGAGGAAGAGTACGTGCGCAGGGCTTTCCGAGCCGGCGCGTCTGGCTATCTCACCAAGGAAAGCGCCGCCACGGAATTGGTCGCCGCAACCGGCAAGGTCGCATCCGGTGGCACCTACGTCAGCCAGGCGATCGGGGAAAAGCTTGCCACCGGGCTTCAGGGGGGGGGCGGCGCAATTGCCCCATCTCTCTCTGTCGGATCGCGAGATGGAGGTGTTCCGAAGGCTGGTTCTGGGAGAAACGGTCTCGGCGATCGCCGCCGGCCTTTGTGTCAGTGCGAAGACGATCAGCACGTACAAGATGCGTCTGATGGAGAAGCTCGGCTTGCCAAACGAGGCGGCGTTGGTTCGGTATGCAATTCGACATGGCTTGTTTGGCGACGATGCCACGCTGTGAAGCCTGTGCGGCAACGAGCGCCCGTCACCCGGCGGTTACCGATACGACGGCGCCTGGCGTGGGATAGTAGTCTCAAGCCAGTCGGTGCAGAGTGAGACAGCTTGGGACAGTTCAGCCGGCTGGTCAAAGGTTCCCCGCAGGGTTCGTACCAGCGACGACCGGCTGCACTGACAGTCAGCCGATCCGTCGCCACGGTCTGGGGCGGTGATGTCCGAGCTGTTGCCTCCGACAATAGTCAACGCAGGAATAGGGCAGGCATCCTGATTCTGGCTCCTGGCTAGGTCTCGCGCACCGCGCAGGGTCACCAAGGCGCAGAACGCAGCATGACCGGCCACCGCCATCGTCGCCTCTGACGCCAGCTCGCCTGCCGCTACACATACCAGAGGTATCGGACCGCACGGCGCCTCGGACTCAAGCCATTCCGCGACGCGCGCGACGCGGTGCACGAGATCCGTATGTCTGTGGAAAGTGTCGGCCGAGTCCCGGTGACGACGGGGGGCAATGTCGATCAAGGCAGTTGCGTATCCCAGCTTCCAGAGCTTGCGGCAGAAGTAGTTTGCCGATGCGATGCGCGATGAGGCTTTGCCTGCGTACAGCACCACGACGAGCGCTCTGGGCAGGGAAGGGCGGTCAATGACGATTCGCAAACGCTCCCCTGCCGCCTGGAGCGGTTCCACTCGGCACATATCCTCCTGGTCGCACACGCGACGGTTCGACGGTCCAGTGCTGCCACGGGTTCGAAGTCGCTGCGGTACAAGGCTTGTCTGCATGGATGTCTCTTTGGGGTCGTGTGGCTGCCACGCACACAGGCGGCCGGCTCGGGCAGCACTGGCGCTGCAAGGTCCGGTCAGACAATAGCCGCAGGAGAAGCCAGGGAGCTTGATGCAAATCAATAGCTGGACGGTGCCCGCTCATATGCTTGTCTCACGCGCAATTACAAGTGGCGGAGGGGCATGATCATGTACAAACGAATTCTGGTAGCGGTGGATGGCAGCGAATTGTCCCGATTGGCAGTAATGCAGGCCGCCCGTCTTGCGCAGAGCTGCGGCGCGATAGTCCAGGCCTTGTATGTTGTCGACAGTACCGATATCTACTACGGCATAGGCCCATACGATCCCGGCGGCGTCACCGAGGCGTTGCTGACTTACGGAGAAGAGGTTTTGAAGGACGCTGCGGCGTCGCTGGCGGGGGCCGGTGTAGAGCATTGTACGAAGCTGCGAAAAACCTCGGTGGCGCCCGGAAGGGTGGCGGCGACGATCGAGCTTGAGGCGCAAGAGTGGAATGCGGATCTGATCGTGATGGGCACGCATGGTCGAAGGGGGGCGCAGCGATTGTTGATGGGCAGCGTGGCGCAGGGGGGTGGTCCATCGCTCGACGCGTCCGGTCCTGCTGGTTCGTCATCCGGCTCAGCGTGCTGACAAATCGGAGCCAGCCACGGTATCAACTTCGAACGACGCACACTAGGGGCGTACGCCGGAATGGCGCCGATGGCCAAGAGGAATGGGAGGACCCGACCGGGTCTTCACCGAATGCGGTCGGGTTTTGCCCTTGGAGCGGAGGCATCCGCGCCGCCAGCCCCAGCTGTCCCTCGCTTGCCGGCACTCGGCTGGATAATTGAGCCGCTGCTCACGAGCCCCGCTGTGTTGGAGCCGGATCCAGTTTCCGCTGTACTGTCCTAAGGAATAGCCCCATGACGATCGACTGGAGTGCCTTCACTCCATTGGCTTCGCTGGCGGGCGGCATAATTATCGGCATCGCCGCCTCTATGTTCGTTCTGCTAAATGGCCGGATCGCCGGCATCAGCGGCGTGCTTGGCGGACTGCTCACGCCGGTGCGCGGCGATGTCGCCTGGCGCGTGGCATTCATTGCCGGACTCATGGGCGCTCCACTCATGTACGGAGTATTCTCGCAGCTGCCGATGCCGCGAATCGACGCCGGCTTCGGCACACTGACCGTGGCAGGACTGCTCGTGGGGGTAGGCGCGCGTTACGGGGCGGGATGCACGAGCGGGCACGGCGTGTGCGGCATCTCGCGCCTCTCGGCGCGCTCGCTGGTGGCCACTCTCACCTTCATGGCGTCCGGATTCGTTACCGTCTTCGTCGCCCGCCATCTGCTTGACGCTTGAGAGGAAACGATGCCTGGGTTCTTTGCACTTCTGGCTGGCGTTGTTTTCGGCATCGGCCTGATTATTTCGGGTATGGCGAATCCAGCAAAGGTCTTGGCATTCCTGGACCTGGCCGGTAACTGGGACCCATCGCTTGCTTTTGTCATGGCCGGAGCCATCCTGGTCGGCGTTGTCGCCTTCGCCGTGGCTCGCCGGCGCAGCGCCTCGCTGCTCGGACTGCCAATGCGAATGCCGACGGCCACCGTCGTCGACCGACGTCTCGTGGGAGGCAGCCTGCTGTTTGGCATCGGCTGGGGCCTCGCAGGTTTCTGCCCGGGACCGGCCCTGGTCACCTTGGGCATGCGAGACTACAAGGCGGTGGTATTCGTGGTCGCCATGCTCGTCGGAATGGGGCTATTCGAGCTTTTGGAGCGGGGGAAGGAGGCGTAGCTGAATTCGTGCCGGCAATACATAGCCTCTCACGGAGAGTCGGCGGTTTCGGTGATATCGGTGTAAATCCATCGGCGCGTTCGCGTCTCGTCCGGCAAGAAGGGGCTTGCTCTGCGATAGCTGAGTGTCGGATATGCGGGGACGGATGGTTCCGCATGTCCGACTGTCACACTGCCCAAGGCGCTTGGTAACGTGGTCGTAGCGTTTTCCGATTTGCGGGACGCGTCTGTGTCGACGACTTCGGCTTACGACGGACAGGCGGAAAGGACTGTGCCAGGCTCACCTGACCCGCGCATACCTTGAGCTCCGGAATCTTCGCGACGGGATCCAACGCCGCCTGCCCATGGCCCAGATGACCGCCATGGGCTTGGCATGGGCCAGCAAGGATGCTGCGCGGCGTCTACGGTATCCACTCTTGCGCAATCGGCCGCGGCCGATCGCTGGAACTGGCACGTACGCTGTCAGTCAATGCGCTGGTGGTTATGGAGATCTTCCACCTGTCCTTTATCCCGAATTTCTGCACAACCTCGTTGAACTGGAAGGCGGTGCGCGGCACGAGGGTGGTATGGGGCCTGGTAGATATTCGACGAACGTCCTTCGCGATCACGGCTCTCAGCGCACGAGGGCTACTTGTTCGGCCTCGCATGACGCTTCAAGAGCCGCGATAAAAGCCCCCGCACCGACGTGACTGCCGCCGCCGATCCTCCGGGTTTCCCGACGGCGCCTCACTGGCCGCGGAAGTGCCTGGCGTGGGGCCTTCGAAATTGTTGCTGGGATAAACTACACACATGAAACCCAGCACAACGCAATCGACACCGGACACCGCCAGCCTTCCGTCTGCCAGTTCGCCGAACCCGCGCGACATGGAGGCGTTGCCAAGCTACCCTGTGCCTGCGCCACAACTTGCGGCAGCGCCTCCGCAGAAGGCGAGGGCAGCATTGCCTGGTTCGACAGCGCTAGCGGTGACTCGGGCGCTCGGGGATCTGCCGTATCTCAAACAGCTGTCGGCACTGCAAGACTCAAACCTGTTCAAGATGAATCGAGCTATAGAAGATTCGCTTCGCTTGAGCGCGATAGGAGCGCTGCAGAACTCTCATGCAATGGCAGCGGTTAGGGCGTTTGAAGATTCCACGGCCATCAATGCAATGGCGAAGTGGCAGGACTCATCCATGTTGGCGGCGATTCGGAACCTGGAGGACTCCGCTCTCTTCAAGGCGCTGGCAAAGTGGCAAGACTCCTCCCTGATGGCAGCGATGCGGACGGTCGAGAGCTCGCCGTTCTTGAAGACGGTGGCGAAGTGGCAGGCTTCATCTGCCTTTGCGGCGACGAACAGATCGGAAGACTCTCCCTTCCTCGCGGCGATGACGGCTATAAAGGAGTCGCCCGCGCTAAATGCGCTGGAAACTCTTCAAGGTTCACCGCTCTTTAAGGCGATGGCGGCGCTAGAGGACTCGCCCGCGCTGGCGATGATGCGTACGCTCAAGGACTCGCCCGTTTTCAAGGCATTCAGCGGCATGCCGACACAGGCGGGCCAAGGCGTGCAATGGGACAGCATCGCTCGGACCCTGGTCGACAATGACCTATTCCAAACGATCGCAACGGCAGACAAACAGCGATTGGAGGCGCTATTCAGTCAAGCGGAAACCAACCTGCCGCGGTTTCATGAGGCTGCGAGTGTAGCAACTGGGCGGGACGCATTTACAAAGGGGGACGCATCGGATGTGGCGGAGGAGCTGCGTCTTGCGCTGTCCGCGGGCCCGTCATCCAAGCCCCTATCAGCAGGCGCGCTACTCTATCTCGCTCGGCTGATCATGTGCCTTTGGATGGTTTATCAAGCGGTCGCTCAATGGCCTGCCTTCCAGGCGGGTGCCTGCGACTTACAGGCCCGCTTGCTGACACTCGAGGCGCGCCAGAACATTCGCAAATTCACCAAGGGCTTGATTTGCGAGATTCCGCGCGAAACACTTAGGAGCATGCGCTATGTCGATCGTGCTGGCGTGCCGCTGTACCTACGGCCGGCGGTGCGTTCTCAAGTCGTAGCGAGACTACCTAAAGGCGCGGTACTTATCGTGTTGGATGATACCGACCGAAACTGGCTGTACGTTCAGTTTAGCCAGGATGACGTTGAAGCGGACGGGTGGGTCTCACGAAAGTTCGTCCGCCGCTTTGTCGAGTAGAAACGCGTAAATTTTTTTGTGATGGCGTGCATTTCTTCGTCAAAGAAGTACATATGTTGCCGTCGCCACGACTGGACGGCTCGAAGCACGTCGAAAACGAGGTTGAGACGCATACGTCGTCGTGTGTGAATCTCTTAGGCAGGCAGCACATGTGACGAGCTGTCTCTGATTCACACTAGAGAGGCCTAGGTCTGCAATGGGCTACGCCTCATGCTCAAGAATGAGCTCGTGTCGCTCTATGGACCCGTCTTGCGCTCTGATAAGCAAGACATTTCCTTGCAGGACATGCTCGGTCTCATCGTCACGACTGGTGTCCAGTCTGCTGGAAGCGACGCGGAGCGTGCCAAGCAAGGGGCCGCCATAGTCGAAAAACTTCAGCGTGTTTCCCTGGATGGTCACTAAGTTCCATGCACCGTTTGCAAGGCGTATGGAGTACGTTCCGGCTTCAAAAGCAGGTTCCATTGCTGTCATTCCTTAGTTGAAGGAATCGACACTAACACAACCACCTTCTTGTCCAACATGTCGGCGTGCCCAATGAGTGCCAACACCCGACGCCTCTGCCAGGCTCGCGAACAAGTCGGTCGACATTCCGGCGCAGGTGGACGTCGGCAACCGTCATTGAAGGCTTTCATGACGTTGCGGTTGCCGTGTCGAGTTAGGTGCCCTGCGTTGTTGTGGTTTTATTACGATAAGTATTCTTATCGTAATAGCCATTTCGTTGCGCTAAACTGGCGCCCATGAAATCGCGCCTGACCCTACCGAACTCCGCATCTGCCGCCAGCACGGGTATGGATACGGCCTCCGCCGATGCTTCCACGGCATTCCCCGATGCCGCCTCCCTGGCCGCGCTGCGTGCCTGGCATGCCGGCCTCAGCTCCCGGCAAGCCGTGGCGCAATACCTGGGGGAGGAGAGGGCGCGCGGCCAATCCTCGCGCGCCGTGCTGGGCCGCATTCGCCGCCGGCTCGCCTCGCTGGCACGCGAGCGCGGCCGCGACGATCTGGCCGCGTTGTTCGAGATACCGGCGTCGGCGCGGGTGGCGCAGGGCAGGGCGGCCGACCGTGCTATTGAGGTCTTGCGCACGCTGCCCACGCCACAGCCAGCGATCACCGACGACATCGGTCGCTGGCTGCCGGCCCGCGCCGTCGCCGCCTTGCGCGCCCACGGCATCGAGACGCTGGCGGCGCTGACGGTGCGCGTGCCCAGGCGTCGACGCTGGTGGGCAACCATCCCCGGGCTGGGCGCTACCGGTGCCAAACAGATCGAGGCGTTCTTCGCCGCACATCCTGAGCTGACCGAGCGGGCCCGCGCGCTGATCGTGCAGGAGCGGCGCAGCAGCGTCGTGCCGTGGGAGCAACTACGCTTGCCCCATCAGGTCGACGGCTCCGAAGGGCGCTTTCGCGCCCCGCGCGCGACGTGCACCTTGACCGCGGACAACGACTACGAGGCGGTGCAGGCCTGGCTGGCGCTGCACGAGTCGCCGGCCACTCATCGCACCTACCGCAAGGAAGCGGAACGGCTGATCCTGTGGGCCATTGTCGAGCGGCAGCGGCCGCTGTCATCGCTCACGACCGAGGACGCCGTGGCCTACCGCACCTTCCTGCGTCGGCCTACGCCGCGAGAGCGGTGGGTCGGGCCGCCACGCCCGCGCTCGTCCCCGGACTGGCGGCCATTCACGGGCGCACTATCGGCACGCTCGGTCGCCCATGCGTTGTCGATCCTCGGTGCGATGTTCCGGTGGCTGGTCCAGCAGCGATACGTCCTCGCCAATCCGTTCGCCGGCATCAAGGTCCGCGGCGGCGGCCGCACTGCGGCGCTGGACAATTCGCACGCCTTTACCGAAGGCGAATGGAAGCTGGCGCGGACGATCGCTGACGGGCTCGAGTGGTCCTACGGCTGGGAGGCCGCCGCCGCGCAGCGCCTGCGTTTCGTGCTGGATTTCGGCTATGCGACAGGGCTGCGGGCCAGCGAGCTGGTAGCGGCCACGCTCGGCGATATCGAAACCGACGGGCAGGGCGATGAATGGCTCAAGCTGACGGGGAAGGGCGGTCGCAGCGGCAAGGTGGCCTTGCCGCCGTTGGCGCGGCGGGCATTGGAGCGCTACCTGACGGAACGCGGATTGCCGATCAGCCGGAGCCTGTGGCGTTCGCAGGTGGCTCTCATCGGGGGACCTGACCGGCGAGCCGGATATCGGCATCACGAGTACGCGGCTATGGCATGTGGTCAAGCGGTTCTTTAACTTGGCCGCGAATGCCATTGGTACAGACCATCCCGCGGCGGCCGACAAGCTGCGGCGTGCCAGCCCGCACTGGATGCGGCATACGCATGCGACGCATGCCTTAGCCCGTGGCGTGAAACTGACCAGTGTTCGGGACAATCTGCGGCATGCGTCAGTGTCGACGACGTCGGTTTTACCTGCATAGCGACGAAGTGAAAAGAGGCTGGCAGATCGCAAAGGCCTTTGCAGCCTGAGCGGCTCGAAACAGGTAGGGCAACAGCCCGTTATTGCTAATGCATCACATCACAGCGCAAGTCGAAAATCACCACATTCCAAGCCGACTTGGTAATCATTGCAATGAGAATCTTGCGAAACTTGAGAGAGTTGGGTAGAGTTCTGATATCCAACTCTCCCGACCGGACCTATGTCGCGAACAACGACCGTTGCATCTTTGGCAGCAGAACTGAGCCGCAGTCCCGAAGCATTGCTGGAGCAGTTGCAGAAGGCGGGGCTGACGCATAGCTCTGCCGATGATGCCGTCACTGAAGCCGATAAGTCGGCCCTCTTGGCTTATCTGAAGCGAATTCATGGGTTGAGCGAAGACGCCGCACGCAGAAGGATCGTGGTCGAAGTGCGGAAAAAGCGGGTTGTTGTCCGCGGTGCCGACGAAAAGCCGGTGAGGTACATGCCGACGGGAGAGCCGATCCAAGCCATAACGCTTTCCACTGACGAATACCGCATGGTCCGGCGAGTTAGAGAGTCGCGTCTTATCGCTGCTCTTGAACCGGGAAGTCGGTGCGGCTTGGACATCGATCAAGCGTTCGCACTTCTCACCTTTGGGTACGACCCCGCAGTCATAGCGGCGCAGTTGCAACTTCACCAACTGTTCCGCATCTTCTTGCGGAAATTGGAGGCACGGGTCCGGCGGTGTTGCCATGTGACGGCCGTCGACGTATCCAATAAAGCGGCTCAGGTCCGGGACGTGCTTTCGTGCTTATTTGCCGAGCGGGAAGCCAGCATCCATCCCGCCTTTGCACCGCCCCGTGTTGTTGTCTGATGGAGTTTTGTTATGACACTGTGCACCCATACGCCTTCGGCTGCGACTCGCGGCCCGCAGCTGGTGGAGAAATTGGTCCACGACATCGATGAGCACCTGGAGCACACCATTGACGCCGGCGACCGGGTCCGGGTGATGGCCGTCGTGCGTCAGTGCCTCACGGCCACGCTCGGTCGCCCAGAAGCGCTGGTGGCCGAGGTCGAGGATCGACTCACCGTGTCATATCTGAAGCCCTCGGAGGTCATTGCACAAGGTCTGGTCGACATGTCGCAGGCGACGCTGTACCGCGCCGTGGAAGACGCTCGCTTTTATTGCGTCACGCCCCGCGGCAAGGCGATCGGCCGGGCATTCCCGGCCTGGCAATTTTCGCCGCCGGTGCCGGAGTTGCTCGCTCCAGTGTTGCGCCAGATGAAAGACCTGCCGAGCAGCGAAATCCATGCGTTCTGGGTTACCCCGGTCGACGCCTTCGATGACCTGACGCCGGCCGAATTGCTGGCGGGTAAGGTCTTCGAATCGCGTGCGGCAATTACTGCCGCACAGCGCAATCACCTCGCCGGACCCGCCAATGAGCGGCAGCGCAGGGTGATCGCGCAGTTGGCCGGGCTGCCCTCGCGCAGTTCGGATCTAATCAGCTGATGACAACGCCAACGAACATTGCACCGGAACACATTGCTGTAACCCTGCCCCAAACGTCGGTCCTTCACAGCGCTCTAGCCGGCGACCACTTTACTCTGTCCGCCGGCACTCGCCTCTATCGGGCAGTGCGACATCCGGCCGCGGTGATCCCGCCGTATGTCGATCATACCTATCGATTCGGCCCGCCCGCCGCCTTTGCGGGGCCGGACGGGCGCCACGCAAGATTCTGGCTGTACGCAGCGGCTGACCTAAACACCGCGTTGTGGGAATCTGAGTTTTGCGTGAACGACTTCACGCAGCCGGGCACGTTTTATATCCCGGCAGCCATTGCGGTGGACGGGCTGATTGCCACGTTCACCTTGCAAACCGATTTGCCGCTTCTCGATCTGAACGGGACGGTGCTGAGCAGGCTTGGGATTTACGACCGGGTCCACGGCGAGCACGCCTGGTGCCAGTGGTTTGGGATGCAGATGCTCGAGTTGCTCGACGGGTTCACCGGCGGTCAAGAGCCGGTGGGCTTCCGATATCCGTCTCGAAAGCACAAGAACCACGTGGCGCTTGCAGTCCAGTCCGGGGCGCTGGAGCGATTTCGTCGCAGCGTCGAGGTCGCGGTGACCCCGTTCGCCCAGACGCGGGAATTTGCGTCACTACGGGCCGACACAAACTATGCCGACCCGCTGCATGGACATTTCTCGTTGGACTGACATCAAGAGCCAGAGTGCTCCTCTTGCGCTCCTCTCGCGAGGCTTCGGGAACATGCGAGCCTCACGGCTGATCTTCGGCCACAAGCTTGGGGGCGAGTTGCACCGGCATCAAAGGCCGTACTCCAACGCGGAACCAAGATCTACACCGAGCGCAGGCGTTTGATGCAATCGGTCCTTGAAACTTGTCGCACGGGTGGCGTTTATGAAGCTCTCTGCATACACCATTTCGAAACTTGCGGACATCGTTTGCGGCGGCAATGGATGGCCCTATCGCCGGGGGACGGACTTGGTCGATCTTTTCAACCAATTCGGCTTTCGCGATGTATACGAGCCAGGATTTCCAAGTCGCGCGGTCTTCGCGAAGGAGAGGCTCACGGCAATGGCGGACAAACCGTCGATGGCGGATTTGCTCTCCGCGGTCACCGACCCGCGCCTATGGTTCGATTTGAACGTGCCAACTGGCACGCCGACGCATGATGAATGTGTAGCTAAGCTCAACGAGCTTCTCGCGTTTGACAACGTGCAGCTAGTCCGCGAAGGCGTTGGCTATAGAACCCGGAATATCGAGGGAACTCTGATCCTCGCTGAGTCGATTCCGGACGATCTTCCGGCAGGGTCGGCCGCGTCAATCGACGCGCAAATCCAGAAATGCCGGATGAAGATTGAGGCTGGCGATTACGATGGCGCCATCACCAATGCGCGTGCATTGCTTGAACATCTGCTACTTGCAATCGAGGAGGAGCTTGCCAATGAGCCACCGCCCTCGTTCGATGGCGACTTGGGTCGCCTCTTCAACCGCGTGCGTTCGCTACTGAACCTTGATCCCAGCAGAAAGGACATTTCTGACGCGTTGCGGCAAGTCATCACCGGCCTTGCTTCGATCATTCAAGGGCTCGGGACAATGCGAAACAAGATGTCGGACAGCCATGGCACGAATTACAAGCCCGCGCGCCACCATGCCAAGCTTGCGGTCAACTGCGCAATGACGCTCGCGGACTTCCTGTTCGAGACGAAAGCGTATCAGCAGGCCAAAGGACTCATCGCGTCGTCGGCTACTCCGCCCGCCGTCGCAGGATCCCGCCCAGTGGACCAGCGCAACACGAAAAACCTATGATAGGCATCCCGCCAAGCCTCTTTAAGTTTCGCAAATTCGAGACCAACACGCTACGCTTGCTCGCACAGGGCGAAGTCTATTTCGCACGGCCAGCGTCATTCAATGATCCGTTCGACTGCGATCCAGTAATCCAGCCTGACGCCGATCTTGGACAGCTGGAGCATCTTTGGAAAGTCCTTGCGTTGCGGCGAGCGCGCATCTCCGATCCGGACAGGGCCAAGGAGAAGGTAGCCAGGACTCTCAGCGAGTATCGCTACTTCGTGACGGAACATGGAGGCCGATACGACGATGGGAATGATGGATCTCAGGCGTATCGGCGGTTCCTGGCTAGAGACGTGAAAGAGTACGTCGGCGGCATCTTCAGCAACTATGGTGTGCTTTCGCTTTCCGTGCGCTGGGATAGTCCGCTCATGTGGAGCCATTATGGCGATGAACATCGCGGCGTCTGCATCGAGTACAGCACGGAGGCGCACCGATGCAACTTCCTTGCGCCCGTGAACTACAACTCGACGCGCTACCTGGAGACGGCGGATTTACACGATTGGTTGGTCACGCGATCAGTGGATGCGAAGGAGCGAATCTTCAGGCAATTCTTCTTGGCAAAAGCAGGGCAGTGGCGCTACGAGAAGGAGTGGCGCGCAGTCTTGAAAACCTCCGGAAGAGCGGAACGGCCTTTCAGAATCGCGTCGATTCTCTTCGGTCTGCGCGCTGATCCGGCTGTTGTGACCGCAACCGTCAAGCTATTGGCCGGTTCACTCGGCGAAATCAAGTTCTACCACCTTCGCTCAACTGACAATGGCTTTCGCTTAAAGCGGGAGCGGCTAGACGATTTCGAGATTGAAGCCTTCGGTGTCCGTGACTCGCAACTCTTTGCGGCAGACGACTTCGATTTCGAACCCTAGCAGGCTAGCGGTAGCATCTCTGCACGGGAGATTGAATGACGACGGTTGCGAAGGACCTTCAGTACGCGATTGGCGGTGGCTAGTGCGTCGGCTGGTGTGTCCTACTGCAGCCGTATAATACCCTTGCCAACGTTCTGCTATCTCCCTTGGTTAAAGCTGGATCATGAGCGCCCGCGCTGACTGGACATATTACCTGTATGTATTGAAGCTTACTGGAGGCAGGTACTACGTTGGCATGACCGCAGGTCCGCCAGGCCAGCGTATTAGCCAACACGGGTCAAGACACGGTGCCGCTTGGACAAGGCTGCATACGCCTATAGGATTAGTCGAGACCCGTGATACGAGGACCCGCGATCGTACGGTGGCTGAGCAAAAAGAGTCTCTGTTGACTTGGTCGTACATGCATAGGTACGGTTGGCAAAACGTCCGTGGTGGATTCTTCTGTGCGACTGACGAGCGCCAGACTCGATTAGCGCTGACGGCGCACGGTTACTTTGAGACGGCCCCGGACCAACGGTAGCCGTAAGATCGACCTTGGAGAACGCGGCAGCCTGCGAACTTGACTCTTGTTTCGTTTTCGGCCTGCAGTACGGGCGTCGGAATGAATGATTCTCGAAAACAGCTTATGTCGGATGCTTTGCATGCTGCCCGTATTCGGGGTGAACAGTACATACTCTCCGAACTGAGTAAATCTGAGAATCTAAATCTCGGAGACGCAGCCCGCTATTCGGGCCGTTCACAAAGCGCTATCAAGGTGGCACGTGAAAGCGGCCAGATATACGCGCTGGCTGCACCACATAGACCCCACGAATTTCGTTATCCACGCTGGCAGTTCGACGTGGAACCCGGGCGATTGAGGGCAGCGCTCGCTCCATTCATGCAGGCAAACGCCAGTTGCTGGGCAGTGCATAACTTCATGCAACGACCGATGGAAGCGTTGGGCGGCCTGCGTCCCATGGATTGGTTATCCAACCCCGAGCGTCCGATAAGCGACGTCGTAGAGCTGGCCGCCCAACGATATAACAGCGATCAGGGGGGCAGGATGATCCTGTGCTCGCGAAAGCGCATATGTACGAAAGCAAATGCACTTCAGGCAGTGAAAGAAGTATCTGCACTTAGTGCAGGTTTTACGTGGCTTTGCATAACAATTGACACTTCGGGAAGAAGTGGCCCGTAGGGCTCTTCATGCCGGCATTCGGTCGGAATAGTGCACAGCTTTCCGTTGGAGCACTAACGACTGGGATGTCGTCAACGGACTCTGCTAGATTTTACATAAGAAGTATTATCGGCCGCACGGATGTTGGCCGTTTTTTCTAATGTCGTACTTGGGACAAATTCAAATGTCGCACTTGCCCGATCCTGCCAAGCTGGCCGCCCTGGAGCCTTGTTGGGAGCGGGATCATGGGCCGAGCCGACACGATCACCATGAGCATGCGCGAGCTAGATCGGTGCAAGGTAGTCCAGTCGGTCGTGGAAGACGGTCTGATGGTATGGCGCGCCGCAGAGAAGCTGGGCATTTCCAGGCGCCAGGTTGAGCGGCTCGTACAGCGATACCGGCAGGACGGTCCCCGCGGGATCGTGTCTCGGAGATTTGGTCAGCCCGGCCACCATCAATTGCCGCCTGGTCTGGAAGCCCGGATACGCGGTTTGATTCGCGACAGCTATGCCGACTTCGGTCCGACCCTGGCCTGCGAGAAGCTGCGCGAGCGCCATGGCATCGAGATCTCGCCGGCTTGTGTACGCCGGATCATGATCGACGCCGGCTTCTGGGTCCCCCGCAAGCTGCGCCCGCCCAAGGTGCACCAGCCGCGGCACCGGCGCGCCTGCTATGGCGAGCTGATCCAGATCGACGGCAGCGACCACCGCTGGTTCGAGGATCGGGCGCCAGCCTGCACGCTGCTGGTCTACGTCGACGACGCCACCGGTCAGCTGATGCAGTTGCACTTCGTGCCGACCGAATCGACCTTCGCGTACTTCGAGGCCACAAGAGCCTACATCGAGCGGCACGGCAAGCCGCAAGCGTTCTACAGCGACAAGGCCGGCGTCTTCCGCGTCAATGCCAAGGATGGGCCGGACGGGCGCGGCTATACGCAGTTTGGACGCGCGCTGTTCGAGCTGAACATCGACATCCTGTGCGCCAACTCGAGCCAGGCCAAGGGGCGTGTGTGGAGCGAATGCATGGGACGTTGCAGGACCGGTTGCTTCAAGGAGCTGCGACTGCGCGAGATCGATAGCCCGGAAGCCGCCAATGCCCATGCGCCGGCCCTTATGACTGACTTCAACGTCCGATGGGCGAATCGAGCTATGAGCCGACGGCACAGCCCTGCCCTGCAGCGAGACGATCCGGCCAGACGACATCGTGGAGCACAAGCGGCTAGGGCATGTCTTGGACATCGCCGCCCTGACGGGCGCGGCGGCACGAACCGCTAGCGTACCGGCCCCGTCAGCTTGCCATCCCCATACTCCCGCTTGATTTCAGAGATCACCACCCGATAACCGTCGAGCCAGCGGGATTGCTTGGCCTTCGCTTCGATATGCGTGGGATGTCGAATCAGTTCGAGCAGCGCTTCTTCAGTGTCCCAGTAGTAGACATTCTGAATCAGCCCCGCAGCGGTGTTTTCCCAGGTCTCCTCACCGAGGTATCCAGGGATCGAGCGAGCCACGTCGGCAATCTGCTGATCGAGGCGATGGAATTCCCTGGTCGTATTGACCCGCCCGAAAGATGAAAGTCGACGCAAACATGAATGGCTCTGCAGGACTGCCGAAGAAGCGCAAATCATATCGCACGGGCGTCATTCGTACCCTTCGATGACGACCAGATCCGCCTCGGAGCAAGGCGCACGCAGCGCGATCAATGCCTGATAGTCCGGCGACCGGTAGCATTCGAGCGCGCGCTGGTAGCTGTCGAACTCGATCACCACCACGCGTGACCGCGGATTGCCTTCGACGACGGTCTTCTCGCCATTGCGGACCAGAAAACGCCCGCCAAATTTTTCGAATACTGCCTTGTTGGCAGCGATGTATTTCTGATAGCCGGCCATATCGGCAATATCGACCATCGCAATCCAATAACCTTTGGCCATGTCATCCCCCATCGTTCGACATTGACTTGCCATGCCGCCAAGGCGCTCCGGCGAGCATCCCGGTCAGGCGTCCAGACAAGTCTATAACGTACGACGGAAAAGTTCGGACCAGAAGTTCGGACCAGAAGTTCGGACCAGAAGTTCTGGACCAATACGGGTCAGCGGCGCCCCGCCGACGGACCACAGCGATGCGCCCTACTCCCACCGCGCCCCGGACTCCTTCACGACCTTGCTCCAGCGGTCGATCTCGGCGTCGATATGCGCGCCGAGCGCGGCCGGCGTCGAGCCGACGGGTTCATAGCCGTTTGCCGCCAACTGCTTCTTCATTCCGGGCTCGGCGATCACCGTGGCGATCTCCTTGCTGAGCCGGTCCACCACCGCCGGCGGGGTCCCGGCCGGGGCCAGTATGGCGTACCAGCCGTTGATGTCGAAGCCCGGCACGCCGGCCTCGGCGAGCGTGGGGACGTCCGGGGCCAGCGCGGCCCGCTTGCCGCTGGTCACCGCAAGGGCGCGCAGCTTGCCGCTGCGAATATGCGGCATCGAAGTGGAGATGCTGTCGAAGGTCAGTTGCACCTCGCCGGCCAGCATGGCGGTCACGACCGGGGCGCTGCCCTTGTACGGTACGTGCGTCATCTTGACGCCGGTCATCGAGTTGAACAGTTCGCCGGCGAGATGGCCAGTATTGCCATTGCCGGCCGAACCGAACGTGAGCTTGCCGGGCGCGGCCTTGGCTTCGGCAATCAGTTCGCCGATGGTATTGGCGCGCAGCGACGGACTGCCGGCCACGATCAGCGGCAGGTTGGCCACCAGCGACACCGGGGCGAAGTCCTTGCGCGTGTCGTACGGCAGCTTGGGATACAGGCTGGCGTTGATCGCGTGGGCCGCGAGCACCATGATCAGCGTGTATCCATCGGGCTTGGCGCGCGCCAGCGCCTGCGTGGCGATGGTGCCGCCGGCGCCGGGACGATATTCCAGCACGATCGGCTGCCCCAGCCGCTCCTGCAGTTTGGCGGCGACCGGACGCGCCAGCAGATCGGCGCTGCCGCCGGGCGGATAGGGAATCAGCAATTGGATTGGACGCGAGGGCCAGGTGTCAGCGCGCACGGGCGCCACGGCACCGGCCAGCAGACCCACTGCCAGCGTAGTGAGCAGCATGGCGCGACGGCGTGGCGTGAAGGACTGCGTCTGACTTCCTGGCGTGGTGCCCCTCTTTCCGATTGGACAGGCGAGCGCCTGCCGCATCCAGCGGAATGCCTTCATTCCTCGTCTCCTGTGTTATGCAGCGCGGCTCTTTTTTTGGCCAACTCATAACATAGACGGTCTGCTACAGCGCTGGAATTCGACGCTGGCGAACAGGCACTTAGGCACCGCGAAAGGCTGGGCGCATTGGGCCGCCTCCTGGCACGGGCTTGCGGCCGGCGCCAGGGTCGTCGAGGCTGGAATCAAGCCGTGATGAAGTCCAGCAGATCCGCGTTGATGATGTCCGCATGCGTGGTACACATGCCGTGCGGGAAGCCCTCGTAGACCTTGAGGGTGCCTTGCTTCAGCAGTTTGACGGACAGCAAGGCCGAGTCGGCGATCGGGACGATCTGGTCGTCGTCGCCATGCATGACCAGCGTCGGCACGTCGATCGACTGCAGATCCTCGGTAAAGTCGGTCTCCGAAAACGCCTTGATGCCGTGGTAGTGCGCATTGGCGCCGCCCATCATGCCCTGCCGCCACCAATTGCGTATCACGCCGTCCTGCGCCGTCGCCCCCGGCCGGTTGTAGCCGTAGAACGGCCCGCCGGCGACATCGAGATAGAACTGGGCGCGGTTGGCCGCCAGCTGCTGGCGGAAGCCGTCGAACACCTCGACCGGCAGTCCGCCGGGATTGGCTGGCGTCCTGACCATCAGCGGCGGCACCGCACCGATCAGCACCAGCTTGGCGACGCGTCCCTTGCCGTGGCGGGCGACATAACGGGTG
The DNA here is from genome assembly GCF_049311595.1 of Cupriavidus sp. H18C1. Classification (NCBI taxonomy): domain Bacteria; kingdom Pseudomonadati; phylum Pseudomonadota; class Betaproteobacteria; order Burkholderiales; family Burkholderiaceae; genus Cupriavidus; species Cupriavidus sp. H18C1. The sequence goes on from NZ_CP186009.1 coordinate 1,652,414, forward strand.
GCCTCGCCCCCCGCCCGTTGAATGGCCGATATGGACCGCGTCGCGCAGATCCAGGTGCTCCACCATCGCGGCAACGTCCGCGGCATAGTGATCCATGTCGTGGCCGGTTGCCGCCTGCGTCGAGCGGCCGTGGCCACGCCGGTCATGGGCGATGACGCGGTAACCCTTGCCGAGGAAGAAAAGCATCTGGGCGTCCCAGTCGTCGCCGCTCAGCGGCCAGCCGTGGTGAAAGACGATCGGCTGCCCCTCACCCCAATCCTTGTAGAAAATCTCGATGCCATCCCTGGTCGCGATCATGCCCATGGTGTTGCTCCTTTCGGCTTGCTGGCTTTACCCCGGCTTTGTGAAGGGCGCGAGCATCGCCGCGGGCCGACAGCGCTACGGGCGTGCAATGACCGCAGGCCAGTCGCGAAGAAGCGAAGCGGAACGGTTTGGGAGAGCTCGGGCTGAAGTCGATCGGGTCGACGGCATCCTCTTTCCGCCCGATCTGGTGTGACAGGAAGAGTAGTCATTGAGCGGCCCATCGGCAAGGACCCCGATCCGTACCGGTGACGGTACGGGCGCGGCGTGATCGCGCGATCGTCATGCCGCGAGCAAGCCGGCCGATTCCCGACCACCCTTACCGGCTGAGTTCGAGGACCTTGTTATCCACGGTGACGAACGCCCCGCCGCGCGCGTCGTAATCCCACCGCTGAACGCGGCAATGGAGTTTTCCATCTCCAACGTGGTGCTCGATCACGTTCACCGAATTGGGGATGGATCCGCGCACCCGGTGCGATACTGCCGTGCCGGCTTGTACCGCCCAGGCACGGCGGCCTGAATTCGTCGGCAGCGGTACCACATACGGCAGGTGGATATGCCCGCCCAGCACCATATCGGCGCCCGCATCCACCCACGCCGGTACCGCCGCATCGCGCCCGATCAACAGATTGGCGGTATCCGACTCGACGACGGCGCGCACCGGCTGGTGCACCACGACCATGCGCAGCTGCTCGGACCGCGCCTGCCGAAGCTGCGTGCAGACGCGGTCGATCTGCTCGCGCGACACCTCGCCGTTCTTGTGTCGCGATGGCCTGGTGGTATTCACGCCGATGGCGAGGACCCGTTCATTGCTGAAGACGGGTTCCAGCGTCTTGCCGATCGCGCGCCGGTAGCCGCCGTACGGATTGAGGATCCGGGCCGCCACGTTGAAGAGCGGAATATCGTGATTGCCGGGGGATGACGAGCGTCGGCAGTCCCAACCTGGTCAGAAACGCGCGCGCCGCGGCGAACTGGCCCGTTCTCGCCCGCTGCGTGATATCGCCGGACAGCACGACGACCTCCGGCATCAGCTCGTGTGCCAACGCCAGCACGGCCTCCACAACCGGCGCTTGCTCGGTACCGAAATGGGTGTCGGACAGGTGCAGGACGCGGGCCGCGCTCATGAGCGATCCAACCGGCTCGTATCCCGCGGAACCAGCAATTGCAGGCGCTTCGGAGACACCGAGAAATGCAGCGGCGTGCGGGTCCAGTGAATCTCCCCGTCCATTGCCACCTTGATGCGCCGGCGGCCGCGAACGCGCACGGTCAGCGTTTCAAAGCCGAAGCTGATCACGCGCGACGCATCGCCGAGCCGCCCCATCGCGCCCATCAGCAGCAGTCCGTACAGGGCCAGCGTGCCCACCGGCTTTGCCAGCATCGCCACCAGACGGCCCTCTTGCAGATGGGCGGCTTCCGGAATGCCGATCTGCTCCAGCTGCAGGCTGTTGTTGCCGACCACAAGCGTCGGGGTCCGCAGCACCTGCTGCTGACCGTGCGATAGCAGCTCGAGCGTCAGTTGCGCGGGCGTGCGCATCAGCGTGACGAGCGCCGACAGCAGCGCCACCCAGCGCCGCCGGCCGAGCATCTGCTTGTAGACCTCGCGGTCTTCCAGCAGCTGCGGATACAGCCCCAGGCTGGCATTGACGAGGAACGGCCGCCCATCGAGCAGACCGACCTGTACCGGTTCGATGCGGGCATCGAGCAAGCTGGCCACGGCCTCGTCGGTTTCCCGCGAGATCCCATAGGTCCGGCCGAAGTAATTGAACGTGCCGCGCGGCAGGATGCCGAAAGGCAGCCCCGTTGGCAACACGGTTGCCGCCACCGCGTTCAAGGTTCCGTCGCCACCCACTGCGACCACCACGCCGTTGGCCTGTCTCGCGCGCTCGACGGCCATCTCGGCGACCTGCGGCAATTGTTTGGGCCGATCGACCGTGAAGATGGTATAGACGCGTCCCGCCTGGTCCAGTCGTTCCTCGATCTTCCTTCGCGTCTCCACGGCATCTTCACTGCCGGAGCCGGCGTTGAAGACGATGAAGAGCGGTTCATTGCCGGACAAGGTGGCAACGGACTCGGCGTTTGGGGAAGCGTCGGGGTTCGGCATGGGGAGAAGATACCTTTGGCCGCGAACCACGACAACCCGCGCTTGCAGCGATCGCCGGCTGCCGATTCGGCGGGCCGCGCATAGTTGGCGCCCATCGCCGCCCGCTCAGGCCCCCCGAGCGAGCGCCGCCGTCCGCTCCAGGCTGAGTTCGCGCACCAGCGGATCGGCATGGCGGTGGGCCAATTGCCATTCCGATCCGTGCCGCCGATAGACCTGCGTGACGCGCAACGACCAGTCCTGCAGAGGCAGGCCGTGGACCTCGCCATGCTGCCTCTCGACAAAGACCAGCACCACGAGGTCATCGGAAGCGTATGTCTGCGCGAGCTCCAGCTTCGCGTCGCCGTTGCGGAACAGCGTGGACATCCGCTCCAGGCGCTCGGGGCTGCCATCGAAGCCATGGTTCACCGGCCCGCCGAACGGCTGCATCAGGGTGAAATCGTCGGCCAATCGGACCAGCCGGAACCAGGTCTCCATCTTGCCGGCGTTGAACGCCCTGGCCTGGTCCTCGGTGCGCTGGATCAGCGCATCGAGCGTCGCCCCGCCGGTCATGGCAACGGGTTTCCCGCTGCGGTTGCCGGTGCCGGGGCCGGTGCCTTCGGGCGGTATGGGCTTGTCGCTGATCGCTGGCATGGAGAGCTCCTGTTCGTCGGCTCGCGGCCTCATCGGGGCCGGCGTCTTGCCGGTTGGCCGGATTTTCCGCTTTCAGGGCGCTGAAGCCAGCGATATGATTTCAGCAATATGCTGAAGCAGATCGATCTCTCTCGGGCCGACCTGAACCTGTTGGTGCTGTTCGAAACGGTGATGGAGGAACGCCATGTCGGGCGCGCCGCCGAGCGGCTGCGCCTGTCGCCGTCCGCCGTCAGCCATGGGCTGCGCCGGCTGCGCGGCCTGCTTGGCGACCCGCTGTTCCTGAAGACGCCGCGCGGCGTCGTGCCCACCGCGCGTGCGATGGAACTGGCGGCGCCCATCGCCGACGTGCTGACACGCATTCGAAGCGTGATCGACAGCGCGGCGCCGTTCGACGCCGGACGCTCGACCCGCCGCTTCACGATCGGTGCGCCCGACGCCGTGTCGGCCGTCTTCCTGCCTCCGCTGTTGACGAGACTGCGGCAGTCCGCGCCGGGCATCGACATCTGCATCCGGCAACTGCTGCCGCGCCAAGGCGAGGCGTCGCCGGGCCTGGCCTGGCGCGACGCCCTTGCCGACCTGGAAGCGCGCGCCATCGACATCGCCGCCATTCCGCACGACGATGTCCCGGCACGCTTCGCCCGGCACACGCTCTACGAGGAAGACTTCGTCATTGCCATGCGTGCCGGACACCCGTTGCGGGCTGCCCCCACACTCGGGAACTACTGCGCGATGCAGCATCTGGTCGTGTCTCACGCGGGTGACCCGCATGGTTTTGTCGACAACGTGCTGGCGCAGCACGGCCTGGCGCGGCGCGTCTCGCTGACCGTGCCGGACTTCATGTTCGCGCTGGCCGTACTGGCGCAGACCGATCTCGTCGCCGCCCTGCCCCGCCGCTTTGTGGAAATGCATGCCGCCAGGTTCGGCGTCGTGTGGGTCGATGCACCGGCCGCGTTCGGAGACTTCAAGATCAGCCTTGTCGTGCCAACCGTCGCGATGATGGACGCGGGTGTGGCGTGGCTGGTCGCCGCACTGCGGTCGATCGGTGAGGCGCCCCCGATACGGCGCCCGGATGAAAGACCAGCGGTCAGGCGTCGCGGTACGACCGGAAGGTAATCGCGCAGCCCAATTCGGTACCGTACGCCGTCACCGGTCCTCCGCCCCGTGGAACACCGGCAATACGGCTTGCGCCAGTTCGTCGAGCACTTCTTCGACCGGCCGCTGCGAATTGGTGATGTTGAGCGCCACGTGATGGACGCCGGCGGCGCGCATCTCTTCGAGGATGGCAACGAGAGGCTGCGCGCCCGTCCGGTATCCAAGATTCAATGCCGTCGGCGGTTCCAATGCGTTCTCGCTCAATTCGAGGCGGACCGCCACGCCGAAGGCGCGGAAACGTCCCGGCGCGGAGCGCTCGCAGGCCGCGCGCCACATGCTGTGCCGGTCCCGCTGGGTAGCGGGATCGCGGTGGTAGGTCATCCAGCCGATGGCATGCCGGGCGATCCAGTCCACGCTCTGTCCGCCCGAACCGACCGCCAGCAATGGCACTGCGCGCTGCTGGCGCGGCAGCAGGTAGAACGCGGTCCCATCGTCGGCCTCGCGATCCGGCACCACACGCGACGGCAGCCCGACCGCCGCACCGACGACCGCCCAATGCTGGCGGAACAGCTCCCGCCGCGCGTTGCCGTCCTGCCCGAACGCCGCGTATTCGGGCGGACGATCGCCGGAGCCAAGGCCGAGAACAAAGCGACCTCCAGACAGCTCCTGCACGGAGATCGCCGCCTTGGCGATATGCAAGGGATGGCGCAATGGCAGGACCACCGCACCACTGACCAGCATCGCGCGGCGCGTGCGCGTGGCCAGTCCCCCGAGGAACACCCAGGGATCGAGATGGCCGATCGGGTCGGGATAGTCCGCGCTGTTGAGCGGCACGTCGCGGACCCACAGGGCACGGAATCCCGCCGCATCCGCCCGCTGGGCCAGATCGAGTTGCGCGGCATAGTCGGGCACCGCCTGTCCCTCGCGAAGCAGCGGCATCACGAGGCCGATCGACAGTTCGTGCTCGCGAAAGAGCGCGGGCGCGGCGCTCTGCTGAAGCGGCGAGGTGCTGAAGTCGGACATGGTCCATCCATCAGGGGTTGGTCTCCGACGGATGATGCCACGCGCCGCAGCGCGCTGCCCTTCGGTGGTATCGCGTTCGGACAGACGCCCCGTCATGTCATGCGGTGGCCGGCGTGGCCGGATTCGCCGCGGGGGGCGCGGTTCGCAGCGGCAATACCACCCGCGCCACCAGTCCCGGCCGGCCATCCGCACGTCCCATCAGATCGACGCGGCCGCCGAGATTGCCTGCAATCGTCTGCACGATGGCGAGCCCGAGCCCGCTGCCCTCTTCGTCGGTCGCGCCGCCGCGATAGAAACGCTCGAAGACCCGCGCACGCGCGGCCTCGGGAATGCCCGGCCCGGTGTCGGCCACTTCGATCACGACATCGCCCTTGCCATTGCCATTGCCGTCGCCCTTGCCTTCCCTTTCGTCGCGGCGCACGCTCAGGTCCACCCGCCCTCCCCGGCCGCCATACCGGATGGCATTGTCGGCAAGGTTCTTGATCAGCATGCGCAGATCCGTCTCCGTGGCGGCGAGCCGCACGTCGTCGAGCCGCTCCACGCCCAGGTCGACGCCGCGGTCGATCGCGAGCGGCAGCAGGTCGGTCACGACATCGGTGACGACAGCGGCCACCGCCACGTTATCGAGCGCGCGCGGCGTGCCGATTTCCGCGCGGGCCAGTTCGAGCAATTTGGCGATCAGCGTGCCCGTGCGCCGGATGCCGCGTCGCAATTCTTCGAGCTGCTCGTCGATGTGGTCGCGCGGGGCGTGGATCAGGTTCTCGACCTGCAATTGCAGGGCGGTCAGCGGCGACCGCAATTCATGCGCGGCATTCGCGATGAAGCTGCGCTCCGTGTCGATCAGCCCGGATAGCCGCACCATCATCCGGTTGACCGATTCGAGAAAGGGCCGCAGTTCCTCCGGCGCCGTGCCGGTATCGACGGGCTCCAGGTGGTTCAGGTCGGCCTGCGCCACGCGCTCGCCGATCACGCTCAATGGCCGCAGCGCGTCCCTGACGCTGACGCGGATCGCCCACACCAGCACCGGCAGCAACACCACGACCGGAATCGCCGCCCATGCCGCCACCCGCCGGGCATTGGCCGTGCGAACCGCTCGCTGCTGGGCAATCTGCATGTAGGCATCGCCGGCCTGCAGCGCAAACACGTCCCAGACGATCCCGCCGGCCTCCACGTCGGAGAAGCCCAGCTGCGCCTTTGGAAGCAGCACCCATGGCGCGCTGCTGTGTCCCGGCCGGACGCCGTCCCCCGCCCCCCAGGTCTGCACCAGCACGGGCGGCGCCGGCGGCGGCTTGCCGTGCGACGGCGCCGGTATGGCGGGCGGGGCGGCCTGGATGGCGGCGGCAGCCTGTCGCAAGTCCTCGTTGAACTCGCTGGCCAGCTGGCGGACGACGGTCCAGGCGCCGAACGCGCCCAGAAATCCCACAAGAAGCGCGAGACTGCCGAGCGACAGGCTCAGGCGGCGGTGCAGCGATCCGATGGCGGCAGATTTGGCCATGTCCGACTCCAGTCGAGTTCACGACTGAAGTGTGGGCGATCGGCTCTCCGATGCCAATTCATGCGCGCCGATCCGGGCAGGCGCCGATTGAGCCTGCCCGGCGGGCATGGCAGCATACGGCGATGCCCGCCGCCCCTCCCGCCACTTCCGCCGACACCGTCCTCCGTGACCTCGCGCGCCTGCGCCGCGTCCGCGATCGCATCGACCGTGATTACGTCCAGCCGTTGGACGTCGAAGCGCTGGCCCGGGGCGTCCATATGTCGGCGGGCCATCTGAGCCGGCAGTTCCGGCTGGCCTATGGCGAATCGGTCTATTCCTACCTGATGACCCGACGCATCGAGCGCGCGATGGCGCTGCTGCGCCGCGGCGACCTGAGCGTGACCGAGATCTGCTTCGCGGTCGGATGCTCGTCGCTGGGCACCTTCAGCACCCGCTTCACCGAGCTGGTCGGCGTGCCGCCCAGCGTTTTACCGGCGCGATTGCGCGAGCCAGGCCGAGGGCATCCCGTCCTGCGTCGCCAGGCAGGTGACGCGACCGATCAGGAATCGAGAAGCGCGGTAACAGGCGTCCGACTAGACTGCCGTGCAGGGTCCGGACCCCGCCGTCACAACCGCGAGATCGCAACGATCGCGACACCCGAGACGGCCGCGACAACCGCGGCAACCGTCACAGCCGCGACAACCGCGGCCAAACGCCTGATTGCCTACCACGGAGACTGATCTTGGATATCACCATTCATTCGACCTTCCTGCCCCACGCCGACCCGGAGGCCTCGCTGGCCTTTTATCGCGACACGCTGGATTTCGAGGTCCGCAAGGATGTCGCCTTCAACGGTCACCGCTGGATCACCGTTGGCCCGAAGGACAAGCCCGAGACATCCATCGTGCTGTACCCGCCCAACGCCACGCCCGGTGTCACCGACGAGGAGAAGCGCACCATCGCCGAGATGATGGCCAAGGGCACCTTCGCGATGCTGCTGCTTGGCGCGAAGGACCTGGACGCGGTCTTCCAGCGGCTGCAGGACTGCGACGCCGAGATCGTCCAGGAGCCGACGGACCAGCCCTACGGCGTGCGCGATCTCGGCGTGCGCGATCCGGCCGGCAACATGATCCGGATTCAGCAGCGCAAGTAAGGCCCGATGGGCGTGGGGGCCGGCCCGCCGTCGCGTCGGGCCGGCCACTTCGCCGCGGGCTCCCCTTCCGGTGTGGCCAATGCCAACCGGGCGGGCATCCCCCGGCAACGATCGCCGTTTTTTCCCACCGTTTTTTCCAACTGCTACCCGCCAGGATTGCATCGCCGCGCCCATACGCACCGGCCCGCACCGGCTCGAGCGGGCCCGCGCCGGCCCCAACGCCGGTCGCGGATGTAGCACGGCGCACGTTTACCTCCGATTCCGTACCCGCACGGCGGCCTGCCGCCGGTCCCGCCGCCTTGGCGCAGCCCTTGCGTGGCCGCCCAGAGCGCTCCGCATTCGCCGGGGCGCCGATGGTGAAACACGGAGGACCGACATGCTGGCACCCGAGCCCAAACCGATCACCGCCTCCCCCGGACCCGAACCCGCCGCGCGCCCTGCCCCCGCGGCTGCCGGTACGCCTGCGCATCAACGGCGCGGATTACACGCTGCACGTCGAGCCCTGGGTCACGCTGCTGGACCTGCTGCGCGAGCAACTCGACCTGACCGGCACCAAGAAGGGCTGCGACCACGGCCAGTGCGGGGCCTGCACGATTCTTGCGGACGGGCGCCGCATCAACGCCTGCCTGGCGCTGGCGGTGGCCTACGACCAGGCCGACATCACGACCGTCGAAGGACTGGCCCGGCTGTCCGGCGACGCGCGCGGGCTGCATCCGCTGCAGCAGGCGTTTATCGAATGCGATGCCTTCCAGTGCGGCTATTGCACGCCGGGCCATCTGTGCTCGGCGGCGGGGCTGATGAACGAAACGCCTCCCCGCAACGTGCCGGAGATCCGCGAGCGGATGAGCGGCAACCTGTGCCGTTGCGGCGCCTATCCGCAGATCGTCGAGGCCGTGTCGCGCGTGGTGCTGAACGGGCACGGCACGGCGCGAAGCGAAGGCAAAGACGAAGGCGAAGGCGACCGCACGGCGGCCGGCGCAACCCCGTCATCGGCGTCATTGGAGGCGGCACCATCGACGCCATCGTCATCGACGCCATCGGAGCCGACGCCATGAACCCGTTCCACTACGAACGCGCCGACACCGTGCCCGCGGCGCTCGCCCTGATCCATGAAGCCGCCGAGCGCGCAGAGGGCAACGCCTCCGCACGCTGCCTGGCGGGCGGCACCAATCTGGTCGACCTGATGAAGGTCGACGTGATGCGCCCCGTCGCGCTGGTCGACCTGGGCCTGCTGCCGCTGGCCGAGATCGAGGAACAGCCCGACGGCAGCCTGCATCTTGGCGCGATGGCCCGCAATGCCGACACCGCGGAGCATCCGCTGGTGCGCGAGCGCTATCCGCTGCTGCGCGCCGCCATCCTGGCCGGGGCCTCGCCGCAGATCCGCAATATGGCGACCAACGGCGGCAACCTGCTGCAGCGCACGCGCTGCTACTACTTCTACGATGCCGGCGTGCCGTGCAACAAGCGCGCGCCGGGCACCGGCTGTCCCGCCGCGACGGGGCTGGCCCGCCAGCACGCGATTCTCGGCGCCAGCGAGCATTGCATCGCCACCCATCCGTCCGACATGTGCGTCGCGCTGGCCGCGCTGGACGCGACCGTCCACGTCGAATCGGTCAACGGCACCCGCGAGATTCCCTTCGGCGAATTCCATCGGCTGCCCGGCGACCGGCCGGATGTCGATACCACGCTGGCGCCCGACGAAATCATCACGCACCTGTCGCTGCCGCCGGCACAGGCCTTTGCGGGCCACAGCTGCTATCTGAAGGTGCGCGAGCGGGCATCGTACGCGTTCGCGCTGGTGTCGGTGGCGGCGGCCCTCGATCTCGGTCCCGACGGCCGCATCCGCGCGGCCCGGCTCGCGCTCGGCGGCGTCGCCCACAAGCCCTGGCGGGACACCGAGGCCGAGGGCTTGCTGGTCGGCAAGCCGGCGGACGCCGAAGCCTTCGCCGAGGCGGCCCGCTTCATCCTGCGCGAAGCGCGTGCCTGGGGCGGTCCCGCTCTGCCGGAAAGCTGGCCGGCTGGCGTGACGGAAGGCTTGGCGGAAAGCCTGCCGGACGGGTTGCCCGAAGGCGGCCCCAACAACGCCTTCAAGATCCCACTGGCCGAGCGTGCCATCGTGCGCGCCCTGGAAATGGCGGCAGCCGGCATCCTGACCAACACCGGCCAGGACGCCTACCGCGAGGAGACGCTGGCATGACCAAGACCGTGCTCGAACCGATCGACGAGAATCAGCAGCCGATGGCGGCGCCCGGCTCCGGCCAGTCCGGGATCGGCACGCCGACGCCCCGCATCGACGGCGTCGCCAAGGTGACCGGCCACGCGCGCTATGCGGCCGAACATCCGGCGCCGGACCTGGCCTATGGCGTGGTGGTCAACAGCACCATCGCGCGCGGGCGCATCGTGTCGATCGACGCCAGCCGCGCGTTGGCGGTGCCTGGCGTGCTCGACGTGATCACGCACGAGAACCGTCCGAAGGTCCGTTCGCTGCGGCTCTTCTACAAGGACATGACCGCGCCGGCCGGCTCGCCGTTCCGGCCGCTGTATGACGACGAGATCCACTACAGCGGCCAGCCGGTCGCGCTGGTATTGGCGCAAACCTTCGAGCTGGCGCGCTATGCCGCGATGCTGGTGCAGGTCGAATACGAGGCCGCGCCGCACGAAACCAACCTGCTGGCGAACCTGCAGCACAGCCATGAGCCCTCGTCGCTGAAGGCCGGCTATTCGCCCACGCCGAAGCCCAAGGGCGACGCCGACGCGGCCTTCGACGCCGCGCCGATCAAGATCGATGCCGAGTACTACGCCGGCGTCGAGCACCACAACCCGATGGAGATGCACGCCAGCACCGTGATCCGCGACAGCCGCGGCCACCTGCTGATCCACGACAAGACCCAGGGCTCGCAGAACTGCCGGTGGATGGTCTCGCGCGTGTTCGGCCTGCCCAAGCGCAAGGTGGTGGTGCGCAATCAGTTCGTCGGCGGCGCCTTCGGCTCGGGCCTGCGGCCGCAGTACCAGCTGCTGGTGGCGGTGATGGCGGCGCTGAAGCTGCAGCGCTCGGTGCGCGTGGTGCTGACGCGCCAGCAGATGTTCACCTTCGGCCATCGCCCCGAAACGTGGCAACGCGTCCGGCTCGCCGCCGACACCGACGGCCGGCTGAAGGCCGTGATCCACGAGGTCGCGGCGGAGACGTCCCGGCACGAGGACTACGTCGAGGTGGTCGCGAACTGGTCCGGGCAGCTCTACGCCAGCGAGAACGTCCGCCTGGAATATCGGCTGGTCGACCTGGACCACTACACGCCGATGGACATGCGCGCACCGGGCGCGGCCCACGGCGTGCATGCGCTGGAAGTGGCGATGGACGAGCTGTCGTACGCCGTCGGCATGGATCCGCTGGCGCTGCGGCTCGCCAACTACGCCGAGCGCGACGGCAACAAGGGCCTGCCCTTCTCGACCAAGTCGCTGCGCGAATGCTACGAGGAAGGGGCGCGGCGCTTCGGCTGGGACAAGCGCCCACCGCAGCCGCGCTCGATGCGCGACGGCCATGAATGGGTCGGCTGGGGCATGGCCACCGGCACCTGGGACGCGATGCAGATGGCCGCGCGCGCCAGCGCCACGCTGCATGCGGACGGCACGCTGGAGGTCGCCAGCGCGGCCAGCGACATCGGCACCGGCACCTATACCGCCATGACGCAGATCGCCGCCTCGGCGATGGGCCTGCCGCTGGAGCGCGTGGTGTTCCGCCTGGGCGATTCGGAATTGCCGTTCGCGCCGATCGAGGGCGGCTCCTCGCACGTGGCGACCGTCGGCTCGGCGGTCGATGGCGCCTGCGAACGCCTGCAACGGCAGCTCTGGCGCCTGGCGCGGGGCCAGCGCAACGGCCGCTTCCAGGGCTGCAGCTTCGAACAGGTGGCGTTTCGCGACGGAATGATCTGCCTGCGCGCCGATCCCGCCGTCGCCATGCCGCTGACCGAACTGCTGTCGGCCCACGGCAAGGCGCAGCTCGGCGTGCGCTACCTGCTGCTGCCGAACCTGGCCGAGCAGAAGAAGACCGTGCGCGCAGTGCATTCGGCCGTGTTCTGCGAGGTGCGAGTCGACGAGGCGCTGGGCCTGGTGCGCGTCATGCGCGTGGTCAGCGCGGTGGCCGCCGGCCGCATCGTCAATCCGCTGACCGCCCGCAGCCAGGTGATCGGCGGCGTGGTCTGGGGCATCAGCCAGGCGCTGCACGAGGAAACCCATGCCGATCATGCGCTGGGCCGCTTCATGAACCATGACATCGCCGAGTACCACGTGGCCGCCAACGCCGACATCCGCGACATCGACGTCGTCTTCATCGAGGAGGACGACCGCATCGTCAGCCGCATCGGCGCCAAGGGCGTCGGCGAGATCGGCATCGTCGGCGTCGCGGCCGCGATCAGCAACGCGATCTTCCATGCCACCGGACGCCGCCTGCGGACGACGCCGATGACGCCGTACAAGGTGATGGCGCGATAGATCGCCCACCGCCGGACGCATTCCGTTCGTTGCGCATATGCGCTCGCCGCATATGCGCATGCCAATTTGCAGCTTCGCTCCCGTCTTTCCCGTCCCTACAATGGGCCGGCATGTTTGCCGGCGCCGCCGCGCCGTTCCAGAACAGAATCGAGAACCAACGGGAGAAATCGATGCGAGTCGCAAGCCGAGTCCGGATACTGGCCACCCTGCTGCTGGCCTTTGGCGCCATGCAGTCCGCCAGCGCGGCGGACCCTGACAAGAAGGAAATCCGCTTCGGTGCAACCGCCGGCCCCTATGCCGACCAGATCCGCCATGGCATCAAGCCGATCCTGGAAGGGCAAGGCTACAAGGTGACGATCGTCGAGTTCAGCGACTACGTGCAGCCGAACCTGGCGCTGGCCGATGGCGCGCTCGATGCCAACGCCTTCCAGCATGCGGTCTACCTGAAGACGTTCTCGGCTGATCGCAAGCTGCAGTTATCGGAGGTGGTGCAGGTACCGACCGCGCCGATCGGCATCTACAGCCGCAAGCACAAGGCACTGAGCGACGTGAAGCCGGGCGCCACCGTGTCGCTGCCGAACGACCCGACCAATCTGGCACGCGCCATCGCGATCCTGCAGCAGATCGGCTGGGTCACGCTCAAGCCCGGTTCGGACCCGATCCGCGCCTCCGAGCGCGACATTGCGGGCAATCCGCACAAGCTCAAGCTGGTGCAGCTCGAAGCGGCCCAGCTGCCCCGCTCGCTCGACGACGTCGACTATGCCTTCGTCAATGGCAATTTCGCGCTGGCATCGGGCCTGAAGCTGACCTCGGCGCTGGCGCTGGAGAAGATTCCCGACTACTACATGAACCTCGTCGCCGTCAAAACCAGCGACCTGAACAAGCCCTTTGTGGCCGATATCCGCAACGCCTACCGTTCGGCCTCGTTCAAGGCCGTGACGCAGCAGCGTTTTGCGGGGTTCGTCGTCCCGGCGTACCAGAAGTAGCGCAATCAGCAGCGGCCCAATCAGAAGCAGCGCATCGTCAAGGCCGCCCCGCGCTCGCGGGGCAGCGTGGCAGCAGCAGTGGCCGGGCCACGATGGCCATCAGCGCCAGCCAGATCAGCGAGAGCGCGATCACCGTATTGGCCGACACCGGCTGCCGGTAGACGAACGTGGCGACGATGAACTGGGTGGTCGGCAACACGAACTGCAGCAGGCCGTTCATCGACAGCGACAGATGGTTGGCCGCATACGAGAACAGCATCAGCGGGATCGCGGAGACCAGCCCGGCCATGGCCAGCGCAGCGAGGTGCAGCGTGGACATGCCTGCCGGCAAGGCCAGCGTCATGTCGGAGAACATCAGCGCCAGGCCGCAGCCGATCGACAGGAACACCGTCTCCATCAGCAGGCCGCTGACCGCATCCAGCGGCGTAAACCTCTTCAGGCAGGCATAACCGCCCCAGCTGATCGCGGCCGTCAGATAGAGCCAGTGCTGCAGTTCGCCGCTGCGCAACAGCAGCAGCGCGATCGCGGCCGCGATCACCAGTAGTGCCGCGGCGACGACCTTGTCGACCTTCTCGCGAAACACGATCACGCCGGCCGCGATCGAAATGCACGGCGCCGTCAGATAGCCCAGGCCCGTTTCGACGACATGGCCGTGGCAGATGAAGACGGCCCAGTTCACCACCACCAGGCACGAGGCCGCGACATGCAGGGCCAGCACGCGCGGCCCCAGCTTGCTGCGCAATGCCCGCAAGCGCCCGGTCAGCCAGAGGATGGCCAGCAGCGTCGTCAGCGAAATCAGGATGCGGTAGCCGACCAGCGTCGTCGGCGCGATGCCGGCCAGCAGCCGCCAATACAGCGACGACGCGCCAAACACGACGTTGGCGGAAACGCCGGCCGCCGCTGCTGCCATGCCGTTGGGAAATCCGGGACACGATAGGGTCATGTACGTCAGCCTCGTCGATAGGTGGGGGAGCGCTTGCGGCAGCCGTGCGCACGGCGCGGTGCAGCGCCGGATGCAAGGTCTCTTCATCCCCACTGTAGGGCCGCCGATCCATCGCGTAAAATGAATTGTCCCGAACCGATCATTCGGAGAAATCGATATGCTGGAATTGTCGGACCTGAAGACCTTCGCCGCGGTCGTGCAGGCGGGCGGCATCAACAAGGCCGCCGAATCGCTGCATCGCGCGCAGTCGAGCATCACGGTGCGCATCCAGCAGCTGGAAGAGAAGCTCGGCGTCACGCTGTTCCATCGTGACGGCCGCAAGCTGCAACTGTCGCCGGCCGGCAAGGTGCTGATGGACTATGCGGAACGGCTGCTCGATCTGGCCGACGAGGCGGCCGAGGCCACCCGCAACGACCGGCCCAGCGGCACGCTGCGGCTCGGCGCGATGGAAAGCACGGCAGCGGTCCGCCTGCCGCAACCGCTGGGCCTGTTCCACGAGATGTATCCGGACGTCGCCCTGGAGCTGTCCTCCGGCGACCCGGCAGAGCTCGCCGAACGGGTCATCGATGGCACCCTCGATGCGGCGCTGACCACCGATCCGGGGGGCGGACAAGCGCCTGCATGCGATGCCGATCTACGAGGAGGAACTGGTCATCGTCGCCAATGCCGACCATCCCCCCGATCGCGTCGCCGAAGGACATTCCCTCCAAGACGATCCTGGCCTTTCCGCGCGGCTGTCCGCATCGCCGCTGCCTGGAGGACTGGTTTGCGCGCTCGCGCACCGCGCCGCGGCGCGTCGTCGAGGTCGGCTCCTACCATCTGATTCTCGGCTGCGTGGCGGTCGGCATGGGCGTCGCGCTGGTGCCGCGCAGCATCGTCGGCATCTACAGCGAGCGGGCCCGCCTCAGCCTGCATCCCTTGCCCGCCAAATCCGGCCGCATGGTGACGCGGCTGATCTGGCGCAAGGACGCCGCGGAGGCGAACATCCTGGCGCTCTCGCGGGTACTGCTCAAGGGCAAGACGGGGCCCTCCGCCGGACGTTCATAGCATGCCCCTATATTGCGAATAATTATCATTTAGCGATAGAATCCCGCCCTTGCGTGCCGCGGAGCGCACCATCGGCTGCGCCAGGCGGCACGGCCGCCCCCTCGCGAATGACCGCGGGCCCGCCCCAATCCGACCACACCCTCGCCGATTCTTGTCGGCCCGTCTTGCCATGTCCGCCGCCGAGCCTGCGCTCCATCTGGAGCCCAACCAGCAACTGAACCGGGAAGTCCAGTCGCTCTATTGCGACCACCATGGCTGGCTCAAGGGCTGGCTGCGGCGGCGCATGGGCAGCGCGGCCGATGCCGCGGACCTGGCGCACGACACCTTCCTGCGGCTGCTGGCCCGCGACGCGCCCATCGCCGCGCGGGAGCCGCGCGCGCTGCTGGCGACGGTGGCCCACGGGCTGGTGGCCAATTTCTACCGCCGCCAGCAGATCGAGGACGCCTATCTGGCGGCGCTTGCCGCCCTGCCCGAAGCACAGGCGCCGGACCCGGAGACGCGCGCGCTGGCGATCGAGTTGCTGGTCGAGATCGATCGGCGCCTCGACGGCCTGCCGGCCCCGGTGCGCCGCGCCTTTCTGCTGTCCCAGCTCGACGGCATGCCGCAGGCCGAGATCGCGACGCAGTTGTCGGTCTCGATCGCGACGGTGCAGCGCTATCTGGTCAAGGCGATGCATCAGTGCTGCTTCGCGGCCGACGCCGCGCAGGCGGGCTGAACGGATGCGCTGAACGCATGGCAGACGACACACGCTCGCCCCCACAGCCCGGAAGTCCAGCAAGGTCCACGCGCGCGCCGAATACGAATGCCACCGCACCGCTCGACGAAGCGGTGACGATGCGCGCGACCGAATGGCATATCGCGCTGATGGGCCCGGACGCCAGCGACGCGCAGCGGCTGGCCTGCGCGCGCTGGCGTGCCGAACATCCCGACCACGAACGGGCCTGGCAGCAGCTGCAGGGATTAGGCCAACGCCTGGCCGCGCTGCCCCGCGCGGCGGCGGCGGCCGCGCTGTCGATGCCATCCTCGGCGCCATCCTCGCCACGACAGCGCCCCGGCCGGCGGCGTGCATTGGCTTTGCTCGGCACCGCCGTGGTGGCCGCGGGAGGCTGGCAGTGGGCGACACGCGGCGGCGATCAGCAAGCGCGCGGCATCTACCGGGCCGCGGGCAAACGGCGCAGCCTGACGCTGCCCGATGGCAGCGCGCTGGAAATGAATGCCGACACCGAGGTCGCGGTCCGCTTCGGCGCCGCCGAGCGCCGGCTGGTGCTGCTGTCGGGCGAGATTGCGGTGGCGACCGCTCCGGATGGGGCCATGCCAAACGGACATGGCCGGCCATTCCGCGTGCAGACCGCGCACGGCCTGCTGCGTGCGCTGGGCACCGAATTCACCATCCGGCAGGACGCCGACCGCAGCTGGCTCGGCGTGCAGCAGGGCGCGGTGGAGATCCGCCCAGGCCATCCCGACGGCATCGTGCCGGGCGACGCGCCCTTCCCCACCGTCCGGATCGTGCAGGCCGGCCAGCGCGCGATGTTCGACCGCGATGCCGTCCAGACGATCGAACCGTCCGATGCCGCCGATACCGCGTGGCGGCACGGCATGCTGGTCGCGGCGGACATGCGGCTCGACGAGTTTCTGCAGCGCCTGAGCCGGCATCGGCCGGGACATCTGCATTGCGCGGCCGAGGTCGCGGCGCTGCGGATCTCCGGCGTCTATCCGCTGGACGACACCGAGCGCGTGCTCGACGCCCTGCCCCAACTGCTGCCGGTCGAGGTCTGGCGGCTCACCCGCTATCTGGCCGGCGTGCGGGCCCGGACGGGCTGATCGCGACACCCGCACGAACTTTTTTTGCCGGCATGTGAGGGGTTTTCCGGTTTCGCGTGGCCTACGAGATGAACCCTCTCTCTCCAAGCCCTCATGCGACAAGGAAATTCCTCGATGGGTCCTGATTTTTCCCACCGCGCCACGGTGCCGGGCACCGCTTCGCGCCACCCCGCTCTCCCGCGTTGGCGGGGCCGTCAACTGGCCATCGCCGTGGCGCACGCCCTGGCGGTCCTGTCGGCCGGCGCGGCATCGATGGCGCCCGCCCACGCTCAGCAGGCGACCGCCGCGGCCGCCAGGACCTATGCCATTCCGGCCGGGGCCCTGCAGCCGGCGTTGACGCGCTTCGGCGTCGAGGCCGGCGTGATGGTGTCCTTCGACGCCGCCGACGTCGCCGGCCGCAGCACCGCGGGCCTGCAGGGACGCTACGGTCCCGCCGACGGGCTGGCGACGCTGCTGCGTGGCAGCGGGCTCGATGCGGTGGCGATCGACGGCGGCTACGCGGTACGCAAGCCGGCCGTCAATGCCGACGCCAACCTCGGCAGCGAGACCGGCGTGATGCTGCCCGCGGTCACCGTCGCCGCGACGCGCACCGGTGCGGAAGACCTGCCGGCCGCCTACGCGGGCGGCCAGGTGGCGCGTGGCGCGCGCCTGGGCATGCTGGGCAATACCGAGGCGATGGACGCGCCCTGGAGCAACACTGCCTATACCGCGCAGACCATCGAGGACCAGCAGGCGAAGACCGTCGCCGACGTGCTCGCCAACGATCCGACCGTGCGCTTTACCACCTCGTCGGGCCATATCTACGAGAACTACACGGTGCGCGGCTTCGAGATCGGCTCGAACGATCTCGCGCTGAACGGCATGTACGGCCTGGCGCCGTTCGGCCATGCACCGACCGAATTCGTCGAGCGCGTCGAGGTGCTGCGCGGCCCCAGCGCCCTGCTGACCGGCATGGCGCCCAGCGGCGCGATCGGCGGCGTGATCAACCTGGTGCCCAAGCGCGCGGCGGCCACGCCGCTGACCCGGCTGACCGCCAGCTATCTGTCGGCAGGCAACGGCGGCGCGGCCATCGACCTGGGACGGCGCTTCGGCAACGGCAAGGAATTCGGCGTGCGCTTCAACGGCGCCTACGACAATGGCCGCACCGGGCTCGACGGCCAGTCCAAGCGCCGCGCGCTGGGTGCGCTGGCGCTTGATTACACCGGCGAGCGGCTGAGGCTGACGCTCGATGCCTACGCCAACGAGGAAGACGTGCGCAACGGCAGCGCCTGGATGGCGTCGTTCGCCACGCCGGTGGTACCCGAGCCGCCCAAGGCCGGCACCAATATCCTGCCGGGCACCTTCGGCAAGCTGAAGAACCAGGCCGCGGTCGCGCGCGGCGAGTTCGACCTGAATGACGACTGGACCGCGTACGCCGGCATCGGCGCGCTGAACTACCGCTATTCCGGCTTCATCAACGGCACGCGCGCCAACGGCATCCGGCCGAACGGCGACTACACCGGCTACACCTACCATCAGCGCGGCTTCACCGACTCGGTGTCGGCCGAGGCCGGCCTGCGCGGCAAGGTCAGGACCGGCCCGGTCGAGCACCGGCTGGTGCTCGGCTATACCGCGCTGACGATGCGCACCGGCACGATCAATGTGGCGAGCCGCGCGTATACCTCGAACATCTACGACCCCGTGCCGCCGGTTCTCGCGCGCGACCCGGGTGCCGCGCCCAAGACCAGCGATACCACGCTGACCAGCATCGCGCTGGCCGACACGATGGCGTTCGCCGACGACCGCGTGCTGCTGACGCTGGGCCTGCGCCATCAGCGCGTGCAGGCCGAAAGCTTCAATGCCACCACGGGCGCGCGTACCGCGGACTACGACCAGGACGCGGTGACGCCTTCGGTCGGCCTGGTGTTCAAGCCCTGGGGCCCGTCGCTGTCCCTGTACGGCAACTACATCGAGGGGCTGAGTCAGGGCGACACGGTGACCGACGTGACGGCCGCCAACTACCAGCAGGTCTTCGCGCCGTACAAGACGAAGCAGATGGAGGCCGGCGTCAAATGGGACACCGGCAGGCTGACCAATACGCTGAGCGTGTTCCAGATTACGCGGCCGAGCCTGATCCGCGACGCGGTCTCCAATACCTACAGCCCCGACGGCGAACGCCGCCACCGCGGTGTCGAATGGACCGTGCAGGGCGAGCTCGCGCGCGGCGTGCGGGTGCTGGGCGGGGTCGCCTATACCCGCGCGGTGCTGACGCGCACCGCCAACGGCGCCTGGGACGGCAATAGCGCCTATGGCACGCCGCAGTGGGCCGCCAATCTCGGCGCCGAATGGGATCTGCCCTGGGTGCCGGGCCTGACGGTCTCCGGGCGGGCGACCTATACCGGCTCGCAGTACGTCAATACGGCCAATACGCAGCGCATCGACAGCTGGACGCGCTACGACATCGGCGCGCGCTACGTGACGAAGATCGCCGGCAGGCGCACCGCCTTCCATGCGAGCGTCGAGAACCTGCTCGACAAGAGCTATTGGGCGGGCTCGTTCAACGATGGCTATGTGACGATGAACGCCCCGCGTCTGTTCAAGCTGTCGACCACGGTGGACTTCTGATGCGCAGCCAGTCAAGCCATTCCAGCCATTCCAGCCATTCCAGCCATCGTCTTCTGACCGCGCTGATGCCGGTTGTCATCGCCGCTGCGTTCCCGACCGCGCAGGCGGCCACGTCAGCGATGTCGGCGATGTCGGCGATGGCGGCCACGCCCCGCAGCGCTTCGGCTGCCGCCCCTGCCGCTGTCACCGAGGCGGAGTTGACCGTCGGCAAGCCGTTGACGCTGCCGTGGCGCCCGGGCTCGGTCGCCGCCCGCCTGCGCCTGCAGGCCGGCGATTTCGTGCAGGGTTCGCTGGCCGGGCCGGCGGCCACGCTGGACCTGACCGACGACAACGGCAAGCACGTGCGCCGCCTGCTCGGCAGCAACACGCTGTCGCGCGGCTTCCTGTTCGTCGCGCCGGGCGGCGGCTGGTATCGCTTCGTCGTCGATACCCGCGACGCCGATCGGCCGGGGTCGGTCGGCCGCGTGCCCTCGGCACCAGGCGCCGATGCGAAGGACGCGGCGGTTGCCACGCAGACGCTGCGCATCGACCGCGTCGTGCCGCGGGCCGCGCAGCAGTCGTCCCAACCGCCTACCGAATCGTCGGCTCAATCGTCGGCTCAATCGTCGGCTCAATCGTCCGCGCAAGCGCACACGCGATCGCCGGCGCGATCCCTCACGCAACCATCGGCCGCAAGCGCGCCCGACAGCCCGCGCCTGCGCCAGCTCGCGGCCGAGTTGGCCCGGGGCGGCGATACCGCGGCCTTCTGGCAACGCGTCGCCCGCGAGGGCACGCCGCTGATCGAGCCGCTACCCGAACCATCCGAACCAAGCGAACCGTCCGAGCTCTCCGAACGCTTCGAACGCTCCGATGGCGATCAACCGCCCGATGGCCATCGCCGGCGCAGCGCCGCCGCAGCCCATCCCCAAACCCCGATGGTCCTCGCCACCTTCCTGTGGCGCGGCGCCGAGCGCGGCGTCCGTCTGCTGGGCAGCCCGGCCGGCGACCACGACGACCTGTACCGCCTCGGCAACAGCGACGTCTGGTATCGCAGCTACCGCATCCCCGCCAGCACCCGCCTCAGCTATCAGCTGGCGCCCGATGTGCCGGCGCTCGATGCCGAGCCGATGCAGCGACGGCGGGCGATCCTGGCCACCGCCCAGCGCGACCCGCTGAATCGCCGGGCATTTCCGGCGGACGGGATCGATGTCTTCCAGCAGAAGTCCGTGCTGGAGCTGCCCGCCGCCCCTCCTCAGCCATGGATCGCGCGCCGCGCCGGCGTGCCGGCCGGCACGGTCACGCGCCACCGGATCGAGAGCCGTCTGCTCGGCGAAACGCGCGAGGTCTATCTGTACCGGCCGGCGCCCGCGCAAGCGGGGCACCCGGCGCCCGCGCGACCCGGTTCCGACGAGGCGTCCGGCGGCAACGACGCGCTGCTGGTCGTCTTCGATGCGCACGCCTACCTGACCCTGGTGCCGACGCCGACGATCCTCGACAACCTGATGCACGACGGCCTGCTGCCGCGCACCGCGGCGCTGATCGTCGCCAACCCCGATGCCCAGGCGCGCGCCACGCAATTGCCGCCGAATCCCGCCTTCGCTGACTTCCTCGCGCAGGAGCTGCTGCCGTGGGCGCAGTCCCGTGGCGTGAAAACGGACTCCGCCAGCACCGTCGTCGCGGGCTCGAGCTATGGCGGCATCGCGGCGGCCTATGCGGGTCTTCGGCATCCGGAGCGCTTCGGCCTGGTACTGAGCCAGTCCGGCTCCTACTGGTGGGCGCCGGGCGCTTCGCCGGCGGCGCCGCCGGCCCAGCCCGGCTGGCTGATACGCGAGTACGCCGCGGCGCCGAAGCTGCCGCTGCGCTTCTATCTGGAAGCGGGCCGGTTCGAGCAGGGGCGCGGCGCGGTCGATATCTTCCATACCACCCGCGAGATGCGCGACGTGCTGCGCGCCAAGGGCTATCCGGTCGCGCACGCCGAATTCGCCAGCGGCCACGACTACCTGCAATGGCGCGGGACGCTGGCCTGCGGGCTGCTGGCGCTGATCGGCACGGAGAAGGCCCGCGACGGCTTGCGGGCCGGCGGCGCGCTGGCCGGCGCTTGCCCGATGGAGGGGGAATCGGGCGAATGACACAGGTCATTCGCCCTGCCACGCTGCAGCTGGAGCCAGGAGCCAGGAGCCAGGGGCTCCAGCTAAAGCTACGAGCCAGGCGCCAGGCCCCGGGCCCCATGCGCCAGGAGCTGGCGGCCAGCGGCTAGTGGACAGGCCGCTAGGGCTTGAGCGCGGGATGCTTGAGCGCGTGCGCCGTCTCCACCAGGTGGAAGCGGAAATTGCGCTCGTCGCGGTCCAGCCCCAGCTCGCCATCCCGGTACGCCATGGCCAGCGCCTGGATCGATTCCGGGTGCTCGCGCTCGGCGGCCGCCTCGTACCATGCCAGCGCCTGCGACGCGTCGCGCGCCACGCCGTCGCCGTCCCGGTACGCATTGGCCAGCATGAACATGGCCTGCGGCACGCCGGCCTCGGCGGCCACCTGGAACCAGCGCACCGCCTGCGTGGCGTTCGGCTCGGCACCGTAGCCGCCCCGATATAGCAGGCCGAGGTAATAGGCCGCGCCGGCGTTGCCTGCCTGCGCCGCGGCGCGCAGATGCCGCCATGCCGCCGCGTAGTCCTTGTCCGATGCGGCGGCACCCTGCTCGCCGACCGGACTGCCGAGGAAAGCGGCCTTGCCGAGCAGCAGATGCGCCCGCGCATCGCCGTTGGCCGCCGCACGGGCCAGCCACGCGCGTGCCTGTTCGCGCTCGGCCACACCGGGGCGCGACCACAGCGACTCTCCCAGCGCGGTCTGCGCCGCGGCCTCGCCCCGCTCCGCGGCGACACGCAGCGCGGCCAGCGCGGTGGGGTCCCCGGCCGCGGTGGCCAACGTCTGCCATTCGGTCAACTGCATGCGACGCGCTTCGCCGTGATGGCGCCATGCCGCCGCTCCGCCGACCCACGCCGCCGCCAGCAATACCGCCATGGCCACGACGACGGCGGCCACCGGCGCGCGCCTGCGGATGAACGGCTTCCGGGCCGTGCGGTCTTCAGCTGTTGAGGTCGATCGCATATTTCGACAGGTTCTTGCCGGAGCCATCGTCGGCGCTCTCCAGCGTGATATTGGTCAGCCCCGCCGCCTGTGCCTGTGGCAACTGGCCCGGCGCCGAGCTGAACACCACCTTGCCGGCCGTCGCGACCTTGGTGAAGCGCCAGCTGCGCGCCGAACCGTTGGCCGCACGGGTGATCGAGCCGATGGCCTTGATATAGGAGATCAGCACGTCGCGGTTCGCATCGGGCGAGGCATAGACCGTCTTGCTGCCGTCGAGCCCCGGAAAGTTGCCGCCGCCGCTGGCGCGGTAGTTGTTGGTGGCGACGATGAACTGCTGGCTCGCGGTGACCGGCGCGCCGAGGTAGGTCAGATTGCGGATGCGGCTGCCGACCGGCTGCGTCACGTCGATCTCGTAGCGCAGGTCCGGGGTGGTGAACATGTCGAAGTTGTAGCCCGGGAAGCTGCTGATCAGCCGCTGCTCGGTGGTCGCCGTGGTGCTGATCTGGTTGAAGCGCCGCGCGGCGGTTTCCAGCCACGCCTTGACCTCGTCGCCGTTCACCTTCACCGCATGCACCGTGTTCGGATACAGGTAGAGATCGGCGGCGTTATTGATGGCGACATTGCCGGCCTGCACGTCGGTGTAGTCGCTGCCCCCGCCGAAGCCGCTCTTGAACGGCGCCGACACCGACAGCACGGGCAGCGATGCCAGTTCGGGCATATTCGCGGCGATATAGTCCTTCACGTAGGCCGCCTGCGCCTGATTGACGATCTGGATGGCACCGGGGTCGCCCACTTCCGCGAAATAGCTGCTCATGCGGTAATCGGTGGTGCCGATCGGCGTCTTGACGTAGGCGATCGTGGCCTGGTGCTCGGCTTCGATCGCGGCGGCAACCTCGGGGTCGGCCTCGACATAGGTCTTGTCGGCTTTCTGGATCGAGCGGGCCTGCACCGTGGTCGCGCTCTTGTCCACCGTCCAGCGCTTGCCGTCATGGGCCAGCTCCAGCTTGATCACGCCCAGGTGCTTGCCCCAGTAATTGGCCATCACCGTCGGCACGCCGTTGACCAGGCCCTTGGCCTTGTCGACACCCGGCGCATTGAACTGGGCCGCGGTGCTGTTGGTATCGGGGGAAGATCTGGTGCGAATGCCCGATCAGCATGGCGTCGACGCCCGCGACCTTCGACAGGTGCCAGCTGGCGTTCTCCATCGTCGGCGAGTAGGCCGAGGCGTCCAGGCCGCCGTGCGAAATCACCACCACCAGATCGGCGCCCTTGGCGCGCATTTCCGGGATGTACTGCTCGGCGGCCTCCCCTGGCGCCGACGGTATAGACCTTGCCGTCGAGCCAGCGCTTGTCCCAGGTCATGATCGCCGGCGGCGCAAAGCCGATGATGCCGACCTTGATCGGCACGGTCACCGCCTTGCCGCCGGGGGCCGTGGCGGCGAGCGTCTTCGTGATGATCGTATAGGGCTGGAACAGCGGCGCCTTCGACTTGACGCTGTGGACGTTGGCCAGCACCTGCGGAAAGGTCGGGCCAGCGCAGGGCGTCTGGGCGGCGGGTTCCGGCATGCCGTCGAGATCGAAACGGCTGCCGGTGATCTGGTTCAGGAACGGCAGGCCGTAGTTGAACTCGTGGTTGCCGATGCCGGCGCCGTCGAACTTCGCGGCGTTCATCACCTTGTACATCGCCAGCGTGTCGCCGCACTTCAGCGGATTGACCTGGGCCTGGTAATCGGCCAGCGCCGTGCCCTGGATCGTGTCGCCGTTGTCGAGCAGCAGCGTGTTCGGGAATTCGGCCCGGGCCTGCTTGATCAGCGTGGAAACACGCTCGAAGCCCATGGTCTGGTCTTCCGCCAGCTTGAAATAGTCGTAGCTGCGCACGTTGCTGTGCAGGTCGGCGGTTTCCAGCAGCGCCAGCGTGGTGCGGGTGCCCGGCGCGACCGCCTCCGGTGTCCCTGCGCCGGGGTTGCCACCGCCACCGCCATCGTCGTCGGAACCGCAGGCACTCAGCACGGCAACCGCCGCGACGGCGGCGAGCCTGGTCAAGGCAAGTCGGAGTGGGGACACGGGTCTGCTCCTTTGCGGGATGAGAAGCGGGGGAATTGTCGCGGCCGACTGTGGCGGGCGCGTGGCAGAAATGTGGCAGTGGGCTAGCCGCGGGCTGCCGGTTGGCCGGCGGCACCGGCGGCGGTGCGTTCTCCCTTCGCCTTCCCTCTTCCGTCCTTCCCCTCCTCCGCTCACTTCCCTCTTTCCTCCTTCCCCTCCTCGCTCCTTTTCGCCCGTCTTTCGCTTTCTTGCCGCCTTGACAGGTTTTGTTTAACTCTGTTATTAATAATGATTACTATTTACATCCTTTCTGACGCCATTTTGCCGTCCGCCTCGGCATGCCGCCTTCCGCTGCGCCGGACCGGCGGCCGAGCGGATCCAACTGCTGGAACATGAGTACGCCGGGCTGCCTTCTCCCTACGAGCATCGAGTCGCTGTATTGCGACCACCATCTATGGCTCAAGGGATGGCTCCACCGGCGTCTGGGCAGCGCCGAGCAGGCCGGCGACCTGGCGCACGACACCTTCGTGCGGCTGCTCAACAGCGATCGCGTGCCGAGCCGCCTGGACGAGCCCCGCGCCTACCTGACCACCGTCGCGCAGCGGCTGGTGTCGAACCACTGGCGCCGCGAAAAGTTGGAGCGCGCCTATCTCGAAGCCCTGGCGCAGGCGCCCAGCCGGGTCGAACTGTCGCCCGAGGAACGGGCGATCCTGCTGGAGACGCTGCTCGAGCTCGACTGCCTGCTCGACGGATTGCCGCGGATCGTCAAGGAGGCCTTCCTGCTGTCCCAGCTCGACGGGCAGACGCACGCCCAGGTGGCCGAGGCGCTGGGCATCTCGATCCCGACGGTCAAGCGCTACATCGTCAAGGCGCTGCAGCGATGCTTCTTCGCCGACCTGTCGTTCGTCGCATGACGCCGCATGACGCCGCCTGAAGCCGCAGCCCGTCGAATGACCGCGCATCCCGCCCCATCACCTCGCATCACGATCGGATAACGCCCCTTGGCCTCCTCCTGGTACCAGAGCACCGCCGACGCCGCCAACATCCCGGCCGACGTGGCCGAGCGCGCGCTGGAACGGCTGCTCGAACTGCAGGGCGACGACGTGGCGCCCGAGGTCGTCGCGGCCTGGCAGCGCTGGCGCGCCGCGCATCCCGATCACGAGCGGGCCTGGCAACGGATCGAGTCGGTCAAGGACCGGCTGCGGCCGCTGTCCTCGCCGGTGACCGCCGATATCGCGCGGGCCGCGCTCGCCCCGCCGGGTTCGCCGGGTTCGCCGAAGCGCCGCCGCGCGATCAAGGTGCTGGCGGTCTCGCTGTTCGCCGGGGGCTTTGCCTGGAGCGCGCGCGACCATACGCCGTGGCGCCAATGGGCGGCGGACCATCGCACCGCGGTCGGCGAGCGCCGTTCGCTGGTGCTGGCGGACGGCACACAGCTGTGGTTGAACACCGCCAGCGCGGTGAACATCGACTTCGACGCGGCGCAGCGGCGCGTCAAGCTGCTGGCCGGCGAGATCCTGATTACCACCGCCAAAGACCAGGCGTCGCCGCCCCGGCCCTTCCTGGTCGAGACGGCACAAGGCACCGTGCAGGCGCTGGGCACGCGCTATGTCGTGCGCCAGCGTGGCGACGATACCGAGGTCAGCGTGTTCGAGGGCAAGGTCCAGATCCGCCCCACCCGCAATGCCGCCAGCGCGATCGTGCTGCCGGCCGGCTATCGCGCCAGCTATACGGCGGACAGCATCACGTCGCCTGCCCCGGCCGACACCGCCGGCGCGACCTGGGCCGAAGGCTTCATCGTCGCCCGCAGCATGCGCCTGGACGATTTTCTCGTGGAGCTGAGCCGCTACAGCCCCGATGCGCTGTCCTGCGACCCGGCGCTGGCCGGCCTGCGCGTGTCGGGCTCGTTCCCGGTCGACGACATCGGCAAGGTCCTGAGCGCGCTTGGCACGACGCTGGAGGTACGCACCGAAGTGGTGACGAGCCTGTGGGGGCGAAGGGAGATCCGGCTTGTCCGGGCACCCGCCGCAAAGGGGTAATACACGACGATCTGCAAAAAAAGTTGCCGCGAGCTGATCCGTTTTGGTTTCTCGCGGGTCATGGAGGTGAGCACTCCAACTTCTCCTCCTTCAGAAAGGTCAGATCATGGGTTCCCTCCGGGTCCACGTCACGGCGCCGACGCGCCAGCCAACTCACCGATTCCGGCGCAAGCTGCTGGCTCGCGCGGCGCGGCACATCGCCTTCGGCGCCGCCGTTGCCGCGCCGGTGCTGTCGATCCCCGCGATCGCGCACGCCCAGCCGGCGGCGGCAAGCCGCAGCTATGACATCCCCCGCCGGCACGCTCGAATATGCGCTCAGCCGCTTCGGCCGCGAGGCCGGCATCATGCTGTCGTTCAAGCCGGAGCTGACCGCCGGCCGCAGCAGCACGGGCCTGCAGGGCAACTACACGGTGCGCCGCGGCCTGGACACGCTGCTGGCCAATTCGGGGCTGGTGGCCGTCGAGCAGGCGAACGGCACCTATGTCGTCAATGCCGCGCCGCGGTCCGCGGATGCCGGCGATGGCGTCGCGATGCTGCCCACGGCGACCGTGGTGGCCTCCGCCAGCGACGGCGCTCTGCCGGCCCCGTATGCCGGCGGCCAGGTCGCGCGCGGCGGCGGCCTGGGCGTGCTGGGCACGGCCGACGTGATGGACGTGCCGTTCAGCACCACCAACTACACCGCCGAGATGCTGCAGGACACGCAGGCCCGCACGCTGGCGGACGTGGTCGTCAGCGAAGCTTCGGTGCGCACGCTGACCTCCAGCGGCGGCTTCGGCGAGGACTTCCAGATCCGCGGCTATACCGTGTCGAGCGGCGACGTGGGTTTGAACGGCCTCTACGGCATGGCGTCCGCGAACCGGATGCCCACGCTGATGATGGAGCGCGTCGAGGTGCTCAAGGGCCCGGGCACGCTGATGTACGGCATCGGCCCGAGCGGCAGCATCGGCGGCGCGATCAACGTCGTCACCAAGCGCGCCGGCGACGAACCGCTGACGCGCCTGACCGGCAGCTTCCAGAGCAAGTCGCAGCTCGGCGTGCAGGCGGACATCGGCCGACGCTTCGGCCAGGACAAGGAATGGGGCGTGCGCTTCAACGGCGCCTATCAGAACGGCAAGACGACGCTGGACGACGGCCGCGCCGAACAGACCGTCGGCGCGATCGGCCTGGACTATCGCGGCCGCAAGCTGCGCTGGTCGCTGGACGCCTACAGCCAGCACGAGGGCATCGACAACTTCCGTCCGCAGATCGGTTTCCTGCCGACGGTAACCGCCATCCCCGAAGCCCCCCTCCGGCCACCGCAATTTCTATCCGGGCACGAAACTGAACCTGCACGACACGGCCGTGATGAGCCGCGTCGAGTACGACATCGCGCCGAACCTGATGGTGTGGGGCGCGGCCGGCTATCACGAGGGGTCGACCTATCAGGACTTCCCGTCGGGCCGTCTCAACGCGCAGGGCAACTTCACCGTCAACAACGCCTGGTATGACGCGTACAGCAAGACGCGGACCGCCGAGGTCGGCGCGCGCGCAAGCTTTGCCACGTGGAACGTCGGCCATACCGTGACGTTCAGCGCCACGCGGCTCGATCAGGAGGCGGGCAACTTCTATCTGGCCAATCCGGCCGCCGACGGCGTGCCCTCCAGCATCTACAACCCCGTGCCGATTCCCCCGGTGCGCGGCATCCGCGGCGATGCGCAGCGTGCTTCGGAAACGGAACTGACCAGCTTCTCGCTGACCGACACGCTGTCCTTCGCCGACGATCGCGTGCTGATCACCGGCGGCCTGCGCCATCAGCGCGTGGCGCTGGAGAACTTCACCGCCGGCGTGCAGACTGGCAAGTACGACGACAGCGCGGTCTCCCCCGCTCGCCGGCATCGTGATCAAGCCGCTGTCGAACGTCTCGGTCTACGGCAACTACACCGCGGGCCTGACGCGCGGCGGCGTCGCCCCGGCCGGCACCGCCAACGCGGGCGAGGTGTTCGCGCCGTACAAGTCCAAGCAATACGAGGCCGGCGTCAAGGTCGACTGGAGCCGCCGCGTCACCACCACCGTGTCGGTGTTCCAGATCGAGCGCCCCAGCGCCGTCACCGACCCGGCCACCAACATCTACAGCTTCGACGGCGAGCAGCGCAACCGCGGCCTCGAGCTGTCGGCGTATGGCGAGGTGATGCGCGGCCTGCGGCTGATGGCCAGCGCCACCTTCTTCGACGCCAAGCTGACCCGTACCGCCGGCGGCGTCAACGACGGCAAGGACGCCAACAACGTGCCCAAGCGGACCTTCAACCTCGGGGTCGACTGGGATACGCCGTGGGTGCAGGGCCTGAGCCTGTCCGGCCGCATGCTGCATACCTCGTCGATGTACTTCAACGCGGCCAATACGCTGAGCCTGCCCAGCTATACCCGCTACGACATCGGCGCCCGCTATCGCACCCGCGTCGGCAGCACGCCGGTGGTGCTGCGCGCCAATGTGCTGAACCTGTTCAACGACAACCACTGGCTGGCCAGCGGTACCTATGTCACCGTGGCCGCTCCCCGCACGCTGATGCTCTCGGCGCAATTCGACTTCTAAGGGCTATCCCATGAAACCTTACGCATCGCTTGCCGTCGCCCTGATGGCCTTCGCCACCGCGGCGCATTCGCACCAGATCTGGATCGAGCAGGCGCCTGGCCAGAACGCCAGCGTCCGCTTCGGCGAATTCGCCGAGAACCTGCGCGAGGTCTCGCCCGGCACGCTGGACAAGCTTGGCGTGCCGAGCGCCGCGCTGCTCTCGGCCAAGGGCGAGCAGGCCGCCGACGGCGTCAAGACCGGCGACGGCTATACCCTGCCCTTCCAGGCCAAGCGCGGCGACGCGATCGTCGCGCAGGCGCCCCACTACCCGCTGTACCCGTTCAAGCGCGGCGACCAGCAGCTGACCGGCTGGTATTTCCCCGCCGCGCGGCTGGTGACGGAGCTCGCGCCGCAGGCGCCCAAGCTGGTCCTTGACGTGGTGCCGGCGGGCAAGGCCGGGGAGCTGCAGGTGTTCTTCCGCGGCAAGCCGCTGCCCAAGGTTAAGGTCGCGCTGGTGACGCAGTCGGGCTGGGCCAAGGAGAAGCAGACCGACGAGCACGGCAAGGTCGCCTTCGACATGCCGTGGCAAGGCGTCTACGTCGCCGAGGTCAGCCATCAGGACGACACCCCGGGCGAGCGCCAGGGACAGGCCGGGCCCGAGCGATATCATCGCGTCGACTATGTCAGCACGCTGACCTATGTCAAACCCGACGGCCTGCCGGCCGTACCCGCGGTGCCGGCCGTCCCCGCACCCAACGCCGACAAGAAGGCCAAACAGTAAATGCAAGCTGCCGTGCCCCGAGCCCTGAAGATCGGCTCGCTCGTTTCGCGCATCGTCGCCGCCGTGCTGGGCGGCTATGCGCTGGCCGCGCTGGCGAGCGTCGCCGCGCTGGCGCTGCCGATCAGCAAGCCGCAAGCCGTGCTGACCGGCATGCTGGCCAGTTTCGCCATCTATGCGGGCGCCGTGATCTGGGTGTTCGCGGTACGCAGCGCGCGGCGCGCATGGGCCGGACTGCTGGTGGCGGCCGTCCCGCTGCTGCTGGCGGCCTGGTATGCCGGCGTGGGAGGGAGCGCATCATGAAGTCCGCCGCGAAGTCTACGGTGACGCCGCGCAACGTCATCGACAACCACAGCGACATCGCCGCCAAGGGCCGCGGCATCCGCCAGACCATGTCGGACCTGCATACGTGGGCCGGCCTGCTGGTCGGATGGATTCTCTACGCGATGTTCCTGACGGGCACGGTCAGCTATTTCAAGGACGAGATCTCCCAATGGATGCGCCCGGAACTGGCGCATCAGCTCGAAGTGCCCGATCCCGCCGCGGCCGCGCAGCGCGTGGCCGACACGCTGGCGACCGTCGCCGCGGGCAGCCCGCTGTGGGGCATGGAGATGCCGACGGACCGGCACAACGTGGTCAGCGCGTTCTGGCGCACGGTGGGCGCCCCACCCGGCAAGCGCACGTTCGACAGCGGCACCTTCGACCCGGCCACGGGCCAGAAGGTCGCGGCGCGGGAGACCCACGGCGGTGAGTTCTTCTATCGCTTCCACTTCCAGTTCCACTACATGCCGGTGCTGTGGGGTCGCTGGCTGGCGGGCTTCTGCGCGATGTTCATGCTGGTGGCGATCGTCAGCGGCGTGATCACCCACAAGAAGATCTTCGTCGACTTCTTCACCTTCCGCT
Organism: Cupriavidus sp. H18C1; assembly: GCF_049311595.1. Classification (NCBI taxonomy): domain Bacteria; kingdom Pseudomonadati; phylum Pseudomonadota; class Betaproteobacteria; order Burkholderiales; family Burkholderiaceae; genus Cupriavidus; species Cupriavidus sp. H18C1. The sequence goes on from NZ_CP186009.1 coordinate 1,683,444, forward strand.
GGGGCAAAGGCCAGCGCTCCTGGCTCGATGCGCACAACGCGCTGTCGGTGTTCGGCCTGCCCTTCCACCTGATGATCACCTATACCGGCCTGGTGACCTTGATGGCGATGTACATGCCATGGGGCCAGCAGGCAGCCTTCAAGACGCCGGCCGAGCGGCAGCAGCTGACGGCGCAGCTGAATGCGTCGCCGCCGCCCGGCAAACCCAGCGGCATCCCCGCTCCGCTCGCGCCGATCGATGACATGGTGCGCCAGGCCCAGGTGCGCTGGGGCCAGCACAACATCAGCCGGGTGACGATCGCCCATGCCGGCGATGCGTCGGCCCGCGTCACCGTGCTGCGCGGCGAGGCCGCGCGCGTGTCGATGAGCCCGCAGTACCTGGTGTTCGACGGCGCCACCGGCAAGCTGCTGGAGACGCGCGACAGCGTCGGCCCGGCGGCCGAGGTGCGCGGCGTCATGTATGCGCTGCATCTGGGGCGATTCAGCGATCTGCAATTGCGCTGGCTCTACTTCATCGTCAGTCTCGCCGGCACGGCGATGGTCGGCACGGGTCTGGTGATGTGGACCGTCAAGCGTCGCCAGAAGCTGCCGGATCCGGAGCGGCCGTATTTCGGTTTCTGGCTGGTCGAGCGTCTGAATATCGCCGCGATCGCCGGGCTTTCCGTTGCGATGACGGCGATGCTGTGGGCCAATCGCCTGCTGCCGGCGGAGCTCGCGGCCCGCGGCGCCTGGGAGATCCACCTGTTCTTCATCGCGTGGGCGGCGACGCTGCTGGTCGCGCTGCTGCGTCCCGCGCGCAAGGCGTGGATCGAACTGCTGTGGCTGGGTGCCGCGCTGCTGGCGCTGCTGCCCGTCCTCAACGCGCTGACCACCGACCGCGGCCTGTGGCGCAGCGTGGCCGACGGCGACTGGGTGTTTGCCGGCTTCGATCTGATGATGTGGGCCCTGGCCGCGCTGCACGCGATGCTGGCGCTGCGCACCGCCCGGCATCGGCCGCGGATCAAGCCGGCCAGAAGAACGCGCGCGAGCACCGCCACCGCCACCACCTCCGCTCCTGCCACGCTGTCGGAGGACCGCGCATGATGGACCTGCTCGCCTTCATCCTTTGCATCGTCGCGTTCGGCGCGCTGGCCCTCGCGATGGAGCGGCATCAGCAAGCGGTGTTTGACGTTCTGCTGCCACGCTCGCGCACGCGCATGCTGCGCACCGCCGGCTGGCTGGGACTGCTGCTCGCGTTGTGGGTCCTGGTGGGCCACCGCGGCTGGGCGCTCGGGTTGGTGCACTACAGCGGGCAGACCAGCCTTGCGGCGGGCCTGGTCCATGGCGCGTTGATCTGGCGGGAGCGGCGGCGCACGGCTCGCCGCTAGTGGCCCCCGCCACTCGTCCCCGCCAAGGCGGCATCGATGGCCGCGCGCGCAAACGCCGCGGCCATCGCACTGTTTCAGCCCTGATACGAATAAAACCGCGCGCGGACCAGACCTGCACAGAATTCATTTGCGTCCATCGTTGCCGTCGCCTCAGATAAGACGTCCCTGTCCTTCCATCGTGTGAGGCATCGGGGGTGCCGAGCGGCACTGCCCCACCCGGATCGCACGGACCGCCTGCTCGCCCGGCCTGGCCGGGCGGTCCTCGATCGACGCAGTACGCCAGGGCACGACGCATGGCCAGCAGCGAAGTCATCCGATACGCGGTGGAGTTGGGGGGACAGCCTGCGGCGTGCGCTCGGCCCGGCCGCTCCCACCGCGGATCTGGATGCGCTGCAGGCGGCCGCACAGCAATTGGATCTGCTCGCGCAGCAGGCGCCGTCCGCGAGCGCCTGGACGGCGGCCGTCGACGCCTGGACCGCCGCGCGCGACAAAATCGCCGCGCATCTGCACCGCTATCTGCTCGAAGGCCTGCCCGATATCCCGGGCCTGCAGGAGCTGGTGGGCGCATTGAACTGGGACAGCCCGCAGGGCCTCAATGGCGAACTGCCGCTCGGCCCGCTGAAGCTCGCGCTTTCCTCGTCGTCGCTGGTGCTGCAGCCCAAGCTGCCGGACAACACCACGCTGCCGCCGTTCACCGTCGGGCCGCAGCAACCGTCGGGCATCGCCGTCTCGCTGCCCTCCCCCGTTCGGGGGGCGGCTTGCCGGGCGGCGGCGCGATCGTGCGCCTGCCTGCGTCCGCCGGCTTCGGCGGCGCGCTCAACGTGCCGCTGGGCGCCGTGTCGGTCAGCGCATCGGCGGTGCTCGAACGCCTTGCCGGACGGCGTGCCGTCGTTTCTGGCGCTGATGGGCGTGGCGTTCATGCCGCCGATCCAGCTGTCCTTCGGCTTCTCGCTGGACCGCGTCGGCGGACTGGTCGGCGTGCACCGTCGCGCCGATACCGACGCGCTCGCACTGGCCGTGCGGACCGGCGCGGCGGCCGACACGCTGCTGGCCACGCGCCCGCCGGCGAACCCCAGCGTCGCGATCGAAGCGCTGCGGCGCTTCTTTCCGGCGTTCCGCGACCACCATCTGATCGCGCCGACCTTGCGGCTCGCGTGGCTGTCGGCCGGCGCGGGCAGCTTCCTGTCGCTCGATCTGGGTCTCGTGGCCGAGGTCCCGAGCGGCAAGGTCGTGCTGCTCGGCGTCGCCCGCGCCGGCATCCCCGGCGTGCCGGGGCTGGTGCAGCTGCGGCTGGACCTGCTCGGCATCGTCGATCCGGCGCAGGCGCTGGTATCGATCGACGCCAGCCTGGTCGACAGCCATGTGCTCGGCGTCTTCTCGGTCTACGGCGATGCCGCGATGCGGCTGCACTGGGGCAGCCAGGCGTATGCGGTGGTGTCGATCGGCGGCTTCTACCCGGGCTTCAATCCCGAGCCGGCACAGCTGCCGGCGCTGCGCCGCGTCGGACTGTCGCTGCAAACGCTGGGCGGGCCGCTGTCGATCCGCGCCGAAGGCTATCTGGCGTTCACGAGCAACACCATTCAGCTCGGCGGGCGCTTCGACATCACGTTCTCGATGGGGCTGACCGCGCATGGCTTCCTGCAGCTCGATGCGCTGGTGCAGTTCCGCCCGTTTGCCTTCGTTGCCAATGCCTCCGCGGGCTTCGACGTGAGCGCCGGCGGCTTCAGCTTCGGCGGCGTGCGGCTCGACGGCACCGTGTCCGGTCCCGGGCCGCTGGTCATTCGTGGCCGGCTGACCATCGAGACCTTCCTGTTTGACGTCTCCTGGGACGAGACCTTTACGCTGGGCAGCGGCCCGGCCGATATGGCGGCCAGCCCCGGCGAACTGCTGACGATCGTGCAGCAGGAGATCGTGCGGGCCGGCAATGTGCGGGCCGCATCGATCGACGATCCGGCCGTGGTGCTAGCCCCGCGCCCCACGCGCCCGGGCGTTGCCGCCGTGCCGCCGACCGGCGCCCTGCAATGGTCCCAACGTCGCGCGCCGCTGGGCCTGCCGATCGACCGCGTCGACGGCTTGCCGCTGCCGGCGCGCGCCGGCGTGCGCGTGGTGACGCCGGGCGATCCGGTCACCGAACGTTTCGCGCCGGGCCACTACTGCAACCTGAACGAGGCCGAACAGCTGAACCGGCCACCGTTCGACATGCTCGATGCTGGCGTGGTGCTGAGCAGCGGCGCGGCGCACTACAGCACGCACGTGGACGACACGCGCGAGGTCGAACTCGTCGTGATCCCGCCCGAACTGCAGGACGCAAAGGTCGCAGCGCGCACCGATCTGCGGGCGATCGCCCATCTGGTCGCGGCCAGCCATCGTCCCCCGGCGCTTGGCAGTACCGCGCAACTGATCCACGCCACCCGCGAAGTGTGGGCCACGGTCCCGCCCACGGAATTGGCGAGCTACACCAGCGCCACCGCGGCGCATGCCTTCGCCCGCGGCAACAGCACCGGCGGAGCGGTGCCGATGGCGGAACTGCTGTCGCCGGTGGACCTGTCCGGAGTCTGAGCATGGCCAAGTTCCATTCCTGGCAGGTCACCGCGCTGCGCCACGGCGCCAACGGCAACGTGGTGGCGGGACGGCTGCAGGCCGGCGCCACGCTGACGCTGGAGGAAATCGTCCTCAGTGGGACGCCCCGCTCGATCACCGCGCCCGCCCCCCTACGAGCTGTTCGGGCCGGGCGATGTGCAACGGCTGGCGCCCCGGGCGATCACCCGGCGCTATCCGCCGCCGGGCGCGTCCGATGCAGAGAACACCAAGCGCGCGCTGGTCGAATTGAGCCACGCCGATACGCTGGACCTGCCGTGGCGGTATTCGCCCGATTCGCGCCTGCCCGCCGCGATCCGGCCATGGCTGGTGCTGGTGGTGGGCCTGCCCACCGACGTCGTGCCCGGCCGCGATGGCCGCGTCACGCTGTCCCCCCCAGGCGCAGGCCGATCATCGGCTCGATGCCTCGCACCAGTGGGCCCATGTGCATGAGATCGACGGCGACTGGTACAGCCGCATCCTGAGCCCGAAGAAGTTCGAACCCCAGACAGCCTACGTCGCCTGCGTGGTGCCCGCCTACGTGGTCGAGCCCGACGGCACGCTGCGCGATGCGTGGCCGGTCGTGGCGGGACAGCCGGTGCGCGTGACGTGCTACGACAGCTGGGGCTTTCGGACCGGCGAAGGCGGCGACTTCGGCGAGATCGCCAGGCGGCTGCGCACGCCGGCCGACGGCGAGCTGAAGGAGGACTTCGGGCGCGCGAAGCTGCATTGCCGGCGGCGCGGCCCGGCCGCGGCCGGCGAGCCCGCCACCGTGGCACTCGCGATGGGCGGCGCGCTGCAACGGGTCAGCATGGTGGGCGCGCCGCCGGATCCGGTCGCCCCCTGGCTCGCCGCGGAAACCGCCGCGCTCACGGCGATGCCGCCCATGCCGCCGGGCCGCTGGCTGCTGACCTCGCCGCGCTACCACGCGCCGTTCACGATGCCGGGCACGACGCCGGCGGCCGGATGGAGCGCGCAGTTCCATACCGATCCCCGCCATCGCGGCGCGGCCGGCCTCGGCGCATGGGCCGCCATCGTATGGCAGGACCGCATCGCCAAGGCCGCCGCCACACGTGCCGGCGATCTGGCGATCGCACGCGAGCGCATCGGCAACGTCGCGCTCGGGGTCGAGGTCTCGCGCTCGCTGTGGTTCCGCCATATGCCGCCCGATCCCGTCGACAAGCTGGCGGTGCTCGGCGCCATGCTGGGCCGCATGCCGGTAAACGCGCAGCAGACGGTGTCGTCGGCCTTGACCGGCCGCACGCCCGGCATGGTGCCGGCGATCTGGTCCTCGGCCGCGCGGCGTGCGCTGCGTCCGGGCCCGGCGCGCTCGGCGCTGACCCGCGACGGCGTCATTCCCCATCGCGTGCTGCTCGAAGCGGCCGCCGCGTGCCCCGTGGCGCCCGACGATCCCGATGCGATCTGGCACATGCCGCCCGGCGACGCCGGCCCCATATTGAAGGACGCGGTCCGGCGCGCCTTCGACGACGAGCGGCAGGCCGACGACCTGTTCCGGCTGCTGATGGACAGCGAAACGACGAAGGACCTGAACCGGCTTGCCGCCGCGCTCGATGCGCTGACGCCCTACGCCGATGGCCGCGTCGATCCGGAGAAGGTCATTCGCGCGGTGCGCGAACCGGGGCAGACGATCGACGAGGCCGCCACGGGACAATGGATCGACACGCTCGCGGCAAGCCGCCCCCGTTGCCGGCCGGTGGACTTGAACCTGCTGGGCCAACGCGTCGCCGATGCCGTCGACCCTTTCGCCGCGCGCCCGCCCGTGGTCAATCGCGTGCTTGCCACCCTGCCCGGCATCGTCGACATCGGCCCCGTCGAAATCGAACCCGAGCTGGATCTGCCGCTTTGGCAATTCCTCAATGAGGCCGCGCCCGACTGGATGCTGCCCGGCATCGGTGATCTGCAGCAGGACCGCGTGGTGGGCCTGGCCACGCATCCCGCCTTTGTCGAGGGCGTGCTGGTCGGCGCCAATCACCAGGCGCTGGGCGAACTGCGCTGGCGCAATTTCCCGATCGCCCCGCGCTGGTCGCCGCTGCGCAAGTTCTGGCAGCGCACCGGCGGCCAGTTCGATATCCATCCGATCCGCAACTGGCCCGCCGATACGGCATTGGGCGGGTCCGCGCTGACGCCGACCCCGCGAGCCAGCGAGGCGGTCGTGCTGTTCAAGACCCCGCTGTTCCGGCGCTATCCGGACACGGTGGTGTATCTGTACCGGGCCGAGGCCGATTGGACGGTGCCGCCCGCGGACCAGCCGCTCGATGAGTCGCGCAAGCAATTCCCGACGTTCCCCGGCAGGATCGGCCCCGACGTCGCGTTCTTCGCCTTCAACGTGGCCCCGGCGGATCTGGCCAATTATTGGGTGGTACTGGAAGAGCCGCCGGCCGGCTACCGCTTCTACAGCCGGCACGACGATCAGGACCGGCCCACCGGCACCGTCGCCGACGGCGCGGCCTACGGCTTCGAGACCTTTGCCCCACCGGTGCGCGTGATGATCGGCAAGCTGGAGCTGGCATGAGCGCCGTCGAGGTATTGGCGCCCCTGCGCATCGAAACCCGCTTCTACGCGCCGGACGGCACCCGGCCCGGCTGGATGCTGCGGCTGCGCGTATGGCCCGACGAATTCTCGATGGCGCGCCGGCCCATCGCGCCGTCGCCGGCCGAGCTCGATCTCTACGACGACGTGCTGCGCCAGTTCCCTGCGGATGCCGGCATGCAATGGCGCATGCTGTGCGCGCGGCTCGGGGCCGAACGCGCGCTGTGGCTGCGACGCAGCGTTGCGATCGTGGCCGATCCCGCGCCGCGCACCGACCGCGGCACGGCGCAGCCGCGCGATCCCTCGGCTTGGCCGGACACGCATCGGCCCTACGGCCTGCCGCCCGCGATCCACGTCTGGTTCGTCGAGACCGGGCAAGCAGGCGCGCCTACGCTGGCCGGCACCATGCATCCGAACCGGGAACGGATTGCCGAACAGCTCGGCTTGACCGCGTTCGAGACCCCTGCCGCCACCGGCGAACTGCCGCGGACGTGGTGGACCTCCTTCGAGGTCGCCAGGGCGGTGGGGCTGGCGATCGAGATCTCCTTCCCGCCCGGCGCGCAGGCGCCCGGGCTTGATGCCATCGTGGTGGCCGGCATGGGCGACGCCTCTCCCGAACCGCTGATCGCGATGCACGCCGTCACCGGACGGCTGTCGGTGCTGCGGCCGGGGACGCCGACCAATACGGTAGATGGCGAAGCCACCGCCAACACCGGCAGCAATGCTGGCAGCAACCCCGGCGGCAATGCGGCCGCATGGGAAGGCATCGACGATGCGCCGCCGGCCGCGGACAGTGCGTCCGCCGCCGTGATGCAGGCGCTGGCCGGGCCGGATGCCGTTCCGATCAAGCTGCAAGGCGGCGACATCGGCGCCAGCGGATACGATCGGCTGGTCGTGCACGCGCTGTGGCCCGTGCTGTGGGGCCACGCGCTGCGCGATGTGATCGGCGCCGGCGAAGACGAAGCGCGCCTGGCCGAATGGGCGCAGGCGTGGCTCGCGCCGCAGGGGCCGTATCCGGCGATCCGCGTCGGCTCGCAGCCCTACGGCCTGCTGCCGGCCACCGTGCTAGCCGGCTGGACCGGGCAAAACATCACGGCGGGACAGATTCGCGACTGGGCCGGCCCGTGGCGCGATGCGGCCGCGGCCGACGCCGCGATCCATCCCGGCACCGTGGTGGGCGCGTCCGCGCAGCGGGCGGCAGAACTGCTGGGCGAGGACACGCCGACGCGCCGCTGGGCCGTTCGCCTCGCCTCGCCGCTGCCGGTGGTCAACGCGATCCGTGCGATGCGCGGCCTGCCGCCGCTCGAGCCGAGCGCCTGGGAGCGGGAGACGGCATCGACCCTGGCCGGGCGCAAGACGCCGCTATCGCCGCTGGGCGCCTTCACGGAGCAGGCGCATCTGCCCGCCAGCACGCCGGAAGCCGACGCCGACGACCCCGACACCCTGCGCCTGCTGCTGGAAATGGAGGGCGAAGCCTTCCCGTACCGCTGGGACCGCAAGCTGGGCCTGCTCGGCCATCTGATCTTCGAATCGCTGTGCCTGCTGCGCGCCAGCGTCGGCCAGGCGCGCGAGGCCATCGACGCCGGCCAGCCCGTCGACCCGCACACGCCCTTGCCCCTGCAGGCGGGCACCGATGCGCTGATCGATCTGGTGCAGCGCGGCTATCCGGGCACGCCATCGCAACCGCAGCTGGACGACCTGTTTGCTTCGCCCGACCCCGGCGCGCAGCGCGTGGCCAAGCGCTGCTGGCGCGGCATCGAGGCGCTGGTCGCGCTGGTGCGGGCCTACGCCGACGATCCCGACGGCGTCTTCGGCGGCGTGCTGGCCGCGCTGGATACGGCCAGCCATCGCGTGGATCCGTGGATCACCGGCCTTGCCCATTCGCGCCTGCGCGAGCTGCAGAACGCGCGGGCGCCGTGGCGGCTCGGCGTATACGGTTGGGTCGATGCGCCGGCGCCCTACGATGCGGCCAATCCGGGCCATGGCCTGCCGCCCGGCCCCACCGCCGCCGGGCTGCTGCACGCGCCGTCGCACGCGCAGGCGATGACGGCCGCGCTGCTGCGCGATGCGGCGGTCCGCCATCCCGGCGATGCGCGCTGGAAGATCGAGATCGATTCGGCCAAGGTTCGCGCCGCGATGCGTCTGGCCGAGCGTGTCCGGCTCGGCGTGCATCCCTACGAGGCGCTGGGCCTCGAGGTCGAGCGCATCGTCGGCGACTGGGATACCGTGCGCAAACTGCGCGAGGACTATCCGATGCGCGACACGCATGCCGGCACGCGATGCTGCGACGGCGCGCGCGTGCTGCGGCTGCTGTTCCGGCCTCAGGCGGGCGATCCCGCGCCGCCGGCGCTGCCGGCCGGCGTGCGCGATGCGCTGGCGACCTGCGATGCGGCGCTCGACACCTATGCCGACCTGCTGGTGACCGACGGCATCCATGCGCTGGTCTCCGGTCATGGCGGCATGGGCAACGCGGCAATGGAAGCCGCGGCGGGCCTCGGTCCGCCGCCCGAACTGCGGGCCATGCGCACGCCGCGGCAGGCCGGCAGCGTGCGCGTCTCGGTGTGGGCCGTGCTGCCGCCGGGCAATGCCGCGGAGGCGGGTGCGCCGCCCGCCGTTCTCGCCGATCCCGCGTTTGCGAGCCTGCTCGAGCGGGAACTGGGCGCTGCCAGCGGCTGGACCTGGACCATCGGTGCCGATACCGTGACCTTGGCCGATCTCGGCCTGCATAGCATCGAGGCACTCGCGCTGTCGCCGGGCGAATTGACGCAGCGCCTGCGCGGCGAGCGCGATGCGTCGCTGCCGTTTGCATCCGGTACCGGCGCCGACAAGCTGGCCCGTGCCACGCGCCTCGCCGAGCTGCTCGGCGGCGGCGACAGCGATCCGCCGCTGCCCGGTGCGGTCGATGGCCGCGACGACGACGCTGCGCCCGCCTCGCCGTTGCGCGATGCGATGGTGGCCGATCTGGCGGCCCGGCTGAGCACGCTGCGGAACCGGCTGACCTCGCTGCTGGCCGCGCTCGCCGCGGCCGATCTGGAACGACCCCGCCGCGGTGGCATGGTGCCTTGCGCAATGCCGCGCCTGGGGCGCCGTGCAGGCCGACGATGCCGAGCCGCTGGCGCAGGCGCTGGCGCGCTTGCAGACCCGCCTGGCGGCCGCGCCGGAAGCCGAAGCCGAAGCCGAAGCCGAAGCCAACAGCGTGCGCGGCCTGCGGCAATCGATTCGTGCCCTCGTCGGCCACGCTCGCCTGCCGGTGCTGCCGTTGGTGCCGTCGCTGGCCGTCGGTCCGCTGCGCGCCGCGATGCGCGACGACGAAGGACGCCCGCGCACCGACCGCGAATGGCTCGAGATCGTTGCCGCCGTGCGTCCGCGTCTGGCAAGCCTGGAGGCCTGGCAACTCGATCCCGCGACGCAGCCGTGGCGCGCCGCCGTGCGGACCGCCGATGGCTCGGGCGATCCGTGGAGTGCTGCAGGGCCGGTGGTGGTGGCCTACGGGCCGGACTCGGCCGCGCTGGCCGGCAGCATGGCGACCGTCGCGATCGCCGGCCTCGACGCCTGGCAGGACGCGATCCCGTCGACTCGGCACACCACCAGCGCGGCATTCGGTTTCAACGGCCCGAAGTCGCGCGCGCCGCAGGCGGTGCTGCTCGCCGTGCCGCCTGACGGGAGCCGGCGCCTGAGCGACGCGGAACTGGCGGCGCTGGTGCTGGAGACGCGGCAGCTCGCGCGTGCCCGCGCCTGCCGTCCGCGGCCGGGCAGCCGGGTCGCGACGCCGGCGGCGCTGTCCTCCCTGCCGGAGATGTTCTGGAGCCATTGGACCTGACCGCACGCGCCGGCCGGCGACGACCGCTCACAGCCCACCGATCGAGACCGCCATGTCCCTGCACTTCCGCCTCGAACCGCTCAGCCCGCCGACGGACTTCCATCGCGGCCTGCGTGCACGCGTCGCCGATCCCGTCTGGTTCCTGACGCGGCAATGGCAGCTCGGCGAGCTGCAGGGCGAAGACGTATCGAGCCCGCTCGCGGTGGCGGTCAGCGTCACCCATGAGCCCTTGCGCTATGCGCCGCGCCGGCCCGATCTCGATCCGGCGCGCATCCCGGCCGAGGCGCTGGTCGAGGCCGAGCCCGGCGACTGGTGGACCATCGGCCGGCGCGTGCGGTTGGGCCGCGCCGCCGCGCCGCTGTTGCCAGCGCTCGCGCCGCAGCGCCTGCGGACCTTGCGCCTCGGTCCGCTGCCGCCGCCTTACGACGCCATGTCGGAGGAACTGGACGGCCGCGCGATCTTCACCGCGGGGCTGCTCGCCGGCCATGCGCTGTGGAACGAGGTGCCATCGCCGCCCGCCGACAACTGGTCGTCGCGCCGGCTGACGCACGATGCCCACTTCAGCGCGGGCACGCGCGGCCTGGAAATTCGCGATCACGATGGCGGCGACGTGGACTGGTATTCCGCCGACGCGGGCGGTACGGTGCTGCGCGCGGACGCCGGCACGAACGGCGGCACGAACGGCGGCACGAACGGGGGCACGAACGCGGGCACGAATGGAGGCACGTCGGCGTCGATGACCTCGTCGCGGCAACTGCTGGTCAGCCGCCTGTCCTACCCCGGCGCGCCGCATCCGCGCTGGTGGCAGATCGAGGATGGTGCCGTGGACCTGGGCGCCTTCTCGCCGGACCGCTCGCATCTGGGCACCGCGCTGCTGCTCGATGTGGCGCTGGCCCATGCCGACGACTGGTTCTGGTTTCCGGTGCCGGAGCCACCGCCGACCGCGGGCGGCAAGCGGCCGCCCTCGTCCGGCATGCTGGTGACGCTGCGCGAGACGGTGGTGCACGACAGCTTCGACGATACGTGGACGCTGGCGCCGCCCCCGGCGGACGGCCCGCAGGCCTGGTCGCTGTTCCGCACCACCGGCATGGAGGCCGGCGCGCTGCTGATCTGGCCCGTCGCAGTGGCACCGCATGCCGGCCCCTGGCTGGACGACGTCTCGCTCGGCATCGACGAGGACGCCAACGTGGCCTGGGCCGTGGAGCTGCGCGCCGACGGCCGCGTGCTGCTGCCGGATGACACCAGCGAGGCGGCCGCGCGCGAGACCACGCGCACCGGGTCGCGCCAGTTCCGCTATCTGCCATCGACCACCCTGCCGACGCATTGGCATCCGTATCGGCGTACCGGCCCCGACGGGGTCCATGGCGACTGGCAACAGGGGCTGGTGGCCGATCTGAGCGGCGTGCTGCCGCGCGTGCGGCCCGGTCCGGCATCGCGGCTGATCGGCGGGCCGTCGGGCCCCGGCTTCGGGCGCGGCCACGAGATCGCGCCCGAGGCGATCGCCAGCAGCGGCGTCTCGCTGCGCCGTCGCGCCCGCCTCGCACGCGATACCGAAGGACACCCGGTGCTGTGGGTCGAACGCAGCCGTGCGCCGTTGGCGGGGCCACCCGTCTCGCATCTGCGCTTCGACGTGATGGCGGAAGAGGACGTGCCGCCGGGAGACGGCGATGGCTGAGGCCTATGTCGACGTGAAGCTGTTCGACGGCTTCGTGCTGCCGTACGAGAGCGGCGCCGAGCAGTATCTGGGCGAGCTCAGGCCATGGTGGGACGAGATCGCGGCCAGCTATCCCGGGCTGCGGCTCGACCCGGGCTTTCCGGCCGAGCAGATCCCCTTGCTGGCCCATATGGTCGACGCGGCGCGGATGCTGGGCGGGGGAGCCGCCCGACCCCTTTGCATGGTTCGAGGTGCCATGCGAGGCGGCGCAGGTGGAAGCGCTGACGGCCCTGCTGTACGCGCTGCCGTTCGTCGAATGGGCCGAGCCGCGAATGCCCGCGTATCCCGCCGGGCGTATCGCCTATGGCACCAACGAGGATGCGATCGTGTCCCCGCAATTGGCCGCGGCGCCGGGCGGCATCGATGCCTACTACGCCTGGCGCGTGGCCGGCGGTACCGGCCGCGGCGTCAACGTGGTCGACCTCGAGCACGACTGGAACCTGCAGCATATCGAGCTGGCCAGCGTGCCGGTCGCGCGGGTCTCGGTCTTCGGCGTGGGCGACCAGGATGACCGGAACCACGGCACGGCCGCGCTGGGTATTGTCGTGGCGCCCGACAACGGCGGCGGCATGGTCGGCATCGCGCCCGAGGCGCATGCGCATGTGGTGACGTCGATGCGGGCCGATGGGCTGCACTGGCTGGACGCCGCGCTGCTGATCGCCGGCGATGCGGTGCGGCCCGGCGGCGTCGTGCTGATCGAGCTGGCCAGCCCGCGGCCCTGGCTGTCGCTTCCCGGCAAGGACCCGGCCCTGCCGCTGGAACTATCGAAGAAGGTTCAGCAGACCATCCAGCTGCTGGTCTTCTTCGGCATCACGGTGGTCGAGCCCGCCGGCAACTCCGGGGACGACCTCGATGCCCGGCCTCAATGCGATCACATCAATCCGGCCAAGCCGGTGTTCCGCGATTCGCTGGCCATCCTGGTCGGCGGCGCGACACAGGCAGCGCCGGTGGACGGCGTGCGGCAACCCTGGCGGCGCGGTTCGACCTTCGGCGCACGCGTGGACTGCTTCGCCGATTTCGAGGGCGCACGCGGCCCGTACGACGATCCGGTCTATCCCTATCACACCTTCGGCGGCACCTCGGGCGCATCGGCGGTCATCGCCGGCGTGGTCTGCGCGATCCAGGGCATGCAGGCGGCCAGGGATGGGCAGTTTCTCTTTCCCACCAGTATCCGGGAACTGCTGCGCAATCCTTCGCTTTGCACGCCTGCCGCGTCCGATCCGCCGGGCCATATCGGCGGCATGCCGGACCTGCGCAAGATCGCGGTGCATATGGGCTGGCCGCGCATCCTGCCCGCGCCGGCCGCGGCGGCCATCGCCGGCGACAGCGCCCTGCTGGTCGGACTGGGCGCCGATGACAGGCTGAGCCTGCGGATGTGGTCGCGGCTGTTCGGCCCCGGCCCCGAACTTCCGCAGCCCGACAGCGCGCCGTTCCAGCTGTCCGATTCGCAGCCGGCGCTGCTGGTGTCGCTGGAAACGGCACCGCTGCTGCGCACGGTGTTCGAGGTCTTCGTCACCAGCGTCCGCGGCACCTTGCGGTACTACTACTGGGACACGCTCGGCAATACCGGGGACATCGCCAGGGATTGGACCGAGATCGCCAGCCTCGCCCCGGGCTACGACGTGGCGGCGTGCCATCCGCTGTACGAACTGACGACGGTGGCCGCGATCCAGCCGAGCGGCCAGTTGGTCGCGGTCGAGTACGACGCCACCGAAATGGGCAATCACGACTTCTCCGCCCCCGTGCAACTCGATTCGCTCAGCACCTACCGACGCACGCCGGGTCCGGTGATGCTGTCGCGCAAGCCGCGTACCGTCGATGTCGTCGCCATCGACGACGGCGGCGCGCTGCGCTGGATCGCCGGAAACGTGCCCGAGGGCAACACCATCACGTTCTGGCACGAATCGGTGGCCGCCCAGTGCGATGTGGCGATGGAACCGGGGGTCAAACCGGGCATCGCGGGCACGCTCGATGGCGTCGCCGTGGTGGCGGTCGGCAGCGACGGGCTGCTCCATGCCTGCGGCTTCGGCCTGCAGCCGCTGCTGTTCGAGACGCTTGTGCCGATCGGCCCCGCGCCCGCCTTCGCCGCGCAAGGCCACCTCGGCCTGGCGCTATGGCACGGCGACACGCTGGTGGCGGTGGCCGTCAGCGTGGACGGCCTGCTGCATGCCGCATTTCGCCCGCTGGCGCCGGGCGGCGAATGGTCGCCCTTGCTGGCGATCGATCCCTACACCGCGGTCAGCCCGGCCGGCGGCGCGACCGTCGTGACACAGGGCGACACCGTCATGGTGATCGCCGTGCTGCCCGACGGCCGGGTCTGCCGCAGCGATTACACGCCGCAAAGCGGCTGGTCGCCGATCGTGGCTGGATGATGGATCCGAGCCGCGTCTGGGCCGCGGCAGCACATCACCCCGCCTGGCATTCCCGTAAGCGCTCCGCCCCAAGTCTTTCTTTGCGACTCGTCGCATGGCGGTTCGGCTGCACGCCGTGAGAAGGTCTCGGTCGATGTGGCACTCCCACATACGAAAAGTGCTCCGCTATGCCCAATAGAAGGGCTTTGCGTATTGGACGATCCTCTCGATTCCACTACAGTGCAATATTCCACTATGATAGAAATCCGCGAATACCCGGCGTTCCGACGCTGGCTGAGCGGCCTGACGGACGATGCCAGCAAGGCGGTGATCGCTCGACGGCTGATGCGGCTGTCCGTCGGCAACTTCGGGGACGCGAAATCGGTTGGTGGAGGCGTCGCGGAACTTCGCATCGACTACGGTCCGGGTTTTCGTGTGTACTTCGCCCGTGAAGGCATGCGTGTGGTGTTCCTGCTAGGCGGCGGGAACAAGTCGACGCAACAGCTCGACATTCGCAAGGCGCAAGCCCTGTGGGAAGACATCAAGAGGACGCAAGCATGAAGGATCTGGAATATCGCACGTTCGACCCTGCGGAGTATCTCGACACCGATGAGGCGCGCGCGGCGTTTCTTGCGGACGCGCTGATGGATGCGAAGCACCCCGAGTTGTTCGCCGAAGCACTGGCCGCGGTCGCACGCTCGCGCGGCAACATTGCGGAAACGGCGCAGGCCGCCGGCCTGTCGACCTCGGGGCTATACAAGATTTTGGGCGCCGGCAGCGATCCCAAACTGTCGACGTTACGTGCCTTGCTCGATGTACTGGGCGTTGAACTGACGGTCCGCCCGAAACTCCCGCACTGAGCGGAAATGACCGTCCGCCCGAAGCTCGGGCGCTGAGCGCGCCAACCCGTTGCGGACGGACCACGTTCGCGCTTATCGCGTCGTGCCCAACGCCCCGCCGTATTGCGCGCTGCCCTGCTGCCGCGATACCAGCCGCGCCGGCACCAGCAGCGTTAGCACGGCCCCAACGACCAGGCAGCCGGCGAGCAGGTACATGCCGGCGTTCGTGCTCTGCGTCAGGTCCTTGAGCCAGCCGACCGCATAGGGGCTGATAAAGCCGGCCAGATTGCCCAGCGAGTTGATCATCGCGATGCCGGCCGCCGCGCCGGTGCCGGCCAGGAAGGCCGTCGGCAGGCTCCAGAACAGCGGCAGCGTGGTCATGATGCCGATCGTCGCCAGCGTCAGGCCCACCATCGCCAGCACGGTGCGGTCGTACCACAGCACCGACAGCACCAGTCCGATCGCGCCGGCCAGCGCGGGAATGGCGATATGCCAGCGCCGTTCGCCGCTGCGGTCGGCGCTGCGTGCCACCAGCACCATGCCGAGCACGGCAAAGCCATAGGGAATTGCGGTCAGCAGGCCGATATCGAGCGCGCCCTTGACGCCGGTCTGCCGGATGATGGTCGGCAGCCAGAAGCTGATGCCGTACAGGCCCATCACGAAGCTGAAGTAGATGGCGCTCATCATCCAGACGCGCGGGCTCGACAGCACGCGGCGCACCGGCAGGTCTTCCTTGTGCGCGGATTCCGCGGCGACATTGCGCTCGAGCACGGCCTTTTCCTCGGCCGTCAGCCACTTGGCATGGCCGATGCGGTCGTCGAGGTAGGCCAGCACCCACAGGCCCACCAGCACCGACGGAATGCCCTCGAGCAGGAACATCCATTGCCAGCCAGCCCAGCCATTGTGGCCGTCGAAGGTCTGCATGATCCAGCCCGACAGCGGGCCACCGATCACACCCGACAGCGCGACCGCGGTCATGAACCACGTCGTCGTGCGCCCGCGCCGTTCGGCGGGATACCAATACGTCAGATACAGGATGATGCCGGGGAAGAAGCCGGCTTCCGCCACGCCCAGCAGGAAACGCAGCACGTAGAACATCGTCGGCGTGGTGACGAACATCATCGCCGCCGAGATCAAGCCCCACGTGATCATGATCCGCGCGATCCAGACGCGGGCGCCGACCTTGTGCAGGATCACATTGCTCGGAATCTCGAACAGGAAATAGCCGATAAAGAAGACGCCTGCGCCGAGGCCATAGACCGTTTCGCTGAACTTCAGGTCGTTGAGCATCTGCAGCTTGGCGAAACCGACATTGACGCGATCCAGATACGCGACCACGTAGCACAGCAGCAGAAACGGGACGAGGCGCCAGCTGACCTTGCGGTAGATTGCGTCTTCGAATCCGGCATCCTTGGAACTCATGGCTGTCTCCTGATGGTTGTCATGCGTGACGATGATGTCGACAGTGACGATGCGGCCGCCTCGTGGGCGGCCGGTGCGGTGTGCGAAGCGGTCAGACGCAGCGGCCGCCGTCCACTTCGATGCAGGTGCCGGTGACGAAGGCGGCTTCGTCCGATGCCAGGTAGAGGCAGGCCGCCGCGATATCGGCCGGTGTGGACATCCGGCCCATCGGAATCGTCGCGAGGAAGGAGGCGCGATTCTCCGGCGTGTCGGGCTTGCCCATGAATTGCTCCAGCAGCCCGGTCGCGCCGATCACCGGATTGACGCAATTGACGCGGATATTGTCCGGTCCGAGCTCGGCCGCCATGGCCTTGCTGGCGGTCACCACCGCGCCCTTGCTGGCGTTGTACCAGACCAGCCCTGGACGCGGCCGGATTGCCGCGGTCGATGCGATATTGACGAAGACGCCGCCGCCGCGTTGACGGAAATGCGGAATGAAATGGCGCGCGGTCCAATACAGGCTTTTGACATTGACCGCCTGCACGCGATCGAATTCGTCTTCGGTAATTTCCAGAATGGGTTTGTTGCGATGCGTGGTGCCGGCATTGTTGACGACGATGCCGACATCGCCGAAAGCGGCCAGCGCGACTTCGCGCATCGCTTCCACATCGCTGCCCTTCGAGACGTCGGCGCGCACGGCGCGGGCCTGTCCGCCTGCCTGCTCGATGGCTTGCGCCACCCCGGTGGCCTTGGCCTCGTCGATATCGGCGACCACCACACGGGCGCCTTCCCGCGCGAACAGATTGGCGATGCCTTCGCCAAAGCCGGAACCGCCACCGGTCACCACTGCCACCTTGCCCGCCAGTCTCATCGTTGTCTCCATCGTTATGGTGTGGCTATATGGCGGGACATTTTAGCTTCGCTTTGCGATCGGAGTGGAGTCGGGCGAAATTAGGGCGAAATTAGGGCGTAATTCGGGCGATCGTCGGGCGAAATATTGCCGATCGCCCTATTGGCCGCAGCGGCAATCGGAAAGACTCAGATCGATTTCGCCGCCGCCCGATCCAGCACCACGAAATATTTGCGCACCGGCTCGATCACTTCGAATACGCCTTCGAATCCGGCGGGAATCACGCAGGCATCGCCGGGGCCGAATTCGCGCGCTTCACCGGCGGCATCGCTGATGCGCAGGCGGCCGCTGATCACGTGAAAGAACTCTTCCTTGCCCGCCGGAAAGGCAATGCGCCAGGCGCCGGGTTCGCAGGCCCAGATGCCGCAATCGAAATCGCCATGCATCGCGCTGTAATGCGTCCACGTGGTGCGATCGGGATTGCCGCGCACCAGGCGGTCGGGACGCGGATTGTCGTGGGTGGGAATGGGGTCGTTGCGGAAGTCGATCAGCTTGGTCATGGGTACGGTGGCGTTGTCCTGTCGAATGGGCGCAACGATATACCGCGAGCGCGTTCATGTCGATGCGCCGGACTTGCGATGGAGCGCGGCCGGGTCGATAAGGCCGCCAGCCCCCGCTCCGCGCCTGTTCGACGCCCGTTCTACGCCTGCTCGCCCACCTGGCTCTCCAGCTCGGCGAGCCGCTTCTTCAGCGCCCGCTCCTCCTGGAAGCGGACCGTCTCGTCGCGGATCACCGCGACGATCCCCGTCACGGCGCCGCCCGCGTCCTTCAGCAGCGCCACCGTGAAGGCGATCGACATCGCCTTGCCGTCCTTGTCGATCGCCGGTACCTTCAGCAATTCGCTGCCGTAGCGGGTGGTGCCGGTCGCCATCGTCTTGTCGTAGCCCTGCCAGTGCCGCGCGCGCAGACGCTCGGGAATGATCAGGTCCAGCGATTCGCCCAGCGCTTCGGCCTGGCTATAGCCGAACATCCGCTCCGCGGCTGGATTCCATAGGGTGATGGCGCCCTGGGCGTCGGCGATCACGATGGCATCGCCGATGGCCGCCACCAATTGCGCATAGTCGATCGGGTCCGGCATGGGGGGTCTCCTTGTTGTGGGGCATTCGTTCATTCGGACATTGCGGGGGGCGTTCGTTGCACCCGGTCCTGAAACGACGGTAGCCCGATCCGCGTCGCCCCGCAATGGCGGCCTTGACGCCAGCGTGGAATAGCCCATTCGCCCCGGTACTGGGCGCCATTCGATGATTTCGCTTGGGAATCAATGGGAGGCCATTTAAGATGCCGCCCTGGGCAAGGCCACATACGGCCGATGGGCCCATCGCTTGTCCCCGACTGCCCGTCCCGTCGACCTGTCGTCGAGACCTGTCATTACCGAACAAAATGCTGCGAGCGCGTAGACGTTTTCTTCTGGCGCCGTTGATCGCCATGCTGATGATTCTCCCGGCCAGCGCCAGTACCGGCAAACTGGATGTCCGCCTGCAAGCGGCGGCCGCGAACGGCGATGCCGCCGCCATTGCCCTGCTGCTCAAGCAAGGGGCCAATCTGGAAGCGCGGGACGAGAGCGGCGCCACGCCGCTGCTGATCGCGACCCGCCACAACCATGTCGACGCCGCCAGGGTGCTGATCGACGCCGGCGCGAACGTCAATGCCAAGGACCGCATCCAGGACAGCGCCTACCTCCATGCGGGCGCGCGCGGCCACAACGAGATCCTGAAGATGACGCTGACGCATGGCGCCGATCTGAAGAGCACCAACCGCTATGGCGGCACGGCGCTGATTCCGGCGGCCGAGCGCGGCCATGTCGAGACCGTGCGCATCCTGATCGCCGCCGGCGTCGATGTGAATCACATCAACCGGCTGCAGTGGACCGCCCTGCTCGAGGCTATCATTCTCGGCGATGGCGGACCGAAGCACACCGAGATCGTCCGCCTGCTGGTCAATGCGAAGGCCGATGTGAATATTCCCGATGGCAAGGGCGTGACCGCGCTGCAGCATGCGCGGCAGCGCGGCTATCGGGAGATCGAGAGGATCCTGGTCAAGGCCGGCGCGCGGCAATAGCGCCCCGCCCGGCGACTGCCCTGGCGCTGCATGCCTAGCGCTGCATGCCCCAGCGCCGCACCGTGGCCGCCTCCAGCGTGCGGAACACCAGCCCTTCGACCAGCAGGCCGATCAGGATCACCATCGCCAGACCGGCGAACACGCGGTCGGTATAGAGCTCGTTGCGGTTCTGGAAGATGTACCAGCCCAGGCCGCCCTTGCCCGACGACGCGCCGAACACGAGCTCGGCCGCGATCAGCGTGCGCCAGGCGAAGGCCCAGCCGATCTTCAGGCCGGACACGATGGCCGGCAGCGCGGCCGGCACCAGGATCAGCAGCACATAGCGCAGCCCGCGCAAACCATAGTTGCGCCCCGTCATGCGCAAGGTCTCCGGCACGCCACGAAAGCCCGCATAGGTGTTCAGCGCCAACGGCCACAGCACCGAGTGGATCAGCACGAAGATCAGGCTGCCGCTGCCCAGGCCGAACCACAGCAGCGCAAGCGGGAGCAAGGCGATCGCCGGCAAGGGGTTGAACATCGCGGTCAGCGTATCGAGCACGTCGCGCCCGATCGTCGTGGAGACCGCCAGCGTGGTTAGCGCGAAGGCGAGCGCGATGCCGGCTGCATAGCCTTGCAGCAGGATCGTCAGCGAGATAGCGGCCTTGCTCAGCAGCTCGCCGGTCGTCAGCCCCTCGATGAAGGCCTGTGCGGTGGCAAGGAACGATGGCAGCAGCAGATCGTTGTTCTGCAGCCGGGCAACGGTCTCCCACAGCGCCGCCAGGACCAGAAGGATCACGGCGCGACGCAATCCGCTGTTCTGCCACAGACGCTCGCGCAGCGGCAGCGCCCGGGCGACCGCGGTGGCGGTGCAGGGTTCGAGTTCGCGCTCGTACTCGGGCCGCAGCGGCGGCAGCGATGGGGATGTCGTGGTGGCGATGGTCGTCATGGTCGGCCCCTTCAGCGTGCGTGCGCGGTACGCGGCGGGATGTCGGCGGCATCCGCGGCGTCCGCAATGTCGGTGCCGGCGGCGGCATCCGCCGCCGGCGTATCGAACAGCAGCCGATGGATGCGCTGCGCGGTCTGCTGGAAGGCCGCGCTGCCCTGGCTGTGCAGACCGAACTGGTGGCTGTTCAGCTCGGCGCGCACGCGCCCCGGATGCGGCGACAGCAGCACGATGCGGTTGCCGACCACCAGCGCCTCCTCGATCGAATGCGTGACGAACAGCAGCGTGAAGGCCGCGTCCTGCCACAGCGCCAGCAGTTCCTCCCTGCATGCGGCGGCGGGTCAACGCATCGAGCGCCGCGAACGGTTCGTCCATCAGCAGCACCTTGGGCCGCAGCGCCAGCGCCCGGGCGATCGCCACGCGCTGTTTCATGCCGCCGGACAGCGTATGCGGATAGGCGTCCGCGAAGTTGGCCAGGCCCACCTTGTCCAGGTAGTGCAGCGCCACGTCGGCCGCTTCGGCACGGCGCAGGCCGCGCGCCTGCATCAGCGGGAACATTACGTTCTGCTTGACCGTCTTCCACGGCGGCAGCTGGTCGAACTCCTGGAACACGACGATGCGATCCGGCCCCGGCGCGCGCACGCGTTCGCCGTCGAGCCGGATCTCGCCCTCGATCGGCGGCACGAAACCGGCCACCGCCTTCAGCAGCGTCGACTTGCCGCAGCCCGAGGGGCCCAGCAGCACGAAGCGGTCGCCGGCGTGCACATCGAAGCTGACGCGGTGCGTGGCGCGCACCACGCGCTCCGGCGTCCGATATTCGAGCGAGACGTCCTCGATCTGCAGCAGGGGGGCCGCGCTGGCCGGCGGCGCCGACCACGCGCAACGGTTGCGAGACGGTAGCGCTCATGATCAGCTCCCTTGCGCGGTGGCCGGATCGGCGAAGAAATAGTCCTGCCAGGACTTCGGCTGATGGCGGATCGCGCCGACGCGATGCATGAATTCCGCCAGCACGAAGGTGTTCTGCGGCGCGATGCGGAATTGCACCTGCGGGTTCTTCAGGATGCCGACCAGCAGCGTGCGGTCGATCTTCGCCTTGTTCGCGCGGATATAGAGGTCGGCGGCGGCCTCGGGATTGGCGGTGGCAAATCGCGCCGCTTCGGCCAGTGCGTCGACGAAGGCGCGGTAGGTCTTCGGGTTGTCGTTGCGGAATTTCTCGGTCGCGTACAGCACTGTCGACGAACTGGGACCGCCGAGCACGTCGTACGAATTGAGCACGATATGCGCGTTCGGATTGCCGGCCAGTTCCTGTTCCTGGAACGGCGGATTGGCGAAATGCGCGGTGACCTCGGTGCCGCCGTTGATGATGGCCGACGCCGCCTCGGGATGCGGCATCGCCACGGTCCACTTGTCGAGCTGGTTGAAGGCCTTGTCGCCCCACTGCTTTGCCGCGGCCAGTTGCAGCACGCGCGCCTGTACCGACACCGTGACCGCCGGCAATGCGATGCGATCCTTGTCGGTGAAATCGGCCAGCGTCCTGACCTTCGGGTTGTTGCTGATCAGGTAGTACGGGAAGCTGCCGAGCGAGGCGATGCCCTTGACGTTCTGCTTGCCGCGGGTGCGGTCCCACAGCGTCAGCAGCGGACCGACGCCCGCGCCGCCCACGTCGATCGCGCCCGACAGCAGCGCGTCGTTGACCGCCGCCCCTCCCGACAGCCGGGTCCATTCGACCTTGATGTCAATGCCCTGCTTCTGCCCCTGCTTCTCGATCAACTGCTGTTCGCGGGCGACGTTGAGCAGCAGGTAGACCACGCCGAACTGCTCGGCGATGCGGATCTGCCCTTCGGCATGGGCCGGGGTGGCGAACGCCAGTGCGCCGGCGCCAACGCTGGCGCCAACGGCAAGCGCGATCAGGCGGCGGCCGAGTTTGCTGAGCAGGGACGAACGGGGATACGGTGCTGCCATGGTGGGGCTCCGGAGAAAATTCTGGTTGTCTTGTGCGAAGGGATACGCGGACCGCCGGGAGACGGTCCGACTGGCTGGCCAATCCAGCCCGTGCGTGTTCCTTCGGATCAGCGCCGGCGCTGTTCCTGCCGTCAGAACGGGATGTCGCCCTCGATCGTGGTGCGGTACATCACGCGGCGCTGATCGGCCGGACAGCCGGCCGCCAGATGCAGCAGCGAGCGGTTGTCCCAGAACACCAGATCGTGCGGCTGCCAGCGGTGGCGATAGACGAATTCCGGCTTGACGCTGTGCGCGAACAGCGCGTCGAGCAGCGCGCGGCTTTCATCGTCCGGCAGTCCGACGATGCGGGTGGTGAAATGCTCGCTGACGAACAGCGCGCGCCTGCCGGTCTCCGGATGCGTGCGAACCACGGGCTGCAGCACCGGCTTGACCTGCGCGATCTGCTCCGCGCTCAGGTTCGGGCGCCACGGGCTGCGTTGCTGCAGCTCGGCATAGCGTGCGAGATAGGTGTGTTCGGCCTGGCGCCCCTCGACCGCCCGCTTCAATTCCGCGGGTAGCGTCTCCCAGGCCAGATGCTGGTTGGCGAACAGCGTGTCGCCGCCCTCGGCCGGCAGCTCCTGCGCATGGAGCAGCGAGCCCAGGCTGGGCTTCTCCTTGTACGACAGGTCCGAATGCCAGAAATGGCCGGCATCGCCAAGGCCGATCGGCTTGCCGTCCTTCAGTACGTTGGAGACGATCAGGACCTCCGGATGGCCCGCCAGCTGGAACTGGTGCAGCACGTGGATCTGCAGCGGGCCGAAGCGCCGGCTGAATGCGATCTGTTCGTCGGGCGTGATGCGCTGATCGCGAAACACCAGCACGTGGTGGTCCAGATGGGCACGGTGGATACGGGCGAAGTCCGCGTCCGACAGCGGCTGCGACAGGTCCAGCCCCACGACTTCGGCGCCCAGGGGCCCGTCGAAGGGTCGGATCTCGAAGCCGGCGCCGGCGCGTGGCGTCACGACGGGAGGACGCGCGGGCACTGCCGCCTGGAGGGATACGGTCATGTCTGGTGCGGAGATTCGAAATGGATCAAGGCACGATGCAAACGCGGTTTGTTCGCGCTGGCATCGACTGGGATCGATGCTAAGGAGACCCGCCATCGCCGGTCAACGAATCAAATCGTTCGGTCTTATCCGTTCTTCGCATATGGGGGGCGGATCGATGCGGCCCTCTGCCGCTCTGCCGCTCTGCCGCTCTTGCCCTCCGGCGTTCTGCCCCACCGCCACTCCGCCCGGAATCCCCTTGAACGCGGCATCAACGCGTCGTCAATGCGTCATTGCAGCGCCCTCGCCCCGCCTTGCGCCGCCGGTGCGTGCCGCCACCGCACGCCGCAATGCCGCCAGCGCGAGCTGCAAGGCCGGATGGCGCGAGCGCGGGTCGTAGAGCGCCGCCAGCGGCAGCACCAGCGCGGCCGGATAAGGCTTGAGCGGAACGCGCACCGTGCCCGCCACCGCCAGGCTGCGCGACTGCGTCGGCGCCAGCCCGATGCCGAGTCCCGCCGCCACCAGCGACAGCTGGCCGTGCAGCCGCGGCGCGGTCGCCGCGACCTGGATCGAACGACCCGCCACACGGCAGCGGTCGCGTATCGCGGCATACAGCGCCGGCCCCTGCGCCTCGGGGAATAGCACCAACGGCTCGGTGGCGAGCTCTTCGACACGGATCGCAGTCCGGCCGGCAAGGCGGTGGTCGGCGGGCAGCACGGCGTCGAAGCGGTCGTTTGCCAGCAGCACGCTGGCAAGGCGCGCGTGCGTGTCGAAGGGCGGGTGACCGATGCCCAGGTCGATCTCGCCGGCAGCGATCAGCGCCAGCTGCTCGTTGGTGGTGGCCTCCTGCAGCGCGAACTCGACCGGTTCGGACGAGGCCGACAAGCTGCGCAGCGCGCCGGGCAAGGCGCGATAGAGCGCCGCCGAGACATAGGCAATACGCAGCCTGCGACGCCGTTGCTGTCTGGCCGCGCGCGCGGCTTCCTGCGCGCGCCGCTCGGCCTGCAGCAGCTCGACCGCCTCCTCGCGCAGCCGCTCGCCGGCGGCCGTCAGCGCGACGCGGCGGCTGGTACGGTCGAACAGCCGCACGCCGATTTCTTCCTCCAGCCTGGCGATCGCCCGGCTCAGATGCGGCTGCGCCATGCCGACCTGCTGCGCCGCCCGGCCGAAATGCAAGGCGTCGGCCACCGCCAGGAACAGCCTCAGTTGCTGGAATTCCATTGATACCCCCGGACGTATCGAACGATGCCATTTTGGGTGATTGATGTATGGATTGGCGAGGGCTATCTTCGCGGCCATGTACTCGCCCAAGGAAGCAACGATGAAGCCGCTGTTGGCAATCGCGCTGTGCAGCCTCGCAATGACGCTGGCAAAGTCCGCGTCAGCGCATCACGGCTGGGGGTATTACGACACCGCCGCGCCGCTCTACTTCTCCGGCCGCGTGGTGTCGGTGACCTGGCGCAACCCGCATCCGCAGGTAACCATCGAGGTCGACGCCAAAGCCCTGCCCGCGAACTGGAACTCCTTGCCCGTGCCGCCCGAACTCGCCGAACTGGGCTTTGCCCGCACGCTGGCGGCGGTACGTGCGCCGGCGGCGGACGGACGCTGGACGCTCGACCTGGCCCCGATCAACCGGCTCGAACGATGGGGCATGCCGCGCGAGCCGCGTCCCGGCGACCGGCTCGAGGCGATCGGCTTTCCGTCCTGCGGCGAACGCCATGTCGCCCGGCCGGCCCTGATCGTGCTGGACGGCGTCGGCGTGCGCCAGCAATCGGTCGCGCTGCCGGCCGGATGCAGCGGCGCGCCGCGCGGCTGAGCGGGATGGCCCGTGAGTAGCGGCATGGAAGCGTGGAACGCCTGGATCGCCGCGGTCGAGACATGGCAGCCCATCGTCGCGCTGCGTGGATCGACGTGGGCCTATCCGCTGGTCAGCTGGCTGCATCTGCTCGGTATCGGGCTGCTGTTCGGCACCATCGCGGTGGTCGATCTGCGGCTTGCCGGCGGCTTGCTGCGGCTCGATGATGCCGCGTTGCAGCGGACGCTGGTGCCGCTGTCGCTCGCCGGCTTCGTGCTGGCGGCGCTGTCGGGACTGCTGCTGTTTGCGCCGGCGGCGCGGGGAGTATCTGTCGAACCCGTGGTTCGCCGCCAAGCTGGCGCTGATCGGTGCCGCGGCCCTGAACGCGCTGGCGCTGCATCTGGCCTCGCGCCGGCGCCGGCGTCGGACCCCGGACCCGCACCCAACCTCCCGCCATGGGCGGCTGGCTGGAGTGCTGTCGCTGGGGCTGTGGGCGACGGTGATGCTGGCGGGGAGGATGCTGGCGTTCGGATAAGCTGGGGTGCCCTCTCCCCAACCCTCTCCCGCAAGCGGGAGAGGGAGTCCGCACGCCGCCAGCGCGACCCGCCTCGCTCTCCCGCGGGTGCCACGATGGCGACGCCCTGCTGCCCTCTCCCGCTTGCAGGATAGGGGCTGGGGGGAGAGGGCAACGGCGCCGGCAATCCCCCCGCAAGCCCCTCGTTGCCTGAACTTTACTGTTACTCCACGGTCACATCGAGTCCGTTTTACTCACTGCCATTCGCCCCACCTGGGAGCCCCGCATGAAAACGACTCCGACGCGCCTGTTACCCCTGTCCACGCTTGCCCTGTCGCTCGCCCTGGCCGCCGCCGCGACAACGGCCGCTGCTGCCGAACCCGCGGCAAGCAGCCCGACGCCTGCCGTCACCCCCTACGGCCCGCAGCTCGAAGGCTTCGCCTACCCCCACCCGATCCAGCGTTTCACGTTCCAGTCGCAGCAGCAGGACCTATCGATGGCCTTCATGGACGTCGCGCCGAAGGGCAAGCCCAACGGCCGCACCGCGGTGCTGCTGCACGGCAAGAACTTCTGCGGCGCGACCTGGGAAGCGACGATCGACACGCTGGCCAACGCCGGCTATCGCGTGATCGCGCCGGACCAGATCGGCTTCTGCGCGTCCACCAAGCCCCGCGGATACCAGTTCAGCTTCGCGCAGCTCGCCGCCAATACGCAGGCCCTGCTGCAATCGCGCGGCGTGACGCGCGCCACCGTTATCGGCCATTCGATGGGCGGCATGCTGGCCGCACGCTTCGCGCTGCAGTATCCGAAGACGGTGGAGCAGCTGGTGCTGGTCAATCCGATCGGGCTGGAAGACTGGCAGGCTGAGGGCGTCCCCTATGCCACCGTCGACCAGCTGTACCAGGGCGAACTCAAGACCAGCTTCGATTCGATCAAGGCCTATCAGCTGCGCTTCTACTACAACGGCAAGTGGCGCCCCGAATACGATCGATGGGTATCGATGCAGGCCGGCATGTACGCCGGCCCCGGCAAGGAACAGGTGGCCTGGAACCAGGCGCAGACCTCCGAGATGCTGTTCACGCAGCCGGTCATCCACGAGTTCTCGCGGATCGGCGTGCCGACGCTGCTGATGATCGGCGAGAAGGACCGCACCGCGCCGGGCGCCAATCGCGCCGCGCCGGACATCGCCGCGAAGCTCGGCAATTATCCGGTGCTGGGACGAAGCGCGGCCCGCACGATCCCGAACGCGACGCTGGTCGCCTTCCCGGAGCTGGGCCACTCGCCGCAGGTCGAATCGCCGGCGCAGTTCCACAATGCGCTGCTGCGCGGGCTGGAGGCCAACCCGGCAAATCGCTGAAGCTAAACTCCCCCGGGGAGGGGGGCGCCGCCATCGACATCAACGCGTCATCGTCGCGTTCCAGCGCCCGCCCCCTTCGGTCGTGCCCTGCATGGTCTTGCCGCTGATCTCGCCGGTATAGCGCTGGTTGCCCGCGACGAACGAGATCTTCGTTCCCGCGATGCGGCCCTCGCTGATCGGCGTGCTGGCGCCTTCCTCGCGCAGCGTCCCTTCGACCATCTGGTACTTCTGCGTCAGCACCAGCTGCTTGTCGCCCATCCGCCAGGTACCTTGCACCTTGGCCGGAATCACCCATTTGTACGCGGTGCAGTGCCCCGCGCAACCCTGCGTGACCTGCGCCGTCTCGTCGGGCTCCCAGTCGTCCATCGTGAAGGTATTGGAGACGACGCGCGTGCCCGGCTTCATGTTCAGCAAGGTCGGGCGCAGCCGGAGATTGAGGTCCGGCAGCAGGAACAGCGTCACCACGGTGGCGTTCGAGAAGTCCGACTTGAAGATATCGCCCTGGTCGAACCGCGCACGATTGCCGACGCCCTCGGCCTGCGCCGTCCGGCGCGACAGCGCCACCAGGTCGGGATTGAATTCGATGCCGCGCGCGCTGGCGCCACGCTTGGCCGCGGTGATCACCAGACGGCCATCGCCCGAGCCGAGATCGACGAGATGGTCCTTCGGTGTCAGCTCCGCCATGTCGAGCATGCGGTCGACCAGCGCCTGCGAGGTCGGCACCCACACCACGTCCTTGCCGGATTGGCCGACCGACGGCTTGTAGACCGAGGTCACCTCGGACGCCGTCTCCGTCTGCGCCCATCCGGGTCCGCTGAATGCCATCGCCCCCGCGGCGACAAGCGCGGCAGCGACGAAGGACTTGTGCAAGATCGTCATCGACGTTCTCCTGTTCTGAGGGTCACATGGGGTCCGGTGAAGCGTCCTGTCTCTCCGCGGCTTCGACCTGCTTGCGCTTGAACAGCAGGATCGGCGCGCCCGCGGCGAGCATCGCGACCCCGATCAGCGCCGCGGCGCCGGTATAGGTCACGCTGGCATACAGCATGTACAGGCAGGTCAGGCAGAAGATGATCGGCGTGACCGGATACAGCGGCACGCGATACGGCAAGGCGCGGCCGGGATGGCGCCAGCGCAGCACGAACAGCGAGAAGCCGACCAGCAGCAGGAAGCCCCAGAACACCGGCGCGGTGTAGTCGACCATCGCCTTGAAGCCGTCGCGCGTGATCGCCCCCCACCGCGATCAGCGCCAGCGCGATGATCCCCTGCGCGATCTGGCCATTGGCCGGCGTCTTGCCGCGGCCGTCCCAGATGCCGACCCACTGCATCACGGTCATGTCGCGCGCCATCGCATAGAACACGCGCGAGCCGGTGAAGATGGTGGCGTTCAGCGTCGAGATCGCGGCGACCACGATGGCCGCGGTGACCACGCGCTCGCCGATGGGGCCGGCCACCACGCGCATCATGTCGGCGGCCACCGCGTTGGATTCGCGCAAGCCGCCCAGCCCCAGGACCGACAGCAAGGCCAGGTTGGTCAGCGTGTACAGCACCACCAGCAGGACCGTGCCGCCAGCTAGCACCTTGGCGATATTGCGCGGCGCGTCCTTCAGTTCGCCGGTCAGATAGGCCGCCTCGTTCCAGCCGCCATAGGTCAGCAGCACGAAGATCATCGCCATGCCGATCGCCGCGCTTTCCGGCGGCATCGACGGCGCGGCACGTTCGGCGGCGTCGGGCGAGCCGAACAGCCCGAACAGGATGATCGCGCCGATGGCGCCGATCTCGAGGAAGGTCACCACCACCTGCAGGTTCTTGCCTTCGATGGTGCCGATCACATTGACGCCGGTCAGCACGATCACGGCCAACGCGGCATAGATGGCCGGGCTGAAGGGATCAAGTGGACCGAACAGACCGGCCGGCAGCAGCTGCGCCACGTAGTCGCCCAGCATGAACGCGACCGCCGCAATCGCGCCGGTCTGGATGACGGTGCACCGCGCCCAGCCGAACATCATCGCGGTGGAGCGCCCGTAGGCACGCGACAGGAAGTGGTATTCGCCGCCGGCGTTCGGATGCGCCGCCGACAGTTCGGCGTAGCACAGCGCGCCGATGAAGGTGATGATGCCGCCGACGATCCAGACCACGATGAACATCGCCTCGGACTCGACGCTGCCGGCGACGATCGACGGCGTGCGGAAGATCCCAACCCCGAGGACGAGGCCCACCATGATCGTGATGGCATCGAAGACCGACAGGATGCCCTGCGGTCGGGGTTGGTTCGGATCGGTCATCCCTATCCCTCGGACGGATGGAGCGAAATCGGCTTGCCAACGAGCTTGCACTCCGGAGCTTGCACTCCGGGGCTTGCACTCCAGGGCGTGCATTCCGGGGCCTGCATTCCGCGCTCGCATCGCTGCCGTGGCAGGCAGCGAACTTGTCTGCCTGTCCACAATACGAAACATCCGAAGGGGTGACTAGGGGTGCGGCGGCCTCCTCCGCGGGCCGGTCACGCGACGTGACGAGGGGGGACGCTCCAAAGGCGCCGAAAATGACATCGGTGTCATTCAGCGTTGGCCGAAAGCCGCACCCGCGAACAGGTCCTTGAACTCGCGCGGCTGCGAACGCCAGTACTGCTTCGGCGCCTGGACCTGCGCGCCGAGCTTCGCCGCGGCGTGCCAAGGCCAGCGCGGGTCGTACAGCATCGCCCTCGCCAGCGACACGGCATCCGCCTCGCCGTTGGCGATGATGCTCTCGGCCTGCTCGGGCTCGGTGATCAGCCCGACCGCGATGGTCGGCAGTCCCACCTCGGCCTTGACCCGCTGCGCGTACGGGACCTGATAGCCCGGTCCCAGCTTGATGGCCTGCTGCGGCGACACGCCGCCCGTCGTCACATGGATCGCCGCGCAGCCGCGCCGGGCGAGCTCCTTCGAGATCGCCACCGTGCCCTCGATATCCCAGCCGTTCGGCACCCAGTCGGTTGCCGAAATGCGCGCCCACACGGGACGGTCGGCCGGGAAGGCGGCACGCACCGCGTCGAACACTTCAAGCGGGAAGCGCATCCGGTTCTCGAGGCTGCCGCCGTACTCGTCGTCGCGATGGTTCGCGATCGGCGACAGGAACTGATGCAGCAGATAGCCATGCGCGGCATGGATCTCGATCGCATCGATGCCCAGGCGCGCGGCGCGCTTCGCGGTCTCGACGAAATCGCGCTTGACGCGCTCGAGGCCCGCGCGGTCCAGCGCGACCGGCGGGACTTCGTTCGGCCCATGGGGCACCGCGGACGGCGCCTGGGTCAGCCAGCCCTCGGGCTCGTCCGGACGAATCTGCGAGCCGCCATCCCACGGCGCGCGGCTCGACGCCTTGCGGCCCGCATGCGCGATCTGCATCGCGACCTTGATCGGCGAATAGGCGCGCACGGCCTTCAGCACGCGGGCCAGCGCGGCCTCGTTGTCATCCGAGTACAAGCCCAGGTCGTAGGGCGTGATGCGCCCCTGCGGCGAGACGGCGGTCGCTTCGAGAATCAGCATGCCGGCACCGGACAGCGCCAGATGGCCGAGATGGATCAGGTGCCAGTCGGTGGCATTGCCCTGCTCCGCCGAGTACTGGCACATCGGCGCGATCAGGATGCGGTTGTCGAGCTGCAGGTTGCCGATCTGCAGCGGCGTAAAGAGAGCGGACATCGAGAACCTCTTCTGTGTTCGGGTTGATATCGGCCCTGTCCCGGGCTTGCCAGGCGGGCCAGGCGGGCCTGGCGGGCATTGTGGGGCAACTGAGCGTTTGCTGCAGGGAGCGGGCACGGTCCTGATCGACGCATCTTGGTGCGTGGCCCGCCGATCGTGGTGCTGCGACTCCCGCCGATGGTGCCCGCCGAGGGTGCCGCCCATCATCCCCGCTGACCGCCTCGTCGCGTTTCGAGCGGGACGATCCGCGCCATCGCCGCAGCGGTGCACGAATGGCGATGGCATATCACTTGCTTTGGCAGTCCCGACGTCTCTTCCCGCCGCTTCCCCACTCAGGAGCCATGCCAGTGAACTGCTTCGCCTGCGCTTTCGCATCGATGTCGACCGCCCCTTCGTTCGCTGCCGCCCCGGCATCGGCCACCCGACAACGGCTGAGCGCCATCGGCGCAGCGGTTGCGCTGTCGCTGCTCGCGCTGCCAGGGTCCGCGATGGCCGAGAAGGTATTGCGCATCGGCATGACGGCGGCCGACATTCCCCGCACGCTGGGCCAGCCCGACCAGGGCTTCGAGGGCAACCGCTTCAGCGGCATTCCGATGTACGACGGCCTGACGCAATGGGATCTGTCGAAGAGCGATGGTCCGAGCCTGCTGATCCCCGGCCTGGCCACCGAATGGAAGGTGGACGCGAAGGACAAGACGAAGTGGGTCTTCAAGCTGCGCACCAACGTCAAGTTCCATGACGGCACGCCATTCAACGCCGATGCGGTGGTGTGGAACGTCGGCAAGGTACTGGACAAGACCGCGAAGCAGTTCGACCCCAGCCAGGTCGGCGTGACCGCATCGCGCATGCCGACGCTGCGCTCGGCGCGCAAGATCGACGATCTGACGGTGGAGCTGACCACCTCCGAGCCCGACTCCTTTCTGCCGTACAACCTGACCAACCTGTTCATGGCGTCCCCCACGCAATGGGAGAAGAAGTTCGCCGCGGTGCCGGCCTCGGTCACCGACCCGGTCGAGCGCTCCAAGCAGGCGTGGGTGGCCTTCGCCGCCGACGCGGCGGGCACCGGCCCCTTCAAGATGAGCCGCTTCGTGCCGCGCGAGCGCCTCGAAGTCGTCAGGAACGCGCAGTACTGGGACGCGAAGCGCGTGCCGAAGATCGACAAGGTCGTGATGATGCCGATGCCGGAGGCCAACGCGCGCACCGCGGCACTGCTGTCCGGCCAGGTCGACTGGATCGAGGCACCCGCACCGGACGCCATCGCGCAGATCAAGAGCCGTGGCTTCCAGGTCTACGCCAACGCGCAGCCGCATATGTGGCCGTGGCAGCTGTCGTTCGCGCCGGGCTCGCCGTGGCTGGACAAGCGCGTGCGCCAGGCGGCCAACCTGTGCGTCAACCGCTCCGGCCTGAAGACGCTGCTGGGCGGCTACATGGCCGAGGCCAAGGGCATCGTCGAAGCCGGCAATCCGTGGTGGGGCAATCCCAAGTTCGACATCAAGTACGACCCCGCCGGCGCACGCAAGCTGATGCAGGAGGCGGGCTACTCGGCGGCCAAGCCCGTCAAGGTCAAGGTGCAGGTGTCCGCTTCGGGCTCCGGTCAGATGCAGCCGCTGCCGATGAACGAATACGTGCAGCAGAACCTGAAGGAGTGCTTCATCGACGTCGATTTCGACGTGGTCGAATGGAACACGCTGTTTACCAACTGGCGCATCGGCGCCAAGGATCCGAGCGCCCACGGCGCCAATGCGATCAATGTCAGCTTCGCGGCGATGGACCCGTTCTTCGCCATGGTGCGCTTCGTCAGCAGCAAGACGCAGCCGCCCGTGTCCAACAACTGGGGCTACTTCAGCAACCCCGAGTTCGACAAGCTGATCGAGACCGCTCGCAACGCGTTCGACGACAAGGGCCGCGACAGTGCGCTGGCCAAGCTCCATGCCCGCATCGTCGAGGAGGCGCCCTTCGTGCTGATCGCGCATGACGTCGGCCCGCGCGCGATCTCGAAGAAGGTCAAGGGCGTGGTGCAGCCGCAAAGCTGGTTCATCGACATCGCCACGATGTCGATGGACTGATCCGAACGCGACCGACTGGCCCGGGCCGCCATCATGTCCTACCTGCTTCGCCGCGCGCTGTATGCGTTGCCCATCCTGCTGGGCGTCGCGCTGCTGTGCTTCTCGCTGGTGCATATCGCGCCGGGCGATCCGCTGGTGTCGGTACTGCCTCCCGATGCCTCCGAGGAGATGCGCCGGCAGCTGGCCGCGCTGTACGGCTTCGACAAGCCCTTCATCGAGCAATTCGTGCACTGGCTGACGCGCGCGCTGCACGGCGACCTGGGCACGTCGATCGCTACCAGCCGCCCGGTGATGCAGGAGGTCGCCACCGCGGTCGTCAATTCGGTCCGGCTCGCGGCGGTGGCCACGCTGATCGGCTTCACCTTCGGCTGCCTGTTCGGCTTCGTTGCCGGCTACCTGCGCGATTCGGCGATCGACCGCGCGGCCTCGTTCCTGTCGGTATTCGGCGTCAGCGTGCCGCATTACTGGCTGGGCATGGTGCTGGCCATCGTGTTCTCGGTGATGCTGGGCTGGCTGCCGGCGACCGGCGCCGGACCGGGCGGCTCGGGCGACTGGAGCTGGAACTGGGAACACGTCCAGTACATGCTGCTGCCGGCGATCACGATGTCGGTGATTCCGATGGGCATCGTCGCGCGGACCATCCGCGCGCTGGTGGCGGAGATCCTGTCGAACGAGTTCATCGTCGGCCTGAAGGCACGGGGCCTGTCCGACCTGGCGGTGTTCCGTCACGTGGTCAAGAACGTCGCCCCCACCGCGCTGTCGGTGATGGGCCTGCAGCTTGGCTATCTGCTCGGCGGCTCGATCCTGATCGAGACCGTGTTCGCCTGGCCCGGCACCGGCTTCCTGCTGAACTCGGCGATCTTCCAGCGCGACTTTCCGCTGCTGCAAGGCACGATCCTCGTGCTGGCCGTGTTCTTCGTGCTGCTGAACCTGGCGGTCGACGCGCTGCAGACGCTGTTCGATCCGCGCATCCAGCGCAACTAGCCATCCGGAGAACGCCATGGAAATGACGCTGGACAATGCCGCCGCGCCCGCCGCGGTGGAGCGCTCCCCCCGGCTACTGGACCACGGTAGGCCGCCGGCTGCTGCGCAACAAGCTGGCGATGGGTGCGGCCCTGGTCCTGCTCGCGCTGATCCTCGTCGCGATCCTCGCGCCGTGGCTGATGCCGGCCGATCCCTACGCGTCGTCGATCCTGAAGCGGCTCAAGCCGATCGGCACCGAGGGCTACCCGCTGGGCACCGACGAGCTCGGTCGCGACATGCTGTCGCGCCTGATCCTCGGCGCGCGGCTGTCGCTGTTCATGGGCATCACGCCGGTGCTGATCGCCTTCGTGCTGGGCAGCGCGCTGGGCATCGTGGCGGGCTATGCCGGCGGCTGGACCAATACCGGGATCATGCGGGTGGTCGACATCTTCTACGCCTTTCCGTCGGTGCTGCTCGCCATCGCGCTGTCCGGCACCCTCGGCGCCGGCGTGGGCAATGCGCTGCTGTCGCTGACCATCGTCTTCGTCCCCCAGATTGCGCGCGTGGCCGAGAGCGTCACCACGCAGGTACGCCATCGCGAGTTCGTCGACGCCGCGCGCGCCTCCGGGGCGTCCGCGCTGACCATCGTGCGCGCGCACGTGCTGAACAATGTGCTGGGACCGATCTTCGTCTACGCGACCGGCCTGATCTCGGTGTCGATGATCCTGGCGTCCGGCCTGTCGTTCCTGGGCCTTGGCGTCAAGCCTCCCGAGCCCGAATGGGGCCTGATGCTGAACACGCTGCGCACCGCCATCTATACCCAGCCGTGGGTAGCCGCGCTGCCCGGGGCGATGATCTTCGTGACCTCGATCTCGTTCAACCTGCTCGCCGACGGCATCCGCTCGGCGATGGAAATCAAGGACTGAACCAATGCCGATGTCGATGTCAATGTCGATGACATTCTCCGCGCCGAACGCCGACCTCGGCGGCCCTGCGCAGCCGCTGGTGATCGCGCGCGACCTGGTCAAGCATTTCCCGCTGAAGGGCAGGATTCCCGGGCGCCGCGCCGGCGCGGTACGCGCGGTCGACGGCGTCAGCTTCGACGTGCTCAAGGGCGAGACGCTCGGCGTGGTGGGCGAATCCGGCTGCGGCAAGTCGACCACGGCGCGGCTGCTGATGCAGCTGATCGAGCAGGACAGCGGCGAGCTGATCTTCGACGCGCTGGGCGTCGGTTCCGCCCAGCTGCCGCTCAAGCGCTACCGCAGCCAGGTGCAGATGGTGTTCCAGGACAGCTATTCGTCGCTGAACCCGCGCGTGACCGTGGAGGAGTCGATCGCCTTCACCGCGCGGGTGCATGGCGTTCCGGCGCGCGAGGCGACCGAGCGGGCGCGCCAGCTTCTCGCCCGCGTGGGCCTCGAGCCGCTGCGCTTCGGCGGCCGCTATCCGCACGAGCTGTCCGGCGGACAGCGCCAGCGCGTCAATATCGCACGTGCGCTGGTGCTGCGGCCCCGGCTCGTGATCCTCGACGAAGCGGTCTCGGCGCTCGACAAGTCGGTCGAGGCCCAAGTGCTGAACCTGCTGCTGGACCTGAAGGCGGAGTTCGACCTGACCTATGTCTTCATCAGCCACGACCTCAACGTGATCCGCTATCTGTGCGATCGCGTGATGGTGATGTACCTGGGCAAGGTCGCCGAGATCGGCGATACCGAGGCCATCTACGCCGATCCGGCCCATCCCTACACGCGCGCCCTGCTGGCATCGATGCCGTCGATGGACCCGGACCGGCGCACGCTGGCGCCGCCGCTCGCCGGCGATCCGCCCAATCCGATCGACCCGCCGTCGGGGTGCAGTTTCCATCCGCGCTGCAGCCTGGCCGAGGCCGTGTGCGGACAGCGCGCGCCCGTCCTGTCCGACGCGATGGTCGGTCATCCGGTGGCCTGCCTGATGGCCGACCCGGACGGCGGCCATTCGCGGCCGCTGGTACGGCAGCCGGCGGTCATCGCCGCCGCGCCCTGCTGACGGAGGCCGGCATGCAATCCACCGTATCCACATCGACGCCGGACGCCGCGCCTTCCTGCACCGCGCCTTCGTCCGCGACCCCTTCCACCGCCGCGCCTTCCTCCGCCACGCCGATGATCGCCGTGCGCGACCTGCATGTCGCCTTCGACGCCGGCGGCAAGACCATTCGCGCCGTCAACGGCGTCTCGCTGCAGGTGGCCCCGGGCGAGGCCGTCGCGCTGATCGGCGAGTCCGGCTCGGGCAAGAGCGTGACGTTGCGCGCGCTGATGCGGCTGCATTCGCCCCGCCGCACCACGATGACCGGCGACATCCGCATCGATGGCACCGACCTGATGCGGCTCGATGCCAGGGGCCTGGCCAGGATCCGCGGCGGCACGGTCGCCATGGTGTTCCAGGAACCCTTGCTCGCGCTGGACCCGGTCTACACCATCGGCCAGCAGATCGTCGAATGTATCCGCGCGCATGCCCGCGTCTCGGCCGCGCAAGCGCGCCAGCAGGCCCTGCAGGCGCTCGAGGCCGTCCGCATCCCGAGCCCCGAGCGGCGCCTGGCGGCCTATCCGCACGAGCTGTCGGGGGGGGATGCGCCAACGCGCGATGATCGCGCTGGCCTTGTCCGCCAGGCCGAAGATCCTGTTGGCCGACGAGCCCACCACCGCGCTCGATGCCACCGTCCAGATCCAGGTGCTGATCCTGCTGCGCGAGCTGCAGCGCGCGCTCGGGCTGTCGATCGTGTTCGTGACCCACGATATCGGCGCGGCCGTCGAGATCGCCGACCGTGTCGCCGTGATGTACGGCGGCCGCATCGTCGAGGAAGGTCCGATCCGGACGCTGCTGCGCGATGCGCGCCATCCGTACACCGTCGCGCTGCTGCAAGGCCGCCAGCACGGCATGGCACGCGGCGAGCGGCTGACCGCCATTGCGGGATCGCCGCCGGATCTGGCCGCGCTGCCCGCCGGTTGCAGCTTCGCGCCCCGGTGCGCCCATGCGCGGGCCGAATGCCTGGAACGCGTGCCGCAGCCCGTCTCGCTGGGCGACGGCCATCGCGTCAGCTGCGTGCTGAGCTCGGCGGCCGAGCTCGCCCGGGCCGTGGCCTGACACCCTGGAGCGGCCCCCAACCATCGCGCATCGTTCCGCCTCTCGCGGTCGGCGGTCGCGTTCGCCGAACACGGGTTCCCGCCCGCCGCGTGAGCGAGGCGGTCGCCCTGGCCCGGCGATGGGCTGAGCCGAGCCACGATCTGAGCCCGGCTACGGCCCGGGCCCTTCCCCCGCTTTCCCTACCGCGTCACGTCCAGCTCCCATCCGGGCTCGATGTGGTCCGGATTCTGCGCGAGGTTGTACTGCGGATTCAGGTTGATCAGCTCGCGCAGCGCGTAGGCGGCGACCTGCTCGTCCGTGGTCATTGCCTCGGCCTCGGCCTCCTGCTTCTGCCCGTCGGACAGCAGCGTATCGAGGTTGGTCGCCGCGATGCCCCACAGCGTCCCGCTCTCGACGCCGGCATGGTAAGGCTGCACGACTACGCGTCCGTTGCGCGGCCGCGGGTGTTGCGGAGGCTGGGGTTCCGGTTTCTGCGGAGGCGGTTCGGTGGTCGGCGGCTTGGGTTCCTGCGACGGCGTTTCCGAGCGCGGCGGTTCCTGCGGAGCTGGCTGCGTCGGCGACGGCTCCTGGGTCGACGGGACCGATGGCGTCGACGACGACGGCGTCGGCGTCGGCGTACGCGGGTGGTCTTCCTCGTCGCTGCCCAGCGTCTCCAGCAGTATCTTCATGCCGAAGTTGACGATCACGCCGCCGCCCAGCAGCACCAGTCCATACGGCATCGCGCGGCCGAAGAACTCCCATTTGCGCGGCAGCAGCGACTGGTCCGGCTTGAGCTGGATATTGCCGCCCTTGTCGGCCGCCAGCTTGTTGAACTCCCGGTTGGCGACGCCGCGCTCGACGCGCGACTGCAGGAAGGCGCCGACGCCGAAGGTCGCCAGGCTGGCCGCGCCGATGCCGCCGGCCACGCCGCCGTATGTCATCACGTCCGTGACGGCCAGCGGGATCGCGCCGGCCGCATACATGCTCATCACGAACTTGCGCGTATGGGCGGCGGGCAGCGCGGGCAGCTTGACCTTGGCGTGGTGGGCGATGCGGTTGGCGACATTGAAGGTCGCCAGCACGCCGTTGGCCGCCAGGAAGGCCGTGTTGCTGTAGGTCGCGACATTGCCCAGGTCCACGCCGTGATGCATGAACCAGGTCACCGTGGTGGCGTTGTTGATCGCCAGCGTACCGATCTGCAGGCCATCGTTGAAGCGCCCGGCCATGGTGTCCGGCGTCAGCAGCGCCGTGCCGGCCTGCTTCAGCGCCTGGACCGCGACCGCGACCTCTTCCGTCGAGGGCTTGTTGGTTTCGGCCTTCACATGGCGCTCGAGAACGTCGAGATGCTTCGCGAAAACCTCGCGATTTTTTCTCGCTGATCCCCCACATCGCCGCGCGGTCGCCCGTCAGGGCCTTGCGCAGCCAGACGATGTCGGCCTGGGTCTGCCGCTCGACGTGGCGGATCACGCGGTTGCTGAAGGCCGTGCGGCCGGCCGCGACGCCGCCTCGGTAGATGAAGCAGGAGCCGGCCACCACCACCGCCGCGGCGGTGCCGGGCGTCGGCATGAACGGCATGGCCGCGGCCCCGGTGGCGAAGGCTCCGCCGACCGAAGCCGCGACGGTGGCGCGCAGCTTCCATGGACGTGGCGTCGGCGTGGGCGCCGATGAAGACGGTGTCGGCTGCGGGGTAGTCTGCGCCGGCTTGCCCGCCTGGCTGGCGGTCTCGGCGGTTGGCGGCTGCTCGGCGTCGGGATCGGGCCTGGCGGGCTGTGCCGGCTTGGCTGCGCCGGCAGGATCGGCGGAATGGGCAGCCGCCTCGGCGGCCGCCGTCTCCTCGGGCTCGGGGACCGGCTTGGCGGATTTGCCGGACTGCGCCGCGTTGGCCGCATTGGCCTCGTTTGCCGCGTTGGCCGCATTGGCGGCATTGTGCGGATCGGTGGCACCCGCCGACTCGGCCGACTCGGCCGACTCGGCCGACTCCTTCGGCTCCGGCGATGCCGCCCCATCGGGCTCCGGCTCGCCGCCATGCCGGAACGTGGCCGAGCGCACCGCGCCCTGCGGATCGGTCGCGACGCGGGCGACGTTGGCCTGCGCGGCCTCGCGCATCCTGGCCAGCACCGTCACCACGGCCTGCCCGTGCGCGGCCAGCCCGCCGCCGGGCTCGACGGACATCACGTCGGCGATCTTGACGCTGCCGTCAGCGAAGAAGGCGAACTCGACGTCCTGCAGCAGCAGGCCGCGGCCGTCCGCGCCGTTCTCGATGCCGTGTTCGATCGCATCGAGATCGCGCAGCGTGCGTGCGTTCATCCGCGCCGCGTACTGCGGCAGCAGATTGCCGTTGCCGTCGAGCAGCTCGGCGCTGCCCGCCAGATAGCGCTCATAGACGATGGCCGGATGGCCCAGCACCGTATCGCCGTCGCCACCATGGATGCGCAGCGTCGGCATGCCCAGCGCCTGCACCTGGGCCATTGCCTCGCGTTCGGCGCCCATCGGGAAGGCCGCGATCATGCTGTCGTTGCCCAGCCCCACCGCATGGCTGTTGCCAAGCGCAAACACCGTCTTGATCGCGCCCGAGCCGAGCCGCGGGCCCAGATAGTCGGCCAGATCGACGGGCGTCTGGCTGCCATCGTCGTGCACCAGCCGCACCGCATCGACACCGTCGACCGCGAAGCTGCGGTTGGCATGGCGATACGGTTGCGGCTGCAGCGTTTGCCATGCGATGCCGTCCTGATCGAGCTTCAGTACGGGCTTGGGCGGGCCGCCTGCATTGGCGTCCGCCGGCCGGCCCGCGGCGCGCTCCAGCGTATCGAGCTTGAAACCGGCCGCGGGCAGCATCACCTCGACGCCCATCACGTCGGCCACCCGCTGCGCAAAGGCGTGCCGCGCATGCTGGCTGCCGCCGTCGAGCGCCAGCACGACCGCTGCGCCCTTCTTGCCCGCGTCGGCAAGTTCCAGCGCGAGCCGGTGCGCGCCCACCGCTTCGCCGTCCTCGTGGAGCAAGCCGCGCTCGCGATCGAAGCGGCCAAGCACGACGTTGTAGTCGTCCGGCGCCATCACCTTCAGCGCCGACGCGCCGAATCGCGCATCGGCATGGCGCGGCGGGACGGCACGCCAGCCGGCCGGATGGCTGGCGTTGGCGTTGGCGTTGACGTTGGTGTTGGCGTCGCCGGCGCGCACGGGACTCGGCGCATTGCCGCGCGGCATGACGAAGGCGCTTTCGGGCAGCGCCCGTCCGCCTTCGTTGACACCGACGATCGGCAGGGCCGGCATTGCGCCGTAGAAGCCTCCGCCGTGGCTGTGCACCGGTGCGTCGGACTGCGCCATGGCGTCAGGCGTCGCATCGACGTGCATCGCGCCGCCGAAGACCGTATCGCCATCGCCATACCAGCCGCGGATCTCCCACTTGCCGTCGGGCGCATGGACGCGCGCGTTCAGCGCGGTGGCCAGTTGCTGCGCCAGTGGCAGCGGACCGTCCATGCCGAAGCAGTCGTAGATCAGTACCGGCATGCCTTCGCGATAGTCCGGATGCGAGCGGATCCGGTCGGCCAGCGCCGCCGCGTCGTAGTCCGGGCGGCCGCTGCCATCCATGTCCATCCGCACGCCCTGGTATGCGCCTTCGGCACGCACCGTGAAGTAGCCGGGAACCTGCGGCACCGAAATCGGCATCGCGCGGTTGTCGAAGGTGACATAGCCCGCCTCGGCGGCCAGATCCAGATGCGCCCTCGCCCGCGGGAAATGTCCCAGCTGCCGCAGCACGTCGATGCGCTCGCCGCCCTCGTTGCGCACCAGCGGCTTGCCTTCGACAAACCCTTCGGGCAGCGCCACGCGGATATCGCCTTCGTAGGCGCGGTTCAGCGCGATCTCGCCCGGGATGGTGCGGCCATCGCGCCGCGACAGCGGCACGGTGCCGATGGCATCCTCGGCGGCCGGCACGCGGCCGGCCCGGTACTGCGCCTCGGGCACGACCTGCAGCCGCACCTTGACGCCCACCGCCGCCTGCCGGTCGAGGTGTG
This sequence comes from Cupriavidus sp. H18C1, assembly GCF_049311595.1. Classification (NCBI taxonomy): domain Bacteria; kingdom Pseudomonadati; phylum Pseudomonadota; class Betaproteobacteria; order Burkholderiales; family Burkholderiaceae; genus Cupriavidus; species Cupriavidus sp. H18C1. Next base: position 1,724,411 of record NZ_CP186009.1, read on the forward strand.
CCGCGGCCTGCTGCGGCGAATCGAAGGCGCCGATCACCTTGGGCCTGGCGTTGACAGAATCGGCTTCGCGCACCGCCACGTACTTGACGTCGGCAAGCCGGCCGCCGGTCGCGTGCACGCCGTCGATCACCGTGGCGATCGCCGTGTCGCCGGGTACGCCATCGCGCAGCGACCAGCTGCGATCGACGATCGCGGGAACATGGCGCGCCCGAGCATGGCCCGGCCCGCCGTCGTCGGCGCCATGGAAGGGACGGCGCAGCCCGTGCGCGAACAGGTCTTCCAGCACCGAGCGAGGCTGGCGGCGCGGCATCGCGGTGCCCATCAGCGCAGGCACCGGCGCGCCCGGCCCGGTGACCGAGTCGGCGCCGGCCCAGAGCCGCAGGAAGCGGTACACCGCCGCATGGACCTCCGGCGAGAAGCCGTCGACCGTCGCGACCTGCTGCCGCGACACGCCATCGACCGCGCCCGCGTGGACCGATGCCTCGATGGCCGACAGGATCTGGTTTTCGGTCGGCATCAGGTGGGCCTTGCCCAGCTGGCGCAGCATTGCCGCGCCGATGGCATAGGCACCCCAGTTCGACACGCTGGCGGTCACCAGGATGTCGGTCCTGACGGTCGAGGCGATCGGCGTGCCGTCCGGCGCCAGCGGGACGAACGCCGCCACATTGCCCATGCCCGCTTCGTTGCCGCCGTCGCCCACCGAGGACGTGCCAATGCCCATCTCCTGCGCCGCCTTCAGGAACGCGTCGATCCCCGGCGTGAAGTCGTCGAGGTTGACACCGCGCATATTGTGCTTGGTGCCGGCCGCCGTGCGTCCCGGCAGTTCGATCGACGACACGTGGTCCGGCCGCAGTTCCTCGAGCATCGCCCGCACCACCGGCGATGCGCTGTCGGCATGCTCATCGAAGACGTGGACCGAATCGAGCGGCTGCCCCATGTCGGCCAGCGCCGCTTCGAGAATCGGCTGGTTGGCCGAATCGACGATATAGCTGACACGCTTGCCGGCGGCGCGCAGCATCGCGCCCAGCGCCACGGTCCCCGGCGGGCCGTCGGTCTCGGGCATGCCCCTGGCCACCGAGAAGCCGGTCAGCAGCACGACGTGATCGGCATCGGCCATCGCCGCGCCGGCATGGATCGCCCCTTGCGGAATCGCCAGGCGGTCGATATTGCGGCCGGTATACCCGGTCACCGCCGCATCGATCGCCGCGGGCATGCGGTTGGCGTCGAGAATGCCGCGGATCTGGCCCGGGTCCGTGCTGGCGCTGAACTCGGGCACGCCGAACGCGCGCGCCCGCGGGTCCTCGGTCATGCCTTGCGCCAGCCGCACGACCTCGCTGGCGCGCCCGGTGGTCACCGCCAACAGCGGGAGCATGTCGTGCGCACTGACCTCCTCGAACGGAATCGGCTCCGGCAGCAGGTCTTCCTGCTTGAGCACGCCGCGCTCGATCAGCCGATCGACCAGCGCCTTGGCCTGGTACTGCATCGGGTCGATCACCTTGACGTGGCCCAGGCCGCTGGCGTCGAGCTGCTGGCGGATCAGCTTCGCCAGCGCGGGATAGTGCGTGCAGCACAGCCACAGCGTCTCGGTCTCGGCCGGAATGCGATCGGCGTTGATGTACTTGGCGACCAGCTTCTGGATCGCCACCAGCTCGGGCCCGTCGGTGGCCTGGTGCTGCAGCGCGTTGACCGCGGCGGCCCATTCGTTGGCGCCGATCTCCAGCACGTTCTGGCCGGTGCGCAGCGCGCCCACCGCGTCGCGATAGGCATGGCTGTTGACGGTGCCCGGCGTGGCGACCAGCGCAATATTGCGGCCACCGTCCGCCTTCATCGCGCGGGCGGTGGTATGGATCAGGTTGATGAAATCGCGCTCGTCCAGCCCGCGCCAGCCTTCCGGATAGGTGATGCACGCCGTATTGCAGCCGAGCGCATTGGCGTCGGCCTGCTGCTGGTGCATCGCGTGCAGGCCGTCGTTGACGCGCAGGATCAGGTCGTCGCGGTCGCGCCCGCCGTAGGTGCCCGCCGCGTGATCGCCGTACGCGACCAGCTGCACGCGCTTGCCGGTCATCGAGAAGATATGCCGGGCGATGTTCATGGCGGCCAGGATGCCGCCGTTGCTCGAATCGAAGACCGTGACCTCGATGATGTCGTCGATCACCTTGATGCCGAACTGCTCCGGGTCCACGCCCTTCGGCACGAAGCGGCGCTGCATGCCGTCCAGCATCTGCGCCAGGTCCAGCCCTTCCGGCAGCTGCTTGGCCTGTGCCTGCAGCAGCTCGTACACGCCCAGGTAGCTGCGCTTGTCGAGGCCGCGCATGCTGGTCGCGCCGCGCTCGAGCGTGATGCTGTCATAGGCATGCAGCGCGGCCATGCGGTCGATCATCGCGGCCACGCGCTCGGTCGACGGCATCGCATGGTCGGCGCCGGAGGCACGCTGCAGCGCGAAACCGACTGCCTGCGCCACCAGGTTGGCGTTCATGCCGACCACCGGATGGCTGGCGCCGACCGCCGACCATTGATCGATATCGGCCGGCTCGACATGCAGCGACGTCATCGCGCGCTCCAGCGCGGAGCGCATGCCGGCCGTATGGCTGTCGGCACCGATTGCCACGGTGACCAGATCCTTGGCGTTCGCCTCGATCAGCAGCTGGTCGACCCGCGGCGCGCCCTCGAGGCGTTCGCCGTTGGCCAGCCGGTATTCGCCGACGCGGTTGCGCCCGGCCACTTCGACCGCGACCACGGCCTGGGTCCGGTACTTGGCCAGCAGCGCCTGCGCCTGCTGCGCGGCCCGCGTCGAATCGGTGGCGGTGAAGGTCTCGATGCGGGCATCGGCGACGCCCAGCTCCCCTTGCAGCAGGTCGGCCAGCAACGCCTCGTGCGCGGGGTCGGTGACGTAGACCACCTCCTTGCCCAGCGCGCTCAGATAGGCGCCGAGCGACACCGCGCCGAGCGGACCGTGCGTGTCGGCGCCGCCGTGCAGCGTGGCGGGCGACGTCGCGATCAGCACCGTGTCGACATCGTGCAGCGCCCGTGCCGCCAGTTCGGCGCCATAGGGCACGGTCAGCGACATCGCGCGGCCGTCCATGCCGGACACGCGGTCCAGCGGCGAGATCGCGTTCTGCAGCACGATCGACGGCTCGGCGCGCGCGGCCTCCAGCACGGCGGCACGGCCGCCGCCATGCGCGAACACCGCGCTGCGGACATCGGGCCGGACACCGCGTGCATCGGCCCGTGCCTCGGCGCGCCGGCGGCTGCGGCCGCTCGTGCTGGTCCGGCTGGCCGCCGGCGGCGCGTCGCCGTGCCGGCTGCGCTCGCCCGCCTCGCGCATGTATTTGGTGACGGCCTGCTGCATCGCCCGGTCCATCATGCGATTGACCACGCCGTCCTGCAGCCGGGCGCCCTGCGCCACCGCGGCGTCGAAGGTCAGCCGGCTGGCCAGCTTGACCGATTGCCAGGCGCCCAGCTTCTGCGGGGTAAAGCTGCGCGAGCCGGTGCCATCGGCGGCATTGGCAGCGCTGCGAGGGGTGGGGTTCACCTCGGCGGGCGGCTCCGCGGCGACGCGCGGCGGCACGCCGTCGGCCTCGCCATCGCGTCCCGGCACGGCCGCCGGCCGGCCCGTGGTGCCCCGCTGCTGGCCCGTCTCGTCCCCGCCCGCGCGAAGCGGACCCGCCGTGTCCCCCGGCTGGCGTCCCTGCGTCGCGCCATCGTGGTTCGGACGCACGCGCACCGGCACGTCCGCATCGCGGCCATTGACCGCGGCGTCGCCGGCCTGCATCGCCTGCTGCAGGGCCTGCGCCTGTGCCGCGGCCTCGGCGGCGGGATGACGCCCGGTGACGCGCCGCGCGGCGTTGTGCACCGCCTGCGCGCTGCGGATCTGGATGCCGGCGGGCATCATCTGCGTCATGCCCATCAGCAGCATCGCGCCGTTCTGCAGCTTCTCGGTCAGCGTCATGTCGCCGCCGTGCTGCGCGAAGGTAATGGCCTGCTGGCCGGTCATGATCGCGCCGGAGCCGAACGCGGCGCCGTTGAACACGCGGCTGCCGATCGCCATGCGGTTGGCATTGCCGGCCAATGTCCTGGCCGCCATCTGCGAGAACGTCGACGAGTTGCCGCCCAGCGTGCCGCCAGCCCGCATCGCCAGCGACGCGCCCTTGCCCAGGCCCAGCCCCGCCATGCCGGCTACCGAGCCGAAGCCGTTGGCCCACAGCGAAAACGCGCGGGCATTGTCCAGCGGATTGAGCGAGCGCCCATGCGTGGCCATGTCGTTTGCATCGACCGCCGTCACCGCCAGGCCATAGCCCATCGAGCCGAGCATGCCGCCCCAGGCGGCCGCCACCAGCGGCGTCAGCGTGCCGCCGGAGGCCACCATCACGCCGATGCCGCCGATTGCGCCGACCGCGGCCACGCCGATATCGAGCCAGGCGCGGAATTTCTCGCCATCGGTGACGATATGCGCGTCGATATCGTCGAACTCCGCATGGCCGTCGGCGCCCAGGCTCAGGTCCCGGGCCAGATAGACGGTGCCCTTGTCGTGGAGCTCGTTGTTTTCCTGGAAGTCGCGCTCGGCCGGCTGATCGCCCTTGCCGTAGACCGCGCCCTGGTCGTCGACCCACAGCGTCTTGCCATCCTTGCCGACGAATTCGAAGACGGCGCTCTGATAAGGCGACATGCCGGGCCCGGTCACGTACATCGGAATGACCTTGATGGTGGCGCCTTCCGGCACGTCCTCGGCCAGCTGTTCCTTGATCAGCTTCGGATCCGCGTTGGGCGCGGCCAGCGCGATCGCATTGTCGAGCGCCTTGTCGTCGCCGGCCTTGACCGTCAGCTCGTCCTTGCGCAGCGCCAGCGAATCGAAGGTGCCCTGCAGGATCTCATCCTTGTCCAGTTCGAACCGGCGCTGGTCTTCCTTGGCCTTTTCGGTGCCGCTGTACTTCTCGTGACCCCGATCCATCGCGCGGGTCAGGTCGTAGTCGGCCATCGGCGGCGCGCGGTCGTGGTCCTTCAGCTCCTTGGCGAAGGCAAGCGACAGGCTGGTGTGCCCCTTCGCCGCGGCATCCTCCGCGCCGCCATAGATGCGCCCCTGCGTGCCGCCGACCTGGTTCTGCATCACCATGGTGAAGACGTCGTTGTCCTCGTTGGCGAGCCAGCTGGCGGTCGAGGTCGCGGCGGGGCCGGTGCCGAGTTCGGAGCCAGGATTGCGCGCGTAGTAGCCGGCGTCGGCGGCGTCGACCACCGCGGCCAGGCCATGGTAGAAGTCGTTCCAGTCGTTGTAGCTGCCGCCGGACGGCGCGACATTGCGGCCGGTCCAGTCGTTGCTGTATTCGCTCTTGACGGTATCGAGCAGCGTGGTGGCGTCTTCCTCGGTCAGATACGGCGCGACCTGCTGCATGTACTGGCCGACCCGGTCGGCGTACATCGTTTCCTGGCCGATGATCGGCTTGTAATCGTCGTCGTGCGTCTTGCCTTCGAGGTCCTTGCGCATCGACGCCTCGATCTGCGCGCGGAAGGCCTCGCCGTCAAAGCGATTGCCGTCCACGGCGAGATAGCGCTCGCGCTCCCTGTTCGGTCTGCGCGGCATTGGCCGCGCCCTGGCGCAGCTTCAGTGCGCCGACGAAGTCGCCCGCATCGAGCTTCTTGCTCAGGTTGTCCTGCAGATAGCCCTCGCGCAGCGGCACCGAGCCTCGCATCAGCGACAGCATGCGCTGCATGCCCGCTGCCGCGGCGGCGCTGTCTTCCTTGCTGACGCCCTCGCCGCCTTCCGCGCGCCGCTGCGTCTCGGTGAACGCGTACATCACCAGGCCGGAGTTCTTCACACCGGCCTCGAACGCGCGCCGCGTCGGATCGTTCGGCGGCGCATTCTCGGCGGGGACAAGGTAATCCGCTCCCAGCGACTTGTACATGACATAGGCCGCGGGGTTGAACTCCATCAGGTCCCGTTCCTGCTGCGACAGGTCGCGCGGTGTCGCCGAGTTCGGATCCATCTTGGCGTCCGGATCGAGCGTCAGCCCCTGGACCTGCGCCATCGCCAGCGTGGTCGGATCGGTCTGCGCAAGCTCGCGTTCGAACTCGTTCTCCGGGGTCAGATGTTCCATCTCCCCCGGCGATCCGCCCCTGCATGTCGGCGGTCGCGATGACCGTGCGCATGCCCTGGTCGCTGCCATAGCGGCCCTGCAATTGCTCGATGGCCTGCTGCCGGTAGCTGTCGGGCACCTTGACGCCCTTGCCGGCCTGCAGCGCTTCGAGCTGTGCCTCGGCATCGTCGACGCGGTTTTGCGCCTCGGTCAGGTCGTAGCCGCGATCCGTCATCGATTGCGAGCGGTCGTGCGGCTGGTTGCGGACGTCGCTCAGCTTGGTATCGGCATCCTTCTTGTAGAGCTGCGTGGCCAGCGTATCGATCTCGACGCGCATCGTGCCGAGATAGGTCTCCTCGGCCTTGTCCCGCGTCTGCTGCGCCTCGTGCACGGCCGCGCGCGCGTCGCTGACGGCCTGGCCGCTCTCGGGATCGGCGCGGCGGATGCCCATCGGGATTTCGGACAGCGCCTTCTCTTCCCGCTGCAAGGTGGCCTCGGCCTGGTCGAGCCGGTCTTCGGCGAGTCCCAGCTGGAAGCGCGCCCCCTGCGTGTCGCGCGCTTCCTGCGTCGGCTCGGCCTTCAGAAAGCCATCCTTGATGCTGTCGAGGTTCTGGTCGAGCACCGGATCGTTGTAGCGCTCGCGGATCTCCCTGGCCTTGGCGTCGACCGCCGCGGTGATCGCCTTGTCGTCGCCGCCGCTTGCCGCGGCCTGATTGGCGGCCACGCGCAACTCGTTTTGCGCGCCGGCCATCACCATGCCGTATTTCTGCTCGATCGGCTTCCAGTCGGCATCGGTCATGGTGCCGGCATTGCGCTTGGTCTCGCTGTCGTCGTACGCGCTCTTGGCGTCCTTGTGCCAGCGATCGGTGTGCCCCTTCGCCTCGTTCTGCTCTTGCTCGCGCGCTTGCTGCGCGGGATCGGTGGCCGGCTTGTCGCCGCCCGGACCCTTGACCTGCACCACGCCGGCCGGCTGCGTTTGCGGGGTGTAGAGCGCCGGCGTGACGACGGGCTGATTGTTCGTCGCGCGATCCGGCTGCTGTTTCTGGTCGGCCTGCTGCGTCTGGTTTGCCTGCTGCGCCTGCTGGGCCTGCTCCGCCTGTTGCGCCTGCTGGGCCTGGTTGTTCTGTTCGTTGCGCCGGGCGCTTTCCGCTTCCTGGGCCTGCCGCTGCCGTTCGGCCTCGCGAGCCTGCGCGCGCCGGGCCTCCTCTGCCGCCGCGCGTGCCGCGGCTTCGGCGGCGGCGCGGGCCGCGGCGAGAATGGCTTCGCGGGCTTGCATCAGGTCCTTGAAATCCAGCATGACGCTCTTCTCCTGAGGAACGGGGGCGATGCGAACGGCGTTAGCGCAGGCATGACGTGGGCGCGCGGCGGACCGCGCCTGGGCGCACTGCGGCCAGCGTGACAGGCCATTGTCTGCCCGGTGTCGCGCGATACCAACTAGGGAGAATCGTAGGCTGAGGGATCAGCCGGCCACCGGGAGGGCATGGAACTACGTGAATACGTAGTCGAGGACCGCAAGGCGCCGCGACCCGGGGCAACGACGCGCAACACTGTCATCGCCCCGTCATGGCAATCGTCTACAGCCGGTTGTTGTCGAGGTCGGTGACCAGCATGCAGCCCGGCGCATGCGTGATGCAGATCTCGGGGCGTGCTTCGCGTATCACGGCCTGCGGGGTCACGCCGCAGGCCCAGAACACCGGGATCTCGTCCTCGTCCACCGGCACCGCGTCGCCGTAGTCGGGCGCCTCGATATCCTCGATGCCGATCAGCCGCGGATCGCCGATATGCACTGGCGCGCCGTGGACATCGGGATAGCGCGCGGTGATCTCGGTGGCGAGGATCGCATCAGCGGCCTTCATCGGCCGCATCGACACCACCAGCTTGCCGGACAGGCGCCCGGCCGGCCGCGTCTCGATCGAGGTGCGGAACATCGCCACGTTGCGGCCGAGATTGATGTGCTTGAGCGGAACGTTGGCGGCGATCAGCGCATGCTCGAACGAGAACGAGCAGCCGATCGCGAAGGCCACGAAATCGTCGCGCCACAGCGAGGCGATGTCGGTGGTCTCCTGATAGTCGGTGCCGTTGCGGTAGACGCGATACAGCGGCACATCGCTGCGGATGTCGACATCGACGCCGAGATTGCGGAAGACCGGATCGCCCGGCTCGGTGACATCGATCAGCGGACAGGCCTTGCGGTTCAGCGCGCAGAACTGCAGGAAGTCATAGGCCCAGTCGCGCGACAGGATGACGATATTGGCCTGGACATAGCCCCTCGCCAGCCCGCTGGTATGGCCGCGATAACGGCCGGAGCGGATCAGGGCGCGCAGTGCGGCGGGGTCTTCGGGCAACAGTCCGTTGGCTTGCTGAAGGGGCAGGTTCATGGTCGTCGGCGTGGAGTCGTGCACGCGAGCGCAACGCGCGCTGTTCGCGAGATGTGCAACGATTCTGGACGCCGCGCCGATGCACTGTCCAACAAATCTTTTGGATGCAGCGCGATAAGGCTTTTCGATGACAAAGGCAAGCGAGGCTTGCCTTGGGCGATCCGAGGTGCCGGATCTCAGGCGTCGCTCGCGCGATCGCCACCGGTGTCGCGCGCGGTATCGCCGCCGGTATCGCGGCCGGTATCGCGCCCCGTGTCGCGCCCCGTGTCGCGCCCGTTATCGCCTTCGCTATCGCCACCGCTGCCCTGCGCGGCCGCATTGGCCACCAGCATCGCCTTGTCCTCGCCCGCCTCCGCGCAGAACGCGGCCACCACGCCGACCGTCAGCGCGATCACCGACTCCGACAGCTCCAGTCCCGCACCGGTGCGCCACGAGGCCACGATGTCCAGCGAAGGCGGATGGCTGTCGATATCGACGATGGTCAGCGTGCCGTCCTCGAGCTCGCGCCGCACCAGCACCGGCGGCACCGCGCCGATGCCGAAGCCCTCGCCGATCAGCCGCGTCATCGCCGCGACCGAATTGACGCAGCTGATGCGCGGCGACGGCACGCCGTTCAGATGAAACAGGCTCAGGATGTCCTGATGCGGGCGCGAGTTCTTGACGAAGGTGATCACGCGTTCGCCGGCGAGGTCGTCCAGCGAGCGATACGGCCGGTCATAGGCCGAGCCCCTGGCGACGATCCAGCGGATCGGATACTTGGCCAGCTCGATATTGCGCACGGTCTCGACGCGCAGCAGATCGGTCTGGAAGATGATGTCGAGATAGCCCTTCTGCAGCTGGTCGCACAGGTTCAGCGCCGCGTCGGCGGTCAGCTCGATCTCCAGCGCCGGGTAGGCTTCCATCACGCGGCGGACCACCGACGACAGCCACGTATGGATGACCGAATCCATCGCGCCGATGCGCAGGCGTCCCTCGCTGACGCGCGTGGAGTCGATCGACTGGCGCAGCCGGTGCATGGTGTTGACCATGCGCTCGGCGTATTCCAGCACCTGCTGGCCCTGCGGGGTCAGCGAAACGCCGCGCGAATCGCGCAGGAACAGCTTGACGCCGAGGTCTTCCTCCAGCACGGCGATGCGGCTGGAAATCGAGGCCTGGGTGGTGAACAGTTTTTCCGCGGTCAGCCGGAAGCTTCGCAAACGGGCGACCCAGACGAACGTCTCGAGAAAGCGCAGGTTCATGTCGACAGGGGTTGGACACGGGAATCACGATGCGGCTGGCGCGGACGAAAAACACCGGCATCGCGCGCCGCGGCGCCCTGCCGCACCGCGGCCGTGTCGCTCAACTTCCCTGCGTCGACGGACGCGCCGCGTCGGTGGACTCGCGCACCGGGTACGCCGGCGCGGCATCGACCGGCTGCTCGGCCAGCACCTTGATGCGGCCCAGCCCCTTCTGCATTTCGTCGCCCAGCGCCTGCGGGTACTCCGCGCGAGGACCGGCGGGCACGGACAGCGGGTCGAGCCACATCTGCCACGTTACCACGGCGGTGCCGGCATCGGGACCGGGACTTACCTGCAGTCGCCCGCGCGTATGGTTCGACAGCTTGCGGTAGACGTAGGAATACGGTCCCCTATCGACCAGCACGTCGACCACCGGCGGCCCGCCGTTCTTGCGCTCGGCGCGGCGGACGGTACCGGGAGAGCCGTCGCCCAGCACCACGCTGCACGAGCGCAGCGCGGTATCCCACTTGGCGATCGCACAGTAGTCGCCGGCCTGGCTCCATACCAGCTCGGGCGTGCGGTGGATCAGGATCGAGCGCTCCACCGGGACCAGTTGGGCCTGGGCTGCGGGCGCGATGGTCAGCGTCGCCAGCGCGGCCAGGGCCGCCAGCGGCGCGCCACGAGGGCGCCGCCGTGCAAGAACGAGGGATGAGTGGTGGTCGGGCATGCCGGCGGAAGGATCGGTCGTCGGAGAAAGAATGGTGGTCGGTGCGAGATGCGCCAAGGCGCTCGGTTTCGCGTGGATGTGCGTCCCTGCATGTTCCTGCATGTTCCTGCATGTTCCTGCGTGTTCCTGCACGTCCATGCGGATCCATGCCCGGCCATCGCGGCCGGGCTCGGTGATGGCGTAGCGTACCGCGAGCGGCGCGCCTTGCCATCACCGAAGCTTCGTAGGACCGGAACTTCGCGCGGGTCCGTCAGCCCTGGCGCGTCTGCGGCGGTGCGATATCGACCAGCCAGCCGGGCACGATGCGGTCCGGATCGCCGATCGACGCATTGAGCTGCAGCAGATGATCGAGGGCCCGGCTGGTCTGCCCGATCTCGCCCAGGGATGCGGCACCGGCCCCGCCATCGGCGGCCAGCAGGGTATCGCGATGGCTGCGCGCGATGTCCCACAGCGTATCGCCCGGCGCCACCTGGTGGTAGCCCGCCAGCACCGCGGCGGCGCGCCGCGACAGGTTGCGATGCGGCGCCTCGATCGTCGGCGCCGTGGCCTGCCGCTCGGCCAGGGCCAGTGGCGCGGTGCCGCGCGCGGTATCGGGCGGTGCCGCACGATGGCGGCCGGAAGACCCGAACAGGTCCGGCCACTGGAACTCCTTGTTCAACGTGATCGCGTCGATCTCGCTGACGCGGGACTTCGACAGGTCCGGTCCCTTCAGGTACCACAGCTGCGCCGGGCCGACCTTGCTGCCGTACTGGCCGATCTGCAGGCGGTTGGCGGTATTGGAACCGTAGAAGCGCAGCGGGCCGATATTGGTCGCATCCATCAGCACCGGCGTGACCGGCCACGACCACGTGGCCTGCCCGTCCACGTCGGTCAGCCTGCCGTTGGCGAAGTTGGTGCGCAGGATGTTGTGCTTGACGTGGCCGACGCGCAGGCTCGCCATGCCCATCTTCGACAGCCATGGCAGGCCGAAGCGATAGGCGACGCCGCCCTCGAGGATATTGACGCCGTCGCGCGTGCCGACCGTCGTCTTGCCGTCGCGCGAGAACGCGAACGGCGTGGTGCTGCCGCCCACCCACAGCGACTTGATGCCGCCGATATTGAGCCACAGCGTCATCGAGTTCAGCCCGTCGCGCGAGCGGAAGGTGATCTGCCAGCCGTCGATGCGCGTGGTGTCCGGCAGGTTGTACTTGCGCAGCTCGCGCGGATCGCGCGAGACGTCCACCTGCCCGGTCGCGGCCGCGTAGGCGCCATGGGCCAGCGCCGCCGCGCGCGCGCCGCGCTGCAGGCCGCGGCGGACCTGGGCGAAGGTCAGCGCGCTGTCGCCGCTGGCGTTGGCGAGGCCCCCCTGCAACGCAGTGGGCGCCGTGCGCGCGAGCCGCTGCCGCACCGGCCCCAACGACACCGTGCCCAGCCGCGCATCGGCGCGCTGCTGGCGCTGCGCCCATGCCAGCAGGCTGTCGGCGGCGCGCGGGTTGGCGACCGCCAGCCGGGCCAGCGCGCCGTCGCCTCGGCCGAAGACGGCGCGACGGGCTTCGGCCGCCTCGCGCCGGGCCTCGCGATGGCGGGCCGCGGCCTCGTGCATCGCTGCGCGCAGGTCCTGGCGATTGGCCGGGCGATTTGCCGAGCGATCGGTCTGGCGATTGGCCTGGCGATTGGCATGGGAGCCCCCGCTTGCACGTTGCGCGCGCCGCCAGGCCTGCGTGGCCTGCTGCTCGGCAGCGCGGGCATCGGCCCGCTGCCATTCGGCGCGCCGCCATTGGCGCATCGCGGCCACGCCCTCGCCGACGCGCGTCAGGCGCGGATCGGCGGCGGCCTGCCGGGCCAGATCGCGCAGGTGTACGGCCTGCGCCTGCCATGGCGAGTCGGCACCGCCCTGCTGCGCGAGCCGTTCCATCTGGCGTGCCGCACGCTCCAGCACGCGGCGCCACGCCGCGGGATGGGTGTCGCGCAGCGCGGCCAGCGCGCCGTCCGCCGGCGGCTGGCTGGCCCGACCGCGCTGCGCCGAGCCGGTCCTCGGCGTCAGACCGCCCTCGCCGAACACCGCGCGTCCCGCGCGCTCGGCGTTGGTCTCCGCGAGCCGCTGCGCCTGCGCCGCCAGCGCATGCTGGCGCGTCAGCGCGCGATGGGTCGCGGTGCCGGGCGTCGCCGTCCGCAACCGCGCCGACAGCGCGTCGGTCACCCGCGCGGCATCGTTGGCGCTGCGCAGCGCCTGCCGCCAGGCGCGCAGGCTGGCGGCCGCGGCGCGCCGCGTATCGCGCTTGCGTACCCGCGCCGCGGCAAGCAGCAGCTCCGCATAGGCGCGCCGGACCTCGCGCGCCGAATCGCTGCCCCTCGCCTCGGCACGGCTGGGCACGAAGCCCTGCCAGCGACGCACCGTCCCTGCCTCGCCGCCCTGGTAGCGCTCGCGCACACCGCCCGCCGCCGCGAGACGCCGGGCCACGTCGGGCGAATGCGCGGCCACGGCATCGACGAAGGCCTGCCATGCCGCCAGCTTGGACTTGGTATTGCCCGCCGCCGCGGCCTTCGCGGCCAGCGCGCTGGCGCGCTCCTGGTAGAAGATCGCGCGGCCGGCGTCGAGTCGGTTCAGCGCGCCGTTGCGCGACGCCCGGTTGCCATCGGCGTGCGGACGCGCCGGCCCCGATCGCATCACGGCCGACCACGTCATGCCGGCGGGGGGTACGAGCAACGGATCCCGTCGGCGCATGTGGAGCGAGGCGCAGCGACGCGCGCGGCGTCGGCATGCCGAGCCGCCGCGCCTGCAGCCACAGCAGGCCGGTGCCGGCATCGGCCATGCCCATGCGGAACCGTTGCCGCAGCGACGCCGCCACGGCGCGTCGCCAGCGTGGCGGCAGCGCCGGCATCCCCCGCAGCCGGATCGGCCGAGCGGCGCGGCGCGACCGCATGGATATCGCCTTCGATCGATGCGCGAACCGGCTTGGTTGCGCCCTTTGGCACGTAGTCGAGCACCGCGTCGCGATTCGCACGCATCGCGTCGAGCGTCTTCGACACCAATGCCGCGCCATCGGTGAGCGCAGCGCGATGGCTGGCGATCCGGGACACCAGCGCTTGCGCATGGGCCACGGTGCCGGCGTCGCGCGACGCCGCCGCTTGCCGCGCCGGCAGCGCGGCCCGCCACTGCTGCAGCTCGCCACGCAGATGCCGGGTGGCCTCGGCGCGCGGCGTCAGCACGGTATCCGCGCCCTTGAAATCGCGCTGGTTGGCGGCAAGACGTCGCAGTTCCTGCCGCAGGCCGATCGCCAGCATTGGATGCCAGCTGGTGGCCAGCCGCTGCGCGGCCGCGTCGAGGCGGCGCAGGTCGCGAACGATCGCCTGCTGGCGCGCGGCGTCGGTCTCCCACCGCAGCCGCGCCAGTTGGGACTGCGCGCGCGCCTCGATCTGCCGCATCTGCTGACGCATCGGCCCGGACAGCCAACGGTGCAGCGCATGCCCGTCCTCGAACGCGGCCTCGCGCGCCACGCGCACCAGCTTGGCCTCCGCATCGCGCTGCTTGCCGATGGCCTGCGCCGCGCCGCGGCGGCCGGCGTCGAGCCAGTTCAGCATGCCCAGCGTGTCGACGCGGCTGAGCCGGTCCTGTACGGCGCGCCAGCGGGTGCGCGCCACGGGATAGCTGTGCGGCGGGGTTTCGGTGCGAGGCTGGGCGGCCGACGCGCTCGGTGTTGCCGGGGGCCGTGCCGCGCCGGCGGGATCGGCGCCCTGCCGCCTCGTCGAGCCGGGCAATCCCGGCAATCCCGGCAAACCCGGCAATCCCGCCAGCCTCGACAGGCTCGGCAGCCGCTGCGCCAGCGTGTCCTGCCATTGCCCCAGGCGCATGCGCGCCGCCGCCAGCGGTGTCTGCGCGGCATTGCGCAGCGGCATCGCCAGCGTCGTCAGCGCCTGCGCGCCACGGTCCAGACCTGCCACCGTGCCGCGCCATGCCGTCGCGACATGGCGCGTGCCGGCCAGCGCGCCGGTCGCGCCCTGGCGGATCCACCGGCCGCTGACCGGATTGATCATGAACTGCACGCCGCCGAGCAGCAGTTGCGTGCGCGTGGTGGCGCGCTCGCCGGGCGTCATGTTTTCCCAATTGGACACGGCCGAGTACGCGGTATAGCCATAGGTACCGGCGCCGACCGCCAGCGCCTGGCGGCCGCTGCGGGTGGCCTGCTGCTGCAGCGCCTGCGTGCGCAGCGCCAGCTGGCTGGCCTCGTCGGTCAGGCCGCGGCTTTCGGCCACCAGCGCGCGCTGGCCGCTGCGCGCCGCGCTGACGCCGGCCACGCCGGCACGCACGCCCAACGCTGCGGCGAGGATATTGAGCCCATCGATCAGCATCTGCGGGTTCTTGTCCGGATTCCAGCTCTGGCCATGCGAGATCTGGTCGGCGATGCTGGCGGCCGAGGTGCCGACGCCGTACGCGGTGGCCGCTCCGGCGGCGGCCAGCGCAACGGGCGCCAGCGCGCCGCCGGAGCCGACCACCAGCACCACGCCGGCGACGATGCCGACGCCGGCCGCCACCGTATCGAGATGGGTCTTGCGGCGGAAACTCTCCCAGCCGCTCTCGATGCGCGCGTCGCCGATCTCCAGCTCGATATTGCCCTTGCTGTCCACCGTGAATTCGCCGTCGCGCGGCATCGCCAGCACGGCATCCGCGGCCGGCAGCGTATTGTTTTCGCGGTAGTCCTTCAGGTCGTCGTAGGCGCGTCCGGCCTCGTCGACGAAGCGCGGCCCCTGGTCCGTCTCGACCTTGAACAGCATCGTGCGCGTGATGCCGCGCTCGCGGCTGGCGTAAACCACCGGCAGCAGCGTGACGCGCGCATGCTCGCCGCCCTGCTCGATCAGCTGGTCGGCCACCACGTCGAGCATGTCGGCGTAGTCGTCGTCGATGCCGGCAAAGATGTCCTGCTTGCGCAGCGTCTCCGTCTGCGCGTCGGCGTCGCCCGCAAGCTTGACCTCGGGCGGAATGCCGAGCGCCAGCCCCGCCATATTGCGGGCATGCGTGCGGCCCGCCATCTCGTAGGGCCGGCCGCCATAGTTGACGTAATGCTGGTTGATGACGCCCTGCGCCATCGCGCGCGGTTCGGAGACGAACAGCTCGTACAGCGCCGCAGGGTCCTCACGCTGCTCGGGCGTCAGCGTCGCGGTCAGTGCGCGGGTCTCCTGCGCGGCGCCGGCCTGCGCGGCCTCCTGCACCAGTTGCTGGCGCGCGGTGTCCTCGTTGTCGAGCGCCTGCTGCAGCGGGGCCCAGGTCGGGGCGTCCTGCTCGCGGAGATAGGGATGCTCGCGCTTCCAGGTCAGATGTTCGTTGCGCAGCCGCTCGACGTCGTCGCTGGCCGCGCCGCTGTCGCGCTCGCTGCGATAGCGTTCGAGTTCGGCGGCGCTGGCCGAGGCCGTGGCACGCGCGCGCTCCAGCGCCTCGCCGGTGGAGACCACGGTCTCGTCCTTCTGCACGTCGACACCGCGGTCGCGCGCGCGGTCCTCGGCCTCGAAGCGGGCGCCCAGCGCGGCCAGCAACGCGCGATGGTCGGTGTCGACCTGCGCGGTGAGGCGGGTCAGTTCGGGGGCGTTGTTGGCGTTGTTGGCGTTGTTGGCGTTGTTGGCGTTGTTGGCGTTGTTGGCGTTGTTGGCGTGGGGGGGATATTGGGACCGTTGGCGCCATTGGCATTGGCGCTGGCATTGGCCGCCGCGTTACCGTCGCGGCGCGCCTGCGCGATGGCCTGCGCGTCCTGGTTCAGCGTTTCATAGTCGCGCCATGCGGTGTCCTCCTGCTTGATCGCGGACTGCAGCTGCGCATGCGCTTCCCAGACGCGCGCGGTGACCGGGTCCATTTCGACGCGCGATGGACTCTGCCCGGGAATCGACAGCGTGGTCGATGAAGCGGGATAGCTGCTGTACTGGCTTGGGTATTGCCCCGAGAACTGCGCCGGGTACTGGACATACCAGCGGCCGTTCTCCTTGACGGCAACCGGTGGCGAACCCGGCGGCGCCAGCAGCGGTGCGGCGCTGAACGTCGTCGGCGTGGCCGAGCTGGCCGGCGTGGACGACGTGGCCGACGGCGATGGCGCGGACGGCTTGTCGCCGGTCGCATTGCCGGCCGCCGGATCGACACCGCCCGGCAACACGGTCCAAGGCGCTGGCCGCGCGGCTTCGCCGAGGTTTGGCGCGCCAAGGTTCGGCGACAGCAGCGGCGAGGTCGACAGCGACGGGGCCGTGCCCGGCGACGATCCCGGCGGCTGCGTGGACGGGGCGAGCGACCCGGACGGCCCCGACGGCCCCGACGGTCCGGACGGTCCGGACGGTCCGGACGGTGTAAAGGGTCCAGTCGGCCCGGACGGCCCGGACGCCGAGAAGTCGTGCGTGCGATGGGCCTCGAGCGCCAGCGCGTATTCGCCCTCGGCGGCGCGCCTTGCCTCGGTGGCGGCCAGCGCGTCGCTGCGGTCGTGCGCCAGCGCCTGGGCCAGGCGCGTTTCGTCGCGGCGCTCGCGCGCGGTGTCGATTTCCTGCTGGGTCGCGCCCGGGCGCCGCACCGTCGCCTCATAGGTCTGCGCCGCGTTGGCCGCGGCCTCGTCGGCGGTGGGCAAGGCCCGCTGCGCGGCACCACCGTCCTTGCGCCATTCGTCGGTCCGGCCCTGCCGCAACACGTCCGCCGCGTCGCCGTTCGCGTTCGCGGCCGTCCCGTGCACGTTGGCGCGCGCCTGGCTGGCCGACTCGCGCAGCGTGGCGATGCGGCCGTCGTCCGGCGCACCGGCTCCGCCCTGCTCGCGGGCGCGCAGCCCTTCGACCAGCGCCGCGTCGGCTTGCTGCGAATGGCGCAGGGCCTGCAGCGCGTCGTGGTCGCCGCGGGCAGCCTGCATGCGGTCCTGCGCGTCGGCGTAGGCGATGCGCGCCTTCTCGCGGACATCGGGATTCGTTGCGCCTTCGTAGGCGGTGCGGGCCTGCTCGAGACCGGTCTGCGCCTCGCGGTACTCGGTGTCGATCCCCGCGGCACGGTCGCGCAGGGCCTTGCGCGCGGCCTGATCGTCCTTGGCCGACTGCGCCCCGGTCAGCGCGGTCTGCGCGGCCGTATTGCGCTGCTCCAGCGTCTGCCTGGCCCGCCGGACCTCGGGCGGTTCGACCAGGCACTGGTTGGCGCGCGCCTCGTCGACGCGATGCTGCTCCTCCTTGGCGGCGAGGTCGTTCGCGGCCACCTGCGCGTCCCACGAGGCCTGCGCGGCGACTGCCTGCCGGTCCGCCACCCACCATGCGTCCAGCGCCGCGCCGTAGGCATCGTCGGCGCGCTGCAGCGCCGCGGCATCGCCCTCCGTGCGGGCACGCTCGCGCGCCGCGCCGGCCTGCTCCAGCTCGCGCCCGGTCCTGGTCAGCTCACGCTGCGCGGCATCGCGCTCGTAGCGGCGCCATTCCGTCTCGAGCGTCGCCGCGGCGCTGTCCGACTGCCGCCGCGCGGCAGCGGCCGTTTCGCGGGCCTCGGTCAGTGCCTGC
Source organism: Cupriavidus sp. H18C1 (assembly GCF_049311595.1). Taxonomy (NCBI): domain Bacteria; kingdom Pseudomonadati; phylum Pseudomonadota; class Betaproteobacteria; order Burkholderiales; family Burkholderiaceae; genus Cupriavidus; species Cupriavidus sp. H18C1. The sequence goes on from NZ_CP186009.1 coordinate 1,742,274, forward strand.
CGGTCGGCGGCATTCAGACTGGTCGAATCGCTGCCCGGCGGCGCCAGCGCCGTCACCGCGCGGTCGGCGGCGGCCAGTTCGGCATCGGCCCGCTTGGCGGCGACATCGGCAACCGCGACCCCGTGCAATTGCTGCGCATCGTCGTACGCGGCCTGCGCCGCGTCGACCTTGGCCTGGTTCCGCGGACCGGGCTCGCGCAGCGCCTCGGCCTTGGCCTCGTCGAGCGCGATCCGCTTGTCGTGCGCGTCCAGTTCGAGCGCGGCCTGGTTCAGCTCCGCCTTGCGCGTGGCCGCGATGGCTTCGGCGGTCTCGGCCTTGGCGATATCGTCGCGCGATTGCGAGCGCTCGGCGGTCTCGCGCGCGGCCTCTGCCTGCTGGCGCGCGGCCGCCTCCGCCTCCTGGGCCTGGCGCAGGCGCTCGAGCATCGCGGCAATCTGTTCGCGCATCTGCTGCAGGCGCGCCTGCAGCTCGGCCAGTTCGCGCTGGCGCTGCGCGGCCGAGTTCGCCTCGGCCTCGGCCGCGCTCGGCGGCGGCGCGGACGGTGCCGGCGGCGGTGGCGGCGGAGGCGGCGGGACCGTGACCGGGCGCACCATCGAGGGACCTGACAGATCGGCGGGATAGCTCATCGTGACCTCGCAAGGAAGGCCGGGCGAGGCACCATGCCGATGCGGGCGCGCCCAGACCCGGGGCGCCGCCATCAGACCGCTCGTCGATGAAGGCCCCATGACGACACGAACCCTCGTGGTGCGAAGCGCCGCCGCTGCTGCGCTGCACAGCAATATCCCTACGAGTCTCCGTAGCGCATCCCCTGCCCCGCGCGTCACTGGCGCGCCGTATGCTTACGCGTTGCCCTCGATGGGCCGAGCGATGGGCGAGAACGAGGATGGGCGGCAAAGGCGCGGGGATCGCCGTTTGGGCGGCATCGCGTCATCGGGGAAAACCCGATATCCGCCCCGGAGCGCGGGAATGCCAGAACTGGCCGGGGCCCGCGTATTGACTGAGATTTAGTGGTGATCTCAATTTTTTCTTATGAGGACCCAAGCTAAAAAATAGTTGGACGAGGCGCCCGGCTAATTTGAAGAATGCAGATGCCGGGGGACGTCCATCGATGCATGACAGGTTCCCGCAGACCGCCGCGAGTCAAGCGACATCGCCGCGGGCCACCGCGATCGCATGCCAACTCTCCAGGCGTGCATCGGCACACCGCCGTGCCATCGCGGCCGCCAGTGCGCGGGAACCAGAACAGCGACGACGATCGTCGACCGGCCGGCAGCACCAGCGGTGCCAGCCCGCCCATCTGCCGAGCATTGCCGCGCATTGCCGATGCGCATTGCCGAGATTTGCCGCGATGGCCCGATTTGCACGCAATCCGCCTGCAAATGGGGACACGCGTTCTGGCCCGGATCAAGCCTGTACCGACGCACCGCGACGAGACACCACGACGAGGAACGCATGGAAACGCAGATTGGCAGCATCCAGGGGGGAGCAGCAAAGCCGACCGTCGACCGGCCTCTTTGCCTGGTATCGCGATATCACGCCCGGCGAGCGCCGCACGTTCTGGAGCTGCAAGGTCGGCTACGCGCTCGACGCGATGGACACGCAGTTCCTCAGCTTCGTCATTCCGACACTGATCGCGACGTGGGGCATCACGCGCGGCGACGCCGGCTTCATCGGCACCGCGACGCTGCTGACCTCGGCCGCGGGCGGCTGGATCGCCGGCATCCTGTCCGATCGCATCGGCCGCGTGCGCACGCTGCAGCTGACCATCGTCTGGTTTGCCTTCTTCACCTTCCTGTGCGGACTGGCGCAGAACTACGAGCAGCTGCTGATCGCCCGCGCGCTGATGGGCTTCGGCTTCGGCGGCGAATGGACCGCGGGCGCGGTGCTGATGGGCGAGGCGATCCGCTCGCAGGACCGCGGCAAGGCGGTCGGCATGGTGCAGGCCGGATGGGCACTGGGCTGGGGCATGTCGGCGCTGCTGTATGCGCTGGTATTCAGCATCCTGCCGCCGGAAACCGCCTGGCGCGCGCTGTTCCTGATCGGCCTGCTGCCGGCGGTGTTCGTGATCTTCCTGCGGCGGCTGGTCAAGGAGCCCGAGGTCTACGCGGAGCACAAGGCCAGGGAAGCCGCCTCGGCCGAGAAGACCTCGTTCGCCGCGATCTTCTCGCCGAAGCTGCTGTCGATCACGCTGCGCGCCGCGCTGCTGACCACGGGCGCGCAGGGTGGCTACTACGCGATCACGACCTGGCTGCCGACCTTCCTGAAGACCGAGCGCGGACTCACGGTGCTCGGCACCGGCGGCTATCTGGCGATGGTGATCGTCGGCTCGTATCTGGGCTATATCACCAGCGCCTACCTGACCGACCGCATCGGCCGCAAGCGCAATTTCATGCTGTTCGCGCTGTGCTCGATGGCGATCGCGCTGATCTACACGCAGATCCCGGTCAACGACACCGTGATGCTGATCCTCGGTTTCCCGCTGGGCTTCTTCGCCTCGGGCATCTTCGCCGGCATGGGCGCGTTCCTGACCGAACTGTTCCCGACCAGCGTGCGCGGTTCCGGCCAGGGCTTCTGCTACAACGTGGGCCGCGCCATCGGTGCGCTGTTCCCCTTCCTGATCGGCCATGTCAGCCAGACGATGCCGCTGGGACAGACCATCGGCGTGTTCGCCGCCGGTGCCTATGGCGTGCTGATCATCGCCGCGCTGACGCTGCCGGAAACGCGCGGCAAGACGCTCGAGGCATGAGGGCCGAAGAAACCCATGCCGCCGGCGATAACCCTTCAAGGTCTAAGGAAAGTGGCGGATATACAACATCGTCGCCGCATCGCATCAACCGGCCGCAGGCCTTGCCGCGTCGCGGTCCGCGGGCATCGCGGCGCAGGGCAATGCGGCCTCGCATCGCACGGTTGGAATGCGCGCTCGATGTCATGACATCTTGCCTTGCAATAATTTGGCCGGCGCCGGATGGCAGCAGCCAGCGGCGGCGCCATCACGGTTTCGCACCACCACAGCATCGATATCGATAGCGATAGCGGCCGCGCAACGCACGGCACGCACAACACCGGGCACGCCGCACCGCGGCGTTTCCCGGGTTTTCCGACGGGAATGGGTCAGCAGTATGTTGGGCTTCGCCTGAAGGCCGGGCCAGCGAGTGCCATGTCGCTCGCGGATCGGGCCGAGGCAAGCCTTCACGCTGCCGCGTCAACGCGGCGGCCATACGCATTTGTCGGAGGCGATCGATGGAAAAAGTAGTGGAAGCCGGCCTGGGCCGCGACAGCAGCCTGTCGCGGACCCTGAGAGCCGATCTGCCGCGCGCCACAAGCGGCGGCACGTCGGCCCGCGGTCCACGTGGCCTGCCGCCCGTGATGGGCCCCCACGGCATCAAGGTATTCGGCGAACGGCATATCGTTCCCGTCCAGCGGCGCACGCGCCAGGGCGGCATGCCGGGACTGGTCGAGGCCATGCTGCGCGAAAGCTCGCATGAATCGCGCACCGCGCTGATGCAGTCGGCGATCCGGGGCATCGGCTTCGACTGGCTCGGCTATGCCACCGCCACCACCGTGGGAGGGCAGGTGCAGCTGCGCACCTTCCTCGATACCTATTCGCATCCGGGCTGGCGCGACTACTACCTGCGCGAGCGCTACTACGAGGTCGATCCGCGCCAGCCGCGGCCCGGCACCTTCGGCCTGCCGCTGGTGTGGGACGTCAGCGACCTGGAGCGCAGCACCTCGGGCGGCACGCAGGCGCTGCGGCTGCGCCGTTTCCTCGACGACCTGCGCGACGCCGGCATCCGCAGCGGCGTGTTTCTCAACCTGCCGATGCCGGGCACCAGCGACTTCGTCGCGATCAGCTTCGCCTCCGGCATCGAGAGCCGCCGCTGGATCGGCGATCCCGTGATCGGCCAGGCGCTGACGGTCGGCTTCGCGCTGCACGAATTCCTGACCTGCCACGCCGATATCCCGGCGCTGGGCGGCACGCAGCGCGACGGCCTGTCCGAGGTCCAGCGCGACATTCTCGCCTGCCTGGCGCAGGGGCTGTCGGACAAGCAGATCGCCAACCGCATGGAGATGTCGATCTTCAATGTCGACTACCACATGCGCCGGCTGCGCAGCCATTTCGGCGTGCGCAATCGCGTGCAGCTCGCGCATGCGGCCACGATGCAGGATCCCACCTTGATCGCCACGGCGGTGGAAAGGATGGATCGGGCCGAGCGGATGGAACGCGGTGGCGGCGGCCTTCGCGAACGGACGACGGCGCGGTATTGCGCGGAAGAGGCGTTTCTGGAGGGCTGAGGGGCTGATGCGCTGATGGCGAGGCGCGCGGTGAGTGGAAGTCATCCTCCGCCCTTCATCGCCCTAAGCCTTCTGCAGCCCTGCCCTTCACCCACCCTTCGCCCACCGCATCAGGTCCGCCACCCGCTCGAACAGCGAGCGATCGATGAATCGGTCCAGCGGCACCGTCAGATAGAGCCGCTGCGCCAGGTCCGAATCGAAGGCGGACGGAATCAGGTAGTCGGCGGCGGCCTGGCGGATCCGGGCCGCGACCTGGCCGCCGCCCTTGGCCACCACCTTGGGCAGCGTGCCGGGCCCGTCGTAGCGCAGGGCCACCGCGTACTGCGTGGAATACACGACCGCGGTGGAGACCCGCACCCGCTCGCCGACGCCGAAGAACGCCGCCTCGAAGAACGCCGCGCGGCGGCGTCCGGCGATCATCGGGTCGCCCTGCGTGTCCTTGTACTCGCGCCGGTACTCCTCCACGCTCATGCGCTGGCGCTTCATGAACTCGTAGCGCTCGTGCACGTAGTCGATCACCGCCATGATCAGGTAGATCACAGCGGCCCAGCAGCACATCATCAGCAGGATATGGGCGATCAGCAGCAGGATCTCGGCCGGCCGCGCATAGCCGGTGCGCACGCCGTCCTCGATCGCGCGCAGCGCCAGCACATAGATCAGCCCGCCCAGCAGCGCGATCTTGATCACCGTCTTCAGCAGATTGACCAGATTGCGCACGGCGAACATCCGCTTGAGCCCCTCGGCCGGATTCAGGCGCGCCAGCTGCGGCTTGATCTGCTCGAACGCGATCAGCGGCCCGACCTGCACGAAGGCGCCGACGATGCCGCAGACCAGCGCGATCGCCGCGATCGGCAGCACGCCCATCAGCAGGAAGCGCGCCCCGGCCTCGCCAAGCGCCAGCATCTGCTGGTCGGCCAGATGCTGGTCGATCGCACCCATCGCGCTCAGCCACAGCGCCTGGAACAGCCGCACGAAATAGCGGCCGAGCAGCCATAGCGCGATCAGCACCCCGAGAAAGACAAAGGCCGAGGTGACGTCGCTGCTGCGCGGCACCTCGCCGCGCTTGCGCGCGTCGTCGAGCTTGCGCCGTGTCGCTTCGAGATTCTTTTCGCTATCGGCCATGGCGCGGCCTCACTGGACGCCTGCGCGGCCGCGCAGCAGATCGATCAGCGCATTGTCCGGCCGCAGGAAGCCCTGCAGCGTGTCGACCATCACCGAGAGCATCAGCACCAGCATCAGGAAGGCGACCGTGATCTTGACCGGCTGCGCGAACTGGAACACGTCGAACTGCGGCACGAAGCGCGCGATCAGCGCGAAGCCTAGCTCGACGATCACCAGCAGCAGCAGGATCGGCGCCGCCAGCTTGACGACCCACGAGAACATCGTGCCTGCATAGATATTGGCGAACTGGAACGACGACAGCGACACGTCGGGGCCGAAGGACATCACCGGCCAGAAGGCGAACGATTCGACGATCACGCCGGTCATCGCGAACAGCCCGCCGAACGAGGCGAACAGCGCGATGCCCAGATGGGACAGCAGGTTTTCCATCGGCCCGTCCTCCTGCTGCGTCACCGGATCGAAGAAGGTGGCGTTGCCCGAGCCGGTCTGGAAATCGATCAGCTCGCCGATCATCTGCAGCGCGACGAAGAACAGACCGAACGCCATGCCCAGCAGCAGGCCGATGAAGGCCTCCTTGAAGATCAGCAGCAGCCAGAGGCCGCCCGCCACCGCGTCGATGTCCACGCGGGCGCCCGGCGAGACGAACAGCGCGATCGCGAGCACGATGCCGTTGCGGGCCACCCCGGGGATCGATTGGTGCGACAGGAACGGCACCACGGTAAAGGCGGTCAGCAGCCGCGGCATCACCATCAGGATGGGCATCACGGTTTCGCGGCCCCACTGGAAGAACATCGCCGGGTCGATCATGCCTTGATGCCTGCCCCGATGCCCCGCTGCCAGACCCGCAGCGCGGCCTCCTCGGCGGCCTCTTCCTCGCGGCGCTCGATGTCGGCGCGGGCCGCGGCCTGTTCGCGATCGATCAGTTCGCGCGTACCGGTCAGGCGAGCCTGCGCCTGGGCCCACAGCCGGCGGCTTTGCTCGAACTCGGCGCGACGCTGGCCGGCAATGTCCAGGGCCTGCGCCAGCGCGGCGTTGGCGCGCGCGATGCGGGCGTCGAACGACGCCTGCCACGCCTGGGCATCGAGCAGCCCCGAGATCGCGACGCCCTCCTGCGCGGCGCTCTCGCGCAGGCGCTGCAGGAAGGCCGCGCGCTCCGACAGCGCCGCGCGGACGGCGCCCTGCGCCGCCTCGGCGGCCCGCATGCCTTCGAGGAAGGCATCGCGCTTCTGCCGCATCTCGCGATGCGCGTCGTCATGGCGCCGCTCGCGCACGCGTTCGAGCTGGCGCAGCGGCGCCGTAGTCGATTGGCCATTCATCGTCTGGCCTCCTGCTGGGCGGGGGTGCGCCCCGCCGCGGCCATCGCCGCCGTCGCTGGCGTAGCCGCCGGAGCCGGCGGCGTGATCGCGCGTTCCAACGTGCGCAGCGTGGTTTCGTAGGTGTCGAGCCTGCCGGCCGGTTGCGACAGGAAGGCGCGGATCTGGCCGATCGACGCCACCGCGGCGTCGGCCACCGCATCGGCGCCGGGACGGTACTCGCCGATCTGCAGCAGCAGTTCGAGCTCGCGGTACTTGGCCAGCAGCTCGCGCAGCCGGGCCGCGTGGCGGGCCTGCTGGTCCTCGACCACATGCGGCATCACGCGGCTGACGCTGGCCAGCACATCGATCGCCGGATACTGGCCGGCGCCGGCCAGCTTGCGCGACAGCACGATATGGCCGTCGAGGATCGAGCGGACCTCCTCCGCGATCGGATCGCTGTCGTCCTCGCCCTCGGTCAGCACCGTGTAGGCGGCCGTGATCGAACCGCGCGCGGCGGTGCCGGCGCGCTCCAGCAATTGCGGCAGCATCGAGAAGACCGACGGCGGATAGCTGCGGCGCGTCGGCGGCTCGCCGCTGGCCAGGCCGATCTCGCGCTGCGCGCGCGCCAGCCGGGTCAGCGAATCGACCAGCAGCAGCACGCGCTTGCCCTGGTCGCGAAAATGCTCGGCGATCGCGGTCGCGGTATACGCGCACTTGACGCGCTCCATCGGCGCCCGGTCCGAGGTCGCGACCACTAGCACCGTGCGCGCCAGGCCCGCGTCGCCCAGGCTGTATTCGATGAATTCGCGCACTTCGCGGCCGCGCTCGCCGACCAGCGCCACCACGTTGACATCGCTCTGCGCGCCGCGCGCCAGCATGCCGAGCAGCGTGCTCTTGCCCACGCCGGGGGGGCGCGAAGATGCCGACACGCTGGCCCTCGCCCAGCGTCAGCAGGCCGTCGATGGCCCGCACGCCGGTCGGTAGCGGCGTGCGGATCAGCGCGCGGGTCAGCGGATCGGGCGGCTCGTTCTCGACCGGCACCTGGCTGACGCCGACCAGCGGACCGCGGCCGTCGATCGGGCTGCCCAGCGCGTCGAGCACGCGCCCGAGCAGCGCGGCGCCCGCCGGGCAACGGTAGCCGTGCATCTGCGGCACGACCTCGGTCACCGCGGACACGCCGGTGGTGCGCCCCAGCGGCGTCAGCAGCGCGGTCTGCTGCTCGAAGCCGACCACCTCGGCGAGCAGCGGCGGCTCACCCGGCGTCACCAACTGGCAGATCTCGCCGACATGCGCCTGGATGCCGGTCGCATTGATCAGCATGCCGACCGCCTTCGACACGCGTCCGCGCATCGCCACCGGCGTGAAGTGATCGAAGGCGCGTTCGAGATCGAGCGCGGCGTGCTGGAGCGCAGCCTTCAGGTCGGAGGTGGGGAGCGGGTCGGCCATGGGTCGGGGAATAAAAGACGCGGCGTGATGCGATCGGTCGGGCATGGGCAGGGTTTCAACCCGCCTGCACACGGCGCGCAAAGGCTTCGAGCTGGGCCTGCAGCCCCACCTCCATCGTGCCGGACGGCGTCAGGATGCGGCAGGCATCGGGCTCCAGGCTTGGCTCGACAACGACGTTGGCGCGGCGCGGCCAGTCCAGCGTCTCGGCCATCGCGTCGAGCAGGTTGCGCACCGCCTGCTCGCGCCCGAGCGGGATCTGGATGGTGATGAAGGGCTCGCTGCGCACCAGCACGTCGATCCGCTGCAGCGCGACCTCGAGGATGATGTCCGGATCGAGTTCGCCGGCGATCTGCTGGACCGCCTTCATCACGATATTGGCCATGGTCCGCCGCATCGCGCCGAGCTGGCGCTCGGCCTCGGCGGCGGCGCTGACCTGCGCGGCGGCGTGCTCGGCCTGCGCCTTGGCCCAGCCCTCGCGGTAGCCGTGCTGGCGCCGCTGCTCGGCGTCGCGCTGCGCGTCGGTGGTGATGCGGTGCGCCTCGCGGCGAGCGGCCTCGATGACCTCGGCCGCGTCCATCAGGGCCGCGTACTCCGCCTCCTTGAGGACCTTGCGCTCGGACAGCAGCTGCAGGTTCTCGCTGGTAATCAGAAAAGCCAGTGCCATGTCGGAAACCGTTCGGGAATCAGATTGAGCAGCAGCAGCTCGCGCAGCTGCGCGGCCTGCGGACGGCTCAGCGCGGGCACCGGCAGCGCGGCGAGCCGGCGCGGGAACTTGCGGCGTACGGCGGTCAACAGCGCGGAGGCGCCATCGCCCTGGGCCGCACCGCCTTGTACCGCGCCCCCCTTGTGCCGGGCCCCCTTGTGTCGCGCCGCCTTGTGCCGCGCCCCCTTGTATCGCGCCCGCCGCCGGCGGCAGCGTCTGCACCAGACCGCACAGCAGCCGGTAGCCACGTTCGGCCATCACGCGGGCGGCGGACGATGGCCGGGCGCGGATGGGATCGAGATTCATCGGCAGGTCCGGCAGATCGGGCACGCGCTTCAGGATGAAGGCCACGGCCTGCGGATCGAAGCGCCGCGCGGCGCGCCGCAGCCGGTAGGGCACGGTGCCGATCAGCGGCTGGGCCAGCGCCCCCCAGCCTGCCGTCGAGCTGCTGGGCGAGGCGGCTGCGCTCGCTGGCAAAGCCGGGCTTGTGCACGGCCATGCCGCACCAGATGGCGAGCAGCCGCAGCGCGCTGCGATCGAGCAGCACCAGCCGCGCCAGCGGATCGCCGCGTCCATCGACCAAGGATTGCAGCAGCAGCGCGCGCGCACGCTCGTCGCCGCCGCCGAGCGACAGCGGCCCCGCCAATACCTGCGCCGCGGCGGCGCCGAAGCGGTCAGCGCTGCGCAGCGGCAGCGGCCATTCGCGCGGCAGCCAGCTCGGATGCTGGTGCGCGAGCGGACGCTGCGCGAAATCCGCGACCGCGCGGGCCAGCGCAAGCGAGGGCACGTGCGGAGTCACATGCAAGGACGCATGCGCGGCAGGCGGCAGACCCGGCGCGGCCAGTGCGACCATCAGGCACGGCCCCTCATCGAGGTGCGTGCGCCAAGGCGGCCCAGCGCCTGGCGCAGGCCGCCGCGTTTCCACGCCAGCACGCCGAGACCGGCCAGCGCCAGCGCGGCGATCACCGCCCCGGCGATCGCGGCGAAGCGGCCCACCGGGAAGCCCTGGCTGGCGGGCGCGCGGGCGACCGGCCCGATCGGCGTAAACGGCCGCGCCTCGACCAGCGACAGCGAGACCTTGTCGTGGGTCACGCCCTCGATGCTGTGGGCGACCATGTCCTTGACCGTCGGCACCAGCAGCCGCAGGTCGGTATCGGGACGATGCTTGATGAAGACCGCCGCCGACGACGGCCGGATCTTGTCCGACAGCGGATCGGTGGCGGGGATCACCACGTGCACCCGCGCCGTGACCACGCCGTCGATATTGCGCAGCGTCTCGGACAGCTCCTGCGACAGCGCGAAGATATAGCGCATGCGCTCTTCGGTCGGCGTCGCCACCAGGCCCTGCTTCTGGAACACCTGGCCCAGCGACGAAAAACGCTCGCCCGGCAGCCCTTCGCTGCGCAGGATTTCGAGCGCCGCGGGCAGTTGCGCCTCGTCGACGCGCACGCTCCAGCCGGTCTCGCCGGCGCGCACCTTGTCGGCGTCGATGCCCTCGGCGGTCAGCACCGCCAGCATCTGGTTCGCTTCGGCCTCGTTGAGCGAGGCGTACAGGTCGACGCGGCAGGCGGCCAGCAACAGGGCCAGCGTGAGCGGAGCGAGACGGGCAAGACGGCCAAGCGGAAGCCGGCGGGCAGCCGGCATGTCCGAAGCCGGAGGGATCGGCGTCATTGCTGGTTCTTGAGCAGGCTGTTGAACAGATTGGTGCCCGCGCTGCCGATGCTCGACGTGACATGGATCGACGAGAACAGCTCGAGCGATTCGGTCTGAAGCATCATGGCCTGATACACCACGTCGCTGGTGCTGCCCTGCTGGATCGCGGTAAACATGCTCTCGCGCATCTCGTCGAGCCGCGCGGCCTGGCGTGCCGCCTCTTCGCCCGCCGACACATAGGTGGTGCGGATCGCGGCGCCGAGCGAGGACGTGCTCGGCTCGCTGGCCGTGGTGCCGCCGGCGGCGCCATGCTGCACCATCTCGGCGAAGGTGCGCGCATCGGCCGGATCGGCGGCCTGGTTGGCCTGCGGCGCCTGCTGGTGCGCGGACACGGTAGCCGCCTCGGCGGCGGCGCCTTGCGCGGCGATCGCGGTGGGATCCATCGCTGTTCTCCTGGACTGAAATGAGAGACAAGCCGGTCAGGGTGCGCGGCGCGCCGGACCGGCCTCGTGGCCGTCCGGCGACGCGCGCGACCCCGCCGCCGTCAGTTGGTCCTCGACGTCTGCTTGACGTCCTGCATCGCGCCCTGGACCAGGTTGGCCTTCTGGGTGTTGTGCGCCATTTCGCTGCTGACCACGGCGTTCTGACGGGTCAGCGTGTCCTGCAGGGCCATGATGTTCACCGAGAACTCCTGGGCCTTCTGCTGGATTTCCTGCATCTTGGCGTTCAGATCGACTTCACCAGCCATTTCCATCTCCTTCGTCAAGTGGTACTGCCAAACACTCCGCATCGGCGATGCGGAACCGATCTGCCGCGGCCCCTCTTCGAAAACGAGGGACCACGGCGAATGCCAGCGGCGCTCAGCGCTGCGGCGGCGGCTCGCCGCCCTTGCCTTCCTTCAGCACCAGACCGTCCGCCTCGATCTTCTCGATCTCGGCGCCGTTCTTCAGCACCGCTCCTTCGAAATACCGGCTGCCGTTGGCCAGCTGCACGTAGCGCGTGCCGTCGCCGTTATCGGTGATGCTGACCACGCGCGCGGGAAACACGCCCTGCCAGTTGTCCCAGCGGCCTTCGCGCAGATGGCGGCGCCGGCTGTCGGCGGTCTCGCGGTAGTCGATGCGATCGGACACCAGCACGCCCGGGTGCAGGTCCTCGATCACGCGCTTGACCTTGTCGCGGCCGGCCACCGGGTCCGCCGTGCCGGTCAGCACCACGCGGCCGTTGCCTTGGTAGGCGATGCCCACGCCGGGCTCGTCCACGTAGCGCTGGATATGCTCGATGATGTCGTCGGCCGACCTGACCTGCTGCTGCACGCCTCGGCCAAACGGCGCCAGCGCCTGCGCGATGCGCTGCCGGTCCACCCGCGAATTGACGAAGCCGCGCACGGTGACCGCGCCGTTGGGCAGCGACACCACCTCCAGTTCCGGATAGCCCGCGACGGTCTCGCGCACCGCGGCCGGGTCGACCTGCGCGGTACGGGCGAAGCCGCCGTCTTGCGACAGCGTGGCGGCCAGCCAGCCGGCGCCGATCAGCAGCGCCACCACCAGCACGCCGATGCCGCCCAGCACCCAGCGGCTGGACCGGCGCGCCGGCTCGTCGCTGTCGGCGCGCGCGGCGCGGCGGCCCGATTCGGCCCAGGCGAACAGCGTGTCGGTGGTCTCGGACGCCGCCGGCGCGGCGCGCAGCAGTTCCATGTCGAGCGAGCCGACCGTCAGGATGTCGCCGCCGGCCAGCGCGATCACGCGCTGCGTGGTGTCGCGGCCGTTGACCTTGACCTGCGCCTCGCCGATGCGCTCGGCCGAGACCGCCAGCTCGCCGACGTTCAGCACCAGATGGCGCGGCTGCACGTCGTCCCCGGGCACGCTGATGTCGACATCGCTGGCGGCGCCCAGCACATTGGCGCCGCGCCGCAGCGAGATCACGCGGCCGTAGACGGCGCCGCCCAGCAGCCGCAGCGTCCAGCCGCCAACGCCGGCGTCCTGGCGCGGCGGATCGGCCCGCAAATCGGCGCGCGGCTCGCCGTGCGAACCGGCGAGCGGATCGACTTGCGACTCGACGTGCAAGGCGGCGGCCATCAGCTCATCCCCGGCATCACCAGACGCGGTGTCAGCAGGTAGAAGCGCTCCATATTGGCCTGGCGCTTCTCCTGGTACTTGAACAGGTTGCCGATGATCGGCACGTCCTGCAGGAACGGCACGCCCGACGACGCGCGCAGCTTCTCCTCGACGGTATAACCGGCGATCAGCAGGCTCTTGCCCTCGTCGACCATCGCCTGCGTGGTGATCGAGCGGCGCCGCACGATCGGAATGTTGTCGACGGTCTCGCCGGACAGGTCGCCATCGGCGATATCGATGCTCAGCATCACCGCGCGCCCTTCACGCTCGTCGATCACCAACGGCGTCACGCGCACCGCGGTACCGGCCACCACGTTGAACAGGCCCGCGTCCTGGAAGCCGTCGACGCGCACATAGAACTCGCGCATGTTCTCCAGCGCGGCCTCGGTGTTGTCGAGCGTCAGCACCTTGGGCCGCGCGACGAAGTTGGCCTGGCCGCGTTCGGCCAGCGCCTTGACGCGGGTCAGCAGATAGCGGGTGACGTCGTTGCCGATGGCGCCGGTGAACTGCAGGCCCGAGCCGGCGGTGGGGCCGGTGGTGCCGCCCTCCGAGCGCGCATTGCCGAAGGTCAGCGGCGAACCGCCGCCACCGCCCAACTGCAGGTCGACGTGGCGCGTATGCAGGCGCCAGTCGACGCCCAGGCTGTCCAGGTTTTCCTGGCTGATGTCCATGATCGTGACCTCGATCTCGATCAGCCGCGGCTTGATGTCGAGCGACGAGATCAGGCGCTGGTACTGCGCCATCCGTTCCGGCACATCGCGCACGATCACGGCATTCAGGCGCGTGTCGGCCTGGAACTGCGGCAGGCCGCCGAAGCCCCAGTTGCCGAAGCCGGGCTGGCCGATGCCGGTGGAGCTGTCGGCCATCGACTCCAGCACCTGGCGCGGATTGGCCTGCGGCAGCGTCATGTTGTTGGCGCCGCCGCTGCGCAGCTCGGCCATCCGGCTGGCGCCGCGGCTCGGGCTCATGCTGACCGGCGTGGTGGCCGTGCCGGCGCGCTGGCGTCCGTACAGGCTGCGCAGCACCGTGACGACGCCCGGCACCGTGATGTCCTTGCCCGAGCGGTTGATGCGGAAGTCCGACGCCCACGAATACTTCAGCGGGAAGATCTGCACCTCGGCGCGGTCGTCGTTGACGGCGCGGTCGTCGAAGGCGCGCACCGCGGAACGCACGGTTTCGACATAGCGCTTCGGCCCCGACACCATCACGGTGCCGTCGTCGTCGTTGATCGTGATCGGATAACGCGAGTCGATGACCTGCATGTGCTCCAGCGCATCCTGCAGCCGGTCCCCCGCCCCGCGCGCGAAGGGGGATGACCTCGCTGCGCGCCTCGCCGGCCGGCTCGATATAGAGCAGCGAGCCGTCGTAGTAGTAGGTCAGGCCATAGCTGGCGCAGACGCTGCGCAGGATCGACAGCGGCGAATCGGAGAAGCGGCCGCTGATGGTGCCGTCCACGCGCGAGTCGACCACCGCGGTGGTGCCCTGCGTCGACGCCAGTTCGCGCAGGAAATCGGCCACGCGCTTCTCGCTGGCCGAGATCTGGAACGGCTTGCCGGGCCAGTTCAGGTCGGCGGCGTGCAGCGGCGCGATGGCGCCGAACCACAGCGCCAGCAGCAACGCGACCGCCGCCATCATGCGCAGCGCGCCCGCATACCGTGGCGGCAGCATCTTCTTATCTGTCGACGGACGGCACTGCATTGCGCCCGCCATGGCCAGACATCGAGGTCCGAACCGTTCGCTTGTCAACATATCCTCCCCGGTTTTCCACTGCGTGATTGTGCGTAACTGCCGTGCGAATCTGTCGTCGAATCTTCGTTATAAGAAGGTCAGCATCGTCTGGATCGCCCGCTGCGAGAACCGCATCACCTCGCCGCCGAGCCAGCCGCCCAGCAGCACCAGCGACACCAGCACCGCAATCAGCCGCGCCGAGGTGCCGATGCTCTGGTCCTGGATCTGGGTGACCGCCTGCAGCACCGCCACCACCAGCGCCACCAGCGTGCCGATCAGCACCACGGGCAGCGTCACCCACAGCACCACCAGCAGCGCCTCGCGCGTGATATCGAGAATCGTGTCGGCGCCCATCGCTTACTCGACCTCGGGATTGCGGATCCAGCCGACCGGCACCAGGCGCACGTCCTCGTCGACCTCCTGGTACGACAGCACCGGCAGGCGCGGCGCGACCGGCTCGATCAGTCGCTTGATGTAGCGGCGCACGTCGACGCTGACGACCACCACCACGCGCGCGGCATTGGCCTTCTCCAGCAGCTGGCGCAGCTGCTCGCGGATCTCGCGCGTGACGTCGTGGCTCAGCAGCAGCAGGTTGCCGCGCGCGGCCTTCTCGATCGCGCCCTGCACGCGCTGCTCCAGCGCGGGTTCGAACAGCACCGCGTCGATCGCGCGTTCGCCGCCGACATGGCGGCTGGTGATCAGGCGGCCGAGATCGACGCGGACCAGTTCGGTCAGCGCGATCGCGTCGGTTTCCTTGGGCGCCCAGGTCACCAGGCTCTCGAAGATCGTGCGCAGGTTGCGGATCGGCACGTCTTCCTGCAGCAGGCGGCGCAGCACCTCGGTAACGCGCTGCAGCGGCACCACGCGGGCCAGTTCCATCACCAGGTCCGGGGCCTCGGCCTGCACCACGTGCATCATCTCCTGCACGTCCTGGATGCCGAGCAGCGGCGCGGCATGCTGCTTGATCACCGCGCCGACATGGACGGCCAGCACCTCCTCGCACGACAGCGTGCGGGGTGCGCCGGGCGCGGGCACATCGCTGGCGGCTTCGCGGCCGCCGCGGCCGGTGGGCTTGTCCTGCGGAATCCATACCGCCTCGGCGAACGGCCCGAACGGCGCGCCGACCACCGCGCGGCCCTGATCCACCAGCGCGCGCGATCCCGGCTCGACCAGTTCCATGCCGGGCCGCAGCGCGCCGCGCGAGGCCACCACGTCCTGCACGCGGATCGCGTAGGCGTCGGGCTCGCCAAGCGGGCGGTATTCGATCCGCAGGCGTGGAAAGACCATGCCCAGGTCCGACTCGACCTGGCTCTTGGCGATCGTCATGCGCTGCTCGAACTGGCGCATGTCGAGGCGATCGCGCAGCGTCGGGTCGAGGTCCAGCGCCAGCGCGGGCGCCACGGCCGCGCGCGCGTCTTCTTCCTTGCGGTCGTCCGGCATCTCGATCCACGTGACCGTGCCGGCGGTACGCTGGCCCCGGCGCATCAGCCAGTAGCCGCAACCCGCCACCACCAGCGCCATCGTGCCGAAGGTCCATTTCGGGAAGCCCGGTACCACCAGGAACACCGCGATGGCCACGCCCGACACCAGCAGCGCCTTCGGCTGCGCCAGCAGCTGGCGGCCGATCACGGTGCCCAGGTTGGCGGCGCGGCTGTCGCTGTCGTCCGACGACACGCGCGTGATGACCACGCCGGCGGCGATCGACACCAGCAGCGACGGAATCTGCGACACCATGCCGTCGCCGATGGTCAGGATCGCGTAGCGCTGCAGCGCGTCGCCGATGCTCATGTCCTTCATCAGCGTGCCGATGGTGATGCCCGCCAGGATATTGACCAGCGCGATCACGACGCCGGCGATCGCATCGCCCTTGACGAACTTCATCGCGCCGTCCATCGCCCCGTGCAGCTGGCATTCCTGCTCCAGCTCGCGGCGCCGCTCCTGCGCCTGCGCGGCGCTGATGGTGCCGGCGCGGACATCGGCGTCGATGCTCATCTGCTTGCCGGGCATCGCGTCCAGCGCGAACCGGGCGCCGACCTCGGCCACGCGCTCGGAGCCCTTGGCGATCACGATGAACTGCACGATCGCGATGATCAGGAACACCACGCCGCCGACCACGACGTTGTTGCCGACGATCAGCTTGCCGAAGGTCTCGATGATGTGGCCCGCATTGG
This sequence comes from Cupriavidus sp. H18C1, assembly GCF_049311595.1. NCBI lineage: Bacteria > Pseudomonadati > Pseudomonadota > Betaproteobacteria > Burkholderiales > Burkholderiaceae > Cupriavidus > Cupriavidus sp. H18C1. The sequence continues at coordinate 1,758,799 of NZ_CP186009.1, forward strand.
CGTGCAACAGGATCAGCTTGGTCGACGCGATATTGAGCGAGAGCCGCAGCAGCGTGGTGAACAGCAGCAGCGAGGGGAAGGTCGACAGCGACAGCGCCGACGGAATATAGGTGGCGACGATCAGCAGGGTCAGGCTGATGCCCAGATTGATCGTCAGCATCAGGTCCAGCAGGAAGGTCGGCAGCGGCAGCACGAACAGCGCGATCACCGCGAACAGCAGCAGCGTCAGCGCGATGTCGGACTGGCGCGAGGCCGCCGCAGCCATCTGCTGCAGGCCTGGCGCGGGGCCGATCCCCTTGGTGAATCCCGACAGTTTTGCCATGACGCGGTATGTGGGCTGCTGCGATGGTTCGATCGGCCGTTCGCCGGGACGGGCCCGGGCTGTCCGGGCTCGATGGCGCTACCTGGGTGAAGGCCACGCGGGCCACACGCGCCACGCAGGCCATGCCGCCGCGGCGCACCCCTGGCGAACGGTGAGCGCAGTGTATGGCGGCTGCGCCACGCGACCAATACCGAGGATTCGTAGCGGCGGGGCTGCGGACGGGGCCGCCGCGGGCCCTACTACCAAGGCTCGTAGTGGACGGGGCTGCACCTGCTTCCGTATCGTTCTTCCCGTATTTCCGCCTTGTCTAATTCGGTCTCACTTGTTTCGGCCTCACTGACTGGCTGCGACCGCCGCGGGCTTCGCCGCCGCCGGCGGGCCTTGCCATGCCTCTGCCATCCATGACGTCGTCCTTAGCGCTCAGCGAACCTCCTGCCTCCGCAGGTCCCATGTCAGCGGGCCGGGGCGGGGCCGCGCGTGCGCGGGTGCGGCTGCATCGCCCCGGCAGCGGCGAAGCGGCGATCCGCGAACTGGACGCCGCGCCGGAGCTGCCGCACGTCGAGGCGGACGTGGCTGCGTTGGCCAATCGCCTGCTGTGCCGGACGGCGCCGCTGCGGCTGCGCGTGGCCGGCGCCGAGTGGCTGCTGGATTTCGAGCCGCGGGAGAGCCTGGCGGCCGGCGGGTCGCGCTCGTCCGGCGGCGGAGGTAACCCCATGCAAACCCCAACGCCAAGGTCAGTGCCAACGGCGGGCTCAACGCAAGCGCCAACGCCTACGCCTTCACGCTCGGCGAGACGCGCGGACAGCTGCTGTTCGATGTGCCGAGCGAACGCCGCCTGCTCGGCGTGGACGGGGCGTCGGAGACCCTGCCGGCCCTGCTGCGGCAAGCCCTGATGGCCGATGCGCTGGCCCCGGTCGCCGACATGGTGGCCGCCGCGGCCCGGCAGCCCTTTGCGTGGCAAGCGGACGGCGCGGGCCCGCGCTCGGGCGCGCCGTGCTTTGGGCTGACGCTGCGGCGGGTCGGCGGTGGCGCCGGCGGAGCCGATGGCGGCAATGCGGGCAATGCAGGCAATGCGGGTAATGCGGGCAACGCCGCCAATACCGGTAATGCGGGTAATGGGGGCACTGGCGGCTACGACCGCCATGTCGCGGCCGCCGGCGAGACGCTGCACGCCACCCTGCAACTGGACGAGCCCGAGCGCCTCGCCACGCTGCCGCTGCTGCAGCGCGAGCCCGCCGCCCCGCTGCCGCCATGGCTGGCGCAATTGCGGGTGCCGCTGGCCGTGCGCATCGGCACCACCGCCATCGCGGTCGGCGAGATGCGCGACATCCGTCCAGGCGACATCGTCGGCATCGAACACTGGCAGACGCATGGCGGCGCGCTGGCCGTCCATTGCACGACCGGTGCCGCGGGCCTGGGCTGGCCCGCGCTCGCCGAGGGTCGCCGCATCACGATTCAACGCCCGACCGGCGCCCCCGCCGCGCCGTCGGCTCACGGAGACAGCATGGAAGACCGCAACAACGGGCAGCGCGAGTTGCCCCATCCCGACGCCGCGCCGGCCGCGCTGGACCGGCTGGAAGAGCTGGAGGTGTCGCTGCGCTTCGAGGTCGGCGATGTCTCGCTGGCGCTGGCCGACCTGCGCGAAGTGCGGCCCGGCTATGTGTTCGAACTGCCCCAGCCGCTGAAACAGAGCGAGGTACGCATCGTCGCCGGCGGCCGCATCCTGGGCACCGGCACGCTGATCGCGGTGGGCAACCGGCTCGGCGTGCGCGTATCGAGCTTCGCCGCGGGCGACGCATGAGCGGCAATCTGTACAACCCGGTACTGATCCTCACCGTCATCCTGGCGTTCGGCATTGCGCCGTTCGTCGCGCTGATGGTGACGAGCTATACCAAGCTGGTGATCGTGTTCGGGCTGCTGCGCGCCGCGCTGGGGCTGCAGCAGGTGCCGCCCAATATGGTGCTCAACGGCATCGCGATCATCCTGACCGCGTACATCATGGCGCCGATCGGCGCCGATGCCTTCGACGCGATCGAGCGGCGCGCGCAGAGCAATGCGCCGTTCAACGTGGGGGATGTGGTCACCGTCTACGACTCGGTCAGCGGGCCGCTGAAGGAATTCCTGATCAAGCATACCGAGGAGCGCAACCGCACCTTCTTCGTGCAATCGGCCAAGCGGATCTGGCCCGAGGGCCGCGCCGACGATCTGCAGCCGGACGACATGATGGTGCTGATCCCGAGCTTCACGCTGTCGGAGCTGACGCGCGCGTTCCAGATCGGCTTCATCATCTATCTGGTCTTCGTCGTGGTCGACCTGATCGTGGCGGCGATCCTGCTGGCGTTGGGGATGTCGATGATCGCGCCGACGACGATCTCGGTGCCATTCAAGCTGCTGCTGTTCGTGATGCTGGAGGGGTGGACGCAGCTGATCCAGGGGCTGGTGCTGTCGTACCGCTAGGGCGCTGCGGCTGCGACATCGGCGGCGACCTCGCTCTCGGCCTCGGTCGGTCACCGCCGCCTCAGTCGATCACCGCCGCCTCAGTCGATCACCGCCGCCTCAGTCGATCATCTCGGCCCCATCACCACCTCGGACTCAGTCAATCACCTCAGCCTCAGTCGATCACCTCGGCGCAGGCATCGGTCGGCAGCGCGGCGACGTCGCCGATGACCGGCACGATCTTCAGTCCCGCGGAGGCGACCCGGCAGGGGGCGGCAAGCACGCCACAGCCACCCAACGCAAAGACCGTTGCAAGGACCAGCGGCAACATCATCAGCAATCGTTTCATCGGGCACGGCCTCGTCAGCGGGAACGCGCATTGTGCACGATTCCTTGCCTGCCGGCATCCTGGGCTAGCATATGGACTGGTACGCCATTCCGGATCCCTGATGACTGTTGCCGAAACGTCCCACCTGCACGCCCTGCAATCGCCCTTCCCCGTTCTGCTCGCACGCTGCCGGCGCTGGTATGCCGGCGCGCTGACCGCCCTGCCGCGGGTCCTGCTGGCCGCCCTGCTGGCGGGCTTCGCCACCGGCGCGCTGGCCCAGCCCCTGTGGTTCGCCAATGGCAAGCCGACTCCCGCCGCGCAGCAGGCGGTGGCCGCGTTGGCCAATGCGCCGGCCGATGGCCTGGACGCCGAGGACTACGACGCCAAGATGCTGCGCGACGCCGTCGCCAAAGCGGCCAATGGGCCGGCGCTGCCGCCCGAGGCGGCTGATCGCCTCGACGGCGCCCTGACCGCGGCGATGCAGCGCTACCTGTCCGATCTGCACCGCGGCCGCGTCGACCCGCGCAAGGTCCATGCAAACTTCAATATCGCCGAGGAAAAGCCGTTCGACCCGGACAGCTATCTGCGCGCGGCGTTGGCGGCGAACCGCCTGCCGGCCGCGATCCGCGAAGCCGCGCCGACGTTCCCGCTGTATGGCACCTTGCGCGATGCGCTGGCCCGCTACCGCCAGCTGGCCACGCTGCCCCATTGGAAAACCCCGCTGCCCGCGCTACCCGAGGGCAAGCTGACCGAGGGCAAGAGCTACGAGGGACTCGCCGCAATGGCCCAGCGCCTGACCGCGCTCGGCGACCTGCCGACGGGCACACCGGTGCCGGCGACCTATACCGGACCGCTGGTGGCCGCGGTCAAGGCGTTCCAGGGCCGTCACGGCCTCGAAGCGGACGGCGTGATCGGCCCGGCCACGCTGGCCCAGCTCAATACGCCGCTGTCGGCCCGCGTGCGGCAGATCGTGCTGACGATGGAGCGGCTGCGCTGGACCCCGCTGGCGGAGGGCTCACGCATGATCGTCGTCAATATCCCCGAGTTCATGCTGCGCGCCTACGAGTTCCACGAGGGCAAGCTCGATATCCGGCTGGAGATGAAGGTGATCGTCGGCAAGGCGCTCGACACGCGCACGCCGCTGTTCAAGGAGGACATGCGCTATATCGAGTTCAGCCCGTACTGGAACGTGCCGCGCTCGATCGCGCAGAAGGAAATCATCCCGCGGCTGCAGCGCGATCCGGCCTATTTCAAGCGCCAGGGCTTCGAGTTCGTGGCCGGCAACGAGGTGTTCAAGCAGCTGAGCGCCGCCAATATGCAGGCCGTGCTGGACGGACAGATGCGCATCCGCCAGCGGCCCGGACCGGTGAACGCGCTCGGCGACATCAAGTTCGTGTTCCCGAACAACCAGGCCATCTATCTGCACCACACGCCGGCGCCGCAGCTGTTCAAGCGCGGCCGGCGCGACCTGAGCCATGGCTGCATCCGCGTCGAGGATCCCGTGGCGCTCGCCAAGTTCGTGCTCAAGGACATGCCGGAATGGACCGAGGAGCGGATCCGGCAGGCGATGGGCGCCGGCAAGTCCAGCACCGTCTCGCTGGTCAATCCCTTGCCGGTAACGTTGGCTTATGGCACGGCCATCGCAAGAGCCGATGGACGGGTATCCTTCCTCGCTGACATTTACGGCCAAGATAAAGTGCTCGGCCAGGCGCTGCAGCAGCGCGCCGCGCGCCGAGCCTCACATACGCCAGCCGTAAGGGCCACGCCGCCGGCCAACCGCGCGGCCAGCGCCCCACCCTCCTGACTTCCTGAGACAAGCAACATCGAGCCAAACGAGCTAGAACATCACATCATGACGTATTCACGTGATCCGGCACGGCGCCGCTTCCTGCAACGTACCGGCGGCCTGGCGCTGAGCGCCGGCCTGACGGCCCTGGCGCCCAAACTGGCGCTCGCCAATGTGCCGGGCGCCCGCGCGCTGGCCTTCGACCACACCCACACCGGCGAGCATCTGTCGCTGGTCTACGCGATGGGCGAACAGGTCCTGCCGCAGGCCCACCTGAAGCTCAATCGCTTCCTGCGCGACCACTATTCCGGGGACGTCGGCACGATCGATCCGGAGCTGTTCGGCGTGCTGTACCAGCTGCGCACGGTACTGGGCAGCGAGAACCCGTTCCAGGTCATCTCGGGCTATCGCAGCCCGAATACCAATTCGCGCCTGCGCAAGACGCGCGGCGGCGGTGTGGCCAAGCACAGCCTGCATATGGATGGCAAGGCGATCGACATCCGCCTGCCCGGCGTGGCGCTCGACGACCTGCGCGACGCGGCCGTGTCGCTGCAGGCCGGCGGCGTCGGCTTCTACCGCAGCGAGAACTTCATCCACATCGACACCGGCCGCGTGCGCCGCTGGGGTTGAACGTTACGCGGCCTTCAGCGCGCTGATCCGTGGCGCTGAAGGCTCGGGTCAGCCATCAAGACGCTGGGCCGCCGCCTTCAACGGAGGCAACAGCTGATGTCTCGGCGGTTGAATCCCTCGTCCCCGTGAACGCCGGGTCCGAGCGGCCTTCCGCCTCGGTGCCGGCTCCCAACATCCGATCGGCAATCCGATACGCCGTATTGACCGAGTCCGTCACGCCCAGATGGCCGTGCCCGACTGCCAGCCACAGTCCGGGGTGGCCATCCGCCTGCCCGACGATCGGCACCGAGTCCGGCATGCAGGGCCGATGACCCATCCAGCGGCTCGGCGCGGGATCGTCCAACCCATCGAAGGTTTCGCGCGCGATGCGCTCCAGCATCGCCGCGCGGCGCATATCGGGCGGCCGCGACAGCCCGCCGATCTCTACCGTGCCGCCGACGCGCAGCCCCTCCTCCATCGGCGTCACGAAGACCTTGCGGTCCGCCAGTACCACCGTGCGCGAGACGGTGCGCGCGGCGCCACGGAACTGCACGTGATAGCCGCGCTGGCTTTCCAGCGGAATTTCGAGCCCCAGCGGCGCCGTCAGCTTGCGCGACCACGCGCCCGCCGCCACCACGATCTCGTCGAAGCATTCGTCCTCGCGGCCGTCCGCCTCCACCACGCACCAGCGCGGCCGGCCCGCGAAGTCCGCACGCCGCAGGGCGTGCACCTCGGTCCTGCGCCGCTGGCCGCCGCGTTGCTCGAACGCCCGCACGATGGCCTGCACGTAGCGGCCCGGATTGACGATGGTCGCGTGATCCTGCAGAAAGACGCCGACCTGATAGCGCTTGCCGACATTGGGCTCCAGCGCCTCGATGCCGGCCCGATCCAGCGTCTCGAACTCGTAGCCGAATTCCTTGCGCATGCGCCAGGAGGTGGCGTCCTTCTCCAGCGCCCCGGCATCGGGATACAGATGCAGATGGCCGCGCTCCATCAGCAGCTCGGGCGCACCGATCTCCTGCGTCAGCTGCCGATGCCGCTGCACCGCGTTGACGTGGATGGCATGCAGGCGCTCGGCGGCCTGCTCGACCCGGTGCGGCGACGCCGACGCGATAAAGCGCAGCAGCCACGGCAAGGCCCGTGGCAAATACGGCAGCGGCAGATACAGCGGACTGCGTTCGTCCAGCAGCATCTTCGGCAACGAGGCGAGCACGCCGGGCATCGCCAGCGGCGCGACCGAGCCCGGGCTGATCGCCCCGGAATTGCCGTAGCTGCAGGCTCGCCCCGGCTCGTCGCGATCGATCAGCGTGACCTCGGCCCCGCGCTTCTGCAGTTCGTACGCGATCGCGGACCCGACGATGCCGGCTCCGATCACGGCAACGCGTGGCGGGCGGGACGGTGGGATCGGCGCGTTCTGATGTTCCATGGAAATCGGTGTATGGGTGGATGTCTTGACGGCTTCGAATGTAAGTGGCTCACTATCGCGGGTGCAATAGCAGATATCGGTATGCGATATCTGCGGCGAATCACTGCGGGAGAATGGGGAAATGGGGACGGCGAAGGCAGTGCAGGGATCGAAGGCCCGGAGCGTGGGGGCGAACGGCGGTGGCAGGCATCGCGATCAGCGCAGCAATGAGCGAGGCGATGAGCGCGGCGACGACAGCCGCTCCGCCAATCCGCTCTTTATCGCCTCGATCGGCAAGGCCTTCGAAGTGCTCGAGCGCCTGGCCGACATCGGCCGCCCGGTCGGCCTGACCGAGCTCTGCCAACACGCGTCGCTGAGCCGCAGCGCGTTGCAGCGCATCACCCATACGCTGACCGCGCTCGGCTACCTGCGCCAGGACCCGAAGACCCGCGCATTCACGCTGTCGGGTAAAGTGCTTCATCTGAGCCACGCAATGCTGTCGAGCGATTCGCTGCGCGACCGCGCCCTGCCCCATCTGGAAGACCTGAATCGCCGCACCGCCGAGACGGTCAACCTGATGGAGATGGAAGGCGACGAGATCGTCTATGTGGTGCGCTTTCCGGGCTTCCGTGCCGTCAGCGTCGATCTGCACGTCGGCTCGCGTCTGCCGATCCACTGCTCCGCCGCGGGCCGCGCGATCCTTGCCGAAATGGACATCGACGACGCGATGCGCCTGCTCGCACGCGTGCCGCGCCGTGCGATGACGCCGCATACGCGCACCGAGCTGTCCGACCTGCGCACGGCCCTCCAGACCGCACGCAAACGCGGCTATGCGCTGAACGACCAGGAATCCTTTATCGGCGATATCTCGATCGCCAAGGCGATCCTCAATCGGCAGCGCGAGCCGATCGGCGCGGTGAACATCGCGGTGTCGACGTCGCGCTGGACGGTCGAGGAAACGCTGCGGCAATTGCTGCCGCAGTTGCTGGTGACGGCGCGCGCGATCGAGAGGGATGTCAATGCGCGCTGAGGGCGCTGAGGGGCACTGCCGGCGCTGAGGGCGCGTTGCGGCCGCCGCCGCCGCTGAGGACGCTGAGGACGCTGAGGACGCTAAGGACGCTAAGGACGCTGAGGACGCTAAGGACGCTAAGGACGCTGAGGACGCTAAGGACGCTAAGGACGCTAAGGACGCTAAGGACGCTGAGGGCACGGAGGCCACTGAGGGCGCGCGGGCCGAGTGCCATCCACCCCACTGTCAAAAAACTGTCATCAACGCTGCCTACCATCCCGACTGCGCTCCGAAGAGCGGTCCCCCCTCGATGCCCGGCCACCCGCCGGGCATCGTCGTTTGCAGCGTCGAACTTTCAGATTGCTTTCAACAACATGAAGCCAACACCGAATCCATCTCGCCGCACCCTTCTCAAACTCCTCGCCACCTCGCCGATGCTGCCGCTGGGCTCGGCCTCGGCCGCACTGCTGGCCGGCTGCGGCGGCGACGACGACGCGGACACCACGCCGAACCCCGGCACGCCGACCGCCACCTTCACCACCGCCGAGTTCATCGGCATGAGCGCCCCGACGCTGGCCGCGCCGGCGGCCATGGCCACCACCACGGTCGGCTCCGAGCTGAAGGTCTCGTTCAGCGACGGCAGCAGCCAGACCTACAAGCTCGCCTATCAGCCCTTCTTCATCACCGGCGATACGGTGCCCGACGGCAAGGGCGGCACCGTGGTGGCTGGCGGCTACTTCGACATCCACAACCAGCCGATCCTCGACCGCTCCGTGCCCGGCAGCGAGCGCCAGTTCTTCTCGGACTGCGTCGACGGCAGCTCGCTGCTGACGCTGGCCGATGCAAACGTGCCGGGCGTCAAGGGCAAGCCGGTGTTTGCCGTGGTGCAATTCGAATACACCACGCGCGACCAGGCGGGCGCCTCGACCTACGGCATGCTGCCCTCGCCGATCGCGATCCTGACGCTCGACCAGGACCCGGCCACCGGCAAGCTGACGCTCGTCAAGTACCACAACGTCGATACGTCGTCGGCGCGCGGGCTGTGGATTACCTGCGGCGCCAGCCTGTCGCCGTGGAATACGCACCTGTCGAGCGAGGAATACGAGCCGGACGCCTTTACGATCGCGTCGAACACGCAGTTCCAGCGCTTCAGCACCTACACCTTCGGCGACCCGACCGCGGCCTCGCCGTACGACTACGGCCATCTGCCCGAGGTCACGGTGAACCCCGACGGCACCGGCTCCATCGTCAAGCACTACTGCCTGGGCCGCATCTCGCATGAGCTGGTCTGCGTCGCGCCCGACGAGCGCACCGTGCTGATGGGCGACGACGCCACCAACGGCGGCGCCTTCATGTTCATCGCCGACCGCGCGCGCGACCTGTCGTCGGGCACGCTGTACGTCGGCAAGTGGAATCAAACCTCGGGCACCGGCCCGGGCTCGGCCACGCTGAGCTGGATTCCGCTGGGCCACGCCACCAGCGACGAAATCCGCGCGCTGGTCCGCGGCGGCATCCAGGCCACCGACATCTTCGACGTCAAGACCACCGATCCGGCCGATGCCAGCTATACCCGCATCCCGTTCAATGGCGGCTTCCAGTGGGTCAAGCTGATGCCCGGCATGGAAAAGGCCGCGGCCTTCCTCGAGACGCACCGCTACGCGGCGCTCAAGGGCGGCAGCCTGGGATTCACCAAGTGGGAAGGCACGACGATCAACGCGCGCGACAAGGTCGCCTATATCGCGATGTCCCGCATCGAATCGTCGATGCTGAACGGCTCAGGCGGCGTCAAGGTGGAGGGTCCCTATTCGGGCGCGGTCTACGCGCAGAACCTGCGCGGCGGCCAGGCGGATACCACCGGTGCGCCCATCAATTCCGAATGGGTGCCGGTCGATATGGCCGCCGTCCCCGAACTGATCGCCGAAGACTTTGGCGGCGGCAAGCTCAAGCAGCAGGACGCGCTGGGCAATTTCGCCAACCCGGACAAGATCGCGACGCCGGACAACCTGAAGTTCTCGGAAAAGCTGCGCACGCTGTTTATCGGCGAGGACAGCAATACGCACGTCAACAACTTCCTGTGGGCTTACAACGTCGATACGAAGAAGCTGTCGCGCGTGTTGTCGACGCCGGCCGGTGCCGAATCGACCGGCTTGCATGCGGTCGACGAGATCAACGGATGGACTTACGTCATGAGTTCGTTCCAGCATCCGGGGGATTGGGAATCGCCATTGCATGACATCGTCAAGCCGACGCTGGATCCGCTGGTTCGGGCCAATTACAAGGATCGGTTTGGGGCGGCAGTGGGATACATCACGGGCGATGCCACTTCGGTGAAGTTGGCGAAGGGATAAGCCTCTGACGCGTTGAAGAAGCCCGGGCGGGAGGGAATGCCCGGGTTTTTCTTTATTGCCGTCCGGTTTGTCTGGATGAGGCCAGTTCCGCAGCCCGTCCTTCCGGACAGGTTTCATCCTGCTGTCATTTGCGCCGCGCACAATCGCCCCTGTTCGGCCACCGATGCCGATCGCATGACCGCGCCGGCTTTTTTGCGGCGCACCGCACCACCGGTTGTCCTTGACACCGGTTTTTTTGCGGCTTGAATGAAAACGTTTTCATTTCTCCCCCCCTCGCCCCGATTCCCGCCGAATGCCTCGTAAACCCGCACCCCTCGCCACGTCGTCCGCGTCGCCCACGCCGTCCAATGGCGCGACGCTGATGAACGTTGCGCAGGCGGCGAGCGTATCGCTGGCAACGGCCTCCCGCGTATTCAGCAATCCCGAGATCGTGCGACAGGACACCGCCGAGCGCGTGTTGCGAGCGGCGGAGGAACTTGGCTTCCGGCCCAACCTGTTGGGCGCCAAGCTGCGAGCACAGCGCACACGCATCGTCGGCGTCATGCTGCCGACGCTGGAAAACGCCGTATTTGCCGAATGCTGGCGCGGCATCGAGGAGGCTGCGCTGGCGCAAGGCTATTCGCTGATGCTGGTGACCAGCCGCTACGACCCCGCGCGCGAACGCGAGCGGATCGAATATCTGCTGCGTCATCGGGTCGACGGCATGGTGCTGACGGTTGCCGATGCCGCCCGCAGCGCGGTGCTGGACCAGCTGGATGCGGAGCGCGTGCCCTATGTGCTCGCGTACAACCAGGGCTCGCGCCGCGGCAAACACTACTCGGTGTCGGTGGACAACCGCGTCAGCGCACGCGCCGGCGTGGAGACGCTGATCGCCGCCGGGCATCGGCGCATCGCGGTGGTATCGGGCGCCTTCGCCGCATCGGACCGCGCCAAGCAACGCTATGCGGGGTATCAGGACGCGATGCGCGCGCACGGCCTGGAACCGCTGCCACCGCTGTCCTTGCCGGCCCACACGCCGACGCATACGCCGGAGGAGGCCGAACACATTCGGCGCCTTGTCACCGCGCCGCGCGCGCCCACGGCGCTGTTTTGCACCAACGACATGCTGGCCATCGGCGTGATGTCCATTCTGAAGCGCCTGGGACTGTCCGTGCCCGGCGATATTTCCGTGCTCGGCTACGACGGCATCGAACTGGGCCAGCTGCTGGAGCCGCCGCTGTCCACGGTCGTGCAGCCCAACAACGAGATCGGTGCTCGCGCGCTGGCTTGCCTGCTGGCACGGCTGAACGCCGCCGGCGCCGACGCCGCACCGGACCGTGGCCCGCCACGCGCGACGCTGCTGCCGCACGCGATACGCGCCGGCGCCACCGTCGGACCACCCGCTTAGCGACCGCCGCAGCCGAACCGGCGCGTTTCACCTGCATCGACTTGTGCCGTTTTCCACCACCGCCGTATCTAGATAAGGAGTGCATCATGCAATCGACTTCGTCCTGGCTGCGCCGCTTGCGCTGGGTGCTGCCCACGCTTGGCGCGGTCGTATTCAGCCACGCCGCGGCCGCGCAAACCGCGATCTGCTACAACTGCCCGCCGGAATGGGCGGACTGGGCTGCGCAGATCCGCGCGATCAAGGAAAAGACCGGCGTCACGGTGCCGCACGACAACAAGAACTCGGGTCAGTCGCTGGCCCAGATCGTCGCGGAAAAGGCCAACCCGGTGGCCGACGTGGTGTATTACGGCGTGACGTTCGGCATCCAGGCGCAGAAAGAAGGCGTGACGGCGCCCTACAAGCCCGCCAACTGGAATGACATCCCGGACGGCCTCAAGGACCCGCAGGGCCACTGGTTCGCGATCCATTCGGGCACGCTGGGCCTGATGGTCAATGTCGACGCGCTGCGCGGCAAGCCGGTGCCGCAATCGTGGGCCGACCTGCAGAAGCCCGAGTACAAGGGCATGGTGGGCTATCTCGATCCAGCCAGCGCCTTCGTCGGCTATGTGGGCGCGGTGGCGATCAACCAGGCCCTGGGCGGCTCGCTCGACAATTTCGGCCCGGCGCTGAAGTTCTTCAAGGACCTGCAGAAGAACCAGCCCATCGTGCCGAAGCAGACGGCGTATGCGCGCGTGCTGTCCGGTGAAATTCCCATCCTGCTGGACTACGACTTCAACGCCTATCGCGCCCGCTACAAGGATCGCGCCAATGTCGCCTTCGTGATTCCCAAGGAAGGCACGCTGGTGGTGCCGTACGTCATGAGCATGGTCAACAAGGCGCCGCATCCGGCCGAAGCCCGCAAGGTGCTGGACTTCGTGCTGTCCGACGCCGGGCAGGCGCTGTGGGCGAATGCCTATCTGCGGCCGGTACGGGCCAAGGCGGTGTCCAAGGAGGTGGAGGCGCGCTTCCTGCCCGCTTCGGACTACGCCCGCGCCAAGACCATCGACTACGGCAAGATGGCCGAAGTCCAGAAGGCCTTCAGCGACCAATACCTGAAGGAAGTGCGCTGAGGCAACGCCGGGGCGCACGTCGCTCCGGCCAGCCCCTATTTCCGGCTCCTTTCGGTTGGAGACACCCTCACCATGCGCCGTCGCCCCCCATCATCCACCGCCCGCACGCTGATCGTCTTCGCATTGCCGGCGCTGATCGTTTTCCTGGCGTTCTTCTGCCTGCCAATGGCCAAGCTGCTGGCGGTCAGCGTGGCGGGCGACGACGGCGCCGGCGTCTATTGGACCGTGCTGTCCAGCCCGCGCTATCTGCACAGCCTGCTGTCCACGGTGCTGCTGTCGGCATCGGTGACGCTGGTCACGCTGGCGATTGCCGGCGTGGCGGGAACTTTCCTGCAGCGGCATCCGGTGCCGGGCAAGTCGGTACTGGTTGCCATGCTGACCTTTCCGCTGGCATTTCCCGGCGTGGTGATCGGGTTCATGGTCATCATGCTGGGCGGCCGCAACGGCCTGCTCGCTTCGATCGGCGATCTGCTTGCCGGCGAGCGCTGGACGTTCGCCTATGGCATGGCGGGACTGTTCGTCGGCTACCTGTATTTCTCCATTCCACGCGTGATCCTGACCGTGATGGCGGCCGTGGAGAAGCTCGACGCCTCGCTGGAGGAAGCGGCCCGCTCGCTGGGCGCCAACCGCTGGCGCGTGGTGCGCGACGTCATGCTGCCCGCGCTGATGCCCGCCCTGATCTCCAGCGGCGCGATCTGTTTTGCCACGAGCATGGGCGCGTTCGGCACCGCCTTCACGCTGGCCACGCAGCTCGACGTGCTGCCGCTGACCATCTACAACGAGTTCACCAACTACGCCAACTTCGGCATGGCCGCCGCGCTGTCGATCCTGCTCGGTGCCGTGACCTGGGCCCTGCTGGCGGTGGCTCGGCATCTGTCCGGCAACGCGGTTGCCGCCACCGCATAGGAGCGCGCCCATGAATTCCGTCCGTCGTGGCTATGCCTATTGGGCGCAATTGGCACTGACCCTCGCCGTCTGCGCCTTCATGACCGTACCGGTGGCGCTCTCCGTGCTGGCGGGGCTGACCAACAATATCTTCGTCGGGCTGGAGAGCGGCCTGACCACGCGGTGGGTCCAGGAGGTGTGGGGCCTGTACCGCAACACCATCTTCCTGTCGCTCGGCATTGCGCTGGCATGCCTGGCCTGCACGCTGGTGCTCGGCGTTCCGGCCGCCTACTACATGGCGCTGCGCCGCAGCCGCGTGACGCGGCTGATCGAAGAGCTGCTGATGTTGCCGGTGGCGATCCCCGGCCTGGCGACGGCACTCGGCCTGATCCTGCTGTATGGCGGCCTGCCATGGTTGCGCACCAGCTGGGTCTTCATCCTGATCGGGCATGTCTTGTTCACCTTGCCCTTCATGGTCCGCTCGGTACTGGCCATCATGTCCGCCATCGACATCCGCACGCTGGAAGACGCGGCCGCGAGCCTCGGCGCCACGCGCATGCAGCGATTCTTCACGGTGGTGCTGCCCAACTGCCGGCAAGGCATTCTCGCCGGCGCACTGATGGTCGTGACGCTGTCGGTCGGGGAGTTCAACCTGACCTGGATGCTCCATACCCCCACCACGCAGACGCTGCCGGTCGGACTCGCCGACAGCTATGCATCGATGCGGCTGGAGATCGGCTCCGCCTACACCATCGTGTTTTTCCTGATGATCATTCCCCCTGCTGGTGGTGATGCAGATCGTGTCCGCCATGGGTGCGCGCGCCCAGCGACATCCGGTACAGGACACGCCCGTGCCGTTCGCCGGCACGGTCACCACTTCGCTGAACACACCTGTCGGCCTGGACAGCGCGCCGCAGTCCCAGCCCCAGCCCCAAACGGAGGCCCCCCGCCATGCATGAGCCCACCACCATCGCCCTGCGCCACTGCGGCAAGACGTTCCCCGACGGCACGCGTGCGCTCGAACCGCTGGACCTGGACATCGGCGCCGGCGAAACCGTCGTACTGCTCGGCCCTTCGGGCTGCGGCAAGACCACCACGCTTCGCATGATCGCGGGCCTGGAATTTCCCGATACGGGTGGCGAGGTGCTGTTCGGCGGCGCCCCGGTCACGCATCTGCCGATCGAGCAGCGTGGCGTCGGCATGGTGTTCCAGAACTATGCCTTGTTCCCCAATATGACGGTGGCCGAGAACATCGGCTACGGCCTGCGCGTGCGCAAGGTCGATGCGCAGACCCGCCGGCGGCGGGTCGACGACATGCTGGCCATGATGCAGTTGGGCGCGTTCGCCAATCGGCGCGTCGATCAGCTGTCGGGAGGCCAGCGCCAGCGCGTGGCCCTGGCGCGCGCCATTGCCGTGCAGCCGCGCGTATTGCTGCTGGACGAACCGCTGACCGCGCTCGATGCCAAGCTGCGCGACGCCCTGCGCGCCGACATCAACCGCTTGCTGCGCAGCCTGCGCATCACGACCGTCTATGTCACGCACGACCAGGCGGAGGCGATGGCGCTGGGCGATCGCATCATCGTGATGGACAAGGGGCGCATCGCGCAAAGCGGCACGCCGCAGGAGGTCTACCAGAATCCGGCCAACGCCTTCGTCGCGGACTTCATCGGCACCATGAACCGCTTGCCGGCGGTCGCTGCCGACCACGTCTGGCGCGTGCCGGGAGGCGCGTTGCCGCGTGAGGCGCAACACATCGAGGTGGCGCAGGCCGAGCTGATGTTCAGGCCGGAGGACGTGTCGCTGACCGACGCGCCCGGCGCGCCCGATGTCCATGTGACCGGCAGCGTCGTCACCGCCCTGTTCCTCGGCCATGCGACCCGGCTGCTGGTCGACGTGGGCGCCCCTGCGCCGATCGTGCTCGATACCGCGCGACGCGACCGCTGGGCAGCCGGCGACCGCGTCGGCCTGCGCATCGATACCAGCCATCTGGTGACGGTGCCCGCCGAGCCGGCACGGAGCGCAGCATGATGCAGACCGCTTCCCAGACCACGCCCTACCTCGTCGCCCACATCACGGATCTGCATATCAAGGCCGGCGGCAAGCTGTCCTACCGCCGCGTGGATACCGCGGACGCGCTGCGCCAATGCATCGATACGCTGTTGGCCCTGCCCCAACGTCCCGACATCGCCGTGGTGACCGGAGACCTGGTCGACTTCGGCAGCGAGGACGAATATCGCTTCCTGCGGGGGGATTCTGGAAACCCTGCCAATCCCGGTGCGACTGATGCCCGGTAACCACGACAGCCGGGAAGCGCTGCGTCGCGTATTCGCCGATCACGCCTATCTGTTCGCTGCGGGCGATGGTGAGGCGCCCGTGCACTATCGCATCGACGCCGGGCCGCTGACGCTGATCGCCTTCGACTGCACCGTGCCGCGCCATAGCGGCGGACGCGTGGACCCGGATGCGCTGCCATGGCTGGAGGCTGCGCTGGCTGTCGACCCGGAACGCCCTACGCTGCTGATGCTGCATCACCCGCCTTTCCACACGGGCATCGGCCATATGGACCAGCAGGGCCTGGAGAACGCCGCGCTGCTCGAAGCCGTGGTCCGGCGCCATCCGCAGATCGAGCGCGTGCTGTGCGGCCATCTGCATCGGCATATCACCCGGCGCTTCGGCGGCACCATCGCCATGACCGCGCCCGGCCCGGCCCACCAGGTGGCGCTGGACCTTGACCCACAGGCGGCTTCGCGCTTTCGGATGGAGCCGCCGGGGTTTTTGCTGCATTGGTGGCATCCGGTGTATGGGCTTGTTACGCATGCGGTGCCGATTGGGGATCATGGGCCGGTGTATCCGTTTTTTGATGAGGGGGGGAGGTTGATTGATTGACGGGGGATGGGGTGGGCTGAGGCGATGGGGGGCAAGCAGTTCGCGGCTTGCCGGCACGGCTTTTCAGATCGCGAGTCGGTCCTTGGCTTGCACCGGACACTGCCCGCTAGCCGTTCGCCGAGGATGGCGATCGGTCATCGTAACGACTGATCGAGGTCAGTACGCAATCGCAACAGCGGGGAACTCAACGCCCGACCGGCAGCGGCGCGACGCAAAGCGATGGGCCCGGATATTTCCTGGACACATCGCTGGCATAGATCAACACGCCCACCTTGGTACCGTCACTAAACACCTAATCAAAGCCGGCGAGGTGAAGGTTTGTACAGGCGCCATACCGATTATGCGTGCCGAGTCTGACATAATTCTTCCGCTCGACTGGCGCAAATGCCAGTTACGGGCCTTTATGTAGTCCTCGACGGAAGCGGAAATGGCACGAGACTTTGAAGAGATCGGACATTCCGGGGGGGAACAATTACCTTCGACATTCGCGCAGATGGACGCTACTCGATTCAGTACCGCAGTGGCCGTCCTGTACCTTTCAGCCTCATAGGGTTTTGGATCACGCTACCTCAGATGGTCGATATCGCTCCGTACAACATGGCCATGGGCGGGCAAGACGCGCCGCGGTTACCAAGATGCTTCCGGTCATCATCAGCTCTGACAGCGAAGGCAAGCACGGGCATCAGTGCGAGGCTTTGCAACCGATATTGGCGTAGTGGTCCCGCCCCAACTCGCTGTCCTTACTGCGGAAGCCGCGCACCCTACTTCCGCCTCCTTTCGGAAGCGCAGTGGCGCTTACAGGACATTACTGCAAGCTGCCGGCAAACGGCTTGGAACAACAAGCAGACATCTCCGTAGTGTTCAACATGGACCAAGTTGCGAACGCGGTGAAAGCAAGCAGTGAAGAACCTCCATTCTACGTCTCTGAGGAAAGCGAGCAGCACAAGTTCAATTGCTCCGGGTGTGCACAATTCAACGACATGCTTGGGCGCTTTGCGGACTGTTCGCTTTGTTGTGAATGGAACGACCTAGTTGAGTTCGAGGCAGAGGTGAGGACGTTGCGCGAGCGTGTCAACACAGATGTGCCTTCGCACGGAACGATCTCCGATGCTGTCGGGAAGTTTGACTCCGTCGTTGCTCAATACGGCAAACAACTTGCCGCTAAAGTTTCCATGGGGGAGCACCGTTGCAATGGCCTGTCAGAACTACGTTTTCACGTCCTTGGCAAGGCCGCCCACGAGTTCAATAACTGGTTTGGAATTGACTTGAACGCTGGCGTGGGCGTCCATGATCAGGCTCTAGCAAGAAGGGCCGTTCGACCGCCGTCACGTTCCATGAGCACAACGGCGACGAAGTCGATCAGAAGTATATTTACGATAGCGGCGACCAGACCGTTAAAGTGAAGCACCAAATCAGAGAAGCGTGCGGGGGATACTCACAAACTTCTAGATATTTTAAGCGGAGCAGCGAATATCCTGCATCACGACTTTCACTCCACCTTTCCACCTAAACGATAGAATCTGTCATCAATATTCATGCCTCACAAATCCTATCTTCGCGCAGCTGTTTTTGGACTTTTATGGGCAGCCCTTTGCTATTGGCTAGCAAATTCGTTTGAAGCTCTGCGCATCCTTGTAGCCATCATCGTTTTCTTTGTGCTGTGCAACGACAAGGTTGGCGTAACCCGTGACGCCGTTGTTCTAATCACTGAGGCACAGGCAGACGTCAATTCAGAGCTAGAAGAGCGCATCCGGAGCTTGCAGAGCGATCTGAAAGACCTGCAGGACGAGCTGAAGCAAGTCCGCGTGCAGCTTGCCGAGCACGCAGATGAATAGTCGCTTTTGGCTCAAAAAAGCGCTTCAACGAGCGGGGGGCAAGGCGAGCACCTAATCGCATCCCCATGTCGGAGCCAGAGGTTCACGAGCGTGACTACTATTCCGTTACGCTCGATGCTCACAAGGAAGACAGCTATCTGTTTGAAGGCATCGACGGCGATACGGTGATTGCTCGAAAGTGGAACGGTCACGTCTACGACGATGAGATGCTTAATATCCCTATCGACAAATTCGTGGGATCAGCTATTGAGATTCGTTACTACCTTCGCCAATATGAATTTGTCCTGAAGGATGCGCGTGAATTTGAGTTGGCTTCCTGCTATAAGAAGTTTCAGTTCCAGGTAAAATATGACAACGTGCTTAAATCCATCTACAACAAGAAGTCTCTCGTACTGAGACAGCGGTACGAGCTTCTGAAATTGTTGGTTAACACGTCACTAGAAGACCGTACTGCTAAATTTTCTCCGTACTCGGTAATTGTGAAGATTTATGGGAAGGGTGTAGGGCGTCGAGAAGATGCCGTCCGCGTGTTGAATCACTATCGGTATCTCTTGGAGGCATTGGCTGACGAGGGATTGCTTCGCAAGCACAGAGACTCGGATGAGTACCAGATCAATCCCAAGGCTATTACAGCGCTCAATACGTATGAAGACGAAGAGCGTCGTCATGAGGACAGTCAGAAAACGCAGCGGAGCGTGAAGCGCATTACCTATGTTGCCGCTTTCGCAACCGTGGTACAGGGGCTAGCTGCGTGGGATGAGATGCAGGCCACAGTTATGCACCTCAAAATCTGGGTGGTTGCTGCTCTAGCGCTCGCTAGTTAGCGCAGACCGTCTTTCGCCACTTGGTCTCCTTCCGGCGCGATGCGACGGCGCACGGTGCACGAGACGGATGAAACTTCAAGGTCTCACGGCATCCCTATGCGGGCCAAGATTGCGAGAGACACCGTAAGCCTTTGAGTGGTAAGCCACATGTCTCTTCGATCTGAGGGCAAACGACACCGTTGTCGTTTGCCACGGGGATCTCAGAATTTTGCCACTGCGGCGAGAAGGTGTTTAGTTACAATTACGGTTTAGGTGGCTGCTACGTCACGGAAGCTTCTCGTGCGCCGCGGTGATCGCGTTCGGATACACCAGAAGGGGATTTGGCCTGGCGGGCGTCGATCTCTCCTGCTACGCCGATCTGGAGCGGTAGCCTTCGTGCAGCTTGTGGCACTTGTCGGCCAAAAAAGGTCCGCGGGGGAACGAGGCGGACAATGACCGAGTTCGGCACTAGCCGCCGTTCAAGTGCGGCGTCTTTCGGACGTGCAAGCGTCAGCAACGACCCCGAGACCCGCCATCCAATGGCAAATGACGAACCCTCGGGAGTCGGCCACGGCGCGACCACAACTCGCGCGCGCGGCCGTGAGAAAATCTGGTCATACTCCTTCTTCGATTATTTCAAGAAAAAGCACATGGCTGCGAACAAGTTCAAACTGTCTCTGCTTCAAGCCGTTAGCGACTGGCAACGCAGTTCCACGGAGAAGCGGGCCGCAGCGCTCAAGGAGCAATGCGCATCGCTCCCGCCGAAATTCCGAACAAGTGTGAAACGCTGCTACCGTCAGGTCGGCCTGACGAAGGGCTTCGTATGGGACCTGATCGCCGACGACTGCCTCAGGGAAAAGGTGTCGTCATGGACGCTGAGCTATCCTGTTGCCATGACCTTTAAAAATGGGGTACCGCCTCAGGGAAGTGGCTACCAGGGGGTGATCGTGGCGATCGAGAGGCCGGCATCCGCGCAAATCATCGTCAACATCAGCCGGCTATACAAGGATCGTGATTTTCTGGCTGCCATGGAAGCGAACAAGGCGTCGATCAGCGGCTACGCGGAAGGCGCGGGTCGCTATAAGGGGGAGTCAGCAGGAAATCGTGATCGAGATGGACACGGTGAGCAAGAGTCAGATTCGCTCACTCGGGGGTTATTCAAGTGACCTCGACGAATTAACGGTACTCGCCCACATGAGCATCTATTCCGAATTCGGTCGCCTCGCGACGCCGCAGGAGCTAGAGCACCTCAGGTCCATCGTTGGTCCGAGTTGGCTTTCTCAGGCGGCCACCAGTCGCGTTCTGGATCGCACGGAAGTCCACACCGAGATTCTTCGGAAAGTGAAGCGGCTACAGTCACAAACAGCGGCTGGAACGGCGGTCTGAATGACGAGGTGCAAAGGAAAAAAACGGCGTACGACCCGCTCCCCGAGGGAGCGGGCTTATGTCCGTTCAGACACAACGCAGTTGTCGGGGAAACACCGGCGTGGCTTTAGGAAATTGCGCACCTTCCCGTCAGCTTTCGTAATGCCGGGGTATCGTGATGCTGGATATCCTTCCCGACCTTCTCCTGTGGCAAGATGGCAAGACTTACGTCGCAATCGGTCGCTACTTGGCGGCAAGGTAGCCCCCGAATTTGCCGAAGTAGCATTGCAGCTCTATTGCCAACTTCATGAATCGAAATTTCATTCGATATGAATATCCCCAAAAACTTATTTCATCGACTCGAAATTAGCAGCTGGCGCCAATTTAGCGCAATTGACATCGAGTTCCATGAGCGCCTCACCGTGATAACGGGGGCAAACGGAGCCGGCAAAAGCACCGTATTAGGTATACTCGCACAGCATTTTGGCTGGAATCACCAATATCTGTCCACCCCGCGTCGCCCGAAAGGCTCGGCTAGCTATTCATATGTAACTGGCCTTTGGAAACGAAGACACCTAACTCGGCAATCTCCTCAACCGTACGGTAATGTCGAGATTGTCGGAAAAATAACCTATAGCAATGGGCCGACAGCAGAGCTGTATGTTCCCCAAAACACCGGATCAGTTCAATACCAACTAAGTATTCATCAGCAGCAGGTAATAAAGGGCGTGTCAATTGGATCGCATCGTCCACTGCCGGTTTACCAACAAGTCGCAAACATCCCAACCAACGCAATCAAGCCAGAAATTGCTTACCAGTTCTACTTTAATGAACAGATGCAAAGATATTCTGGCGCCTACACGCAGTTCAGTCCCGCGTACCGTCTTAAAGAAGCCTTGATTTCGATGGCGACTTTCGGCGCTGGAAACGAATATGTACAGGGTGATGCAACCGTATTAGACGCGTTTATTGGCTTTCAACAAATCCTTAAGGCACTATTGCCACCTTCCATAGGCTTTGAGAGAATTGCGATCCGCACTCCCGATGTTGTATTGGTAACAAAATCCGGAGAATTTCTCATTGACGCGGCCTCTGGTGGAGTAATGTCTCTTATCGACCTCGCGTGGCAAATACACCTATACTCCATCTCGAACGGAAATAGTGACTCATCCTTCGCAGTTATTCTGGATGAGCCGGAAAACCACTTGCATCCGTCGATGCAGCGCTCACTTATGACAGGCCTCTTGGCCGCCTTTCCGAAAGCGCAATTTATAGTGGCAACTCACAGTCCATTTATTGTTTCCTCTGTAAGAGATTCGCACGTCTATGTTCTACGTCATCACGAGGGATTGTCTGGCGAGGACGAAAAGTCGGAAGTTGATGAGTTGCAGGATAGTGCCATACGAGTCGGAAGCATTAAGCTGGACAACGTGAACCGCGCGGGCACTGCAAGCGAAATACTTCGGGACGTTCTTGGGGTTCCGGCAACTATTCCGGAGTGGGTGGAAACAAAAATTCGAGAGATCGTCAATAGCTTTCAGAAACGGACTCTCAATAACGAGGCACTGGATGACCTACGCATTCAGATGAATGCGATCGGATGTGGTGAATTTTATCCCCAAGCAATCTCCACCTTACTCGAAGGAAAATGATAAAAATTGACAAGCTGCCCGAGCCACCAGTGCTTGTTGAAAATTCCAAGAACTGGACATCCACATTGCTCGCAAGAATAGCGGCCGGAGAAAGACCGACCGATGCCGAAAAAAGTCGATATCGCCATGCTGAGATAAAGGCCGTGCTACTCGAAGAAACTGATGGTAAATGCGCATATTGCGAGAGCAAGCTTCGCCATATAGCCTATGGCGATATCGAGCACATTACCCCAAAATCCACCACACCGGCGCTTTCTTTTGAATGGCGAAACCTTACTCTTGCTTGCGATATATGCAACACAAACAAGAGCGATTTTCTTGGTGATCACGATACCTTCGTGGATCCATACAGCACCGATCCCACTACAGTTTTTTTCTTTGCCGGTCCCTTATTAATGGCCAGAGCGGCGTGCGAGGCGGCAGCGATAACGGAACGGCTGCTAGATCTAAATCGACCTGAACTCTTCGAGAAAAGAAAGGAAAAGATTAGAAATCTCGCGGCTCAGGTCGAAGTCTATGCTAGGACGCAAGATCCGGACTTGAAGGCTGTTCTCCGCCGAGACATCGAGAAACATGAAACCTCTAGCGACAAAGAATACGCCGGACTTGCGCGACAGTTTCTACGAGAGTTTCTCGAGCAGGAAGTCGGTCAATAGCCCTGGGCACTGGAAGGTTGGTTGGATTTGCGAGCCTGACCTTCGAAAATCCCAAACCACTGAGGTCGGTGCAGCTTGCGACGAACGTCCGTTCAAAGCAAAAAGCGGCCTTCAAGGGCTGGCAACGTCAATGGCTGCACCGGATCGAGAACAGCACGAACCGGGCGACATCACTCACCTGCCAGAGCGTAATCTTGGATGTGCCGTCGATCGGATGCGGCTGAATAGTCACTCTCCAAACATCCGACCATCCCAAGCGTTCCCTGAAGAACCATGTGAAGGCCGCTAGATCGGAGACGGTGAGGCCAATGTGATCTCCATGCGAGTAGTCGTTGCGTTTTCAGACATGGTTTGTTCCACAGCATGGGAGAGGTTCAATGGCCCGACGCGCTTGTGCCAGATTCTCAGGCCGTTCGGCCGCCTTTCTTGATACACCCGCAGCCGGTTAGGCTTGCCTCTCACAGGACCTCATCTCTCCACCATCCTCCCCAGCACCACCCCAACATACCTCCCCCGCGGCCGTATCACCTGCCCCACTCCCAATTGCTCCAGGCTATGCGCCAGCAACCCAATGCTCCGCGCCGTAGCGAACATCGCGAACGCGGCATCGTCTGGCAGCCCGTAATGGATGACCATGGCCGCGAGCGCGACGTCGATATTGGGCTGCAGGCCTGTCAACTTTGTCGCCTTCTCGATAAAGCGCGCTATCGCCTCCGGCGGCTCGAACATCGCCAGCAACGCTACCGACCGCGGATCGCCGTCGGGATACAGGTGGTGCCCGAAACCGGGCAAAGGCAACCCCGTAGATAGATGATGCGCAATCACCTGCTCCTCGCCCTGCCGCTCCACTTCATCGAATAGCGCCTTGACGCGGCCCGAGGCATCGCCGTGCAAGGGGCCGGAGAGCGTCGCCAGCCCTCCGAGCAGGCAAGCCGGCAGCGATGCGCCGGTGGATGCCGTGATGCGGGCGGCAAAGGCGGAGCTCGTCAACTCGTGGTCGACCAGGAGGACCATGGCCGTTCGCAGAAGCTCGGCCACGCGCGCCGGTTGTTTCCACCCTTGTGCAAAGCGCAGGTGCAACGGTTGCTGCCCCGGTTGCGCGCCGAACGCGTTGGCGAGTTGGCCGACCAGGCTTTGGGATTCGACATGCAGGACCCTGGTCATGCGCCCGTGCGTCGAGTGGCCGGTAGCGGCCAGCGTAGCGAGGGTTTTGAATGCCGCGACACGTCCGGGGTTGGCGACACGGGACGGGCATGAGAAGTCCACCGGCTGCTGCGCGTCCCACAGCAGTTGCGCCACGTCTTCGAGGGTGGCCGAACCGGCCAAGGACACCGCGTCCTGCCCACGGTAGTACAGCCGCTCGCGCACGAAGGTGGAAAGCGCGGTCGGGATGCTGGGTTCTGCGCCAAACAGGGTGTTGGTTGCGAGGGTCTCGTGCTTGCGGCCGGCCTGTTTGCGTTTGGCGAGGCCCGCTACGTCCTCGGCGCGGTACAGGCTGCGGCGCGTGTCGGCCGGGTCGGTCATGACTTCGAGCTTGCCGCGGCTGACGTAGGCGTAGATCGTTTGCGGTCGCACGCCGAGCTGTCGGCACGCTTCGTCCATTGAAATCCAGGAGCTCATCGTGGTGGCTGTAAACGTTTATATGTTGATTTTATAGATCAATATTGCCATCACGATCAAGTATTACCTACTATGCCGTCAACGTTCAACGCCTCGCTCAAACACCAACACGCTGACGCACATGAAGCCGCAAATCCTGCAACTCAATCCCATCCTGATTCCCGCGATCAATGACGAGCTTGCCTCTCTCTACGATGTGCACAAGTTCTTCGAAATCGCCGATCAGGCGGCGTGGCTGCGGGAATACGGGCCTTCCATCCAGGCCGTCATCACCGGCGGGCACACGGGAATTTCACGGGCGATGCTGGAGCAGTTGCCTGCGTTGAAGGTGGTTGCGATCAATGGCGTGGGCACCGATGCGGTGGACCTGGAATATTGTCGTGGCCGCAATCTGCCCGTTACCGCGACCCTCGGGGCGCTGACCGAGGATGTCGCCGACCTCGCGATCGGCCTGCTGATCGCGGCCTGCCGCAATATCTGCGCGGGGGGACCGTTTCGTGCGCGATGGCCAGTGGGAGCTGTATCCGCAGCCCAGCGCGATTCCGCTTGCCCGCCGCTTCAGCGGCATGAACGTCGGCATCGTCGGCATGGGGCGTGTCGGCCGGGCGGTGGCAACACGGGCGGCGGCGTTTGGCTGCCCGATCCGCTACACCGACCTGCGCCGCATGGAGGACGTGCCCCACGAATTCGTGGCGGATCTTCGCGAGTTGGCGCGCCGAAGCGATGCACTGGTGCTTTGCGCAGCAGCGGACAAGGCGGAGGGCATCGTCGACGCCGCGGTGCTCGACGCGCTTGGCCCGCGCGGCTATCTCGTCAACGTGGCGCGTGGACGGCTGGTCAATGAGGCCGATCTGGCGGAAGCCGTGGCGGCCGGCCGTATCGCGGGCGCGGGCCTTGACGTATTCGTCGACGAGCCACGCGTACCGCTGGCCTTGCGTGAGTCCGACCGCACGACGCTGCAGGCCCATCGCGCCAGCGCGACCTGGGAGACCCGTACCGCGATGGCGCGGATGGTGCTCGAAAGCGTAGCGCAGGCGCTGGCGGGCGGCCGCCCAACGATGAGCCTGACCACCTGAGCTCACGGACGAGCCGCCTCGGACGAGCCGGCGCGCGGACACGAGCCACGTCGCCAATGCCGTGCGTCATATGGCATCGCTGCCGCTCGAGGCGAACGTGCTGACCATGATCGTCATGGCCAGTGTCATGCCCTTCGTTGGGCGCGGCTGATATCGCTCGAAACTTCCCGGCGTCCCGCGCCCCGGCTCGCCGGCGCGGCGGGACGCGCAGCATCAGAGTTGACACCACAGTTGACCAGAAACAGAGGAGACAACCATGCGATTCACCAAGCTGATCACTACCCTGGCCGTCCCGGCCGCGCTGATCATCGCCCCCGGCCTGTTGTCGGCAGAGACGCCGAAATACCCGGCCCGCCCTGTCACCATCATCGTGCCCGCGCCGGCCGGTGGCGGCATCGATCTGATTGCCCGCGTGGTCGGAGAAAAGCTGGCCGTCAAGCTCGGGCAGCCCTTTATCGTCGAGAACCGCCCCGGCGCATCGAACAACCTCGGCACCGCGGTGCTGGCCAATGCCAAGCCGGATGGCTACACGATCGGCATCGTCGGCGGCAGCCACAACATCAATAAATACCTCTTCAAGAATCTCGGCTGGGATCCGGAAAAGAGCTTCGAGCCGATCGTCTATACCCACGTGATTCCGCTGGTGTTCGCGGTCAATTCGAAAATCCCCGCCAAGTCGATCCCCGAACTGGTCAATTGGATGAAGGCCAATCCGGGCGAGGCCAAGGTCGCGACTTCCGGCCGTGGCAGCGCGCAGGAGATGGCCGCGGAAATGTTTCGCATGGTCAGCGGCGCCAACATGCTGCTGATCCCGTACAAGGGCTCGTCCGCCGCGCACCCCGACCTGGTGGCCGGGCGCACCGTACTCTTCATCGACACGATCAGCGCGATCCAGGAGCAGGTCAAAGCGGGCAACGTCCGCGCCCTCGCCGTTTCGACGCGGAACCGCTCCAAGGCCCTGCCCAATGTCCCGACCGCGGAAGAGCAAGGACTGAAGGGCTACGACGCCAACACCAATGGCGGCTTTCTGGCGCCTGCGGGCACGCCAAAGGAAATCGTTGCCAGGCTCAATGCCGAGATCAATGCGGCATTGAAGCTGCCGGAGGTACGCGCGAAGCTCGAGGCGGCCGGGATCGAGGTCCAGGGCGGCACGCCGCAGGAGTACGCTGCGCTGATCAAGTCGGACCTGGCGAAATGGGGAAAGGTGGTCAAGGAGGCCGGCATCCAGCAGGAATAGCGGCCATTAAAAAAAATCGGCAACTCTTTGCCCATTGGCCCTAAAGTTTTCCACCCCCTCTGCCGTCAATCCGCGTTGAGCACAAAAATCCGGACCACGCAGTCCGGCCCGGCGAAGGCGTCCGCCTTTGGGCGCCAACCCACACCAAAGGGGAGCGGAGGCAGAAATGCATATCGGAAACTGGACCATCCGAGCGCGGCTCGGGGCATGTTTTGGCGCGGTGCTGCTGGTATTGGCGATCGCGCTGGGAATGGGCGTGACACAGCTGCGCGCCATCGGCGAGGCGGCCCATGCGGCCGATACCGCGGCCGATACCGCGGCCAGGGGCGCGGCCTCCTGACCCAGTTGGATCAACAAATCACCACCACCACCGAATGGATGGCCGGCCTGGGCATCGCCGCCCTGCTGCTGGCGGTGGCAAGCGTCCATGCGCTGTCCAAGGGCATCCAGCAGCCGCTGGCCGAAGCCGAACTGATCGCCGAAACGGTCGCGGCCGGCGACCTCAGCCAGGAATTCGAGACCGAGCGTACCGGCCCCTTCGGCGCCCTGCTCGGCGGGCTCGGCCGGATGGAGGACATGCTGACCGACCTGATTACACGGATCAAGACGTCCACCGACTCGATTACCGAAGCCTCGCACCGGATCGCGGCCGGCAATACCGATCTGTCGCAGCGCACCGAGCAGCAGGCCGCGACGCTGCAGGAAACGGCGTCCAGCATGAGCGAGCTGACCGCGATGGTGCAGCAGAACACCGAGCGGGCGCGCGAGGCGAACCGCTTTGCGCAGTCCGCCTCGGGCATCGCCGAGCGCGGCGGCGAGGTGATGACCGCCGTGGTCGACACGATGCAGGCGATCGATACCAGCTCGAAAAAGGTCGCCGATATCGTCGACGTGATCCAGGGCATCGCCTTCCAGACCAATATCCTCGCGCTCAATGCCGCGGTCGAAGCGGCGCGCGCCGGCGAACAGGGCCGCGGCTTCGCGGTGGTGGCCGGTGAAGTGCGTACGCTGGCCCAGCGCAGCGCCGCGGCGGCGCGCGAGATCAAGGACCTGATCGACGATTCGGTACAGCAGGTCGGTAGCGGCTCGACGCTGGTCGGCAAGGCCGGTCAGACGATGCAGGAAATCGTCGGGGCCGTCCGTCACGTGACGACGCTGCTGGGCGAGATCGGTACCGCGTCCGAGCACCAGAGCAGCGGCATTGCCCAGGTCGCCGAGGCGGTGACCCAGATGGATACCGTGACGCAGCAGAATGCCGCGCTGGTCGAACAGGCCGCCGCCGCATCGAACGCGCTGGCCGACGAGGCACGCGAGCTGCAAAGCGTGGTGGCGCGATTCCGGCTGGAGGCCGGCCCTGCCCCGATGTACGCGTCGCGCGAGCCATCCCTGCAATTGGCGGCGGCTCGGTAACCGGCGACGTCACGCTATTGGTCCAGGCCCGGATCCGCATTGCCGACCCGGACGGCCGATGACACGCAACGTCCGGCGCGGCCCCCGGTGCCGCCGTCAGTTCAGGCGCTGGCCAGACGCCGCATCGAACAGGTGGACATGCTCGACCCGAGGCGTCAGCTTCAGCGCGGTGCCGGGGCGAGCGTCCACGCGCTCCCGGAATGCCGCCACCACCTGATGGCGTCCGAGCCTGGCGGCGATCAGCGTTTCCGCGCCGGTCGGTTCGACCACCACGACCCCGGCTTCCAGCGTGCCGCCCGCCTCGAGCGCGAAATGCTCCGGCCGCACGCCATACAGGACCTCATGGCCATCCCCTGCCTCGGGGAGACGATGGAGCGGCAGCCGCAGGCCATCGTCGGTCAGCACCGCCGGCGCGCCATGGCGTTGCACGCGCCCGCGGAAGAAGTTCATGGCCGGCGAGCCGATGAAGCCCGCGACAAAGGCATTGCGCGGGCGATCGTAGAGTTCCAGCGGCACGCCCGACTGTTCGACCACCCCATCCTTGAGCACGACGATGCGATCGGCCATCGTCATCGCCTCTACCTGATCGTGCGTAACGTACAGCGTGGTGGTCCCCAGCCGCTGGTGCAGTGCCTTGATTTCGGTGCGCATCTGCACGCGCAGCTTGGCGTCGAGGTTCGACAGTGGCTCCTCGAACAGGAAGGCTTCCGGCTGGCGCACGATGGCACGACCCATGGCCACGCGCTGGCGCTGGCCGCCCGACAGGCGGCGTGGCGTGCGGTCGAGCACGGCGGAAAGGCCGAGCGTCTCCGCCACGGCCTGCACGCGCCGCGCGATCTCCGCCTTGGGCACGCCCTGCAGCTTCAGCGAGAAGCCCAGGTTCTGCGCCACCGTCATATGCGGATACAGCGCGTAGTTCTGGAACACCATCGCGATATTGCGGTCGCGCGGCGCCACATCGTTGATCAGCCGGTCGCCCAGCCGGATCTCGCCCGCGGTGATCGGCTCAAGGCCTGCCACCATGCGCAGCAGCGTGGATTTGCCGCAGCCCGACGGGCCAACCAGCGCGACGAACTCGCCGTCGCGGATATCGATCGACAGGTCGTGGATGACCTCGGTGCTGCCGTACGCCTTGCGCAGATGTCGGAGAGAGATGGAAGCCATGAGTCCTTCGGAATGGGAATTGCGGGATCGCCGTCAGTCCTTGACGCCGCCGGCGGTCAGCCCCCGCACCAGGTATTTGCGCACCAGCAGCGTGAATGCCACCACCGGCAGCATCACCAGCGTGCCGCCCGCCGCGATCTTGGTCCATTCCCAGCCTTCGTATTGCAGGAAATTGACGATCGCGACGGGCGCGGTGACGGCATGGGTCCGGGTCAGGATCAGCGCATAGAAGAAGTCGTTCCAGGAGAAGATGAAGCACAGCACGGCGGTGGCCGCCACGCCCGGCGCCGCGAGGGGCAACGTGACGCGCCAGAACGCACTCCAGACGCCGCAGCCGTCGATCCACGCCGCCTCTTCCAGTGCGGCCGGTACCGCCTCGAAGAACCCCTGCATCAGCCAGATCACCACGGCCAGGTTGAAGGTCAGATAGACCAGGGCCAGTCCCCAGACGGTGTCGAGCAAGCCGATCCACCGATAGGCCAGGAAGAACGGGATCGTGAACGCGATCGGCGGCGCCATCCGCGTGATCAGGATCCACAGCGCCACCCGGCCGCGCGCGCGGAAACGCCACCGCGTCAGCGCGTAGGCGGCCGGCACGCCGATCGCCAGCGACAGCACCGTGGACAGCGAGCTGACCAGCAGGCTGTTGGCGAACGAGCGGGCGAAGTTGCCTTCCAGCAGCGCGCGGAACGCCTCGAGCGTGGGCGTAAACAGCAGGCTGTCGTCGAACGCGCCCTCGGCCGGCCTGAACGCGATCTGCACCAGCCACAGGAACGGGAACATCAGCACCAGCAGCAACACGACTGCCAGCGCGACGCGGCCGTGGCGACGCAGCCAGGCCAACGGCCTTGCCCCCGATCGCCGCAACGCCGGCATATCGTGGTCGCCGGCGCTGTCGCGGGATGGCAATCGCAGCGTGTCAGTCGTGGCGTTCATTCCCATCGCTCCCCCTTGAACCGGCTGATCGACCAGCTGATGGCCAACACCGCCAGCAGCATGACCACGGCAATCGCGCTCGCATAACCCCAATACGAGAAATTGAACGCCTGGATAAAGCCGTAGAAATTGGTGACCTCCGTCACCGTGCCCGGTCCGCCATTGGTCAGCACATAGATCAGCGGAAACGCCTTGAAGCTGTCGATCAACCGGAACAGCGCGCACACCACCAGCACCGGCCGGATATAGGGCAGCACGATGTAGCGGAACAACTGCCAGCGGTTCGCGCCATCGATGCGCGCCGCTTCCAGCGGCTCGTCGGGGATCATCTGCAATGCCGCCAGCACCATCAGCATCGTGAACGGGAACCACTGCCAGGTCTCGGCAATGCTGATCGCCCACAACGCTGTATCGGGATTGGCGATCAGCGATCGCAGCGGCAGGCCGATCTGCTCCAGCGCGCGATGCAGCGGACTGACGTCGGGCGTGTACAGGATCTTCCAGATCAGCGCGACGACGATCGGCGGCAGCACCATGGGGATCAGGAAGACCGAGCGAATCGCCGCCAGCACGCGGGAGTTCGCGTTCAGCAGCAGCGCGATGGCCAGGCCCAGGGCGAGCTGCAACGTCACGCTGGACAGCGACAGCCGCACCTGCACCCACAACGAGCCGATAAAGCGTGGATCGTCCAGCAGTTGCCTGTAGTTGACGAGGGGATCGTCGAAGCGGAACGTCCCTGCCGGGTCCAGCAGGTTCAGCGGCGTCAGGCTGATCAGCAGCAATGCCGCGGCCGGCACGAGCGTGATGGCGCCCAGCATCAGCAGCGAAGGCGCCACGCCGAACAGGAAGGCGCGACGCCGTTCGGCTTCCCAGCCGCGTGGCGACGCCGCGTGCCGGATCGAAACGGAGCCCGCCATCAGACCGCCACACCCGCCCGCTTGAGCTCGGCGATGGCCGCTGCCTGCGCCTGCTTCATCGCGCCGGCCGCGCTCTGCTGACCGGAAACGATCAGCTCGATCGCCTTGTTCAGCTGCTGATCGACCTGCGGATAGACCGAGACGGTGCGGTATTTCATATGCCCCTGCTTGCCGGACAGCTCGATGGAATCGGTGCACAGCTTCGCGATGTCATAGCCGTTGACGACCTGCCGCTTGCGGAACACGTCGGCGTCGATATCCGAGCGGCGCGACGGCGAGCCATAGCCGGCGGCAACCGCCCGCCGCGTAATCGTCTTCGAGGTGGCCCAGACGATGAACTGCCAGGCCGCATCCTTGTTCTTGCTGCCGACCGGTATGCCATAGCCGTGCACGGCCGTCCCCGGGAAACGGCCCGCCGGCCCCTTCGGCACCAGGCCCCACGCGGCCGTTTGCGCGGCCTTGCTCGAGGCAGGATCGCCGACCTGCGACAGATAGATCTGGCCCAGCGTGCTGAAATTGCTGCGGCCGGCCTTGAGCGCCTGCACCGCCTGGTCCGGCGTACTCCGAGACAGCGCCGTCGGGGCCGAACTCGCGCAGCAGCCGCGCGAAATAATCGGCCGCGGCAATTGCTTCCGGTGTATCGAGCGTGGGATACAGGTCATCCGGCGCCTTGCGGAAGACGTCGCCGCCAAAGGCATGCAGATACGGCGGAAAGGTCCAGCCGTAGTGGTTGTCGGTGACGAAGCCGGCGACGCGCTCCTTGCGATTGACAGCCTTCAGCGTCCTGACCAGATCGTCGGTGGTATCCGGATAGGCGAGTCCCGCCGCCTTGACCAGATCGAAGCGCGACGAGGCGCTGATGGTCACCTCGGCGGTCCACGGCACGCCGTAGAGCTTGCCATCGCGGCCCGTCTCGGGCGCGCGGGCGCCGGGCAGGAAATCGTTGATATCGAAGTCGGCTGGCGTGCGGCCGGGATCCTTGATGAAATCGTCGAGCGGCGTCAGCCAACCCGACTGGATCCAGCGGCTCGAATAGATGAACGTCACGTTCACCACGTCGAAGCCCGAGCCCTTGGTCGACAGTTCCAGATCGACGCGCTGGTTGTAGACCGGAAAGGACGGCGTGTCGAAGTTGACCTTGATGCCGGTCTGCGCCTCGAACTCGGGCAGCCATTGCCGCAGCAGCTTCTGGTATGGCGCGCTGAATGCGGAAACGTTGAGCACGACGCCGGCGTACTTTTTCGCGCCTTGCGCGAATGCAGGCGCTGCCAGCAGGGCACCGGCGCCCAGTGCCGCGCCGGCGCGCAGCACGCGGCGCCGGCCCAGGTCGGGCGCGGCCGCCGCCTGGTCGGCGCTCAAGACAGGCGCAGCGGCGGAATCGTCAGACTCGATGGCAGTGGTCATGTCATGTCCTGATGCATTGGCATGAATCACTGCTGCGCGGCGGCAGTCAGGTCGACACTGCGGCGGCCGTCGACCCCGACCGGCACGTCGCCGCTGACGGTCACGCGCCGCACCACGCGGTGCTGGTCGCCGTAATCGTTGAGCGCATAGTGCTGCGTGGCGCGGTTGTCCCAGATCGCCACGTCGCCGGGCGACCAGCGCCAGCGCACGGTGTTCTCGAGCCGCACCACGCGCTGTTGCAGCACCTCGAGCAGATGGCGGGATTCGCTGGTGGAAAGCCGCGACAGCCGCTTGATGAAATGGCCCAGCAGCAGCGCGCGCTCGCCGGTTTCCGGATGGACCCGCACGACGGGATGCTCGGCCTCGATAACCGTGCGCGTGAAGACGGCACGATACTTCTTGCGCCCTTCCGCCTCCTGCTCGCTCGCGCCGTCATCGACGCGGGTCTCGGCGTAGTCGAAGTCGTTGCCGTGGACGGCCCACAGCCGGTCCGCGATCGCCTTCAGTTCTTCCGGCAGCGCATCATAGGCGGCCACCGTGTTGGCCCATACCGTATCGCCACCTACCGGCGGCAATACCACGGCCCGCAGGATGCAGACCTTGGGCGGTGCGACCTTGAAGGTCACGTCGGTATGCCAGGAATCGGCGCGGCCGCCATGGCGCGAATCCAGTTCGAGGAAGGTGGTGCCGTCGGGCGCGGGAACGGTGGGGTGCGATTCGATCTCGCCCCACAGCCGGCCGAACGCCTGGTGCGTGGCGTCGTCCAGATGCTGCTGCCCGCGCAGGAACAGCACGCGATGTCGCAGCAAGGCGGCTTTCAGCGCCTCCAGCGTGCTCGGGTCGAGCGACCCGGACAGGCGCAGTCCGCGCACCTCGGCCCCGATGCGGGGCGAAACCGGAACGATGTCCAGCTCGCTGGACGTGATGGCAGGACGATCCTGGATGACGGCGCTCATCGCTTCTCCGTGGCATGAATGGGACCAGACAATGGTATGGGTCCCATTCCGCCAGGAGAACGAAGCAAAACGTATGTCGATATGCGCGCGAACTACTTCACCGGCGTCAGAATCGGCGCGCCCTGCTTCTTGATCAGGAACACCACGAACTTCGCCGGTTGCGTCTTGCTGGCGTTGCGCCCGACGGTGTGGATGTCGTTCGGGCCTTCGTGGAAGGTCTCGCCGGCCTTGAGCGTGACTTCCTTGCCGCCCTTCACGCCCATCACGATGCTGCCCTCGAGCACATAGACGAAGCCGTGTGCGTCATGGCGATGCACGGGGTCGGCGCCGCCCGGCGCGTAATCGACGACGATCATCTCGACTTCCTTGCCGGGGTATTCCGGCAACGGCTGCGTCAGCAGTGGCTTGACCGAGACGCCCTCCCCTGCCGCGGTGGCGGGCGGCACCATCATCATGGAGGACAGCAGCAGCGTTGCGGCAAAAGCAGTGACTGGCTTCATCGCATTACTCCAGGTTGGCCTTGTCGAGGCCGAACGCCTTGTCGGACGAGCCCGGCACGGTGCGGAACGCGACGTTCAGGCGGTTCCAGGAATTGATCGCGCCGACCAGGAAGGTCAGGTCCGACAGTTCCTTCTCGCTGTACTGGGTCCGCACGCGTTCGTAGATGTCGTCGGGCACGCCGTGGGCCGGGATATGGGTCAGCACCTCGGTCCACGCCAGCGCGGCGCGCTCCCGCGGCGAGAACAGCGTCGATTCGCGCCAGACGGCCAGATGATGCAGGCGCAGTTCGCGCTCGCCATGGATCTTCGCCATCTTGATGTGCATGTCGACGCAGAAGCCGCAGCCGTTGAGCTGCGACGTGCGGATCTCGACGAGTTCGCGGATATGGGGCTCGATCGTCGTCTTCTGGAACATCGTGCCGAGCTCGATCAGCTTCCTGGACAATTCCGGCGATTGCTGGAAAAAGTTGAGGCGTTGGGTCATGGTGGCTCCTGGTGAGCGGAAATCAGTGTTGTCGTCAACGAGACCGCATCGCGAATGATGCGGCTCGGCTTGGATGGCATCGTAGGGTTGGGGCCGTTTCCCCGGTAGTACCGCCAAGGTGCGCACGCTGTTGCCGCTTCGGCACCAATCGGCGGAATCCGATCTTCAGACCGACACGGTGATGACGGTGCGAATGCCTTCGCGCGCCATCTTGGCGTAGGGACAGAAGCGCTCGGTATGGCGAACGAGTTCTTCGGCGACCGGCTTGTCTACCCCCGGCATGCGGATATGGATCTCGGCAATCAAGGCGTAGCCGCCGTCGCTGGGATCGCGGCCGAACGAGACCTTGGCCGCGACCGTCATCGCGCTGACATCGATCTGCGCGCGCTGGGCCAGCAGGCTCAAGGCCCCGTGGAAGCACGCCGCGAAGCCAGCGGCAAAGAGTTGCTCGGGATTGGTGCCGCCGCCCGGGCCGCCGAGCGCCGCCGGCAAGCGCAGTTCCAGATGCAGGTTGCCGTCATCGGACCGCGCGATACCGGAGGCGCGGCCGTGCCCCGACTCGCCTCCCGATACCGTCACGGTGGTCGTATACAGCGTGGCGAAATCGCGTCCGCGATAGCGGTCGAGCAGCGTCAGCGGTGGCGGTTTGAGCCCCTTGTTTTCCATCGGCACGCCGCGCCTAGTGGGCTTGCGACTTGCGCATCCAGTCTTCGAAGCTGACGCGCCCGAGATGCGCCTGGCCCTCCGGCACCAGCGTGCCC
Organism: Cupriavidus sp. H18C1; assembly: GCF_049311595.1. NCBI lineage: Bacteria > Pseudomonadati > Pseudomonadota > Betaproteobacteria > Burkholderiales > Burkholderiaceae > Cupriavidus > Cupriavidus sp. H18C1. The sequence goes on from NZ_CP186009.1 coordinate 1,794,085, forward strand.
GTCTGCAGCTCGGCGCCGAAGTAGCGCGCGGCGGGATCGACCTGCACGGTCCGTGCATCGCCGATGGCCTTCAGATAGCGCTGCACGAGGTCGCTCATCTTGAACTGCTCCGGACCGGCAATCTCGACGATGCCGTTCGCCGGCGCGGCCAGCGCGCGCTCGGCCACGGCCTGTGCGACGTCGTCCGACGAAATGGGCTGGATCAGCGCCGACGACAGCCGGATCGCGTCGCCCTGCGCCGCGGATTGCACGATGCCGCCGAGAAACTCCATGAACTGGGTCGAACGGACGATCGTGAAAGGCACGCCGGACTGGCGGATCAGCGCCTCCTGTGCGATCTTGGCGCGGAAGTAGCCGCTCTGCCCGAGCTTGTCGGTGCCGACCACCGACAGGGCGACGTGGTGAGCCACGCCGGCTTCCTTCTCGGCGGCCGCGAGATTGCGCCCTGAGGTCTCGAAGAAATGCAGCACCGCGGCGTCCTCGAACGACGGCGAGTTGGCGAGATCGACTACCACCTTCGCGCCCGCCAGCGCCTGGGCCAGGCCTTCGCCGGTCAAGGCGTTGACGCCGGTCTGCGGCGCGGCGGCAATCACCTCATGGCCCTGCGCCGACAGCCTCGCCACGACCTTCTTGCCGATCAGGCCGGTCCCGCCAATGACAACGATCTTCATGATGCGTCTCCCTGCTGTGTGTGGAGTGAGTGGAAATGGAACAGCTCCACCTCATGCTAGGGGTCGCGGGGGTTGGGCACCAGACCGAAGCGCGGACCACGGTGTTTCCCATTTGGCACCAATCGCGCGGGCAGCAGGCATCCCGGCCGCACTGCCGGTCGCGGCGGCGGGACGCGGGACGGAATTCGGAGGATGGTTGGAAGGCGATGCGCGGATCAGCGATTGACCCGCAAGCGGTATTCGCTGGGCGAGAGCCCGAAGTGCCTCTGGAAGGCGACCCGCATGCGCTCCTCGCTGCCGAAGCCGCATTCGCGCGCGATCTGGTCGACCGGCTTGTCGATGTCCTGCAGCAGGCCGCGCGCCGCTTCCATGCGGAAGTGCTCGACGCCCTTGGCCGGCGTGCGTCCGGTCTTTTCCTTGTAGACCCGCGCGAAGTTTCGCGGACTCATGCCGACGCGATCGGCCAGTTGCTCGACGGACAGGTCTTCGCGGGACAGATTCTGGACGATCCACAAATGCAGCGTCTCGAACAGCGGTACCTGCCGGCTCTGCGTGATCAGGATCTCGCTGAGCTGTGGCTGTGCGCCGGGGCGCTTCATATAGACCGCGAGCTCCTTGGCGACATTGAGCGCGACCTCGTGGCCGCAATCGGCCTCCACCATGGCGAGCGCCAGATCGATGCCGGTGGTGACGCCGGCCGAGGTCCACAGATTCTGCTGCTGCACGAAGATCGCATCGGCATCCAGGTCGACCGTCGGAAACATCTCGTGAAAGCGCTGCAGCATCGCCCAATGCGTGGTGGCGCGCTTGCCATCGAGCAGCCCGGCGTGGGCGAGCAGGAACGCCCCGCTGCAGACCGAGGCCGTGCGACGGACCTTGGTAGAGGCCATGCCCAGCCATTCAATCAGCGATCCGGAGTCGATGGCGACCTGGAGGATGTTCGGCGAGCCCGGCACGATCACGGTGTCGACCTCGCGCAGGTCCAGGGTATCGAGCGCCACGGTCTGCATCGCCGTGCCCTCCACCGCCGCGACCGCCCCGCCGGACTCGCTGGCGACATGGCAGCGATAACCCGGCATGCCGCGCTCGTGGGCGTAATGGGATGCGGCCCAGAACACTGTCTGCGGGCCGGCGAAATCGAGCAGGCTGACATCGGGATACAGCACGAACACGACATTGCGCGGCATGGGTTCAATGCGCGCGGCGGTGGAAGGCGAACGATTCAATTCCATGGCAGCCGAGAAGGGGACACCGGATGTTATGTCGTGCCGGCGATGGCGTGCAAGCGCATGCGAGCGCGTGCAAGGGTGTGCAAGGGTGTGCAAGGGTGTGTGCAAGGTGTGCAAGGGCTGGCAAAGGGCGCCTCCATGCGGCAATGCGGCAAAGCGACGCCGTTTCCATTTCCGCACCAATCTCGATCACGCGTGGCAAAGCGCGGACAAACGGGATGGCAGCCTGGCAGAAAATCAGGGAACGCTGTCATTTACCGTACACCGGCGCCTGATTAGCATCCAGGCACGCCCATATTCTTGCGGCGATGCATTCAGGGAGTGCTGACATGAACGAACCGGAAACAGCGGAACGCGCCTTCCGCCTCAGCCTGCCCAATCGCGCCGACGCGCTTTCCACCAGCTTTGCGGCGAGCTATGCCGGCATCATGGCGTTCATGGCCGTCGCCAGCGAGGGGCAGCTTTGCCAAGGCCGGCGAGCGCCTTGGCATCGGCCGCTCCGCGGTCAGCCGCAACGTGCAGAAGCTGGAGACCCAGCTCAGTACGCGGCTGTTCCTCCGTACCACGCGCGCCACGCAGCTGACGCGCGAAGGTCAGCGTTTCTTCGAAAACTGCCACCAGGGCGTGACGCACATCGTCGAGGCGATGAACGACATGCTGGAGCTCCGGGAAGGTCCGCCGCGCGGCCTGATCCGCATCAGCTCGACGGTCGGCTTCGGCAGGAAGATCGTCGCGCCGCTGCTGGAACGCTTCATGAAGGCCTATCCGGATATCGCCATCGACCTGCTGCTCGACGACCGGCCCACCGACTTCGCCTCCGAGCAAATCGATGTGGCATTCCGCAACGGTCGCATCGAAGATTCGAGCATCATCGCCAAGCGGCTGATTCCGATGCAGATGGCGTTGTGCGCTTCGCCCGCTTATGTGGCCGCGCACGGATTGCCGCAGACGCTGGAACAACTCGCCGAGCACGATTGCATCAATTTCCGCTTTGCCAGCGGGCGGATATTCGAATGGGAATTCAAGGTCGATGGCGCCGTGCGCAAATACATGCCCACGGCGCGGCTGACCTTCAACGACGCCGATCTGGTGCTCGAAGCGGTGCTGCAGGGATGGGGCATCGCGCAAATGGCGGGATACCAGATCTGCGATCGCATCGCGGCCAATGAACTTGTCGTGGCGCTGGCCCGGCACGCGCCGGACGATCGCGGCCACTTTATCTGCTATCTCAGCCGCCAGCACCTGCCGACCCGCATTCGCGTCTTTATCGACTTCATGACCGATCAGATCCGCGCGCTGGATCTCGATTGCCTGACTGGATTCAACGCGGCAACGCGGGGACGGGAACTGGCGGCTTGAGATCGGGGCGGCGCGCTGAAGATCCAACGACCTGACGACCTGGCGCCCCGACGAACTTGACGCCTATCGGTCAGCCGCGAACGTACTATCGCCCGACAAACCGCGGCACCCGCTTTTCCTTCCAGGCGATGGCCCCCTCCTTGATGTCCTCCGATTGCACCGAGCGCTGCATATCGACGGCCAATGCTTCGACATCGAGCACGCCGCGCGCAATCGCATTCAGATGCTTTTTCATGCCGAACACCGAGATCGGCGCCAGGGACGCGATGGTGGACGACAACTGCTCGACGCGCTCGCGCAGCGCCGAGGCGGGCAGCAGTTCGGTCAGGAAGCCGCAACGGAACATCGCCTCCGCATCGATCTTTTCCGCGGTCAGGAACAGATGCTTGGCGGCGTTCAAACCCAGCCGCGAGACATAGCGCTCCATGCCACGCTGGTAGAAATGCAGGCCCAAACGGGCGGCTGGCATGAACATCTCGGTGGCAAGCGTCCCGATGCGGAAGTCGCAGGCCAGCGCCAGATCGGTGCCGCCGCCATAGACCCCGCCGTGAATCTCGGCAATCGTCACGGGGCGGCAGTCCTCGAGCGCATTGACCAGCGGCTCAAACCCGGCGCCGCGCTGCCCCGCGGCCAGCTTGCCGATATCGAAGCCGCTGCAGAAGTACTTGCCGCTGCCGCGGATGCGCAGCACCAGCACGTCGGCCTCATTGACCGTGTCGACATGCTGGCGCAGCGCGGCCAGGTCGTCCGGCCCCAGCCGGTTGGCGACTTCGGGCCGGCTCAGCGTAATGGTGGCGATGCGGTCTTCGATTTCCAGAGTGGGGAGCGATCCGGTGTCTGACATGGGCTGGCCTTGCAATGAGAGGGAGTGGTCGAATCCAGGGGAAAGCAATGCGGCCTAGGCGCTCGCCAGGGCGGCATCGAAGCGATCGATCCGTGCTTCGGCAAACGCGGGACGTGCCTGCACCCGCCGCCACCAGTCGGCCACGGCGGGCGCGGCATCCGGCGACAGTGCGTCGGCATCGAGTTCGGCAAGGCGCGCCACGAATGGCACGGCGGCGATATCGGCGAGCGTGTAGCGATCGCCGAGCAGCCATGGGCCGTCCTCCAGCATCGCCTCCATCTTCGGCACGATGGCCTTCAACTGGTCCAGCGCTGCGCGCTTCTCGTCGTCGGTATAGGGCTGTCGCGCGACGCGCAACCACGCCTCGCGCCGCTGCGCGGTCGGCACGCGAGCCAGCCGCTCGGCCAGCTCGGCGTCGGTCCATTGCGACGCCTGCGCCTGGAATACCAGGCTCCAGTTCAGGATCAGCAGATTCGGCAGCGCGCGCTCGTCGGTCCAGCGAATGAAATTGCGCATCTCGGCGCGCCGATAGGGGTCGTCCGGCCGCAGCGGCGGCTCCGGATGCGTGTCGTCGAGGTATTCGCAGATGGTGCTGCTTTCGTGCAGCGCCCGGCCGTCGTCCAGCACCAGGCCCGGCACCACGCCGTTGGGATTGACGGCCAGATAGGCCGCGGAGTGATGCTCCTGCCGGCGCATGTCGACCGGCACGCTGTCGTAGCGGATGCCCTTCTCCGCCAGGCACAGGCGCACGCGGCGCGACGCGCTGGACAGCCAGCTGTGATAGAGCTTCATGCCGCTTCTCCTGGTAATACGGTTTCAAGGCAATACGGTTTCCATTACCGGCGGGACTACGGAACCAGCACCACGGCGCCGCTGGTTTGCCGGGCTTCGAGCTGCCGGTGGGCCTCGCGCGCGTCGGCAAAGGCAAAGCGCTGGCCGACTTCGAGCCGCACATGACCGGCACCGACCGCCTCGGACAGCGCGGCCATGCCCTGGCGCAGCGAGGCGGCATCGGCAATGAAGGTGCGCAGCGTGGGACGGCAAACCATCAGCGACTTGGCGTGCAGCAGCTGCAAGTCGAACGCTTCGACGTCGCCGGACGCGGTGCCGTAGTTGATCGCCATGCCAAGCGGACGCAGGCACGACAGCGACGGCACGAACACATCCTTGCCGACGGCGTCGTAGACCACCGCGACGCCGCGGCCGTCCGTCAGTTCAAGCGTGCGGGCGACGAAGTCCTCGCGGCGGTAGTCGATCGCGTGATGGCAGCCATGGGCGAGCGCGATCTCGCGCTTGGCCTCCGAGCCGACCGTGCCGATCACGATCGCGCCCAGCGCCCGCGCCCATTGGGACAGGATCACGCCCATGCCGCCGGCGGCCGCATGCACCAGCACCGCATCGCCCGGTTGGACCGGGGAAATCCGGCGCAGCAGATATTCCGCGGTGAGGCCGCGCAGCAGCGTGGCGCCCGCCACGTCTTCGGGGATCTGCGCGGGCAATGGCACCACGCGTGCCGCGGGGGATGTTGCGCACGACCTGATAGGCCCCCGGCTGGAAGCAGCCGACCGATTGCCCGACCTCCAATCCGCTGACGCCCGGCCCCACCGCTTCGATACGGCCAGCCCCCCTGCGAGCCGAGCACGATCGGGAACGAGGTCGGCTGATGCGGGCCGTGACTGCCGCGCCGTTGATAGATGTCCGCGAAATTGACGCCGATCGCGCTCTGCCGGATCTGGACTTCGCCTTCGCCCGGCGGCGGCACGGCGACTTCGATGAACTCCAGTTCGTCCGGCCCGCCGTTTCTCTGTATTTGTATTGCCGCCGATTGCATACGACTCCTTGAAGGGGACGCACGTTGGTCGCCTGGAAGTCACTTATTAGTGCCGCACCCTGGCCGTGCGCGCGATCAGGGCCGGCCGCGGACAGCCGCACAGCGCAAAGTCTAGGACACTGAGCGACTCTCCGCATCCATACAACCCCCCTATTCGTATACATATGATTGTTGTGCGTATACTCTCCGCACCCAATCATTCCTTCCCCCGCCATGGCCCAATCCAACCCCCAGCTCCCATTGCACGGCATCAACGTCCTCGACCTGACCGTCGCCCGCGCCGGCCCGGCCGCGGTACGGCTGCTCTCCGACTGGGGCGCCAATGTCATCCGGCTCGAGCCGCCGCCGCCAAAGGACCACGGCTCGGTGACCGGCCAGCGCCGCGGCTCGGACGAGCAGAACCTGCACCGCAACAAGCGCAGCATGTGCGTGGACCTGAAGACGCCGGAGGGCGCGCAGATCCTGGCGCGGCTGCTGGAGAACACCGACGTGGTGGTCGAGAACTTCCGCTCCGTGGTCAAGGCAAGACTCGGGCTGACATACGAGGCGCTGAGCGCCCGCAATCCGCGCGTGATCCTCGCCAGCATCTCGGGCTTCGGCCAGGATGGCCCGTACAGCGAACGGCCCGGCGTCGATCAGATCGTGCAGGGTATGTGCGGGCTGAGCTCGGTGACCGGCGAGCCAGGGCGCGGACCGGTCCGCGTCGGCATCGCGATCTCGGACACCACGGCGGGCATGTTCCTGGGCCAGGGAATCCTGCTGGCGCTGTTCCACCGCGAACGGACCGGTCGCGGCCAATGGGTCCATACCTCGCTGATCGAGGCGATGCTCAACAAGCTCGATTTCCAGGCGGCGCGTTACACGGTCGACGGCGAAGTGCCGACGCAGCAAGGCAACGCCCATCCGACGCTGGTGCCGATGGGCACCTATCGCGCCAGCGATGGCCTGGTCAATATCGCGGCCAGCACGCAGCGGATGTGGGCCAACTTCTGCCAGGCGCTGGAGGCGCACGATCTGGTCGACCACGCCGACTATCGCGACGCGCGTTCGCGTGCCCGCAATCGCGCCGCGCTCGACGAAGCGATCCAGGCCCACACCTCGCGCTTTACCTGCGCCGAATTGATGGCGCGGCTCAATCCGGCCGGCGTGCCTTGCGGCCCCGTACTCGATATCGGGCAGGCCTTCGAGGACCCGCAGGTCCGCCACCTCGGCATGACCCGTACCGCGCGCCACCCCGTTTTAGGCGAACTCGACCTGCTGCGCTCGCCGATCAATCTGTCCGCCGCGCCCCACCCCGAGCGTTTTGCGCGCGCGGCGCCGGACCCCGGCGAGCAGACCGACGAGCTGCTCGCCGAGTTGGGCTTTGCGCCGGAGCTGATCGCGCAGTGGCGCGACAAGGGCGCCATCGCCTGACGCCTGACGATCGACGCGGGGCCGCAGAGCCCCATCGCCCCACACAACACGACAAGGAGACACCGATGCACAGCCATTCCACAGCGACCTCCGCGGCCTGCAGGGCCTCCAGGACCTCCAGGACCTCTGCCACTGTCGCGGCCCTGGCGGCCGTGGGTCTGATCGCCGCCATCGCGCCCGGCGCCGCGATGGCCGAAGGCTATCCGAACAAGCCGATCCGGCTGGTGATCGGCTACACGCCGGCCGGCGCGGCCGACTTTGTCGCACGCGTGGTCGGCGAGGCGATGTCGAAGGAGCTGGGGCAGCCGGTGGTGGTCGAGAACAAGCCCGGCGCAGGCAGCACGCTCGCATCGGCATGGCTGGCGCAGGCGCCGGCGGACGGCTATACGCTTGGGCTGGCCACCGCGACGATCTACGGCATGGACCAGCATCTGTACAAGGTCAAGTACAAGGCCGACAGCTTCACGCCGATCACGCGGCTGACCATCTCGCCGCTGATCCTGGCGGTCAACAAGGACCTTGGCATCGCCGATGTGAAAACGCTGGCGGCGAAGGCCAAGGCGAATCCCGGCAAGTTCAACTACTCGTCGTCGGGCATCGGCGGCTCGCCGCATGTCGCCGGGCTGTCGTTTGCGAACGCGGTCGGCGTCGACATGACGCACGTGCCGTACAAGGGCGGCGCGCCGGCCTTGCAGGCGGTGGCGGCGGGCGAAGTGGAGTTTTCCTTCGGCACGGCATCGTCGGTGCTGCCGCTCGGCACGCAGGGCGTGGTCAAGATGATCGGCGTCACGACGCCGCAGCGCTCGGCCGTGGCGCCGGGCCTGCCGACCATTGCCGAGCTAGGCTTGCCGGGCTTCGACTACACGTTCTGGTTCGGGCTGTTCGGACCGGCGGGACTGTCGAAGGAGGTCACGGACAAGCTCTATGCCGTCGCCACCAAGGTGCTGGCCGATCCGGCCATTCGCACGCGGCTCGTCGACAACGGCAGCGAACCGGCACCGTCGCGCTCGCCGGCCGAGTTCAAGCAATGGGCGCAGCAGGATGGCAAGAACGCGCTGCAACGGACGGTGCAGGCGGGCGTGAAGATCGATTGAAACGCGCGGCGCCGGCTGGCGCGGTTGTTGGTGCGCAGGCCGGCGTGTCTTCCGTCGCGACTTGCTGACGCGCTCGCTGCCGTGCTTTCTCGCGCTTGCCGGCGCGCCCCGGCTCAGCGCGCCCCCCTTGGCGCCGACGGCTTCGTCCGGCATCGACGCGATCATGTCCGCATAGACATTGCCGCCGGTCGAGATGTGCTCGACCATCGCCCGCGCCGCTGCCTCTTCATCGCCGCGCAGGATCGCCTCCATCACCGCGCCATGTTCCTCGAGCGAGGCGCGAATGCGCGCGGGCTTCTCGAAGCGGTAGTCGCGCATGCCACGCATGCGGGCCCGCATTGTGCGAATCTGCGCGCTCAGGATCTCGTTGCGGCAGGCCTCGTAGATGACCGCGTGGAAACGGTCATTGGCCTCGCGATAACGGTCGGCGCTGGCCTGCGCCGCAGCCTGCTGGCAAGCCGCATAGGCTTCGCGCAGCGCCTCCCGTTCGGACTCGGTGATACGCCGCGCCGCCAGCTGCGCCGCCAATGCCTCGAGTTGGACAAGGATCTCGCTCATGGCAACGTATTCGCGCAGCGTGATGGCCGATACGATGGCGCCGCGGCGCGGCACCAGATCGACCAGCCCGGCCGACGCCAGCCGGATCAACGCCTCCCGCACCGGCGTACGCGATACCGAGAAACGCGACAGCAATTGCTGCTCGTCGAGTTGGGCGCCGCTGGCCAGCTTGCCGGAGAGAATCTCCTGTTCGATGGTGGCGCGGATCGTTTCCGCCAGACTCGTTCGCTCTTCGGGCATGCGGCAGGGACATCGGTTTGAGTGGGGGGCAATTCTACTACGGGGGCCACCCGAAACGCCGTTTTTGCATGCACTGCGCGGCGTTATGTGTACGGAGACGTGGCCGGACGTTGAACTGCCTGCCAAACCGGCCACCGGGCCGAGCGTTTTTACCGTCGCATGCAATTTTTTCGCCGCCTTGTCGCTACCCTATTTGCCGGCCTTTGCGCCGACCGATATGCGGCGGTGTCTTTGCGGTGGCGCACGACATCCCAACGCAAGCCTTGCACAGGCCCTGCACAAGCCCCAACAAGCCCTGCGCGAGCCGCCCCGCGAAGGCGGTGATCACGAGGCCGGCGTTGGGCGCGGATATTGCTGATTGGTCGTACCTATCCACCTTCAAGGGAGAACACGCCATGCCTATCCGTACCGCAGCACTCAGTGTCCTCAGTACCGCCGCCTGTTCCCTGCTGCTGTCCTCCGCGGTGATGGCGCAAGGCACCAGCACCGCGCCGAAGAACACGGCGCCAGGCAATATGCCCGCCACGACCGCAACGGATCAGACCACCACGCGGGGCACCGCCGGCGACACCAGCAAGCTGGTGCGCGCCGACCGCAGCTTCCTGGAAAACGCCGCCCAGGGCGGCCTGGCCGAGGTCGAGGGCAGCAAGCTGGCCGAACAGAAGGCCGCGAGCGCCGACGTCAAATCCTTCGCGGCCCGCATGATCAAGGACCACACCATGGTCAACGAGGAGCTGACCAAGCTGGCCTCGAGCAAGGGCTATACGCCGCCGACCGAGCCTTCGGTCGTGCAGCGCACGGAGCTGAAGGGGCTCAGCGCGCTCGACGGCGAGCGCTTCGACAAGATGTACGCCAGCCGGATCGGCGTCGCCGCGCATGAAAAGACGGTCAAGCTGTTCCAGGAAGCGTCGAAGAACGCGAAGGACCCCGACATCAAGGCCTTCGCCGCCAAGCATGTGCCGGATCTGGAGCAGCACCTGCAGATGGCGCGCGACCTGAACAAGAAGGTCGGCAACGACAAGTAAGGTCCCGTCATCCGGCCCCGTCGTCAGGCCCCTGTTGCGGGGCCAGTCGTAAGGCCGTGCTATCAGTCCCAGTCCTGCCGCTGGCGGGCCGCCGCATCTGACCGCGGCGGCCTGCTGGTCCGGTCGATCACCGCTCCGCTTCGCGCCAGACCTATCCGCCGCGCCGCGCGCCCTCAATCCGATGCCGCACCGCCATGGCAGCAATGGCCGCCCTGCGCCGGCGCTGCCTCCGTGCCGCAGCAGTTGCCCGGCAGCACCGGCGCCTGCACGCCGCTGTGGTTGCAGCAACCGCCCTTCCACCAACGCGCGCCCTCGCCTTCGCAGTACTTCGCATCGGCATCGACCATCCGCATGAACATCGGGTGGTAGTTGCGGCAGACCTCCAGCTCGGTCTTGACCCAGTGCAGCGGGTCCTTTGCATAGTGCGACCAGTAGTCGCCCTGCATATTGATGCCGGGCACCGCGGGATTCCAGCTCTCGTCGAGCCACAGGTCCGGATCGCCGTATTTCGCGCACAGCTTGCGGATAGCGGGGTCGTCGAGCGCCAGCAGGCGGCCGTTCTCGATGATGTTCTCGTTGTCGCCGGACCGCTCGGTCGTGTACGTGGGGAAATACAGGTGCAGATGCCAGTGCCCGACCAGATGCCCCATCCTGGCGGCCTCGCGCTCGGCCATCGACGAGATGATGGTGCCGAAGCCCATGTGGATGACGCCGGAGCGCACGCGCTCGTACAGGCAATTGACGAAGCCCGACGGGAAGTCCTTGCGCGGCCGGTGGATATGCGGATTGGTGCCGATCGACGCCTCCCACCAGTACATCAGGCCCTTGCCCGGGAAGGTCGGATACTGGATGTCCCGGGTCTGCTCCATCACGTTGCGCAGCTTGTCGCCGAAGTCACCGCCGGCGTTGATGCGCGTGATCTTCGAATTCTCGACGACCAGCTGGGTCCAGTCGCACGGCGCGATATGGTTGGTGGTGCCGGCGATCACGCCGCAGCCGTCCTCCTTGAACGGATGGAACATCCACGGCCGCCCGGTGATATGCCCGGGCAGATAGGTCTTGCCGAAATGCTCGTTGCCGCGCCAGGTCGCCGCGGTCAGGTCGGGGTGATAGAACTCGCGCCGCGCGTCCCAATAGTCGTCGTGATTGGTGAAGCTGATGTCGGTGCCCTCGGGGTCCGTAATACGCGCCCGCCGCGCGGTACGGATGCGGTCCCAGGTCCAGCGGTCGATCGCGTTGATGACCTCGATCGGCATCGCATGCGCGGGCGAGGCCAGGATCTCCGGCGTGATGAAGGGCATGCGCTGGATCTTGATGAAGCGTTCCGCGAGCACCGGGCCGCCGTAGCCCATCAGGATCTTGTCGTACTGCTGCTTCTTTTCTTCCTCCTCCCACATGTCCATCCACTGCGCCAGTTCGCGCGTGCGGAACAGGTAGTAGTCGACCTCGTCGGCGCCGACCCAGGTCGGGATCGGGCCGCGATCGATCTTCTGGATCTCGTATCTGATCTTGTACTTCTCCAGGATGCGCTGGCATGCCTGGATCGTCAGCTCGCTGTGCCAGTTGTCGACGCGCAGCAGCACGCGCTCGCCCTCCTTCAGGTCCCAGCAGGCGTTGAGCCCGTGGTTGTACGGACGGCGCGCGACGTGTTCCAGATAGGGCAGCAGCTGGTCGGCATCGGTGATCTCGACGAACGGGGGGCAGCGCGGGCGGCGGCTGTCCTTCAGCGGCGGACGGTCGTAGTGCGGCAGGCCGCTGCGATCGTCGGCGGCAGGCGAGCGGTGGATGGCGTTGGCGTTGGCGTTGGCGTTGGCGTTGGCGTTGGCGTTGGCGTCGGGCTTGCGAGCGGAATGGGCGGTCATGTCTCTTTCAGTCCTTGCGATGGAATGGCAGCCGGTCGGGGCGGCGGGGGACGCCGGGCCCTCAGCGGTCAATCGACGCTGGCGCCGGAGCGCTTGACCAGCGCCCCCCAGCGGTCATATTCGGCACGAACGAATTGCGCGAAGGCGGCGCTCGATTGCGGTACCGGCTCGGCGCCGCGGTCCAGCAGCTGCTGCCGCAGCGCGGGGTCGGCCAGCGCCTTCTGAATCGCGGCGTGGACCTTCGCGACGACATCGGCCGGCGTGCCCTTCGGCACGAAGATGCCGTCCCACGCGCTGACCTCGAAGCCGGCCAGGCCCTGCTCCGCCACGGTGGGCGCATCGGGAAAGCTCGGCACGCGCTGCGCGGTCGTCACGGCGAGCCCCTGCACCTTGCCCCCGCGCACCGCCGGCATGACGTTGGGCATCACCTCGATCATCAGGTCGACCTGGCCGCCCATCAGGTCCGTCAGTGCCAGCGCGCCGCCGCGGTACGGCACATGGACCATCGAGACGCCGGCCGATGCCTTCAGCAGTTCGGACGCCAGATGCGAGGTGGTGCCGTTGCCGGCCGACGCGACGGTGTATTTGCCGGGATTGGCCTTGAGCACCTGCAGCAGTTCGGGGAAGGTCTTCGCCGGAAAGCCGGGCCGCGTGACCACCATCGTGGCGATGCGCGTCAGCTGCGCGACGGGCACGAAGTCCTGCATCGCATCGAAGCCGGTGCGCTTGTACAGCGCGTGATTGATGGCGAAGGTGCCATTGGTGCCGTACAGCAGCGTGTAGCCGTCCGGCGCCGCCTTTGCCGCGGCCTGGGAGCCGATATTGCCGCCGGCGCCTGCCACGTTCTCGATCACCAGCGACTGGCCCAGCTCCTTGCCGACGCGGATCATCACGAGGCGGGCCAGCGTGTCGCCGCCACCGCCGGCGGGGAACGGCACGATCAGGCGGATCGCCTTGGACGGATACGGCTCGGACGCGGCAAGGGCTGCAGCGGGGCCAGCCAGCAGTGCGGTTGCCACCGCCGCGAGCGCGAAGGCCGTCGCACGGCGGCGCGGGGAAACGACGGGCGAGCGCGGGGCTTGCCGCCGCCGCAGGAATCGGGATGGCACGGCGCTTGTCTCCTGTCCGGCATTTTGTCGCTGTTTGCATGCAAACATGCTTACTAATGCCTTGTATCGTTGATTTATTATGGTGTTTGCATGCAGTATTGGCGATGCCCTCGCCTGCGTCAAGCTGGCCTCATGCCATAATGAAGCCCACATGTCTGCCAAACTCCACTTTTGACCGATGGCCTCCCAGATCGAACGCGTGACGATGGAATTGCGGCGCCGCATCCTGGCCGGCGACCTGCAGGCCGGCGAACGGATCCGCGAGGTGCAGTTCTCCGGGGGAATTGGGCGTGTCCCGAACCCCGTTGCGGCTGGCACTGGGCGAGCTGGAAAAGGAAGGCCTGCTGGAACGGCTGCCCACACGCGGCTTCCGCGTGCGCCAGGTCACGCTGGACGAAGTGGCCATGGCGATCGACGTGCGCGGCACGCTCGAAGGCATGGCGGCACGGCTGCTGGCCGAGCAAGGCGTCACGAGGGAGGTATTGGAGGTGCTGCAGGCCTGCGTCGACGAGGGGCGGCTACTGGTCGAGCAGGCCCTGCTCGGGAAGGATGCGCCGGTCGATACCGCGCGCTGGGCAGCGATGAATGCGCGCTTTCATCGGGCACTGGTCGAGGGCGCGGCCAATCCGGCGCTGGCGTCGGCGCTCGACCATATCGCCAGGACGCCGATGGCGGGTCCCGGCGCGCTCGGCGCGGCCGGCGTGCAGCCGTCGCTGGAACTGGCCTTCGTGCAGCGCGCGCAGTTCGATCACGAGGATGTCGTGCGGGCCATCGTCGCACATGAAGGGGCGCGGGCCGAGGCGCTGATGCGCGAGCACGCGCGCCGCAGCCGGGACAACAAGCGGGCGCTGGTGCAGGGGCTGCATCCGGCGACGTAGCGGGCCAACACCCGGCCCAGTCCAGTCCAGTCCAGTCCAGTCCAGTCCAGTCCAGTCCAGCCCAGCCCAGCCCAGCCCAGCCTCGCCTCGCCTCGCCTCGCCCCGCCTGGCAGCGCAGCGCAGCGCAGCGCAGCGCAGCGGCCTACAGCATATGGGCCAGGAACTCCCGCGTGCGCGGATGCTGCGGCGCGCGGAAGAACTCCTCGGACGGCGCGCTCTCGACGATGCGGCCCTGGTCCATGAAGACGACCCGGTGCGCGACTTCGCGCGCGAAGCCCATTTCGTGCGTGACCACCAGCATGGTCATGTGGTCATCCGCCAGCTGCCGCATGGTGCGCAGCACCTCGCCGGTCAGCTCGGGATCGAGCGCCGAGGTCGGTTCGTCGAACAGCATGATGTCCGGCTCCATCGCCAGCGCGCGAGCGATCGCCACGCGCTGCTTCTGCCCGCCCGACAGGCGCGACGGGTAGTTGTCGCGCTTCTCCAGCAGGCCGACCTTGCGCAGCAGCGCATCGGCGATCGGCACGATGGCCTCCCGCGCCATGCCCTTGACCGTCATCGGCGCCTCGATGATGTTCTGCAGCACCGTCATGTGCGGGAACAGATTGAAGGACTGGAACACCATGCCCATCTTGCGGCAGATGCGGCGCACCTCGGCGTCCGGCACGTAGCGGCTGCGCTGGTCCGCGCCGGGCGCGGCCAGCGTCTCGCCCTCGATCTCGATGCTGCCGCCATCGATCGTCTCGAGATGGTTCAGGCAGCGCAGCAGCGTGCTTTTGCCCGAGCCGGACGGCCCGATGACCGCCACCACCTCGCCCTTGCGCAGCGTCAGCGAGACGCCGTGCAGCACGCGATTGGCGCCGAACGACTTGACGATATCGTCGGCGCGGATCATCACCGGGCGCTCCTGCCCTTCGCCGCCGCGGGCCTGCGGCTCATTGATCGTGTGCGGCATAGCGTTTTTCCAGGCTTTGGAACATCCAGGTCAGCAGCAGCGTCATCAGCAGATAGAACGCCGCGGCGACCAGGAAGGCGTCGTGGTGAAGTCGCGCTGCACGATGCCGCGCGCGGTGCGCAGGATGTCGTTCAGCGCCAGCACGTAGATCAGCGAGGTGTCCTTGACCAGCGTGATGGTCTCGTTGCTGACCGGCGGCAGCACGCGCCGCACCATCTGCGGCAGCACCACGCGGCGCATCGTCTGCAGATAGGTCATGCCGAGCGCCTTGCTGGCTTCGTACTGGCCGCGGTCCACGGACTGGATGCCGGCGCGGAAGATCTCGGCGAAATACGCCGCGTAGTTCAACGCGAAGGCCACCACCGCCGCGGGGAAGTCCGGCAGGCGCACGCCCACCACCGGCAGCAACGGCAGCGCGAAATAGACGAACAGCAGCTGCAGCATCAGCGGCGTGCCGCGCATCAGCCAGATATAGCCGTTGACGGCCACGCTCAGCGGCCGCCATGCCGACAGCCGCGCCAGCGCGAGCGCCAGGCCCATCGGCACCGACAGCGCCAGCGTGATGAAGAACAGCGAGAGCGTGATCCGCGCGCCCTGCGCCATCGGTCCCAGCAGGGAGAGAACGTAGTCCATGGATCGAAACCCGGCGCGCGGGATCCAGAAAAAAGCGGCGCCCCGTGAAGGGGCGCGGCGGGCTTACTTGATCAGATTCGCGCCGAACCACTGCTGCGCGATGCGGGAGGCCGTGCCGTCCTGCTTCATCTCGGCCAGCGTCTTGTCCAGCTGCGCCAGCAGTTCGGTGTCGTCCTTGCGCAGGCCGACGCCGTAGTCCTCGGTGCCGAAGTTCTCGTCGAGCACGCGGTACTCGCCGGCGCGCTTGCTGACCAGATAGCGGCCCACGACCTCATCGACCACGATGGCGTCGAGGCGGCCGGCGGCCAGGTCCATCAGCGCCGTCACGTTGTCGCCGAAGGTCTTCAGTTCCTTGATGCTGGCAGCGACCTGCGCCTCCTTGCGGATCGCGTCGACCGCGCTGCTGCCGTCCTGCGCACCGACGATGCGGCCGGCCAGGTCGGCCTTGGCCTTGATCGGCGAGGCGCTGCCCACCACGATGATCTGGTGGTTGCTCATATAGGGCGCCGTGAAGCTGATGTTCTTCTTGCGCTCGTCGGTGATGGTCAGGCCGTTCCACAGCACGTCGACGCGCTTGCCGTTCAGTTCGGCCTCCTTGGCGCTCCAGTCGATGGGCTTGAACTCGACCGTCATGCCCAGGCGGCGCGCGGCCTCCTTGGCCATGTCGATATCGAAGCCGACCAGTTCATTGTTGGCATCGCGAAAGCCCATCGGCGGGAAGTTGTCGTCCAGGCCGACCACGACGGTCTTGGCGGCCGCGGCCGGCGCACCGGCGGCGGGGGCTTGTTCGGACTTGCCGCAGGCGGCGAACAGGGCCACGGCGGAGACGATCAGGAGGGCTTTCAGTGTTTTCATGGTGGGAGAGGCGCAGAGGGAAATCAGAGCGTCGGGGCAGAGGGCGGGCGGTGCCCGGCAGCCGTCCGCATCCCGCGTTCGGGCGGTGACATGGCGGCAAACCCGCCATTATACGAAAGCCTGAGGCAGGCGTGCAGACGAAGCGTCGACTATTCTTTAGCAATACGCCAACCCGAAAGGTGACGACATGGCCGCACGCTCCATTGCCTCCCTCTCGCTGAGCTTCGGCTTGGTTTCCATCCCGGTCCGGGTCTTTTCCGCGACCGAAAGCAAGTCCGGCATCGGTTTCAACCTGCTGCACAAGGGCTGCGGCTCGCGACTGCGGCAGCAGTACATCTGCCAGCGCGAGGGCGTGGTGGTCGAGCGCGCCGACATGGTCAAGGGCTACGAGTTCGAGAAGGACCGGTACGTGGTGTTCACGCCCGAAGAGCTCGACGCGCTGGAGACCGGCGCGCGCCACACCATCGACATCGTCGCCTTCATGCCGATGGGTGCCATCGACCCGATCTATTTCGACAAGGCCTACTATCTGGCGCCCGACAAGCGCGGCGCCAAGCCATACAGCCTGCTGACCGAAGCGATGCGCAAGACCGGCACCTGCGCGCTGGCCACCTGGGTGTGGAAGGGCAAGCAGTACATGGTGCAGGTGCGTGCCAACGACGAGGGCCTGGTGCTGCAGCAATTGCTCTATGCGGACGAGGTCCGCTCGATGGCCGACCTGGACGTCGAACGCACCGATATCCGCCCCGCCGAACTGACGCTGGCCGAGCAGCTGATCGAGCAGAGCACCGTGGAGGCCTACGACCCGGCCGCCTATCAGGACGAGGAGAAGCAGCGTGTGCTGGCCGAGATCGACAAGAAGATCGAAGGCAAGAAGATCACGGTATCGGCGACGGCGGAGCGGCCCAGCGAGGGCGGCGAGGTGATTGACCTGATGGCGGCGCTCAAGGCGAGCCTGAGCAAGTCGCAGGCCGCCGCGAAGAAGCCCCCGCGGGAAGCGGCCCCGCGCAAGGGCGCCAAGCGCGCCACGGAGGCCGCGACCCCGATCCGACGTACTGCCAGGAAATGAGCGCGGTCGGCAAGGACAGCTTCACGCTGAAGGACATCGAAGGCACGTTCGGCGTCTCCCGCGGGACGGTGGCGAGCCTGACGCGAGCGGGTTTGCTAGAACCGATCAAGGGCAGCCGCGGCGAGCGCCAGTTCTCGTTCCAGGACGTGGTGCTGATCCGCACCGCTGATTCGCTGAAGAAGGCCAATGTGCCGCCGCGGCGCGTCACGCGGGCCCTGCAGCGATTGAAGGCGTGGTCGCAGGACCGGCCGCTGTCGGGCGTGCGGATCGCGGCGGTCGGCAATGGCGTGGTCGTCTCCGAGGCGCATCGCCAGTGGGAGGTCGAGACCGGCCAGCTGGTGATGGAATTGCAGCCGAGCCGGTCGCAGCCGGGCGCGGTGCTGTCGATCCAGTCGGCGAGGAAGGCCGACAACCGGGCCAAAAACAGCGCTGATGACCGCGCTGACAACCGCGCTGACAACCGCACCGACCCCACCGAGGACCGCGCGGAGGAGCATACCGGCCACGGCACCGACGCCGGTACATGGTTCCAGCTCGGCTGCCAGCTCGAAGCGCAGGACATGCGCAAGGCCGAACAGGCCTACCGCCGCGCGATCGCGATCGCGCCCGACTACGCCGATCCCTATCTGAACCTCGGCTGCCTGCTGACCGAAGCGGGGCGCGTGCAGGAGGCCGAATCGCTGTATCGGGACGCCCTTGCCGCGATCGGCGACGAACCCCTGCTCCACTTCAATCTCGGTGTCACGCTCGAAGATCTGGAGCGATACGAGGACGCGCTGCGCAGCTATCACCGCTGCATCGACATCGCGCCGGACATGGCCGATGCGCATTTCAATGCGGCCCGGCTGCACGAGCAGCTGGGCGACGCGCATCGCGCGATTCGGCATTTCAACCAGTATCGGAAGTACTGTCGCTGAGGGCTGCCGATGATGGGCTGCCGATGAGGCTCGGCCGTTGAGCGTCTGCCGCTGGGGGGGCTGTGGCACGGGCTCTGTCGAGGACGCATGGTGCGCCGCGGGGTTGAGACTTCTCAACGGCTATGGGATACTCGGCCTGCTTTCATCCGGTTTTCCCCCGGTTTTCCGAGCCGATGGAGCAAACGCTCCACCGAAAACACCGGCTCACTCCTTCCTCTTCTTCGCGACCGAATGCAACTCGTCCTGCGCCGCTCCGCCCTTTTCCAGCATGCCCTGCATGCTGTGGCGGCACGCGCGTACGGCGACGCTTGCGGCTTTGCCGCGCGCCAGGCCATGGTCGCCCGCACATCCCATATTCCCGCCGTGCTTCTCTCAGCCGTGCGGGGGAGTCCGGGACTAGCACCAACAGTCCCACACCGGTCTCCCTGGCACGGCACATTGCCCGGGGATCGCCATCGACGATCGGCGATCCACTGTTCAACGTGCAAATGGGAGAGCGCATGTCTGCCAAGACCAGAAAATCCGCCATCGTCTATCGCCGCGCCCTGCTCGCCATGGCCGGCATTGCCGCGCTTTATCTCGCGGTTGAATTCATCGTGATGAATCCGCTGTAGGCGGTTTGAACGCGGTTTCCCTCCGCGCCTCCTTCTCTCGCCCGCGGGAGAGGGAGGCGCGGCATCGCGGTTGCATTCCTGCGTGCCCCCCGCCCACGGCACGACAGCCCCCACCCTTCACCGACTACCGAGGTCCCGATGTCCATGGAACTCACCCAGAATTTCGTCAAGGCGAAACGCCCCTGCGCGGACGGCTACAAATGGTTCCTGCGCAACCGGCATGACGGCAGCGACTACCAGCGGCTGCTCGACGCACTGGTCGATGCCGGCCGCGTCGGCGATGCGTGCTGGCTGCTCGATCAGTTCGGCCCCACCGATGCCGTGCTGACGCTCGACGCGCTGAACGCCGGCGCGCTGGTGTTCGCCGGCACGCTGGTCGTGCGCGGCGCCATCGATGTCGATTGGGTCGTCCGCGCCGGCCGCACGATCCGCGTCGGCGGCGGCATTCGCGCGGGCACGGCGATCATCGCGGGCGAAGATATCGACTGCGCCGGCAATCTCTACAGCGGCGGCGCCATCGAGGCGGGCGGCGACATCAAGGCCGCATGGGGCATCGACGTCGCGACCTTCCTCGATGCCAAGGGCAGCGTGCGCGCGGGCTGGGACATCAGCGCGGGCGAGCACATCCACGTCGGCCGCAATCTGCGCGCGGGCGACAGCATCGCCGCGCAGCACGCGATCCGCTGCGGCGGGACGCTGAAGGCCGACGGCGATCTGCAGGGCCACGGCATCAGCGCGGGCCAAGGCATCGAGGCCGGCGGCGCGATCCGCAGCAGCCACCATATCGAAGCCGGCTGGGGCATCAAGGCAACGGGATCGATCGTGGCAGAGAGCGCGATCAAGGCGGGCGAAGGCGTGCAGACGGACGAGGACATCGTCACCGGGCCGGGATATGGCATCCATGCGGGACTGAACGTGCGGATCGATATCTGGGACGTCAGCGCGCGCATCGTGGCCCGCAGCAAACCCGAGAACCTGGTCAGCGGCGCCTGGCAGAGCGGTTGACGACGGCCATGTCCCTCCTGCTCGCCCATGCGGCCGCCGGCCCCGCATCATGGCCGGACTCCGCGCGACAGCGGCAAGCACGCCGCCCCACCCTCGCCCGCCTGCTGCGCGCCATCGAACTGCGCATCGACGTCGATCACGCCCCCGACGCGCTCGAGGCCGAATTGCAGACACTGTACGACCGGCTCTACCAGCCCGGCGATTGCCTGCACGGCATCGCGGCCACGCCCTCGGCCCTGCCGGGGCTGGTCGTGCGCTACCGCGAGGCGGATGGGGAGTATTACTTCTATGTCGAAGACACCGTGCGGCGCCGGCTTGCCGGCTATACCGTCTTCAACCGGCTGGTCGAACTGGACCGCCGCGCCGACCGCCATCTGCGCGCCCCGCATTCGAAGTTCGCCCCGCCCTACCAGCGCCGTGGCCTCGCCTCGGCGATCTATCGCCGGTATCTCGACGCGGGACACTGCCTGATCACCGGCGCACGCCAGTCGCCGGGCGCGCATGCGTTATGGCATGCGCTGGCGGCGGACTACGAACGCGGTTATGTGGAACTGCGCGACAAGGCGCTGCGCGACCTGGGAGCGGAGGTATCCGAGCCGGTGCTCGACGACCTGCATACCCGCATGGTGCTGCTGGGACGGGGATGGACGATGGCGGCGCTGGGGGGCCGCGACGGGAATGGTGGTGTAGAGGGGAACAAGGGCCCGCGCATTGGCGTGCGCCGGCCCTTGTTTACTGCGCTACGCGATCAGACGATCAGCCCTTCGCGGCCATCACGCCGGCGATCGCCTTCGCGACCACCGCCACATTGCCGTGGTTCAGGCCGGCGACGCACATGCGGCCCGAGCGCACCAGATAGACGCCATGCTCGGTGCGCAGCGTATCGACCTGCTCGGCCGACAGGCCGGTATAGGTGAACATACCCCGCTGCGCCAGATAGCGCGACAGGTCCGCATCGCCGACGAGGCGCTGCAGGTTGCCGTGGATCGCCGTGCGCATCGCCGCGATGCGCTCGCGCATGGCGGCCAGTTCGGCCTCCCACGACTGGCGCAGCGCCGGCGTGGTCAGCACCTTGCCGACGATGCGGGCGCCGTGCGTCGGCGGGTTGCTGTAGTTGGCGCGCACCGCGCCGGTCAGCTGGCCCAGCACGCGGCCGGCTTCCTCGGCGTTCGCGCAGACCACCGACAGGCCGCCGCAGCGCTCGCCGTACAGCGAGAAGTTCTTCGAGAACGAATTGGCGACCAGGCACGGCACGCAGCTCGCGCACGAGCTCGTGGATCACGAAGGCATCGTCCTGCAGGCCGGTGCCGAAGCCCTGATAGGCCATGTCGACGAAGGGCAGCAGTCCGCGCGACTTGACCACGGCAATGACTTCGCGCCATTGCGACTCGTTCAGGTCCACGCCGGTCGGGTTGTGGCAGCAGGCGTGCAGCAGCACCACATGGCCCTTCGGCACCTGGCGCAGCGCATCGATCATCGCGTCGAAGCGCAGGCCGCCGGTGGCGTCGTCATAGTACGGATAGCTGTTGACCTGGAAGCCGGCGCGCTCGAACACCACGCGATGGTTGTCCCAGCTCGGATCGCTGATCCACAGCTGCGCCTCGGGGAAATAGCGCTTCAGGAAATCGGCGCCGACGCGCAGCGCGCCCGAGCCGCCCAGCGTCTGGATGGTGGCGACGCGGCCCTCGGCCAGCGCGGGGCTGTTCTCGCCGAACACCAGCTGCTGCACGGCCTGGCGATAGCCGGCGATACCGGCCATCGGCAGATACGGGCGCGGCCCCTGGTCGGCGACCAGCGCGGCCTCGGCCTCGCGCACCGCGGCCATCAGCGGCAGGCGGCCTTCGTCGTCGAAGCAGACGCCGATCGTCAGATTGACCTTGTCCTGACGCGGGTCTTGCGCGAAGTTCTCGTTCAGGGACAGGATGGGGTCGCCGGGGTAGGCGTCGATATGAGCAAACATGAAAACCTCAAGCCAGATTGAGACCGATGCAAGATCGGAGATGACGCGCGGCGTGGCGAGCGGCGCCGCGCGCCGCATCGCATCGCCTTCACTGCCTCAGCGCACCGGTGCGCCCTGCGGCAGCGCCTGCGCCGCGTCCTTGTTCCGCAGCCGGTAGCACACGGCCAGCAGACCCAGCCATACCGGGATCAGATAGACCGACAGGCGCAGGTCCGGCGTCAGGTACATGATCACCAGGATGCCGGCCATGAAGACCAGGCACAGGTAGTTGGTCAGCGGGTAGCCGAAGCTCTGGAAGCGCGTGGTCAGGCCGGCGCTGCGCTTGTGGGCGCGGAACTTCAGATGGATCACGCTGATCATCGCCCAGTTGATGATCAGGGCCGACACCACCAGGCCCATCAGCAGCTGGAAGGCCTTGCCCGGGATCAGGTAATTGATCAGCACGCAGACCGCGGTGGCGGCCGCCGATGCGCCCAGGGCCACGACCGGAATGCCGCGCTGGTTGACCTTCAGCAGCGCCTTGGGGGCGTTGCCCTGGCGCGCCAAGCCGAACAGCATGCGGCTGTTGCAGTAAAACCCCGCTATTGTAGACGGACAGCGCCGCGGTCAGCACCACCACGTTCAGCACGTTGGCGACCCAGTTGCTGTTCAGCGCGTGGAAGATCAGCACGAAGGGGCTGCCGCCGCTGGCGACGTTCTCCCACGGGTACAGCGACAGCAGCACACCGAGCGCGCCGACATAGAAGATCAGGATGCGATAGATGACCTGGTTGGTCGCCTTGGGGATGGTCTTCTCGGGCGAATCGGCTTCGGCCGCGGTGATGCCCACCAGCTCCAGGCCGCCGAACGAGAACATGATCACCGCCATCGCCATCACCAGGCCCGACACGCCGTTCGGGAAGAAGCCGCCGTGCTGCCACAGGTTGGCCACCGTGGCCTGCGGGCCGGCCTCGCCGGACACCAGCAGATAGCCGCCGAAGCCGATCATGCCGATGATCGCCGCGACCTTGACGATCGAGAACCAGAACTCGGTCTCGCCGAAGGACTTGACGCTGGCCAGGTTGACCGCGTTGATGATCAGGAAGAAGGCCAATGCCGACACCCAGGTCGGAATCTCCGGCCACCAGTACTGGACGTAGATGCCGACCGCCGACAGCTCGGCCATGCTGACCAGGATATACAGCACCCAGTAGTTCCAGCCCGACATGAAGCCGGCGAAATGGCCGTAGTACTTGTCGGCGAAGTAGCTGAAGGAGCCCGCCACCGGCTCGTCGACCACCATCTCGCCGAGCTGGCGCATGATGAAAAAGGCGACGATGCCGGCGATGGCATAGCCCAGCAATACCGAGGGCCCCGCCATCTTGATGGTCTGGGCGATGCCCAGGAACAGGCCCGTGCCAATGGCACCGCCCAGCGCGATCAGCTGGATGTGCCGGTTCTTCAGGCCGCGCTTGAGCGAGCGGTCCGATTGATCTGCATGCATGAAGTGTTTCCTCTACCCATTCTTTTGGAATGATAGCCGGGCGCCTCTATGGGGGGCGGGCGCTTATGGCTGTGCGCTGCCGCGGCGCGGGTAGCGCCGGGCAGTCGGTGGATATGACCCTGATAACGATCCCGACGCGAGCGGCCGGGCTCGGTGCCGATGCCGGTGTCGATCAGACGTTCAGCACGCCCCGCTCGATCTGGTCACGCTCGAGCGATTCGAACAGCGCCTTGAAGTTGCCTTCGCCGAAGCCTTCATCGCCTTCGCGCTGGATGAATTCGAAGAACACGGGACCGAGCAGCGGCTTGGAGAAGATCTGCAGCAGCAGGCGGCGCTGGCCGCCTTCGGTGGTGCCGTCGAGCAGGATGCCTCGGGCCTGCAGCTGGTCGACCGGCTGGCCATGGCCGGGCAGGCGCTTCGCCAGGTTGTCGTAGTAGTACTGGTTCGGCGCGGTGGCCAGCGGCACGCCCGACAGCTGCAGGTTGTCGATGACCTCGATCAGGTTGTCGCACAGGAAGGCGATGTGCTGGATGCCTTCGCCGTTGAACTGCATCAGGAATTCCTCGATCTGGCCGCCGCCCTTCTGCGATTCCTCGTTCAGCGGAATGCGGATCTTGCCGTCCGGCGCGGTCATCGCCTTCGAGGTCAGGCCGGTGTATTCGCCCTTGATGTCGAAGTAGCGGATCTCGCGGAAGTTGAACAGCTTCTCGTAGAAGTCCGCCCAATACGCCATGCGGCCACGGTAGACGTTGTGCGTCAGGTGGTCGATCAGCTTCAGGCCATGGCCCACCGGGCGGCGGTCCACGCCTTCGATGAATTCGAAGTCGATGTCGTAGATGCTCTTGCCGTCCTCGAAACGGTCGATCAGATACAGCGGCGCGCCGCCGATCCCCTTGATCGCCGGCAGGCGCAGTTCCATCGGGCCGGTCGGGATCTCCACCGGTTGCGCGCCGAGCTCGAGCGCGCGGGCATAGGCCTTGTGCGAGTCCTTCACGCGGAACGCCATGCCGCAGGCGCTGGGGCCGTGCTCGGCGGCGAAGTACGCGGCCAGGCTGTGCGGCTCGCGATTGACGATGAAATTGACGTCGCCCTGGCGATACAGCACCACGTCCTTGGAGCGGTGGCGGGCCACCAGCGTGAAGCCCATCTGTTCGAACAGGGGCTCCAGCACATTCGGCGTCGGCGAGGCGAATTCGACGAATTCAAAGCCCATCAGCTGCATCGGGTTGTCAAAGAGATCGCTCATATCGTCTTCTGGCAAGTGGGTTGTGGGTCCGGGATGCCGGGGCATCCCCCGGGAAATATTATTTCGGCTGCTCATGCGTCGAACGGCGCCGGCGGGTCTCGGGTCCCAGCAGGGCCCCGACATGTCGCCTGAGGGTCGAACGCATGCAGCGATGCGATGCAGTTTATATTTCGCGGCGCCAAATTGGATTTCGTTAAAACCACAGGGAAACCCTAGGATGTGAGATAACATTTCGTCCATCCGCTCCCTGGAGAAATAAAGATGCATTCGATCGAACTGGACCGTACCGACCGCCGCCTGCTGGACGTCCTGCAGGAGCACGGCCGCGCCTCCAACCTGGAACTGGCCGAGGCCATCAACCTGTCGCCGGCCCAGACATTGCGGCGTCACCGCCGCCTGGAGGAAAGCGGCATCATCAAGCGCTACGAGGCCCGGCTCGACGGCGCCATGCTGGGCTTCGGCGTGGTGGCCTTCATCCATGTGACGATGGAGCGCGGGCATATCCGCGACCTGTCGAAGTTCAAGGGCCTGGTGACCGAGCTGGCCCAGATCCAGGAGTGCTTCTCCGTGACGGGCGATATCGATTATGTATTGAAGGTGGTCGCGCGGGACCTGGAAGTCGCTGTCGGACTTCCTGCTCGATACGCTGATGCGGATTCCGGGCGTCAGCGGCGTGCGCTCCAGCGTCTGCCTCGACGAAATCAAGTGCACCAGTGCGATGCCGCTGGATTTGTAGACGACTTTTTTAGACAACTCGGGGACGCCGCCGAGGCCTCTCACGCCAGGACCGGCGCGGTGCCGCAATTTTCTGCCGCGACACAGGGTTAGCCCGAGCCGCAATCGCAACATCCTGTTGGGCGCGTCGCCATACACTGGGCGCCGGCCGCATCGGCCGACATACAGTGGGACGCCGGCGGCATCCGCCGACGTCAGCGGCGCGATGCAACGCATTCCCTGGAGACCTGACATGGCATTCGACTTCCACGACAAGACCGTCCTCATCACCGGCGCGGCCGGCAACCTCGGCCGTGCCGTCGCCGACGCCTTCGCGCGCGCCGGCGCCCGCCTGGTGCTGGTAGATCGCCCCGGCGTCAGCCCCGCCCTTCCGGCCGGCGCGCATCTCGCGCTGGAAGCGGACCTGCTCGACGCCGGCGCGGTGAAGCGCGCGATCGAACAGGCGATCGGGAGCTGCCAGCGCATCGACGTGGTGTGCAATCTGGCGGGCGGCTTCGGCATGGGCCCGGTCGTCGGCGAAGGCGCCGATGCCCAGTGGGAGCGGATGTTCGACCTGAACCTGCGCACGGTGCTGAACGTATCGCGCGCGGTGGTCCCGCACATGATCGCCGCCGGCGGCGGCAAGATCGTCAATGTCGGCGCCAATTCGGCCGCGCGCGGCCTGGCGCAAATGGGGGCCTACTGCGCCTCGAAGGACGCGCTGGCGCGGCTGACCGAGGCGCTCTCTGCCGAGGTGCGCGACCGGGGCGTGCACGTCAACGCCGTGCTGCCCAGCGTGCTCGACACCCCGGAAAACCGCGCGGCGATGCCCGACGCTGATGCCTCGCGCTGGGTCGATCCCGCTGCGCTGGCCGACGCGATCCTGTTCCTGGCCTCCGACGCGGCCCGCGCGATTCACGGCGCGCTGCTGCCGGTGGTCAATCGCGCCTGACGCGCGCGGCTGGAATCAAACGCCAGCCCGCACCGGCCCGAAGCGCTCTTCATACAGCGCCGACACCCAGTCGACGAAGACCCGCACCCGCGGCGCCAGCTGGCGCTGCGAGGTGTACATCACCGACACCGGCAAGTCCGGACACGGCCACTCGCCCAGCACCTGCACCAGGCGGCCCGTGCGCAGATGGTCCTCGATGCGGAAGCGCGGTACCTGGATCAGCCCGCAGCCGGCCAGCCCGGCCTGCGTGTAGCACTCGGCGTCGCTGACGGTGATCCAGCCGCGTGGCTGGTATTCGACCACCTCGCCATCAACGCGCACGGTGAACGGATAGCGGTAATCGTGATTGCGAGCGAAGAACCCAACGCCCTGATGCTGCGCCAGTTCGTCCGGATGGCGTGGCATGCCGTGCCGGTCCAGATAGGACGGGCTGGCGCAGATCACCTCGGTCAGATTGGCGAGCCGTCGCGCCACCAGCGACGACTCGCGCGGCACACCGGCCCGCACCACGCAGTCGATGCCCTCGCCGACCAGATCGACCAACCGGTCGCCGCTGCTGATCGCCAGCTCGATATGCGGATAGCGTTGGTGGAATTCGCCGATGCGCGGCAGGATGATCATCGCCGCGTGCGTGCCATGCAGATCGAGCCGCAGCGTACCGCGCGGATCGGTGGCGTGGCTGCTCAGCGAGGTCTCGGCATTCTCCAACTCGGCGAGCACGCGCTTGCTGCGCTCGTAGAACGCCTGGCCGTCGAGCGTCGGCCGGACCTGGCGCGTGGTGCGTTCGAGCAGGCGGGCGCCCAGCCGTGCTTCCAGTTCCTTGATCGCATGTGTCGCCGTGGCGCGCGGGATATTGAGCGCATTGGCAGCACCGGAGAAGCTGCCGAGCTCCACGATGCGGGTAAACAGTTGCAAGGCGTCGAAGCGGTCCATGCCGTTGGGATCGTTCTGCATTGAAGGTCCGGCAGAATTAACAGATCGATCGGCTGGCGGTCAATCCCTGCCTTGCCGTGGCGGCGCCCGGCCGCCAGGCCGCGCCTTGCCGCGCCGGGCCGGTCTATGTGCGGCGGCGCGCCTGCAACGCGGCATCGACCGACCACGCTCCGCCGCCTCGCGCGGCGATCAGCAGCACCACGGCCAGCAGCACCAGCGGATATTCCATGCCCCGGTCGATCCACGCGAAGTGCTGGCGGTGGATATAGCAGATCGCGATCATCTGCACCGTCATCAGCGCAGCCAGCGGCCGGGTCCATGCCCCGGCCGCCAGCATCGCACCGCCGACAGTCTCCAGCACGGCCACCAGCCAGGCGAGCACCGGCGCGCCGGGCAGATGCAGGACTTCGGCAATCAGCCGCGTCGCACCGGCCATCGGATCGGCCATCGAGCCGTGGCTGGTGCCCAGCAGCTTCGGAAGGCCGTGCGTCATCATCACGATGCCGAAGACGATGCGGAGCAGCAGATAGGCGACAGGTTCAAAGCGCGCGCCAGCGGCGTACCGGCGCCGCACCGATCCATCGGACATCCCGGCAATTGCCGGCCCCGGCTGCCCCTCTTCGATGATTCGCTTCGTCATGTCGTTCTCCGCCACTGCGGCACCCCGGCCGCGATGGAGCCCATTCTGTCGATGGGCGCCGGAGCGGACAATCCGGCCGCCATTGGCTTGTGTTTCCAATGGACTCCAACAATCAGGCCGAACGAGGCACGGCAGCGGCCTGCTCCACGCCATCCCGCCGATGCGCCAGGCGATACAGCACCGGCAGCACCAGCAACGTCAGCGCGGTCGATGACAGGATGCCGCCGATCACCACGGTGGCGAGCGGCCGTTGCACCTCCGCGCCGGTGCCGGTGGCGATCGCCATCGGCACGAAGCCCAGCGAGGCGACCAGCGCCGTCATCAGTACCGGCCGCAGCCGCGTCAGCGCGCCGAGCCGGATCGCCTCGTCGAGCGGCTTGCCTTCGTCGCGCAACGTGCGGATGAACGACAGCATTACCAGGCCGTTGAGCACCGCGACGCCCGACAGCGCGATAAAGCCAACCGCCGCCGTGATCGACAGCGGCAAGCCGCGCAGCCACAGCGCCAGGATGCCGCCGGTCAGCGCGAATGGAATGCCGGTAAACACCAGCATGCCGTCCTTGATGTTGTTGAACATCGCGAACAGCAGCACGAAGACCAGCAGCAAGGCCACCGGCACGACGATGCGCAGCCGCTCCGTGGCCGAGCGCAACTGCTCGTAGGTGCCGCCCCAGCTCAGCCAGTAGCCGGCCGGCACGCTGACCGCCTTGTCGATCGCGGCCTGCGCTTCGGGCACGAAGCTGCCGATATCGCGGCCCCGGACATTGGCGCTGACCACGACGCGCCGCTTGCCGTTTTCGCGCGAGATCTGGTTCGGGCCGGGCGCGATCTCGATCGTGGCGACCTCGGCCAGCGGGATATAGCTGACTCGCGCATCGGCCCCGCCGCCCTTCGGCAACGCGATCGGCAGCCGGCGCAGCGCTTCGATATCCTGGCGGACCGCATCGGGCAAGCGCACGGTGATGTCGAAGCGGCGGTCCCCCTGATAGAAGATGCCGGCCTCCTTGCCGCCGATGGCGATCGCCACGGCATCCTGGATATCGGCCAGATTGAGCCCGTAGCGCGCGGCCTTGTGCCGGTCGATGTCGACGGTCAGCATCGGCAGGCCGGTGGTCTGCTCGACCTTGACCTCGGACGCACCCGGCACGTCCCGCAGCACCGCCGCAATGCGTTCGGCGGTGCGGTCGAGCACCGCCTGATCGTCGCCGAATACCTTGACCGCGACGTCCGACCGCACGCCCGAGATCAGCTCGTTGAAGCGCAGCTGGATTGGCTGCGAGAACTCGTAGCGATTGCCCGGCAGTTTGGCGACCTCGTCCTGCATCGCTTCGAGCAGCGCCTCTCGTGTCCTGGCCGGCTGCGGCCATTCGGACTGCGGCTTCAGCATGATGTAGCCGTCGGAGATATTGGGCGGCATCGGATCGGACGCCACCTCCGCGGTGCCGGTACGTGCAAACACGCGCTCGATCTCGGGGAATTTCGCCATCAGTGTCGTCTCGAGCTGATTCTGCATCTCGACCGACTGCGACAGGCTGGTGCCGGGAATGCGCAGGGCCTGGATCGCGATATCGCCCTCGTTCAGATTGGGAATGAACTCGCTGCCGAGCCGGGAGGCCATGGCCAGCGAAAGCACGACGGCGACGCCCGCAAAGGTCAGCACGACCGGCGCATTCGCCAGCGACTGCTCCAGCCAGACCGCATAGCGCCGCTTCGCCCATGCCATCAGCCGGTTCTCCTTCTCGGCGACGCGCTCGCCGATGAACAGCGCGACGGCGGCCGGCACGAACGTCACCGACAGCAGCATCGCGCCCAGCAAGGCCAGCACCACGGTAAAGGCCATCGGGTGGAACATCTTGCCTTCCACGCCGGTCAGCGCAAAGATCGGCAGGTAGACGATCATGATGATCAGCTGCCCGAACAGCAGCGGCCGCCGTGCCTCGCGCGCGGCCGCGAACACCTCCTCGAAGCGTTCGGCCCGGCTCAGCGGCCTGCGCCGAAGCGCCTGCGCATGGGCCAGCCGCCGCACGCAGTTCTCGACGATCACCACCGCGCCGTCGACGATGATGCCAAAGTCCAACGCGCCCAGGCTCATCAGGTTCGCGCTGATCCGGTAGCTGACCATGCCGGTAAAGGTGAAGAGCATCGACAGCGGAATCACCAGCGCCGTGATGATGGCCGCGCGGATATTGCCCAGGAACAGGAACAGCACCACGATCACCAGCACCGCGCCCTCGAGCAGGTTCTTCTTGACGGTGGCGATCGCCTTGTCGACCAGCCGGGTCCGATCGTAGACCGGCACGATGCTGACGCCCTTGGGCAAGGTGCGGTTGATCGCATCGACCCGCTCGCCGACGGCCTGCGCCACCGCGCGGCTGTTCTCGCCCATCAGCATGAACACGGTACCCAGCACCACCTCCTTGCCGTTCTCGGTGGCGGCGCCGCTGCGCAGTTCCCTGCCGATGCCCACCTCGGCGATATCGCGCACGCGGATCGGCTGGCCCTGCGCGCTGCCGACGATCACGTCGCCGATATCGGCCTCGCTGCGGACCTGGCCCGGCGCGCGCACCAGATACTGCTCGCCGCTGCGCTCGATATAGCCGGCACCGACATTGTCGTTGTTGCGGTAGAGCGCGCCGACGATATCGGCCAGCGTCAGTCCATACGAGGCCAGCTTTTCCAGGCTCGGCGCGACCAGGTATTCCTTGTCGAAGCCGCCGATCGAATTGACCTCCGTGACGCCCGGCACATTGCGCAATTGCGGCTTGACGACCCAGTCCTGCAGCTCGCGCAGATCGGTCGGCGTGTAGGGCGAGCCATCAGGCTTGCGCGCGCCCCTCCTCCGCCTCGACGGTCCACAGATAGATTTCGCCCAGCCCCGTCGAGATCGGCCCCATGGCCGGCGACACACCGGCCGGCAGCCGCTCCCTGGCCTCCTGGATGCGCTGGTTGACGAGCTGGCGTGCGAAATGAATGTCCGTGCCTTCGTGGAAGATCACGGTGACCTGCGACAGCCCGTAGCGAGACAGCGAGCGGGTCTGCTCGAGGCCCGGCAGGCCCGCCATCGCGGTCTCGATCGGATAGGTGATCCGCTGCTCGGTCTCCAGCGGCGAATAGCCAGGCGCCGAGGTATTGATCTGGACCTGGACGTTGGTGATGTCGGGCACGGCGTCGATCGGCAGGCGCGTGTAGCTGAGCGCCCCCAACACCGCCATGCCGAGCACGGCGAGCAGCACCAGCCAGCGCTGCGCGATGGCGAAACGGATGACACGTTCGAACATGGCGATCTCCCGTGTCAGTGCTCGTGCCCGGCAGCGTCCTTGCCGAGATCGGACTTCAGCACGAAGCTGTTGCGCGCGGCATAGCGCGCGCCCGGGCTCAGGCCCTCGCGGATCTCGACCAGCTGGCCGTCGCTGCGTCCCGGCACGACGCGCTGCGCGACAAAGCCCTTCGGGCCGGCGACGAACACCACGCGGTTGCCGTCGACTTCCTGGATCGCATCGGCCTGCACCGCGACCGGTACCGTGGTCTTGGCGGTCAGCACCTCGACGGTGACGAACAGCCCGGGCCGCCAGGCCAGATTCGGATTCGTCAGCGTCACGCGCGCCTTGGCCGTGCGGGTCTGCTCGCCCAGCAGCGAGCCGACATACGACACCTTCCCTTCGGCCTTGCCGCCGGACGCAGCCGAACGGATCCGCGCCGTCTCGCCGACCCGCACGTGCTCCAGATCCTTGGCGGCAACGACGAATTCGGCCCAGACGGTCGACAGGTCCGAGATCGTGAAGATATTGGCGTTGTCCGCCACGGCCTCGCCCAGCGCAAGGTGCTTCTCGACGATGACGCCGTCGAATGGCGCGCGCAGCTCGAACTGGTTGAGCCGCGCCGCCGAAGGCGTGGCACCGACGGCGGTCAGCTTCTGCTGCGCGTTCTGCACGGCGATGCGTGCCTCCTCCAGCGCCGCCTTGGCCTGCAGATAGTCCTGCTCGGCGGAGATCTTTTCTTCCCACAGCTTGCGTTCGCGCTGGTAGGTCGCGCGGGCCAGCTCCATACGGCGTTGCGCGGCCAGCAGCTCGCTGCGCTGATCCGACAGCGCGGTGCTGGCGATCACCGCCAGCAACTGCCCCTTCTTCACTTGCTCGCCCAGCGTGGCGGGCACGCTCTCGGCGACGCCCGCCAGACGCGGCACCACGTGCGCGGTGCGGTCCTCGTTGAAGCGGATTTCGCCGGGAAACTGCAGGCCGGACTGGATCGTCGCGGGGCCGGCGGTCTCGATCGTGATGCCGGCGCGCTGGATCTGTTCGTCGGTCAGCGCGATCGGCGCGTCGGCGGCGGCATGCTTGTTGCCGGCCGGCGTTGCGGCGGAGGCGGACGCCTGCCCGGCGCCATGTCCATGCGCGTCGCCGTGGTCCCCGTGCGGGTCCGCCGAGCCTGAGCGGCCGGTCATCAGCACGGCCGCGGTCGCCAGCGTGCCCCCTGCGAGAATGGCCGCGATGGCGGCCTTTTGCTTCGGTGTGATTGCCATGATTGAAATCGGTCCTGATCAGCGTCCGACGATGCGGTCGATGGTGGTAGCCGCCTGATAGGCGCGGGCCAGCACGCCGAGGTAGCGGATGCGCGCCTGGAACAGCGTGCGCTGGGCGTCGAGCACGTTCAGGAAGTCGAACTTGCCGGCCTCGAAGCCGCGCGTGGCGGCCTCGTAGGCGCGCTCGGCGGCGGGCAGCACGGTGGCTTTAAGCGCCTGCGCCGAGCTGCGCGATACCGCCAGCTGGTTGCTTGCCTGTTGCAGCTCGTTGGTCAGCCGGATGCGGTTGGCGAGAAATTCGTCCGCGGCCTTGTCGGCGCGCCGGATCGATTCGTACAGATTGCCCTGGTTGCGGTCGAACAGCGGCAGCGGTATCGCCACGCCGAGCACCGGCATGGTGCGATTGGCCTCGTTGTCCCGCTTGGTGCCGACGCTGACGGTGATATCGGGATAGCGGCGGCTGCGTTCGATATCGACCAGCGCCTGCCGGCGTCCCACTTCGAGACGGCTGCCCAGCAGCAGCGGCGACTCGTCCAGCGCGGCCAGCAGTTGCTCGGGCGCGGGCCGGGACGGCAGCGCGTCGAGGTCGCCGCGCACTTCGGTGAATTGCGGCGAGGCATTGCCCCACAGCGCGGCCAGCGCCTGCCGCGACGACTGCAGCTCCGCCGTGGCGTCGGCCAGTTCGAGTTCGGCATTGGCCTGCTCCACGGCGGCGCGGGTCTCCTCCAGCGGCGAGACCTTGCCCGCCGCGACGCGCCTTGCCGCGGCATCGGCGCCCTTGCGCGCGATGTCGACCGAGGCAGTGGCCAGCCTGACGCGCTCCTGGGCCACCGCCACGCCAAAGAAGGCGGCGATCACCGTGGCGCGCAAGTCGGCCTGGGCGCTGCGCCATTGCGCCTGGGCGACATCGCGGCCCAGCTCGGCGGCGGAGATACGGGCGGCTCGCTTGCCGCCCAGTTCGATCGGCAGATTGACCTGGGCGGTGGTGGCCCGGGTTTCGCGCCGCGTGTCCTCCATGGCAAGCGCCACTTCGGGGTTGCGCAGCGTGCGGGCCTGGCGGATCGCGCCTTCGGTGGCGTCGAGCTCCTTGGCCGCGGCCGAAAGAGAAAAATTGCCGGCAGTGGCGAGCGCCAGCGCCGCGTCGAGCGTCAGCGGCTCAGCGGCCTCGCGTGGCCATGCGGAGGGCGCGGGCGCCGGTAGCTGTGATGGCGGGGTTGGCTGAACGTATGGCTGCGGGTATGGCTGCGGGTATGGCTGTGCCCCAGCCCGCCCGTGACCAAAGAGAATCGCCGCCATGCACAGCGGCACAATGAATCGTCGCATCGAATTGCACCTGGAAAAGACACCAAGGGAATCCGGCGAGACGCGAATTCAGCAGGAAATCGAATCGTTCGTCTCGCCGCTCAAGCGAGACGACGCCACTGCGGGCGATCGGGGGGCGCGGGGATGGAGGGAGGTGTAGTGGAGATCGTGCGTCACCAGCACGGTCCGCGGCAGGCGCAGGGCCGGCAGGACGGTCGGCTCGGGACAGGCGAATGGCAGCGAAGCGAGATGGCAGGTGCCGCAGTCAGGATCGAACAGGCCCTTGGCATCGGTGCCGTGATTGGCGTCGGCCCTGGTGGTGGCGTTGTGATCGGCGTTGTGATCGGCGTTGCGATCGGCCGCGTTGTCCGCACCGAGATTAGCTCGGTTATCGGCTCCGCCAACGACCTTGCCGTAGGTCCCGGCCTCGGCGTTGCCGTCGCTCCGATGCTCGTGCTGATGATGGCCCAGATGCCATTTGGCCGCCGGCCGCTGTTCGTGCTGGCAATACGCGGTGGCCGCGGCCCAGGCGGACTGGAGCGGCAACAGCAATACCAGAAGGATCAGGAAGAACCGGCGCATCGACGATCGGGACAAGGGCTGCAGGCGGCGCAGGGCTTGATGCCCCCGTGGGGCCTCCGCGAGCGGCACAGTGTACCGCAAACATCCGCTGCCCTTCAGACCGATGCGAAGTGTCGGCCGACGATGTCAACCCCGCGCGTCGGCATCGCCGTGTGTCGCCAGCGCGCGCAGCCTGTCGAGAAAGATGTCGACGACCCGGGCCGCGTTGCCATCGGAGAATCCGGCGCTGTGCGGCGTCACGATAACGTTGGGCATGTCCCACAGCGGCGATTCCGCCGGCAAGGGCTCGTGGGCAAACACATCCAGGTAGGCGCCGGCCAGCCTGCCCTCGCTTAGCGCGGCGATCAGGGCCGGCTCGTCGACGACTTCGCCGCGGGCGACGTTGATCAGGTGCGCCCCTTCCGGCAAGCGCGCCAGCGCATCGGCGCCGACCAGCCCACGGGTTTCGTCGGTCAGTGGACAGGCCAGCACCAGCCAGTCCGTGCGCGGCAGCACCTCGGGCAGCGTCCGGTATGTCACGGTCTGATAGTCTTGGCCGGCGGAGTCGGGACGTTGCCGCACCGCCACCACGCGCATGCCCAGCGCTTGCAGGACAGCGCCGATCTGCTGGCCGATCGGTCCCCAGCCCACGACGGTCGCCGTCTGCCCGTGCAGGTCGCGCGGCATGCCGGTGGCGATCAGCGGCGCCCATTGCCGTTCACGCTGCGCCGCCAGCATCCGCGGAAACTGGCGCGCCAGCGCCAGCAGCCCCGCCAGCGCGGTTTGCGCCACCACGCTGGCATTGGCACCAGACGAGGTGGTCACCTTGACGCCGCGCTCGCGCAACTGGATGTAGACCGGCCGGTCGGCACCGGCGGAATGCACATGGGTCCAGCGCAGCGACGGCGCCTCGAGCAGCGCGGTGTAGAAGCGCTGCGTCGACGGCAATACCTCATGCTTGGTCGACAGACCGGTGACATCGCGCGAGACGAAGGCGATATCGGCGTCGACGGCGCGCGGGTCATCGATGGCGGGTGCGAGCACCGCGGTCCACGGACGGTCCTGCAGCACCGCGGCGATGGCGTCGCCATGGGCATGCAGGGCCGGCTCGGACAGCAGGATGCGCAATGGCGCGGGACGCGGAGAAGCGGTCATGGTGTCGGCGTATCGGATGCGGGGCTTCAGTCTACCGAAGCGCCCGAGGCGCGCACGACGAGCTTCCACTTCTCGTATTCGGCGCGGGTGAACTTGCCGAACTGCTGCGGCGTGCCGCCGACCGGATCGGCGCCCTCGCGGATCATCTGCGCCTGCAGCGACGGCAGCACCTCGTTGACGGCGCGGTTGATCTTCATCACGACGGCCTCGGGCGTGCCCTTGGGCGCAAAGAAGCCGAACCACGAACCGGCCTCGAAGCCGGGGAAGCCCTTCTCGGCAACGGTCGGCAGATCGGGCAGCGAGCGCGAGCGCTTCGCGCTGGTCACGGCCAGCGCGCGCAGCTTGCCGCTCTGGATGTGGGAGATCACCGACGGAATGGTGGCGAACATGAACTGCACGCGAGCGGACAGCAGGTCGTTCAGCGCGTCTGCGCCCTTGTACGGGATATGCGTGGCGGGTGCGCCGATGCGCTCGGTCAGCATGAAGCCGGACAGGTGCGAGGAGGTGCCCACGCCCGTCGAGCTGTAGTTCAGCTTGCCGGGGTTGGCCTTCAGGTAGGCGACGAACTCGTCCAGGTTCTTGACCGGCAGCGAGGGATGGACCACCAGCACGTTCGGCACGTCGGCGATCTGCACGACCGGCACCAGATCCGTCAGCGGATCGTAGCTCAGCCGCTTGTACAGCGTCTGGTTGATCGAGATCGGCCCGACCGAATTGACCAGCAGCGTATAGCCGTCGGCCGGCGCGCGGACGACGAACTCCGTGCCGATATTGCCGCCGGCGCCGGGACGGTTGTCGACGACGAACGACTGCTTGAAGCGCTGCGCCAACTGCTGGCTGACGTTGCGCGCCAGGATGTCGGTGGTGCCGCCCGGGGTGAAGGCCACCACCACGCGCACCGGCTTGGTCGGATAGTCGGCCGCATGGACCTGCGGGGCCAGGGCCGCGGTGGCGGCGATCATCGCCGGCGCGATGGCGTGGACGATCGATGTGGCTATTGGTTTGGTGCCCGGCTTGGCGATCGGTTTGGTGAAGCGAAACATCGTTGTCTCCTCGTTGCTTGTTGTGTATGGCCGCCCGCGGTCGGCGGCGTGCCCGCTCAGTCGCGGTAGCTCGGATCGATCCGGTCCAGCTTGCGCAGCAGCGCCGGCCACTCCATCACGCCATAGGGGCGCCGCGTGCCGGGCTGGTAGTTGTTCCAGGTCGCCTCGAGCACGTCCTGACCGACTTCGCGCAGCGGGGTGTTGCACGACAGCGCGCCGATCTGCGCGCGGCAGGCCAGTTCGAGCCGGTGCATCCAGTTGAAGGCCTCGCCGACGGTGTTGCCGACGGTCAGCGCGCCGTGATTGCGCAGGATCAGCGCCTCGCTCTTGCCCAGGTCCTCGATCAGCGAGGCCTGCTCGGCGGTATCGAGCACCACGCCCTGGTAATCGTGGTAGCCGATCTTCAGGAAGCGCATCGCGGTCTGCGTGATCGGCAGCAGCCCGCATTCCAGCGCGGACACCGCCATCGAGGCCCAGCTGTGGGTGTGAATGACGCAGGCCACTTCGGGACGCGCCGCGTGCACGGCGCTGTGGATGACGTAACCCGCCTTGTTGATGCCGTAGTTCAGCGCGCCGAAGTCGGGCTTGGCGAGGATGTTGCCGTCGTGATCGACCTTGATCAGGCTCGATGCGGTGATTTCCTCGTACATCATGCCGTAGGCGTTGATCAGGAACGCGCCCTCCTCATCGGGCACGCGCACCGAGATATGGTTGGCCATCATGTCGGCCATGCCATAGAGCTCCACCAGGCGGTAGCAGGCCGCCAGATCGACGCGCGCCTGCCATTCGGCTTCGCTGCAACGGTCCCGCATCGAGGGGATGTTCAACACGCCAGGTTTGGTCATGGTCTCTCTCTCCTTGTGTTCGTTCGCTCGTTCGTTCGATCGCCGGACTCAGTCCGACCCCAGCGCCAGGTCGCTGGGCCGGCGTTTTTCGATATGCCATTTCAGCAGCGCCGCGCTGCGATAGATGCCGTGCGCAAACTTGCCGTAGGGCAGCGTCAGGAACAGCGCCATCACGATGCCTAGATGCACCGCCAGCAGCGCCGCCATCGCGCCGGTATCGCGCCAGGCCAGCAGCGCCAGGCCGCTTGCGCTGGTCAGGAACAGCAGCGCGATGAAGCCGCGGTCCATCGGACGCTGGTCCGGATCGCCGGTGCGCGGATCGCGGCGCAGATTCAACCACAACAGTCCCGCCGGACCGATCAGCAGGCCGATGCCGCCCAGCGTGCCGAGCACCACCGGCAGGCTGGTATACGCATACGGCGCGTGCAGGCCCAGCGCATAGTGGTAGAACGTCGCCACCGTCGTCGCGGCGAAGCACAGCATGAAGCCGTAGAAGGTGAAATGGTGGAAGCGCCGGCGGGCCAGCGTGAAGGCGTCGTCCTCGTTGTTGCAGCCCTCGCCGTGGCCGCCGTCGAGATAGCGCAGGCGCAGCGCATCATTGGCGGCGCCGGTCGCGGCCGCGGCGCGCGATTCGCCCGGCCGCGTGCCCGGGGGAGACCTGCCGCCAGAAGCGCGTCACGCCCACGCCGAGCGCGAGGATCGCGAACAGGAAGACGACGCCGAACATCGTCGCCAGCAGGTTATGCGGGAAGATCGCGTAGAAATTGCCGGCCATCGGCTCGTGCCACAGGCCGCCGCCCATCGCCACCGCCATCAGCAGGAACAGCGCGAGACCGGCGGCCAGCGCCAGCGCTGTCGCCAGCCCGGCGCGCCGGTACAGGCCGCCCAGTGCGGCGGGAAACGCGTAATCGCCATAAGTCTGCACGCGGACCTTGGCCATCGCCTGCGGAATATTGACCGCGAACTCGTGCGGCGGCGCGTACTGGCACGCATGAAAGCAGGCGCCGCAGTTGTGGCACAGGTTCGACAGGTAGTGGATATCGGCCTTGCCGAAGTCCAGCCGGCGCGTCATCGCCGGAAATACCGCGCAGAAGCCCTCGCAATAGCGGCAGGCATTGCAGATCTGCAGCGTTCGCGCGACTTCGCTTTCGTCGCCGGTCAGCGGCAGCGCCGACTGCGCCAGCGCCGCCGCTTCGCGCGTCAGGGCTTCAAGATGTTGCATGTTGCTGTTCCAGAGATTCGGTGCTGGCGCGCGCGGCGGCGCCCCGTTGTGCGGCGGCGGCCCGCGCCGCCTGCGTGCCGGCGATGCGGCCGAACGCGGTGCCGATCGACATGCCAACGCCCGCCGTATAGCCCTTGCCCAGCACGTTGCCCGCCATCATTTCGCCGGCCACGAACAGGTTGGCGCTTGGCTTGCCGCCGAAATGCACGGCGGCCTTGTCGTCGACCTTCAGGCCGAGATAGGTGAACGTGATGCCCGGGCGCAGCGCATAGCCGTAGAACGGCGGCGTGTCGATCGGGCGGGCCCAGTGTGTCTTCGCGGGCGTCAGGCCCTCCGTATGGCAGTCGTCGAGCACCGTATGGTCGAAGGTGCCGACGCGGCAGGCCGCGTTGTAGTCGCCGACGGTGCGCATGAAGGTCGCCTCGTCGAGGCCCAGCTTGCGCGCCAGCTCGGGCAGCGTGCGGGCCGTGACGCCGGGGAAGACCGGCGGCATGAAGCGGCCGATCGCCTTCGCGTCGATGATCGAGTAGCCGATCTGGCCGGGCTGCTGCGCCACCAGACGGCCCCAGATCGCATAGCGCTTGGGCCAGAAGTCCTCGCCCTCGTCGTAGAAGCGCTCGGCGTTGCCGTTGAGCACCACGCCCAGCGAGACGCAGTCGATGCGGGTGCAGATACCGCCGTCGTACAGCGGCGCGCGCGCGTCGATCGCCACGCAGTGCGATTGCGACGGATCGCCGATGGCGTCCGCGCCGGCGTCGATCATGTACTTGAGCAGCACGCCCTGATTGAAGCGCGTGCCGCGGATCAGGAAATTGTCGGCGGGCCATTCGCCGAGCTCGTTCTGGCCCCAGGCCTCGCGCAGCCATTCGCGGTTCGATTCGAAGCCGCCGGCCGCCAGCACGCAGGCGCGCGCCTCGATGCGCTCGCTGCCGACGCGCGCGGCCACGAAGCGGTCGCCGTCAAGCTCGATCGCATCGACCGGCGCCTCGTAGCGGATCTGCACGCCCAGCTTCTCGGCGCTGCGGTAGTAGGCATTGACCAGCGCCTTGCCGCCGCCCATGAAGAAGGCGTTGGTGCGCGCGACATGCAGCGCGCCGGACAGCGGCGGCTGGAAGCGGACGCCATGGCGGCGCATCCAGTCGCGGCAGTTCGACGAGGCACGGATGACCAGGCGGGCCAGGTGCTCGTCGGTGATGCCGCCGGTCACTTTCAGCAGGTCCTGCCAGTATTCCTCTTCGGGATAGGCGTCGACCAGCACATCCTGCGGCGCGTCGTGCATGCAGCGCAGGTTGCGGGTGTGCTGGGAATTGCCGCCACGCCATTCGCGCGGCGCGGCCTCGAGCAGCAGCACGGATGCACCGGCTTCGCGCGCCATCAGCGCGGCGCACAGGGCGGCGTTGCCGCCGCCAATGACCAGGACGTCGATCATGCGACGTCCTCGGATGAGGGCATGGGGAAGAAAGGCACGGTTCGGTCTTGTCGATGTTTGACGCGACTCTACCGATACCTGCGGGCCCTGCTAAGGCGCCGGACGGAATGGGGGCTTCACGATTTGTGAAGGGTACGGCGGGCGGGCGCTGCCAG
This sequence comes from Cupriavidus sp. H18C1, assembly GCF_049311595.1. Classification (NCBI taxonomy): domain Bacteria; kingdom Pseudomonadati; phylum Pseudomonadota; class Betaproteobacteria; order Burkholderiales; family Burkholderiaceae; genus Cupriavidus; species Cupriavidus sp. H18C1. Next base: position 1,834,405 of record NZ_CP186009.1, read on the forward strand.
GCGTTTGAGGGCTCGACTCGGCGCGCCGGGAGAGCGCCATGTACCGTCCCCGATATCCGCTTCTGGTCAGCTTTCCTCGACATTGTATTTGGCAGGACCGAACACTAAGCTCGTCGTACGCATGCATGTCGGCGCAAGTCCCGAGCGGCTTGCAACCCACCACGACTCACTACGGAAGAGGAGTCGACGACATGAACATCCTACGGCGATGGCCCAGGATGGCGCTCGCATGCGCCATGCTTGCGGCCCTGACAGCATGCGGCGGCGGCCACGACGACGACGACGGCCCCGAAGCGGCGCCCACCATCCAGCTGCTCTCATCCTCACCCGACCACGTGACCGGCGGCAACGCGTTGATCGACATCACCGTGCCGCGGCAGATCAAGCTGGACCGCCGCCCGCTGCGGATCGAGCTCAACGGCAACGACGTGACGCGGGAATTCCGCCCGCTGCTGGACGATCTTCGCCATCTGCAGGCCGTCGTGACCGGCCTGCGCGATGGCGAGAATACGCTGACGGCCAAGATCGGCCGCGAAACTGCCACGCTCAGAATGACAAACTACCCGATCACCGGCCCGGTGATTTCGGGGCCGTGGCAAACGCCGTTCATCTGCCAGACGGAGAGCTTCGTGCTGCCGGACGGCTCGCGCCTCGGTCCGCCGCTCGATGCCAATTGCAGCGTGGCCACGCGCGTGCACTACGTCTATCAGAAGAACACCGGCGGCGCGCTGGTGCCGATGCCGAGCACCACCTCGCTGCCCGCCGATGTCGCCAGCACGACGACGCTCGAGGGCCGCACCGTTCCGTTCGTGGTGCGCGTGGAAACCGGCACGGTCAATCGCGGCATCTATCAGAACGCGGTGCTGCACGATCCCACCAGGGAGTCGGCCCCCACGCCGCTGAAGCCGCCGAAGGCATGGAACAAGCGGCTGATCGCGGTCGAGGGCTTCGGCTGCCCCGGCGGCTGGTACATCCAGGGCGCGGCGCAGGGCAACATCTCGGTCGCCGGGTTCGACTTCACGCTGCTCAACGTCAGGCGGCTTGGCGAGGGCTACGCCACGTTCGCCAATACGCTGCAGCACGCGTCGAACAACTGCAACGCGGTGCTGGCCAGCGAGGCCGCGATGATGTCGAAGGAAGCGGTGATCGAGACGTTCGGCGTGCCGGTCTTTACCGTCAGCGCCGGCTGCTCGGGCGGATCCTACGGCAGCGCCCAGCCCGCCGACCGCATCCCCGGCCTGTTCGACGGCGTGCTGATCGCCTGCACCTTCCCCCGACCCGCTGTCGATCGCACTGTCGGGCTCGGATGGGCACCTGATCACGCACTACATCATGGGGAATCCCAACGCGCTGACCGATGCGCAGATCGCCGCGGTGACCGGCTACAAGAGCCGCAAGGCCTTCGAGGACGCCGCCAACCAGGCGGGACGTACCGATCCGGTGCCGGCACGCCAGGATTATCCGGGCTATGTGTCGGGCGTGTTCAACGCCGCCGTGCCGCAGGAGCTGCGCTATCACCCGGTCAATAACCGGACCGGTGCGCGGCCGACCGTGTACGACGCCGCCAGGAATATCTACGGCATCGACAAGGGCACCGGCTTCGCGCTGCGTCCGTTCGACAATGTCGGCGTGCAATACGGGCTGGCGGCGCTGAACGGCGGAGGGATCACCGTCGACCAGTTCCTCGACCTGAACGAGAAGGTGGGCGGCTACGACCAGGACGCGAACTACGTTCCGGCGCGCTCGCTCGGCGATCTCGGGGCGATCCTGCGCGCGCAGCAGTCCGGGCTGCAACTGGGCGGCAATGGCGGACTGGCGACGATCCCCGTGCTGGACGTGACCGGGGTCTATAACGAGGACACCGCCTATCACTACCAGTGGTTCCATTTCGCGCTGCGCGAACGGATGCTCGCCGCCAACGGCGATACCGCCAACCACGTGATGTGGCGCGGCAATCCTGTGCCCGCCGATACCGCATGGGACATGTTCATCCGGTGGGTGTCCGCCTACAAGGACGACAAATCGCAGGCGCCGCAGAAGCAGCGGGTGGTCACGCACAAGCCGCGGGATGCGGTGGACGGCTGCTGGCGTTCGCAGACCGATTTCGTCGCCGAGCCGCAGACCCTGAGCAGCACGCCGGACACGACCTGCAATTCGCTGTTCCCGTCGTGGACCGCGCCCCGCATCGCAGCCGGCGGCCCGATCGCCGGCGACGTGATGAAATGCACCTTGAAGCCGGTCAATCCCGCCGACTACAGCGTGCCCTTTACGCCCGACCAGCTGAACCGCCTGCGCGCGATCTTCCCGACCGGCGTCTGCGACTGGACCCAGCGCGGGGTCAGCCAAACGGGCGTGGTGCCGAACGGTTCGTTCGGTCCCTCGCCGGTGAATCTGGTGTTTGATATTACGAAGTCTTGAGATTGGCGGTAAGTACGGGAGCGGGGCCAGTTCGGCCCCGCTTTCCCTACCGCGCCGCGTGCGAGGCTATCGAGTGCTGGCCGAAAAAGGCCATGGGTTAGCGGACCACCCTCCGCCTGGAGGAAATCGGCTACGGGAGGATTCCGAGCCGAATCTTCATCTTGATCTCTCCCAGCCAATCTTCCCTGTAATGCCGAGCTAGGCAACCGATTTGCCCCGGCGTGGCGCCCGACGTTCGAGCAAGATGTTCGAGCGACGTCAGCGAATCGATCCAGCCGAGACCACCCGTCGCGACGATCGCCGCCTTGTCCGCCGTGGACAGCAGGATCAGGGCTTGCGGCAGCAGCTTGTTTGCATGCAGCCAGGCGAGCAAATGCAGTTCTCCGTCGTCCAGGGCCTGACAGTGGGGATAGGCGAGTACCAGGTCGACCAGGTCGCGCCTGCCCACGGCATGCCTTCCGCTCAAGCCGGCGGTCAGGGCGCTGCGGTCCACCGGAATACGACGAGGATCCGAAAGATCTCCGGTAAGCGCCTCTTCAATACACTTCTCTACCGTTTCAATCGCGTAACGCTCGCAGATGGCGAACCAGCATCCGGTACGGAACGCTTCCAGGATGATGTTGGTGTCGACGAACACCCTGACCTTCGCCATGCGATGTCGGCCCTCATAGCTCGAATGGTGCCGGCAGCGAATGCTCGGCGAACAGGTCGTTCAGCATCGGCAGGCTCATGCCCATCGCCTTGGCCGCCTTGCGGGCAGAGAGCTGGCCGCGGTCGATGGCAGTGTGAAGCATGCTGACGAAGCTCTCCGAGAAGCGCTTTGGCTTTCGACCTGCACTGGATCGTTGACGCTCTTTGCGCAGTTCTTCGCGCGTCGCAGCGTCGATACGCTTCATGTTGTACAGACGCCAAGCCAGCGCAATGGGACAAACGCGCAACTCAGCGGCGACATCGACGAGATGATCGATATCCGAGCATCGACGCGGGTCGATCAATTGCTGCAGAGACTGGCTCGGCATCAGCAGCGCCGCGGCGAAGTTGTCCGCAAGCTGCTCGATGCGTTTTGCCCTGCCCCGGGCTTCGAATGAGTTTGACTCCCGGTGGTCGGGTTTCATGGCGTCCCATGTCAATGCATGGAACAGTTCATGAGCGAGATCGAAGAAGCGGCGAGCCTCGGATTCGTTGCGATTGATCAGGATCACGCCGAGGTCATGCAAATGACAGGTCGCGCCCGAAATGGAGTCGCCCCTGGGTGTTTCAACGGCGTCGACAAACAGGACCGGGATATCCAGATCCCGCTCGATACGCTCGGCAAGCCGCTCGGCCGGAACCGTGCCCAGATCCAGCGCGGCAACCAGCGCTTCGGCGCGCGCGATGGCATCCTCGAACGACGACTGCGCACTCAGGCGCAAGCTGTGCTTCAGTGGATTGGTGCCGCCGCGCTGGCTCTCGCGCAGCCAGCGCAATAAACCGATCCACTTGCCGGCGCTCGATTCAAACCCATCGAGCTCTTCTTCCGGCACGCTCGGGGCCGCTCGCCAGGAAAACTGCGCCTCGCCCGCGACGGCGAACGGGTCGAGAAAAAATCGACGTCTCGGTCCAGCAGTTCGGATATGGCCAGCATCTCGTCCGACTTGAGGGCGCGCTTGCCGTTTTCGATGTCCGACACCGACTGGCGGTCGTTCAGGCCGAGAGCCTGGGTGAGCTGATCCTGCGTCCATGCCTTGGCCTCGCGTGCCGCCTTGACCCGATAGCCGATCAGCTTTTGTGAAATTCGTTCGAACATCGTCGCCTCCCCGGGAGAAAGCATTTTATTCTTGCGAACAGGGTTTCGCAAGATATTCATGCTGAACGAAGGTCGCAGGACGGGCTAGCACCGCGTTTCCGATGATGAGTTGAGCGGTTCCATGGCCGAGGCAACGTAGGGGGGTGCTATCGTCGGCACCTGGCATCCCGTACCACACCCAGACATTGTTGGAAGGAGACAACCTTGAAGCCACGCATCACGTGCCTGGCGGCGATTGCCTTGATGGCGAGCGCCGCGGCACACGCCGCCTATCCCGAACGCCCCATCAAACTGATCGTGCCCTTCCCGCCCGGGCAGGCGACCGACATCTTTGCGCGCGCGCTCGGCGAGCGGCTCGGCAAGCAGCTGGGGCAATCGGTGGTGGTCGAGAACCGTGCGGGCGCCGGCAGCAATATCGGCATGGAACTGGCCGCTCGCGCCGCGCCGGATGGCTATACGCTGGTGATGGCCGGCAGTGCGATGGCGATCAACCAGACGCTGTACGCATCGATCGGCTACGATCCGCGCCGCGATTTCCAGGCGATTTCGGGCGTGTTCTCGGTGCCGCTGGTCTTCCTGTCGACGCCCGCGTCCGGCATCACGTCGCTGCGCGATCTGGTGAGCAAGGCCAAGGCGGCGCCGGGCAAGCTGAGCTACGCGAGCGCCGGCATCGGCGGCACGCAGCATCTGTCCGCCGAGATGCTGAAGGCGCGCGCCGGCATCTTCATGGTCCATATCCCGTACAAGGGAAGCGGCCCCGCGCAGGCGGACTTCCTCGGCAATCAGATTCCGGTGATGGTCGACTCGATCACCGCGGCCTTGCCGTTGATCCAGTCGAAGAAGGCCGTGCCGCTGGCCGTGACCGCGGGCAAGCGCGTGCCGCAGCTGCCAAATGTGCCGACCGTGCAGGAGCAAGGCGTGCCCGACTTCGAGGCACTGGGATGGGCGGTGCTGATGGCGCCGGCCGGCACGCCGCCGGCCATCGTGTCGCAGCTCAATGCCGAAACGGTGAAGGCGCTGCAATCGCCGGAGCTGCACAAGTTCATCGTCGACCGCGGCTCGGAGCCGATGCCGATGTCGCCGGAGCAGACCGCGCGGTTTGTCGACAGCGAGATCCGCAAATGGTCGACGGTGGTCAAGCGTTCGGGCGCGAAGGTCGATTGAGTTGGTCGTCTCCCGTGCGCAGGCAGGGGGGGACGGCCGCACGAACGCGTCGTCCCGCCTGCGCGTCGGACGACGTGGCGTCGTTGCCCAGTCCTTTGACCTGGCCTTTCGGCGCAAGTCAGAGGAACCACGACCACCTGGGCTTTCAGGCGCCAGTCAGAAAATCGACGACCGCCTGCGTGAAGCGCTCCACCTGCTGCAGATTCGACAGGTGGGCCGCCTCCAGTTCGACATAGGACGCGCCCGGAATCGTCTCGGCCATATAACGGCCATCGGACGGCGGGGTCGGGATATCGCCCGAGCCCGCGATCACCAGCGTCGGCACCGCGATCCGGTGGATGTCGGCGCGCAGATCGTTGTCGCGAATCGCGCGGCAATTGGCGGCGTAGCCGGCGGCATCGGTCGCGCCCAGCATCGCGCGCAGCTGCTGCACCAGCTCCGGATGCGCGGCGGCGAAGTCCGGCGTCAGCCATCTGTCGACGACCGAGGCCGCGATCGATCCGACCCCATCGCGCTCGACCGCCGCGGCACGGTTGGTCCAGTTCTCCGGCGGGCCGATATAGGCCGCGGTATTGCACAGCACCAGCTTGTTCAGCCGCGCTGCGTGGTTCAGGCCCAGCCACATGCCGGTGATGCCGCCCATCGACAGCCCACAGAAATGCGCGCGTTCGATCTGCAACGCATCGAGCAGCGCGATCACGTCGCCACCGAGCTGGGCGACGGTATAGGGACCGGCGGGCACGGACGAGCGGCCGTGGCCGCGCGTGTCGTAGCGCAGCACGCGGAAATGCTGCGTGAAGGCCGCGATCTGCGGCTGCCACATGTCGAAGTTGGTGCCCAGCGAATTGGACAGCACGAGCACCGGCAGGCTCGGGTCGCCATCGAGCTGGTAGTGGAGGCGAACGTCGGAAAGGTCGGCGAAGGGCATGGCGGAAGCGGTTCTCAGCGGTTTCTGCGGTTTGCGGCGATTGTCGACGGTACTCGGCGGTACTCGGCGGTACTCCGCGATTGTCGGCGGTACTCGGGACCAGGAAACGATCGATGCTCCGGCACGGGGCGCGGCATGCGCCCGCGCGGAGCGACACAGACATCAGTTCTGCGCGATCGCGGAACCGTGCTGCGCCAGCGGCGTGACCTTCATCTCCATATACGGATACAGGGGCAGCGAGGTCAGCAGCGTATGCAGTTCGTCGTTGTCCTTGACGTCGAAGATGCTGACGTTGGCGTACTGGCCCACCACGCGCCACAGGTGGCGCCACTTGCCTTCGCGCTGCAGCTGCTGCGAAAACGCCTTCTCGTCGGCCTTCAGCTTGTCGATGGCCTGCGGGTCGGCCGAATGGGGAATGCGGACGGTCATTTCAACCATGAACAGCATGGCGATCTCCTTGTTGTCGCGGTACGGTAAGGGGGGGTAAGCGAGGTCATACCGGGGCGATCGACGTCACGGGCGAGCCCATCGCGCCGCGGTGCCAGCGCCGCTGCGCCGGCCCGGCGCGGTCCGATCGATCGGGATGTCAGAGACAGCAGACGCCGTCGAGATAGGCCTTGCGCCAGCGCGTGATCCGCACTTCGGCGAACAGGCCCGCCCGATGGAAGGGATCCGCTTCGATCAGCGCCTGCGCGGCCTCGCGGGTATCGACATCGACGATATAGAGACCGCCGCCCGCATCGCTGCCATCGTCGTTCAGCTTGGCACCGCAGGCCAGCAGCAGCGACTTGTTGGCTTCGAGGAAGTCCAGATGCGCCGGCCGCTGCGCCTTGCGCACGTGCTGGTGGTCGGGCTTGTCGAAGGTCTCGATGATGTACGGCATGGTGTCTCCTGTGTTGTCGTTGGGGAAAGAGCGGTGATCGATGGCCAGACCCGGATCGTCAGATCTGCGCGCCCCACGCCAGCATGGCCACGATGTAGATCAGGCCGACCCAGAACATCATGATCACGGTGTAGCCCATCACGTCCTTCAGCTTCAGCTTTGACAGGGCCAGCGCCGGCAGGATCCAGAACGGCTGCACCAGGTCGTTCCAGGCATTGCCGAGCATCACCGACATCGAGGTCTGCGCGATCGAGCTGCCGATCGCCTTGGCCGCATCGATCATGAACGGTCCCTGGATGACCCAGTGGCCGCCGCCGGAGGGCGCGAAGAAGTTGATGAAGAACGAGCTGACCAGCCCCCAGAACGGCAGCGTCTGCGGCGTCGCGATATCGACGAACACGCGCGAGATGGTGTCGACCAGGCCCGATCCGGCCATCACCGCCATGATGCCGGCATAAAACGGATACTGCAGGATGATGCCCGAAATCGTCTTGATACCCTCGTTCAGCCTGGCCACGTAGTTGGCCGGCGTGCCGAGCAGCAGCACCCCGATGAACAGGATCAGGAAATTGATCAGATTCAGGTCGAGCGTGCCGCCCTGCGTGAAATACAGCCCCACGTAGGCCAGCCCGCAGACACCGATCAACAGGCTCAGCAGCCGGCTGTTGTTCATCCGCGCGGCCAGCGTGTTCTCCAGCCCCACGCTGTGGCCGCCCGCCGCGCTGCCCTGCTCCGCGCGCGTTTCGGCTTGCGCATTGATTTCGGTCACGTCCTTCGGATCGCGCGGGTGCAGCATCGCGTTGAGCAGCGGCAGTGTGATGATCACCGCCAGGCTGGTCAGCAGCATCGGCGTCGAGAAGATGGTGTCCTTCAGCGCGATCACGCCCATCAGCTTTTCCATCGGATGACCCGGGGTGGAGATCAGCACCGGGATGCTGGCCGACAGGCCGAGGCCGTACAGCGTGAAGCCGCTGTAGGCCGCGGCGATGATCAGCGGGTAGTGGACGCCCTTGACCTTCAGCGCGAGCTTGCGCGCGACGATGCCACCGATCACCAGCCCGAAGCCCCAGTTCAGATAGCTGCCGATGCCGCCGACCAGCGTGGCGACGATCACCGCGCCGCGCGGCGTGGCCACACGTTCGACGATGCGATCGAGGAAACGGTCGACCAGCGGCGCGGTCGCCAGCACGTAGCCCATCGCAAGGATCACGGCCATCTGCGTGGTGAACGCCAGCAGGTTCCAGAAGCCCTTGCCCCACTCGAGGATCACGTCGGGCGCGGCCTGCCCCTGCACCAGCATGGCCATCACCATGCTCAGCAGCGTCAGTCCGATGGCAAAAACGAAGGGGTCCGGCAAATACCGGCGCATCAGTTCAGTAAAGAACCCGGCGACCTTGCTCAAGATCTGTCTCCAAAAACGTGCCGAAAGGCTTCGCGTGTTGCTGCGCTAGTGCCGCACTTCGAACTAGCGTTCTATCTACGAACACATTGGCTGTAGGACGGGGATCGTAGAGGCGTGTTTACGCAAGGTCAAGTCAACGAAGAGCAGGATTGAATCGGATTTCGCAATAACGGAGGCGAAACAGTGACGAACGCGCCATTGCTGCGATGCGGAATAAAAGCACGGCGCCCGGGACTTCGGCCTTGCTCTTCTCCAAGCCGGCGCTTGGCGCGCCGCAGCATGCCGGGCCCGAAGCCGGGTTCCCGGCGCTCTATCGCAGCCCCAGCATCCTCTCGATATCGAGCATCAGCGCCCGCAACTGCGGCCCGGCCTGCTTCTCGACCGCCGCGAAGCTGCCCTGCGCGGCCGGCACGCCGCAGTTCAGCACGAACAGCTGCGAGCCCACCGGCTGGCACATCGGCACCGCGAAGCCGTAGACCTCCGGACGCCATTCGGCGCGGTTGGCGCAGTAGCCCTGCCGCTCCAGGTCGCGGCGGGCATCGGCCAGGCGCGGCTGTGCGCGGGCGAAGGCCTCGGGGTCCTGCAGCCGCAGCTGGTTCAGGACCGCATCGCGTTCGTGCGCCGGGGCGTGGCTGAGCCACGCGCGGCCGATGGCGGTGGACAGCATCGGCAGCGCGGCGCCGATCTCCGGCGTCACGATCAGGCTGTCGGTCGAGCGTGCGGTCTCGACATAGATCATCTGCGTGCGATCGCGGATGCCGAGCGACACGGCGCCGCACAGCCGGTCGGCCAGCGCCTTCATCATTGGCCGCGCCAGCTGGCGCAGATGCATGCTGGCCAGCAGCGGATAGCCCATCGACAGCACCGCCGCGCCGAGCCGGTATTTGCGCAGCACGGTGTCGTGGCGCAGATAGCCCAACGCCGTCAGCGTATGCGTCAGCCGGGCCACGGTGGTCTTCGACAGCCCGGTGCGCTCGGCGAAATCGCGATTGCCGAGCATCGCGTCGCCGCTGTCGAAGGCCAGCAGGATGTCGATGCCGTTCGCCAGCGTGGCGGCGAACTGCCGGTCCTTGTCGGCCGGCTCGCTCGAACGCGGCAGGGCTGCGCCGCGCTGGCGCGCGAACCGGGCCGCGAGCCGGCGCGCACATCGGAACGCTCCCCCGAGCGCGCGTCGGACCGCGCGTCGGACCGCGCGTCGGAGCGCGAGTCGGAGCGCGAGTCGGAGCGCGAGTCGGAGCGCGAGTCGGAGCGCGAGTCTTGGCGCGACTCCGAGCGCGAGCCGGAGCGCAATCCAGGGCGCGAGTCAGAGCGCGCGCCAGGCCGCGTCATCGGCTCTTCCTCAGCGCGGCCTCGACCTTCGCGACCATCCTCAGCAGCCGAGGCCCCATCTGCCGCTCGAGCTTGCGCGGGGGTCATCCGCACGCCCAGCACCCCACAGTTGAACACCATGACTTCCCCATCGATACGCGAGGCCAGCGGCGCCGCCACCGCATGAATATCGCTCTGCCATTCGCCGCGCGAGGTGCAGAAGCCGAACTCGGCCATCTCTTCCCGGGCGCGCTCGAGGGCGGACGCCTGCCGCCGGAATTCCGCCGGATCGGCCTTGCGCAATGCCGCCAGCACCGGCGCGCTTTCCTGCGGCGACGCCGTGCACAGCCAGGCGCGCCCGATCGCGGTCGGCAGCATCGGCAGCGTCGCGCCGATATCGGGCCGGAACGCCATCGCGTCGTGGCCGCGGCTCGTCTCCACATAGACCATCTGCGTGCGGTCGCGCAGGCCCAGCGATACCGATCCGTCGATCTCGTCGGCCAGTTCCTTCATCAGCGGCCGCGCCAATTGCCGGATGCGCAACGTGGCCAGCAGCGGGTAGCCCAGCGCCAGCGTGGTCGATCCCAGCCGATAGCGGCGCAATTGCGCGTCGTAGCGCAGCAGGCCGCGTGCCGCCAGCGTGTAGGTCAGGCGGCTGACGGTCGCCGGTGACAGGCCGGTGCGCTCGGCCAGTTCCTTGTTGCTGAGCACGCTGTCGCCGATGCCGAAGCACTGCAGCAGCGACAGGCCGTGCGCCAGTGTGGTGGCGAAAGCCGGATCGGGATGATGGGGGCGTGGAGCCATCGGCAGCGGCGGTTCGGATCTCCAGAAACAAGAGGCGGCACGCCGCGCGCATCGCCCCACTGGCCTCGATCATAGCGCGCCGGGCCGCCCCGGCAATGGCAGTTTGTTCAAGATAGCGAAACAACGATCCACTATTTCCGCCCGCATTGCTACGCTGCCTTCCACTCCGATGCCGGACCACCGGCATGTCCCCCGGTCCACTGCCAACCGAAACAGGAAGCCATCACGATGATCCGAGACCCCGAGACCTATCCCGCATTTCTGGCGCAACTGCGCCGCTTCGTGCAGCAGCGCCTGGTGCCGCGCGAGGCCGAGGTGGCATCGCGCGACGAGGTGCCGGCCGACCTGGTCCGGGAGATGGCCGACATCGGGCTGTTCGGCTTCTCCATTCCGGAGACCTACGGCGGCGCCGGCATGACGACCGAGGAGCTGGTGCTGGCCGCGATCGAGCTGTCGCAGTGCTCGGTGGCCTTCCGCGCGCGCGTCGGCACCAATACCGGCATCGGTTCGGAAGCGCTGGTCGCCGACGGCACGCCCGAGCAGAAGCAGCGCTATCTGCCGCGCCTGGCGAGCGGCGAGATCACCGGCTCGTTCGCGCTGACCGAGCCGGAAGCCGGATCGGATGCGACGGCGCTGACCACGTCGGCGCGCCGCGATGGCGACCACTATGTGCTCAACGGCACCAAGTGCTTCATCACCAATGCGCCGATCGCCGGACTGTTCACGGTGATGGCGCGCACCGATCCCGAGACCACCGGCGCGTCCGGCATCTCGGCCTTCCTGGTCGAGCGCGGCACGCCGGGCCTGAGTACCGGGCCGGCCTACCGCAAGATGGGCCAGGAAGGCTCGCCCGTGTCGGAGGTCCATTTCGACGATTGCCGCGTGCCCGCCGCCAACCTGATCGGCGGTGTCGAGGGCCAGGGCTTCCGCACGGCGATGAAGGTGCTGAACAAGCAGCGCATCCATCTGTCGGCGTTGTGCATCGGCCCGGCCATCCGGATGCTCGACGATGCTATCCGCTTCGTCAGCACCCGCAAGCAGTTCGGCGAACCCTTGTCGAGCTTCCAGCTGGTGCAGGCGATGATCGCCGACTGCCAGACCGAGATTCACGCGGCCCGCGCGCTGGTGCTGGAGACCGCGCGGCAGCGCGACCGCGGCGAGGACGTGACGATGCAGGCGTCGATCTGCAAGTACTTCGCCTCGGAGATGTGCGGGCGCGTCGCCGACCGCTGCGTGCAGATGTTCGGCGGCTACGGCTATATCGCCGACTACGGCATCGAGCGCTTCTATCGCGACGTGCGGCTGTTCCGCCTGTACGAGGGCACCAGCCAGATCCACCAGCTCAATATCGCCAAGCGCACGCTGGCGCAAGCCGGCGCTTGATCGGCCGCTGGATCGGACGCTTCATCGGACGCCTGATCGGACATTCGATCCAGCGGCCCGGCCGATAAAACACAACAGGAGACACCATGTTCAAGACCCTTGTCGCCACCATGGCGCTGGCGATCGGCACCGCCACGCTGAGCGGCGCGACCCGCGCCGAAGCGCCCTATCCCAGCAAGCCGATCCGTCTGGTGGTGCCGTTCGCACCCGGCGGTTCGTCCGATATCCTGGCGCGCCTGCTCGCCGATCGCCTGAAGACAGAGCTGGGCCAGGTGGTGGTGGTCGAGAACAAGCCCGGCGCGGGCGGCAATATCGCCGGCGAGAGCGTCGCGCGCGCGACGCCCGATGGCTACACGCTGCTGCTCGCCGCGGCCGGGCCGACCGTGATCAATCCGAGCCTGTACAGCAAGATGCCGTTCGATCCCGCGCGCGATCTGGCACCGGTCACGGTACTGGCGCGCGAGCACAACCTGATGGCGGTGAAGGCCCAGCTGCCGGTGCGCAACCTGTCCGAGTTCCTGGCCTATGCGCGCAGCCATCCCGGCAAGCTGTCGTTTGGCTCGCCCGGCAACGGCACCGTTGCGCATCTCGGCGGCGAACTGCTGAACCGCACCGCCGGCCTGCAGATGCAGCACGTGCCGTACAAGGGCAGCGGCCCCGCAGTCGCCGACCTGATGGCGGGCCATATCGACCTGATGATCGACAACATGCCGGCGCTGCTGGCCCAGGTGCAGGCGGGCAAGCTGCGGCCGATCGCGGTCGCCAGCGACAAGCGCGCCGCCGCGCTGCCCGATGTGCCGACCTTCGACGAGGCCGGCGTCAAGGGCTATCTGGTCACCGCGTGGAAGGGTCTGATGGCGCCGGCCGGCACGCCCAAGCCAATCATCGACAAGCTGCATCAAGCCTGCGCCCGTATCCTGGCCAAGCCGGAGATGCGCAAGCGGGTGATCGAACTCGGCGCCGAGCCTGTCGGCAACAGCCCCGAAGCGTTCGCGGCGCAGATCCGCAGCGAGACCGCGTGGTGGGCCGCGCAGGTCAAGGCGACCGGCACGCGCCTCGATTGACGCCCGCTTCGCTGGCACAGCGACGACACCCCGCCACGCAACTGGCCGCGTTGCGCGGCCAGGGGTGATCTAGCGGGGACTGCCGATAACCTGGGGCGCGCCGCTTGCGGGCGCGTTCCCCCATTGCGGAATTACATGCCGCTGTAAGAACGACGCGCCCGCATGGTTCCCACGCGGTGCGCGCCGCCGATTTCACAGCGTGCCGCCGCCGGACAGCCAATACGGCTCGCGCTCGTAGTACTGGTGCAGCTGCGTTCCCCATTGCGGGTCCGCCATGCGCGGCCACTGGTCCTTGTTGAAGCCGGGCGCCGACTTGATCCGGTCGGCCGTGATGCCGAGGCGGAAGCATTTCTCGTCGGTATCCATGACCAGCGCGTTCCACGGAATCGCGTGCAACGTGTCGCCCATGCCCAGAAAGCCGCCGGTGGTCAGCACGGCATAGGCAATGCGGCCGCGCGGCACGTCGAGCATGATTTCGCTGATCTCGCCGACGTGCTCGCCGTCGGACGAATAGACCTTGGTGTCCTCGAGGCTGGAGGCCGCCATCACTTCCGGGCCGGGGCCTTCGCCGACGCCCGATCCTACGATGCTGGCACCGCCCTGATTCGTGCCGGGTTGCGAGGGATTCATCTCCATCTCCTTGATCGTTGGTACGCAGGAACTGGTGTTCCGCAACGACCATGCCATCCCGCTGCCTCGCGTCTGCTGCGCGCCTGCCGCACGCCTGCCCCGGCCAGCGCGGGCTTTCATCATTCTTTCGCAATCGCCCGCTAAGGTCCTGCCTTTCCCTTCCCCCACACCCGAGAGGCAGGACATGACCCGATCCCCTTACCCCCCGTCGACGTTTCCTGATCCATACCGGCGCGCTCGGCCTCGGCACCAGCCTCGGCCTGACCGCCTGCGGCTCCGACGACTCGCCCGAGGCGCCGGCGGTCATCGTGCCCGACAGCGAGCGGCCCAAGCTGCCGTACGGCATCCAGATCGGCGATGTGGGCGACGGGCGCGCGGTGATCTGGGCGCGCGCCGACCGCGCCGCGCAGCTGCGCGTGGAGTACGACACCACCGACAGCTTCCGCAATCCGCGCAAGGTGCTCGGCCCCACCGTCAGCGCCGCGTCCGATTTCACGGGCCGCGTGGAACTGTCAGGCCTGCCGGCCGGCGAATCGATCTTCCTGCGCGTCGCCTGTGACAGCATCGACAATCCGCGCGCGACCGGCGTGGTGGTGCCGGGCCAGTTCCGCACGATCCCGCGTACCGACGCCAATCGCCCCGTGCGCTTCGTCTGGGGCGGCGACGTCGCTGGCCAGGGCTGGGGCATCAATACCGAGTTCGGTGGCATGAAGATCTTCGAGGCGATGCGCCGCCGCGAGCCGGACTTCTTCCTGCACAGCGGCGACACCATCTACGCGGACGGCCCGATCCTGGCCGAGGCCACCGCCGAGAACGGCCGCGTGTGGAAGAACCTGGTGACGCCGGAGGTCTCCAAGGTCGCCGAGACGCTGGACGAGTACCGCGGCCGCTACCGCTACAACCTGATGGACGAGAACGTGCGCCGCTTCTCCGCCGAGGTGCCGCAGATCTGGCAATGGGACGACCATGAGGTCACCAACAACTGGTCGCCCACCAAGGACCTGAGCGCCGACGCGCGCTACACCGAGAAGAACATCGCCACGCTGGTGGCCCGCGCCACCCAGGCGTTCCGCGAATACGCGCCGATGCGGATCGGCAGCACCGCGGCGGAGCAGACGCTCTATCGCAAGGTTTCCTACGGGCCGCTGCTGGACGTGTTCGTCCTCGACATGCGCACGTATCGCGGCGCCAATACCGCCAACCTGCAGACCACCGAGAACGGCGACACGGTCTTCCTCGGCAACGAGCAGCTCGAATGGCTGGTCAACGGCGTCAAGCAATCGCAGGCCACCTGGAAGATCATCGCCGCGGACATGCCGATCGGCCTGTGGGTGCCGGACGGCAAGGACGCCGCCGGCAACGCCCGCTGGGAAGCGATCGCCAACGGCAACGACGGCGCCGCGCTGGGCCGCGAGCTGGAAACCGCGCGGCTGCTGCGCGCCATCAAGGGCGTGCCCAATGTGGTCTGGCTGACCGCCGACGTGCATTATTGCGCCGCGCACTACTACGATCCGTCGAAGGCGCAGTTCACCGACTTCTCGCCGTTCTGGGAATTTGTCGCCGGCCCGCTGAACGCGGGTACCTTCGGCCCCAACCAGCTCGACGCCACCTTCGGCCCGCAGCTGGTTTTCCAGAAGGCGCCGCCCGCGGGCCAGGCGAACCTGTCGCCCTACTCGGGCTTCCAGTTCTTCGGCGAGGTCAATATCGATCCGTCGACGAAGGCGCTGACGGTGGACCTGCGCGACCTCGATGGCGTCAGCGTGTTCAGCAAGACGTTGCCGGTGGCTTGAGGCCGGGCGCCGGCGGACCGCTGGCACTGATTCTTGCCGGCGGAATTCTCCCTCCCCCCTCACGGGGGCGAGGGTTGGGGAGAAGGAGGTGGTTTCAAACTGCAGCGACATAGCGGCTGCCGTTTGCTCTCTCTCCCGCCCCTCTCCCGCAAGCGGGAGAGGGGAGAAAACCCACGCTGCCCCATTCGCCGCTAGCGCAGCATGAACGACATCGCCGACAGGCAGTTCAGCATGCGCACCGCGTCGGTCACGCTGGGCGCATCGAAACTCAGCGTGACGCCATCGAGCCGCCGCAGCGTCGGCCATTGGCAGAACAGGTCGGCGTGCGCGGGCGTCAGGGTCCGCAATTGGCACGTGACTGGGCCAGGAATGGTGAAGGGTCGGGCCGCGGCCGGATCGGCCCGCAGCGCGCGGACCGCGGCCTGCGCGGCCGCGCCGATCGCCTCGCACGCAGCCGCCGGCGTCATCGAATCCCCGCTGCCCTGCCCCTGCGCGCGCTTGGTGGCCACGTAGCGCACCCACGGCATCAGCGCCGACGTTTCCTCGACGAAGACATCGTCGCCACTCGCCATCAGCACCGGCACATCGGCCTCGCCCGCCAGCGCGGCGTACAGCCCCGCTTCGCCGAGTTCGATGCCGCCGATCGTCACGCTGGCGAACGCGCTGCTGTTGATCGTATGCGCCAGGATGCCGCGGCCTTGCGCGCGGCCGTGATAGCCGATCATCAGCACGCCGTCGCAATCCTGCTCGATCCCGCTCATCATGCCTGCGTAGCGCGGCTTGCCGAGCACGATGCGCACGCGCGGGTCCAGCAGGTCGGGCAGCAGGTTGCGAAAGCCGCCATGCGAGTCGTTGACCCAGACGGCCTCGGCCCCGGCAGCGAAGGCGCCCCGCGCGGCGGCATCGGCCTCGCGCGTCATCCAGGCACGGGCACGCTCGTACTCGCCATTGCCCGGGCGCGTCTGTTCGGGATGGAAGACGCCGGCGACGCCCTCGATATCGGTGGAAATCAGGATCTTCATGGGAATGGCGCGCGCAAAACGCAGCGGCGACGCACGCAGGAATGGCGCGCGCCGACCGCAGCGGCGGCGTGCGCGGTTCAGTCGGCGGAATTCAATTCAGGCATCCACGACAGCAGGCTGCGGCGGCAATGGCCGTCGCGGCCGCTGACGGTCTCGGCATGCCACAGCGCATGCAGGATGGCCTGCTCGACGCTGTCGGCCACGGCGTGGAACAGCGGATCGAGCGCGGTTTCGTGGACCATCGCGATGGCAGGCATCGGCGTGGCGGCGTCGTGCGGCACGGTGTAGGCGGTGCTGAAGGCCAGCGCGATATCGCCGGAACCATGGCCGTAGACCGACCCGGTGCGAGCCAGCCCCGCGCCGGCGCGCCGCGCCAGCCGTCCCAGCTGGCGGGAATCGAGCGGCGCGTCGGTGGCGACGATCATGATGATCGAGCCCTTCTCCGGCGCGGCGTCAGCGGCAGTCTGCGCGGCGCCAGTTGCGGCCCGCCCCGCGTCCGTTGCAGCGGGCGCAGCGTCCGTTGCGGCGGCGTTCGTTGCGGCGGCGTCCGTTGCAGTAGCGTCCGTCGCGGAGGGCGCGGCCAGCCGCTGCGCCAGTTCGGCACCGACCCGCCTGCCGGCGACCGTCAGCATCGCCGGCGTGCCGTAGTTGACCAGCACCAGCGCACCCACGCGGTGAGGCCCCGCCACCCGCGACGCCGTGCCGATGCCGCCCTTGACGCCGAACGCCGACATGCCGCGCCCTGCCCCGACCGCGCCCTGCGCAACATCGGCGCCGGCTGCGGCGCAGGCCTGCAGATAGTGCGTTTCGCCGATGGCCATCGCCTGGATGTCGTTCAGATAGCCGTCATTGCATTCGAACACCAGCGGATTGACGGTGGGCCAGCCGCGGCCGATCTCGGCGTGGGCCGCGATCGCCTGCCGGATCTGCGCCTGCGCCACCGCGCCGACCGCAAAGGTGTTGGTCAGCGCGATCGGCGTCTCCAGCACGCCGAGCTCGTCGACCTGCACCAGCCCGATGCTCTTGCCGAAGCCATTGAGCACCGCGGCCGCGGCCGGCACCTTGTCAAGATACGGATCGCGGGCGTGCGGCAGCACCACGGTGACGCCGGTCTGCACCGCGCCATCGGCCAGCGTGCAATGGCCCACGCGAACGCCCGGCACATCGGTGATCGCATTGCGCGCGCCGGCGGGCAGCTCGCCGATATGCGGCGGCAAACCCGGTGGCGGCAAGCCCGTCGCGACGGCAGGTTCATCAGGCATCGCAACGATCCCCATCAGCGACGGTCGATCTTCGGATCGAGCGCGTCGCGCAGCCCGTCGCCCAGCAGGTTGAACGCGAGCACGGTCAGGAAGATCGCCAGGCTGGGGAAGATCGCCACATGCGGGGCGGTGACCATGTCGGCGCGCGCTTCGTTCAGCATCGCGCCCCACTCCGGCGTCGGCGGCTGCGCGCCCAGGCCCAGGAAGGACAGGCTGGCCGCGGTGATGATCGAGGTGCCGATCCGCATCGAGAAATAGACGACGATCGACGAGATCGTGCCCGGCAGGATATGCCGCATCAGGATGGTCCAGTCGGACGCGCCGATGCTGCGCGCGGCCTCGATATAGGTCAGGCGCTTGAGCATCAGCGTGTTGCCGCGCACCAGCCGCGCGAACGCCGGGATGCTGAAGATCGCCACCGCGAACACCACGTTGACCATGCCGTTGCCCAGGATGGCGACGATGCCGATCGCCAGCAGGATGCCCGGAAACGCGAACAGCACGTCGGAGATCCGCATCACGATCCGGTCCCACCAGCCCTCGTAGTAGCCGGCCAGCAGGCCCAGCAGCGTGCCGACGATGGCGCCGACGATCACCGAGAAGAAGCCGGCGGCCAGCGAGATGCGCGTGCCGGCCAGGATGCGGCTGAAGATGTCGCGGCCCAGCGAATCGACGCCGAACCAGTGCGCCGCCGACGGCCCGGCGTTCAGCGCGTCATAGTCGAAGTAGTTCTCGGGATCGTATGGCACCAGCTGCGGCGACAGCACGGCGACGATCACCAGCAGGATCACGAACACGCCGGCGGCCAGCGCCAGATGCTGACGGCGGAACTTGCGCCAGAATTCGCTCCACGGCGTGCGCACGGGCTCGGCCTGCGCCGCGGCGCCCGGCACGGCGGCCTCGTTGGCCACGGTCGATAGCTCGGTCATGGACGGCCTCACTTGTATCGGATGGTGGGGTTGATCACCGTGTACAGCAGATCCACCACCAGATTGATCAGAATGAATTCGAGCGAGAACAGCAGCACCTCGGCCTGGATCACCGGGTAGTCGCGCATCTCGACGGCATCGACCAGCAGCCGGCCGAGGCCGGGCCAGTTGAACACCTTCTCGACGACGATGGAGCCGCCGAGCAGAAAGCCAAACTGCAGGCCCATCATCGTGACGACCGGGATCATCGCGTTGCGCAGGCAGTGCTTGGCGACCACCAGCGACTCGCGCACGCCCTTGGCGCGCGCCGTGCGCACGTAATCCTCCTGCAGCACCTCGACGAACGATGCCCGCGTAAAGCGCGCCATCACCGCGGCCACCGCGGCGCCGAGCGTCAGCGACGGCAGGATGTAGTGCTTCCAGCTTTCCGCGCCGATCGACGGCAGCCAGCCGAGCTGGACCGAGAAGATCTCCATCAGCAGCATGCCGAGCGCGAAGGCCGGGAACGAGATGCCCGACACCGCCAGCGTCATGCCGATGCGGTCGGGCCAGCGATTGCGCCAGACCGCCGAGCCGATGCCGATCAGCATGCCGAACACCACGGCCCACAGCATCGAGGCGACGGTCAGCCACAGCGTCGGATAGAAGCGGTCGCCGATCTCCTCGCTGACCGGACGCTTGGTGCGCAGCGAGGTGCCGAATTCCCCTTGCAGCGCATTGCCGAAGAAGGTGACGAACTGCTCGTGCAGCGGCTTGTCCAGGCCCAGGTCCTTGCGCACCAGTTCGACGGTGGCGGCATCGGCCTCCGGCCCCGCGGCCAGCCGCGCCGGATCGCCGGGCAGCAGGTGCACGAACAGGAAGACCAGCACCGCGACGATCAGCATCGTCGGCACCACGCCCAACACGCGCTTCAGAAAGTAATTCAACATGACGACTCCGTGGGTCTGCGCCGATCAGGGGTGCGATCGGCGCGGACACCGGGGGGGCTTGCAACAATGGCAATGAGGGTGGCTGCAAAGACCGCCGGCCGCCCGCCCCGCCCCCGCATACCTGGGGCGGGCGGCGCTGCGCGGCTTACTGCGAGCTGCCCTTGATATCGATGTTCTCGAACTCGAACGAGCCGTCGGGCATCACGTAGGCGCCGCTCAGCCGCTTGCTGCGGGCATACAGCACCTGCTCGGTCACCAGGAAGGCCCACGGCGCGTCGGCCCAGATGCGCTGCTGCGCGTCCTTGTACAGCCGCGCCTTCTCGTTGCGATCGGTGGTGCGCAGCGCGCCGGCGATATCGGCATCGACCTGGTCGCTCTTGTAGTACGCCGTGTTCAGCAGCTTCGGCGGCATCGATTCGGACGCCAGCAGCGGACGCAGCGCCCAGTCCGATTCGCCGGTCGACGAGGACCAGCCGACGTAGTACATGCGCACGCCCGCGTCTTCCGGCTTGGGCACGCTCTCGACCTTCTCGACGCGCTGGCCGGCCTCGAGCGCCTGCACCGAGGCCTTGATGCCGACCTGCTGCAGTTGCTGCTGCACGAACTGGATCACCTTCTGCGCGGTGGTGTGGTTATAGGCCGACCACAGCGTGGTTTCGAAGCCGTTCGGATAGCCGGCCTCCTTCAGCAGCGCACGGGCCTTGGCCGGATCGTACGGCCACGGGCCCAGCTTCTCCGCGAAATCGACGCCCGGCGGCACCACGCCTTCGGCCGGCACCGCATAGCCGGCGAACGCCACCTTGGCCAGCGCCTGCTTGTTGATCGCGTAGTTGATCGCCTGGCGCACCTTGGGATCGTTGAACGGCTTGACCTGCGTGTTGAGCGACAGGTAGCGCTGGATGATCGACGGCGCGGCGATCAGATCAACCTTCGGGCTGGCCTTGAGCACCGCGGCCTGCTCGAACGGAATGCTGAAGGCGAAGTCCGCCTCGCCGGTCTGCATGATGGCCGAGCGGCTGTTGTTGTCGACCACCGGCTTCCAGGTGATGGTGTCGATCTTCGGCAGGCCGCTCTTCCAGTAGCCGGCAAACTTCTTGCCGCGCAGGTGGTCGGGCTGCTTCCACTCGACGAATTCGAAGGGGCCCGTGCCGACCGGGTGGAAGGCGATGTCCTTGCCGTACTTCTTCAGCGCGGCCGGCGAAATCATCACGGCCGACGGATGCGCCAGCACGTTGATGAACGGCGAGAACGGCTCCTTCAGCGTGATCTTGACCGTGGTCGGGTCGACTACGTCGGTGCGCGCGACGCGGTTGAACAGTGTGTAGCGCTTGAGCTTGTTGGCCGGGTCGGTGACGCGGTCCAGGTTGGCCTTGACCGCGGTGGCGTCGAAGCTGGTGCCGTCGTGGAACTTGACGCCCTTCCTGACCTTGATCGTGTAGACCAGTCCGTCCTTGCTGACGTCATAGCTGTCGGCCAGCACGTTGACCAGCTTCATGTCCTTGTCCAGGCCGAACAGGCCCTGGTAGAAGCTCTTGGAAACCGCCTGCGACAGCGTGTCGTTCGAATCGTAGGGATCGAGCGTGGTGAAGGTCGAGGCCACCGCCATCACCGCATCCTTGGCGGCGAAGGCCGGTCCGGCCGCAAACGCGGCCATCAGCAGGCCGCCGGCAAACAGGCGCGCCGCGCCACATCGGGACAAACTGGCTTGCATCATTGTCGATTCTCCTTGGTAAGACTGGCAGGGTGATGGGGCTGGGTCGGCTCTTGGCGGCCTTGCAGCCCGGGTTGGCTCAATACGGTTGACTCAATTCGGGTCGACTCAATTCGGCTCGACTCGATACGGGTTGGCTCAATAGGCGCCGCCCACGGCGTGCCGGGCAACGAAGTGGTCCGGGGCGACGGCCACCAGCGGCTGCACCACCGGCTCGTCGCCGATCGCGCGGATCGGGCTCGGCAGCTCGTCGGCCTGCGGCTCGCGCCGCAGATGCCGGCGCGCGGGGTCGGCCACCGGCACCGCGGACATCAGCTTCTTCGTATAGGGATGCTGCGGATTCTCGAAGATCGCGCGGCGCGGGCCGATCTCGACGATCTGCCCCAGATACATCACCGCGACCCGATGGCTGACGCGTTCGACCACCGCCATATCGTGCGAGATGAAGAGGAAGGCGATGCCCATCTCGCGCTGCAGGTCGAGCATCAGGTTGACGATCTGCGCCTGGATCGAGACGTCCAGCGCCGACACCGACTCGTCGGCGATCACGACCTTCGGGTTCAGCGCCAGGGCGCGCGCGATGCAGATGCGCTGGCGCTGGCCGCCCGAGAACTCGTGCGGATAGCGGGCGGCATGGGTCGGCGACAGGCCGACCTTGTCGAGCAGCCACGCCACGCGCTGCTCGGCCTCCTTGCCGCTGGCGACCTTGTGCACCAGCAGCGGCTCCATGATCGAATAGCCGACCGGCACGCGCGGATCGAGCGAGGCGAACGGGTCCTGGAAAATGAACTGGATATTGCGGCGCAGGCTCTGCAGCGCGGGCCCCGACAGTTCGCCGATGTTCTGGCCGGCAAATTCGATGGTGCCGCTCTGGCTGTCGACCAGCCGCAGCAGCGAGCGGCCCGTCGTCGATTTGCCGCAGCCCGATTCGCCGACCAGCGCCAGCGTCTCGCCGGGATACAGATCGAAGCTGACGCGCTCGACCGCATGCACGCGGCGCGTCGGCCGTCCGAACAGCCCACCCGGCACGTCGAAGCGGGTCACGAGATCGCGCACGCGCAGGATCGGCTGGGCCGAGGCATCGGGACGCGTCGCCGCGGCCGGCGTATCGCCGCGGACATCGGCACCCGCATGCCCATCGCCGCCCTCGACGCGCACCAGCGGAAACTTGGCCGGCAAATCGGTGCCCGCCATCGCGCCCAGCTTGGGCACCGCCGACAGCAGTGCGCGCGTGTAGGGATGCGCGGGCCGCGCGAACACGGTCGGCGCCTCGCCCTCCTCGACCTTCTCGCCGCGGTACATCACCAGCACGCGGTCCGCCATTTCGGCCACCACGCCCATGTCGTGCGTGATGAACAGCACGCCCATCTGCATCTCGGCCTGCAGATTGCGGATCAGCTGCAGGATCTCGGCCTGGATGGTGACGTCCAGCGCCGTGGTCGGCTCGTCGGCGATCAGCAGCGCGGGCCGGCACGACAGCGCCATCGCGATCATCACGCGCTGGCGCATGCCGCCGGACAGCTGATGCGGATAGCGGTCCAGCACGCGGCGCGCCTCGGGGATGCGCACCAGTTCGAGCATCCGCAGGGCCTCGGCGCGGGCCGCCGCGCGGCTCTTGTTCTGATGCAGGCGGATCGATTCCGCGATCTGCTCGCCGACCGGGAACACCGGATTGAGCGAGGTCATCGGCTCCTGGAAGATCATCGCGATATCGGCACCGCGGATGCCGCGCATCGTGCCGCTGTCCGCGCTGGCGAGGTCGAGCACCTCGCCGCCACGGCGGCGCAGCAGCATGCTGCCGCTGGCCAGGCGCCCGCCGCCATGTTCGACCAGGCGCATCAGTGCCAGCGAGGTCACCGACTTGCCCGAGCCGGACTCGCCGACCACGGCCAGCGTTTCGCCGCGGTCGATATGGAAGGACAGCCCGCGCACGGCTTCGACGGTGCGTTCGGAGGTGGCGAAGCGCACCGTCAGGTCGTTGACGGACACGACGCGCTGCGGCGGCAGCGCCAGGCCGGATGCGGAAGGCGCGGAAGACGCGGAAGTCGATGTAGCCATGGAGTGTTCCTCGAAACCTGCGGGCATGGGGTCAGCGGTAGATCGCCACGTGGACCGGCTCGCCGACGCGGGCATGGCCGCGGTACATGCCTTCGGTGTTGAACGGCAGCGCGACATTGCCGGCCGCGTCGATCGCCACCAGCCCGCCCCGGCCCTGGATCGCCGGCAGGCTTTGCATCACGACCGCGTGCGTCGCGGCCTCCAGCGAGCTGCCGGCATAGCGCATGCGCGCCGAGATGTCGTAGGCCGCCACGGCGCGGATGAACATCTCGCCGGTGCCGGTGGTCGACACCGCCACCAGTTCGTCGGCATAGCAGCCGGCGCCGATCACCGGCGTATCGCCGACGCGGCCTAGCTGCTTGTTGGTGATGCCGCCGGTGGACGTTGCCGCGGCGAGCCGGCCCTGGGCGTCGAGCGCGACCGCGCCGACGGTGCCGAACTTGGTGCCGGGATCGAGCGGCTCGCCGCCCGCCTCATCGGCGTCGGGGCGCGCGGCCAGCGCGGCGGCGTCGTGATCGAGCAGGGCCATGCCGCTGCCCGCGCGGGCGCGTTGCCATTGCGCGTGGCGCTCCGGCGTGTAGTAGTAGTCCGCCTCGACCAGCGGCAGGCCCTGCGCCTGCGCGAAGGCTTCGGCGCCGTCGGCGGCGAACAGCACATGCTCGCTGCGCTCCATCACCGCGCGCGCCGCCAGCACCGGATTGCGCAGGCGCTTGACGCAGGCCACCGCGCCGGCGTCGCGGGTGGCGCCGTCCATCACCGCGGCGTCGAGCTCATAGGTGCCGGCGTTGGTCAGCACGGCGCCCTTGCCGGCATTGAACAGCGGGCAGTCCTCGAGCAGCCGCACCGCTTCGGTCACGGCTTCGACCGCGCTGGCCCCATCGGCCAGCAGGCGCTGGCCCGCGCGCAGGGCCTGTTCGAGCGCGGCGATGTATTGGGCTTCCTTGTCCGCGTCCATCGCGGCGCGGGTAATGGTGCCGGCCCCGCCATGGATGGCGATCACGGCCGTGGGCTTGGAGGTCGATCGGTCTGCGTTCATGGTGCTTGGTCGGCCTGCACGGCAGGCAACTGGGTAAGGCTCGGGGGGCGTTATTCGGTGCCGGGGTCCGGCCGCCGGCGCCGTGGCGCCTTGCCGGAGCCCGGACGGGGCTTGGATTGGGTGTCGCCGGCCGCGGCGGTGCGGCTGGAGTCGCCGCGGGCGTGGGTCTGATGCAGCCAGGGCAGCACGAATTCGGTCATGTCGGCGGCGGCCTTGACCGAGCCGGTGGCGCGGTGTGCCACCGCGCCGCACAGCGCCTCGATCATCGCCAGCACGGCCGCATCCGAGTTCGGCGACAGCTGCCGGCCGGCGCTGACGTAGAGCGCGATATCGGCAAACGGCGCCAGCGGCGAGGTCGGTCCGTCGGTCAGCGCCAGGATGCGGGCGCCGTGGGCGCGGGCGCGCTCGGTCAGCTCGACGCTGTCATAGACATAGCGGGGAAAGGCGATCGGGATCACCAGATCGCGGCTGGTCAGCTTGAACAGCTGCCGCGCCGCCGTGGACGCACCACCGACGCCGGCGACCGTGATCACCGTGCGGCAGTACATGTCGAGCCCGTGCTGCAGCAGGCCGGCCAGATAGCCGCTCGCGCCGAAGCCCAGCACATAGACGTGCTCGGCCTCGAGGATCGCCGTCACCGCGCGTTCGCAGGCATCGGCATCGAGCGCGCGGCGGGTCGCCTGCAGGTTGCGCTCGTTCTCCTCCAGCGAGGCGGCGATGATTTCCGTGACGGTGGCCGGGCGCTCCAGTTCGGTGCGCAGCTTCTCGACCGGCGCCAGCGTGGCCTCGAAACCGCGCACCAGTTCGGCGCGGAACTGCGGGTAGCCGTCGAAGCCCAGCGCATGGGCAAAGCGGTTCGCCGTCGCCACCGACACCTGCACCGCCTGCGCGAACTCGTCGATGCGCATCGTCGCCGCGCGGAACGGGTTCGCCAGCACGTAATCCGCCATGCGCTGGTGCGCCGGCGTCAGCGACGGAAACACCTTCGCGATGCGCTGGGAGACCGTGGTCTCCGGCATGGCGTCTGGCACGGAATCGGCCGGCCTGGCAGCCGGGTCCGGACGGGAAGCAGTCATGGCTCTGCGGTGGGCCGGACGCAAATTGGTGCATCCGGTGAACGGCTATCGATGTAAACAAATTTACACGCAATAGCCGTGCCATGAAAATAGAGTTTACGTGAGCAAGGGTTAACCCGCATCTTTTAGCCAGCTTCGCTCCCTGCTGCGATTGACGGGATTGCCCAACTCGTTTAGATTCGTTGGATCGAAGCGACTGACCGGATGAGATCGAGCGCTTCCCAGCGGCGAAAGCCGTACTCGCGCAAGGCGGGTCGAAAGTGGTGTCCGGATCTGCTGCACAGAAAGGCGCCCCAGTGGCGCCTTTTTTACTGTTCGCCTACCTTTTGGTCGCGACTGGGTGGCCCAGATACACCTTTCCACACAGCAAGACGAAGCCGATGGAACCAAGAAGGACCGGCGCCCTTTCGGTCTGGTGGTAGGCGCTCTCCACGATCAGATTCAGATCCTGGGACCGCCTCCGGTCTGCCACGGGTCGGCGGACTTCAAAGAACACGTGATATGGACCTTTGGGGCCCTCTACGGTCATCGAGTAGGCCCAGTTACGTCGCGACGACGTTTGCCACACTTTCGCCTTCGGATGATTGAGCGCACGGATCACACTGGGAAGCTTTCGGGACAGGCGGTAGCGCGCCGGACAAAAGGCACGTGGCCGGTTCGTGGTGCCGTCAAAGATAGGGCGTCTTGAACCGGGCATCTCATCCAGGCACCTTTTCGTGAAGCAATGATTCGAAAAGGTGACGTGCATGCGAAGCGTCTTCTTGGCGAGGCGGCTTTCAACTGCCAAAGAAAACGGCTCCAGGTGTGCGAAATCGATGAGCTCGCCCTCGACCGCTACAGGCGGGAAGTAAGGTCGTGCCACGGGCTGGTCCTTGCAATGGCCCCCTGAACGAGGCACAAAGCGGCGATTCTCGGACAAGCGCCACCGTATCGCTTGCCATGCGGAACGCTTCTTGCAGCTTTCGAACTTCCCCCCGAAAAACAGGAGGCACCCATGCCAGCGCAACGCCGAATCCTGGTGGTCGCGACCAACGTCGACCAGTATCAAAAGGTGGGCTTTCGTACCGGCCTGTGGCTCAGCGAACTCACGCACTTCTGGGATGTGGCCGAGGAAGCGGGCCATACGCTGCAGCTGGCGTCGCCGTCGGGCGGCATGATCCCGATCGATCCCGAGAGCCTGATGCTGTCGGAACTTGCACGAAGTGCCGGCATGCGCAGCAGTGTTTTCAAACGCTATGAGGACCGGATCTTCATGGACCTGCTGAACGACACGGTCAACGTGGCGTCGATCGATCCAGGCGAGTTCGATGCCATCTACCTGACCGGCGGGCATGGCGTGATGTTCGACTTCCCGGGTTGCGAGCCGCTGGCGCGGCTGATCGCGGCGATGTACGAGCAGGGCCGCGTCGTGGCCGCGGTC
Organism: Cupriavidus sp. H18C1; assembly: GCF_049311595.1. Lineage (NCBI taxonomy): Bacteria > Pseudomonadati > Pseudomonadota > Betaproteobacteria > Burkholderiales > Burkholderiaceae > Cupriavidus > Cupriavidus sp. H18C1. The sequence goes on from NZ_CP186009.1 coordinate 1,861,408, forward strand.
TGCCACGGTCCGGCCGGGCTGCTGGACGTCAGGCTCGGCAATGGCGAGCTGCTGGTGCAGGGCAAGCGCGTGACCGGCTTCTCGTGGAACGAGGAGATCATGGCCAAGCGCGACTTTGCGGTGCCGTTCGGGCTCGAACAGGAGCTCGGCAAGCGCGGCGCGCAATACAGCAAGGCAATGCTGCCGTTCGCGCCTTATGTGGTCGAGGACGGGCGCCTGATCACCGGACAGAACCCGGGCAGCGCGTATGGCGTGGCCAAGGCGGTGCTGCGCACGCTGCGGCTGTCGGAGCCGGCGGCCGAGCCGGCTTGAACGTGCCGGCTCGAACGTGGCGGTTCGGACGTCTCGCCCTGAGCGTGCCCGCTTGAACAGCCCAGCTTGAACCTGCCGGCTAGCCCTGCCGGCTCAAACCGCCGCCCGGATGCCAGGGGCAGCGGTCCGAAACCTCAGCCGCCCTCGCCCATCGCCGGCAACACCCTGCCCGGATTCAGCAGATTCTTCGGGTCCAGCGCCCGCTTGACCTGCCACATCAGCTCGAGCTCGACCTGCGACTTGTAGCGCCGCAGATCGTCGCGCTTGACCGCGCCGATGCCATGCTCGGCCGAGATCGAGCCGCCTTCGCCGTGGGCGAGGCCATCGACCAGATCGGATACCGGCTTGTACCACTGCGCGAGGAAGGCCTTCGCGTCGGCGTCCTTCGGCCGCAGCGGATTGAAGTGGACGTTGCCGTCGCCCATATGGCCGTAGATCACCATGCGGGCATCGGGCACCAGTTCCAGCACGCGGCGCGAGGCCTCGTCGACGAAGTCCGCGATGCGCGACAGCGGCACTGACACATCGCACTTGATGCTGCCGCCGGTGCGCGTCTGCGCGTCCGAGATTTCCTCGCGGATGCGCCAGAAGGTCTGCGCGTCGGCGACGCTGGCCGCGATCGCGGCATCCTGCACCAGCTGCTGTTCGTAGCCTCTTTCGAGGATTTCCAGCAGCGTCGCCTCGAGGCTGGCGGCGTCCGCGCCCGAGCTCAACTCGATCAGCACCATCCACTCGTGCCGCTGCGCCAGCGGCGACGCGACATTGCCCAGATAGTCGAGCACCAGGTCAAGCGCCGGGCCCGAAATCAGCTCGAAGGCCGTGACGGCCCCGCCCGACAGCCGCTTGGCCTCGCCCAGCAGGCGCACGGCCGCATCCGGCGACGCCACCGCGACGAAGGCCACCGCGCTCGCACGCGGCTGCGGCATCAGCTTCAGCACCGCGGCCGTGATGATGCCGAGCGTCCCTTCGGCGCCGATGAACAGGTGCTTCAAGTCGTAGCCGGTGTTGTCCTTGCGCAGGCCGCGCAGCGACGAGTAGATGCGCCCATCGGGCAGCACCGCCTCGATGCCGAGCACCAGATCGCGCATATTGCCGTAGCGCAGCACCGCGGTACCGCCCGCATTGGTCGACAGATTGCCGCCGATCTGGCACGAACCCTCGGAGCCGATCCGCAGCGGAAACAGGCGCCCGCCCTCCTCGGCCGCGGCGCGGGCGGCGGCCAGCGTCACGCCGGCCTGCACCGTCAGCGTGTCGTTGACGGTGTCGATCGCCAGCACGCGGTTCATGCGGCTCAGGTTCAGCACCACGGCATCGCCGCGCGTGTCCGGCACCGCGCCGCCCATCAGCGAGGTATTGCCGCCCTGCGGCACCACGGGCACGTCGTGCGCATGGCACCACGCCATCACCGCGGCGACCTGCTCGGTGCTCGACGGCAGCACCACCACGCTGGCCTTGCCGCGGCTGATGCGCCGGTAATCGGTGACATAGGACTCGGTATCGGCGTCGGCGACGAGGCAGGCGTTGTCGCCGACGATGGCTTGCAGGGCGCGCAGCGTGGCGTCGCGAGTGGAACTATCCAGGGACATGATGCGAAGGAAGCGGCAAAAGCGTTCAGTAGGCGGCGGAGGGCCGTTGTGCGGGGACGGCGCCGTCCTCGCGGAAGGAAGCGGCCAGCTGGCGCGCGGCCTTGGCGAACAGCAGCACGTCGACGCCAGCGGCGACGAAGGTGCAGCCCAGCTCCAGATAGCGCCGCGCCAGTGCGGCATCGGACGTCAGCGTGCCCGCGGCCTTGCCGCTGGCCACGATGGTGCGCATCGCGTTCTCGATGGCCGCCTGCACTTCCGGGTGGCCGGGATTGCCGCGATGCCCCATCGACGCGGCCAGATCGGCCGGTCCGATAAAGACGCCGTCGATGCCATCGACCGCGCAGATCTCTTGCAGATTCGCCAGCGCGGTCACCGTCTCGGCCTGCACCAGCAGGCAGACCTCGTCGTCAGCGACATCGAGATAGTCTGCACGGCCGCTCCAGCGCGAGGCCCGCGCCACCGCGCTGCCGACGCCGCGGATGCCCTGCGGCGGATAACGCGTCGCGCTGACCAGCATGCGCGCCTGCTCGGCGGTATCGACCATCGGCACCAGCAGCGTGGTCGCGCCGATATCGAGCAGCTGCTTGATCAGCGGGACATCGCCCGCCACGGCGCGCACGACCGGCGCGCTCGGATAGGCGGAGACCGCCTGCAGCTGGGCCAGGATGCTGCGCACATCGTTGGGGGGCGTGCTCGCCGTCGATCAGCAGCCAGTCGAAGCCGGCCGTGGCTGCAACCTCGGCCAGATACGGGTCGGCCATCGACAGCCACAGGCCGATTTGCGGCCGGCGGGCGGCCAATGCGGTCTTGAAGGGATTGGATGCGGGCATGACGGGTCCTGTCAAAGCAATGCGGGTTCGATGGGCCTGGCGACCGAGCCTTGTACGGCGTCGTACGGCCTTGTACGGTTGCCTGCGGCGTTGTATGGCTGCGGCCGGCCTCAGTCCAGTTGCCCCTGGCACAAATACTTCAAATGCAGATAATCGTCCAGTCCATGGCGCGAGCCCTCGCGGCCGTAACCGGACTCCTTGACGCCGCCGAACGGCGCCGCCTCGGCCGCGATGGCGCCCTCGTTGATGCCGACGATGCCGGTCTCCAGCGCCTGTGCGACGCGCCAGATGCGGCGCACATCGTTCGAATAGAAGTAGGCGGCCAGGCCGAACGGCGTGTCGTTGGCGTGGCCGATCACCTCGTCCTCGCTCGCGAAGCGGAAGATCGGCGCGACCGGGCCGAAGGTTTCCTCGCAGGACAATGCCATCTGCGGCGTGGCGCCGACCAGCACGGTGGGCGCGTAGTAATGCGGACCGTCCGCGATACGCACGCGCTTGCCGCCGGTGACGACGCGCGCGCCCCGGGCCACGGCATCCTCGACATGGCGGGCGATCTTGTCGACCGCGCGCGCATTGATCATCGGGCCGATCTGCGAGCCCTCCTCGCTGGCGGGGCCGACCTTCAGCGCCTCGACGCGGCGCGCCAGCCGTTCGACGAAATCGTCGTGGACGGCCTCGTGCACGTAGATGCGGTTGGGGCAGACGCAGGTCTGGCCGCCGTTGCGGAACTTCGATGCCATCAGCCCTTCGACCGCGGCGTCGAGGTCCGCATCCTCGAACACGATAAAGGGCGCGTTGCCGCCGAGCTCCAGCGACAGCTTCTTCAGCGTCGGCGCCGACTCCCGCGCCAGATGCTTGCCGACCGGGGTCGAACCGGTGAACGTGATCTTGCGCACGCGGCTGTCGGCGAGCCAGACGTCGACGACTTCGGGCGTGCGTTCGCGCGAGGCGGTGACGATGTTCAGCACGCCCGCGGGCACGCCGGCAAGCTCGGCCAGATACACGAGCGCCAGCGCGGTCAGCGGCGTGTCCTCGGCCGGCTTGGCGACCACCGTGCAGCCGGCCGCCAGTGCCGGCGCGATCTTGCGCGCGATCATCGCCAGCGGGAAGTTCCACGGCGTGATCGCCGCCACCACGCCGACCGGTTCCTTCAGCACCAGCATCTTTCGGCCCGGCACGGCCTCGGCCACGATGTCGCCGCAGATGCGAACCGCCTCGGCGGCGAACCATTCGACGTACGCGGCGCCGTACTGCACCTCGCCGCGGCTCTCGTGCATCGGCTTGCCCTGCTCGGCGGAGATGATGCGAGCCAGGTCTTCCTGGTGCTCGAGGATCAGCGCATGCCAGCGCTGCAGCAGACGCGCGCGCTCCCGGGCCGGGCGGCGGCTCCAGTCGGTGAAGGCCGCGTGCGCGGCATCTGCGGCGCGGCGCGCATCGTCGGCGCCGCTGTCCGCCACCTGCGTCAGCGTCGCGCCGTTCGCGGGATTGGTGACATCGAGGCGCTCACCGCTCGCGGCGGGCTGCCACTGGGCGCCGATCAGATTCTGGCCGCGCAGCAGCGCGGCGTGGGAAAGCTGCAGGGACATGATGCGATGGAGGTCTTGGAGAAGGACGGTAAGCGGGTGGACGCGGCCGCATGCGGGCGTAGGTGGCCGCATGCGGCCGTAGAAAACGCCGAAAGCCGCCGCAAGCAGCCACGGGCGGCCACAAGCGACCGCATATGGCCGATCAGCTGACGATGCCCATATGCCAGGGCACGAACTCGTTGTCGCCCAGGCCGAGCAGCTCGCTGCGGGTCTTGTCGCCGGAGGCCACGCGCAGGATATGTTCGAAGATGCGCTGCCCCATCTCGGCGACGGTCAGTTCGCCATCGACGATGACGCCGCAGTTGATGTCCATGTCGTCGGCCAGGCGCCGGTACATCGGCGTGTTGGAGGCCAGCTTGATCGTCGGCGCGGGCTTGGAGCCGAACATCGAGCCGCGGCCGGTGGTGAAGCAGATCAGGTTGGCGCCGCTGGCAATCTGGCCGGTGACCGCCACCGGATCGTAGCCGGGCGAATCCATGAAGACGAAGCCTGCCTTGTCGATCGGCTCGGCGTACTGGTAGACCGCCTGCAGCGGCGTGGTGCCGCCCTTCATCGCCGAGCCCAGCGACTTCTCGAAGATGTTGGCGAGGCCGCCCTGCTGGTTGCCGTGGCCCACCACGCCGTTGAACTGCGCGTTGTGGCCGGCGGTATAGCGCTCCCACCAGGCCAGCCGGTCCAGCAGCTTCTGTCCGACCTCCGGCGTGACGGCGCGCCGCGTCAGCATGTATTCGACGCCATGAATCTCGGGCGTTTCCGACAGGATCGCGGTGCCGCCGTGGCGCACCAGGATGTCCATCGCCGCGCCCAATGCGGGATTGGCAGTGATGCCGGAGAACCCGTCGGAGCCGCCGCACTCCAGGCCGATCTTCAGATGGCTGGCGGACACCGGCTGGCGTTGCGCGGCATTCGCTGCCGGCAGCATCGATTCGATCGCGCGGATACCGGCGGCGATGGTCTCGCGCGTGCCGCCGGTGTCCTGCATCACCATCGTATGCAGCTGGCTGCCGGCCTCCAGTTGCTGCGACTCGACCAGCGAGGCGACCTGATTGCGTTCGCAGCCCAGCCCCACGATCAGCACGCCCGCCAGATTCGGATGGCGCGCATAGCCGGCCAGCGTGCGGCGCAGCAGATCGAAATGCTCGCTCGGCGACGACATGCCGCAACCGGTGCCATGGGCAAACGCCACCACGCCGTCGACATTGGGATAGGCCGCGAGCCGCTCCCGCGTGAAATGGTCGGCGATATGCCGGATCACCGTGGCCGAGCAATTGACCGACGACAGGATGCCGATGAAATTGCGCGTGCCGACGCGGCCGTCGGCGCGCACGAAACCCTGGAAGGTCGCGCGCTCGGCCTCGGGCACATAGTCGATCGGCCGCACATCGCTGCAGAAAGCCGGGTCGCGATAGAAATCGACCAGCTTCAGGTTATGCGAATGCACGTGCTCGCCCGGCGCGATATCGCGGTCCGCCACGCCGATCACGGTGTCGTACTTGCGCACCGGCTCGCCCTTCGGGATCGCGCAGGCGGCGATCTTGTGGCCGGCCGGCACCTGGGCCCGCGCGCGCACGCCAAGCTCGGGCAGCGGCTGCCCCAGCGCCAGGTCCTGGCGGGCGATCAGCACGTTGTCGTTGGCGTGCAGGCGGATGACGGCATTGACGTTCACGTCGAACAGTTCCTGTGGTTGGCGGGGGCAATCGGCAATCGGCGGTCGGCGGTCGGCGGTCCGCGGGCGGCGGCTTGCGGGATCAGCTCTGCTGCAGCATTTCCTTCAGCTTGAGCCGCTGGATCAGCTGGGTTTCCTGCTCGTAGACCGTCGCCACGTACTTCTTGTAGTCGGGGCCGTCGAGGTACATCACCGGCGCGTCGATGCGCGCGGCCACCTGCCTGAATTCCTTGCTGGCGACCGCGGCGCGGAAGGCGTCGCGCAGCTGCTTCTCGATGGCCGGGTCCAGCCCCTTCGGCGCGCCAATGCCGTTGGGCGCCTCCACCACGACGTCGTAGCCGAGTTCGCGCAGCGTCGGCGTGTCCTTGAAGCGCGGCGTGCGCTGCTCGCCCCAGGTCGCCAGCAGCCGCAACTTGCCGGACTCGACGTGCGGCGCCCACGAGCTCGAATCGGCCAGCAGGTCCACCTGACCGCCGAGCACATCCTGCAGCGCCGCCGAGCCGCCCTTGTAGGCGATCGCGTTGAAACGCACGCCGGCGGCCAGCGCGAACTGCTCCATGCCGACATGGGTCGCCCCGCCGATGCCGGCGTGGGCATAGGTCAGCTTGGCCGGATTGGCCTTGGCCGCGGCGACGACTTCCTGCAGGGTCTTGTACGGCGAACTGGCCGGCACCGCGATGCCGAAGGTCTGCCCGGAGGTGCGCGCCAGATAGGTCAGCTCGGTGCGCGGATCGATCTCCAGCATGCCCAGCTGCGAGAAGCGCGTTACCGAGATCGGAATCTGGCCGATGGTGTAGCCGTCCGGCTTGGCCCGCGCCAGCGCGCGGGTGCCGATCATGCCCGAGGCGCCGGCACGGTTCTCGACGACGATCGATTGCTTCAGGATGCCCGAGGCGACCTGGCACAGCGCGCGCATCGACTGGTCGGCGGTGCCGCCGACCGGCCACGGGCAGATGAAGGTGATCGGGCGTTCGGGATACGTGGCGGCGCTGGCGCCGCGGGCCAGCAGCATGCCGGCGGTGCCGGTGGCAGCCGCCGCGGCGGCCGTCGCGACACTGGCGCTGGCGCCCAGGATCAGGCGGCGGCGCGCGGGATTGGTGGGGGAACCTTGGTTCATTGTCGTCCTCGCACTGTGTTATCGGTGGTGGCCGGCGCGCATCGAGGCAACGCCATGGGCGGCATTGTGTCCGGCTACGACATAACGATCCAATCCAATATCGTCATTGCTTCATAACCTTTTCGTTAAGTAGGCGGCGCGGTAGACTGCGCGGCATGCCCCATATCGACCGCGCGCTGCGCTCCAATATCAAGCTACGTCATCTGCAGTTGCTGGTGGCGCTCGACGAGTTCCGCCATCTCGGCAAGACCGCCGAGTTCCTGTCGATCAGCCAGCCCGCCGTGTCCAAGACGCTGACCGAGGTCGAGAAGATGCTCGGCCTGGTGCTGTTCTCCCGCTCGACCCGCGGCACCGAACCGACCGCGGCGGGAGAAGCGCTGATCCGCTTCTCCCGCCGCGTGCTGGCGCAATACGATCGCACGCGCGAGGAGATCGAGGCCGTCGACACCGGCGCGGCCGGGCGCGTGCGCGTCGGCGCGATGGGCGCGGCGCTGCCGGTGCTGCTGGCGCGCGCCACCGCGCGGCTGAAGTCCCGCTCGGCGCAGGCCAGCGTGCTGATCGAGGAAGGCGATCTCACGCATCTGCTGCCCAAGCTGCGGCTGTCCGAGCTGGACCTGATCGTGGGCCGGCTGGAGCCGGGCTATGCGGCGCCAGACCTGGCGACCGAGGCGCTGTACAACGAGCCGATGGTGGCCGTGGTCCGTCCCGGGCATCCGCTCGCCGGCAAGCGCAAGGCCGGCTGGGCCGACCTGGCGCAGCTGCCCTGCGTGATGCCGCCGCCCTGGGCCTCGCTGCGGGTCAAGCTGGAGCAGGCGTTCCTCGCCCAGGGCCTGGAGCCGCCGTCGGACCGGATCGAGACCTCGTCCTACCTGGCGGTCTCGACCTTCGTCACGCAGCGCGAGGCCGTCGGCTTCCTGGCGCGCTCGGTGGCGAAGCAGTTCGCCAGAGAAGGCAGGCTCGAGGTCGTGAACATCGCCGTGCCGATCGAGCTGCCGCCGGTTGGAATCATCACGCTACGGGCTTCGCGCGAGGCCGGGCTGGGCGCGAGTGCGGAGCATCTGATCGATTGCCTGCGATTGGCGGCGGCGGAGATGGAAGGCGGGGAAAAGCCGCGGCGAGGGAGCGCACGGCGTGGGACATGATCCCGTCGATGGGTCATCATCGCCCCTGCCGCGCCGGCGCGCCGCCCTTGATGAGCGCCTCGATCGCCCGGGCCGCCGCCAGATGCTGCGGCACCGATAGCCCCTGCGTCGCCGTGGCCGGCGCGATCTGGGCGCCTTGCGCGCTGCCGCGCGCGGTGAAGTCCGCGCCCGGCGCATACACGTTGCGCGCGATCGCGCCGACCTCGGCGTCGGACAGATCGGCAGCCACCAGCAATTGCGCGGCGACGGCCACGGTGGCCACGCTGGCGGCCTGGTTCGCATAGGTGCCGGCCGGCACCGTATAGCGGAAATAGCCGCGGCCCGAATCGGCGAGCGCGGCAGCGGCCTTGTCGCCGAGCGGCAGCAGGCGCAGCGGAATCGCGGCCAGCGCGTCGCGGATGCTCTCCGACGGCACGCCGATGATCTGGATCACGGCATCGACCTCGCCCTGCCGAAGCGCCACCAGCGAGGCGTTGATGCCGAGTTCGCGCCCGGCAAAATCCGCTGGCTTCAGCCCGTGCGCGGCGAGCACACGCAAGGCCGTCCGCTGCGACGCGCCGCCCTTCTCGCCGATCGCGATGCGCTTGCCGCGCAGGTCCGCCACCGTCTTGACGGCCGCATCGGCGCGCACGAGGACATGCACGGCTTCGGGATACAGGCTGCCGATCGCACGCAGCGAGGTGAACGGGCCATCGGCGGCGAAGTCGCCGTCGCCGCGATAGGCGTCGAGCGCCGCATCGGCCTGCGCCAGCGCGAGCGAGGCCTTGCCCTGGCGCAGCATGCGCAGGTTCTCGTCGCCGCCGCGCGTGACCAGCGGCACCACGCGCGCGCCGGGATTGGCGGCCAGGGCCTGGGCGAAACGCAGGTATTGCCCGCCCTCGGCGCCCGCTGCGAGCGGGTAGCCCTGCTTGGCGCGAGCGAGCCGCGCGCGGATGCTGGCATGCGCGGCGGCAAGTTCCTGCGTGATCATCGCGTGCTGCTCTGGCGACGATTCGGCCGGCACGGATTCGACGATGCGGCGCACGGCCTCCAGCATCGCGGCCGCGCCTTGCGGGGCGCTGGCGGCATAGGCGGGCGCCGTGACCGGACGGTAACCGCCCGACACCACCGGCACCCATCGCCCATTTTCTTCGCGGTACACCGCGGCGCCGTGCGCGCGGATGATGTCGCCCGCCTTGTTGCCGCCCAGCGCAATGCCCTGCACGCCCTTGGGCGCCGCACCGAGCGCCGAGATCAGGCCAGCGACGCCGGGCGCATCCCATGCGCCGAAGTCGAAGTCGCGCGTCAGCTTCAGCTCGGCGTCGAAGTAGACGACACGCCGGTCTTCGCCCGGAGGACCGCGCCGATCGGTCTGCGAGCCCTGGCGCCGCAGGTCCGCCACCTCGACCGTTCCCGGCGGCAGCGCCTGCGCCAGCCGCGCGGTGACGTCCTTGCGCAGCGCGTCGGCGTCCGGGCCGCGCTCGCATCCCGCCAGCAGCGACGCGACGATCAGGGCAAACAGCGCGAAGAACAGGCGGCGCACGATCAGCCTCCCATCCATGGCATCGCCAGCATCAGCGTCAGCACGAAGGCATTCATGATGTCGACGAAGAAGGCGCCGGCCAGCGGCGCCACCACGAAGCTCTTCGGTGCCGGTCCGTGCTTGGCGGTGATCGCCTGCATATTGGCCATCGCGGTGGCGGTCGAGCCCATGTTGAAGCCGATGAAGGCGGCAGACAGCACCGCGGCCTCGTAGTCGCGCCCCATGAAGCGGAAGCAGACCAGCACCACATACAGCACGATAAACACCACCTGCATCGCGATGATGGCGATGAAGGGACCCGCGGACAGCGCCACGTCGACCAGGTCGAGCGCCATCATCGTCATCACCAGGAACAGCGACAGGCTCACATTGGAGATCAGCTCGGCCGGCCGGTCGTCGAAGCGCACGCCGGTCAGCGGCAGCAGGTTGCGGATCACGATGCCGGTCAGCATGCACCAGAGAAAGCCGGGGATGGTGATGGCCTGGCCCGAGAACAGCGAGGCGAGCCAGCGTCCGACCACTACCGCCACCAGGATGCCGCCCAGCGCGCCAACGGCCGCGACGGTCGTGATCGGAAAACCATGGGCCTCGGCCTCGACGCTCGCTTCGTCCTCGCCCTGCGAGCGCAGGCGATATCGCGAGATCAGGTACTGCGCGACCGGCCCCGCGATGATGCCGCCGACGATCAGGCCGATCGTCGCCACCGTCATCGACAGCTCCATCACCGACTGCAGATTGTTGATCTCGGCGAAGCGCTCGGCATAGGCGGCGCCGGTGCCGTGCCCACCCACCAGCGTGATCGAACCGCCGACCAGCCCGAAGATCGGATGCAGGTCCATCGCCTTGGCCATCGCGACGCCGACGGTGTTCTGCACCGCGATATAGGGAAACAGCACGATCAGGAAGATCACCAGCGCTTTGCCGCCCTGCTTCAGCGCGCGCAGGTCCGCGCCCATGCCGACGCCGGCGAAGAACATCAGCAGCAGCACGGGCTTGATGGCGGCGTCGATGACGACGCGGAAGTCGAACAGCGCGACCGCGATCGCCGCGACCGCGGCGAACAGGACCCCGCCGGTGATCGGATCGGGAATGTTGTAGCGCGACAGAAAGGCGACCCGGCGATTGATCAGCGTACCGAGCAGCAGGACCAGCACGGCGATCAGCACCGAGGTGACCGGATCGAGGCGAATCTGCATCGAGTTCCCATCCTTGCCCGCCTGTGCCGGCGGAAAAGTGACGCGTATGGATCTATGCCAGCATAGACGCGGCAAATGCGAACCGCAATGCGCAAAAAAATGCCGGACGCGATCGACCGCGTCCGGCATTCGAGCAAGCGCCGCGGAAGCTTACGCCGCCGACTGCGTCAGCTCGGGCGTACTCGGCGCGGCGGGCGCGACGGCCTCGCCGGCCATCGCCTTGCGCAGCTGATCCTTGTCCAGCTCGCCTTCCCAGCGCGCGACGACGATCGCGGCGGTCGCGTTGCCGACCAGATTGGTCAGCGCGCGGCATTCCGACATGAAGCGGTCCACGCCCAGGATCAGCGCCATGCCGGCGACCGGCACCGACGGCACCACCGCCAGCGTGGCCGCCAGCGTGATGAAGCCCGCGCCGGTCACGCCGGCCGCGCCCTTGGAGCTGAGCATCGCGACCAGCAGCAGCAGGATCTGGTCGCCGAACGACAGGTGGATGTCGCAGGCCTGCGCGATGAACAGCGCTGCCATCGTCATGTAGATATTGGTGCCGTCCAGATTGAACGAATAGCCGGTCGGCACGACCAGGCCGACCACCGACTTGGCACAGCCGGCCCTCTCCATCTTCTGCATCAGCGTCGGCAGCGCGGCTTCCGACGAGCTGGTGCCCAGCACCAGCAGCAGTTCCTCGCGGATATAGCGGATCAGCTTGACGATCGAGAAGCCGTTGTAGCGCGCCACCAGCCCCAGCACGATCAGCACGAACAGCAGCGACGTCAGATAGAAGGTGCCGACCAGCATCGCCAGGTTGGCCACCGACTTGATGCCGTACTTGCCGATGGTGAACGACATCGCGCCGAACGCGCCGATCGGGGCGACCTTCATCAGGATCGACACCAGGCGGAACACCGGCAGCGTGACCGCCTGCAGGAAATCGACCACCGGCTTGCCGCGCTCGCCCACCAGCGCCAGCGAGATGCCGAACAGCACCGCGACGAACAGCACCTGCAGGATGTCGCCATTGACCATGGGGCTGAGCACCGTGGTCGGAATGATGTTCATCAGGAAACCGGTGATGGTCGAATCGTGCGCCTTGGCGACATAGCCGGACACCGCGTTCGAATCCAGCGAGGCCGGGTCGATGTGCAGGCCGTGGCCGGGCTGGACCACGTTGCCGACGATCATGCCGACCGCCAGCGCCAGCGTCGAGAACGTCAGGAAGTAGATCATCGCCTTGCCGGCGACGCGGCCGACCTTCTTCAGGTCCGACATGCCGGCGATGCCGGTGACCACGGTCAGGAAGATCACCGGGGCGATGATCATCTTGACCAGCTTGATGAAGCCGTCGCCGAGCGGCTTCATGCTCGAGCCGAGGTCGGGCCAGTAGTGGCCCAGCGCGATGCCGGCGACGATGGCGACCAGCACCTGCACGTACAGATGGCGATAGAACGGACGAGGCTGCGCGGCCGTGGCCGCGGCGGTGTGGGTGTCGATCATGCGGGTGTCCCCTGCCAATGGGCTGCCGGGCGCCATGCGGGGGCACGCGGCGGCGAGTTTCTTGAAATATCCTGGCCGAGCGGATGCGGCGCCGGACCAGCCGCTGTCGCAATGCGTGTGCCAGCCAGATGTCTTTCACAACCCTTTGATCTTTAAAGGAAAAATTCTGAAGCGCCGCGCAGCTCGCTGGCGTTTGAGTGGAAATCCACATAGAATTCGGGCCGCTTGTATGGAAATCCACACAACTTTCGCCGCACACGCTGCCGCTCAGGCATCCGGCGTGCAGGCCTGACCGCTCCACAACCGCCCCGTCCCCTCCACCCGCCGATGGCCCAACCGCCCGCCTCGCCCCTGCCGACCGACCACGCGCCCGCGCGCCGGTCCTTCTCGCCGCGCGCCGCGGCGGGCGTCGCGCTGGCGGTGCTGCTGTTGCTGGCGCTGACCGTCGCCGTGCTGCGGTGGGTCGAGCGGACGGCGCATCGCGAGGCCACCGCGGCGGTCACCCAGCGCGCGCTGACGGCCGCGCAGTTCAACGTCGCCACGCTGCGGCGGGATCTCGAAAAGCATCGCGCGCTGCCGTTCGTGCTGGCGCAGGACCCGGACCTGAAGACGGCGCTGGCGACGGCCGACCCGCAGCGCCTGGCCGCGCTGAACGGCAAGCTCGAGGCGCTGGCGGCCGGCACGGGCGCCTCGGTGATCTACGCGGTGGACCGGCGCGGCTTGACGGTCGCCTCCAGCAACTGGCGCGGTCCCGACAGCTTCGTCGGCGAGAACTACGCCTTCCGCCCCTACTACCAGGGCGCGATGGCCGGCGGCGCCGCCGAGCACTTCGCCCTGGGCACGATCAGCCGCCGGCCCGGCCTGTACCTGTCGCACCGGCTCGACGATGCCGGCGGACAGCCGCTGGGCGTGGTGGTCGTCAAGGTCGAGTTCCCCGGCCTGGAGGAAGACTGGGCGCACCTGGCCGAGCCGGTCTTCGTCACCAACAGCGATGGCGTGGTGCTGTTGACCAGCGAGCCCGGCTGGCGCTTCCGCTCGATGGTGCCGCTGGGCGAGGCGGCGGCCGAGCAGTTGCGGCGCAGCCTGCAGTTCGGCGATGGGACCTTCGCCCCGCTGCCGATCCGGCCGTTTTCCGCCGCGGCCGGTGGCGCGCCGGCGCGCAAGCCGCCGGCCAGCGGCGAGGAGGTGCGTGCCGACGTGCCCGGTCATCCGGTCGGTGACAGCTATCTCCACGTTGCGCTGCCCGTTCCGTCCACCCATTGGACCTTCCATCTGCTGACGCCCAGCCGCGACGAGCGGACCGGCATCGCGGCGCGGATGCAGGCGCAGGCGCTGGTGGTGCTGCTGCTCGCCTATATCGCCATTGCCACCGTGGTCTACGCGCGGCGCCGGCTGCGGCGGCACAACGCGCAGCAGGCCGCGATCCGCGCCGAGCTGACCGCGCGCGTGCAGGCGCGCACCGCGGAACTTCAGGCCGCCAACGACCAGTTGCGCGCCGAAATGGAGGAACGCCGCCAGGCCGAGCTGCGGCTGCACGCCGCGCAGGAGGAACTGGTGCAGGCCAACAAGCTGACCTTTCTCGGCCAGATCGCCGCCGGCGTCGCGCACGAGATCAATCAGCCGGTGGCGGCGATCCGCAGCTATGCCGACAACGCCGGCAGCTATCTGGAACGCGGCGAGGCGGACGCCGCGCGCGCCAGCCTCGCGCGGATCGGCGCCCTGACCGAGCGCATCGGCGCCATCACGGGCCAGCTGCGCGCGTTTGCCCGCAAGGGTTCGGGCGCGCGCGAGCCGACGCCGGTGGACGACGCGATCGAGGGCGCGCTGCTGTTGCTGGGGCCGCGGCTGCGCACGCAGCCCGTCGCCCTGGTGCGTTCCGGCGACAAGAGCCTGCGGGTGCAGGCCGAACGGTTGCGGCTTGAGCAGGTGCTGGTCAATCTGCTGCAGAACGCGCTGGACGCCGTCGCCGGCCGCGACGATGCGCGCATCGACATCACGACCCATGCGGACGGTGCGAACGGTGCGAACGGTGCGAACGGTGCGAACGGTGCGAACGGTGCGGGCGGTGCGGAAGGTGAGCACGATGCCCGCGTCCGCATCGAGATCGCCGACAACGGCCCGGGCATCGCGCCCGAGATCGCCGAGCGGTTGTTCACGCCCTTCTCCACCTCGAAGCCGGAAGGCATGGGGCTGGGGCTGGTGATCAGCCGCGACATCGTCGCCGAGTTCGGCGGCACGCTGGATACGCGCCCCCGCAGCGGCGGAGCCGGCGGCGCGATCTTCACCATCACATTGAATTCATGCCCATGATGCAAACCACCGAGGGCCAAGCCGGCCAGGGCCCGGTACGCCGAGTCGCCCTGGTCGACGACGACCACGACGTCCGCGCCGCGGCGGCGGAAAGCCTGACGCTGGCCGGCTATCGGGTCGACGCGCACGCCGGCGCGCAGTCCTTTCTCGACAGCCTGCGCGACGGCTATCCCGAGGTGCTGGTCACCGATATGCGGATGCCGGGGCTCGACGGCCTGCAGCTGTTCGAGCGGGTGCTGGAGCGCGACGCCAGCCTGCCGGTGATCTTCATCACCGGCCATGGCGATATCGCGCAGGCGGTCGAGGCGATGCGCCGCGGCGCCTACGATTTTCTGGAGAAGCCCTACGCCACCCATCGCCTGCTGACCGCCGTCGGCCATGCCTGGGAACAGCGCCGTCTGGTGCTGGAAAACCGCCGGCTGCAGGACGCCGCGACGCAAGCGGAAAGCGCCTGGCCGCTGATCGGCGTCACGCCGGCGATGGAGCGATTGCGCCAGACCATCCGCCATATCGCCGATGCCGATGTCGACGTGCTGGTGGTCGGCGAAACCGGCAGCGGCAAGGAAATGGCCGCGACCGCGCTGCATCGCTGGAGCCGGCGCAGCGCCGGCGAGCTGGTCGCGCTCAATTGCGCGGCGCTGCCCGAGAGCGTGATCGAGAGCGAGCTGTTCGGCCACGAAGCCGGCGCCTTCACCGGCGCGCAACGCAAGCGGATCGGCCGCATCGAACACGCCAACGGCGGCACGCTGTTTCTCGATGAGATCGAAGGCATGCCGCCGTCGGTGCAGCTGAAGCTGCTGCGCGTGCTGGAGACGCGCAGCGTCGCGCCGCTGGGCACCAACGAAATGCGCCCGGTCGATTTGCGCGTGATTGCGGCCAGCAAGGTTGATCTTGGTGACCCGGCACAGCGCGGCGATTTCCGCGAGGATCTGTATTACCGCCTCAACGTCGTCACGCTGTATATGCCGCCGCTGCGAGAGCGGCGCGAAGACATTCCGCTGCTGTTCGAGGTCTTCACCGGCCAGGCGGCCCGCCGCTTCCAGCGCGAGGCGCCGCCGGTCACCGATGCGGTACGGCGCTACCTGAACACGCACTCGTGGCCGGGCAACGTACGCGAACTGCTGCATTTCGCCGAACGCTTCGTGCTGGGCGTCCATACGTTGCCGACGCCCCCCGCCGCTCAGGCCGCGACCTCGGGCGACACCAGCGCCGAAGGCACGCTCGCCGAACGGATGGACCGCTACGAAGCCCAGCTGATCCGCGACACGCTCGCCGCGAACGGCGGCAATGTCCGCGCCACGCTGGAATCCCTGGGGATCGCGCGCAAGACCTTCTACGACAAGCTGCATCGACATGGGATCGAGCGGCGGGAGTATTTGAGCGACAAGACGGAATAGCCATCAAAGGCATTGCGAACGCGAGCACCCGGGAAGAAGCGCAGACTTTTGAACTACGCTAGAATCCGACCGCTGCCCTAATCTGTCCTCTCCCGGATGTACATGCCGGTGATGACTCTAGGTACGTCAGTGGCCCGCCTCGCGCGGGCCATTTCATTTTGTACGCCGCACAGCCGGTGCCGGAAGAGCTCTGGTCCGCCGGGGCACGATTCCATGCGCTACGGCTGCTTCTGTTGCGTAGCGACGCGGCGGCGCGGCGCGGCCAGCGGTTCGGCGGTCTCTCCGCCAGGCGCCTCACCCTGGAACGCCGGCTCCGCCAATCGCCTGACGTGATCACGCAGGTCGCGCGGCCATGACTTCGTCAGCGTGATGAAACGCTGCCGGTCACCGGCATACAGCGCGCGGGATGCGTCCTCGTAGCCGGGCTGGTTGCCGAGCATCGCGAGCATGAAGCGGTCGGCTGCTTGCTGGGCTTCGCGCATCGCCCGGCGACCGCCGTCGTGCGCGCGCGCCTGCTCGACCAGCTTGCGCAGCGTCACCGAAGCCCCGCCCGGCTGCTCGGCCAGCCATTCCCAATGCCGCGGCAGCAAGGTGACCTCGCGCGCAATGACGCCAAGCTTCGGACGGCCCGGCGTCCGCCGGTCATCCCTCTCCCTTTGCCCGTCTTCCGCCTCCGCCGCCGTTGGCTGCTGTGGCTCCGGCTGCAACCGCGCCACGATCTCCTCGTCGCTGCCGCGCAAATCGAAATCGATCTGACGGCCGCTGCGGTCGTCGAATGCGAGCACCGTTTCGGCCGCTGCTTCGAGGCCGGGTTGGCCCAGGGCCCGCTTGATGGCCAGCGCCACCGTTCCGGCGCTGCCGGAAGCCAGACGCCGCTCGCCGATGAACGCGGTGCAGGTAGTCGAGTTGGACATGATGATCCTCCGTGAAGCCGCTATTTTTATCCGGGTAAAACTAGATGTCAAGCGTTACCGGATCGCGCTCGGCACGGCCAATCACCGCCCCTCCATCTGTCAATCCACCGTAATCCCCCCGCTGCCGGATCACCCCGGCCCAGCGCGTGGTCTCCTTCTGGATCGTCTCGGCCAATTGCCGTGGCGTGCCGCCGCCGACGTCCATGCCGAGCGTCGCCAGCTTGCTCTTCAGTCCCGGATCGGCCAGCACTTCGCCGGCCTGGCGGCTCAGCTGCTCGACGACCTCGCGCGGCGTGCCGGCCGGGGCCATCAGCGCGTACCAGGACACCGCCTCGAACTGCGCAAAGCCCTGTTCGGCGATGGTGGGCACATCGGGCAGCACGGCCGAGCGCCTGGCGCTGGCCACGCCGAGCGCGCGCAGCCGGCCGGCCTGGATATACGGCAGCGCCGCCGACATCTGCGCGAACATCATCGTGACCTGCCCGCCGACGAGGTCCGTCATCGCCGGGCTGACGCCCTTGTAGGGCACGTGGATCAGCTTGACGTTGGCGTCGAGCTGCAGCAGCTCCCCGGCCAGATGCGCCTGGCTGCCGGCGCCGGGCGAGGCGAAGGTCAGCTTGCCGGGCTGCTGGCGCGCGAGCTTGAGCAGATCGCCAAGCGACCTGGCCTGGACGCCGGGATGGACCACCAGCACGTTCTCGGCCGTCGCCAGCATCGTGACCGGCACCAGATCGGCCGCCTTGTAGGGCAGGTTCGGCATCAAGGAAGGATTGACGGCGATATTGCCGACCGGC
This sequence comes from Cupriavidus sp. H18C1, assembly GCF_049311595.1. Taxonomy (NCBI): domain Bacteria; kingdom Pseudomonadati; phylum Pseudomonadota; class Betaproteobacteria; order Burkholderiales; family Burkholderiaceae; genus Cupriavidus; species Cupriavidus sp. H18C1. The sequence continues at coordinate 1,879,271 of NZ_CP186009.1, forward strand.
ACCACGGCCAGCGTATGGCCGTCCGGCGCGGCCTTGGCGACCTGATCGACGCCGATCGTACCGGCGGCGCCAGCCTTGTTCTCGACGACGACCGGCTGGCTCCAGCGTTTGGACAGGCCATCGCCCACCGCGCGGCCGAGCACGTCGGCCGGGCCGCCGGCGGCAAAGGGCACCACCAGCCGGACCGGCTTGGCGGGATAGGCTTGCCCGCCGCCGCCCTGCGCCGACGCGCCAGGCGGCACGCTTGCCGCGAGCAGCGCGCCCAGTATCGTGGAAAGCAAACGCATCATCGTGAATCTCCCGAGTGGATCAGGCCAATGGATCGGAGGGGTGCGACCAGGGCTTCGATAAAGGTTCCGACAGCGGCTGCGGCTGCGGCTGCGGCTGCGACGACGACTGCGACAGCGGCTGCGAGGACGGTTGCGGCAGCGCCTGCGAAAGTCCCTGCGCAACGGGTGTCGCCGCGGTCAGCGCCACGCCCGCGCGGTCCGCCTCGCGCGCCCATCGAACCAGGCGCCGGTAATCGCCCGGCTCCACCGCGGCAAAGCGCGCCAGCCGCAGCATGACGAGCGCTTCGGCACAGTCCGGATCGCGATGCGCGTCCAGCAATGCCCCGCGCAGCCGCAAGGCGATCTCCTCGTCGATGCCGGGGGAGGCGACCAGCGGCGGAATCGGGGAGGACTGCGTCACCGCCAGCGTGCGCACGGCGGCGATCCGCTCCGGCGCATGCAGACGCAGCAGGTCCAGCACATAACTGTCGACCACGCCAACCTCCGCCCTCCCTGCCATCACGGCGTCGATCACGTCCTGCGGGGTCGGCGTGGCCGCTTCGGTCGGCAGATACAACGCCCCGTCGACCAGCCCGAACTCCATCAGATAGCGGCGCGGCGCGTTATAGCCGGAATTCGATTCCGGCAGCATGCACGCAAGGCGCGTGCCGAAGGTCTGCGCCAGCGAGGTGCACGGCGAATCGGCGCGCACGATGAACTCGCTGAAATAGCGCGGCAGGCCGCCGTAACGCGGCAGGTCGGGCACCGGCGCCGCCAGCAGCCGGTAGCGCACCGGCGCCGTCGCAAACGGATAGCCGCACATCAGCACGCAGGCGCAATCGTCGCGCTCCCACAGCGCGCGGATCGGCGCCGGCGCATCGTGCTCGACATAATCCAGTGCCACGCCGGCGCGCTGTGCCACGCGCATCAGCAGCGTCCGCCAGGCCGCGCCGGCCCGCGGCGACACCGAGTACATCCGTGCATTGGCGATCATGCGTAGACCAGCCTTTGGCCGATGCCCATGCGCTGCGCCTTCTGCATGATCGCGTGGCCGAGCGCGATATCGCTGAGCGACAGGCCGCGATGCCAGAACAGATTGGTCTCGTCGTCGCTCTGCCGCCCGGGCTTGCGGCCGGCAACGATCTCGCCGAGCTCGGCGTACAGCGTCTGCTCCGACAGCTTGCCGGCCTCGACATGCGCACGCAGCGAGCCGAACATGCCGCCCTTGCACTGGCTCCAGTCGTCGACCACCAGCTTGTCCATGATGTCGGTCAGCGACAGCTCGACCGCGCTCATCGTGCCGTAGGGCACGACGAAGGCGCCGCGCGAGATCCATTCGGTCTTCAGCAGCGGCGTCGGCCGTTCCAGCCGCGAGGCTTCGACCACGATATCGGCGCCGCGCACGCACGACTCCCAGTCCTCGGTCACGACGATCGGCTTGCCCAGGTCGCGCTCCAGCCTGGCGGCGAACGCGTTGCGGCTTTCGGGGCGGCGCGAGTGCACGCGGATCTCGTCGAAGTCGAACAGGCTGTCGAGCAGCCGGATATTCCAGTACGAGGTCCCGCGCGCGCCGATATGGCCGAGCACCTTGCTGTCGCGTCGCGCCAGATGACGCGCGCCCAGCGCGGTCAGCGCCCCGGTGCGGGCATCGGTGATGAACGTCGCGTCGATCACGGCGACCGGCATGCCGGTGCGCGGTTCGAACAGGTTCAGCAGCGCCATTTCCGACGGCAGGCCCTGCTTGTAGTTGTCGACGAAGTCCCCGACGATCTTGACCCCCGCCAGCCCGAGCGGCGCGACATAACCGCGCAGCACATTGAAGTGCCCGTTGAAGGCGGGGTCCGGGATCAGGTGCATGCGCGGCTCGATCACGGTCTGCCCATTGCCCTGCGCCACCAGCCCCTGCTCGACCGCGGCGAGGATCTCCGCGTCGGTCATCGCCAGCTGCGCGATGTCCTTGCCGTTGAGGTAGGTCAGATGGATGTCGCTCATACCGTCTCCTGATGTCGTGGATCGTCGAATCGTGGATTCGTCGAAATCAGTGTAGGGAGCGCGGCCATGACTGTCATATGCTTATATATCGGTGACGCTTAACATCGTGTTATGTGATGAAAATCAATCTGCGCCAGATCGAAGTCTTTCGCGCGGTGATGCTGACGGGCTCCATCAGCGCAGCCGCCAAGCTGCTGTACGTCTCGCAGCCGGCGATCAGCCGCCTGCTGTCGCATACCGAGCAGCGCCTGGGCTTCGCGCTGTTTCGCCGCACCAAGGGAAGGCTGTATCCGACGCCCGAAGCGCGCCGCATGCTGGCCGAGGTCAACTCGGTCTACGAGGGCATCGAGCGCGTCAACGAGATCGCCGAGGACCTGGCGGCGAACCGCACCGGCAGCCTGCGTGTGTCGTGCAGCCCCAATCTGGGGCAGACGGTGCTGCCGCGCGCGATCGCGCGCTTCCGCCTGGCGCATCCGGAAGTCCGCATCGTGGTGCGCACGCAGATTCCGGCCAATATGCTGCGCGCGCTGCTGTCGGGGCAGGCCGAGCTGGGCATATCGACCATGCCGCTGACGCACCCGAATCTGGAGGCGCGCGTGCTGGCGCGCAATCCGCTGGTCGCGCTGGTGCCCGAGGGCCATCGGCTTGCCGGGCGCAGTGCCGTGCGGCCGGCCGAACTGGCCGGCGAGGCGCTGATCGGCTACGGCGACGACGTGCCGTTCGGCCTGCTGATCCGCGAGATGTTCGGCGGCGAGGCGGACCAGCCTGACTTCAGCGTGCAGGTGGAGCAGGCACACGTCGCGCGTGCGCTGGCGCAGGCCGGCGCCGGCATCGCGCTGGTCGATGCGATGACGGTGTTCGGCCAGAGCTGGCCCGACATCGTCGCGGTGCCAATCAGGACCCGCGTCATGGCATCGGCGCAGATCTTCCATGTCGAGACCGAGCCGCTGTCGCGGCTGGCGCTGGACTTTGTCGATACGCTGGTGGCGATGATGAAGCGGTAGAGCCTGCCGCTGCGCGCCACCGCTCACCGCCGCACAGCGTCGCTCACCGCAGCACCCGGCCGCGCCTCGCTGCCGGGCCTTCCGCTAATGCACGATCCCGCCCTTGACGAAGCGCACCGGCTCTGCGTCCATCCGCAACAGCAGCGCGGTCAGCCCATCGGTTGCCGGCTTGTCGCCCGCCGTCGGCTTCGCCGCCTGCCCCGACTCGCACAGCAGATCCGCATCGGACCAGCCCTTCTGCTGCGGCGTACCGCGTGCGCGCAGCCAGCCGTCGCGATCGGCCAGCAGCTCGGTACCAGCAAGGCGCTCCGGCGCGACACCGGCGAGCCGCGCCACGATATCCCAGGCCTGCGGCGACACCGCCGTGCACTCGCTGCGAAACTGCGGCACGGCAGCGGGCGGCCTGCCGTCGGGCGTCACCAGCAGCGTGAGAAAGCGTGGATCCTCGAGCGGAATGCGATCGGGCGAACCCTCGAAGGCCACCAGCCGCAGCCGCTGGCCGTCGCGCCACCGCGCCAGCCGGCGCGACGCATCGGCGCCGCAGCGTATCGCCATATCGGGAACCGGCACGGCCATCGGCCAGCTGCCGGCCGACTTCGCGCCCTCGCCCGCCGCGAGCGCCTTGGCGTAGTCGAGCACCGCCCAGATCTCGTCGTCGCCCAATACTCCGGCAAAGGCTGGCATGACGAGGCGGCCATCGTCATCGCGCATGCCATCGGCGATGTGCCAGAACAGCTCGCCATCGGCACGCCGCCCGAGCAAGGGGCCGACCAGCGTCGGCGGCCAGCGCGGCAGCGTCGCCGCCAACGGCCCCTCGCCGCGACCGTCGTCGCCGTGGCAGGCCGCGCAATGCTGCCCATAGATTCGCGCGCCGACGGCGATCGCTTCCACAGAAAATCCGGTCGGACTCGCATGAAAGCTGGTCGGCGCCGCCGGCACGAACAGCAGCGCCGGCGCAGGCCAGGGTGCAAACAGCAGGCTCGCGGCCGCGATCGTCAGCAGCAGCACGCGCCGGCGCCGCCATGGCAGCGCAAGCACAATCGCCACAAGCGACAGCGCGACGGCGATCCCTGTCCACGCCAGTTGCCTCGCCACGCCGAGATCGATCAGCAGCGTTTCGCCGGCGATGCGATGGCCCCAGGGCCAGGCCGGCTGTCCGTGCGCGTCGCCGGTCAGCCCCAGCCAGTGCCATAGCCGCAGCAGGCCGAACTGCGCCTGCTCGACGATGGCCAACAGCGTATCGAGCCAGGGCGGCAATACCACGCCGTTCATCGGACCGTTCGCGCCGCGGCGTCCCCGAACGCTTCCACCAACGCTGCCTTCAACGCTTGCGCCAACGCCTCCTTCAACGCCCCCCTCCAACGACTCCCGCAACGCTTGCGCCATCACCAGCTCGCGTCCAGGCCAAGATGCCGCAGCGCCTCGTGCCGCATCTCGGTCAGCCGCGGATCGCCGCGATGGCGCGGATACGGCAGATCGACCTCGATCTCGGCACGGATACGCGCCGGCCGATCGCTGAACACGATCACGCGCTGCGCCAGGAACAACGCCTCCTCGACATCGTGCGTGACCAGCAGGGCCGAGAATCCGGCGCGCTGCCACAGCCCGACCAGCTCGCTCTGCATCGCCAGCCGCGTCAGCGAATCGAGCTTGCCAAGCGGCTCGTCCAGGACCAGCAGACGCGGATCGTTGACCAGCGCACGCGCCAGCGCCACGCGCTGCGCCATCCCCCCGGACAGCTGATGCGGAAAGGCGCGCGCGAAGTCCTTCAGGCCCACGCGTTCGAGCGCGGCGTCGACGCGATGATGTTCGCGGCCGAGCAGGCCGCGCGCCTGCAGGCCCAACGCCACGTTGTCCCAGACGCGCCGCCACGGAAACAGCGTCGGGTCCTGGAACACGACGATGCGCGACGGGTCCGGCTCGGCGATCGTCGCGCCGTCCTGCAGGATCCGCCCCTCCACCGGCGCATCGAGACCCGCGACGAGCCGCAGCAAGGTGGACTTGCCGCAGCCGCTGGGCCCCAGCAGCGCGACGAATTCCCCCGGTTCGACCTGCAGATCGACCCGGTCGAGCACCTGCAGCCGTGTCCCGCCGTCACCGAACCAGTGGCTGACCTGCCGTACCTCGATGCGCGCGCCGGCTCCGTTCCCTTCGATGACCCCACCCGTCCCGTCGTTCTTTTGTCGATGCGACCCTGCCGGTCCCCGCACCACGGTCGCCTCCGCCTTGTCCGCAATCGCCGCGCTCACCATTTGACGGTCCCCTTCTGCCACGACAGTGCCCGGTCGCGCAGCGCGAACAGCAGCGTGATCACCCCGGAAAACAGCAGCGCCATCACGATCAGCGCCGCGTACATGTTGACGTACGACGCCCAGCCCTGCGCCCAGGTCAGGTACCAGCCGAGCCCGGACTTGACGCCCATCATCTCCGCGGTGACCAGCACCGAGAACGACGCGCCCAGTCCCATGAACAGGCCGACGAAGACCTGCGGCAAGGCCGCCGGAATCGCCACGCGCAGCACCAGGAACCAGCCCGACGCCCCCATCGTGCGCGCTACGTCGTAGTAGCGCTTGTCGACGCTGGCGACGCCGGACCATGTCAGCACCGCCACCGGAAACGCGGTGGCCAGCGCGATCAGGAACACCGCGGCCGAATAGCTGGACGGGAAGAAGTAGAAGGTCAGCGGCAGCAGGGCCGTCGACGGCAAGGGACCGAGCACGCGCAGCACCGGATGCACCCAATAGCCGATCCGCCGCGACCAGCCGATCGATACCCCAATGAGGAAGCCGACCACCGCGCCGTGCGCGACGCCCAAGCCGAGCAGCTTCAGCGTGTTCAGCGCGCTGTCGCCGAGCCGGCGCCAGTCGTCGAGATAGACCTCGATCAGCGCCTGCGGCGGCGCGAAGAACGGCGTCGGCAAGGTTCCCGTCTTGGCGGTCAGGAACTCCCAGCCGGCCAGCACCAGCGGCAGCGCGACCAGCCACGGCCCGGCGCCGCGCAGTGCCGCCCAGCCGCGGCGCCCCGCCCACACGCGGGAACCGATCGCCGCGGACAGCACCAGCGCCGCCGCCACGACCAGCGCCGCGACGCCGAGCTCGGCGGTATAGGCCCAGTCGCTGAAGCCCGCGACGCGGTTCGGCCAGCGCCAGGTCAGCAGGCCGAAGCCCGCCCATGCCAGCGCGGCAACGTAACCGACGGGCCATTGTGCCGGCGCGGCCGCGCTGGCTGCCGCCGTCGACACCGCCGAGGGAGAGACGGAGGGCGAGCCGGAGGTCGAAGCGTGTGCCGACCGGCGTGTCGTCCGCCCGCCATCGGGCGCCGCCTCGAACGCAGGTTGATGCGTACTCATGATTTATCCCAGGACATTGGCATAGACATGCTGCGCCAGGCGTTGCGGATCGGTGGTCTTCTTGATCACGCCGATCCGGCGGAAATCGTCGGCATAGAACGCGATCTCGTCGCGCAGGTCGATGCCGGTCGGATGATGGGTATAGGTCAGCGTCGCGTAGAGCTTGCGCAGATCGTCCAGCGAGATCTTCGGCGAGTACTTGGCGAACACCCTGGCGGCCTCGTTCGGGTTTTCGTGCACGAAGTCGGTGGCCTGCACGATCGCGCGCGCCAGTGCCGACGCGGCCGGACGGTCGTTGCGCACCAGTTCGCCGCGCGCGCCGACCACGCAGCAGACCTTGCGCGCATACTCCCCGCTCAGGTTGGTCGCCAGTTCGACGTAGGCGCCGTTGGTGCGCTTCTCCAGCAGATAGAGATTGGGATCGCCGTCGGCAATCGCCTGGATCTCGCCCTTGTCGACCGCCACGCCGAGCAGGTCGGCCGGATACTGGCGCCAGGTCACGTCCTTGTCCGGGTCGATGCCGTTCTTGGCCAGCAGGATCGTGAAGAAGTGCTTGCCCGGCGCGGCCAGATCGCTGACGCCGACGGTCTTGCCCTTCAGCGCCTGCAGATTGGTGACGCCGGCCGCCTTCGCGCCGACCAGCCGCACGCAGCCGCCGTGCGAGCTGCCGATGATCTTGACGTCGAAGCCCGCCTCCAACGGCTTGAGCCAGCGGTGGATCATGCCGACCGCGGCATCGGCCTTGCCGGTGGCGATCGATTCGAGCAGCTGGTCGGTGGAGCCGCTGTAGTTGATCAGATCGACCTGCAGGCCGTTCTTCTCGAAGAAGCCCTTTTCCTGCGCGACCACGATCGGCGTCAGGCAGAAGGAGTTCTGATTCCACGCGAAGGTCAGCTTGCGCGGCGCGGACCAGGCGCGCCGGCCGAGCATCAGCGCCGGCGCGGCGATGGCCGCGGCGCCGGCCAGGCGCAGCACGTCGCGCGCCGTCCGGCGGCGGGCGTGGCATCGGCGGGGGATTCGAGTTGGCTCATGGTGATACGGCTCCCGTGGTTCGAGGTGTTCCTGATTTCGTCTTGGTTTGGTCTTGGTCTGGTCTTGGCTTGGTATGTCCCGTGGCGCGTGGCGGCCGCGGCAATCCGGCTCATGCCGCCTGCCGTTGCGCCTGTCCGTGTTCCAGCGCCCGCTGCGCGTCGCGTTCGGCCACCAGCGCGCGCAGCCGCGGAATCAGCTCGCGGCCGTAGTCGATCGCATCGTCCAGCGGATCGAAGCCGCGAATCAGGAAGGTGGTGACGCCGAGGTCGTAGTAGTCGAGCAGCGCGTGCGCGACCTGTTCGGGCGTGCCGACCAGCCCGGTCGAATTGGAGCGGCCGCCGGTCTCGCGCGCGATCGCGGTCCACAGCCGGGTGTCGACGCGATCGCCCTGTTCGGCGGCGGCCAGCAGGCGGCGTGCGCCCTCGCTCTGCTGCGGCCCGCCGCGGCTGTAGCCCTGCTGCACGCGCAGCGCGCGGGTGCGTTCGAGAATGCGGTCGGCACGCTCCCACGCCTTCTGCTCGGTGTCCGCCAGCACGGGGCGGAACGACACCGAGAAGCGGATCTCGCGGCCGTGCTTCGCCGCCTCCGCCATGACCCGCGTGGTCAGCTCGCGCACCTGCTCCAGCGATTCGCCCCACAGCGCATAGACGTCGGCGTGCTTGCCGGCGACTTCGATCGCCGGCGCCGAAGCCCCGCCGAAGTAGATCGGCACATGCGGCCGCTGCGCCGGCTTGACCTCGGAGAAGCCGCGCTGGAAGCGGTAGTAGCGGCCCTCGTGATCGAAGGGCGCGTCTTCGGTCCAGATGCGGCGCAGGATGCCGAGGTATTCGTCGGTGCGCGCATAGCGCTCGTCGTGGTCCAGATAGTCGCCGTCGCGCCTCTGCTCGTCGTCCGAGCCGCCGGAGATCACATGCACGCCAAGCCGGCCGCCGCTGAACTGGTCGAGCGTCGCGATCTGCCGCGCGGCCAGCGTCGGCGCGGTGAAGCCGGGCCGATGCGCCAGCATGAAGTGGATCCGCTCGGTCACCGCGGCCGCGTACGAGATCGTCAGCGTGGCCGACGGCCCGGTGGAATGGTGCGGCACCAGGATGCGGTCGAAGCCGGCCTGCTCATGCGCCTGCGCGAAGGCACGCACATAGTCGCGATCGACGACGGGCCCGCTGGGTGGATGAATCTCGGACTGCTTCTGGCTCTGGATCATGCCGATGATGTCGACGCTCATGGGTTCTCCTGTGTCGCCCGCTGCAACCACGGCGGCGGAATCTGGCGACAAACGTAAGGCAAACCCGCGCGCGGCCGAACGAATAAAAACGACACTCCATATTCGATTTGCATCGTTCATCGAAGCGGCATCGCGGCGTTACGCTAGGCGCCGATCCGAATCCGCACAGGGAATGACCGCCATGCCTTCCTCCGCCTTGCGCCGGCTGCCCAGCAGCGAGCCGCGCCTCGATGAAACGCTGGATATCTTGGGTGCCGCCTTCTCCGCCAACGCCGCGCGGCACGATGCCGACGGCAGCTTCGCGCACGAGAACTTCGCGCTGCTGCATCGCCATGGCCTGATCGCGCAGGTCGTGCCGCAAGCCCATGGCGGCGGCGGCGCGAACCTCGCGCAGGCGCGCCGCATCGTCGCGGCGGTGGCCGCCGGCGATGCCGCCACCGCGCTGGTGCTGACGATGACCTATCTGCAGCACCGCGCCATCGCGCGCGACGACCGGCGTTGGCCGCCGGCGGTCGCGCAACAGGTGTTCGACAGCGCGGTGTCCGAGGGCGGGCTGATCAACGCGTTGCGCGTCGAGCCCGAGCTGGGCTCCCCTTCGCGTGGCGGACTGCCGGGCACGGTGGCGACGCGCACCGCCGACGGCTGGCGGCTGCACGGCCGCAAGCTCTATTGCACCGGCATCCCGGCCCTGCGCTGGCTCGCGGTCTGGGCGCGCACCGACGAGCCGCAGCCGCGCGTCGGCGTGTTCCTGGTGCCGGGTCCGGCCGATCCGGCACGCGGCATTCGCGTGATCGAGAACTGGAATCACCTCGGGCTGCGCGCGTCGGGCAGCCACGAGACGGTGCTGGACGATGTGTGGATTCCGCCGGAATACGCGGTCGACATCCGCCTGCCCGAGCAATGGGCGCCGGCGGGCGCCAGCCAGGCCGATACCGACGCCAATGCCGATCAGCAGGCATGGATGGTGGTGCTGCTCGGCGGCCTCTACGATGCGGTGGCGCGCGCCGGCTTCGACTGGATTCGCGATTTCGTGCGCAACCGTGTGCCGGCAAGCCTGGGCGCGCCGTTGGCAACCCTGCCTCGCGTGCAGCAGATCATCGGGGAAATCGCCGCGCTGCTGCAGGCAAACCGGGCGCTGCTCGACGACGCGACCGCGCGCGTCGATGCCGGCCGGCCGCCGTCATTCGGCGACAGCGGCCTGCTGAAATTCACCGTGACGGGCAACGCAATCCGCGCGGTCGAGCTCGCGCTGCAACTGGCCGGCAATCACGGTTTGAGCCGCAACAATCCGCTGGAGCGCCACTATCGCGACGTGCTCTGCAGCCGCGTGCATACGCCGCAGGACGATGCGATCCTGATCGCGGCGGGCAAGCAGGCGCTGGCGTGAGGCCCTCAACCTACGAAGCCGCGCGCCCGGCGATATGCTCGCTGGCGCCGCGCTCAAGCAGGCGGGCGGCCTGCGCCGCCGGCACCGGCGGGCTGAACAGGTAGCCCTGCCCCTCGTCATAGCCCTCCTCGCGCACCGCCGCGAGCTGGCTAGCGGTCTCGATGCCCTCGGCGGTGGTGACGAGCTTGAACGCCGCGCCGAGGCTCGCCACCGCGTGCAGGATCGCGCGTCCCTCGTTGCCGCCATGCAGATCGGTGACGAAGGAGCGATCGAGCTTGATCTTGTCGAAGGCAAAACTGCGCAGATAGCCCAGCGACGAATAGCCGGTGCCGAAGTCGTCCATCGCGATGCGCACGCCGACATCGCGCAGCGCCTGCAGCGTCGACAGGTTCGACTGGCTCTCCTGCAGCAGCACCGATTCGGTGATCTCCAGCTGCAGCCGTTGGGGGGATAGTCCTGCCTCGCCCAGCGCGTGCCGCACCGTATCGACCAGCGCCGGATCGCGGAACTGCAGCGGCGACAGATTGACGGCCACCGACACCGCCGCCGGCCATGCCGCCGCCTGCCGGCTCGCCTCGCGCAACACCCACGCGCCAATCGGCACGATCAGGCCGCTTTCCTCCGCCATCGGCACGAACTCGGCCGGCGAAATCATGCCGCGGTCGGGATGCTGCCAGCGCAGCAACGCCTCGAAGCAGCGGATCTGTCCCGAACGCAGGTCGTACACCGGCTGGTAGTGCAGCAGCAACTGTCCGTCGGCCAGCGCCTGGTGCAGGTCGCGCTTGATCGCCACGCGGGCGCGCAGCTGCGCATCCATGTCGGCGTGGAAGGGCAGCACGCTGCCGGCGCCCTCGCGCTTGGCGTGGTCGAGCGCGATATCGGCGGCGCGCAGCAGGTCGTCTGGCCGGTCGCCGTGTTCCGGCGCGAGCGCAATGCCGACGCTCGCGCCGATCGTGACGGCATGCCCTTCGACATGGAACGGCTCGGACAGGCACGCCTGGATGCGGTGTGCCAGCGCGGCCGCCTGCTCGCCATCGGCCACGGGCGTCTGCACCACCACGAATTCGTCGCTGCCCAGCCGCGCGACGGTATCGGCCTCGGTCAGGCAGCCGCGCAGCCGGTCGGCGACCTGGCGCAGCACGGCATCCCCGACCGCATGGCCGAAGGTTTCGTTGACGCCCTTGAAGCCGCTCAGATCGAGGCAATGCAGGGCGGTGCGGCTGCGCTCGCGCAGCAGCAGCTCCAGATGCTCGCGCAAGGCGACGCGGTTCGGCGTACCGGTCAGCGCATCGTGCCGGCTCAGATACGCCAGGTGCTGTTGCGCGGCCAGGCGCTCCTGTTCGGCACGGCGCCGTTCGGTGATGTTGCGGAAGAAGATCGACAGGCCCTCGGGCGTCGGATAGGCGTGCACCTCGAGCCAGATCGCCAGCGGCGGCAGGTATTCCTCGAAGGCCACCGGCACCTGCTCGACGAGGGCGCGCCGGTATTGCCGCGCGAACACGCCGTCAGCTTCCTCGGGAAACATGTCCCACAGGCTGCGGCCGATGGCGGGTGCGCGCTCCTGCAAGGCGCGCGCGGCGTTGCCGTTGAAGTAGGTCAGGCGCCAGTCGCGATCGATCACGATCACGCTGTCCATGGTGCTCTCCAGCACCGCGGACAGCCGCTGCGCCAGCTGCTGCGCCTCGCCTTGCGCGCGGTCGGCGGCCTCGCGAGCCTCGCGCGCCTCGGTGGCGTCGAGCGAGATCGCCAGCAGGCGCGCCGGCCGGCCCTGCTCGCCGGGAATCGACGCCGTCACCGTATCGAGCCACTGGACGGCGCCGCTGCGGGTATGGCGGCGGATCGTGAAGCGCCCGATGCCGCCCGCGCGCGCGGCGTCCAGCGCTTCGCCGGCTTTCGCACGGCAGGCTGGCGGAACCATGTCGATCCAGCGCTTGCCGAGCACCGGTTCGTCGGCATCGATCTCGAGGAGGCGGTAGGTGGTCGCGTTGGCGTACAGCACGCGTCCTTCCAGATCCAGCACGCAGATGCAGTTCGGACTGCTTTCGAGGATGCTGCGGCTGAATCGTTCGCTCTCGCGCAGCGCCGCCTCCGCGCGCATGCGATCGTCGATGTCCTCGAGCGTGCCGTACCAGCGCACCACGCGGCCCTCGCTGTCGCGGCGGGCGGCGGCGCGCGAGCGGAACCAGCGGTATTCGCCGCCGCGCATGCGCAGCCGGAAGGCCTTGTCGAACGGCGCGCCGCTGTCGACGCTGGCCTGCCAGCGCCGCAGCGTGTCGTCCAGATCGTCGGGATGGACCTGCCCGGTCCAACCCGTCCCCATGCCCTGCTCCACCGCCATGCCGGTCAGCTCCTCCCAGCGCGGCCCGGCTTCGGACACCAGACCCTGGGCGTCGGCGGCCCACTGCACCTGCGGATTGAGTTCGACCGAATGGCGGTAGTGCGCTTCGCTCTCGCGCAGCGCGCTCTCGGCCCGGCGGATATCGGTGATGTCGATGATCGAGGCGATCACGACCGGCATCGGCGCCCCGTCGGGTCCGGTCAGCATGACCCAGCGCTTGCGCGTGGCCAGCACGCGCGTGCTGCCGTCGGCCGCCGGCAAGGTCTCCTCGACCTGGCGTTCCTCACCGGTTTCCAGCACGGCATCGTCGATCGCCCAATAGCCATCGGCCTGCTCCTTGGGCAGAAAATCGTGATCGGTCCGGCCGAGCAGGGTCGCGCGGCTGTGGCCCATCAGTTCGCACATCTGGTCGTTCAGCAGCAGCCAGCGATGCGCGCGGTCCTTGACCAGCACCGGATGGGGCAGCGCGTTGAGCAGCGCCTCGAGGGCGGCCGCGCCGCTGTCGCCGCGAAACAGCGCGAAGGGTTGCCGGCCATCCTCCGATGGCGCTTCTTGTCGGCCTGGCGCGGCGCGAGGGGTCATGGGCGTGGTGATGGTTGCATGGCGGACGGAAGGCGCGTCGTGGGGGCCGACTGGGCCGGTACCGGGCCATTGGGCGGCACTGTAGCGCACGTCCAATGCCCCTCGCTATCCAGCGCTGTCCGACACTCGATGAGCGACCATCCGCGCAGGTAGCCCGTGGAGATGGCGTTGCGCGGGCGCTCCGGGCGGAGGTGGATTCTTACTATGCAACTGGTTGCATGCGGTGACGCGCACTGCTATTCTCATTGCAACTGGTTGCATAGCGTGGAGACGCCGGGCATACGGATCCGGGGCCGCCGCCGCGCCGACCGGTGCCCCCTGACCCGAAGAGGAGAGCCTGATGGAAATCGACGACCAGCCCCTGTCCGACGCCGCCCGCCGCACCCTGGCGACCTGGCATCGGTTGCTGGAACGCAATGCGATGGAGGAACTGGACCCGTTGCTGTCGGACCGGATCGTGTTCCGCTCGCCGGTCGCGCATACCCCCTACCCGGGACGCGACGCGATCAAGCTGGTGCTGAAGACCGTCAATACGGTGTTCCAGAACTTCCGCTATCACCGCACCTTCGCCAGCACCGACGGCAGCAGCGTCGTGCTGGAATTCAGCGCGGAGGTCGACGGCAAGGCGCTCAAGGGCATCGACATGCTGCGCTTCGACGAGGAAGGGAAGATTGTCGACTTCGAGGTGATGGTGCGTCCGATGAGCGGGCTGCAGGCGCTCGGCGCGGCGATGGGCGAGCGCCTGGGCGCCGCCCGGGAAACGCTGGCGGGCAAGGCGCCGCGGCACTGAGCCGGCGGCGCCCTGGGGGATGGCCGGCGCTGGGCCGATGGGGCGACGATGGGGGCGGCGATGGGGCGGCGATGGGGCGGCGTTGGGCCGTGCTGGCCGCTCAGTCGGCGAAGGCGCCGGCCTTGCGCAGCATCGGCTGCCACTTGTCGCTTTCTGCCTTGAGCCAGGTCTTCAGCCCTTCCGGCGTCTGCTTGGCCGGCGGCACGATCTCGGCGCCCAGCTCGTCCAGGCGCTTGACCACCGCCGGGTCCTTCAGCGCGGCCTGCAGCGCGGCGGTCAGGCGCGCCACCACCGGCGCCGGCGTGCCCTTCGGCGCGTACACGCCGTGCCACACCTTCATCTCGAAGCCCTTGAGCCCGCCTTCCTGCAAGGTGGGCGCATTGGGCAGGGCGCGGATCCGCTGCGGCGTGGTGACGCCGTACAGCTTGACCTTGTTGGCGGCGATCTGCGGTAGCGTGGCGGTGGTCTGGTCGCACAGCACGTCGACCTGGCCGCCCAGCAGTGCCGTCATCGCCGGCGCCGTGCCCTGGAACGGAATCACGTTCAGCTTGACGTTGGTGGCCTGCTCGAACAGCAGGCCGCACAGCTGCGACACCGCGCCGAGGCCGGCGTTGGCGAGATTGATCTTGGACTCGTTCTGCTGCACGTAGCGGACCAGTTCGGCAGTGTTGTTGGGCGGCAGGTCCTTCTTGCCCAGCAGCGTCATCGGCACGTCGGCCACCTGGCCGATGTACTCGAAGTCCTTCAGCGGGTCGTACGACAGCTTGCGGTACAGCGCCGGCGCGGTGGCCATGCCGTTGTGGTGGATCAGCAGCGTGTAGCCGTCGGCTTCGGCACGGGCAACATAGGCCGGCGCGATGGTGCCGCCCGCCCCGGTGCGGTTCTCGACCACCACGCTTTGGCCCAGGTGCTTGGACATGGCCTGGCCGAGACTGCGCGCGACCACGTCGGTGGGACCGCCGGCGGAGAACGGCACCACCAGCGCGATCGGCTTGTGCGGGAACGGGTCGGCCGCCTGCACGCCGGCTGCGGCGAACAGGCCGAGCGCCGCGACGGTCAGGCGGCGCAGCGAAGCGAGCGGTCGAAGGGAATGGGTGGACGCAATACGAACAGCCATGGCGATGTCTCCGGATGTAATGCCCTGCGTACCCAGGGCTCGAAATCGCCGTAGTGTCGGCCAACCGACCGCTTCGGCGCCATCTGCCATTGCTTAAGCCATCGTACGGGTCAGCGGAAGCCGGGTTTATGCGGAGCGTTGTTGCCGGGCGGTTGCGGCTGCGCTCTTGCGGCGCCCCCCTTGCCGCCGGTCCTGGCTGCCGACCGCCGTTGCGCTTGTTGGTGGGCCGTCTCCGAAAACGGATCAGCGCTGCAGCGCGTCTTGCCCGTCGTCCGCCGCCATCCGCTCGAGATGCGCCACCAGCATGCGCGCGGCCGGCGACAGGCTCTGCTCGTCGCGGAAACAGATCGCGAAGCGCCGATGCGCCCAGCCGTCGGTCAGCGGCACCACGCGCACGTCCAGGCTCCCGGCGACCGGCTCGACCACCTCGCGCGGCATGATCGCCAGGCCGAGCCCGGCGCGCACGCAACGCAGCGAAGCGTCGAAGGTCGACACCACGGCCCGATAGATCACCGGCCGACCGACGATGGCCGCATGGCGCGCCAGCATGGTGTGCACCGCGGTCTGCGCCGGCAGGCCGATATGGTCGAAGTCCAGCGTATCGGAGAACGCGCATTCGTTTGCGTCGGCCAGCGGATGCGAGGCGGGCACCACCGCGGCCAGATGGTCGGCGCGATAGGCGCGCGTGGCGAGCCCTTCGAGATCGGCGGCATCCCAGCAGATGCCCAGCGGCGCCGAGCCTTCCCGCACGGCGCGCACCACCTCGCGGCTCACGCCCTCCTCGACGGAGACGCGGATATCGCGATGCTCGGGCTGCTGCAGGAAGCCGGCGATATCGTCGGGCAGCGATTCCGCCATCGACGACACCGTGGCGAGCAGCCGGACCTGCCCCTTGATGCCCGACCCGTAGTCCGCCATGTCGCGCGCGACGCGATCGGCCGCGGCCAGCATCGCCCGTGCATGCTCGAGCAGAATCTCGCCGGCCGGAGTCGGAATCACGCCGCGCCGGCGCCGCTCGAGCAACTGCGCGCCGACCGTATCCTCGAGCTGCGCCAGCCGCTTGCTGATCGCCGACGCGACGATATGCTGCTGCTCCCCGGCCCGCGCCATATTGCGCGTCTCACAGACCGCGACAAACAGGCGCAGGCTGGTCAAATCCAGGTCCCGCATCGTGGGCTTGCTCCTTGGCACCGCTAACGGCTCGTCAGGGGGCAAATCATAGCGCGCCGTTTCCCGGCAGGAGGCATATCCCCCTTCGCTGAACGAGAACGTCATCGCCAGCGGCGACAGGAGCAAACCCACGCTGCATCACCACGTGTATTTCACCCCCCACCCGGACCACGTACTGGTGATAGCTCTGCTCGCCCCACGCGCCCGCCAGGTTGGCCCAGCCGGTCCAGCGCTTGTCGAGCTGCGCGTTGACGCCGAGCTTGGCCTCGTAGCGGTTCTCGGGATACAGATCGCCGACCGTGACCCGGTCGAAGGTCATGCGGCGGTCGGTGTCGGCGTGCCACCAGTTCAGCGTCAGATAGGGCTGGATGCGGCGCGTGTCGCCCTGGACGAACGTGCGATGCAGGCGCACGCCAAGGCGCGTGATGGGGCCGTCCGCATCGCCGCCGGCGATCCGTGTGCCGTTGGCCTCGGCGATGTCGTCCTGCCGATAGTCGACATAGATCAGCTGCGCCTGCGGCTCGATCACCCAGCCGCCGCGCAGCGCGATCGCATAGCCGGCCTCGCCCGACACCGCGAGTCCATGCGCGTCGTACTTGACCGGCGGCAGCCCCGCTCCCTCCACCCGCTGGTCGAACCAGCCGTACTGGAACCAGGTATCGACATAGGCGCCGAGCTTGTTGTCGTCGTTCTGGTACCAGGTGCCATAGACGCCGGCGCTGAAGCCGTCGACCTTGCCGCGCGCGCGAGCCGGATTGCCGGCGGCCTCGGCGTCGGTGCTCGCCGCCAGATAGCTGCCCATCACGCCGAGATGGACGCGGTCCGCGGTGCCGAACAGCGCCCACTTCGCCAGCTCGGTGCCGCCCTGCAGCAGAAAGGTATCGGTATCAGCCTGGAAGTTGCCGTCACGGCTGTGGCTGCCCTCCCACTTGCCGACCATGCGCAGCCACCCGGACCGCGGCTGCTGACTGGCCGGCGCGAAGCCCTGCGATTCGACGAACTGCGGCTCGCCGAGCCGGTCGTGCAGGCTGTGCACGAACATCTCGCCGGCGACGCGGCGATTGGCCAGGTACGCCGCCGCTTCGGGCCGGAACAGCGGCCGCGGCGGCTGCGGCCCGGGCGGCGCGGGTTCCCGCTCGGAACGCAGATACCACGACTGCGGCGACGAGGGATCGAGGCTGCCGCGAAACAGCCGGTACTCATAGGCGCCGGCCACCACGCGGCCATCGAGCGCGAAGGCGTCGGTCGTGGTGGTGGCGCCGCTGGTCGCCTCGACCACCTGGATACCGTTCGCGCTCGTCAGAGCGCCCGCGCCACCGGCGTTGACGATGCGCAACCGCGACCGCCCGCCCGCACTGCCCTGCACCACCAGCTTGTCCGACGGCGAACCGTCGCCATCGAGCCGCGTGTTCAGCGCGATCAGTCCGCCGACCCCGGTGTACTGCTGCACGGTCAGCGTCTTGAAGGCGCCGGCCACCGGCGGCGCGAATACGACCTGGCTCGCATCGACGGTCAGTCGCGTCAGGTTGGAATTGCCGGTCATGTCCCAATGCGTGTTCCGTCTCAGGGTCACATCGGACACGCTGCCCGGCTCCGTCAATGCCGCGCCGGTGATGCGGCTGTTGTCCGCGACGATCGTGCCGAAGCCCGGCTCGGGGCTGATGGTGACGATCGTGGTGCCGGTCGCCATCGAGGTGTCGCGCTCCGTTGCCACCGGGTTCGATGACGCCTCGTTCGCGCGCTGCTCGCCCGGCGGCTGCATCGTGCGGCGCGCCGCGGCGGTAAAGGCGTCGTTCGGTCCGACCCGCAGCCATAGCGTGCCGCCGGTGACGGTGGCATCCGCCAGCCCGACTGTCGCGGTGCCGCCCGCCACGGCGATGGCGGGACCGGAAGCACTGGTCAGCCGACTGCCGCCGATCAAGTCGGCGCGCGAGTGGGTTCCCGACAGACCGGTGAGGAACAGGGCCGACGCATCGGCGCCGCTTGCCTCCGCGGCGATCCCCGTCGCGGTGACGGCCGCCCCCTGGTACACCGCAAAGGCATGGGCGCCGCTGCCCTGCGTGGCGACCGCGGTGCCGTCGAGCGCCGCCGACGATCCGTCGCCGATCGCGCTCAGGCCGTGACTGCCATCGCCGGCGGTGCGCACGCTGCCACGCGCGATCGTCAACGTGCCGGCGCCAAACACGGCGGCGCCGGGCGCATCCGCGCCGGCGGTCGAGACGGCGACCTCGGTGGCGTCGAGCGTGGTGCCGGCATCGCCGGCGAACAGGCCGACTGCGCGCTCGCCGCCTGTCGTCACCGCGCCGCGCAGCAACGCGACGTTGCCGCCTGCCCGTGCATAGGCGCCGTAGCCGTCGATGCCGGCGGTGGTCACGGTGCTGTCCGTCGCGGCAAGTTGGCCGGTGTGGGCGGCAAACCAGCCGGCGGCACTGTCGCCGCGGATATCGGCCGTCGTGCGCACGGCGTCGATACGCGCGCCGTCGGTGGCGAAGGCGCCGTGCGCATTGCTGCCGGCGGTCGCCACCGTCGCGTCGGCGATCGCGATCCGCGCGCCGGGCCCACCCATCCCCGAAGCGCGCACCGCAATGCCGGTGGGCCCTTCCGTGACGATCGATCCGCCGTTCATCGTGATCGCCGCACCCGTCTGCGCGTTGAGGCCATAGCGGCCGGCGGCCGCGGCCTGGCGCACCGTGATGGGCACGCGCGTCAGCGACAGCGTGCCGCCTCCGATCGCCATCGCCCCGCTACCGCCTCCGGTCGTGGTGATGGCCCCGTCGATCAGCGCCGCGGTACTGCCGGCGCCCTGAACGAATACGCCGTGGGCACGCAGATCGCCGCTCGCGCCGCCGGCGGTCGCGATGGACGCACTGGACAGGGCGACGCTCCCGCCCGAAAACACGCCGACGCCGAATTCGCCGTTTGCGCTGGTGCCGATCGACAGACCGCCCGACGACGCAGCGCCAGGCGGCGTCTCGACGACCGCGTTCTGCTCGACGCGCAGGGCCTGCCCGGCCGCCGTGCGCGTCGACAGGCGAATCGGCCCTTGCGTGGTATCGAACACCACGCGGCTGCCGTTCCTGGCAACGAGCGCCCAGCCTGCGCCGGGCGTGGCAGGCACGTCGATCGTGGTACCGCCGGCCACGACCGCGTCCTGCGCGTCGAGAATGATGGAATTGGTGATGAGGCCCGGGCCGATCGGCGTCTGCACCTGCGCCTGGGCGCCGATGGCGCCCAGTGCCGCGAGTCCGATGCAATGCCTCACCAGTGGTTTGCCGCGCCGCGTGGGCGAGGGACGCGGGGGGACGCACCCCCGCTTGCTGACAACAGGTTGTGCGCATGACAGTCTCCCCCGGTTTCGAACGACATGCCGGCGGACCGTCGTCGTCGGATCCGTGCCGCGGCCTTTCGTCGAAGGCCTGCGTGGGCCCGCCTGCATGGCGGTCTATTCTGCGACTGTCACGCGCAGAGAGTGCGCGTTTTTGTGCCGGGGATTTTTGATCTGCGGCGCTGCCGTCACCGGCCGCGTCGCGCCGCCGGCGCATGCCGGTCGGCATGCCGCCGGAGCGAGACCGCGGAAGTCAATCGAGGCTGAGCTTCGCCTGGGCCGCGACCTTCTTCCACTTGGCGATTTCGGCGCGGCGGAAGGCGTCCAGCTCGGCCGGCGTCGAGCCGACGGTCTCCGCGCCGAAGCCGGCAAGCTGCTCGGCCACGACGGGGTCCTTCAGCACCTGCGCCAGCGCGCGCGACACCTGCTCGACGATCGCCGGCGGTGTGCCTGCCGGCGCGAACACCGCGTTCCACTCGTAGCTCTCGTAGCCCGGCACGCCCGACTCCGCGATGGTCGGCAGGTCGGGCGCGGCCTTCGAGCGCTTGGCGCCGCCGACGGCGACCGCACGCAGCTTGCCGCTCTTGATGTGCTGCCACGCCGAACCCATGCTGGCGAACATCACCGGCACCTGGCCCGCCATCACGTCGACCATCGCCGGACCGCCGCCCTTGTAGGCAACGTGTTCCAGTCGCGTGTTCGCCATCAGGTTGAACAGCTCGCCGGCCAGATGCTGCGCCGAGCCGTTGCCCGCCGAGGCGAAGTGGACCGGCTTGCCGGCATTGGGCTGGCCGAGCTTGATCAGGTCGGCCACCGACTTGACCGGATACGAGGGCGTGACGACCAGCGCATTGGGCACGCGCAGCAGCAGCGACACCGGCGCGAAATCCTTCAGCGTGTCGAACTGCATGCGGCTGTGCAGCGCCGGATTCTGCGCGTGATTCGAGGCATCGAGCATCAGCGTGTAGCCGTCGGGCTTGGCGCGCGCGACATAGGCACCGCCGATCATGCCGCCCGCGCCGCCGCGGTTGTCGATCACCACCGGCTGGCCGAGCAGGCTCGACAGCTTCGGTGCCAGCAAGCGCGCGACCACGTCGACTGTGCCGCCGGGCGGATAGGTGACGACCAGCGTCACCGGCCGCTCGGGATAGGCCGCGGCGACGGGCGCGGCGACACCGGCCAGCAGCACCGCCGAGGCGGCGAACAGACAGGCGCCGGCACGGCGCGACAGCGTGTGGAACAGGGCAGGCAGCATCATGCGAAGTCTCCTTGGAATTGGAATTGGAATAGGTTCAGCGCGGTATCGCCGAGCAATTGCCGGCGCTGCGCGGCATCGTCGATCCAGTCGTCGAGCCATTGCCGGGTGGGGCCGTAGGACACGTGTGGATGTTGGGTATGAGGCCAGTCGCTGCCCCACAGCAGGCGCCTGGCGGTGAAGGTCTCCAGCAGCCGCTGCGCGGCAAGCCGCCCCGCCTGCGCGCATTGCGCATCGGGCCAGTTGCGATAGGCGCCGGACAGCTTGACCCAGACCCGACCGCTGTCGGCGTGGCGCAGCAGAGCGTCGAAGCCGGGGTCCGCCGCGCCGAGCGCGGGATCGGGCCGGCCGAAATGATCGACGACGATGCGGCAGCGGGCCGCCAGCAGCGCCGGCATGACTTCTCGCAGCCGCGCCGCGGGCAGATGCAGTTCGACGTGCCAGCCGCGGGCATGGATGCGCTCGAGCAGGCCGCGCCACGGCGCCGCGCCGAGGTCGGGCGCCGGCAGGCCGATCAGGTTCAGCCGGATGCCCACCACGCCGGCGGCGGCCATGGCGTCGATCTCCGCGTCGTCGATGGACGGGTCCACCACCGCCACGCCGCGCAGCCTGGCCGGCTCCGCACGCAGCGCGGCCAGCAGGTAGCGGTTGTCGGTGCCGAGGAAGCTCGGCTGGACCAGCACGCCATGGGTCAGGCCATGCGCGTCGAGCTGCGCCAGGTAGTGGCCCAGCAGCGCGTCGTGGTCCGGCCGGTAGCGCCGGACCGCGGCCAGCGCCAGGCCGTGCTCGAACACATGGGCATGCGAGTCGACGGCGGGTGGCGCGGATGGTGGCGCGGATGGCGGGGCAAACGGCGGCGCGGATGGCGAAGACTGGGACAAGGCGCGGCTCCGGATGGAAAACGGCTGAACGGACAAACGATAGTTCGGACGGATTCTAGGGAGCGCGGGTATAGTTTTCCATTATCCAGAATCTGATTATTCATACCGTTTCGATATGGAAACCCGCCACCTGCGCTACTTCCTCGCCGTGATCGACCAAGGCAGCGTCAGCCGCGCCGCAGACTGGCTCGGCATCGCGCAGCCGGCGCTGAGCACCGCACTGGCCCGCATGGAGAAGGACCTCGGGGTCCGGCTGTTCGAGCGCTCGCGCCGCGGCGCGCAGCCGACCGCGGCGGCGCTGGCGATCCTCGACGATGTGCGCACCAGCGTCGAGCGCATCGACGCGGCGGCCCGGCGCGCGCAAGAGATCGGCCGCGGCAGCGCGGGGCAATTGACCATCGGCCTGGTGTCCTCCGCGCTGTTCGATACGCTGCCGCGCGCGCTGCGCGAGTTGCGTCGGCGCGCCCCCGGCGTGCGCGTGATCCTGCGCGAGATGAGCAATGCCGAGCAGGCCGAGGCGCTGCGTACCGGCGCCATCGACCTCGGCCTGATGCATACGCCGGTGGCGGTCGGCGGCCGCATGCGGGAGCGCCCGCTGCTGCGCGACCGGCTGGTTGCCGCGATTCCCGACGAGCTCGAGCCTGGACCGGACGGCAAGGTGTCGCTCGCGCAGATCGCCGACGCCGGCCTGGTGCTGTATCCGCAGGCCCAGCTGCCGGCGTTCTATGCCGGCATCCTTGATGCGATGCGCAAGGCCGGCCACGAGGCGCACGTCGCGCAGGAGGCCAACCGGACGCTGACCGTGCTGGCCTGTGTCGCGGGCGGCTGCGGCGTGGCGCTGTTGCCCAGCTGGATCCGTTCGCTGAACTTCCGCGGCGTGCGCTTTTGCGAGGTCCGCGACGGCAACGGGCTGCCGACCTTCGACCTGTCGGCGATCTGGCCGGCGCGCTCCGTGCCGACGCTGGCGGATCTGTTCGCCAGCCTGGAGATGGGGCCGGCGTAGCAGCGCGGCACGGGCGCGGACAGGCACCGCGGCGAACAGGCACGGCGGGACGGGCTCAGCGTCCGACACACTCGCCGGATGACACGCTCGGCGGATAACAGGTTCGGCAGAGGATGTCGCCGTGGCATGCCGTTTGCATCGTCACCCCGCACGATTGCCGATCCGCGAAGGAGTGACCATGCGTCCGTCCCGTCCCGTCACCATCGTCATCACCGGCGCGTCCAGCGGCATCGGACGGGCCACCGCCGAAGCCTTCGCCCGCAGAGGCGTGCGCCTCGTTCTCGCGGCGCGCGGCGAAGCGGCGCTGCGCGAAGTGGCCCATGTCTGCGCGGCGCACGGCGCCGATACGCTGACGGTTCCGACCGATGTCGGCGACGCGGAAGCCGTCGCGGCGCTGGCCCGGCTCGCGGCCGACAGCGGCGACGGCCGCATCGACGTCTGGATCAACAATGCCGGCGTCGGCACGGTCGGCCTGCTGGAACAGACGCCGGTGCACGCCCACGAGCGGGTACTGCGGACCAACCTGATCGCCTACCTGTACGGCGCGCACGCGGTGCTGCCGTACTTCAAGCGCGAGGGACACGGCACGCTGATCAATGTGCTGTCGATGAATGCGTGGTCGCCGTCGGCTTATGGCGTGTCCTACACCGCCAGCAAATATGGCCTGCGCGGCTTCAGCGAGGCGCTGCGCGCCGAACTGCTGCCCTTCCCCGGCATCCACGTCTGCGACATCTTTCCGGCGGTGGCCGATACGCCGGCCTTCCGGCATTGTGCCAACTACACCGGCAAGGCGATCCGCCCGCCCCGGCCGCTGGTCGATCCCCGCACCATCGCCCGGGCCATCGTGCGGGCGGCCGCGCGGCCGCAACGTCAGGCGACCACCATCGGCAGCGTGGCGTGGCTGTCCCGCCTCGGCAACTTCGTCACTCCAGGCCTGACTCGCCGCTTTTCCCAGCAACTGGCGCAGCGCTACATGGACCGCGCCGATCCGGCGCCGCGCACCGACGGCAATCTGTTCGATCCGACCGAGGGCTATATGGCGGTGGACGGCGGCTGGCGGAACCGCAACGGGGGCTCGCGCGCCACCCAGGCCGGCCTGATCGGCGCCGGTCTGCTCGCCGTCGGGATCTCCCTGGGCATACGGGCGCTGTGGCGGCGGCAGCCCGACTAGGGGGCCCTCCGAGAGCCCCCTCCGAGAGCCCCTCCGAGAGCCTTCCGAGAGCCTTCCGAGAGCCTTCCGAGAGCCTTCCGAGAGCCTTCCGAGAGCCTTCCGAGAACCCTCGGAGGACCGCCCAGGCGGCCGCTCAGATGCCCCAAGGGGTCCGTCCTGGTGCCGGCGCCGTCATGCTGCGTCGCAGCACGGTCGCGCGTTTTGCTTCACAATAACGGCGAAACCGGCCGCCCGGATCGCTTCGATCGCGACCGAGCGTGTCAGCGGGCCGCAGAGCCCGCGCTCCGGTGCATCACAAGACCCAAACAACACGCGTCCGCGCGATCTCTTGCAGTCATCTCCTCATGTCCGCCCCTGACGGTAGCCCATACGATCCGATCGACTCCTTTTCACACGACGCTCCCGCCTCTTCCCCCAGCCGCTTCTCCCGCCAGCAGCAAGGCGGAGCGCCGCGCCGGGCGGCTCGCGCTGCTGGCGCTGGGCGTCGGCGGCTTCGCCATCGGCACCGGCGAATTCGTCATCATGGGCCTGCTGCCCGACGCCGCCAGCGACCTCGCCATCACGATCCCGGCCGCCGGCCACCTGATCAGCGCCTACGCGCTCGGCGTGGTGATCGGCGCCCCGCTGCTGGCGGTGCTCGGCGCGCGGTTGCCGCGCCGCACGCTGCTGCTGGCGCTGATGGCGGTCTTCGCGATCGGCAACTTCGCCAGCGCGCTGGCGCCCGGCTACGGCTCGATGATCGTCGCGCGGCTGCTGACCGGCTTTCCGCATGGCACCTACTTCGGCGTGGCGGCGCTGGTCGCCGCCAGCCTGGTCGCGCGCGAGCGCCGCGCGCAGGCAGTCGGCATGGTGATGCTGGGCCTGACCGTCGCCACGCTGGTCGGGGTGCCGATCGCCGCGGCCATCGGCCAATGGCTGGGCTGGCGCTCGGCCTTCGCGCTGGTCGGCCTGATCGGCGCGCTGACGGTGCTGCTGGTCTGGCGCTGGGTGCCCTTCGTGCCCGCCGACCGCCACGCCAGTCCGCTGCGCGAGCTGTCGGCGCTGGGCCGCAAGCAGGTCTGGCTGACGCTGGGCATCGGCGCGATCGGCTTCGGCGGCATGTTCGCCGTGTTCAGCTATATCAAGCCGACGATGATCGAGCTGGCGCACATGTCCGCCAGCGGCATCCCCTTCGTGCTGGCGCTGTTCGGCGTCGGCATGGTGATCGGCAATCTGGCCGGCTCGAAGCTGGCCGACAAGGCGCTGATGCCGACGATCGGCGGCGTGCTGGTCTGGTCCGCGGCGGTGCTGGGCGCCTTCGTGCTGACGGCGCCGCACGCGTGGCTGGCGTCGGCCAATGTGCTGCTGATCGGCACCGTGGTCGCGCTCGGGCCTGCCCTGCAGATCCGCCTGATGGACGTCGCCGGCGATGCGCAGACGCTGGCCGCGGCGCTCAATCACTCGGCCTTCAACATGGCCAACGCGCTGGGCGCCTGGCTCGGCGGCGTGACCATCGCGGCCGGCCTGGGCTGGCAATCGACCGGCTGGGTCGGCCTGCTGCTGGCGGCGGGCGGCCTGCTGGTCTATCTGCTGTCGCTGTCCGACGCCTCGCGCCGCCGCGCGCCGGCCGCCGCCTGAGGACGGGCCGCGACCGGGCACGACGGCCCACGACAGCCCGCGATGGCCGCGATGACCTGCGATGGCCGATCTGTCATCGCGCTGCGCTACCATGGCGTTCCCTGCACCCGAGCCCACGCCAGCCCCATGGAGCCAGAACCGATGCCGGCCACCGACGGCCATAGCCTCGCCCCGAACCGGCGCCCGGTGTGGGAGGTGTTCCTGGCCTTCCTGCGGCTGGGACTGACCTCCTTCGGCGGGCCGGTCGCGCATCTGGGCTATTTTCATCAGGAATTCGTGGTGCGCCGGCGCTGGTTCGGCGAGCGCGCCTATGCCGATCTGGTCGCGCTGTGCCAGTTCCTGCCGGGCCCGGCCAGCAGCCAGGTCGGCATGGCGATCGGGCTGTCGCGCGCGGGCTTTGCCGGCATGCTGGCGGCCTGGGTCGGCTTCACGCTCCCGTCGGCCATCGCGCTGATCCTGTTCGCGCTGACCCTGTCGACCTGGGGCAATGTGCTGCCCGCCGGCATGCTGGCCGGGCTGAAGATCGTCGCGGTGGCGGTGGTCGCGCAGGCGGTCTGGGGCATGGGCCGCTCGCTGTGCCCGGATCGCCCCCGCGCGACCATTGCCGCGGTGGCGGCCTGCGTGGTCGTGCTGGTGCCCGGGGCGCTGGCCCAGGTCGCGGTGATGGCGGCGGCCGCGCTCCTCGGCCGCGCGATGCTCAAGAGTGCCCCGGCCGCCGAGCACGAGGCCTTGCCGATCGCGGTCGACCGCCGGGTCGGCGCGCTGCTGCTGTCGGTCTTCGCCGCGCTGCTGGCGCTGCTGCCGCTGGCCGCGCAGGCCTGGCCCGGCCACACTCTGGCGCTGGCCGATGCCTTCTACCGCGCCGGCTCGCTGGTGTTCGGCGGTGGCCACGTGGTGCTGCCGCTGCTGCAGGCCGCGGTGGTTCCCACCGGCTGGGTCGACAACGACGCCTTCCTGGCCGGCTACGGCGCGGCGCAGGCGGTACCCGGTCCGCTGTTCACCTTCGCTGCCTTCCTCGGCGCGGCGATGCGGATCGAGCCGAGCGGCTGGGCCGGCGCCGTCCTGTGCCTCGTCGCCATCTTCCTGCCTTCCTTCCTGCTGGTCGCCGGCGCCCTGCCGTTCTGGGAGCGGCTGCGCCGCAGTCCACATGCCCAGGGCACATTGGCCGGCGTCAATGCGGCGGTGGTCGGCGTGCTGCTGGCGGCCTTGTACGATCCGGTCTGGACCAGCGCGATCCACCGCCCGGCCGACTTCGCGCTCGCGCTCGCGGCGCTGGTGGCGCTGATGTTCTGGAAGCTGCCGCCGTGGCTGGTGGTGGTGGCCTGCGCGCTCGGCGGCTGGGGGGTTGTCGCTGTTGCCGCTCTGATCCGGCCCTATCCCGTCCGAGCCGATCGGATAGGAATCGGGGGATCGGGCTCGGACTCGGACTCGGACTCGGGCATCGGCATCGGCATCGGCATCGGCATCGGCATCGGCATCCGCATCCGCATCCGCATCCGCATCCGCATCGAGGATAGGGGCTCGGCACCGTTGGCATGCGGCGTGCTTGAAACTGACAACGCGGCTCGCCAGCACCGCTGCCCACGCGCCATGTCCTCGCCATCCCGCCCCACTTCTCCCGACGAAGCGCAAGACCCCGCGCCGGAACCGTCCGACCAGCGGCCGGCCACGCTCGATGCCTGCCGCCGCTGCGACCTGTGGCGCAATGCCACCCACGGTGTGCCCGGCGACGGCCCGACACCGGCGCCCGTGATGGTGGTCGGCGAGCAGCCCGGCAATCAGGAGGATCTCGCCGGCAAGGCCTTCGTCGGGCCCGCCGGCCGGCTGCTCGACGAAGCGTTCGAGAAGGCCGGCTTGTCGCGCGAGTCGGTATTCCTGACCAATGCGGTCAAACATTTCAAATGGGAGTTGCGCGGCAAGCGGCGCTTGCACAAGACCCCGGCACAACGCGAGATCGAGGCCTGCGGCTATTGGCTCGAGGACGAATTCGAACGGGTGGCGCCGCGCGTGGTGGTGGCGCTCGGCGCGACGGCGCTGAAGGCCGTGCTGGGCGTCAAGGCGACGGCGCTGCGCAAGGTGCTGGGCCAGCCGATCGAGCACGAAGGCCGCACCGTGATACCGACCTACCACCCGTCCTATGCGCTGCGCGTGCCCGATCCCGTGGCGCGCGAGGCCGCCTTCGATGAGATCGTCGCGGCATTGAAGCTGGCCGCGAAGTTCAGCGGCAAGGCGGCGCGCAAGGGCGCCGGCAAGACGGTCGCAAAACGGGCCGCTGCCGCCAAGTCGGCGTCGGCGTCCGCGCCCAGGGCCGCACCCAAGCCGCCCGGGCCTGAACCCAAGCCAAAACCAAAACCAAAACCCGCCGCGGAACCCTAACGCCCTTCGATGCCGTCATCGTCCTCGGGCACGGACTCGGCGCCGCGGTCGGTCAGCCAAGGCCGGCCGCGCGTGACCGGATGGACCGGCACCCGTTGCTGCATCGCCGCCTTGGCCAGCATATGCGCGCTGATCGGCGCGGTCAGGAACAGGAAGGCGGTCAGCAGGATCTCGTGCAGGCTCCAGCCCTCTCTCACGCTGCTGAAGTAGACGACGGACCCGATCACCACGCCGCCGACGCCGAGCGTGGTCGACTTGGTCGGCCCGTGCAGCCGCATGAAAAAGTCCGGCAGGCGCAGCAGGCCGATCGCGCCGACCAGCGTGAACAGACTGCCGATCAGCAGCAGCGCGCAGACGATGGCCTCGAGATAGAACGGCATCGCGGGCTCCCTACTTCAGCTCGATGATGTCGCCGCGCTGCAGATACTTGGTCAGCGCGACCGTGCCGATGAAGCCCATCACCGCGAGCAGCAGCGCCACCTCGAAGAACTGCGACGAGCCGAGCCAGATGCCGAACACCACGATCAGCGCGATCGCATTGATGTTCAGCGTGTCGAGCGCGACGATGCGGTCCGGCAAGGTCGGGCCGATCAGCAGGCGCAGCAGCGTCAGCAGGAAGGCGATGCCGAGCATCGCCAGCGAAATCGGAATCACGATGGCAAGCATAGGAAGATCTCCCTCAAGGGCGCCTCGTAGCGCGACTTGATGCGCGCGATCATGTCGTCCGCATCGTCCAGATCCAACACATGGATCAGCAGGCAGCGGCGATCGTCGCTCAGTTCGGCGCAGACGGTGCCCGGGCTCAGGGACACGATGCTGATCAGCGCGGTCAGCGCGATCTCGTGCTCGGACTCGAGCGGAAGCTCGATAAAGGCCGGCTGCAGGCGCGGCCCACGCACCAGCACCAGCCAGGCGACATGCACGTTGGCGACGACGATGTCGACCGCGACATGCCAGATCAGTCGCAACGCGAGCCACGGCCGCGCCAGCCGCAGCGGCCGCAGCCACAGCCGCCGGCCGACGCGCAGGCCGATGGCCCAGGCCAGCAGCGCGCCCAGCAGCCAGTCGCCCGGCGCGGCGGCATTGCCGAGCAGCAGCCAGACCGCGAGCAGCATCGCGCTGAGCCAGGGATGGGGCAACAGGCGCCGCATCATCGTGCCGGCTCCGTCGGCGCGCCCAGCACCGCGCGCGTGTAGGCGGCGCGGTCGAACAGCTGCAGCGCGGTGGCATCCAGATAGCCGGACAAGGGCCGCGCGAACACGACCAGCGCCACACTGCACGCCAGCAGCAGCGCGCAGCAGACCAGCTTGGCCGCGTCCGGCCGGCGCACCGGCGGCGTACTGGCCTCGGGCCGCGTCGCCATGCCGTGCTCGTGCGCGGCGGCGGCTGCCGGCCCCTGCCACAGCAGCCGGCTGCCGGTGCGGCTGATCGCGACGATCAGCGCCAGGCTCGACACCAGTACCGCCGGCCACAGCACCGCCGCGCCGTTCCACTCGCCATACAGCGGCACCGCCTGCATCAGCATCACCTTGCCGATGAAGCCCGACAGCGGCGGCAGGCCTACCACGGCGATCGCGGCGGTCAGGTACAGCGTGCCGGCCAGCCGCGAAATGCCGCCGCCGACGGGCATCCTGCCGGACGGCATCTCGAGCGAATCGGCCAGCAGGAACAGCGCGGCGGTGCCCACCGTGGTGCTGGCGAGGTAGTACAGCGTCGCGCTCCAGGCCTGCGGCGTCTGGATCGAGACGCCGGCGCACAGCAGTCCGACCGACACCAGTACCAGATAACCGGTCAGCCGCTTCATCGAACGCGCCGCCAGTGCACCGCATGCGGCCAGCACCATCGTCACGATCGCAAGCCACCACAGCCAATGGTGCATGAAGCCGCCGAACCAGCCGCGCCCGCCGTCGAACAGCAGCGCATGGCAGCGCAGGATCGCGTAGATGCCGACCTTGGTCATGATCGCGAACAACGCGGCCACCGGCCCCGCCGCCGCGGCATAGGCGCGCGGGA
The DNA here is from genome assembly GCF_049311595.1 of Cupriavidus sp. H18C1. Classification (NCBI taxonomy): domain Bacteria; kingdom Pseudomonadati; phylum Pseudomonadota; class Betaproteobacteria; order Burkholderiales; family Burkholderiaceae; genus Cupriavidus; species Cupriavidus sp. H18C1. The sequence continues at coordinate 1,909,164 of NZ_CP186009.1, forward strand.
GCCAGAAGGACAGCGGAAAGATCGCCGCCTTCAGCCCGAACACCAGCATCAGCATCGCGCCGGCCGCCAGCGCCAGCGGCACCTCCGCTGGCGCCAGCCGCGCCAGCCGCTCGCCGAGATCGGCCATGTTCAGCGTGCCCGTGATGCCGTACAGCACGCCGATCGCCAGCAGGAAGAACGAGGAGCCGACCAGGTTGAGCACGACGTAGTGGAGGCCGGCGCCAATCCGCTCGCTGCCGCCGCCATGGACCAGCAGCGCGTACGAGGCGATCAGCAGGATCTCGAAGAACACGAACAGATTGAACAGATCGCCGGCCAGAAAGGCGCCGTTCAGGCCCATCAGCTGGAACTGGAACAACGCGTCGAAATGCCGGCCGGCACGGGTATCGCGTTCGCCCGCGCTGAGCACCGCGGCCGCGCCGAGCAGCGCCGTCAACAGCAGCATCAGCGCCGCCAGCCGGTCCAGCTGCAGCACGATGCCGAACGGCGCGGCCCAGTTACCGAGAGCGTAGACCGCGATATTGCCGCTGGCCGCCTGGCCCACCAGGCCGGCCGCGATCGGCAGCAGCGCCAGCGTGGCCAGCACGCCGAGCCAGCGCGAGCGGGCGCGCCAGCGGGCCGGCATCACCACCAGCAGGCCGCCGCAGAACAGCGGCAGCAGGATGGGCAGCAGCATGGCGTGGTTCATCGCGCCTCCTCGCTGGCCGGGGATGGCGCGGTCGATGACGCCGTCGATGGTCCCGTTGGTGGCGCCGTTGGTGGCGCCGTCGACGGCGATGCCGAGCGCGCGCGCTCGGCATCCTCCGGACGTTCGGGCCCCGGCGGCTGCCCGGATGCCGCCGACGATGGATCGGCCGGCTCGTCGCCGTCCACATGGTCGCTGCCGCGCAGCGCACGCGAACGCAACGCCAGCACCATGATGAAGGCCGTCATCGCGAAGCCGATCACGATCGCGGTCAGCACCAGCGCCTGCGGCAACGGGTCCGCATACTGCGCGCCGGGCGCGATGATCGGCGGCTTGCCGGTGGTCAGCCGGCCCATGCCGAGCAGGAACAGCGTGACCGCATAGGTCAGCAGCGTCAGCCCGAGCACCACCGAGAAGGTGCGGGCGCGCAGCACCAGGTAGATCCCGCAGGCGGCGAGCACGCCGATGGCGGCGGCGAACAGGGCTTCCATCAGGCGGCCTCCGCGATCTCGCGCGCGGCGGCCACCCGCTTGTCCCGCACGCCCAGGTGGGACACGATCAGCAGCACGGTGCCGACCACGGTCAGATAGACGCCCAGGTCGAACAGCAAGGCGGTCGCCAGTTCGATCTCGCCGATCCAGGGCAGAGGGAAGTGGCCGAAGGCGGTGGTCAGGTACGGATAGCCGAACGCCCAGCTGCCCAAGCCCACCAGCCCGGCGATCAGGATGCCGGCGCCCGCGATGGCGCGATGATGCAGCGTGATGCGCGACTCGGTCCACAGCACGCCGCTGGCGATGTACTGCAGCAGCAGCGCCACCGCGGTGATCAGCGCGGCGACGAAGCCGCCGCCGGGCAACTGGTGCCCGCGCAGCAGCATGAAGATCGCCACCAGCATCGTCAGCGGCAGCATCAGCCGCGCCAGGATCGCGAGCAGCAGCGGATGGCTCTGGCGCGACCACGGCATGTCGTTGGGGCCGGCCGTCGGCGCCGGCAGGCGCAGGCCCTTGAGCAGCGCATGCACGCCGAGGCCGGCGATCAGCAGCACGCAGATCTCGCCCAGCGTATCGAAGCCGCGGAAATCGACCAGGATCACGTTGACGACGTTATGCCCGCCACCGCCCGGCACGCTCTGCGCGATGAAGAAATCGGCGATGGTCTGGTGCGGGCGCGTCATCACTGCGAACGCGGCCACGCCCACGGTGCCGCCGCCGGCCAGCGCCAGTGCGGCATCGCGCAGATGCCGCGCGGTGCCCGCCCGCTCCGGCAGGTCGACCGGCAGGAAGTACAGCGCCAGCACCAGCAGGATGATGGTGACCACTTCGACCGAGATCTGCGTCAGCGCCAGGTCCGGCGCCGAGAAACGCGTAAAGGCCAGCGCCACCATCAGCCCGCACAGGCTCGCCATCAGCAGCGCCACCACGCGCTGCCGGCGCGCCGCGACCACGGCGATGGCGCCGATCGCCAGCAGGGCGAGGCCGGCCGCCGTGACCGGATCCACCGGGGAGAGCGGCGCCGGGCCCTGGGCCTGCTCGAGCTCGAACAGATAGCGGGCCGGCAGCAGCACCATCGCCGCGATGGCGAAGGCCAGATAGCGCTGCAGCGAGCCGTTCTCGAACAGCAGCGCCACGCGGCCGGCGGCGCGCTCGATGCGTTCGACCGCATCCTCGAAGCGGTCGCGCGCGTTCAGCTGTGGCAGCTTCGCGTGATAGTGGCGGAAGGAATCGCGGCGCAGGAAGAACAGCGCGCCGCCCGCCGCCATCGACAGGGCGCTCATCGCCAGCGGCAGATTGAAGCCATGCCAGGGGCTCAGGCTGTAGATCGGCAGCGGCGCGCCCATGGTGCCGCGCGCGGCCGCATCGAGCAGGCCGCCGACGGTGTGGTTGGGGAAGAGCCCCACCACCAGGCACGTGACCACCAGGATCTCGACCGGGATCTTCATCCAGCGCGGCGGCTCGTGCGGCGGATGATGGGGCAGGTCGTCGGGTTCGCCGTCGAAGAACACGCCATGGATGAAGCGCAGCGAGTACGCCACCGTCAGCGCGCCGGCGGCGGTCGCCAGCGCCGGAATGGTCCAGTTGAACGGACCGAGCAGGCCTTGCGCCAGCGTCTCGCCGAAGAACATCTCCTTGGAGAGGAAGCCGTTGAGCAGCGGCACGCCGGCCATCGCCAGCGACGCGACGATGGCCAGCAGCGCGGTGTGCGGCATGTAGCGGCGCAGCCCGCGCAGGCGGCCCAGGTCGCGCGTGCCGGTCTCGTGGTCGATGATGCCGGCGGCCATGAACAGCGAGGCCTTGAACACCGCGTGGTTCATGATGTGGAACAGCGCGGCCACCGTGCTCAGGCCGGTGTCGAGACCGAACAGCAGCGTGATCAGGCCCAGGTGGCTGATGGTCGAATACGCCAGCAGCCCCTTCAGGTCCCGCTGCAGCAGCGCCATGCCGGCGCCAACCACCAGCGTGGCAAGGCCGGTCAGGCTCAGCATGTAGAACCACCAGTCGGTGCCCTCGAGCACCGGATACAGCCGCGCCAGCAGGGAACACGCCGGCCTTGACCATGGTGGCCGAATGCAGATACGCCGAGACCGGCGTCGGTGCCGCCATCGCGTGGGGCAGCCAGAAGTGGAACGGAAACTGCGCCGATTTGGTGAAGACCGCGAGCAGCACCAGCACGATCATCGGCGGATACAGCGGGTGTTTCTGCACGGTGCCTGCGCTGGCGATCACGTCGGACAGCTCCATGCTGCCGCAGATATGGCCGAGCAGCAGCACCCCGGCGAGCAGCGCGAGCCCGCCGCCGCCGGTGATCGTCAGCGCCATGCGCGCGCCCTTGCGCGCATCGGAGCGATACGACCAGAAGCCGATCAGCAGGAAGGAGACGATGCTGGTCAATTCCCAGAACACGACCAGCAGCAGCAGATTGCTCGACAGCACCACGCCGAGCATCGCCGCCATGAACAGCAGCAGCAACGCGAAGAAGCGCGCGGTCGATTGGCTGCGCGACAGGTAATAGCGCGCGTACAGCAGCACCAGCAGGCCGATGCCGAGCACCAGCAACGAGAAGGCGAAGGACAGGCCGTCCAGGCGGAAGCTCAGCGCGAAGCCCAGGCCGTCGAGCCACGGCATGCGCCAGGCCAGCACCTCGCCGCTGAAGATCTCGTGCCGCACGCTGGCCAGCAGGGCCAGTCCGAGCATCGGCGTGCCCAGCACCAGCGGCGCGGTCAGCGCGCGCAGATGGCGGCCGACCAGCGGCGTCAGCATCGCCGCGACCAGCGGCAAGGCGATCAGCCACAGCATCACCATCTGTCGTCTCCGGCAGAGGGTGCGGGAAGGCGAAGGGAAGGCGGCGGACCCAGCCGCGCCGAGCATCGTGTGCGCAACATGCGGCTATTGTGCCCCATGACACCGCCGTCGCGGCAATCGTTATGTCTGCCCTAAAAATAATTCACATCGAATCCGGGCCATTGAGCGCGCGCCTGCATGCCGCACCGGGTGTGTCACCGCATTCCAAAGATCGCGGCCATTCGGGATAGCACGAGGTTGGATCGCCCCCCGGCGCCTACATATACTGGCATGCGGCCTGCATCGACGGCCGCACGACGCATCGTCCACGAGCAAGCACACGCACCGCGCCGCTACCCCTGTCGCGCGGGACGACCGCACAACACCGAACCGGGAGCGGAGAATGGGGATGCTGACTGAAGAACAATACCAAGCCACGCAGGAATCGCGCCGCGCCGGACTGCGCGCGCTGCGCGCCGCGCTGCTGAAATCCCACAAGGAGATCATCCAGCACGACCGTAACGAATATGAACGCCTCTATGGCCCGATCCCCGCGGGCCAGTTCGTGCAGATCGTCACCGAGGACAACTACTTCCGCTGGCTCGACCCGCTGTCGCGCCTGATCGTCGAGATCGACGAGGAGCTCGACGGGCCCAAGCACCACGACGGCACCTGCCGCGCGGTCGCCGAGGCGGCGGCGCGGCTGTTCAGCACGCAGGGCGACCCGGCGTTCCGCGAGCGCTATCACGAGGCGCTGCAGGACGAGCCCGCGGTCACCGTGGCGCACGGGCAACTGATGTCGGTAATCGCACAACTTCGCAAGCTGCCCTAGCGGACGCACAAGACAAGACGCGGGAGCCTTGCGGCTCCCGCGTTTCGCTTTTGCGCGCACGGCCGGCAGCGGGCGCCGCCGATCGCGCGGCCGATCGCTCAGCCGATCGCTCAGCCAATCGCTCGACCAGCCGCGCGACCAGCCGCGCGACCAAGACTCGCGGCCAATCGCCGCGGCCCGTCCGGTCGATCAGTCCGCGCCGCCGGCCTTGCCGCCCTTGCGTTCCTTGCCGGACTGCCCTTCGCTGTCGTCCTTATCGGGCTCGACCGCGATCGGATCGCTGGCCGGGAACGTTTCCTCCAGCGCCTCGTCGAGGTTGCGCTCGGTATGGTCCTCGGCCGCCCCGCCCTCGCCTTGCTGGCCGGAGCGGGGAACCGCGGTGTCGGGCTTGCCGGGCTGGCTCATCGTCTGTCTCCTTCGCGTGGCGGCGGCCGAGGCCGCTCAGGTCGCGCGATAGCGATTGCGCAGGTCGCGCACCAGGTCATGGTTGCGCAGCACGCCGTGATACTGGCGTTCGATCAGCGCGCGCACTTCGAAGCTCAGATCGTCGTGCTGGAGGGCGTCCGCGTATTTCTTCTTGGCCACGTCCTCGCCGCGCTCGCATTCCTCCAGGATAGACAGATCGGTGCGGTTCGCGACCGCGCTGCGCAGGCTGACCCAGCCGCGATGCAACGCGCCGGCCACGCTGCCGCCCTCTTCCGGCCGGCCGCCCAGCGCGATCACCTGCGACTGCAGCTCGCGGATGGCGGCGCCGATCTCGGTCGCGCGGCTGGTGAACAGTTCCTTCAGCTCAGGATTGGTGGCGTCCTCGGCGGCCTTCAGAAAGCCTTGCTCGCCGTCGCGCGACACCTCGATCAGATCGTTGAGCACATCGACGTTCTTGTCTGCCATGGCGACTCCTCGTTATCGTGATGCCGCCGCATGCCGCGGCGGCGGTTGCAGAACGGTTGCAGCGAGGCTGCAAAACGGCGCGCACCGCGTGCGGTGCGACCATGCCTTCACGATAAGAGAAGCGGCGGGTGCGGACTGTAAGCAGGCCGCGTGAGAAGCTGTCGGCCGATGCCTACAGGGTTGCCCCCAAGGACGGCGAGCGCATGCGCGGCGCGACGTCAGTCGAGCAGATGCCCGAGCCGCACGCGCTTGGTGGCCAGGTATTTTTCGTTCTCGGCGTTGGCCGGCACGCTGTGGCGCACCTGCTCGAGCACGGTGATGCCGGCCTCTTCGAGCTGCTGCCGCTTGCGCGGATTGTTGCTCATCAGCCGGATCGACTTGACGCCCCACTGGCGCAGCAGGTCGGCGGCGAAGGCATAGGTGCGCGAGTCGACCGCCTGCCCCAGCGCCAGATTGGCATCGACCGTGTCGAGCCCGCCATCCTGCAGGCTGTACGCGCGGATCTTGTGGCCCAGGCCGATGCCGCGCCCTTCGTGGCCGCGCAGATACAGCAGGATGCCGCGGCCTTCTTCGGCGATGCGCTCCATCGCCAGCGCCAGCTGCTCGCCGCAATCGCAGCGGCACGAACCGAATACGTCGCCGGTCAGGCATTCCGAATGCAGCCGCGTCAACACGCCCTCGCCGGCGATGTCGCCGACGCTGAGCGCCAGGTGTTCCGTCCCGCTGGTCGCGCCCTTGAAGGCGTGAGCGGTGAACTCGCCGAAGCGGGTCGGCAGCCGTGCCGAACCGATCAGCGTGATTTCCGTGTCGTTCATATCATCTTGCCAATGCGTGTGCGCCGGATGCCGTGGCAGCGGCCGGGATGGGGTCCCGGGGGGAGTCCGCTGCCGGCTGGGTGATGCCGGCCGATGGCCCCTTCCAGGGCGGCGCCTGACGGCAAGGATACCGCGAATCGGAAAAATGCCGCTCGGCGCGCCGTGCCGGGCCCTTCACCCCTGCCGCGCTTGCCGGCCCATCGAGCAACGGCTACAGGATCGGCGCGAACAGCTTGGCCACATGCATCGCCACGCGGCGCGGCCCCGGCGCGGCCAGGTATTCGTCGCGGCCGATCTCGCGTGCCTGGGCAAAATCGGCCAGCAGCATCCCCTCGACCTGGCTCGCGAAGGCGCGATCGGCCGTCATCACCGTCAGCTCGAAATTGAGCCGGAACGAGCGGTTGTCCAGGTTCGCGGTGCCGACCGCGGCGAGCTCGTCGTCGATCAACATGACCTTCTGATGCAGGAAGCCCGGGATATAGCGATAGATGCGGATGCCCGCGCCGATCGCCTGGTAGGCATACAGCGTCGAGGCGGCGAACACCACCTTGTGGTCGGCGCGTCCCGGCATCAGGATGCGCACGTCGACGCCGCGCAGCACCGCCAGCCGCAGCACCGCGAACACCGCCTCGTCGGGCACGAAGTACGGCGTGGTGATCCACAGCCGGTTGCGCGCGGCCTGGATCGCCTCGACGAAGAACAGCGAACAGGTCTCCTGCGAATCGGCCGGGCCGCTCGGCACCACCTGGCACACCATCGCGCCGGCCGGCTCGGACGGCGGCAGCAACAGCGTCGGCACTTCGCGCGAGGCCCAGTACCAGTCCTCGGCGAAGGTCATCTGCAGGTCCAGCACCGCCGGTCCGCGCACCTCGATATGGGTATCGCGCCATGGCGCCAGCGGCGGCCTGCGGCCCATGTATTCGTTGCCGACATTGTGGCCGCCGATGAAGGCGCGTTCGCCATCGACCACCACCAGCTTGCGGTGATTGCGGAAGTTCAGCTGGAAGCGATTGACGAAGCCGCGGTGCGGCGCGAACGCGCTGACCTTGACGCCGCACTCCGCCATGCGCCGAACGTAGTGGCCCGGCAAAGGCGTGGCAGCCGATGCTGTCGTACAGGAAATAGATCTCGACGCCGGCGGCCGCCCGCTCGCACAGCAGTGCCTGCAGCTCGCGCCCGAGCTCGTCGTCATGGACGATGAAGAACTGCACCAGCGCGACGCGGCGCGCGGACTTCAACGCGGCGAAGATCGCCTCGAAGGTGGCCTGTCCATTGACCAGCAGTTGCACATGATTGCCGGACAGGCAATGCAGCCCGGTCAGCCTTGGCAGTGCGCGCAGGCCCGGATGATGCGGCTGCCGGACGATGCAGGCCTCGCGTTCGCGCGGCTCCATGCCGTGGCGCAGCTCGCGCATCTGGGCGCGATAGAAGCGGCGCGCATTGACATAGCCGACGAAATTGCTGCTGCCGAACACCAGGTAAGGCACCAGCGCCAGATACGGTATCAGCAGCAGCGAACCGGCCCATGCGATCGCGCCGGGCGCGGTGCGGACCGTCATCACGGCATGCATGGCGGCGAACACGCCGATCACGTGGAAACACAGGACAATCGTCGCGACAACGCTGGTGCTCAATAACATCGGGCTGCCATCCGCTGCGGAATGCGGTTGAACGATGAACGGTGAACAGTGAACACTGAACTGCCGCGCATTGTGGCATAGGCGGCCCGCATCGCGCCCGTCCATGTATGCAACATGGACGCGCTCATGGCATCGGCGCCGCCCCCTGCATTTTTTTTAGGCAGTCCGATGGCGCGACGCGCCGGCGCGCGCCTGGCGCCGTGCCCGGTCGGGTTATCCACACAATCTGTGGATAACCCGAACGCCCGTTCGCGAGCCGGGCGCTTGCCGGCCGCTCAATGTGGACGGCCCTCGCTGCGCTCCTCCGACGGACCGCCCGGCCCCAGTGTCGGCGTCAGGTCGACCACCGCGAAACCGCTCGGGTCCTTCTTGGCATCGCGCTTGGCCGCGGCCGCGGCGGCGGCAATATGGCTGCTGCCGACGCGCCAGCCGTCGGTCTCGGTGCGGGCCACCCCGTGGGCCACGCGGACCGCGCCGATCGCCATGCTGACCATCGGGAAGAATGCGGTGCGGCCATGGCGGTCCTCGCCATGGATGCCCCCTGCCGCGCGATCGCCCGCGTCGTACAACTCGCGTGCGGCGCGATTGAAGCGCGCGATCGCGCCGCGCGCGCGCTGGTTCCAGTCCGGGCTCTGGTACAGCACCAGGAAGTCGTCGCCGCCGACATGCCCGAGGAAGTCGCGCACCGGGTCGCAGGCATCGGCCAGGATCGCGGCCGCGCCCTTGATCATCTCGTCGCCCTTCCAGTAGCCGTACTGATCGTTGAAGGGCTTGAAGTGGTTCAGGTCGACATAACAAGCGCAGAACGCCGCGCCCGCGTCGAGCAGCCGGTCGACATGCTGGTTCAGCGGGATGTTGCCCGGCAGGAAGGTCAGCGGATTGGCATAGCGCGCCGCCTCCATGCGGATCTCGGTGACGGCGCGGATCAGGTCCGCGCCGGTGCCCAGGCCCACATAGCGGCCGCCATCGGTGATGATGAAGCCGTCGGCCAGATAGCGCTGGTTGCCGCTGGCCAGGCTCTTGGCCATGGTCTCGATGGTGGCCTCGCGATCGAAGCAGACCGGCTCGCGATGCGCCATCAGGATGCAGGCCTTCTTGCCGTACAGCTCGCGATGGAACGGCGCGGCATAGCGGTCAATGAAGCTCTGCCGGTTGATGATGCCGATCGGCCTGCCCTCCGGATCGAGCACGGCCAGCGCATGCAGCCCGGGATGGGCGTGGAACAGCGCCAGCACCTCGTTGTTGGTCTGCTCCGGCCGCACGGTTGGCGCGCGCCGCAGCAGCTTGCCGGCATTCGGCCCGGTCCAGCCCGAGCGCACCACCTGCGGAAACACCGCGATCTGGCGCGAGCCCAGCGCCTGCACCACGTCCTGCGGCGGCGCCTGCGACGGCTCGGGCAAGGGCCGGCCGAGCAGATAGCCCTGGCCGAACGGCACGCCGAGATCGCGCAGCACCGCAAGCTCCTCGTTGTCCTCGATGCCTTCCGCAATCACGCTGATGCCGAGCGCATCGGCCAGGTTCAACACCGTGCGCATCAGTTCGAGCCGCCGCGAGCATGAGGCCACGCCGTGCACCAGCGACTTGTCGAGCTTGATGAATTGCGGCGTCAGCTGGACCAGCAGATCGAGGTTGGCATGGCCGGTGCCGAAGTCGTCCAGCGCATAGCGCAGTCCGAGATCGCGCAGCACCGCCATCGCGTCCGCGAACGCCGCCATGTCGCCGATGCGGGTCTGCTCGGTCAGCTCGATCACCACGCGCCCCGGGGCCACGGTGTTCGCCAGCAGCGCCGCCATGCCCCTGCCATGATCGGCCAGCAGATGGCGCAGCGTCATCGGACTGAAATTGACGAACAGCGCCCCGGGCAACTGCAGCTCGGCGAAGCGCGCCAGCGCGGCGCGGGCCGCCTGCACTTCCAGCGCCATGGTGTCGGCGGGGCTGACAGCGAGCCGGAACAGCGCTTCGGGCGAGGCCAGCGGCGAGCCCTCGGGTCCGCGCAACAGCGCCTCGTAGCCGAGCAGATCGGCCGACTCGAAGCGCACGATCGGCTGGAAGACGGCGCGCAGCGGCGGCAGACGCATCGGCGCGGCCGCTGCGGCGGGTTCGATCACGGCAACGGACATGGGGATCTCGACAACGGTGGCAAGGACGCCGGGGTGGACGCGGCGACGGCGTGTGTGGCCTCGCACCGGTATCGGCGGGGCGCCCCGGCAAGGCAGCCTATTTCATGACAGTCATATGACCGCCATATGACAACCCCGCCGCATGGCAGGACGTCACGGCAACGTCACATCGCCTCGCCAGCATGGGGCCCAAACAACAATTCACGGGCGCCGCATGCGGCGGGGGAAAACCATGTTGCAAGGATTCGGAACGGGGTGGCCGCGCTGGCGGTCGAGGTTCGGTTTGCGGTCGAGGACAGGCGCGGAGATCGCACCGATGATTGGCACCGCTGCCACGGCGGGAACGGCGCCAGCGGGCACGTCGCCATGGGGGGCCATCCGGGCCATCGGGGCCGGCGTGGCCATCCGAGCCATCGGAGTCCTCGGAGTCCTCGGAGTCCTCGGAGTCCTCGGAGTCCTCGCCTTCCTCGGCGGCCCGGCGGCGGCCACGCCTGCCGCTGGCCGCGCGCCTGGGCACGGCGTTCGTGCTGGTCTACCTGTTCGGCGCCGCGGCCGCGGTCAGCGGCATCGTCAATCTGGTCGCGTTGAAGGACAAGACCGACACGCTGTATCAGCGCGACATGCGCGGGTCGGTCGCAGCCGAGCGCGCCAAGTCCGCGCTGGCCGGCCTGGGGCACGCGCAGCTGGCGTTGACGATGGCCACCAGCACGGCCGAGCGCGATACCGCCGCGCAGCAGATTGCGCAGGCGCTGCGGACGCTCGACACCACGCTGGCCGGCGTCGCCCGCGCCGCGCCGGACCAGGCCGAAGCGGTGGCGCGCGAGCGCGCCACCGCGGCGCAGCTGATGCAGGGCTATGTCGAGCTGCTGCAAAAGCAGCCGCTCGACGCGCTGCAGTTCGACAGCGCGGTCTCCGTCGAGGGCCACTTCGTCGCCGAACAGCTGGCGAAGCTCGGCACGCAGATCGAGCAGGCGCGTGCCCGCCTGGAGAAGCAGGCCGCCGATACGGTCGCCTCGGTCTCGTCGAGCCAGGCGCGGGCGCAGTGGATCACGATGGCGATGCTGGCGGCGAGCCTGGCCGCCGCGGCGGTCCTGGCATGGCTGGCGGCACGCGCATTGCTGGCCGAGCTCGGCGGCGAGCCGCGCGAGGCGGCCGACGCCGCGCGGCGCATCGCCGCCGGCGACCTGACCGATGGCCAGCGCCTGCACCGGCGTGGCGCGCGCGGTCTGTTGCAGGACCTGGCCGCGATGCGCGAGGCGCTCGCCGCGATGCTGGCGCGCATTCAATCCTCGGCGCGCCAGATCCACGGCGCCAGCGAGCAGATCGCCGCCGCCAACCGCGACCTGTCCGAACGCACCGGCCGCCAGCTCGCCGCGGTCGAGGAGGCCGCCACCAGCATCGGCGAACTGCGCGGGCTGGTCGAGCAGATCCACGTGCGTGCCCACGAGTCCAGCGCGATGGCCAGCCAGGCGCGCGACGCGGTCGGTACCGGCAGTGCCGTGGTGCGCAGCATGCGTGCATCGATGGATGCGGTGCAGGCGCGCTCGCGCGACATCTCCGAAGTGGTGGGCGTGCTGCAGGGCATCGCCTTCCAGACCAATCTGCTGGCGCTCAACGCGGCGGTCGAGGCCGCGCGCGCCGGCGCGGCGGGCCGCGGCTTCGCCGTGGTCGCCAACGAAGTCCGCGCCCTGGCGCAACGCAGCGCGCAGTCGGCGCGCGATATCGGCGCGCTGCTCGGCGAGGCGACGCGCGACATCGAGGCCGGCGCCGGCCTCAGCGGCGAGGTCGAACAGGCGATGGCGGCGATCGAGCAGGCGGTGTTGCGCAGCCATACGCTGGCGGAGCGGCTCAATGGCCTGGCGGAGCAGCAGGCGGCGGGAATCGCGGTGGTCGACGGCGCCGTCGCGCGCCTGGACGGCACCAGCCGGCAGAACGCGGAACTGGTGACCACGGTGGCGCAGCAAGCCGAGTCCCTGGACTGGCAGGCCGGCGAACTGGCCGCCGATGTGGGGCGCTTCCGCTTCTGAGCCGGGCCCGTCGGCAGGCGAGGCGCTCCGCCGTCTTGGGACGGTGCTGGACGCATCCCGCAATGGGATTTGATTGTTCTGCAGTGCAGAACATCGATTCTGCATTGCAGTTGACGGCATCATCGAACGATGCAACCATCGCGGACAGATCAAGCCGGCGGCCACGCCGGCAACGCCATTCCGGAGACTTCGATGAGCAGCACCTTCAGCGCCAATGCCGGCGCCAATGCCGGCGCCACTGCCGGCCCCAATACCGGCGCCAATTCCCCCCGCCCCCCTCGACGCCCGCTTCCCAGCCCTCCGCCGCCACGGCGCAGTTCGTGCCGCCCTATGCGCGCCTGCACCAGGCCATCGCACCCTGGGCCGCCGACCGCCCCGACGTGGTCGCGCTGATGGATGGCGAGCGCTCGATCCGCTATGGCGAGCTGGACGGCGCGGTGCGCCAGAGCGCGGCGGCGCTGGCCAAGGCCGGCGTGCGCGGCGGCGACCGCGTGGTGCTGGTGACCGAGAACAGCGTCGGCTGCGCGGTGCTGATCCTGGCCCTCAGTTCTCTCGACGCGTGGGCGATTCCGGTCAACGCCCGCCTGTCCGCGCGCGAGATCGACAACATCATCGAGCACGCGGGCGCCCGGCTCGCGCTGTATCTCGACAATGCCTACCCCGAGGCGCGCGAGCACGGCCTGGCGCGCGGTGCCCAATGGGCCGAATGGCCGCATGTCGGTCGCCTGTTGATCGGCAAGCTCAATGCCGAGGCGGTGCCCGAACCGGTGCAGGCCGACGCGCGCGAACAGGTGGCCGCGGTGATCTACACCACCGGCACCACCGGCGCATCGAAGGGCGTGATGCTGACGCATTCGAACCTGATGTTCATCGGCCACAGCAACCGCGTGCAGGCGCGCGTGCAGCCGGGCGATCGCGTCTATGGCGTGCTGCCAATCTCGCATGTGTACGGGCTGTCGGTGCTGCTGGTCGGCCCGCTGTCCAACGGCGCCACGGTCTACTACGAACCGCGCTTCCGGCCCGAGCGGCTGGCCCGCGCGCTGGTCGAGGAAAACCTGTCGGTGCTGCACGGTGTCCCGGCGATGTACGCCAAGCTGATCGAATGGGGCCGCAGCCAACCCACGCCGCTGCGCGCGCCGGCCCTGCGCATGGCGCAATCGGGCGGCGCGCCGCTGACCGCAACGTTGAAGGCCGCGTTCGAGCAAACCTTCGGCATCACGCTGCACAACGGCTACGGCATGACCGAAACCTCGCCGACCGTCAGCCAGACGCGCGTCGATGCGCCGCGCAGCGACTGCTCGGTCGGCCCCGCGGTGCCGGGCGTCGAGGTACGGCTCGACGATCCCCTGCCGGACGGCAGCGGCGAGCTGCTGGTGCGCGGCCCCAACGTGATGAAGGGCTACTACAAGCGGCCCGATCTGACCGCGCAGGCGATCGATGCCGACGGCTGGCTGCATACCGGCGACCTCGCCAGGATCGACGACGACGGAGCCATCTCCATCGTCGGCCGGTCCAAGGAAATCATCATCCATTCGGGCTTCAACGTGTATCCCGAGGAAGTCGAGCAGTCGATCAACGCCTACCCGGCGGTGGTGCAGTCGGCCGTGGTCGGACGCGCCGTCGAGGGCAACGAGGAAGTGATCGCCTTCGTCGAGGTCCGCGCCGGCATGACGCTCGATCCCGCGGCGCTGAAGACCTTCCTGCGCGAACGCCTGTCGCCGTACAAGATTCCCGCGGAAATCAAGGTGGTCGCGCAGCTGCCGGCCGCGCCGTCGGGCAAGATCCTGAAGGCCCGGCTGCGCGAGATGCTGGCCGCCGGCGAGTTCTGAGCACAGATCGCACGAGCACCATGGCAAGCGACGACCAGGCCCAGCCAATGGCGACCGAGGCGGCGGCGCGGGACGACGCCGGCAGCGGCACCGTCGAAGACGCGCCCCGCCACAAGGAAGACCGCCACTTCGTCACCGCGCTGGCGCGCGGCCTCGATGTGCTGGCCTGCTTCCGCGGCTTCGATGCGCAGCTGGGCAACGCGGAACTGGCGCAGCGCTGCGGCCTGCCCAAGTCCACCGTATCGCGGCTGACCCATACGCTGACCGAGCTCGGCTATCTGCGCCTGGAGCCGGACGCCGGCAAATATCGCCTCGGCAGCTCCGCGCTGGCGCTCGCGCCGACCGCACGCGAAGGCGCCGATGTGCTGGCGGTCGCGCGGCCGCATATGCAGCGCCTGGCCGATCTGTCGCAGGGCGTCGCCTCGCTGATCCTGCGCGACCGCGGCCGCATGCTGATCTTCGAGAACTGCCAGGCCGAGAGCTATCTGACCTTGCGCGTGGCGGTCGGCACGCGCATCTCGGGTCTGACCACCGCCGCGGGCCGCGCCTACCTGCAGGCGCTACCGGCCGCCGACGCGCGCCAGGCGCTGGCCGCCTTCCGCGCCAGCGACGGGCTGCCCGAGGCCGATGCCCAGGCGGTGCTGGCGCGCAGCCGCGAGGAGGTCCGCCGCATGGGCTGCACCACCTCGTTCGGCGATTGGCTGCCGGATATCAATTCGATCGCGGCCGCCTTTCATCCGGGCCCGGCGCTGCCGCCGATGACGTTGAGCTGCAGCGGCCCCAACGCGGTCGTCCCACCGCGGCATCTGCTCGACGTGGTGCGGCCGGTGCTGATCGAATGCGTCGCGCGGATCGAGCGCGAACTGGGGGGCGCGGAACCCGGCCGCGTGGAAACCGGCCGTGTGGAACCGGGCGGCGCGGGACCGGGCAGCATGCCGAGACGCTGAGGGCGCGGCCATCGCGCCGGGCAGGCTACCGTTTGCCATACGGACCGCGCCAAATCCGCAAGAACGCGGCCGGCATGCCGCCATGATTCCGGTGTCCCGCAAACCGATGGGCCCCGCCTGGCTGGCGCGGCCCATCGGACGCGGCAACTGCCGCGCGCCAGTGCGGCGTTTACCGGAGCGCCCCCTCATGCCCACCCTGCCCTGCCTTGCGCGCCCCGTCCCCGCGGCGCACTATTCGACCCCGCACGAATTCTTCGACGCCGTTGCCAAGGGCAGCGACGAATCGACGCTGAAGCGGATCGTCCTTCAACGCGGCGCGTTCTTCGTCGGCGGCCGCGGCTACAGACTCGTCGTGGAGAATGCCGCGGGCGCCGGCGCCGGCAAGCCCGCCGATGTCCGGCTGGAGCGGAACTGGCGCGAACTGGGCTGGTTCCGTCGCGTCGTGGTGACGCTGCTGAACTGTGTCGTGCCGCGTGACCGGCATCGCTGCCCGCGACCCAGTCGCGGCCAGCTTCCCGCCGTCTTGCACACCGTTGCGCGACTTCGCCAGCGGGTCGGTATGGCCGTCGCTGCTGCGCCGCCGTCCGCCAACCCGCCGCACGTTCCCGCCGGCACCGGCGTCGATGTCAACGAACCGCGCCCGCGGATTTCCCCGGTGCTGTCGCCCGAAGCGCGCCGCGCGAGGCTGAAATTCCTGGCCGATCGCATCGGCAAGGCGAACCATTGCAAGCTGTTCGCGCACAGGGCGAAATGGTGCAAGGTGGTTCGCGCGATCGCCGGCAACGACCCGCCCGAGTGCCTCGACGTCGTCGCCGCCGTGGTGCTGGCGCAGATGGCGGAAGTGGTCAGGTACCTGCGTCGCAACCGGCCACAGACCGAAAGGGCCTATGCCGACGTGCTGGCCGTTCTGCACGCGCTGCACCAGGCGGCCGATGCCAAGGACGACACCCTCGCGGAACTTGCCGCCCGCCTGACCGACGTGTGGAAGCAGCACTGGTGGCGCGGCGAGATCCCCAGGTATTCCGCGTTCGCCGAGTTCCGGCTGCCGGCAGGCGTGGCGCAGCGCATCGGCGCTTCCTTGCGCGAGGACTGGTTGCTGGTGAACGACGAGCTGTGCACGCTGGACCTGCGCGACCGCCTGATCAAGCGCCTGGTCGCCGCCACTTCGGCAAAGTCCACTGCCGCCGACAGCCCGGCCACCAGCTCCGCTCCGGCGGCCCCCTCCCCTCGCTATGCGCTGAGCCGCATCGCCGGCGTGATCTGCCGCGGGTCGGTGCACAGCTCCAGCAGCGCCGGCTTGCCCGCGGCACAGGCGCGGGCAAAGGCGTCGGCAAACCCGTCCGCGCTGGTCAGCCGCTCGGCCCAGGCCCCACAGGCCTGCGCCAGCGCGACGAAATCCGGATTGACGATGCCGGTGCCGCTGACGCGGCCCGGATAGCGGCGCTCCTGATGCATCCGGATCGTGCCGTACATGCCGTTGTTGACGACCAGCACCACCACATTGGCACCCACCGAGGCCGCGGTGGTCAGCTCCTGCGGATACATCTGGAAGCAGCCGTCGCCGGCGAAGCACACCACCGTGCGCTCCGGATGGCGCAGCTTCGCCGAGATCGCAGCGGGCAGCCCATAGCCCATCGCGCCGCAGGTCGGCGCCAGCTGCGTGCGCGGCCGGCGATAGGCGAAGTAGCGATGCAGCCAGACCGCATAGTTGCCGGCCCCGTTGGTGACGATCGCATCGTCCGGCAGCGTGCGGTTCAGATGGTCGACCACCGCCGTCATGTCGACACCGGCGGCGTCCGCCGGCGGCGCGGCCGGCGCGACGAAGCCCTGATGATCGGCGCGCGCCGCGGCGGTCCATTCGCGCCAGCGGATCGTGTCCGGCGCCCGCAGACCCGCCAGCATCGCGGCTCCCGGGCCGATGCCGGCGTGGATCGCCAGCTCGGGCTGGTACACCCGGCCCAGTTCGGCCGCATCGGCATGGATATGCACCAGCCGCTGGCGCGGCCGCGGCGGCTCGAGCAGCGTATAGCCGTCCGTGGCCACGTCGCCGAGCCGCGTGCCGAAGGCGACGATCAGGTCCGCACCGCGCACGCGCTCGGCCAGGCGCGGATCGACGCCCAGGCTCAGGTGCCCGACATAGTGCGGATCGCGATTGTCCAGCACGTCCTGGCGGCGGAAGGCACAGGCCACCGGCAGGTCCCAGGCGTGCACGAAGCGCGCGAACGCCGCGGCATCCTCGTCGCGCCAGTTGGCGCCGCCGGCGATCACCAGCGGACGCTGCGCGGCGGACAGCAGCTCGGCCAGCGTGGCGGCATCCGCGGACGACGGCGAGGCGACCGCGGGCCGATACGCGCCGGTGTCGCGGCAGACCGCATCGCCGTCGAGCACGTCCTCGGGCAACGCGAGCACCACCGGTCCGGGCCGGCCCGAGGTCGCGACCTGGAAGGCGCGCGCCACCAGTTCGGGGATGCGCGCGGGGTCGTCGATCTCGGCGACCCATTTGGCCATGCCGCCGAACATCGCGGCGTAGTCGACCTCCTGGAACGCTTCCCTGCCGCGGTGCTCGCGGGCGATCTGCCCGACGAACAGGATCATCGGCGTCGAATCCTGCGCGGCGATATGGACGCCGACGCTGGCATGCGTCGCCCCGGGTCCGCGCGTGACGAAGCAGATGCCGGGACGTCCGGTCAGCTTGCCGTCGGCCTCGGCCATATTGGCCGCCGCGCCTTCGTGCTTGCAGACGATCAGGTCGATGGCGGGCTGGTCGTGCAGGGCGTCGAGCACGTCGAGGAAGCTCTCGCCCGGCACGCAGAACACGCGCTCGGTGCCGTGGATGCGCAGCGCATCGACGAGGATGCGGCCGCCGCTGCGTGGCGCGGGCGCCGGCGTGCCGGCGGAGGACGATGGGAGATCGGCGTTAGGCTGGGTCATCGGCTGGCTCATCGAATCGGAAACGGGACGAGAATCGGGAACGACATCGGGAACGAAATCGGGAACGACATCCGGAACAGGCTCCTGAACGGGATCGGGACGGGATCCGAACCGAATCGGGACCTGGGCCCTGCATCGCCCCATTGTGCAGGCGAACGCGATACGGCAGGCAAGGCAGGACCGATTATCGCGCCAAATTTCGAGGCGGCCTCCGCGCGCCCTCGCGGGGCGTTGGCCTCGCCGCGGCACGGCGCTTATCATGACTACCCCGCGCGAACGTCATCGCCGCCGACCGCGGCAGTGCGCTTCGGAACGAACCGAACACCGATGTCTTGGACGCGCGCGGCAATTTGCCCGCTGTCTTTTCCCGCCACCGACGGAGTCCCCGATGCCCCATCTCGTCATTGAAATCACCGAAAACGCGCGCCTGAACTGCTCGCCCGAGGAACTGCTCGACCAGGCCAACGCCGCGCTGCTGGCCTCCGGGCAATTCCAGGAGCCCGATATCAAGTCGCGCTGCATCACGCTGGAGACCTACCGCCAGGGCACCGAAGCGGTCGAACGCGCCTTCGTTCATGGCCGGCTGTCGATTCTCGATGGCCGCGACCTGGCGACGCGGCAGGCGCTGGGCCAGGCGGTCTGCGAGGTGATCGCCGAAGCGGTCCGCTCGGGCGCGAACAACACGCCGGTGCAGATCAGCGTCGAGGTGCGCGAGATGGAGCGCGCCAGCTATGCGAAGCAGGTGATCGGGGGCTGAAGGCCGGTCCGCGCAGGATGGCGGACCGGGCCCGTTACCGGGATGCCGTCGGGGATGCCGTGGGGGGATGCCGTGGACGATGCCGTGCCCGATTCCGCAGGGGGATGCCGCAGGGGATGCGGCATAGGATGCCGCATCCCCTGCGGTGGCCGATGCGGTGGCCGATGCGGTGGCCGAGGTGGTGGCCGAGGTGGTGGCCGAGGTGGTGGCCGAGGTGGTGGCCGAGGTGGTGGCCGAGGTGGTGGCCGAGGTGGTAGCCGAGGTGGTTGGCAATGCGGTGGCCGAGGCCGTGGCCGGTACCGCCCCAGCGGCCTCGTCCAGCCCCAGCACCGACAACATCACGCCGGTCTGCCACCTGAAATACGGGTTGTAGGTGAGCCGCGCGTGCACCTTGCCGGGCTCCCGATAGCCCCAGTCCGAATACCAGACCTCGCCGCCATCGACGCAGCGCTGGTATTCGGCCGGCTCCTGCCCGTTCAGGCACAGCCGCAACGATCCCTGCCGCCCATAGAGCGGATTGGCATCGGAAAACAGCACGCCCATGTGCGAGAACTGGCTGATGCGCTCTGCCGGCAGGCGGTCCGGGCGGACCAGCACGCGCGCGAGACCGGCATCGGCGCTCGCGTCGGCCCTCGCCTCGACGCTTGCATCGACGCTTCGACCGACGCTCCGATCGACGCTAGGGATCGACGCTTGCAGCGAAGCTCGCATCGGGTCTCGCACTGACCCGCACGTCGCCGCTCGCATTGCCCTGCTGCCCCCCATACCAGATCAGCCGGCTCGCCGGATGCGTGAAGCGCGTACCGAACACCTCGCGCACGTAATGCGAGTCGACCACCGAATCGTGCTCGGCGACGATCAGCAGCGCGGGCTTGTCGTATGGGCGCGCGTTCAGCGCCGCGCGCGCCGCGACATTGCTGCGGTAGTACTGCGCGAAGCCATTGGTCGGCGTGTTCAGATAGCGGACCGGCGTCTGCTGCGGCCGGTCGTCGCCGGTCGACAATAGCCACGGCATCACCGGCGCGAGCCACGGCGTCAGCCATTCCCATCGGCTACCGGAACGCAGCGCCGGCGACACCAGCAACAGCCCGGCGATCTCGGCATGCGCCTGCGCATAGTCGAGCACCAGATTGGCACCGGTGGAGAAACCGCCGAGATACAGCGGTCCATCGCCGACGGTGTCCCGTAGCGCCGCGACCTGCTCGCGCAGCACGCGCTGCCAGTCCTCCAGCCTGACGCCCATCAGGTCCGCAGGCGCGGTGCCATGGCCGGGCAGCAGCACCGTGCGCACCAGCAGGCCGCGCTCTGCCAGCCGCGGCGCGATATCGACGAAGGACCACGGCGAATCGCCGAGCCCGTGCACCAGCAGCGCCCCGCCGCGCGGCGTGCCGGCGGGACGCCATTCGCGCGGCAGATTCCATTCGGTCTCGGCTTGCATATCGGCCGACACGTAGCGGCGCCGGCTTTCCAGCGCGGCGAGCGCTTGCGCGCGATGCGCGGCGAAGGTCGGTGCGATGGCGGGCGCGCGCGCCGCGCTGTCGTCCAGCCCGTTGTGGTCCTGCCGGCTGTGGTCCTGCCGGCTGTGGTCGTGCCGGCTGTGGTCGTGCCGGCTGTGGTCGTGCCGGCTGGGGTCCTGCCCGCCGTGGTCCTGCGCGGTGAGGCTGCAAGCCGAAGCCAGCACCATCAGCCCGGCGGCGGTCGCGACCAGCGCGGCGACGCCGAGGCGGCGGACACGGCTTGCCATGCGCACGCGCCGCGGCGTGCGCGTCCTGACGCCGCCGATCATGCCGTGGCCGCCTGTGTCAGCGAAGGCAGGCTGTCGGGCGCCGGCGCCTGCGGCGGCAGCGCCGGCAGCGTCAGGCCGATGCAGACCACGCCGCGCGACTGACGGGCGAACACGGCGCCGCCGTGCATCGTCGCGATGGCCTTGACGATGGCCAGCCCAAGCCCGTGGTTTTGGCGGCTGTCGGCGCGCGCGCTGTCGACGCGGTAGAAGCGGTCGAACAGCCGGTCCATCTGCGCGGTGGACAGCGGGTCGGCCTCGTTGCGCACCGCGATCGTCACCACGCCGCCCTCGTCGCCGATCTCGACGGCGACCGGCCGGCCGTGCAGGCCGTGCTGCAGCGCATTGCCGAGCAGATTGGTGATCGCGCGCTGCAGCAGCGAGGCGTTGACGCGGGCCCGCGCGTCGCCAACGATCTCCAGCGTCGCGCCGGCATCCTCGAACAGCATGTCGAGGAAGTCCGCGCTGCGGCGCACCTCGTGCGCCACCGACACCTCGACCAGATCGCGCGCCAGCGCGCCCCGGTCCGATTGCGCGAGAAACAGCATGTCGACGACGATGCGGCCGAGCCGCTCCAGGTCCTCCAGGTTCGACTGCAGGATGTCCTCGAGCTCGCGCGCGCTGCGCGGGCGCGACAGCGCCACCTGGGTCTGGCCGATCACGTTGCCCAGCGGCGTGCGCAGTTCATGCGCGACATCGGCATTGAAGGCGGACAGCTGCACGTAGGCACGCTCTAGCTTGTCGAGCGCGCCGTTGAAGGCCAGCACCAGGCCGGACAGCTCGGCCGGCAGATCGGTATCGGGCAGCCGCTCCAG
The DNA here is from genome assembly GCF_049311595.1 of Cupriavidus sp. H18C1. Lineage (NCBI taxonomy): Bacteria > Pseudomonadati > Pseudomonadota > Betaproteobacteria > Burkholderiales > Burkholderiaceae > Cupriavidus > Cupriavidus sp. H18C1. The sequence continues at coordinate 1,930,514 of NZ_CP186009.1, forward strand.
CTTGCGCGGATTGAGCTCGCCGGCATGGCGCGACAGCGCCTCGATCGGCGCCAGCCCGACCTTGGCGATGCGCCAGCCAAGCACCGCCACCGCCAGCACGCCCAGCGCCGAGCAGACGATCAGCGCGACGCCCAGCACGCGGCTGGTCTGGTAGAACGGTGCCTGATCGACCGCGACCACCAGCGCCAGCGCCGGGCGCTCGTCCAGCGCGGGAATGATCCGCTTGAGCATCAGGAAGCTGCGGTCGTCGAACTGCACCGTCCAGACATCCGGCGCACGCTGCACGGTGACTGCGTCGCGCGGAAACGGCTTGCCGAAGCGGAAGCGCGCATCCGGCGTGTCGACGAAATAGCGCAGGCTGTCGTCCTCCGGCGTCATGCCGGTCAGCACCGCGCCGAAGCGCTCCCATTGCGGCTGCGTGCCGTAGTGGGCCGCCTTCGGGCCGATCAGCTGGAAGCGCGCCTCGAGCTCCTCGAGCTGGCGCTTCTCGAGCTCGACGCACTGGACGTAATACATCACGAAGCCGGTGACAGAGAACACCAGCGCCGCCGCGAGGGCGAACATCGCGGCCAGCCGCGTGGCGATCGAGCGGCGGCCGCTCACGCGACTTCCTCGGCGCGGCATTCGAGCACATAGCCCATGCCGCGGATGGTATGCAGCAGCTTGGGCTCGCCCGGCCAGTCGAGCTTGGCGCGCAGGCGCTTGATCGCCACCTCCACCACATTGGTGTTGCAGTCGAAGCTGATGTCCCAGACCAGCTCGGTGATCGCGGTCTTCGAGACGATCTGCGACTGGCGCCGCGCCAGCACCGACAGCAGCGTGAATTCACGCGCGCTCAGGTCGAGCCGCCGGGTGCCGCGCATCGCGCGCCGCGACAGCAGGTCGATGCGCAGGTCGCCGACCGTCAGCTGCGAGGGCTCGCTCTGGCGGCCGCGGCGGGTCAGCACATTGAGGCGGGCCAGCAGCTCCAGGAAGGAGAACGGCTTGGCCAGGTAATCGTCGGCGCCGGCGTCGAAGGCATTGAGCCGGTCGTCCAGATCGTCACGCGCGGTCAGCATGATGACCGGCGTCTGCTGCTCGCGCCGCAGCGACTTGAGCATCGACACGCCGTCGAGGTCGGGCAGCATCACGTCGAGCACGATCGCGTCGTAGGGCTCGGTGCAGGCCATGTGCAGGCCGTCGACGCCGTTGGTTGCCGTGTCGACCACGTAGCCGTTCTCCGACAGTCCACGGCGCAGATAGTCGACGGTCTTGATCTCGTCCTCTACCAACAACAGTTTCATGGGTCCGGCCCTCCACGTCCGGCAAATTGGCGGCAAGTTCGCGGCCAGGTCCGCGGCCGGGTTCGCGCACGATGTTTGGCGGCACCCGCCCCGGCAACCGGTCCGGCCGTCGGCTCGGCAAAGGGCCCGGCAATCGGCTCCGCGATCGGCTCCGTAATGGCTCCGTAATCGGCTCCGTAATCGGCTCGGCACCGCCATTTCCGGCAACTATAGGTGAAAGCCGCCGCCCGAACCTGTCAACGTTGTCAGCTTGCCGCCGGCGCGGGAATCCGCCCTGCACGCGGTGCTGCGGCCGGTTTATTTGCCCGGCCACGGGCGGTGCGCCGCGCGCCTCCGATCCTGACGCAATTGTCAGGCTGGCGTCACCGCCGCGTCCGGCCCGGTTCGTAGACTGCTAACCGTGCTTGGCCAAGCCGTCTCCCCTCGTCAAGGTTCCCAGAACCGCCCGGATCCCAATCTGAAGGAGTGTTGCCATGACTCGAACGACCTCGACCACCGTGACTCACCGAGCGTCCGGCGCCCCACCCCGTCCGCGTCCGCCGCTGGCCGCGCAGCGGCTGCGCGCGTTGCGCCAGCGCTGGCATGCGCGACGCCGCGCGATGCTGGCCGCACTGCTGCCCACCGTCGCGATGATGATCGGCGCCACCGTCTCGCTGTCGGCCAAGGCCGCGACGCGCACCACCGACCCGTACACCGACGGCGCGCGCGCGACGCAGAAGTTCGATGTGTTCACCGAAGGCGCCAGCCGCCTCGGTCCCCGCGACAGCTTCACGCAGGGCGGCCACAGCGCGGACCATCGCGATCGCTTCAGCGACGGCGCGCATACGCAGGACACGCCGGCGGACCATAGCGCCTAGAGCAGGACGCCCCCCTCGCCCTGCTGGCCGCGACTCGTGGGTGGGGGGCAAATGCCTGGCGGTTAATTGCAAATATCGGGACATCGAACGGTAGCCGATTCGCTGCAGTTCAATCCGCTGCAGCCCGAATCGTTGTCCGCCGGATCGTTGTCCGCCGAATCGTTGTCGACCGATCCGCCGCCGGTCCATTCCTCACCGACGCATCGCCAATGGAAAGGGAGCCGCATGCGGCTCCCTTCTTCACTGCTTGCCGCGACGGCCATCTGCCCGTCGCGGCCACGTCGATGACGTATTACGCGGCAGCGTCCTTCAGCTTCTTCAGCGGACGGACCTTGACCTTGACGCTGGCCGGCTTGGCCGGGAACCAGCGCTCTTCGCCAGTGAACGGATCCTTGCCGAAGCGCTTCTTCTTCGCCGGCACCTGTTGCGCGGTGATCTTCAGCAGGCCGGGCAGCGTGAATTCGCCGGCGCCCTTCTTGTGCAGCGCGCTGACGATGGTGTTTTCCAGATGGGCGAGCACCGTCTTCACGGCCTTCGGCTCGACTTGCGTCTGCGCGACCAGGTGAGCGACCAGGCTGGATTTGTTGAAGGTGTCCTTCAGCGGACGCGGGGTTGCGGTTGCGGGCGCAGCGGCCTTCTTCGCGGCAGCCTTCACGGGCGCCTTGGTTGCCGGTGCCTTCTTGGTCGCGGCGGTCTTGGTTGCAGCTTTCGCGGTCGATTTCGCTTTGGTCGCCATATTGGTCAGATAGAGTTGAACGGTTGGCGCCGCAAACCCCGCGAAAACAGCGTACGGCTGCGGCGGCCACCGAATCATAGCGGAAAGTGACGCATTTCCAAGGGGGTTTGGCTCCTTACCCCCCTAAAACCCCGTAAAAACCCGGTGAAAGGCGTGCTTTCTGTCGCGCCGATGCATCGACGCGCGTGCGCGGCAACGTTTGCGCTCTGGTGGCGGCGCGCATCGACGCGCTTGGCATCGCCTTGCAATGCCCTGCTCCCCGCGCGCGCGATGGCGATTCAGTGCGCGTGCGCATCCATCCGTTCGCGCGTATCGCGTGCCAGGCCCAGCGCGAAAGCCGTCTCGGCGACCAGGAACAGCGGCCCGATCAGCAGCCCGACGAGATCGTCGACGAAGGCCGGCTTGCGCCCTTCGTAATAGTGGCCGACGAACTGGATCACCCATCCGAGCACGAACAGCCCGATGCCGGTCGCCAGCCAGGCCGCGGTCGACAGTGCGCCGATCAGATGGCCGACATAGACGAACAGGGCGAGGATCACCGTCATCGCGATGCCAAACCCCGCCGACAGCCGCAGATAGAACAGGCACGACAGCACGTAGACCACGATGGCCGGCGTCAGCACCGCGCCGCCGTCGCCGAGCGCGATCTGCGGACGCGCCAGCAGCGTCGTGACCGCCAGCACGATCATCGGGATGCCGACAAAGTGGGTCGCCACGTTGCGGCTGTCGCGGTGATAGGCGGCGTATTGGGATAGATGGTCGACCAGGGTTTTCATGGCGTCTGCTCCTGTCAGCGGGGGACTACGAATGGCATGCCGTCGGCCCGATCCCGCGCACTACGGGCGCATTGCTGGTGCACTACGGATGCAACACGGACGCATGACGGCCGCCCCGCAGGCGCGCTCCAGCCCGGCATGATCGATTTATAGTAATGGGCGCGCCGGACGCGGTCTGTCCGAATTTTGACAGTCCGGCTTTGTCCCTAGGCTTGTTCGTGGGCTCGTCTCGGGCCCTTGTCAATCCCGCACCGGCGCACGCACCGACGCTCGCAAGGACTCACCTCGACCCTGCGCTGCGTCGCGATGACGATGGAGACCACCATGGGCATTCCGCCTCTCGCCTGCCCCACGCGCGGCACCGACACCCGCGCCGATCCGCTGGCCCCGCTGCGCACGGGCAGCTGGTTTCGCGGCCTGCCCGACGACATGCGCGCGGCCCTGCTCGAGAGCGGCACGATGCGCCGGCTCGAAGCGGGCGAGGTCCTGTTCCAGCGCGGCGATCCCTTCGATGGCCTGTACGCGGTGATCGCCGGCGCGGTTCTGGTGCATGCGCACGACGCCGGCGGCAAGGCAGCGCTGCTGGGTCTGCTGGAAGCGGGCGCATGGTTCGGCGAGATCTGCCTGTTCGACGGATTGCTGCGCACGCATGACGCCCGCGCGGCAACGCGTGCGGCGGTGTGGCACGTCCCGCGCGCCCGGCTCGACGCGATGCTGGCCGCGCAGCCGGCGTGGTGGCGCGAGTTCGGCAAGCTGCTGGCCGGCAAGACGCGCGAGGCGTTCCGCTATGTCGAGGAGGCGCAATTGCTGCCGCCGCTCGCGCGCACCGCGCGGCGGCTCGCGGCGATTGCGCGCGCCTATGGCGACACGCCCACCGCCGCGTCCGAACTCGCGGACGACGCCGCACGACAGCCCCATCGCTCTATCCACCTGCCGCAGGAACAGCTGGCGCAGATGCTCGGCCTGTCCCGGCAGACCGTCAATCACGCGCTGCGCGAACTGGAGGCACGCGGCCTGCTGCGGCTGCGCTATGCCGATATCGAACTGCTCGATCTGTCGACACTGGAGACCCTGACGTGACCAAACCGCCGAACCCATCGGCCCAGCCGACCCTCGATGCCGACCGGCTCGACGCCTATCTGGACCGCATCGGCCTGCGCGAGCGCCCATCGCCCAGCCGCGAGGCGCTCGACGCGATCGTTGCCGCGCATCTGCGGCGCATTCCGTTCGAGAACGTCGACGTGCTGCTCGGCCGCCCGATCGACATCGCGCTCGACGCGGTGTTCGACAAGCTGGTGACGCGCGAGCGCGGCGGCTACTGCTTCGAGCACAACACGCTGCTGGCCGCCGCGCTGACCGCGCTCGGCTTCGACGTGGTGCCGCTGGCCGCGCGCGTGCGCTACGGCGTCGACGAAGGCGTGCCGACGCCGCAGTCCCATCTGCTGCTGCGCGTGCGCGTCGCCCACCGCGACTACATCGCCGACGCGGGCTTCGGCGGCCCCAATCCGCCCTGCGCGCTGCCGCTGTCCGAGCCGGCGCCGGAGGGGCTGCCGTACCGGCTGGTCGGCGCGCCGCTCGCCGCGGCAGCCACCGGCGCCTTCCATCTGCTCGATCTCGAACTGGCCACCGCCGACGGCTGGGCCAAGCTCTATCGCTTCGACCTGTCGCCGCAGGCCTGGATCGATTACGCGGCGCGCAACTGGTATGTCTGCACCCATCCGGACAGCGTGTTCCTGCACCGGCTGATGGCCGCGCGCACCGACGGCCAGGTCCGGCTGACGATGACCAACGGCGAGCTGACCGAGCGCGACGCCGATGGCGCCAGCCGCCACGTGCCGCTCGACACGCCGGCGGAGATCGTCGCCACGCTGCGCGAGCGGATCGGCGTGCGGCTGGACGACGAGACGGCGGCCGGCCTGCGGGAATGGCTGGCGCGGCGGGCCTGAGGCAAGGGGCGCGCACCCCGCGCACGCCGCGCACCATGCACGCCGTGAATCCCCCGCAGAAAGAATGCTGATAAGGGGCGAGGAACGCGCGCCGGCCTGTGGACTCGGCCAGACCCACCGACCATAATGTGCCGGTCGCCGCCGCGCGTGCAACGCGAGCCGCGGCGCCACACCAAACATCAGAGTCCACCGAAAAACGGGATCGGTAGAGGAGACACCCCATGTCATTGTTCGATCTGAGCGGCAAGGTCGCCATCGTCACCGGCTCTTCGCGCGGCATCGGCCGCGCGATCGCCGAGCAGATGGCGGTCCAGGGCGCCAAGGTGGTCATTTCGTCGCGCAAGGCCGAGGCCTGCCAGGAAGTGGTCGACGCCATCAACGCCAAGCACGGCGACGGCACCGCGATCGCCGTGCCGGCCAATATCTCGTCCAAGAGCGACCTGCAGCATCTGGTCGACGAGACCAACCGCGTGTTCGGCAAGATCGACGTGCTGGTCTGCAATGCCGCGTCCAACCCCTACTACGGTCCGATGGGCGGTGTCACCGACGAGCAGTTCCGCAAGGTGCTCGACAACAACGTGATCTCCAACCACTGGCTGATCCAGATGGTCGCGCCGCAGATGATCGATCGCAAGGACGGCTCGATCATCATCGTGTCGTCGATCGGCGGCCTGCGCGGCTCGCCGACCATCGGCGTCTACAACATCTCGAAGGCGGCCGATTTCCAGCTGGCGCGCAACCTGGCCGTCGAGTTCGGCCCGCACAATGTGCGCGTCAACTGCATCGCCCCGGGCCTGATCAAGACCGACTTCGCCCGCGCGCTGTGGGAAGACCCGGTGCGCTACAAGCAATCGACCGAGAACGCGCCGCTGCGCCGCATCGGCGAACCGGTCGAGATCGCCGGCGCGGCGGTCTACCTGGCCTCGCGCGCCAGCACCTTCATGACCGGCCAGGCGCTGGTGGTCGACGGCGGCGTGACGATCTGAGCGGCGCCGCGCCCGCCGCCCGATGGCCCCGCCGACCCGCAGTTCACAGGGCAGCCCGCAAGGAGATTCGCCGGCCTGGCCGGCAATCTCGCTGGCCCAAGCCCATGCCCGCCTGACCGCTCCCGGCGCACCGTTCGAAACCGAGGTGCGCGAGATCCGCGGCATCCCGACCACGGTCTGGAAGCACGCGCCGCCGACGCTGCGCGACCTGTTCCTGCAGGCCCGCGCGCGCGGCGAGCGTACCTTGTCGTCTACGAGGACCAGCGCGTTTCCTATGCCGGCTTCGCGCGCGCCGCGCTGGCGATCGCGCATGCATTGATCGAGGACGGCGTGCGCCCCGGCGACCGCGTCGCGGTGGCGATGCGCAACCTGCCCGAATGGCCCGCGGCCTTCTACGGCGCGCTGCTGACCGGCGCCATTGCGACGCCGCTCAATGCATGGTGGACCGGCCCCGAGCTGCAATACGGCCTGGCCGATTCCGGCTGCAAGGTCGCCATCGTCGACGACGAACGGCTCGAGCGGCTGCGTCCGCATCTGGCCGAGTGCCCCGCCCTGCTGCGCGTCCATGTCTGCCGCTTCGGCGCGGATGCCGCGATGGCAGCGGATGCCGACACGCGCGTGGTGCCGCTGGAGCGGACCACCGGCGACGTGATGGCCTGGGACGCGTTGCCCGAGCTGCCGCTGCCCGACGTGGCGATCGATCCCGAGGACGACGCCACGCTGTTCTATACCTCCGGCACTACCGGCAAGCCCAAGGGCGCCATCGGCACGCACCGCAATGCGACCACGGTGGCCTTCTGCGGCGGCTTCGGCCCGGCGCGCAACTTCCTGCGCCGCGGCGAAGCGATTCCCGAACCCGACCCGCAGGCACCGCAGAAAGCCACACTGCTGTCGGTGCCCTTTTTCCACGTGACCGGCTGCATGTCGGTGCTGAACGGCGCCTTGCACGCCGGCAGCAAGATCGTGCTGATGCGCCGCTGGGACGCGCTGCGCGCGCTGGCGCTGATCGAGCGCGAGCGCTGCACGGTGGCCGGCGGCGTGCCGACCATCGCCTGGCAACTGGTCGAGCATCCCGAGCGTGAGCGCTTCGACCTGTCGTCGCTGGAGAGCGTCAACTACGGCGGCGCGCCGGCCTCGCCCGAGCTGGTCCGCCGCATCGTCGAGGTGTTCCCCAAGTCGATGCCCGGCATCGGCTGGGGCATGACCGAGACCTCGGCCACCTTCACCAGCCACAACGCCGAGGAATACCTGCATCGTCCCGACAGCAGCGGCCCCGCGCTGCCGATCGGCGAGATGAAGGTGGTCGACGCGCACGGCCGCGCGCTGCCGCCCGGCGAGGTCGGCGAACTGATGGTGCGCGGCGCCAACGTCGTGCGCGGCTACTGGAACAAGCCCGAGGCCACCGCCAACACCTTCGTCGACGGCTGGCTGCGCACCGGCGACATCGCACGGCTGGACGAGGAAGGCTTCCTCTATATCGTCGACCGCGCCAAGGACATGCTGATCCGCGGCGGCGAGAACATCTATTGCATCGAGGTCGAGAGCGCGCTGTACGAGCATCCTGCCGTGATGGACGCCGCCCTGGTCGGCATCCCGCACCGCACGCTGGGCGAGGAACCGGGCGCGGTGGTGGGCGTCAAGCCGGGTGCCAGCGTCACCGAGGCCGAGCTGCAGGCCTTCGTCGCGCAGCGGCTGGCGGCGTTCAAGGTGCCGGTCCGCGTGATCGTGCGCGACGAGACGCTGCCGCGCAACGCAAACGGCAAGATCCTGAAGTCGGAACTGCGCAAGCTGTTCGACAATGGCGCGAGCGCGTAGCGACGCGCCACGCGCCCTATCACGACAACCGGGAGCCCCTATCTTGGCCACTGCCGCCTCGCCCATCCGCGCCGCCTGGCGCGGCACCCTGTCCGTCTTTGCCGTCGCCGCCTTTCTGGCAGGCGCCTACGGTTGTGCCAGCCAGGCCCCCATCAGCCGGGCCGGCGACGTGCCGGAACTGCGGCCGGGCGTCCTCGCCGGCTATCTGCCCGCGGACCAGCGTCCCGACAGCCTGCGTCTCGTGCCGCCACCGCCGGCGCCCGGCTCCCAGGCGCTCGCGGCCGACGAGGAGGCCGCGCGCGCGAGCCTGGCCAAGGCGGGTACCCCCCCGCTGGCAACTGGCCGTCGAAGACGCCAACCTGAAATTCCCGCAGGCGGCCGAGACCTTCTCGTGCGCGCTGGGCGTGCCGATCAACGAACGCGATACCCCGCAGCTCTACCTGCTGCTGCGGCGCAGCCTGGTCGACGCCGGCCTGTCGACCTATCGCGCCAAGGACCATTACCGGCGCCAGCGTCCCTTCCTCGTCAACCATCTGCCGACCTGCACCCCGGACGAGGTCGCCAAGCTGTCCAAGGACGGCTCCTACCCCTCCGGCCACAACGCGGTGGGCTGGGCCTGGGCGCTGATCCTGACCGAGGTCGACCCCGAGCGCGCCGACGCGATTCTGGCGCGCGGGCTCGCCTACGGCCAGAGCCGCCTCGCCTGCAACGTGCACTGGCAGAGCGACGCCAACCAGGGCCGCATCATGGGCGCGGCCACGGTGGCGCGGCTGCATGCCGACCCGACCTTCCGCGCCGACCTCGCGGCGGCCCGCACCGAGGTGGCCGCCGCCCGCGCCAAGGGGCTGAAGCCGACGCGCGACTGCGCGGCGGAGCGGGCGGCGCTGGGGCAGTAGCGCCCCCCACGAAAGAGAGAAGCGCTCAGCGCAGCGGGATCGGGGTGCCGGCCTCCACCGGCACCGCGGTCACGCTGTTCTTCGGGCTGCCCGAGACGATGCGGTCCGAATAGGTCAGGTAGACCAGCGTGTTGCGCTTGCGATCGACCACGCGCACCACGTGCAGGGTCTTGAACAGGATCGACATGCGTTCGGAGAACACATTGTCCTGCTGGCGCAGCGGGCCCTTGAAGGCGATCTTGCCGACCTGCCGGCAGGCGATCGAGGCTTCGGCCGGGTCCTCGGCCATGCCAAGCGAGCCCTTGATGCCGCCGGTGCGGGCGCGCGAGACGTAGCAGGTGATGCCGTCGACTTCGGGGTCGTCGTAGGCCTCGATCACGACGCGGTCCGAGCCGGTCACGCGGAAATGCGTGTTGACGCTGCCGATTTCTTCGGCATGCGCGGGCGCGATCGTGGCGAACGCCAGCGCACCAACGAACGCACCAACCAACGGACGAACCCACGCACCAGTCCGCACGGCGGCCAGCGATGCGGCCGAACCTGCGGCCATCGGACGACGGGATGCGCGAGCCATGGTCAGCTCACCGCGCCCTGGATCTGGTCGTGCCGGTGCTCCATCTCCTGGCGCAGTTGCCGGCGCAGTTGCGCGGCGGCGAAGCGCTGGCGCTCGACCTCGTCGCGCGGCACCAGCGGCGGCACCTCGGCCGGCTTGCCGTCGTCGTCGACCGCGACCATCGTGAAATAGCAGCTGTTGGTATGGCGCACCAGCTTGCTGCGGATGTTCTCGGTGATGACCTTGATGCCGATCTCCATCGAGCTGCGCCCGGTGTAGTTGACCGCGGCGAGGAAGGTCACCAGTTCGCCGACGTGGATCGGCTGGCGGAACACCACCTGGTCGACCGACAGCGTGACGACATAGCGGCCCGCGTAGCGGCTGGCACAGGCGTAGGCGACCATGTCCAGATATTTGAGGATGGTGCCGCCGTGGACATTGCCGGAGAAATTGGCCATGTCCGGCGTCATCAGCACGGTCATCGACAGTTGATGCGAGAGGTCGTTCATCGGGGGGCGGCGCGGAGGAATCGGCGCGGGTGGGTTGAGAATGGGGTGGCGGAATGCGGCGGCGGAACGCGCTGCAGGATGCGAGTGTAGCGCGGCGCGGCGACGGCGGCGCCAAATGAAAAAGCGGCCCACGTGGGCCGCTCTCTCCGGTTGGCATCCGAGGATGCCCGCTCTTACTTCTTCTTGTTCACAGCGTCCTTGAAACCCTGGCCGGCAGAGAACTTGACCGTCTTGGCGGCCGGAATCTTGATCGTTTCGCCGGTGCGCGGGTTGCGGCCGGTACGGGCGGCGCGCTTGCCGGCGCCGAAGCTGCCGAAGCCCACCAGCGTGACCGAATCTCCCTTGGCAACCGCCTTCTTGATGTTTTCCAGCGCGGCGTTCAGGGCGCGCTCTGCTGCAGCGTTGCTCAGTTCCGCGTCTGCGGCGATGGCAGACACCAGTTCACCTTTATTCATGGCTGTATCCCTTGTTGGTCGTCGTCACCGGTGACCAGCCTGAGCCGTTTCACCGACCGGCGCAGTCTAATCCGCCGCTTGCGCCTTGGGCAATCCCCAGTCGCACCGACGCAACGAAAATGCCGGAAATCCTTCCGTCAAGCGGCTTTCGGGGGAGATTTACCCCCCTCAATTCGGGGCTTTGACGCGGGTCCGACAGCGGGTTATCCCGAACCTGCGGCAAGGGCCGCGGCGGCCCCGCATCGCCCCGCCTCCCCCGGCCGGCAGCCTATTCCGCGGCGGCCACCACGGCGGAACGACGGCCATACATGCGCATCAGCACCGCGCCGATGCCCGCGATGGCCATCACCACGCCCAGCGGCAAGGCGGTGCCGTCGTGCCACAGGCTGACCGCGGTACCGGCCAGCGTGCCCATGCCGAATTGCAGCGTGCCCATCAGCGCCGATGCGGTGCCGGCGCGATGGCCCTGGTGCGCGAGCGCCAGCGCCGACGCGTTGGGCGTGATGCAACCCAGCCCCGCCACGAAGACGAAGAAGCCGACCAGCAGCACCGGCAGCGCGGCGACGTTGGCGAGGTTGGCCAGCGCGAGCAGCAGTCCGGCGCCGCACGGCGCCAGCAGCGCCAGCTGCAGCACGCGGTCGAGCGAGCGGCCGCGCACCAGCGCCGCATTGATCTGCGACATCGCGATCAGGCCGAACGCATTGGCGCCGAAGACGAAGCCATAGTGCGAGGGATCGATGCCGTGCAGTTCCATCAGCACGAAGGGCGAGCCGGCAATGTACGCAAACATGCCCGACTGCGCGAAGCCGGCGCACAGCGAGTAGCCGAGAAATTCGCGATCGCGCAGCAGTGCGCCGTAGTTGCTGAAGACATTGCCCAGGCGCAACGGCGTCGCGCGGCGCGGGTCGAGCGACTCCTCCAGGCGGAAATGCACCAGCAGCAGGACCAGCGTGCCGACCGCCGCCATCACCCAGAAGATCGCGCGCCAGCCCAGCGCGGTCAGGATCGCGCCGCCGACGATCGGCGCCAGGATCGGTGCGAGGCCCATCACCAGCATCAGCGACGAGAACGCGCGCGCGGACTCGTGCGCCTCGAGCCGGTCGCGCACCATCGCGCGCGCCATCACCATGCCGGCGCAACCGCCGGCCGCCTGCACGAAGCGCCAGGCCATCAGTGCCGGCGCATCGCCCGACAGCGCGCAGGCCACCGACGCCAGCACATAGAGGCTGAGCCCGACATACAGCGGTGCCTTGCGGCCGAAGCGGTCGCTGACCGGACCGTAGAACGACTGCCCGATCGCGAGGCCGACCAGGAAGGTGCCGAGGGTCAGCTGCACGCTGCCGATGTCGACGCCAAGGTCGGCGGCCAGCGTCGGGAACGCGGGCAGGTACATGTCGATCGACAGCGGCGCCAACGCGGTCAGCGATGCGCAGATCAGCAGCCACAGCGGAAAACGCGGCGTCGTGGCCGGGCGGTAGGATTGGGTCATTGGCGGACGACGGAACGCCGTCAAGCGAAAGGCGCAATTGTTGCACACCGTGATGTATTGCGTGCCTGCGGGTTCCGCGTCCCGGGGTCGGGCAGGTACAATGCACCCGGTCGACACACTGCCGGTCCGTCTTCATCGCCGGTCTCGATCGCGGGACTTCAGCGCAGCCCCAGCCCCGTGCCGTTCCAGGCGTTCTTTCCCTGCATGCGAACCATATCGAACCACACGACTGCATCGATCGCCCGAGGAACGTCGGCCTCCATCGGGATCGCTACCGCAACCTGGTTGCTGTGGGCCTCGTCCGCCTGCGCGGCGCCGGTCACGGCGCGTACCGTCGCGGTGCATCCGGCCGCGAGCGCGGCCGTGGTGGTCGATGAAGCCGATTCGCTGACCCGCATGCTGCGCGGCGCGGCCACCGGCCAGAACACCGGCGCGGCCGGCGTCCCCGAATTCCTGCGCAGCTCGCGCCGGCCCGATACCGTGCTGGCACGCGCGTGCCGCCAGCTCAACGACGCGCTGCCGATCGAGATCGACAAGGAAACGCGTCTGCGCCGCTGCCAGGCGGTGCCCGGCAAACACATCCTGTTCCAGCTGGAATTGACCAACTACAGCGGGCCGATGCTGGACCTGGCCAGCTTCGAGGTCAGCTACGCCGCGCCGCTACAGCGCAATATCTGCGCGAATCGGGACGTCGAGATCCTGACCAAGCTGGGCGTCAGCATGATGTTCCGCTACATGACACGCAAGGCGCGCGGCGAGCGCCGCGTCGGCGACGTCTATATCAACGGCCCGATCTGCACGGCGGCACTGCGCTGAGCGTCCCGGTTCGTTTCCATCGGCGATGGCATGGCCACCGCTGCTGCCCTCTGCCCCACTCCCGCTCCCGCATGCGGGAGCGGGGGGCGAGGCATTGAATTGGCGTTGGCGAAGGAAGCCCGCGTTTGGGTTCTCCCTCTCCCTCAGCGGGAGAGGGTCGGGGAGAGGGAGTGGTGTCCGATCAAGCCGCCGCACTCCCCCGCGGGCGCAGGGGCACGACATTGGCGGCGCGGCGCAGCAGCGCGCGCGTGGCCTTCCAGCCGTCGTCAGCCAGCGGCGACGACCAGACCGCCTCGTGCAGCCGCGACAGCGCCAGCGGATCGTTCAGCAGCAGCAGCTTCTGCTTCGCGCTCAGATTGCCCGGGCCATTGGTCAGCGCCTGCTGCACCAGCACCGCATGCTGGCGCTGCGTGCCGGCCGGCTGCACCACGCGCGCGGTCGCGGTCGCGCACATCAGCGCATTGGTGACCGGATCGACCACCGCATCGACGAAGCCCGGCGTATCGCCTGCCTCCGCCACATGGCGCTGCGTGTCGACGATCTCGCGCGGCGGCTCGATTTCTTCCGGAATCACGAACAGTCCGGCACGGCGCGTGGCACGGCCCAGGCTGACGCGCGAGAGCCAGACCGACAGCGGGATCGACAGCGCCAGCGCGCCGACAATCGGCAGCAGCCACCAGACGAAGCCCGGATCGAGCCAGTACACCAGCGCGCCCCAGCCGAGGCCCAGCACGGTGTGCCAGCCGTGGCGGCGCACCGCCTCGCCCCAGGTCGTCTCGGCGTCCTCGCGCGGCGGCGACTTCCACGAGATGCCCCAGCCGATATAGGCGGCCAGCACGAACTGCGTATGGAACAGCATGCGCACCGGCGCCAGCAGGGCCGAGATCACGACCTCGATCAGCATCGACAGCACCAGCCGCAGCGCCCCGCCATAGCGGCGCGCCTGCTTCATCAGCAGCACCACGCCGAACAGCTTCGGCAGGAACAGCAGCGTGGCGGTGGCCGAGAACAGCGCAAGCGCCTTCTCCGGATGCCACTCGGGCCAGTTCGGATAGAACTGGTACGGCTGCGAGAAGTACTCGGGCGGCACCAGCGCATGCTTGGCCAGCATCGCGGTCGACAGCAGCAGGAACAGGAACCACAGCGGCGCCGACAGATACGCCATCACGCCGGTCAGGAACACCGCGCGGTGCACGGCGTGGAAGCCCTGCTTCATCCACAGGCGGAAGTTCATCAAGTTGCCCTGGCACCAGCGGCGGTCGCGCTTGACCTCGTCGAGCAGATTGGGCGGCAGCTCCTCGAACGAGCCCGGCAGATCGTAGGCGATCCACACCCCCCAGCCGGCGCGGCGCATCAGCGCGGCCTCGACGAAATCGTGCGACAGGATCTCGCCGGCCAGCGGTCCCTTGCCGGGCAGCGGCGCCAGCGCGCAATGCTCCATGAAGGGCTTGATGCGGATGATCGCGTTGTGGCCCCAGTAGTGCGATTCGCCCAGCTGCCAGTAATGCAGGCCGGCGGTAAACAGCGGTCCGTAGACGCGCGTGGCGAACTGCTGCACGCGCGCGTACATCGTCTCGCGGCCGGTCGCCAGCGGCGCGGTCTGGATGATGCCGGCGCCCGGGTTGGCCTCCATCAGCCGCACCAGCGTGGCCAGGCAATCGCCGCTCATCACGCTGTCGGCGTCGAGCACCACCATGTAGCGATACTTGCTGCCCCAGCGGCGGCAGAAGTCGGCGACGTTGCCGGTCTTGCGCTTGACGCGATGACGGCGCCAGCGATAGAAGATGCGGCCGAAGCCGTTGACCGCGCGGCAGGTCTCCATCCACGCATCGGTTTCCGCGGTGCGCAGGTCGGGATTGCCGCTGTCGGACAGCACGAAGAAATCGAAGTGGGCGAGCTCGCCGGTGCGTTCCAGCGATTCGTAGGTCGCGCGCAGTCCGGCGAAGACACGGGTCACGTCCTCGTTGCAGATCGGCATGATGACCGCGGTGCGCGCCTCCTGGGCGATCGGCGCGTTGCCGGTCGCGGAGCGCGAGATCAGATGGCGGTCGCCCCCCCTTGGCCAGCACCAGGAAGCCCATCATCGCGGTCCAGAAGCCGGCCGAGACCCACGAGAACAGCACCGTGAACAGGCCCAGCGTGATCATCTCGAGGGTGTCGTTGCCCTTGTACGGCAGCACCGTCGACATGAAGTACGTCGCCATCATGGTCTGCACGATCACGAGGAACAGCAGCACCCAGCGGCGGTGTGCCCCGGCCGGATGCCACTTGCCCTCGGCATCGGGGCCGTCGTGCAGCGTGTCCCAGGTCTCGGGAACGGGCGGCTTGCCGAACAGCCTGCGCACGCCGTTGCGCACGAAGGCGGCGACCAGGTGCGGCGGCCACGGCCGCGGCACCATCGACGCGCGTTTGGGTTCCGGGCCGGTGGCCACATGGACCGTGCCGTCGGCGCGCCGCTCGATCAGCGGTTCGCCGCCGACCTTGGGCTCGCCGTAGGCCAGTTGCAGGCGCCGCTCGATCGAGCCGTAGGCCGCGCCGGCGGGTGAAGCCGCGCCGTCGCCATTGGACAGCGCCTTTTGCAGCGAGCGCACGCCGGGATCGTCGCCGGTGGCATCGCCCTTGATGACGATGCCTTCATGCAGCGCGGTATCGGCGAGCAGGTCGCGGCGCTGTTCCGGCGATACCGGCAGGCGGTCGACATAGCGCTCGCACGCCGCCGCGGCCGAGCGCTGCTTTAGCCTGGGGGGTAAGATGTAGCTCCATGTCTCTGACAGGGTTGTGTTGCCGTTGCGAAGATAGCCGCGCAACTCGACCGGCTTGTTCTCGTCCTTGCGGCGCAGGAACATCGTCATGCGCCAGCCACCGGTGGCCTCGTTACGCTGCGTCGTCGTGCGCAGCAGTTCGGCGTTGCCATCGGCCGATACCACCGCATCGATATGCGCGGCGGGATCCAGCTTCTTGAATGCGGGCCCCTCGAAGTCCACCAGCAGCGAAAAGCTGGTGTCCTCCTTGTTGCGGGTCAGCCCCTGCCCGCGGCGGGTCTGCGTGACCCACGACAACGGCGGCATGCGCTCGCGGTCCTTCTGCCACAGCAGCCGGTATTCGAGATCGAACGGCTGCTTGGGCTTGGGCGGGTTGTCCGGGACCCAATAGGCCACGATGTTGTCGTTGGTCTCGTCCGGCGTCGGGATCATCACCAGTTCGACGCGCCCCGAACCCCAGTTACCGCGCGGTTCGACCCAGCCGCTCGGCCGGCGTTCATACCATTCGCCGATTTCCTGGTAGCTGGCGAACGAGCGGTCGCGCTGCATCAGGCCGAAGCCCTGCGGATTGGTCGCCGAGAACGAGGTCACCAGCAGGCGGCGCGGATTGACGAGCGGACGCCAGATCCATTCGCCGGTACCCAGCTGGATCGACAGCCCGTCGGAGTCGTGCACCTCGGGACGGAACTCCGGCGCCGCGGGCGGCTGGTTCTCGCCGAACAGGTACATGCTGGTCAGCGGCGCCAGGCCAAGCTTGGTGACGTTCTCGCGCAGATACAGGCGTGCCTTGACCTCGGTCTCGGTGTCGGCGCCGGGCTTGATCACGAAGCGATAGGCACCGCTCATGCGGCGCGAATCCATCAGCGCATAGATGACCAGCTGCTTGTCGCCCGGTGCGGGACGCTCGATCCAGTACTCGACGAAGCGCGGGAATTCCTCGCCCGAGGCGAGCGCGGTGTCGACCGCCACGCCGCGCGCCGACAGCCCGTACCACTGGTCCTTGCCGACGCCGCGGAAATAGCTGGCGCCGACGAAGGACACCACCTCGTCCTTGTGCTTGCCGTTGACCGGATGCAGCACGCGGAAGCCCGCAAACCCCAGGCCCTTGAGCATCTCGGGGTCGAACTTGTGCGAGCCGTAGTTGAAGTCGGCCGGATTGAAGCGCATCTCGCGCACGCGGTTGCCGGTGACCTCGTTGATCTTCACGGGCTGGTCGAACACCATGCCCTCGTGGAAGAACGACAGCTCGAACGGCAGCTTGGTATTGCGCCAGACGAAGCGTTCGGGCTTGTACTGGATCTCCCGATAGCGCGGGTACGACAGTTCGCGCAGCTCGGTCGGCAGATGGGCCTTGGGGGGCCTTGTACGGGGAATTGGCCAGCTGGCGCGCGCGCGCCGCCACGGTATCGAAGCTGAACGCATGCGCCGCCATCGCGAAGCAGGCCAGCGCACCGGCACACAGCCAGCGCCCCAGTCGCACGCCGTCGAAGCGCGCCGACGGCATGGGCCGGCGAGGACGGGCGGAAAGCGGCAAGGAAGTGGCGGAGTCGATCATGAATGCCGTCATCAAAGGCGGTAGTCGGTAATGCAATTGGTTATTCGGGAAGCCGCGGACAGTGGCGCGGAAACTCGTCGATGGCCAGGCCGGAGAACCGGTGCCTGAGCCGCCCCATGACGGACGTTGCCGGGGGCTGTGACTTGGGTGACGCTTGGAAGCTGTTGGATTTGCTGCAATGCGGGACAAAACCTTAACAAATTTGCCTACCAAAAGTCACGTTTCGGTCACGCAACGGTTGCAACAATTTGAAACGATTGTTGCTCATGCGCCTCTTGATTGATCAACGTCGGGTATCCTCCTCCTGGTTCAAATGACGCCGAGGTTGCACCGCAACAAGACCGTCGCCGCGACGGGCGCGCAGGGCCTGTCCGCTCCTGTCGTCCTGCGCACAGGAGCAGCGAATCGGTGACGGGATCGGATGCGCGCCGGACGGCACGCGGGTCGGTTGGATGCGGCCATGTCGTTCCGACGGGAAGCGCCGGAACGCCAACGTGCCGCAGCGGGCGCGACGATTGAAACTAGGCCCCTGTCATTGCCACGTCAATCGGACGCTGTCCGACAAAACCCGGCTTGGGTGGGGCGGGACACGCAGGCCGGCGCGCGGCGGCCGCGGCGGGTGTCGACGCGCACTACAATCGACCGATCCGTTCGATGGCGCGCCCGCGTGAAACCGGGCCGCCCTCGCCCACTACGCTGACCACGCTGACAAGGGGGGATGCGATGCCGCACGCAGCGCCTGCCCGCCTGCCGATGCCGCATGCGGCGCGCGCCCGCCTGCCGCTGCCGCGGCGCCTTGCGCCTGCACTGGCGTTTGCACAGGCGCGTGCACTGGCGTTTGCGCTGGTGTTTGCGCTGGTCCTGTGCGCATCGGCGCCGGCATGGGCTTATGTCGACCACTATCTGACCAGCACGATCGTCGGCACGATGACGCAGAGCGAGGCGCGCGCCTTCGCCTCCGCGGTCAATCGCGCGCTGACCGCGACCGAGGACGGCACCGCGGTCTCGTGGCGAACCCAGGCCACGCCACGGCGCCCGGCCACCTACGCGAGGATCACGCCGCTGCAGAGCAAGACCGACCACGGCCAGCCCTGCCGCCAGATCCGCAGCGAGCTGCAGCGGTCCAGCAACGAGGAAAGCTGGACCGGCTGGTTCTGCAGGCAGCCGGATGGCCGCTGGCGGGCGCGGGCTGTCGACGAAGAATAAGAGATAAGGGAGAGCCGTTCGGCGCGGTGCTCAGCGGCACAGGCGCGCCATCACCTCGCCGGCCAGCGAGCCCGATGCGGCCGGCTGCGGCGTCGCGCGCTGCGGCGAACGGATCGTGTACAGCGGCTCGCCGCGCGCGAAGCGGCGCGGGAACAGCGTCTGCTCGACCACCGCGTACATCGACGTGGCGCAGTCCAGCACCATGCGCCGCAGCGACGACTGGATCGGCTCGCCGCTGGTGGTGTGGATGGCGCCGCCGACCGGCGCGTTGCGCATCACGACGACGCCGATGCGCGCGCCCTTGCGGCGCACCGAACGCTGGTCCAGATAAGAGATCACGCCATTGGCGCCCATCAACGGCAGCCAGCGTTGCGGGTCCGGCGCGGACGGGTCCGGCGCGGCCAGCGTCACGCAACCCTCGCGCGGCGTCGAACGAAATACGGTGCCGCCGTTCGGCCCCTGGCATTGATAGAGCCCGGCGGCCGCGGCGGGCAGCACCTTGCCGCGCGCGGTATCGGCGCGGGCATCGGCGCTCCACAGCGCCGCCAGCGTCAGCGTGGCGGCCAGCAGCAGCGGCGCGAGGGATGGGGAGACGGCGGATCCGGAAGAAGGGAAGCGAAGCGACACGGCGCCGGCGCGGAGGGCGTGGTGGCGCAGTGCGGGCGTGACGGCACGAGACGACATGATGCGGGGCGCGTTGGCGAAACAGGGACGGCCCGGGGACCGGCGGCAGGCGCGGCCGCGATGATGCCTGGGCCGCGCAACAGGCGGCATTGTCGCACAGCGACGCGCCGCCGCGGCCGGAAAGGTCCGCCCCCCCCCGCCCTCAGTGCCCCTGCTGTCGCCAGGCCACCAGTTCCGCGATGGTCAGCACCGGCAGATCGTGCTGCGCGGCGAAGACCAGCGCCTGCTCGTAGCGGGCCATCGTGCCATCCGGATTCATCAGCTCGCACAGCACCGCGGCCGGAGACAGGCCCGCCAGCCGCGCGAGATCGACCGATCCCTCGGTATGGCCGCGCCGGGTCAGCACGCCGCCGTCGGCGGCGACCAGCGGAAACACATGGCCGGGACTGACCACCGCGTCGAGCCCCGCATCGTCGGCGATCGCAGCGCGGATCGTGGTAATCCGGTCGGCCGCGCTGACGCCGGTGGTGACACCGGTGCTCGCCTCGATCGAGACCGTGAACGCGGTGCCGTACTGGCTGCGATTGTTCTCGACCATCGGCCGCAGTCCCAGCCGCGCGACCTTCTCGCGCGTCAGGCACAGGCAGACGATGCCGCTGCATTCGCGGATCAGCATCGCCATATTGGCGGGCGTCAGCCGCTCGGCCGCGACGATCAGGTCGGCCTCGTTCTCGCGGTCGTGGTCGTCCATCAGCACCACGGGGCGGCCCTCTCGCATGGCCCGCAGGGCCTGCTCGATGCGGGTCGGCAGATCGTGGGGAAGCGCCGGCACGATGGCGGCGGCAGCGTCGACCGTGGGCTGCGGGGCAGCGGCGTGGTCGGGGGGAAGCGGTAGCGTGGGAAGAGATAGTGGACAGCATTGAAACGCTCCTTGCGTAAAGATCAACGGGCGTTTCAGGGGGATTGGCGTCACAAGCGGGAGCGCGCACGAGAGCCGGCCCGAAGCCGACCTGCGTGATCGTTCACGACGCCGCCCACTCGCGCATGGCAAGGCAACGAACCGCGGAGCCGCATGCACGAGGCACACGACCGCGCAGGCCCGCGCCGTTCCAGCCTGACCGCAGTGAAGCGGCAGTGAAGCGGCAGCGATGCTTGCTCGCCCATCTTCTTTCATCCGGACTATGACCGTCGGCCCTGGCCTCTCACCAGGTCTGCTGACCCCGCGCGAATCCATGTACCAGACAAAGGAAGACATGGATCGACGCGGGCGCTCGCGGGCTCGCCGGCGCGTCGGAGAACGCGTTCGGCATACCGCCGGTGGGGACTTTCACCCCGCCCTGAAGACGTAACGAAACCGGCGAAACGCGCTTGCCCTTCGAGGAATCGTGGCCCGATTCCCGGGGGGCGGAGGCCCGCGCCGGCGTTGCGATGTTAGCACGCGATGCGGCGTAAGCGCCCGATCTGTACTACAACTAAACGACTTGCGCGGACGCCGCGCCCGCCATGCGGGCATCGAAATCCCGGCGCCGCGCAGGCTTTCCGCGCTCTCGCCCGCGTTTCCCGTTCCCGTTTTTCTTGCCGCGATCACGATGCCATTCGACGACAATCCGCTTGCCCGCCTGTCCCGCCGCCCTTCCCCCTTCCCGTCACGCCACGCGCGCGCTGCTCTGGCTCGCCGCCCTGCCCCTGCTGATTGCCGGCAGCGCGGCATGGGCCGACCCCACCGTGCAGATCGGCTACGGCACCGACAGCCGCACCGACGTGCGCAAGGTCGATATCGCCTTCGGCTGGGACTCCGGCTTCGGCTGGGGCGACCCGATGGGCCTGCGGCTGGGGCTGTCGTGGGAGCTCAATGTCGCGCGCTGGGACAGCACCAGCGATGCCAACCCGCGCAACCTGTGGGAGATCGGCGCGCAGCCCGTGTTCAAGCTGGCCTGGCAGCGCTATCGCTGGGTGCCCTTCCTTGAGGCATCGATCGGCGTGCGGTTGATGAGCGGAACCCGGACGTCGGACAACCACACCATGTCGACCGCGTTCCAGTTCTCCGACATGGCGGGCGTCGGCATCGCCTTCGGCAAGGATCAGCGCTTCGCCGTCGGCTACCGCTACCAGCACATCTCGAATGCCGGCATCAAGAAGCCCAATCCCGGCTCGGACTTCCATACCGCCTATCTGCGCTACCGGTTTTGACGCGCTACCGGTTCTGAGCGGTGGCCGGCGCGGCGTCCCGCCCCAGCGCCTCGAGCGCGAGGCGCGACGGTTCGTCGGCCGGGAAGAAGCATTCGATCCGCAGCTCCTGCAGCGTGACGTCGTGCGGATTGCCCAGCGTGGTCAGCGTCGAGAACAGCGAGGCCTGGAAGCCGTCGGCGCGCAGCACCACCGGCAGCACCGGCGGCAGCGGGCCCTCGCTGCCTTCGTCGTCGGCATGCGGCACGCCGCCTGGCCCGATCATGTCCGGATGCCATTGCGCGATGCGGGCGAAGATCTCGCGCGCGACGCGATCGTGCGCCTGCGCCTGCAGCTCCTGCCAGACCCGGCGCAGCAGATAGCGGCCAACCTGACGGGCGTTCTCGATCAGCGGCCACAGGCCCTGCGGATCGAACACGGTCAGCATCAGGTTGATGCGCTGGCCGCCGCCGGCGTCGTTGCCCAGGCCCTCGGGCAGCACCGCGGCCGGGCGGCCATCGAGCAGCACGTCGAGCATGCGGCGATAGGCGCGGTTGGCATCGCCGATATTCCAGAAGCGGTCCAGCACCACGGCGGGATACGGCTCCTGCTTGGCGAGGATCAGCGCGATGGCCTGGCGCACCATCTGCAGCGGCGGTTCGGCCAGCGCATGCTCGCTGTACGCGGGGGCGAAGCCGGCCGCCAGCAGCAGCCGGTTGCGCTGGCGCAGTGGCACGCCGAGCCGGTCCGACAGCGCGAGGATCATCTCGCGGCTGGGGCGGGCGCGGCCCGATTCGAGAAAGCTGATATGCCGCTGCGACACCCCCGCGGCAAGCGATAGCGCCAGCTGGCTGTAGCCGCGGCGCCCGCGCCAGTAGCGCAGCAGGGCGGGAAAGTCGAGGGCGGTTTCGGAGGCGGGGGTCAGCGTGTCCATGGCCGCATTACAGCATGCGGTGCGCGCTGTGGCGATAACCTGCCAGGTAATGAACGCCGACCCGAACGCCGGACCGAAGCCGGACCGAAGCCCGACCGAGGCCCGACCGAAGCCCGACCGAAGCCCGACCGAAGCCGGACCGGCCACATGCCGA
Source organism: Cupriavidus sp. H18C1 (assembly GCF_049311595.1). NCBI lineage: Bacteria > Pseudomonadati > Pseudomonadota > Betaproteobacteria > Burkholderiales > Burkholderiaceae > Cupriavidus > Cupriavidus sp. H18C1. The sequence goes on from NZ_CP186009.1 coordinate 1,953,032, forward strand.
TGTTATGCTTGACGGCTCGACAACACCCGCGCGCGTAGGGCGCGCAACCCGATGGAAATAGCCATCCTGCTGGCGCTGATCCTGCTCAACGGCGTGTTCGCCATGTCGGAGATCGCGCTGGTTTCGGCCCGCAAGGCCCGCCTGCAGAAGCTGATCGACGAGGGCGATCGCGGCGCGATCGAGGCGGTCAAGCTGGGCGAGGATCCGACCCGCTTCCTGTCCACCGTGCAGATCGGCATCACGTCGATCGGCGTGCTCAACGGCGTGGTGGGCGAGTCCGCGCTGGCGCAGCCGCTCGGCATCTGGCTGCAGGGACTGGGCATGGCGCAGCCCACCGCGGGCTATGTGGCGACCGCGATCGTGGTCGCCGGGCTGACCTACTTTTCCATCGTGCTCGGCGAGCTGGTGCCCAAGCGGCTGGGCCAGCTGGCGCCCGAAACACTGGCGCGCGCGGTCGCGCGGCCGCTGTCCTGGCTGGCGGTCGCGTCCACACCCTTCGTCAAGCTGCTGTCGAGCTCGACGCGTCTGGTGCTGCGGCTGATCGGCGTCAAGAGCGGCGCCGGACCCGCGGTCACCGAGGAAGAAATCCATGCACTGCTGGTCGAGGGCTCGGAGGCCGGCGTGATCGAGCGCCACGAGCACACCATGGTACGCAACGTGTTCCGGCTCGACGACCGCCAGCTGACTTCGCTGATGGTGCCGCGCGGCGACGTGATCAGCCTCGACGTCGAGCTGCCGCTGGAGGAAAACCTGCGCCGCATCGAGGAGTCGGACCATTCGCGCTTTCCGGTGGTGCGCGGCGGCATGCACGACGTGATCGGCGTGGTCAGCGCGCGCCAACTGCTGGCGCGCAAGCTGCGCGGCGAGGCCACCGACCTGGCCGCGGTGATGCAGGCCCCGGTCTATGTGCCGGAGAGCGTCACCGGCATGGAACTGCTCGAACATTTCCGCTCCTCGGGCGGGCAGATGGCCTTCGTCATCGACGAGTACGGCGAGGTGCTGGGCATCGTCACGCTGCAGGACCTGATCGAGGCGATCACCGGCGAGTTCAAGCCGGACATCGCCGGCGACGAATGGGCGGTGCAGCGCGAGGACGGCTCGTGGCTGCTCGACGGCCTGATCCCGATTCCCGAACTGAAGGACCGCATCGGCCTGCGCCTCGTGCCGGAGGAAGACAAGGAGCGCTATCACACGCTGTCCGGCATGCTGTTGCTGCTGCTGGGTCGGCTGCCGCAGATCGCCGATTCGGTCAGCTGGCTGGACTGGAAGTTCGAGATCGTCGATATGGACGGCAAGCGCATCGACAAGGTGCTGGCCACCCCGCTGCCGCCGGAGGAAGGACCGGAGCCGGATACGACCGGCTAGCGGGGGCTATACTGGGCAGCGGACGGCGCCCCGCCGTCCGTTTCCATGGGTTCCGTCCGCTGCCCGCCCGCTGCCTGTTGTTACGGAGATCCGCCATGCCCCGCCTGTCTCGCACGTTCCGCCTGTTCCCGTCGATGCGCGCCGCGCCGCTGGCCGCGCTGTCCTCCGCCGCGGCGCTCGCCGCCCTGCTCGCCGGCCCGGCCGCCGCCCATCACGGCTGGTCCAGCTATGACGACAGCAAGCCCATCACGCTGACCGGCAAGCTGACCGAGGTCAAATACGAGAACCCGCACGCGATGGTGCGGATCGACGCCAACGGCAAGCGCTGGCTGGCCGTGCTGGCGCCGATCTCGCGGATGCAGGCGCGCGGGGCGACCGCCGACAAGGTTGCGGTCGGCCGCGAGGTCACCATCGTCGGCTATCCCAGCAAGGAACACGGCGACGAGATGCGCGCCGAGCGGATCGTGCTCGACGGCCAGACCGTCGAACTGCGCTGACTTCCCCGCATCGCGCGCCGTGGCATCGCTGACCGCGCTGGGCGCGACGCTGGCGGCGCTGCCGCTGTCGAGCGCGCTGCGCGCTTCCGCCTGGGCCTATCCGCTGGTCGAGATCGTGCACCTGGCCGGCATGGCGCTGCTGTTCGGCACCATTGCCGTGGTCGATCTGCGGCTGGCCGGGCTCTGGCGCAATCTGCCGGTCACGGCGCTGCTGCGCCAGGTGCTGCCGCTGACGATGGCGGCCTTCGTCGCGGTCGCCATCAGCGGCATCCTGCTGCTGCTCGCGCATGCCGACGAGCTGGCGACCAATCCCGCGCTGTATGTCAAGTTGGCCCTGATCGCCCTGGGTCTGCTCAATGCCCTGGCGTTTCATCTGTGGCCGTACCGCGCACTGCAGCGGGCGGCCGGCCCGGGCGAGGTCCGCGGCGGCGCGAACGTGGCGGACTGGAACGTCGGCGTCCGGCCGCCGCGCGCGGCGCGCACCGCAGCGGTGCTGTCGCTGCTGACGTGGACGCTGGTGATCGCGGCCGGACGGCTGATCGCCTACGTCTAGGGCGCGTCGCCCTGCCAGGCTCCCCCCGCGCCCCTCCGTACCCCTCGGCCCTTCCGCACCCCTCCGCACCCCTCCGCACCCGGCCGCACCCGGCCGCGCTTGTCCGCGCTTGTCCGTGCCCCTAGGTGCTCCATCCTTACCCGTTCCCTGCCGCTTCCGCGCCGATCCCGTTCGTCCACCCCGCCGGCCGTTACAAATAGCCACACTGCCCTGTGCGCAGCGGGCCGCACCAATTGTAAAATCGCCCCGTTCGCAACATCTCAAAAGGAGCGCAGTGTGAAAAAAGGTTGGATTTTCGGTCTGATGCTGGCTGTGCTGCTGACCGGCTGCAACACGATGGCCGGGCTCGGCCAGGACATCCAGCGCGGCGGCCAGAAGCTCGAAGGCGCGGCGGATCGTCACAAGTAAGCCAGGCGGGGTACCAGGGCAGGCCGCCAGCGAGCTGCGCGGCGGCCTGCCGGCGCCTCCAGCCATCGGTACCTTGCTGCAGCCGGCGCCTTGCAGCCGCGCCGCCTTGCTGCGACGGGCGCCTTGACACAACCAGCGCCTTGACGCAACCGCGGCCTCGACCCACCGGCGCCTTGCAGCAGCCCGGCGCCTTACAGCAGTTCTTCCGGCGTAAAAGGCGTCAGCACGTCGATCCAGAAGCGCTGCGACCAGGTCGTATCCGGCTCGGTATCGAGCACCACCGCCTGCTTGCCCTGCCCGTCCACCCATTGCAGCTTGTCGTCCTCCGACAGCTGCAGCCGCCAGCTGTTGACGCCGATCGCGCCCGTGAACAGCTGCGCCACCTGCCCCGCCAGCCGCTCGTTGCGCACGATGATGCCGGTCTCGGTGTTCTGCGTGATCGAGCGCGGATCGAAGTTCATCGAGCCGACGAACAGCGTGGTGCGGTCCACCACCGCGGCCTTGACGTGCAGGCTCGCCTGCGAGGACTTGAAATCCCCCCACCGCGCGCTGCTGCCGATGCAGTCGTGACTTCAGCTCGTGCAGCTCGATCCCGGCGCGCAGCAGGTCCTTCCGATAGCGCTTGTAGCCGACATGCACGATCGGCGAATCGGTCGCCGCCAGCGAGTTCGTCAGTACGCGTATCTTGACCCCGCGACGTGCCAGGCCGGTCAGCCATTCGACGCCGCGCTTGCCCGGCACCAGGTACGGCGAAATGATGATGATCTCCTGCCGCGCCTCGTTCATCATCCGCGCGACCTCGTCGGCCAGCGTATCGTCGCTGTCCGGCAGCTTGTCTGGCTCGACCTTGGCGGGGTTGTCGACCAGCACGCTGGCGCGCGCCCATTCGAAGTTCAGCTTGCCGCCGCGGATCAGCTCGCGCGCCAGGAAGCTCTTGTTCGGATCGATCTTCTGCGGCGCGGTCATGCCGCTCGCCTCCAGCCGCTTCTGCTCGGCCTCGCGCTGCGCGGCCTCGTCGACCAGCGCCTGCTCGGGCGCGGGCGGCGAAGTCGAACCGCTCGAACCGGTCGATCCGCCGGAGCCCGAACCACCAGAGCCCGATGCACCGGAGGCCGATCCGCCAACGCCCGATCTGCCGGAACCCAAGCCGGCCGATCCACCCGCCCCGTCCGTTTCCCGATTCCCGGCGGCCTGCACGCCCGAGCCCGGCGGCGTGCCCGCCGGCCCCGGCGCCGCCTCGTTCGGATTGGCCAGCGCCTCGACCGGATAGGCGTACTGGCTGTTCCAGTACTCGTCGAAGCCGGCCGACAGCCGGCGCACCGCGGGGCCGGCCACCACCACGTCCAGATCGACGAAGTTGGTATCCGGCGCGCGCAGGAAATACGCGTTGCCGATATTGCGGCCGCCGGTCATCGCCATCGCGTTGTCGGCGATGAAGACCTTGTTGTGCATGCGCCGGTTGACCCGACGGGCATCGCCGGCCACGCTGATGAAGCGGGTCAGCTTGGAGAAGCGCCCCGCCGGAAACGGATTGAAGTAGCGCACCTCGATGTTGGGATGGCGCGCGAAACGCAGGAAGGCCGGGTCCTTGCCGTCACTGTGCAGGTCGTCGACCAGCAGCCGCACATGCACGCCGCGCTCGGCGGCCGCGCGCACGCGGCGCAGGATCTCGCGCGACGATTCGTCGGCGGCGACGATGTAGTACTGCAGGTCGAGGGAACGGGTGGCGCGGTCGGCCAGCGTGATCAGCGTGCCGTAGGCGTCTTCGCCCGACGACACCAGGTGGAAGCCGGACAGTGCCGGGTCCGGCGTACTGCGCGCGACGACCTGGCCCAGCGGGGTATCCGCCCAGCCGGTAAAGGCGGTCGAGGGCCGGCGCGGTACATCCTGCGGCAGGCTGGCGCAGGCGGAAGCGCTGAGCGCCAACGTCACCGTGGCGAGCCAGCGCAGCCAGCTCGCCGTGCGCGGCCTCGCTCTCTCCCACGACACCGCAAACGCCGCCATGCCGACTCCATCAGTCCGGATGCTGTCAGCTTAGGTGTCGCCGCCGGCCCGGACAATCGGCCTTTGTCCGACAGCACGCCAACGGCCGTGCTGCGGCGCGAGGCGCGTCCGGCTAGCGCCTGCCGAGCGCCTGCCGAGCGCTTGCCCAGCGCCGGACGGACCCGGACGGGCGCCGCACGAGCGCGAAAGGCGCTCGAAAGAAGGATCGAAGGAGCGCCGAAAGAGCGCGGCAGGAAGCCCGCGCTCAGCTGCGCCGCAGGGCCGCGGCCTCTTCCGCCAGCGAGCGGATGCGCGCCCAGTCGCCGCTGGCGACCGCGTCCTTGGGCACCACCCAGGAGCCGCCGACGCAGACCACGTTCGGCAGGGCCAGATAGGCCGGCGCGCGCGCCGCGTCGATGCCGCCGGTCGGGCAGAAGCGCAGCCGCGGCAGCGGCCCGTTCAGCGACTTCAGCATCGGCATGCCGCCGGCGGCCTCGGCCGGGAAGAACTTCAGGAAGGTAAAGCCGGCCTCGAGCGCGGCCATCGCCTCGCTGGCGGTGGCCACGCCGGGCAGCAGCGAAATGCCGGCATCGCGCGCGCCTTCGGCCAGCCGCGGCGTCAGCCCGGGCGAGACGGCGAACTGCGCGCCGGCATCGCGCACCGCATGCAGCTGCGCGACATCGAGCACGGTACCGGCGCCGACGACTGCCTGAGGCAACGCGGCGGCGACCGCGCGCATCGCCTCGATGGCGACCGGCGTGCGCAGCGTGATTTCGAGCACCGGCAGGCCGCCGGCCACCAGCGCCTCGGAGACGCGCAGCGCCTCGTCGACGGAGTGGAACTCGAGCACGGGAATGACCGGCACGCCGGCCAGGCGGTCGATCAGCGAGGGAGATTGGCTGGGCATGGCGTTATCGGGAAGGAAGTCGGTACGGGTTGAAAGGAAGCGTCTCCCGCCGTCGCACGGCAACGCCGCACGGCAGGACGGCGAGCGCGGACCGGCGCCATCATCGGATCACCGAGACGGATTCGGCCAGCCGCGCCAGCACCGTTTCCGCCGAGGGAATCGGCGCGACCGCGCCATAGCCGGTGGTCGACAGCGCGGCGGCCACGTTGGCATAGCGGGCCGCCTCGAAGGGATCGTCGCCGGCGGCCAGCCGCGCGATGAAGCTGCCGCCGAAGCAATCGCCGGCGCCGGTGGCGTCGAGCGGCTGCACCGGGTACGCGGGCACGAGCGCGCGCGCATCGGTCGTCGCCACGTAGGCGCCCTCTTCCCCGAGCTTGAGCGCGACCAGTTTCACGCCGCAGCCGAGCAGATGGTCGACGATCGCGTCGCGGTCATCGAGCCCGGTCAGCACCGTGACATCGTCCCAGCTCGGCAGGCAGATATCGGTCATCCCGAGCGCTTCGCGCATGATGCCGCGCGCGCGGGCCAGCGACCACAACCGCAGCCGCAGATTGGTGTCGAGCGAAACCTTGACACCGGCCTTGCGCGCCAGCTCCATCGCCGCGAGCCCGGCATCGCAGGCGCTGTTGCTGATCGCCAGGCTGATGCCGGACAGATGCAGATAGCGCGCTTCGGCGATCGCCTGCTGCGGCAGATCGTCATGGCTGTAGCAGCTCGCCGCCGAGCCGGCGCGCAGATAGTCGAAGCGATGGCCGTGGTTGTCGTGGCTGACGAAGTAGACACCGGTCGGCGCCCGCGGGTCGGTGCGCACATGGCGGGTATCGACACGCTCCTGCGTCCACAGCGCCAGCAGGCGCTCGCCGAAGCTGTCGGCGCCGACCGCGCTGATGAAGCCGGTCTGTGCGCCCTGACGCGCGGCGGCGATGCAGAAGTTGGAGGTATCGCCGCCGAAGCCCTGCAGATAGCGTTCGGGCGCGTCGGGCTGCTGGTTGAACTCGACCAGCGCTTCGCCGAAGGCCAGGATATCGATGCTCATGGTGCGATCGCCGATACGGGAGAAAGGGAAACGGAAGGACCGGAGGACCGGAGGACCGAAAGACGGGAAACCTCAGAAGAAGGTCTGCACGATATCGACCACGCGCAGCTCGTCGTCCAGCACGGGAATATGCCGCCACTTGTCGAAGGTCAGGCAAGGATGCGAGATATCGAAGGCGATCATGTCGCCGACGCGCACGTCGTCGCCCGGCGCGATCCGCAGATAGGCGTGCTGGTCCATCATGCCGATGATCTCCCAGTGAGAAGGTATGGACGGCGTATCGCCAGGCGCGGTTCCCCGCGCGTTTGCCCCGCCCTTTGCGTCGTCCTTTGCGTCGTCCATTGCCCCGCGATCAGCCGAACCGGGACGGAAGTGCCGCGCGGGAATCGGCATGCCCGCATCGAAGGCAGCGTCGCGCTTGCCCATGCCGACGATCGCGCGGTCCGGCTCGGGGGATCGACTGCACATAGGCCCACAGCTGCAAGGCGGGAAGCAAACCCTCTCGCATCTTCCGTGCCACCGGGTTGCTGGCCAGGATGCGCTGCTGCGCCTGCCGGTAGATGCCGACGTCGTGGGTCAGATAGCAGCCGGGCCGCAGCACGATGTCGATGGGCGCGCCGATGTCGGCGCCGGCGAATTCCTCGGCCACCACGTCGTACCAGGCGGAGCCCGCGCCGGACAGCACCACCGGGCGGGATTCGGCACCTGCGCCGAAGCGGCCCTGCGCGGCCAGTTCGCGCGTGACCGCGACGGTGCGGCGCAGGAAGGCGCGGATATCGGCCTCCTGCTGCAGCACCCCCTCGTAGATCTCCACGCCCGCCAGCGTCAGCGCACCGGGCCAGCGGTCCAGCGCGTCCAGCACCTGCTGCTGTTGCGCGGCGTCGCGCACGCCGGTGCGCCCGCCTTCCACGCCCAGTTCCAGCAGCACCTGCAGGCGCTGGCCGCGCGCGCGGAAGAAGCCGCCGAGCTGGTCCACCAGTTCGGCCGAATCGACCAGGCAGAAGAATTCGAAATCGGGATCGCGCAGCAGGTCGGCGACGATCTCCATATTGCGCCGGCCCACCAGCTGGTTGGCCATCAGCACGCGCTTGACGCGGTGCGCATGGGCGGCGGCGGTCTGCTGCGCGGTCGCCAGCGTGATACCCCAGGCGCCGGCCTCGAGCTGCCGCGCGAACAGCTTCGGCGCCATCGTGGTCTTGCCGTGGGGCGCGAGCTTCACGCCGTACTCGTCCATGAACCGGCGCATCCAGGCCAGGTTGTGGGCCAGCCGGCTTTCGTACAGCACCGCGGCCGGCAGGCTCAGTTCCTCGTCCAGCAGGCGCCAGCCGGTGGCCGCCTCGGCGGGCGCCAGCGGCGCCTCCAGCTTGCCGAGCGCCTTGTTCAGCGGATCGATGATCCCGCTTTGGTACTTTATATCACGCATGCCGTTGTCCGCCTTTCCGCGCCCGGCCACACACGGTGGCGCGCTGTCGAAATTTCCGATTGACGTAATGATAGCGGCGAAATTACGATATTTCATCCCTGTTATAAAGTAACACGCCGCGGTGCCCCCGCCTCCCCGGAGGCCAGGCCCGACATCCGGCACCCCTTCGACAAGCCCATGCCCGCTGCCTTCGACATCCTGACCCGCATCGCCGAGCGCGGCCCGACGCTGCGGCTGGCCGAGCAGAAGGTGGCCCAGGTCATCCTGGAGGACGTCGCCGGCGCGGCCTCGGCCAGCATCAATGCGCTGGCGCGCAAGGCCGGCGTCAGCGAGGCCAGCGTGACGCGCTTCGCCAAGGCGCTCGGCTGCCGCGACGTGCGCGACCTGAAGCTGCGTCTGGCGCGCGCGACCGCGGTCGGCCAACGCTTCCTGCAGCACGAGCCCGATACCGCGGGCGCGGAAGCGGCCCCGCCCTCGCTGGCCGATCGCCTGCATGGGGATGTGGTCGCGGTGCTCGAGGCCAACCGCCAGCTGATCGACGAGGCCCAGATCGAACGCGCCGCGCGCCTGTTGCAGGAGGCGCGCATGGTCTACGCTTTCGGCATGGGTGGCGGCTCGACCTGGCTCGCCGACGAGGCGCGCTATCGATTGGCGCGGCTGGGCCGGCCGGTCGCGAGCTACCAGGACGCGGTACTGCAGCAGATGGTCGCGGCCACGCTGGTCAAGGGCGACGTGGTGCTGGCCTTCTCGGTCAGCGGCAGCGTGCCCGAGATGCTGGCGAGCTGCGATGTCGCGCGCGAATACGGCGCGCACGTGATCGCGGTGACCGCGCTGGGCTCGCCGCTGGCCGCGCGCGCCGACGTGCTGCTGCCCGTGCGCGCGCTGGAGACCGATTTCATCTTCAAGCCGTCGGCCTCGCGCTATGCGATGTTGCTGGTGCTGGACGTGCTGGCCACGCGGCTGGCGCTGCTGCAGCAGGACGACAGCCAGGAACGGCTGCGGCGGCTCAAGTACGTGCTGGACGCGCATCGGGGCAGCGGCGAGCGCAGCGAGCGTGGCAGCGCGGGGCTGCGCGACAGTCGTCAGCCGCGCGGAGACTGACCATGGCAGCGAGCTCGGACACCCTCTTCGCCTATGACACGCTGATCCGCGGCGCCACCGTGATCGACGGTTCGGGCGCCGCCGCGCGCGTCGCCGATGTCGGACTGCGCGACGGCCGCATCGCCCGCATCGTCGACATCGATCCCGACGACGATAGTGGCGAACGCATCGGCATCGACACCGCGGACGAGGTCATCGAGGCCGACGGGCTCGTGCTCGCGCCGGGCTTCATCGACGTCCACACGCACGACGACACCAACGTGGTGCGCCAGCCGGAGATGACGCCGAAGCTGTCGCAGGGCGTGACCACCGTGGTGGTCGGCAACTGCGGCATCAGCGCGGCCCCCGTGGCCCTGCGCGGCGAACCGCCCGATCCGATGAACCTGCTGGGCGATGCGAGCGCGTTCCGCTATCCGAGCTTCGCGGCCTACGTCGATGCCATCGCGTCCGCTCGGCCCGCGGTCAACGTGGCCGCGCTGGTCGGCCACACCGCGCTGCGCAGCAATCATCTGGACCGGCTCGACCGCGCCGCGAGCGCCGACGAGATCGCCGCGATGCGCGCGCAATTGCAGGAGGCGCTGGACCACGGCGCGCTCGGCCTGTCGACCGGCCTCGCCTATGCCAACGCCTTTGCCGCGCCGACCGAGGAAGTGCTGGCGCTGGCCGAGCCGCTGGCGCGCGCCGGCGCGGTGTACGCCACGCATCTGCGCAGCGAATTCGCCGAGATCCTCGACGCGATGGACGAGGCCTTCCGCATCGGCCGCCATGCGCGCGTGCCAGTCGTGATCTCGCACCTCAAATGCGCGGGCGTGGACAACTGGGGCCGCAGCGGCGCGGTGCTGGCCGCGCTCGACGCCGCGCAGCGCTGGCAGCCGGTCGGCTGCGACTGCTATCCCTATACCGCCAGTTCGTCGACGCTGGACCTCAAGCAGGTCACCGGCGACTTCGACATCATGGTGACCTGGTCCACGCCGCATCCCGCGATGGGCGGACGCCTGCTCGCCGATATCGCGGCCGAATGGCAGGTCGACCTGCACGAGGCGGCGCGGCGCCTGCAACCGGCGGGCGCGGTCTATCACTGCATGGAGGACGCCGACGTCGACCGCATCCTGGCGCATCCGGCCACGGTGATCGGCTCGGACGGGCTGCCCAACGATCCGCTGCCGCATCCGCGCCTGTGGGGCGCGTTCCCCCGCGTGCTGGGCCACTACGCGCGCGACCGCGAGCTGTTTCCGCTGACGATGGCGATCGCCAAGATGACCGGCCTGTCGGCCGAGCGCTTCGGCCTCGCGGGACGCGGCTTCGTGCGCGAAGGCCATTGGGCCGACCTGGTGCTGTTCGACGCCGCGACGATCCGCGACGCGGCCACGTTTACCGAGCCGATGCAGCCCGCAGAGGGCATCGCCGCGGTTTGGGTCAACGGCACGCTGTCGTGGTCGCAGCGCCGCGCCACCGGCGCGCGCGCCGGACGTTTCCTGCCGCGCGGCGAGACGGCCCGCGCCGCTGCAGACACCACCGCGGACACCATCGCGGACACATAAGCCCGCACGCGTCCTCCCCCTTTTTCAAGCTCACCGTTTCCCGTATTCAGTTCGAAGGAGTCTTCATGGATATCCAACGCTTTGGCGTCGAAGGCGGCACCGGCACCGGCGGCCAGCACATGCCGTTCGCACGCGCGGTCGCCGCCGACGGCTGGCTCTATGTGTCGGGCCAGGTGCCGATGGTCGATGGCGAGGTCGTCGACGGCGGCATCGTCGCGCAGACCCACCAGGTCATCAGGAACGTGCTGGCGATCCTGGCCGAGGCCGGCTACGGCCCGGAGCACGTGGTCCGCTGCGGCGTCTGGCTCGACGACGCGCGCGACTTCGCCTCGTTCAACAAGATCTTCAAGCAGTATTTCGGCGCCAATCCGCCGGCGCGCGCCTGCGTGCAGTCCAGCATGGTGGTCGACTGCAAGGTCGAGATCGACTGCATCGCCTACAAGCGTCCGGGCGGCTGATTCGGCTGAATCCGTCCGCCGAATCCGCTGCTTCGGCCGGTTCGCCAGTTCGGCGAATGTCGCGAGGCCCGCGGATACACGCGGATCCAGCCCACCTCCCTTCCCTTTTCCCAACCGGGCCGCGCCAGCGGCCTCTCATACGCCGCGGCGCCGACCGGCCCCGCGCACCCCAAGGAGACAACATGGTCCCAGTCACCGGAACCACGCTGTTGCTGTATGCGCTGATCGCCGTGATCGCGCTGGTCGTGCTGATCGCGCGATTCAAGCTGAACCCCTTCATCACGCTGGTGGTGGTCTCTGTCCTGCTCGGCTTCTCCGTCGGCATGCCGATGAACGAGATCGTCAAGTCGTTCGAGGCCGGCGTCGGCGGCACGCTCGGCCATATCGCGCTGGTCGTGGGCCTGGGCACGATGCTCGGCAAGATGATGGCCGAGTCCGGCGGCGCCGAGCGGATCGCGCGCACGCTGATCGCCTTCTTCGGCGAGAAGAACGTGCACTGGGCGATGGCGACCATCGCCTTCATCGTCGGCCTGCCGGTGTTCTTCGAGGTCGGCTTCGTGCTGCTGATCCCGATCGCCTTCAATATCGCGCAGCGCACCGGCACCTCGATGATCAAGGTCGGCATCCCGATGGTGGCCGGCCTGTCGGTGGTGCACGGCCTGATCCCGCCGCATCCGGCGGCGCTGCTGGCGGTGACCGCGTACGGCGCCGATATCGGCCGCACGATCCTGTACGCGCTGATCGTCGGCATCCCGACCGCGGCGATCGCCGGTCCGATCTTCGCGAAGCTGATGGACCGCCATATCAAGCTGCCCGCCGACAACCCGCTGGCCGCGCAATTCATCGAGGAGGCGGACGACACCGCGCCGGCCCAGGCGCTGCCGGGCTTCGGCATCACGGTGTTCACGATCCTGCTGCCGGTGATCCTGATGCTGATCGGCAGCGGCGCCGACCTGGTGACGACGCCCAAGACCTGGGCCAACGACTTCCTGAAGCTGATCGGCAACTCGGTGATCGCGCTGCTGATCGCCGCGCTGGTCAGCTTCTACACCTTCGGCAAGGCGCGCGGCTTCAATCGCGAGGCGATCCTGCGCTTCACCAACGAATCGGTGGCGCCCACCGCGATCATCACGCTGGTGGTCGGCGCCGGCGGCGGCTTCGGCCGCATCCTGCGTGACTCGGGCATCTCGAATTCGATCGTGGAAGTGGCCACCGGCGCCAACGTTTCGGTGCTGGTGCTCGGCTGGCTGGTCGCCGTGATGATCCGCATCGCGACCGGCTCGGCCACCGTGGCGATGACCACCGCGGCCGGCATCGTCGCGCCGATCGCGGCGAGCGTCCCGGGCACGCGCCCCGAGCTGCTGGTGCTGGCCACCGGCGCGGGCTCGCTGATCCTGTCGCACGTCAACGATGCGGGCTTCTGGCTGGTCAAGGAGTACTTCAACATGACCGTGGCGCAGACGTTCAAGACCTGGACCGTTTGCGAGACGATCATCTCCGTGGTGGCGCTGCTGCTGACGCTGGGGCTGGCCACCGTAATCTGATCTCCAGGAAAGGCCGCGGCGGCGGCTGTGCCAAATCGGCGCGTCTTACCTACAATGGCCGGGAAGTTGCCGGCTCGCCAGGAGACGCCATGCCCATCGATCGTCGCCGCTTCCTTGCCTGTTCCGCCGCGCTGGCGGGCACGCTGACGTCCGCCGCACGGGCCCAGCCCGGCCCCGCATCGGCATCCGCGTCCACAGCCCCCCGGCACCCCGGCCGCGGGCGGCAGCGCTGGCCCGCTGCGGCGCGCCATCCCCGGCACGCGCGAAACGCTGCCGGTGATCGGCCTGGGCACCGCCGACACCTTCGACGCGCCGACGCAGGGGCTGCCGCAAAGCCCGCTTTCCGAGGTGATGTCGCTGCTGCTGCGGATGCCGGGCGCCGTTCTCGATACCGCGCCCAGCTATGGTGCCGCGGAGGCCGTCACCGGCGAATTGTTGCGCCTGCACAATGGCCGCAGGCAGGTCTTCCTCGCCACCAAGATCTCGGCATCGAGCAGCAGCGCGCCGGCGCAATGGGCGCGCTCGCAGCAGGAGCTGGGCAGCGACACCGTCGACCTGCTGCAGGTCCACAACCTGATCGACTGGGAAGAGAACCTGCGTTTCCTGCGCCGGCTGCAGGAACAGGGCAAGACCCGCTATATCGGCGTCACCCACTATCGCGCCGATGCGCACGAGCGGCTCGAGCAGATCGTGCGCAGCGAGAAGATCGATTTCGTGCAGATCAATTACTCGCTGGGCGAGCGCGAGGCCGAGCGCCGGCTGCTGCCGCTGTGCCGGCAGCGCGGCATCGGCGTGCTGATCAACCGGCCGTTCCAGGATGGGCGGCTGTTCCGCGCGGTGCAAGGACGCCAGCTGCCGCCGTGGGCGGCCGAGCTCGATTGCAGCAGCTGGGGCCAGCTGTTCCTCAAATTCATCGTCAGCCATCCGGCGGTGACCGCGGCGATTCCAGCCACGTCCAATCCGCGCCATATGCGCGACAACCTCGGCGCGGCGCTCGGCCGCATGCCGGACGCGCAGCAGCGCGAACGCATCGCGGCGCTGCTGACCTAGCGCCCCGGCCCCGTACACGTCGGCCATGGCAGCCGCTCCGCCCCCCGCAATCGGGCCCCGGCCGCCTCGGCGCGCTCGGCATCCGCCCGGGCGAACACGCTGCCGTGGTCGCGGCATTCGGATTCTTCTTCTGCCTGTTCGCCAGCTACTTCATGCTGCGGCCGGTGCGCGAAACGATGGGCATCGCCGGCGGCGTGCAGAACCTGCAATGGCTGTTCACCGCGACCTTCGTCGTGATGCTGGCCGCGATTCCGCTGTACGGCCTGTGCAGCTCGCGGCTGCCGCGGCGGCGCTTCGTGCCCTGGGTCTATGCCTTCTTCATCGCCAATCTGCTGGCCTTCGCGCTTGCCACGCGCGCGCGGCCCGACGATGTCTGGCTGGCGCGGGTGTTCTATGTGTGGTTGTCGGTGTTCAATCTGTTCGTGGTGTCGGTCGCGTGGAGCCTGATGGCGGACGTGTTCCGGCCCGAACAGGCGCGCCGGCTGTTTCCGGTGATCGCGGCGGGCGCCAGCGTCGGCGGGCTCGCCGGGCCGCTGCTGTCGGGATGGCTGGTCGAGCCGATCGGGCTGACGGGGCTGATGCTGCTGTCCGCGGTGCTGCTCGCGGCGACGCTGCCGGGTTGCTCGTGGTTGTTTCGGTGGCGGGCGCGGGCGGGTGCCGGGGCCGGTGCCGGTGCCGGTGCCGGTGCCGCAACAGGGACCGCAACCGCAACCGCGACCGGGACCGGGGTTGGGGTTGACATTGGCGCGGGTGCCATCGCGCAGGGCACTGCCGCGGCGAGCGCCGCCACCGCGCACCATGCCGGTGCCGCGCGCGACGATCCGCGCGAACCCATCGGCGGCAGCCTGCTGGCCGGCCTGACGCTGATCGCCCGCTCGCGCTATCTGCTCGGCATCGCGCTGTTCGTGATCCTGCTGTCGACCGCCAGCACCTTCCTGTACTTCGAACAGGCCCGGCTGGTCGCCGAGACCTTCCCCGACCGCACCGAGCAGACGCGCGTGTTCAGCGCGATCGACGCGATCGTGCAGGCCGCCACCATCGCGATCCAGCTGTTCTTCTCGGGCCAGGTGGCGCGGCGCTATGGCGTGATCGCGCTGCTGACCGTGGTGCCCCTGGCCGTGGCCGGCGGCTTCGTGCTGCTGGCGATCTGGCCGGTGTTCGGCGTGCTGGCCGGCGTGATGGTGCTGCGCCGCGTCGGCGAATACGCGCTGGTGCGGCCCGGCCGCGAGATGCTGTTCACCGTGGTCGATGCCGAGACCAAGTACAAGGCCAAGAACGTCATCGACACGATGGTCTACCGCGCCGGCGATGCGGTCAGCGCCTGGGTCAAGACCGGCATCGACGCGCTGGCGGGTCATCCCGCGGTGGTGGCTCTTACCGGCGCCGTGCTGGCGCTGGTCTGGGGCTTGCTTGGCTGGTGGCTGGGCCGGCGCCACCAGGGCGCGGCCGACCTGCCGGCACGGGCGGCGACCTCCACCGCCGAGCCTGCTGCCCGCATGCCGGGCCGCTAGCCCTCGCATTCGGCCAAAATGGCGGCTTGCGGGGCCAAGCGGACAGCATTGCCATGCCGTCCGGATGCCGCAGGCATTACAGTGTCAGCCGAAACCGCGATGCCGCGCGGTACCGCCAGGTGCCGGTACTGCGTGGTGCCGGTACTGCGTAGTGACGGTACTGCGTAGTGCCGGTACTGCGGCCCGCGCCCACCACCGATCGAACCCCGCCACGCGCCCCGCGCGTCGCCACCTTAGGAAAGCCGCCATGAAAACCAAAGCCGCCGTCGCCTGGAAAGCAGGCGCCCCGTTGACCATCGAGGAAGTCGATCTGGCCGGACCGCGCGCCGGCGAGGTGCTGGTCGAGATCAAGGCCACCGGCATCTGCCATACGGATTACTACACGCTGTCGGGCGCGGACCCCGAAGGCATCTTCCCCGCCATCCTCGGCCACGAGGGCGCCGGCGTGGTGACCGAGGTCGGCCCGGGCGTGACGTCGCTCAAGCCCGGCGACCACGTGATTCCGCTCTACACGCCCGAATGCCGCCAGTGCAAGTTCTGCCTGTCGCGCAAGACCAACCTGTGCCAGGCGATCCGCGCGACCCAGGGCAAGGGCCTGATGCCGGACGGCACCTCGCGCTTCTCGCTCGACGGCAAGCCGATCTTCCACTACATGGGCACGTCGACCTTCGCCAATCACATCGTGGTGCCGGAGATCGCGCTGGCGAAGATCCGCGACGACGCCCCGTTCGACAAGGTCTGCTATATCGGCTGCGGCGTGACCACCGGCGTCGGCGCGGTGCTGTTCACGGCCAAGGTCGAGGCCGGCGCCAATGTGGTGGTGTTCGGCCTGGGCGGCATCGGCCTGAACGTGATCCAGGGCGCGAAGATGGTCGGCGCCGACAAGATCATCGGCGTCGACATCAACCCGAACCGCGAGGCGCTGGCCCGGCAATTCGGCATGACGCATTTCGTCAATCCGAACAAGGTCGAGAACGTGGTCGACCACATCGTGCAGCTGACCGACGGCGGCGCCGATTACTCGTTCGAATGCATCGGCAACACCAAGGTCATGCGCCAGGCGCTGGAGTGCTGCCACAAGGGCTGGGGCAAGTCGATCATCATCGGCGTGGCCGAGGCGGGCGCCGAGATCTCGACCCGTCCGTTCCAGCTGGTGACCGGCCGCGAGTGGAAGGGCTCGGCCTTCGGCGGCGCGCGCGGCCGCACCGACGTGCCCAAGATCGTCGACTGGTATATGGACGGCAAGCTGAACATCGACGACCTGATCACGCACACGCTGCCGCTGGAGCGGATCAACGAGGGCTTCGACCTGATGAAGCGCGGCGAGTCGATCCGTTCGGTGGTGCTGTACTAAGGCCGGAGGCGCGACGCTCATGCTCGAACTGCTCTCCGAGCACGGCTGCTTCGGCGGCGTGCAGCGCTTCTACCGGCATGCGTCGACCGCGGTCGGCCTGCCGATGCGCTTCTCGGTCTTCCTGCCGCCGGCGGCGCTGGCCGGTGTCGGCACGCCGCGGCCGGCGCTGTTCTACCTGGCCGGCCTGACCTGCACCGAAGAGACCTTCATGATCAAGGGTGGCGCGCAGCGGCTTGCCGCGCAGCTTGGCCTGATCCTGGTCGCGCCCGATACCAGCCCGCGCGACACCGGCATCGCCGGCGAGGCGGACGCATGGGACTTCGGCGCGGGCGCCGGCTTCTATCTGGATGCGACACAGGCGCCGTGGAGCGCGCACTGGCGCATGGAAAGCTATGTCGCCGGCGAGCTCTACGACCTGGTGGTCGGCGAACTCGGCGCCGATCCGCAGCGCATCGGCATCTTCGGCCATTCGATGGGCGGCCACGGCGCGCTGGTGCTGGCGCAGCGCCATCGCGAGCGCTTCCGCTCGGTGTCGGCGTTCGCGCCGATCGCCGCGCCGTCGCAATGCCCCTGGGGCGAGAAGGCGTTCAGCCGCTATCTCGGCGAGGATCGCGCGCAATGGCTGCAGTACGATGCCAGCGCGCTGATGCAGGCGCAGCCCTCCGCGCCCTTCCCCGGCGGTATCCTGGTCGATCAGGGGCTGGCCGACAAGTTCCTGGCCGATCAACTCCATCCCGAGGCCTTCGAGGCGGCCTGCGCCGCGGTGGGCCAGCCGCTGACGCTGCGGCGGCATCAGGGCTACGACCACGGCTACTACTTCATCGCAACGTGGATGGAGGACCATCTGCGCCATCACGCGGCGCAGTTGCAGGGCGCGTGAATCGGGCGGTGGAAAGCGCTTCGGAGCGGGGGCGTTTCGATGCTTGCGCGTTGGTGCTCGAGCGTTCGGTGCTTCGCGCTTGGCCGCTTCTGCGCTACGCCGCCGCGCCAAACCGCTGCCGATAGTCGCGCGGCGTGATGCCCAGATGGCGCAGGAAGGCGCGCCGCAGCGCTTCGTCCGAACCGAAGCCGCTGCGCGCGGCCACCGCCTTCAGCGGCAGCTCGCCCTGCTCCAGCAGGCGGCGCGCCGCTTCGAGCCGCGCCGATTCGATGAAGCCGGTCGGGCTCGCCCCGGTCTCGCGCGCGAAGACACGGCGGAAATTGCGCTCGCTCATCGCGGCCCGCGCCGCCATCTCGCTCATCGTGAACGCGCGGGTCAGGTCGCGCAGGATCCAGTCCTGCACCTCGCGCACGCCGGCGTGGCCGGTGGTCTGGCTGGCCAGATGCACGCTGAATTGCGACTGCCCGCCCGGACGCTTCAGGAAGACCACCAGCTCGCGCGCCAGATCGAGCGCGATCTCGCGCCCCAGGTCCTCCTCGACGATGGCCAGCGCCAGGTCGATGCCGGCCGTGACGCCGGCCGAGGTCCACAGCCTGCCCTGCCGCACGAAGATTGCATCGGGATCGACCGCCACCGCGGGATAGCGCTGCCGCAGCAGCGGCGCCACGCTCCAGTGGGTGGTCGCGCGCTTGCCGTCGAGCAGCCCGGCGGCGGCCAGGAAGAACGATCCCGAACACAGCGCCACCAGCCGGCCGATGCGCGGCGCCACCGCGCGCGCCCACGGCACGATCTCCCCCGCTTCCTTCAACGCCCCTTCGATATCGCGCGCGCCGACGATCACCGCGGTATCGGGCAGCAGCACCGTGTCGAGCCGCGCGGTGGCCTGCAGCGTCATCAGCGTGTCCGAAGGCACCGGGCCCACACGCGTCGAGACGATGCGGGTCCGGTAGGCAGGCGGCTGGCCGCGCCGGGCCAGCTGCAGGTTCGCATAGTCGAACACCGTCATCGGTCCGACCGCCTCCATGGCCTTGAAGCCGGGATAGACGACGAGATCGATCTGATGGGGTGCGGGGAACGGCTGGGACATGAAGCGGAAACGGCGGGCGGCCGGCGGGAACGACCCGCGCGAAGGACCGCGATCTTTGGAAAAAGAACGAAGGCAACAGTGTAAACGACGCCCCGTTGCCGCCCGTGCTGGCAGCCGGGCCACATCGGCTTGCTATCATGGACTGCAGACCGTTGCGCCACCGATCCATCGATCACCCCTGATCACTTCGCCGCGAGCCGCCCGTGCCCCATGAAGTCAGCCTGATCACCACCATCGCCGCCGGCCTCGGTCTGGCGCTCGTCTTCGGTTTCATCTGTGCCCGCCTCGGCGCGCCGGCGCTGGTCGGCTACCTGCTGGCCGGCATCGTGATCGGCCCGGCCACGCCGGGCTTCGTCGCCGACATGGCGCTGGCCGGCCAGCTGGCGGAGATCGGCGTGATGCTGCTGATGTTCGGCGTCGGCCTGCACTTCTCGCTGGAAGACCTGCTGTCGGTGCGCCGCATCGCGCTCCCGGGTGCGATCGTGCAGATCGCCTTCGCCACCGCGCTCGGGGCCGGCGTCACGCGGCTATGGGGCTGGCCGCTGGCCGACGCGCTGGTGTTCGGCCTGTGCCTGTCGGTCGCCAGCACCGTGGTGCTGCTGCGCGCGCTGGAGCAGCGCGGCACGCTGGAGTCGGTCAACGGCCGGATCGCGGTCGGCTGGCTGGTGGTCGAGGACCTCGTGATGGTGCTGGTGCTGGTGATGCTGCCCGCGCTGGCCGAGGTGTTCGGCACGGTGCCGTCCGGGCAGGCAGCGGCCATCGCGGCGGGCGGCAACGGCGCCGTGCAGCCCGATGCCGGCGCCTCGCTATGGGCGACGGTGGGCGCCACGCTCGGACGCGTCGCGATCTTTATCGCGCTGATGCTGCTGGTGGGCCGCCGCGTGTTTCCATGGCTGCTGTGGCAGGTCGCTCGCACCGGTTCGAACGAGCTGTTCACGCTGTGCCTGATCGCCGCCGCGGTCGGCATCGCCTACGGCTCGGCGGTGCTGTTCGGCGTCTCGTTCGCGCTCGGCGCCTTCTTCGCCGGCATGGTGCTGCGCGGCTCGGCGCTGAGCCATCGCGCCGCGCAGGAGACGCTGCCGCTGCGCGATGCCTTCTCGGTGCTGTTCTTCGTCTCGGTCGGCATGCTGTTCGATCCGCGCGTGCTGGTCGACGCGCCGCTGCAGGTCGTGGCCACGCTGGCCATCGTGATCGTCGGCAAGTCGCTGGCTGCGCTGGCGCTGGTGCTGGCGATGCGCTATCCGCTGAACACCGCGCTGACGGTGTCGGCGAGCCTCGCGCAGATCGGCGAGTTCTCGTTCATCCTGGCCGGGCTCGGCGTCACGCTCGGCATGCTGAGCCCGCAGGGACACAACCTGGTGCTGGCGGCCTCGCTGATCTCCATCGCACTGAATCCGCTGGTGTTTCGCACCGTGGAACCGTTGCAGCGCTGGATCCGCGGGCGTTCCGAACTCGCGCGCAAGCTCGAGCGCAGCGCGGATCCGCTGGCCGAGTTGCCGGCCACGGTCGATCAGGCGCTGCTGACGCGGCAGGTGGTGCTGGTCGGCCACGGCCGCGTCGGCCGCCGTATCGTCGGGGCGCTGCGCGCGCATGGCGTGCCGGTGGTGGTGGCCGACCAGAACCGGGAGATCGTCGAGGCGCTGCGCGAGCAGGGCGTGCCGGCGGTATCGGGCGATGCGGCCGAACCGTCCGTGCTGATCCAGGCCCATATCGCGCGCGCCGGCATGCTGGTGATCGCCACGCCCGATACCGTCGGCGTGCGCCGCATGGTCGAGATCGCGCGCACGCTGAATCCGGGGATCCGCATCCTGGTGCGCACGCACAGCGAGGACGAGGCCGCGCTGCTGCTGAAGGACCGCGTCGGCGAGGTCTTCCTCGGCGAGCACGAACTGGCGACGGCAATGGTCCGGCGCGTACTGGAGAGCGCGCGGCAGGACGCCGCTGCGGCCGTCGATGCCGGCGCGAACATCGGCGTGAACAACAGTGTGAACAACGGCACGAACATCGGCGCAAACAACGGCACGAACGACAGTGCGAACAACGGCGCGAACAACGGCGCGAACCGCGGCGCCGACACCGGCGACCGCCGCGCCGACGCGCCGCACTGACCCCGTCCGCGCCGCCGCGCCCTCAGTCCGCGGCGGCGTGCATGCCGCGATAGACCCCGGGCCGCAGCCCGGTCCAGCGCCGGAACGCGCGATGGAACGCCCCGGGCTCGGCAAACCCCATCTCCGCCGCGATCTCGGTGATCGGCAAGTCGGTATGACTGAGCGCCTCGATCGCCAGGTCGCGCCGCAATTCGTCCTTCAGCTGCTGATAGGTGGCGCCCTCTTCCATCAGCCTGCGCCGCAGCGACGAGGCCGACAGATGCAGCGCGGCCGCGAGCGCCTCGAAGGTCGGCCATCCATCCGGCCGCGACTGCCGCAGCAGCCGGCGCACGCGCGCCACCACGCTGCTGCGGTCCGAGTACTTGACCACCACGTTATGGGGCGCGTCGCGCAGGAAGGCCTTGACGCTGCGCTCGTCGTGCCGCACCGGGTGGTCCAGCCACGCCGCGTCGAAGATCAGCGCGGTGCAAGGCGCAGCGAAGGCGAGCTGGCGCGAGTACATGACGCGGTATTCCGCGCTGTAGTCGGGCTCGGGATAGCGGAAGGCGGCCAGCCGCACCGGCACCCGCCGCCGCGCCAGCCAGCACATCAGCCCGTGCAGCATGATCAGCAGCGTCTCCTGGGCGAACACGCCGGGACGGCGCCGCGACGGCTCGGTCAGCACCAGCGCGGCGCGCTCGGGGCCGGCGCCGGGCGCGGCGCCATCGTAGCGGCGCAGCAGCTGCACGCCGATATCGTCGAGCAGCAGGCCGAAGCCGCGCGCGACGCGGTCGAGCCCCTGCCCCACGGTGCGGCTGCCGGCCACCGCATGGCACAGCAGCGCGAAGCTGCCGGGCTTCATCGCGCGCGAGTCCTGGCCGAAGAACTCGTCGCCAAGCGCCGCCGATACCGCCAGCCACAGCGCGCTGTAACTGGCAGCGGACACGCGCGCCTGCGGTACCGCCAGCATCGCGGGCGCGATACCGGCGGCGCGCAGCACCGGCTCCGCATCGATGCCGTGCGCCCGCAGCCCGGAAATCGCATGGTGGACAAAGCAGATCGCGACGCTACCTTTTTCCATCGGCACGCGAGGCAGGAACGGGACGCAACAGCGAGGGCATGGAGACGATCCGTAGGGGTGGTCGGGATGCCGGCTGCCGCCGTGGCGGCAAGCGGCCGGCAGTGGCAAATCAGTTCAGCACAGTTGGCGGATTTTGGCATAGCGCGCGCCGGCATCGCCTTTCTACACTGCCGTCATTCGACGACCGCCACACGACGACCGCCCCACGACGCCCCCCAACTACGCGACCACAGCGCCATGTACAGCGAATACACCGAGCAGCAACGCATGATCCGCGACACCGCGCGCGCCTTCGCCGAGGAACGGCTCAAGCCCAACGCCGCGCAATGGGACCGCAGCGGCCAACTGCCCGACGAGATCGTGGCCGAGATGGGCGCGCTCGGCCTGCTCGGCATGATCGTGCCCGAGCAATGGGGCGGCACCTATACCGACTACATCGCCTACGCGCTGGCGATCGAGGAGATCGCCGCCGGCTGCGCGGCCTGCGCGACGCTGATGAGCGTGCACAGCTCGGTCGGCTGCGGTCCGATCCTGCACTACGGCAGCGAGGCGCAGAAGCAGCGCTATCTGCCGGCGCTGGCCAGCGGCGAGCTGATCGGCGCGTTCTGCCTGACCGAGCCGCAGGCCGGCTCCGAGGCCCACAACCTGCGCACGCGCGCACGGCCGACCGACGATGGCTGGGTGCTGTCGGGCAACAAGCAGTTCGTCACCAACGGGCAGCGCGCCGGCATCGCCATCGTCTTCGCGGCCACCGAACCGGAGCGCGGCAAGCGCGGATTGTCGGCCTTCCTGGTGCCGACCGGCACGCCGGGCTTTCACGTCCATGCCCCGGAGAAGAAGCTGGGCATCCGTGCTTCGGACACCTGCGCGATCACGCTGGAGGACTGCGTCGTGCCGCACGACGCGCTTCTCGGCGACACCGGCGAGGGCCTGCGCATCGCGCTGTCGAACCTCGAAGGCGGCCGCATCGGCATCGCCGCGCAGGCGATCGGCATCGCCCGCT
The DNA here is from genome assembly GCF_049311595.1 of Cupriavidus sp. H18C1. Taxonomy (NCBI): domain Bacteria; kingdom Pseudomonadati; phylum Pseudomonadota; class Betaproteobacteria; order Burkholderiales; family Burkholderiaceae; genus Cupriavidus; species Cupriavidus sp. H18C1. The sequence continues at coordinate 1,975,901 of NZ_CP186009.1, forward strand.
CGGCCTTCGATGCGGCCTGCCGCTATGCCGCCGAACGCGTGCAGTTCGGCCGGCCGCTGCGCGAGCATGCGCCGATCGCCAACATGCTCGCCGACATGGCGACCGAGCTGAACGCGGCGCGCCTGCTGGTGCATCGCGCCGCGCGCATGCGCAGCGACGGCCAGCCCTGCCTGTCCGAAGCGTCGCAGGCCAAGCTGTATGCGTCCGAGCTGGCCGAACGGGTCTGCTCCAAGGCGCTGCAGATCCATGGCGGCTACGGCTACCTCGAGGACTACCCGGTCGAGCGGCACTACCGGGACGCGCGCATCACCCAGATCTACGAAGGCACCAGCGAGATCCAGCGGATGCTGATCGCCCGCTCGCTGTAGCTGGCCGCGTTGCGGCAGTTCAACCCTCGCCCTTTCTGACGACTTGCCCGACCAAACAAACGACGGAGACACCATGACCACACAGCCCGCCACCGACACCGCGGTTCCGACAGTCAAGCTGCTGATCAACGGCGAATGGGTCGAATCGGCCGCCACCGAATACCGCCAGGTCGTCAATCCGGCCACGCAGCAGGTGCTGGCGCGCGTGCCGCTGGCCACGCAGGCCGAGGTCGACGCCGCCGTCGGCGCGGCGCAGCGCGCCTTCGCCAGCTGGCGCCATACGCCGATCGGCGCGCGGCTGCGCATCATGCTGAAGTACCAGGCGCTGATCCGCGAGCACAGCAAGCGCATCGCCGCGATCCTGACCGCCGAACAGGGCAAGACGCTGTCCGACGCCGAGGGCGACATCTTCCGCGGCCTCGAGGTGGTCGAGCACGCCGCCTCGATCGGCACGCTGCAGCAAGGCGGCTTTGCGGAGAACGTGGCGGCGACCGTGGACACCTACACGCTGCAGCAGCCGATCGGCGTCTGCGTCGGCATCACGCCGTTCAATTTCCCGGCCATGATTCCGCTGTGGATGTTCCCGATGGCGATCGTCTGCGGCAATACCTTCGTGCTCAAGCCCTCCGAGCAGGACCCGCTGTCGACGATGGAACTGGTGGCGCTCGCGCTCGAAGCCGGCGTGCCGCCCGGCGTGCTGAACGTCGTGCATGGCGCCAAGGACGTGGTCGACGCGCTGTGCACGCATCCCGATGTCAAGGCGGTGTCCTTCGTCGGCTCGACGGCGGTCGGCACCCATGTCTACAACCTGGCGGGCAGCCACGGCAAGCGCGTGCAGTCGATGATGGGCGCCAAGAACCATGCGGTGGTGCTGCCCGACGCGCACAAGGAGCAGACGCTGAACGCGCTGGTCGGTGCCGCCTTCGGCGCGGCGGGCCAGCGCTGCATGGCGACCTCGGTGGCGGTGCTGGTCGGCGCGGCGCGCGACTGGGTGCCCGAGCTGATCGCCAAGGCCCGCACGCTGAAGGTCGGCGCGGGCGCCGAGCCTGGCACCGATGTCGGACCGGTGGTGTCGGTCGCGGCGAAGCAGCGCATCCTGGGCCTGATCGAGGCCGGCGTGAAGGAAGGCGCGACGCTCGCGCTCGATGGCCGCGAGGTCAGCGTGCCGGGCTATCCGGACGGCAACTTCATCGGGCCCACCGTATTTACCGACGTCACCACCGAGATGTCGATCTACACGCAGGAGATCTTCGGGCCGGTGCTGGTGGTGATCGGCGTCGACACGCTCGACGAGGCGATCGCGCTGGTCAACCGCAACCCCTTCGGCAACGGCACCGGCGTGTTCACGCAGAGCGGCGCCGCGGCGCGCAAGTTCCAGAGCGAGATCGACGTCGGCCAGGTCGGCATCAATATCCCGATTCCGGTGCCGGTGCCGTATTTCAGCTTCACCGGCTCGCGCGGCTCGAAGCTGGGCGACCTCGGCCCCTACGGCAAGCAGGTGGTGCAGTTCTACACGCAGACCAAGACCGTGACGGCACGCTGGTTCGATGACGAGACCGTCAACCAGGGCGTCAATACCACCATCGCGCTGCGCTGAAACCGGCAACGCACAGGAGACCTCGATGCAGCAGACCTCGATGCATATCGCCTTCATCGGCCTGGGCAACATGGGCGCGCCGATGGCGCGCAACCTGCTGAAGGCCGGCCACACGCTGACGGTATTCGACCTGAACGCGCAGGCGCTGGCCGCGTTGCGCGAAGCCGGCGCCAGCGGCGCCGATTCGCCGCGGCAGGCGGCCGCGGAAGCCGATATCGTGATCACGATGCTGCCGGCCGCGGCCCATGTGCGCGGCGTCTACACCGGCGAGAACGGCGTGCTGGCCGGCGTGCGTCCCGGCGTGCCGCTGGTCGATTCGAGCACGATCGATCCGGCGACGGTACGCGAACTGGCCGCGCTGGCCGCGCGCCAGCACAATCCGTTCGCCGACGCACCGGTGTCAGGGGGGCACCGGCGGCGCGCAGGGCGGCACGCTGACCTTCATGGTCGGCGCCGAGGCGGCGCTGTTCGAGCGGCTGCAGCCGGTACTCTCCGGCATGGGCAAGAACGTGGTCCGCTGCGGCGACACCGGCACGGGCCAGGTCGCGAAGATCTGCAACAACCTGATCCTGGGCATTTCGATGATCGGCGTGTCCGAAGCGATGGCGCTCGGCGCCCGGCTCGGCATCGACACCAGGGTGCTGGCCGGCATCGTCAACACCTCGACCGGGCGCTGCTGGTCCTCCGACACCTACAACCCCTACCCCGGCGTGATCGACACCGCCCCGGCCGCGCGCGGCTACAGCGGCGGCTTCGGCGCCGAGCTGATGCTCAAGGACCTCGGGCTGGCCAACGACGCCGCGCGCGCGGTGCGGCAGCCGCTGTTCCTCGGCGCCCTGGCGCAGCAGCTGTATCAGGCGATGTGCCAGCGCGGCGATGGGCAGCTCGATTTCTCGGGCGTGATTCGGCAGTACCTGGACGCCGAGGGAGGGTTGGCGTGAACGCAAGAGCCGAATCCCTGCCGCCGCGCAGCGAGGCCGAAGGCACCGACGAGGTCCGCTTCGAGGTCATCAATCGCGTCGGACTGGTGACGCTGAACCGGCCGCGCCAGCTCAATGCGCTGTCGTATCCGATGATCCTGGCGCTGCGCGAACGACTGCGGCAATGGGCATCGCGGGACGATGTCGTCGCCGTGGTACTGCGCGGCGCAGGCGACAAGGCGTTCTGCGCCGGTGGCGATATCCGCGCGCTGTACGACAGTTATCGCGACGACGTGGCGCGGCATGGCGGCAACGATGGCGAGCCGCTGTACCGCCGCTTCTTCGTCGACGAATACCAGCTCGATTTCGAACTGCACCGCTATCACAAGCCGGTGGTTGCGCTGATGGATGGCATCGTGATGGGCGGCGGCATGGGGCTGGCGCAGGCCGCGCGGCTGCGCATCGTCACCGAACGCGCGCGCGTCGCGATGCCGGAGACCGGCATCGGCCTGGTGCCCGATGTCGGCGCCAGCCACTTCCTGTCGCGCATGACGCCCGAGCTGGCGCTCTATGTGGGCCTGACCGGGGTGACGCTCGGCGCGGCCGACACGCTGCTGTGCGGGCTCGCGGATGTCGCGGTCGACAGCGCCGCCTTGGCGGACTTGGAGGCGACGCTGGCCAGCATCGACTGGTCCGGCAGCGCCTGGCCCGGCAACGGCGACACGGTGCTCGCAACCCTGCGCCGCGCGCTGGTCCCCGCATCGCCGGTCACCGCGGCCGACGCCCCGCTGCTGAAGATCCTGCCCGCCCTGCTGCGGCATTTCCGCCCCGACGCGACGCCGGCGGAGATCCTGCAGGGACTGGCAGCCGAACAGGATCCCTGCTGCGCCGACCGGGCCGACTGGGCCGCCAAGACCGCCACGCTGCTGCGCGGCCGCTCGCCCCTGATGACGGCCGTCACGCGCGAACTGCTGCTGCGCGGCCGCCGGCTGGACCTGGCCGACTGCTTTCGCATGGAGCTCGACGTCGTCAGCCACGCCTTCACCGACGGCGATTTCATCGAGGGCGTGCGCGCGCTGATCGTCGACAAGGACCAGACCCCGCACTGGCGGGTCGCCAGCCACGACGAGGTCGATGCGCAAGCGGTGCGGGCATTCTTTGAGTCGCCGTGGCAGGGCAAGCGGCATCCGCTGGCGCCGCCTGCCTTGACTTGCTGACTCTCCCGCTCGCGCGGGCGCGACGAATTACCCCTTCGCCCCGCCCCCGCGCGCCGGCTCATGCACGGCCGGCGCGACCAGCCCATCGGCGCGGAACATCGCCTTGATGCCCCGAACCGCCTGCCGAATGCGCGATTCGTTCTCGATCAGCGCGAAGCGGACGTAGTCGTCGCCGAAGTCGCCGAAGCCGATGCCCGGCGATACCGAGACCTTGGCCTTCTCCAGCAGCTGCTTGGCAAATTCCAGCGAGCCCAGCGCGCGATACGGTTCAGGAATCCGCGCCCAGATATACATCGACGCCTTCGGCAGCTCCACCGGCCAGCCGGCTTCGTTCAGGCCGCGCGCCAACACGTCGCGGCGCGACTGGTATTGCGCGGCGATCTCGCGCACGCACTGCTGGTCGCCTTCGAGCGCGGCGATCGCGGCGATCTGCAGCGGCGTGAAGGTGCCGTAGTCGTGATAGCTCTTGATGCGCGCCAGCGCCGTCACCAGGTCGGCGTTGCCGGCCATGAAGCCGATGCGCCAGCCGGCCATGTTGTAGCTCTTGGACAGCGTGAAGAACTCCACCGCGATGTCCTTGGCGCCCGGCACCTGCAGGATCGACGGCGCCTTCCAGCCGTCGAAGACGATGTCGGCATAGGCCAGGTCGTGCACGACCAGGATGTCGTGCTTGCGCGCCAGTGCGATCACGCGCTCGAAGAAATCGAGCTCGACGCATTGCGCGGTGGGGTTGGACGGGAAGCCCAGCACGATCATCTTGGGCTTCGGATAGCTGCCGCGGATGGCGCGCTCGAGTTCGGCGAAGAAATCCACGCCGGGAATCAGCGGCACCGAGCGGATATCGGCGCCGGCGATCACCGCCCCATAGATGTGAATCGGATAGCTCGGGTCCGGCACCAGCACGGTGTCGCCGCGATCGAGCGTGGCCAGCATCAGGTGCGACAGCCCCTCCTTCGAGCCGATCGTCACGATGGCCTCGCGTTCCGGATCGATCTCGACGTCGTAGCGCTCGCGATACCAGTGCGAGATCGCGCGCCGCAGCCGCGGAATGCCGCGCGAGGTCGAGTAGCCGTGGGTATTGGGGCGCTGCGCCGCCTCGGTGAGCTTGGCCACGATATGCGCGGGCGTCGCGCCATCGGGGTTGCCCATGCTCATGTCGATGATGTCCTCGCCGCGACGGCGCGCGGCCATCTTGAGCTCGGCGGTGATATTGAAGACGTAGGGGGAAGACGATCGATGCGCGCGAAGCGGCGCTGGCCCGAAGTGCTCGGGCCCGGGGATGCCGGAATGGCTGACATGGTTGTCCTTGTACGTAAGCGCCCGGAACCGTCCGAGCGACGTTGGCGGTTGTCAGTGCCGCCGGCAACGATGTTAATCGGGTTACGGGTGCGCGTCCATCGCTATCGCGGCGATGGACGCGCACCGGGCACCCGCCGCCAGGGCGTGCCGGCTCAATCGTCGAGCGTCTCGTGCACGCCGACCGCGCCGTGCTTCCAGTAGGCCGACGCGCGGATGCGGCGCTTGTCGATGCCGCGCTCGTCAACCAGGCAAGCGCGCACCGCGCGCATCTCGGCGGCTTCGCCGGCGGCCCAGACATAGCCCTCTCCGGCCGGCAATTCCAGCCGGCGCAGCGTCGTCAGCAATTCGTCCCCTTCGGCGCGATACAGCCAATGCAGTTCGCAGTCGGCATTGCTGCGCAGATCGAGACGCGCCACGCGATCCTCGACCTGGACCACGACCACCACGCGCTTGCCGGCGGGCAATTCCTCGAGACGGCGGGCGATCGCGGGCAGCGCCGCTTCGTCGCCGATCAGCAGGTGCCAGTCGAACGCCGACGGGATCACGAAGGAACCGCGCGGCCCGCCGATGCCCAGCCATTGGCCCGGCTGCGCCTGCGCCGCCCAGCTGGCGCCGGGACCGTCGCCGTGCAGCACGAATTCGATATCGAGCTCGCGCGTCGCGGCGTCGTAGCGGCGCGGCGTGTAGTCGCGCGCGATCGGGCGCGGCTGTCCCTCGGGGAACATCGGACCGTCGGGTCCCATCTCGGGCAGCACCGGGCGCTGCTGTCCGGGCGCGGGCAGGAACACCTTGATGTGGTCGTCGAACGAGGCCGAGACGAAGTCGGCGAGGTCGTCGCCGGTGAAAGTCACGCGCAGCAGCGCCGGTGAGAGCCGCTGCGTGCGGACCACCTGGATGTGGCGGAACTTCAGCGGATGGCGGACGCGTTCGACGGCGAGCGCGGCGGCGCCGCGGCTATCGAGCGGACTGGCGGTATCGCCGGTGTTGGCCGTATTGGCGTTATTGGCGCGATCGGTAGCGGACATGCATTACCTCGGTTGGCGTGGTCGGGCGGGATGCGGCGGCACGGCGGCTGCCTCGGTGTCTTCGATATCGGCGACGGCGCGCAGCAGGATGTCGGCGATGCGCCGTTGTTCGGCCGGCGAGGCATCGGTACGCAGCAGCAGCGCGCGCTTGAGCGCCATGCGCGCCTGCACGAACTCCGGCAGCCAGCCGTTGCCCTGCTCGTCCGGCTCGGGCGGCGGCTCGCCGGCGAGCGCGCGGCGCACCCACTCCATCTTGCGGGCCGCATGGCGCAGCCCGTTCCACAGCAGCGCCAGGCGCTCCCGGTTGGCCTGCAGGAACTCGCGGCCGGGCTCAGCCAACCGATAGCACTTGCGATTGCCGTCGACGTCGACCGCCGCGTGGCCGATCTCCTCCAGATATGTCAGGGCGGGATAGATCACGCCCGGGCTGGGCTTGTAGAAGCCGGCGCTGCGCGCTTCCAGGGCCTTGATCAGCTCGTAGCCGTGGCTGGGCTGCTCGGCCAGCAGGTCGAGCAGCAGCAGTTGCAGATCGTCTGCGCCGAGCTTGCGGCCGCGGCGCAGCCCGTCGGCATCGGAGCCGAAGCCGCCGAATCCCCCGAAGGGGCCGCCGGGTCCGCCGGGGCCGTGGCCGTGCCGGCCGTGAGGATGGCGAGGAGGCATGGGTCAGTCGCTCGTTATATCGAAAAACATATCTTACGATATAATCCAGCGGACTGCAGGTCAAGCCTCGGCCCTGCTCGGGGCAGGGTCTTGCCGGCCGCCCTGTTCCGTCGACCCCTGTGCCGCAGGCCAACCCCGTTCCACCGCCCGCCCCGGGGCCGCAGACCGCCCCCACTTCCACCGCCCGCCCCGTGCCGCAGGCCGACCCCGTTCCACCGCCCACCCCGTGCCGCAGGCCGACACCCTTCTACCGCCCGCCCCGGGCCGCAAGCCGACCCTGTTTCCACCGCCCGCCGCTATTCCGCCCGCCGCCCTTATTCCCCGAGGAACTCCGCTACGACCTCCAGCCCTTCGATATGATCGGCCACCACCTTGGCGATCACAGCCAGGGGAATCGCCAGCAGCATGCCCCAGGCGCCCCACAACCAGGTGAACAGCAGCAGCGCGACGAACACCGCCACCGGATTCATCTTCGCCATCCGTCCGGTCATCCAGGTCTGCACCACCGAGCCGATCAGCGTCGCGATCAGTATCGAGCCCCCGGCCGCCGCGGCGGCCAGACCCAGCGTGCCGAACTGCATGAAGGCCGCCACGCCAAGCGCAATCGCCGTGGCGCCCGAGCCGAAATACGGAATCAGATGCAGCCCCGCCGCGGCCAGCGCCCAGGTGCCGGCATGCTGCAGCCCGATCGCCTTCAGCAGGAACCAGGTACAGACCCCCAGTGCGGCATTGGTGATCAGCAGCATCAGCATGTAGCGCTGGATCGCCCGGTTGATCTCGCCCAGCATATGGACGTTGACCTTCTTCTGCGTCAGCGTGCGGCCCGCCATCTTGACGAACTTGCGCTTGAACATGTCGCCCGACACCAGCAGGAAGAAGGTCAGGAACAGCACCACCACGGCCTGGCCCGCCGCGGCAAAGGCGCTGACCGAGCCGGCCAATACCATGTCGTGCAGCGCGCCGGCGGGCTTTTCGATCACGACGGGCGCGCCGCGCGAGAGCTGCGGCGTGCCGCCGGTCAGCACGGTCGCCGCGCGCTGGATCTTCTGCCACATCGAGTCGTCGCCACTGAGCAGCGCCGACAGGCTGCGCGAGAGCTTGCGCGCGATCTCGGGCAGACGGTCGACGATGGCCTCCACCTGGCCCTGCAGCAGATAGGCGCCGCACAGCAGCACCGCGACCAGGCCCAGCAACACCAGCGTCGCGCCAATCGGGCGCGGCAGCCGCTGCCGATGGAGCGCCGACACCAGCGGATCGAGCAGATAGGTCAGGATCACCGCCAGCACCACCGGAATCACGAAGGCCTTGGCGACATGCAGCGCGTACAGGCAGGCCAGCGTCGCCAGCACCACCAGCGCCAGGCTGCCGCGCTGGATCGCGACCGGCAGCATGCGGGCACTGGTCGGGCCGCGCGCCGGCTCGGCCGCCGATGTGGCGGCCGATGAGGCTGCGGATGAGGCCGCTCCGGACTCGCCCACGGCGATGGCCGATGCGTCCCGCTGTGTGGTCGCCCCAGGCTCGCGATCGCGGGCATTCGCGGAGATGGCCGAAGCGGCCGGCTGTGCGGCCGCCGAAAGCTCGCCATCACCGGCATTCGCGGCGATGGCCGATGCGTCCGGCTGTGTGGCCGCGGCATGGCCCGCCGCCGTCGCCCCGGCCAGCGGCTCGACTGCCGCCTCGTCCCGCGATGGCGCCGCCCGCGCGCCACCCGTGGTCGGTGCGGATGGCGCACCGGACTGCGCGGACGGGTTGGGCGTGGCATGCATGGCGAGGGGGGACGGTGCGGGGGGCTGGGGAGCGCCGCGCGGGAGGCGCGGTGCATCACTGTCAGCATAGTCGTCGGCATCCGTCCCCCGCAGTCGGACGGCCGCCGCAAGCCGTGTAGGACAAGCGCGACAGCGTCTCCCGCGGCCCACGGCGCACGGAACACGGCACGGGAAACCCGGGCAGGGACCCGTGGCACGGGGACCCGTGTAGCGGTCCGGCACCCGCGGCCGCGCGCCACGGCACGGTTTGACAGCCCGTCCCGATCGGCCGATGATGCCCCGCGCCCGACGCCATTCGGCCCACCGCCCCTTATGGAGACATCCCCGTCATGCCAGACCACCGCCCCGTGCCTTCCGCTGCGACCGACCTGCCCGTCTTGCGCGATCCCGCGGGACTGCCCGCCCTGCCCCCCGATCGCCGATCCCGGCCAACCGTGGCAGGCGATCGACACGCCCGCGCTGGTACTGGAGCTCGATGCCTTCGAGCGCAATCTGCAACGGATGCAGCAGGCCGCGGATCGGGCCGGCGTCGCGCTGCGGCCCCATGCCAAGGCGCACAAATGTCCGGACATTGCGCTGGCGCAAATGACGCGCGGCGCCGTCGGCATCTGCTGCCAGAAGGTCAGCGAGGCGCTGCCCTTCCTGCGCGCCGGCGTCGCCGACATCCATATCAGCAACGAGATCGCCGGCCCGGCGAAGGCCATGCTGCTGGCCCGGATGGCGCGCCACGCTCGGATCAGCGTCTGCGTCGACGCCGTCGTCCAGGTGCGCGCGCTGGCCGAGGCCGCCGAACGCGAGCAGAGCGGGCTGACGGTGCTGGTCGAACTCGACATCGGACAGGGCCGTTGCGGCGTGGCGGATGCCGACGCCGCGCTGCGGCTGGCCGAGCGGATCGCCGCGCAGCCGCGGCTGTCGTTCGGCGGATTGCAGGCCTACCATGGGGGCATCCAGCATGTGCGCGACCACGCCGCCCGGCGCGAGGCCGCGGCGCGCGCGGCCGAGCGTGCCGGCGCGGTGGCGGCCCGGCTCGCGGCGGCCGGCGCGCCCTGCCAGGTGGTCACCGGCGGCGGCAGCGGCAGTGTCGAATTCGACCTGGCCAGCGGCGTCTTCACCGAGATCCAGCCCGGGTCGTATGTGTTCATGGACGGCGACTACGGCAGCAACGCGCGCGGTGACGACGGCGCGGCCGAGGCGCTGCGCTTCGAGCACAGCCTGTTTATCGCGACCACGGTGATGAGTACGGCGGCGCAGGGCCAGGTCGTGGTCGATGCCGGATTGAAGTCGATGGCGGTCGACTCGGGGCTGCCGTGGGTATGGGAACGCAACGGCGGGGGAACGCAACGGCGTCGACCACAACGGCGCGGGCCGCAGCGGCGGGGAGCGCAACGGCGGCATGCGCAGCACGCGGCTGGCCTATGTCGCCGCCAACGACGAGCACGGCATCGTGCGGCCGGTGCCGGCAGTCGGCGGCGAGATGCCGGCGCTGCCGCAGCTGGGCGAACCGCTGTGGCTGGTGCCCGGCCATTGCGATCCGACGCTGAACCTGTACGACACGCTGGTCGGCGTGCGCGACGGCAAGGTCGAATCGCTGTGGCAGATTTCGGCGCGCGGGCTCAGCCGTTAAATGCAGCGTTAATCGCAGCCGTTAAATGCAGCCCTTGATCGCAGCCCTTGAACGGAGCCCTTGGCCCGGCCGTTAGAGACAGTCGTTCCAGGCCGCTGTTAGAGGCAGTCGTTCCATGCAGCTGTTGGGGGCGGCCGTGCAAGGCAGCCACAGGAGGCAGCCATTGGAGGCAGCCATTGGAGGCAGCGGTCCTGGGCGAGCCGCCCGATATGGGCTGCGGATCCGAGGCCAGGCGCGCGCAGCAAGGAGGAACAACATGATCGATCGCAGCAGACCGGCCATCGGCACACCCTCCCCGCGGCGACGCGATGCGTTCGGCATTGCGGCCCGCATCGCCTGTTGGGCAATGCTCGCATCGGCGATGCCGGCCAGCGTGTCCAGCGCGCTCGCGCAACCGGTTGGCACGCTTCACGTCTCGGCGCTGGCCCGCCCCAATGTGGTGGTGTTGCTGCGGCATGCCAATGCACCCGGCATCGGCGACCCGCCCGGCTTCGACCTGCAGTCCTGCGCGACGCAGCGCAATCTCGACACGGCCGGCCGCGCCCAGGCGCAGCGCCTGGGCAGCGCGTGGCGTGCGGCGGGCTTTCGTCCCAGCGCCGTCTGGAGCAGCGCCTGGTGCCGCTGCCAGGACACCGCGCGCCTGATGGACCTCGGTCCCGTCACGGTGCTGCCGATGCTCAATTCCTTCTTCGGCGACTCCGGTGCCCGCACGCACCAGACCGCCGCGCTGTCCCGCTTTATCGACCAGCTCGATCCGCGCGGCGGGCCGTATCTGATGGTGACGCATCAGGTCGTCATCACGGCCCTGACGGGACAGGGAGCCGACAGCGGCGGCGGCGTCGTGTTCGAACTGTCGCCGGACGGGCAGCCACGGCGCCTGTATCGGCTGCCGCCCGGCTGAGGTCGGCCGCCGGGTCGGCGAGCCCACTGAGCCCACTGAGCCCACCGAGCCCGCCGAGCCCGCCGAGCCCACCGAGCCCACCGAGCCCACCGAGCCCACCGAGCCCACCAAGTCCACCGGGGCTACCGAGGCCCAGCGGGGCCGCGGGGCCGCAGCGTGAAGCGGATCGACTTGCCGCCGCTCCGGCCAAACTTCAACTACAACGTCGAACCGTGCTGATGGCGGTATTCCTGCGTGCGGCCGCCATAACCGTAGGCCGCGGCCCGGGCGTCGATCACATGGATGTACGAGCAGTCGTGCACATTGCCGATCAACTCGGACAACGCGCGGTGCACCGCCTCGAGGTAGCGCGCCTTCTCGGCCTTGGTATTGGTCTCGTCGGTGACGCTGATATCGAGATGGAAGGCATTGCGCTCGAGCGCCGACAGCGGCTGGCCGTCGATGAACCAGGCGTCGTGCGGCACGTACTGGACCGCCACCGCCATCACCTCGGGCTTCTTGCCCAGCACGGTACGGGTCAGTTCGGCAACGGTGGCGGCGGCCTTGGCGGTCAGCGCGGCGTCGGGGCGGCCGGAGATCTGCAGTTGGAGATGGGGCATCGCGGTTTCCTCTTCGAACGGTCGGTGAAATGGTCGGTACATGGATGGAAGGTGGCACGGGCCGACTCCATATTCCGTGCCGCCCCGCCACTGACTCGATCCTAGTGCCCGCGCTGTCATCGGAAAAGCGGGAAGATTTGATACCATCCATCGGATTATCCGAAACCAGGAGCGGGCGATGCGCGGCTTCGATCTCGAACAATTGCGTACCTTCGTCGCGGTGGCCGACAGCGGCAGCCTGTCGGCCGCGGCACCCCGGCTGTTCCTGTCGCAGTCCTCGGTCAGCGAGCAGCTGCGCAAGCTGGAGGAGCGCGCCGGCGTGCCTTTGCTGCTGCGCGGCCGCCGCGGCGTGCAGCCCACCCCGGCCGGCGAACGGCTGCTCGGCCATGCGCGCCGCATGCTCGATCTGGATGCGCTGGCGATGCAGGACATCCGCGGCGAGACGCTGGCGGGCGAGTTGCGGCTCGCCATCACCGACTACTACCGCACCAGCGAGATCGCCGGCATGCTGCGCCGCCTGCGCGAGCGGCATCCGCAACTGCGGCTGCATGTGACGGTGATGAAGAGCGCGGCGATCGACGCCAGCGTCGACGACGACGCCTTCGACATCGGCCTGACCATGCGCGTCGTCGGAGCGCGCGGCGCCGCCGCCGATCGGTCGCGTGGGTCGCACGGCTCGCGCGCCGGCTGGCGGCCGTTGCGGCGGGAGCCGCTGGCCTGGGTCGCCGCGCGCGGCGAAACGGACGGGATCGGCACGCCGTTGCCGCTGGTGCTGCTGCCCGACACCTGCTCGCTGCACCAGTACGTGGTCCGCATCCTGAAGCGCACCCGCGTGCCGTACCGCGTCTCGCACTCCGCGTCCGGCGTGGCCGGGCTGCAGATGGCGCTCGCCGCCGGGCTTGGCATCTCCTGCCTGAACCGGTCCGCCATTCCGGCCGGCGTGGCCGCGCTCGACGCGGCCACCGCCTCGTCGCTGCGCCTGCCCGCGCTGCCCGAGGTCGAGTTCTGCCTGCTGCCGCCGCGCCGCGGCGAGGCGCCGGTGGTGCAGGCCGCGCGCGAGGTGCTGGCCGAGCAGCTCGGTTGACCGGCGCGGCCGCATGGCGCCGCTCGATGACAGCCTCGTGTCGTCACAAGGCACTGTCATATTGCGCGAGTAGACTCGCAACATCGTTCCGTCATATGGACCGGCGCCGTCGCGGCCCACCGCTCGCCGTCCGCGCAACCGCCGCCCAACCGCCGCGCAACTTCCGCCCAGCTTCGGTCCAACTTCCGCCCAACTGCCCCGATGCCCCTTCCCGCCTCCGACAGTTTCGCCGAGCTCGATCTGCTGCGCGCACTGCTGGAAGTCGGCGCGGCGCATTTCGATATCGAGGTGGTATGCGAGGCCAGCAGCCATGGGCGGCGCTTCCCGGTGTACCTCGCCGGCATCGGCTCGCACGACCCGCGCGCGCCGGCGATCGGCCTGTTCGGCGGCATCCACGGCCTCGAACGGATCGGCACGCAACTGCTGCTGGACTATATGCGGGCGCTGCTCAAGCGCCTCGAATGGGACGAGCTGCTGCATCTGCAATTGCGCAAGGTCCGGCTGTTGTTCATGCCGATCGTCAACCCGGCCGGCATGTGGGCCGGCCGGCGCGCCAATCCGAACGGCGTCGACCTGATGCGCAACGCGCCGCAGGATGCCGAGGGACGCGTGCCCTTCCTCGCCGGCGGCCAGCGCATCGGCCCGTGGCTGCCGTGGTACCGCGGCAGGGCCGGCACGCCGATGGAGGCCGAGAGCACCGCGCTGCTGCGCGTGGTGCAGGCGCAATTGCTGACGCGGCCGCTGAGCTTCGCGGTCGATTGCCATTCCGGCTACGGCTGGCGCGACAGCATCTGGTTTCCCTACGCACGGACGCAGGCCGCGATGCCGCATCTGCCCGAGATGTACGTGCTGAAGACGCTGTTCGAGCAGGCCCACCCGCACCACGGCTACGCCTTCGAGCCGCAGAGCCACCAGTACCTGGTGCACGGCGACCTGTGGGACTACGCCTATGACCGCACGCCCGCGCCGCATATCTTCCTGCCGATGACGCTCGAACTGGGTTCGTGGCTGTGGATCAAGAAGAATCCGCGGCAGCTGTTCTCGCGCGACGGCTTCTTCAATCCGGTCAAGGCGCATCGCACCGCGCGCGTGCTGCGCCGCCATGTCAGCCTGTTCGACTTCCTCGCGCGCGCCGCCTTCGCGCCGGCGCGCTGGCTGCCGACCGGCGCGGCGCGGCAGGCGATCTGGCGCGAGGCCAGCGAGCACTGGCGCGCCCCCGACGGCAGGCCGACACGATGAGCGACTGGATCCTGCTGCGTGGGCTGACGCGCGAGGCGCGCCATTGGGGCGAACTGCCGGCGGCGCTGCGGCGCAGCGGCGCGGTTGGCGATGACGATCGCCTGACGATGCTCGATCTGCCGGGCAACGGCAGCCATGCCGGCCGGCGCTCCCCGGCGACGGTGGCGGACATCGTGTCCCAGCTGCGCAGCGATGCGGCATTGGCCGGCCTGCACGCGCCGTACCGGCTGCTGGCCATGTCGCTGGGGGGCATGGTGGCGACCGCGTGGGCGCAGCAGCATGCCGACGACATCGAACGGCTGGTGCTGATCAACACCAGCATGCGGCCGTTCGGCGCGCCGCATCAGCGCATGCGTGTCGGCGCATGGCCTGCGGTGCTTGGGCTGATGCGATCGTGGCAGGACGGCCGACGCTGCGAGGCCATCATCCATCGGCTGACCTGCGCCCGCACCGACGTGCGCGAGGCCGACGTGGCCCGCTGGGCCGCGATCCGCGCCGAGGCGCCGGTCAGCCGCGCCAATGCGCTGCGCCAATTGCTGGCGGCGGCCCGCTTCCGCGCCGGCACGGCGCCGCCGCGCTGCGCCACGCTGCTGCTGTCGTCGGCGGCCGACCGGCTGGTGTCGCCGGCCTGCTCGGCGCGATTGGCGACGGCGTGGTCGGTCCCGCATCGCGTGCACCCCTGGGCGGGGCACGACCTGCCGCACGACGATCCGGAGTGGGTGGCGCGGGAGGTGGCACGCTGGATGGCGTTGCCGGCAAGCTAGGCATCGCTCTCCAGGCGGGGGATCCTGATGATCGCAAACCGCCGCGACGATCCCGTCGGCGTGCATGTCGTTGAGCAGCGCCATGCCGGCGGCGACGAACGACGGCAAGTCCGGCACGCCGCATTGACGCCCCAGTTCGTGCAGCAGGCTGTCGGCGGTCACCGAACCGGCCGCCTGCCCGATCTCGTGCAGCAGCTGCCAGGCGAGCGGGCTCAGTTCCGAGAATCGCACCTCGTCGTCGGCGGTCCTGCGCACCAGCAGAAAGGTTGCCAGGGCCGGGGGGCTGCGACGGCCGATACGTCGGTCCGAGCCGATGCACCGGCCAGCGATAGGCCAGGAGCCAGGCCAGCGGGCACAGTTGCAGCGGGCGGTCCAGGGCCGGAGCGCGGGTTGGGTCTTGCGTTGGGCCCCGCGTTGTGGCCCGCGTTGTGGCCCGCGTTGTGGCCCGCGTTGTGGCCCGGGCTGGGACCCGGGTCGAGGCCCCGGCAGGGCTGGACAGGTCCGCTCCGAGCGCTTGCGCATCGCTCTGCAGCAGCGCCATTTCGACCCACTCGTAATGCGCCAGCTCGGCGAGGAACGGCCGCCGCATCGGCGCCGGCAAGGACTCGAGATCCAGCGCGTCGACGAAGGCGACGAACTCCTCCGCAATCTCGCCGAAGCGCGGCGTATGCGAGCGGTGGTCGCGCAGGAAGCGCTCGACCAGCAAGCGCCAATGTTCGGCTCCCAGCAACGACACCAGCACGGGAAAAGTCCCGCCCAGCAGCGACACCAGGTTGCCGGTCACCAGTTCGCGATAGATCCGCACGCGGGCCGGGTCCATGCCCGCCGGCGACGGATGGCGCGCCGGATCGCGCAGGTGGCGGGTCAGCGCCAGCTGCTGCTGCAATGAAGTGCGCGCGATCTCAGCCATGGGCGATTCTCCTCGCGGTTCCACCCGCACGGGCCTGCAGCTCGCGGATATGGCGCAGCTCCCTGGCGAGTTCCGCATAGTCGGGAAAGTTGAAGTCGCGTTCGAGCACGGTGGGATGGACGCCGAAGCGGACATAGGCGTATTCCAGCAGCGCCCATACCTCGGCCTTGACCGCGGCGCCGTGCGTGTCGATCTTCAGGTCGTCGGCTTCGTCGTAGTGGCCGGCCACGTGATAGGCGGCCACCCTGCCCGGCTCGAGCGCATCGAGGAAGGCATAGGGATCGAAACCGTGGTTGATCGCGTTGACGTAGACATTGTTGACGTCCAGCAGCAAGGCGCAGTCGGCCTCGCGCAGCACCGCATTGGTGAAGGCGGCCTCGTCCATGTCCTGCCGCGGGGCGGCGTAGTACGACACGTTCTCGATCGCCATCGTCCTGTCGAGGATCTGCTGTGCCCGGCGAATGCGGGCGACGACATGTTCGATGGTCTCCTCCGTGAATGGCAGCGGCAGCAGGTCGTACAGATGCGCGTCGTCGGTGCAGTAGCTCAGGTGCTCGCTGTAGAGCGGCACGCGATGGCCATCGAGGAAGCCGCGGATCTCGGACAGCAGGCCTTCATCGAGCGGCGCGATGCCGCCGAGCGACAGCGACAGTCCATGGCAGTAGAGCGGATACCGCTCGGCCAGACGGCCCAGCGCCTTGCCATGGGCGCCGCCGACGCGCAGCCAGTTCTCGGGCGCCAGCTCGAGAAAATCGAAATCGCCGGGCGGCGCCTGCTCCAGCTGCGGGATCAGGGCCCGGCGCAGCCCGAGGCCGACGCAGGCGGTGGGCGCGGAGCGCGGTGACAGGACGGACGAACGGATCGGCACCGGCACGGTGGATCTCCTTGGCGATCGTTTGGGGGGCATGGGCCACCGGGAGGCCCGATGCAGGGCTTGCGCAGCCGGGCCACACCGGTTCGATCCGGCGCGGCGCGGCCGCACGGGAGGGCTACTTCTTCAGCTTGGCGAACAGGTTCTTCGGTACCGGCTTGCCGTTGGCCTGGTAGGTGGCGCGCAGATACTCGTAGGCCTCGGCCTCGGAGATATTGCCGTCGTGGCTGGTGTCGATCTTGTCGAACTCCGCGGCGCGCGTGGGCGCCACCGCCAGGAACTCGGCGCGCGAGACGAGGCCGTTCTTGTCGGTAT
This sequence comes from Cupriavidus sp. H18C1, assembly GCF_049311595.1. Taxonomy (NCBI): domain Bacteria; kingdom Pseudomonadati; phylum Pseudomonadota; class Betaproteobacteria; order Burkholderiales; family Burkholderiaceae; genus Cupriavidus; species Cupriavidus sp. H18C1. Next base: position 1,993,060 of record NZ_CP186009.1, read on the forward strand.
CGGTGCGCCCGAAGGAGGCGTCGCCGCACTTGCCTTCGCCACATTTCCCTTCACCGCACTTGCCCTCGCCGCACTTGCCTTCGGCCTGCGCGCCCTTGCTGGCGCCGCGCGACACGCGCGTCGTGTCGGCACCGCACTTGCCTTCGCCGCATTTGCCTTCGGCCTGCGCGCCCTTCTTCGCGCCGCGCGGTGCGCGCGTCGTGTCGGCACCGCACTTGCCTTCGCCGCATTTGCCTTCGGCGGCCTTGCCGTCGGCCGCGGCCACCAGATAGCCCTGCGCCAGCGGCTGCATGGCGAAGACCGGTCCGTTCAGCAGCACGCTGCCGGCCAGCGCGGCACCAAGCAGGCCGAGCGTCGTCTTGCGGGAGGAATGAGCTTGTGACATGGCGAATCTCCTGAGTCAATGCACGCGGACGTGCGGGTCTGTGCCACGGGGTGTGGCGAACGAAATCGTGTCAATTGGGGTGGTGCCGGGTATGGCGGGCTTGCGCAGGGAAGTGCCGCGTATCGATCGGCCGGATGGCCAGACCATCAGGCCCCCCGCCCTGGCCCTGGCCCTGGCACTCGCCCGGCACAGCGCGGCCAACGCGATGCCGATGACAATCAGCGCGCCGCCGGCCCACGGCAGCAACAGCGCCAGCGGCAGGCCAAGCAGGATCAGCACGGCGGACCAGACGGCATGGCCGGCATGGTTGGCGGCGGCGGGCAGCGCGTTGCCATGCGTCCGCCGGTGCATCAGCAGGCCGTCCAGGCTCAGCGGGCCGGCACCGCGCAGCAGCAACGGCAGCAGCATGAGCACATACAACAACGGCAGCTTGAAGTTGCCGTATCCCTTGTCGGTGACGGCGTAGCCCTGCCACAGCTCGGCGAGGCTCGCCCACCCGTTGGCCAATGGACCGCGTAGGTCGCGACCACGGTCAGCACGATCAGCGCGTAGGCGACGAAGCGCGTACCCAGGCCCAGCAGCAGCGCGACGGCGCCCAGCAGTTCGAGCCAGGTCGCCAGCGTCCAGTTGAGGTTGGCGCTCAGCAGCGAGAACGGCAGCGGGAACTGCCCGGCGAGCTGGTCGAACCAGTTCTGTCCGAGCAGCTTCTCGCGGCCCGACTCGAAGAACTCCCAGGCGAGGATCGCGCGCAGTCCGAGCGGCGCCAGCCAGTGGCCGACGGTATCGAGGCGGGTTGTCAGCGGGATGGGGATGGGCCGGTCTTGCACAGTGCGCTCCCTTGAAATGGCGTCGTGGATTCGATGTCGCCATTTCAGGGCGGGCGTGTATCGCGGATGTGTTTGCCGGCGCGCGGGATTGTCACGGAGTTGCATCGCGGGCGGTGGCAGATACAGTGCAATACAAAGCGCGGGCGTTCTCGGTGGTTCGCGGTCCGCGGTCGTTCTCCACGGTTCGCGGCAGTCGCACCGTTGCACCGTTGCACCGTTGCACCGATGCACCGATGCACCGATGCACCGATGCACCGATGCGCTTGCCGATGGCAAAAAAATCCGGATTGGCCTGCCAACGCAACAGGCAAATCCGGATCGGGCACCACGGGGCACAGCCGAAGCCGCGGCTACGGCGCGAAGCGTGTGAACACGTAGTCGCGGTCCTTGACGCGGGCCGCATGGCAGGCGAAGCAGGTCTGATGCTGGGCCGCGTCCACCGCCACGCCGTTGACGAAGCGGCCGAAGCCCCAGCCTCCGGTCGACGCATACCGGCGCGAGTCCTTGACCATCACCTGCACCGTGGTCGGCTGCCCCGGTATCGTCGCGGGCTCGAAGTCGGGCGATGGCTTGCGCTTGTAGGCCAGCTTGACCAGCACGGCCCCGTCCGGGAAGCGCTTCGCGGATCGTTCGATGGCCGCCATCGCTTCCGGGTTGCCCAGCACCACACGCAGCTCATCGAGCGGGGCGGCCTCTTCGGCGGGTGCGATCAACTGCCATTTACGGTAGCCGTGGGGAATGGTGACGCCATAGATGGGGGAGGCCGAGGGCTTGGCGGTCGGCTGTGTGGCGGTCGGCTGTGTGGCGGTCGGCTGCGTGGCGGTTGGCTGCGTGGCGGTCGGCTGCTGGACGCGCTGCTTGGTGGCGGGCTGCTGGGCGGTCTGATGCTCGGCAGGCTGCTTGCCGGTCTGTTGCTGCGCGGTGTCGCTGGCGGCATGGACCGCTGGCTGCGCGGTGTCGCGCGCGCCGTGGACCGATGGCTGCGCCAGGGTCGGCTGGCCGACGGCGGCGCAGGCGAGCAGCGTAAGCCCGGCGAGGGTCGTGGGTAGTCGGAGACGTTGCATGCGAGATCCCCTCCCGCTCAGAGCTGCACGACCTGCAACACCGCGTCGGCGAACGCGCGAGGCGCTTCCTGCGGCAGGTTGTGGCCGATGCCGCCGCCGATGTCCCGATGCTGGTACTTGCCGGTGAACATGCCGGCGTAGGCGGCGGGCTTCGGATGCGGGGCACCGTTCGCGTCGCCTTCCATCGTGATGGTCGGCACGGAGATCTTCGGCGCGGCCGCCAGGCGCTTCTCCAGCGCATCGTATTGCGGCTCGCCCTGGGCCAGCCCGAGACGCCAGCGATAGTTGTGAATGACGATGGCGACGTGATCGGGGTTGTCGAACGACTGCGCCGAACGGCGGTAGGTGGCGTCATCGAACTGCCACTGCGGCGAGGCCAGTTGCCAGATCAGCCGGTTGAAACCATCGAGGTTGGCCGCATAGCCAGCGGCCCCGCGCTCGGTGGCGAAGTAGAACTGGTACCACCATTGCAGCTCGGCCTGGGGCGGCAACGGCTTGCGGTTGGCCTCCTGGCTGCCGATCAGATAGCCGCTGACGGACACCAGGCCGAGACAGCGCTCGGGCCACAGCGCAGCGACGATATTGGCGGTGCGGGCGCCCCAGTCGAAGCCGGCGATGATGGCCTTGTCGATCTTCAGCGCATCCATCAGCGCGATGACGTCGAGCGCGAGCGCGGCCTGCTGGCCGTTGCGCGGCGTCTCGGCCGACAGGAAGCGGGTCGAGCCGTAACCGCGCAGGTACGGCATGATCACGCGATAGCCGGCCGCCGCCAGCAGCGGTGCGACCTCGACGAAGCTGTAGATGTCGTACGGCCAGCCGTGCAGCAGAATCGCGACCGGACCGTTGGCCGGCCCGGCCTCCGCATAGCCGATGTTCAACGTGCCGGCGGCGATCTGGCGAATGGGGCCGAATGACGTGGCACCCGGTGCTTTCTCGGCACCGGTGGCGGCCGGCCGCGCCGACTGCGTCGACGGTCCGGACTGTGGCGACTGTGCCCGGGCCGCGCTGCCCAGGCCCAGTTCCAGCAGGCCGATGCCGGCCAGTACCGTGGTAGAGCCGAGCAAGCGGCGGCGTTGTGCGTTCACCGAATTTGACATGGTCGTTTCTCCGACAGGTAGGTGGGAAACGCCAGTGGACTCCGGCGCGGTATCGGCGGCATGTCCGAATCCCGCCGCTCTCGCATCGCCGTGTATCGATCGACGGGGTCGATACACGGCGATACAAAACTCGCCGCCGGACGGCGTGATGGTTAGACGTGGCCGGTCCTAACGGAGGACGGCACCATCGGCGCGGACCGCGCCGGAGGGGCCGGCGCCCCGTGCCGCCGCGGCATCGACCCGTCCGATGCTCTGCCAGATCTGCTGGGCCTGCGCGCGCACGGTGGACTGCCGGGCCCGCACGCCGGCCATCCCCGCCATGGCATCGCGCAAGGCCTGCTTGCCGGCCTCGTACAGCGCCTCCCGGATGTCCAGCAGCTTGCGGCAGGTGCCCCAGGCTTTCAGATCCAGCCGCTGCAGCGCGTCGCCGAGACGATGCAATTGCGGCTCGCTCAGGCGGCCGCCGGCACGCGCGAGCAGATCGTCCACACGCCGCTCGATCTCCGTGAGCGCCCCCTTCGCCCGGGCGTTGCGGCGCCAGCGTACGCAGGTTGTGGACCAGCGAGTCGAGGGCGGCACCGATCCGGTCGGCATCGCTGCCGGGATCGAGCAGCAGGTCCGTCAATGTCTGCATGGCGGCCGGCGGTGGACCGCTGCAGGCGACCGCTTCCACGCGGCCAGGCTCGGCTGCGGCGGCTGCCGCGGCCTCGTCCGGCCTGGCGGCGCTGGACGAACCCGACGGCGGCGCTTCCGGCGCAATGCCGAGCTGTGCGCGAATCAGCGCCAACGCGGTATCTCGCTCGAGCACGCGCAGCGCATCGGCATGCCGGGTCATGTCGGTCACGGTCAGTTGGCGCGTTTCCAACTCCTCGCATAGCGCTTGCGCGGCCTTTGCCCATTTCGCGGCGAATGCCTGCGTGAGCGCCGCTTCGCCATCCGCCATCGCGAAGCGGCACAACGCCTCGACCGAGCGGCGGAACATGTCGAACGTGTCCGCGGCATGCTGGCCGCCGGCCACAAACTTGCGATCGCGCGGGCGCGGGCTGACCCAGTCATCGCGCAGACGCGCAAGATCCAGGACGCCCTCGCCGTCGCGTATCCTGGCAAGTTCTCGGAGCAGCTGGGTGGACACGTGACTGACACCGGCCGGAGGAACGATGCCGTCCGGCTCGAACCTGCGCAGGGCTTCCTTTGCCGTCGCCTCGATCATGGCCCTCGCCGCCGTTGTCGCGGCCGCATCGCCCCCCAGCGGGGTCGTTGCCGGCGTCGGCTGCGGCATCGTTGCGGGGGTCCTGGCACCAGTCCACCATGGCCTGCAGGGTTTCCCTGCTGCATCGGCTACAGAATGCGGCGAGCGCAGCGGGCGGCATCGGCGCCAGCCTCTCGGCGATCGACTTCGCCGTATCCTGATCGGACAAGGGCGGTGGCGTGGGAACGTAGGTAATTCGCGGCACCGGCTGCTGGCGGCGGCGTTCCGTTCCCACGCGCGGGCCGCGCCAGAAGAACAACGTGCGCAGAAGCCGGGACCAGAGGCTGATCCGCGCGCCCGGCGCACCGCATGCAATGCGCGGAGATGGGGCGGCTTCGGGCCGCGTCTTGTACCGGATGCCCAGGCACGGGCCGAAGAATCTGAACACGACTTGCAACATCCCATCCCCCGCAAACAAACCAGTCAAAAACGGCACGCCACGCAGCCCATCGAGGCCGCGTCCCTACTGCTCATGTGTTTTGGTTCAGGCCCGGACCCAATCGAGCGGCAATTCGGCCGGGGTCGCCGGCGCGGGGGTCGGTGGCGAACAGCTGCCGGAACAGGACGTTCGCCGCGGCGACCGCTGCCGCTTGGGCGGATGCCGATGACGCGCCGTCCGTTGGCTGCCCCGAAGCGGAATCGGCCGGGCCTGCATGGGCGACGCCCTGGTCCGCGGCGGGCGCCTTGCCGGCGGCGCTTGTCTTGGCGTCGCTGGCGCCCGGTGTGGGCGTTGCTCCAGCCTTCGTCTTCTTCTTTCCTGCTTCGCGCTTCGAAGCAGGCTCCTCTTGCAACGCCATGCGCATCGCGAGCAAGGCGGACAACTGGTCATAGGCCGCCATCCAGTCGCCCAGCAGCCGACGTTGGCCGGCGAGCGCGCTCGCAGCGCGCGACGTGCCCGTGTCCTGGCGCTCGCTGGCCCGCGCCGAGCGCTGCACCATGGTGCGCAGTGCGAGCATGGTTGGCGTCGTCATCCAGCGATGCAGATTGGCGATGTCGTTCGGCTTCAACGCCTGCAGCCGCGTCGCCAGCGCGTCCTGCAGCAGACTCTCCTGCGCGCCGCCGACAGTGGAACGATCGGAACCGGTGCCGGCCCGAACCGCATCGCCGATCGGTGGCCGTGCGCTATTGGCGAGCTTGCGGGCACTGGCCCCAAGCGCAGCGAGTTCCGCGAGAAGGACAGCATCGCCGGCGTGCCGGCTCGCGTCGGCCGCACAGTGGCCGGCATGCCGACAGAATCGGTCGAGCGTGTTCGTTGCCACGCTCGAGAACGTGCTGCCCGCTTGCAGCATCGGCTCCAGTTCCGGGCCGAGAACCGGGCACTGCCGCAGCGCCAGGCGCTGCGCGGGACTCAGTCCGTGGCCGCCCTCGAGCACCAGCCGGTGCAGCGCGGCGCGCAGTGCCGGCGGAAAGCGGTCGGCAGGCGGCGCTTGCCCGCCGCCTGCCAGCACCTCGACATGCGCGAGCAGCGTGTCGATCTGCCTGGCGGCCGCCTGGCGATCCGGCAGCCGGTCGCTGTTGATCATTGCGACAAGGTCCCATGGCGGACCACCGACGATCGCGCGAAGCGCGGCATCGGCCTGCTCCCGCAGCGCGGCATGCTCGCGGCCGTAGGGCATCGCCTCCAGCGCGCCGACCAGTTCGTCCACCGCGCGCTGCAGTGTGGCGGCGTCGGCGGACGCGTCGCTGTGCAAGCGGTCGCGCAGCGCAAGCGCCTGCGCGATCGCGTTGCGCCCGGGTTCCGAGGCCGCAAGCGGGCTCGACGAGGCGAGCGGACCGGGCGGCTTGCCATCGGCCAACAGCGCGTCGAGCAACGCGATGGCGGCAGAGCGATCGCTCGGCAGGCCCGTGGCCACACGCTCGCCGAGCGGCACGCCGGTGTGCCGGCGCAGCAAGCTCAGCGCCGCGTCGACATGGCTGGCGGGATCGGGCGCATCGAGCGGGACGTGCGATGGCACGGGCTCTTGCGGAAGCGGTGGCTGGTGCAGGCCCAGTGCCAGGCAGGGATGGATCGAGTCCAGGGCCGGTTCGGCGCGCTGGCCAGCACCGCGGGATTGCCCCGGTTCGGAACGGACGAACGGCTCGCCGGGAGGACGGCCGAAGGAGGGAAAGGAGAATGGAAACACGATGGCGGTCGCCTCGGCAGTCGAGCGGGATGGCGCAATGTAGCGCTTCCGTGCGAGCTTGCTGTCGAGGCTGATCCGGCTCTATAGAATCTCGTCGCCGCCCTTCGAGGCAATGTTTCGGAATCTATACAGACAGCCTCTGCGACGCCGAGTCGCAGTGCATGACGGCTGCTGTCCCCGACGCTTGCCGCTAGCGCTGCGCTGTCGCCAGCCGTACCGCCAGACCGGCGAAGACGGTGCCGGCGAACCAGTTCAGCGCCCGCCGCGCGCGCGCCGAGCGCAGCAGCAACGTGCCGAACAGCCCCGAGAACCACGCGATGGCGCCGAACACGAGCAGCGTGGCCAGCATGAAGACCGCGCCGAGCACCGCGATCTGCATGGCGATCGGTCCCTGCGCCGGCGAGACGAACTGCGGCAGGAAGGCCAGGAAGAAGATCGCGACTTTGGGATTGGTGACGTTCATCACCACACCGCGCCGATACATCTGCCAGCCGTTGCCCGCCCGCTCGCCGGCCTGCACCGGCGCGTCGACCGGCGCGCGAAACGCCTGCCACGCGAGCCACGCCAGGTACAGCGCGCCGCAGATCTTCAGCACGGTGAAGGCGGTGGCCGACGCCGCGAACAACGTCGCCAGTCCCAGCGCCACCGCGGCGGTGTGGAACAGCAGGCCGGTACACAGGCCCAGCACCACGGTCAAACCCGCCCGCGGCCCGCGCATGGCGGACTGCAGCAGCACGAAGACGTTGTCCGGCCCGGGCGCGAGGCCCAGCAGCACGGCAATGCCGAAGAAGGCGACCAGCGTATCGAGCGTGGGCATCTTGTCTCCTGGAAGTCTGGAAGTCTGGAAGGCTGGAAGGCTCGAGGTGCGGCGGCGCCGTCAGACCAGCGGGCGCGCGGAATCGGTTGGGGGGCGCGACGGCCTGGCCGCCGGCCATCACCAGCCGGTTGCGGCCGCCGCGCTTGGCCGCATAGAGCGCGACGTCGGCGGCCGCCACCAGTTCCTCGACCAGCGGCGAGTCCGGAATGCGCGAGACCGCGCCGACGCTGATGCTCAGGAATGGATGCGAGGGGTCCGCGCCCACATGCGGCATCTGCAGCGAGCGCACTGCCTGCAGCATGCGCATGCCGATGGCACGGGTGCGATCCGCATCGGCCTGGTGCAGCACCACGGCGAATTCCTCGCCGCCGACGCGCGCGCAGAAACTGGCCGCCTCGTCGAGCGTCTGCGCCAGCGTCGCGCCGATCGCGCGCAGGCATTCGTCGCCGCGCAGATGGCCGTAGATGTCGTTGTATTGCTTGAAGAAGTCGATGTCGATCAGCATCAGGCCGAGCGGCGTGCCGCGCTCCTGCGCCGCGGCCAGCAGGACCCCGGCCTCGCGCTGGAAGAAGCGCCGGTTGAACAGGCCGGTCAGCGGGTCGCGATACAGATCGCCTTCGATGCGCAGCAACTTGTCGACGGTCTCGTTGAGCCGAACCGCGAGATTGGAGTTCTCCTCCACCAGCGCATGCTCGCGCGTGCGGAAGGCGCTGACATCGCGCACGAAGACGATGCGGCCGATGACGCGCTCCTCCAGATTGCGCACCGGCTCGACCGTCAGCTCGTAGTCCGGCACGCCGGCGACATACGGGCGGGTCGCCAGCCACGAGGCGGGCGCGGGATCGCCGCGCCGCAGTCCGGGCAGCATGCGCTGGGCGGTACGGTTCAGATCGGCGATCCGGTCGCGGTCGTCGACGATCACGCAGCCTTCGCGCAGCGCGTCGAACACGCGCAGCCGCGCATAGTGGCCGACGTCGCCCAGATGCGGTCGCAGCGCGCACAGCCAGACCAGCAGCGCCATCACCGAGAACGTCGCGGGGGGTCAGGTCGCCGCCGACCGGCGTGGTCCAGCCGCGCAGATAGGCGACGTTGGCCAGCACCGGCAGCAGCAGCCCGGCGATCAGCAGCGCCCTGCCCCCGCGCGACAGCTTGCCGCGCGGGTGCGCCATCGCGAGGAAATACAGGCTCGCCAGCAGCAGCCCGTAACTGTAGGCGGCCACGACCCAATAGGCCGGACCGTGGGAGAAGACGGCACGCGTATGCATGCCTTCGCCCCCGAACCACTGGACCTGCGGCCAGACCAGCCCGTGGCGCTCGTTGGTCAGCACCAGCACCATGGTGGCAATGCTGACCGCCAGCGCCATCGTCAGCCAGCCGCGGCCGACCACATGGTCGGGACGCGTCAGCCGCACGACCGACAGCAGCCAGCCCACCGGCACCATCAAGATGCCCGGATATTGCAGCTTGGCCCAGACGAGGCGTTCGGAGACGTTGGGGGCCTGGATTTCCAGCATGCGCCCAGCACACCAGATGCCGGCGCCGACGGTGAGCAGCAGAAAGGCCCGCACGGTGGGATCGTCGCGCCGCGGCCAACTTGCGACAGCGATCGCGGCGCACACCAACAGTGCGCCGGCCATCAGCAGAATCAGCAGGGAGATCGCCATCGGGCAGGATTGCAGCACGGCTGGCCCGAGTGGGCAACCGCCGCGGCACAGGAGTGGGTATCGAGGTCTGTCGGGTGGCAGACCCGAGGTCGCACCGGACGGCCGGTCGCGAACGACCGGCGCCGGCACTGGAGGTCGGCGTTGGGCGCCGCCGCGCTCAACCTGCGGGGGGCTTCGGCCGGCTGCTCGGCGGCCGCCGTTGCGCCGGCGGGCTTGCCGACCGCGGCCAGCAGCATCTGCGCCGCGGCTTCCCAGCGCTGGGGCGAACGGAACAGGCGCGCCGAGATCAGGCCGCTCTGCAGCGCGCCGAAGATCACCATCGCCAGCTCGGAAGCCGGGATCGGCTGGGCCGGTGCGCCTTCGGCACGTGCCTGCTCGATCATGCCGGTCAGCAGGCGCTCGTGCAGCAGGAAAAAATCCTTCAGCACTGCATGGACCGCTTCCGGCAGGCACTCGGTCTCGGTCGCCAGCATGCCGCACATGCAGATCTGGTCCGGATCGAGCTTGCGGCGCCAGCCATTCAGGTAGAGCTCCGCGCGTTCGAGCGGGCTCAGCGCCGGGTCGATATGGCTCAGTTCCTCGGCGATCCTGGCCGTGTATTGCTTGGTCGCTTCCAGCGCCAGGTCTTCCTTGCAAGGGAAGTAATAGTGGATGCTGGACGTCTTGACGCCGACCAGGTCGGCGAGGTCGCGATAGCTGAACCCATTGAAACCGCGCCGGCGGATCAAGGCGAAGGTGTGGTCGAGCAGTTGCTCGCGGACGGATTGCGCTTTCATGACGCCACTTTATCTACCAACAGATAGGTTAGCAATGAGGGATAGCCCCGGATTGCGGGCATGCCCGTCGTCCAAGCGTCATGCAAGATGCGAGCCATTGCCCGGCATCAAGCGGGCAAGACTTGCGCGATCGCCGTGACGAGCCAACCACTTGCCCCGCAGAGCAACAGCCAACCGGACACAATCAGAACACTGTCGCGAATTCCCATGATCGACTCCTGAAAACAAGCCAAGCCGCGGTGCTGGCGGCCCGGCCACGATGAGCGCGCAGCGGGTTGCCCCGCCGCTCCCGTCAGGCGTGGGCGCCGTCGGTGTAGGCGTCCACGCTGCGGGCGCCGTCGGTGTACGAATCGAAGCGGCGCGACGGCGAGGCGGACACGCCGCTGCGATCCAGGCCGGCGCTGCGGAAGCTGTCCGTGAACGGATCGGTCTTGCCGACGCGGGCGCCTTCGGTGAACGGATCGAACTTGCCGGCACGCCCGCCTTCGCTGTAGACGTCGAACTTGCCGGTGCGGGCGCCCTCGCTGTACGGGTCGAACTTGCCGGTACGCAGTTCGTAGCCGTAGCGGTCGGCCGGCACGCTGCCCGCGGAAGCGGCGGCAGCCTGGCCGGCGACGCTAGCGGCGGCGACCGTGGCGATGGCAATCAGGGTCTTGGCGAACTTGGCTTGCATGATGGTTCTCCTGGCTTCGGTGGGCGCGCAGGCAGGTGGTAGTCCCTTGATTCCTGCGTCAGCCCCGGCAACGGGTGCATCGGCGCTTTTTCCGGCATCGGTATCTACTCGTAGATAGATGGCCTCTGTCAAAAAAATAGCCTCGGCGGCTCGGTAATGCTGATGGACCAGGAGTCCGTCGATTTCGTCAACGCACTGCGGGTTCCATGTCCTGCATGTTATCTACCGATAGATAGATAGTCAAGGAAAATATTCAGGCGCCCCTGATGCGACCCGCATCCACGAAGCGCCACGTGAAGCCAAGTTCATAAATCGGCGTGCCAAGGTGCGGCACATCCGACAATCTACCCTGCCCCGCCGCGATCCGACAATCCGTCATGGCGCGTGGTTGTGGGCGATCCGCGACGGATGCGGTGCGCCGCACATGGCCGAGGTGCATTGGCGTCTATATTGGATCGCATGGCCTGAGAGGTTTTTCGACCACAAGGATCATCGAATCCAGTACGGGAGGTACACCGCCATGCGTTCGCTTGCATCACTGTTCATTGCGCCCAGCCCGGAAAAGATCGCCGCCAAGGAGTTGCAGGACATGCGGCTCGCGCTGTTCCAGGCCGAGCGGCGCCTGCTCGAGGCGCAGATGCAGGTCGACTACTACCGCGACATGGTCGGCTTCCTGGAAGAGGTCGCCACCGCCGGAGTCGAACAAGTCGTCGACAAACGCCGCGCCAGCGAGGCCGCGGCGGCCGAGCACGCCGACCAGGCCGATCGGACCGAGGCCGCTGGCTCGCACACCGTGCCGGTGCCGTCGCAGACTGCCACGCAGCCCTCGCGCATCGCGCCCGGCCTGACCACCGTGCCGATCGTGCCGTCCGCGGCCTGATCCCTTGCTGTTGGCGGCGCGCCCCGCGGCGGGCGCCCGCCGCTTCTGTGCGATACTGCGCAGCCGCGCCGCCTGGCGCCGTTGCATTTGCAAAGTGCGGATGCCGGCGTTCCCCCGAAGGTGCCGCACGCCATCCTTGCCGATGCCGTCCAGTCCCCTCCCCCAGCGCGCCGTCGATCCCCGCGCCTTGCCATGACCGAAGCCTTCCACGCCGTTCAATCCGCCGCCGAATCCTCCGCCGACGCCCCGATCGAAATCGAAACCGCGCCGGAGCCGCGCTTTGCCGTGATCTGGATGCACGGCCTGGGCGCCGACGGCGGCGATTTCGTGCCGGTGGTGCCCGAACTGGGGCTGCCGCCCAGCGCCGCGGTGCGCTTCATCTTTCCGCACGCGCCGCTGATTCCGGTGACCTGCAACGGCGGCTATATCATGCGCGCCTGGTACGACATCGTCTCGCTCAACGATGCGCGCCGCCATGCCGACGAGAGCGGCATCCGCGCATCGCGCGACACGATCCGGGCGCTGATCGCCCGCGAAAACGCGCGCGGCATCCCGAGTTCGCACATCGTGCTGGCGGGCTTCTCGCAGGGCGGCGCGATGGCGTATCTGGCCGGACTGACCCATCCCGAGCCGCTGGCCGGCATCATCGCGCTGTCGACCTATCTGGCCTCGCCCACGATGCTCGACGCCGAGGCCGCGCCGGCCAACGCCGCGACGCCGATCTTCGCCGCGCATGGCGCGCAGGACGACGTCGTGCCGCTCACCCTGGGCACGCAGGCGCGCGACCTGCTGCAGCAACGCGGCTATCCGCTGACGTGGCAGACCTATCCGATGCCGCACTCGGTCTGCCTCGAGGAGATCGCGGACATCGGCGTCTGGCTCGGCCAGCGCCTCGCCGCGGCCGGCGCCGGTTCGGCGGCTTGATGCCGTCCACCATGGCCTGACTGCGCCATTTCCGTTGGGTGGTCGCGTCCGTCGCGTCCGTCGCGTCCGTCGTGTCTGCCCGCACGTGCCAATCCGATTCGTTTCCGATGTCAGCGATTCCCCCGCGTCCCCCCGCTCCCCTCCGCACCCCTGCTCGACTTCAATACCCGCAAGGCGCTGCTGTTCGCGCTGGCCGCCGAACGCCTGTCGGCCTACTACGAGCACGGCAAATGGATGACCGACGCCCAGGCCGCCACGCTGGCCGCGCAATGGCTGTCGCGTTCGCGGCTGCAACTGGCGCTGACCGAGCGCCGGCTGCTGTCGGAACTGAGCGACCAGCTCGCACGCCAGCTCGCGGAAACGCTGTCGCGCTCGGCGGGCCTGTACGCCGCGCATGAAATGATGGAGTCGCTGGACCCGAACTATCAGTCGGCCTTCGCGCACGACATGCTCGACGAGTGCGAGCGGCTGCTGCGAGAGAACGGCGTGCAGGATTGAGCGGGCCGCGCTACCGCACCGGAGAGCAAGGGCAGCACGGGCAGCACGGGATTCAATCGACGAGCTCGCGCAGCGCCTCGTAGGCGGTGGCCAGATGGTATGGCGTGGTCGAGGGCATCTCGTCGCGCAGCACCGCGTCGTCGGGACCGATGCACTCGTGCCAGCCGCGTGCATGCAGGAAACGGCCGGGGAACGCGGCCAGCCACTGGGCCAGGGCGGCCCGGCCCTCGACGTCGCCGCGCAGTGCGAGCGCGCGCGCATATTCGGTCTGCGCCCAGATCCGCTGCGTCGCATCGAGGATGCGTCCGTCGGCATCGAGGGCCGCGGCAACGCCCTGCGTGCCGGGTGCCACCCCATGCCGGTGCGCGAAGGCACAGCCGCGCGTCAGCGACTCGGCCAGCTCGCACGCGCCGAACACCGACGGCGCCATCGCCAGCAGCGAATACCACTCGAACTGATGGCCCGGCTCGATCCGGTTGTCGGGCGCGCCCAGCGGCAGCTCGGCGATGCAGCCATTCGCCGGATCGACGAAGGTGCGCTGGACCTGCTGCGCGATCTCCCGCAGCCGCTGCGCGTACCACTCGTCGCCGGTGGCCGCGTACGCGGCCAGATAGGCCTCGGTCAAATGCATCACCGGGTTCTGCAGCACGGCGTCGCGCTCGACGGTGAAGTCGCGCGCCAGCGCGGCGTGGTACAGGCCGCCCGGAATGCCGAACTTCGCCTCGATCAGCGCGACCGTATCGTCCAGCACGGCGCGGGCATCCGCATTGCCGCTGCGGCGCCAGTAGGCAGCGCAGGCGAACACGACGAAGGCGTGCGTGTACAGGTCCTTGCTGGCATCGAGCGGCGCGCCGTCGGCGCCGACGCTGTAGTACCAGCCTCCGTCAGGATCGGCGAACCGTTGGCGCAGCGCGGCGAACAGCGTATCGGCGTGCGCGAGGCCGTCCGGCTGCCGCGAAAACACGTAGAGCTGCCGCGCGCAGGCCATCGCGCGGAAGCGTTGCACCGGCAGCGGGCTGGCATCGCGCCCCGCCAGGGCCTCGTAGGGCAGCCCGATCGATTCGTGCCAGCCGGGGCCGGTCCACAGCGGCAACACCGTGGTGTCGTAGTGCGCCAGCAGCGCGGCGATGGCGCTGCCAAGGCCCGGGATGGTCGTGGCGGAACGGGCGGCGGAGGAAGAAATGCGGCTCATCGAGGCAGAGGGATCGGCGGCGGGCACGGGCAAGCGCAGAAGATACTGTAAATGCCCACGAAACGAAAGCGGCGGCCTCACTGTGCCACCGGCCCGAAATCCCCGCGTCCAACTGCTAGGATGAATCGAGGTAGCAAGGGGGGAACCCGCCATGCCGAACACATCCCTGTCCCTGTCGGACCAGCACCGCACCGTGGTGCTGCACGTGATCGAGCTGCAGCCGCAGGCCTACACCTGGCAGATGGTGCTCGAGGAACACTGCGGCAGCGCCGACTGCGACTGCATCATCGAGGCCCACGCCGAGTGGCCCACGCAGGCGGAGGCGCAAGCGGCCGGCTGGGCCGAATGCAACCGGCTGCTGAACGGTCCCCGCATCGCGACGGAGCACTGAGTCGCGGCGCCGGCGCTTGCACGCCGGCCGATATGCACTACCCTGAAGACGTCGGGCCCTTCGCCCGGCGCGGGTCTGCTGCGCGCTCGCAACCTGGCTTGACGGCACCTTGCCGGCTGGGCGCAGACGCCCTCGGCGTCTCACCGGACCCGATCCGACCGACTCTCACCACGACGGGAGAACCCACTCGCCACCGGCGCCACGGCGCACCGGCAAGAGAGGCTGTTCCGCTCGCAGGGAGACCGCCATGGAAAAGCCAGTCATCAGTCCGCGCCGCTTCGTCGAGATGGTCAATGCGCGGCTGCCGAGCCATCCGCTCTATCGCGAGGGCATGCACGTGTACGCCGTGCCTCGCCATGCCGAGCATCCGCGCAGCCTCGTCTGCGTGGGGCCGAAGGGCACGGTGGGCGTCTGTACCGCGATCGAAACGATCGTGCGCAACGAGTTCGATGTCGAGCCCGACATCCCGCGCGAGTGGCATCACGACATCCCGCCCTGCGCGCCCAATATCCGCCGGGCCCATCTGCCGGCGTCGGCACGCCAATCCTGAACGCGGCTGAACGCGGGCGGACGGACGCGGCGCCGTCCCTGCCCGGTCCGCGGCCTCCGGCCTCCGGCCTCAGACCTCCGCCGCCTCCGCCGTCTCGCGCGTTTCCCTGGTGGCCTGGCCCGTGCCGGTATCGTCCTCCGGCGTCAGCTGCATGAAGATCCAGGCCGACGCCGACGTAATCAGCCCCACGCAGACGAAGGTCGCATGAAACGCCGGCAGCGGCCCGGCCTGCGCATGCTCCTGCAAGACGCGGTTGAAGGTGCCCAGCAGCGCGCCGGCGGACGTGACCGCCAGGCTCATCGCCAGCATCTGCACCATCGACAGCATGCTGTTGCCGCCGCTGGCGCTCGCCCCGCCGAGATCCTTCAGCGTGACCGTATTCATCGCGGTGAACTGGATCGAATTGACGGCGCCGAACAGCGCCAGCTGGCACAGCACCAGGGCCAGCGGCAAGGTCGGCGAAATCAGCCCGAACGAGGCGATCACCAGGCCCACCACGAAGGTATTGGTCACCAGCACGCGACGATAGCCATGCCGCTCGATCAGGCGGGTCGCCAGCCGCTTGGACAGCATGCCGGCCGCGGTCACGGGCAGCATCATCAGGCCCGCGTACAGCGGCGAATAGCCCAGGCACACCTGCAGCGTCAGCGGAATCAGGAACGGCATCGCGCCATTGCCGATGCGCGCGAAAAGATTGCCCAGCAGGCCCACGCTGAAGCTGTGGATGCGGAACAGCGTCAAGGGAAACAGCGGCTGCGCGCGCCGCGCGGCATGCAGGACATAGGCGGTCAGCGCGGCCAGGCTCGCGATCAGCAGCATCAGCACGGTGGCGTGCTCGAAGCCGAAGTCGGCCAGGCCGTCGAGCGCGAAGGAGATCGTCACCATCGCGGTGGCGAGGAAGGCGTAGCCCGCGAGGTCGAAACGGCCGGTTTCGGGCAGACGGCTGTCGGGCATGTAGCGCAGCGTGGCAAGCCCGCCCAGCAGCCCGACCGGCACGTTGATCAGGAAGATCCAGTGCCACGACAGCGCCTGGGTCAACCAGCCGCCCAGCGTCGGCCCGATCAGCGGCCCGATCATGCCGGGGATCGCGACGAAGCTCAGCGCCTGCAGGAACTGCTCGCGCGGAAAGGTCCGCAGCACCGCCAGCCGCCCGACCGGCAGCAGCATCGCGCCGCCGACGCCCTGCACCACGCGAGCGCCCACCAGGAAAGGCAGGCTCTGCGCATAGGCGCACAGCAGCGAGCCCAGCACGAACAGCGCGATCGCCAGCTGGAAGATCCGGCGCGTGCCGAAGCGGTCGGCCAGCCAGCCTGATGCGGGGATGATCACGGCCATCGTCAGCGAGTACGCGATGATCACCGACTGCATCCGCAGCGGACTTTCCCCGAGGCTGGCCGCCATCGCGGGCAGCGCGGTATTGACGATGGTGCTGTCCAGCGTCTGCATGAAGAAGCCGACCGCGACGACCCACAACATCACCTTGCGCGTGCGCGCGTCGCTGTCCGGGGTGGGCGTCATGCGGCTGTCAATCCATGGAGACAAGTCAATTCAGCACGATACGCCACTTCAACGCGCTACGACAAGACCGGGAGCCCGCCCTTTCCGGCGTGCAGGTTCTGGCGCGTAGGACGCGGACCGATGCCGCCCGCCGTCATCGCTGCCTAGACTGGCCGATGACCCGACCCCACGGACCCAAGGACCCAAGGAGGCAGAGATGAACAAGGCTCGCATGACCACGCTGGCCACGCTCGCCGGCGTCGCCAGCGTCGGTGCGGCACTGCTGCTGGCCGCGCGCTCGCGCGAACCCGTGCGCAATCCGCACGTGCCGGAGCCGGACAAGGACGTGGAGCTGGACCCCTACCTGGGCCGCTGGTACGAGATGGCGCGGTACGAAAACCACTTCGAGCAGGGCGCCGACGCGGTTACCGCCGAGTACAGCCTGCGGCCGGACGGGCTGATCGACATCGTCAACCGCGCCGGCCGCGACGCCACCGGCAAGCCCCGCATCTCGCGCGGCAAGGCGCGCGTGGTGCCGGACAGCCGCAACGCCAAGTTCAAGGTGTCGTTCTTCGGACCGTTCTATGTCGGCGACTACTGGATCCTGGACCACGCCGAGGACTACAGTTGGTCGATCGTGGGCGAGCCGTCGGGACGCTATCTATGGATCCTGACGCGGGCGCGCGACCCGGAGCCGGCGCTGCGCTCGCAACTGCTGCATCGGGTCGCCGAGTTGGGCTACGACGTCGAGGCCCTGCGCATGACCGAACACGTGATCCTGCAGGAGGCGCCGGCGCCCGCCGCGCCGGCCTGAGGATGCCGGGCCGGTACGGCGGCGGCGCCGTGGCTCAATGCCAGTGACGATGATCGCGCCAGCGCGCCTCGCGATAGCCGTCGTGGCGATGCCAGCCGCGGGCGTAGCCATACGGCGGGCCGTAACGGACCGGGGCCGGAGCGACCACCACCGGGCGCGGCGCCACGACGACGGGCGCCGGCGCGTAGGCGACCGGAGCCGGTGCATAGACGGGCGCGGGGGGCATAGACCGGAGCCGGCCGGTAGACCGGTGCCGGCGCCACCACCACGCCGGGCACGCCGACGCCGATATGGATGTCCACCCCGGCATGCGCCGCGGCGCTGGCTGCCAGCATGGCACCGCCCACAGCGACCATTGCGAGAATCCGTTTCATGGTTGTCCCCCCTGAGGAGCCGTTGAACATGGCCGTACTGTATGCGGCGGCGCCGTAATATTGGCCGCGCGAAGTGTTGCATTTGTGACGCTGTATTACCGGGTCCGCAGCCAGCCACGGTGCTCCGCGGCAACTCGCAGAACCGGCCGACTCTTGCGCGATCGGCAAGAACACCAAAAAAAACGCCGGCAAATTGCCGGCAAGGCGAGAACAAACCCGGCATCTACATCGTCAAACTGCTATCCCTGTCACAGGAGAACATCGATGAAGACACTGACTCTTGCATCCGAATCGTCCTGCCTTGGCCATTCCGGCCGTTCCGATCCTCCCCGCCACGCTCGCCAACTTTCCCGCCGCCTTGCCCGGCTCGGCGCCGCCGCGCTCGGTGCGCTGGCGTTGAGCGTGCCTGCCCTCGCGGCGGACCTGACGCCGCAGACCGCGGGGCCCTTTACCTATGTGTGCGGCGGCGTCGCCGAAGACGAGCAACAAGCGATGCGCGCCGAGGCCCGCAACTACGACATGGGCCTGCTGATGACCGAAGGCCCGCGCGGCGAATATCTGTCCGATGTCGATATCACGCTGTCGCGCGGCGGCAAGCAGGTGGCGAACTTCCGCTCGACCGGACCGCGCTGCCTGATCAAGGGTCCGAAGGGCACCTACCAGGTCACCGCGGACTATCAGGGCAACACCAAGCGCACCACGCTGAGCGCGGGCCAGCGCAACAAGCAGCTGCGCTGGTAAGTCCCTGCGTTGGTAAGTGAGTTGGTAAGCCACTGCTTCGGTAAGTCCGCCCACATCCGGCGTTGATCGTGAGCGTTGATCGTGAGCATTGATTTTGGATCGGCGGCCTGCGGGCCGCCGATGCATTGGCGCGCCAGCCCTGCTTCTACCCTCAGCGCAGATACCCTGCCCCCCGAAACCACTCCACCGCATCGCGCAGCCCTTCCCGATACGGCCGCGGCCGGTAATCCAGTTCCGTGCGCGCCTTGTCCGAGCTGAAGTACATGCGGTAGCGCGACATCGCCAGCCCGTCGACCGTCAGCAGCGGCTCGGTGCCGCGCCGCCGCGCGATCGCCTCGGACAGATGCGCGAACGGGATCAGCGGCCAGCGCGGCAGCGGCACCAGCGGGCCGCGGCGGCCGGTCAGCTCGGCGATATCGCGCAGCATCTGCCGCAGCGGCACGTCCTCGCCGCCGAGGATGTAGCGCTCGCCGATGCGTCCGCGTTCGAGCGCGAGCCAATGCCCCGCCGCGACGTCGTCCACATGCGCGAGATTGAGCCCGGTATCGACAAAGGCCGGAATGCGCCCGCTGGCCGCTTCGACGATCACCCGGCCGGTCGGCGTCGGCCGGATGTCGCGCGGGCCGATCGGGGTCGAAGGATTGACGATCACGGCCGGCAAGCCCGCGGCGATCTCGCGCTCGACGGCGCGCTCGGCCAGCACCTTGCTGCGCTTGTAGGCGCCGATCGCCTGCTGCGGCGACAGCGTGGCGGTCTCGGTGACCGGAGCGGTCGCGCCCTGCACGCGCAGCGTGGCGACGCTGCTGGTATAGACGACCTTCTCGACGCCGCAGCGCCGGGCCGCGCCCATCATCGTCTCGGCACCGACCACATTGGTGCGGACGATGGCCTCGGGCTCTGGCGCCCACAGCCGGTAGTCGGCCGCCACGTGGAACAGATAGCGGACCCCGCGCATCGCGCGCTCGACCGACTTCGGATCGCACATATCGCCTTCGACGATACGCACCGGCAGGCCCTCCAGATTGCCGCGCGGGCTGCCGGCGCGGACCAGCACGCGCACGCGCCAGCCGCGCGCGAGTCCTTGCCGTGCCACCGCGGAGCCGAGAAAGCCCGATGCCCCGGTGACCAGAATGTCGTCGTCGATGCTTTCCATCGGGCTCTCCATGGTGCTGTGCTGCGCGCTGTCTTTTCGCACAGTCTTTCGCGCGGTCCTTCGTCGGGCGGGACTCCCCGGGCGCGCCGAATCTGCGCCGAATCTGCGCCGAATCTGCGCCGAATCTGCGCCGAATCTGCGTCAGACCTGCGCCAGACCCGCGCCGGACTTGCCCCGGCCCGGCCGGGCAAAGCCGCCAACGCGGGTATATAGTAACCACCGTGCGACGGGAAGCGCTTCCCGCACACCGGACAAGGCGCCGGCTCCACGGCGGCATGCCGGCAACGCTGCGTCAAGGCCCCGCGTCAAGGGCCCGGTGTCAAGGCGCGGTGTCCAGGTTGTATTGCCAGGGGGGAACGTCTCCATGCGGGTGATTCTGGCTCAGCCGCGCGGCTTCTGCGCGGGCGTGGTAAGAGCGATCGAGATCGTCGATCGCGCGCTGGTCAAGCACGGCGCGCCGGTCTACGTACGCCACGAGATCGTCCACAACCGCCATGTGGTCGACACCCTGCGCGACAAGGGCGCGCGTTTCGTCGAGGAGCTCGACGAGGTGCCGGCCGACGCGGTCACGATCTTCAGCGCGCACGGCGTCGCGCGCAGCGTCGAGCAGGAAGCGCGGGCGCGCCAGCTGCATGCGATCGACGCGACCTGCCCGCTGGTCATCAAGGTCCATAACCAGGGCAGGCAATACGCCGCCAGCGGCCGCATCGTCATTCTGATCGGCCATGCCGGCCATCCCGAGGTGGTCGGCACGATGGGCCAGATCCCCGGCCGCGTGATCCTCGTGCAGAACGAGGCCGAGGTCGCGCAGCTCGATCTGGCCGCCGACACGCCGCTTGCCTATGTCACGCAGACCACGCTGAGCGTCGACGATACGCGCGGCATCATCGCGGCGCTGGAACGGCGCTTCCACGATCTGGTCGGACCCGACACGCGCGACATCTGCTATGCCACGCAGAATCGCCAGAGCGCGGTGCGCAAGCTGGCCACGCAGGTCGACGTGCTGCTGGTGATCGGCGCGCCCAACAGTTCCAACTCCAACCGCCTGCGCGAGATCGGCACCGAGAGCGGCGTGCCGTCGTATCTGATCGCCGACGGCAGCGAGCTCGACCCCGCCTGGGTGCGCGATGCCGCCGCGGTGGGCATCACGGCCGGGGCGTCCGCGCCGGAAGCGATGGTCGAGGACGTGCTTGCCGCGCTGCGCCGGCTGGGGCCGGTCGAGGTCAGCACCATGACGGGCCGCGAGGAACACGCGCAATTCCGCCTGCCCGCCGAACTGGCCGGCGTCACCGTGACTTGAAGCCGCCGGGCGAAGCGCGATCCCGCCCAGGCATCCATCCACCCACATCGAAGGAGGAAGCGCGCCTTGGCCATCCCCCCTGCTCCAGGTTGCCCGCGTGGGCGCCTATGTGGTCCGCCAGCGGCTGGCCGGCCGCCAGCGCTATCCGCTCGCGCTGATGCTCGAGCCGCTGTTCCGCTGCAATCTGGCCTGCGCCGGCTGCGGCAAGATCGACTACCCCGAACCCATCCTGAACCAGCGCCTGTCGCTCGACGAATGCCTGGCGGCGGTCGACGAATGCGGGGCGCCGGTGGTCTCGATCGCCGGCGGCGAGCCGCTGCTGCACAAGCAGATGCCGGCCATCGTCGAAGGCATCGTCGCGCGCCGCAAGTTCGTCTACCTGTGCACCAACGCGCTGCTGATGGAGAAGAAGCTCGACGCCTACCGGCCGAGCCCCTACTTCGTCTGGTCCGTGCATCTGGACGGCGACCCAGAGATGCACGACCGCGCGGTCTGCCAGCCCGGCGTCTACGAGCGCGCGGTGGCCGCGATCCGCGCCGCCAAGCAGCGCGGCTTTCGCGTCAACATCAATTGCACGCTGTTCAACGATGCCGATCCGGAGCGCGTGGCCCGTTTCTTCGACTCGGTCAAGGCGATGGGTGTGGACGGCATCACCGTCTCCCCCGGCTATGCCTACGAGCGCGCGCCCGACCAGCAGCACTTCCTGCATCGCGGCAAGACGCGCCAGCTGTTCCGCGACATCCTCGCGCGCGGCCGGCGCGGCCGGCAATGGGCCTTCAGCCAGTCGACGCTGTTCCTCGATTTTTTGGCGGGCAACCAGACCTACCGCTGCACGCCCTGGGGCAATCCGGCGCGCACCGTGTTCGGCTGGCAGCGCCCCTGCTACCTGCTCGGCGAAGGCTATGCCGCGACGTTCCGCGAGCTGATGGAGGACACGGACTGGGACGCCTATGGCACCGGCAACTACGAGAAATGCGCCAACTGCATGGTGCACAGCGGCTATGAGGCCACCGCGGTGGCCGATACCGTCGCGCATCCGCTGAAGGCGATGCGCGTTGCGCTGCGCGGCGTGCGCACCGACGGCCCGATGGCGCCCGATATTGCGCTGGACGGCCAGCGGCCGGCCGAGTACGTGTTCTCGCGCCATGTCGAGATCAAGCTCGAGCAGATCCGGCGCCGCGCCGCCGGGCCGGCCGATTCCGCCGCCGATGCAGCAGGTTCCGCCGGTTCCGCCGGTTCCGCGGGGTATGCGGAGTCCGCCGATCGCGCCGGTTCCACCAACGCCGCGAAGCCGGACCGGCGGGCCACGGCGCTGCATTGAACGCGCATGGACTGGGCAAGACTGGCCGGCGGCATCGTGACCGTGCTGGCGTCGGGCTATGCGGCGGCGGCCTGGTGGGCCAGCCGCCGTCCCGTGCCCGCGCCGCCGGTGCAAGGCGATGACGGCCTCGCGCCGGTGACGGTGCTCAAGCCGCTGTGCGGCGACGAGCCGCGCCTGTACCGCAATCTCGCCGGCTTCTGCCGGCAACGCCATCCCTGCTTCCAGCTGGTGTTTGGCGTGTGGAATCCCGACGATGCCGCGCTGGCCGTGGTGGAGCGCTTGCAGCGGGCGTTCCCCGACTGCGATATCGCCGTGGCGATCGGCGCGCATCAGGGCGCGCCGGCGCTGCCGACCGTCAACCCGAAGGTCGCCAACCTGGCGGCGATGCTGCCGCTGGCGCGCCATGAGCGGCTGGTGATCGCCGACAGCGATATCGCGGTGCGTGCCGACTATCTGCGGCGCGTCACCGCGCCGCTGGCCGATCCGCGCGTCGGCATCGTGACCTGCCTGTATCGCGGCCGGCCGCTGCGCGGCACCTGGGCGCGGCTCGGCGCGCAATTCATCGACGAGTGGTTCGTTCCCGCGGTGCGCGTCGCGCATGCGGCCGGCAGCCAGCGCTTCGGCTTCGGCGCGACCATTGCGTTGCGGCGCGAGGCGCTGCTGCGGATCGGCGGCTTCGCGGCCTTGGCAGACCGGCTCGCCGACGACTACTGGCTCGGCGAGCTGACCCGCCGGCAAGGGCTGCGCACCGTGCTGTCCGAGGTCGTGGTCGGTACCGATATCGCGGAAACCACGCCCCGCGCGCTGTGGTCTCACGAGTTGCGCTGGCTGCGGACGCTGCGCGCGCTCGATCCGGCCGGCTTCGCGCTGGTCTTCCTGACCTTTACCTGGCCGATGCTGGCGTTCGGGCTGCTGCTGGCGTCCTCGCGTGGGCTCGCACTCGTGGCCGCGTTCGGGGCGCTGGCCCGGACGCTGCGTTGCCGCGATGCCGGCGCGGCGCTGCGCGCGCCGTTGCGCGATACGCTGCTGCTGCTCGAATGGACGGTGGCGATGGCGGGCCGGCAGGTGCGCTGGCGCGGCACGCGTCTTGCCATCCAATGGACGCGCGACGGGGTGGCGAGCGCCGCGGCCCGCGCAGAGCCGCCACGTTCGCACGAACTCGCCGACATGCAGCCCCCTTCCGTCTCCCGGAGGACCCGATGAAGACCCTGTTCCTGCAAGCGCCCTCCTTCGACGGCTTCGATGGCGGTGCCGGGTCGCGCTATCAGGCCAGGCGCGAGATCCGCTCGTTCTGGTATCCGACCTGGCTGGCGCAGCCGGCCGCGCTGGTGCCGGACAGCCGCCTGCTCGATGCGCCGGCCGATGGCTTGAGCCTCGAGCAGACGCTGGCCATCGCCAGCGAATACGAGCTGGTGATCGTGCATACCAGCACGCCGTCGTTCCCGGCCGACGTGCGCTTCGCGCAGGCGTTGAAGGCCAGCTATCCGACCATCCGGCTCGGCATGGTCGGCGCCAAGGCCGCGGTCGATCCCGGCGGCACGCTGGCCGCCAGCGAGGCGATCGACTTCGTCTGCCGCGAGGAATTCGACTACACCTGCCGCGACGTCGCCGCCGGCATCCCGTTGCCGCGGATCGCCGGGCTCAGCTATCGGGCGGCCGACGGCACCATCGAACACAACCCGCCGCGGCCGATGATCGAGGACATGGACGCGCTGCCCTTCGTTTCGCCGGTCTACCGGCGCGACCTGAACATTCGCAACTATTTCATCGGCTATCTGCTGCACCCCTACGTATCGATCTACACCGGCCGCGGCTGCCGCTCGCGCTGCACGTTCTGCCTGTGGCCGCAGACGGTCGGCGGCCACCGCTATCGCGTACGCTCGCCGGAGAACGTGCTGGCCGAGGTCGAATGGATCCGCCGCAATATGCCGGAGGTGCGCGAGATCATGTTCGACGACGACACCTTCACCGACTTCAAGCCGCGCGTGGAGGAGATCGCGCGCGGGCTCGGCAAGCTGGGCGTGACATGGTCGTGCAATGCCAAGGCCAACGTCCCCTACAGCACGCTGAAGATCATGAAGGACAACGGCCTGCGCCTGCTGCTGGTCGGCTACGAATCGGGCGACGACCAGATCCTGCTGAACATCAGGAAGGGCCTGCGCACCGATATCGCGCGGCGCTTCACCGAGGACTGCCGCAAGCTCGGCATCACGATCCACGGCACCTTCATCCTCGGCCTGCCGGGCGAGACGCGCGAGACCATCGAGAAGACCATCGCCTTCGCACAGGAGATCAATCCGCATACGATCCAGGTCTCGCTGGCCGCGCCCTACCCCGGCACCGCGCTGTACCGGCAGGCGCTCGAGAACGGCTGGCTGGCCGGCGACAAGGTGATCCCGCTGGTCAACGACCGCGGCGTGCAGCTGGCGGCGATCAGCTATCCGCATCTGTCGCGCGACGAGATCTATCACGGCGTCGAGACCTTCTACCGGCGCTTCTATTTCCGGCCGTCCAAGATCTGGGAGATCACCCGAGAGATGATGGGCAGCTGGGAAATGACGCGCCGCCGGCTGCGCGAGGGCGTCCAGTTCTTCCGCTTCCTGCATACCCACGAGGCTTGATCCTGCCGATCCCGACCACTACCTCGACCACGGCCGCGACCGCAGGCACTGCGACGGCGACGGGCCGGACGCGGCCACGCGCGCTGATCGTGACCGCCGACGACTTCGGCCTGCATCCGGCCGTCAACGAGGCGATCGAGCTGGCTCACCGGCATGGCGTGCTCGACGCCGCCAGCCTGATGGTTGGCGCACCGGCCGCCGCCGATGCGGTATCGCGCGCGCACCGGCTGCCCCAGCTGCGCGTGGGCCTGCATCTGGTGCTGGCCGACGGTCCGTCGGTGCTGCCGCCGGCCGCCATCCCCGACCTGGTCGACGCCGAGGGGCGCTTCGGCTCGGCGATGGCGCGCGACGGGCTGCGTTTCTTCCTGTCCGATGCGGTGCGCCGCCAGCTGGCCGCGGAGACCCGCGCGCAGTTCGCCGCCTTCGCCGCGACCGGCCTGGCGCTCGATCACGTCAATACGCACAAGCATTTCCATCTGCATCCGACCGTGCTGTCGCTGATCCTCGCCATCGGCCGCGACTACGGCCTGCGCGCGATGCGGCTGCCGCGGGAGACGGGCGCGCCGTGGTGGCTGCGCCCGTGGCTCGCGCTGTTGCGCCGCCGGCTCGATGCCGCCGGCATCGCGCACAACGACTACGTGATCGGCATCGCCCGCAGCGGCGCGATGGACGAGAACGCCGTGCTGGCCGCGTTGCGGACGCTGCCGCCCGGCGTGGTCGAGCTCTATCTGCATCCGGCGACGGAATCCGGCGAACGGATCGCGCCGTCGATGCGCGGCTACCGCCATGCCGACGAACTGGCCGCGCTGCTGTCGCCACGTGTGCGCACCGCGCTGGAGCAGGTCGCGCCGCGGCGCGGCGGCTTCGCCGACCAGCTGCCGGCGCGCATCGGCATCGACGGCTCGCGCGGGTCGCCGGGGTGGCGGCGATGAAGCGGCTCGGACTGCTGGCCGGGCTGATCGGGCTGATCGCGCTGGGCGCGCTGATCGTGCATCAGGGCGTCGGCCAGATCGCCAACACCGTCGCCCGCGCCGGCTGGCCGCTGCTGTGGCTGCTGCCGGTGCACGGCGTGGCGATCGCGCTCGACGCACGCGCCTGGCAGGGACTGCTGCGCGCCGCGGCGCCCGCCGCGCATCCTGGCATGCTGTTCCTGTGGTGGGTGGCGAGCGTGCGCGAAGCCGTCAACCGGCTGCTGCCGACCGCCAATGTCGGCGGCGAGCTGGCCGGCATCCGGTTGGGAAGGCTGCAGGTCGGCGACACCAGCGCGGTCACCGCCAGCGTGGTGGTCGAGGTCATGGTCACGCTGTTCTCGCAGTACCTGTTCTGTGTGGTGGGCGTGCTGCTGCTGATCGCCGCGATTCCCGGCGGCCATCAGGAGCAGCGTGCCCTGACGATCGGCGGCGGGCTGCTGCTGTCGCTGCCGCTGCCGGTCGCGTTTGCGCTGGCTCTGCGGCATGGCGCGCTGTTCGCGCGGCTCGAACGGCTGGCCCGGCGCCTGCTGGGCGAGGAGCACCGGATGGTCGATGCAATCGCCGGCGCCGACCTCGGCGCAGGCCTGGACCAGCGCATCCGCTCGCTGCTGGGACGGCTGCGCACGCCGGTCACCGCGGCGGTCTGGCAACTGCTGGGGCTGACCGCAGGCACCGTCGAGACCTGGTTCGCGCTGCGGCTGCTGGGCCATCCGGTGTCGTTCGGCGAGGCGCTGGCGATCGAGTCGTTGACGATGGCGGCGCGCAATATGGCCTTCTTCGTGCCGGGCGGGCTCGGCGTGCAGGAGGCGGTGGTGATGCTGCTCGGCCAGCTGCTCGGCATCGACGCGCAGACCGCGCTGTCGCTGGCGCTGGTGCGCCGCGCGCGCGAGGTGCTGTACGGCGTGCCGGCGCTGCTGTCGTGGCAGTGGTTCGAGGTGCGCCGCTGGCGCGACCGGCACGGCGAACCGGCCGCGGCCGTACGGAGCGGCCGGCGATGAGGCGCGGCGCTTCAGCGGCCGCCGGCCTGGCGCGCGTTGTGCTCGGACAGGTAGCGAATCAGCCCGTCGATGCCGTCGCGCTCGACGATGTCGCCGAACTGGCGGCGATAGACCTCGATCAGCCACGCGCCCATCATGTTGATGTCGTAGATCTTCCAGCCGTCGGCGCCGCGCCGCAGCCGGTAGTCGATCTGGTTCTCGTCGCCCGCGGTGATCACGCGCGTGCGCACCACCACGTCGTCGGCATTGGCGCCGCCCTGCACCGGCGCATAGCGGAATTCGACGTTCTGGCCGCGCAGCTGGGACAGCGACAGCGCATAGGTGTGGACCAGCAGCGTGCGGAACTGCTCGACCAGTTGCTGCTGCTGCGCGGGATTGGCGGTGCGCCAGGCGGGACCGAGCGCGAGCCGCGTGGTGCGCGCGAAATCGGTATAGGGAAGGAACTGGCGCCGTACCACGGCCACGACGCTGGCCTGGTCGCCGGCGCTGGCCGCGGAATCGGCCCGCACCGCGGAAATCACCCCTTCCACCGCGGTGCGCACCAACCGGTCGGGCGCGGCGCGCTCGGCGGCGTTGGCAGGCAGCGGCCAGATCAGCGTGGCGGCCGCGATGGGGAGTGCAAGGGGGAGTGCAATGGGGAGTGCAACGGGCAGCGCAATCGGGAGTGCGATCGGCAGCGCGGCGCGCAGTGCGAGGGGAAGCGCGATGGCCAGCGCGGGAATCGGCGAACGGGAGCGGACAGGGAACATGGCGAGCGATCCGACGGCATGACGACGAACATGGCGATCCGAGCGATCGAGTATAGCCCCGCCGCCAGCGCCGCTGTCGCGGCCTGCGCCCGCGCTGGAGCCGCATGCTGACCGCGGCCATTACCCGCCTGGTGATGCTGGCGACCGCGCGCGCCTGGCTGACGATCGC
Organism: Cupriavidus sp. H18C1; assembly: GCF_049311595.1. Lineage (NCBI taxonomy): Bacteria > Pseudomonadati > Pseudomonadota > Betaproteobacteria > Burkholderiales > Burkholderiaceae > Cupriavidus > Cupriavidus sp. H18C1. The sequence goes on from NZ_CP186009.1 coordinate 2,020,878, forward strand.
GCTGGCGGCCGTGGTCTGCGCCGGCAGCGGCTGGTATGCGGCGCGGCACTTCGCGATCAATACCGATATCGGCCGGCTGCTCGACGTCGACGCCCCGTGGGCCCGCTACGATGCCGCGCTGAACCAGGCCTTCCCCGACCGCGACCGCATGATCCTCGCGGTCGTGCAGGCGCCGGTGCCCGAGCTGGCCGAAGCCGCCGCCGATGCGCTGGCACAGTCGCTGCGCAATCAGCCGTCTCACTTCGAGGCGGTGCGCCAGCCGGGCGGCGGCGCCTTCTTCGCGCGCAACGGCCTGCTGTTTCTCGATACGCCGACGCTGGCGCGGGTCACGCGCGATCTGACCGATGCACGGCCGCTGCTCGATGCGCTGGCGCGCGATCCGTCCTTGCGCGGGCTGGCCGACACGCTGTCGGTCACGCTTGGCCTGCCGCTGCAGATGGGCCAGGTCACGCTGGCGCAGATGGCGCCGCTGCTCTCGCGCAGCGCGATGACGCTGGAGCAGGTACTGGCGGGCCGGCCGGCGGCGCTGTCCTGGCGCACGCTGGCCGATCCCACGCCGGCGGCCGGCCCCGCGCTGGCCTTCGTCGCGGTCAGCCCGGTGCTCGATTACGGCGACCTGCAGGCGGGCGCCGATGCCTCGGCCGCGATCCGCGCCAGCGCGGCGCAGCTGCAACTGGCACAGCGCTACGCGGCCGAGGTGCGGCTGACCGGGCCGCAGGCGCTGGCCGACGACGAGTTCGCCTCGGTGGCCGATGGCGCCGCGCTGAACGGCGCGGTCACGGTGCTGGTGGTGATCCTGATCCTGTGGCTGGCGCTGCGTTCGGCGCGGCTGATCGTCGCGGTGCTGCTGAGCCTGTTCGCCGGCCTGGCCGTCACCGCGGCGCTGGGGCTGGCGATGGTCGGCGCGCTGAACATGATCTCGGTCGCCTTCGCGGTGCTGTTCGTCGGCCTCGGCGTCGACTTCGGCATCCAGTTCGGCGTGCGCTACCGCGCCGAGCGCCACGACCGCGACCATATCGTGACGGCGCTGGCCCATACCGCGCAGGCGCTGGCGATCCCGCTGTCGCTGGCGGCCGCGGCCACCGCCGCGGCGTTCTTCGCCTTCCTGCCGACCGACTATCGCGGCGTGGCCGAGCTGGGCCTGATCGCCGGCGTCGGCATGTTCGTCGCGTTCCTGACCACGGTCACGCTGTTGCCGGCGCTGATCCGCGTGCTGCAGCCCAACGGCGAGACCGTGGCGCCCGGCATCCGCTGGCTCGCGCCCGCCGACGAGTTCTTCGAGCGCCATCGCAAACCGGTGCTGTGGGTCACCTGCCTCGCGATCCTGGCCGCCTCGCCGCTGTTGACGCAGCTGCGCTTCGATTTCGATCCGCTGAATTTGAAGGACCCGGCCTCCGAATCGATGGCGACGCTGCGATCGCTGAAGGACGCGCCGCAGGCCGGCACCGAGGATGTCAGCGTGCTGGCGCCCTCGCTCGATGCCGCCCGCAAACTGGCGGCGCGGCTGTTGGCGCGGCCCGAGGTCGAGCGCGTCACCACGCTCGACAGCTTCGTGCCGCCCGATCAGGACGCCAGGCTGTCGTTGATCGCATCGGCGGCGCAGGCGCTGCTGCCGGCGCTGACCCAGCCCACCGCGCCGCCGGCAGCCGATCCGCTGCGCGTGGCCGCGTTGCGCCGCACGGCCGGCCAGCTCGAACTGGCGGCCGACACCCGCTCGGCACCCGGTACCACGCCTGCCGCCGGCGTGACCGAGGCGCGGCGGCTAGCGCAGGCCTTGCGCAAGCTGGCCGATGCCGACGCCGCGACCCGCGATCGCGCCGAACGGGCCATCGCGTTGCCGCTGCGGCTGGGACTGGCGGGCCTGGCGCAGGCGCTGCGGGCCGAGCGCGTCGCCATCGATTCGCTGCCGCGCGAACTGGTGCGCGACTGGCTGACGCCCGACGGCCGCGCGCTGGTCACCGTCAGCCCGCGCCTGCCGCCCGGCGAACGCGCGCGCGAGGCGGCGCTTGACGCCTTCGTGCCGGCGGTACTGGCGATCGCGCCGGAGGCCACCGGCGGCCCGATCGCGGTGCGCGGCTCGGCCCACACCATCCTGAGCGCGTTCGCGCAGGCCGGCGCGTGGGCGGTGCTGTCGATCGCGGTCCTGCTGTGGCTGACGCTGCGCCGCTTCGCCGACGTGCTGCGCACGCTGGTGCCGCTGCTGGTATCGGCGGTGCTGACGCTGGAGCTGTGCGTGGTGTTCGGCATCGCGCTGAACTTCGCCAACGTCATCGCGCTGCCGCTGCTGCTCGGCATCGGCGTCGCCTTCAAGATCTACTATGTGATCGCATGGCGCGAGGGCAAGACCGGCCTGCTGCAGTCCAGCCTGACCCATGCGGTGCTGTTCAGCGCGGCGACCACCGCCACCGCGTTCGGCAGCCTGTGGCTGTCGCACCATGCCGGCACCGCGAGCATGGGCAAGCTGCTGGCGCTGTCGCTGGTCTGCACGCTGGCCGGCGCGGTGTTTTTCCAGCCTATCCTGATGGGACGGCCGCGCCAGTCGCGCTGAATTGTCCGAGGCCGCGGACGGACCGACCACGACGCCACCATGATCGCCATGCCAGAGCCCTCGTCTCCTTCGCCCCTTTCACGCCATTGGCTCCTTTCACGCCATTGGCCCCGTTCACGCCTTTCGCCGCTTTTACGCCTTTCGGACTCTTCATCTCCGCTGACCGCGCCGGCAGCGCTGCGCCGGCTGATCCCGCTTGCCGCGCTGTGCTGCGCGGCCTGCGCGACCGGGCCGAACGCCAACCCGGCCGACCCGCTCGAGCCGCTGAACCGTGCCGTCTATACCGTCAACGACAAGATCGATACCTATGTCGCCGTGCCGGTCGCCAAGGGCTATCGCCGTGTCACGCCGCAGCCGGTGCGCACCGCGGTGACCAATGTCTTCAACAATTTCGGCGACGTCGGCAATGCGATCAACAACCTGCTGCAGGGCAAGGGCGTCGCCGCGGCGGAGAGCGTGATGCGGGTCGCGATCAATACCGTGCTGGGCCTGGGCGGGCTGATCGATATCGCGACGCCGGCCGGGCTGCCGAGGCATCCGCAGGACCTGGGCCTGACGCTGGGCACCTGGGGCGTGCCGTCGGGGCCGTACCTGGTGCTGCCGCTGTTCGGGCCCAGCACCGTGCGCGACGGCATCGGCATGGCCGGCGACGTGTTCGCCGATCCGGTGACCTATATGGATCCGGCCTGGCGCAACAGCCTGTTCGCGCTGCAGTTCGTCAATACGCGCAGCAATCTGCTCGATGCCACCAGCCTGCTGGAGCAGGCCGCACTGGACAAGTACAGCTTCGTGCGCGACGCCTATCTGCAGCAGCGCCGCCAGCGACTGCGCGGTGGGGAGTCCGGCGATCTGCCGGACTATGGCGATGACGGAGACGAAGGCGCCGGCGCGGCCGGCGGAGCGTCGCCAGCGACGGCGACGCCCGGGCCCGAGGTCGGCTCAAGCCCCGCCCCGGCCCCAACTCCAGTGCCAGCCCCGACCTCTGGCCCCGCCCCAACTCCAGCCCACACTCCGGCTCCGGCTCCGGCCCCGGCTCCAGCTCCAGCTCCAGCTCCAGCTCCGGCCCCGGCCCCAGCCCCAGCCCCAGCCCCAGCCCCAGCCCCCCAATGATCGCGCGATTCGCCCGCCGAGCTTGGCAGCACGGCCGCCAGCCGGCGCAGGCCGCGCCGCGCCGCGGCGGCATCGCCGGCAAGCCGCAGCAGCTCGCCCAATTGCGCCGGCTGATTCAGCACGCTCGCGCATAGCGCGCGCATCGCGATGCCGCCGTCGGCACCGAACGCGGCCAGCGCCGCGGGCGGAATGCGGCGCGCCGCCGGATCGGCAATCGCCCGGCACACCACGAACGGCAGCCCCGCCGCTCGCGCCGCGGCGGCAACGCGGTGCGATTCCATGTCGACGGCCACCGCGCCCGTCGCCGCATGCAGCGCGCGCTTGTCGGCAACGGCCGCGGCTGGCGTGTCGACGCCCGCGATCGTGCCGCCAACCGCCCCGGGCAAGGCGAGACGAATCGCGCTGGCCCAGCGGGCGTCGGTATCGAAGCGCGAGCCGCCAGCCGCCACGGCATCGGCGACGATCACGCTGCCGGGTGGCAGCGCGGGATCGAGTCCGCCCGCAACGCCGAAGCTGATCAGCCCGGCGTAGCGGTGCGCCGGTTCCTTGCCGTCGCGCAAAGGGGCCGTCAGCGCGGCCGTAACCGTGGGGCTCAGCGCGGCGGTCAGCGCGACCGTAATCGTGGGGGCGAGCGCGGCGGTGAGCGCATGGTCGAGGGCATCGACGCGCAGGCCGCTCAGTGTCGTTGCGTCTGGCCAGTTCAGCAGCCGCGCCTCGAAGGCCATGCCGGTGACGACGAGCCAGCGCGGCGCATCGGCATCGGGGCAGTTCACGGAATCTGTCACATGCCCCATGGCATGCGGCCCGCGAAATCGTTGGCAACGGCGGCATCGGCCGAACTGCCGAGGCCTCCACGATTGCCGGGATCACCCGGGTCGCCGGGATTGGCAAGGCTGCCGGGATTGCCGAGATTGCGGTAGCGCGCCAGCGCCCACAGCGGGAAATACCGCGCATAGCCGTGATAGCGCAGATAGAACACGCGCGGAAAGCCGACCGCGGTGAAATGCTGCTCGTCCCACAGCCCGTCGGCGCGCTGCTCGCGCAGCAGATAGTCGACGCCGCGCGCGACCGCCAGCAGATCGCGGCAGCCGGCCGCCATCAGCCCCAGCAGCGCCCAGGCGGTCTGGGACGGCGTGCTCGGCGCGCTTTCGTGGCCGCGGTAATCGAGCCGGTAGCTGCTGCCGTCCTCGCCCCAGCCGCCGTCCTCGTTCTGCACCGACAACAGCCACTGCGCGGCGCGGCGCACCGGCGCCGCATCGGGGCGGAGCCCGGCCGCCTGCAGCGCGCACAGCGCGCTCCAGGTGCCATACAGGTAGTTGGTACCCCAGCGCCCATACCAGCTGCCGTTGGCCTCCTGCTGATCGAGCAGATAGCGCAGCGCTTGCGCGGCGGCGCGGCTGTTCGCCGGCAGTTCGCCCAGCTGCGCCAGCATCGACAGGCAGCGCGCCGACACGTCGGCGGTGGGCGGGTCGAGCAGCGCGCCATGATCGGCGAACGGGATGCTGTTCAGATGGCTGTGCGTGTTCTCCGGCTCGAACGCGCCCCAGCCGCCGTCGCTGCTCTGCATGCCCTCGATCCATTCGCGCGCCCGGGCCAGCGCCGGGCCGACGTCACCGCGCCAGCGCGTGTCGCTGCGCGCGGCGCGATCGAGCGCCATCGCGACCACGGCCGTATCGTCGACATCGGGATAGTGGGGGATTGGCATACTGGAAGGCCCAGCCCCCGGGGCGCAGATGCGGGCGGCGCACCGCCCAGTCGCCGCGCACGTCGAGCACCTGCAGGGGCAGCAGCCAGTCGAGCGCGCGCCGCGCCGCCGCCAGCGCGCGTTCGCCACCGGCTTCGAGCATCGCATGGCAGGTCAGCGAGGTGTCCCACACCGGCGAGAAGCAGGGCTGGCAGTACGTCTCGTCGCCGTCGCCGCCATGCTCGACCAGCAGACGGTCCAGCGCCGCGCGGGCCTGCGCGACCGCGGGTTCGTCGCGCGGCACGCCGAGCGCGTCGAACATCATCACCGCATTGACCATCGCCGGAAAGATCGCGCCGAGGCCGTCGTCGCCGTTCAGGCGCTCGCGCACGAAGCGCTCGGCCTGCTGCATCGCGCGCCGGCGCAGCGCCCGCGGCGACAGGGGCTCGAGCACGCGCAGCGCGACATCGACGCCGCGGAACACCGCATACCAGAAGCGGCTCTGGTGCGGCGCCCTGCCCGGCATCCTCGCGGCCTGGCTGGGCCGGCGAAACAGTTCGTCGATGCCGACGCGGCGCGGATTGCGCGCGCACGGACGCAGCGTGTTCAGCACCAGCAGCGGCACGATCACCGTGCGCGCCCAGTACGAGATCTTGGACAGATGAAACGGAAACCACAGCGGCAGCAGCATGATTTCGACCGGCATCAGCGGCACCGCGCGCCACGGCATCACGCCGTACAGGGCCAGCAGCGTGCGCGTGAACACATTGCTCGCTTCGGCGCCGCCCAGCGCCAGGATGCACTCGCGCGCGCGCCGCATCGCCGGCGCATCGACCGGCTCGCCGATCATCTTCAGCGCGAAATACGCCTTGACGCTGGCGCTGATATCGGACGCGCCGCCATGGAACAGCGGCCAGCCGCCGTCATCGTTCTGCCGGCGCAGCAGATAGCGCGCGATGCGCGCCTCCCGCGCGGGATCGGCCGGCTCGCCCAGGTAGTGGACCAGCAGTACGTATTCGGACGGGATCGTGGTATCGGCCTCGAGCTCGAACACCCAATGACCGTCGGGCCTTTGCCGCGCGATCAGTGCGTCGACGGCGTGCGCGATCGCGGCGTCGAGCCGCGAGTCGGCGAGGTCAGTGGGGGCGGTGAACGGAGGGAGGGATGGCGCGAGGGAGACGGCGGAATCCGGCCGATCCTTGGTGTCCACGGGGTCCACGGCGGGCGGCGAACCGGTCAAGGCGATCTGGATTTCAGCCACATCACTCCTCGTCACGCAATGACATCGCGAGGCAGCCGGCGGGGCGGGACCACGACCGGTGCGCGTGCAAACCCGCGATCGGTGTTGGGGGTCGGGCGATTATAGCAACAAGGCCGAATGCAAGCCGGCCGCGCCCGCTCGCCTTGACAGCCCCCGTTCCCCGCTTCTATGCTGGCGCGCATTGTTCCTTTCAAAAGACCGATGTTCTGTTGTACGGAATACAAGCGAACTTCGGCGAGATCGCCATGAATCCCGACTCCTCCAACGGCAGCCCACCCGGGGCCGCGCCGAAAGACCGCCGCAAACCACTGCGCGGCATCCGTGTGCTCGACCTCACCAACGTGCTGGCCGGCCCCTTCTGCTGCCACCAGCTGGCGCATCTGGGCGCGGACGTGATCAAGGTGGAGACGCCCGGCACCGGCGACCTGGCGCGCCAACTGGGCGCCGACGCCGAGCTGAACCGCAGGCTGATGGGCGTGTCCTTCCTCGCGCAGAACCCCGGCAAGCGCTCGATCACGCTGAACCTGAAGCATCCGCTCGGCAAGCAGGCGCTGCGCCGGCTGGTCAGCGAGTCCGACGTGCTGGTCGAGAACTTCCGCCCGGGCGTGATGGCGCGGCTCGGGCTCGGCTACGACACGCTGAAGCAGGACAATGCTCGGCTGATCTATTGCGCGATTTCCGGCTTCGGCCAGGACGGCCCGCTGGCCGACCTGCCGGCCTACGACCAGATCATCCAGGGCATGGCCGGCGTGATGAGCATCACCGGCGATGCCGAGACCGCGCCGTATCGCGTCGGCTATCCGGTCTCGGACACCGTCGGCGGGCTGACGGCGGCGCTGGCGGTGGCCGCGGCGCTAGCGGATCGCGATCGCAGCGAGGGCTATCTGATCGACGTGTCGATGCTCGAATCGACGCTGGCGACAATGGGCTGGGTGGTGTCGAACTACCTGGTGGCCCGGCGCGAACCGGCGCCGATGGGCAACGACAACATGACCGCAAGTCCGTCGGGGACCTTCCGCACCGGCGACGGGCTGATCAATATCGCCGCCAACAAGCAGGAACAGTTCGAGGCGGTCTGCCGCGTGATCGGCCGGCCGAAGCTGGCCACGGACCCGCGCTTTGCCGAGCGGCAGGCGCGGCTGCAGCACCGCGCCGCGCTGCAGCGGGAGTTGGAGGCGGAGCTGACGCGCCAGCCCACCGCGCACTGGTGGCCGCTGCTGAACCAGGCGGGCGTGCCGGCCGGTCCCGTCTATACGGTGCCGCAGACGCTGGCCCATCCGCAGGTCGCCACGCGCGGCATCGTCGCGGAGTTTCCGGATGTTCCCGGCGTGGGGCGCGACCTGCGTCTGCTGCGCACCGGCTTCAAGCTCGACGGGGCCGCGCCGGCCGTCGATGCGCCGCCGCCCGAGCTGGGCCAGCACACGCGCGACATCCTTCTCGAACTCGGCTATACGGCCGAGCAGATCGACACCATGCAGGCGGAGCGCGCCCTATGACCGCATTCGATCCCTCCACCCCGGACGCCGGCCAGCGCCGCGCCGAAGACTGGTGGCACAGCGCCATCATCGACATGCAGCCCGGCGTGATCCGCTATCGCGGCTATCCGATCGAGCAGTTGATCGGGCGCGTGTCGTTCGCGCAGATGATCTGGCTGATGCTGCGCGGCGAGCTGCCGCCGCCAGGCCAGGCGGCGCTGCTCGACGCCGCGCTGATGTCCGCGGTCGACCATGGCCCGCAGGCGCCCAGCATCGCGGTGGCGCGCATGGCGGCGACCTGCGGCGTGGCCCTGAACAATGCGATGGCGTCGGCCGTCAATCTGCTGGGCGACGTGCATGGCGGCGCCGGCGAGCAGGCGGTGGCGCTCTATCTGGATATCGCGGCGCGCGCCGACGCGGGACTGGCGCTGCCGGACGCGGTGCGCGCGGGCCTGCAGGCCTGGCGCGAGCTGCACGGCAAGTACGTCTCGGGGTTCGGCCATCGCTTCCATCCGGTCGATCCGCGCGCGCCCCGGCTGCTCGAACTGGTCGACCAGGCCGCCGCCGACGGCGTGGTCGGCGGACGGTTCGCCGCGATCGCGCGGGCGGTGGAGGTCGAGCTGGGCGCGGGCCGATCGCGGCCGGTGCCGATGAATATCGACGGCGCCACCGCGGTGATCTACGCCGAGCTGGGCTTTCCGCCGCCGCTGGCGCGCGGGCTGTTCTGCCTGTCCCGCTCGGTCGGCATCCTGGCGCACGCGTGGGAGCAGACCGAGCAAGGCGGCCGCAACAAGGGGCCGATGCCGCGGGAATTCATCTGGAGCTATGACGGGCACCCGCCGCGCGATGTGCCGGAGGGCTGACGCCCCGGCAGTCATCGGGTGGTCGGCCGGGTGGTCGGCCGGGGGGGCGGCGAGGTGAACGGTCGGACGAACCGTCGGGCGAACGGTCGGGTGAACGGTCCGACGAACGCTCGGACGGACAGGAGTAGTGCGTTGGGAAGCGCCGCGGCCGGCAGGTCAGCGCGTGTCGGCGGGAAGATCGGCCGCGAGCGCGGGATCCGACGGCGCAGCGGACTCCACGGCGTCAATGGCCGCGTCCAATGCGGACGCCCGCCCCGCTTCCGCCGCCGCGGCGATCGCCTCCTCGCGCTCCAGCGTGGACGCCAGCACATAGCGGTCCCGCCCGCGCCGCTTCGCCTCGTACAGCGCGCGGTCGGCGTTGCCGAACAACTGCTGCCAGAGCCCCACCGAATCGGAACCGTCGTCGCGCAGCTGCGCCACGCCGATGCTGACGCTGGCAAACTTGCCGGCGGGCCCGGGCAGCGGAATCGCGCGCACCTTGCGCAGGATCCGCCGGGCCAGCGCGGTGGCCTGATGCTCGTCGGTATGGGGACACAGCACGCAGAATTCCTCGCCGCCGTAGCGGCCGGCCACGTCGGAGGCGCGGCGCGAGTTGTCCAGCGCCTCGGCGATCGCCTGCAGCACGGCATCGCCGGCGCGATGGCCGCTGCGGTCGTTGACCTGCTTGAAATGATCGACGTCGATGACCAGGCAGGCGACCGCCTGCCGGTTGCGCAGCGCCGACACGATCAGCCGGCTGGCGGCGTTGTCGAGCGCGGCGCGGTTCAGCAGGCCGGTCAGCCCGTCGATGCGGGCGCCGCGCTCCTTGTTGGCGATCACCTGTTCCAGCGCCATCACGGTGAAACCGAACAGCCCCAGCAGCGTCGCCACCAGCGGGGCGAGCACCACCACGGCGTTGTAGGTGGCATCGTGGGCCAGACTGCCCGCGTTGAACGGCGACGCGGAAATCCCACCGTCGGCCTGCCAGGCCGAGGACGCGCCATAGAGCTGCGCGCACAGCTGCACCGCGCTCGCCAACAGCACCAGCGGCAGCCCGATCTCGCTATGGCGCACGCGCGAGCGCAACAGCACCAGGATCGTCGTCAGCGACAGCAGCGCCAGCGCGACATAGGCGACGCGATGCAGCTGCAGCACCGGATGCGCGCCGGTCAGCGCATCGAGCGCGGCGGCGACGGTGACCACCACGGCGGCGCCCTGCATGCGGGTGAATCCGGGCAAACCCTGATGCACGCGCACGCCGCAATAGATCGTCAGCTTGCCGGCCAGATAGACCATCACCGCCACCGCGCCCACTTCGACCAGATGCACCGTGGCCGCGTTGATCGTCAGCGCCAGGCCGCCCGCCGACAGCACCAGGTGGCCGCCGGCCCATAGGCGGCCGGCATCGGTGCGGATCAGCGCGAACACAAGGCCCGTCGAGATCAGCAGCGTGCTGGAAAACACCACCATCATGACGATCACAATGCTGTGCTGGTCTAGCTGCACGGTATCCCTCGGAAAATGCCGCGTTGCATATGCCCCGGCGGCACGGCCGCTCGTCCCAAAAACCTTTGATGATAGCTGGCGCCCCGGCGCCGGGCATCCCCCTTGAGTCGGGCATGGACCGGCGGCGGCATCGGCCGGGCCGCCGGCCGAGCGGCGCGCGCTCAGTCGTCGAAGGGGAAACTGCCGCCCAGCGTTTCGGTCAGCGCGCGGGCGGCGCGCAGCACGTCCACGCGGAAATCCGGCCGGTAGCGCGAGGCCGGGCACGTCAGCGTCAGCGCACCGCGCAGTTCGCCGCCGGGGCCGAACACCGGGGCCGACACGCCGGCGATATCGGGCACGCGGTCGCCGACCAGCGTCGCCACGCCCTCGCGGCGAATGGTGTCGTACAACTGGCCGCGCGCGCCGGCGAAGGCGCGCAGCACGCGCCCGCCAGCGCCGCGGTTGCGCGGCAGCAGATCGCCGGCGCGAGCATGGTCACGCACCGGTTGCGGGGAATCGACGCGATAGAGGCATAGCCGGTGCTCGCCCTGCTCGACATGGAAGGCGGCGCTCTCGCGGGTGTCCTGCACCAGCTGGCGCAGCACCGGCATCACGGCGGTTTCCAGCGAGAACGACGCGGCATAGACGGCATGCAGGCGCGCGACTTCGGGGCCGAGGCCGTAGCGGCCGTCGGCATGCCGCACGACCAGCCGCGCATGCTCGAGCGAGGCGAGCAGCCGCAGCAGCGTACTTTTGTAGAGGCCGGAGCGCTGCGCCAGCTCGGCCAGCGTCAGCGCGGTATCGCCGAGCCGGAATGCCCGCAGCAGGAACAGCGCGCGATCCACCGCCACCGCGCCGCCCTCGGCGGCATGCTTGTCGGCTTCGGAAACCTGGGCGGCTTTACGGGGCATCGGTGATGGGTGAGCGGATCGGCGGGTCGCGGGCGCGGCGGGCGGATGCAGCCGGGCGCGCGGCGACCGTGCACCGTATAGAACGGCGCTTTCTTTGTCAATGCGGACCGCTCCGCCTCGCCGCCTCCCCCCGGACCCGGGCCGCCTCATCACGGCTTCAACGCGGCTGGCCACCTCAGCGGCCGCACCTCGGCAGCCTCACCCCAGCCGCCTCACCCCGGCCGTCTCGCCCCAGCCCCCCTCACCCCAACCGCCGCACCACCGCGTCCGCAAACTCCCGCGTGCTGGCCTTGCCCTTCAGGTCGCCGGTACGGATGTTGTCCTCGTTCAGCGTCTGGTCGATCGCGGTGCGCATCCGCTGCGCCAGGTCCTGGCGGCCGACGTGCTCGAGCATCAGGCCGGCGGCCAGCATCAGTGCGACCGGATTGGCCACGCCCTTGCCCGCGATGTCCGGCGCGGAGCCGTGCACCGCCTCGAAGACCGCCGCGTGATCGCCGATATTGGCGCCGGGCGCCAGGCCCAGCCCGCCGACCAGCCCGGCGATCTGGTCCGACAGGATGTCGCCGAACAGGTTGGTGCACAGCAGCACGTCGAACTTCCACGGGTCCAGCACCAGCTGCATCGCGCAGGCGTCGACGATGCGGTCCTCCATCTCGACCCGTCCCGCATAATCGGCCGCCACCTCGCGCGCGGCCTCCAGGAAGATGCCGGTCAGCGCCTTCAGGATGTTGGCCTTGTGGACCACGGTGACTTTCCTGCGGCCGTTGCGCAGCGCGTATTCGAAGGCGAAGCGGGCGATGCGCAGGCAGTCGGCGCGCGTATTGGTGCCGGTGGACACCGCCACCGCGCGCGGATCGTCGCCGACCGCGATGTAGTAGTCGTGCGCGACATAGAAGCCGCCGACGTTCTCGCGCACCAGCACCAGGTCGATGTCCTGGTAGCGGCCCGGCACCAGCGTGCGCGCCGGCCGCACGTTGGCGTAGAGCTGGAACAGCTCGCGCAGCCTGACATTGACCGAGCGGAAGCCGCCGCCCACCGGCGTGGTCAGCGGCCCCTTCAGCGCCAGGCCGGTACGGCGGATGCTGTCCAGCGTGGCCTCGGGCAGCGGGTCGCCGCTCGCCTCCAGCGCGGCCATGCCGGCCTGCTGCGTCTCCCAGGCGAACGGCGCGCCCAGCGCGTCCAGCACCTGCAAGGTCGCGTCCATGATTTCCGGGCCGATGCCGTCGCCGGGAATCAGCGTGGCCGGGATGGCGGCACCGCCGCCGGGGGTCGTGCTGGCGATCGTGCCGGGCGTCGCGCTGGTGGTCGTCTTGTCGGCCTTGTTGGTCGGATTTGCATCGGTTTGCACAGGCGATCTCCACAAATTGACAATGGCTACGGATGGCGGCGGCACGCCCGCAAGGACCAGCCCGGGCCGGCACAGCCCGGCAGCCCGGGGCCCGATCAGCCGCCAGGCGCCTTGCCGCCAAGGCTCGCGCCCTCCCCCGCCCGGGCCCATGGCCGGTTCGCCGGCCCCTTCCGCCGGCGCCGCGCGCGTGCGCACCACCACCTCCGAATGCAAGGTTCGGTGCACCGGGCACTTGTCCGCGATGGCCAGCAGGGCCTCGCGCTGCTGCGCGTCCAGCGGCCCGCGCAGCGTGACCTCGCGTTCGATCCAGTCGACCTTGCCGTCGCGCGTGTCGCATTCCGCGCAGTCGGCGGCATGGATCTTCTCGTGCCTCAGTGACACGCTGATGTGTTCGAGCGGCCAGCCCTTGCGCTCGGCCACCATCCGGATCGTCATCGAGGTGCAGGCGCCCAGCGCCGCCAGCAGCAGATCGTAGGGCGCCGGTCCGCCGTTCAGGCCGCCGAACGAGACCGGCTCGTCGGCCAGCAACCGATGCTTGCCGACCGTGACCTGCTGCTGGAACTTGCCGGCATGGTTCTCCTCGACCCGCACCAGCCCCTCCTCGACCGCCGCGGCCGGCAGCGTGGCCGCATCGATGCCAAGGTAGCGCTGGCTCCAGGCGGCGATGGTGTTGGCGACATAGGTCGCGTCCTCGCGCCGCGTCAGCAGATGGTCGGCGTGGTCCAGCGAGACGAAGCTCTTCGGATGGCGGGCGGCGATGAACAGCTGCGTGGCATTGTCGATGTCGACCGTGCCGTCGACCGGGGAATGCATCACCAGCAGCGCGCGGCGCAGCTTCGACACCTTGGGCAACAGCGCCTGTTCGGCGACGTCGTCGAGAAACTGCTTGCGGATGCGGAACGGACGGCCGGCCAGCTGTACTTCGGCCTCGCCCTGGGCGGCAATGGTGTCGGCGTGCTCGCGCAGCAGGCCGACCACATGCGACGGATCGCTCGGCGCGGCGATGGTCGCCACCGCCCTCGCCTCGGGAATGCCATCGGCCGCCGCCAGCACGGCGGCGCCGCCCAGGCTATGGCCGATCAGCAGCGCCGGCGCCTGCAGATGCTGGCGCATGTAGTCGGCAGCCGCATGCAGGTCCGCGACGTTGGACGAGAAATTGGTATTGGCGAAATCGCCGCCGCTGCCGCCCAGGCCGGTGAAGTCGAAGCGCAGCACCGCGATGCCGTGCTGGGTCAGCGCCTGGGCGATGCGGCTGGCCGCCACCACGTCCTTGCCGCAGGTGAAGCAGTGCGCGAACAGCGCGTAGGCCTTGACCGGGCCCGCCGGCATGTCGAGGCGGCCCGCCAGCGGCTGACCGTCATGGCCCGGGAACTGGATCTTCTGGTTGGCCTGGCTGGTTGGAGTCGCCGGGCTCGCCGGGCTGGGCTGATTCGAGGGATCGGGCATGCGAGGGCTCCTGGCGAAAAAATGGCGCGATGGCCGGTCTTCGTTACTGTAGCCGCTCCGACCATCGAAGTGGCCGAAAGGTCATGCAAATCGGGCCGCTTCGCCCCCTTGGAAAGGTCCGCGACAGGGCCTTCGCCAGACATGCCGTAGACATGGTGCAGACAAGCAGCAGACATGCCGCGTGTCCCGAAACGGCACGCGATCACAGGGCCGATCCGTCACGGGTAATCCCTACATTGTTGCGCTTGGTTGCAATTCCTAACATGAAGTCAATTACAAACCACTTGCATGCCGCCCCCCTTCCAATTCGGCATTCGCCACCGGGCCGGCCTCCGCATCGCAATTCCAGACGTCGCATCAACGGTTCGAGGCTGGCGCACTCGCGGCGCTGCCTCCGGTGTCGTCAACAGCAGCAAGGGGGAAGACAGCATGGCAGCGAAAAACAAGCGCGGTGCGGTATCGCGACGGGGATTTCTGGGCGGGGCTGGGGCTGCGGTCGGTGCAACGGCGCTGGGATTTCCGGCGATCGTCAAGGCCCAGGGTCCGATCACGATGCGCTGGCAAAGCACCTGGCCCAGCAAGGACATCTTTCACGAGTTCGCCGGCGACTTTGTCGCCAAGGTCAACGACATGTCGGGCGGCGAGCTGAAGATCGAGCTGCTGCCGGCCGGCGCGGTGGTCAAGGCGTTCGATCTGATCGACGCGGTCAGCAAGGGCACGCTCGACGGCGGCCACGGCGTGATCGCCTACTGGTATGGCAAGAACTCCGCGCTGGCGCTGTGGGGTTCGGGACCGGCCTGGGGCATGGACCCCAACATGCTGCTGGCCTGGCACAAGTACGGCGGCGGCAAGGAGCTGCAGCAGGAGATCTACCGCAGCCTGAACCTGGACGTGGTGTCCTTCCTGTATGGACCGATGCCGACGCAGCCGCTCGGCTGGTTCAAGAAGCCGATCACCAAGCCGGAGGACTTCAAGGGCCTGAAGTTCCGCACCGTCGGCCTGTCGATCGATATCTTCACGGGGCTGGGCGCGGCGGTGAACGCGCTGCCCGGGGCCGAGATCGTGCCGGCGCTGGACCGCGGCCTGCTCGATGCGGCCGAGTTCAACAACGCGAGCTCGGATCGCGCGCTGGGGTTCCAGGACGTGTCCAAGGTCTGCATGCTGCGCAGCTTCCACCAGTGCTCGGAACAGTTCGAGATCCTCTTCAACAAGAAGCGCTACGACGCGCTGCCGCCCAAGCTGCGCGCGCTGATCGCCAACGCCGTGGACGCCGCCTCGGCCGACATGTCGATGAAGGCCATCGACCGCTACTCGAAGGACTATCAGGCGCTGCAGCAGCAGGGCGTGAAGTTCTACGCGACGCCCAATTCGGTGCTGCAGGCGCAGCTGAAGATCTGGGACGAAGTCGTGGCGCGCAAGGAAAAGGAAAACCCGATGTTCAAGAAGGTCAACGACTCGATGAAGGCGTTCGCGCAGCGCAGCACCCGCTGGCAGAACGACACCAACGTCGACTATCGGATGGCCGCCACGCACTACTTCAGCAAGCGCAGCTGACCAGCGGGGCGCGATCGTGCAATCCCTGCTGCTTGCGATCGACAGGATCAGCACCCTGATCGGTCAGGCCGCCTCGTGGCTGATCGTCGCATTGACGTTGATGATCAGCTACGAGGTGTTCTCGCGCTATGTCCTGTCGACACCGCATGCCTGGGTGTTCGACGCCAGCAACATGCTGTACGGCGCGCTGTTCATGCTGGCCGGCGCCTACACGCTCGCCAAGCGCGGGCATGTGCGCGGCGACATCCTCTATGGCTTCCTGCCGCCGCGCGCGCAGGCCAGCATCGACCTGGTGCTGTATCTGGCCTTCTTCTTTCCCGGCGTGATCGCGCTGGCCTGGGCCGGCATCGACTTCTTCGAGGTGTCGCTGGCGCAGAACGAGCACTCGTCGATCGCAGCCGACGGTCCGCCGATCTATCCCTTCAAGGCGGTGATTCCGGTCGCGGGCGCCCTGCTGTTGCTGCAGGGCGTGGCGGAGACGATCCGCTGCGTGATCTGCCTGAAGCGCGGTCATTGGCCGATGCGCGAGGGCGACGTCGAGGAAGTCGACGTGGACAAGCTCAAGCAGATGGTCAGCGCCGAGGCCGCTGCGGGGACGGTGGCGACGCCGGCGGTGGCGGAGGGTGGCGCAGAGCGAGACGAGCGCCTTGGTCCCGTTGAAGGCGATGAGCGCGATCCACGCAATGAAGCTGCTGACCGCGCTCCATCCGATGCAACCGTTCGACGCGATGCGCCCACGCCCGACGCGGGCCCGGGCGACCCGCTCGATCCCCGCGTCCCGCGCGACGATCGCAACGATCGCGACGGCCGCGAACACAAGCCAGCGCGCGAAACCGACGGAGCGCCGCGATGAGAAAGGAACTGTGGTTCGGCGCCACGCTGATGGTGCTGATCGTCGCGGCGGTCTTCATCCTGATGCCGTCGCCTTCGGAATGGACCAACGGCCATCTCGGCCTGCTGATGCTGGCGCTGATCGTCGCCGCGATCATGCTGGGCTTTCCGACCGCCTTCACGCTGATGGGCATGGGCGTGCTGTTCGCCTGGCTCGCCTATCGCCATGCCGATCCGAACATCGCCGTGCAGCAGACGCTGGACCTGATGGTGCAGCGGACCTATGCGGTGATGACCAACGACGTGCTGATCTCGGTGCCGCTGTTCGTCTTCATGGGCTACCTGGTCGAGCGCGCCAACCTGATCGAGCGGCTGTTCCGCAGCCTGCATCTGGCGCTGGCCTGGCTGCCCGGCTCGCTGGCCGTCGCCACGGTGATCACCTGCGCGGTGTTCGCGACGGCGACCGGCATCGTCGGCGCGGTGGTCACGCTGATGGGGCTGCTGGCGCTGCCGGCGATGCTGCGCGCCGGCTATAGCGCGTCGCTGTCGGCGGGCGCGGTGACCGCGGGCGGCTGCCTCGGCATCCTGATCCCGCCGTCGGTGCTGCTGATCGTCTATGGCGCGACGGCCGGCGTCTCGGTGGTGCAGCTGTACGCGGGCGCCTTCTTCCCCGGCCTGATGCTGACCGGGCTCTACCTGATCTACGTGATCGTGCTGGCCAAGCTGCGGCCGCGGCTCGCCCCGCCGCTGCCGATGGCCGAGCGCGAGGTCCCGCTGCCGCCGCTGCAGCAGCGGCTGCGCGACACCATCGGCGCGCGCGCCCTGCCCGCGCTGCTGACCGCGCTCAAGGGCCGTCGCAACGCCGCCATCCCGACCGGCCAGCTGATGCGCCAGTTCGGCATCGCGGTCCTGCCCGCGCTGGTGGTGGCGCTGCTGATGGGCTCGATCTATGCCGGCGTCACCGCCGCGCCGCCGGCGGCCATCGACTCGACGCTGATGGAGCTGGGCGCGGCGGGCACCGAAGAGTCCGCCGGGCTCGATACGCTGGCGCCGCCGCCGAGCGAGGACAGCGCGCCTGCCGCAGCCGCGGCCCCGGCCCCAGCCGACTCGGCCGCCCCGGCCACGCCGGCTGCCGAATTGCCGCAGGCCGGCAACGCACCCAGCCCGGGCGCGGCGGCACCCAGCCCTCCCGGTGCCGACACGGCCAATCCCCCCAGCCACCGCGCCGCAGGTGCCAAACTGGTTCTGGATCACGCTGGCCGTGGTCTGCGTGGCGATGGCGTACTTCTACTGGCGCTTCGACTTCGCGCGGATGGAGATCTTCAAGCAACTGCTGTCGTCATTCTTCCCGCTGGCGGTGCTGATCCTCGCCGTGCTCGGCTCGATCGTGTTCGGCCTGGCCACGCCGACCGAGGCCGCGGCGGTCGGCGCGCTTGGCGGCGCGCTGCTGGCGGCAGCCTACGGGCAGCTCAACTATGGCGTCGTCAAGGAGTCGGTGTTCCTGACCGCCAAGACCAGCGCGATGGTCTGCTGGCTGTTCGTCGGCTCGTCGATCTTCTCGGCCGCGTTCGCGCTGCTGGGCGGCCAGGCGCTGGTCGAGCAGTGGGTGATGTCGATGGACCTGACGCCGCTGCAGTTCATGATCCTGGCCCAGGTGATCATCTTCCTGCTGGGCTGGCCGCTGGAATGGACCGAGATCATCATCATCTTCATGCCGATCTTCGTGCCGCTGCTCGACAACTTCGGCATCGATCCGCTGTTCTTCGGCCTGCTGGTCGCGCTGAACCTGCAGACCGCCTTCCTGTCGCCGCCGGTCGCGATGGCCGCCTTCTACCTGAAGGGCGTGGCGCCGCCGCATGTCACGCTGAACCAGATCTTCGGCGGCATGCTGCCGTTCATGGCGATCCAGGTGGTGGCGCTGGTGCTGCTGTACATGTTCCCGGACATCGGGCTGTGGCTGCCGAAGGTGTTGTATCAGTAGATCGTCACGGGGGTATCATGGCCGGGTCGTCAGACTCGCCATCCACAGGGGCACTCCGGTGCCCCTGCGGCTTTCCGGCGTACCGCCTCCCCGTTTCCGTTCGAACCGATCTCCAAGGAATCGCCATGTCCGAATTCAAGATGGAATACCGCCGCCTGGGCCGCAGCAATCTGAAGGTGTCCGCACTGTGCCTGGGCACCATGATGTTCGCCGACCAGACGGACGAGGCCGAGGCCGGCCGCATCGTCGCCAGCGCGCGCGACCATGGCGTCAATTTCATCGACACCGCGGACGTCTACAGCAAGGGCGGCTCCGAGCAGATGGTGGGCCGGCTGATCGAGGCCGATCGGCAGGAATGGATCCTGGCCACCAAGCTGGGCAACGCGATGGGCTCGGCGCCGAACCGCGGCCACTACTCGCGCGTCTGGATGCTGCGCGAGGTCGAGGACAGCCTGCGCCGGCTGGCGACCGACTACATCGACATCCTGTATCTGCATCGGGATTACGCCCACGAGAATCTCGAGGAGGCGGTGCGCGCGATGGGCGATCTGGTGCGCGACGGCAAGATCCGCTACTGGGCGGTGTCGAACTTCCGCGGCTGGCGCATCGCCGAGATCGCGCGGCTGTGCGACCAGCTGGGCGTGCCGCGGCCGGCCGCCTGCCAGCCCTACTACAACCTGCTGAACCGGATGCCCGAGGTCGAGATCCTGCCCGCCTGCGAATACTACGGGCTCGGCGTGGTGCCCTACAGCCCGGTCGCGCGCGGCGTGCTGACCGGCAAGTATCTGCCGGGACAGCCGCCGGAGGCCGGCACCCGCGCCGGACGCGCCGACCGCCGCATGATGCAGACCGAGTTCCGCGAGGAATCGCTGGTCATCGCGCAGCAGCTGAAGGCCCACGCCGAGGGCCGCGGGCTGACCGCCGGCCAGTTCGCCACCGCCTGGGTGCTGGCCAATCCGCTGATCAGCTCGGTGATCGCTGGCCCGCGCACGCTCGCGCAGTTCGAGGATTATTTCGGCGCGATCGGCGCGGCACTGTCGCCCGAGGAAGAAGCGATGGTCGATGCGCTGGTGGCGCCGGGACACCCGTCCACGCCGGGCTATACCGATCCGAGCTATCCGTTCACGGGGCGGCCGGTGAAGGTGGCGGCGGCAGGCTAAGCGCGGCGCGGGACCCGGCGAACCGGGGGAATCGGCGCCCCTGCGACCCGGCGACCCGACGACCCGACGACCCTGCGACCCTGCGCCCCCTGCGACCCGACGACCCTGCGACCCTGCGACCCTGCGACCCTGCGACCCCTGCGACCCTGCGACCCTGCGACCCTGCGACCCTGCGGCATTGCGGCTCGCCGGGTGCGTCTCACCACCCTCGTCCCATGTCCTGGATCGATCGGGACAGTCCCAGCGCGTCGATCCCCGCCAACGTCCCGATGCGGACTACCCCGGCGCCTCCCGACGGCTCGTCCTGGCCGAGTTCGGTCAGGCAACGGGAGATGTGCACGGCGTGCTTCGACAGGCAGGGCTCCCTCCCCCGGCGGAAGATTCCGGGCGGGACGATCGAGGTCCATGCTGGTGTCGCCGGACCTCTGCGGGCCGCGCAACCGGCCGGGACGAAGCGGCCGCGCCGGCGGATTGCGGCGATTGTGCGGGCGTAACGCTTCGCGCCGATCGTGCGATGCCGTGGGAACGCGCGCTTCGCCGCAGCAAGGCGGGGGTTGCCCGCCGGTATCGCCCCCGCCGTTGCCAGTGGGAAGTTGTCCGCCTGCATCGCCACGGCCGCTGCCGGCTGGAGGTTGTCCGCCGGTATCGCCGCGGCCGTTGCCCGCGGTGCAAGACCGCGCGTGCCGGCCGATCTCGGCCTGTGCTGCCAGCCATTCGCCCAAGTATTCCTCGCGGCTCTGCCTGCTCCGGTAGATCGCGACGACGGCCTGTCCGTGCCCGCGCGCCGCGGTGGGCGGCGCGTTGACATCGGCGCGGATGAACGCGATGGAGACCTCGTCGTTGTGCCGCTCGGCCAGCGTCAGGCGGCCGGTGGCGGGTGTGGCGGAGAGATACAGCGGCGCACGGGCGCCAAGGAGCCACGATTTCAGTACGGTGAACATATGCGTCCTCGTCGAGTGAAATGCAGGCGCCATCTTTGCCGGCATTGCCAACGCGGACTACTGGAAACGTGTGCGGAATGTGCGCATAGCGATGTGTTACCGCATCGCCATCCGAGTGTGAAACCGGGCCTGGGTCGCAAACCACGTAGCGATCGACATCGCGACCTACGTCGCAATCTACGTCGCAACGGACGGCAAGACCCACGCCCCCGACGAACCGGCCGCCGGTCTACAGCCCCTTCTCCACCATCGCCAGCACGCGCTCGCCCAGCGCAATCCGTTGCGCTTCGTCGGCATGGCGCAGCGGCCCGTCGATGATCAGCAGCGCGAGCCCGTGCACCGCCGACCAGGCCAGATACTCGGCCCCCGGGCGTCGCTCGGCAGGCAGCACGCCGGTCGCGACCAGCGCGTCCAGCGCGGCGCCGAGCAGCTGGAAGGGATTCAGGCCGCTGGGACCGGCCTTGGCGGGATCGCTGTCGTCTTCCACCATCGTCGGCGTGGCAAAGGCGGTGCGGAACAAACCCGTCTGCGTCTGCGCGAACTTCAGATAGCCGGCGCCGATGGCGCGCAGGTTGGCGCGGGCCTTCGCGACCGGATCATTGCCGTCGACCTGCGCGGCCGCTGCGGCCAGCTCCGCTTCCATTGCCACCGCCAGCGCGGACAGCGCCGCGGCGCGTACTGCCTCGAACAGCGCCTGCCGGTTGGCGAAATGCCGGTAGGCGGCATTGGGCACCACGCCGGCACGGCGCGTGGCCTCGCGCAGCACGACGGCGTCGGGGCCACCGTCGCTGGCCAGCGCGATGCCGGCGTCAATCAGCGCGCGGCGCAGATCGCCGTGGCGATAGGTCGTCCGCGGCGGCGGTTCGACGGAGAACTTCAGCGCGGTGACCATCAGGCTGCATGGCCGCCATGGGGGGCGGCCATGCCCGTGTTGGGCGCATGATCGGCGGCACCACCGGCGGCACCACCGGCGACACCACTGGCGGCACCACCGGCGGCACCACTGGCGACACCACCGGCGGCACCACTGGCGGCACCACTGGCGGCACCACCGGCAAGACCACCGGCAACACCGTCGGCAACACCATTGGCGACACCATCGGCCGCCTCGGCGCCTTCCGGCGTCACCGACACCGGCGCGGTGCGCGTGCGCAGCAGCATGCCGCCCAGCACCGCGGCCACCAGCGCGAAGATGGCGCCGACCAGGAAGGCGGCGTGGTACCCCGCGTTCAATGCCTCGGCCGGCGCGCTGCCGGCAGCCGCCGCGCCCGCGGTGCGACCAGCGGCGAGGCTGGCCAGCACCGCCAGGCCGAGGGCGCCGCCCATCATGAACGAGGTATTGACCACGCCCGACGCCAGGCCGGAATCGCTCGGCTTGACGTCGCTCATCGCGGCCAGCAGCACCGGATTGAACGCGATGCCGGCGCCAAGGCCCAGCAGCAGCATGCCGGGCAGCACGTCGACGACGAAGCCGCCGTCAACCGGCGCGCGCGCGAACAGCAGCAGGCCCAGCGCCGCGAGCAGCAGCCCGGCCGCCAGTGGCACGCGCACGCCGTAGCGCATCACCAGACGCGCCGACAGCCCCAGCGAGAACGCCGCCATGATCAGATTGGCCGGCAGGAACGCCAGGCCGACCTGCATCGGGGTGTAGCCCAGCACCAGCTGCAGGTACAGCGCCGAGATGAAGAACCAGGCGAACATCGCCGCGGCCCACAGCACGCCGACCACGTTGGAGACCGCGACATTGCGCAGCCGGAACAGCCCCAGCGGCATCAGCGGATGGGTGACGCGCGACTCGATCAGCAGGAACACCAGCAGCAGCGCCACCGCGATGCCGAGCATCGACACGGTCTGCGTGGCCAGCCAGCCAACCTCGTTGCCATTGACGACCGCATAGACCGCCAGCATCAGCGAGACGGTGATCGTCACCGCGCCGCCGACGTCGAGCCGCTGCCCATTGGCAGAGCCCGGCAGGTTCGGAATCAGCGCCAGGCACAGCGCGTAGACCGCGACGCCGATCGGCAGGTTGACCAGGAAGATCCAGTGCCAGCTCAACGCGCTGGTCAGCAGGCCGCCGAGCAGCACGCCGATGCTGCCGCCGCCGGCGCAGACGAAGCCATAGACGCCCATCGCCTTGGCGCGGTCGGACGGCGTCGAGAACAGATCCATGATCAGCGACAGCGCCACCGCGGACACCACCGCGCCGCCGACGCCCTGCACCGCGCGCGCGGCGACCAGCAGGCCCTGCGATTGCGCCACGCCGCAGGCCAGCGACGCGAGCGTGAACAGCGTGATGCCGAGCAGGAACAGCCGGCGGTGGCCGAACAGGTCGCCGAGCCGGCCGCCGAGCAGCAGGAAGCCGCCGAAGGTCAGCATATAGGCGTTGACGACCCAGACCAGCGCGGTCTCGGTGAAACCGAGTTCGTTGCGGATCGACGGCAGGGCGACGTTCACGATGGTCGTGTCCAGCACGATCATCAGCTCGCCCAGGCATAGGACCATCAGCGCCAGCCAGCGCTTGCGGTCATCGAGTGTGTGCTGCATGGCGTGTCCTTTTGCGGTTCCTGGTTTTTTGTTTGGGTTCTTTGCTTCGGGAGCATTGACGGGAGGATTGGCGCGCGGGCATTCCGCGCAGTTGTGTACAGCGTTCACAACCATAGCACACAAATGGACAATGTCCACTTCTGCGTTTTCATGTTGGCTTTACGCCACATTCGGACGTCCCGGATAGCAAGCCGCCGTGCGTTGCGTGGCGCTCAAACCGTGCGCCGGTTGCGCCCCCTGCGTGCCCGGCCGGCGCCCTCCCCCGTCGGCCCGCAGCACCGTCATCTCCGCCAGATAGTCGAGCAGCCGCTTGACCGCCGCCGAGCGCGGCCGCTTGTCGCGCACGATCAGCTGCGCGTCGGCGGCCTCCAGCACCGCGTTGCGCACCGGCAGCGCCACCAGCTGGTCGCCCAGCTCGCGCGCGACCGCCAGCGCCGGCAGGAAGGTCACGCCCAGGCCGGTGCTGGCGTAGTGCTTCAGCGCCGCGATCGAGTTGGTGGTCAGCGCCGCGGTGAAGCGGACTTTCTCGGTCAGCTCGACCAGCTGGATCACCTGGCGCAGGCCGAAGCCCGGCGTCATCAGGCCGACGGGATACGGCAGGATGTCCGCGACGGTCAGCGCCTTGCCGCGGCGGGCGAGCGGATGATCGGGGCGTGCGATCACGCAGACCGGCTGGCGTCGCGCCGTCAGCACGCGCAGCGTCGGCTCCGGCGGCGGCGCATAGGCCAGGCCCACGTGCGCCCGATCCTCGGCGACCGCGCGCACCACCTCGTTGACGTTCATCAGCTCGAGCGTGACGTGGATCTTCGGATAGCGCTGGCAGAACTCGTTGAGCACCGCGTGGATCAGCTCGTCGATAAAGCCCTCGCCGGCGACGATATGGATCTGCCCGCGCTGCAGCCCATTCAGTTCCTGCAGCCGAGCCAGCAGCGTCTCCTCGCCGGCCAGCCGCTCGCGGTAGTGGTCGAGCACCAGCTGGGCCGCCTCGGTCGGCATCACGCCGCGGCCACGGCGCTCCAGCAGTGTCGCGCCGAGTTCGCCTTCGAGCTGCTGGATCTGCCGGCTGATCACCGACGGTTCGACATCGAGTTTGTCGGCGGCGGCGCGGATCGAGCCGGCAGCAACGGCCGCATAGAAATAACGCAGCCGGCGTTCGCTGAGTCCGGCCGGCAAGGCGCCGTCGCGGTTCGAGTCGGGGGGATACGGGCACGGGGTGTTTCCTTCGAACGTTGTCTGCATGCGGGGGCGTCGTGGCGGCCAGCAGCGTTGAACGACCAGCGTTGATCGTCCAGCGTCGGCCAAGCGTTGATCGTCCAGCGTCGGCCAAGCGTTGACCGGAGCGTTGACCAAAAAGCAACGGAATCGTACAGCGATGGCTATTGTTCCTCAACGGCCGCGTTGGCAACAATGCGCGAAGGCTGGCGTCGCCCTGGTCGCGAACGCCTGCCGAACGGGACAACAACAGCACGACCACAGCACAACGACAGCACAGCAACTTCATAACAAGCGCCCGTCCTGCCAACCCCGCACCGTGCCCGCGGCACCCGGAGACATCGATGCAACAGACCACCACCTCGTGGAATCCATCCAACGCGATGGCCGCCACGCCCGACGCGCTGGCGCCGATCTATCGCAAGATCAGCCTGCGCGTGCTGCCCTTCCTGCTGCTGTGCTACGTGTTCGCCTACCTGGACCGGGTCAACATCGGCTTTGCCAAGCTGCAGATGCAGCAGGACGTCGGCATCAGCGACGCGGTCTACGGGCTGGGCGCCGGCATCTTCTTCCTCGGCTATGTCATGTTCGAGGTGCCGAGCAATCTGCTGCTGGCACGGATCGGCGCGCGCAAGACCATCAGCCGCATCATGGTGCTGTGGGGCGCGACCTCGGCCTGCATGCTGTTCGTGCGCGACGCCCACAGCTTCTACGCGCTGCGCTTCCTGCTCGGCGTGTTCGAGGCCGGCTTCGCGCCGGGCATGATCTTCTATCTGACCTACTGGTACGGCGGCGCGCGCATGGCGCGCGTGATGGCGATCGTGATGCTGGCCGGCCCGATCGGCGGCATGGCGGGCGGCCCGGTGTCGACCTGGATCATGACCGCGCTGGCCGGCTCGCACGGCCTGGCCGGCTGGCAATGGATGTTCCTGATCGAGGGGCTGCCGTGCGTGCTGCTCGGCGTGGTCGCCTACTTCTTTCTGGACGACACGCCGGCGCAGGCGCGCTGGCTGTCCGACCACGAGCGCCGGCTGCTGGCGCACGACATCGGCGCCGCGCGCGCCGGCGGCGGCCATCACAGCTTCGCCACGGTGCTGCGCGATCCGCGCATCTATGCGCTGGCCTTCGGCTACTTCTGCCTGATCAGCGGCATCTACGCGGTCAGCTTCTGGCTGCCGACAATCCTGAAGGGCGCGGGCGTGACCAGCACGATGGCGATCGGCATGTATTCGGCGCTGCCTTACGTGGCCGCCGCGATCCTGATGTTCCTCGCCGCGCGCAGCTCCGACCGCCGTCAGGAACGGCGCTGGCACAGCGCGACGCTGGCCTTCGTCGGTGCCGCCACGCTGGCGGTCGCGGCCTTCACCGCCGACAACCTGACGCTGTCGCTGCTCAGCATCACCGTCGCGACGGCCGCGATGTGGGCCGCCTACACGGTGTTCTGGGCGATCCCGTCCGAATATCTGCAGGGCACCGCCGCGGCGGGCGGCATCGCGCTGATCAACAGCCTGGGTTTGCTGGGCGGCTTCGTCAGCCCGACGCTGATCGGCGCGGTCAAGGACCTGACCGGTTCGCTGGAGGGCGGACTGCTGGCGATGGTGGCGCTGCTGGCCGCGGGCGGCCTGGCGATCCTGCTGAACCGGCTGCCGAAGGACCGCGCGCCGGCCGGGGTGCGTTGAATGCCCGCCGCGGTGCGCTGATGCGTGCCGCGGTGCGGTGGCGCCCGCTGCGATGGGGCGATGCCGGCCGCGGTGCGCTGGCGCCCGCTGCGATGGGCCGATGCCCGCCACGGTGCGCTGGCGCCCGCCGCGGTGCGCCGCGATGGGCTGATGTGCGCCGTGGCCTTGCTTGCCCCATGCCTCGTTTCCACGTTTCGATTTGACCGACTACCGATCCATGCGCATCCTCCTCGCCGGTTTCCAGCACGAGACCAATACCTTCGCGCCGTCGAAGGCTCACTACGACAACTTCGTCCGCGGCGAAGGCTTTCCCGCGATGGTGCGCGGCGCCGACGTGCTGGCGCTGCGCGACGTCAACATCCCGGCGGGCGGCTTCCTGCGCGCGATCGGCGAGCTGACGCGCGGACTGACGAGCAACGAAGCGGAACTGCTGCCGGTGATCTGGGCCGGCGCCAGCCCTTCGGCGCATGTGGCCACCGACGCGTTCGAACGCATCGCCGGCGAGATCGTCGATGCCGCGCGCGCGCAGCGGCCCGACGCGATCTATCTGGACCTGCATGGCGCGATGGTGACCGACGCGCACGACGACGGCGAAGGCGAGCTGCTGGCGCGGCTGCGCGCGGTGGTGGGCGCCGGCGTGCCGATCGTCGCCAGCCTCGACCTGCATGCCAATGTCACGCAGCGCATGCTGGACAGCGCCGATGCGCTGGTCGCCTACCGAACCTATCCGCACGTCGACATGGCGGACACCGGCGCGCGCGCGGCGCAATTGCTGCAACGCTTGCTCGCCGCGGGCAACGGCCGCCCGCTGCATCGTGCCGCGCGGCGCCTGCCCTTCCTGATTCCGATCAACGGCCAGTGCACCTTCCTCGAACCGGCCCGCGGCATCTACGCGCTGCTGGACGAGCTCGAACGCGAACTGGACGGCGTGGTGTCGCTGTCGTTCACGCCGGGCTTTCCGGCGGCGGACTTCGCCGAATGCGGCGGCGTGGTGTGGGGCTATGGCGACGACGCGGCGCGCATCGAGCAGGCGGTCGCCGCGCTGACCGAGGCCGTGATCGCGCGCGAGCCGGAATGGGCGGTGCCGTTCCTGACACCGGACGAGGCGGTGCAGGAGGCGATGCGGCTGTCGCAAGCGGCGAGCCGCCCGGTGGTGATCGCCGACACGCAGGACAACCCCGGCGCCGGCGGCGACTCGAACACGACCGGCATGCTGCGCGCGCTGGTGCGCGCCGGTGCCACCGATGCCGCAATCGGGCTGATCGTCGATCCCGAGGCCGTGCGCGCCGCGCATGCCGCCGGCGTCGGCAGCGACATCACGATCGCGCTCGGCGGCCAGTCGGGCGTGCCGGGCGACGCGCCGTTCGAGGCGACCTTCCGCGTCGCGCAGCTGTCCGACGGCCGCTGCCGCTTCGACGGTCCGATGATGAACGGCATGGACGTCGACGTCGGCCCGGCGGCGCGGCTGACGATCGGCGGCGTGCACGTAGTGGTCAGCGCGGGCAAGGCCCAGATGCTCGATCGCAATCTGTACCGGATGGCCGGCGTCGAGCCGGAGCGGATGAAGATCCTGGTCAACAAGAGTTCGGTGCATTTCCGCGCCGACTTCCAGCCGATTGCCGAGGCGGTGCTGGTGGCCAAGGCGCCGGGTCCGCTGCTGGCCGATCCGGCCGATCTGCCGTGGAAGAAATTGCCGGCGGGATTGCGGCTGCGGCCGCTGGGGCCGGCTTTCGCGGGGCCGCGCGGAGAAGTTTGAAGACACCGGGTCGCTGCGTTCGCGGGGGACGACAGCATGGTGGCCGATATCGCATGATCCGCGCATGATCCGCGTCGTCCTCGCGAAGGCGCGGGTTTGGTGGCTTTGGTGATTCAGTGAAAATCCCGGCTGCCCGCCACCAGCCGGCCCAGCAGCGGACTGAGGTCGACCAGTTCCTGCGCGATCAGATGGCGGACCTCGCCCTGCCGCTGCCAGGTGCCGACCACGCCGAGCAGGGCCGCGCCCAGCACCTCCTTGCGCTGGCGGTCGACCAGGTCGGGCCACAGGATCACGTTGATCGAACCGGTCTCGTCCTCGATCGACGAAAAGATCGTGCCGCTGGCGGTGCCTGGCCGCTGGCGCACGGTGACGATGCCGCAGGCGCGCACCCGCCGCCCATTGGGTAGCCCGGCCAGGTCGCGCGCGGTGGCATAGCCCATCCCCGCCAGCCGCCGGCGCAGCAGCGTCAGCGGATGGGCCTTCAGCGACAGCCCCAGGCTGGCGTAGTCGTCCACCAGTTCCTGCCCCAGCTTCGGCGCCGGCAGCGCGAGCGCGCCCTCGGCCGGCGGCGCGCTGTGCAGCAGATCGCGATGCGCGGCCTGCACCGCCGCGGCGCGGGCCTGCCAGCGGGCCTGGCGGCGATGTCCGGCCAGCGAGCGCAGCGCATCGGCGGCGGCCAGCACGTCGATATCGTGCCGATCGAGGCCGGCGCGCAGCACCAGGTCCTCGACGCTGGCGAAGGGCCGCTCGAGCCGGGCCTGTTCGATCCGCAGCGCGGCGGCCTCGCGCATGCCCTTGACCCGGTTCAGGCCGAGCCGCACCGCATCGTTCTCCAGCACGCTTTCCCAGCCGCTGACCGTCACGTCGGGCGGCAGCGACCTGACGCCATGGCGGCGCGCGTCCTGCACCAGTTGCGACGGCGAATAGAAACCCATCGGCTGGCTGTTCAGCAGGGCGCAAAGGAAGGCCGCGGGATGATGGTGCTTGATCCAGGCGCTGACATAGACCAGCTTGGCGAAACTGGCGGCATGGCTCTCCGGGAAGCCGTACTCGCCGAAGCCCTCGATCTGCTTGCAGATCGCCTGCGCGAACGCCTCCGGGTAACCGTTGCGGGTCAGCGCCTTGATCAGCGCGTCCTGGTGGCGCTTCAGATCGCCCTTGCGCCGCCACGCGGCCATCGAGCGGCGCAACTGGTCGGCCTGGCCCGGCGTGAAGCCGGCCGCGTCGATGGCCAGCTGCATCACCTGCTCCTGGAAGATCGGCACGCCCAGCGTGCGGCCCAGCACGCGGCGGATCACCTCGTTGTGATAGGTCGGCAGCTTGCCGGTGCGGCGGACCATCTCGCGCCGCTTCAGATAGGGATGGATCATGCCGCCCTGGATCGGCCCCGGCCGCACGATCGCGACCTCGACCACCAGGTCGTAGTATTTGCGCGGCTGCAGCCGCGGCAGCATCGACTGCTGCGCGCGCGACTCGACCTGGAACACGCCGACGGTGTCGGCCTTGCACAGCATCTCGTAGGTGTCCTTGTCGTCCTGCGGAATGTCCTCCATGCGGCAGGGCAGCTCCGGATGCGCGGGATTCGGGATCATCGCCAGCGCGCGGCGGATCGCGGTCAGCATGCCCAGCGCCAGCACATCGACCTTGAGCAGGCCCAGCGATTCGAGATCGTCCTTGTCCCACTGGATCACGCTGCGGTTCTCCATCGCCGCGTTCTCGATCGGCACCAGCCGCGACAGCTTGTCGCGCGCGATCACGAAGCCGCCGACGTGCTGCGACAGATGGCGCGGAAAGCCGCGCAGCTGCGCCACCAGGCTGGCCCACTGGCGCACCGCCGGCGAATCGGGGTCGAGCCCGTAGCGCGAAATGCGCTCGACGAAGCTGTGGCCGCTCTCCCACCACGCCTGCCCCTTGACCACCTGCTCGACCACGCCCGGGTCGATGCCGAGCGCGCGGCCGACGTCGCGCAGCGCGCTGCGGGCGCGATAGGTGATCAGCGTCGCGGCCAGCGCGGCGCGATGGCGGCCGTATCGTTGGTAGATGTACTGGATCACCTCTTCGCGCCGCTGGTGCTCGAAGTCGACGTCGATATCGGGCGGCTCGTCCCGCTCGCGCGAAATGAAGCGGCCGAACAGCAGATTGGTCTGCTCGGGGCTGACCTCGGTGATGTACAGGCAGTAGCAGACCACCGAGTTCGCGGCCGAGCCGCGGCCCTGGCACAGGATGCCTTTGCCGCGGGCAAAGCGGACGATGTCGTAGACCGTCAGGAAGAAATGCTCGTAGCCCTTTTCCTCGATCAGCGCGAACTCGTCCTCCAGCCGCTGCCGCACCGTGGCGGGAACGCCGTCGGGATAGCGTTGCGCGGCGCCGGCCATCGTCTCCTGGCGCAGGTACGAGCTCGGCGTATGGCCCTTCGGCACCAGTTCCTCGGGATATTCGTAGCGCAGCGTATCGAGCGAGAAGTCGCAGGCCTGGGCGATTCTCACCGTCTGCGCCAGCGCCTCGCGCGGATAGAGCCGCGACAGCCGCTGGCGCATGCGCAGATGGCGCTCGGCATTGGGCGCCAGCGCCATGCCGCAGGCGCCCAGCGGCTGGCCCAGCCGGATCGCCGTCAGCACATCGGCCAGCGGCTTGCGCGAGCGCACGTGCATCTGCACCGCGCCGGCTGCCACCAGCGGCACGCCGGTTTCGGCGGCCACCGCCTCGAGCCGCTCGCGATGCAGCGCGTCGGCATGTTCCTGCAGCAGCTCCAGCGCGATCCACACGCGCTCGCCGAAGATCGCGCGGCACCATTGCGCCTGCGCGCGCAGCGTCTCGGGATCGGCGCAGTAGTCCGGCAACAGCAGCGCCAGGCAATGCGGCATGCCGCGCAGATGCGCCTCCTCCGGAGCGGGATCGCTGATGTCGTGCTGGTACAGCTGGTAGCTGCCCTTGTCGGCGCGCCGGCGCCCGAGCGTGATCAGCTCGCACAGGTTGCCGAATCCCTCGCGGTCCTGCGCCAGCAGGATCAGCCGGATACCGGACGGGACTTCGGATGGGACTTCGGATGGGACTTCGGATGGGACTTCGGACGGGTCACCCCGCTGCCGCAAACCCAGGCCGCCCTCGCCCGCCTGCAGCGTCATGCGGCTGCCGATCAGCAGCCGGAAGGCTTCGGCCGCCTCGGCCCGGGCCAGCAGGCGCGCATGCCGGCGCAGGAACTCCGGCTGGACCGCCCCGCCTGCCGGCGAATCGGCCACGGCAGCGGCTGCCCCCGGGCCTGACGATGGCGCCGCGAGCCACATTTCGTTGTCGTCATCGTCGTCCTCGTCATTGTCGTCCGCATCGTCGGCAGCGCCGCCGGCCGCCATCCTGGCCAGCCGCGCCGCACTGCGCTCCACCGCCTCGCGAGTCCGCTCGCGCAAGGTCTTCAGCGCGTGATGCGCCCGCGCCGTGCCGGCCACCGACGCCTCGTCGGTCAACGCCAGCCCGCGATACCCGAGCGCCAACGCCCGCTCGATCAGTTCCTCCGGATGGGAGGCACCGGTCAGGAAGGTGAAGTTGGAAATGCAATGCAGCTCCGCATAGTCCGGCAGGCTGCCAAGCAGCAGCGAGGCGAGCGATGGCGGCAACGAAGACGCGGAAAACGGGGACTGGGGTGGAGCTTGGGACACAGCACTGCGAGGGGAATGCCTGGGATGGATACTGTATGTTTATACAGTACCGACAAGCGTGAAGGCAAGATGAATTGCGGTGCGAGCCTGCGTGCCTTGTCGTCATCCGTCCCGTTGCACCAGCCACAGAAAAAACAATAGCCTCCCGAAGGAGGCTATTTCAAAAAACTTGACGGTATCTCTGCATGGCAACCCGTTGAACACTATCCGGAGCCCTCACGCCACCTCGTTACTTCGCTACCTGATGCGCTCCCAGAGCTTGTACACATCATCGTCGTTGCGCTTGCCGACAACCAGAACCTCAATGACATCGCTCTCTTCCACCGCATAAACGACGCGGTACTCCCCCGATGTCGAGACGGCGCTCCCCCACGGGAGGCACCTTTTAACGGCTGGCTGTCATGGGGCTCGGGATTGCTCATCAAACTCAGGATGGCGGAAACAACCTGGCGATACTGCTTGGCGTCAAGCTTTTCGCAAGCCTTGAGGGCTTGTTTGGTGATTTTCAGGTTCATTGCGATCAGGGTTCCCAGGAGCGTTCAGGAACGCGCTGACCTCTTCTGGACTCGCATACCCTTCATTGCGAGCGATCTGAGCCTTGGCAAGCCAAAGCTGATCTTCGA
This sequence comes from Cupriavidus sp. H18C1, assembly GCF_049311595.1. NCBI lineage: Bacteria > Pseudomonadati > Pseudomonadota > Betaproteobacteria > Burkholderiales > Burkholderiaceae > Cupriavidus > Cupriavidus sp. H18C1. Next base: position 2,052,922 of record NZ_CP186009.1, read on the forward strand.
GTTCCTGGATACGGCTGACGAGCGCTTCGAAGTCGCGCTTCGATACCACATAAGCCGTCAGGCGCTCATGCCGGGTAATCCCGATCGGGCGGCCCAATGCTTCATCCAAGACCTCGCCAAAACGAGTCTTTGCGTCCCTCGCGCTGAAAGTCGTGAGGGCTGCGGTCATATCCATCTCTCCTTGCTGGTTGCTCCCAGAGATCAGGAGCAGGGGGAGGAGCCGCGAAACGGGTTGTCGCTTCTATGACGGTTTCCTCCTGGCGTCAAATTTACGCCGTGACCATATCATAGCAGAAGGGTCCAAGGAAGTTAAAAAGGTCCAAAGTGATCATTTTGTGCTCGAACACGAAAGGATGCGTCCAAAGAAAAACCGGCTTGTGCCGGCTTTTCTCCTCCCAAGTGGACATGTCACACCAGTTTCAGAGGGAATTGTGCTGAGGAAGGTAGCCAGCTCTCTCGCCGGCGTCCACACAGATGGGGAGCGGAGCTATCGTTTTCGGCATATGCGCTGTCCTTACCCAAACAACCCATGCAAAAACCACCGGTACTCCCCTTCCTCCTCCCCCCTCGCGTCCGGGGCGTTCGCGGTAGATCCAGCAGCGCAGGCCGTCGCCGCGTTCGGCGATGAAGTAGTCGCGCGTGGCCAGGGCGCCGTCCCACCAGCCTGACTCGATGCGTTCGGGCCGGGACAGCAGCGTCAGCGGGCTGCCGTGGCAGGGGCGATGCCGGCGCACCGGCAGGCGCAGCGGCGGCTCCAGCAGCCACAGCGGACGGTCGGGCAAGGCGGGATCGGCCGGAGCCGGCGTCGAAACGCGGGGCGCCGCCCCTCGCGGCGTCGAAGCTCCCGGCGTCGAAGCTCCCGGCGTCGAAACTCCCCGCGATGAAACCCCCGGCGATGAAACCCCCGGCGACGAAATGCGCGGCGCCGAACCGCGCGGCGACGCGTTGGCGCGGACCGTGCCGGCTTCGTCGACGGGCCGCCAGCGGTTGGCGCATTCGGGCCGATGGTCCGCCAGCGGATGCGGCTGCAACACGTTCTCGCGGCCCAGCCGCGCCACCAGGGTATCGAGCACGCGGCCGAGTTCGGCCTGCCCGCCGCCCGGCTCGGGAAACAGCGTGTCGCTCTGCGGCAGGCATTCGGCCACGGTGTCGACCTTGAGCATCAGGCCGACCACCGGCGCCTCGAACTGCAGCCGGTCGAGCTTTTCCTGCAGCAGCCGGGACAGATGCACCGGATCGCGGCTGGGCTGGGCCAGGCTGACCGTCACCGGCGTGGCGGCGATGGCGGCGTCGCGCCGCTGGCGTTCGTGTTCGAGCCGCAGCACGAAGCGCGTGACGCCGGCCTGATGCGCCGTCAGCCAGCCGGCCACCGCCTGCAGCAGGCGCTGGGCGCCGGCCAGCACGCCGGCGGCCGATTCGGTCCGTCCCGGCAACTCCATCCGTTCGGCGAAGGTCGGCGGCGCGGTGAACCAGCCCAGGCGCGCCGGCGTCTCGCCATAGGCCTGGTCCAGCCGCGCCAGCAGCTCCGTGCCGAGCCGGCGCTGCAGGCCCGCGCGCGGCAGCCAGCGGACCTCGCCGACGGTGCGGCAGCCGATGCCATCGAGCCAGCGCGGATCGGCCAGGCTCGCCAGCATCTCGACCGGCAGCCGGTCCAGCAGCCGCGCCATCCGCTCGCTGCGCACCGCGCGCCGCGCGGGGCGCAGCACCTGGCCGCGGCGCCCGAGCCGCAGCGGCATCGCGGCCAGCCAGGCGGCGCCATGGGCGGTGGTGCCGCAGCCGATCTGGGCGAAGGTGCCGAGGCTGCGGATGCAGGCGCGCACCGCGCGGCACAGCGCGCGATGGCCGCCGAACAGGCGCAGGCTGGCGGTCACGTCAAGCGCGACGGTGGCGGGGCCGAGTGCCTCGTCCATCGTGACCTGCGGCGTGAAGCGCAGCAGGGCCAGCGCGGCGGCGGTCAGCAGTTGCGCTTCGGCGGCCGGGTCGCGCTCCAGATGCACCACTTCGGCCGACAGCGCCTGCACGCCGCCGCGCCGCATGCCGGCGGACACGCCCAGCGCCATCGCCGGCCGGTTGGCCAGCACCACCCGTTCCTGCTCCAGCACGACCGTCGGCACCGCATGGCTGAGCGTGCCGGCAATGCCGGCAGCGCCCGCGGCCTCAGGCCAGCTGGGGTGCAGCGCGTCCAGCGGCAGGCGCGGCAGATGCACCGCGATCCAGAACGGCATGGTCGGACTCGTGAGGGGGGCTCGTGGGGAGACTCGTTGGCGGATTCGTGAGCGGTTCCGGACCTCGACTCGGACCTCGACTCGGACCTCGACTCGGACCTCGACTCGGACCTCGACTCGGACCTCGACTCGGACCTCGACTCGGACATCGACTCGGACATCGATTCGGACATCAACTCGGATGTCGATCCGGATGTCGATTCCAATACCGATGCCGACAGCGCCGAACGCCCGGCCGGCACCGCCGGCATCGCGCCGAGCGGCAGGATCAGCGGGGTATCGCGCACCGGTCCGCGCCGCTTGTGGAAGACGATCGACAGCGCATTGCCGGGCAGCGGCGACAGCAGCAGCCGCAGCACCGCCGGCGACGATTCGCGCAAGGCCGCGGCCGGACGGCAGACCCAGACCACCGCCTCGCTGGCCTGGGCCAGCACCTGCAGGCGCCGCACCGCCTCGGGACGGGCCGAAGGCAGCCACACCAGCACGCCGCCGAACGCCTGGCTGCGCAGTACCTGCTCGGCGGCCCATAGCAGATCGGCCTGCCTGGTGGCCTGCTGAGTGGCTTGCCGAGCGCCCTGGCCGGCCTGGCGCCCCAGGCGCCTGCCCTTGGTGGCGGCCTGGCGAGCCCCGCCCTCGGCGCCCTCCTGCCCCCTCTTCCGCACGGACCCAATACACCTGCCGTGCCGGCAACCCCCAGGCCGCCAGCGCCGGCGCATTGAGCGCATGCGGCGCGCCGATCCATATCAGCCGGCGCCCGGCCTCGGCCAGCGACTGCAAGGCCGGACGCAACAGGCGGACTTCGCCGACGCCGCTGTCCGGCACCAGCAGTTCGGTCACCGCACCGACCGGCCAGCCGCCGCCGGGCAGCTGTGCCGACAGCGCGTCGTAGCCGGTCGACCATACCGGCAGCGACGCGGCACGGCCGAGCTGGCCGGCCCGCCACAGGTCGGGATGGCGCCGTTCCAGTTCGGCCAGGGCGCGCTGGCGATCCAGCGGCGGTTCCGGGAGGGGAAGGAGGTGACGTGACGGCAACGGCAGGCGGTGACGTGACGGCAGGCGATGACGCAATCATGGTGTTTTCAAGGTCTCTCGATGCGCTTCCCGAGCGCTTCCAAGCACTTCAAGTGCGCTTCCTGTGCACTTCAAGGCGCAGAGAAACTCGGCTTTCGGATACTGTATGTTTATACAGTATTTTGACCGTACTCAAGAGAGACCCACTGCCGGACTCGGGAAAATCAGCCGCCGATCCGATGCCCCGCCGCCTCGGCCCGAATCCACGCCACCACCTTCAGCACATCGGGACGCGGCCGCTCGTCCGCCTGGATCAGCCAGTAGCCGAAGTTCTCCCCCGGCGGCCGGCGCCGGCGCGGCCACCACGCCGAGCTGCCTGTCGTCGAGCAGGTCGCGGATCAGCTCCAGCCGTCCCAGCGCGACGCCCTGCCCTGCCAGCGCGGCATGGATGACCTGATCGTATTGGTTGAACTGCGTCATCGCGCGCGGCTTCGCCCCTTGCCAGCCGCGCTCCTCCAGCCAGTGGCGCCAGCGCAGCCGCGGATTGGTGTCGTCGTCGAGCTCGAGCAGATTCAGGCCCTGCAGCGCCCGCACGCTGTCGATCGCCGCGACGCCCAGCGCGGGATGCGCCACCGGCACGATGGTCTCGCCGAACAGCGCGATCGCGCCCGGCGGCGCATGGTCGGCGGCGCAGTAGCGGATCGCCAGGTCGATCTGCTCGGCGCGCAGGTCCGCCACCCGGTTGCTCGCCGACAGCCGCAACTCCAGCCCCGGATGCGCCTGCTGCAAACGCCCCAGCCGCCGCAGCAGCCACAGCCCGGTGACGCCGACGCTGGCGGTCAGCGTCACGGGCCGCTGCGCGGCCTGCACGCGCAGTTCGCCGACCACGTCCTGGATCTGCTGGACCGCGGCATTGGCGCTGCGGAACAGCCGCTCGCCGGCGCCGGTCAGCACGATCGCCCGATGCCGGCGCACCAGCAGCTGGACGCCGAGCTGCGCCTCCAGCGCGCTGATCTGCCGGCTGACCGCGGACTGGGTCAGGCACAGGTCTTCGGCCGCGAGCGTGATGCTCATGCGCCGGCCCACGGCGACAAAGCCCTTGAGCAGATCGAGCGACGGCAGGCTGACGAGGTTTTGCATGGCGGCCTTTCACATTCCTGTTGCGCATGCGAGCGGACGAAGAAATCAATTGAGCTGCCCGCATGCAGTCGGCTTAATGGAATCCGGTGGTACCCACCGCATGCTAACCGCTCATTCGAAGGCCGTCTCGACCATGTCCCGCTCCCGCTTCCGCTCTCCGCTCGGCTCCGCCTCCCCCAGCTCCCCGGCTCTCCGCCACCGATCCCCTGGTGCTGGTCGTGGCCGGCGGCCTGATCCTCGGCCTCGCGCTCGGCATGCGCCATGTGCAGGGGCTGTTCCTGCTGCCGATCACGATGGAGCGCGGCTGGACGCGCGAGGCGTTCGGCTTCGCGATGGCCGTGCAGAACCTGGTATGGGGGCTGGCGCAGCCCTTCGCCGGCATGATCGCCGACCGCTTCGGCTCGGCGCGCGTGATGCTGGCCGGCCTGCTGCTGTATGCGCTCGGGCTGTACACGATGACGCAGGCGAGCACCACCGCCGCCTTCGTCTGGAGCGCCGGCATCTGCCTGGGCCTGGCGCTGTCGGGCACCACCTTCGGCGTGGTGTTCGCCGCGCTGAGCCGGCTGGTCAGCGCCGAACGGCGCGGCTGGGCGCTGGGCGTGGCCGGTTCGTTCGGCGGCCTCGGCCAGTTCCTGCTGGTGCCGGCGGTGCAGGCCGGCGTCGAACGGATCGGCTGGAGCGCCGCGCTGTGGTCGATGGCCGCGTGCGTGCTGGTGGCCCTGCCGCTGGTGTGGCCGCTGCGCGAGCGGGGCGCTCGGACAGCCGACGCACCGGCCACCGCACCGGCCGCACCGGCCGCACCGACCACGCCGGCCACGCCGGCCACCGCCCCCACCGCAGCAGCGGCCGGCGCGAACGGCAGCCACCAATCGATGCGCGCCGCGATCCGCCAGGCCTGCGGGCATCGCGGCTTCTGGCTGCTGAACATCGGCTTTCTTGCCTGCGGCTTCCAGCTCGCCTTCATCGCCTCGCACCTGCCCGCCTATCTGCTCGACCGTGGGCTGCCCGCGCGCGACGCGGTGATCGCGCTGGCGATCATCGCGCTGGCCAATATCGCCGGCACCTACCTGTGCGGGCTGCTCGGCAACCATGTGCGGCGGCATCGGGCGCTCAGCGGCATCTATCTGCTGCGCACCGCGGCGATCGCGCTGTTCCTGCTGGTGCCGCTCTCGAGCGTCAGCGTCTTCGTGTTCGCCGCGGTGATGGGCTTCGTCTGGCTGGGCACCGTGCCGCTGACCAGCGGCCTGGTCTCGCAGGTGTTCGGCACCCGCTATGTGGCCACGCTGTTCGGCTTCGTCTTTCTCGGCCATCAGCTCGGCTCCTTCCTCGGCGTCTGGCTCGGCGGCTATCTGTTCGATCGGACCGGTTCCTACGACCTGGTGTGGATGGGCGCGATCGTGGTCGGGCTCGGCGCCACCGTGCTGCACTGGCCAATCGACGACCGGCCGGTCGGTCACCACGAGACGGCGATGGCGCCGGCTTGAAACCTGCGACGCAGCCGTCATATCGGGGGGCATCCTTGTCCTCGATTTCCCTTAGTTGCCCTCGAACTGCCATGGTTTTCGTGTACGTTACGCCGTTCAAAAACATGACAGGGAGACATGGATGACGCTGCACCGCAGTGATGCAGGAGAGCCGACGATCGTTGCCCTGGTCGAGGCGATGAAGGCCTGGCAGCGCGCGCTGGATGCGACGCTGTCCACCTCCGGCCTGACCTACGTCAAATGGATCCTGCTGCGGGCTGTCGCGCGCGGCGACTATGTCCGGCACCGGCCGTATCTGGGTGCGATCCTGATCGACGTCGAGATGGGCGAGCATCTGCTGGCCGAGCTGCATCGCGACCGCTGGATCGCCTTCGTCGACGGCGCCGGCATGACCTGCGGCCCGGCACTGCCCGAGGCACAGCCCGTCGTCCCCGAGGCCGAGCGCGCGCGCGTGCAGCGCATCGCGCAGTCGATCAAGGCCCTGCATTCGGTATCGGTCAGCCCGTTCAGCAGCGACGAACGCGCGATGCTGTCCACGCTGCTGCAGCGGATGCAGGCCAACCTGAACGAATTCAGCGACCGGCGCGATGCGCAGCGCGCCGACGCCGGCGACGAGATCCCGCTGATTCGCGCGCATGCGATGCTGGGCGCTTCGGCCAGATCTACCCAAGGGTCCAGATCGTCAACATCGTCCAGATCGCCGAACGCATCCGCATCGCCCGAGCGCGCCGCGAAGGCATCGATCGCCGTCCCGTCCGCAGCCGGCAAGACTGTCGAATGCGGCCCGCTGCCGGCCCGCCCGGCGCGCCGCAAATCGTCGCCTACCTCACTTCCCTGCCGAAGTTGAGGCAAGATAGAGCGCTGCACCGACACCGTCGGGGCCCACCACGACCGCTACACGAGGCCGCGATGACCAAGGTAATGCTGCTCGAGAACATCCATGAAAGCGCCAGCGAACGGCTGGCGGAGGCCGGACTGCAGGTCGACCGCCGCGCCGGCGCGCTGGCCGGCGGCGAACTGCACGAAGTGCTGGCCGCCAACGAGCTGATCGGCATTCGATCGGCGACCCATCTGCATGCCGAGGACATTCGCCACGCGGCGAATCTGCTGTCGATCGGCTGCTTCTGCATCGGCACCTCGCAGGTCGACTTGGCGGCCGCGACCGCGGCCGGCATCCCGGTATTCAACGCCCCGTTCTCGAATACGCGTTCGGTGGCCGAGCTGGTGGTCAGCGAGGCGGTGATGCTGCTGCGCCGGATTCCCGAGAAGAACACGCTGGCGCATGCCGGCAAATGGGCCAAGGGCGCGGCCGGCGCCTTCGAGGCGCGCGGCAAGACGCTGGCCATCGTCGGCTACGGCAACATCGGCTCGCAGGTCGGCGTGCTGGCCGAGGCGATGGGCATGCGGGTGGTCTACTACGACGTGCAGCCGCGGCTGTCGCTGGGCTCGGCCAAGGCGGCCGGCTCGCTGGCCGACGCCGTCGCGCATGCCGACGTGGTGACGCTGCACGTACCGGCGACGCCGCGCACGCGCAACATGATCGACGCCACCGTGCTGGCCGCCTTCAAGCGCGGCGCGATGCTGATCAACGCCTCGCGCGGCAGCGTGGTCGATATTGCCGCGCTGGCGCAGGCGCTGCGCGACGGGCGGGTCGGCGGCGCCGCGATCGATGTCTTTCCCAGCGAGCCCAAGAGCAACAAGGATGCGTTCGTCAGCGAGCTGCAGAATCTGCCCAACGTCCTGCTGACCCCGCATATCGGCGGCAGCACCGAGGAGGCCCAGCAGAACATCGGCGTCGAGGTGGCGGCAAAGCTGGTCAACTACCTGACCACCGGGGCCACGATCGGCGCGGTCAATTTCCCCGAGGTCGATCCCGGGCCGGTCGATTGCCCGGCGCGGCTGTTGAACGTCCACGGCAATGCGCCGGGCGCGCTGGCGGCGTTGAACACGCTGCTCGCGCGCGAGGGCATCAATATCGCGGGGCAGCATCTGGAGACGCGCGGCACCACCGGCTATGTCGTGACCGACCTGGACAAGGCGCCCTCGGCCGAACTCGAACAGGCGCTGGCCGCGCTGCCCGGCGTGCTGCGGCTGCGCGTGCTCAGGCGCGACGAGGCCGGGGCGGCCTCGTAGGCGGGTAATGACGGCTACTGGCCGGTAATGGTAATGGTGAGATCCGCGGGAGAATTCTGCGGGTGAGATCTACGGGTCAGGCCGCCGGCGTCTGGCGCCGGCTGCCCCACAGCAGGATCGCGCTGATGACCCAGCCGCAGAAAAACAGCGCGTCGCCGAGCTGATTCAGGACGAGCGGCATCGATTCGCCGCGGAACATCTGGGACAGCATGTCTTCCGGCAGCCGCGAGGCGATCCACAGAAATACGGCCGGCGCGCTGCAGTAGACGCCCGGCTGCCACCATGGCGCGCGCTTTTTCTCGGTATTGGCCTGCGCCGATGCCGGTGCGCCGGCATCGGGCGGTGCCGCCGGCCGGTTGGCGGCGATGAAACCCTCGTTGGCGGTCATGGCGCCCTCCCTGTTTTGTGAGCGCAGTATTGCCCAGAGGGTGGCGGGGCGCCATCGGCGCCTGTCTGACACGCGTGCGGCAGCGCACGCAAGGCGGTGCGGCGGGATGGAATGGGCGGCCGCCAGGCGGCCGCCCCGCTTCACCGCCCCGCTTCACCGCCCCACTTCACCAGCCCGCTTCACCGCCCGCACTTCACCGCTTTCACCGCTCCACCGCCCGCTGCACCGACCGCCTACGCACCCTGCCGGGGCCTGCCCGCGCGCCGGAGCCTCGGCCGATCAGTCCGGCGTCCAGCCCTTCAGATCATCCATCTTCGCCGGCGATTCGCCGCTGTCGCGGCGAACGCGAATATCGTTCTCCACGTCGGTCACGCCGAAGACATTGTCGACCAGGTCCTCGATGTCGTACTTCTCGTTGCGGTCGCGCACCGTGCCGGCGAGCTTGACGATGCCGCCGTTGACGTCGACCGTCACCTCGCTGACATCGAGCCCCTCGGCATAGGCGAGCCGTTCGCACACCGCCTCGCGGATACGCTCGTCGCTGCGGCGATAGCCCTTCGGGCCGACCCGGCGCTGCGAGCGATCGTCGGTGCCGAAGAACTCGCTGACCGCCTCGCCGATGCGCCGGCCGATGTTGTACAGCGGACCGTGTTCCTCGCGATCGTCATCACGCTCGTCCCGCTCGTCGCGTCCGTAGCGGCTGTAGCTGCCGCCATAGCTCAACTCGCCGGCCGACTGCCGGCCCGCCTCGCGGCCCGACCATTCCTCGCGGTAGTCACCGCCGTAGCGGTGTTCCGGCACGGCGTAGTTGCGGCCGGGCCAGTCGTCGTCGAAGCGGTCCCAGCCGTAGGTCGATGTGCCGGCGTTGCTGTAGCCGCTGCTGCGTTCGGCTTCGCGCAGCCAGTCCTGATCGCGGTTGCGCATGCCCTGGCGCTGGCCGCCGCGCCACGTGGTTGTTCCACCGTAGCGCTCGTCTTCCTCGCGCCATTCGTCGCCGCGCGTGCCGGTACCGTACGAGGGCCCGGTGCCCGTCTCCAGCGCCGCGGCGCCGGAGTAGCCGGACTGCCAGGGGTCGGTGCGATATTCGTTGCGGCGGGTCGACGATTCGCCGCGGCCACGCCAATCGCCGCGCTCCTCGCCGCGGCCATATCCGGCGCCATATCCGGCGCCATACTCGCCGCCATATCCGCCGCCAGATTGGCGCCCGTACTGGCCACCATACTGGCCACCATACTCCGACCCATATTCAGAGCCATAGCCGGACTCGCCACTGTACCCGCCACTGTATCCGCCACCGAATCGGCCACCGCCATGCTCGCGCCCGTACTGGCTGCGCCCATACTGGCTGCCGCCTTGACCGCCGCCTTGACCGCCACCTTGAGCGCGGCCGTATTGACCGCGGCCCGGCTGGCCGCTGGTGTATTGCTCGCCGCTGTAGCGCCCCTCGCCATAGCCGCCGCTGGTGCCGCTGCCGCTGCGGTATGGCTGGCTCTGCCGGCCGGCGTCGCGGCCATAGCCGGTGCCATAGGTGTCGTCGTCCTCGAACGCGCCGCGCGGCGGGCCGCCCTCGCTGAGCTGGTACGGCGTCAGGCGCGCCCGGCGCCAGCGCGACTCCCAGTCGTTGCCGTCCGATTCCGCCTGCCAGTCGTCCTGGGCCCAGCGTTCGGAGCGGTTGTCGCTCCAGCCATCGTCACGTTGATCGTAGCCAGGCCAGGATTGCTCTGGCCGATTGCGTCGCATGGATTCGTTTCGCATATCGATCTCCTGCAGGTGGTCCGGCGCGATGCGCGCCCGTATCCGTCATGCCGCGCAAGAACCGTACCGCCGCGTCGCTCCGCCGCGCCCCGCGTGCCACGGCGGCGTCATCCGGGCGGGCGTTCTGGAACGCATCTTGCGAAACCGTGGATGCGTGCGAAGCGCACGCAGTGCCAACTATCCGCAAGGAGAAACGACGATGGCAACCGAGATGCAAGGCGGCGCCCAGCGGTCTGGCGGCGTTCTACGCGATGTGATGACCGCACAGCCAGCCTTTCTGACCCAGGACGACACGATCAAGCGCGCGGCCGAACTGATGGCCCAGCTCGACGTCGGCGCGCTGCCCGTTTGCGACGGGCGCCGGCTGACCGGCATGGTGACCGACCGCGACATCACCGTGCGCTGCACCGCCGCAGGGGCCGACCCGGCCAACACCAAGGTGACGCAGGCGATGACCGAGGACGTGCAATGGTGCAGCGATGACGAGTCGATCGATACCGCACGCGAAAAGATGGCGGCGCATCAGATCCGCCGCCTGGCGGTGATCGACAAGGATCATCACCTGGTCGGCATGGTGTCGCTGGGCGACCTGGCGGTGAAGACGGGCGATACCGGCGGTACCGGTGAGGCGCTGCAAGGCGTTTCGCAGCCGGCGCAGCCGTCCCGCTGATGTCGCGCTGACGTCGAATGCCGCTTGCCTGCGGGCGCAGGCAACGACCGGGATTTACAAGGCTTGCAAGATTGCACCCATCCCCGGTCGCCCGACTCAATGACTCAACGGAGGACACGATGCCAGCCAAATCGAAATCGCAGCAAATGGCCGCCGGGGCCGCGCTGTCCGCCAAACGTGGCGACAAGAAGGTCGGCGAGCTCAAGGGCGCGTCGAAGTCGATGTACAAGTCGATGAGCGAGAAGGAACTGCACGACATGGCATCGACGCCGCAGAAGGGCAAGCCGGACCACAAGTCCGAGAGCTGATGTACGTCACCAGCGTCCGATGGTTCCGAAGGGTCTGATGAGTCCGATGGATCCGATGACCGGCGGCGTCCGTCGATGGAGATCCGCGATGACGACAATCGCATCCACCCTCGCATGGCGGCCCGGCTGCTGCTGGCCGCCGCCGCGCTGGCCACCGCGCTTGCCGCCGGCCCGGCGCCGGCGCAGCCCGGCGCGACCGCGCCGCTCGCAACGCCTCCGACGGGCGCCTCCAGGCCGCCTGCAACGTCGCTGTCGACCGACGATCTGCGCTTTATCGACGAAGCGATCCTGACCGCCGCGATGGGCGTCGAGACCGCCAGCATGGCGCTCGAGGTCTCCGCCGATCCGACGCTGCTGGCCTACGCCCGCAGCGCCGCGCGCGACTACCGCGCGCTCGCGGCGGAACTGGCGCGCATCGCGCAGAGCAAGGGCGTGCAGCCCGAACAGCGGCTGCCGGAAGCGCCCGAGGTCACCAAGCTGCGCTCGCTCAAGGGCGCGGAGTTCGACCGCATGTTCGTGCAGATCGTCGCGGTCGACGCCAATCGCCAGGCGCTGGCGCTGTTCCAGCGGCAGGCCGAGGTCGGCAAGGACCCGGCGCTGCGGGCCTTCGCCAAGCGGACGCTGCCGATGCTGGAAGAGCGCCTGTCGCAGGGCAAGGCGATGTCCACGCGGACCATGACGTGGCGCAGCGGGATCGCGCAGCGATGATGAGGCGGTCCGCTTTCCTCTTTGCCCCGGCGCGCGGCGACAACGCGCGCCTCTCCTTGCAGTTCTGACCGAGCGAGCACGCCCATGCCAGACTCCAATCCTTCTCGGCCCTCCCCGCCGAACGGCGCCGACACTTCCGCGCAGGACGACGACCTGCTCCGGCAGGCGCGCGACCATATCGCCGAGGAATTCGGCGGCACCATGCCGCAGGGCATCGAGGTGGGCATCGAGGACAAGCGCATCCGGCTGCGCGGACGCGTGGCCGATCTGCCGACCGCCGAGCGCATCGCCAAGGCGGCGGCCATCGGTCCCGGCATCCTCGGCGTCTACAACGAGCTGCAGGCGGCCGATAACAGCGAACCGGCCGGCCCGATCGCGGGCGCCGAGGCCGCCGATGCCATCGACGCGCCCGACCCCGGCGAGCGCGGGGAGCGGGGCGCACCGTTGCCGCCGCCGCCCGGGCCGATCCATCACAAGGTGTGAGACCGCGGGTGTGAGACCGCGGGTGTGAGACCGCGGGTGCGAGGCCGCGCCGCTGTGAGACCGCAGCACGGCCGCTGAAAACGCCTGCGGCGCGGTATGAATCCGCGCCGCACGCAGCCGAGGCCGTGAGACGAGCCTCAGCCGACGAGCCGCGGTGACGAGGCCTTAGTGACGAGCCTTACGCCATGGCCCCCCATCAGCTCTTCCTTGCGGGCCGTCATCTGCTCGGCCATCTCGCCCAGCTCCACGTTCTTGCTGATGACCATCTTGAAGAGTTCGTTCTCCTCTTCCTGCACGTGGTGATTGACGTATTCGGACAGCACCTTGTAGTTGGCCTCCAGCATCTCGCCGCTCAGGTCGCCTTCGATGGCCGCGATCAGGTCCTTGGCGACCTGGTGTTCGACCTTCGCTTCATCGAGCATCTCGTCGAGCTTCTCGTGGACCCCGCGCAAGCCGGGATAGAAGATCTCCTCTTCGATCTGCGCATGCACGGTCAGCTCGTGGCAGGTCTGCTGCGCGATCTGCTCCTTCTCGGAACGCTCCTTCGCGCTCTCGAACGACTTGAACAGCTTCTTGACGTTGCGGTGGTCGTCGAGCAGCAGGCTCAGCGCGGCGCGTTGCGCGGCCGGAATCTTGGACTTGTCCATTCGAAACTCCTTTTATCGTGGTGGGGAACTGCTGTGTGGTTGATGCGTGGGTGCTGCGTGGGTGCTGCGTGGGCCGTTGCCGAAACCCTGCTTCCCTCCGGTCCGTCGATACCCTTGGGCGGATACCCTCAGGACCGGGATTCACTGCGATCCGGCGCGACCCGGATCCGGTTCTCGATATCGGACACGCCTTGGCAGGCGTCGACACACTCTTCGATCTGCCGGCGCGCCGTGCGGCTGCCGACCTGGCCTTCGAGCGTGACGTGGCCGCCTTCGACGCGGACCGATACCTCGCTGACATCGAGCCCCGCGCGCCATAGGCGCTCGCAGACCCGGTCCAGAATGCGATCGTCCGAATAGCTGATGCGGTTGCCCGCACCGCGGCCGGCATCGCCTTGCCGCTGATAGCTCGGGTTCTCGTTCTTGAAGCCGCCGTAACTGCCTTGACCGGGATCGGCACTGCGGCTGCGCACCTCGTCGCCAGACCGGTCGGTGCGGGTCCCCGGCGCGGCAAACGGTGCCCCGGTGACACTGCGTTCTCGCGGATTGCTGGTGGATTGCTGCATGCCTCGACTCCTTGTGCTCCGGTTTGCATCGATCGCCGCGGGCCGGGCGCTGAAGCCCGCCCGCCCACGGCTTCGAGCCAAGACGCAATATCCATACCGCCGGCACGCCGGCCACGTTTGCGCCCGCTGCGGCGCTGAAAAAGCCCGCTGTCGGCGTGTCCCGGCGTTCGGAATTTCATGCGGGGGGCCGCTTTTTACACACTTTCCCGATGTCCGGCGCAGGCCACGTGGCAACGCGTGCAGATTTGACCAAGCCGGCCCGATGGCATGGAATCTGCACACGCGAAGCGCGATGTCGATGTCGATGTCGATGTCGATGTCGATGTCGATGTCGATGTGGATGCGGATGTGGATCGTGAAAGCGGGAGGAACACGAGATGAATGCCCATGAAGAGGCCGCGCGCTTTCTGTTGCGGCATGGCCTGCGCCTGGCCACCGCGGAGTCGTGCACGGCCGGCCTGATCGCCGCGCGCATCGCCGATGTGCCGGGCTGCGGCGAGGCGCTGCGCTGCGCGGTGGTGGCCTACGCGCCGGCGATCAAGCAGCGCGTGCTGGGCGTATCGCCGGAAACGATCCGCCGCTATGGGCTGACCAGCGAAGAGGTATCGCTTGCGATGGCGCGTGGCGTGCTGGCGCTGACCGATGCCAACCTGGCGATCGCTAATACCGGCATTGCGGACGGCAAGGGGGGATGACGGCACGCCGCCCGGCACGCAGTGCTTCGCCTGGATCTTCAGGCAGACCGGCCGCGGCAACGGCCGTACCGTGGAATTCTCGGAGACGGTACGCCTGCGCGGCGGCCGCAACGAGGTCCGCCAGGCGGCCGCCGAATTCGCGCTGGCGCAGATCGGCCGCTATTACGCACTGGCGCAGCAGCGGGAGCGATGACCTTGCCGGCATCGGCGGCCTTGCGGGCTCGGCGGCCCGGCTGACGCGCTGACCCGCTGATCTCGTGTGGCCTCACCGACCTTGCCGACGTCGCCGATCGGGCTTGCGGGGCAACGCGTGCCGCCGCGAGTTCAAGCGGCCGCCGCCAGATCAAGCGGCCGCCGCCGGATCAAGCGGCCGCCGCGAGATCAAGCGCGCCTGGGCGGTTGCGGTTGGCACGCCGGCAGGAACAAGGTCACCGTGGTCCCCCTGCCCGGGGCCGAACGCACCGTGACTGCGCCGCCCGCCTCGCGGCAGAAGTCGCTGACCTGGCTCAGGCCCAGGCCGGTGCCGGCGCCGTCCGGCTTGGTGGTAAACAACGGCTCCAGCGCCCGGTCCGCGACATGGGCCGGCATGCCGATGCCGCTGTCGCTGACCCAGATCCGCACGTAGACGCCGCGCATCGGGGCCGCGGCATCGCGCGGATGGTCTTCGGCACGGTCATCTTCGGCGCGGTCATCTTCGGCGTGATCGTTTTCGCCGCGATCTGCTTCGCCGCGATCTGCTTCGGCGTGGTCTGCTTCGGCGTGGTCTGCTTCGGGGAGATCCTCATCGGCGCGAGCTTCCGCCCGACGATCGGCGCCATCGGCACAATCGGCACGATCCGCACGAAGGCAATCGTCGGACCGCTCCTCCGACCCGCGCCGCGCAGCGAGTCCCGGCGGCAGCGTGGCCCCACCGCCATAGGCCGAGCCCAGATTGGCGGCACCGATCTCCAGCACCCCACCCTCCGGCATCGCATCCCGCGCGTTGGCCGCGAGGTTCAACAGCGCCAGGCCCAGCTCGCAGCGGTCGGCAAGGACCGGCAGGCAATCGGGACTGACCGCATAGCGCAAGGCAATGCCGGCGCCGAGCGTCGCGCGGATCAGCGGATCGCATTGCTGCAATTCCTCCTGCAGCGCAATGGCCTCGCTGCGATGCTCGCGCCGCCGCACCACGCCGAGCAGCCGCTCGGCCAGCAGCGCGCCGCTGGCCAGGCTCTTGCGGATGCCCGCCAGCGCGGTACGGTGGGCGCGATCCCCCCGGTCCGCCCTATGTGCCGTATCGCCCCGATCGGGATGGCCCACCGCGCCGGTGCGCAACATCAGCACATCGGTATAGGCAGAAATCACCGCCAGCACATTGCGGAAGTCGTGCGCGACCGAGCCGATCAGCTGCCCCATCGCCTCGAACTTGCGCGACTGCCGGTAGCGCTTTTCCAGTTGCTCGCGCCGCGCGCATTCGTCGCGCCAGCGCCGCCGCACCGCCTCCTCGGCGCGAATGCGCCGCAGCGCGCTCCATAGCGACAGGCACAGCACCGCGGCGACGACGCCGGCCGCCAGCGAGGCGGGCGCCATGCGTTGCCACCAGGCACGATAGACGACGCGATACGGCACGCTGACCATGGCGCTGGCCACGCCATCGCCGACCGGATGGACCGCGACCAGCCACGCATGGCCGTCGGCGCGCTCGACTCGCTGTGCTGCGTCGCCGTCCCGCGCATGCCGCACCATGGCCGCGAAGCGCGCCGCGTCCGGGTCCGGCCAGGGGATACGCCGCCAGCACCGCGCCATCGCCGCGCACCAGCGCCGCGCGGTAACCGTCGGTGTTTTCGAGGAGTTGCCGGTAGAAGTCCGCGAAATAGGACGGCCGCAGCGCGATCGACACAATGCCGGCGAGCCGCTGGCCGTGCATGCGCGGCATGCTGGCCTTGAACACCGGCTCGGGGATCACGCCGCCGATCAGCACCGCCGACAGGTGCATGGGCTCGCGATCGACCATGATCGCGCGATAGTCCTCCCGTTCCGCGATATTGAGCATCGGCGCCGGATAGAGCAGGCTGCTGACCAGCAGCGTGCCGTCGTCGCCGAAGATGCCCAGCGCAAAGGCCTGCGGCAGCCGCCGGCCCATCCGGGCCATGCGCCGATGCAGTTCGAGCTCATGGTGGCGGATGTCCGCGTTGCTCCATTGCACGGTCAGGTCGCGCAGGCGCTGGTCGGCCAGCCGGTTGCTCTCCATTACCTTGCTGGCGTGCTCCTGCACCACCCGTGCGAGCAGCGCGCATTGGCGCTCCGCGTCGGCGAACGCATCGCGCAGCGCGAGCCAGCCCCAGCCGGCCAGCAGGCACAGCGGCAACAGCAGGGTGCTGGCCAGCAGCAGCGCGGTAACGCGCCGGCGCAGCGGAAAATCGGCTTGGGGGGTCGGCCTGCGTGGCCTCGGCGGAGTCGAACGTATTCATGGCGGGACCCGGGCGCGGCATGGCATCGCCGTTCGGCCGGGTGCGAGCCAGCTTAGTGAGCGGCAGCGAGGCCGCAAGACCGGGAGGATCAAAAGCTATAGTCCGCGTCCGGCGCAGGCCCCTGCCTGGGGCTTGAGGCTTGAGGCTTGAGGCTTGAGGCTTGAGGCTTGAGGCTTGGGGCTTGGGGCTTTGGGCTTTGGGCTTCGGGCTCGGCGCTTGAGGGCTCGGGGGGCTCGGGGGGCTCGGGCTCGGAGGCTCGGGGGCTCGGGGGCTCGGAGGCTCGGGGGTCGGGGGTCGGGGGGCTCAGGGGCTCAGGGGCTCAGGGGCTCAGGGGCTCAGGGGCTCAGGGGCTCAGGGCTCGGGGCTCCGCGGCATGTGGCCTTGCTTGCCCAACGAATTACAACGCCCATGTAAAACCGGCTGAAAATGCGGCACGCCGGCCCGCGGAAAGCGGACCGTCAGCGGCCGCAGCCGGGGCATCGCGATTGGCATGGTTAGTGCTCATGCGAGGGAAGTGCAACTTGCCTTCGACGGAGTGGACGCATGGCAACAGAATCTCGGCCCGGGACCGCATCCCCTGATACCGGCAACACCGGCGCCGGCGATGCCGGGCGGCAAACCAGCGCCCCCGTCGGCCAACGCAACGATCAGGGCGGGAGCCAGACCTCCGGCCCGACCCCGGCGCAAAGCGCGCCCGATGCCGGTGGCCGCAATGGCCAGCGCGACAGTCGGAGTGACAGTCGGCAAGACAGTCGGCAAGACAGTCAGCGAGATCAGCGCGAAGGCGGCAGCCCCGCACGCGAGTCCGACCCGGCGGCCGGGCGCGATCTGCCCGATGAAAACGGCGAGCCGCCCTCGGTAAAGCGTCCCGGCGGCAATCCGGAAGAAAGTGAGCCACCGGTGGAAAACACCTGAACCAATTCCGAAAAACGTTCTAAAACACTAGAGCACGCCGCCATCAGCACGCAGCCAACCCCGGCATGCGGTAATGCGCCCCGGATCCCGCCCGATCCGCCCGACCTCCGCCCCTTCGCCAAGCCGAGATTGCCGTGTTTGCCCAAGCCCGTTTGCCCAACCGCCCGCACACCGTGAAATCGACCCCTCCGTCCCCAGACGACCCGGCCGCCATGCTGGCGGCCTTGGGCGAGCTGGCCGCGCTCTGCGGGCAGTCGCTCGAAGCCGCATCCGTGAGCGCCGCCGATCCGCAATTACGCGCGTTGCTGATCCACCGCGCCAATCTGCAGCGGCGCGCGGCCGCCGATCTGTCGCAGCGCGCCGTCGGTACGCCGGGCGCGGCCCCCCAAGGCGATGGCGCCGCGCATCGCGAGCGCCCCGGCGATACGCCGCTGCAACTGGCCTGCCGCCGGGCGGGCCGTACGGTGGCCGCCTGCGGGGGCGCTGTTGCGCGGCGAACTGGAGGATCCGATGCTGCGCCCCTGGCTGATCCGCTATTACCACGAAGCGGCCGACCTGCTGCGGGTGCTCGAGCAGCTGACGCGCGAGCAGTACCCGGCCACCACGCGCCGCTCGCCGTCGCGGCCGACCGTCAACCGGCCGTTGCCACACAGCTAGACCACGAAGGCTGTGTCGATGCCGACGAATCCGCCCAACTCACCCGACTCGCCGAATTCCCCCACTGCGCAACACCCGCGCAATCCCGCTGCCGATCTGCGCCGCACGCCGGCGGACCCGGTGCCGCCGGCCGCCACGCCGCTTGCCACGCCGCCGGTCACGCGGCCGGCATGGACGCGCCTGCTCGATGCGCTCGCGATGACGCTGCTGGTCGTCGCGGCCGTGCACGAGGCGGTCATCTGGCTCGGAGGAGAAGGCTGGCTGGCGCGCCTGCCGAGTGCCGGTGGCAGCGACAATGCGGTGGTGGTCGGCGTCATCTTCGCGCTGGCCGCGGCCTATGGGGCCTATCTGGTGGTGCGCAGCTGGCGCCGGGTCGGCTGAGCGTCGGCCGACCTTCCGACCGGTCGGTCACCCTGGGTCGGTCACCTCAGGTCGGTCACCTCAGGCCGCTCACCTAAACTCGTCACCTCAGGTCGTTCACCTCAGGTCATTCGCCTCAACGTCCGCGCCCTCATCCTTCCGTCACCACCGCCGCCTGCTCGCGATCGACGCCATGCTGGCCATGCTGGCGGCGCCAGCGTCGGCAACGGTAGAACTCCTCGACGAAGGGCAACACGCCGCATAGCGCCGTCGCGAGCAATACCACGGCGAGATACCACCCTGGCAGCGGCGGCTGCTTCGGCGTCAGCGTGAAGTCCGCAGCCTGGTCGCCCACCCCGAACAGCGCAAGCGCCTGCGGCCAGTGCGCGACCGCCACCAGCGCCAGCGCCGACAACGGCAGCACCTCCAGCAGGCCGTGCATATGCTGCTCGGTCGGGCCGATGATCCTGCGGCCGTACGTGTAATGCACATCCCACCAGGCGGTGGCCGCGTGCACCACCACGGCGACGATCATGATCGCCAGCACCAGCGCATTGACTTCGAAGAACACCGCGAGCAGCACCGGCACGCCGACCTCGGCCAGCATCAGCAGATGCAGCGCCGATTCGTAGGTACCGGCGTTGCGCTCGATCCGTTCGCGACGATGGCAGGCCCAGTCGCCCAGTCCCGCCATCAGCCACAGCGGGACCAGGCCGTACATCAGGATCAGCGTGGCGGCCTCAGCCATCTTCCCCGCTCATCGCATGCGCGTGCGCCGCATGCCGAGCGCCGCCGCCAGAGCCAGCGACGCGCCGACCACCATCGCGCCGGTCATCACCGGATGGCGGGTGCTCGCGGTATAGGGACAGGTGCGCACCACATGCCGGCGCCCTTCTCGCTCGACCAGGTCGTTGGTGGCCTGGAACAGCGCGTTGTTCTCGCGCGGACCCGCTGGACGGGCGGTGCACTGCGCGCGTCCCAGGAAGCGCCGCATCACGCGGTCGTACAGCGCCGGCATATGGTAGGCCGCGGACGACATGGCCTTGGAGGCGGCCCCGACGAACATGTCGCGGCGAGGATGCTCGGCGGCGAACAGGATCGCCTCCGCGGCGAGCTCCGGATCGTAGACCGGCGGCGCCAGTTCGGGCTCGACGTCCAGATAGTTCTTGGCGTGGCTGGCAAACGGCGTGTCGAGCGCGGCGGGCTTGATCAGCGTCACCGACACCGGCGCGCGCTCCTGTTCGAGCTCCAGCCGCAGCGAGTCGGTAAAGCCCTTGATCGCATGCTTGGACGCGGCATAGGCGCTCTGCAGGGGCAGCGGCACATCGGACGCCTCACTGCCCATGTTGATGATCGCGCCGCCCCGCTCGCGCAGATGCGCGGCCGCCACCAGCGAGCCATGGACCACGCCCCAGTAATTGGTATCGAACAGCTTGCGCTGGTCCTCCATCGGGACCTCGTTGTACCGGCCGTAGATCGTCACGCCGGCGTTGTTGACCCAGGTATCGAAGCCGCCGAAGCGCTCGATCGCGGCTTGCGCGAGCGCCTTCACCGCCTCGAGATTGCCGACGTCGGTGGTCACGGTAATCACTTCCGAACCGGTCTCGCGCAACTGCTCGGCGAGCTGGTGCAGCGCCTCCTCGCCGCGCGCGGCAAGAACCAGCTTGGCGCCGCGCGAGGCGGCCTTGCGCGCGGCCAGCAGGCCCACGCCGCTGGTGGCGCCGGTGATCACGATGACCTGCGACCCGATTTTCTTCAGCGTCATTCTCATCTGCTTGCTACTCCAGCGGCCCGGGTCTCCATCCACCGCGTCGCGGCGTCGCACGACGGGCGTGGCCGCCGGCACGGGCCTCGCCGCCGGCAGCGTTGACCTTCCTGCAAGGAGCGTTCCCGGCGCTGCGCAAGCCGTGACGCTGCCGTACTGCGGCACCGCCGTGCAAATGCAGCGTTCGCGTACCGCGAACGCGGCGCAAAGGCGGCACCCGCGCGCGGCACGCAGCCGCACGCTCATCGCCTGCTGCTAGCGCGTATTACAAAAAGCTGCAATTTCGCCATGGCGCGGAACCGCGCCATCGCAGCGCCCGCGCAGATTTTGATGTGCGTCATGGGAACCGAAGCAGAAGCGATATAACGCTTCTCGCGATCAACAGCCTGAGAAGTCGCATGCTGGCATGCAAGCTGCAATCACGGTGGCTTTACTAGCGAGCGCATCGCGGCTGTGACGGCTGGCAGCTCGCTCCCCTGGGAGCCAACCATGCAAAGGATCGCGTTGATCAGCGAGCACGCTTCCCCTCTGGCCGGGCCGGGCAGCGTGGACAGTGGAGGACAGAACATCTACGTGGCGCAGCTGGCGCGCCATCTGGGCAAACGGGGCTATCCGGTCGACGTGTTCACGCGCCGCGACAAGGGCCTGTTGCCGGAGGTCGTCGCGTTCGCGCCGAACGTGCGCGTGATCCATGTTCCGGCCGGCCCCGCGGTCCACGTGCCGAAGGAACAGCTGTTGCCTTATATGGAGGAGTTCGGCGCCTACATGGCCGAATTCATGGCGCGCGATCGCGTCGGCTATATGGTGATGCACGCGAACTTCTTCATGTCGGGACTCGCTGCGCTGCGCGTCAAGCAAAAGCTTGATATTCCGCTGGTCATGACCTTCCATGCGCTCGGCAAAGTCAGGCGCCAGCACCAGGGCAGCGCCGACGGCTTTCCCGACTGCCGCTTCCAGATCGAGGAGCGGCTGGTGCGCGAGTCGGACTGCGTGATCGCCGAATGCCCACAGGACCGGCATGACCTGATCCGGCTCTATGGCGCCGACCCGGGCACGATCGAAACCGTGCCCTGCGGCTTCGACGGCGACGAATTCTCGCCGGTGCCGCGTCTCGAAGCACGCCGTGCGCTCGGCTGGCCTTCGCATGAATTCTCGGTGCTGCAGCTCGGCCGCATGGTGCCGCGCAAGGGCATCGACAACGTGGTGCGCGCGATGGGCGAGCTGCGGCGCGCGTTCGGCCTGCGCGCCCGGCTGTATGTGGTCGGCGGCAATTCCGACCAGCCCAGCCCCGCGGCAACGCCCGAGATCGGCCGGCTGCAGAAGATCGCCGCCGAGGAAGGCGTGGGCGATGCGGTCACCTTCGTCGGCCGGCGCGGCCGCGAGCAGTTGCGGCTGTTCTACAGCGCGGCCGATGTGTTCGTCACCACGCCGTGGTACGAGCCGTTCGGCATCACGCCGGTCGAGGCGATGGCCTGCGGCGTGCCGGTGATCGGCGCCGCGGTCGGCGGCATCCGCAGCACCGTGCTGAACGGCCGCACCGGCTACCTGGTACCACCCAACGATCCCGCGGCGCTGGCCGCTCGGCTCGCGCGGCTGGCGTGCGACCCGACGCTGGCCGAGCGCATGGGCGCATCCGGCCGCCGCCGCGCGCACGCGCATTTCACCTGGGCCGGTGTCGCCGCGCGGATGGAAACGGTGTATGCGCGGCTGGCCGGTGTCACCGTCGACGACACGGCGCAAACGCCGCAAGTCGCCGCCTGAACGGAGCGACCTCATGAAAGAAGCCAATCGACGCCGCGTGCTGGTCACAGGAGGCGCGGGCTTTCTCGGCTCGCATCTGTGCGACCGGCTCGTTCAGGCAGGACACGACGTACTGTGCGTGGACAATTTCTATACCGGCAGCAAGGACAATATCGCGCACCTGCTGCGCGAGCCGAATTTCGAGCTGATGCGTCACGACGTGACCTTTCCGCTCTACGTCGAGGTCGACCAGATCTACAACCTGGCCTGCCCCGCCTCGCCGGTCCACTACCAGAGCGATCCGGTGCAGACCACCAAGACCAGCGTGCACGGCGCGATCAACATGCTGGGGCTGGCCAAGCGCGTGAAGGCGCGCATCCTGCAGGCCTCGACCAGCGAGGTCTATGGCGATCCGGATTGCCATCCGCAGCAGGAGTCGTATTGGGGCCATGTCAATCCGATCGGCCTGCGCTCCTGCTACGACGAGGGCAAGCGCTGCGCCGAGACGCTGTTCATGGACTATCACCGCCAGCACGGCGTCGACGTCCGCATCGCCCGCATCTTCAATACCTACGGCCCGCGCATGCATCCGGCCGATGGCCGCGTGGTGTCCAACTTCATCACGCAGGCGCTGTCGGGCCAGCCGCTGACCGTCTATGGCGACGGCTCGCAGACGCGCTCGTTCTGCTATGTCGACGACCTGATCGAAGGACTGATCCGACTGATGGACGCGCCCGGCGACCACAGCACGCCGATCAACCTGGGCAATCCGTGCGAGCTGTCGATGCTGGAGATCGCGCGCAAGGTGCTGGCGGCGACGGGCTCGTCCGCACCGATCGTGATGCGCCCGCTGCCGGAGGACGATCCGCGCCAGCGTTGCCCCGATATCACGCAGGCGGGACTGCAGCTGCAGTGGGCGCCGCGCATCGATCTGGACGAAGGGCTGCGCCGCACCGTCGCCTACTTCGCCGAGCGGCTGGCGCGTGGCGCAGGCATGCCGGCACCGGCGGTCAACGACACCGTCGCGCCGCAGGACGAGGGCCACGCCGCGGCGGCACAGGCCGCGCAAGGAGCCGCCGGCATGGCAACGATCCCGCCGCGGCGCGGGGCCGGGCCCAGCCCGAGGGGGAGCGACGCGATGAGCGGCAATATCACCTTCCTGGTCTACCGGCTCGAATGGCATCGCCGCCGGGCCGAAGCGCTGCACGCGGCGCGCAGCGGCCTCTGCCGGGAACCTGGCGATCTGCCCTCGTGCAAGATCTACTGGGCCGCGGATACCTTTGCGCACCGCAGCCCCGCCGCGCGGCCTCTTGGCGGACCGATTTCCGGTCCGATCTCCGGCGCGGTTTCCAGCGCCATTTCCGGCACCAGGGCGGGCGCCACGCCCGGCACGGCGGCGGATGCGGCGCCGGACACCACGCCGCGCACCACACCGCGCACCCCACTGCGCGCCACCGATTGGCGCGATCCTTGCACCATCGCGGACCTGCAAACCGAACCGGATTGAACCATGTCCCTGTCGGTCTCCGTTCCCCTGGTGGTGATATCGCCCCACCTGGACGACGCGGTATTCAGCTGCGGCAATCTGCTCGCGGCCTGTCCCGGTTCCGTGGTCGTCACCGTCTTCGCCGGCGTACCGCCGGTCGACATGCCGGCGCCGGACTGGGACCGGCGCGCCGGCTTCTCCAGTGCGGCGCAGGCGGTGCTGTCGCGGCGCGAGGAAGACCGCGCCGGCCTCGCCATCCTCGACGCGCAGCCGGTCTGGCTCGATTTCCTCGACAGCCAGTACAACCGGCGCCACACCGCGGGCGAGATCGCCGCGCAACTGTCGAAGGTGATCTCGCTGCATAACGCCTGCGCCGTGGTGGCGCCATGCGGCCTCTACCATTCGGACCACACGCTGGTGCACGAAGCCTGCGCGCGGCTGTGGCGCGAACGCGACCACGGCGGTCCGCCCTGGCTCTATTACGAAGAGGCGATCTACCGGCGCAAACCCGGCATGCTGCACAAGCTGCTGGCGCGCTGGCACGCGGCCGGCACCGTGTCCACGCCGGTGGACCTGGCCATCGGCGAGCACACCGCCACCAAGGCTCGCGCCTGCAACGCCTACGCCAGCCAGCTCGCCATGTTCGACTCGAACACGATCAGCGATCTGAGCGCGCCCGAGCGCTATTGGCAGTGGGGAGGCCAGCGCCGGCGATGCGACCGAGGCCCAGACCGCCTGCACCAGCGAGGGCAGCGTGTGAACGCAGCGGACGGCACGACGGTGCCTGCGCCCGGTGGCGGCCGGCCAACGCAGGCGCAGGCCCAGGTGGAAACACGCGTCAGCGTGGTGGTGTTGACCTACAACCGGCGCGAATGGCTGCGCGCCACACTGTCGCGGCTGTGCGCGCTGCCCGAGCGTCCCGCCATCGCGGTGGTCGACAACGGCTCGAGCGACGGCACCGCCGACATGGTGCGGCGGGATTTTCCCGCAGGCGGCCTTGCTGCGGCTGCCGGCCAACCTGGGCGCCGCGGCGCGCAATGTCGGCGTCGACTGGGCGCGCACGCCCTATGTCGCGTTCTGCGACGACGATACGTGGTGGCACGCCGGCGCGCTGAAGCTGGCGGCAGACACGCTGGACCGCCATCAGGACGTCGCCGCGCTGACCGCGCACCTGATGGTGGTGCGCGAGGACAGCGAGCCGCAGACCGACCCGATCAGCCGCATCATGGCCGACAGCCCGCTGCCGTCGGCGGGCCTGCCCGGCAAGGCGATCCTTGGCTTGCTGGCCGGCGCCACGGTGTTCCGCGTGGACGCCTACCGCCGCGCCGGCGGCTACCATCCGCGGCTCTTCATCGGCGGCGAGGAAACGCTGCTGGCGCTGGATCTGGCGGCGTTGGGCTGGCAGCTGGTCTACTGCCCCGAGCTGATCGCCTACCACCAGCCCTGCCCGATACGCGCGCACAGGATGCGACGCCGCCTGCTGGCGCGCAATGCGATCTGGTCGGCGTGGCTGCGCCTGCCGGCCGGCGCGGCGCTGCGCGAGAGCCTGCGGATGGTGCCGGCGCTGCTGCGCGAAGGCGGACTGGCGGGATGCGTCGATACCGCACGTGGGCTGCCATGGGTGCTGCGCGAGCGCACGGTGATTCCGCCGACGGTGGAGCAGTTGCGGCGGTATCTGGGGTCGGCGCAGATGCGCTGAAGGATGGTGCAAGCGGCGGAAGCAGAGTCGGCGCCGCTTGGGCGCCAACTTCGCGAGCGCACCCTGCCACTCTTCGCTCTTACTGCGTCACCTGCCGCAGCACCCCGCACCAATCCTCGACAAAGCGCCCGATCCCGAAGCGTTCCTGCGCGCTGGCGCGCGCGTGTTCGCCCCACTCCGTGGCGAGTCCCGGATCGTCGATCAGCCGCCGCATCACCTCGACCAGCCGCTCGAGCCGCGTATCGACATAGCCGTTGTATTCGTTGCGGATCGCCGTCGACATCTCGGTCGTCGCCATCCCGACCACCGGCATGCCGATCATCATCGCCTCGACCACGGCGAGCCCCAGGCTCGTGTAGCGGATCGGATTGAAGAAGAAGCGGTACCGCGCGACAAACGCCGCCAGCTCCGGATTGGGCACCTCGCCCAGCCCGCCGGCCTCCTCGGCGGCCATGCCGACCAGATCGAGCGGCACCTGTTCGCGCGCCTGCGCGAAGATGTCGGCGCCAAGCCGGCGGCCACGCCTGGTCAGGTTATTGACCACGCTGATGCCGCGCGGCGCCTCGCCGCTGTAGCGCACCGACGGATCGACGAGGACGCCATGCTCGATCACGCAGTGCGGCGTGACGCCGCTGTCCCACATCAGCGCATTGAAGGGCGTCACATGGACCAGCATCACGTTCGGGTCCTGCACCGGGTGCACGGTCGCGGTCGGATGCTGCTGCGGCGGATCGTGTTCGAGGAAGATCGTCGGCAGCCGCCGCTGCGCCTCGGTCAGCAGCGTCTCGCGATCGCTGTCCCAATGGCGCTGGTGCTGGTACAGCACGCAGTCGAACTCGCGGTTCGGCACGTCCTCGTAGGCGACCTCGTGCACGTTGCGGCCCCAAGGCAGCGCGCCGACCGCACCGGCGTAGCCCGGCGGCGAGCCCGGTTTGGTGACCAGGTACAGGTCGTGCGGAATCTGCGACAGGTAGTACAGATAGTTGCCGTGAACGTGCCAGGTCAGGATGCGCAGCCGCTCAGGCATGGCTGACCTCCTGCGTCTCGCGCGACTGGCCGATCATCGCCATCGCGGCCGCCAGCACGTCGTCGACTTCCACGGCCTCGGCGCACAAATGGCCCACCGGGCAAACCTGGTGCATGCAGGGGCGGCATGCCGGATAGTCGGCCAGCACGCGATGGCTGGAGCGGTCCAGCGGCGCCCAGCGCGCGCTGTCGCTGCCGCAGGAGACCACCACGCTGGGCGTGTGCATCGCCGCGGCGATATGCGAGGCGCCGGTGTCGTTGCACAGCAGCAGCCGCGCGTTCTTGACGACCGCCGCCATCGCACCCAGATCGGTCTTGCCGCACAGATTGATCACCGGCGAACCGAGCGTGCCGCACAGCTGCCCGACCAGTTCCGCCTCGTCGGGCGTGCCGGTCACCACGATCTTCCAGTGCTGGCGCAGCACGTCCGCCACCGCGGCAAAGCGCTCGACCGGCCAGCGGCGCGAATGCATGCGCGCGCCGGGATGCACGCAGATGAAGTTGCCCGGCATCAGGTCGTACATCAGCGCCAGCCGCTGCCAGGCCGCGTTGTCGACGGGCCGCAGCGGAAATTCCAGCTGCGTGCCATCGGCCGGATAACCCAGCCGGCTGGTCAGCGCCAGCAGCCGCTCGATCTCGTTGCCGCCCGGCCAGTCGATCAGCAGCTCGTTGACCGGCCGCGCGCCGTACGAGACGACGCCCGGCTGCCATTTGCGTTCGGAGCGGCCCGCGATCGGCGCCGCCGGGACCGGCCGGAATCCGGCCATCTGCCGCGCGCCCAATTGCCGCACGATCGCGTTGGTCACCAGCCCGCTGCCGTGCAGCTGGATCGCCAGATCGAAACGGCGCGCGCGCGCCTGCTCATAGAAGGCCTGAGTTTCCTCTTCGCGGATCGGCTGCTCGGGCATGCCCGGCGCCCCGGGGGAACACCATCAGATCGTCGACCAGATGCGAGAAGCGTTCGACGAACGAGGCCGCCCACGGCAGGCCGATCAGGGTGATCGTCGCATCGGGCTCGGCCTTGCGCAGCGCGCGCAGCGCCGGCACCGCGCACAGCATGTCACCCAGTTGCAGCGCGCGGAATACGGCAATCCGGCGCGGACGTTCCGCGAATCTGATCATAGGAAACCAACCTTGAAGGCAAGGGCGCCGCGCAGGCGCCAGTACAGGGAAAGCGGGGGAATCAGAATCGACGTCGCGATCATCTCGGCGACATGCGAAGGGGTCAGCGCCGCGCCGCGAAGGCGGCGGCAGCAAAACCACGCCGTCAGCACGAACCACACGCCGAAGCCGCTCCATGCCACCGCGGCATGGCCGGCCAGCGCGGCGACCAGGGCGGCCAACAGGCCGAGCACCGACACGTAGTAGTGCCAGGGCGGGATCGGGCGGATGCGCTCGCGATACCAGCGCGGATGCTTCTTGTACAGCAGCGCGTCGAAGAACACCTTCGACTGCGCGGCGATGCTGCTGCCCCACGGAGCCGGCCGCACCGGATGCACGACCATCGCCCCGTGCGCGGCACCGATCGGGCCGACCTGCTGCAGCAGGCGAAACTGCAGGTCGGAATCCTCTCGCCAAGCCCGCGTGAAGCGTTCGTCGAAGCCGCCCACCTTCACCAGCGCCTCCTTGCGAACGAAGCAGTTGGCGGTGACGAACTCCGCGGTCGCGAGGCCGCCGGTATCGCGCTGATGGTCCGTCGGCCGCGCCGGCAGCGGCACCACCACCCTGCCCGTCATCGCGCAGCATTGCGGCGAGGTCGACAGCGCCCAGCAGCCTTCGCGCAGCCAAGCCGGATCGGGAATGGTGTCGTCGTCGGTGAAGGCGACCACCGACGCGCGCGCGATGCGCCAGCCGGCGTTGCGCGCGGCGGCGGGCCCCTGCGTGTCCGGCACCGGCAGATAGCGCAGCGTGCAGCGCGGCCACGCGCCGTTCAGTTCCTGGACCAGGCGCTCGACCTCGGGCTGGCAACCGTCATCGGCGACGATCACCTCGAACGTGCCGGCGCCGAACTGCTGCACGCCGATCGCGCGCAGGCAGCGGTGCAGCAGGTCCGGGCGGCGGTAGGTCGGGATCACGACCGACACCAGCGGCTCGGTGTCCGCGGTCTCGACGTGGCCGTTCGCCTGAGGCGCGGGCTCATGCAGCGGCATCGGCGCCCTCCCGCGCAGGCTTTTCCAGCAGGAACGGACCGATCACCAGCGCATCGAGAGGCGAGGTCCAGAAGCATTCGACCGCATCGCGCGGCGTGCAGACAATCGGCTCGCCGCGCGTGTTGAACGAGGTATTGACCAGGATCGGCACACCTGTGCGCTGCTCGAAGGCGGCCAGCACGTCGTAGTAGGCGGGATTCTGCTCGCGCCGCACGGTCTGCACGCGGGCCGTGCCATCGACGTGGCAGACCGCCGGGATACGATCCTCGCGCCCAGACTTGACGTCGAACACGAACAGCATGAACGGCGCGCGCCAGTTGCCGGGACAGGCCGCCGTAAACCATTCGGCGGCACGTTCCTCCATCACTACCGGCGCCACCGGCCGGAAGTCCTCGCGGTCCTTGATCTGGTTGAGCTTCTGCTGCATCGAC
The DNA here is from genome assembly GCF_049311595.1 of Cupriavidus sp. H18C1. Classification (NCBI taxonomy): domain Bacteria; kingdom Pseudomonadati; phylum Pseudomonadota; class Betaproteobacteria; order Burkholderiales; family Burkholderiaceae; genus Cupriavidus; species Cupriavidus sp. H18C1. Next base: position 2,081,814 of record NZ_CP186009.1, read on the forward strand.
GGATCGATCGGCGAGGCCAGGATCGAGCGCGCGCCGAGCGCGCGGGGGCCGAATTCCATGCGGCCCTGGAACCAGCCGATGATCTTGTTCTGCGCCAGCAGTTCGGCGGTCTCGCCGGCAACGTCGTCGAGCCGGCGGTACGGCAGCTTGGCCTGGTCCAGGAAGGCCGCGATCTCCTGCTCGTCGAAGGCCGGGCCGTAATAAGCGTGCTCCATCGTCCAGCGCCGCGCCGGCTTGCCGCGCTGCTGCCAGTCGATCCACAGCGCCGCGCCCAGCGCGGTGCCGGCATCGCCGGCGGCCGGCTGCACCCAGACCTCGTCGAACGCGCCCTGGTCGCGCACCCTGGCGTTCATCACGCAGTTGAGCGCCACCCCGCCCGCCATCGCCAGCTTGCGCTCGCCGGTCTCGGCGGCCAGCCACGCCGTCATGCCGAGCACCGTCTCCTCGAGCACCAGCTGCAGCGAGCGCGCGATATTGAAATGCTCGCGCGTGAATTCGCTGCCGCGCACGCGCGGCGGCCCCAGTACCGCTTCGAGATCGGCCTGGTCGATGCGGTAGCCGCCCTCGCGGTCGCCATGGACCATCGCGCGGAACACGTCGGCGCGCGTCGGCTCGCCATACGAGGCGAGCGCCATCACCTTGTACTCGTCGGACGAATGCAGGAAGCCCAGATGCCGCGTCACGCGTTCATACAGCAGGCCGAGCGAATCCGGCAGGTCGATTTGCTTGATGCGGCGGTAGTCGCGTCCGTCGAACACGCCATAGCTGGTGGTGGCGCTCTCGCCGCGGCCGTCCATCGTCAGCACCGCGCAGCGGTCGAACGGGGCCGCGAGGAAAGCGCTGGCCTCGTGCGCCATATGGTGCTCGACGTAGTGCCAGCGGTACGGCGCCTCGGCGCTGCTGCGCACGGTGGCGAAGCGCTTCTGCAGGTGATGCGGCACGCCCGACACCAGTTGCCGCGGCGCGTTGACGACATAGGACAGGAACAGCGGGTCCCACGGGGGAATCGGCCACGCCGGGCTGCGCATGCCGCGACGGCTCCAGCGGCAGCGTCACCGTTTCGTCGTGGCGCCGCTCGCCGAGCATGATCGCGGGGTCGAAGGAATAGGCGATATGGTCGATATCGGCCAGCGTGATGCCGGCCTCCTTCAGGCAGTAGTCGATCGCATGGTAGGGCAGCTCCCAGGCCGTGAACGGCACCGGCCGCTTGCCGTGCTTGATATGCGTGAACCGTTCGTCTTCCGCCGCGGCGATGACCTCGCCGTCGCGCACCAGGCAGGCGGAGGTGTCGTGATAGGCGGCGTTGATTCCAAGCGTGTACATGGCGGCTCCTCTGCGCGATTCCCTCTGCGCGATTCCTTGTGTCCGGTTCAGGTCGCCAGCACCGCGCCACTGGCGCGTACCGGCGGCAACGGGGGCATGACGGGGGCGGGCACGATCAGCGGCGGCAACGCATCGGAGGTGGCCGGCGCGCCGGCCAGCAGTTCGCGCGCCGCGGCGACGACCTCGGCCACGTCGACATCGTTCAGGCAACGGTGGTGCTGCTGTGGGCAGACGCTCTTGTAGCAATAGCGGCACGGCACGTCGGCATATAGCGTGCGGTGCGGCACCTGCCACGGCGTGTGCTGCGGATTGGTCAGCGCATAGAGATCGACCAACGGCGTGCCCAGCGCGGCGGACAGATGCACCGGCCCGCTGTTGTTCGAGACCAGCAGATCGGCATGCTCGATCAGCGCGCCCATCTGGCCCAGCGTCAGTTCGCCGGCGATGCCGACCACGCACGGATGGCCGGCGGCGCGGCATACGCTGTCGACCAGTGGCTGCTCGCTGACGCCGCCGGTCAGCAGCACCAGCGCGCCGTCCTGCTCGGCCAGCGTGCGCGCGACCTCGGCGAAGCGCGGTGCCGGCCAGCGGCGCGACTCGGCGGTGGCGCCGGGATGCATCACCACGCAGCGGGTCGACACGGCGCTCGGTGGCTCGCCCTCCCCTTGCCACCGTTGCAGCAGCCGCTGCACCGCGCGCCGGTCATGAGGCTGCACGCGGAAGCGCAGCCGCGTGTCGGCCGGGACCGCGCCAACCGTCGCCACCAGATCGAGCTGGCGCTGCGTCTCGTGGCGAACCTGCGTCTGGGGCTCGGTCTCCGGCACCCAGTCGCTCAGCAACTGATAGGGGTTCTCGCGGCAATGCGCGAGCCGCAGCGGAATGCCGGCCATCGTGCAAAGCAGCGCGGCCGGCAGCGGGTTCTGGCTGTAGACGGTGAAGATCACCGCCGCGTCGAAGCGCGCCGCCTGCAGCCGCTGGGCCCACGGCAGCACGCTGCTGCCGGTGCGGTTGCCGGTGCCGTTCCCCTTCACCCACGGTGCATCCCAGGTCAACACCGTGTCGATCATCGGCAGATGGCTGGCCAGCGCCGCCGCGCCGTTCGAGGTCAGCAAGGTCAGATGACGGGACGGATCGGTGTCCTTCAGCGCCTGCATCGCGGGCGTGGTCATCAACACATCGCCCATATTGTCCAGCCGCACGCACAGGATGCGTTTGGCGTCGCGCCATGCCGTCATGAGGCCTCCACGCGGCAACGTTCGGCGTGCCGCACCGCGCCGCCGAGATGGCGGACCACGATGCGCGCGGCCTGGTCCAGGTCGGCGACGACATGCTTGGGCGTGCGGTACGGCCCGCGCACCCATTCGGTCTCGTTGCCGCAATCGACCAGGATGGTGTGGCAGCCCGCGCGCTGGCCCGCCTCGATATCGTCGAGGATGTCGCCGATCATCCACGAGCGGCGCAGATCGAAGCGCAGCAGCGCCGCGGCATTGCGCAGCAGTCCCGGCAGCGGCTTGCGGCACAGGCAGGTGCGCGTGAAACGCGGCACCACGCCTTCCGGATGATGCGGGCAGAAGAAGAAGCCCGACAGCCGCGCGCCGTGAGTCGCGAACAGTTCGCCCAGGCGCTGGCGCATCGGCCCCAGCGCCTCGGGTTCGAAGCGGCCGAGCGCCAGGCCGGGCTGGTTCGACACCACCACCAGCGGCACGCCGAGCCGGCCGAGCCGCCGCAGCGCCCGCGCCGCGCCCGGCGCGAGCCGCATCCGGTCGGGGTCGACGTTGTAGGGCACGTCCTGCAGCACCGTGCCGTCCTTGTCGAGCAGTACCGCACCGGGGAGTCCGCTGCCGGAGCGGGCCGGAACGGCGGCGCCCGCCATGGAGCCAACGTCGGGACCAACTCCGGGACCGGCGCCGGGATCGTCGATCACGGCCACGACGTTTCCTTCATCGGCAGCACCATGACCTCGGGGATCACGGTCTCTTCGGGCTGCGTCAGCACTGAAGCGCACCGCGCGCGCGACATTGGCCGGGTCCTGCAGGGTGGACTGGTCGATGTCGGCGAAGCGGTCGAGCAGGAAGGGAGTACGCATGCCGCCGGCGACGATGGCCGACACCTTGATGCCGTGCGGCCGCAGTTCGGCGTGCAGTGCGTGCGAGAAGCCCAGCAGCCCCCATTTGGTGGCGTGGTAGGCCGAGGCGTTGGGCCAGGCGCGCTTGGACGCCGTGGACGCGATATTGACGATATGGCCGCCCCCCTGCGCCTTCAGCATCGGCACCACGGCGTGCGACATCAGATAGGGACCGTACAGATTGACCATCAGCACGCGGTGCCAGCGCTCGGTCTCGACCTCGTCGACCGGCAGCGTGATGTCGATGGCGGCGTTGTTAACGATCCCGTCGAGGCGGCCGCTGCGCTCGCGCACCTGCTCGAAGGCCGAGCGGACGGCGGCCGGCTCGGCCACGTCGAAGGACAGCGAATAGGCCCGCTCGCCGCTGGCGTCGAGCTTCTCGGCACAGTTGCGCGCCAGGGTTTCGTCGACGTCGGCAACCACCAGGCTGGCGCCGGCGGCCGACAGGTTCTGGCAGATCGCGGCGCCCAGCCCGCGCCCTCCTCCGGTCACGAGAAAGGTCTTGCCTTGCAGGCTGGCGTCTGGCGCATCGGTCATTTCGGCTCCTGAAGTTGACTTGGAAGGCGTGACCGGATGCGGCGCTGGCGCAAAGGTATGCGGCGCGGGGTGCGGCGCGAGGTGCGGCGCGCTGGCGGGCGGAACGGAAAAAGGGAATGCCACGGCATCGCTCCCCATTTCCGGTTGCCCGCCGCACCGTGCGACGGCGGCGAATCCGGTTCTCTGTGGGGATGCCTTCAGCGAATTGCATGCCAGACGCGTGATGGCGCAGTGGCTTGCCGTTTCAGCGGTAACGCTTCCCCCATGTCCGGAGTTACATGGGGGGGTGTTGGCGTTTATGCCGTGGCTGGTAAAAGTTGCATGGGCGGTGCTGCCCTCTCCCCAACGCTTCCCCGCAAGCGGGAGAGGGAGCGACGTGTTCGCCAGCGCGCCCGCCGTCGCGTCATTCAATCGCACGAACTCTCTGCGGCGCGACCTACCCTGCTGCCGCCGCCGCTGCTGCGCCACCGCCCGCAGCAGCGCCGCCACGCTCAGCGCGAAGGCCTCGTCATACCAGGGGTTCGCCCCGCTGACCGCGACCACGATGCCGTCGAGCACCACCGCGCCGCCCAGCATCGATTCCTCCGCGCGCAGCAGATGAGGCGCGCGCGCCTGGACCTGGTCGGTCGCCATGCCGGTGCGCCAGGCCACCTTGGCCTTCTCGCGCGCATACCAGGCGTAATCGGCGTCCCAGCGCTCGCGCCCTGGCGTCGAATATTCGTACAGGATCGCCTGCTCGAACGGGCAATCGGCCGGTCCTTTTCCCGGGTCCATCACCACCACATGCAGGAAGCCGCCCTCGCCGACCTCGCGGTCGCGCACCGCGGCTTCCAGCATCGGTATCGCCAGCGCGACGGCGCGCTCGGCGCTGGCCGCGTCGGCGAACCGGCTGCCCGGCGCCATGGCCGGCGAGGCGGTGGCGCCGGGCACGTCGGATGCGGACCGGGACGGCGTGGAACTGGGCAGATCGGGCCTGTCGTGAGGCTGCATGGTTTCTCCTCAATCGCGTAGTGGGTTGGCTAGTGAAACGGAAATCGATGACTTGCAACGGCGGCCGAGGACTGAGCCCGGGGGCCCGGGCGCGCAGACCGGAGACCGGAGACCGCAGACCGGCGACCATGGGCCGGCGACGGGCATCGCCCTGGCGCTAGCTTCGCGGCCCCGGCACCGTGGTATCGACATCGCGATGGCGCACCATCGAATGGATCGCGATCACCAGCTCGCCGATCTGCACGGGCTTGGACAGGTGCACCTGGAAGCCCGCCATCATCGCCCGCATGCGGTCCTGCGCCTCGGCATGGCCGGACAGCGCGATCGCGCTGAGGCGGCAGGCCAGCGGCACGTTGCGTTCGGTCTCGAGCCGGCGCACGCGCCGCAGCACGGTGTAGCCGTCCTCCTCGTCGAGCGCGATATCGCACAGCAGCACCTGCGGCCAGTGCTGCGGATCGGCCTTGCCCAGCAGCTCCAGCAGGTCGTCGCCGCGGCCGAAGGCCTGCGCGTCGGCGCCATAGTCCTCCAGCGTGCTGGTCAGTACCTCGCGCGTGGGCTCGTCGTCGTCGAGCACCAGGATGCGCAGTCCCTTGAGCGCGTCCGGCGCCGGCAGGGTTGCCGCGATGTCGGGCGGCGCGACCGGCGGCGGGGCCGGGGTTTCGCGGATCGGCCGCAGCGGCATCGTCATGCGATAGCCATGTCCATGCGGATCGACCGTCAGGCGCACCGCGTGGTCCTCCAGCAGGTTCTCGAGTTCGCGCATATCGGGCAGCGGCGCCTGCCGGTCCGGCGCGGCGAGATACAGCGACGCCTCGCCGCCCTGCCGCTCGAGCCGCAGCTCGATGCGCCCGCCCGGCTCCATGTCGTCGATCAGCGCATGGCACAGCTCCCACACCGCCTTCTGCACCACGCCCGGGTCGCCGGTGACGCGCAGTTCCGCCTCGCCGAGCACGGTGAACAGATTGACCTGCCGCTCGGCGATCAGCTCGCGCAGGCCGTCGACCACCGCGGCGACGATGGCCTCGAGCCGGATCGGCTGCAGCGCCAGCTTCTGTTCGGTCCGTTCCAGTTCGCGCTGCTGCTGTTGCAGGCGCCACATCTGCGCATAGACGCCACGCCTGGCCAGCAGCGCATCGTGGGTGCCCTCCTCCACCACGCGGCCATGCTCCATCACCAGGATGTGGTCGGCATCGGCGATCGTGGACAGCCGGTGCGCGATGATCAGCGCGGTGCGGCCCTTCGCCACTTCGGCCAGCTCGCGCTGGATCGCGCGCTCCGAACGCGTATCGAGGGCCGAGGTGGCTTCGTCGAACACCACGATCGGCGGCTTCTTCAGCAGCGCGCGGGCGATCGCCACGCGCTGGCGCTCGCCGCCCGACAGGCGCACGCCGCGCTCGCCGACGCGGGTCTCGTAGGTATCGGGCAGCCGGTCGATGAAGGTATCGAGCTGCGCGGCGCGCGCGGCCTCGACGATATCGGCACGGGTGGCGCCCTCCCTGCCGTAGCCGATGTTGTAGGCGATGGTGTCGTTGAACAGGATGGTGTCCTGCGGCACGATGCCGATCACCTCGCGCAGGCTCTGCTGCGTGACCAGCCGCAGGTCCTGCCCGTCGATGCTGATCTTGCCGCTGTCCGGCAGATACAGCCGGAACAGCAGGCGCGCGAGCGTCGATTTGCCGGAGCCGCTGCCGCCGACCACCGCCACGGTCTGGCCCGCGCCGATGCGGATGCTGACGTCCCACAGCGTCTGCCGGCTCGGGTCATAGCTGAAGTTGACGTGCTCGAACACGATCTCGCCGCGCGTCACGTGCAGCGGCCGCGCCCCCGGCGCGTCGTGGTCCTCGCCCGGCGGTCCCTGCGCGTCGAGCAGCGCGAACAGCCGCTCGACCTGCGTCATTGCGTCGTTGGACTCGCGGAAGATGAAGCCCAGCGTATTGAGCGGCAGCACCACCTGGATGATGTAGGCGTTGATCAGCACCAGGTCGCCGACCGTCAGCGCGCCGGTAACGACCCGCTCGGTCGCCAGCAGCATCACCGCCGCCACGCCGAGCGCAATACAGCAGCTCTGGCCCACATGCAGCGCCGACAACGCGTACTGGTTCTCGACGCTGGCATCGACCCAGCCTTCGAGCAGGCCCGACAGGCGGCGCGTCTCGAAGCGCTCGCGCGCGAAGAACTTGACGGTGTCGTAGTTCAGCAGGCTGTCGACCACCTTGCTGTTGGTCTGCGCCTCGACCGCGTTGACCTTGCGCTGCACGCGCGTCCGGCGCCGCGTCATCACATAGGTGTAGCTCGCGTACAGCGCGAAGGTCACCAGGATGATCGCGGCGAAGGCGCCGCCATAGGCCGCGATCATGATCACCAGCACCGAGCCGATCTCCATCAGCGTCGGCACGATGGTGAAGACCGCGACCCCGAGCAGGAAGCCGATCGCCGCGGTGCCTTTCTCCAGGTCGCGGATCACGCCGCCGGTTTCGCGGCGGGCATGGAAGCGGGCCCCCAGCGCATGCAGATGGGAAAAGGTGCGCTCCATGAAGGTGGTCACGGTGCGCTGGGTCACCGGCGCGAACACCACGTCGCGCAGCTCGTTGAAGGCGTTGCCGAGCAGGCGCAGCGCCGCGTAGGCAAGCACCAGGAACACTGGCATCGTGATCGCCGCACCCGCCATCGCGGCCGCGCCGGTCGCCACGGGCGCCACATCGTCGACCACCAGCTTCAGCACCAGCGGCACCGCCACGGCGGCGGCCTTGGCCAGGATCAGCAGCACCACGGCCACGCCGACGCGGCCGCGGGAAACGCCAGATCGTGGCCCATAGTTCGGCCGCGATCCGGCGTTTGGAGGCGGGGGCGGGATGTCCGTTGGTGGTCGGCATCGTCTCGCTGGTGGGGGGCGGCGCTTAGGGGAGTACCGGTTCGGTCATCGCGTCGGTCATCGCGTCGGTCATCGGGTCTGTCATCGGGTCTGTCATCGGATCCCTCACGACCGGTTGTCGACCTTCGGCGCGTCCGGCGTGGTACTGCCCGGATCGCGCAGGTCGCCCTCGCCGACGCCCGGCGGGAACTGGCCGCGACGGATCTGGCGGAAGGTGTCGTTCGGCCCGCTGGGCTCCGGCGTGGTGGTGGCCCCGCGCACCAGTTCGGGCTCGTCACTCTTCTCGCCGGGCTGGCGATGCGACTGCGCCGATTCCCAGGCTTCGCGCGGTTGTTGTTCGGCCGGGTGCTGGCCCTGGCCTCCGCCTTGAGCTTGGCTCTGGCCCGCGCCTTGGCTCGTTCCTTGGTCCGCGCCTTGGCTCGCCCTTTGGCCCGGGCCTTGACCCGGCCCCTGAGCGGCCGACGCGGTCTGGCCGCCAGCGTCCTGCTGCCGCGGCTCGCCCGCCCGCTGGCCCTGCATGCGGGCCTCGTCGCCCTTGCTGACGCCCTCATGCGTCGTGGTGTGCTGCCCCGGGGTCAGCAGCACGCCGAGGTCGCGCTCGCCGTTTGCACCTTCATGCCCACCCGGCTGCGCACCCGCCTGCCCGCCATGGCGGTCCTCGTCCTGCCGGACCGACTGGTCGATCTCGCTACCCGGGTCCTCGTTGCCAGTCGCGCTCAGCGCGCCTTCGCCGAGCTGGCCCGCACGTTCGTGCGGCGCGGTCTCCTGCAGCGGCTTCGGCGTACCCATGGGATCGAAGTCGGACCAGCGGCCGTTCTCCCACTGCCCCTCGGCCTGTTCGAGTTCGCGTCCGCCCTCCAGGCGGATCAGTTCGGCCGCGGTCTGCAGCCGTTCGGGTTCCACGCGGGCGGCCAGCAGCACGCCGGGCGGGCGCGCCAGTTCCTGTGTGGCCTGGGCCGTGCCGACCGTGAAGATCGATACATCCCATACCGAGAATCCGTGTCCATAAAGCCCTCGCGCCGCGCGCTCGGCGTCGGCGAAGGAATCGAAACGCCCTGCCACGATGGTCGACATGATTGGCTCCTGGGTTCGGCTACGACATTCTCGGTGCCGTGCAAGGAATGCGCCCGCGCGTGCCGGCACGCCGGGTGCCCGCCGTCGCGGGATCGCCGCCGGTGAAGCATGTCGAACTTGCAACACGCATACCGATCTACACGGGCTCGTCGGCTCGGCAGTCGTCGGCCATCGAGCCATCGAGCCGACGTCCCGGCTTCACGCATCATCGCGCCGGCGACGCTCCTTCGATTCGAGCTCGGCGGCGACCTCTTCTTCCAGATCGTGCCGCGCCTCCTGCTTGGCAACGTGGGTCTGCAGCGCTTCCTCGAGCCCGTGGGTTTCCTCGATATCGCTTTCACGCTCGGCCAGCTCGGACAGTTGCCGGTAGAACGCCGCCAGCTTCTTCAGGTCTTCCTCGTCGAGGTCCTCGATCGACACCAGCCGGCTGCTGGCATGGCGATGCGAGGCCAGCAGCTCGTTGAGCTTCAGGTGCACCGCCAGCGAATCCTTGTTCTGCGTCTGCTGAATCAGGAACACCATCACGAAGGTAATGATGGTCGTCGCGGTGTTGATCACCAACTGCCAGGTCTCGGAGTAATCGAACATCGGCCCCGTCACGGCCCACAGCAGCACTACGCCCACGGCGGAGGCGAACGCGATCGGCGAGCCGGCGCCCCGCGTGGCATGGCCGGCGAACCATTCGAAGGCGTGCATCACGCGCCGTCGCCAGCTCTGACGATCTTCTTCCGACGCGCCATTGCCGGCGCCATTGGTGTTGCCATTGGCTGACTTGCCGTTGGTGGATTTGCCGTTGGCGGATTTGCCGTTGATTGCATCGCGGGCGACGCTGGCGAGGCGTTCGCGGTCGGTACTGGCTGCGTGGGGCATGGCGGTTCTCGAAGCGCCTTCCGGCACGGCGGGCCGCGGCAAGCAAAGCGCGTCCGCGCCGGACGATCGGCAATACCGATATACGGCAAGTTCCATACCCGGCGCGCGAGTACGGGCCGCGTGGCGCACGCCAATGACGAAAGAGACTTCGCTTCGGTGACGGCGCCGCCATGCGCCGTACTTTTTACAAGTGACGGCGGCAAACTTTGCATGTCGATCACGTGCGATCGTGTCATCGCGCGTCGTCCGCGCGCCCCGCTTTCGCATGCCGTCCCCCGCGCACAGCGGTACGGTTCTTGCGGTTCATCATCCGGCGGGCAACAGCAGCATCAGCCCGGCGAAGTGAGCGGCGCGTGCCGCCACTCGGTACGCAAGGAGGGACAGATGAGCAACGGTAGCAATCAGCGCTACCCCGGCGGCTACGGTGGCTATGGCAGCGGTCCGGGGCGGGATCAGGGAGCGGCAGCGAATGGTGGCGTGACAAGGACGGTGACGATATGGGCGAAGAAATGCGGTTTGGCGAGTACGGCGACGAAGGCGATTACGGCCGCGAGCAATACGGCGGGCGTGAGCAATACGGCCGCGGGCAATCCGGCCGTGGACAGTACGGCGGCCAGCGCCCGGGCCAGCAGCGATACGGCCAGGGTCAGGGTCAAGGTCAGGGCCAGGGCCAGCAACGCTACGAGAACGAACGCGAACGCTGGCGCGATGAATGGGGCGCCGGACGTGGCGGTGGCGGTGGCGATCGCTCGCGCAGCGGCGGCGGCGGTTCCTCGTTCGAGCAGCAATCCTCGCCGCGCTATCGCGGCGGCGGCCAGGGCCGCTATGACCCGACCGACATGGGCGGCGCGCGCAATCCGTACAGCAGCGGCTATGCCGGCTATGACCCCAGCGGCGGCGGCGTGGAGCGCTACGGCATGTACGGCGTGCGCGATATCGGCCGCGAGGACGATTGGGAATCGCGCCAGGGCTACGGCAGCCAACAGTACGGCGGCCAGCAATCCGGCGGCTACGGGCGCGAGCAAGGCCGCCGCGGCGGCGGCTCGGAAACCTGGCGCGAACTCGAGGCGCGCGACCGTTCGCGCCGCGGCGGCAACGAGCCCGGCTATGGCGGCGGCTACTACGGCAGCAGCTCGAGCGGCGGTCAGTCGTACAGCGGCGGACAGCGAACCTATCCGGGCGATCCGGGCTATCGCCAGAGCGGTACCTCCGGCTATGGCGGCAGCTCCGGCCAGGGCGGCCGCGGCTACGGGCTGGAGAGCTACGAATCCGGCGGACGCGGCGGCTCGCAGTACCAGTCGGGCTACGGGTCGCAGTATGGCCAAGGGTCGCAATATGGCCAGGGACAGCAATACGGCCAGGGCCGGCAATATGGCCAGCAAGCGTCCCAGTACGGCCAGCAAGGCCAGCAATACGGACAACAGCAACGCCGCCGGCGCGTGGGCCCGAAGGGCTATCAGCGTTCGGACGAGCGCATTCGCGAGGATCTGTGCGAGCGGCTGTCCGATGTGCCGATGGTCGATGTCAGCCAGGTCTCGGTCGAGGTCAGCGGCGGCACGGTGACGCTGACCGGCTCGGTGCGCGAGCGCCATGAGAAGTTCGTGATCGAGGATATTGCCGACGAAGTGTTCGGCGTCAACGAGGTCCACAACCAGATCCGCGTCACGCGCGACATGGGCAGCGCGGGTGCCGGTTCGGAAGCCGGCGGCGACTATCGCAGCAGCAGCGGGATGCAGGGAACGTCGGGCTCTTCGGGCTCGACCTCCGCCACGTCGACCGGCTCGCCGCTGTCGTCCGGCACGATGGGAACGTCGGGTACCACGGGCAGCACGGGCAGCACCGGCTCGATGGGAACGTCCGGAACGTCGGGCACGTCGGGCACGTCCGGAACGACCGGAACATCGGGTTCGTCGGTCTCCTCCGCCTCGGGCAGCACGCCGGATATCGGCGACGGGCTAGGCTCGACCGGCAAGGGGAACAACCGCTGAGCCCGGCCGGAACGGCGCCCGTGGGCACCACGACGCTCGCGAAAGGCAGCAAGCTCCGCGCCCCGATCGCGGAGCTGCGGCCGACCCAGATCACGGTCGGCATGCTGCACGTCAAGCGCAAGATGCAGACGACGCGCCGGCAGCCCGAGGACCGGCTCGAGGCCTTCTTCGACAAGCATCGCATCCACGTGGTGGTGGGACCGCAGCATGTGCTGTGGGTCGTGGACCATCACCACTGGGTGCGCGCCTGGCACGAGCTGGGTTTCGACATCATCCCGGTGTTCGTCCGCAAGGACCTGAGCGACCGCTCCGAGGACGAGTTCTGGGAGTACATGCTGCGCCGCCATCAGGTCCACCCGTACGACGAGCACGGCCAGCGCCAGCCGCTGTCGGCGCTGCCGCGCTCTGTCTCGGGCATGCGCGACGATCCATATCGCAGTCTGGAGGCCTTTGCCCGCATCGCGGGCGGCTACCGCCGGGTCAAGCAGGCCTATCCCGACTTCAAGTGGGCGGATTTCTTCCGGCGCGAGATTCGCGGGCCGATGGGGAATACGGAATGCTTCGCCTATGCGCTGGCGTTGGCGGTCAAGGCGGCCAGGAGTCCGAAGGCGCGGGGACTGCCTGGGTATATCGGTAAATGAGCGGCAGCCAGGCAGCAACCGGGCGGCAATCCAAGCAGGAAACAAGCGGCAACCAAGCGAGAAAGGCAGCAAGACGCCGCGTCCCCGCACGCAGGGACGGCAGGGCGCCTTGTTATCTCGTCGCGGGCGCGCCCGCGCCGCCAATCACGGCGGCGACGTTCAGCGCCTGCTGCTCGCTGGCCATCGGCACGAACAACAAGCCATTGGTCACCGGCCGCGCGATCCGCGGCGTCGCCACCAGATTGCCGTTGATGGTCAGCACCAGCACCTTGCCGGGGAAGCGCTGCGTCACGGCCGCCAGCTTCTGCGCGCCGGCCTGCGTGAAGCCGAAGCGCACGTAGTGCTTGCCGTCCTTCGCCTTGACGGCCACCACCGTGTTGAGGTCGCCGCGGCTGAGCACCGGTTGCGGCGCGAACCACAACGTCGCATTGGCCATGCGCAATTCCTTGAGCTCGGGCGCGCGTTCGGGCTGGGCCAGGCGGAAATCGACGCTCGGCAGTTGCGTGGCGGCGCGGGGCGCGGCCGCAGCGGCCTGCGCTTGCGCCGGGGCTTGGGCCGGATATTGAGCCGGGGCCTGGGCCGGGTATTGGGCCGGGTATTGGGCCGGGTATTGAGTCGGGGTCTGGGCCGGAAGCGCGCCAGGCCCCATCGCACCGGGCTGGGCGCTCTGCTGGGCGGGCATCTGTTGGCAGGCGCCGAGCGCGAGCACGGCAAGAAGCGAAGCGGCGACCGATACGGCGCGATACATGGCAACTCCAAAAAAAATGGGCCGTCGCCGGCCCGATAACCACTGTGCTGCCCCGCGATCACGGGGACCCCGCATGCTACCTCAAGTCGCAGGGTCCCCGCCTGCGCGGCGGCGACGTCGAATCAGGCGCTCGTCTTCTTCACCAGCGCCTTCGCCGCTTCCTCGCACTCCTTCTCGCGCCACAGGAACTGCTGCGCGTGCTTGTCGCGGTCGAACAGGATCTTGTACTGGCAGGCCTTGTCGCCGGACGGCGTCTGCAGATGGAACAGGTAGTCCCATTCGCGCACGAAGAAGAAGCCTTCCAGGAAGTGCGGGCGGCCCAGCAGATGGTACAGCTGGTCCTTCGTCATGCCGGCCTTGACCAACGCCAGCTTGTCGGGATCCGGATGGATGCCCTCGAGCAGCGTCATGTTCTCTACGTCCATCTTCGGCCAGACCGGCGCGGCGCTGTGGCCCTTGTCGTCGATCTTGCTGAGGTTGCCGCAGCCGGCCAGCAGCAGCGCCGCGAGCACGGCCGCGCAGGGTGCGGCATGGCGTTTCATCGAATCAAACATGGTTTCGAACTCCTTGTCCCGGCATGGCGCCATCGCGCCGACGGGACGTTGATGATCGGGTAGTGGTCGGACGTGCGCCAGCTGGGGGACAGGCGCACGCCCTTGCTCCACGGACAATTCCGCGTGGCTGACCACTGATCGGCTTACCACTGATAGCCCACGCCCACCGCGCCACCGTAGTCGCCACGCGACGAAGCGGCACCGGACGCCTTGTAGATCCACGAGCCGTTGTCCGACACGCGCGACAGGCCCAGCGCATAGCCGGTCTCGCCGTTGAACGTGGCGGCACCGATGGCCACCATGCTCTTGTTCGGCAGATAGGCCTGCGGCAGGCCGGCCATCGCCATCGCGGACGCGATACCGGCGTTGGACCGGTTCTCGACCGCGCGGATACGGCTGTCCATGCCCGCGAACTTCTGGTCGATGCCCTGGCTGATGCGGTTCAGCTGGTTGACGTTGACCGCATCGGTCGGCGCCGTGCCTTCGGCCACGCCCGTGATGCGGCGATCGCCATCCTTGCCGGCCATGTTCACCGTGGTACCACCGGTGTCGCCACCCACCGAGATCGGACCGTTGCTCGTTTCCTGCTTGACGATACCGATCTTGCCCTCGACCAGGTTGTTGACCGTAGTGTTGGTCTGGTGCAGCTGCGAGCCGTTGACCGCGTCGGTCGAGTTCTCGCTGATGTTGCCGGCAGCGACGTTGGTGATCTTCGTCCCGTTGGTGCCCCCCAGCGTGATCTGCGAGCGATCCGAGTTGTCGTACTGGATCGAGTTCTCGACCTGACCCGCCGTGTCGCCGATCGCGTCGGCCACGTTGGCGTAGGTCTTGCCGTTGACGGTGAAGCCGCCGCCGATGGTGCCGGTCGCCGGGTTGTAGGTCGTGCCGCCGCCAAGGTGGTTCGCAATGCTGTCGCCCTGGTTCTTGACGATGGTGTCCTGCGCGCCCAGCGCGTCGCCGACGTTGTTGTACGTCGCGCCGCCAACCGAGTACGTCGGTGCGGTATAGGAACCCGTGGTCGAGTCGTACGAAGCGCCGCCGCCCAGCGAAGTCGCCGTGTTCTGCGCGACCTGGTTCAGCTGGCTGACGTTGACCGCATCGGTCGGCGCCGAGCCGGCGGCGACGTTGGTGATCTGCCGCTCGGCACCCACGTTGCCAACCGACACTTCGCCCACCGAGTTCTGGCCGCCGCCCACGCCGTAGCCGATGTAGCCGGTACGCGCGCCCACGGTCGTCACCGAGCCTGCGCCCAGCGCGACGCTGTTGGCGAACACCGCCTGCGAACCGGCGCCCAGCGCCAGGGACTGGATGCCCTGCGACTGCGCGTTGGTACCGAGCGCAACGCCATCGGCCTGCGACACCAGCGAGTTCTGGCCGATCGCCGTACCGCCGGGGGCGGTCTGCGCGACCTGCGCGTTCCGGCCCATGCCGATGCCGTTGTCGCCGTTGACGATCGTCTCCGGACCCACCGCGATCGAATCGACACCGACCGCCAGCGAGTCGGCCAGCGCCGAGTTCGCGTGGAAGTACTTGGTCCCGGTGGCGGTGACCGAGCCGATCGCGCCTTGCAGCTGGCGGATCGTCACGGCGTCATGCGCGCTGGTACCGTCGGCGACGTTGGTGATCTGGCGCAGCGTGTTGGTCGCGGCATTGCCGACCGACACCGCACCGGCAAGATTCACGTCCGTGGTGTTGTACGGCACCAGGGCGGTACCGGCCGTGATCGTGCCGCTGACCGGGGCCAGCGCGCGATCCGACACCGAACCCGAACCCAGCGCCACGCCGCCATCGACACTCGAGACCGCGCCATTACCCATCGCGATGCTGTTCGCGTTGTTGGCGACCGCCTGCGGCCCGACGGCGATGCTGTCGTTGCCGATTGCCTGGCTGTCGGCCAACGTCGAATTGGCGTGGAAGTACTTGATGCCCGCGCCGTTGTTGATATCGCCAATGATGTTGTTCAGGTTGGCGATATTGGTCGTGTTGGTCGCGATGTTGCTGGTGTTCAGATCCACCTGCTGGTTGGTCGCGAACAGCTGCGAACCGTTCACCGCGTCGGTCGACGAGTTGCTCAGGCGGCCTGCCGCGACGTTGGTGATGGTCCGCTCCGCGCCCACCGCGCCCACGCTGACCGTCGAGCTCGGCGTCGCACCGGCGAAGGTGTACGCGTTGCCGCCGATGGTCGCGCCGCTCGTACCCACTGCCGCAGCCGTGACCGAACCCGCGCCCAACGCGATGTCGCCCGCGTTGTTGGCGACGGCGTTCGGACCGATCGCGACAGAGTCCGTGCCCAGCGCCTGGCTGTCCGGCAACGTCGAGTTGGCGTGGAAGTACTTGATGCCGCCACCGTTGTTGATGTTGTCGATGACGGTGTTCAGGTTGGCGATATTGGTCGTGTTGGTCGCGATGTTGGTGGTGTTCAGGTCCACCTGCTGATTGGTCGCGAACAGCTGCGAACCGTTCACCGCGTCGGTCGACGTATTGCTGAGACGACCCGCCGCGACGTTGGTGATGGTCCGCTCCGCGCCCACCGCGCCCACGCTGACCGTCGAGTTCGGCGTAGCACCGGCGAAGGTGTAGGCGTTGCCACCGATGGTGGCGCCGCCCGTACCCACTGCCGCAGCCGTGACCGAACCCGAGCCCAGTGCGATATCGCCCGCGTTGTTGGCGACGGCGTTCGGGCCGATCGCGACCGAGTCCGTGCCGATCGCCTGGCTATCCGGCAACGTCGAGTTGGCGTGGAAGTACTTGATGCCTGCACCGGTATTGATATCGCCAATGATGTTGCTCAGGTTGGTGATATCGGTGGTGTTCTGGTTCACCTTCTGGTTCGTCGCGTACAGCTGCGAACCGTTGATGGCGTCGGTCGAGTCGGAAGCCAGACGACCCGCCGCGACATTGGTGATGGTGCGTTCCGCACCCACGGCGCCCACGCTGACGGTCGAGGACGGATTTCCACCCGCGAAGGTGTAGGCCGTTCCGCCGATCGTCGCACCGGCCGTGCCGACCGCGGCGGCCGTCACCGAGCCCGAGCCCAGTGCCACGTCGCCGGCATTGGTTGCCGTCGCCGTATCACCGAAGGCCAGCGCACCGGCGGCACCGGCTCGCGAACCATTGCCCAGCGCGACCGAGCCCTGGCCAATGGCCGTGTTGGCATTACCGATGGCCACCGCACCGTTGGCCGCGTTGGCCGCCGTTGCCGTTGCCGTGCCGTCCGCATTGGCGATGTTGTTGGCACCGCCGACGAACGCGCCGGTACCGCTGGCGTAGCTCGGATCGCCGATGGCCACCGCGCCATCTCCATAGGCGACGTTGTTCGCGCCGATGGAGACAGCCTTGCCGCCCGTTGCACGAGCGCCGGTGCCCATTGCGACCGCGTCGGCAGAGTCGGCCACCGCCGTGGTGCCTACCGCAATGGCATTCGTGGCAGATGCACTGGCTTGATTGCCGATTGCAGTCGCTTGCTCTGCGGACGAATTGGCGCCGAGGCCCATCGCCAGCGAGCCGGTTGCTGTTGCGCTTGCCAGTCGACCGAGGGCGGTCGAACTCAGGCCGGTGGCGGCAGATTGCGCGCCGACTGCCGTTCCGCTCTGTTCGGCCAGGCTGTCGGCGCCGATGGCGACCGATTCGAACCCGTGCGACTGAGCGGCGCGGCCGAGCGAAATGGAGCTGTTGCCGTCGGTAACGGTGTCGAGCCCCAGCGCGACGCCCGCGTAATTGGTCGCGTTGGCGTTCGTCCCGACGGCGATCACGTTGTTTCCGTCCGCGGCGGCGGCGTTGCCGATCGCTACGGTCTGGTAATTGAGCGCGGTGGCAGCATTGCCCAGGGCGAGTGTCTGCTGACCATCCGCGGCGGCTAGGTTGCCGATCGCGATGGCGGCATCGTTGGTTGCAGCACTGCTGTTGCCCAACGCCATCGAACTCAGGCCGTTTGCCCGGGTCTGGCGTCCCATGGCGATGGCGTCCGCCTGCATTGCGCCTGCCCTGTCGCCAATGGCGATGCCGGATGGCGCGTTGTTGACCGTCGACCAGAAGCCGATGGAGACGCCGTTGGTGGAAGCCACGTCGACGTGCGGGAGCGCCGTGTTATTGGTGCCGATGGCAATACTGCCGTCCGCGGCCGCTACCACCTGGTTGCCCAGCGCAGTGGCATTCACAGCGCTCGCGGTGGCGGCATAGCCGATCGCCGTCGATTCCAGGCCGCTCGCATTGGCCAGGTAACCCATACTTGTGCCTTGCATTCCGCTGGCCGTCGCACCCACACCCGCTGCCACCGCAAAGCGGGCGGAGGCTCCATCGTTGTTGTAGTTTCCGCCAACCGTGCCGTTGTCATTGACGCTGTAGTAGTGGGAAGACGCCCCCGTGACCGCCGACTGCAGCGACTGCTGTACGGCGAAGAGCTGGGAACCGTTGATCGCGTCGGTCGAGTCCTGCCCAATGCGGCCCGCGGCGACGTTCTGGATCTGGCGTACGAAACCGGTGGTACCGGGTGCGCCGACGGAGACGGCACTCGTCGGGTTGGCACCGGCGAAGTTGTACGTGGTGCCGCGGATGGTCGTGCTGGCGGTGGGTGTTGGTGTTCCGGTCACCGACCCCGAGCCCAGCGCCACGTCCGCGCGGTTGGTGGCAACCGCGCCAGAGCCAAGTGCCGTGGTGTCGGGCGCCGACGCCCGGGAGGAGGTGCCGAGCGCGACCGTGTTATTGAAGCCTGCACGGGCATCGGTGCCAAGCGCCAGCGCATTGGTACCGGTGGCATTGCTGATGCGACCGATCGCCAAGGCGCTGGGGCCATTGGCAGTCGCATTCCCGCCGATGGCGATAGTGTTCTCGCCGATGGCGCTGCTCGATTCGCTCAGCGCGACGGCGCCCGCTCCCTGGGCCGTGTTGTTATTGCCGATCGCGACCGAGCCCTGGCCCATCACGGTGTTCTGGTAGCCGATGCCGACTGCGCCCTGCGCGGGGTTGCCCGGCGTGCTGACGGCTTGTCCGCCGCCGCCGACCATGTTGGTGTTACCCATCGCGACCGAGCCGTTGCCGGTCGCGGTGTTGTCCATACCTTGCGCGACCGCGCCGTCGCCGGTGGCGGTGTTCGGGTCGCCGATCGCCACGGCGCCGTTGCCGCTCGCGACGTTGCCCGATCCGATCGAGACGGCCTTGCCGCCGGTGGCTCTCGCGGCGTTACCGATGGCTACCGCGTCAGCCGAGTCCGCGACAGCACTGGTGCCCATCGCAATGGCGTCGAGCGCCGAGGCGCGCGCGCTCGATCCGATGGCCGTGGCGCGATCTGCGCTGGCATTGGCGGTATAACCGATCGCCGTCGTTGCATTGGCGGCCACACCGATACCGGCGTTGGTGCCGAGGGCGATATTGTCGTTACC
This sequence comes from Cupriavidus sp. H18C1, assembly GCF_049311595.1. Taxonomy (NCBI): domain Bacteria; kingdom Pseudomonadati; phylum Pseudomonadota; class Betaproteobacteria; order Burkholderiales; family Burkholderiaceae; genus Cupriavidus; species Cupriavidus sp. H18C1. The sequence continues at coordinate 2,100,914 of NZ_CP186009.1, forward strand.
CGATACGCTGTTGCCCGTGGAGGCCTGGAGGGTGGCGTCGTACATCACGGTGCCGTCGCCCGTGCCGACAGCGACATTACGCTGGCCGGTCACGCCGGACCCGGCGCCCCGCATGGCGCTGGCGACACCGCCGCCAATGGCGGTGTTCTGCAGTCCGGTGACAAGCGTCCCGGCCGCGACGCCCATTGCAACCGACCCAGTATTGCCCACGGTGGAGCCGGCACCGGCTCCCTGTCCGACCGCGACCGTGCTGTTGCCGATGGCCAATGCTTGCGTGCCGAGTGCAACGGAACTGTTGCCCGTCGCTCTCGCACCGTTACCGACAGCAGTGGCCGCATCGCTGGTAGCCGTTGCCACGCGCCCAACCGCCAGCGCATTGGCTACCGTGGCCTGGCTTTGGCGACCCACAGCGATCGCATCGACCGCCGATGCCGTCACGTCCGTGCCGATGGCGATGGCGCTTTGGGCGAGTGCGCCCGACAAGGGAGCCGTGCGCGCGCCCAGATAGATGGAGTTCAACTCAGTAGCGTTCGCCTGCGCGCCGATGGCGATGGCGTTCTGCAAGTCGGCTCTGGCGAGAAAGCCAGTTGCGATAGCACCTTGCCCACCTGCATTTGCGCGGTCGCCGACCGCAAGGCCCGACGATCCGCCTGCAACGCTTCCGAAGCCGAGCGCCGTGGCATTGATTGCCGAAGCGGCCGTGCCCGCTCCCACTGCGAGCGTGTTGTTGGCAGTCGTGGAGGCATTGAGCCCCATTGCGATTGCACCCGCGGTACCGGTGCCGGTACTCGCTGCCGTGCCAAGCGCCAGATTGTCAGTGCCGAAGGCTTGTGCCCGCGCACCGAGCGCAACTTGGCGGTTGCCGGTGTTTGTGCCTGTGGTTGCGCCGTTGCCAATGGCAATGCCGCCGTTCGCCGCTGCATCCGCCGCCGTGACATCGGTGATGGAGTCTGCAAATGCGCCAGCGCCGATTGCAATGGAGCCGGCCCATGCCCGTGCCGGATCGAAGCCGGCAGCATTGGACGACACAGCGATGGCGCCGCCGATGCCGGTGTTCACGCCACTGTCTCCGCCTTGCGGTCCCGCAAGGGCCGGGGTCAGGACGCCCAGCAGCATCGCACCAACGGTCAGCGCCACCGCGCTCTTGTTAGGCTTGCCCCGCGACTTGGTCAGTTCAGACGCCGCGACCCAGGCGCCAAGCGATTCGTTCCAGATCGTGCGATAGGACTTGTTCACGCCGTCACCCCCTTAGCGATTGCGTTGACACCCACACAGGACAGCGCACTGCCCCGCGACACCGTATTGGTTTGATGCATGGCGACTACCCCCAGAAAGTTCGCCAAAAAACAGAATGGGCAATTTGCGAAGACAAAAAGCCCCCCTTCCCCGGCGTAAACCGGGTTTCGATCCCCAAATCGAAATTGGAAAAATCGCTGGCCTGAACCGGCCGATGCGATTTGATGCAGTGCTGTGGCTACGTGGCCCGCTTCATCGGCGTTCCATCGCGCTTGCTACTGTGACAACAACACAACCGGCACCGCTGGGAACCAGCAGTGCCTGCCCCTGGTTGCCGCCCAGGTTGTACAGCGGCGTACCGGAAAGATTGGCCGCGAGGGTGCTTCCCTGTGGCAGTTGCCGGACGACGTCCGGGCACGACTGCGGGAACGGCGCCACGCGCACGAGATTGCCTTCGCAACCGCCGGCCTTGGTTGGCGCGGTCAAGACCACGCCCGCAGCCTGGCCCTTGTAGTTCGGCGTGTCGTATTTCATGCCGACCACCGCTTGTGCGGCGTGGTCGTTCGGCGAAGTCTGCTGGGCCTGCACGCTCGAGGCGTAGGTCGTGCCACGCGTCAGGATGTCGCCCAGGCCGGCAAACAGCGTGGCGCACGACTTGATCCCGACTTGTGCGGCTTGCGCCTGGAACGTGCTTGCTGGGGCCTGCGGCGTGGCTGCCTGGGCGGCCGCGTCCGCTGATGCCGCCACCAGCCCTGCCAGCGCAGCGATCGCGAATGCGGTGGCCGGCAGGCGCGACAGGGCGCGCTGCGACATGGCTCCGAAAGACGACTGCGTCATGCAACCCGTGGGGGGCGAGCGTGGCTCCGCTCGCCTGTACCCGTTTCGGCTCGTACATCTTGGGTTTTCTCCTTGCGAATTGCCAGGACCTGTCCCGGGCCCGCGGCTCCGGACACAATCCGACATCGCAATGTATTAATTGTATTAAAGCAAATACATTGACCGTCTCGTTGGCGATAATAGCGGCGATCGGTCAATCAGAATTAAAACGAATGTGAACTTTGGAAAACTATCGCCCGGGCGAAACGCCGTGCTTGGACAGTCTCAGGGCATCGCGCCGGTGGCGGCGCCGAGCAGCAGATGGTCGGTGCCCGCCTGGCAACCACGATGGCTGTGCTGCCGCGTGGTGAGGGCGTGAAAAGTGGTGCGCGCGGAGTAGAGCGGCACGGCCGTGCGGGCGCACGGAGGCGTACGAAGAGCGGGCGCGCGCATGGAATGGCTCCATGGCGCCCTATTCGGCTCGTGCATACAGACTTCTCCCAACCGATACGCGGGGTTTACCCGGTCTAACCGCCCCTTGCCATACCCGTAGCAGGCCGCATCCCGCAAACGTGCGCGGGTGCTGCCTTGCATCCGTCCGATCTACGCCGAGCCGAGGCGCGAACCGGCAGGATTTCTATTTGTAATTGATGTATCAATGATGTTACATCAACGTACACGCGATCATAGATGTGAATACCGTAATTTTCATACAGTAATTTTTATTCCACATGTAAGTAAGTCTTTAGTTGACACATGCACAAGTTTGGTGCCATCCGCGCACCCTCAAGGTTCCACCCAGCCGGTCGTTAATGACCCGTACCGCGAGCGGTCGGGCCTTGTTCATACCCCTCCGTCTCGCGTGTCATGGACAACACACTGCGCCACCGGTCACGCGGGCGTCGCGAGGAATATGGGGAAGTCATGAGCGGCTTGATGAAGGAAATCGACGAGCGCACCAACCTGACCAACAATAATCAGTTCGAGTTATTGCTGTTTCGGCTCGGAAATGCCGAGCGTTCCGGCCAAAACGAGATCTTCGGCATCAATGTATTCAAGGTCCGTGAAATTCTCGTGATGCCGAAAATCACGACCGTGGTCGGCGGCGCGCCCGCGATGCTGGGCATGGCGGATATTCGCGGGCAGGTGATTCCGGTCATCGACCTGGCCAGGATCGTCGGTTGCACGCCACAGGGCGGCAGCTGCGGCATCCTGCTGGTGACCGAGTACGCGCGCTCGACGCAGGGCTTCGCCGTCGAGGGTGTCGAGGAGATCGTGCGGCTGGAGTGGAACGAGGTGGTGTCGGCCGAGGCCAGCACCAAGGGCGGGCTGGTGACCAGCATCGCCAAGCTGAATGCGGACACCCCCCGACGCTCGGCTGGTGCAGGTGCTCGACGTCGAACAGATCCTGCGCGACGTGTTGCCGACCAGCCAGCCCGATGTCGACCCTCCACCGTCGGACCGAAGCTGTCGCTGCGCCCGGGCACGAAAATCCTGGCGGCCGACGATTCAGCCCTGGCGCGCAGCCTGATCGAGCAAGGCCTCGATGCGATGGGCGTGTCCGTGGTGATGACCAAGACCGGCCAGGAAGCGTGGGACGAGCTGAACGACATCGCGGCCCACGCGGCGAAGGCCGGACGCAATGTGCGCGATGAGATCGCCTGCGTGCTGACCGATCTGGAGATGCCGGAGATGGATGGCTTCACGCTGACCCGCAAGATCAAGGCGGACAAGCGCTTCCAGGGCATCCCGGTGGTCATCCATTCATCGCTGTCCGGCAATGCCAGCGAGGATCATGTGCGCAAGGTCGGCGCGGACGCCTACGTGTCGAAGTTCCTCGCCAAGGATCTGGCCGAGACGATCCGCGGCGTGCTGCATATGTGACGATGCGGCCTGCGCGAGCACGGCGGCAATTCCAGCGCCGCCGTGCTCGTGAAGTAACCGTGCTATAGTGTGCTCCTTCGCCCCAAGAGGCGAAAACCCGGACAGATTATTAAGACAAGACATTGTCCGGCTGGCCCCCAGGGCCCCGCCGCCCGACCTGACGTCCGGCATTCACCACCCAAGCGTTCCCGTTCCGTCGCATCACTGCTGTTTCGGCTCCAACCGAGCCGGGCCTCGCCTCGCGACCACGCCGTTCCGTAAGCCGCATCTGGCGCGCACTCACGCGCCGCAGCGCTCGACCTCCGCATGCACCTGCCTCTGGCATCTGCGCGGAACCATCGGATCAGGGCAAGGGACCGCCCCTATTCCAACTACATGAATCAACAACACAACCAAAACCAATACACCGTCGCCGTCCATCCGATCCAGCAAAGCCCCGGCCAGTGGTTCGCCACTTACATCGTCAGCCGCTATGAAAGCGGACGCGAGCGGGTGCTCGAAAACGTCGCGGTACGCGACACGCTGCATCGGACGGAAGCGCAGGCAAAGCAGGTCGCCCGCCAGGCGGGCGAACGCGCGATTACGCGCTTGCGCCGCCATTGAGCGCGCGCATTTCCAAGGAGTCCACCATGTACGCCAATCACGCTGTCTACAAGGGCTATCGCCTGTCGGCACACGTCCATCACGCCGGCGAACAAGCCGGCAAGTCGGGTACCGCGCGCGACAGCTTCGAGGCAACGGTCAACATCATTGCCCTGGGCGGAGAACCGTCGACCGGATTGCCGGCGCTGCGTTCGCATCGCGCCGGTAGCCCGCGCGAGGCGATCGAAGCGGCCGTCGCCTACGGTCGCGATGTGATCGACGGCCTGTCGAGCTTTACCAAGGGCAAGCGCAAGGCCGCTGCCACGAAGGCGCACGCGGCAGCTTGACGAAGCCGGTACGCTCGGCGCGGCAAGCACCGCGCCCGGGCAAGCTCGTCTTGCACCAGCTGGCCTGGCGCCGGCTTGTCTTTGGCCAGCTCGTCTTGCGCCAGCTCTTCTTGCGCTAGCTCGTCTTGCGCGCTTGCCCGTTCTGCGCGGGCAACACGCCCAGTTCGGCCATCATCGCCCGTGCGATGGTCATGCGCTTTGGCGCCAGTTCCTCGCGCTGCAGATCCATATTGAGCGCGAAGGCATGGACGCCGCCGTTGCGTTCGACCCAGCCCACCCACCAGCCGTGGTTCAACCCGGCATCCATCGCCCAGCCGGTCTTGCCGTAGATCGCATGGTCGCCATCGGCTTCGACGCGCAGGATCTCGCGCACCCATTGCTGGCTCAGGCGCGACGCCGGTAGCTGGCCCTGAGCCAGCCGCGCCAGAAAGCGCGTCTGTTCGGTGGCCGAGATCGCCAGCGGTCCGCGCAGCCAGAACTGATCCACCACCTTCCCGACTTGCCGGTTGCCATAGTCCAGCCGGTCGACCCACGTCTGCATCCGCTGCATGCCGATCCGCCGGGCAATGCCCTGGTAGACCGGCACATTCGACATCGCGATCGCCTCGCGCAGGTTCATGTCGCGTTGCCACTGCGGGAAGCGCGTCTTGCCGCCGCCATACGGCTGGATCTGGTCCGGATCGGCCACCACGCCGGTCTCGAAGGCGATCAGGCTGTTCGGAATCTTGTAGGTCGACGCCGGCACCATGCGCGTCTTCGCGCGCGGTGCGTTGACCAGCGTCATCCGGTTCGCCTTGACGTCGTACAGCGCAAAGCAGCCGTCGACATCCAGCGCGCGGAAGTGCGACATCAGATCCTCGCGGGCGACCTCGGTCGGCGCGGCGACGGCGCTCGCCGGCGCGGCATCGGCCAGCGCCAGCCGCGTGGCAGGCAGCAGCGCAACGCCGCCCGCCAGTTGCAGCAGGCGGCGGCGATACAGGCCATGCGCATGCAGGGACTGCGCTTCGGTACGGGACTTCATGGTCTCTCCTTGTTCATTGGGGGGCCGCTGCGATCGGCGGCTTGCCGATGGCAGCGGCAAGTGTTGTGCGCGCCGGTCCGGCCGGGCGCGGCGCATCGCCGGCCGGACAGTGCGCATCGTAGCCATGGCGGGGTTCCGGTCCAATCCTGCCCATGCGACAATCCGGCACGGCTGTCACGGCTGTCACATCGGCCGACTCTTCCGTACTTCTTCCGCTCCGTTTCGCCCCTTTTGCTACCCCCGCTCCATGCCCGATCCCGTCGTTGTCGAACTGTCCGCCCCGCAATCGGTCAACGGCACGCGCGCCGCTTACCAGTCGGTCTGGCTGCTGGTGCGGCTGCACCACGCCACGCTCGAATCCCCGCAACGGCCGCTGGTCTACGCGGACGACCTGCGCGAGCGCATGAGCAATGCGCGCACGCTGCGGATGGCGATCGCCCGCGCCTTCCAGGACTTCGGACGCTGGCAGTTGCAGGTCGGATGGGGCGAGGACGCGAGCCGCGACCCGCGCTTCCTCAATCTGGAAGGACGCAGCCAGGGGCCGTTCTGGCTGGCCGCGCACGAGCGCCAGCGCATCGTCTGCCAGGTCGATGGCGTGCCCGCCAGTGCGGACGAGGTTGCCGCCTTTCTCGGTCTGGACCGCGACGGGCGCGGACAAGGCAAGGCGGCCGCGCCGCAGCGGATGGTGACGCAGACCGACCTGTCCTTCTGGCGCCATTTCGTCGACGGCAAGCAGGCGCTGCGTGAGGGGCGATTGCTGACGCCGCTGGCGCGCGACGAAGCGGCTGCCGCCGGCATAGGTGGCAACGGCGGCCATGACGCCCCAGCCGCGCTGACCGCATTTCGCGCCGCGCGCCGGCTCGCCGTCAGCGAATTCGAGCACGCCTTTGTCGCGCTGAACGAGGCGCTGCTGTGGCGGCGGCTGGGCGATCGCGCGCAAACCCGCAAGATGCTGCGCGCGCTGCGACGACGTCGGCGCGGCCACGCGATCGCGGGCAACGACTACCTCGACGCGATGGAAGGCATCGTCGCGGCCTGGTGCGCCTACGACGAGCGCGATCTGCGCGGGGCGCTGGCGCTGCTGCAGGCGCTGGCGCAGAACGCGCCCGGCGCGACGCTGGTGCAGGTGCACCCACACGTCCGCTTCGAGTGGCACAACCTCGCCGCGCTGATCCAGCGCTCGCATGCGCTGTCGGCGGCCGCGACCAACGACACGGCAGCGGCCGGCACGCTCGCCGAGCAAGCCGTCGCGCATTTCGAGCAGGCGCTGGCGGCGGCCTTCGAATCGAACGTCTCCGATGCCGCTCAGCACGTCGCGGCGAATATCGGCATGGCGCTATGGCTGTTCGGCGAGGCCGGCATCCCGTGGAGCGGTGCCCTGCCCGGGGTCTCGTCCGAGCGCGAGGCCGAGCGCGCGATCCAGTGGATCGGCCTGTCGGAATGGCTGGGCCGCGGCGCGGGCAACCGCCATCCGTCGGCGTGGAACGCGATCTATCTGATGCGCATCGCACGCGGCGCTTGCCATACCGGGCCGCGCCCCACGCTGGCCGAATTCCAGGCCACCGCGCCGATCGGCGTCGCGGCGCTGCGCGACCTCGCGGGCCCGTTCGCCGACGCATTCACCGGTCCGGCCTGGCCCGATTCCTGGCACGAGGTCGCCGCCTGGCGCCTGGCCGAATCGCAGCGCGGCGAGCGCAAGTATCCGCTGCTGCAGCAGAGCAGCCTGTGGTTCGAACTGGCGTGGTATGCCGCCCATGCGGGGCAACTGGAACAGGCGGCCCGTGCGCTGCGTTCGCTGCGCGAGGGACTGCGGCAATTGGCGGTCAGCGATCGGCAGTATTTCGGCAAGCCGCTGCTCGATGCGCTGCCTGAGCCTGTGCATCGGCTGGCGCAGGACGACTGACCGAGCGCCCGGCAATAAAAAGGGCCCCGCCTTCGCGGGGACCCCAACGCACCACCATGGCGCCGGCACGGTGCCGGCGCCCGGCCTTCGATTACACCGGCTCGTCCGTCGCCGGATTCGGCTTGTGGTCGTCGAACCAGCGATACAGCGTCGGCACCATCACCAGCGTCAGCAGCGTCGACGTGATCAGGCCGCCGATCACCACCACCGCCAGCGGGCGCTGCACCTCGGAGCCCGGCCCGGTCGAGAACAGGAACGGCACCAGGCCCAGCAGCGCGATGGTCGCGGTCATCATCACCGGCCGGAAGCGCTGGGCGGCGCCCTGCCGCACCGCGGTGTCCAGGTCCAGACCGCTGTCGCGCAGTCCGCGGATATACGAGACCAGCACCACGCCGTTGAGCACGGCGATGCCCCACAGCGCGATGAAGCCCACCGACGCCGGCACCGACAGGTATTCGCCGGTGACGAACAGGCCGATGATGCCGCCGATCGATGCGAACGGCAGCACCGTGATGATCAGCGTGGCGAAGCGCAGCGAGTTGAACAGCAGGAACAGCAGGAAGAAGATCGCGGCGATCGTGATCGGCACGATGATCTTCAGGTGTCCCATCGCGCGTTCCATGTTCTGGAACTGGCCACCCCACTCGAAGTAATAGCCTTCGGGCAGCTTGACCTTGCTGTCTGCCGCCTGCTGCAGCTCGGCGACGAAGCCGCCGAGGTCGCGGTCCTTGACGTTGATCATCACCACCACGCGGCGCTTGGCCATTTCGCGGCTGATCTGCGCCGGGCCGTCGCTGACCTCGATCTTGGCCACGCTCTGCAGCGGCACCTGGATGCCGTCCGGCGTGGTCACCAGCAGCTGGCGGATCGACTGTACATCATGACGGAAGCGCTCCGGCAGGCGGACCGCGGCGCTGAAGCGGCGCTCGCCCTCGAAGATATCGGTGGCGCGCTTGCCGCCGATCGAGATCTCGATGATGTCGTGGATGTCCGAGACATTGAGCCCATAACGCGCGATCGCCTGGCGGTCGATCTCGATCGACAGGTACTGCTGACCGGTGATGCGCTCGATGCGGATGTCCTGCGAACCCTGGATGCCGCCGGCCACGCGCGCCACCTCGCCGGCCAGCTCGCGCAGCTTGCCGAGGTCGTCGCCGAAGATCTTGACCGCGATATCCGAACGCACGCCGCTGACCATCTCGTCGATCCGGTCGGAAATCGGCTGCGCCATCACGATCTGCACGCCGGGAATCGCCCGCAGCTTCTGGCGGATCGCCTCGGCGATGTCGTCCTGGGTCCAGCCATCGGGCCACTCGTCGCGGTCCTTCAGGCTGGCGATCGGGGTCGACTCGTTCTGGCTCTGCGGGTCCGCCGGGCTTTCGCCGCGGCCGACGCCGGAGACCACCGACTTGACGCCCGGCACGCTGAGCACCAGCTTGTTGGCCTCCTTCTCGAGCTTGATCGATTCCTCCAGCGAGATGTTGGGCACGCGGTCGATCGCCGGAACGATCGAGCCTTCCTTCATCTCCGGCATGAACGACGAACCGAGCAGCGGCACGATCGCCAGCGTGGCCAGGAACGCGACCACGGCGGCGACCACGGTCTTGCGGCTGTTCGCCATCGCCCAGCCCAGCATCCGCAGGTAGTGGCGCTTCAGGAAGGCGATCACCTTGGTGTCGTGCTCGGCGCCGCCCTTGAGCAGGTACGACGACAGCACCGGCGACAGCGTCAGCGACAGCACCAGCGAGATCGCCAGCGCGATCGCGATGGTGAAGGCCAGCGGCGCAAACATCTTGCCCTCGGTGCCGGTCAGCGTCATCAGCGGCAGGAACACCAGGATGATGATGCCGACGCCGACGATCACGGGCGTCGCCACTTCCTGCACCGCCTTGACCAGCACCTCGGTCTTGGTCAGCCTCAGCTCATCCTTGCGTCCCAATCGCTCGAACGCGTTCTCGACCACCACCACGGAGCCGTCGACCATCAGCCCGATGGCGATCGCCAGACCGCCCAACGACATCAGGTTCGCCGACAGCCCGACCTGGTTCATCACCATGAAGGTCAGCAGCGGCGTCAGCACCAGCGTGGCCAGCACGATGACGGACGAGCGCAGGTCCCCAAGGAACAGGAACAGCACGATCACCACCAGCACCACGCCTTCGAGCAGCACCTTGGTCACCGTCCACAACGCGGCATCGACCAGTTCGCTGCGGTCGTAGTACGGCACGATCTGCAGCTTGCCGGGCAGCATGCCGCGCTCGTTGATCTCGGCGACGCGCTGCTTGACGCGGCTGACGACTTCCTTGGCGTTGCCGCCGCGCATCATCATCACGATGCCGCCGACCGCCTCGGTCTGGCCGTTCTTGATCAGCGCGCCCTGCCGGACTTCATGGCCGATGGTGACCTCGGCCACGTCGCGCAGGTAGACCGGCGTGCCGTTGACCTCCTTGAGCACGATGCTCTTCAGGTCCTCGACGCCCTGTGCCAGGCCCACGCCGCGGATCAGGTACTGCTCGGCATAGTGCGGCAGCACGCCGCCGCCGGAGTTGGCGTTGTTCTGCGCCAGCGCCTGGTACACCTGCTGCACCGAGATGCCGTAGTGGCGCATGCGGTCCGGATTGATCAGCGCCTGGTACTGCTTGACGTAGCCGCCCTGGGAGTTGATCTCGGCCACGCCCGGAATCGAACGCAGCAGCGGGCGCACGACCCAGTCCTGCACGATGCGGCGTTCGGACAGCTCTTCCTGCGTCAGTTCGCGATCGCCGTCGTCGGCGCGGTCCAGCGTGTACTGGTAGACCTCGCCCAGGCCGGTGGAAACCGGGCCGAGCACGGGCGAGACACCCTCCGGCATGCGCCCGCCGACCTCGATCAGCCGCTCCATCACGAGCTGGCGCGCGAAATAGACGTCGGTGGCATCGGTAAACACCAGCGTGATCAGCGACAGGCCGGCCTTGTTCAGCGAGCGCATCTCGACCAGCCCGGGCAGGCCGGTCATCGCGATCTCGATCGGCACGGTGACGAAGCGCTCGACCTCCTCCGGCGAACGGCCGGCCGCTTCGGTGGCGATCTGCACCTGCACGTTCGTGACATCGGGGAAGGCGTCGACCGACAGCTTGCCGGCGGCGCGCAACCCGAAGAAGAACAGCACGACCGCGATCACGCAGACCACGAGCCGCTGTTTGATGGCAGCTTGGACTAGGGATTGGATCATCGTGGTCAACCTTGCTCGAGGCGCTTGCGCTCGTTATCCAGATGGAAGGCGCCATTGACCACGATGCGGTCGCCAGCCTTGACGCCGCTCTGCACCACGCGCATGCCGTCGCTCTCCGCACCGAGCTTGACCGGCACGGCGCGATACAGGCCCTCGCCCTGCTCGACGTAGACCTGCTCCTCGTTGCCGTCGCGCACCACGGCGGAACCCGGCACCACCAGCCGCTCGGTCGGCCGGCTGGCGATCACCATGCTGGCCAGCATCGCCGGCTTCAGGCGACCCTCGCGATTGTCCAGTTCTGTGCGAACCAGCACCGTGCGCGATTCGGGATTGACGGTGCGGCCCACATAGATCAGCTTGCCGGCGATGCGGCTGCGGCCCGTGCCGGCGGCCAGCGACGGCACGTCGATCTCGACGGTCTGCCCTTCGGCCACCAGCGCGGCCTGCTGCTCGGGCACCTCGGCCACGACCCAGACGCGCGACAGGTCGGCCACCGTGTACAGCGAATCGGCGGGCTGCACCACCTGCCCCTGCGCGACCTTGCGCTCGACCACGGTGCCGCTGATGCTCGAATACACCGGCGAATATGAATTGATGCTGCCGCCCTTGGACAGCTCGGCAATGGCCGCCTTGGACATGCCCAGCACGCGCAGCTGGTCGCGATAGGCATGCATCTCGGCGTTGGCGATCGCATATTCGCTCTCGCGGCGCTGCAGCTCGCCGCGGCCGATCACGTCGGCGGCGAACAGCTGGCGCGCGCGCTCGGCGTTCTGCGCCTGCAGTTGCGTTTGCGCCAGTGCCTTCAGGTACGACATCTGCGCGGCGCCCAGCTCGCTGCTGTGCAGGCGCGCCAGCACCTGGCCGGCCTTCACTTCCTGGCCAGGCATCGCGTAGAGGTCTGTCACGCGCCCGGTCACGGACGCGCCGATGCGCGCGACGCGCTGCTCGTCGAAGTCGATGCGGCCGGCCACGTGCAGCATCTCGCTGAACGGGCTGGTGGCCACGGGCGCAACCTTCAGCTGCTGCTGCAGCGACGGCTCGGGCTTGACGACCCCGGGCGGCAGCTTGGGCGCCTCGGCTGCGGGCGGCGGCTCCTCGGAACAGGCCGCGAGCGTCAACATCATGGCGGCAGCCACCGCCAGGGTACGGATGGAAAAGGGGCGCATGGTCAGTCTTGTTTCGATTCGGTGGGGAAGGTCGCGGCGGTCGGGGCCATGCCCGGTGGCGTCATGCCGGGCGCCATCGACAGCAGGCGTTCGATCTGGATCACGGCCATCTGCTGGTCGTATTGCGCGGCGATCAGTTCGTTGCGCGCGTTGCGCAGCGTGCGCTGGGCATCGATGACCTCGAGGATGCCGCGCTCGCCGTAGCGGTAGGCCGCCTGCGCGACCTGCAGCGCGTTCTCGGCCTCGCGCACGATGCCGGACTCCAGCGCGGTGACCTGGGCCTGCGTGATTTCGAGCTGGCGGTACGCCGACTCGAGCTCCTGGCCCAGTTCGAATTCGCGCATTTCATAGGCGTTGCGCGCCTGCGTGGCCTGCGCGACCGCCTCGCCCACCGGGCCCTTGCGGCGGTCCCACAGCGGAATGGTCAGCACCAGGCCGACCTGCGAGACGCTGTTGTCGGGTTCGCGCGTGGTGCTGGCGCGCACGGCCAGCTCGGGCAGCCGCAGCGAGCGCTGGTAGTCGACCGACAGATTGGCGCGCTCCAGCTCCATGCGGCGCTGGACCAGCTCGGCATTGGCCGTGCTCAGCCGCTCGCGCATCACGGCCAGATCCGGCACGTTCGGCAGCTGGCCGAGGCTGCCGGCCAGCGCGAACTTCGGCGGCAGCGCGCCGCCGACCTGCTGTCGCAGCGCCGCCTTGGCCTGGTCGACGCGGTATTCGGCGCTCTGCAGCGATTTCTGCGCGGCCAGCAGTTCGGTCTCGGCACGGATCAGTTCATAGCGCGGCGCCTCGCCGACCTCGACCCGCAGACGCGCACGCGAGTGGACCTGCTTCATCATCGCCAGGTCTTCCCGTGCCGCCGCCAGTTCGCTCTCGCGGCGCAGCACGCCGAAGTAGCCGGTTTTGACCCGGCCGGCGAGGTCGGCGTAGAAGGCCTGCAGGCCCGCTTCAGTCGCGTCGAGATTGCGCTCGGCGATCGAGCGGCGCAGGCTGCGCTGCTGGGGGGTAGTCGAGGCGCTGCGTGATCGAGAAGCTGGGCGCGTTTCCCTCCGCAACGCCGGCCTGCCGGCCGCGCAGGCGGCCGTACATCATTTCGACCTGCGGATTCGGATAGGCGCCCGCGCTGGTGACGGCGGCGCTGGCGGCGTCCACGCCGGCATGCGCGGCGACCACGCCCTTGTTCGAGTTCTGGGACAGGGAAAGCAGTTGCTCCAGCGAGAAGGCATCGGCGGCAAAAGCCGACGACACCCCAAGCGAAAGCGACGCTATCAGGGTAAGCGTAGAGATCTTCATGGCAACGAGAAAAAGCCGGACCACTGCATGCCGGCTTCGCGCGGACGGCGTTACCGCGACAAGCACACGGCCCACGGCAGCGATCGCCGCGAGCAAGACACGCAGATAGGAGGCGCGGCCGGCCCGATACGGGACCGGACCGGCGCGTCAGCGATCAGGCAGTGAGGATGGGGGGGCTTGAACAGCGCCGCGGGCAGTGGCGGCGCGCGGCCGTGGCGAGGGGGGAGAGACATCGCCGGAGGGCAGTTCGAGCGGCGCCGTCGGCAGGGCAAACAGCGCGCTGGATTCCTCGATTTCGTCGAGCACGTCGGGCGGATCGAGCAGATCGGCCGACCAGATATTGCAGTAGCCCAGCGTGGGCGCGGATTCGACGACGTCGTCGGCGTGGATGCCGTCGTCGCCCGGCGCGACGATGCGGCTGCCGTCTTCATCGCTGGCGAGGCCGCGGGCCGCGACGGCGGCCACCGCCGCCATGCTGCAGACCAGCGGTCCGACCCGGATCTGGCCCGGTCCGAGCCCCGCCGCCGCGTCCAGACGCGTGCCGGCCTGCGCTCCAAAGGAGAGCAGGAACAGGCAGCACGCAATCAGAAAGGGCAGTAAGGCTCGCATGGACGGGAATGGGGCGCCGGTACGCAGCCGCTGGCGGGAGCACAGAAATATGACGGCTAGTGCTCTGCGTAATAAGACGCAAGAGCGGCATTGTAACCGAATGCAATCGCATGGACAGGGTAAGCCCTAGGTTGTTCCCGAAAACGTGACGATCTGGGATATCGGGCGGGGTGTTCCGCCCCGCCCGTTCCGGCCGATTTGCGGCCCGATTTGCCGCCGGATTTGCCGCCCGATTTGCCGCCGGATTGCGCCCAGCCGTGCCGATCCGCGCCGACTCGCGCCGGGGCCTCCGCCCCGCCTGCTCCCCCGACTTTCGCCAGTTCGGCCGGTCAGGCCACGGTCCCGCCCACGCCCGGCGCGGGTGCCAGCCCAACCTTGCCGGGCGCCGTCTCGTCACGGTCGGCTTCGTCGCCGCCCGCCTTGTCCAGATCCATGCCGGTGGTCTCCGGCAGCATCAGCGCGGCGAACACGACCAGCGCGTAGCCCGCCCCCGGCCACGATGGCGATGGCCAACGGCAGCGAGGTCCGGCCCGAGCTGAGCCAGCCCACCGACAGCGGGAAGAACGAGCCGATCACCCGCCCGAGGTTGTACGAGACGCCGTAGCCGGTCGCCCGGATATCGTTGGGGTACGACTCCGAGATGGTCGCGCCGATCCCAGAAAACACCCCCTGCATCAGCACGCCGAGCGGAAAGCCCAGGAACAGCATCGACAGGTTGGAAACGGGGATCACCATATAGATCAGCGCCATCACGAACGCGCCGGCGGCGAACAGCACGTAGGTCGGCCGGCGCCCCAGGCGGTCGGTCGCATAGGCGCCCGCCACGTAGCCGACCAGCGAACCGAGGATGGTCACCGCCAGATACGAGCTGGTGCCGAACACCGACAGGCCTCGCTCGGTCTTCAGGAAGGTCGGCAGCCACGTCGCGATCGCGTAGTAGGCGCCCAGCATGCCGCCGGACAGCAGGCTGCACAGCACGGTCTTGCGCAGCAGCGGCCGCCGCACCAGGCGGCTCAGTTCGTGCCACGCCGAGCCGCGTTGCGCGGCGCGCTCGGCGCGCGTCTTGACGAAGACCTCGGGCTCGTCGAGGTTGCGGCGCAGATAGAACACCACCAGCGCCGGCACGATGCCGAGGAAGAAGCAGACGCGCCAGGCCGTCTCGGCCGGGAACAGGCTGAAGGTCAGGCCATAGGCCAGCGCCGCCGCGCCCCAGCCGAACGAATAGCTGCTGGCGGTGAAGCCCGAGTATTTGCCGCGGTGCGCCGGGTTGCGGATCATCTCGGTCACCAGCACCATGCACAGCGACGATTCGCCGCCGAAGCCGATGCCCTGGATCATGCGGAACACCATCAACTGCTCGGGCGAATTGGCCAGCCCGCACAGGAAGCAGGCGACGGTGAATACCACGATGGTCCAGCGCAATACGCGCACGCGGCCATAGCGGTCGGCCAGCATGCCGGCGCCGATCGCGCCGACCAGCGACGACACCAGCGTCCACGTGACGATCGCGCCGGCGGTCGATTTGCTCATCTGCCACTGCGTCAGCAGCGTCGAGATCAGGAAGGAATAGATCATGAAGTCGAACACGTCGACCGCATGACCGAGGAAGGCGCCGTAGAAACCCTTGCGCTCCATCCGCGATAGCTCTTTGAACCAGTCCAGCATGATCGTCGCTCCTTGTCAGTGTGGGGCATCGTGGCGGCGTGGCCGGCCGCGTGGCGTGCGAATTCGGTGGGGTGGGTTGCCGGGCGAGTGGCGTGGCGCGTTGCCTCGCGTCCTCGGCCGTTGCGTCGTGCGTCCTCGTCCGTTGTCTCGTCCGTCCTCAGCCGGGCGGAGGCCGGAAGCCGAAGCCCGCCGCCTCGAGAAGACTGGCGAACCGCAGCGAGGTCAGGTCGCGGTAGCGTCCCGCGACGATCTGCACGCCGACCGGCAGGCCGCTGCTGCCGGGGCCGATTGGCGCAACGGTCGAAGGCAGCCCGCACAGGCCCGAATGGCCGGCCCAGAACAGCTGCGTCGTCATCGGCTGCGGCTTGCCGTTGACGTTCAGATGGCGCTGCCACGGCTCGCCGGCCTCGTTCAGCGCGAAGGCGGTCGTGGCCGCCGCGGGGCACAGCAGCACGTCGTAGTCGTCGAAGAAGCGTTGCCAGGCCTGCGCGAAACGCTCGCGCGCGTGTTGCAACAGCAGCCAGTCGCGATGGCGCAGCGTGGCGCCGGCATGCTGCAGCACGGCGTAACGCGCATCGTCCGGGGACGCGGCCGCGGCATGGTCCACCGCGTCGGCAAACGCACCGTCCGGCATATGGACCGAGGTGGTCGCGCGCAGCAGCAGCACGTAGACGCGCCACAGCTCGTCGGCGTCGAATGACGGACGCACATGCCAGGCGACACTGGCGCCCTGCCCTTCGAGCCAGCGGCCCAGCCCTTCGATGCAGTCGCTGACTTCACGGTCGGCATCGGCCTGCGGGTGCGACGGCAGCACCGCCACGCGGAACTGCGCCAGCGTATCGAGCTGGCACGGCGGCAGGTTCAGGCGATAGGCCAGTGCATCGGCGCCTTCGGGACCGGCGACGGCGTGCAGCACCAGTTCGAGATCGCGCGCGCTGCGGGCGATCGGCCCGGCCACGTTGATGTCCTGCATGCCGAACGAGGCCGCACCGGTGCCATGGCCGCTCAGCGGCACGATGCCGTGGCTGCTCTTGTGCGAGAACACGCCGCAGTAGTGCGCGGGATTGCGCAGCGAAGAACCGATGTCCGAGCCGATGTCGAACAAGCTCATGCCGGCGCAGACGGCCGCCGCGCTGCCGCCCGACGAACCGCCCGGCGTGCGCGACGGGTCGTGCGGATTGCGCGTGGTGCCGTAGACCGCGTTGTAGCTCTGCCAGTCGCGCAGGCCGAGCGGCACATTGGTCTTGCCGATCAGCACGGCGCCCGCCGCGCGCAGCCGCTGGACCACGGTGGCGTCGCGGCCGGCCACGTGCTCGCGCAGCGCCGGATTGCCGCAGGTGGTCGGCCAGCCGGCCACGTCGAACGATTCCTTGATGGAGAACGGCACGCCATCGAGCGGCCCCAGCGCCCTGCCCTGGCGGCGGCGCGCGTCGCTGGCACGCGCCTGCTCGCGCGCGGCATCGAAATCGGCCAGCACGATGGCGTTCAGCAGCGGATTGCGTTCGGCCCAGGCGGCGTGGCACAAATCGAGCAGCTGCTCGGCGCTGGTGCGGCCTTCGGCGAGATCGTCGACAGCCTGCCACAGCGGGCGATAGCGCGCGGCAGGTTCGGCGGCGGCCGCGGCGGCCGTGTCCAGGCGCGGGGGCTCGCTGGCGCGGGCGGAAATGGACGGGGACGTTGGCAGGCTCACGTCGGCTCCTGTTTTTGTTGTTGCCTGTTGTTATGCCGCGACCCTGACGGCAGCACCCCGGCCTCTCTAGCGGAGGCGTGGCTTCGTGCTACGTCGGTATACTATATGCAATAGTTTAGGACGCACCTAGGTTCCCCGGCATTGGCGGAAACCCTCGCACCGGCGGTGCGCCTTGGCACGCCGGCGGCATCGCGGGTGCGCTTTACGCAAGAATCGGCCCAGCGGGACGTGGGCCACCATGCGGTGCGCCGCGTTGGGCGAGAGATGGGATCGCTCCCCGGACGAATGCCTGCCGTCGGCAGAGTGGCGTCGGCAGAGCGGCGTCAGCAGAGCGGCGTCAGCAGAGTGGCGTCGGCAGAGCGGCGTCGGCAGAGCGGCGTCGGCAGAGCGGCGTCAGGAGGGCGGACTCGGCGGCGCGGGGTCAGCAGAGCCGAATCAGGAGGAGGAAAGAAAAACCGCCCCGGAGGGCGGTTCGAGCGCTGCCAGCAGCGATTTGCCGGTACGTTGGCGCTTATGCCGGGCGATGTCCGCAGCCCGCGCGGCCGAACAGGCACTGCACGAAGCGCAGCACATCGGCGGCCCGAAGCGGAATCAGCGGCGTGGCATGACGGACGGCGTCGCGAGACGCGTAGTGGCGCAGCAACTGCTGGCCGACCGGGGTGTCCAGGTACGACGCCCGGGCGGTGGTGTCGCGGTAAGTCATGGTCTTTCTCTATTGCGTTTACAACGGTTGACAGTATACACAGATTTTGTGCATTGCGCCATGACGGTGCGGCGGCACGCCCCGAAGCCGTGCGTGCGCGCGAGGCCGTGCCCCATCTACAGCGGACCGCAAGCAGCCGCGGATGAGCGCATGCGGCGCCGCTACCGTGGTGCGGCGCGACAGAGAACACCGAAGGGAAGGAGAAGGACCGAGGACTTGTCCCGGTGTCAGGCGTGAGGCGTGAGGCGTGAGGCGTGAGGCGTGAGGCTTGAGGCTTGAGGCTTGAGGCTTGAGGCTTGAGGCTTGAGGCTTGAGGCTTGAGGCTTGAGGCTTGAGGCTTGAGGCGTCAGGCGTCAGGCGTCAGGCGTCAGGCGTCCGGCACTGAGACTCACGCAGCGTGCTGCTCGCCCACCGGGAGCTCGGCCGCCTTGGCGGCGCTGTAGACATGCCGCGCGGCCAGCAGGGCTGCGAGATCCGCATCGCCGGCGATGACCGCCTGCAGGATCTGCGCGTGTTCGTCCCAGTTCTGCCGGGCGCGCACCGTGTTGGCCGGCCCGAACAGCACGGCGGTGCGCTCACGCAGCGAGCGCATCATTTCCTGCAGCACGCTGTTGGCGGCGATATTGCCGAGCACCTCGTGAAAACGCGAGTTCAGCGTCAGCAGTTCGTCCGCCTTGCCCTGCGCCGCCGCTTCCATGCCTTGCTGCAATACCGCCTCGAGTTCGGCGATCAGCCCCGGATCGCGCCGCTGCGCGGCCAGCTTGGCGTTCAGCCCCTCCAGCGTCGCGCGCACCTCGACCATCTCGCGGACGATATCCGGCGACAGCTTCGCCACCGAGGCGCCGCGGCGCGGTTCGATCAGCACCAGCCCTTCGCTCGCCAGCGCCCGCAGCGCCTCGCGCACCGGGATGCGGGACACGCCCAGTTCGGCCGACAGCTTGTTCTCGACCAGGCGTTCGCCCGGCGCGTAGTCGCCCTTCAGGATGCGCTCGCGCAGCTTGTCGGTGACCAGCGCGAACAGCGGCGAATGGCTGGCGCCCAGGCTCACGACTTCCTGATCGGGCGCGGCGGAAACGGAGGGGCGGAGGGACATGGCGGATGCGAGGCGATCGGATTGGACAGCGCGATTTGGCGGGACCGTGGCGCGGTTTGGGGGCGCCGCGGACGGCACCGGCCGGTGACACCGGCTGGTGCAAGGCCCGCACCAAAGGCTGGCGTTATTGTATACCAGCTACCGAGCGAAGCGGCGCGGTCGCCGCTCCCGACGATCGCCGGCCTTCTCAGTCCCGCTGGAACGTGAAACTGTCGGCGTAGATGTGCTCGGTGCTCGCGCCGCGATCCAGGAAGGCCTGGCGCGCGTCGCGGATCATGTCCGGCGAGCCGCACAGATAGATCGCATGCTCGGACAGATCGCCGAGATCGTCGACCGCGGCGTGGTGCACATAGCCGCGCCGGCCCTGCCAGCCGACGCCGCCGCGCGACAACACCGGGACATAGCGAAAGTCGTACAGGCGCTCGGCCCAGCCCTCGATCTGCTCGTGCAGATAGAGATCGCCCTCCTCGCGCATGCCCCCAGTACAGCGAGACCGGCGGGCAATCGGGATCGTCCATCAGCGATTCGAGAATCGCCTTGATCGGCGCGATGCCGGTGCCGGTCGCCACCATCAGCAGCGGGCGGTAGTCGCGGGCGCGATAGAAGAAGTTGCCGTGCGGCAGTTCCACCTCGACCGCATCGCCCGGCGCGAGGCCCGGCAGGATGCGGTCGGTGACCGCGCCGCCCGGAATGCGGCGGACATGCAGTTCGATACTGCCGCCCCGCGGCACCGAGGCCATCGAAAAACTGCGGGCCTGCCCCTCTGCCGCGATCAGCTTCAGATACTGGCCGGGCCGATAGTCCAGCGCCGCCTCGAGATCCGGCACCTGCAGCCGGACCTGCAGCACGGTCGGCGTCAGCGGGCGAACCGCTTCGATCCGCGCGCGATGCCGCATCGGCTCTGCGCAGGCCTCGTCCTCGCGCGCGGTGCTGATCAGGAGATCGCCAACCGGCTGCGCCTGGCAGGCCAGCGCGTAGCCCGCCGCCGCCTCGTCGGGCGCCAGTCCCATCGGTTCCTCTTCGTAGCGGACCTCGCCTTCGACGAGCTTCAGCCGGCAGGTACCGCAGCCACCCAGCTGGCAATCGTGCGGCAGCGCGATGCCGGCCTTGAGCGCGGCCTGCAGCAGCGTTTCGCCGCGCTCGACGAAGAAGGCCTGCTGCGTTTCGAGGATCTGGATGCGGTGAGACATGATGCGTTCCGAATAGCCGGTTGAAAGAGGCGGCGCGGTTCAGCGCGCCGTTCAGCGCCGTTCAGCGCTGGCTCAGCGCTGGCTCAGCGCTGGCTCAGCGCTGGCTCAGCGCGTGGCTCAGCGCTTCGTTCCGCGCGTCGTTCAGCGCTTGATGTCGGCCTGCACCACCACCTTCAGGTCCTGCGGTGCCAGCAGTTCCTGCAGCGCCTGCAGCGCGGCGACGCCGGCCTGCGTGTCCTGCTCGCCGTTGCCGCCGCTCAGGCCGATGCCGCCGATCACCTGCTCGTTGACGACGATCGGAAAGCCGCCGACGAAGGCCGCGAACTTGCCCTCGAAGCTCCACTGGATGCCGAAGGCCTCGTTGCCCGGCAGCGCCGGCCCGTTCGGCGGCGTGGTGAACAGATGGGTCGAGCGCTTGTGGCCGGCGGCGGTAAAGGCCTTGTTCCACGCGATCTGCGGCCCGGTGATGCGAGCCCCGTCCATCCGCTCCAGCACCAGCGGATAGCCGCCCTCGTCCACCACGCAGATGGACTCGAGCACGCCGATCTCCTCGGACTTGGCGATGGCGGCGGCCACCATATGGCGCGCTTCGCGCAGTTCGAGCTTGATGGCTTGTTTCATGCGATGTTCTCCTGGTCGATGCGGCGTTGCAGTGCGGCGCTGCAACGCGGCGCTGCAATGCCGCGGTGCTTACAAGCCGCGGTAGACGGTCTTGATCTGGGTATAGAACTCGAGGCCGGTGCGGCCGGACTCGCGGAAGGTCGAGGTACTCGAACGCTTGAGCCCGCCGAACGGCGCGTTGACGAGATTGCCGGTGGTGGTGCGGTTGATCTTCACCGTGCCGGCCTCGATATCGGCGGCGAAGCGGTGCATGTAGCGCGGATTGCGCGTGACGATCGCCGCGGCCAGGCCGTACTCGGTGTCGTTGGCCTTGGCGATCGCATCGGCGTAGTCGCTGAACGCGATGATCGCGATCACCGGCCCGAAGATTTCCTCTTGCGCGATGCGCATCTGCCGCGTGACATCGGTGAAGACGGCCGGCGACACATAAAAGCCGTTGTCGTACTCCGGGCCGCTCAGCCGCTCGCCGCCGCACAGCAGCGTCGCCTCGGACTTGCCGATGTCGATATAGCGCAGCACGTTGTCGAGCTGATTGCGCGTGGCCAGCGGACCGAGGTCCATGCCGGGCGTCAGGCCGCTGCCGATCTTCAGTGTCTTGACGCGGGCCAGCAGCTTCTCGGTATAGGCCTCGCGCACGGACTCGGCGACCAGCACGCGGCTGGTACCGGTGCAGGCCTGGCCGCTGAGCGAAAAGCCGCCCTTGATCGTCAGATCGACGGCCTGGTCCAGGTCGGCGTCCTCCATCACCAGCAGCGGATTCTTGCCGCCCAGCTCCATCTGCGTGCGCGTGGTCAGCGGCACCGAGCGATGGATCTGCTCGCCGGCGCGGGTCGAGCCGGTGAACGAGATCGCCCGCACCGCGGGTGCCTGCGTGATCGCGGCGCCCACGTCGGCGGCGCTGCCGGTGATGAAGTTCAGCACGCCCTTGGGCAGGCCCGCGTCGATCAGCGCCTCGGCCAGCCGATAGCCGCTCAGCGGCGCATCGGACGACGGCTTGAACACCACGGTATTGCCGGTGATCAGCGCCGGCGCGATCTTGCGCGCCGGGATCGAGATCGGGAAATTCCACGGCGAGATCACCGTCGCCACGCCCAGCGGTTCGCGCTGCGTGTAGACCAGCATGTCGCCATCGTCGTTGGGGAACGATTCGCCGGTGAAGGTCTGGCCCTCGACGGCATAGAAGCGCAGCGTCTGCGCCGAGCGCAGGACCTCGTCGCGCGCGAGGCTCAGCGCCTTGCCTTCCTCGCGCGTGAGTTCCCGCGCGATGCTGTCGGCATTGGCTTCGAGCTGCTGCGCGGCGCGGTTCAGGATGGCCGCGCGGCGGCCGATCGGCGTGTTCTTCCAGCCCTCGAACGCAGCGGCGGCAGCAGCGACCGCGGCCTGGCCGTCTTCGGCGGCGGACGCCTGGAAGCGGCCCACCACGTCATGCATATCGGCGGGATTGATGTTGTCGAAGGTTCGGCCGGACTGGCACGCGGTCCACTCGCCATCGATGTAGTTGTAGAACGGTTCCATCTGTGCGGCGCTCATGAGGCGGTTAGGGGGAAGGAGCGCGGCGCCGCGAAGGCGCCGCGCGGACCTGGAGATCAAGCAGCCAGTTCGAGTTCCGGCAGCGGCAGCTCGTGCGCGACATAGTCGTAGTACAGCGCGGTCGTATAGAGCAGCCGCATCTGCGCGCCGATCTCGCAGATCTTCAGGCAGCGCTGCTGCAGCTCGGGCGTATCGGCATGCTCGAGCACGATCTGGTAGCCGCGTTCGCCGTGGATTTCGTCCGAGACGATATGCAGATCGAAGAACTCGACCTCCTCGTCGGTGAACTGGTACTTCTCGCGCAGCGTCGGCGTTTGCTTGCGGTAGATCGACGGCACCTGCGACTCCAGTCCGACCACCAGGCCGGCTACCGCGACGATCGGGTCCTCGCGCATCGCCACCGAATAGCACCAGGCCTGCAGGCCGCGCGTGGTGGGCGACATGTTGTCCGGATCGATCACGCGCTCGCGGGTGGTGCCGCAGGCCTCGGCGAAGCGGATCAGCAGGTCGGTGTGGCGATCGCCGCCGATTTCCTCTTCGTACATATTGGCCAGCAGGAAATCCTTGGCCTCGGTATACCGATCCGGCATGCGGGCGTAGATGTAGCCCAGATAGTCGGCGAACGGCCCGACATAGTGGTAGTGGTTCTCGGCCCAGCGGGCGAGGTGGGCGCGGCTGAGCTTGCCCGTCGCCCAGGCCTTGCTGAACGGCGCCTGGTTGGCGCTTTTGCCCTTGATCGCTTCCTCCAGGGCGGCTCGGAATTCTTCTCGGTTCATCAGTTCGGCCATGTGGGGCTCCTTGTTGGCTGACGGTTCGGGATGGGTTGGGTCGGGCGGTGCGTTCGCTCGATGTTTGTATACTATATACACGTATGCCGGGCGAACAAGGGCCTACGGGGGGTTTCTTCATCGGGGTTTACCTTGGGTCGGTGCTGGCCGGGCGTCAGACCGCGAAGCAAGTCGCCAGGTCCCGGCATGCGCGGGGACAACGAAAACGCCGCCGATGCCGCTGCGGTCCCCGCGTACGCGCAGACCCAGCGGCTTCGAAATTCATCGCGCTGCCTGCAGACGCCGCCACGCCAGACCCGCCAGCGCGACGTCCTCCAGGCCGACGCCCACGGACTTGTAGATGACGATGTCGTCCTCGCCCCGCCGCGGCTGCGCCCGGCCCAGCACCACGTCCGCCAGCTCGATCAGCTTCGATTCGGGCAGCACGCCCTGCCCCGCCAACACGATGTCGCCGGCTTCGCGCGTGGATTGCGGCTTCCATTCGACGACCACCGCCGAGGCGCGCGACAGCGCCACGTCGTCCAGTTCGCGCGTATGCGGCAGGCTGGAACCGATCGCCGCCACGAAGGCCCCGGGCTTGATCGCCTCGCCGGAAAACAGCGGCGTGGTCGAGCGCGAGGCCGTCACGACGATGTCGGCCTCGCGAACGGCGGTCTCGGCCTCGGTCGCGCTCACCGGGATCACGGGGATGCCGCAGCTCTGGCTCAGGCGCTCGGCCATATGGGCCGGCGCGTACGGGTCGCACAGCAGGATGCGCTCGAGCGGCAGCGCGGCGCTCAGCTGCCTCGCGTGGGCCGCGCCCTGCGTGCCGGCACCGAACAGCGCCAGCGTGCGGGCGTCGGGCCGCGCCAGATGGCGCGCCGCGACCACCGTACAGGCCGCCGTGCGCAGCCGCGTGATCGCGCCCGCATCGAACGAGGCCAAGGGCCGGCCGTCCTCGGTCGAGAACAGCAGGATCACGAAGGAAAACTGCCCCTCGATGGTGGTGTAGACCTTGGCGCCGGCGACGCCTTGCTCCGGGATCACCGCGCCCAGCGTCGACAGCTTGACGCCGCCGGCCTCGGTGCGGATGCGCTGCTGCATGGCGGCGCTGCCCTGCCCGAAGCTGCGGAACGCTTCGAGCATGATGCGTTGCACGTCCTCCGGTGCGACGTGGCGATCGACCATTTCGTCTGTGATGTGCTGCATCGGGTCTCCTGCGATGGTGGATGGATGGAGTTGGAAAGCGGGTCCGAGTCGGAGTCGGAGTCGGAGTCGGAGTCGGAGTCGGAGTCGGAGCGGTCCCGCGGCTCAACCCTGCAGCGCCAGCCGCACCAGCACGGCGATCGCGCCGGCCGCGCACAACGCCAGCAGCAGCCGGCGCACGGCGACGGCCGAGACACGCGCCTTGAGTCGGCTGGATACCGCAAAGCCGGCGAGCAGGAACGGCGCGAGCAGCGCGCTCAGCGTCAGGTCGGCGATACCGAAGCGCCCCGCGCCGGCCAGCATCGCCAGCGACAACACCGCCCCGCCACCGAGGATGCAGCCCACGGTGGCGCGCATCGCGGCCGGACTCATGTGCTGCATCACGATGGCAAAGGGCGGCGCGCCGGCCGACGTCAGCGTCGCCATGAAGCCCGACGCGGTGCCGGCAATGGCGAGATTGCCTGCCGAGGGCCGCACGCGCCAGCCGAGGGCGCTGAGCGCCACCGCCAGCAGGATCGATAGCGAGAACACCACCGCCAGCCACTGCGGCCGCAGCCACGCAATGGCCAGCACGCCGATCAGCCCGCCGATCGTGCGGCCGAGCAGCGCCGTTCCCGTCAGCCGCCAGGCGATCGCCTCGCGCTCGCGCAGCGCGGCCAGCAGCGACAGACAGCCGCCCATCGTCAGCAGCGGTCCCGGCACCAGTTGCGGAAAGAACATCGCGGCCAGAGGCGCCGCCAGCATCGCGAAGCCGATGCCGCCGACGCCCTGCAGGCAGGCACCGGCGAAGATCGTCGCGCCCATCCATCCGTACTCGGACAGCGGCACGGCCGGCAGCAACGACGTGGCCGGCGACAGCGTCGGCAACAGACTGGCAATCAGCGCGGGCAACGTGGTTGTCATGACGAAGCGGCGGTTGGAACAGGACAAGCGGCCGCGATGCGGGCGTCGCGTCGGCTGCGCAGCGGTGGAATACCTGAGCAGCGCATGTTGGTATACAGTCTACATATCGACGCGAGCAAAACGCAACTCGATTCGTCTCGCGACGCACCGCAGCGGTGTTTCATTGTCCGCATCTTTCCCAGTTCTGGTGCGGATTTCCGGCGCCCCACCCCACTCCGGTATCAGCGTATATCCGTATACGATTTCGCTTGGCGGCATTGCCATACGGAATATAGTATACCGTTCAGACCCAGCCGAAGGACGGTCGAGCTACACGAACCACCCTCTCGCCCCACGGAGCTTTCATGCAACACGAAGTCGTGATCGGTGCCGCGCACTGGATATATCTCATGGGGGTCGCGGTCATCGTGCTGACGATGATCCTGCGCGCCAATGTCGTCGTGCCCTCCATCGTGGGGACCGCGCTGGTCGTGTTCGCGCTGACCGGCAGCCCGGTGTCCGCGCTGGCGGGCGTGTTCTCGGCGAGCCTGGTGGCCGCCAAGGAGCTGTTCAATATCTTCCTGGTCATCGCCTTCATGACCGCGCTGCTCAATGCGCTGAAGACGCTGCGCTCGGATATCCGCATGGTGGAGCCGTTCCGCGTGGTGATGAAGAACGGGCACAGCGCCTTCTTCATCCTCGCCGGCGTGACCTATGTGATTTCGCTGTTCTTCTGGCCGACGCCCGCGGTGCCGCTGGTGTCCGCCATCCTGCTGCCGGCGGCGATCGCGGCCGGGCTGCCGCCGCTGGCGGGCGCGATGGCGATCGCCATCGCCGGCCAGGGCATGGCGCTGTCCTCCGACTATGTAATCGGCGTGGCCCCCGGCATCAGCGCCAAGGCGGCCGGCGCCGCGGTCAGCGCGGCCGTGGTCGCGGACCGTGCGCTGACGCTGTCGATCATCACCGGCGCGATCGCGCTGTGCCTGGCCTATCTGTCGATGCGCAAGCACATCGTTCCCGCCAGCGGCACGCTGCTGGACCGCTGGCAACAGCGCGCCAGCGGCACGACGCTGGGCGTCGATGGCGGCGGCACCTTCGACAAGGCGGAGATCGCTCGCGCCACCGCGCATGAAGAGCCGCTGGCCACCGAATCGAATATCGAGGCCAGCCTGTCGATGGTCGAGCGCAAGCGCATCAAGTGGTCGAAGTGCTTCGCCATCGTGACGCCGATCGCCTTCCTCGCCGTGGTCACCGTGATGGTGCTGCCCAAGCTGGGCACCGGCGTGCAGGACCTGAAGGGCGGCGAGGCCGCGGCCCTGGTCGGTGGCGTGGCCGCGGTGCTGATGATGCTGGCCACGCTGGCCGCCGAAGGCCCGCGCCGGATGCTGGACGTCTGCCCCGAGCACATCACGGACGGCTTCGTATTCGCCTTCAAGGCGATGGGATCGGTGCTGCCGATCGCGGGCTTCTTCTTCGTCGGCGCCGGCGAGACCGCCGCACACATTCTCGGCCTGCCGCCGGGCAAGGCGCCCAGCCTGCTGTTCGAGCTGATCCAGTCGTACCAGCACCTGATTCCCGACAACCACATGCTGGTCGCGTTCGGCGTGCTGCTGGTCGGCATGATCACCGGCATCGACGGCTCGGGTTTCGCGGGCCTGCCGCTGACCGGCACGCTGGCCGGCGCGCTGGGCCCGGTGGTCGGCTTCGATCCGGCCACGCTGGCTGCGGTCGGCCAGATGGGCGCGGTCTGGACCGGTGGGGGCACGCTGATCGCCTGGTCCTCGCTGATCGCGGTGGCCGGCTTCGCCCGGGTGCCGGTGCTCGACGCGGTGCGGGCGCTGCTGATCCCGGTGGTGATCGGGCTGGCGTGCTCGACCGTGGCGGCGATGCTGCTGTGGTCCTGACCTGGCCGCCGCCATGCCCTGCCTTGCGCCATCGGCGAGCCGTCTGTGGACGGGCATCCGTGGATAGCGGCATTCGTAGATTGACAGACACGTAGACAGCAACAAGCAGGACAACATCATGCCCAAGGTTCTTCTTCACCGGCACGGCCAGCTGCACAGCGACGAGGTCGCGCCCCGCACCAACCTCGTCGTGCGGGCCGGGATCCGGCAGTTTCCCTATCCGAACCTGCGCTACGAGTGCGGCATGGGCAAGTGCTCGAAATGCGCCTGCCGCGTGCTGGCCGGCGCCGAACACCTGCCGCCACCGAACTGGAAAGAGAAAAAGCAGCTGGGCGAGCGGCTCGAACAAGGATACCGGCTGATCTGCCAGCTCTGGATCGAGCACGACATCGAGCTGGCGCAGGACGAACTGTCGCCGGCCGAGGAATCCGCGGCTGCCGCGGGCCGCGTGCCGGCCGGCGTCAAGGCCTGCTCGTCGCCGACGTGATGGCGCCGTTCCCGACTCCGACGCCATGTACATCATCCTGACCAGCCGCCCCGGGCAATTCCGCACGGAAGCCGTCGACGGCATCACGCCGGTGGAACGCTACGAATACCGCTTCTACGGCAAACCCACCGTGCGCTTCGTCATCGCCCAGCTCGACCACGAGACCAAGGTCCGCGTGGTCGAGGAAACGCCGCCCGGCATCGTCAACCATGTCCCGACCAAGTTTCTCGACAAGTACGCCACCGTCGAAGCCGCGCGCGAGGAACTGCGCCGGCTCGCCTCGTTCGGCAGCATGGAGCTGGCGCTGGTCGCCATTTGAATCGCATTCGAATCGCCGGACGCCATTCGAATCCTGAACACGCCCGATACCCGATAGCAGCGCATCGCCATGATCCAGATCACCTTCGTCAGCAACAACGGCAAGACCGCCACCGCCCCGCCCAACAGCAACCTGCTGCGCGTCTCGCTGCGCGAACAGGGCGGCATTCCGTTCAAGTGCGGCGGCGGCCTTTGCGGAACCTGCAAGTGCCACATCGACAGCGGCCTCGAACACACCGACGAGGTCAAGGCCAAGGAGAAGAAGCTGCTGACCGAGCAGGAACTGGCGAGCGGCCACCGGCTCGCCTGCCAGACCTTCGTCAACGGGGACATCAGTGTGTCGTGGCAGCCTCGCACCACCGCGGCGGCGGGCCGCCCTGCGCCGAATCCCGGCCCTTCCGCTGCCCCTGCCCCTGCCCCTGCCCCGGCCGCTCCGGCAGTCGCGACCGCGGCCGGCGATGCGAAAGAACCGGAAGGCAGCTCTGGCTGAGCGCCGGCGCAAAAAAACCGGCCCGGTATCGGTCCCGCAGCGCGTGGCTGCGAGGCCGATACCGGGCCGGTTTTCTATTGGCTGACCCTCGCTGCTGGCCAACTGCGGGCTGGCTCCGGGCCAACTGCGGCTAGCTCCGGGCCAACTGCGGGCACCAGAGCTGGCCGCGCGCTCACCAGGGGGGCTAACCGCGGACTGACCGCGGCGCGACGGCGGGGGACCGTCGCGATGCGGGGGTCGAGCTGGCTGCTTAGCCGTTCGCGAAGACGATCTTGGCCTTGCGGGCGTCCGACTGCAGGCGAGCCAGCACGCCTTGCACGGCGGCGATGGCACGCTTGACGTCGTAGGCGAAACCCAGACGCGGAGCGTCGAGTTCGCGCTCGATCAGGTCGCGTTCGAGTTGGTCGGTCAGCTTGATATCGGATTGGGTGTTCATGGCGTCCTTCCTTTCAGGGATAACCCTTATGGGGTTTTCCCGAATTGTAGGCAAAGGATTGACGCAATGCAACATTAGGTAGAAATGCGTATGCCGGAAAGCAACACCTAAAGCGATCGCGGGAAGATCACATCGGGCCGAAAGAGCCCAATTTGTGCTGGAAGCAACATATTTCCGGATATCCGCCCCTCGATTCCGGCTCGGTAGAGGTACGAATGGGTATCCGCGCCGCAGCCATGGAATGATTGCGAAATCCTTCCCGGAGACAGCATGCTGCCCATCAATCATTTCAAGAAGGCCCTGCGCGCCGGCCAGTCCCAGATCGGCGTCTGGTCCACCATCCCGTCGCCCTTCGTTTCCGAGCTGATCGGTGGCGCCGGTTACGACTGGGTGCTGCTGGACACCGAGCACACGCCCACCGATGTGCCGCTGATGCTGAGCCAGTTGCAGGCGGTCGCCGCCGCGCAGCCCGCGCCGGGCTCGCCGCCGACCCATGCGGTCGTGCGGCCGGCATGGAACGACCCGGTGCTGATCAAGCGCTACCTCGACATCGGCGCGCAGACGCTGCTGCTGCCCTTCGTGCAGAACGCGCAGGAGGCCGAGGCGGCGGTACGGGCGATCCGCTACGCACCCGAGGGCATTCGCGGCATGGGCGGCTCGACGCGCGCCTCGAACTTCGGCCGCACCACGGACTATGCGGCCCGCGCGGCGGAGGAGCTGTGCCTGCTGGTGCAGGTGGAAACCGCCGAGGCGCTGGCCCAGATCGAGGCCATCGCCGCGATCGACGACATCGACGGCATCTTCATCGGCCCGGCGGATCTGTCCGCCAGCCTTGGCTACCCCGGCCAGGCGCGCCATCCCGCGGTCAACCAGGCGATCGACGACGCCATCCGCCGCATCCGGGCCTGCGGCAAGGCCCCGGGCATTCTGATGGTCGACGAGGCCCGCGCGCGCCAATGCCTCGATCTGGGCGCGCAGTTCGTCGCCGTGGCGCTCGATACGGTGCTGCTGCGCGACGGCCTGGATGGGACCGCGGCCCGCTTTCGCACGCCAGGCCAGGCAGGCGTGAACCCGGCGTCCACCAGCGGCTATTGAGCAGCCGGCCGCTCGGCTCCGGGACCGTATCCGCCTACCGACGAATCGACGCGCGCCGCCTTCAAGGCTCGCCGCCAGGCCCGCGGCCGTCGGGCTTGTTCTCCTGGCGTGCCGCCCTGACCCGCCGGCGTCGGATCAGCCGCGTTCGCAGCGCCCACACCCACGACACGCCGAAATAGAACAACACGCTGGTCACGCTCGCCATCAGCGCCAGGCCGACCAGCAGCGGCTTGCCGACGCCCAGCAGGCGGCGACGCGTCTGCGTCCACCAGCTCTCCTCTTCCACCTCGGCGGGCTGCGCGGCCGGGTCGGTGCCACCCGGAACGAGATTGACGATCGCCCCCGGTTCCGCGACAGCCGCCAGCGTCTCCGGCGCCGGCGGCTCGCCGCTTTCTCCCAGCACGGCGCTGCCCAGCCGCCAGGCGGCGTAATAGATCGGGCCGAAGGTCAATGGATTGCTGACGAAGGTGCTGGCCACCGCGGCCGGCACATTGGCGCGCAGGGCCACCGCCACGCCGGCGCTCATCGGAATTTGCGCGATGGGCAGCAGCAGGCCGAAAAACAGCCCCAGCGCCACGCCCAATGCGATACCACGCCGGCTGACATGCCACAGACGAGGGTGTTGCAGGATCGGTCCCATCCAGCGCAGCCATCGGTGCTGTTGCAGCCGTTCGGGATCGGGAAGGAATCGGCGGAAATGGCGGAAGAGCGAGGGACTGCGCGGGGGGAAGGGAGTCGGCGGAGCGGCGGCGGTTGCGAAGCGGAGGCATCGGTAAAGGGGGGCGGCTGACTACCGTGCAAGCATACTCCCGCGCTGGTCTTCCGACGCGATCTGCGGCGAATTCTTCGCCCTGCAGCGGCGAACATACCGCAATTCGCCCGCTTCTTGTTTTCTTCCGGTCTCCTTCCCGTCTCCTGCGTCTCTTCCCGTCCTTTTTGCCGTCCTTTTCCCTCAGGTTACTCCAACAGCACCCGGCCGGGAACGGCCGTTGGCGACACCCCACGAATGGGTGATTAGGCAGTTGACCGCATATTACGAAATGATAATAATTCGCATTCCCTTAAAATATTACAGTTCATTACAAAATGCGAGCCAAGCGTCACCCGATTACCGCTGCCCTGCTGGCGGCGTCCGTTCTTTCACCCGCCGCTGCGCGCGCCCAGGGCGCCGAGACGTTGCCGGAGGTCACCGTCAAGGCCAGCGCGAACCGGGAGCTGGGCGAGGGCTACAACCCGCCCGATACGGTCAGCGCCACCAAGATGGATGTCCCGCTGCGGGACGTGCCGCAGACGGTGAACGTGGTGACGGCCGAGGTCATGCGCGACCAGCACGCGACCTCGATCCAGGACACGCTGAAGAACGTGCCGGGGGTGGGCTTCTCGCATGGGGGACGGACAGCGCGACCAGGTCACGATCCGCGGCTTCACCGCGATCGCCGACCAGTTCGTCGACGGCATCCGGGACGACGCGCTGTATTTCCGCGACCTGTCGAACGTCGAGCGAATCGAGGTGATCAAGGGACCGGCCGCGGTGCTGTACGGCCGCGGCTCGTCGGGCGGCCTGATCAACCGGGTCACCAAGAAGCCCGGGTTGGATATCACCGATCTGAGCCTGAGCTACGGCTCGTGGGCCGACCGGCGCGGCGAGGTCGACGTCGGCCGGGTGTTCGGCGACGGCGCGGCGGCGTTCCGCATCACCGGCGCGGTGCAGCGCGCCGACAGCTACCGCTCGCAGCAGTTTCTGGACCGCACCGCGATTGCGCCGTCGCTGGACCTGAAGCTCGCGCCGGACACCAAGCTGCTGCTGCAGGCCGACTACCTCGAAGACCGCCGCGTGACCGACTTCGGCATTCCGGCCTTCAACGGCCGCCCGGTCGAGGTGCCGGCGTCCACCTACTACGGCGCGGCCAATGCGCGCGACGTGGACTACAGCCGATCGCGGGTGTACTCGGGCACCGCCACGCTGACGCATCGCTTCAACGACCAATGGTCGATCCGCAACGCGACGCGCTATTACAACTATTCGCTCGACCGCAACAACACGCTGCCGGGCACCGTCAACGCGGCACGCCGCACCGTGTCGCTGAACCGCTCGAACGTCTATCGCGAGGAGCATGGCTGGTTCAACCAGACCGACCTGACGCAGAAGGCCACGCTGTTCGGCATGAAGCACGAGCTGCTGTACGGCGTCGAGGTCGGCCAGCAGAACAAGGACCTGGTCAACTATTCGCGCAACAACGTCGCCACCGTCGACCTGTTCAATCCGGTGCTGCCGACGCTGCCGCGGCTGATCGGCGGCACGCCGGGCACCACCAACCGCGGCACCTTCAAGACCCTGGGCCTCTACACCCAGGACATGATCACGCTGAGCGAACAGTGGAAGGCCCTGGTCGGCGTGCGCTACGACCGCTTCGAGCAGGAGACCGTCGACCGCCGCCCGAACCAGCGCGGCCTGTCGCGCACCGACAATGCCTGGAGCCCGCGCGCGGGCCTGGTGTGGCAGCCGTCGAAGACGCAGTCGTATTACCTGTCGTGGAGCCGTTCATTCCAGCCTTCCGGCGAGACCTTCTCGCTGGCGGCCAATAACGCCGAACTGGAACCGGAAAAGACCAGCAATACCGAAATCGGCGCCAAATACGATTTCTTCGGCGGCCGCGCCAGTACCACCGTGTCGGTATTCCGGCTGGAGCGCACCAATATCAAGGTCGCCAATGCCACCAATACCGCGCTGATGCCGATCGGCGAACAGCGCACCGACGGCGCCGAGCTGACGTTCGCCGGCGATCTGGGACAGGGCTGGAAGGTGCTGGCCGGCTACGCCTATCTCGATGCGCAGGTCACCCGCTCGAGCAGCGCGCTGGAAGGCAAGCGCGCCACGCTGACGCCGCGGCATAGCGGCAATTTCTGGGTCACCAAGGAGCTGGGCCACGGCTTCGGCATCGGCGGCGGCCTGAACCTGATCGGCGCGCGCATGGCCGATCCGCAGAACACGGTGACGCTGCCCGGCTACGTCACGGCCGACATGATGGCCTGGTACCGGCGCGGACCGGTCGAGCTGCAGCTGAACCTGTACAACCTGTTCGACAAGGGCTATATCGTGTCGGCGCACGGTTCCAACGCGAACCTGAACCTGCCGGGCGCGCCGCGCAGCGTCAGTGGCGACGTTGCGGTACCGGATGTAGCAATCGGGCGAACCAGCGTTGGCGTGGGGCCGATCGGTTGCGCGGCCTCGCCCGCGGGTTCGGCATCGGCTTGGCGCTGCGCCACCGCTCTCGCGCCCCGCCGCACGATCAGATCGTCGACGTACTGCATGCAGCCGGCCCGAAAGGCCGGCTGTACCCCTTCACAGGACTTCGCGTGGCGCACGTCGTGCATCAGCGCCCATGCATAGCCCTGGAACAGATCCGCGCATGGCGCGGCGCAAGGCCTGCCGCCAAAGTGGTCGCCGTCGGCGTGAAAGCCCGGCGCCAGGGCCGCGATCGGCGCGTTCGCCAGCGTGCCCTTTACCTGGGCGGCGCCCATCAGCATCGCGGCCAGGGTTCCTGCTCCCAGCAGGAAGAGAGAAAGTTTCATCGTATCGGCATTGGCGCTGGCTCGCGCCGACCCCTTTTTATTGATGGGAAACCCGTTTTGGCCATTACAAATACAACAAAGACGGGCATGCCGATATGAAATCTTTTTAAATCAATGTGTCTGTTGTATTTCCAACTCGGATCGAAAAAAGCGGAGCCGGAATCCGCCGGCTTTCGGCCGAAATTCCCCCTGGCACAACGGGGCATCATCGCGACCGCGGTGCAATTCGACGCCGCCCGACTATTTCATCTGCGCCTGCAGGATCGCCACCATTCGCTGCGCCAGCGGCGATAAATAAGCGCCGGCCCGCGCGATCACGCCCACGCGCCGGCGCAAGTCGAGTTCTTCGCTGCTCAACTGCAGCGCACGAAACCCCGCCAGGGGGCCGGGCCATCTGCGCCCCGGCAATGCTGAGCATCCGCGTGCCCCGCATCAGATAGAACAGCGAGGCGCTGCCGAAATCCGATTCGACACGCAGATTCGGCGGCGGCAGGCCGCGTTGCTGAAAGGCGGCCTCCAGCTGCTGGCGCAGCACGATATGCGCGCCGGGCAGCAGCCATTCCTGATCGACCAGGTCGGCGAGCCGCAGGCCGCGCTTGCCATGCAGCGGGTGCGCCTCGTCGGCAACCACCGCCAGCGTGTCGTCGAACAGGTCGTGGACCACGAACTCGTCGGTCCGCTGCCGCGGCACCGGCGCGATGGCCAGGTCCAGTTCGCCGGCCAGCAGCGGATCCATCAGGTCGCGCGCCATCCGCCGCGTCAGCCGCAGCCGCGCGACGGGCCGCTCCTGCATCAGCTGGCGGCAGGCGTCCAGCACCACCGGGTTTGGAATCGACGGCGAATAGCCGAGCCGCAGCACGCCCTGCTCGCCGGTCCGGATGCCGCGCATCTCGGCCAGCGCATCCTCGTATTCCAGCCGGATGCGCCGGGCGCGGTCGATAAACGCCGCGCCCGCCTGCGTCGGCCGCATGCCCAGCGCGGTGCGCTCGAACAGCGGCAGGCCGATCTGCGCTTCCACCCGCTGCACCGCCTTGGTCAGCGCCGGCTGGCTCATGCCGAGCGCCTCGGCGGCGCGGCCGATGCCGCCGTGGGCGGCCACTTCCAGCACGTATTCCAGATCGCGTGTCTCCATGCCGCTCCCCTCGCATTCCAGTCGGTTATGGCTTTATTTCCAATGCAGCATTGTAGTGATGTCCCGCGTCTTCCAAACTGCCGCCAAAGCAGATCAAGGAGACCTCGATGACCTTCGCCTATTTCCTGCGGCGTGCCGCGCGCTATTGGGGCGACCGCCCCGCGGTGCTGTATCGCGACCGCGCGCTCAGCTATCGTCAGCTGGACGAGCGCTCGACCCGGCTGGCCAATGCGCTGCTGGGGCTGGGCCTGGTCAAGGGCGACCGCGTCGCGGTGCAGTCGCGCAATTGCACCGAGCTGGTGGAGATCGAATGCGCGCTGTTCAAGGCCGGGCTGGTCAAGGCGGCGCTCAATCCGCGCTTTACCGCCGCCGAGGCGACCCAGGTGGTCGAGAACTGCGGACCGCGCGTGATGATCGCGGGCCGCGGCTACACCGGCTACAACCCGCAGACGGCCGGCTTCGGCTCGGTCGAGACCTATATCGCAATCGGCGAAGCGGCACCCGGCTATCTGGACTACGAGGACGTCGTCAGCCGTGGCGGCACCGAGGCGCCCGACTACGCGCCGCAGCCGTGCGATCTCGCGGTACTGCATTTCTCGTCGGGCTCGACCGGCAAGATCAAGGCGGCGATGCAGAGCTACGGCAACCGCATCGCGTCGCTGCGCAAGATCGTGCTGGGCATGGACCGCCCTGCCCGCTCCGGCGACCGGCTGGCGCTGATCGGCCCGGTCACGCACGCCTCCGGCATGCTGATGCAGCCCTACCTGTACTGCGGTGCCACGCTGGTGCTGTTCGACAAGTTCGAGCCGGCGCATTTCCTCGCCGAGGTCGCGCGCCTGCGCATTACCCATGTGTTCATGGTGCCGGCGATGATCAATATGGTGCTGGCCGAGCCGTCGCTGGCCACCGCCGATCTCTCCAGCCTGAAGACGCTGGCCTATGGCGCCGCGCCGATGGCCCCGGCGCGCATCCGCGAGGCGTGGGAGCGCATCGGCCCGATCCTGTCGCAGGGCTACGGCGCCAGCGAATCGACCTCCGGCGTCACGCGGCTGTCCACCGCCGACCATGCCGATGCGCTGGCCAACCGCCCCGAGCGCCTGGCCTCGTGCGGCCGCGCGCTGGGCGAGACCGAAGTCCGCGTGGTCAACGAGCGCGGCGAGGAAGTCAGCGGCGACGAGATCGGCGAGCTGGTGATCCGCGGCGAGGACGTATTCCAGGGCTACTGGGGCGAGCCCGAGCTGACCCGCGAGGTGCTGATCGACGGCTGGCTGCATACCGGCGATCTGGCCCGCGTCGACGAGGAAGGCTTCATCTATCTGGTCGATCGCAAGAAGGACATGATCATCTCCGGCGGCTTCAACGTCTATCCGACCGAGGTGGAAGCCACGCTGTACCAGCATCCGGACGTGATGGAAGCCTGCGTGATCAGCGTGCCGGATGCGACCTGGGGCGAGAGCGTCAAGGCCGTGGTCACGCTGTGGCCGGGCCGCGAGCTGAGCGCGGCCGACCTGATCGCGCATTGCCGTGCGCGCATCGCCGACTACAAGACCCCGCGCTCGATCGACTTCGTCAGCGAGTTGCCGAAGAACGCCAGCGGCAAGCTGGCCCGCAAGCTGGTGCGCGAGCGCTATTGGCAGGGTCAGGAACGCCGCGTGAACTGACACGCGGCTTGAAACGCGGCTTGAAACGCGAACTGACACACGCCCAAAGCCCACGACACCGAGGAACGACGCCATGTTCGAATACCTGACCAATCCCGTGCTGGTCGAGACGCGGGCCGCCATCCGCCGCTTCATCGACGAGGAACTGCGCCCGATGGAGCAAGAGCTCGGCCTGGGCTCGGAAGACCCGTGGCCGAAGGAGGTGCTGCGCCGGGTCTGGCGCCGCTCCAGCGAGCTCGGTCTTTACGCCGCCTGCCTGCCGATCGAACTGGGCGGCAAGGGCCTGAACATCGCCGAGCAATGCGCGCTGAAGGCGGACATCGCCGCCAGCGGCTGCTCGTTGGCGCCGCATGTGCTGGGCGACCTGGGCGGACCGCCGCGCGTGGGCAATATGCTGAAGTACGCCACGCCCGGGCAGATCGAGCGCTATTTCGGCCCGGTGATCCGCGGCGAACGCTCGACCTGCTTCGCGATGACCGAGCCGCATTCGGGTTCCGATGCGATGAGCATCTCGACCACCGCGGTAGTCGATGGCGACGAGCTGGTCATCAACGGCCACAAGCACTACATCAGCGGCGCGCCGTTCGCGGACTTCGCCATCGTGCTGTGCGTGACCGATGCCAGCACCACGCCACCGTCGATCAGCGCCGTGCTGGTCGATCTCGACCTGCCCGGCGTCACCGTTGACACCGAATACACGCCGATGTCGGGCCAGCATATCGATGCCGATATCCGCATGGTCGATGTGCGCGTGCCGCGCGGCAATATCCTCGGCGGCGAGGGCAACGGCTTCAAGCTCAGCATGTCCCGCATCAACGTCAACCGGCTGCTGCATTGCCCGAGCATGCTGGGGCTGGCGACCAGCGCGTATCGCGCGTCCGTCCAGTACGCGGGCAAGCGGCGCCAGTTCGGCGGCCCGATCGCGCGATTCCAGGCGATCCAGCACATGCTCGCCGACATGGCGGCGGCGCTGTGGGCGTGCGAAGCGATGATCGCGCAGACCGCCGCGCTGGCCGACAGCGGCGCAGACCTGCGCATGAAGGCCGCGGCCTGCAAGCTGTTCGTGTCGGAGCGCTGCTTCGAGATCGCCGACAAGGCGGTGCAGATCCACGGCAATGTGGGCGTCACGCGCGGCCACCCGGTCGAGCAGACCTTCCGCAAGCTGCGCATGTTCCGCATCTTCACGGGCACCAGCGAAATCCAGCGCAACACCATTGCGCGGGCGATCCTGGAGCCGCTGATGGAGCAGGCGGCGCAGGTGGGCAAGGGGCGCGGCGCGGCATAGTGCCGCCGGTTGCCCGCAGCACCAGCAACAGCAGCAGCAGCAGAACATCGACGCAGCCCGGACTGCGACATCAGTACAGGAGACAGCAAATGCATCGCAGAACATGGCTGGCCGCCGCGGGCGCCGCGGCACTGGGCGGCATCCTGCCGCGCGCCTACGCGGCCGACGGCTATCCGAACCGGCCGATCCGGCTGATCGTGCCCTTCCTGGCCGGTACCTCGCCCGACAACATGGCGCGCGCGCTGTCGGCCGAGCTGGCGCCGAAACTGGGCCAGCCGCTGGTGGTCGAGAACATGCCCGGCGCGGGCGGCATCATGGGCGGCCGCGCACTCAAGCGGGCCGCGGCGGACGGCTACACGCTCGGCGTGCTGGCCAACACGCACGTAATCAACATCCACATGTACAAGCAGATGCCGTACGACCCGGCGCGCGACTTCACCTGCATCGCGCCGCTGTCGGGCGGACCGACCGCGCTGGTGGTCCCCGCCAACTCGCCGTACCGCACCGCGGGCGAGCTGATCGCGGCGATGAAGCGCGCACCGGGCAAGCTGAACTACGGCTCCGGCGGCAAGGGGAGCATCGCCCATCTGGCCGTCGAATCGATGCTGCACCAGACCGGCACCCAGGCGGTCCACGTGCCGTACAAGGGCGCACCGGAAATCCTGACGGCGATGCTGACCGGGCAGACGCAGTTCGGCATGCCGGTGCTCAGCACGGCCACGTCGTACCTGCGCAATGGCCAGGTCCGCGCGCTCGCGGTGACCACGGCCGAGCGTTCGCGCTACTTCCCCGACGTGCCGACGCTGGCGGAGGCGCTGCCGCCCGGCTTCGTGCTCGACAACTGGAGCGGGCTGTTCGCGCCGGCGGGGATGCCCGCCGCGCTGACGCAGCGTTTGTTCACCGCGATCAACGAGGTGCAGGCCAGCGGCAAGCTCGATGCGATGCTCGAAGCCAGCGCGGGCGAACTGCGCCGCAGCGCCTCGCCGGCGCAGTTCCGCGAGATGGTCTCGGCCGAGACAAAGCGCTACGCGTCGCTGATGCGCGATATCGGCATGACGGCCGACATCGGCTGAGCGGGCGCGGGCCATGACATCGAGCAAGCCATCGAGCGAGCCATCGAGCGAGCCGCCAACCAAGGCGCCAGCGAAGCCACCAACAAAGCCGCCAACCAAACCGGACTGGTCCTGCCTGAACGACGTCAGGATTATCGATCTGAGCCAGCTGCTGCCCGGCCCGCACGCCACGCTGCAGCTGCAGCAGCTGGGCGCCGACGTGATCAAGGTCGAGCGCCCCGGCGTCGGCGATACCTCGCGCGCGTTGAGCGCCTCGGTGTTCGCCCAGTTCAATCGCGGCAAGCGCTCCGTCGCGCTCGATCTGCAGGATGCCGAGGGCCGCGCGGCCTTCCTCGAGTTGGTGCGCGATGCCGACGCGGTGGTCGAGGGCTTCCGTCCCGGCGTGATGCAGCGTCTCGGCCTCGATTACGCCGAACTGGCCAAGGTCAATCCGGCCATCGTGCTGTGCTCGATCTCGGGCTTCGGCCAGACCGGCCCCTATGCCGACCATGCCGGCCACGACCTGAACTATCTGGCACTGGCCGGCTACTGGGCCGCGCCGGTGCAGGTGCGCGACAAGGTCGCGCGGCCACGCGTACGGGTGTCGGACTATGCGGCCTCGAGCTATGCGGCGCTGGCGCTGACCGTCGCGATTCTCAGTGCGCGCCAGCATGGGCGCGGCCAGCACCTCGATGTGTCGATCCACGACGCGGTGCTGTCGTGGACGGCCCATGGCGCCTGGGTCGCGCGCGAGCATGCCGACGCCCCGCTGCGCTCGCCCACGGTGATGCCGGAGAACGACCTGTTCGAGACGCGCGACGGCCGCCATCTGGCGCTCGGCATTCTGGAGAACAAGTTCTGGCTGAACCTGCGCGACGCGCTGGGCGAGAAATTTCCTTCGCTGATGGATCCGCGCTTCGCCGAGCGGGCCGGACGCCAGCGCCACAAGGTCGAGGTCAATGCGCTGCTGGCGCAGATCTTCGTCAGCCGCACGCTGGCGCAGTGGCTGGACACGCTGGCCGGCGTGGATCTGCCGATCTCGCCGGTGCTGAACGCGGAAGAGCTGCTGCGGGACCCGCATGTGCAGGCGCGCGGCACGGTGCGTCAGGTATCGGACCCCGATCAGGATCGCGTCGCCGTCCGCTTTCCGGTGCGCTTCTCGCTGGGCCTGCCCGATGGCGACGACCACGTGGCGGCGTTGGGCGAGCACGCGCCACGCTGGTCCGCGGACTGAACGAACAAGACCGGCCCCGCGTTTCCGCGGCGGCCGGCCCTGGCAACATCAAGAACGTCAAACCCGGTCCGCGCGACCGCTTGCTCGGTACGTCCCGAGCTCAGTACGTCTCCAGATGCAGCCGCCCTTCGCGCTTGAGCGAAGCGGCCACCGCCTCCCAATCGAGACCGGCCTGCTCGGCAATATCGCGCAGCGCCAGCACCACGCCCTCCTCCATGCTCTTCAGGCCGCAGACATAGAAGTAGCTGTCCGGATCGGCCAGCAGCACGGCCAGGTCGGCGGCGCGCTCGCGCATCACGTCCTGCACATAGCGCTTGGGCTGCCCCGGCGTGCGCGAGAACGCCAGGTTGATATCGATGAAGTCCTTGGGCAGGCTTTGCAGCGGCCCGAAGTACGGCAGCTCCTCGCGCGTGCGGGCGCCGAAGAACAGCATCAGCTTGCCGCCCTCGAACTTGCCGGACTTGCGCAGGCGCCGGCGCCATTCGGTCATCGCCCGCATCGGCGCGCTGCCGGTGCCGGTGCAGATCATCACGATGTTCGAGCGCGGATGGTTCGGCATCAGGAAGCTGTTGCCGAAGGGGCCGATCACCTCGACCGTGTCGCCCACCTGCAGGTCGCACAGGTAGTTCGAGGCCACGCCGCGCACCGGATTGCCCTGGTGGTCCTCCAGCACGCGCTTGATCGTCAGCGACAGGTTGTTGTAGCCCGGCCGCTCGCCGTTGCGCGGGCTCGCCACCGAGTACTGGCGCGCATGATGCGGGCGGCCCTGCTCGTCGACGCCCGGCGGCACGATGCCGATCGACTGGCCCTCCAGCACCGGGAAGGGCATCGCGCCGAAGTCCAGCACAAGATGATGGGTGTCGTAGTCGCGGCCGACCTCGGTCACGCGCACATTGCCGACCACAGTGGCGGTGATCGACTTGATCGCCGACTTCGGCCCGTACAGATTGGTGTAGCAATGCGCGGCCGACCACGGCGGCAGCGTGGCGCCGTATTGCGCGCTGTTGAACGGGGCGATCTGCGCCAGCGCGGGATCGACCGGCTCTTCGACCGCCTCCAGCGCCTGCGCTTCGGCGATCGCCTCGGCACCGACGCCGCTGGCGGCCAGCTGCTCGCTGCTCAGTTCTTCGGGAAGCGTGTCCCAGCCCAGCTGTTCGTCCAGCGTATAGGGCCGCGTGCGCGGCACCATGCGCCAGTTGTCGATCGAGCCGGTCGGGCACGGCGATACGCAGGCCATGCACAGATTGCACTTGTCGGCGTCGACCACGTAGTTGCGCGAATCGTGCGTGATCGCGTTGACCGGGCAGGTCATCTCGCAGGTATTGCAGCGAATGCAGATCTCGGGGTCGATCAGATGCTGCTTGATGATTTGCATGTCTGCCATATCCATGGCCGTCTCCAGATGCTGCCGCGGCTCGGCGCTACGTTCGGTCACGCGCGGTCGCTGTCGTTGTTGCTGCCGTTATTGCCGCTACTCTCGCCGCTCAGTTGAAGCGCACGTATTCGAAATCCACCGGCTGGCGGTTGACGCCCATCGCCGGCGGCGCGATCCAGTTGGCGAACTTGCCCGGCTCCACCACGCGGCCCATCAGGCTGGCGACGAAGGCGCGATCCTCCGCGCTCGGCAGCCACTGGTCGACATTGGCCTGCCATTCGGCCTCCGAGATCACGCGGCCGTCCGGCGACACCTTGACGCCGGCCAGCGCGCCGATATTGCGATGGAAGGCCTTGTGCGGAACCTTCAGCCGGAATGGAATGCCCGCCTTGTCCATGACGCGGTTCCAGCGCTCGACGCCGGCCACGCTGTCCTTGATGTAGTCGTCGCGTAGCACCTCGTTCAGCGCGTTCAGCATCGGCACTTCCTTCTCGACCAGCTGGCCGCCCGAGGCCTGCAGCACGCGGTAGGTGCTGTCCTTGAGCAGATGGTCGTCGTTGCGCTTGCCTTCCTCGAAGCGGCCCTTCAGGCCGGTGCTGTAGAAGGTCGCGGCATTGCTCGACTCGTCGGCGCCGAACAGGTCGATGGTCACGCTGTAGTGGAAGTTCAGGTAGCGCTGGATGGTCGGCAGATCGATCACGCCCGCGGCGCGCAGCTTGCCCGGGTCGTCGGTCTTCAGTTCGTTCATCACCTGGCAGGTGCGCTGGATCACGCGCGAGACGCCCGACTCGCCGACGAACATGTGGTGCGCTTCCTCGGTCAGCATGAACTTGGTCGTGCGAGCCAGCGGATCGAACGCGCTCTCGGCCAGCGCGCACAGCTGGAACTTGCCGTCGCGGTCGGTGAAGTAGGTGAACATGAAGAACGACAGCCAGTCCGGCGTGCGCTCGTTGAACGCCTGCAGGATGCGCGGGTTGTCCTGCTCGCCGCTGCGGCGCTCGAGCAGCGCCTCGCCTTCCTCGCGGCCGTCGCGGCCGAAGTACTTGTGCAGCAGATAGACCATCGCCCACAGGTGGCGGCCTTCCTCGACGTTGACCTGGAACAGGTTGCGCAGGTCGTACATGCTCGGCGCGGTCAGGCCCAGATGGCGCTGCTGCTCGACCGAGGCCGGCTCGGTATCGCCCTGCGTCACGATGATGCGGCGCAGGTTGGCGCGGTATTCGCCCGGCACGTCCTGCCACGCGTCCTCGCCCTTGTGGTCGCCGAAATGGATTTTGCGGCCCTGCTCCGCCGGGTTCAGGAAGATGCCCCAGCGATAGTCCGGCATCTTGACGTAGCCGAACTGCGCCCAGCCCTGCGGATCCACGCTGATCGCGGTGCGCAGGTAGACGTCGAAGTTCTGCGAGCCGTCCGGGCCCATGTCGTTCCACCAGCTCAGGTAGTTCGGCTGCCACTGCTCCAGCGCGCGCTGCAGCGTGCGGTCCTCGCTGAGGTTGACGTTGTTGGGGATCTTCTCGCTGTAGTTGATACCGGACATCGTTGGTCTCCCGGTGATATGTCGTCGTGTCGTTGTGCCGTGGTGTCGCTGTGTCTTTGTGTCGCTGCGCGCCGTCGACCGGCGGGTCAGACGCGATTCCAGTCGAATGCCGCCTTGTCGCCCTTGCCGTAGACCTTCAGCGCGCCCTTGTCGCCGACGGCGTTGGGCCGCTGGAAGATCCAGTTCTGCCAGGCGGTCAGCCGGCCGAAGATGCGGGTG
The DNA here is from genome assembly GCF_049311595.1 of Cupriavidus sp. H18C1. Taxonomy (NCBI): domain Bacteria; kingdom Pseudomonadati; phylum Pseudomonadota; class Betaproteobacteria; order Burkholderiales; family Burkholderiaceae; genus Cupriavidus; species Cupriavidus sp. H18C1. Next base: position 2,144,127 of record NZ_CP186009.1, read on the forward strand.
AACATGGTCTCCTGGCCGTTGAAGCGCAGGTTCGCTTCCATGCCGGTCAGCGCGTCGGGCGACATCGCCACGCGTTCCTCGATCGCGATGCGCAGCTCGTCGGCCCAGTCGATGTCGTCCGGGTTCGAGGTCGCCAGGCCCAGCGCGAAGGCGGCGTCCGCATCGAGCGGCTGGCCGGCCTTGGCGCGCACCGCTTCGAGCGCCGGCGCCTCGTCGTAGAAGCGGCGGCCCAGGCGGCTCTGGCCGGTGGCCATCGGATAGAGGCCGAAGTTGGTTTCGCCCACGGTAATCTTCGGCGCACGGGCCTCGTCGTCCGGCAGCGCCAGGTGGTAGATGCGGTCGCAGGCCAGCGCCAGTTCCAGCAGCGAGCCGGCGAAGCAGGTGCCCTCGTCGACCAGCGCGAACAGGCTGCGCGAGGACACATCCAGCCGGCTGAAGGTACGGCGCAGCAGCCCGATGGTCTCGCGCACCAGCCAGTGGTCGCGATGCGCCAGCAGCGTGGCGTCCATCTGCAGCACCGCGTCGGCATCGCCCGCGGTCTTGATCAGCCAGGTGCCGATTTCCAGCTCGTTGGTGCGCATCGACAGGATCGCGTCCTCGAGCTCGCGCGCCAGCTGCAGCGGATACCAGGCCGCGCCGGCTTCGGCGATCGCCGCCGGCGTCTGCGGCTGCGGGCCGCGCGGCGCGTGGATCGTGAAGGTGGCGGTGCGCGCGGCGCGATCGATCTGCACGTCGACGTAGCCGTAGCGCAGCGCGTCGGCTTCGACGGTGCGCTCCAGCGGGGTCAGCGCGATGCCGGCCGCGTCGGCGGGACGGTCGCTCTGCGCGGCCAGCGCCAGCGCGCGCTCCTGCACCTTCTGCGCGAACACGGCGGGCTTGGCGATCTCGTCGACCAGGCGCCAGTCCTTGGCGCGCTGGCCGCGCACGCCTTCGGTGGTGGTGCAGAACAGATCGGCGAGGTCGTGGCGCACGTGGCGCTTGTCGGTGACGCGGGTCAGGCCGCCGGTGCCGGGCAGCACGCCGAGCAGCGGCACTTCCGGCAGGCTGACCGCCGAGGAGCGGTCGTCGACCAGCAGGATCTCGTCGCAGGCCAGCGCCAGCTCGTAGCCGCCGCCGGCGCAGGCGCCGTTGACCGCGGCGAGGAATTTCAGGCCGCTGTGCCGCGACGAATCCTCGATGCCGTTGCGGGTCTCGTTGGTGAACTTGCAGAAGTTGACCTTCCACGCATGGCTGCTGACACCCAGCATGAAGATATTGGCGCCCGAGCAGAACACCTTCTCCTTGCCGCTGGTGACCACCACGCTGCGCACTTCCGGATGTTCGAAGCGGATGCGGTTCAGTGCATCGTTCAACTCGATGTCGACGCCGAGGTCGTAGCTGTTGAGCTTGAGCTTGTAGCCGGGACGCAGGCCGGCGTTCTCGTCGATATCGAGCACCAGCGTGGCGACGGGTCCGTCGAACTGCAGCTTCAGGTGCTTGTATTGGGAGGGGTCGGTCTGGTAGTCGACGCGGGGGACCTGGGTCACGGCATTGTCTCCTGTTCTCTGTGCTGACATCGCTGTCTGTTCTGCCTGCGCGCCTCGTGCCGCGAAGCATGGCGAAGCACGATAGTGCATGGACTAAAATCCGATGTCACGCATGATAGTGCATCGCCTTTCGCGACGTCAAGAATTATTGTGCATGCACTTGGATGACGACCACTCTGCGCTTTACTTCATATGGAGCGCGTAGTCAGCGCAGCGGGTGCGACGCGCCGTGACCGGATTACCCTCCGACAGGCCGCCATCTGCCAGCGATTCCGCCTGCACTCCTGCAATATAGTTCTTGACAGCGTCGGCGTCGACCTCTATGGTTCGCCCATGCACAATAATGCATTAACAGCAGACGTGCAAACCGCAGACTTGAACACCGCGGACGTGCAAACCGGTTATGCCAACCGGTGACGTTCTTCCCGATCTGACGGAGCGCTTGCCGATGTCCCCCACCCTCCCACCGGCCGCCCAGGCCTTCCGCCAGCAATTGGCGCAACTGACGGCCCGCCTTGCCGGCCGGCCGCTCGATGCCGAGCTGGACGCTTGGCTCAACGCCGAATACGGCCCCGATACCGAGTCCTATCGCGCGCTGAAGGCCGCCTGCGAAACCGGCGTGGCCGAAGGCTGGCTGTGCGATCGCGAAGGCGGCGGTATCCGCTATGGCCGCATCTTCAAACCCGCCGACGACCTGCACGGTTTTTCGGTCGACGTGGTCGACATGCAGGACATCGCCGGCCCGCATCACACCCATCCCAATGGCGAGATCGACCTGATCATGCCGATCGAGAGCGAGGCCCGCTTCGACGGACGGCCCGCCGGCTGGCTGGTGTGTCCGCCCGGCAGCGCCCATCGCCCCACGGTGTCGAACGGGCGCGCGCTGGTCCTTTATCTGCTGCCTGAGGGGCGCATCGAATTCACCCGGCAGGAGGCAGCATGAGCGAGTCGCTACCGAGCTATCTGGCCGGCCGCTGGCAGCATGGCAACGGCAAGGGCACGGCGCTGTTCGACCCCGTGCTGGGCGACGAACTGGCGCGTGTCGATGCCACCGGCCTCGATCTGGCCGAGGGCTTCGCCTTCGCCCGCGAGCAAGGCGGCGCCGCGCTGCGGGCGCTGACCTATCGCGAACGGGCGTCGCTGCTGGGCGCCATCGTGCAGGTTCTGCAGCAACACCGCGACGCCTACTACGAGATCGCGACCGCCAACAGCGGCACGATCAAGCGCGATTCCGCGGTCGATATCGACGGCGCGATCTTCACGCTGGGCAGCTATGCGAAGCTGGGCGAGACGCTCGGCGACCGGCGCTATCTGCTCGATGGCGAAACGGCGCGACTGGGCAAGGATCCGTTGTTCCAGTCGCAACACGTGCTGGTCCCCACGCGCGGCGTCGCGCTGTGCATCAACGCGTTCAACTTCCCTTCCTGGGGCCTGTGCGAGAAGGCCGCGCCGGCGCTGCTGTCGGGCGTGCCGGTGATCGTCAAGCCGGCCACCTCCACCGCCTGGCTGACGCACCGCATGGTCCGCGATGTGGTCGAGGCCGGCATCCTGCCGCCTGGCGCGCTGTCGATTGTCTGCGGCAGCGCCGACGGCCTGCTGGACGCGCTGGAGCCCTTCGACGTGGTGTCGTTCACCGGCTCGGCGCAGACCGCGGCGCAGATCCGCACGCATCCAGCGATCGCGCAACGCTCGGTGCGCGTCAATATCGAGGCGGACAGCGTCAACTCGGCGCTGCTGCTGCCGCGCGAGGCCGGCGGCAACGATGCGCTGCCGCTGCTCGCTTCGGAGGTCGTGCGCGAGATGACGGTCAAGTCGGGACAGAAATGCACGGCGATCCGCCGTGTGTTGGTGCCCGAGTCGCTGTACGACGCCGCCGCCGAAGCCATCGCGGCCAAGCTGCGCGAGGTCACCGTCGGCAATCCGCGCAATCCGGACGTACGCATGGGGGCGCTGGTCAGCCGCGCGCAGCTCGCCACCGTGCGCGAGGGCCTCGCGCAATTGCAGGCGCAGACGCAAACCCTGCACGATGGCGCGAACCAGGCGCTGATCGACGCCGATCCGGCCGTGGCTTGCTGTATCGGTCCGACGCTGCTCGGCACGCGCGATCCCGACGGCAATGCGCGGGTGCATCAGATCGAGGTGTTCGGCCCGGTCGCCACGCTGATGCCCTATCGGGAGCGGCAAGGCGAAGACAGCATCGACGCCGGCCATGCCTTCGAACTGGCGCGCCGCGGCGAAGGCTCGCTGGTGGCGTCGCTCTATGGCAGCGATCCGGCGGCGCTGGCCGCCGCGGCGCTGCAACTGGCCGACAGCCACGGCCGCGTCCATGTGATCTCGCCCGATGTCGCGCAGCTGCATACCGGCCACGGCAACGTGATGCCGCAATCGCTGCACGGCGGCCCCGGCCGCGCCGGTGGCGGCGAGGAACTGGGCGGCCTGCGCGCGCTGAACTTCTACCATCGCCGCAGCGCGGTGCAGGCCAGCACGGCGGTGCTGGACCGGCTGTAAGGACCGGCTGTAAGGACGAGTGCCAAAGACCAGCTCCGAGGAGACACGCAGCACATCGCAGTACTTGGGCACTTGCAGGAGTTGCAGGACCTGCAGGGCTCGCAGGACATACAGCGCCTGCAGTATTCGCAGCATCCGTAGAACAGATGGGGAGACAACGCATGGCAGCCGCAACGACGACTACCGCGACCACGATCACAGCCACCGCGCCGGCCTCGGACCCACCGCCGGTGGTCGCGCCCACCACGCCCTTCAACTTCGCCCAGCACCTGCTGGAAGCCAACGCGCACCGCGGCGACAAGGTCGCCTATATCGACGACCACGGCCGCCTGCGCTACGGCGAACTGGCCGAGCGCGTGCGCCGGTTCGCCACCGCGCTGCAAGCCCTCGGCGTCCGCCGCGAGGAACGCGTGCTGCTGCTGATGCACGACTGCAGCGACTGGCCGGTCTGCTTCCTCGGCGCGATCTACGCCGGCATCGTGCCGGTCGCGGTCAACACGCTGCTGACGCCCGACGACTACGCCTACATGCTGCAGCACAGCCGCGCCCGCGCGGCGCTGGTGTCGGCGGCGCTGCTGCCGGTGCTGGAGCAGGCCATGGCCAAGGCGATGGGCGAAGGCGGCCATGAGGTCGACCACGTGATCGTGTCGCGCCCCGAGGGCGCCAACGACGATGCGAGCACCTTGCCTGCCGGCATGGTCTCGCTCGACGCGCTGATCGCCGAACACGCGCCGCAGCCGGCCGCTGCCGCCACCGGTCCCGATGACCCCGGCTTCTGGCTCTATTCCTCCGGATCGACCGGCCGCCCCAAGGGCGTGCTGCACAGCCAGGCCAATCCCTACTGGACCGCCGAGCTCTACGCCAAGCCGATTCTCGGCCTGACCGAAAACGACATCTGTTTCTCGGCCGCCAAGCTGTATTTCGCCTATGGCCTGGGCAACGGCCTGACCTTCCCGCTCAGCGTCGGCGCCACCGTGGTGCTGATGGCGGAGCGGCCCACGCCCGAGGCGATCTTCCAGCGCTGGCTCGATCATCGCGCCACGGTGTTTTTCGGCGCGCCGACCGGCTATGCCGGCATGCTCGCCTCGCCCGCCCTGCCGGCGCGCGAACAGGTGGCGCTGCGGCTGTGCTCGTCGGCCGGCGAGGCGCTGCCGGCCGAACTCGGCCAGCGCTTCACCGCGCATTACGGCTGCGAGATCATCGACGGCATCGGCTCGACCGAGATGCTGCATATCTATCTGTCGAATCGCCCGGGACAGGTCCGCTACGGCACCACCGGTTGGCCGGTGCCCGGCTACAACATCGAACTGCGCGACGAGGAAGGCCGGCCGGTGCCCGACGGCGAGGTCGGCGACCTCTATATCCAGGGGCCGAGCGCGGCGCTGATGTATTGGGGCAATCGCGACAAGTCGCGCGAGACCTTCCAGGGCAGCTGGACCAAGAGCGGCGACAAGTACGTACGCAATGCCGATGGCACCTACTGCTATGCGGGCCGCAGCGACGACATGCTCAAGGTCAGCGGCATCTATGTCTCGCCGTTCGAGGTGGAGGCCACACTGATGCAGCATCCCGCGGTGCTGGAGGCCGCGGTGATCGGCGTCAACGACCCGCAGGGGCTGACGCGCACCAAGGCCTTCGTCGTGCTCAAGCCCGGCACGCAGTGCGACGACGCCGAGCTCAAGGCCTTCGTCAAGGAGCGGCTCGCGCCCTACAAATACCCGCGCCTGATCGAGTTCGTCGACAGCCTGCCGAAGACCGCGACCGGCAAGATCCAGCGCTTCCGGCTGCGCGAGCAGGAGCAGGAGCAGCAGCAACAACGACAGCAGCCCGTGGACTGCAGCCGCGACGTCCCGTCGAACGTGCTGATCTCGCCGAACGGGCAACTGGCACTGGCGGGGCTGCAATGAGCGCGCCGGTCGAATTCGTCGAGATCGATTGGGCCGGCCGCCCGGTCCGGATCGAGTATCAGCGGCTGGGCACGGAGAACGCCGGCGCGCCGCTGCTGGTCTTCCTGCACGAGGGCCTGGGATCGGTGGCGATGTGGCGCGATTTCCCGAAGCGCGTCTGCGAGGCGCTGGGCTGGCGCGGCCTGGTCTATTCGCGGCCCGGCTATGGGCGTTCGACGCCGCGGGCCGCGGACGAAGTGTGGCATCCGGATTTCATGCACCGCCAGGCGCACGAGGTCTTGCCCGCGCTGCTGACGGCGCTCGGCATCGACGCCGAGGCCGAACCGCCCTGGCTGCTTGGGCACAGCGATGGCGGCTCGATCGCGCTGCTGTACGCGGCGCGCTTTCCGTCGCGCGTCGCCGGGACCATCGTGCTGGCGCCCCACATCCTGGTCGAGGACCTGTCGGTCTCCAGCATCGAGAAGGCGCGCGAAGCCTATCTCAATACCGACCTGCGCCAGCGGCTGGCGCGCTATCACGACGATCCGGACTCGGCGTTCTGGGGATGGAATGGAATCTGGCTGCATCCGCCGTTCCGCCACTGGTCGATCGAGGCGGAGATCGCCAGCATTACCTGCCCGCTGCTGGCGGTGCAGGGGCTCGACGACGAGTACGGCACGCTGGAGCAGATCCGCGGCATCGCGCGCCGCGTGCCGCAGACGCGCCTGCTCGAGCTGCCGGACTGCGGCCATTCGCCCCATCGCGATCAGCCCGACGCGTTGATCGCGTCGATCGCCGATTTCGTGCGCGATCCGCACGGGGTACCGGTGGCGCCGATCACGCAGTTGCCGCGAGACTTGCCGCAAAACTTACCGCAAAACTCGCCGCAGAACTCGCCGCAATAGTTGCCGCGAGCAACGCCGGCACGGCTTCCTGCTGGCGCCTTCGGCCCCGTACCCGACTGTTCACCCATCACAGAGCCGGTAGAAACCGGACTGCAAGGAGACAACCATGCGTCAAATCGACGTCCACCAGCTGGCCGACGAGGCCCGCTTCAACCGCTTCCATGGGCTCGTGCTGTTCTGGTGCGCGCTGATCATCATCTTCGACGGCTATGACCTGGCCGTGGCCGGCATCGCCCTGCCGTCGATCATGCAGTCGATGGGCGTCGATGCGACGCAGGCCGGCTTCATGGTCAGTTCGGCGCTGTTCGGCATGATGTTCGGCGCGATCTTCCTGGGCACCATCGCGGATCGCATCGGCCGGCGCTGGGCCATCGCCATCTGCATCGTGCTGTTCTCGGTCTTTACCGCCGCCGCCGGCTTCACCAGCGATCCGGTGACGTTCAGCGTCACGCGCTTTCTCGCGGGCCTGGGCATCGGCGGCGTGATGCCCAACGTCGTCGCGCAGATGACCGAATATTCGCCGCGCAAGATCCGCGGCACCATGGTCACGCTGATGTTCAGCGGCTATTCGGTCGGCGGCATGCTGGCCGCAGTGGTCGGCAAGGGCCTGATCGAGAGCTACGGCTGGCAGTCGGTGTTCCTCGCCGCGGGATTGCCGGTGCTGCTGATCCCGATGGTGATGAAGTCGCTGCCGGAGTCGATGCCCTTCCTGATCCGCTCGGGGCGCCTGGACGAGGTCAAGAAGGTGCTGAGCCGGCTCGAGCCGTCCTACCGGCCGCAGGCGGACGACCGCTTTGCGCTGCCCGAACTGAAGGCCGGCGAGGCGCCGATCGGCAAGCTGTTCCAGGATGGGCGCGGCTTCAGCACCGTGATGTTCTGGGTCGCGTTCTTCATGTGCCTGTTCATGGTTTTACGCGCTGAGCTCGTGGCTGGCCAAGCTGATGGCCAGTGCCGGCTACAGCCTGGGCTCGGCGCTGACCTTCGTGCTGGTGCTGAACTTCGGCGCAATGATCGGCGCGGTCGGCGGCGGCTGGCTGGCGGACCGTTTCAATATCAAGCACGTGCTGGTCGGCATGTATGCGCTGGCGGCGGTCTCGATCACCTTGCTTGGCTACCCGGTGCCGACGCCGGTGCTGTTCGTGCTGGTGGGCCTGGCCGGTGCGTCGACCATCGGCACGCAGATCGTGACCTACGCCTATGCCGGCCAGTTCTATCCGATGGCCGCGCGCGGCACCGGCATCGGCTGGGCCTCGGGCGTTGGCCGCAGCGGCGCGATCCTTGCCCCGATCGTGATCGGCATGCTGGTCGGCATGGCGCTGCCGCTGCAGCAGAACTTCGTCGCCATCGCGATTCCGGCCGTGATCGCCGCGCTGGCGGTCTCGATGATCGACCATCGGCGTTCGGCTTCGGCCAGCCATGAGGCGGCGCTGCGCACGCCGGCGCCGGCCGTGCAGAAGTAGCGGCGCGGGGCGGCGAGGCCGCGGGGCCGCCGGCCCACCGCGCCACTGCGCCACCGGGCCTCCAGGCCTCCAGGCCTCCAGGCCGCCGCAACACCCGATCCCCAGGGGCATTCCACCCCTGGGGGATTTTTGTTGCGCGGCTTTGTCGATGGCGCGGCTGGCGACTACTCTGGAGTTTCATCGCGAAACGGCGGCCGGCATGGCGCCGTTTTCCTTTCGACATGCCTGAAAAGGAGCCTTGCAGATGAACACGCCTGTCACCGCGCCTGTCACCTCGCCTCTCACCCTGACCCCGCACCTGTGGTACGACAAGGAGGCCGTCGAAGCGGCGCGGTTCTATGTATCGGTATTTCCGGACTCCGCCGTCGATTTCGTCGGACAGGTCCGCAATACGCCCTCCGGGGACTGCGATCTCGTGCGGTTCACGCTATGGGGCCAGCCCTTCATGGCGATCTCGGCGGGACCGATGTTCCGCTTCAATCCGTCGATTTCCTTCTTCGTGCTGTTCGATCCGGGCCGCGATCCGCAGGCGCGCGAGCGGCTGGATGCCACCTGGGACAAGCTGGTCGACGGCGGCCAGGCGCTGATGCCGCTGGACGCCTACCCCTTCAGCGCGCGCTTTGGCTGGGTGCAGGACCGCTACGGGCTGTCGTGGCAGTTGATGCTGACCGATACGTCCAGCGAATCCCGGCCGCCGATCGTGCCGGCGCTGATGTTCACCGGCGAGGCCTGCGGCAAGGCGGAGGCGGCGGGCGAGTTCTGGCGCGAGATCTTTCCCGGCTCGCAGGCGGGACAACTCGTGCGTTATGGGCCGGGCATGGAACCGAATCCGGCGGGCTCGGTGATGTTCTCCGACTTCCGGCTCGGCAATACCTGGATGGCGGCGATGGACAGCGGCTTCCCGCACGGCTTCGCCTTCAACGAGGCCATCTCCTTCGTCGTGCCCTGCGAGGATCAGGCGAGCATTGACCATTACTGGTCGAAGCTCTCGGCGGTACCCGAAGCCGAGGTATGCGGCTGGTGCAAGGATCCGTTCGGCATCTCGTGGCAGATCGTGCCGGCGGAGATGGACACGCTGATGCGCTCCGGCGATCAGGCGGGCATCGACCGGCTGGTTCAGGCCCTGCTGCGGATGAAGAAGCTGGACGCGGCGGCGCTGCGCTCGGCCTTCGAGGGAACGGGCAGCGGCCAGGCGTAGGACGGCAAGAACGCAAGACTGCAAGGCTCACGGAACATTTGAAACATATACCGAACATGGGAAACGGGACGCCCCAAGGGCCGGAATTCCAGCGCCCTTAAAGATATAACAATAAGTCATTTGGATCATCGATCGTGCTGGCGTAGCATTCGCCGCGCCGCCGCCCCTCCCGGCGGGCGGCGCATGCTCCCATCACGATCCCCATGTCCGTCGACCTCACCCTCTCCCCCGCCGAAGCGCAACAGGCGTCCGCCACCGCCGCTCCACCGAACAAAGCCGTCATCCGCTCCGCCGCCGATGTCTCGCAACTGGTCAACCAGGGCGGCGCCCAGGCCAGCAATGCGCGCATGGTGGTCGCGATCGCGCTGGGCGGCGTGTTTCTGGACGCCTACGACCTCGGCGCGCTGGCCTTCGGCCTGAAGGACGTCACGCGGGAATTCAACCTGACGCCGGCCGGCACCGGCATGGTCGCGTCGGCGATCACCTTCGGCGCCATCGTCGGCGCCTTCCTCGGCGGCTATTTCACCGACCGCATCGGCCGCTATCGCGTCTTCATGGCCGACATGCTGTTCTTCGTGGTGGCGGCCATCGCCTGCGCGCTGGCGCCGAACGAATACGTGCTGGCCGGCGCCCGCTTCGTGATGGGCCTGGGCGTCGGGATCGACCTGCCGGTAGCGATGGCGTTCCTGGCCGAGTTCTCCAAGCTGCAGGGCCGCGGCAACAAGGCCTCGCGCGTGGCGATGTGGTGCCCCACCTGGTATGCGGCGATCTGCGTGTCGTATCTGCTGGTGCTGCTGTGCTACGCGGTCCTGCCGGAGTCGCACAGCGGCCTGCTCTGGCGCATCATCCTCGGCTTCGGCACGGTGCCCGCGCTGGTCATCATCGCGGTGCGCAGCAAGTACATGAGCGAATCGCCGGTGTGGGCCGCCAACCAGGGCGACCTCGAAGGGGCGGCGCGGATCCTGAAGCGGTCCTATGGCATCGACGCGGTGGTCGCGCCCGATGCGGTGGCCAAGCCCGCCAAGCGCGCGGCCTCGTGGGGCAACTACGCGGTGCTGCTGCAGGGCGTCTACCGCAGCCGCACGGTGCTGGCGACGATCATGTCGATCGCCTCGTCGTTCGCCTACAACGCGGTCGCGTTCGGCCTGCCGGTCATCATCGCCAGCTTCCTGGCGCAGACCATGCTGAACACGATCCTGATCTCGCTGGCGCTGAACCTGCTGTTCGCCTTCGTCGGCGGACTGATCGGCGTGCGGCTGGTGCCGCGGGTCGGCGCGTGGAAGCTGACCGTGGTGGGCTACGCGTTCCAGCTGGCCGCGCTGGTCGGCCTGGCGCTGGTCGGCAAGCCGGACGGAGTCAGCGAAGTGGTGGCGGCGATCGCGCTGCTGGCCGTGTTCCTGCTGGGCCAGGGCTTCGGTCCCGGCGCACATACGATGACCTATGCCTCGCTGAGTTACCCGACCTCGCTGCGCGGCGTGGGCGTGGGCTTCAACCAGACGCTGATGCGCGCGAGCTCCACGCTGTCGCTGTTCCTGTTCCCGGTGCTGGCCGCCGCGCTGAGCACCAAGGTGTTCTGGGTCATCGCGCTGGCGCCGCTGGCCGGCCTGCTGGCGCTGCTCGCGATCCGCTGGGAGCCGGCGAACTACGACGTGGACGCCGAAGACTTCTGATCGGTTCTCGGGGGGCCGGCCACGCCGGACCACCCTGCCGAACGCTTCCAGAAGGGAGAACGCTAACTGCGTTCTCCCTTTTTGCTTTGTGGGCCCTGTGTGGGCCCTGTGCGGGCCCTGTGTGGGCCCTGTGTGGGCCCTGTGTGGGCCCTGTGTGGGTCCTGTGTGGGTCCTGTGTGGGTCCCTCCCTTGCGTGCCGCCTCGACCTTTGTGGCCGCCTTGACTTACCGTTCTCAATAAAGGATAGTTAATCCATCTTCATTCCTGAATTGAGAACGGCGCGAGACACCGCGCCGCATCCGATGGAACTGGCCGAACTGGAAATCTTCCGCGCCGTGGCGCAGGAGCAGAGCGTCACGCGGGCCGCGCGTGCGCTCGATCGCGTGCAGTCGAACGTCACCACGCGCATCAAGCAGCTCGAGGACAGCCTTGGCGTGACGCTGTTCCAGCGCGACAGCAAGCGCATGACGCTGACCGCCGAAGGGCAAAAGCTGCTGGCTTATGCCGAGCGGCTGCTGGCGCTCGCCGAGGAAGCGCGGCAGGCGATGCGGCACGACGTGCCCACCGGCAAGCTGCGGCTCGGCACCATGGAAAGTGCCGCGGCGGCCAGACTGCCAAAGCCGCTGGCCCGCTATCACGCAAGCTATCCACTGGTCGACGTCGAGATCCGCACCGGCACCGCGCAGGCGCTGGCCGACGCGGTCGCCTCGCACCAGCTCGACTGCGCGATCGTCGCGCACCCGGGCAATGGCTCGCCGCGCCAGCTGTCGATGGAGGACATGGCGCCGGGGCTCGAAGGCACGTTCCTGTTCACCGAGGAACTGGTGCTGGTGCTGCCGGCCAGCCATCCGCGCGTGCGCCGGCCGCAGGACGTCAGGCTGCGCACGCTCGCCGGCTTCACGCGCGGCTGCACCTATCGCCGCTGCGCGGAAGAATGGCTGGCACAGGCCGACGAGGCCCTGCGCCGCAATCTGACCGTGCGAGAAATGCCCTCCTATCACGCGATCCTGGCCTGCGTCAGCGCGGGGTCGGCCTTCGCCATCCTTCCCAAATCGCTGCTGGCGCTGCATCGCGACAGCGACGACTTCCACACCGTGCCGGTGCGCTCCGCGCATACCTTCCTCGTCAAGCGCGCCGGCTTCACCACCGCCGCCTACGAGGCATTGCTGCACGAGCTGCGCCAAGGCTGAGCGGCCCGATCCCGAAGGAGCATCCGATGACCCCCTCTTCCGCTGAATCTTCCGCTGAGAACGGGCTGCTGGCCCGGCTCGGCATGTCGACGCCGATCATCCAGGCCCCGATGGCAGGCGTCAGCACGCCCGCGCTGGCCGCGGCCGTCTCCAACGCCGGCGGCCTCGGCTCGCTCGGCGTCGGTGCGATGAACGCCGAGGCCGCACGCCAGACCATCCGCGATACGCGCGCGCTGACCGATCGCCCCTTCAACATCAACCTGTTCTGCCATGTGCCGGCGCAGGCCGATGCGCAGCGCGAACGCGGCTGGCTCGATTACCTGGCGCCGCGCTTCGCCGAATTCGGCGCGACCCCGCCGGCCTCGCTGCGCGAGATCTATCGCAGCTTCGTCGCCGACCAGGCGATGTTCGAGATGCTGCTGCAGGAGAAGCCGGCCGTGGTCAGCTTCCACTTCGGCCTGCCGGATCAGGCATGGATCGACGCGCTGCGCGAGGCGGGTATCGTGCTGCTGGCCTCGGCGACGACGATCGCGGAGGCCCGCCGCGTCGAAGCGGCGGGCATCGATGCCGTAGTCGCGCAGGGCGTCGAGGCCGGCGGCCATCGCGGCGTGTTCGATACGCAGGGCTTCGACGAGGGCCTGGGCACGATGGCGCTGGTCCGGCTGTTGGTGCGCAAGACCAGCCTGCCGGTGATCGCGGCGGGCGGCATCATGGACGGCGCCGGCATCGCGGCCGCGCTGGCCCTGGGCGCCACGGCCGCGCAGCTCGGTACCGCGTTCGTGGCATGCCCCGAGACGGTGGCCGATGCCGCGTATCGCGAAGCGCTGCTGGCGGAGCAGACGCGTCCCACCACGCTGACGCGCGCCATCTCCGGACGCGCCGCGCGCGGCTTCGTCAATCGCCTGACCGAACTCGGTGTCGCCGCCGATGCGCCGCCGATCCCCGATTATCCGATCACCTATGACGCCGGCAAGGCGCTGCACGCCGCCGCCAAGGCGGCCGGCAGCGCGGACTTCGCCGCGCAATGGGCGGGCCAGGCCGCACCGCTGGCGCGTTCGCTGCCGGCGGCGGAACTGGTGGCGACGCTGAAGACCGAGCTGGACGAAGTGCTTGGGCGCCTCGGTGCCATGGCACGCGCGGGGGTAACGGGACTGCACGGCGATTCCCCGGGGGGCATCGGGTTGCGTTGGGGGGCGGGAGTCCTCAGTGCTGGAGTTATCGGTGCTGAAGTCATCGGCGCGGGCTTAACCGGTGCGGGCATCCTTGGTGCGGGAATCGTTGGGCGCGTGAGTCATTGCTACCATTGCAGGCATGTCCCTCCCGCTGCCGCCACCGCCCGCCCTGCTCGACGACACGCTGCGCGCCGTCGCACGCCGGTATCGCTTGCCGGCGATCGGCGCCGTATCGGAACGGATTCACGACGCCAATCCCGCGACGGCGCTGGCGGTGACCATCGAGCAGGCGCGCCTCGCCCTGGCCAACGGTGAAGTCCCAGGCGCCGCACTGAAGCATCTGTTCGTCGAATCGCTCGCGCGCATGGTGCGGGACGCGATCCGGCCGGATGCGGGCGACCCGGCTTTCCAGGCGATGGTGCTTCGGCATCAAGTAGCCCACGTGCGCGAGTACGCATCGCTGGCGGCCCGCGCCGAGCAGGACCGCAGGCTGGTGCTGGCCGCCGTCAATGCGGTAGCTCACCCGAACAAACCGCAGCGAGGCGCTTCGGCCCCGCAGCGTGAGGCCATGACACATCTCCACGCGGCGGCCTCGGCCTCCTCGTGGGCTGTGCTGCACGATACCGTTCGACGCCTGCTCGCCATGCCGGCGATCTCGAACGAGGCGCCGAACGCAACGCCGAACGCAGCCCCGCTGCAGCCCGCCTTGGCGCAATTGCTGGACAGCCCCGCATTGGAACGCTTGCGACGCCTCGAAGCGCTGAGCTCGGATGCGCAAGTCCGCCAATATCGCTCGCTATGGGAGCGGCAAGGTCCTCGCTCGGGAACCGCCACCGCGACGGCGCAGGGCGTTTCCTCGCGGCAGCGCGGGGCCGCAGTCGAAGCGCTGGCGGCGCAAGCGCTTCGCGCGTTGGCACAGCGGCTCAACGACGCGGAGGGAACGTCGGCGCCTTACCGCGTGGTGACTTCGATGCGCGTGCCGGCGTCGCTGCCGGCCAGCCATGAGCGGGCCAAGACCGAATGGGATGCGGTACTGCTCCGGCAGGCCAGCACGAAGGATGAGGCCGACGACGAAACACCGGCGTGGGACGTCTGCCTGCTCGTCGAAGCCAAGGCTTCCGTGGATGCCGCCACGACGGATCTCCCTCGCTTGCTGCGCGGCTTGCGCCTGCTCGTCCACGCCGAGCAACACGTCACGTATGCATTCCAGACGGAACAAGGCACCGTGCGCCTGCGTGGCGCCTCGCTGAGCGCGCTGCCAACCGACGAGGCCGGGGTCGCCAGCAAGGTCCTGTATTGCAGCGATGCGCCCGCCGAATCCAATCCACGCGTGCTCAGCGCAGCGAGCCGGATGCAGCTGCTGTCCGCACCGGCCACGCTGGCATTCGCCAGCAAGCTGATCGAAACGCAGCAGGCGGATTCGCGAGAACTCGAGCCGGTCTGGCATCAACTGCTGGAATCGCCGCAGTGGAGCGCCGTGCTGAACCAATACCGGGCGCTGCGGCGCGTACGCGAATTGATGGTCCACGCGGACGACCTGCTGGCCGCGATCGGCGACGTGGGCCAACGCGCCTGATACCTGCTGACGGCGATCGGCGACACGGACCAACGCGCCTGATACCCTGCTGGCCGCGATCGGCGACACCGGCCAACGCGCCTGATGAACGATTGGATCCCGTCGCGATAGCGGAATCCGCGCCGATCCTTATTCCGGCTGAATACCTGCCTGCTTCACCAGCGCCGCCCAACGATCGACCTCGCCGCGCAGCCTGTCGCCCAGTTGCGCGGGCGACGAGGCCTTCAACTCGATGCCCTGGCTATCCAGCCGCGCCTTGGTCTGCGGGTTGGCCAGCGCCGCCCGCACCTCGTCCCCCAGCCGGGTGACCACCGTCGACGGCGTGCGTGCCGGCGCAACGATGGCCCACCACTGGCTGATCTGCAGCGCCGGCAGTTTCGCCTCGGCGGCAGTCGGCACATTCGGCAGCGCGGCAATGCGCGCCGGTCCGGTGACCATCAGCGCCGTGATCTTGCCCGCGCCGAGCAGGCTGCTGCCGCTTGCCAGCGTGGCGAAATGGCCGGCGACCAGTTGCGACGAGACATCGGTAAGCGCGGGCGCGGAGCCGCGGTAGGGCACCGCATCGATCGGGATGGTGGCCTGCGCCTCCAGCATCTTGGCCGCCAGATGGCTGATCGTGCCGTTGCCGCTCGTGGCCAGTTGCAGCGGTTTGCCCTGTTTGCGCGCATCGGCAAGGAAGCGCTGTGCCTCGCCGGGCCGATATCGGGTGCTATCCGCGAACAGCACCAGCGGCGATTCGCCGAGCAGCGAGACCGGCGTGAAATCGCGCAGCAGATCGTATGGCATCTGGCGGAACACCGACGGCGCCACCGTATGGGCCAGCTCGATGACGCCCAACGTGTAGCCGTCCGGGGCCGCCTTTGCCACGGCCTCGGCGCCGATGCGGCCCGAGGCTCCTGCCCGGTTCTCCACGACCACGGGCTGGCCCATCGACTCGCTCATCCGCTGCGCCACGGCGCGCGCCAGCGCATCGGTGCTGCCGCCCGCGGCCCAGGGCACGACGAGGCGAATGGGTTTTTCCGGATAGGCCGACATGGCCGCGGGGGCATGGGTGGTGAGGCAGATTGCGAGGGAGGCGATCAGATAGCGCAGCGTCATGGGAGGACTCCAGCCTGTGTAAGGGTCAGCCTTGCGCGGGGTCGCGATCGCCCCGTGCCGTCAACATCAGAAGAACCGATTGCGATGCATCGATGCGCCCATCGGCGCGCAGCATTTGCGCCGCGGCGAGCCCTGCCCCGGCGCACAGCTCGACCCAGAATCCTGCCGAGGCCAGCGCTGCGGTGCCGGCTCGTGCGGCATCGTCACCCACGACCACCGCGCCGCCGCCGGAGCGCGTCACCGCGAGGACCTGCTGCGCGGTCACCGTCGAGCCTGCCGTCGAGAACTGCTGCGTGGCGCCATAGAAATCGCCTTGCTGCGGCTCGCCGGCCAGCACGCGCCACAGCCGCGGAAACGGCTCGACCGCCCAGAGCTGCGGCACGCGGGCCAGCCGCCGTGCCGCCACCAGATCGCGCAGCGCGCTATAGATGCCCCACAGCAGGTCCCCGCGCGCGGTCGGCACGATGACGTGGTCGGGCTCGCAACCCTGGTGCACCCATTCGAGTGCCGCAGCGCGATAGCCCTCCACGCCGAACACCGGGCTGCCCACCGCGGGAATGCTGTAGTTGGTCAGCGGGAACGCGCCATCGTCGCGGACGCGTTGGCGCACATGTTGCCACCGCGCATGACCGGTCTCGCAAACGATGCGTTTCGCCCCGTAGTAGCGCAGCGCCGCATCGAAGATCGGCGGCAGGTCCCGATAGGTCGCCACCTCGCACGCCAGGCCGGCCGCCGCGCATAGGCCGCGGCGGATACCGCCGCGTTGCCGCTCGAGGCGAGCACCACTTCGCTCGCGCCGATCGCCAGCGCACGACTCACCGCCTGGGCCGACATGCGGTCCTTGTGCGAGCCGGTCGGGTTCCCGCCCTCGTTCTTGATCCATAACGAAGCGACGCCAGCCAGCTCGGCCAGCGCAGGCACCGGAAGACAGGGCGTGTCGCCCTCGCCCAGCGTCACGCCATTCAGATACGGCAGGCAGTGCCCCCAGCGATAACCTGTGCTTTTTGGTGCAAAATCGAAGGCTCGCGCGTCGTAGACCGCTTCGACGCTGCTGGGTCGGCCCCGGCCGTGACAGGCGGGACAGCCCTCCGGCAGATCGGAAACGGGATAGATCGCCTCGCAACTGATGCATTGCAGCGCTTGCAATGCCGGGTTGAGAGTCGGGTTGATGGCCGAAAGCGGCTTCGATGAACGGTCGAGAGGCATGGCGATAGACGACGATTGCATGAGGCGAAGTTTACGGCGCGGCATGCCATTGCGATCAAAGCCATTGCAGCTTTTCAATAAGACGAACTTATAGGGTCCCTATGAAAGAGGCGGCGACAGGCGCAGGCGAACCGTCCATCAGCGCCCGGCAGATCGAGGTATTCCGCATGGTCATGCGCCTCGGTTCCGCGCGCCGCGCCGCCGAAGCGCTGCATATCAGCCAGCCGGCCGTGACCCAGATCGTCCTGCAACTGGAGAAGATCGCGCAGCTGCGACTGTTCGACCGCAGCAAGGGCCGCATGGTCCCGACCGCCGAGGCGGCCGCGCTGATGGACGAAGTCGAACGCGTCTATATCGGCCTCGACGCCGTGCAGCGCAAGATCGACCTGCTCCGCCAGCACAAGGACACGATGCTGCGCGTCGGCGCCCTGCATGCGATGGCCGCCAGCGTGATGCCGATGGCGGTCGCCAGCTTTTCGCACAGCTATCCGCGCAGCCATTGCCGATTGGAGGTAGACAGCTCGCGCGCTGCGCGAGCGCCTGCTGCAACGTGAGCTCGACCTGGCCTTCATGGGCGATGAGGTCGACACCAGCGGCCTGACCGCATCCGAGTTCTACGCCGTGCCGGCCGTCTGCATCGTGCCGGCCACCCACCCATTCGCCGCCAGGGCCAAAGTCAGCGTCGCAGACCTGGCCGACGCACCGCTGATCGGCCTCGACGCCGCCGACCCGGCCCAACGGCAACTGGAAACCGCCTTCGCTGAGCACCAGATCGCCCCACGCTTCGTCGCGACGACGCCGTACAGCCATACGCAATGCGCGCTGGTGCTGGCCGGCGCGGGTCTCGCAATCACCAATCCGCTTGTCGCACGGACCTATCTGGCGCTTGGGCTCCGCAGTATTCCGTTCGCCGGCGCGGTCCGATTCCGCGCAATCCTGGCGTTTCACCCCGGGCGCGGCCAGTCATCGGCGGCGCAGCATTTCGTCAGTCTTTGCCGGCAGGGGGGTCAGGGATTTGGTGCAGCGGTAGGTTTGGCGTCAGCTTAGGCTTCGGCTTCGGCTTCGGCTTCGGGCTCGTGGCAAACGACTTCGATGTTGTGGCCGTCCGGGCCGATGACGAAGGCGGCGTAGTAGTTGGGGTGGTAGTGAGGGCGGAGACCGGGGGGCGCCGTTGTCTTTGGCGCCTGCCTGGAGCGCG